>NZ_JASATX010000009.1 GCF_029952955.1 Ruicaihuangia caeni | reverse complement strand
ATGTGATGTCTCAAGACATCGTGAACGCTCCGAACCCACAATTTTGGGTTCGGAGCGTTTGTCATTTCGCTGTCGCCGGTCGGGCTGGTCCTTTGGGTTTGCCGGTGGGCTGGTAGTCGCGGTTCGGGTCGAGGGTGAGCTCGCGGAGGAGTTCGCCGGTGGCGGCGTTCACGACCCGGATTTCGAGGTCCTGGGTGAGCAGGATGACGTGGGTTCGGGCGTGGGTTCGGCCGATGCCGATGTGGTGCAGGTTGCCGTTGTGGCGGAGGGTGACGACGCCGGAGTCGTCGATGCGGTCGCGACGGATCCGGTCGTGCGTGTCGGCGCTGCGGTCACGATTCGGGGTCGCTTTCGGTCGTGCCCGGTAAGCCGCGGCCGGGGTTGCCTGGTGCGGCAGGGAGCGGTGCGGCCGGTGCTGGTTGTAGGTGTGGAGGAACGCATCGATCAGCTGCTGCAGTTCGGGCAGGGTCGCCGGCTGCGCGGGCTGGGCGGTGAGCCATTTCTTCATCGTCTGCTGGAAGCGTTCAACCTTGCCTTGCGTGGTGGGGCTGTTGGGGCGGCCGTTTTTCTGGGTGATGCCGCGGCGTCGCAGCTCGGCTTCGAGGGCGGTGCGGCCGCCGCGGCGGTGCTGGCTGGCGAGCCGGACGGTGTAGACGAGGCCGTTGTCGGTCAGTGTTGACGCGGGGTAGCCGTGCAGGTCGGCTGCGGCGGTGAAGGTGTCGAGGACGATTCTCGAGGTGATCGTCTGGTGCGCGGAGGCGTGGAGGACGTAGCGGGAGTGGTCGTCGAGCCAGGTGATGATCGCGGTGTCCTCGCCCGGGGCGCCATCGGGCTCGGTGAGCCGGTAGTGGGTGAAGTCGGACTGCTAGCACTCGTTCGGCAGCTCCGCCGCAAACCGCAGGTAGGAGGACTTCGGCCGCTTCTTCGGCTCGGGGATGACTCGACCGGCGCCGGTGAGGATCCGGTTGATCGTCGCCCGGGACAACGTGACGTGGTGGTGGTGTTCCAGGTGCCAGGCGATCGTGTCCGCGCCGGCATCGAGACCTGCCGTCGACAGGGTCGACCGCAGCCGCAGCACGAGGTCGCTCACCTCAGGCGGCGTGGCGGTGGGGCTGCGGTGCGGGCGTTTGGATCGGGGCTGGAAGGCGGTGTCGCCTTCTTCACGCCACCGCTTCACTAGGGTGCTCACCCATCCGGTGGAAACCCCGTAGGTGCGGGCGACTTCGGCTTGGGAGCGACCTTCGACAACGACAGCGGTGATGACCAGACGGGCTCGCGACACCGCTGATTCTGGCGTGCCGGAGCGTTCACTATGTCTTGAGACATGCGTTCACGATGTCC
>NZ_JASATX010000008.1 GCF_029952955.1 Ruicaihuangia caeni | reverse complement strand
GAAGTTGCCCTGTTTGCGGCCCTGGGAGGGGTCGGGCGGGGTGTCCGGTTCTTGAGAACTCAACAGTGTGCACATGTCAAATGCCAAATAACCTCGGCATTGATTGGGCGATTTCGGTTGCCTGGTTGGTGTTTGAGATTCCTTTGGATTGATTGGATTGTCAGCATTGACAGTCTTTCAGTCAGCATCAAATTTTTTACGGAGAGTTTGATCCTGGCTCAGGACGAACGCTGGCGGCGTGCTTAACACATGCAAGTCGAACGATGAAGCTGGGTGCTTGCACCTGGTGGATTAGTGGCGAACGGGTGAGTAACACGTGAGTAACCTGCCCCTGACTCTGGGATAAGCGCTGGAAACGGCGTCTAATACCGGATACGACCCATGAAGGCATCTTCTGTGGGTGGAAAGATTTATCGGTTGGGGATGGACTCGCGGCCTATCAGCTTGTTGGTGAGGTAACGGCTCACCAAGGCGACGACGGGTAGCCGGCCTGAGAGGGTGACCGGCCACACTGGGACTGAGACACGGCCCAGACTCCTACGGGAGGCAGCAGTGGGGAATATTGCACAATGGGCGAAAGCCTGATGCAGCAACGCCGCGTGGGGGATGACGGCCTTCGGGTTGTAAACCTCTTTTAGTAGGGAAGAAGCGAAAGTGACGGTACCTGCAGAAAAAGCACCGGCTAACTACGTGCCAGCAGCCGCGGTAATACGTAGGGTGCGAGCGTTGTCCGGAATTATTGGGCGTAAAGAGCTCGTAGGCGGTTTGTCGCGTCTGCTGTGAAACCTGGAGGCTCAACCTCCAGCCTGCAGTGGGTACGGGCAGACTTGAGTGCGGTAGGGGAGATTGGAATTCCTGGTGTAGCGGTGGAATGCGCAGATATCAGGAGGAACACCGATGGCGAAGGCAGATCTCTGGGCCGTAACTGACGCTGAGGAGCGAAAGCATGGGGAGCGAACAGGATTAGATACCCTGGTAGTCCATGCCGTAAACGTTGGGAACTAGATGTAGGGACCTTTCCACGGTTTCTGTGTCGCAGCTAACGCATTAAGTTCCCCGCCTGGGGAGTACGGCCGCAAGGCTAAAACTCAAAGGAATTGACGGGGGCCCGCACAAGCGGCGGAGCATGCGGATTAATTCGATGCAACGCGAAGAACCTTACCAAGGCTTGACATACACCGGAAACGGCCAGAGATGGTCGCCCCGCAAGGTCGGTGTACAGGTGGTGCATGGTTGTCGTCAGCTCGTGTCGTGAGATGTTCGGTTAAGTCCGGCAACGAGCGCAACCCTCGTCCTATGTTGCCAGCACGTAATGGTGGGAACTCATGGGATACTGCCGGGGTCAACTCGGAGGAAGGTGGGGATGACGTCAAATCATCATGCCCCTTATGTCTTGGGCTTCACGCATGCTACAATGGCCGGTACAAAGGGCTGCGATGTCGTAAGGCGGAGCGAATCCCAAAAAGCCGGTCTCAGTTCGGATTGAGGTCTGCAACTCGACCTCATGAAGTCGGAGTCGCTAGTAATCGCAGATCAGCAACGCTGCGGTGAATACGTTCCCGGGCCTTGTACACACCGCCCGTCAAGTCATGAAAGTCGGTAACACCCGAAGCCAGTGGCCCAACCGTAAGGGGGGAGCTGTCGAAGGTGGGATCGGTGATTAGGACTAAGTCGTAACAAGGTAGCCGTACCGGAAGGTGCGGCTGGATCACCTCCTTTCTAAGGAGCACTCGTCACCGTTGGTGGCGTAGGTATCCCAGGTCAAGGACGAATGTTCCTTGCTGGGTGCTCATGGGTGGAACATTTGACAAGAGCTGGCCGGTTCGGCTGGTGTTCAGTACGCCCTTCGGGGTTGGAACGGCACTGGTTCGGATGGGTCGGGTCGGGTGCGCACTGTTGGGTCCTGAGGGACCGGGCCGGCGCCGCTGCGGGAACGTGGTGGGGTGGGACTGGATCCTTCGGACCCGTTTCGGGTTCCCACTGTGGTGGGGCTTGGGCGGGTGCCGATCGTTTATTGAGAACTACACAGTGGACGCGAGCATCTTGCCAGTGTCACTTCGGTGATGCTGGTGAATTGTGGTCTCACCATCCAACACTTCTGGTGTTGTGGTGGTGTTTCATCTCATGTGATTTCAAGTTGCTAAGAGCGAACGGTGGATGCCTTGGCATCTGGAGCCGAAGAAGGACGTCGTAATCTGCGATAAGCCTCGGGGAGCTGATAAACGAGCTGTGATCCGAGGATTTCCGAATGGGGAAACCCCGCCAGGCGTTTGTGCGACCTGGTGACTCCCGCCTGAATGTATAGGGCGGGTAGAGGGAACGCGGGGAAGTGAAACATCTCAGTACCCGCAGGAAGAGAAAACAACAGTGATTCCGTCAGTAGTGGCGAGCGAACGCGGAACAGGCTAAACCGAGCCATGTGTGAGACCCGGCAGGGGTTGCATGGTCGGGGTTGTGGGACCTTACAGGGTGATCTGCCGGTCACCCGCAGTGACGGAGCCGTATAGACGAACAGGTTTGAATGCCTGGTCGAAGAGGGTGCGAACCCCGTAGTCGAAATGCGGTGACGGCTGGTGAGTGTTCCCAAGTAGCACGGGGCCCGAGAAATCCCGTGTGAATCTGCCAGGACCACCTGGTAAGCCTAAATACTCCCAGATGACCGATAGCGGACAAGTACCGTGAGGGAAAGGTGAAAAGTACCCCGGGAGGGGAGTGAAATAGTACCTGAAACCGTTTGCTTACAAACCGTCGGAGCCGACTTGTATCGGTGACGGCGTGCCTTTTGAAGAATGAGCCTGCGAGTTAGCGGCACGTGGCGAGGTTAACCCGTGAGGGGGAGCCGGAGCGAAAGCGAGTCTGAACAGGGCGTTCAGTCGCGTGTCCTAGACCCGAAGCGAAGTGATCTATCCATGGCCAGGTTGAAGCGTGTGTAAGAGCGCGTGGAGGACCGAACCCACCTAGGTTGAAAACTGGGGGGATGAGCTGTGGATAGGGGTGAAAGGCCAATCAAACTTCGTGATAGCTGGTTCTCTCCGAAATGCATTTAGGTGCAGCGTTGCGTGTTTCTTGCCGGAGGTAGAGCTACTGGATGGCCGATGGGCCCTACAAGGTTACTGACGTCAGCCAAACTCCGAATGCCGGTAAGTGAGAGCGCAGCAGTGAGACGGTGGGGGATAAGCTTCATCGTCGAGAGGGAAACAACCCAGACTACCAACTAAGGCCCCTAAGCGTGTGCTAAGTGGGAAAGGATGTGGAGTTGCTCAGACAACCAGGAGGTTGGCTTAGAAGCAGCCACCCTTGAAAGAGTGCGTAATAGCTCACTGGTCAAGTGATTCCGCGCCGACAATGTAACGGGGCTCAAGCACACCGCCGAAGTTGTAGCATTCGCATTATTGGTAAGCCTTCGTGGTTCAGCCGTGCGGATGGGTAGGAGAGCGTCGTGTGGCGGGTGAAGCGGCGGAGTGATCCAGCCGTGGACGCCACACGAGTGAGAATGCAGGCATGAGTAGCGAAAGACGGGTGAGAACCCCGTCCTCCGGAAGACCAAGGGTTCCAGGGTCAAGTTAATCTGCCCTGGGTGAGTCGGGACCTAAGGCGAGGCCGACAGGCGTAGTCGATGGACAACGGGTTGATATTCCCGTACCGGCGAAGAACCGTCCCAACCAACCCAGCAATGCTAAGCGCCCGAACCCGCATAGTGAAGCCCTTCGGGGTGGATCGTGCGGGGGAGCGCGTGACCCGAGCTGGCGCGGTTAGCGTATTAACAGGTGTGACGCAGGAAGGTAGCCGTACCGGGCGATGGTTGTCCCGGGGTAAGGATGTAGGGCGAACGATAGGCAAATCCGTCGTTCATATGCCTGAGATCTGACGCATACCCCTCACGGGGGAATTCGGTGATCCTATGCTGCCAAGAAAAGCATCGACGCGAGGTTCCAGCCGCCCGTACCCCAAACCGACACAGGTGGTCAGGTAGAGAATACCAAGGAGATCGAGAGAATCATGGTTAAGGAACTCGGCAAAATGCCCCCGTAACTTCGGGAGAAGGGGGGCCTGAAGCGTGACGGGACTTGCTCCCTGAGCGTGTGATGGCCGCAGAGACCAGTGGGAAGCGACTGTTTACTAAAAACACAGGTCCGTGCGAAGAAGCAATTCGAGGTATACGGACTGACGCCTGCCCGGTGCTGGAAGGTTAAGAGGAGCGGTCAGCGTAAGCGAAGCTGTGAATTTAAGCCCCAGTAAACGGCGGTGGTAACTATAACCATCCTAAGGTAGCGAAATTCCTTGTCGGGTAAGTTCCGACCTGCACGAATGGCGTAACGACTTCCCAGCTGTCTCAACCATGAACTCGGCGAAATTGCAGTACGAGTAAAGATGCTCGTTACGCGCAGCAGGACGGAAAGACCCCGTGACCTTTACTACAGCTTGGTATTGGTGTTCGGTGTGGCTTGTGTAGGATAGGTGGGAGACTATGAAGCGGGCACGCCAGTGTTCGTGGAGTCATTGTTGAAATACCACTCTGGTCACTCTGGATATCTAACTTCGAACCGTGATCCGGTTCAGGGACAGTGCCTGGTGGGTAGTTTAACTGGGGCGGTTGCCTCCCAAAAAGTAACGGAGGCGCCCAAAGGTTCCCTCAACCTGGTTGGCAATCAGGTGGCGAGTGTAAGTGCACAAGGGAGCTTGACTGTGAGACTGACAGGTCGAGCAGGGACGAAAGTCGGGACTAGTGATCCGGCAGTGGCTTGTGGAAGCGCTGTCGCTCAACGGATAAAAGGTACCTCGGGGATAACAGGCTGATCTTGCCCAAGAGTCCATATCGACGGCATGGTTTGGCACCTCGATGTCGGCTCGTCGCATCCTGGGGCTGGAGTAGGTCCCAAGGGTTGGGCTGTTCGCCCATTAAAGCGGTACGCGAGCTGGGTTTAGAACGTCGTGAGACAGTTCGGTCCCTATCCGCTGCGCGCGTTGGAAATTTGAGAAGAGCTATCCCTAGTACGAGAGGACCGGGATGGACGAACCTCTGGTGTGTCAGTTGTTCTGCCAAGAGCACCGCTGATTAGCTACGTTCGGGACGGATAACCGCTGAAAGCATCTAAGCGGGAAGCCGGCTTCAAGATGAGATTTCCATCCCCTTCGGGGGGAGAGGCTCCCAGCCAGACGACTGGGTTGATAGGCCGGATGTGGAAGCGAGGACTAACGACTCGTGGAGCTGACCGGTACTAATACGCCAATGACTTGACAACACACCCCACCCTTCTGGGTGGGAGATGACTCGCGTCCACTTTGTGGTTCCCGATACACGGTCGGAACCACACACCCCCACCACACCAGTGGTGGAGGCCTGTGTTTTGTAACCGAAGATCGATACTGTTACGGCGGCCATAGCGAAGGGGAAACGCCCGGTCACATTCCGAACCCGGAAGCTAAGACCTTCTGCGCCGATGGTACTGCAAGGGCGACCTTGTGGGAGAGTAGGACACCGCCGGACCTCATTCCGGAACTGGCCACCCC
>NZ_JASATX010000007.1 GCF_029952955.1 Ruicaihuangia caeni | reverse complement strand
ACATGTGCACACTGTTGAGTTCTCAAGAACCGGACACCCCGCCCGACCCCTCCCAGGGCCGCAAACAGGGCAACTTCCTTATCTTATCACTCGCACGACGTTCTCTCGCCGAGATGAATACTCGGAGGAGAGAGACTCGATGTTGAGTGGATGACCATCCTAAGACTTCGATTCAACGTCTGCAAGACGCGAGTTTCGAGTGGATGGTGTCCCGCTTGAGGCCGGCGAGCGCTTCCGCTCTGCCGCACCTTTGGGGTGACAAGTGATTACTTTACGCGGGCTTTTCCCGCACCCGCAAATCGCCGCGCACCCCGGGCGTGTCGCCCGGAATCACGCGGAATCAGTGCTCCGCGGCCGAGCGAGCATCACCGCGCGGCGATGACACCGGCGAGGGTCTTCTTGCCTCGACGCAGGACGGCGAATCGCCCGTGCAGCAGGCTCCCGCCAAGCACCGCGGTGTCGTCGGTCACCTTCGCGTTGTTCAAGTACACGCCGCCCTGCGCGATGGCGCGGCGCGCTTCGCTGAGGCTCGAGGTGAGGCCGGTCTCGACGAGCAACTGGGGCACTCCGGCATCCGTCGCGGCATGCACTGTCGTGAGCTCGCCCAGCGCCGCCTCAAGCGTCTCGGCCGGCAGCTCACCGAGCTCGCCCTGGCCGAACAGAGCCGCAGACGCCGCGATCGCCGCTTCAGTCGCTGCTTGTCCGTGCACGAGGGTCGTCACCTCCCACGCGAGCCGGCGCTGCGCCTCGCGCTTGAAGGGCGCGTCGGAGACCGCCACTGCGAGCGCTTCGATCTCGCTCCGGGTGAGGAACGTGAAGACCTTCAGCCGGTCGATGACATCGGCGTCGTCGGTGTTGAGCCAGAACTGGTAGAAGCGGTACGGGCTGCACATCTCGGCATCCAGCCAGATGGCATTGCCCTCGCTCTTGCCGAACTTCGTGCCGTCGCTGTTGGTGATGAGCGGCGTGCCGATCGCGTGGACGCTGACGCCTTCGGCCTTGTGGATGAGGTCAGTGCCACTGGTGAGATTGCCCCATTGATCGCTGCCGCCGGTCTGCAGCACGCACTCGTAGCTGCGGTACAGCTCGAGGAAATCCATTCCCTGCAGGATCTGGTAGCTGAACTCGGTGTAGCTGATACCGGCATCGCTGTTGAGCCGAGCCGCGACCGCGTCCTTCTTGAGCATGGTGCCGACGCGGAAGTACTTGCCGACGTCCCTGAGGAAGTCGATCGCACTGAGGGGCGCCGTCCAGTCGAGGTTGTTCACCAGCCGGGCCGCGTTCTCGCCCTCGAAGCTCAGGAAGCGCGAGACCTGTGCTTCGAGGCGCGACACCCACTCGGCGACCGTCTCGCGCGTATTGAGCGTGCGCTCTGCGGTCGGCCGCGGATCGCCGATGAGTCCCGTGGATCCGCCCACGAGACCGAGGGGCCGGTGGCCCGCCAGTTGGATGCGCCGAAGCAGCATCAACTGCACGAGGTTGCCGAGATGCAGGCTGGGCGCGGTGGGGTCGAAGCCGCAGTAGTAGGTGATCGGAGGTCCTGCGAGAAGCTTGGCCAGCGCCTCCGGGTCGGTCGACACGTGCACGAGCCCGCGCCACTCCAGTTCCGACCAGAGGTCGGGAAAACTGGGGTCGTTGCGCTGACTTTCGAGGCTCTCGGATGCGGCGGACACGGCTACCACGGTACCAGCGGGCCCGCTGCGGCCTGGCGCCACGGAGCCTGCGAGACGGGAGGCCAGGCCGTACTCGATCGAACAGCTGAAAGCCTGCATACTTGATCATGGAGTATCAATGCCCTAACCTTGTGTCGTTCGGATCAAGCCGTCACGCTTGGTGTCAGGAGGCAGCGTGTTCGTCATCACCGCCGACCAAGTCGGCAGCCGCAAAGGAAGCGACCGCGTCTCGATCGCCCTGGGTCGTTTGAACCGTCGCGGCGACCTGCTGCTGCCGGCAGAGCGCACGGCGGGTGACGAGTTGCAGCTCGTGACGCAGCGAGGGGCAACGGCGCTCGACATCCTGCTCGAGCTGAGTCGAAGCGGCGAGTGGAACATCGGGTGCGGCGTAGGGGGCGTTTCCGGTCTAGACGGCGGGTCGGTGCGCTCGGCATCCGGCGCCGCGTTCGTCGCGGCGCGCGCGGCCGTCGAACGCTCGAAAGCGAAGCAGACGCGGTTTGCGCTGCGAGACGCCACCACGGACGTTCCAAGTCTCGAAGCGCTCATCGACCTGCTGCTCGTCGTGCGTTCGCGACGCACCGCCGAGGGGTGGGAGGTCGTAGATCTGCTCGCGGGTGGTACGACGCAGGCGCAGGCGGCGCAAGAGCTCGGCATCACTCCCCAGGCCGTGAGCCAGCGCGCCATCGCCGCCGCGTGGCGGGTCGAGAGGGCCGCGCTGCCTGCGCTGGCGGACCAGCTCGAAGCGATGGATAGGCTCGACGTCGACCAGTCGCAAGGAGCCGCATGATCACCTACGTCACCGCTGCGCAGGCCATGGCCGCCGCGGCGATCGCGATGCTCACCCTCGTCGGCGCTGTCGTCATGGTGGCGTTCGCGAGTCGGCGCGACCGGCAACGCCTCGCCGTCGTGGCGGTCGCGGTGGTCGCGACGTGGATCGTGTGGTCGCTGCTGGGTGGCTTGCACGGCGCGCATCCGCTGTACCTCGTGGTGGCCGGCATCCTGCTCACCGCGCTCGCGGTCGTGGGTGGCAACCCCGTCGTCGGGCTGGTGCTCCGCTTCGCCACCGTCGACAGCCGGCCGGGCGAGCATGGCGGCATCATCGTCGGCGATGATGCGCACGCGCCTCGCGAAGTGCTGCGCGGCGGGACGACCATCGGCTTCCTGGAGCGGTTCGCGCTCGTCGGTAGCGTGCTCGCCGGGCAGTTCGGCGGCATCGCGGTGGTCGTCGCAGTCAAGGGCCTCGCCCGCTACTCGGAGTTCCAGCATCCCGAAGCGCGTGAGCGGTTCATCATCGGCACGCTCACCAGCTTCATCTGGGCCGTCGCATGCGCGGCGCCGTTGGCCATTCCGGCCATCATGCCGTGAGCGCGACCTCTATCCGCAGCGGGGCGGGCAGCGTCTGAACCGGCGGCCTCGGTTCAACGCTTGCGCGACACGGCGGCACGGTAGGGCGACACCGTCGGGTCGCCGGGCAGCCAGAAGCGCCACGGATACTCGTGAGTGCCCCCGGCGCCTGATACTCCAGTGCGCGGGCCTGTCAGGTATTCGGATGCCGGCTCGTCCACGTGGAGCGTGACCGGCCCGACCGCGAGGTCGCAGCCGCCGTCGTCGAGCGTGATACCGAGCGCCTGCGCGAAGTTTCCCGGCCCGCGCGCGAGCCCCGCATGGGAGGCGGCCTTCGGGCGCCGCGCGCGAGCGGCATCCTCGCCCTCGATCACCTCGCCCGCGCGCAGCAGCAGTCCGGACGCGGTTCCCTCAGGGGCGCAGACGACATTCGCGCAGGTGTGCATGCCGTACGTGAAGTACGTGTAGAGGTGGCCGGGCTCGCCGAACATGACCTGGTTGCGGTTCGTTCGTCCACGGAACGCGTGGGAGCCGGGGTCGATCGACCCCATGTACGCCTCGACCTCGGTGACCCGTACGGCCACCTCCCCCTTGCGGATGATCGCCCCGAGCAGGAGTGGAGCGACTTCGACCGCGGGCGCCATCAGGAGCGAGCGGTCGAACCCGCCCGCTCCGCGCTGAAGCTCGGCCGTGTCGGTCACGCCAGGGCGCGCACGCGCTCTGTGAGCTGCGCCAATTGCTCCGCCACTCGCGCGGGCGCTGTTCCACCGACCCCGGCGCGGCTGGCAACGGCACCCGAGACGCTCAGCACCTCGCGCACTCCCCCGGTGAGCCGAGCATCGATCGCGGCGTAGTCGTCATCGCTCGGCTCGTGCAGCTCGAGTCCGCGCTCCTCGCAGAAGCGCACCAAGGCACCGCTGATCTCGTGCGCCTCGCGGAAGGGCACCCGCTGCTTCACGAGCCACTCGGCGACATCGGTCGCGAGCGAGAAGCCCTGTGGCGCAAGCTCGGCCATGCGCTCGGTGTCGAAGCGGAGCGTCGCGACCATGCCGGTGAACGCGGGCAGCAGCACTTCGAGCGTCTCGACCGAGTCGAACACCGGCTCCTTGTCTTCCTGCAAATCGCGGTTGTAGGCCAGCGGCAGGCCCTTCAACGTCGCCAACAGGCCGGTGAGGTTGCCGATGAGGCGCCCTGCCTTGCCTCGAGCGAGCTCCGCGATATCAGGGTTCTTCTTCTGCGGCATGATGCTCGAGCCGGTCGAGTACCCGTCGTCGAGCTTCACGAATCCGAATTCGCGAGTCGCCCAGAGGATGATCTCCTCGGAGAGGCGCGACAGGTCGACGCCCAGCTGCGCGGCGACGAACGCGAACTCGGCGACCACGTCACGCGATGCGGTCGCGTCGATCGAGTTCTCACTGACGCCCGTCAGTCCGAGCTCGCGCGCGACCAGCTGAGGGTCGAGCCCGAGCGAGCTGCCTGCGAGGGCGCCGGCTCCGTACGGCGAGAGCGATGCGCGCGCCGACCAGTCGCGGAGACGCTCGAGGTCGCGCACGAGCGGCCACGCGTGCGCCAGCAGCTGGTGGGCGAGCAACACGGGCTGCGCGTGCTGAAGGTGGGTGCGACCGGGCATGACGGCGTCGCCGGCGGCATCCGCCTGCGATGCCAGAGCATCGATGAGGTCGATGACCAGGCGGGTGATCCGACGGGAGTGGTCGAGCAGGTACAACCGCACGAGCGTGGCGATCTGATCGTTGCGGCTGCGCCCGGCGCGGAGCTTGCCACCGAGTTCGGGGCCGACGATGCCGATGAGCGCCGTCTCAAGCGCTCCGTGCACGTCTTCGTCGCCCTCGCCCGGAACGATCTGCCCCGCGTCGACCGCAGCCTCGAGCCGGTCGAGCCCGTCGAGCATGCGCTCCAGCTCGGCGTCGTCGAGGTAGCCGGCGGCCGCGAGCGCCTTGGCGTGCGCTCGCGACCCGGCGATGTCATACGGGTAGAGCTGCCAGTCGAAATGCGTCGACCTGCTCAGCGCCGCGAGTTCGGGCGACGGGCCCGACGCGAATCGCGCACCCCACAGCGCACCCTCGTTAGTCGAGCCGCCGCCGCTCATCAGTCGCCCGCGAGTTCGCGCCGTGCCGAGATGCGGCTCGGCAGCGACCACAGCTCGATGAAGCCCTTGGCGAGCGACTGGTCGAAGGTGTCGCCCGTGTCGTAGGTGGCGAGGCTGAAGTCGTAGAGGCTCTGCTCGGAGCGACGACCGGTGACCACCGCGCGGCCTCCCTGCAGCTTCAGGCGGATGTCGCCCGAGACGTACTGCTGGGTGTCGTCGATGAACGCGTCGATCGAACGCTTGAGACCCGAGAACCAGAGGCCGTCGTACACGAGCTCGGCCCACTTCGACTCGAGCGTGCGCTTGAACCGGTTCTGGTCGCGCTCGAGCGTCACGTTCTCGAGTTCCTCGTGCGCCTCGATCAGCGCGATCGCGGCGGGCGCCTCGTAGACCTCGCGGCTCTTGATGCCGACGAGCCGGTCTTCGACGATGTCGATCCGGCCGACGCCGTGGCGGCCCGCCAGTTCGTTCATCGCGACGACCATCTCGAGCGGAGTCTTCCGCTCGCCGTCGATGGCCACGGGCACGCCCTGCTCGAAGGTGATGGTGACCTCGTCGGCGTCACGGGTGATCGACGGGTCTTGCGTGTACTCGTAGATGTCCTCGATGGGCGGGTTCCACGGATCCTCGAGGAAGCCGGTTTCAACCGCGCGGCCCCACACGTTCTTGTCGATCGAGTAGGGGCTCTTCTTCGACTGCTCGATCGGCAGGTTGTGCTCCTGCGCGTACACGATCGCCTTGTCGCGGGTGAGGGCCAGGTCGCGCACCGGTGCGATGCTCGTGAGCTCAGGACCGAGCGCGGCGACGGCGGCTTCGAAGCGCACCTGGTCGTTGCCCTTGCCCGTGCAGCCGTGAGCCACCGAGTTCGCGCCGAGCTCGTTCGCCGTCTTCACGAGGTACTTCGCGATGAGCGGGCGGCTCAGGGCCGAGACGAGCGGGTAGCGCTTCTGGTACAGCGCGTTGGCCTTCAGCGCCGGAACCAGATAGTCGTTCGCGAACTCGTCCTTCGCGTCGACGACGACCGACTCCACAGCACCGCAGTCGAGCGCGCGCTGGCGGATGTCTTCCATGTTCTCGCCACCCTGACCGACGTCGATCGCCATCGCGACGACCTCCTTGCCGGTCGCGTCTTTCAGCCAGCCGATGCCGACCGAGGTGTCGAGGCCGCCAGAGTAGGCGAGCACGACGCGTTCTGCCATGGAAACTCCTTGTTCTAGTTCTCTGTCAAGTGTATGAAGCGGATGCCGGGAGCCCGCTCCGACGGCTGCCGCCTCTTCGCCGACCGCGTGCGCGATCAGCGACGTCTCGTTATGCCGCCACTGCCGCCCGGTTGCGCTCCAGCAGCCACACGAGCAGCGCCTTCTGGGCGTGGAGCCGGTTCTCCGCCTCGTCCCAGATCACGCTCTGCTCTCCGTCGATGACCTCGGGCGCCACCTCGAAGCCGCGGTCGGCGGGGAGGCAGTGCATGAAGATCGCGTCGGCGTCGGCGAGCCCCATGAGGTCCTGGTCGACCTGGTAGCCGCCGAAGGTCGCTACCCGCTGCTCGGTCTCCGACTCCTTGCCCATCGACACCCACGTGTCGGTCACCACCACGTCGGCGCCGGTCACCGCGGCGCGAGGGTCGGTGAGCACCGCGACCGAGCCGCCGGTGCGCGAGGCGATGGCCTCGGCATCCGCCACGACATCCTGTGCCGGTGAGTAGTCGGCCGGGGCTGCGACGCGCACGTGCATGCCGGCGGTCGCGCAGGCCAGCAGGTACGACTGCGCCATATTGCTCGCCCCGTCGCCGAGGAACGTCACGGTCAGCCCCTCGAGCGAGCCCTTGTGCTCGCGGATCGTGAGCAGGTCGGCCAGCAGTTGGCAGGGGTGGAAGTCGTCGCTCAACGCATTGACGACCGGGATCTGGGTGCCCTCGGCCATCTCGACGAGCCCGGACTGGGCGTACGTGCGCCACACGATCGCCGAGACCATGCGCTCGAGCACACGCGCCGTGTCGGAAGGCGTCTCCTTGCCCCCGAGCTGGCTGCTGGCGGTCGAGATGATGAGCGGGTGGCCGCCGAGCTCGCCGATGCCGACCGCGAAGCTCACTCGCGTGCGCGTCGACGACTTGTCGAAGATCACCGCAACCGTCTGGGGACCCTCGAGGGGGCGCGTGCCGTACCGGTCGCGCTTGAGCTCGATCGCGAGGTCGAGCACCTCACGCTGCTCCTCGGGGCTGAGGTCGTCGTCGCGCAGGAAGTGCCGGGTCATGCTGCCGCCTCCAGGGCTCGGGTGAACAGTCGCGTGAACTCTTCGAGCTCGGCATCGCCGACGATCAGTGGCGGCGCGAGGCGCACGCTCGTGTCGTTGGCCGCGTTGACGATGAGCCCGAGTTCGAGGGCGCGGTTCGCGACGGCGGTCGCGTGCGGGGCCGCGAGCGCAACGCCAAGCAGCAGACCCCGACCGCGCACCTCGCTGACCATCGGATGCTGGATGCCGAGCACAGCCTCACGCAACTGCTCGCCTCGGCGCCGCGCGTTCTCGACGAGGCCGGCGCGCTCGATCTCGGCGAGCACCGCGTCGCCCACCGCGGTCGCGAGAGGGTTGCCGCCGAAGGTGCTGCCGTGCTGGCCGACCTTGAAGAGCTCGGAGGCTTCGCCGAACGTAACCATGGCTCCGATGGGCACTCCCCCGCCGATGCCCTTCGCCAATGTGACGACATCGGGCACGATGCCGTGGTGCTGATACGCGAACCAGTCGCCGGTGCGCCCGGCACCGGTCTGGATCTCATCGACGATCAGCAGGGCGCCGTGTTCGGTGGTGAGGCGACGAGCTGCCTGGACGAACTCGTCGCTGAGCGGCACCACGCCCGCCTCGCCCTGGATGGGCTCGAGGAACACGGCCGAGACCGGCTGCTTCGCGTCGAAGGCCGATTCGAGCGCCATCACCGTCGGTTCGATGTGCTCGACTCCCGGCAGCAGCGGCTCGAACGGCTCGCGCAGCATCGGCTTGCCGGTGATGGAGAGGGCACCGACCGTGCGGCCGTGAAATCCGTTGTGCAGCGCGACGAGCGTGCCCTCGGGGCGATGCCGTCGCGCGAGCTTGATGGCGGCCTCATTGGCCTCGGCGCCCGAGTTGCCGAAGTACACCCGGCCTTGAGCGCCCGCGCCGGTGAGGCGCTGAAGCCGCTCGGCGAGCGCCAACTGAGGCTCGGAGGCGAAGTAGTTGGAGATGTGGGCGACCGCTGCGGCCTGCTTCGAGATGGCCTCGACGAGCACCGGGTGCGCGTGGCCGAGGGCGTTGACGGCGATGCCCGAGAGGAAGTCGAGGTAGCGGTTGCCGTCGGCATCCCACACGTGGCAGCCTTCTCCGCGCACGAGCTTGCGAAGCGGCGGCGGCGCCGAGCCCATCATGACGTCGGTGTAGCGGCGGCGCGTCTGCTCGAGCGGTGTGGTCTCGGCTGCGTCGGCGTCGTTCGTGATGCTGGTCTGGCCTGCGTTCTCGGTCACGCGGGTACCACCTCGGTTCCAATCCCCTGCTGCGTGAAGATCTCGAGCAGGATCGAGTGCGGCTGCCGGCCGTCGATGATGGCCGCCTTCGGAACGCCGCCGTCGACGGCTTCGAGGCACGCGGTCATCTTCGGGATCATGCCCGATTCGAGGCTCGGCATGAGTTTCCGGAGCTGATCGGCATCGATCACCGAGACGAGCGAGTCGCGGTTGGGCCAATCGCTGTACAGGCCAGCCACATCGGTGAGCACGACGAGTTTCGCGGCCCCGAGCGCCACCGCGAGCGCTGCAGCAGCGGAGTCGGCGTTCACGTTGAGAGAGTCGCCCGGGTGTTCCGCATCGGGCGCGATCGAGGAGATGACCGGGATGCGCCCCGCAGCGAGGGTCGAGAGCACGCTCGCCGGGTTGACTTCGACCACATCGCCCACCTGCCCGATGTCAACGGGTTCGCCGTCGACCACGGCGGCGCGCTTGCGCCCGCGGAAGAGACCGGCATCCTCGCCCGAGATCGCTGAGGCGAGCGGACCGTGCTCATTGATGAGGCTCACGAGTTCGCGGCTGACCTGGCCGGTGAGCACCATGCGCACGACCTCCATGGCCTCGCGCGAGGTGACCCGGTAGCCGCCCTTGAACTCGCTCGGGATGCCGAGGCGCTCGAGCATCGCGGAGATCTGCGGCCCACCGCCGTGCACAACGACCGGCTTGATACCGGCGTAGCGCAGATAGACCATGTCTTCGGCGAATGCGCGCTGCAGCTCGCGGTCGACCATGGCGTTGCCGCCGAACTTCACGACGATGATCTCGTCGTGGAACCGCTTCAGCCAGGGCAGCGACTCGATGAGCGTCGAGGCTTTCGCCGCCGCGTCAGCGGCCGGGCTGTGCGAAGCCGCGCTGGTGCCTGCTGCGTCGTTCATGAGCTGTACGCGCTGTTCTCGTGCACGTAGTCGTGAGTGAGGTCGTTGGTGAGCACCGTCGCTTCGGCGTCGCCGTTTCGAAGATCGATGAGCACGTGCACGGAGCGCTGGGTGAGGTCGACGAGGTCGCGCGGCTGGTCAGGCTCGCCGGCGTGGCACACCCGCACGCCGTTCATGCTCACATCGACCTGGTACGGGTCGAAGTCGGCACTGGTCGTGCCGATCGCGGCGAGCACGCGGCCCCAGTTGGGGTCGTTGCCGAACACGGCCGCCTTAAAGAGGTTGTTGCGCGCCACAGCACGGCCGACCTCGACGGCGTCGTCTTCGCTGGCGGCACCGACGACCTCGATCGCGATGTCGTGACTCGCGCCCTCGGCATCCGCTTGCAGTTGGCGGGCGAGGTCACTGCAGGCTTCGGTGAGCGCTGCGGTGAACTCGTCGATGGCGGGGGTGACGCCCGAGGCGGCCGACGCCATGAGCGTGACCTGGTCGTTGGTCGACATGCAGCCGTCGGAGTCGAGTCGATCGAAGCTCACACGGGTGGCCTCGCGGAGCGCGGCGTCGAGCGCCGACGAGTCGAGGTCGACATCCGTCGTAATGACCACGAGCATGGTCGCGAGCCCGGGTGCCAGCATTCCCGCGCCCTTCGCCATGCCGCCGATGCTCCAGCCATCGCGCTCGATGAGCACGGTCTTGGGCACCGTGTCAGTGGTCATGATCGCGACGGCCGCGTTGTGCCCACCGTCGCTCGAAAGAGCTTCGGATGCCGCTGCCACTCCCGCCAGCACCTTCTCACGGTCGAGCTGCTCGCCGATCAGCCCGGTCGAGCAGACGAGCACGTCACCGGCGGAGACGCCGAGGTGCTCGGCGACGGCCTCCGCGGTTGCGTGCGCGGTCTGGAAGCCCTGGGCGCCGGTGAAGCAGTTCGCCCCGCCCGAGTTGAGCACAACCGCCTCGACCACGCCGTCGCTGATGGCCTGCTTCGACCAGATCACCGGATTCGCCTGCGCGCGATTGCTGGTGAAGACGGCCGCAGCGGCCTTCTTCGGTCCGGTGTTGACGACGAGCGAGAGATCGGGTCGGCCCGACTTCTTGAGCCCTGCGGTGACGCCGGCGGCGCTGAAGCCCTTGGGTGCGGTGACGGTCATGGGGCGACTCCGTTCACGGTGAGGCCCGCCTGCTCCGGCAGCCCTGCGGCGATGTTCATCGACTGCACGGCGGCGCCGGCGGTGCCCTTGACCAGATTGTCGATCGCCGAGATGACGACCACCCGATCGGCGGCCTCGTCGACCGCCAGACCGATCAGCGTCATGTTCGAGCCGAGCACATCGGCGGTCTTCGGGAAGTGCCCCTCGGGCAGCACGTGCACGAAGGGCTCGTTCGCGTAGGCGAGCTCCCAGGCGGCGCGCACATCGGCGGCGCTCGCTCCGGGCTCGAGGGTCGCGGTCGACGTCGCGAGAATGCCGCGGCTCATCGGAACGAGCACCGGGGTGAACGAGATGGTCACGCCCTCGCCGCCGGAGACTTCGAGGTTCTGCACGATCTCGGGGGTGTGCCGGTGCACTCCGCCTACCGCGTAGGGAGCGGCGGAGCCGTGGATCTCGCTCGCGAGCAGGTGCGTCTTGAGGCTCTTGCCGGCTCCCGAGGTGCCGACCGCCAGCACGGAGACGAGATCATCGGGCCGGATGACGTTGGAGCGGATGCCGGGCTGCAGCCCGAGCGTGATGGCGGTGACGTTGCAGCCGGGCACCGCGATGCGGTTGGCGCCGGCGAGACGGTCGCGCTGCCGGGTGCCGTCGGCGCGGAGCAGCTCGGGCAATCCGTACTCCCAGGCCCCGAAGTACTCGCCGCCGTAGAACTTCTCCCATGCGGCCTCATCGGTGAGGCGGTGGTCGGCCCCGCAGTCGATCACGAGCGTGTCGTCGAGGTGGGCGGTGAGCTCGCCGGACTTGCCGTGCGGCAGCGCGACGAACACCACGTCGTGGCCCGAGAGGTTCTCCGGGGTGGTGTCGACGAGTTCGAGGTGCGCGAGCGAGCGCAGGTGGGGCTGCACGGCGCCGAGGCGCTGCCCGGCGTTCGAGTGCGCGGTGACGGTGGTGATCTCGACGTCGGGGTGGGTTGCGAGCAGGCGCAGCAACTCTCCCCCCGCGTAGCCGCTGGCTCCGGCAACGGCGACAGAAAGAGGCATGTCTTCTACCTTAAGTGGGAAATGGGCGGACTCAGGCCGGGGCGGCGACGCGGCCGGCACCGACGAGTCAGCGCAGCGGCGTCGCCGAGATTCGGCGCACGCGGAACACGCGACGGCGGTTGCGCCGGACGGCGGAGATGCGCGTGAGACCCACGGCACCACTGTATCGCGCGGCCTGGCGCGGAGCCGAATCGTCGCGATCGTCGCCCGTGCTCGTGGCTCTCGCGAGGGTTTGCTGCAGCCGCGCGGGATGCAACCCTCGCGCTCGACGCAAACCCTCGCGAGAACGCGCGACGAGGCGCCCCGGCCAGGCCGGGCCCGGCGGTGCGCTACTCGCGGAGCGTCGCTCCGAAGCGCTCGGCGGCCACTGCCACCCCGGCGAGCTTCGCCTCGGTCGCCTCGGCGGCGGTCAGCGTGCGGTCTGGTGCGCGGAAGCGCAGTGCGAACGTGAGCGACTTCTGGTCGTCGGCCATGCCGGCGCCCCGGTAGTCGTCGACGAGGTCGGCGTGCTCGAGCAGGTCACCGGCGCCCTCGACGACGGCAGCGAGCACGTCACCCGCAGGCACGCTCCGGTCGACGACCAGCGACAGGTCTTGCGTCGCCGCCGGGTACGACGAGAACGGCGTCACCGTCACCTCTGGCGCCGTACCGGCGATGAGCGCGTCGAGGTCGAGTTCCATGACCGGCACCACGCGAGGCAGGTCGAGCTCGTCCGCGATCGCGGGCAGCAGTTCGCCGGCGAGCCCGACGACCGTGTCGCCGAGGTAGAGCTCGGCGGTGCGTCCGGGGTGCAGCGCGAGGTGGTTGCCCTGCTCGACGCGGAGCGTCGCACCGACGGCCGCAGCCACCTGCCGGGCGGCGTCGAGCGCGTCGACCAGCGAGGCGGCGACAGCGGGCTGCGCGGGATGCCGCAGCACCCGGTCACCCGTGAACACCGCCGCGATATGCCGGGCCTGGGGCGGGATGCTCGATTCGAGCGCCGCGATGGTGGCATCGCCCGGGTAACTCGTGCCCGACGGCAGCGCCTCGCTGCCGTAGCGAACACCCTGCTCGGGCAGGAACACGGTGCCGACCTCGAACAAAGCGAGATCGATCAGCCCGCGCGAGCGGTTGCGATGCGCGGTGTCGAGCAGACCGGGCAGCAGGCTGCGGCGCAGCAGCGGAGCTTCGCCGTCGAGCGGGTTCGCCAGACGAACCGCCGGGGCGTCACCGCTGAACCGCTCATGCGCGGCTTTCGACAGGAACGGGTACACCTGCACTTCGGCGAGCCCGTTGGCTGCGAGCATCTGAGCGGCCGCGCGGCGCAAGCGCTGTTGGCGGGTGAGCCCGCGCCCGGGAGGAGCGACGGGCAGCGTCGACGGGATGCGGTCGTACCCGACGATGCGGGCGACCTCCTCCGCGAGCGTCGGCTCGTCGTCGAGGTCGGGCCGCCAGCTCGGCGCGGTGACCTCGAGGCCGCCGTCGACCTCGCGCACCGTCGCACCGATCGCTTCGAGCGCTGCGCGCGTCTCGGCATCCGTGTAGTCGGCACCGGTGAGGTCGTTCACGAACCCTGCCCGCAAGAGCGTCGAGTGGGCGGGCTTCGCCTCGGAGAACCGTGAGCCGAGCACATCGAGCGTGCCGCCGGCCAGCTCGACGAGCAGCTGCGCGACCCGCGCTGCTGCGGCGTCCGCCACCTCGGGATCGACACCACGTTCGAAGCGCTTGGACGCCTCGCTCGGCAGCTTGTGCCGGCGGGCGGTGCGGGCGATGGAGACCGGGTCGAAGTTGGCGGCCTCGATGAGCACGTCGGTCGTGGAGCCGGTCATCTCGGTCGTGGCACCACCCATGACGCCTGCGAGCCCGATCGGCCCCGAGTCGTCGGTGATGAGCATGTCTTCGGGGTGAAGCGCGCGATCGGCGCCGTCGAGCGTCGTCAGCCGCTCGCCCGGCTGCGCGCGGCGCACCGTGATGCCGCCCGTGAGCTTCGCGAGGTCGTAGCCGTGGATCGGCTGGCCGAGCTCGAACATGACGTAGTTGGTGATGTCGATCGGAAGCGAGAGCGAGCGCACACCGGCGAGCGCGAGACGCGCGACCATCCACGACGGGGTCGGCCGCGTCGGGTCGATGCCGCGCACGACTCGGGTGACGAAGACCGAGCACCCCGTGTTGCCGCGGATGGGCGCCCGATCGTCGACGCGCACGGGGAACTCCTGGGCGATCGGTGCGTCGATGAGTTCGCGCAGGGCCGCACGCTCGGCGGGGTCGTCGAATCGAGCGCCGGTCGAGTTGGAGTACTCGCGGCCCACTCCCCGCATCGACAGCGCGTAGCCGCGGTCGGGCGTGACGTTGATCTCGAAGGCGGAGTCGCCGAGTCCGAGCAGGGGCAGCGCGTCTGTACCGGGCTCCGCGTCGATGCCGAGCGTCGAGAGCCGAAGGATGCCGTCGTGGTCGTCGCCGATGCCGAGTTCGCGCACCGAGGCGATCATGCCGTCGCTCACGTGCCCGTAGGTCTTGCGCGCGGAGATCGGGAAGGGCCCAGGAAGCACCGCACCGGGCAGCGTCACGACGACGAGGTCGCCCTCGAAGAAGTTCTGGGCGCCGCAGACGATGCCGCGGGGCTCGCCCTCCCCCACATCGACCTGGCACCAGCGGATGGTCTTGCCGTTCGATTGTGGTTCGTCGACGAACGACACGACGCGGCCGACCACGATGGGGCCCTCGATCTCGCTGCGGTGCACCGCTTCCTCTTCGAGCCCGACCCGCACGAGCGCGGCCTGGATGTCTTCGGGCGTCGCCTCGGCGGGGATCTCCACCACCTCGCGGAGCCACGACACTGGAACGCGCATCAGACCACCATCCCGTACTGCTTCGAGAAGCGGACATCGCCCTCGATCATGTCGCGCATGTCTCCCTCGTTGCGGAAGAGCAGTGTTCGCTCGATGCCCATGCCGAAGGCGAAGCCCTGGTACTCCTCCGGGTCGATGCCGCAGGCGCGCAGCACGTTCCGGTTGACCATGCCGCAGCCGCCCCACTCGATCCAGCGCGGTCCGCCCTTGGCGTTCGGCTGCCAGACGTCCATCTCGGCGCTCGGCTCGGTGAATGGGAAGTAGTTCGGTCGCAGGCGGATCTTCGCCTCGTCGCCGAACATCGCGCGGGCGAGGTGCTCGAGCGTGCCGCGCAGGTGCGCCATGGTGAGGCCCTTGTCGATGGCGATGCCCTCGATCTGGTGGAACACCGGAGTGTGGGTCGCGTCGAGTTCATCGGTGCGGAACGTGCGACCGGGCGCGACGACGTACACGGGAAGCGGGCGATCGAGCAGCGAGCGGATCTGCACGGGCGAGGTGTGGGTGCGCAGCACCAGGTGCGAGTCGGCCGGCTCCACGAAGAACGTGTCCTGCATCGCGCGGGCCGGGTGGTCCTCGTCGAAGTTCAGTGCGTCGAAGTTGAACCACTCGTTCTCGAGCTCCGGTCCCTCCGCGACCTCCCATCCCATGCCGACGAAGATGTCGCTCATCTCGTCCATCAGCAGGTTGAGCGGATGCCGGGCGCCCGCGCTCCAACGACCCCCGAGCGCCGTCACATCGACGGCCTCGGCGGCGAGGCGAGCGGTCTCCTCAGCGGCGGAGAGCTCGGCCTCACGAGCGAGGAACAACTGGTTGACCCGGCCTCGGGCCTGGCCGACGAGCTTGCCGAGCGCCGGGCGCTGATCCGCGGGCACGTCGCGCAGTGCGCCGTTCAGCCGTGCGAGGGGCGAGCCCTCAGCGACATGCGCGGCACGAGCCGCTTTCAGTGCGGTCGAATCGGCGGCATCGCTGATCGCGATCGTCGCGGCTGCGACCGCGTCGGCGACCGCCGACTCGGTGATGGGGGTGGCGTCTGACACAGCAGTCGAGTCTACTTGCGCGCTGGAGCTTGGAGCGAAGGCCATTTCTGGCCTTCGCCGCGACGCCAGCGCCGAGCGCCGTCCCGGCGCTCGGAAGACGCTGACACCCGACCCCTACCGCTCCCGCCGATCGATCGTCCCCCCATGCGCACCCGGCAGCGTGATCGCGCGGGTTCCAGACGCCCCTGGGATACGCCCCGCATCGTCGACGCCGGCAGCAATGAGCTTGCCCGCCTTCGGACCCGTCTTGCGCGCCACGAACCGGGCGACCCACGAGAGCAGCAGGTTCATCGCGAGATAGATCACGAGCACGACGAAGAACAGGGAGAAGAAGTACCGGTTGCCGAAGAAGTTCGACAGGTAGTTGACGCCGACGCGCAAGAGTTCGGGGTACCCGACGATGTAGGCGAGCGATGTGTCCTTTAGCAGCACGACCATCTGGGCGAGAATGATCGGCAGCATCTGCCGGAAGGCCTGCGGGAACTCGATCATGAACCGGGTCTGCAGCACCGTGAGCCCGATCGAGAGCCCGGCCTCGCGCTGGCCCTTCGGCAGAGATTGGATGCCGGCTCGCAGCGCTTCGCCGATGATCGCGCCGTTGTACACGGCGAGCGCCGCGACGCCGGCCCAGTACGACCCGGTGGCGAACACCAGCAGGATGAACAGCATCATCAGCAGCACCGGCATGCCGCGGAAGAACTCGAGCACGATGGTCACGGGAATCCGCACCCATCGGCTGCGCGCCGCACGACCGAACGAGAACAGTACGCCGATGATGAGCGCGAAGACCGCCGCGACCGCCGCCATGCGCAACGTCGCCGCGGCTCCCTCGCCGATCGACCGCCACACGGCGAGGTCGTTGAAGATGTCCCAGCGGCTGCCGTCCCACATCCCCGGCTGCACCGCGCCGTTGGCCGATACGCGCTCAGCACCAAGGGCCCAGATGAGCGCGGCGAGCCCACCCGCGATCGCGATCGCTCCCACGATGGAGATGAGGAGGGAGCGCCGCCGGGCCTTCGGACCCGGGGCGTCGTACAGGACCATGGTCATCGCAGCACCGCCACTCGCTTCTCGACCTGCCCGGCGATGAGGCCGAGCGGCACGGTGATGATCAGATAGAAGAACGCGACGCCCAGCAGGATCGCGACCACCCGGTCGCCGCGGAGGTTCGTCAACTGCTGTGCGGTCTGGAACAGCTCGAATACGAAGAAGCCACCGGCCACCGAGGTGTTCTTGGTGAGCGCGATGAAGACGTTGATCAGCGGCGGCACCACCATGCGCAGCGCCTGCGGCATCACCACGAGGGTGAGCACCTGCCCGAACGTCAGCCCGATGCTGCGTGCGGCCTCCGCCTGACCGACGGGTACGCCGTTCACACCTGAACGCACGGCTTCGGCCACGAACGGTGACGTATAGGCCGTCAGCCCGATCATCGCGAGCGTCATGTACCCGGGCTTGAAGTCCAAGTACGGAAGCACGTTCGCGGTGAAGAACAGAACGAGCGTGAGCGGGATGTTCCGCAAGAGTTCCGTGTACACCGTCGCGAACGCCCGGAGCGACGCGACGGGCGAGATGCGCATCGCGGCGATGATCACGCCGATGATGAACGCACCGATGCCCGAGACGATGAGCAGCTGCAGCGTGCCCCAGAAGCCCCTGAGGAACAGCGGCAGGTTCTCGATGATCGCGTCCACGCGCGGAAACCCCCTTCGTCGATCGGATGCTGTCAGCGGTCACGGTGCGGCGGGCGCGTCACGCCCGCCGCACTCGCGGCCGGTATCAGTAGCGGTCGATCTTCGGCGGCTCGGGCGTGGCGAGCACCTTGCCCGCAGTGGCCTCCCAGGCGGCCTTCCAACTGCCGTCGTCGAAGGACTTCTGCAGCACGTCGTTGATGAACTCACGGAACTGGTCGTCGCCCTTCTTCAAGCCGATGCCGTACGGCTCCGAGGTGAAGGGGTTCCCGACCACCTCGAACTCACCGGGGTTCTGGTCGGCGAGTCCGGCGAGGATCACGTTGTCGGTCGTGACGGCCGCCGCTTCACCGCTGCGCAGCGGCTCGAGGCATGCCGAGTAGGTCGCTGCGGCGATGATGCCCGCGTTCGGGTACTCGGAGATGTTCCGCTCCGACGTTGAACCGGTCACCGTGCAGACCTTCTTGTCGGCGAGGTCCTCCGGCCCCTTGATGCCGTCGGGGTTGCCCGCGAGCACCAGGAGGTCTTGACCCGCCGTGTAATAGGGGCCCGCGAAGTCGACGACTTCCTTGCGGGTGTCGTTGATGGTGTACGTGGCGACCACGATGTCGACCTGGCCGTTCTCGATGAACGGCTCACGGTTCGCCGAGACCGTCTCTTCCCACTTGATGTTGTCGGGCGAGATGCCGAGCGCTCCGGCGATCATCTTGCCGATCTCGACATCGAAGCCCACAGGCTTGCCGTCGGGGCCGACGAGACCGAAGAGCGGCTGGTCGAACTTGGTGCCGATCGTGATGCTTCCGGCATCCGCGAGCTTGGCCATGGTGGTGCCCGGCTCGAAGGTGGCCTCCTCATTGACCGTCGGCTCGGGCGCCGGAGCTCCGGAATCAGTGCAGCCGGCGAGCGCGACCATGCTCGCGGCGGCGATCGCCCCGATCATGAGTCGCTTGCTGGTTCGTCTCATTGGTGCCTCCCTTTCGGTGCTCGCCCGCTGTGCGGGCGAAGTGAGTGATTCGGGTCAGCGGGTAGTGGGTGGGGTTCAGCGGGCGGCGTCTTGCGGCCGTTCAATGGGTGAGGATCTTCGACAGGAAGTCCTTGGCTCGCGGCGATTGCGGATTGGTGAAGAACTGCTCCGGGTCGGCCTGCTCGACGATCTCTCCGTCGGCCATGAAGAGCACGCGGTTCGCGGCCTTGCGCGCGAAGCCCATCTCGTGTGTCACCACGACCATCGTCATGCCGTCGTGGGCGAGGGTGATCATGACGTCGAGCACCTCGTTGATCATCTCGGGGTCAAGGGCCGAGGTGGGCTCATCGAGCAGGATGAGCTTCGGGTTCATGGCCAGCGAACGGGCGATCGCCACGCGCTGCTGCTGGCCGCCCGAGAGCTGCGAGGGCATCTTCTTGGCCTGGTTGGCGACTCCAACGCGGTCGAGGAGTTCCATGGCGCGCTTGTCGGCATCCGCCTTGCTCACCCCGCGCACACGGCGCGGACCGAGGGTCACGTTCTCGAGCACGGACTTATGGGCGAACAGGTTGAACGACTGGAAGACCATGCCGACATCGGCCCGCAACTTGGCCAGGCCCCGACCTTCTTCGGGCAGGGTCTTGCCGTCGATCGTGATGGTGCCGCTGTCGATGGTCTCGAGGCGGTTGATCGCGCGGCAGAGCGTCGACTTGCCCGAACCGCTCGGGCCGATCACGACGACGACCTCGCCGCGACCGACCGTCGTCGAGATGTCTTTCAGCACGTGCAGGTCGCCGTAGTGCTTGTTCACCTTGTCGATAACGACGAGTGGGTCCATGGGCACATAGTGATGCGAAGGGGGCGGAGAGGCGAGGGCGATTCGAAATTGTGACGTACTGGTGACGCGGCTCACCGTGCTCGAACGCCGAGACGGCGTTCGCGCTGGCGTCGCGGCGACGTGTCGCGGCGAATACGAGAAGCGTCTTCGCTCTACGAGCCAGTGCGCAACGCGAAGGCACTCTCGTAGAGGCAGACCGAGGCGGCCGTGGCGAGGTTCATCGACTCGGCTCGACCGTAGAGGGGCACTTTGAGCGCCGAGCCGGCCAGAGCGAGTGTCGAATCCGAGAGGCCGTGCGCCTCGTTGCCGAAGAGCCACGCCGTGGGCTTGGCGAGGACGCCGGCCTCGCGCGCCTGAAGCAGGTCGCCGCCCTTCACATCCGCCGCGATCACCTGAAGGCCTGCCGAGCTCAGTCTCGAAATGACCTCGGTGAGGTCCTGCTCGGCGATCACCGGCAGGTGGAACAGCGAACCCGTCGTGGAACGCACGACCTTGGGGTTGTAGATGTCGACGCTGTCGCCCGTGAAGATCACCGCGTCGGCGCCGGCGGCATCCGCGGCTCTGATGATGGTTCCAGCGTTGCCAGGGTCGCGGATCTCGTGCAGCAGTGAGACGAGCCGCGGTCCCGCCTCGAGCACCTCGTCGACCGACTGCTCGAGTTGACGGCACACCGCGACGAGCCCCTGGGGCGTCACCGTGTCGGCCATCGCTGCCAGCACCTGCTCGCTCGTCTCTTCGACGTCGATGCCGGCCGCGACAGCGGCCTCGATGATGTGCGGATGCCGGTCGAGCGCCGCATCAGTGGCATACAACTCGAGCAGCCGCTCCGCGTGATAGGCGAGGGCCTCGGCGACCGATTGCGGGCCTTCGATGAGGAACAGGCCGGTCTCTCGCCTTGCGCGCCCCTTCGACAGCTTCGCGACCGCGCGCACACGCGGTGAACGAGGGTTGTCGATCATGCCCGAAGTCTAGCGGCGTGGGAAATCCCACCTTCGCTCCAAGCTCCAGCGCCGACCCGGGTGCCGAGACGGCACCCGGCGCTGGCGTCGCGGCGAAGGTCAGAAATGACCTTCGCTCCAAGCTCCAGCGCGCGTACTGTGTGCGGCATGGAGGCCGACATGGGACGAGACGAAGAAGAGCAGCTCGCGCGCGACACCGCATACAGCCCGTCGAGCGAGGATGAGACCGAGGCCAAGCAGGCGAATCCTGTGCCCGACGCGCTCGACGACGACATCAAAGACGACGTGCGCGTGGCACCCGGCACCGGCGGGCCGGATGATCAGGGCGACGTCGAAGTCGACCCCGACGATCTCAACCTGCCGACCGAGAACGGCTCGCGCTGAGAAGGCTGAGCACACCGAGAACCGACGCAGAAATGAGCAACGCCCCCGGGGTTCCGGGGGCGTTGCTCATTTCACACCGTTCGGCGAGGTGAGACCTCGACTCAGGCGGCTTCCTTCGGAGCCGACGTGTCGGCGGGAAGGGCCTGCTTGGCGGTCTCGACGAGTGCCGCGAAGGTCTCGGGGTTGTTCACCGCGAGGTCGGCGAGGATGCGACGGTCGACCTCGACGCCCGCCAGGTTGAGGCCCTGGATGAAGCGGTTGTAGGTGAGGCCGTTCGCACGCGAGGCGGCGTTGATGCGCTGGATCCACAGGCGACGGAAGTCGCCCTTGCGGGCACGACGGTCGCGGTACGCGTAGACGAGCGAGTGAGTGACCTGCTCCTTGGCCTTGCGGTAGAGGCGCGAACGCTGACCGCGGTAGCCCTCGGCACGCTCAAGGATGACGCGACGCTTCTTGTGGGCGTTGACTGCCCGCTTGACTCTTGCCATTTCTCTGTGTCTTCCTTACTCGCGGCTTACTTGCCGAGAAGCTTCTTGATCGCCTTGACGTCCGCGGGTGCCACGAGCTCGTCCTGGTTCAGGCGGCGCTTGCGGTCGGAGCCCTTGACCTCGAGGTTGTGGCGCATTCCGGCCTGCTGCTTCTTGACCTTGCCGGTGCCGGTGAGCTTGAACCGCTTCTTGGCACCGGAGTGCGTCTTCTGCTTAGGCATTCTCTTCCTCAGTTGTGTTGTGTGCCTTCTTCTCGGCACGCTTCGCATTGGCCTCGGCCTTGGCTTCCGACTTGTTCTTGTGCGGGCCGATGACCATGACCATGTTCCGGCCGTCGATGGTGGGGTTCGACTCGACCGAACCGAACTCCGCGACATCTTCGGCAAACTTCTGCAGCAGCCGCACGCCCTGCTCGGGGCGAGACTGTTCACGACCGCGGAAGAGGATCATGGCCTTGACCTTGTCTCCCGCCTTCAAGAAGCCTTCAGCGCGCTTGCGCTTGGTCTCGTAGTCGTGCTTGTCGATCTTGAGGCGGAACCGAACCTCCTTGAGGATCGTGTTCGCCTGGTTGCGCCGCGCTTCCTTGGCCTTCTGCGCGGCCTCGTACTTGAACTTGCCGTAGTCCATGATCTTGGCCACGGGCGGCTTCGAGTTCGGTGCAACCTCGACCAAATCCAGATCGGCCTCCTGCGCGAGGCGCAGTGCTACCTCGAGCTTGACGACACCGACCTGTTCGCCGCCCGGACCGACCAGGCGGACCTCGGGTACGCGGATTCGGTCGTTGATTCTGGGATCGCTGATACGTGTCTCCTCGGTCTGCGATGATTCTGGCCACCCCCGGGCGGATGCCGGGAGGCGACGAAACGAGGAAGTCCACGCGCGTGAGCGCTTGCACCCTTCAAGCTGCCGTTCACGCAAGCGCATCGGCGGGGTGCAACTACCCGGTAACCTTGATGTCGGTCAACGCGGGTGGGAGAATCTCCACTTTTCGTACCGGGGAAGCCCCGGAGCCCGCACAAGAATAGCAGAGGAAACACCCGATGAGCGAGCACGAGACCGATCACGAGCAGATCCGCGACATCGCGGAGGTGCCGGCGGTCGAGGTGATCAACACCGTCGCGGTGCATTTGCTGAGCGCCGCGGCCGTGAAATGCGGCCTCACCGAACGGGGCAACGAGACGCTCGACCTCGATGAGGCCCGCAAGCTCATCAACGCCCTCGCCGGTCTGGTCACGGCATCCGCCCCTGATCTGGGCGACCAGCACGCACGACCGCTGCGCGACGGACTGCGCTCGGTGCAACTGGCCTTCCGCGAGGCGTCGCCGTTCCCCGACGAGCACGGCAAGGGTCCGGGCGAGAAGTACACCGGCCCCGTCAGCTGACGCATCCGGCGGCGTTGCCGCTTCGGTCGGCCCTACTGAGCCGCGCGCTCGTGGATCATCGCGAGGATGTCGTGGGCGTGCGCGCGGAACTCCGGCGCCTCTCGCGAGTGCTCGCCGCGCGGCCGGTCGAGCGCGATCGGCACCTCGGCTCGAATGCGCCCGGGCCGCGGGCTCATCACCACCACGCGGTCTGAGATGAGCACGGCCTCTTCGATGTCATGGGTGACGAAGACCACCGTGATGCGATGCCGCTCCCACACGTCGATGAGCAGCCGCTGCATATCGGCTCGCGTCAGCGCATCGAGTGCGCCGAACGGCTCATCCATGAGCAGGATGTCGGGGCGGTACGACAGTGAGCGAGCGAGCGCGACGCGCTGCTGCATACCGCCCGAGAGTTCACTCGGGTAGGCGCCCTCGAACCCCTCGAGCCCCACCTGCGCGAGCACCTCACGCGCGGCATCGCGGCGCTCGGCCTGGCTCAGCCGCTCGCCGCGCAGCGCGAACTCGACGTTGCCCTGCGCGGTGAGCCAGGGCAGCAGCGTGGCGCGCTGGAACACGACGCCGCGATCTCGGCCCGGCTCGGTCACGCCTCGTCCGGAGACCGTGACCGTGCCCTCATCAGGCGCGTCGAGACCGGCGATGATCGACAGCAGCGTGCTCTTGCCGCATCCGGAGGTGCCGACCAAGGAGACGAACTCGTTCTCGGCCACCGAGAGGTTCACCTGCTGCAGCGCTGTGACCTCACCGAACCGGCGGGTGACGTCGTCGATGGCGATCTTCGGCGTTCCAGCTGAGACGGCACCGCCGCTGGCAGGTGCGGCGCCGGCGGGTGCTGCGCTGCGATCGATGGAGTCAGTCATGAGGCAGCCCTCTGGTGACGGAACATGCGTCGCCCAGCCGCGCGCATGACCTGGTCGAAGACGAGACCGAGGAGACCGAGCACGAGCACGTAGCCGATGATGGTGTCGGTCGCGAAGAAGCGCTGCGCGGTCATGATGCGGTATCCCATGCCACTCGTGGCCGCGACGAGCTCTGCGACCACGAGCCAGGTCCACGCCCAGCCGAGACAGATGCGCATGGCATCCCAGATGCGGGGCAGCGCCGACGGGAAGACGATCCGCATGAGGATGCCGGCACGTCCCATGCCGAGGGTCTCACCGAGCTGCACGAACGACACCGGCACCTGACGAACGGCATCCGCGATGAGCAGGACTTGCTGGAAGAAGGTGCCGATCCAGATGATGAGGAACTTCTGGGCGTCGTCGGTGCCCACCCAGAGGATCGTGAGCGGCACGAAGGCGACGACCGGCATGTACCGCACGAAGTCGATGAGCGGTTCCAAGGCGGCTTCGGCATGGGCGTTGGCCCCCATAAGCACGCCGAGCGGAAGGGCCATCACCGTCGCGAGCAGGAAGCCCACGAAGATGCGGTAGACACTGACCGCGATATCGCTCCAGAGCTGCCCGTTCTGGGCTTGCGCGATGAGCTTCGCGACGACGGCATCCGGCCCGGGCAGGAACAGCGGGTCGACGAGTCCGAACGCGGTGGCCGCCCACCACACGGCGATGAGCACCACGAAGGTCGCGACCGCGGTCGCGGCGTACCGACGCGGACTCAGCCGCTCCCCCACGCGGCGCGGGCGCCGACGGGGTGAAGCGGCCGCCGGGGAGGCGACGACGGGCGTCTCGGAGGCCACCGCGCGCTTCGCTACTTCAGCAGGCTTGAGTCGACGACGTCGGAGGGCTTCGCGCTGCCGTCGAGGATCTTCGCGACCTTGCCGGCCTCGATGATCGCCGGGAGCGCCTCGTCGAGGTACGCGCCGTCGAGCAGTTCGGCGTTGTCGTCGAGGGTGAAGAACTCGACGCCGTCGAACGCCGTGGTCAGCTCCTCAGGTGCTGCACCGACCGCGGTCGCGATGATGGCGCGGCCCTCGTCGGTGTTGTCGTTGTAGAAGCCGATGGCGTCGTCCCACGCGGCGAGCAAGCTGCGAAGCGCCTCCGGCTTCTGCTCGAGCACATCGTTGCGCACGACGAGCACGTCGCTGATGAGACCCTCGCGCTCGGCGGCCGTGTACAGCACGTGCACCGAGTCGGACTGAGCGAGGGCCTCGGTGATGTACGGCTCGTAGGTGACCGCGACCGGCACACGGTTGCCGATCAGCGCGGCACCGGCTTCGCTCGCGCCCATTGGCACCCGCTCGATGTCGTCGATGCTCATGCCGTTCTCGGCGAGCGCGTAGTTCAGGAGCAGGTCGCTGGTCGCGCCCTCTTCGTACGCGACCTTCTGACCCTTCAGATCGGCGATGGTGGTGATGTCGCCGCTCGCGATGATGGCGTCGGCGGTGGTCGCGGCATCCATGAGCAGGATGATCGAGACGTCCACACCGTTCTCGACGAACTGCAGGGCGGTGTGGCTCGCGACATTGGCCACGTCGGCCTGACCGGAGGCGAGCGCCGCGTTCACCTCGGCGTCGCCGTCGAAGCTCGTGAGCGTCACGTCGAGGCCGCGGTCGTCGAAGTACCCCTGCTCGTCGGCGATCGCCCACGGGCCGTAGCCGATCCAGGGCTGCGTCGCCATGCGGATCGCCGTGGACTCGGTTTCTTCGCCCTGCTGCGAATCGGTGCTGCCGGCAGCGCATCCGGTGAGGGCGAGGCCGACAGCGGCTACCGCGGCGACTGCCGCCATTCGCGGTGCGAAGCGACGGGATGCAAGACCGAGAGACACGATGTTCCTTCCTTGGCGCGCCGCAGAACCGACGCAGAAACCCCCAAGAGTTTACTCGCTCCGGCGCACCACCGATGAGCGCCGGCGCACCACCCGAGCGCGGGCGGCGGCCCGTGCAGTGGAGCGCCAGGTCGCATGAGCCGCTCTCGCCTCGACCGAACGGGTCTCAGGCGGGCGACGGTCCTGCGGCGAGCTTGACCGTCATCGAGTCGACCCGCTCTGCGATGACCGTCTCGGTGGCCCAGCGCTGCTGCAATCGCGACAGCACCGCAGAGAGCGCCTGCTGGTCGAGACCCGGCGCGAGAGTGAGGCGCACAATGACCTCGGGGCCCTGCAGTCGGTGGTCGGGGTCACCCGACGAGATCTCGACGCGCTGCACGGCAGGTTCATCGGCGACGGATGCCGAGAAGCAGGCGATCACTTCGGGGTCGTCGTAGGCGGGACGCCAGCCCGTGCTCTGCGCGATCGCCCAGAGTGCCGGTCTGCGCACGACGAACTCGTGCTCGGAACCCGGGTCGATGACCACGAGGTCGGTCTGCTCTGACGCGGCAGCGAGCGCGACGCGCTGGCCATCGACGGGGATCGGCCTGGCTGCGGCGTTCCAGTGCTGCATCGCGTCGACGCTGCTGAACACCGGCATGACGTTCCGCCCATCGGGGCCGGCCACGGTCACGATGGAGAGCTCCTGGCTCTTGTCGATGAGCTGACCGTGCTCGTTCTCGCCCGCCTCGCCGAGCTCGGCCACGAGCGGCACGAGCAGGCGCACGGAACGCACGGCGTCGACGACAGCATCCGCCCCCGCAGTGCCCTCTCGGAACCCGCGCAGCGCCGCCTCGAGCTCTCGGGGCGCACGACCGTCGTCGTTGGCGTGCGGGTTCGCCTGGAATTCCCGCCCCTCCCAGGGAACGCCAGCTGAATCCGCGTGGCCCGTGTCTGCTCCTCGCATACCGCTCGCCGCCTACCGCTGGACGCTGCCCGTTCGCCGGTCGCTGGGCTCAGACGCCGGCGACGTCGAGCGCCTCCGCGAGAGTGAATGCGCCGGCGTACAGCGCCTTGCCGATGATGGCGCCCTCGAGTCCGAGGGGTACGAGGTCGCGAAGCGCAGCGATGTCGTCGAGGTTCGACACCCCGCCCGACGCGATGACGGGCTTGTCGGTGCGCTCGAGCACCTCGCGCAGCAGGTCGAGGTTCGGGCCGCGCAGTGTGCCGTCCTTGGTGACATCGGTCACGACGTAGCGGCTGCAGCCGGCCTCTTCGAGACGGGCCATGACCGCCCAGAGGTCGCCGCCCTCCTGCGTCCAGCCCCGCGTGGCGAGGGTCGTGCCCCGCACATCGAGACCGATCGCGATCGCCTCGCCGTACTCGGCGATGACGTGCGCCGCCCATTCGGGGTTCTCGAGTGCGGCGGTGCCGAGGTTCAACCGGCGCGCACCAGTGGCGAGCGCTGCCTCGACGCCCTCGTCGTCACGGATGCCGCCGGAGAGCTCCACGTGCACCTCGCGCGGCAGGTTCTTGATGATGCGCTTGATCACTCCGCGGTTGTGCCCACGACCGAACGCTGCATCGAGGTCGACGAGGTGGATCCACTCCGCGCCCTGCTCGGCCCACAACTCGGCCGCGGACACGGGGTCGCCGTAGTCGGTCTCGCTGCCCGCCTCGCCCTGCAGCAGACGCACCGCCTTGCCATCGACGACATCAATGGCCGGCAGCAGGGTCAATACGGGAGAAGTGCTGAACTCGCTCATGTCTTCCTCGTGTCGGGGCGATCGATCGCCCGTCCGCGCGAGTGCGCGGTGGCGTGACGGCCGACGAATGATGCTACTCGCGAATCCCATGCGGTGCTGGATCAGAGGGTCGCGAGCCAGTTGCGCAGCAGACGGATGCCTGGCTGACCCGACTTCTCGGGGTGGAACTGCGTCGCCATGAGCGGCCCGTTCTCGACCGCCGCGAGGAACCGCTCGCCGTGCCGGGCCCAGGTGAGCCGAGGTTGTGGGAACTGCGGGTCGGCCTGCAGCGTCCACTCGTGTGCCGCGTAGGAGTGCACGAAATAGAAGCGCTCATCACGGATGCCGTCGAAGAGTCGCGAGTCCGGTGCTGCCTCGACCGTGTTCCAACCCATGTGCGGCAGCACATCGGCCTGCAGGCGCGTCACCGAGCCGGGCCACTCCCCCATGCCTGCGGTATCGATTCCCCGCTCCACCCCGTGTTCGAACAGCACCTGCATCCCGACGCAGATGCCGAGCACGCCCCGGCCACCGCTCAATCGACGACCGATGAGTTCGTGGGCGCGCACGGCGTCGAGCTGCTCCATCACCGCCGAGAACGCGCCGACCCCCGGCACGACCAGACCGTCGGCCGCGATCACCCGATCGCGTGCGGCGGTGACTTCGACGCGCGCGCCGGCGGCTTCAACCGCTTTGGCGGCCGAGTGGATGTTGCCTGACCCGTAGTCGAGCACGACGACGGAAGGACCGGTCATGATCAGAGAGCGCCCTTGGTCGAGGGGATGCCGGTGACCTTCTCGTCACGGGCGATGGCGGTGCGCAGCGCCCGAGCGAAGGCCTTGAACTCGGCCTCGGCGATGTGGTGCGGGTCGCGGCCCTCGATGAGTCGCACGTGCACGGTGAGGCCCGCGTTGAACGTGATCGCCTCGAACACGTGACGCACCATGGAACCGGTGAAGTGACCTCCGATGAGGTGCAGCTCGAAACCGTCGGGCTCGCCGCTGTGGACCAGGTACGGGCGGCCGGAGACGTCGACCACCGCCTGAGCCAGCGCCTCGTCGAGGGGCACGAGCGCGTCGCCGTAGCGGGAGATGCCCGCCTTGTCGCCGAGGGCCTGCTTCAGTGCCTGTCCCAGCACGATGGCGGTGTCTTCGACGGTGTGGTGCACGTCGATGTGAGTGTCGCCCTTGGCCCGGATCGTGAGGTCGATGAGGGAGTGCTTCGACAGCGCGGTGAGCATGTGGTCGTAGAACGGCACACCGGTGTCGATCGAGGACGCACCAGTGCCATCGAGGTCGAGTTCGAGTTCGACGCTCGACTCGCTGGTCTCTCGCGAAATGGAAGCGACACGGGGCTGGGGGGTCATGCCTCGATCCTAGCGAGCGCCTCGAGGAAGGCCGTCGTCTCGGCCTCCGTGCCCGCGCTCACGCGCAGGTGACCGGGAATCCCGAGATCGCGAATGAGGATGTCATCGGCGAGCAGCCGCAGGAACACGTCGTGCGGGTCGGCGACGCCGCCGAAGAGCACGAAGTTCGACCAGCTGCGGTAGGGCCGATAGCCAAGCTTGGGAAGTTCGGCGACGATGCGGTCCCGCTGCGCCTTGATGTCGTCGACCATCGCGAGCATGAGGTCGGCATGATCCAGCGCAGCGCCCGCTGCCGCTTGGGTGAGGGCCGAGAGATGGTACGGGAGTCGCACCAGTCTCAGCGCGTCCGTCACTGCGGGGTCGGCGGCGAGGTACCCGACTCGAGCGCCAGCGAATGCGAAGGCCTTGCTCAGGGTGCGCGAGACGGCGAGGCGCGGACGCCCCTCTAACAGCGTCAATGCGGTGGGCGAACCGGTGGGCGCGAACTCGGCGTACGCCTCGTCGACCAGCAGCATCCCATCGAACGCGCTGTAGGCGGCTTCGATGGTATCGAGCGACACCGGTGTGCCGGTGGGGTTGTTGGGTGAGCAGAGGAAGACGATGTCGGGCTTCGTGGCGCGGATGCCGCGCTCCACCGTTTCGGGGCTCAGCTCGAAGTCGGCGTCTCGCGGCGCAGTGACCCAGTGGGTGCCGGTGCCCTCCGCGATGATCGAGTGCATCGAGTAGGTCGGCGGGAAGCCGAGCACGGTGCGACCGGGACCACCGAACGCTTGCATGAACTGCTGCAGCACTTCGTTCGACCCGTTCGCTGCCCAGATCTGCTCGCGCGTGATGCCATGACCCAGGTAGGCGGCGAGCTTCTCCCTAAGGACAGTGAACTCGCGGTCGGGATACCGGTTGACGGTGCGCACGGCCTGCGCGACCCGGTCCACTATGTCCTGAGCAACCGTCTCGGGCACTGGATGGGTGTTCTCGTTGACATTGAGCGCGACGCGCACCGGCTTCTGGGGCGCACCGTACGGCTTCTTGCCGCGCAGGTCGTCGCGGATGGGCAGATCGTCGAGGGTGGTCACCGGGTCAGTGTAGCCAGCGGGTGCCGCCGCAGCTTCGAGCGGCGAGGGCGGATCAGCGGGCGTAGGCCACGGGCATCGCCAACTGCTGACCGGGCTGCACGTCGGTGCTCTCGAGCTGGTTGAGGCGCGCGATCTCGTAGATGACATCGCGAGGGTCTGAGCCGGGCGCGATGCGTTCAGCGATGCTCCAGAGCGACTCGCCCGCCTCGACCGTGACCGTGGAGAACGTCACACCGCTCGCGGTGTCGCCGGCAGTCGCCACGCCGCCCTGCAGGCCGATGAAGAGGGCGGCTGCGACCGCTGGAATCGCTGCCAATGTGGTGAAGACCGCGCGCCCGCGGCGAGTCAGGCGCAGACGGGGTGCGGTGGTGCGCGGTGCGATGGTGCGGTGCGATGCAGACATCTCTTCTCCTCTTCCGTACGGTGCCGCGGGAACCCGATCGGCCGTTCCGGTCGGGTTCGCATCCGACGCCGCGGGCCGGCGGGCATCGGATGCGAACCTGTGTTCCGAACATACTTTCGAATCTCTAGACTGTCAACCACTCCTAGTGCCGCGAAATCACGCGGAAGCCCGCGAGACACGTTCGAAGAAATGTTTGTCTCCTCCACTGAGGGCGGATACAGTTTCGAGAGTCAGGAGTAGTCAACGGACGACCACTGACATTCGAGACGGCGGGCGCCGTCGCGCACCAGGAGGGGACGATGGGCGACATGACGGAGCCGGGCCGGGGCACTCGCCGGAGAAAGAGTCTCAGCGACAAGCAGCGCGCCATCCTGGAAGCCATCCAGCGCTCCGTGACCACTCGGGGCTACCCGCCGAGCATGCGCGAGATCGGTGACGCAGTCGGCCTGGCCTCGCTCTCGAGCGTCACGCACCAGCTGAACCAACTGGAGCTGAGCGGCTATCTGCGCCGCGACCCCAACCGTCCCCGCGCGCTCGAAGTGCTCATCGACCTGCCGGGCGAGGATGCCGCGGGCGAGACCGCTGTCGTGGGTGACGCTGCGATGGTCCCCATGGTCGGGCGCATCGCCGCCGGCATCCCGATCACTGCTGAGCAGCAGATCGAAGAGGTGTTCCCTCTTCCTCGCCAACTGGTGGGCAAGGGCGACCTCTTCATTCTCAAGGTCGTCGGCGACTCGATGATCGATGCCGCCATCTGCGACGGCGACTGGGTCGTGGTGCGTCAGCAGCCGACCGCCGAGAACGGCGACATCGTGGCGGCCATGCTCGACGACGAGGCGACGGTGAAAGTCTTCCGCCAGCGCGACGGCCACACGTGGCTGCTTCCTCGCAACAGCAACTTCGAACCGATTCTCGGCGACTACGCCGAAGTGCTGGGCAAGGTCGTCGCCGTGCTCCGCACCGTGTGACGGTCGCTACCCCGCAGGCGCTCACCCGCCGAACCGTCCGCGGGCGCTCAGACACCGCCCGCGGACGCCGCGGTTCACATCTTGACCGCGAACTCCTGCACCGCGTCGAGGCCGGAAGGGTGCACGAGTGCCTTGACGCGCGTGCCCGACGATAGATAGTCGGTCTTCAGCACACGCCCCTGCACGTGCAGGCGAGAGATGACGTCGCCGCGGTCGTACGGCACCAGCAGCTCGACCTCGACCTCGGGCGCAGGCAAGAGGTCTGCGATCCGCTGCTGCAGCTCTTCGACGCCCTCACCCGTGCGTGCGGAGACGAAGATCCCGGTCGGTTCCAGCCCTCGCAGCACCAGTCGGTCATCGTCGCTCACAAGGTCGGCCTTGTTGAATGCCACGATCTCGGGGATGTCGCGAGCATCCACCTCACCGATGACGTCGCGCACGGAGGCGAGCTGACCGGCAGGGTCGGGGTGCGAGGCGTCGACGACGTGCACGATCACGTCGGCGTCCTTCACCTCTTCGAGCGTCGAGCGGAACGCCTCGACCAGCTGGTGCGGCAGGTTCCGCACGAACCCGACCGTGTCGGCAAGCGTGTAGGCCCGCCCATCCGGCGTCTGCGTTCGACGAACCGTCGGATCGAGCGTTGCGAAGAGCGCGTTCTCGACCAGCACACCCGCGTGGGTGATGCGGTTGAGCAGGCTCGACTTGCCGGCGTTCGTGTAGCCCGCGATCGCGACGCTCGGCACGTGGTGACGGTGCCTGTTCGCCCGCTTCGTCTCACGAGACGGCGCGAAGGCCTTGATCTGCTTACGCAGCTTCGCCATGCGCTGGTGGATGCGTCGCCGGTCGAGTTCGATCTTCGTCTCACCCGGGCCGCGGCTGCCCATGCCGGCACCCGCAGCGCCGACCTGGCCACCGGCCTGGCGGCTCATCGACTCGCCCCAACCACGCAGACGCGGAAGCAGATACTCGAGCTGGGCGAGCTCGACCTGCGCCTTGCCCTCCCGGCTCTTGGCGTGCTGGCTGAAGATATCGAGGATCACTGCCGTGCGGTCGATCACCTTCACCTTCACGACGTCTTCAAGCGCGCGGCGCTGACTGGGTGCGAGCTCCGTGTCGGCGATCACCGTGTCAGCCCCGAGAGCCCGCACGATGTCTGCGAGCTCGCGCGCCTTGCCGCTGCCGAAGTACGTGCTCGGATCCGGATGCGGACGCCGCTGCAGCAGGCCGTCGAGCACGACGGCGCCGGCGGTCTCGGCCAGCGCGGCGAGCTCGCGCAGCGAGTTCTCGGCATCCTGCAGGCTTCCCGAGGAGTAGACCCCGATGAGCACGACGTTCTCGAGCCGCAACTGGCGGTACTCGACTTCGGTGACATCTTCGAGCTCGGTCGAGAGACCCGCGACGCGGCGGAGTGCGGCACGTTCCTCGCGGTCGAACTGCTCGCCGTCGCCTGGGGCGGTCTCGGCGGACGCGGAAGTGTCGGGCTCATCAAGCGCCGGAGCGAGCGCGCCCGAGAACCTGGTGTACCCCGCCGCGCGAGTGGTGTCTGCCGCGAGCACGCGGCTCACGGCGTCATCGGTGGAGACGGCGGCCCCGGCATCCATCTGCTGGTCGGCCGCTCGGTCGTCATCGACAGGCATGCCGTGTTCAGCTTCAGTCATCGGCTTAACCCTAGTCCTTTCGTTTTCGGTAGGTTTTTCGAATGGTCACGGAGCATTACTTCTCAGAAATGCCCGCTAGCGATGCGAAATTGCGCCAATTGCGCGTTCGCATCGCCGGGCGGGAGGTCGAGGTGACCACGGCGTCTGGGGTGTTCAGTCCCGAACGCATCGACGTCGGAACGCAGGTGCTGCTCGCGAACACTCCTGCTCCCCCGCCCGGAGGCAACCTCCTCGATCTCGGCTGCGGTTGGGGTCCGATCGCGCTCACGCTCGCGACCGAGTCGCCGCATGCGACGGTCTGGGCCGTCGACGTGAACGAGCGGGCCCTCGACCTCGTGCGCCGCAACGCCGAGTCCCTGGGGCTGACGAACATCACGGCGGCCACGCCGGATCAGGTGCCCGACGACATCCGCTTCATGACGGTGTGGTCGAATCCCCCGATCCGCGTCGGCAAGAACGAATTGCACGCCATGCTGGAACGCTGGCTGCCGCGGCTCGACCACGACACCGAGGCCTGGCTCGTGGTGGCGAAGAACCTTGGAGCCGATTCGCTCCAGCGCTGGCTTCAGGGCAGGTTCCCCGACGAGTTCACATTCGTGCGTGCCTCGACGAACAAGGGATTCCGGGTGCTTCGCGGACGACGGCGCTGAGCCGATCGAGGAGCGGCCGCCGAAGAACGGTGGCCGAGCAGGGCTGCGCTGCTCCGGGTCGTCCGCGCGTCAGATGATCACCGCGCCACTATAGCCCGAGCGCTTCGCCGAAGCGCAATCCGCATCAGTCGGGGATCGCGAACTCGCCCTTGAACACGAGTTCGGCGGGTCCGCTCAGCGCGACTCGCTCGCCCTCTTCCGCGCGGAACGCGCGCACCGCGACCGTGCCGCCGGGCACTGACACCCGCCAATGGTCAGGGGCGCCCGCGCCGGCCCAGTGCCGTGTCGCCAGCGCGGCCGCGGCGGCTCCGGTGCCGCAACTCAGGGTCTCGCCCACGCCGCGCTCGTGCACCCGCATGCGGATTCGGCCGATACCGTCCTTGACCAGCGGATCTGCCGGCACGACGAACTCGATGTTCGCGCCCGAGACCGGCGCAGGATCGAGTTGGGGCGCCGTGCCGAGGTCGAGCGAGTCGAGTTCGTCGTCGCCGGCGAGGGCCACGACCACATGAGGCGTACCCACCTCGAGCCCGAGTCCCGGGCGGGCCACCGGCAGGTTGCGGGCGCGCACCAGTGGCTCGGCGCCGGTCAGACGCCAATGACCGAGGTCGACCTGGAAGCCGCTGCGGTTCGACTGCACATCGCGCACCCCCGCACGAGTGCCGATCGGAAGGGTCTCGCCGGGCTCCAGAGTCACGAGCCCTTCATCGAGCAGATACCGGGTGAAGACGCGGATGCCGTTGCCGCACATCTCTGCGACGCTTCCGTCGGCGTTGTAGTAGTCCATGAACCACTCGGCGTCAGGGTCCTCTTCCAGCGATGCTGCGCCATCCAGGAGGTTGCGAGAGCGCACAGCGCGGATGATGCCGTCAGCGCCGATTCCGAAATGCCGATCGGCGAGCATGGCAAGTTTCTCGGCACTCAGACTCTGCTCTCCGCCTGGGTCGGCGAACAGGATGAAGTCGTTGCCCGTGCCGTGGCCCTTGGTGAAATGCAGCGTGCCCATCGGGTCAATGCTAGGCGGCGCGGGCGAGCGCTTCGTCTACGAGCCCGGGCTGATCTGCTGAGAGCCATCGCGCATCGTGGTAGCGACGGAACCAACTGACCTGGCGACGGGCATACCTACGGGTCAGCGCGGCGGTCTGCTCGATAGCGGATGCCTGGTCAAGCTCTCCACGCAGTTGCGCGATGGCCTGCGCATAGCCGATCGCTCGCCCTGCCGTCTGACCGAACCGCACACCGTCGGCGAGCAGCGAACGCACCTCTTCGACGATCCCTTCACTCCACATCTCTGCTGCTCGGCGGTCAAGACGTTCCACGAGCTGCGCGCGCGGCAGGTCGAGCCCGATGATCTGCGCCGGTCGCCAGTAGGCGGGCTGCTCTGGGAGCCCCGCATCGAAGGGAGCGCCTGTGAGCTCGATCACCTCCAGCGCGCGGACGATCCGGCGGCCATTCTGGGCATCGATCGTGCGGGCGGATGCCGGATCGAGCTCCCTGAGTCGCCGATGCAGTTCGCCCGGCCCTCGGTCTTCGAGCTCGCGTTCGAGACGCGCCCGAACCGCGGGATCCGTGCCGGGGAACCGGAGGTCGAACAACACTGCCGAGACGTAGAGCCCGCTGCCGCCGACCAGGATCGGCACGGCACCGCGGTCTGCGATCTGTTCGACCGCGGCGCGTGCCTCTTGCTGGAACCAGGCCACGCTCGCCTCGTCGGCGGGGTCGAGCACGTCGAAGAAGTGATGCGGGATGCCGCGGCGTTCGGCAGGCGGAACTTTGGCAGTGCCGATGTCCATGCCCCGGTACAGCTGCATGGCATCGGCGTTCACGATCTCAGCGGGCCGGCCTTCTTCCGCGAGTCGCTCCGCCAGATCGAGGGAGAGGGCGGACTTGCCGGTGCCGGTGGCGCCGACGATGGCCAGCATCGTCAGCGCTGCTCGTCGGCGAGGTCGTAGATGGGAAGCGTGGCGACGCGCAATGACGGCATTCCGAGCGAGACCGAACCTGGGGTGCCCGACGCCGAGGGCGACGGAGTCCCGCAGGATTCCGCCTGCGCGCGATCCCAAGCGTCGCCGGCCCGTGTGCGGCGCACACGAAGGGGCTGATCGCTGTCGGCGATGAGGTGGAACGGCGCTGCCTGCGTGATGTCGAGCGTCACCACATCGCCGGGGCGGGGCTGCTCGCTCCCGGCCGGCACGTTGAAGTGGACGAGCCTGCTGTCTTCTGCCCGCCCGGAGAGCCGGTGGGTCTCGGCATCCTTCTTGCCCTCGCCGGTGGCGACCAGCACCTGGACCGTACGCCCCACTTGCGCCTGGTTCTCTGCGAGGCTGATGCGCTCCTGCAGGGCGATCAGGCGTTCATAGCGCTCCTGCACGACCTCCTTCGGCACCTGGTCGTCCATGGTCGCGGCAGGAGTTCCCGGGCGGATGGAGTACTGGAAGGTGAAGGCTGACGCGAAGCGAGCGGCTTCGACCACGCGAAGTGTCTCTTGGAAGTCCTCTTCAGTCTCGCCGGGGAAGCCCACGATGATGTCAGTGCTGATGGCCGCGTACGGGATCTTCGCTCGGACACGGTCGAGGATGCCGAGGAACCGTTCGGAGCGGTAGCTGCGCCTCATGGCGCGAAGCACCCGGTCGGACCCTGACTGCAATGGCATGTGCAACTGCGGCATCACGTTCGGCGTCTCGGCCATCGCGTCGATCACGTCGTCGGTGAAGGCGGCCGGGTGCGGACTGGTGAAACGGACGCGTTCAAGCCCTTCGATCGATCCGGTCGCCCGCAGCAGTTTGCTGAACGCCTGACGGTCGCCGAACTCGACGCCGTAGGAGTTCACGTTCTGCCCGAGCAAGGTGACCTCGATGGCGCCGTCGTCGACGACCGCCTGGATCTCGGCGAGTACGTCGCCGGGACGGCGGTCCTTCTCTTTGCCGCGCAGTGACGGAACGATGCAGAAGGTGCAGGTGTTGTTGCAGCCGACAGAGATCGAGACCCAGGCGCTGTAGGCCGAGTCGCGGCGGGTCGGGAGCGTCGACGGGAACACCTCGAGGGATTCGAGGATCTCGATCTGGGCCTCGTCGTTGTGGCGGGCTCGCTCGAGCAGGGCGGGCAGCGAGCCCATGTTGTGCGTGCCGAAGACCACGTCGACCCACGGAGCCTTCTCGAGGATGACGTTCTTGTCTTTCTGGGCCAGGCAGCCGCCGACGGCGATCTGCATGCCCTCGTGCTCGCGCTTCACGCCGGCAAGGTGGCCGAGGTTGCCGTAGAGCTTGTTGTCGGCGTTCTCTCGCACGGCACAGGTATTGATCACGACCACATCGGCCTGGTCGCCATCGGCCCGAACATATCCTGCCGCTTCGAGCGATCCGCTGAGCCGCTCGGAGTCGTGCACGTTCATCTGGCACCCGTAGGTGCGGACCTCATACGTGCGGGGACGGGCTGCTTTGCCAGGGCGCAGGGCGGTCTTGCTCATGATCAGGCAAGTCTACGACTGGCCAGGTATCGCACATGCAGCTGGAAATCCCGAGCGACGAGCGGGCCAGATGTGTTCCCGAGGGCTCCTCACCAGCGCGTTCACTCCTCGCTGCGGAACCGCACTCCACCATGAGAGCGCGAAGCGTCACGGCCGCGACCGAGCACGGCAGACACCGCTTCACGCACGATGCTTCCGCTGTACCCCTTGCGCATGAGGAACGCAGCCAGCCGACGTTCGGCAACGTCGCGTTCCAGCCGCCCGAGGGACCGTGCTCGCTTCTGCGCCAGTTCGATCGCAAACGCGCGATCGTCGTCGCGATCGACTGCGTCAAGCGCATGCTCGATCGCCTCGTCTGCGAGCTTGCGAGATCGGAGTTCGGCGCGAAGGGCCGCACCGGCTATGCCCTTTCTCCGGCGAAGTCGCTCGACAAGGCGCTCGGCGAACGCCGCATCGTCGATGAGACCAACACGCTCGAGGCGGTCGGCCTCGGCTTCGGCGTCTTCTGGATCGACCTCACGCTCGATGAGGCGCCCGATGAGCTCGGCTCTCGAGACGTCTCGGCGAGTGAGCGCGGCCATGCTGATGTTCTCGATGCGCGCACGATGCTCAGCTTCGGATACCGGCGCTGATCCAGAGGTCAACGACTCTGGCCGTACTCCATCGAGTTCGACCGGCGAGTCGAGCATGGCAGCGAGTTCGGCGGTCGCTTGCTCGAGACGCCGACGCTGGGCCGAAGCGGGGTGACGCTGCATTGACGCGTCGGCTCCAGGGTGCAGAGAAACGAGTGGCGCGGGGGTGCGCTCCTCGTGCACGATGCGGTGCCGAGCCGGCCTTGCCGCGGCCAGATCGATGACCGGGGCAAGGCCGTCGCGCTCGGTGGTCGGCGACACAGGCTCAAGCGCCCTTGCGCGCCGCGATCTTCGTCTCGATGGAGTCGACCTTGCCGCCTTCAGCGGCGGCCGCCGCCTTCGCTTCGGCGCCGACACCGAGCTTGACGAGGATCTTGCGCTCGATCTCGGCGGCGATGTCGGGGTTCTGCAACAGGAAGTTGCGCGAGTTCTCTTTGCCCTGTCCGAGCTGGTCGCCCTCATAGGTGTACCAGGCGCCCGACTTTCGCACGATGCCGTGCTCCACGCCGAAGTCGAGCAGGCTGCCCTCACGAGAGATGCCGACGCCGTAGAGGATGTCGAACTCGGCTTGCTTGAAGGGCGGCGCCATCTTGTTCTTGACCACCTTGACGCGAGTGCGGTTGCCGACCGCTTCGCTGCCGTCTTTCAGCGTCTCGATGCGGCGGATGTCGAGGCGCACCGAAGCGTAGAACTTCAGGGCCTTACCGCCGGATGTCGTCTCAGGGCTGCCGAAGAAGACACCGACCTTCTCACGCAGCTGGTTGATGAAGATCATCGTCGTACCAGTGGAGTTGAGGCCACCCGTCAGCTTGCGCAGCGCCTGCGACATGAGGCGTGCCTGGAGCCCGACGTGCGCGTCGCCCATCTCGCCCTCGATCTCGGCCCGGGGCACGAGGGCCGCGACCGAGTCGATGACGATGAGGTCGATCGATCCCGAACGCACCAGCATGTCGGCGATCTCGAGCGCCTGCTCTCCGGTGTCGGGCTGTGAGACGAGCAATGAGTCGATGTCAACGCCGAGCTTCTTCGCATACTCGGGGTCGAGGGCATGCTCGGCGTCGATGAAGGCGGCGATACCGCCGTTGCGTTGAGCGTTGGCGATCGCGTGGAGCGTGAGCGTCGTCTTACCCGACGACTCGGGCCCGTAGATCTCGATGATCCGGCCTCGCGGCAGTCCACCGATGCCGAGCGCGACATCGAGCGCGATCGAGCCTGTGGGGATGACTGCGACCGGAGCCCGCTCTTCGCTGCCGAGCCGCATGACGCTGCCCTTGCCGAATTGCCGGTCGATCTGGGCGAGTGCCGCTTCGAGCGCCTTTTCGCGGTCGGATGCTGATGGCATTGCTGTCTCCTCTGAGATGGTGGCTGCTGCCTATAGGCTGTCGATCCACTGTCGGCCGGTGATGCAAGGCCCACAGCCTCCCGACAAGGCTGTTGACGGCGGTCGTCGATGTCGATTGCGAATCTAGAAGGGACCACCGACATTCGTCGGGGGCGATCCAGCCGGACCCTCAGTCACGTTCGAGGTACGCCTGTTGAGGAGACTACTCAGTTTCGAACAGTTGTTCGAGTGGCGCGCGGCGTGTCGCGAGCGGGAACTCCGGCATCCGACCGCTTCGCTTCACACGCCAAGGACCACGCCAAGGACCACGCCAGCGCGTCAGCGCCGACCCAGCTGCGAGCTGCATCGCCCATTTTCGCGGCGGGCGCGAGAAGTCAGCGCGCCCGCTTGGGCTCGCGCTGACCGACGCCGTGCCATCGCTCGGGCGGCACGTCGTTCTCGCGCGCGAGTGCGAGCCACACCTCACGCGGGGCGAATCCCCGGTCGAGCGCCTGCTCGGCGGTGACGCCGCCGAGCGCAAGCAGAGTCAAGTCGCGTGTCAGAACTCGGCCGTGGGGGCCGAACTCGTCATCGACGGCGACCCAGAACTCAGAACGACGCACTCGCCCGTTGCCAGCGACCGACCGTCAGCGGACGGCGAGCGAGTCGTCGAACTCGGCGACGATGTCGTCGGGAATGCTGTCAGGAACACGCGCGAGGCCTTCGACGACGGCGAGCCGGTCGCCCACCTCGCGCATGATGACCGAGATCGGTGTGTCGAGGGCTTCGGCAACCGACGCGAGGATCTCGGAGCTCGCTTCCTTCTGGCCGCGCTCCACCTCGCTCAAGTACCCGAGCGCCACGCTGGCCTTGCTCGCCACCTGTCGCAGCGTGCGGCCCTTCTGCAGGCGGAAGTCGCGAAGAACGTCGCCGATCTCATGACGCACCAAGATCATCGGACTCCTCCTCCTTCGTGTTCGCTCATCACTGCCAGTCTGCGGCGGGTCTGCCAGACTACAACCCGTTTGCTCAAACTCTAATCACTCTCACTGGGACGTGCTTGAGAGAACAACGTGATCACGGGGCCGCGTATTCCCTGACCCGATCCGGGAGGAAGCGTCACAACCGAGTCGCGAGCGCCGCGATCGCCTCACTCACGGTGCGGGCTCGGATGCGGTCGCGTCCGCCGTCGAGCTCGAGCCGGATCGCCTCAACGGTGTCACCGACCGCGACGCCGATGAATACCGTGCCGACCTCTGCATCGCCCTGGGGGTCGGGCCCGGCCACGCCGGTGGTGGCGATCCCGAGATCGGCGGGCCTACCGTCGATCGCGACCGCCCTGCGCACGCGATCCGCCATCTGCCGGGCCACTTCGGCATGGACGGGGCCTTCGCGCTCGAGCAGCTCGCCATCGACTCCGAGCAGGTCACGCTTGAGCTCGGTCTGGTACGCGACGATGCCGCCGTTGACGACCGCTGAAGCACCCGGCGGACGGACCAGCTCCGCGGTCAGCAGCCCGCCGGTGAGCGACTCGGCCACGCCGAGGGTGAGCCCGCGAGCGCTGAGCTCGGCCATGAGCGCAGCAGTGTCGGGCGAAGCGAGTTCGGCGACCGAGGGGTCGATGGAGGGCGACGAGGGTGCCGCGGTGCCGGGTGTCCAGGAAGGTGCGTCACTCATGCCGGCATCCGTTCACTCATCGTTCCTTTCAAGACCGCCTGCTCCGTCGCCGGCAGCGCCACGGTTCTCGTTCCAGCCCCGCACGAGATAGTCGAGGCCCGACGCGAGGGTGAGCACCACCGCTACGGTCATGGTGACGCCGTTGAGCCAGTGCACCCACTCCCCCAGCACGATCCACAGCGGGAGCATGGCCAGCGAGATGGCGATGCCCTGACTCACCGTCTTGATCTTTCCGCCGCGCGACGCCGGGATCACGAGCCCTCGCCGCAGTTCGACGAGCCGCCACAGGGTGATGCCGAGCTCCCGGACGAGAACGATCGCGACGACCCACCACGGCAGTTCCCCGAGCATCGCCAGCCCGACCAGAGCCGCACCTGTCAGCCCCTTGTCTGCGATCGGATCGAGGAGCTTGCCGAGGTCGGTGATGAGGTTGTATCGGCGCGCGATCGCGCCGTCGATGCCGTCGGTGGCGATCGCGACGATGAAGAGTGCCGCAGCGACCCAGCGGGCGGTGTCGTCTCTTCCGGCATCCGCGATCAGCAGCCACAGCATCGCCGGAATGAAGCAGATGCGCACCACCGTGATGATGTTGGGTGCGTTCCAATTGCTGGGCGGAAGCGCCTGCGCCCCGGCGTCGCCTCGGTTCGTCATGTCAATCGCGCCCGGTCAGCTGCCAGGCATCCTCGTCACCCTCGGACTCGTCTTCGGGGTACCCGCGGGTCATCTCGTCGACAGGGTCGCCGCCGTACGGGTCGTCGTCGGGTGCGGCGGAACTGGAGGAGCCGTTCGCTGCGCCGGCGGTGCTCGCGGCCGCGGGCGGCTCTTCGCCTCGCAGACGAGCGAGCACCGACGGCAGCTGCTCGACCGTGACGAGCACGTCGCGCGCCTTCGAGCCTTCGGAGGGGCCGACGATCTCGCGGCTCTCGAGCAGATCCATGAGGCGGCCCGCCTTCGCGAAGCCGACGCGCAGCTTGCGCTGCAGCATCGAGGTCGATCCGAACTGAGTGCTGACGACGAGTTCAGCAGCGGCGAGGAGCAGCTCCAGGTCGTCACCGATGTCTGCGTCGATCTGCTTCTTTTCAGCGGCCACCGCCACATCGGCCCGGTATTCGGGGCGAGCCTGCGAGGTGACGTGCTGCACCACTGCGGCGATCTCGCGCTCTTGCACCCAGGCGCCCTGCACGCGGATAGGCTTCGACGCGCCCATGGGGAGGAACAGCCCGTCGCCCTGGCCGATGAGCTTGTCGGCGCCCGGCTGGTCGAGGATCACGCGGGAGTCGGTCATGCTCGACACCGCGAAGGCGAGCCGGGACGGCACATTCGCCTTGATGAGACCGGTGACGACGTCGACAGAGGGACGTTGTGTCGCGAGCACCAGATGGATGCCGGAGGCGCGGGCGAGCTGGGTGATCCGCACGATCGAATCCTCGACGTCGCGCGGCGCGACCATCATGAGGTCGGCCAGCTCGTCGACGACCACGAGCAGGTACGGGTAGGGCCGCAGCACGCGTTCGCTGCCCGGGGGCAGCACGATCTCGTTGTTGACGACAGCGCGGTTGAAGTCGTCGATATGGCGGAAGCCGAAGCTCGCCAGATCGTCGTAGCGCATGTCCATCTCTTTCACGACCCATTGCAGCGCCTCGGCCGCCTTCTTGGGGTTCGTGATGATCGGCGTGATGAGGTGGGGAACACCCGCGTAGATCGAGAGCTCGACCCGCTTCGGGTCGACCAGCACCATGCGAACCTCAGACGGCTTCGCCCGCATGAGCAGCGAGGTGATCATCGAGTTGACGAAGCTCGACTTGCCCGAGCCCGTCGATCCGGCGACGAGCAGGTGCGGCATCTTGGCGAGGTTGGCGACCACGAAGCCTCCCTCGACGTCTTTGCCGAGGCCGATCGTCATCGGATGCGTGCTCTTCGCTGCGGCATTCGACCGCAAGACGTCGCCGAGCGAGACGATCTCACGGTCGGTGTTCGGGATCTCGACGCCGATCGCGCTCTTGCCCGGGATCGGCGAGAGGATGTTGACCTCGTTGCTCGCCACCGCGTAGGCGATGTTCTTCGAGAGGGCCGTCACCCGCTCGACCTTGACGCCGGGGCCGAGCTCGAGTTCGTACCGGGTAATCGAGGGCCCCCGGCTGAACCCGGTCACCTTCGCGTCGACGTTGAACTGCGTCAGCACCTCAGTGAGCGCCGCGATGACGGTGTCATTGGCGGCACTGCGCGCCTTCGGCGGTGTGCCGGCCGCCAGCGCCGAGGCGGGAGGAAGCCGGTACGGAGTCGAGGGCGTCGCCGGCGCTTCGGCAGGCGCGGTCACCGGGTCGACGAACGGGTCGGTGCCGGAGTCTTCGGTCAAGGGTGCGGCATCCGCCGGCTCGTCATCGAGCATCGCCCGCGCGCCCGGACGCTCACCGGCCGGAGCCTGCTCGGCCGCCGCCCCGTCATCGCGGATGCCGGTTGCAGCCGGTTCGACCTCTCCGGTGAAGCGCTGCACCGCCTCTTCGGCGCGCGTGAGCTCGTCGAACAGGTCGAGGTCGAAGGGTTCGTCGGCGGGCGCAGCAGCGCCGGCCGCACGAGCGCGCCCGGTCGAGGCGATGATCTCGGTATCGCCCGACACCACGGGGCTGTCGAATGCCGGGTCCTCTTCGCGACGGGTCTTGTTCCGGCGCCACCAGGGCAGTTGCTCGTCGTCTTCGCCGCTGTCGTCGGAAGTCGCGCCGCCGGATGCTTGCTCCTGCGAGGGGAGATCGGCGCCGAAGAGGTAGCTGTAGAGCTCGCGCAATCGAGCACCGACCCGATTCGGCGGCGTCTTCGTGATGATGAAGAGCGAGAGCACCATGACGATGACGATGAGGGGCACGGCGAGCCACTCGGTGCCGAGCGAGATGAGAGGCGCCGCGACGACCCAGCCCACGACACCTCCGCCTCTGGCGAGATCGACCACGCCATCGCTTGGCACGGGCTGACCGCCATACACGTGGCAGAGCGCGCTGATCGTGATGAGCAGCAGGCTCAGTCCGATCGCGATGCGCGTGTTGTCGTGCACACTCGCCGGATGGCGGAACAACCACGCGGCGAAGAGGACCATGATGACGGGCAGCGCGAAAGCGAGTCGACCGAGCAGCCCGCCGAAGGTCCAGGCGTCGAGCGCGATGGCCACGGGGTCGGTGGGGTTGAACCACTCGATGACCGCCCCGGCGACGGCCAACACGATGAGAAGGAACGGCACGCCGTCTCGCCGCGCTTCCTTCTCCAGGCTCTCGTTGCCGAAGACGCGGAACGCACCGCCAGTCAGATGAGCCAGGCCCATCCAGGCGCGGGACAGGAGCCCTGGTCGCCGCTCCGCCACGGGCGCTGCCGCCGGCAGCCGTTTGGTGGCCTTGGTCACCTGGCGCGTGTTGCTGCCGCGCGCGGAAGTCGCGCGCGCACGCGAATTCGCCTTGGTGTTCGAAGCCATGGTTTCACGGTAGTCGCGGCGGCCGTCAGCGGGTGTGAAGGGGGTGGGCGTGTGCGCGATTCGGGACCGGTGCAGCGCGCCGGATCACGCGCCGCCTCCACGAGTCGGCCGCCCCTGCAGCCCGATCAGGCCTCGATGACCACCGGCACGATCATTGGACGCCGACGGTGCTGCGTGTTGACCCAACGGCCGACTGTGCGACGCACGACCTGCTGGTACGAGTGCTGGTCGCGCACTCCGTTCTCGGCCGCCTCATTCAGGGCCTTCACGATCTTCGGCCTCACTGCGTCGAACACCGAGTCGTCCTCGGCGAAGCCGCGCGAGTGGATCTCGGGTCCGACGATCGCCCGGCCGTTCTGCGGGTCGATCGCCACGAAGATGGAGATGAAGCCCTCTTCAGCGAGGATGCGGCGATCCTTGAGGTCGGCATCCGTGATCGTGCCGACGCTCGAGCCGTCGACGTACACGTAGCCGAGATCCAGTTGCCCCACCATTCGAACGACCCCATCACGCAGGTCGAGCACCGTGCCGTTCTCGGCGATGAAGGTGTTCTCAGCCGGGATGCCCGTCTCGATCGCCAATTGCGCGTTGGCGGTTAGGTGCCGAAATTCGCCGTGCACCGGGAGCACGTTTCTGGGCTTCAGGATGTTGTAGCAGTAGAGCAGTTCACCGGCCGCGGCATGGCCCGATACGTGCACCTTCGCGTTCGCCTTGTGCACGACCTTCACGCCGAGACGCGTGAGGTTGTCGATCACCCGGTACACGGCGTTCTCGTTGCCCGGGATGAGGCTCGAGGCGAGAATGACGGTGTCGCCCTCACCGACCTCGATCTGGTGATCGCCGTTGGCCATGCGCGAGAGCACCGCCATGGGCTCTCCTTGAGAACCGGTGCTCATGTAGACGATTCGATCGTCGGGCACATCGCCCGCCTTCTTGAAGTCGATGAGCACGCCCTCGGGCACCTTCAGGAAGCCGAGGTCGGCCGCGATCCCCATATTGCGCACCATGGACCGGCCGATGAGCGCGACGCGTCGACCGTTGGCAGCAGCGGCGTCGAGCACCTGCTGCACACGATGCACGTGCGACGCGAAGCTCGCGACGATCACCCGGCGTGGTGCCTTGGCGATGACGGCTTCGAGCACGGGGCCGATGTCTTTCTCCAGCGGGGTGAAGCCCGGGATGTCGGCATTGGTCGAATCGGGAAGGAAGAGGTCGACGCCCTCTTCGCCCAGGCGCGCGAATGCACGCAGGTCGGTGAGCCGATCGTCGAGGGGCAACTGGTCCATCTTGAAGTCGCCGGTGTGCAGCACCATGCCGGCCTCCGTGCGGATGGCCACTGCGAGCGCATCCGGGATGGAATGATTCACCGCGACGAATTCGAGGCCGAAGGGCCCGAGATGCTCGCGTTGGCCCTCGCGGACGGTGAGCGTGTACGGCTTGATGCGGTGCTCTTTGAGCTTTGCCTCGACGAGCGCCAGCGTGAGGGTCGAGCCGAGCAGCGGGATGTCGTTCTTGAGCCGCAGCAGGTACGGAACGGCACCGATGTGGTCTTCGTGGCCGTGTGTCAGCACGATGCCGACGATGTCATCCAGCCGCTCCCGGATGGGCGCGATGTCGGGGAGGATGAGGTCGACGCCGGGTTGGTGCTCTTCGGGGAAGAGTACGCCGACGTCGACGATGAGGAGCTTGCCGTTGAGCTCGTAGACGGTCATGTTGCGGCCGACCTCGCCCAGTCCGCCGAGCGGGATGACCCGGAGCGTGCCTGGTTGAAGGGCGGGCGGCTGAAGTTCTGTGGCTGGCACTGCGGCCCCCTGCGTTCTCTGTGCTTCGGGGCCGTGAGCCCCCGGTCGAAGTCTCAGCGTGTGGTTCCGGCGACCTTGGGAAGGGCACCGCCCGCAGCAGCGTTGCTGTCGGGCCTGAAGTTGTCGAAGTCGACGCCCGCGAGTTCGCCGACGAGCGTGAGGTCGTCTTCGATGAGCGTGGCCTCCCACTCCTCCGGCCCCACGAGCGGCAGTCGCACACGCGGCGTGCTGATGCGGCCGAGGCCGTGAAGGATGTACTTCGCTGCCACTGTGCCCGGCACGTGCGTCATCGTGGCGCGGACGAGGGGCTCGAGCGCCTTGTGCGCGGCGGTCGCGGTGCGCAGATCGCCGGCGTTGACGGCATCCACGATGTGTCGATACGGGCGGGCAGCGATGTTCGCGGTGACACCGATGAGCCCCGTCGCGCCGATCGCCAGGTGCGGCAGAACATTCGCGTCATCGCCGGAGAAGTACATGAGGTCGGTCTGGTTCAGCACGCGGCTCACCTCGCTGAAGTCGCCCTTGGCGTCTTTGATCGCGAGCACGTTCGGGTGCTTGGCGATGCGGAGGATCGTCTCGTACTTGATGGGGACGCCCGTGCGGCCCGGGATGTCGTAGAGGATGACCGGCAGGTCGGTCGAATCGGCGATGAGCCGGAAGTGCGTGAGGATGCCGGCCTGTGTCGGCTTGTTGTAGTACGGCGTCACGATCATCACGCCGTCGGCGCCGGCCTTCTCGCTCGCACGATAGAGCTCGATCGCGTGCGCAGTCTCATTCGAGCCGCCGCCCGTGATGATCTTCGCGCGGCCGCCGGCGACGGACTTGCCCACCTCGACGAGGCGCAGCTTCTCGGCATCCGTCAGGGTCGACGTCTCGCCGGTGGTGCCGGTGACGACGATGCCATCGGCGCCCTGCTCGATGACATCGTTCATGAGCTTCTCGACGTCGTTCCAATCCACTTCGCCGTCTGCCGTCATCGGAGTGACGAGGGCGACCAGCACCTGGCCGAAGGGATTGTCGATGTGAGTCACGCGTACCAGGTTATCGGTCTGCCGAGGGGCCCGAGACGCGGTCGCGACGGCGGCGCAGGGCCCACCGGATCACCAGCGCGACGACGAGCCCGGCGATCACCGCGTAGACCACGTAGTCGATGTACTGCATGTACTCCTCGACGAGGTGATGCTGTGTGCCGAGCAGCCATCCGAAGCCGATGAGCGCGAGGTTCCAGAGGCCTGAACCGGCCGCGGTGTACAGCGCGAACTGGGGTAGCGGCATCCGCGCGGCGCCGGCCGGCAGCGAGATGAGGCTTCGAACGATCGGGATGAACCGGCCGAAGAACACCGCGCTGCGGCCATGGCGGTGGAACCACGCCGCGGCCTTCTCGAAGTCGTCGCGGTAGACGAGCGGCAGCATTGCGAGCGTGCGGATCGCTCGTTCCTCGCCGTACAGGCGGCCGATCCAGTACAGCGCGAGCGCTCCCGCGACGCTGCCCATCGTGGCCGCGATCACCGCGAGCCAGAGGTTCATCTCACCGGTGTTCGCGAGGTAGCCGGCGAGCGACAGGATGATCTCGCTCGGGATCGGCGGGAAGACCGTCTCGAGGAACACCAGGATGGCGACGCCCGCTTCGCCGAGCGCGGCAGTGAGGTCTAGCACGAAGGCGGTGAGCCCGCCGGGCGTTGGATCTGTGTTCGCGAGGAGCCAAGGCATCGCTCGATCGTAGACCGCTGCCGTGGCGAATCTGCTGAGGCGTGGCGGCCGGCACGGCTGCTGACACCGAACGTGACGGGGCCCGCACCACCCGTGCGGGTCTTGTTGATAGAAGTATCAACTAGTACTATAACTGGATGGTCGAACATTCCGCGCTGCCCGTCGCCGAGGTGAAGGCCGAGCTCTTCAAGTCGCTGGCCCACCCCGCACGCATCCGAGTGCTCGAACTGCTGAGCCACGAGGAGCGGTCGGCCGGCGAACTGGCCGACGCGCTCGGAGCCGAGCCCTCACACCTCTCGCAGCACCTGCGGGTGCTGCGCAAAGCCGGGGTCGTCTCGACCCGTCGTGAAGGCACCACGATCGTCTACTCGCTTCGCGATCCCCGGATGGAGCAGATCCTCACGATCGCCCGCGCCATGATCGTCGCGAACTTGCGACACGACCAAGCACTGCTCACGAGTCTCGAAGGAGGCGGCCGATGAGCACGCGAACGGCGAGCGGCTGGGGACGCGCGTGGCGGCACGTGCGTGCACTGCTGCCGGCGGCATCCGACCTGGCCTACGCCCGGAAGGCGCCGCTGCGCGACCTCGTCGCAGGGATAACCGTCGCGATCGTGGCGCTCCCACTCGCACTGGCGTTCGGCGAGGCATCGGGCCTCGGCGCCGCGGCGGGGATGACGACGGCGATCATCGCGGGAATCGTGGCGTCGGTGTTCGGCGGCAGCAACCTGCAGATCTCGGGCCCGACCGGCGCGATGACCGTGGTGCTGCTGCCAGTGGTGCACCAGCACGGAGCCGGCGGGGTGCTGCTCGTCGGCCTCATGGCAGGAGTGATGCTCGTGATGCTGTCGCTCTCGGGCGTGGGCGGCTACGTGCGGATGCTGCCGACCTCACTCGTCGAGGGGTTCACGGCCGGCATCGCCGTGGTGATCGTGTTGCAGCAGGTGCCGAACCTGCTCGGCGTGAAGGCCGGTGACTCGCACCAGGTGCTGGCGATCGCCGGCGATGCGGTGCTGCAGTGGTTCCAGTCGCCGCAGTGGGCGCCTCTGGTCATGGCGCTCGCTGTCGCCGCGGTGATCCTCATCGGCGCCCGCCTCAAGCCGATCGTGCCGTTCTCGCTCATCGCGATCGCTGTCGCGACCCTCGTCGCAGAATTGGCCCACCTCGACCTCGCGCGCATCGGCGCGATCCCGGCCGGGCTTCCCCTTCCGACCGCCGACTTCATCGATGCCTCACGCATCGCCGCCCTGCTGCCATCGGCATTGGCGGTCGCTGCGCTGGCCGCCCTCGAAAGCCTGCTCAGCGCGACCGTCGCCGACTCGATGAGCGTGAACGAGCGACACCACCCCGATCGTGAACTGTTCGGACAGGGCTTGGCGAACATCGCGGTGCCGTTCTTCGGCGGCGTGCCTGCGACGGCCGCCATCGCCCGCACGGCCGTGAATGTGCGCGCCGGCGCGCGATCCCGCACTGCGGCCGTGGTGCATTCGCTCGTGCTCGCAGGCATGGTGTTCGCCGGCTCTGCGCTCGTCGCGAAGATCCCCTTGGCGGCGCTCGCGGGCGTGCTGGTCGCGACATGCGTGCAGATGGTCGGCGTCGGGTCGATCAAGGCCCTGCTCAAGTCGACGCGCGCCGACGCCGTGGTGCTCGTGCTGACGCTCGCCATCACCGTGCTCGTCGACCTCGTGGCCGCGGTCGTCGCCGGGGTGATCGTGGCGGCGCTGCTCGCGCTGCGCAGCGTCGCACGGGCGGCGCGAGTGGAGCAGGTGCCGCTCGAGCAGGATGCCGGTCCGAGGCCGCCCGAGCTCAGCCCGCTGCTGGATGAGCACATCGTCGCCTACCGCTTCGACGGCCCGCTCTTCTTCGGTGCGGCGCACCGGTTCCTGCTCGAGCTCAGCGAAGTGGCCGATGTCGACGTGGTGATCCTGCGGATGTCGCGCGTGACGACCCTCGACGCCACAGGCGCGAAGATCCTCGACGACGTGATCACGAAGCTCGAGCGGAAGGGCATCACCGTGCTCGTCTCTGGCACCCACCCGGAGCACAGCCGCACATTGCAGACGCTCGGGGTGGCGCCGCAACTGCGGGACAAGGGCCACGTGTTCTCGACCACTCCTGAGGCGATCGCCGAGGCCCGGCGCATCGTCGCGGAGCGGCACTCGAAGTAGGCGCTCGAGGGCTCGCCTGCTGCTCGCGGGGCGTCAGGCGTGAGGCGTCGTCGTCGTCGGGCGTCGGGCGTCGTCAGGCGCGCTCGTACGTGCAGAAGCGGTACCGGATGCCGTTCGCCGCGGTGTGCCATCCCGCATCCGGCTCGCGATGCTGCAGGGCCCACTCCGCACCGATCTCGGGCGCCAGCGTGTCGCCTTCCACCTCGAGGTCGAGCTCGGTGACCTCGAGCCGATCGGCCAGCCCGATGGCGTCTCGGTACAGCTGCCCCCCGCCGATGACCCACACCGTCGGCTGCTCGCCGGCGAGCGCGATCGCCGCGTCGAGCGAATCAGCGCGCTCTGCACCGGCATCCGCCCAGTCGGTTCGGCGGGTCACGACGATGTTGCGACGCCCTGGGAGAGGTCGGAATTTCTCGGGGAACGATTCCCACGTGCGGCGACCCATGATCACCGGCGAACCCATCGTGGTGCGGCGGAAGTGCGCCAGGTCTTCCGGCAGGTGCCACGGCATGGTGCCCTGCGCGCCGATCACACGACCACGCGCTTGCGCCCAGATGAGCCCGAGCATGTCAGACGGCGACGGCGGCGCGGATCGCCGGGTGGTGCTGGTAGCCCTCGATCACGAAGTCGTCGTACTCGTAGTCGAAGATGCTCGGACGCTCGGCTGCGATGCGCAGCGTCGGATACGGGTACGGGTCGCGCGTGAGCTGCTCGGTCACTTGTGCGACGTGGTTGTCGTAGATGTGGCAGTCGCCGCCCGTCCACACGAAATCGCCGACCTGCAGGCCGGTCTGCGCCGCGACCATGTGAGTGAGCAGTGCGTAGCTCGCGATGTTGAACGGCACGCCGAGGAAGAGGTCGGCGCTGCGCTGGTACAGCTGGCACGACAGCTTGCCGTCGGCGACGTAGAACTGGAAGAGCGCGTGGCAGGGCGCGAGCGCCATGCTCGGGATGTCGGCCGGGTTCCACGCCGACACGATCAGCCGGCGCGAGTCGGGGGTGCGCTTGATGTCGTCGATCACCTGGGTGATCTGGTCGAGCTGCTCGCCGCTCGGCGTCGGCCAGGAGCGCCACTGCACGCCGTAGACGGGCCCGAGCTCGCCCTCGGCATCCGCCCATTCGTCCCAGATGCTCACGCCGTGCTCCTGGAGCCAGCGCACATTGCTGTCTCCGCGCAGGAACCACAGCAGCTCATAGGCGATCGACTTGAAGTGAACGCGCTTCGTGGTGATGAGCGGGAACCCCTCGCCGAGGTCGAAGCGCAGCTGGCGTCCGAACACGCTACGCGTTCCGGTGCCGGTGCGGTCCGTCTTCGGCGTGCCGTGCTCAAGGGTGTCGCGCAAGAGGTCTTCGTACGGGGTGCGCACGGGTGACTGCGGAAGCCCGGAGTGCTGGAGGGGGTGCGGAACGCTGGACGCCATGCGACGAGGCTACCCGGCCTGCATCGGAATCCCCCGGCATGCCGTCCCCTGCCATTCAGCCGGGCCCGGCCATAGGCTGGAGGTCCCCAGCGTAGAGGAGGCCGTGATGGCTGTGACCAGTGAAGCCACGACCCTGTGGTTCGGCGATCTGATGAGTGGCAAGGGAACGACTTCGCTCGACACGTCGGATGCCGGCGAGTTCCCAATGACGTGGAAGGCGCGCGCCGACGGCGAGACCGGCATGTCGACGCCCGAGGAACTGATCGCGGGAGCGCACAGCGCGTGCTTCTCGATGGCGTTCTCGAACATGCTCGCCGAGAACGGCACTCCCCCCGAGAGCCTGCAGGTGACCGCGGCGGTCACGTTCGGCGGCGGCGAAGAGGGCATCACCGGTAGCCACCTGCTCGTCAGCGCCAAGGTGCCGAACATCGATGAGTCCGACTTCCAGCGCATCGCGGAAGAGGCCAAGAAGGGTTGCCCGGTCTCGCGCGCGCTCGCCGGCGTGAAGATCACGCTCGAGGCGAGCCTGGCGTAGAGCGTCGCACGCGGCATCGTCCGCGAATGACCAGGGGCGGCATCCGACCAGGGATGCCGCCCCTCGTTTCTGTTCGCGTCCGGCCGGCCGAAGCAGCGGAAGGGGCACCGTCAGCGGGCCGGTGCGCCCTCGGCTCGCGCGAGTTCGATCGCCCGGCGCGTGGCGTGCCGCGCACGCTTGCGGTCGCCCGCCGCGTCGTAGACGATGCCGAGCCTGAACCACGCACGCCAGGAGTCGGGCTCCGCCTCGACCGCCTCACGGAACTTCGGGAACAGCGCATCGGCAGCCGCTCGGTCGGGTCGTCCGCTGGGCTGCAGCGGCACGGTGTCGGCGGGCAACGCACCCTCGCGCTCCAACCGGCGCGCAAGGCGCTGAGCACGCAGCATGAACCGGACCTCGACGAACAGGCCCCAGGCGCCGAGCAGCGGCAGCACCGCGAGAGCGACCCCGAGCACGATGAGGATCGGGTGGCCGTCGGTGATCATGATCACCGCGTACTGCATGGTGAACGCCAGGTACAGCACGAGCAGCAGCGACATCGCGACGACGCCGGCACGCGTCATGAGGACGAGGCTCCCTCGTCGTCAAGCCCCAGGAGCCGGTCGAGCCCGACCACCACACCGCGGGTCTTCGGCAGCGCCCGCAGCGCCAGCATGATCCCGGCCTCGTACGCGGATGCCGAGAGCGTGTCGTGCTGGATCATCAACTGCTCGCCCGCCCCGCCGAGGATGACCTGCTGCCGAGCCGCCACTCCATGCATCCGGAGACTGTGCACGGGCACGCCGGCGACCTGCTGGCCCCGCGCGGGCTGATCAGCGAACGGCGCATCGACCGGCCCGCGTGCGCCGCGCGCCTCGGTGATGAGTTCGGCCGTGCGCACCGCGGTTCCCGACGGGGAATCGATCTTGTGCTCGTGGTGGGCCTCGATGATCTCCACGGAGTCGAAGAACCTGGCCGCGGTGACCGCGAGCCTCGTCGCGAGCACGCTGCCGAGCGAGAAGTTCGGCACGATGATGACGCCGACCGAGAACTTGCCGCCGATCGTCGTCTCGAGTTCCTCGACGCGCTCGGCCGACCAGCCGCTCGTGCCCACGAGGATCGGAACCCCGTGCGCGACCGCGTACTCGACGACGGCAGGCGACACCTCGGGCACCGTGAAGTCGATCGCGAGGTCGGCCTGCAGCATCTCGCTGAGGTCGCCGGATGAGCCGATGCCGGCCGCGAGGCGGAAGTCGTCGCTCTGCTCGATGAGGCGGCAGGCGAGCGAACCCATTCGGCCGTTCGCGCCGATCACCGCGACTGAAGTCGTCATGCGAGCAATCGTAGTGTCGCGCCCGTAGTGTGATTCTGTGGTGACCTTCCGAGAAGCGACCATCGAAGAGCCCTCGGCTGCGCGGCTGCTGGACGAATACTTCGCCTCACGGGCTGCCGGGTTCCCCGCCGAACTAGGCGAGTACCGCGTCAACCGTCCGAATGCCGACGACTTCGTGCCTCCCCGCGGCGTCTTCCTGATCGTCGAGGGCGAGACGATCGAGGGCGAACCCGGCGATGTCGGCTGCGGCGGCATCCGGTTGCTGGAGTCACCCTCGGATGCCGTTCGCTACGAGGTCAAGCACATCTGGCTCGAGCCCCACACTCGCGGACAGCGCATCGGCCGAGCGCTGCTCGACGAGCTCGAGCGGCGCGCCAGGGCCTTCGGTGCGCAGGAACTCGTGCTCGACACGAATGCGAGCCTGCACGCCGCCAACGCCCTGTACCGCTCGGCAGGGTACGAATCCATCCCGCCCTACAACGACAACCCGAACGCCACGAACTGGTTCCTCAAGAGGCTCTGACCTCGGTGAACGCCTAGAAGGGGTGCTGGTCCTAGAAGGGCTGCTCGTCGGGCATTCCCGTGCGCAGCTCGGTCGGAAGGTGCCCCAGGTCGTTGTGCACCACCAACTGCGGCGGCTTGGCCGACCGGACGCGGATGATGGTCAACCCGCAGTGCGCCTGGTTGAGACCCATCCAGCGCCAGGTCGGCGCATCGAGCGCTTCGCGCACGAACCACGCGATCACGAAGTTGTGGGTGATCAGCAGGTCGTGCCGGTCGTCGCGGGCGGGGCGGAGCCACTCGGCCACGGCATCCGCCATCTGTGCCTCGCCCGCCGCGATCTCCTCCGGCGTCACTCCCCCATAGAAGGACTCGAACGAGGGATGCATCTCGGGGGTCGGCCCTGACGGCACGCAGTCCATGAGCAATGCCGAAGGCTCTGGCTCGAGCGCTGGGAGACGCTCGGTCATGATGCGGGCGGTCTCTTGCGCGCGTTGCAGGGGCGAAGTCCACGCACCCTCGAACGGTACGCCGCCGAGCCGCGTAGCGATCGCCTGCGCCTGACGCACACCCCGACCGCTCAACGGGCCGTCGGGGAGGCCGTGCTCGGCGTCGACCTGTTCGCCGTGGCGCACCAAGTACAGGTATCGCGTCATCGTGTCTCCCCCAGAGTCCCGCGATTCGAGGCGGCTCGCACTTGTTGGCCGCGCGTCACGCGGCAGCGCTCGCGTCGATCAGCGGCGCCACGGATGCCGCTTCGACCGGCCCGACAGCGGCAATGGCGAGCGGGGCGGCCGCGAGCGTTCGCGCGACGTCGAGCACCCGTTCAACTGTGACCTGCTCGAGTCGGCGCAACGACTCATCGAGGTCGATGAACTCGCCCATCGTGAGCTCGGCTCGGCCCAGGCGGCTCATGCGCGCGTCGGAGTCCTCGAGCGCCAGGGCGGCGGCGCCGGCCAACTGGCCCTTCGCCCGTCGCAGTTCGTCACGGGTGATGCCGTCGTCTGCCATTCGCATGAACTCGGCCTGCATCAACTGAGCGACGTCGCCGAGGCGCGCAGGCGTGCACCCCGCGTACATGCCGAAGACGCCGGCATCCGAATAGCTGGAGGCGAATGAGTGCACTGAATAGGCAAGACCGCGACGCTCGCGAATCTCTTGGAACAATCGGCTCGACATACCGCCACCGAGCACGTTGGTGAGCACGGCGAGCGGCCATCGCTCATCGGCACTTGCCGCGAAGCCGGGCACACCGAGGAACACATTCGCCTGCTCTGTGGTGCGAGGGGTCACCGAGAGCCGGTTGCCGCTCACAATCGTCGCCTGGGAGCCGACTCTCCTCTCCACCGGAACGGCCTCTTCGTCAAGGTTCCAGCCCGCGGCGGTGAGCGCGACTTCCACCGCCGCCACGAGCTCGTCGTGGTCGACCGCGCCGGCGACGGTGATCACCAGGTCTTGCGCTCGGTAATTCTTGCGATAGTGATGCCATACCTCATCGCGGGTGACACCGCGGATGCTGGAGACCGTGCCCCCGATCGGACGACCGAGGTCGTGATCTCCGAAGACGGTCTCGAAGAATCGCTCGGCCGCGACATCGGCAGGATCATCGTCGGCCATGGCCAGTTCTTCGAGGATGACGCCGCGCTCGGTCTCGAAGTCTTCGGGATCGATGCGGGAGTTGGCGAACATATCGGCGAGCACGCTCACGGCCATGAGCAGATCACGATCGCGCACCTTGGCGTAGTAGCAGGTGTGCTCTTTGGCAGTGAGAGCGTTGTGCTCTCCCCCGACCTCGTCGAAGGCGACCGCGATGTCGAGCGCACTCCGCGAGTCGGTGCCTTTGAAGAGCAGGTGCTCGAGGAAATGCGTGGAGCCATAGGTGGCCGGCTGCTCGTCGCGGGAACCGACCGCGACCCAGAAGCCCACGCTCGCGCTGGCGGCGCCAGGCATCCGCTCGCTCAGCACCCGGATGCCACTGGGAAGCACCGTTCTTCGTACCAGGGAACCACCGGCGGCACTGATCGTGAGGTCGGCGCGGTCGAGGGGAAGAGCCACGGCGCTGTTCATTGAATCCACCATATGCCATGCCTCTGAGCAGCGATGGACCGATGGTTCCACCCCTGCATTGGGGTACGGCAAGGAGGGTAGACAGATGTGTCTGTCTGTCCTCATTCATGTATGGTATTCGAGGGTCATTCATGACCCGCGTCCGGACCTCCCCTGCACCCCGGGCGCACAGCAACGAGTCGTGCGGTACCTCGCACATGCACTCACAAGGAGCACGCCGTGGCGATCGAGGCCCCCCCGAGGATCGCCCGGCGTGCCTCCGGCGCGAAGTCGCGCATTCTCGATACCGCTGACGCGCTCTTCTACTCGGAAGGAATCCGCAGCGTCGGCATCGACCGTCTCATCGCCGAATCCGGCGTGACCAAAGCGACGTTCTACAAGCACTACGGCTCCAAGGAGCGTCTCGTGCTCAGCTACATCGAGCAGCGCTCAGCGGTCATGCGCGAGTACTGTCAGCGCATCGCCGACGAGCACGCCTCTCCTGCGGACGCGCTGCGAAGCCTGTTCGCCTGGGCGGGCAGTGTGATCGTCGAGCAGGAGTTCCGCGGCAGTCCGTTCGTGAACGCAGCGGCCGAGTTTCACGAGCCGGGCCACCCCGTGAGACTGCTCGTCGCCGCGCATCGCGATTGGTTCAGCGAATTCCTGCAGAACCGACTGCAGGAGTGCGGGCACCCGCTCTCCGGCGACGGCGCTGACGAACTGCTGCTCGCGTGGGACGGCGCGATGTCGGGCGGGTACGCGGGCGACTCGATCGCCGCGGCCGCCGCCCTGCAGCGTGCCCTGGAGCGCGTGCTCGCCGAACGCTGACGCGCGCGGGCGAACGAAGACACGAAAGGCACCCGGAAACGGGTGCCTTCTCCGCAATCGGCTCTATGCGCCGACGCGCTCGGGTAACGAGGGTGTGCTGTAGAAGAAGACGAAGAGCAGCATCGCCGCCGCGGTGCCGAGCACGAACGACTGGCGCCCCCGCACCAGCGCGCGCTCGATGGATCCAGGCCCGCGGTGACGTGCCGACGACCACCATGGCGAACGGTATGCGACGTGCCTGCCCATGGTGCCCCCTTCTCCTGCGTCCTCTTCGCTTTGCGGTAGTTTCACCCTCGACTCGAGGTTGAGACTCGCGACACGCCGACGGACCGCGGATCGGCACTCGCATCCGGGAGATCGCCGAAGACTGTCCGCATGAGCGAGGGCCCGCTTCCGGGAGGGGAACGGGCCCTCGTGCCCTCGGAGCCTGCGGCTCAGCGAGCCGCGCTGGGGCTGGCGGTCAGCTTCACTCAGCGGCCGCGGGCTGCGCCGCGTCGGAAGAGGCGGCATCCGCCTCTTCGTTCAGCACCGGGGCGAGCGAGAGCTTGCCGCGGTCGTCGACCTTGGTGATCTCGACAAGGATCTTCTGGCCGACGCCGAGCACGTCTTCGACGTTCTCGACGCGCTTGCCGCCGGCGAGCTTGCGCACCTCGGAGATGTGCAGCAGGCCGTCCTTGCCGGGAAGCAGCGAGACGAACGCGCCGAAGGTCGCGATCTTCACGACCGTGCCGAGGAACTGCTCGCCGACCTCGGGGTTCGTCGGGTTGGCGATGGCGTTCACCTGCGCACGGGCCGCCTCGGCAGAGGGGCCGTCGGTGGCGCCGATGTACACGGTGCCGTCTTCCTCGATCGAGATCTCGGCGCCGGTCTCGTCCTGGATGGCGTTGATGGTCTTGCCCTTGGGGCCGATCAGCTCGCCGATCTTGTCGACCGGGATCTGCACGCTGATGACGCGCGGCGCGGTCGGCGCCATCTCGTCAGGCGCGTCGATCGCCTGGTTGATGACGTTGAGGATCGCAGTGCGAGCCTGCTTCGCCTGGGTCAGCGCGCCGGCAAGGACCGAAGCCGGGATGCCGTCGAGCTTGGTGTCGAGCTGGATCGCCGTGATGAAGTCGTTCGTGCCGGCGACCTTGAAGTCCATGTCACCGAGCGCGTCTTCGGCCCCGAGGATGTCGGTGAGCGCGGCGTAGCGCGTCTCGCCGTCGACCTCGTCAGTGACCAGACCCATCGCGATGCCGGCGACCGGAGCCTTGAGCGGCACACCGGCGTTCAGCAGTGACAGCGTCGAGGCGCAGACGGAGCCCATCGAGGTCGAGCCGTTCGAGCTCAGCGCCTCGGAGACCTGACGAATCGCGTACGGGAACTCCTCGCGGCTGGGCAGCACGGGCACGATCGCGCGCTCGGCGAGGAAGCCGTGGCCGATCTCGCGACGCTTCGGGCTGCCGACACGGCCGGTCTCACCGGTCGAGTAGGGCGGGAAGTTGTAGTGGTGCAGGTAGCGCTTGTGCGTGACGGGGCTCAGCGAGTCGATCTGCTGCTCCATCTTCAGCATGTTCAGCGTCGTGACGCCGAGGATCTGCGTCTCACCGCGCTGGAAGATCGCGCTGCCGTGCACGCGGGGAATGACCTGCACTTCGGCGTCGAGCGCGCGGATGTCGGCGAGCCCGCGGCCGTCGATGCGCACGCCTTCCGACAGGATGCGGCCGCGCACGACCTTCTTGGTGACCGACTTGTAGGCGGCACTCACCTGCGCATTGGCCGACTCGGGCAGCTCGCCCGCCTCGACCTTGGCGGCCACGGCATCCTTCACGCGCGCCTTGAGCTCGTCGTCGGAGTTCTGCCGGGTCTGCTTGTCGGCGATCTGGTAGATCTCGCGGAGCTCGGCCTCGGCCAGCTGCTCGACTGCGGCGTATACCTCATCGGCGTACGGCAGGAACACCGGGTACTCCTGCACAGCCTTCGCGCTCTGGGCCGCAAGCTCCTCCTGCGCCTTGACGAGCTGCTTGATGAACGGCTTCGCGGCCTCGAGGCCCTCGGCCACGACATCCTCGTCGGGCCGCTTCGCGCCCGCCTGGATGAGGTTCCAGCTGCCCTCGGTCGCTTCAGCCTCGACCATCATGATCGCGACGTCTTCGTTGCCGTTCTTGTCGGTGACGACTCGACCCGCGACGACGAGGTCGAATACGGCCTCGGCAAGCTGGGAGTGCTTCGGGAACGCGACCCACTGGTCGCCGATGAGGGCGAGCCGCACACCCGCGATCGGGCCGCTGAAGGGCAGGCCCGAGATCTGCGTCGAGGCGGAGGCCGCGTTGATGGCCAGCGCGTCGTAGAACTCGTCGGGCGCGATGCTCAGCACCGTGATGACGATCTGCACCTCGTTGCGCAGACCCTCGACGAACGAGGGGCGCAGCGGGCGGTCGATGAGTCGGCAGACGAGGATCGCCTCGGTCGAGGGGCGGCCCTCACGACGGAAGAACGAGCCGGGGATCTTGCCCGCGGCGTACGAGCGCTCCTCGACGTCGACCGTCAGCGGGAAGAAGTCGAAGTTCTCCTTGGGCTGCTTGCTGGCGCTGGTCGCGCTCAGCAGCATGGTGTCTTCGTCGAGGTACGCGGCGACTGCGCCCTGCGCCTGCTGCGCAAGACGGCCGGCCTCGAACCGGACCGTGCGGGTGCCGAACTTGCCGTTGTCGAGCACGGCCTCGGCGAACTTGATCTCGGGACCTTCCATCGAGGTCTCTCTCCTTTGCTTGCCGCGCGCCTGCGCGGCATCTTCCGGCCGCGCCCGGACGGGCACGGCGACGAACGCGGGAGCAGGAGCGGGCAGGAAGGGACTCGACGGATCGATTCGAAGAATCAGGTCGCCGGGTGTCTGCTCTGGTCAACAGTAGAAACGCTCGGTACCCGGATGCCGCAGCATCCGCACCGCCCATCACCACCGTGGACCAGCTTCGAGCCGGCCTGCTCCGGTGAGGCTCACCGCCTTGGCGGATGAACCTCGAGCTCGTTATTGAGTTGTGGCGCCTCGGACGAGCCGCCGGTCGCCCGTTCGAACGGGAGCGACCGTCGCGATTCTAGCACCGAGGGTTCCGACGAGCGGGAGCACGACTCGCGTCAGTAGCGTGCAGCATGCCCGAGCGCAAGCCTGGTCAGCCGCTCGGGGCGGGCGTTGACTGTTGAAGGGGGCAAGCGAACCGGGGGCCGAGCAAGGAGGAACCATGTCAAGCATCGCCCGTGTCACAACCATTACCAGCCGGTCGACCGTGAGCTTCGAGGACGCCGTCCGCAGCGGGATCGAGCGCGCGAATGAGACCTTGCGGAATATCGAGGGCGCGTGGGTCAAGGACCACACGGTGAAGATCTCGGATGGCGTCATCACCTCGTGGCAAGTCGTGCTGGAGGTCACGTTCGTGCTCGACTCCTGAGCACGAACGAACTCCGATCCGCCGAGCGGCGGACGGGGGCGGCCGCCGAGCACCTGTGCAGCTCGGCGGCCGTTCCCATGCGAGGCGTCCGGAGTGCGGCCGAGTTGCCTCGGCGTCAGTTGGGCTGGAAGCCGCCGACCGGGCTCAGCACCGAATCGAACCCGAAAGGATCGCGGGGCGCGGACGAACGCTCCGACGCCTCGACGAGAGGCGCCAGCTCGCCAGCGGCACGGGCGATGCGATCGGTGAGGGCGCTCTGCCCTCCGGCGCCCGCCTCACCCCAGTCGTCGGTCGCGGCGAACACTCCGGTTGGCAGGACGATCGCGCGCAGGTAGCTGAACAGCGGGCGAAGCGCGTGGTCGAGCACCAGCGAGTGCCTGGCCGTGCCCGCAGTGGCACCGATGAGCACCGGCATCCCGGCGAGCGAGGCTGGATCCAACACATCGAAGAACGACTTGAACAGCCCGCTGTAGCTCGCGCTGAAGACGGGGCTCACCACGATGAGGCCGTCAGCGCCGGTCACGTCTGCGATGACCGCCTCGAGCTTCTCGCTCGGGAAGCCAGTGAGCATGTTGTTCGTGATGTCGCTCGCGATGTCGCGGAGCTCATGCGTGGATGTCTCCACCTCCACGCCCCGCTCTCGCAGGACGTCGGCGCTTTCCAGCGCGAGTCGATCGGCGAGCATGCGGGTCGACGATGGTTTGCCGAGGCCGGCGGAGATGACGGCGATTCGTTTGGGGGTGTTCATTCGCGGGTCTCCTTCGCTCACGTCGCTCACTCTGCGGATGCAGCCGTCGTGACGCCCGTGCTCGCGTCGACCTGCTCGGCCGCGAGCGCCGCCTGCACTCGAGCGGCGTGAGTGGGTGCGTCGGGCACGCGCGAGGCCCGGTTCTTGGCGAACTCCCTGCGCAGCACCGGCACGACCTCTTCGCCCAGGATGTCGAGCTGCTCGAGCACCGTCTTCAACGGAAGACCCGCGTGGTCCATCAGGAACAGCTGCCGCTGGTAGTCGCCGACGTAGTCGCGGAACCCGAGCGTGCGGTCGATCACCTGCTGGGGGCTGCCGACGGTCAACGGTGTCTGCGCGGTGAACTCCTCGAGGCTCGGCCCGTGACCGTACACCGGGGCATTGTCGAAGTAGGGGCGGAACTCGCGCACCGCGTCTTGAGAGTTCTTGCGCATGAACACCTGGCCGCCGAGACCGACGATCGCCTGGTCAGCCGTGCCGTGGCCGTAGTGCTCGAAGCGCTGCCGGTAGAACCCGACCATCTTGGCGGTGTGCGAAGCGGGCCAGAAGATGTGGTTCGCGAAGAAGCCGTCGCCGTAGTAGGCGGCCTGCTCTGCGATCTCGGGACTGCGGATGCTGCCGTGCCAGACGAAGGGCGGAACGCCGTCGAGCGGGCGAGGCGTTGACTGGAAGCCCTGAAGCGGGGTGCGGAACTTGCCCTCCCAGTCGACGAACTCCTCACGCCAGAGGCGATAGAGCAGTCCATACTTCTCGATCGCGAGCGGGATGCCCTGCCGGATGTCTTCACCGAACCAGGGGTACACGGGGCCGGTGTTGCCGCGGCCCAGGGTGAGGTCCATGCGACCGCCCGAGAGATGCTGCAGCATCGCGTAGTCCTCGGCCAGCCGCACCGGGTCGTTGGTGGTGATCAGCGTGGTGGCCGTCGAGAGGATGATGCGTTCCGTCTTCGCCGCCAGCCAGCTGTTGATCGCGACCGGACTCGACGGGAAGAACGGCGGGTTGTGGTGCTCCCCCATCGCGAAGACGTCGAGGCCGACCTCTTCGGCGTGCTGGGCGATCGTGAGCAGGTTCTGCAACCGCTCGGTCTCCGTGGGCGTGATGCCGGTGGTGGGGTCCTGGGTGATGTCGCCCACGCTGAAAATGCCGAATTGCATGTGCATCGGTTCGTGCTCCTCACGCACCCTGGTGGCGCGATCGTCTGTCGGTTCTGGTGAGATTCTATGCATTCGCATGAACATTAGGCCAAACAGCGACCTCCGCCTGAGTATTCCCACCGAGGCCCAAAAGGATGCGACGAGGGCGCTACCGGAGCGCGAAGCGGCGACGTAGCGTGAAGGCACTGGTCGCGATGCCGCGCCCTTCCTCGGACACCGCAGGGCCTCGCGACGCCCCGACAAAGGCGCGCCGATCCGGTACGCCGACAAGGAGGATCCATTGCTCCCAGTGCTTCCCTCAGCCGCCGATCTGCGCGACCTGACGAACCACCGAGACCAGCCTCTGGTCTCGATGTATCTACCCAGTTCACCGATGCCCCGCGAGACCGACAATACGAGGGTGCTGTTCCGCAGCACGGTCGACCAGGCGAAGCGTCGGCTCGCGGCATCCGGTGTGGATAAGGATGTCGTCGAACAGATCATCGCGCCGCTCTCCGAGCTCGAATCGGACAGCGAGTTCTGGCGGCGGCAGGCGCATACGCTCGCGGTGTTCGCCGGAGCGGGCGTGCTGCGCGCATTCCGATTGGTGAACCGCCTGCCTGAGCGCCTATCGATCGGCGACCGCTTCGACATCGGCGCGCTGCTGCGCGCGACCACCTTCGCCAATGCCGCCTACGTGCTCGCCCTCACCGAGGGCGATGTGCAGCTCTACGGCATCTCGCGGGAGGAACCCACTCGGAAGCTCGAGCTCGACCTGCCCGACGACCTTCACACGGTGCTCGAGATCGCCGTGAACGAGGGCAGGTTCGACCGCCAGCGCGCCCAGGGCGCCAATGGCGACCGCACGGAGCAGCAGCGCTTCGCCCGCATTGTGCAAGACGCTGTGCTCGAGCGGGTCAACGGCTCAGAGTTGCCGCTCATCCTCTCGGCGAGCCCGAAGTTCGAGTCGGCCTACCGCAGCGTCAATACCTACCCCCACCTGCTGGAACGGAGTATCGAGCCGAACCCTGAGTCACTCACGGGAGCCGACCTCACCGAGCGAGCCAGGATCGTGCTCGATGAGTTGCACCGCCAGCAGCTCGAGGAATGGCGCCAACGATACGAGCAGTACCGCGACCGCGACTGCGCCACGGGAGACCTCGGCCATGTCGCAAAAGCGGCGGCGGCGGGCGCGGTCGAGGAGCTGATGTTCGACATCGAAGCCGTGGTCGAGGGTTGGATCGACAGCGACGGCGCCCTCCACGTCGATGAGGGTGCGGGCGAGAACGCTGAAGTCGGCGAGGACGCGAGCGAGCTCATGGTCACGGATGCCGGTGCGCACGGCGGTGCGCCGCGGCTGAGCGTGCTCGACGACATCGCATGCCGGGTGCTCCGCGCGAGCGGCCGCGTCATCGCGGCGCGCGCGGAAGACTTGCCGAACGGGTCACCGGTGGCCGCGATGCTCCGATACCCGTTCTGACGGCGCGCTGGAGCTTGAAGCGACGGTCATCTCTGATCGTCGCCGCGACGCCAGCTCCGGGTGCCGTCCCGGCATCATCCGGACTCCGAGCCACCGAAAGAGAAGAGGCCGTCGCCCGATGGGCGACGGCCTCTTCTTCAAGAAGGTGTCAGCGGCGCAGGCCGAGACGCTCGATCAAGCTGCGGTAGCGGTTGATGTCGACGTCGGCGAGGTAGCCGAGCAGACGACGACGCTGACCGACGAGCAGCAGCAGGCCACGACGCGAGTGGTGGTCGTGCTTGTGGTGCTTCAGGTGCTCGGTGAGGTCGGAAATGCGCTTGGAGAGCACTGCGACCTGGACCTCAGGGGATCCGGTGTCACCGGGGTGGGTCGCGTACTCTTCGATGATCGCCTTCTTGGTCGCTGCATCCAGTGCCATAGGTGATCCCCTTCCTGCTTGTTGCGCGGCGCCGGCTCCCCGATGGAGTGGCTCTCTTTATCCGCGGCCGATCAAACGGCAACCCAGAGAGTTTAGCGCACTCGCCGCGCCTCCGGATCCGCTGTGCATCGGCATCCGCCGCCTTCTCGGTGCCACCAGAGCGGGCCACGGTGGGCTGTGACGTCCGAGCAAGAACGAGCACGCAAGGAGCAGACGATGGAGCAGTCGACGAATCAGCACCACGGCGGCAAAGACCCTCGCCACGCCTACTACGACAGCGGCTTCGCAAAGCAGCAGCAGACGCCGCCCGGCTCGACCGAGGCGATGGATCCGCGTCCCGACCACGGTGAGGAGAGCTATCGCGGCAGCGGAATGCTGACAGGGCGCAGAGCGCTCATCACGGGCGGCGACTCCGGAATCGGACGAGCGGTCGCGATCGCATTCGCCCGGGAGGGAGCCGATGTTGCGATCTCTTACCTGCCCGACGAGCAGCGCGACGCCGAAGACACGGGTCGCCTCATCGAAGAAGCCGGTCGCACTGCCTTGCTGCTGCCCGGCGACCTGCAGGACGAGGCGTTCTGCTCCTCCATCGTGACGCAGACGGTGGAGCGTCTGGGCGGGCTCGACACCCTGGTGCTCAACGCCGGATACCAGCGCAATCGGGACGGGATCGACACGGTGCCGACCGCGGATTTCGAGCGAGTGATGCGAACGAATGTGTTCGCTCCCGTCTTCATGGTGCGCGAGGCGCTCAAGCATCTGCAACCCGGCGCCTCGATCATCGTGACGGCGTCGATCCAGGGATTCAACCCGAGCCCATCGATCTTCGACTACGCCATGACGAAGTTCGCGCTCGTGGGATTCACGAGGGTGATGGCGGAGGATCTCGGACCGAAGGGCATCCGCGTCAACGCCGTGGCACCCGGCCCTATCTGGACGCCGCTCATCCCCTCCACGGGGTGGGACGAGAAACTCGAATCCTTCGGTCAGGACACTCCACTCGGGCGCGCCGGCCAACCGGCCGAGCTCGCGGGCGCCTACGTGTACCTCGCGTCCGACCATGCGAGCTACACGAGCGGCGCGATCCTGCCGGTCACGGGCGGCAAACCGCTCTAGCCCAAGAGCGCAGACCGGTGCCGGAATCGACGCGGTCGTGGGCGTCATCAACGAGTCGGTAGCGTGATCGCATGGCGCTCCTCCGAAAGTCAGCGAGCCCGGGTTCGACACGGCCCGTGGCCCTGGTGACAGGCGCTAGTGCGGGCCTCGGCCTTGAATTCGCACGCCAACTCACTGATCGCGGCTTCGATGTCGTGCTCGTCGCACGGGACTCCTCGCGACTCGAAGCGGTCGCGGCGGAGCTGCGTGGCCGCGGCGGGCGACCGGAGGTGCTCGTCGCCGACCTCGCCTCGCGCGACGGAGTCGACGCCGTTGCACAGCGGCTCCAGGCATCCGACCGTCCAGTGGAGGCGCTGGTCAACAACGCCGGCATGGGCGTGCGAGGAGCGTTCGACCGCACATCGCTCGGCGACCAGCAAGCGCTGCTCAACCTGCTCGTCACGGCGCCCATGCGACTCTCGCATGCCGCGCTGGGCGCCATGCTGCCCACCCGCCACGGCACGATCATCAATGTCGCGAGCATCGCGGGACTCACGCCCCGCGACAGCTACGGTGCCGCCAAGGCCTGGGTCATCAGCTTCAGCCGCTGGGCGCACGTCGAGTATCGCCGCGCCGGCGTCACGGTCACGGTGGTGCAGCCCGGTTTCGTCCGCACCGAGTTCCACGAGCGCATGCGCGTGCGCGACGACACTGTGCCGCGGTGGCTCTGGCTGAAGGCCGACCGGGTGGTGCGTGCCGCATTGCGGGCTGCGGATGACGGGCGGATGACGTGCACGCCATCGCTGCGGTACAAGGCCGTGGCCGCGCTCGTCAGAGTATTGCCGACCCGGCTCAGCGCTGCCGGCTCACTGCACCCCCGCTGAGCGCGGTTCACCTAGGGGGTCTGGCTGCCGTCAGGTGTTGAGGCGTGGTTCGCGAGACGTGATCCCGGCTTCAGAAGCGGCCGGCAAGCCGACCCGGGGCGTCCACCGTGAACCGCGAAGCGGGGGCCGATTCCGGCCCCCGCCCCAGGTCAGCGCTCCCGTCCCCCTGAACGCTGTGACCGCCCCCAGCGGATCTGTGAGTGTCACGCTACTCAGCTTCACCCACGCCACTGACCCCCATTTCGAGGGCCAGAGAACATGGCGTGTCTCGTTTGGAATGCGCCCGACGCGTGGTTCTTCACTCGCGGGTCAGGCCAAGGTCGGCACGATGACAACCTTGCCCCGAGCGTGGCGCGAGTCGAGCCGGCGATACGCGGCCTGAGCGTCATCGAGCCCATGCGCTGAGTCGATGCGCAGAGTCAGCTGCCCGTCGGCGACCTGGTGGGCGAGTAGCTCAAGCCCTGCAGGATCAGCGCGCTGCTGCCCCACACCGCGCACACCGAGGGCCTGAGCGTCTGCGGCGATGGTATTGATCCGGCCAGCATCCACGCCGAGAGCCAGCGCAGCACGGACGGTCTCCTCGCCCGCGTGGTCGAACACCACGTCGATGTCGTCGGCCGTCTCGAGCAGGCGCTCGGCGAGCCCTGGGCCGTAGGCGATCGGAAGGATTCCGAGCTCCTCGAGATACTCGACGTTGCCGGCGCTCGCGGTGCCGATCACACGCGCCCCGGCGAGCATCGCGAGTTGAGCGACCATGGAGCCCACTCCCCCGGCAGCGGCGCTGACCAGCGCCGTCATCCCGGGCGTGACCTGCTGCGATGCGACGATGTCCAGCGCCGTCTGTCCGACCGACGCGAGCCCGCCGGCACGAGGCCAGTCGAGCTCGGCCGGCTTTCGCGCGATCGAGGTCGCGGGGGCGATCGCGAAGTCCGCCACCCCGCCGAGCCGCACCAGGCCGAACACCTCGTCGCCGGGCGAGAAGCCTGTGACGTCCTCACCGACTGCATCGACCACGCCGGCGGCCTCGAACCCGATGCCGGACGGCAGCGACTTCGGGAGCGACGGCAGGAACTCCCCTCGCCGCACCTTCGAGTCAGCCGGGTTGAGGCCCGCGGCCTCGACCCGAATGCGCACCTGCGAGCGGCCCACTGCGGGAAGCTCCACCTCATCGAGGGCGAGCACCTCCGGTCCGCCGTACTCGTGGAACCGCACTGCTCTCGGCATCCGTCGGCCTCCGATCCACTCGGGGTGCGACTCGCCCGCGCTCACTTCAGAGGGGCGATGTCTCTTCCGAGACTATCCGGAGCCGTTGCGTCGGGCGCGTCATCGCGACATACAGTGACGCGGCGCCGCGCGTGCTCGCCCGGAGGATGCGTCGAGGCTCGGCGAGAACGACCGCGTCGAACTCGAGGCCCTTCGCCGCAGCGGGTGTCAGCACGGCGATCGGATGCTGGAGCGACTCGGTATCGGGCGCGACCAGCGGTCCGAACCTTGCGCGCAGGGCCGAATGCAACTCCGCGAGCAGCGACTCGTCGGCGATCACCGCCAAAGTCCCCGCCGAGTCAATGGCGCGGTCTGCTGCTACCGCATCGAGCACCGATTCGACGAGCGGGCCGGTGCTGCGGAGCACCTCGTGCTCAGCGTCGCGAACCGCGCGAGACGGCGTCACGGGCAGGCCCTGGGCTGTAGCGAAACGGTCCGCGAGCTCGATGATCTGGCGTGGCGTGCGGTAGTTCACGGTCAGCTGCTCGACGCGGAAGTCGTCGGTGAGCGAGCGCAGTGCGGTGCGCCAATCGGATGCCGCGGCGGCCGACGCCGCCTGCGCGATATCGCCGACGATCGTGAAGCTCCGCATGGGGCATCGCCGCTTGAGCATCCGCCATTGCATGGGCGAGAGTTCCTGCGCCTCATCGACAACGATGTGCCCGTAGGTCCAGGTGCGGTCGACCAGCGCCCGTTCCGCGGCGGTCATCCGGGCAGGCGCGTCGGCGAAGCCCTCGGCGAGCGCCTCAGCAGACACGCGACCCTCGACGCCCATGTTGCGGATCGCCTGCTCCGCGTTCTCGAGGTCGCGTCGGCGCTGCTCTTCAGCGGCTCGCCGCTCGGCTCCCGCTTTGACGTCGGCTTCACCCAGGAGTTCGGCCGCTTCATCGAGCAACGCGATATCGGAGATGGTGAGTTGGGATCCGCGCGGCCGGCGCAGCAGCGCGCGCTTCTCCGGCGACCAGCGCTGCGTGATGCTCGCCAGCCAGTTCGGGCGCGCGTAGAGGTCTTCGATCAGCTTCAAGGGTGTGAGGGGCAACCACGCCGTGTTGAGCACCACCTTCACATCGTGCGCGGTGCGCAGGTCTTCGAAGAGCAGCGGCATGTCGCCCTCGTCGACGACGTTGCCTCGCGCTCGCAGTTGAGCCGCGAGCTGGTTCGCGAGGGCTTTGAGAGCCGCGATGTTGAACGTGACCCTGGCGACGTTATGCGGACGCCTGGTGGCCCATGCTTCGCGCATCGCCCGCTCGATCAGCTCCGGAGCGATCGTGAGCCGTTCGCCATTGACGTCGATGTCTTGCGGCTCACGCGGCACCACCTGGCGGCTCTTGACAGCCCTACGGAGCAGGTCTGCCATCTCGTGCGAGCCCTTCAGCGCAGCGACCTCGGGCGCATCGTCATGCCGCGCTTCGATACCCGGGTAGAGCTGACCCACGCTCGAGAGCACGACGCCCGTCTCGCCGAGCGACGGCAGCACCTGCTCGATGTAGCTCAGGAAGCTGCGCGACGGTCCGACGATGAGAACACCGCTGCGGGCGAGTCGTTCCCGGTGCTCGTAGAGCAGATAGGCGGCGCGATGGAGGGCAACGGCCGTCTTGCCTGTGCCTGGTCCGCCCTGCACGACGAGCACGCCGCGATCCGCGCTTCGGATGATGCGGTCCTGCTCCGCCTGGATGGTCGCGACGATGTCGTGCATGCGACCAGTGCGCTGCGCCGTCAAGGCAGCAAGCAGCGCCGAATCGCCTCCGGCGGTCTCGTCGAGCAGGTCTTCATCGAAGACGTCGTCGGTGATCGATTGAACTGTGCGGCCCTTCAACATGAGATGCCGGCGCGCCCGCATGCCGAGCGGATGAGCGGCGGTCGCCTGGTAGAAGGCGCTGGCCTGCGGCGCTCTCCAGTCGAGCAGCACGGGCTCGCGGTCATCGTCGCGCAGGCCGATGCGGCCGATATAGCGTTCAGCGCCAGACTCAGTTGTCAGCTTGCCGAAGGCCAGCCGCTCATCGACCTCGCGCAACTGCGCGATGCGGTCGCCATAGACCCTCGCGAACGCGTCGCGTTCCGAGCGGTGCTGATGCGTGCCGCCGGGAGTCTGCCTGAGCACTTCCGACAGGGCGTTCTCGGCCTCGTTGCGCACCGCATCGAGGCGCTGGTACAGGGCTGCGACGTAGTCGCGTTCGCGCTCGAGTTCGCGGTTGGTCACACACACCTCGGTTTCGGGAAGGACGACAATTCTATCGGCATCCGGGCCCTGTCAGCGGTTCGTCTGTTTCAGAAAACCCTTGCCAAACCGCACGGGATCGCACATGATTGAGATACCAACTCGACCCCGGGAGATTCGCAGGCAGTGCCGCGAACACCGGGGTTGAGTGCTGTGTGGGCTGAGTAGCAGCGGGTCAGTGCCGAGTGAGCGGTGTCGGGTCAGCGCCGGTAGGCCGGCGCCTGCAATGCGCGGCGTGACGCCACGACAGCCCGGAGGAGCATCGCCTCGCGCTGCCTGAGTGCCTGCGTGTCGCCCTCGGCGAGCAGTCGCTGGCGCGTGAACGCGAGCTTGGTCGAGTACCCGATGTAGTCCTTCATCTGGCGCGCCAGCCCGTACCCGCTGGCCCAGGTCTGCGCGCGTCGACGGCCCGCCGGCGTTGCGAGCACCACGATCTCGGCCGGATTGAACCATCCGGCATCCGCGTACTCGGAGAGACGGGCGAGGGTCACATTGCGCTCCTGCTTGCGCAGATAGAGCACGAGCCCTACGCCGATGAGGAACAGGGGAACCTGCACGAGGGCGTAGTAGCCGAAGAAGTCCCAGACGAAGTAGAGCGCACCGTTCCAGAAGGCGTGCAGCAGCACCGCGGGCACGAGTCCGACGAGGAAGCCCCCGATTCCGCTCAGGATGCTTCTCGACTTGCTGGCGGCGAAGCCGATGGCGAACCCGGCGAGCGCGGTGAACATGACGTGCGCGAATGGAGACATGAAGCCGCGCATGAAGAACGTAGCGGCGACATCGGCAAGGCCGTCGCCCTCGACCATGACCACACCGAAGTACTGGATGTTCTCGGTGAAGGCGAACCCGGCCGCCGTGAGCGCCGCGTACACGACCCCATCGACGGGGCCGTCGAAGTGGCGGCGGGCGAACACGAACACCAGCAGCACGCCGAGGCCCTTCGCGACCTCTTCGACGATGGGCGCCTGCACGGTCGCCTGGAAGAACTCGAACCGGCCGTCGTCTCCTCCGATTCCGGCGATGACGTTCTGGACCTCGCTGTCGATCAGCAGAGCGATGAGCACTGAGACGCCTGCGCCCCAGAGGAAGGCGAACAGTTGTGCGAGCTTGGGCTCGGGCTCCCAGCGGTCGATCCAGCGCACCGCGAGCACCACGATCACGAGCGGGACGAGCGCCAGCAGGGACGCCGACATGAGGCCCGCGACGCCGAACACCGCGGCGAGATAGCTGAACACGATCAGCAGGGCCACCCCGCCGATGAGCACGCCGATGACGCCGGCTGCGATGAGCCACGGGTGCGATTGCGGCCTCTGCGCGAGGACCGGTTGCGCGACCCCGTTGGCTCCCTGGCGCACGTCGAACGGCGCGCTGCGCACCGGTTCGACCGCGGGATCCACCCCTCCAGCGTAGTGATTTTCGTCCGGCTACTATCTGCCCATGGATGAGAGCCGGAGCCCACTGCCCCATGAGACCGAGCCCGAGCGCATCGACCGCAACTGGAACGAGATCCTGCAGGAGTTGCGCGTCACCCAGACCGGCACGCAGATCTTCGCCGGGTTCCTGCTCACCCTTGCCTTTCAACCCCGCTTCGCGGAACTCGACGCATTCGACCGGTATCTCTACTTGGGGGTACTGATCGCCGCGATTGCGAGCACGGTGCTCGCGCTCGCCCCTGTGAGCATGCACCGAGCGCTCTTCCGCCAGCGCGCCAAGCCGATGATCGTGAGATTCGCGAACTTCGCGCTGAAGACCGTGCTCGCGCTCATCTCGCTGGTGCTGATCGGGACGGTGCTGCTCGTCGTCGATCTGGTGACGAACCGCACAGCGGCGATGATCGCAGCGGGAGGAATGCTCCTTCTCGTGCTTGTCGCCTGGCTGCTGCTGCCCTGGATCACCAGGCTGCGGCGAGCGCAGCGCGACTGAGCGCCGCCGCCGGGCGCCGCGGTCGTGACCGACGTACTGTGTCGGCATGGCTGCGGCGCGCGAGCAGACCGTCGATGTCGGCGGCAGATCTCTCCGGTTCACGAGTCTCGACAAAGTGCTGTACCCCTCCGCCGGCACCACCAAGCGGGAGGTCCTCGAGTACCTCGAGGCGATCGCGCCGGTGATGCTGCCGCACCTTGTCAATCGGCCGGCGACCCGTAAGCGCTGGCCGCACGGCGTGGGCACCGCCGAGGCGCCGGGTGAATCGTTCTTCCAGAAGAACCTCGACCGTTCCACACCCGAGTGGGTTGCACGGCGCACGCAGCAGCACCAGGACCACAGCAACGACTATCCCCTGGTGAACGATCTGCCCACACTGCTGTGGCTCGGCCAGATCGGCGCGCTCGAGGTGCATGTGCCGCAATGGCGGTTCGGTGACCGGCATCCGCTCTCGCCCGATCGTCTCGTGCTGGATCTCGACCCGGGCGAGGGCGCCGACATCTCGCACTGCGTGATGGTCGCGAAACTGCTCCGGGAGCGACTGGCCGACCGGGGTTTCGATCCCTTCCCAGTCACGAGCGGCAGCAAGGGCATTCACCTCTATGCCGCCGCGGATGGCAGTCGCACGAGTGACGAGCTCACCGACCTCGCGCACGAAGTGGCCGAGCAGTTGGAGGCCGAGCGACCAGACCTGGTGGTCTCCAACATCCGCAAGGCCAAGCGCGAGGGCCGGGTGTTCGTCGATTGGAGCCAGAATCGCGCGAGCAAGACGACCGTGTCGCCGTACTCGCTCCGTGGACGCGCGCGCCCTTGGGTCGCCGCGCCCCGCACTTGGGAGGAGCTCGACGACCCGGACCTCAAGCAGCTCGAGTTCCGCGAAGTGCTCGAGCGCGTCGAGCGAAAAGGCGACCTGCTCGCGAACCTCCCCTGACGCTCCGGTGCCGCACGGCGCGCGCCGTCGGCATCCGCGGCCGAACTGCTCGTGATCACCAACGCCGAGCGGATGCCGACGCCACACGCTCGGGGTAGCGTGCAGCTACGGCCGGTAGCCGCCGCCGTCGCATCGAGGAAGGTGAACACGTGAAGGAATACGACATCAGCGCCGACGAGCAGCGCGAGGTCGACCTCTCGGAGGAGCCGGCCGAGCCAACTGCTCCGCCCACTATCGACCCCGATGAGAAGATCGAGGCCGAAGAGCCGGAGGATGAGGGCGGCGATGACGACGCCCGACCGCTGTGACAGCGAACGGCGCCTGACGAAAACGAAAATGAACGCCCCGGAACCGCTTCTGGCGGTCCGGGGCGTTCGTGCGTGTCGGTGTGGCCGGTGACTGGAGACGGCCCCACCGACACGCAGCCTCAGCGCTGGAGACCCAGCGGTGAATGCCGCGACGCTGGTTCTCAGCGCTGCGCGTCGTCCTGAGGAAGATCGAGCACACCCGTCACGGGCATGATGCCGCTGAGCCGCTCGGGCTGGAGCACACGGGCGACCTCCTCGGCTTCCATCAAACCGGCTTCCACCACCAGGTCGGCGATCGAGGCGTTCGTTGTGAGCGCCTGGTTGGCGAGGGCCGCCGCCGCGGCGTAACCGATGTACGGGGTGAGCGCGGTGACGACGCCGACGCTCGAACCCACCTGCAGGGCGAGCCGATCGACGTTCGCGGTGATGCCGTCGACGCAGTTCAGGCGCAGCGTGTGGCACGCGTTCGCCATCCAGGCCAGAGACTGCATGATGCTCGCGGCGATCACCGGTTCGAAGGCGTTGAGCTGCAACTGGCCGGCCTCGGAGGCCGCGGTGACGGTCGCGTCGGCACCGATGACCGAGAACGCCACCTGGTTCACCACCTCGGGGATCACCGGGTTGACCTTGCCCGGCATGATCGATGAGCCGGCCTGCATCTTGGGCAGGTTGATCTCACCGAGCCCCGCCTGCGGGCCGCTGGAGAGCAGACGCAGGTCGTTGCAGATCTTCGAGAGCTTCGCCGCCGAGCGCTTGAGCGTGCCGGAGAGCGTCATGAAGACGCCGGTGTCGCTCGTCGCTTCGACCAGGTCGGTCGCGGTCTTCACTGGCAGGCCCGTGATGTCGGCGAGGTGCTTGCGCACCGTCTCCGCGTAGCGCGGGTCGGCCGTGATGCCGGTGCCGATCGCCGTCGCGCCGAGGTTGAACTCGAGCAGGAACGGGATGACCTCGCGCAGGCGGTCGCGATCCTCGGTGAGCGTGGTGGCGAAGCCGCGGAACTCCTGGCCGAGCGTCATCGGCACGGCATCCTGCAGCTGTGTGCGGCCGACCTTGAGCACACTGCGGAACTCTTCGCCCTTCGCGGCGAACGAGGCGATCAGCAGTTCGTGCTCGTGCAGCATCCGCTGCAGCGAGAAGATCATCGCGAGCTTGATCGCGGTCGGGTAGACGTCGTTGGTGCTCTGGCTGCGGTTGACGTCGTCGTTCGGGTTGAGGTACTGGTACTCGCCGCGGCCGTGGCCCATGAGCTCGAGTGCGCGGTTGGTGATGATCTCGTTGGCGCACATGTTGGTGCTGGTGCCCGCACCGCCCTGAATGACGCCGACGACGAACTGGTCGTGCAGGGCACCACCGATGATCTCTTCGCAGACCTGATCGATGATGTCGGCCTTCGCAGGCTCGAGCACCCCGATCTCCTTGTTCGCGCGGGCGGCCGCCTGCTTCACCATGGCGAGCGCCTTGATGAGGTTGGGGTGGTTGCTGATGGCTCGACGCGTGATGGGGAAGTTCTGCAGCGCGCGGGCGGTGTGGACGCCCCAGTACACATCGGCGGGGATCTGCAGCTCGCCGAGCGAGTCACGGTCGGTCCGGGTCGGCCCGGCCGGGTCGTGCAGCCGCTCGGTGGCGCGCTCGGGTCCGGTCGTCTTCACCAGGCTCTCATCAGGCTCCAGGGACGGCTCGTCGAAGGGCTGCGAGGCCGAGGTCATCAATGCGATCTCCTTTGACAGTGAAACCGGACGCAGTAGCGCGTCCCTCCACTCTGCCCCTTCGCCACCCGGGAGTCATTATCCACCCGGTACAAACGCCCCGGAGGGCATTGTACGGACCGTATAGGGCTTCCGCAGCCGGGCAGCCGTTGTGCTGCTCGAGCGCTCGAAGGACCCGTCGGATGCCGCGAGCCGTCAGGCGTGCAGTGCCGGCACGATGAGGTAGATGCCGAAGAGCACAGCGGCTCCGCACAGCACCCAGCAGGTGCGGGCGAGCCACGGTCGGCGGGCTGCGTTGCGCACGCCGAGCGCGAAGAGCACGACCACGGCGCAGGCGCCCAGCAATGATGCCGCCGCGACCACGAAGAACGCAGCCCAATCGATCACCGCGCCTCCTCGACGATGTTCGCCTCGGGAACGGGCGAGACAGGCACCGGACGAAGGTTGACATTCTCGTGACCGACCGCGTTGCGTCGCGAGATGAGGTACATGGTGAGAATGAGCCCGACGCCCGCCAGAGCGTCGAGAACGATCCCGATCGTTCCCATTCTCGCCACGAGCTCGGCAAGCCCCGCCACGCAGGCGGAAGCGGGCAGCGTGATGAGCCACGCCATGGCGATCCGGCCCGCGACACGCCAGCGAACGGCTTTCCGGTCGCGTCCGAGACCGGAGCCGATCACAGAGCCGGACGCCACCTGGGTGGTGGAGAGCGCGAAACCCAGGTGCGACGAGGCCAGGATCGTTGCCGTGGTGGAGGCTTCAGCAGCGAAGCCCTGAGGTGGAGTCACCTGCGTGATCCCGGTGCCGAGCGTGCGGATGATGCGCCATCCGCCCGTGTAGGTGCCCAGCGCGATCGCCAGTGCGCAGGTGGCGATAACCCAGAACTCGGGCCCGGTACCGGCTGCTTGCGCGCCGGTGGCGATCAAGGTGAGCGTGATGACGCCCATCGTCTTCTGAGCGTCATTGGTGCCGTGTGCGAGCGCCACGAGCGATGAGGTGAAGATCTGTCCGCGCTTGTAGCCTTCCAGGCTGCCTCGTCCTGCCACACGGTAGGCGAGCTTGGTGGCGATGAACGCGATGACGCCGGCGATCACGGGCGCGAAGAACGCTGGGAGCACGATCTTCGAGAGCAGCACGCCTGCATCGATCGCGTGGAAGCCCACGCCCACGACCGCGGCGCCGATGAGGCCGCCGAACAGCGCGTGCGATGAGCTCGAGGGCAGCCCCAGCAGCCAGGTGATCATGTTCCAGACGATCGCGCCGATCAGTCCGGCGAAGATCATCTCAGGAGTGATGAGCACTCCCCCATCGCCTTCGCGGATGAGCCCGCCGGAGATCGTCTTCGCCACCTCGGTCGACAGGAACGCCCCGACGAGGTTGAGCACTGCCGCCAGCGCCACCGCGAGCTTCGGTTTGAGCGCCCCCGTGGCGATGGGCGTCGCCATTGCGTTGGCTGTGTCGTGGAAGCCGTTTGTGAAGTCGAAGAAGAGCGCCAGCCCGATGACCAGCACGACGACGAGGGAGAGTTCCACCGGGAACGATCATAAGAGCGTCGGGCGACCGCAGGATGCCGGAATCGATCTTCCTCGTTTCAAGCTGCCCCGACGTCGGCTCGCGTCGGGGTCGGGGCGTACCGGCCGACGGCACGCAATGCAGGTCGTTCAGGGGCGCCTGGGATACTCGGGAACGCGCCGATCACCGGCGATCGCACCCGAAAGGAACCCAGTCATGCCCCTGCTCGGACGCTCCGACCTTGAGATCTTCCCTCTGGTGCTCGGCGGAAACACCTTCGGGTGGACCAGCGACGAGGAGACTTCGTTCGCCGTGCTCGACGCGTTCACTGCGGCCGGCGGAACCATGGTCGATTCTGCGGACGGCTACTCGCACTGGGCGCCCGGCAACACCGGTGGCGAGTCGGAGACCGTGATCGGCAAGTGGCTGAAGTCGCGGGGCTCGCGAGACGCGCTGCAGGTCGCGACGAAGGTCAGCACGCATCCGCAGTTCAAGGGACTGGCTCCCGACAACATCGCCAAGGCCGCCGACGCGTCGCTCGCACGCCTCGGCACCGACTACATCGACCTCTACTACGCCCACTACGACGACCCGTCGGTTCCGCTCGTCGAAGCCGCGGGCGCGTTCGACGCCCTGGTCAAGGCCGGCAAGGTGCGCCACATCGCACTGTCGAACTTCACTTCCGAGCGAATCGATGAGTGGTTCGATGTGGCCGAGCAGCACTCGTTCGTCAAGCCGATCGCGCTACAGCCGCACTACAACCTGCTCGCGCGCGAGCCGTTCGAGTCGAGCTACGCGCCGCTCGCCGAGCGACACGGTCTCGGCGTGCTGCCCTACTTCAGCCTGGCCGCCGGCCTGCTGACGGGTAAGTACCGCAACGCCGCCGATGTCGAGGGCGCTGATCGCGCGAGGCAGACGGCCAAGTACATGAACGACCGCACCTTCGGGGTGATCGACACCCTGGTCGAGGTCGCAGCGTCGGTCGATGCGGAGCCGACCGCCGTCGCTCTCGCATGGCTTCGTTCGAAGCCGGCGGTGGCCGCGCCGATCGCCAGCGCACGCCACGTCGGGCAGCTCGACGCCGTACTGCGCGGAGCGACTCTCGAACTCCCGGCCGATGCACTGGCACGCCTTGACTCGGTGTCGGAGGGCATCGCAGCAGCCTGAGGTCGCTGCGCCGGCGCCGAGATCAGGCGCTGGCGCTGTCAGGCGCCGGCGGCGAAGGCCGCGAGCGCACTGCCGAGCGCCGCTGCGTCGTCGACGTGGCACAGTTCGCGAGCGGAGTGCATCGACAACAAGGGCGCACCGACGTCGACCGTGCGGATGCCGAGCCTCGTTGCCGTCAGCGGCCCAATGGTCGAACCGCACGGCACCGCGTTGTTCGACACGAATTCCTGGTACTTGACACCCGCCGCTTCGCACACTCGCGCCCAGAGCGCGGTGCCGTGGGCGTCGCTGGCGTAGCGCTGATTCGCGTTGAGCTTCAGCAACGGGCCGCCGCCGGCGCGCGGCTGATTGTCAGGGTCGTGCTTCTCGGCATAGTTGGGGTGCACCGCGTGGCCGGTGTCAGCCGACAGGCACCACGAGCCGGCGAGTGCCCGCGCGCGCTCTTCGCTTCCCCCTCCTCGCAGAAGCACGACGCGCGTGAGCACGTCATCGAGGAAGGGTCCGCTCGCACCCGAACGGCTCTCAGACCCGAGCTCCTCATGGTCGAAGGCTGCGAGCACGCTGATGTGATCCAGGCCCGAATGCTCTTCGAGGAGCGCCCGCACACCGGCGTGAACGGACACCAGGTTGTCGAGTCGGCCGGCCGCGAACAGCTCGCCCTCCGCTCCGAACCTGGCGGGGTGCGCGGTGTCGGCAGTGAGCAGGTCGAACCCGACGACATCATCGCGGAGCACGCCGGCTGAGCGCGCGAAGCGCTCCAACAGGTCACCCTCGCTACCCGTGCCCCACACGGGCTGCACATGACGCTGCCGGTCGAGGGTCAATGCCTGATTCGCATCCCGATCGAGATGGATCGCGAGCTGCGGAATACGCAGCAACGGCCCGGTGCGCACCAGGTGCTCGGCACCGCCACGGGTGACGATCCTTCCCGCCAATTCGAGTTCGCGGTCGAGCCAGGAATTGAGAAGCGGCCCGCCGTAGACTTCGACACCCGCCTGCAGCCAGCCGTGCCGCGCGTTGCTGGGGTTCGGTTTCAGCTTGAACCCGGGCGAGTCGGTGTGAGCACCGATGATGCGGAACGGCGCCACCGGGTCGACAGTCTCGGGGGTGCGCCACGCGATGACGGCGCCGTCCCGGATCACCACCGCGCCGGGTGCCGACGCGATCCGCGCCGCCTGCGCGCTCCAATCTTCGTGCTCGAGCAGCCGCACGAACCCGGCTGCCTCAAGCCGCCTCGCGACTTCGGCGGCGGCGTGGTACGACGAGGGAGACGCCTCGATGAACGCGGCGAGGTCATCGGCATAGGCCACCGCAAGGTCGCGCATGTCGTTCTTGCGGTGATGTCCCGCCGCATTCGCGGCGCTCACGCGGGTGGCTCTTCTCCGCCCAGGACGGTCTCGAGCACCGAGACGAACTCCGGGTCAATCGGTTGCACCTTTGGGCGCACTCGCGCTGCAACCGTGCCGTCGGCGCCGACCAGGAACTTCTCGAAGTTCCACTGGACGTCGCCAGCCGTCCCCGCTGCATCAGGCGCGCCCGTGAGCGCCGCGTACAGCGGATGCCGGTTATCGCCGTTGACGTCGATCTTGCTGAACACGGGGAAGCTGACGCCGAACTCGGTGCGGCAGAACTCTTGGATCTGCTCGTCGGTGCCGGGTTCCTGCTCGCCGAATTGGTTGCACGGGAAGGCGAGCACTTGAAGTCCGCGCTCCCCGTATTCGCGTTGCAGCTGTTCGAGGCCCTCATACTGCGGCGTGTTGCCGCATTCAGAGGCCACGTTGACGATGAGCAGCACCTTCCCGCGGTGCTCCTCGAGCGTGATGTGCGAGCCGTCGGACTTGCGGATGGGGACGTCGAAGGGCACGGTGACAACGCTCATGCCTCGAGCGTACCCAAGGGGTCAGGCCGCATCTGCCTCGGGCTGGCCGGGTGGTTCGCCGGAGGGGCGGCCGGTTGCTGAATGCCGCCCGGTCGCGCCGGGGTCGTAGACGGGTGGGACAGCGTCCGGCTGGTCGAGCACGCTCCAGCCGTGAGGAGTGACGTTGATGCGCAACGTCGCCGGGATCTGTTCACGCATCGCCTCGACGTGACTGATGAGCCCGATTGTGCGGCCGCCTGCGCGCAACCCGTGGAGCGTGCTCATGGCTGTCTCGAGCGTGGCGGCGTCGAGAGAGCCGAACCCCTCGTCGATGAACAGGGTGTCGAGCGTGATACCCCCTGCGCGTGAGGTGACGACTTCTGCGAGGCCGAGCGCGAGCGCGAGCGAGGCAAGGAATGTCTCGCCGCCAGACAGTGAATGAGTGGCCCGCGCCACACCGGTGTGCTGATCCAAGATCGCGAGCCCCAGCCCAGAGGCTGCTCGCCGATACTGCACCTCGTCATCGTGCACCAGCGAGTACCGCGCGTCGGTCATGACCCGGAGACGCGAGTTCGCGGCGTCGACGATGGCCTCGAGCTCGGCGGCGAGCACGTACGCTTCCAAACTCATCTTCCGGGTGTTGGGTTCATCGCCCTTCACGGTGTTCGCGAGCTGGAGTATCCCTTCATAGCGCTCTCGAGCGACGCGCGTGCGTTCGAGCGCCTCCAACGCTTCGTCGGTGAGCCGTCGCGCTTGAGTGAGTTGTTCGGCGCGTGCGCTTTGCGCTGCGACGGCACCATCTCTTGCGGCGCGAGCGACCGCCAGTGAGGACTCGGCGCGTGCTGGGTCTGCCGGTTCGGTTGGCAGATCGCGGAGTTGGGGATCGTCGAGCGTCGCGCGATGGCGGACGACCTCGTCGTCATGCGCCTTGATGCGCGCGCGGGTCTTCTCCAGTTCGGACGGCTCGAGCCTCGCTTCTCGCACTTCGTCCGCTTCAGCGAAGCCGTGGGCCTGGAGACCCTCTTGGAGTGCCCTCGCTGCACGATCGAGCACCGTCTTGCGCTCGGCAAGCGTGGCAGCCGCATCGCGCACCCTCTTGACCGCATCCGCACCGGACACAAGGGCGTGCATGCGTTCTGCGATGGAGGCGTGGTCTCCGCGCCGGCTCTCGATCGCTGCGGCCATGTCGTCATGGCTCCGGAGCGCCGCCTCCTCGGCGGCGACCGCGGCTGTGCGGTGCTCGCGAGCATCGGCCGCGCGCTCCTGAGCCTGCGCGAGTTCGTTCAGGAGCGAATCGAGGGCAGTGCTCTGCGTCGTCACCATCTGCGCTGCAAGACGCGAGGCCTTGGCTCGCTGCTCGGCGGAGGCGATCGCCTCGTCGACACTCGCGAGCGGATCGGCAAGGTCGAGGAATCGGCCTAGCCGTGCTCTCGCTGCCGCAAGCGCTTCGCGACTCGCATGAACGACGACTGCCGTCTCATCGAGCGCGGCTCGTTCGCGGTCAAGCTGCTCAGTGGCCTGGTCGATGTCGTGTTGCGAGACGGCGTCATCGCTCGGCGCAGCGGGAGCAGGGTGCTCGTTCGATCCGCACACGACGCAGGGAGCGCCGGATTCGAGCTGAGCGGCCAGCTCGGCGGCGTACCCCCGGTACCGGGCTTCGCGCAGCGCGGTGAGTCGCTGTGCTGCCTCGCCGTGCCGTCTGGACGCGCTGAGTTCCTGCTCGACGGCACTCGCGAGTTCAGGCTCCAGACGCTGAACCGCTCGGGCCGCTTCCCGGGTCTCTCCAAGGCGCTCCAAGTCGGCGAGCGCGTTGTCGATCTCGGCAGCGAGGAGCTGGTGAGCGTGGAGTTGGTGACGGATGACGTCGATGCGCGCGGGCAGCGACCGAGCCCGTTCTTCGAGCTGCTCGAGCTCCTGGTCGAGCAGCTCGCGACGCAGTTCAGCGGCAGCCGCCGCCTCTGCCAGCTCTGGCAGGCGGCGCTCATCGGCGGCTGCCGACTCGAGGGCGCCCTTGTCGGCGATGATCAGGTCGAGGAACGGCGCGAGTGCGTCGTGATCACCAGAGAGCACCGCCGCGGCGGTGGCAGCGGCTTCGGGTCTCTGCAAGGCGCGGAGCAATTCTTCGACGACATCGCCCAAGCCCCGGAGCGCTTCGGCGGCGCCGTCGCCGGCAGCCGCCCAACCGGAAGCCGCGTCTGCGTGAGCGATCAGCGTCGGCCACACGCCGGCCGCGCGCTCGGCGCGCTCGACGAGCGCGCGCGACTCATCAGTGCGGTCGGCCAGCGCTTCGAGCTTGAGCAGCGCCGACTCCGCCGCTGCTCGCCGGAGCTGGCGCTCGGCGAGCGTCAGTTCCGCGTCGCGGTGCCGCTCGGCCTCTTCGACCGCGACCGAATGCCGAGCAAGCGCTGCTGCCGCTTCCGCCGCGCGTTCTTCGAACCACTCGATGGCCATCGTGAACCACAGAGTTGCGACGTCCGCCGCCTCGAGGTCCACCGTCTCGCCGTCCGCCGTTTCGCCGTCGGCCCGCTCGCCGTCGGCCTCCGGTGCCTGAACCCGGGCGACGCTGGCCTCAAGCACCTCCGCCGGGCCGGAATCCGCGTCTTCGCACGTGGCTCCGGAACCTGCGTCGGCAGAACGTTCTTCGACCCATCCGGCTCGCTCCAGCAGAGCGGCAAGCTCTTCGCGCCTGTGCTCGACGCTCGACTCGGATTCATCCACCGCTGCCTTCGCTGCTGCGCGAAGGCTCTGCAACTCGGCCTCGAGCTGTTGGAAGCGTCGAGTGCCGAACAGCGTGCGGAGCAATGCCAACCGGTCACTGCTCTTCGCGAGCAAGAACTCCTGGAAACGGTTCTGGGCGAGCAGGATGACCTGAAGGAACTGCTCGCGGGAGAGCCCGATCAGCTCGCTCAGTCTGATGCCGACGTCGCGAGGTTTCGCGGCGATCCCTGTCCATACCCCATCGCGGAGCTGTTCCAGCGTGGCGGTTGCCGCCTGCGTGGTGGTCCCGCCTCCGCGCTTGCGAGGACGCTCGTACTCAGGTGAGCGCGTGACCCGGTAGCGGTCACCGTGAATGGTGAACTCCAGCTCAACGATCGTGTGATCGTCAGCAGCGCAATGGTCGCTACGGAGCCTCGGCTTCGTGCCCTCATAGCGCGGTACCCCGTCGTAGAGCGCGAAGCAGATGGCATCGAGCAGACTGGACTTGCCCGCTCCGGTCTTTCCCGAGATGAGGAAGATGCCGTCGTCTGCGAAGTGCGAGAAGTCGACGACCTGCTCGGTCTTGTATGGGCCGAAACCGGCCAGGCGCAGGCGTTCGATCTTCATGCCGTCGCCTCCCGCGCGGTGAGGCTCTCGAGCACGTCGTTGAGCACTTCGAGTTCGAAGTCGGTGGCGCCCACACCATTGCGCACATGGCGCAAGAAGCCGTCGATGAGCTCTGGATCGGACTTCGCCTGCACTCGGTCGCCGTAGCGACGAGCGTCGTCGGGCGCGATGCGCGCAGGACGGTGGTCAACTCGCGCGCAGTGCGGGAACCGCTGCTGCAGCTTGCGCATCGCGTCGATCGGCCGCACCTCGTCGGTGAGCACCGCGCTGACCCAATCTCCCTCGTGATCGGCGTACTCGGGGCCCTGCATCAGCTCGTCGAGCGACGCTTCCAACGTGCTCAACCGGCGCGGCACCGGGAGATCGAGCCAGGTCACTTCTTGCAGCCCTGCCGCTCCGAGCTCGACAAGCCAGGCGCCGCGGGGTTTGAAGCCCTCGCTGAACGAGTAATGCAGCGGCGCACCGGAGTATCGGACCCTCGGGCTCAGCGTGGACCGCCCATGCAGGTGACCGAGAGCCACATAGTCAGGGCCGTCGAACACCTGGACGGGCACAAGGTCGAGGCCGCCGGAAGTGATGTCTCGCTCGAGTCCGACGGTCTGCTCCTCGCTTCGGCGGACCGCGCTTGCACTGCCAGCATCCGCTCGGCCGATTGACTCAGCCGCGTCTTGCTCGTCGTGACGAAAGGCCACGGCGAAGCAGTGAGCCAGCGCGACTGAGCGACCACCCCGTTCGCTCAGGTCGCGTCGCACCCGCTGCATCAGGAAGTCGAGCGCTTCGGCGTGGGAGCGCGCTGCGCAATCCGGGAACTCGCGGCGCAGCAGGATCGGCTCGGTATACGGGATGCCGTAGAAGTGCACGGGGCCATGCTCATCGTCGATCGTGACGGGCCGGTCGGCTCGGTCGGCCCGCGTGATGACGTGGATACCCCCGAGCGCGGCGAACTGCGATTGGAAGCCGAGCCTGGTCGCCGAGTCGTGGTTACCACTTGTGAGCACGACCCGTGCACCGGCGTCGCGCAATCGGGCGAGAGCCTGACTCAGCGTCTCGTACGCCTCGACCGAAGGGGTCGTGGTGTCGAACACGTCGCCCGCGACCGCCACGACATCGACCTGCTGGGACCGCACGTGCTGCACGAGCGCATCGAGCACCTGAGCGATCGCGGGCAGCGTCGAGTTGCCGTGAAAGCTGCGACCGATATGCCAATCGGAAGTGTGCAGGATGCGCATGCAGCAACGCTAACCGCCGGCACCGACATCCCAGGGTCAGCACCCCGGAGCCGCTCGATCGATACTACAGCCGACCGGCGGCGGTTCAGCGTCGCTCGAGCAGGGTGATGACTTCGTAGTGCCCGGTGTGCGGGAACATGTCGAGCACGCGTGCGCGGACCGGCAGCAGCGACGGCATCCGCTCGAGGTCCTTGGCGAGGCTCTGCGCGTTGCAACTCGAGTACACGACGTGTCGCACACCACTCCCCTCGAGCCATTCGGCGAGCGTCGAACCGATGCCGCGACGAGGCGGGTTCACGATCACGAGGTCGGGTGCGCCGCTGTGCTCGACGGCGAACGCGGTGGCATCACTGGTGACGAATCGCAGACCCGGCATACTGCGCGCTGCCAAGCGGGCGCTCTCGATCGCCTCGGCGCTCGCTTCGACACCGACGACTTCGCGGCCCGGCGCTCCCGAGTTCGCATCCGTGAGTGCGGAATGGAGCGCGAACCCCCCGACACCGCAGTACAGATCCCACACCGACGACGGGCCGACTTCGTCGACCCACTCGCGCGCCTGGCGGTACAGGGCGGCGGCGATCTCCGTGTTCGTCTGGAAGAAGCTCTGCGGACGGAGCATCATGCGGATGCCGTTGACCTCCATCGTGAGCGTCTGCTGCTCGGTCAGCGGAATCTCCTCAGCGCCCTCGACGACCGCCTTGTGCTCCGGCAACAGGTTCGCCGAGGCGACCCGCAGCTGCGGCATCCGCTCGAGCAGTGCCGGGAGATGCTTGCGGATGCGCGGCAGCGCCTCCGTCGTACGCAGCACGAAGCGCAGCAGCAGTTCGCCGGCGGGCGACTCCGTGAGGATGAGGTTCTTCAGCTCGCCGCGGCGACGAGGCACGCTGTACGGCTCGAGCTTCGCCAGCCCGATGAACTCGGCGAGCGCAGGGAATGTCGCTCGCAGTCCGGGCTGCAAGATGCCGCAATCGCGCAAATCGACTCCGGCGCCGCCCGCGTCGAGGATTCCGAGGGTGGGATGCTGCTGGCTGCCACCGACGACCATCTTCACCTTGTTGCGGAATCCCGTCTCACGACTGGCAACCGGCGGCATCCACTCGATCGTCCGGTGCGCGGCGAGCAAGTGGCGGGCGTGTCGGTCCTTGCCGGCCAACTGCTCGTCGTACGACTGGCCCATCAGCGTGCAGGAGCCGCACACGGCCGCATCGAAATAGGCGCACTGCATGGCGCGGCAAGTCTACGCGAGAACGAGAGGTAGGAACCTTGGCGCCGCAGAAGCGAGTCGACACTGATCGCGACCGGGCCGGGCCCGATCGTCGACGAAGGCTGAGAGCAGTCCGATCGTCTGCCGCGACTACGTCGAGAGCCCCTTCGCGCCACTCCCCTGCGGCGAGTAGCCGATATATCGTTTGCTATCGCTAAGGCCACACGACGCCTGGGAGGTTGCCATGGACCGTTCATATCCGGGAGACCGCTTCGGCGGCCGCCGTCGCACCCCAGGAGGAGGCCGAGCCGGAGGCGGCAGCGGACTCTGGGAGGCGATGGAGCAGTTCCGCGATGCGTTCGAGGAGCGCGTCGGCACTCGCATGGGGCGCGGTGACGTTCGTGCGGCGATCCTTTCGCTGCTGGCGGAGCAGCCGATGCACGGCTACCAGGTGATCCACGAGATCGAGAAGCGCAGCCACGGCATGTGGAAGCCGAGTCCCGGTTCGGTGTATCCAGCCCTGCAGCTGCTCGCCGATGAGGGCCTGGTGACGGCGGCGGAAGCCGACGGCAGGAAGACGTACTCGCTGACCGAGGCGGGGCGCGCGGTGGCCGAGGACGCGAACGATTCGGCGCCATGGATGATGTCGGGCATGGGGCACGCGACGCATGGCGCCGCTATTCCGCGAGCGGGTTCCAAACTCGCGCAGGCCGCCGCGCAAGTAGCGCGCAACGGCACGCCCGAGCAGGTGAACCAAGCGGTCGCCGTGCTCGATGAGGCCCGGCGTAGGCTGTACTCGATCCTCGCCCAAGACTGACCGCGCGCCGCGCACCCGTCGGCGTCAAGGAGTTCCGATGGCCGACGTCAGGCAGATGCGCGCCCGCTACCGGCGGCTCCTACGGTTCGCCTTGCGGTACATGATCGAGGCTTGGTGGTTCGAGCTCGTGCTGCCGCGGATCGGATTGCGCGGCCCCGCTGCGCGCGGACGCCAAGCTCGGCTTCGGCGAATCGCTCGGAACTTCAGGGTGCTCGCCGTGGCGCTCGGCGGCCTCATGATCAAGGTCGGCCAATTCATGTCGTCTCGACTGGATGTGCTTCCTCCCGAGATCACCAAGGAGCTCGAGGGGCTTCAAGACGAGGTGCCTCCGGAGGAATTCGAAGCCATACGAGCTCTGGCAGAAGCCGAGCTGGGGCTGCCGCTCGAGCGCGCCTACGCCTACTTCGATCCGACACCGCTCGCCGCAGCCTCCCTCGGGCAAGCGCATCGCGCTCGCCTGACGGCAGCTGCGGCTGACGACACCGGCTTCAGCGACGCGGTCGTGAAGGTGCAGCGACCCGGTATCGAGGCGATCATCGCGGTCGATCTCGCGGCGTTGCGCAAGGTGGCAGGGTGGCTGCAGCGGGTGCGGCTGGTGTCGAGCCACGTTGACGCTCCGCGGCTCGTGGAAGAGTTCGCGAAGACCAGTCTGGAGGAGGTCGACTACCTCCACGAGGCACAGAACGCCGAGCGTTTCGCTGCCGCATTCGCGGACGACGAGCGAGTCCAGGTGCCCGCCATCGCTTGGGAGCGCAGCACCCGGCGCGTGCTCACGCTGCAGGACGTCACCGCCATCAAGATCAACGATGTCGAGGCACTGCGCGCCGCCGGCATCGACCCGTCTGCGGTAGCGAGGGACTTCGCGCCTGTGATGCTCGACCAACTCTTCATCGACGGCTTCTTCCACGCCGATCCGCACCCGGGGAACCTCTTCGTCACACCGGTGCCGGGCGGACCCGACGTCGAGGGCCGTCGCTGGACCCTCACCTTCATCGACTTCGGAATGATGGGCGAGGTCTCCGACTCGTTGCGGCAGGGCCTGCAACGGTTCCTCATCGCAGTGGCCGCGCGAGACGGCCGGCAACTCGTCGAGAGCATCCGCGCCCTGGGGGTGCTGCTGCCCGGGGCCGAGACCAGGCAGTTGGAGCAGGCCCTGACGGCGCTGTTCGCACGCTTCGGCGGCATGGGATTCGCTGAGCTCAGACAGGTCGACGAGCGCGAACTCCGGAGATTCGCGATCGAATTCGGCGACACCATGCGCTCACTGCCGTTCCAGCTGCCGGAGAACTTCCTGCTCATCATCCGAGCGATGTCGCTCACGTCAGGAATGTGCAGCGGGCTCGATCCGACATTCAACATCTGGAGCGCTGTCGAACCCTACGCTGCCCGCTTGCTGCGGGAGGAGGGGGGCGGAGCGGTCCGGCAGATCGCATCGGACGCGCTCGACGCAGCCCGGACGCTGGCCTCGCTCCCCCGCCGGATCGACTCCCTGACGGACCGGTTGGAGGAGGGTCGGCTCGCGATCGAGGTGCCGCGCCTCGAGCAGCGGGTTCGCGCGCTGGAGCGCATGGGGCGCCGACTCGTCTCGGCCGTGCTCTTCGCGGGGCTGTTCGTCGGAGGCATCCTGCTGCGCAATGACGACGACGATGTCCTCGGCTCGGTGCTGATGCTCGTGTCCGTGCCGCCACTGTTGCACGCCGTCACTGCCGGGCTCGTGAGACGGCGCCGCTCGGACTAGCGCTTGCGGTGCAGATGATGGCTAGGTCGCAACGGGAGGCGTTCGAGCCGCTCAGCGCCGCCGACGCGTCGAACATCGCCATCGACGCGCCTGACCAAGTGAATGCGTTCCTCATGGCCGGCGTGCTCGCACCGGGTGGACCGGCGAGCACTGATGGCACGGTGGATATGGCCGCGCTCCGACGACTGCTCAGCGAACGCCTGCGTGCAGTGCCGCGGATGGCGCAGCGGGTTGCTCGGCGCCGTTCGAGGCTGGTGTGGGAGCCGGCGACGCTCGATCTCGTTCGGCACGTGCGCGAAGTCGACCCCGTTGAGGGCCTGCCCGGTTTTGAGCGCTTGTGCGCCGCGCTGATCGTCGAACCGCTCGCCACGGACCACCCGCTGTGGGAAGTGCTGGTCGCTCCCGGCGTCGCGCCGAGCCGGTCGGGAATCGTGGTCCGCATCCACCATGCGATGGCAGACGGAATCGCCGCCGTGCGGCTCGCGCAAGCCCTGCTCGACCCGACACCGGCGACCAGCAACCGCGAGGTGATGCATCCGCCGCAGCCGGGCCCCGCACTCGGCAACTCTCCATCACGCCGTGCCGCGCGAGCGAAGCTCAAGACGCTTGTCTCGGCGGTGCAACGCACCGCCGCGATGTTCCGCACGGCCGTGCCTCGCACTTCCCTACTCGGGCCGCTCGGAGCCATCCGCACGATCGCGTTCGCCGACGTGGAGTTGCAGCCTCTCGCTCAAGGAGCCGCTTCGGTGGGCGCCACACTGAACGACGCGCTTCTAGCCGCAGTGGGCGCCGGTGTTCGGAGCGCACTCCTCGACACGGGTGAGGATCCTCCTGCAACGCTCCCGGTCAGCGTTCCAGTCGCTCTCCCAGATCGAGGCGGCTCGGGAAACGCGGTCGGCGTCATGGTCGTGCCCTTGCCGACGGCGGAAGCAGCGACCGAAGTCCGACTCAGCGAGGTCGCGGGGCTCACACGGGCCAGGAAGACCGACGCCAGGTCGCGTGGAACCCTCGAGATCACGCGGATGCCGTTGACCGCACGCATTTTCGCGCGTTTCGCCCGGCACCAGCGCATGGTCGCACTATTCGTCACGAACGTGCCCGGCCCACGGGATTCCCTCTCCCTCGGCGGTGCTCCGCTGGAGCGGATCTGGCCCGTGACAACCCTGCAGGGGAACGTGAGGGTGGGCGTATCGGCGCTTTCGTACGCCGGTCGTCTCATGTGCTCGATCCACGGCGATGCAGCTGGCGTGGATGCTCGACGAGTGGCGGCGGGTCTGCAAGAGGAATTCGCGCGGATCACCGGCCTCGCCCAGGCTCCGAAGGATTGACTGCAGCGGGCTCAGCACGGGCAACGCACGGGGGAAACACAACAGCCGAACCCGCGCTTAGCGAGTCCGGCTGTCCGGGATGTCCTGAGACATCACATTGGTTGCGGGGGCAGTGTGCTGGCTCAGGACATCGTGAACGCATGTCTCAAGACATAGTGAACGCTCCGGCACGCCAGAATCAGCGGTGTCGCGAGCCCGTCTG
>NZ_JASATX010000006.1 GCF_029952955.1 Ruicaihuangia caeni | reverse complement strand
GGCGACAGCGAAATGACAAACGCTCCGAACCCAAAATTGTGGGTTCGGAGCGTTCACGATGTCTTGAGACATCACATGGTTGCGGGGGCAGGATTTGAACCTACGACCTCTGGGTTATGAGCCCAGCGAGCTACCGAGCTGCTCCACCCCGCGTCGTGATTACGAGCTTACCAGAGCGTCTCCCGGGCGTCGAATCGAGCAGACGCGTCGCACGCGCGAGCTCGTCGATGACGACGAAGGGCGGATGCCGGAGGTCACCCCCGGCATCCGCCCTTCACACGTGCGCCCGCTGCTTGCGGCGCCGCGACTCCGACTACTGATCGCCGGACGCGGCGATCGCACGCTCCAGCGCGTCCTGCAGCCGCTGATCGGCCTGGGCCGCAGCAACGAGATCGTTGCTCGCGTAGGCGGCCTCACGGTCGCGGAGGGCCTGAGCCGCGTCTTGCAGCGCCTGGTCGAGCTCAGTGCTCGGCTGTGTCGGCGTGCCGGGCTCGGCAGGCGTGCCGGGCTCGGTCGGCGTGCCGGGGGTCGTCGGCTCAGCAGGCACATCGCTGTCACCGGCGGGGGCGCCTGAGTCGCCGCCGAACAGGGCATCCAGCGCCGCGTCGAGCGTGTCTTCGAAGGCGATGCCGTCACCGAAGGCGACCAGCACCTTCTGCAGCAGCGGGTACGCCGTCTCGGTCTTCGACTTCACGTAGACCGGCTGCACATAGAGCAATCCGCCGCCGACGGGCAAGGTCAGCAGGTTTCCGCTGAGCACCTCGGTCTCGCCCTGTCGCAGCAGGTTGAGCTCTCGCGACACGGTCGGGTCGGCGTTGAAGTTCGCCTGCACCTGACCTGGGCCGGGCACCGTGTTCTGCTTGGGCAGGTTGAGCAGGGTGAGCTTGCCGTAATTCTCCGAGATCTCGCCCGGTGTCGACCCGGCATCCGCGTTCACAGAGAGGTAGCCGAAGAGCACGTTACGAGTCGACTCGGCCGTGCCTCGCGGGATGAACGTCGAGTAGAGGGAGAACGCGGGCGAATCCTCCCCCGGCATCTGCATGGTCAGGTAGTACGGCGGCTGCAGCGGGGGGTTCTGCCCCGTGGCCGTCGGCTCGTTCGGCGCGACCCACGCGTCGTTGTTCGAGAAGAACGTGGTCGGGTCGGTCACGTGATAGGTGCCGAGGATCGAGCGCTGCACCTTGAACAGGTCGGCCGGGTAGCGCACGTGCGCCATCAGGTCGGCGCTCATATCGGTGATCGGATGCAGCGACGAGGGGAAGATCTTCTGCCAGGTCTGCAGCAGCGGATCCTCCTCATCCCAGGCATACAGGGTCACGCTGCCGTCATACGCGTCGACGGTCGCCTTCACCGAGTTGCGGATGTAGTTGATGTCGTCGAACGCGACCACGGGACGCGGTGTGTTCGTGTCGGCGATCACATCGGAGAGCTGCTCCACCCGCGAGTATGGATACGACGCGCTCGTGGTGTAGCCGTCGACGATCCACACGAGCCGGTCATCGACCACGGCGGGGTACGCGTCGTTGTCGAGGGTCAGGTACGGCGCGACCTTCTTGACGCGGTCGCGGGGGTTGCGATCGTAGAGGATCTGCGACTCGGAGTTCACCGCGTCTGAGAACACGATCTGCTCCGACTGGAACTTGATCGCGTACACGAGCTGGTTGAAGAAGTTGTCGAGCTTCGGACCGCCGTCGCCCTTGAACGTGGTGTTCGCGTCCTGCGAGCTCTCCTCATCGGCACCGCCCGCCGGGAAGTCGAACTCGACGGGAGCACTGCCCTCGGGCGCGCCGACGATCGAGTACAGCGGCGACTGCTCGCCGAAGTAGACCCGCGGCTCGTAGTCGCCCAGTGCGCCGGTGGAGGGGATGTCGGCCTCGAGGAACACGGGCTGCCCATCGACCGAGCGCTGGTTGCCGTAGGCGGCGACCACTCCATAGCCGTGGGTGTAGACGACCGTGTCGTTGTACCAGTTCGACTCCGACAGACCGCGCTGGTTGAGCTCGCGGACCGCGATGACGGTGTCGGTCACCTTGCCGTCGATCTCGTAGCGGTCGACGTCGAGGTGGTTGGCGAAGTCGTAGTAGTTGCGGAACTGCTGCAACTGCCCGAACGCATCGCTGACGAGCGCCGGGTCGATGATGCGGATGTTCGCGGTGGTCTGAGCGTCGGTGCGCAGGGCGCCGGGCTCAGCATCCGTCACTGCGTTGTAGCGAACCTCCTGCACATCGGAGACCCCGTACGCGGCCCGGGTCGCGTCGATGTTGCGCTGGATGTACTCGGCCTCGACGACACGCTCGTTCGGGTCGACCTGGAAGCGCTGCATGACAAAGGGATAGCCGACCCCGACCACGAGGCTCGCCACGATGAGCAGCGCAGTGCCCACGATGGGAAGTCGCCACCGGCCGATCACAGCGGTGACGATGAACAACACGGCGACGAGCCCCGCGATGATCGCGAGAATGGCTCGGCCGGGAATGATGGCGTTCACTTCGGTGAAGCCGGCGCCGGTCTGCAGGTAGCCCGTGGAGGGGCTGGAGAGCGTGGCGTACTGGTCGAGCCACAGGCTCAGGCCCTGCAGGGCCAGGTAGACAGCGCCCGTGACGGCGAGCTGGACCCGAGCCGTGCGGGAGATGCGCACCTCGCGACCGCTCACACGGATGCCGCCGTAGAGGTAGCTCGTGGCGAGGGCCGCGAGCGCCGAGATCAGCACTGCCGCCGAGGCGAAGCCGACCACGCCGTGGTAGAAGGGCAGCTCGAAGATGTAGAAGCCGATGTCGAGACCGAACTGCGGATCGGTCTCGCCGAACGGCGTGCGGTGCAGCCACTGCAGGGCCACCTGCCAGCGGCTGGCGGCGGCGAGGCCCGCGAAGATGCCGAATACGACCGGCACGACCCACATGGCGAGACGCCGGAGCGGCTCGATGAGTTGCTGATAGCGGTCGAGCTGGGCGTTGAGCTTCGCGTACACAGGGCGCCAGCGGAAGGCGATCTGAATGCTCACCCAGACAGGAAGCGCCATTCCCAGGAAGCCGATCGCGAACATCACGGCGGTCGCGATCCACTCGGTGGTGAGCACCGGGAGGAAGCCGAGCTGGTTGTACCAGAGCACGTCGGTGTAGAGGCCGGAGAACGCGAAGAACAACACCACCAGCGCGGCGAGCACACCGGCAGTGATCGCGATCGTCCGGCGTGATTTGTTGGCGGGTGGGGATGCTGTTGACGTCAAGACGGCGCTCCAGGCTGCGGTTTACTGCGGTTTAGCGAACTGCGACACTCGGGTGGCTCCCCATCCTATCGACGCCGCATCACGGCTGACCGACAGTTCAGCCAGTGCACACCGGCAGGCCGGCGACATCCCCCGAGGCGATACCACGCAGGGCGTCGAGCGCATCATCGAGCGTGTCGACTCGGAACACCGACAAACCGTGGGGCTCGTTCCCGGTGACCTCGTCGCAGTTCGCCGACGGCGCGAGGAACCATTCGGCTCCGGCATCCCTGGCTCCATACATCTTCTGACGGATGCCGCCGATCGGCCCGACAGCGCCGGTGGCGGAGATGGTTCCGGTTCCCGCCACGGCTTCGCCGCCGTTGAGCGCCCCCGGGGTGAGCTTGTCGATGATGCCGAGGGCGAACATCATGCCGGCGCTGGGACCGCCGACATTCTCGAGCTGGATGTCGACCTCGAAGGGGAACTCGTACTCGCTTCCGACATACACCCCGACCATCGGAGTCGCGGGCTCGGAGTCGCTGAGCTCGGGGCGAAGCTCGACCCGCTGCTCGACACCGTTGCGCCGCACGACCATCTCGCCCGCGCGGTCGGTGCCGTTGTCTGCGATCGCGGCACGCAGGCCGGTGACATCGGTGAAGGTCTCGTCGTTGAAGCTCACGACCACGTCGCCGGCCTGTAGCTTTCCGTCGGCGGGGCCGCCCGGGATGACCTCGGCGATCGTGAGCACGCTCGAGAAGCGGTAGCCCAGTTCGGTCAGTGCCGCAGCGATGGCCTCGCGCTGCGAGTTCTCCATCTCGATGCGGCTTCGCTCGGCGGACTGCTCGCGGGACAGCCCCTCGGGGAACACCGAATCGACCGGCACGACCGAGCGAGTGGGGTCGAACCAGGCTGGCACCAGTTCGATCCAGCTCGGCGGTCGTTCGCGAGTGCCCACCACGCTGACGGTCAACAGTGAGAGAGCACCCTCGGTCGGGTACGTCGGCTCATCGGGGATCTCGATCAACGGCACATCGCCCGCCGGGGTCTCGACCACGCCGAGGGTGTCGAACACCGGACCGGGACGCTCGATCACGTAAGGGGCTGGAAGCATCGACAGCACGGCCGCGCTGACCATCCCGATGCCGAGCATGGTCCAGCCGAACCATCCGGAACGCGAGCGGGCGCGCTCAGAATCGGTTCGATCGGTGAAGAGTGCCACGCTGTCCTCGGCTCGAGCGGCCGGCCGCGGCGGGCGCCGCGGGCGCACAGCCGCGAGCACTCAGCCTATGACAATGAGCGAAGCAATTGCGCGGGCGCCGCCCAGGTGCAGCGGCTAGCGTAGAGGCATGGCCGATGATCCCCGGAACGACCCGAGCGAGGAGTTCCGCGAGTTGCTCCGTGCCTTTCTTCAAGGCGATCCCGACTTCGACCCGGCCAAGCTCGCCGGCGCCGCGGGATTGCCGGCCGACCCTGCGCTGCTCGCTCAATTGATGCGGCAGTTGCAGGCCTCGATGCAGTCCGCCGGTGACGAAGGCGTGAACTGGTCGCTCGCCGAGGAGCAGGCGAGCAACCTCGCTACGCGGAGCGCGGTCGTGACGCTCCCCGAGGAGCGCGCGCGCCTCGAGCAGGCGCTGCATGTCGCCGGCCTCTGGCTCGACGAGGCGACGGATGTCGGCGAGCTCCCGACCACGCCGAAGCTCATCAGCCGCGCCGAATGGGTGAAGGCCACCATGCAGGTGTGGCAGCAGATGACCGAGCCGGTGGCCACCTCCATCTCAGAGGCCTTGACCCGAGTGCTCAACGAGCAGGCGCCCGACGAGTTCGCCTCGATGCTCGCCGGTGCGAGCCGCCTCATGCGGAATGTCGGCGGCACGCTCTTCGCCATGCAACTCGGGCAGGTCGTCGGCCAACTCTCGACAGAAGTGGTCTCGGGCGGCGACATCGGCATCCCTCTGCTCGATGAGCAGACCGCGGCCCTGGTTCCCCAGAACGTGAAGGGCTTCGGTGCGGGTCTCGACATCCCCGAGGAGGAGATCGCGCTCTATCTCGCCACTCGGGAACTCGCGCACGCCCGCCTGTTTCGTCACGCCAAGTGGCTGCGACTGCATGTGATCAGCTCGATCGCCGACTACGCGCGCGGCATCCGCATCGATGCGGGACACCTCGAAGATCTCGCCGAAGAGATCGACCCGAGCAACCCGGAGCAACTGCGCGAGATGCTCTCGAGCGGTGCTCTCATCCCGCCGAAGACGGAGGAGCAGACGGCCGCCCTCGCGCGCCTCGAAACCACCCTCGCGCTCATCGAGGGCTGGGTCGATGTGGTGACGACCGCTGCAACGAGTCGACTGCCGAAGGCCGCCGCCATCGCTGAGACCGTGCGTCGGCGTCGAGCGACCGGCGGGCCGGCGGAGTCGGCCTTCGGTGCGCTGGTTGGGCTGGAGCTGCGGCCACGCAGGCTGCGCGAGGCCCTCGCCATGTGGAACGCCGTGACAGCGGCGGTTGGCCCCGAGCGCCGCGACGAACTCTGGGCGCACCCCGACATCATGCCGACGAGCGAGGACATCGACGACCCGGCAGGGCTCATCGCGCGGCTCTCGGAGACCGAGCCCGAGCGCGACGCCATCGACCAGGCCATCGAGGACCTGCTCAACGACGACTCCGGGGATCGCCCGCACGAGGCGTGAGCCGCTGGGCGGACCCTCGTGGTTCACGGCCCGGCGCGTGGCGACGGCCGTCCGCTCGGCTGCCCGGTGGCGCTGCGGAGGGGCCGTCATCCGTGGATGGATTCTGCGCGGAACGGGGACGGCCGGGCATCATCCCGGCATGATCCTGCGAATCGATCCTCGTTACTCCCCCGTGTGGCGCTCCCCGACCGCGCTCCAGTTCGGCACCGAACGGGCGGCGCTCGTGCTCGACGACCCGAAACCGGTTGAAGAACGCCTCATCGCGGCACTCGAGGGCGGCGCGAGCCGAGGCGGCCTCGCCATCGTGGCGCGATCGCACGGTGGCGACGACGCGCTGCTCGACGATCTGCTGCTGCGACTCGAGCCCTTGATGGCGCGTCCTCGGCCGAGCCCCGCATTGCGAGTGGTCGGCGCGGGACCTGTCGCGGCACGCGACCGGCTTGCCGAACTGCTGATCGCCCAGGGCTGCGAGGTGACGGTCGAGCGGCCGCAGGCCCGCGGGGAAGGTCAGGTGCGCGAGTCGGCGTCCACAGCGGCGGTTCGATCACCCGAACTCGCGATCGTCGTTGCCGAGCATGTGATTCCTCCGCTCGAGCACGGTCGGTGGCTGCGCGACGACGTGCCGCATCTGCCGGTCGTCTTCGGCTCCGAGTACGCCAGCGTCGGTCCGCTCGTGGTGCCGGGCGCCACGCCGTGCCTTTACTGCCTGGATCGCCATCGATCGGATGCCGACGCCGCTTGGCCAGCGATCGCGAGCCAACTCTGGGGGCGCGCGAGCCGCACGGCGACACCGCTCGTGACCGCTGAGGCCGTCGCCCTGACCACCAGGGTCGTCGAGCGCTGGCGCGACCGTGCCGAGCAAGCCGCGGGAGCGACCGACACACCTTCAACAGCGGTGCAGTACCTGGTGGAGGTGGCGACGGGCTCGGTCAGCGAGCGTCTGATAGAGCGGCATCCGGAATGCGGCTGCGCAGATCTTGGAGGAAGCGGCTCGGCGAGCGTGACCCCGATCTATGCTGCCCGTCGCGAGCCCAGGAGATCCGCAGCGAGCGCCGCGCGCGCGTGACCCCCACGTAGAACAACCGCCGTTCCTCCTCCACGCCACGCTCATCGCGAGCGTGACTGATCGGCAGCAGCCCCTCGGCCGCGCCGACGAGGTACACGTGGTCCCACTCGAGCCCCTTGGCGCTGTGCAGGGTCGCGAGTGTGACGGCGGCGAGTCCGGGCTCATGCTGAGCCGCCTGGCGCTCGAGCAGGTCGGCGACGAAGTCGTCGAGCGTCGTGCCCTCAGGGGCGTCGTCGGCGAGCCCCATGATCGCGTTCAGCGCTTCCCAGCGGTCGCGGGCGGCGCCCGGTTCCTCCGGCGGATGCTGTGACCAGCCAAGCGGGCGCAGCACGTCGCTCACGTGCTTGAACAGCGGCCCCGCCGGGCGCGACAGCGCGTAGCCGCGCAGTTCGAGCACGGCGCGTTTGACCTCTGGCAGGTCGAAGAACCGCGTGGAGCCGTGCGTGCGCACGCTGATTCCCGCTGCGGCGAGCGCCGATTCGATGACGGCCGACTGCGCATTGGTGCGCATCAGCACGGCGATCGCATCCGCGCGCTCACCGGCTTCGATGAGCGCGGTGATCCGCGCAGCGATGGCGTGCGCTTCCGCGTGGTCGTTGCGGAACTCATCGATCTCGAGGTCGGAGCTCCCACTGGATGCTGCCTGCGCGGCGCGCTCTGCGGGGTGCAGTTCGAGCGCCCCCGGCCGACCGCGCATCAGCCGATTCGCCGCCTCGATGATGGCTGGCGTCGACCGGTAGTTGCGCTCGAGCTTGACGATCGTCGCATCCGGGTAGCGGGAGCCGAAGCCGAGCAGATAGTCGCTCGAGGCGCCAGCGAAGGAGTAGATCGTCTGGCTGGCGTCACCCACGACGCAGACGTCGTCACGATCGCCCAGCCACAGTTGCAGCAGGTCGTGCTGGAGGGGCGACACATCCTGGTACTCGTCGACGACGAAGAAGCGGTACTGCTCATGCACATGCGCCAATGCACGCGGCTCGCTCTCGAGCAGACCCGAGGTCACGAGCAGCACGTCCTCGAAGTCCATGAGCCGTCGCTCGTCTTTCAGCCGCTCGTACGCCAGATGCAGGTCGAGCACGGTCTGCGTCGCAAGGTGCGCCGACACCGGACGTGACGCGAGCACGCCCTCGTAGTCGGCCATCGGCATCCGGCGCACCTTGCGCCATTCGATCTCGCCGGCGATGTCGCGGAGCGCGGCCGCGTCGATCCTGATGTTGACCGAGTCAGCAGCATGCGCGAGAAGGCGCGCCTTGCTGTCGATGATGCGTGGCATGCTTCCGCCGATGAACTGGGGCCAGAAGTAGTTGAGCTGAGCCAGCGCGCCGGAGTGGAATGTTCGCGCCGCGACCCCGGTGGCGCCGAGTGCGCGAAGCCGCGAACGCAGCTCGCCCGCGGCACGATTGGTGAAGGTCAGCGCCATGACCCTCGAGGGCGAATACACCCCACTGGCCACGCCGTACGCGATGCGGTGCGTGATGGCTCGGGTCTTGCCCGTGCCCGCCCCGGCGAGCACGCACACCGGTCCGAGCAGCGCACGAGCGGCGAGTCGCTGCTCGTCGTCGAGGCCGCGCAGCACATCGTCGGCCGAGGTGAGGCGCGCGCTCGTCACGGGCGAGAACCGTCTTCGATCTGCGCGCCGTACCAGTGCTCGATGAGTGCACGGGAGATCGAGGAAGGACCGGGAAGCAGCAACTGCGGCAGGGCCGCCGTGAGTTCGTCGCGACTGAACCAGCGAAGATCCAGGATCTCCTCACCGTCAGGGACCGTCGCACCGTTCCAATCGTCGTGCACGCGCGCAGTGAACCCGAGCATGAGCGACGCCGGGAAGGGCCAAGGCTGGCTGCCCAGGTACATGGGTTCGGTCACCAGTACGCCGGTCTCTTCGAAGACCTCGCGTTCCACCGCCGCTTCGAGCGACTCGCCGGGTTCGACGAAGCCGGCGAGCAGCGAATAGCGGTTGTGCTCCCACATCGCATTGCTGCCGAGCAGCAACCGGTCATCGCGATCGGTGACCGCGACGATCACCGCCGGGTCGGTGCGCGGGAAGTGCTCGGAGTTCGTCGGATCGACTCGTACCCAGCCGCCCATGGTCACCGTCGTCGGCTGACCCGAGCGCGGTGAGAACTCGTGGGCCCCATGCCAATTGAAGATCGCGACCGCTTCGGTGAACAGGTTGAGATCACGGGGGCTCAACAAATGAGCGATCGAACGCAGCGCCCCCCACTCGACCTCGAGCCGAGCAGCGACCCCGGCGTGGGGGTCACCGCTGAGCGAGACGCCGAGCACGGGAGTGCCCACCGGCTCGGTGGGTGTCGCAGCGCGGGTGCGGCCAAGGTAGACGACCGGTTCGATCCTCGGCACCGCGGAAGTCGGCAGCAGACGCAGGGCCGCAGCGCCCTGAATGGGCGCCTGCCCGTCCATGACCACCAGCACTCGAGCACTGGGGTCGTTCCACAACCGGTCGACGAGGTCCTGGTCGAATCGCGCCGCATGGTCGCGGTCGACTTCGGAGCGCACGAAGGGCAATCGCTGTGAGACCGATTGCGTCATGCTGTGATCCTGATCCGCGTCGTCGAATTGGCGTGGCGTGGGGCGGGCCACCGGGCCGAGCGACCTACCCTGTTGAGCATGGCCAGAACCCATCTCACTCTAGCCGCGGTCGCTACAGCGGCAGTGCCCGGACTCGAGGTGAACCGCGCCGGTGCGGTCGAGTGGGGTGCCAGTGATGATTTCGCCTCGGCCCTGCTGCACACCGACGCGGGCGAACGAGTGGTGCGGGTACCGCGACACCCACATGCCGAATCCGAGCAGTCGCTGGAACTTCTGGCGCTCGCCGCGCTGAGCCAAGGGGTTCGCTCGCGTCTTCCCTTCGATGTGCCGCGAGTGCTCGGGCAGGCGCCGGTCGATGGCACACGCGCAGTCGTGTACGAGTGCGCTGCCGGCACAGCGAAACCGCTGACGGCCTTCCACGTTCCGGATGCCGAGGCCGCCGCACGCGCTATCGCCGCCGTGCACGCTCTGCCCACGAGTTTCGTGGCCGAGGCGGGGCTTCCGGTGCAGGAACCGATCGAATGCTTGCGGTCGGCAGTCAGTGTGGTCGATCGAGCCGCCGCGACCGGGCTCGTGCCAGCCATGCTGCTCGACCGTTGGGGCAAGGCGACCGAGGACCAGTCGCTCTGGCAGTTCCAGCCGACGGTCGTGCACGGAGCGCTCTCATCGCGGGCGTTGCGTTTCTCGGGCGACACCGTCTCGAGCATCATCTCCTGGCACGCGTTGCGGGTGGCTGATCCCGCACTCGACCTGGCCTGGCTGCTGGCCGCGCGAGGCACAGGCGTCGCCGAGGCCGCGGTCGACGCGTACACCGCCGCTACAGCGGGAGCCGACCGCCAGGTGCGGCACCGGGCGGCGCTGTACGCCGAACTCGACGTGGCTCGCTGGCTGCTGCACGGCACCGATTCGCGCAGCACCGAGGTCGTGGACGATGCCGTGCAGATGCTGTCGACGCTCGTCGACCACGTGCAGGCCGACGTGATGAATCCGATCGGGCCCTCGACACAGCCCATTCCGACGGTCTCGGAGGTCGAGGCGCTGCTCGACCAGGCCGAGCGCGCTCGGAACGCGGGCTGACGCCGGCTCAGCTCGCCGCCTCGCGCCACAGCCGCGCCAGTTCCTCCTCGTCGAAGATGCGCTCGGGCTCGATGACCCGGTCGTCGCTGACGTAGTAGAAGGCGGCACTGATGCGAGAGAGGTCGATGCCGCGCCACTTCGCATAGGCGAGTCGGTACAGCGCGAGCTGCAACTGCCGGCGCTCCAAGTCGGCGGCGTCGCGCGGAGCCTTGCCTGTCTTCCAGTCGACCACCTGGTAGGTGCCATCGGGCTGCTCATAGACGGCGTCGATCTTGCACACGATGACCTGCCCGTCGAGCACCAGGTGGATCTCGCGCTCCACCTCGATCGGCGCACGGTCGCCCCAGGCCGAGCGCTCGAAGATGCGCTGCAAACGGACGAGTTCGGCCTCGTCGTACCCGCCGCCTGGCCCGGGCTGGTGCTCCAGCGCATCCACATCGAACGACAGCGATGCGTAGTCGCCCGAGCTGTCGAGTGTCTCACTCGAGCCTCGCACGCCGTGGCGCTGCTCGACCCACTGGTGGAACAGTGTGCCGAGTCGAGTCGCCTGATACGGACGCTCCGGCATGGGGCGAAGCAGTTCTGCGGCGACTGCGCGCGGATCCGAGACGAAGTCCTTGAAGCGCGACGCGGGAACGCGGTCGGGAACGGCCTTCAACCTCGGCGCGCCGAGCCTTCGACGGCGCTCCTCGAGCAGCAGCCGCAGCTCCGGTCCCCAACTGCCGGCATCCGCCAGCCCATCGGCGAGCTCTCGACCTTCAAGGCGCGCACGCGCTGCTCGCACGCGGGTCGCCGCTGCTTCCACGCGCCCCCGGCGGGCACCCAGTGGATCGCGCGGCCACTGAAATGTCTCCAGGCGGTCGCCAAGCGGATTCTCGTCGGACTCCCGCTCAGGAGGATCGGCCAGGATGCCCGCCGCGACGAGTTCCTGGAAGAACGTTCCGGGCGCGCGCGGCGTCGTCTGGCTGGACCAGTACGACCCCGTGAGGAGCAGTCGATGCCGAGCGCGAGTGACCGCCACATAGGCGAGACGGCGCTCCTCCGCGATCTGGTGGTCGCGGACAGCCGTCTTGAACTGATCGCGCGCGGCTTTCACCTCCTTGAGCGTCTCGGCGCCGCTCCACTCGAAACGAGGCAGGTCGGCCGCGTCGCCGCGGAAGTCGAACGGCAGCCGCCCAAAGCCGAGCCAGCCGTTCGTGCCTTCTCGAGACGCAGCCGGCATCTCCTGCTCGACCATGCGCGGCACGGCGACTGCGTCCCACTCCAGGCCTTTGGACGCGTGCATCGTCAACACCTGCACCATGCCGGGCTCCGGATCCTCGGGGCGAACCGCCAATCGCTCCCGCCATTCGGCTTCGCGGAGCCAACTCAGGAAGCCGCCGAGGCTCGCTCGCTCATCGATTGCGAGATAGCCCGTCAGTGCGTCGCTGAAGGCTTCCATGGCCGCCCGGCCCGCGGTTGCCGAGTCATTCGCCTCGAGCTCGATGTCGAGCATGAGTTCGTGCTCCACCGCGACGACGAGTTCCAGCAGGTCGGCGGACGCGCGCGAGCGAAGCCGAGCGAAGAGCGCCGCGGCCTCGCGCAATCGTTCGAGCCCAACTGCGCTGAACCGCGCCAGCTGCGAGTGATCGGAGCGCGTGCGGCCGACGAAGTCGAGCGCCTCCACTATGGAACCGCTCTCACCGGAAGCAACCGAGGAGCGGAACGCGGCCTTGACCTCGTCACTCAGCAGCTGTTGCGCAAGGTCGCGATCGCGCAACCAACCCGCGAGCTCCTTGAGCGCGAACAGGTCGGCTGGGCCGATACGCCAACGGGAGCCGGCGAGCAGCCTCACGAGCTCGGAGCCGGCGCTGGGGTCGTGAATGACGCTCAATGCGCTCACGACGTCTGCGACCTCCGGCTCGGACAGCAATCCTCCGACGCCGAGCACGTGGTACGGCACACCGTGGCGTCGGAGCGCTTCGACGATGAACTCCTGTGAACTGCGCGTTCGCAGAAGGATCGCCGCCGTGGCCGGTCCTTCCGCTGTGCCCTCGGCGAGGCGTTGTTTCGTCCAGAGTGCGAGCTCGTCGGCCTCCTCGGCGATGGTCTGCGTGAACGTGGAGTCGACGGGATGGGAACTCGCGCCGTCGCGCGCCTGCAGGGTCGCGACCGGCACGCGCCCGCGGGCGAAGGACTTGACGAGCGTGTTCGCCGCGCCCAGGATGGCGGTTCCGTTGCGCCAACTGGTGCTCAGTGAGTACTGCTGCCCCGCTTCGGCGCCGAACTGCTCGGCGAAGTCCTGGAGATTCGCTGCGCTGGCTCCGCGCCAGCCGTAGATCGCCTGGTTGGGGTCCCCCACGGCCATCACGGGGTGATTCTTGAACAGCGCCGCGAGCAATCGGGTCTGCACGACGGAGGTGTCTTGGTACTCATCGAGGAGCACCACTCGGTAGCGCGTTCGCATGTCGTCCGCGATCCGCGGCATCCGTTCCACAGCGGTGAGCGCGAGCGCCATTTGGTCAGAGAACTCGATGAGGCCGCGCTCGCGTTTGACTTGCTCGTACGACTCCACGAGATCCAGCAGCACGGGCAGCGTGCCGACGCTCGACGCGAGTTCTATGACGTCTTTGAACGCGCCGCGCGAACCGGTGGGCAGTTCCGCGATCTCGGCGAAGCGGCTCGCGAAGGCACGGACTTCGGCGGGGTCGGCCAGATGCTCCGCCATCGCCTGGCTCAGGGTGAGCATGGCGACCGTCAGCTGGTCAGCCGACTTCCCGAGCTCGCCGAGACGTCGGTCGTCACTGCGTATGACGATATTCCTCGCGAGCTGCCAGGCCGCCGCTTCACCGAGAAGCGCACCATCGCTCTCGCGCCCGAGCAGCAGCGCGTGCTCCCGAAAGATTCCGCTGGCGAAGGAGTTGTACGTCGACACGGCGGGCATGTCGAACTCGTCGACCGAAGCCGGTGCCAGTCCGGCGGCGGCTAGCTGATCGATGCGCTGCCGCACCCGGTGGCCGAGCTCCCCGGCGGCCTTGCGGGTGAAGGTGAGGCCGAGCACCTCCTGCGGGCGAACCAGCCCGTTCGCGATGAGCCACAGCACCCGGTTGGCCATGGTCTCGGTCTTGCCGCTCCCGGCTCCTGCGACCACCAGCGCCGGCTGCAGCGGTGCTTCGATCACGGCACGCTGCTGTTCGGTGGGCGGATATTGGCCGATGGCATCCGCGACATCGAATGCGCTCACCCGACGTGCGGCAGCATCGCTTTCGATCCATTGCGCGCCGTGCGCGACAGCACTGTCTCGAACCTGACCGGTGTCAGTCACTGCTCACCGCCTTCACGCGATGCAGGCGCATCGACGCGAGATCGCCTCGTCCAAATCTGTCGACGACGGTGCTTCCGCTGAACTCCGCAGCGGCCATCGCCTCAACCGCTGCCAGAACGCGGCGGCGGAAGGCATCGAGCTGCTCGGAAGCGGGCTCGCCCTGCACCGCTTCTCGATACGCCTTGCCACCCTTCCCCTCCCTGATGAACACGAGCTTGGCGCCGCCAGAGCGGTGCGGCGCCGGCAGGATCTCGTCGAAGCAACCCGACGCGTAGGCCAGCTGGTAGGCCCATAGCTGACCGTGGTCATCGATCTCGCGCTGCGAGGTGATCGGCGCACCGGTCTTCAGGTCGATGATCGTGACCGCCCCGTCCGCATCGCGCTCGACCCGGTCGATCGAGCCGCGGATCCGCGCGCGGCCGACATCGACCGTGAACCGGCCCTCGCGGGCGATGACAGTCCGGCCCGACTGGTCGCAGTCGCTCAGGTACTCGGCTAATCCCACGATGAGCCTCTGTGCGCGACGGTACTCGTGAGCCGCCAACCACTCCGATTCGAAGGCGAGATCCTTCCAGTTCTCGTCGAGCGCTTGCATCAACTCCTGAGGGTCGGCGGATGCTGCGTGCTCCATGACGCTGTGGAGCACCGTGCCGATCGCCATCGCGTTGCTCGGCTCGGAGCCGGCCACTTCTTGGACGAACCAGTCCAGCGGCGAGCGCTCGATGAGCTCGAGCCGCGACGGTGAGACAGGCACATGATCGCGGTCGGCGAAGAGCGCGGCCTCACTCGACGGTGCGACCACGCCATGCCAGTCGTCAGGGTCAGCCCCGGGCACCGCCTCCGCGGCGAGCACCGCCAATGCCGAAGCCGCCTCGTCGAGATCGCGACCCGAACTCCGCGAGGAGGTGAGCACGCGCCGCAGTCGTCCCGTCATCCCGCGGAGACTCAGAGGCGGTTCGCCGAGGCCGGAGTCGTCAGTGACCGGCGTGCCGGCAGGGGCCAGGGAGCAGAAGATGCTCCCCTGCGTGTCGTCATTGTCGACACAGGTGAGCACGACCCGTCGGCGCGCGCGGCTGACTGCGAGAGCGAAGAGCCTGAGCTCGTCGTGCAGCACCTGCCGACGTTCGTCGAGGATGTCCGCGCCGTCAGCTGGTCGCACCACATCGCCCATTGGGACTCCCGCCTGGGGCGCCGCGGCTGCGCGCACAAGCGCATCGGGTCGCAGGAGAGAGCCGCGCAGCCGGAGATCGGGCCAGACATTCTCCTGGAGGCCCGCGACCACGACCATGTCGAACTCGAGTCCGGCCGCTCCGTTCGGCGTGGTGACGAGCACTGCGTCGTCGGCCTGCTGCGGAGCGAGCGTGTCTTCTGGCACCTCGGCATCGAGCATCTCAGCCAAGAACTCTGCCGCTCCGTACCCGGGCCTGCGCTCCACGAATCGGCGGGCCGCCGTGAACACTGCGAGCACACCATCGAGATTGCGGTTCGCCTCGGTGGCTGAAGGCCCGCCACCCAGCGCCTGTCTCCGCCAATCATCGGCGAGTCGGCTGCGCTCCCACACCTCCCACAGCAGTTCCTCGACGGTCGCCCCTTCGGCGTGCATCGCTCGCAACCGTGCGAGGGTCGCTCCGAAGGATGCCGCAGCGCGGCCCACTTGGTGGTCGATGGTGGCGAGCCCGCCCGGCGCTCCGAGCGCGTCGACCAGCAGTTCGTCGGCGCTGCGTGTGCCGCCCGTGCGGAACTCCTCAGCTCGCAGCGCGAGCCGAAGGCGCCGAAGGCCGAGCCGATCGAGTCTGCCGAAGGGGCCCAGCAAGAGTTCCGCCGCGATGTCGGCGTCAAGCGCCCGCCGCTCGATCCCGAGGTCGACGATGCTCATCAAGTGGTAGGCAGCAAGGTCATCGCGCACCGGCTTCGCAGCGAGTGAGGTGCGCGCGGGCACTTCGGCCAGTGCGAGCGCGCGCACGATGGCGGCGAGCTGCGCCCCCGACCTGACAATCACCGCGAGTTCGCGAAGCGGCACACCGTCGATGAGGTGACGTTCGCGAAGGCGGCGGGCGATCGCAGCGAGCTCCCGGGCCGCGCTGCGGGCTTGAATCCTCTCGACCGTCGGCGGTCGGTCGGCAACCGCTTCGGCGCCCTCCGCGCTTCGCTCCGCACTCGCCCCGTGAGTGTCAGCGACGCTCTCGGCGTCGGCCGCGCCGGGAAGGAGCCTGCGGCGGCTCGCGGCGGTGGCCGCGACTCCGATGCGGTCGGTCACGGCAGCAGTGAAGGCTCGCAACGCCGCGGGTTGACGGTGCGAATAGCGGAGGGTGAGCGTTTCAGAGGGCGTGATGCCGAGCCGAGTGGCGAACAAGGCCACGGCGTCGCCTGAAGCGCCACGGAAGGCGCTCGTCGCGACGTCGGGGTCGCCGAATCCGACCAGCGTCTTCCCCGCGCGATGCAGGGCTGTCAGCACTCGCAGGAATGACTCGGTCGCCTCCTGAACGTCGTCGACTACGACGAGGCGGAGGCGCGCGACGCTCTCCGGCATCTCACCCCGCCCGATTGCGGCTTCGGCATACACGGCAAGCTGAGCCACATCGAGCGACCCCTCGCGCAGTTGCCCGGCAAGGAGCAACTGCTCTTCGGCGACGGCTGCGCTGGCCTCCCACTCCTGCACGCCATGAAGCCGGCCGAGCCGCCGCAGCTCGCTGAAGTCGATGTCGTGCTCGGTGGCACGCATCAGCAGCTCGCGCAGTTCAGTACGGAAGCCGCGCAGCGCCCGCACCTCCGGGCCGAGGTGCTCTGGCCACTCCGGTCCGCCGCCGTCTTCAGCGTGGCCGGCCAGCAGTTCGCGCAGCAGTTGGTCTTGCTCGCCGCCCGTCAGGAGCGATGGCGGCGGCGCGCCCCTCATCGCCGAGGCGTAGCTGAGGACTTCGAACGCGAGCGAGTTCACCGTGCGCACCAGAGGGCCGTTGGTCGCGCGGCCGATGCGCCGCGCCACTTGGCTGCGAAGGCGGGTCGCGCCGGTACGCGACGCGGTCAGCATGACCACCTCGTCGGGCGAGCACGTGCCGTCAGCGACACGTTGGGCGATCAGTTCGATGGCAGTGGTGGTCTTGCCCGCCCCTGGGGCACCGAGCACGAGGGCTGGAACACCCGGGTCGAGGCGGAGCACCGCGGTCTGGGTCTCGTCGAGCTGCGTCTTGTCGAGCTCGGCCGCATCGAGGCGAGTGGTGTGCAGTGCGGACGGTGCCTGCCCACCCGCAGAGCCGGCGTAGCGGTCGGCCGGATCGCCCAGCCCCTCCCCCGGGGCGCCGGTCTCAGAACCGGGACCGATGAAGCCGCTGACTGCCATGGCGACAACGGTAGTGGCGGACACCGACATCGCCGGGCCGGCCTCGCCACGCCGCCGAAGCACCGTTCATCGGAGCGGGCCCACGACATCCGTCTGTCGTAGTCTGGGCGGGTGGACATTCGCATCGGTATTGCCAACAGCCCGCGGGAATTGAGCTTCGAGTCGTCGCAAACGGCGGCTGAGATCGAGCAGACCGTCGCGGACGCGCTCGAGAAGGGTGCGGCGTTCTTCCGGCTCGCCGACGAGAAGGGCCGGGTCTACCTCGTGCCCACCGCGTCGTTCGCGTATATCGAGGTGGGCTCAGAAGAGGCGCGTCGCGTCGGCTTCGTCGCCTGACTCCGGCTCGATGGAACTGCTCTTCGTCGCCGTGATCGCGGCGGGCATCGGGCTGATCGTGCGCTACATCATTCCCGGCCGCCGCGCATATGGCCTGATGCTGCTGCCGCTGGGAACCGCGGTGGTGGCGTGCGCACTGTGGGTCGCCCTGCTCTGGGGAGGCTTCACCTTCGACGGCGGCTGGATCTGGACCATCTCCCTGGTCGGCTGCACCATTGCCGCCTTCCTCGCGGCGGTGTTGCTGCCGCGCGCAAGGCGCGCCTCCGACGAGCGCATGCGCCAGAAGCTGGGCATCTGAACTCAGCACGGTCGACAATCAGCGCGGGTCGACAAGCAGTTCAGGTTCGCGCGACTGCCGAACGCGCCGACGAGATCGGCCTCAGGCGGTCAGGCCGAGCGCGTCCATCCGGCGGGTGTGCGCCGCGATCAGCTCGGTGAACACCGGCTCGATATGGGCCTCGTCAGCGGGCGTGCCGGAGAACGCCAAGGACTTGCGCGCCAGCAGGATGGTGTCGCCGATCAGGCGCCTACCCCACATCGCGAGCCTCGACGCCAATTGCGGGTCGCGCTGGATGCCAGCACTCAGCTGGACGAACAAGCCGTGTTCCGCGGAGTCGCGGGCGAGCACCGACACGATCTTCGCAGTGTCGGCATCCGGGAGCCCCTGGGCGACGCTCAGGAAGAAGTCATCGAGGAACGTCGCCGTGATGTACGCCACCATGAGCACCTCGAACCAGTCCGAGCCCTGCACGTGCGCACGGAACTCTTGGATGTGCGCGGATGCGCGCTCCATCGCGGCCTCGGGATCGGCACCGCGGCGCCGCAGCTCTTCGACGAGGTCGTGATGCTTGTCGAGCGCCTGACTCGCGGTGCGGCCGAGAGAGCTCTTCGCGGCCGTGTCTGGCGCGGCGAGCACCGCCCTCGATAGGGTCTCGAAGTGCGCGAGCTGCAGCACGGCGGCATCAGCGAGGAATTCGAGGGTGTCGGGGGCCAGCTCCGCCAGTTCGACGCGCGCGGCATTCGAAACGGCCGAACGGGGCTTGACGGTGGGCGCGGGCACACGCAATCGAGCGCGACCCAACCACTTCATCACGCCGATCAGCATACGGCGGTCGCGATGATCAGGCGTGTACCGCCCGTCACCGGCCGGTTCACAGCCGGCGACGCTAAACTGAGCCGGCGTTCAATTTGACATGACAGGCAGAATTTGACCTTCACAGACCTCACGATCGACCAGGACATGGTCGACGCACTCGCTTCCAGGGGCATCATCGAGCCCTTCCCGATCCAGACGCAGACCATTCCGCTGGCGCTCTCGGGGCAGGACATCATCGGCCAGGCCAAGACCGGCACTGGCAAGACCTTCGGCTTCGGCCTTCCGCTCGTGCAGCGCCTCGGTCTCGACCCCGAGCCCGGCGTGCAGGCGCTCGTCGTCGTGCCCACGCGCGAACTCGCCGTGCAGGTGAGCGAAGACCTCGAGCTGGCCACTTCGAACCGTTCGACGAGCGTCGTCGCCATCTACGGCGGAAAGGCGTACGAAGGCCAGGTCGCCCAGCTCAAGGCCGGAGCGCAGATCGTCGTCGGCACGCCCGGACGACTGCTCGACCTCGCCGGCCAGCGCCTGCTGTCGCTCAAGGACGTCAGAGTCATGGTGCTCGACGAGGCCGACAAGATGCTCGACCTCGGCTTCCTCCCCGATGTCGAGAAGCTCTTCGCGCAGACATCGCCGACGCGCCACACGATGCTGTTCAGCGCGACCATGCCCGGCCCCGTGGTGGCGCTCGCGCGCCGCTTCATGAACAAGCCGATCCACATCAGGGCCAACGACCCCGATGAGGGACTGACCCAGGCGAACATCCGCCACGTCGTGTATCGGGCGCACTCGCTCGACAAAGACGAGGTGATCGCACGCATCCTGCAGGCGGAGGGCCGCGGCAAGACCGTGGTGTTCACTCGCACGAAGCGTGCCGCGTCGAAGCTCGTCGACGAACTCACCGATCGCGGGTTCAAAGCCGCCGCTGTGCACGGCGACATGAGCCAGGAGGCGCGCGAGCGCTCCATGGCATCGTTCAAGGCGGGCAAGAAAGACGTGCTCATCGCGACCGACGTCGCCGCCCGTGGCATCGATGTCGACGACGTGACGCACGTGATCAACCACACAGTGCCCGAAGACGAGAAGGCGTACCTGCACCGCGTGGGTCGAACCGGCCGCGCCGGGAAGACCGGCATCGCGGTGACCTTCGTCGACTGGGACGACCTGCACAAGTGGGCCCTGATCAACCGTGCGCTCGAAATGGGCGTGCCAAAGCCGGTCGAGACCTACTCGTCGTCGCCGCACCTCTTCTCCGACCTCGACATCCCGTCCGACGCGAAGGGCCGCATCAAGAAGACGCCGGCAGCGCCGCACGTCGAGCGCCCTGCGAAGGAGCAGACGACGGATGCCGGGGGCTCCACCCCGGGCACGAGCGACCGTCCGAAGCGGAATCGCCGTCGCCGCACGCACTCCTCCGCGGCGACCGCCGGCGAGCCCTCGGCCACCGAGGGCGCCTCTCGCCCCGAGGGCAGCGGCACGCACGACGGCAATGGCCCCGGTCGTCGCCGTCGCTCGCGTCAGCGACGCCCCGCGGGTGGCTCGGCGACACCGCCGCCGGCCGCCTAGTCACCCTGAGCTTCAGCGTGCGCGTCTTGTTCGGAGACGCGCACGTGCTCTGTGGCGCCGAGCGCCGATGACGCAGCGCTACGTGACACAGCGCTGCCCGACACCGCGCTGCCTGACACCGCGCTCCCACTCTGTGTCACCGCGCGCACATGGCGCGCTGCGAGGCATCGCCGTGAGCTCAGCCTCGGAACGGAACGGAGCCGGTCCCGAGCGCAAGTATCCGCTCGAGCTGAGACCGATCGGTGGTGTTCTCCCCCAGGCGGTTCGGCTTGCCGGTGCCGTGGTAGTCGCTGGAACCGGTGACGATGAGGTCGTAGGCGGCGGCGTAGTCACGGAGACGGCGCTTGCCGGCATCCGTGTTCTCTCGATGCCCGATCTCGAGGCCCGCAAGCCCGGCGTCGATGAGGCGCTCGAGCTCCTGCTCCGGCAGCACGCCGGAGCGCCCGTGCGTCGCAGGATGGGCGAGCACCGGAACACCGCCGGCCTCCGCTATCATGCGAATGCCGTCTTCGGGCGAGGGCGCGTAGTGCGGTTCGTAGTAGCCGCCGCTCCAGTGCAGGATCGACTCGAATGCTGCGCCCCGGTCGGTCACGAGCCCCTTGGCGACCAGAGCATCGGCGATGTGGGGACGCCCGATCGTCGCGCCCTTCGGCGAACCGGCGAGCACCTCGGGCCACGTGAGCGGGAAGTCTGCCGAGATGCGCTCGACCATGCGTTCAGCGCGGCGGAGCCGACCCTCCCGGATGCGCGCCGTCTCCTCGACGAGCTGCTGATGCGTCGGGTCGAAGAGATAGCCGAGCACGTGCACGCTCGAGTGCCCGACGCGCGTGCTGAGCTCCATGCCCGGGATGACCATCAGGCCTGTCCCTCGAGCTGCCGCGAACGCCTGCTGCCAGCCTGCCGTGGAGTCGTGATCCGTGATCGCCATAGCCGTGAGCCCCGCGGCGACGCCCGCGGCGATGAGCTCGGCCGGCGATTCCGTGCCGTCCGACACGCTGCTGTGCGTGTGCAGGTCGATCCGGTCGGGCATCTTCCCATGCTAGGCCGCGGGGTCTGCAGGTGGATGCCGTACCGCGGCGCCGCGGCGCGGCGCAGTCATGAGCCGTGCAGTCGCAGCCGGTAGGGTCGGCATCCGATGTTCGCTCGTTTCCTCGCCGCCCTTCTCACCCTGGCCGCACTGGTCGGGGCGGTCGCCGTCGCCTGGCCGCAGCTGTTCGGCCTGGAGCAGGCCTACCTGGTCGCGCAGGCGGCGTCGATGCGGGGACTCGGAATCGCCGCCTCGGTCATCGGCATCGCGCTGCTGGTGCTGCTCGCCGTGCTCATCCGGCCCGCGCGCGGCTTCTTCCGCTCGCTCATCGCGGTGCTGGTGGTCTTCGCGCTCGTGAACACCGCAGTACTCGTCACGCGCGGGTTCGGCGTGGGTCAGGACGGCCCGGGAGCCGACAGCCCGGACGACATCACAGTGCTCGCCTGGAACACCCTCGGCGACGAGCCGGGGGCGGAGGCGATCGCCGACCTCGCGATGGAGGTGGGCGCCGACGTCATCTCCCTGCCGGAGACGACGGAGGAGACCGGCATCGAGATCGCTCTGCGCCTCCGCGAGGCCGGCAACCCGATGTGGGTGCACACGATCGCCTACGACCAGGTCGCCAAGGCGCGCTCGACGACGCTGCTCATCGCGCCGCGGCTCGGCGCCTACACCTTCGACGCAGCAGCACGGACAACCGGCGTGCTGCCGACCGTCGTCGCGACTCCCGTCGAGGGCGACGGGCCGACGATCGTCGCCGTGCACGCGGTGGCTCCAATCACGGGGCAGATGGACAACTGGCGCGACGACCTGGTCTGGCTCGCGGAACTGTGCACTGGCGATGTGGTGCTCGCCGGTGACTTCAACGCCACGATCGACCACATGACCTCGCTCGCAGGCGATGGAACAGACCTCGGCGGATGCCGCGACGCCGCAGCCGCGACGGGCCACGCCGCGCTCGGCACCTGGCCCACCTGGCTGCCCGCTCCCCTCGGCGCGCCCATCGACCACATCATGGCCACCGATACATGGCGCACCACCTCGATGCGAGTCATCACCGAGCTCGACAACGCCGGCAGCGACCACCGGCCGGTCGTGGCCACGCTGTCGCGCACGAGCGCCGACATGGAGAATGGGCAGCATGGCTGAACAGCGCACCACCGCGGCAGAAGCGCCGGCGAATGAGAACCGGTCGACCACGCCCGCCTCCGACGCCTTCAGGCAGCACATCTCGAGCGGCTGGGCCGAGCGCCCCGTGGTCATGCCGGCACCCCGCGAGCAAGCGCCGTATGCCGCCGCTCGCAGGCTGCGTATCTCTGCCCTGCACCCCGAGAAGACCATCGTCATCCCGGCCGGCGACAGCAAGCAGCGCTCGAACGACACGGACTACCCGTATCGGGCGCATTCCGCGTTCTCGCACCTCACCGGCTGGGGCAGTGACACCGTGCCCGGTTCAGTGCTGGTGCTCGAGCCCTCCCCCGAAGGTCACACCCCGCGGCTGTACCTGCGCCCCTCAGCCGGTCGCGGCAGCGACGAGTTCTACGCGAACCCCGCGATCGGCGAGTTCTGGACCGGCGCCAGGCCGTCGCTCGAGCATGTGGCGGCCGATCTCGCCCTGCCGACCGGCTCACTCGAGGAGCTCGACGCGGTGCTCGGCGGACTGCGAACCGGCGACGGCGGCACAGATGTGCTCGTGGTGCGCGAGGCGGACCCCGCACTCACCCGACGCATCGACGCGCTGAGACGAGAAGAGGTATCGGCCGCGCTTGCGCGTGAGGTCACCGAGGCGAGCGGCACAAGCGTACCGGTCGAGGTTCGGCATCAGGACGCGGCATCGGCACTCGACGAATCGGTCACCGGCTGGCACTCGGCCGACGCCGAACTCGCTCGCGACCTGAGCGAGTTGCGCCTGGTGAAGGACGCTTATGAGATCGCGCAGATGCGCGAAGCGATCGAAGCCACCCACACGGGCTTCGACGATGTGGTGGCTGCGCTGCCAGAGATCGTCTCGCACCCCCGAGGCGAGCGGGTCGTCGAAGGCACCTTCAACCGGCGCGCGCGCATCGAGGGGAACACCGTCGGCTACGACACCATCGCCGCCGCGGGCGCGCACGCCTGCATCCTGCACTGGGTGCGCAACGACGGGCCGGTGCTGCCAGGCGACCTCGTGCTCATCGACGCCGGCGTCGAACTCGACAGCCTGTACACCGCCGACATCACGCGAACCCTGCCGGCTTCGGGTCGCTTCAACGACGTGCAACGCCGCGTGTACGACGCCGTGCTCGAGGCCGCGGATGCCGCGTTCGCCGCGGTGCGCCCCGGCATCCGGTTCCGCGAGGTGCACGCCGCCGCCATGCAGGTGATCGCGCGCAAGACCGCCGAATGGGGTCTGCTGCCCGTCACCGCGGCCGAGTCGTTGGAGCCTGAGGCGCAGTACCACCGCCGCTACATGGTGCACGGCACGAGCCACCACCTGGGCATCGACGTGCATGATTGCGCACAGGCGCGACGCGACTTCTACCATGACGGCATCGTGGAAGCCGGCATGGTGTTCACCATCGAGCCGGGCCTCTACTTCCAGCCCGACGATCTGACCGTGCCCGAGGAGTACCGCGGCATCGGCGTGCGCATCGAAGACGACATCCTCGTCACCGCGACCGGCGCAGAGAACCTCTCGCGCGCCATCCCGCGCACCGCTGACGAGGTCGAGGCGTGGATCGCCCGCTCAGCGAGCTGAGCGGCCGGTGCCGGGATCACTCCTGCGACGGAGTCTGCCCGAGCAGCGCCTGCGCCTGCGCGGTCAGCGCAGGGTCCACGACGATCTGGTAGTTCGACGCGATCACCTGGTGGGTCGACGTGAAGTCGCGGCGGCGGCGGCTCACGGCATAGTTCGCGAGGCTGAACAGCATCCCGAAGCCGGCCCCGATGAGCACCGCCGAGAACACTACTGACGGGTTCGGTGTCGGCGAGAAGATGAAGAACACGAGCCCCATGAAGAGGCCGAACCACGCCCCGCTGAGCGCTCCGGCGAGCGCGGTGCGGCCATACGTGAGTTTGCCGGTGACCCGCTCGACGGTCTTCAGGTCATTGCCCACGATCGACAGGCGTTTGACGTCGAAGTCGGAGTGCGCGAGCCTGCCGATCACCTGCTGCGCCTCGGCGTAGGTCTCATACGTGCCGAGCACGTCGCCTCGCGGAACACGCGGCTCGAGCGCGCCGCGCCTCGAAAACATGCTCGGGTTCGTCACGCCACCATTCTGGCATCGAAGCCCCGGCCGTGACCTGCGGGTTCTCGGGCCGCATGGGGTGTGCGGCGCACCCGGGTCACGCAAGGGCGAACGACTACCCTTGGTGCCGTGAACACAACTGCCCGGGTCTTCGTCGCGCGCCTCGCGGGCGTTGCGGTGTTCGACCCTGCCGGCGACAAGGTCGGCCGGGTGCGCGATGTGCTCGTGGTGTATCGGCAGGACGACCCGCCTTCGGTCGTGGGTCTCATCGTCGAGGTGCCGGGCAAGCGCAGGGTATTCATGAAGATCGGCCGCGTGACGAGCATCGGGTCGGGACAGATCATCACGACCGGCCTCGTCAACCTCCGCCGCTTCGAGCAGCGCGGCGGCGAGGTGCGCGTCATCGCCGAGATGCTCGGCCGCACGGTGACCCTGCGCGACGGCAGCGGCGAGGCCACCATCGAAGACGTCGCTATCTCGCAGACTGCTCCTGGCGAGTGGGAGGTCGATCAGCTCTTCGTACGACGGCCCCGCACCTCCCCCGCACCGTTCGGCAAGGGCGCGTCGCTGCTCGTGGACTGGGACGAAGTGCATGAGCGCGCGACTCCCGGCGAGCCCCAGAGCGCCGAGCAGCTCATCGCCACCTACGTCGATCTCCGCCCGGCCGATCTTGCCACCACGCTGCTCGACCTTCCGCCCGAGCGACGCCACGAGGTCGCCGAGGAACTGCCCGACGACCGGCTGGCCGACGCGCTCGAAGAGATGCCCGAGACCGACCAGGTCGAGATCCTCAACGTGCTCGACGACAAGCGCGCGGCCGATGTGCTCGACCACATGCAGCCGGATGATGCGGCCGACCTCATCGCGCAGCTTCCGGGTGAGCGCGGCGAGGCCCTGCTCGGGCTCATGGAGCCTGACGAAGCCGATGACGTGCGCATGCTCCTCGCCTACGACGCCGACACCGCAGGCGGGCTCATGACCACGGGGCCCATCATCGTCTCGGCCGACGCGACCGTCGCTGAGGCACTGGCCCTGATCCGTCGCCACGAACTGCACACGGCGCTCGCGACCTCGGTGTGCGTCACGCTCCCACCGTATGAGCCTCCCACCGGCCGGTTCCTCGGCATCGTGCATTTCCAGCGGATGCTGCGCTACCCGCCCGGCGAACGCCTCGGTACGCTGCTCGACCACGACCTGGAGCCCGTGCGCGCCGATACGAGCGCGGCCGAGGTCAGCCGCATCCTCGCGAGCTATGACCTCGTCTCGGTGCCCGTGGTCGACGACAGCCATCGCCTCGTCGGGGTGGTGACCATCGATGACGTGCTCGACTACCTCCTGCCCGAGGACTGGCGCAGCGCCGATCCCGACGAACCCGCGTCGCGTGCGGTGAAACGCGGTCTGCAGCTTCAGGGAAGGAGGAATGCTCGTGGCACGGCTCGCCGATGACGAACGTCGCGCTCGCGACGACGCCCGCATGCACACGCCGAAGGGCATGCGCCAGCCGCTCGTGGTCTTCCGCAGCAGCGACCGGTTCGGTCGCTTCACCGAAGCGGTTGCCCGCGGGATGGGCACTCCGGCCTTCCTGATCGCGATGACGCTCTTCTGCGGAGCGTGGCTCGTGTGGAACATGACCGCGCCGGAGCAGTGGCGCTTCGACTCGCAGGTCTACGGCTTCACTGTGCTCACCCTCGCGCTGTCGCTGCAGGCCTCGTACGCCGCTCCGCTCATCCTGCTGGCACAGAACCGTCAGGACGACCGTGACCGCGTGCAGATCGAGCAGGACCGTCAGCGCGCAGAGCGCAACCTCGCAGACACCGAGTACCTGGCACGCGAAGTCGTCGCGCTGCGGCTCGCGGTGAAGGACATGGCGTCGAAGGAGTTCATCCGCGCCGAGCTTCGCGCCCTGCTCGAAGAGCTCGAGCGCAGCAACGACTCGTCAGATTCTGGCGCGGATGCCGGGGGCACCGGCCGGGGCGCGGGCCCGGCTGAGCGTCCGTGACGCTCCCGCAGCCCACAGGCGAAGAGCGCCTCGAACAGGCGATCCGACAGGCGCTCGGCCGCGTGATCGACCCCGAGATCCGACGGCCGATCACCGAGCTCGACATGATCGGCGACGTCAAAGTCGTGGACGGGCACGCGAAGGTGGCGCTCAGGCTCACCATCGCGGGATGCCCCGCAGCGAGGAGCATCGAGCAGCAGACAACGGATGCCGCGGCATCCGTTCCCGGAGTGCGCGATGTGACGGTCGATGTCGGCGTGATGACCCCGGAGCAGCGTCAGCGGCTCACGGAGCGGCTGCGCGGCGGGAAGCCGTCCGCGTCGCAGTTCTCACCGGATTCGCTCACGCGCGTGATCGCGGTCACGAGCGGCAAGGGGGGCGTCGGCAAGTCGACCGTGACGGCGAACCTCGCCGTGGCGCTCGCAGCGAAGGGCCTTCGTGTCGGGCTGATCGACGCGGACGTGTTCGGCTTCTCGATCCCAGCGCTGCTGGGCATAGAAGATGCGAAGCCGACCAGGGTGGGCGAGCTGATCCTGCCGCCGGTCGCCTTCGACGTGAAGACGATCTCGATCGGCATGTTCGTCGAGTCGGCGACCGAGACCGCGGTCGCGTGGCGCGGGCCCATGCTGCACCGCACGGTGCAGCAGTTCCTCACCGATGTGTTCTTCGGCGACCTCGACGTGCTCCTGCTCGATCTGCCGCCCGGCACGGGGGACGTCGCCATCTCGGTGGGGCAATTGCTGCCGCACGCGGAAGTGCTCGTGGTGACGACGCCGCAACCGGCCGCTGCCGATGTCGCGGTGCGATCGGGACTCGTCGCCCGGCAGACCGGTCAGCGCGTGATCGGTGTGGTCGAGAACATGGCCGGCCTCGCGCAGCCCGACGGCACGGTGCTTGAGCTCTTCGGCGCAGGCGGCGGCGACGAGACGGCGCGTCGGCTCGAGGTTCCGCTGCTCGCTCGTGTGCCGCTCAGCGTCGCGCTTCGCGAGGGCGGCGACGTCGGTCGGCCGATCGTCGCTGAAGGGCCGGAGGGCACGGATGCTGGCGCATCCGGAGCGGCCGACCCGGCAGGCGTCGCGCTGCAAGCCCTCGCCGAGCGGATCGCCTCGATGGGGCGCTCGCTGCGTGGCCGTAGCCTGCCGTTCTCCGCGGGCTGATTCAGCGGAGATCCGCGTCGCTGACCCGGAGTGTCGGCATCCCGAGCACCGTACGAGGTGGGTGGTTCAGGCCGCCGAAAGGCAAGGGGGTCAGGTCGCTTCGTCGTCGAACGGCGCGGGACGGCCCTCGCGCAGCAGACGCTGGCGCTGCGCGTACGCCGACTCGCGGATGGTCGGCGCCACGACCGGCGCTGCCACAGTCTCCGGCTCATCGGTCAACGCCTCGCGAATGATGCGCCGCGGGTCGTACTGTCGCGGGTCGAGCTTCTTCCAGTCGACGTCGTCGAACTCGGGGCCCATCTCCTCGCGCATGCGCGACTTGGCACCGTCGGCCATCGCCTTCAGCTGTTTGATGAACTGCGCGAACTTCGACGCGTAGTGCGGCAGCCGCTCGGGCCCCAGCACGAAGACGGCCAGAACTCCGATCAGCAGCAGCTTCTCGAACGTCAGACCGAACACCCGCCCAGAATAGCCGGGAAACCCTGACCCTACGCCTACCCTTGGAGGGGATAGAGGAGCGCTGTGTCAGACAAAGAGCTGAGCTGGAAGTACGTCGAGGATCTCGTGACCGAACCGGCCGAGATCGCGCAGGCGCGCCAGAACTCCCTCGAGCACGGTGTGGAGGCGGTGAGCCCCGCCACGGGCGCTCAACTCGCGCTGCTGGCCGCGGCATCCGGTGCCCGCAACATCATCGAAGTCGGCACCGGTCTCGGAGTCAGCGGCCTGTGGCTGTTCCGCGGAGCGCCCGAGGCGACGCTCACCTCGATCGACACCGAACTCGACCACCAGCAGAACGCCCGGCGCTCCTTCACGGATGCCGGCATCGCAGCAGGCCGCGCGCGGCTCATCACCGGACGCGCACGCGATGTGCTGCCCCGCATGAACGAGGCGTCATACGACCTGGTCTTCATCGACGCGGATGCCGCATCGGTCATCGAATACGTGGAGCACGGTCTGCGACTCGCGCGTGTCGGCGGCACGGTGGTGGTCGCGCACGCACTGTGGCGGGGTCGCGTGGCGGACCCGGCGCAGCGCGATGAGACAGTGGCCGACTTCCGCTCGCTGCTGCGAGAGCTCACCGACTCTCCGGCCGTCGTCACCGCCGTCTCGCCGGTCGGCGACGGACTGCTGCAGCTCACGCGCATCGCACGCTGATCCGGCGGCCCCGAGTTTTCTGACCCCCAGAAGCCCTTCCACTTTGGAAACGCTTGGTCTGCCCGGGAGACGCTTCCCCCTGCGCGGAGACGCTTTCCACCCCGGAAACGACTGTGCGGCCCGCGCAACCGAAGTCGCGGGGCCGCACGAGCGTGAAGCGCTGACGTCGCCGTCAGCCCTGGATCACGTTCGCGAGCGCGTCGTGAAGCTCCTTCGCCTCAGCGTCGTTGACCGAGACGACCAGACGCCCGCCCCCTTCGAGCGGAACCCGCACGATGATGAGGCGACCCTCCTTCACAGCCTCCATTGGTCCGTCTCCGGTCCGCGGCTTCATGGCAGCCATGAGCAGTCCCCTCTCCTAGTTGTGCCTCAATTATCCCAGACAGTTCTCAGACGCGAAAATCTCTGCACTCTTATCGCGACCGCCGGCTCACGGGGCCGCGTGCGGCGCGCTCAGGGCGGCGTCCAATCCAGCCCGTCGATCCACCAGCAGAGGTGCACCCACGCGACCTGACCGACCACTCCGGCGATGATCACGGCGGCGCGCCAGAGCCTCGAGCGCGGCACGACGATCGCACCAACCAACGGGAACATCGGCAGCAACAGCCGGAAGGTGCTCGACTGCGGGAAGAACACCGCCAGCAGGTACACCCCGTACGAGGCGATCCAGAGCCGCAGATCGACGCCCAGCCGCCGCACCTGGGGCGCCAGCATGACCAGCGCGAAGACAGCCACCACGAGCACGAGCACCGCCACACCCAGCGGCCACCCCACCCACCAGAGGGCGGACTGCACCCAAGCGGTGAACGGCACGAGGTGCTGGTAGCCGATGTAGGCGGCGCGCCAGGCGAGCTCGGTCTCGACATATCCGTTGAACGATCCGGTGGCCGCCCACACGATGCCCGGCCATGCGAGTCCCGCTGCGCCGCTCGTGAGCACCGCGGCAATGGCAGACCAGCGTTCCCGGAGTTCGAACGATTCTTCGCCTCGACGTGCGCGCCACCAGCGCCATGCGACGTGCAGTACGAGGAACATCGCGAACGCGAGCCCGCTCGGTCGCGTGAACGCCATGATCACGATCACCGGCAGCAGCACGAGGTAGCGCCGCTCGAGCACGAGCAGGAGGGCGAGCCCGAGGAGGAACACGTGCATCGACTCCGCGTACGCGACCTGCAGGATCGGCGAGAGCGGTCCGAAGCAGAAGACCGCGACGGCGACGAACGCGACACTGTGATCGTCGAGGGCGCGAACCATGAGCCGGTGGATCACCAGGCATCCGGCCGCTGCGAAGACCACCGATACGGCGACCGCCGCCAGTTCCCAGCCGGCCCCCGTCACGAACATCACCGCCCGCACGGTGAAGGGGTACACGGGCATGAACGCCCAGGCGTTCTCAGCGACGTGACCGTCGTCGGTGAGCGGCAGCTCCGCCGGGTAGCCGTAGTGGGCGACGAGCTGATACCAGCGGCCGTCCCAGAGGTTCGCGAACTCGAGGTAGCCGGGCGACGCCGCCGTCCACGGGTTGGCGGGCTGGATGGCGGCGAAGGCGAGCAGGATGCCGGTCGTCACCACGCGCGAGGCTGCGAAGATCAGCAGCACCCACGCCCACCACGGCAGTGGTCGGCGTGTCGCCCGGCCTCTCGGTCGGGGCGCTGGTCGCGAGAACGCCGCTCGCCGCGGCAGGGGCAGTCGCGCTGCGCTCAGCGGGCGGCGACCGCTCGCGGGTTCGGTCAGCTCCCGCTCAGCCATGTGCGGAGTCCCCGCTCGCACGACACGATCTCATCGACCGCCACCCGCTCGTCGTCGGCGTGAGCCTTGAGCGGATCGCCCGGTCCGTAGTTGACCGCCGGGATGCCGAGCGCCGAGAAGCGCGCCACGTCCGTCCAGCCGTACTTCGGCTTGGCGGTGGCGTTCACCGCGGCGAGGAACCGCTCAGCGAGCGGGTGGTCGAGCCCTGGGCGTGCACCCTCGGCCGCATCGTCGACGGTGAGGTCGTAGCCCTGGAACAGTTCGCGGAGGTGCTGCTCGGCGTCTCGCGCTGACTTGTCGGGCGCGAAGCGGTAGTTGATGGCGAGCTCGGCGGCATCCGGCACCACATTGCCCGCGATCCCGCCCGCGATGCCTACCGCGCTCAGGCTCTCGCGGTATACCAGACCGTCGACCTCCACCGAGGCCGGCTCGTACTCGGCGAGGAGCCGAAGAGCGTCGGCCAACCCGTGGATGGCGTTGCGGCCGACCCAGGCGCGGGCGGAGTGGGCGCGCACGCCTCTGGTCCGGAGTATGACGCGAAGGGTGCCATTGCAACCGCCCTCGACCTCGGCGGCGGTCGGCTCGCCAAGCACGGCGAAGTCGCCATGGAGGAGCTCCGGATGCCGATCGGCGAGGCGCCCGAGCCCGTTCAGCGCCGCGGAGACCTCTTCGTGGTCGTACCAGATCCATGTCACATCGACGGCGGGCGAGACGAGCTCGGCGGCGAGTTTGAGATGCACCGCGCACCCCGCCTTCATATCGACCGTGCCGCGACCCCAGAGATAATCGCGCCCGTCGTGCTCTTCGAATCGCGTCGGCAGGTTCTCGTTCACGGGAACGGTGTCGATGTGGCCGGCGATCACGACCCGGCTCCCCCGGCCGAGGTTCGTGCGAGCGACGATCGCGTCACCGTCGCGGAGCACTTCGAGGTGAGCGAACGGGGCCAGCGCTCGCTCGATCGCGTCGGCGAGCTCGCGCTCCCCGCCGGAGACCGACTGGATGTCGCACATGCGCCGCGTGAGCTCGACCGAGGTCGCTGCCGGGTCGAGGTCGCGCATAGCCCGAGTGTAACGACCGGTAGCGTTATCGCATGAGCACGCCATTCGCCTGGGGCCAGGGTCTTGCCACGATCGCAGCCGATGGCACCGTGCTCGACGCGTGGTTCCCGTCGCCGAGGCTCGGCCGGCGGCCGTCGAACGTCGATCCGCACCTTCCGCCGGCCCGGTTCATGGAGCACCTGGGCGATGACCCGCGGCGGCGTGTGCGCATCGACTACATCGATGTCGAGAGCGAACTGCAGGCGCAACCCGTCTCGACCGCCGACGTGTACCTGCGACTGCACCTGCTCAGCCATCTGCTCGTGGAGCCCAACAGCATCAACCTCGACGGCATCTTCGGCAAGATGCCCGTGGTTGCATGGACGACGGCGGGCCCCGTTGCGGCCGACGACTTCGCAATGCTCCGGATGCCGCTCCAGCGGGCGGGTATCTCGGTAACGAGTCTCGACCGGTTCCCGCGCCTGCTCGACTATGTGACCCCGCCCGGGGTGCGCATCGCCGACGCGAACCGGGTGCGCCTGGGTGCGCACCTCGCGCCCGGAACGACCGTCATGCACGAGGGGTTCGTGAACTTCAACGCGGGGACGCTCGGCTCGTCCATGGTCGAGGGCCGCATCTCACAAGGTGTCGTCGTCGGCTCGGGCAGCGATATCGGCGGCGGTGCGTCGATCATGGGCACGCTCTCGGGCGGGGGCGCGCAGCGCGTGTCGATCGGCAAGCGAGCCCTGCTGGGCGCGAACTCCGGCGTCGGCATCTCGATCGGCGATGACTGCGTCGTCGAGGCAGGGCTCTACATCACCGCGGGAACCAAGGTGGTGCTCCTGGGTCAGGATGCCGCGGGCGCGGAAGGCGAGCGCTCTGGCGGCGGCGAGGGCGCAGGCGCAGGCGCAGGCGAGGGCGCTCGGATTGGGCAAGGCGCGTCAAGCGTCGGTGACGGCATCCGCAGCGTCAAGGCGATCGAGGTCTCGGGGGTGCCGAACCTGCTCTTCCGCCGGAACTCACTCACCGGAGCCGTCGAGGTGCTCCCGCGCTCGGGTCAGGGCATCGCCCTCAACCCCGCCCTGCACTAACCGGTTGCATCCTCTCCTCTCCTCTCCTCTCCTCTCCTCTCCTCTCCTCTCCTCTCCTCTCCTCTCCTCTCCTCTCCTCTCCTCCCCTCGATTCCTCGTTCGGTCCCTGTCACCACCACCCCTCCTCTTCCTCCGCCGAGATGACACTTTCTGCTTCAAATCGGCTGGCTGGTTCAGGCGCAGAAAGTGTCATCTCAGCCCGGGGAATGGGTGAAGGAGCGCGGCTCCGAGGCGGGAGATGAGGACGCGTGAGTGGGGCTCCCCCAAGTCTTGGGCGAGCACGCGGATGACGCGCCATCCGGCTGCGGCGAGCCGCTCGTAGCGATCGATGTCGATCACGAACTGTTGCCGACTGAGCCGGTGACCGTCGCCCTCGTATTCGAGCGCAATGCGGGCGTCGGGATACGCGAGGTCGGGAGTAGCAATGAACTGCCCGCTGCGATCACGCACAACGAAGCCCACGATCGGCTCCGGAAGCCCCGCCTGCACTATCAGCACCCGCAGCTTCGACTCCTGCGGAGAGTCGACTCCCGGTCGGATGAGCGCGAGCGATTCGCGCGCCACGCGAACTCCGCGCGCGCCTCCCGCGGCCGCGACTCGCTTGGAGAGCGACTCGAGACTCGCCGAACCGCCTTTGCGCCTCACGAACCAGTCGCCCGCGGCGACGAGGTCGTCCAAGCGAAGCCGTGCCGCGAGTTGCACCCAGACCTCTTCGGCTGCGAGCGCGGGCAGTGCCTCCGCTTGCGTGACCCTCACACGGCTGCCGAGCGACCGATGTCCCACGATGCCGCTCGCGCGGGGCAATGCGTGTGGCGCCAGCACACTCACGTGCAGAACAGGCTCCACGATGAGCCATCCCGGAAGCCACATACCGTGAAGCCGCGCAGCGGTGGCATGGCTGAAGAACGCGTGCTGAGGCATCCGTGCGTGGTAGGCCCGGCACAACGCCACGAAGCTGCCGTACGAGCGGGACCACGCCGAGTCGCCATCGTCGGCGAAACCCAAGTGTGTGAAGGCCTCGTCGTACATGTCGGAAGCGCCGAGCATTCGTACCCCGCTGAACGGCCTCGCGAACCGGGCGCTGCGCAGCGTCGACGGGCGGATGCCGGCCTGAATCGCTTCAGCGACCGAGAAGGGGCGAGAGGTGAACTCTTGGGAAAGCGAGGGCCGAGGCATCCCGCATTCTCACCACTCCAATCGCATGCGCCTCGTGTTCCATCCACATGCCTCGAAAGCGCCGTCGAGATGACACTTTGTGCAGCGATTTCGGCGAATCAGCCGCAGAAAGTGTCATCTCGCCGGAGGAAAGGGCGGGGACGGGGGCGGGGACTGGGGCGGGAGCCGCCAGCGCGCGGCGCGGCCCGCGGCGGCGCGGGAGGCGAAGCGGGGCGTTCGCGGCCAGGCGGGCGGGGACGGCGGGGGCGCGGACGGGGCGCGAGGGCGCGGCGGCGTGGGAGCCGCCAGCGCGCGGGTGTGCGCCGCGGCGGCGCGGCAGCGGCCAGCGCCGTGTGCACCGGGAGGCGGGCGCAGTCGCGCGGTCAGCGGTCGGTGGGCCAGCCGCGGGCGGGGGCGCCCACGTAGAGCTGCTGCGGGCGTCCGATGCGCGTTGACTTGTCGGCGTTCGCCTCGCGCCAGTGCGCGATCCAGCCGGGAAGGCGCCCGATCGCGAACAGCACCGTGAACATGCGGGTCGGGAAGCCCATGGCCTTGTAGATGACGCCGGTGTAGAAGTCGACGTTCGGGTAGAGCTTGCGCTCCACGAAGTAGTCGTCGGCGAGGGCGGCCTCTTCGAGCTCCATCGCGAGTTCGAGCAGCGGGTCGTTCACCCCGAGCGCGGCGAGCACCTCTTCAGCGCTCTCCTTCACGAGCTTGGCGCGCGGGTCGAAGCTCTTGTACACCCGGTGGCCGAAGCCCATCAGGCGCACGCCCTCTTCCTTGTTCTTCACGCGCTCGATGAACTGCTTCACCGTCTGGCCCGAGTCGCGGATCTCGCCGAGCATGTTGAGCACCGCTTCGTTGGCACCGCCGTGCAGCGGCCCGTACAGCGCGTTGATACCGGCCGAGATCGACGAGAACATGTTGGCCTCGGTCGAGCCGACGAGCCTCACCGTCGAGGTGGAGGCGTTCTGCTCATGGTCGGCGTGCAGGATCAGCAGCCGGTCGAGCGCCTTGCTCACGATCGGGTTGATCTCGTAGGGCTCGGCCATGGTGCCGAAGTTGAGCTTCAGGAAGTTGTCGACGAAGCTCAGCGAGTTGTCGGGGTACAGGAATGCCTGACCGAGGCTCTTCTTGTGCGCGTATGCAGCGATGACCGGCAGCTTCGCCAGCAACCGCACAGTGGCGGCCTCGATCTGATCGTGGTCGCGCACGCTCAGCTCGTTCTCGTAGTACGTCGAGAGAGCGGACACCGCGCTCGAGAGCACCGACATGGGGTGGGCCGTGTGAGGCAGTGCGTCGAAGAATCGCTTGAGGTCTTCGTGCAGGAGGGTGTGACGACGGATGCGCTCGTCGAACGCCGCGAGCTCATCGGTGCTCGGCAGCTCGCCGTAGATCAGCAGATACGCCACTTCGAGGAAGGTCGAATGCTGTGCGACCTCCTCGATCGCGTAACCGCGGTAGCGCAGGATGCCGGCATCGCCATCGATGTAGGTGATCGCGCTCTTCGTTGCCGCGGTGTTCACGAATCCCTGGTCGAGCGCGGTGTAGCCCGTCTGCTTCGTGAGCGTCGCGATGTCGATGCTCGATGCACCGTCGACCGAGTCGACGATCGGGAACTCCGCTGTACCCCCCGGGAATTCGAGCGTGGCCTTCTGCGAGATGTCGGCAAGTCCAGTCACGTTTACAGCCTAGGGGACGCCAACAACCACTGTCGCAACCGCCAAGCGTTCGCCAGTTCTGCTGTATGGAGCGTCTAAATCGCTGCTGCTGACGAGCGGATCGCCTCGCCGCTCGGGAATCGGGCGAGTCTCTCCGCTGCGAGCGCCATGCGATCGTCGCTCGCGGTGAGCGCGAACCGCACGTGCTGCGACTCGGGGTCGCCGTAGAACGTGCCGGGTGCCGCGAGGATGCCGATGCCCGCGAGCCTGTCGAGCGTCTCGATCGCTGGACGGCCCTCGGTGGCCCAGAGGTACAAGCCCGCCGCCGAGTGATCGATGCGGAAACCCGCCGCTTCGAGCGCGGGCTTCAGCAGCTCACGGCGCGCGCGGTACCGTTCCCGCTGCTTCGCCACGTGCGCGTCGTCGCCGAGCGCCACGGCCATGGCGTGCTGCACCGGCGCGGGAGGCATGAGGCCCGCATGCTTCCGAGCTTCGAGCAATTGCGCGATGCGCCGTCCGCAGCCGGCGACCAGTCCCGCACGGTAGCCGGCGAGGTTCGACTGCTTGCTCAGCGAGTACACGGCGAGCGTGTCGAGCCGGCTGCCGCCGAGCACGCGTGGGTCGAGGATGCTGGGGGTCGGTGCCGAGTCGCCGTCGCCGTCGCCGTCGCTGGCCGGTCGGTCCGCGGCATCCGCCCCTTGCCAGTTGAGTTCGGCGTAGCACTCGTCTGAGATGATGACCGCCCCGAGCTCCCGGGCACGCAGCACAGCAGCGCGCAGCTGGCCGATCCCCAGCACCCGCCCATCGGGGTTGCCCGGGCTGTTCACCCACACGACGCGGGTGTTCGCGGGCCACTCGGCCGGGTCGTCGCTCCGCACGGTCTCGGCACCGGCCAACCGCGCGCCGATCTCATAGGTGGGGTACGCCGTCACCGGCACCACCACCGCATCGCCAGGCCGCGCACCGAGCATGAGCGGAGCGGTCGCGATGAACTCCTTCGACCCGATCGTCGGCAGCACATTGCGATGCTCGAGGCCAGTGACACCACGGCGACGCGCGAACCAGTCGATGATCGCCTGTCGCAACTCTTCACTTCCCGCTGTGGCGGGGTAGGCGTGGGCGTCGGTCGCCTCTCGCAGCGCCTCGCGGATCACCGCGGGCGTCTCGTCGACGGGAGAGCCCACCGAGAGGTCGATCAGACCGTCCTCATGCCGGGCGGCGCGCTGCTTGATGGGTTCGATTCGATCCCAGGGGAAGTCGGGGAGGTCGAGCGACCGCATCAGCCGGCCTGCGGGGGCAGCGCCGCGACGACCGGGTGGTCGGCATTGATGACTCCAACCTTGGCCGCGCCACCGGGAGAGCCGATCTCGTCGAAGAACTCCACATTGGCCTTGTAGTAGTCGGACCACTCCTCGGGCAGATCGTCTTCGTAGTAGATCGCCTCGACAGGGCAGACGGGCTCGCAGGCGCCGCAGTCGACGCACTCGTCGGGGTGGATGTACAGCATCCGGTCGCCCTCGTAGATGCAGTCGACGGGACATTCATCGACGCAAGCGCGGTCCTTGACATCGACACAGGGAAGGGCGATGACGTAGGTCATGGTGCGGAAGGTCCTTCTGCTCGAGGCTCGAAGAACCATCCTACTCGCGGGTGCTGCGCCCCAACCGAGGCCAGGCGAGCGCGATGAACGCGACGACCGCCGGGCCGAACGTCCACGCGTACCCGGCAGGAGTGGCCGGGATGAACGCCGAGCCGCCGGCGCCGGGAGTCGCGAGCATCACGATGACGACCATGAGACCCACGGATGCCGCCACCGCGGCGAGCCGGGTCTCGTTCAACGCGCGAAGCGCGGCGAGCACGGAGGCGACCATGACGAGCGAGAGGGCGATCCCCCACGGCGGGACCGCCTGGTGGGCGGCCGTTCCGAGTGCGCCCATGACCGCGCCGATGAGCAGGCCGCCGAAGACCGTGAGCGCCCCTGCGGCGAGCGCTGCGGGCGGGGCGGCCTTCGGAGACTTGGAGCGGGCGACGACCGCGGGCGGGTCGGCGGGGTCGAGCGGGCGCACGTACTCGATGTCGGGCATGGGGATGCGGGTTCCATTCGACAGCGCGAACCCGCCGTCCACCGGCTGCAACTGGGTGCGATGCGCGTGCAGCGCGGCTGTGACACGCTCCCGCACCCCTCGAGCGTCGATCGGCACCGCGTCATCCGGCACCGGCTGCGCGAAGCCGTCGGCTGCGGGCGCTTCGCCGCGAGCCGGCTCGATCACCCAGAACGGCACGCCCGCGGCATCCGCCGCGAGCCGTGAAGCCTGATGCGCTCGCACGTGATCGGGGTGGCCGTAGCCGCCATCGGCGTCGTAGCTCACCACCGCATCCGGTTGCAACGCCGCGATGGCGGCAGCGATGTCGGTCGCGACCTCCGCGAGCGGAGCGCCGCACAGCGACGATGCCGAGACCGCGTCGAGCGGCTCAGCGCGACCCGGCTCCGCCCACCTCATGCCCGAGTCCTCGTACCGTCGGGGTGGCAGGTCGGCCCACCGCGCGTCGCGCTCGCCCAGGTAGCGGTGGTCGCTGACTCCGAGCGCCTGCAGCGCCGCTCGCAGCTCGGCCTCGCGGCGCGGTGCGAGGTCGGGCGACCCCTGCAGGTGCCGCAGCTCCTCGGGAATGACCTCCCCGAGTTCTCCCCTGGTGAGGGTGAGCAGGCTCACTTGCACGCCCTGCTCGCTGAGCGCGGCGAGCATGCCGCCCGATGAGATGGTCTCGTCGTCCGGGTGCGCGTGCACGAACAGCACCCGGCCCTTGAAGGGCGCCTCCTCGTGCACGCGCGGGATCATTGCGCGCGTTACTGTCCTGTGCCCTCGGAGACCACGTACACGGATTCCGTCCCGCCGCTGCTGTCGGCCACCGTCAGCAGCACGGTGTACGTGCCGTCGCCGAAGATGCCGGAGGCGTCGTTGGGCGCCTCAGTCACGAACGTCTCCTCGAAGCCGGCACCCTTCAGCGCCTCCCTCGCCTGGGCGAACACTGTCGGCACATCGCCCTGGGGCCGCAGGGTGACCGTCCAGGTCGTCGAGCCGCCGGTGGTGATGGAGGCTCCGTCAGAGACCGAACCATCAGGCAGCGGCACGGCGGTCGGCCAGTCAGAGGGCACTGACGAGCCGTCGCCCGTCACATCGACCTCGACGCCCGTGGCGCCCTTGATCGCTTCCTCCACCCCTCGCTCGACGATGGCGTCGACAGGGTTCTGGAAGCACCCCGCGAGCGCGGGGGCGAGCAGCACGGCGAGCGCGACGGCAGCAACGGCGCTGCGCGGACGGTGACGTGACAAGACAACTCCTCGGTGACATGCCGCCGCGGTTCGGTCGGCCAGGAAACTGCGGTCGCCGCTGGGGCGATCCGCTCGAATCATAGCGACGGATGCCGCAGCGTCACGCCTCCTGGCGCTTCGCGCGCGACGTTGCACGCGCACGGGCCGTCGCGTCGAGCTCGACCTTGCGGATGCGGATCTTCTCGGGGGTCACCTCGACGCACTCGTCCTCACGCGCGAACTCGAGGCATTCCTCGAGCGAGAGCTGGCGCGGAGGCGTGAGCTTCTCGAGCTCGTCAGCGGTCGACGAGCGCATGTTGGTGAGCTTCTTCTCCTTGGTGATGTTGACGTCCATGTCTTCGCCGCGCGAGTTCTCGCCGACGACCATGCCCTCGTAGACCTCCTCGGTGGGGTTCACGAAGAAGGTCATGCGCTCCTGCAGCGCCATCATCGCGAACGGTGTCGCCACGCCGGCGCGGTCGGCCACGATCGAGCCGTTGTTGCGCGTCGTGATCGTGCCCGCCCATGGACCGTAGCCGTGCGAGATGGCGTTCGCGATACCGGTTCCCCGGGTGATGGTCATGAATTCGCTACGGAAGCCGATCAGGCCTCGCGAGGGCACGATGAACTCCATGCGCACCCAACCGGTGCCATGGTTGGCCATGCCCTCCATCCGGCCCTTGCGGGCCGCCAGCAGCTGGGTGATCGCCCCGAGGTGCTCTTCGGGGGCATCGATCGTGAGGTGCTCGAAGGGCTCGTGCACCCGGCCGTCGACGGTCTTCGTCACGACCTGGGGCTTGCCGACCGTGAGCTCGAAGCCCTCGCGCCGCATCTGCTCGACGAGGATCGCGAGCGCGAGTTCCCCGCGGCCCTGCACCTCCCAGGCATCCGGCCGGCCGACGTCGACGATGCGGAGCGACACGTTGCCGATGAGCTCACGGTCGAGACGGTCCTTCACCATGCGCGCGGTGAGCTTGTGACCCTTCACCTTGCCCATGAGGGGCGAGGTGTTCGTGCCGATCGTCATCGAGATGGCGGGGTCATCGACCGTGATGCTCGGCAGGGGCCGCACGTCGTCGGCGTCCGCGAGGGTCTCGCCGATGGTGATGTCCTCGATACCGGCCACGGCGACGATCTCGCCCGGGCCCGCGCTCTCGGCGGGGTAGCGGTCGAGCGCCTGCGTCTTCAGCAGTTCGGTGATGCGAACGTTCGCGACGTCGCCGTTGTGCCGCACCCACGCGACGGTCTGGCCCTTGCGGATGGTGCCATTGAACACCCGCAGCAGGGCGAGGCGGCCGAGGAACGGCGAGGAGTCGAGGTTCGTCACCCAGGCTTGCAGCGGGTGCTCATCGTCGTAGGTGGGCGCAGGGATGTGCTCGAGGATGGCGCCGAACAGCGGTTCGAGATCGTCGCTCGCCGGCAGCGACCCGTCTGCGGGCCGCTCGGTGCTCGCCCGCCCTGCCTTGCCCGAGGCGTAGACCACGGGCACGTCGAGCACCGCATCGAGGTCGAGGTCGGGGTGGTCTTCGGCGATGTCGCTCGCGAGGCCGAGGAGCAGGTCGGTGGCCTCACCGACGACCGCGTCGATGCGCGCGTCGGGGCGGTCGGTCTTGTTGACGACGAGGATCACGGGCAGCTTCGCCTCGAGCGCCTTGCGCAGCACGAAACGGGTCTGGGGCAGCGGTCCCTCGCTGGAGTCGACGAGCAGCACGACGCCGTCGACCATGCTGAGGCCTCGCTCGACCTCACCGCCGAAGTCGGCGTGGCCCGGCGTGTCGATCACGTTGATGGTGATCGGATCGCCGCCCGAGTGCTCGCCGCGGTAGGTGATCGCCGTGTTCTTGGCGAGGATGGTGATGCCCTTCTCGCGCTCGAGGTCGCCCGAGTCCATCACCCGATCGTCGACAGCGGCGTGAGCGTCGAATGAGTTGGTCTGCCGGAGCATTGCGTCGACAAGGGTCGTCTTGCCGTGGTCGACGTGGGCGACGATCGCGACATTGCGCAGATCTGAGCGGGTGGCGATTGCCATGCGAGGGTGTCCTCAAGATCGGGGAAAGCGGCGGGGATGCCCGCGATCTGCGATTTTATCGTGCCGAGCCGGGCATCCACTGCCAGGCGTTCCAGAGCAGCCCCTGCGGCAGCGGCGAGGGCGTCACGCCACTCACGGCATCCGTCTGCGCGACCAGCGCCGGATACTGGTAGAGCGGCACACCGTAGGCGTCGTCCCAGAGGCGCTCGTCGATGGCTACCAGCAGGTCGCGCCGGTCGCCGTCGTCGGTCGCCGCATGCAGTTCCCCGAGCAGGCGGTCGACCTCGTCGTCGGCGTAGTACGAGAAGTTGCTGGCGCCCTCGGTGGAATGCAATCGCGTGCTGAGCCCGGTGACGCCGGGGTTCGTCGCACGCCAGCCGAAGAGCGCCGCATCCCACACGCCCGGGTCGCCGATCACCTCGATCCAGTCAGGGTCGGAGCAGTCGGTGACTCGGATGCCGGCCGGCGACAGCGTCGCACGCACATGCTCGAACTCCGCTGATCGGCGCGGGTTCGCAGGGTCGAACAGCACGCACAGCTCCGGGTCGACGATGCCGGCATCCGCGAGTTCGCGCTTCACCCGGGAGGCCTTCTGGGGCTCTGGACGCGCCTCTGCGGTGCCGTCCACAGCGGCGTCGTATCCTCGCTGACCCGGCGCGAGCACGAACGAGTCGCGATGCACGGCGCCCGGTGGCGCACCGGAGTCCTTCGCGTCGAGCAAGGATTTCGACGACAACAGCGACAGGATCGCGCGCCGCAGTTCGGGACGCTCGATGTCACCGTTGCGGCTCTTGGCGAATCGGAAGTCGAGGTGCTCGAACATTCCATCGAGCCCCGTCACGACCTCCACGCCGTCGAGGGCGTCGAGCGCGTCGAGGATCTCGCGGCTCGGGGCTGGGGCGATGACGTCGACCTCGCCGGCGCCGAGCGCGTGCACCGATTCGAGCGGATCGCCCGCGGCGCGCAATTCGATGGTCTCGACACCGGGGCGACGGTCACCCCGGTACTCGCGATTCGCCACCAGGGTCGCCACGCCGCCGGAAACCGACGACACGCGATACGGGCCGCTCGAGACGAAGATCGGATCCGCATCCGAGGTGCCGCCATCGCCGCGCAGATCGAACCCGGTGTTCCAGGCGCGCGCGATGGAGGCGAGCTCCGCGGAGGCGTCGTCGGTACCGCGCTCCCCCGCGACGTCATCGTCGGATGCGTCGGATGCGTCGGACGCGCCGGACGCGTCGGAGTCATCGGCGGGCGGCTCGGCGACAGCGGGCGCAGCGACGGCGAGGATCGCGTCTGCCACGCGCTGCGCGGCCGCTGCAGCGGCATCCGTCGTCGCGATCTCGGCATCGAGCGCAAGGTGCGCGACCACGTGCGCCGGAACGCTCGGCGCGAGAGCGAACTCCCAATCGGCGAAGGGCTCGTCCCAGATGAGGGTGAACGCCCTGTCATCGTCGTCGACCAGTTGCGGAGTGCGCGAGGCCTGCCGCAGCGGCGAGTTCGGCGCTGGATCGAAGAACACCGCGTCATCCTCGAGGCCGGGCAGTGGCTCGCCGCTCTCGGAATCGATGGCGTCGGCACGGTCGAGGCCCCGCTCGTTGACCGCACCGGAGTTGGCGGCCCACTCGAGCAGAAGGTCGGCGGCGGTCACTGGAACGCCATCGGACCATGTCGCCCGCTCATCGAGCACGTAGCGCACGGCGAAGGGGTCATCGGAGACGATCTCCATCCGGCCGAACGACTCGTCCCGCTCGATCGTCCCGTCGGGCAGCGCGATGGCGAAGGCACCGCCGGTGGCCGCTGCGACCGCGAGGTTCGCGGGCGTGGACCCGTGCCCGGTGCCGGCGTTGACGGAGCTGAGCCTGTCGGGCAGCTCGACCACGACCGTCGAGCCGTCGACGAGACGCTCCTGCGGCGTGCATCCCACCAGCGCGGCCACCGCGATCAAGAATGAAGCCGCCCCGGCGGCCGCCCGACGAGCGGCGCCGGTTCGTCGCTGCGTCATTCCTTGATGCTCCGTCGATCGCTTGCCGTCATCGCCGCCGTCTGCCGGCCCTGCAGGGACCGGCCCGGGGCTCAGCGCGCTCAGCCCGCTCAGCGCGCTCAGCCCGCGGCGCGCTCCTCGCGCCGCTTCCGCTGCTCGATCGGGTCGGGCAGCGGTACCGCGGAGATGAGCCGGCGCGTGTAGTCCTCGCGAGGGCTCCGAAGAATCTGGTCCTTGGTGCCCTGCTCCACAATCTTGCCACGGTGCATGACGAGGATCCTGTCAGCCAGCAGGTCGACGACCCCGAGGTCGTGACTGATGAAGAGGCAGGCGAAGCCGAGTTCCTGCTGCAGCTCCTGCAAGAGCTCCAGCACTCGCGCCTGCACGGATACATCGAGCGCGGACGTCGGTTCGTCGGCCACGAGCAGCGCCGGATGCAGCGCCAGCCCGCGTGCGATGCCGACCCGCTGACGCTGCCCGCCCGACAGCTCGTGCGGGTACCGGTTGCGGAACGACCTCGGCAGCTCGACCTGGTCGAGCAGCTCTTCGACCCTCGCGCTCATCTGGGCGCGTGAGAACTCTCCGCTGAGCAGGAGCGGTTCGGCGATGCTCTCACCGATCGGGAACCGCGGGTTGAGCGACGAGCCAGGGTCTTGGAACACGATGCCGATCGAGCGGCGCACGGCGCGCAACTGCTTCGCGGTGGCGCCGGTCATGCTCTGGCCGCCGATCGTCAGCGTCCCCTCCACGATCGGGAGCAGCCCCACGAGCGCCCGTCCGATGGTGGTCTTGCCTGAGCCAGACTCCCCCACGACCCCGAGCACCTCTCGGGGTCGCATCTCGAAGCTCACATCATCGACCGCACGGAACGCAGGCACCCGGCCGAGCTTGGGGTATTCGATAGAGATGTTCTGGGCGACCAGGAACGGCTCCGGCCTGCGCCTCGCTGCTTCGAGCACGGGCGCGTCGCCGAGTTCGCTCACCTGCGCGGGGGCTGCCGCGCCGCCGGAGACCTCCTCGACGCTGACTGCCATGCCGGCGGCAGTGGCGGCACCCGTACCAGGCGCGGTGAGCGCTTCGGCTGTGCCGGCGCCCGCGCTCGCGCCAATCGCCCCCTGGCCCAGATGCGGCACCGAGGCGAGCAACTGCTGGGTGTACGGATGCTGCGGGTTGCGGAACACCTCGACGATGTCGCCGCGCTCGACCGTCTTCCCGTCCTTCATGACGATCACCCGGTCGGCGAGGTCTGCCACGACGCCCATGTCGTGGGTGATGAGGATGATGGCGCTGTTCAACCTGCGATGGAGGTTGCGCAGCAGGTCGAGGATCTCGGCCTGGACCGTGACGTCGAGTGCGGTGGTCGGCTCATCGGCGACGAGCAGCGTTGGGTCGCAGGAGATCGACTGCGCGATCATGGCGCGCTGTCGCTGACCGCCCGAGAGCTGATGCGGGTAGGAGTCGTAGGCCTTCTGCGGGTCGGGCATCTCGACGAGACCCAGCAGTTCGAGCGCGCGCGTGCGGGCCTGCGCCTTGGTCATGCCCGGGTTGTGGGTCTGCAGTGCCTCCACGATCTGGTACCCGACCCGATACACCGGGTTCAGGGCCGTCATGGGCTCCTGGAAGATGACGGCGATCTTGTCGCCCCGGATCTTCCGAAGGCGCGGCGCTGGTGCTCCGATCAGCTCTTCGCCCTCGAGCTTGACGCTGCCGCTGGCCCGCCCGTTGTCTGGCAGCAGGCCGAGCAGCGCCATCGAGCTGGTCGACTTGCCGGAGCCCGATTCACCGACGATCGCAAGCACTTCGCCGGGGTTCAGCGTGTACGTGATGTCTTCGGCCGCCGGGATCCACTGCCCATCGACCCAGAACTCGACGTCGAGGTCGCGCACCTCGAGGATCGGTGTGTCGCTCGTCACCGCGGTTGCGTTCACGTCGTCTTTCGCCCTTCAGCCATGGGGGTTGCCTTCGCCTGTTCCGGATGCCGCCCGCTGCCGTCGCGTGGGAGCATGGAGGCATGCAGCAGGGGCGAACGGACGGGGATCGCGTCACGATCGTCTCGCGCGTGGGGCGGGTGATCGCGATCGCGGTCATCGCGTTGGTCGCGGTCGGCGCGGTGGGCATCGTGATCGGCAGCGGCGAGGAACTGTGGAACATCGTGCCGTTGGCGTTCCTCGGAGTGCTCGCCTGGGCGGCGTTCTGGGCCCCGAGCATCACGGTCGACGATCAGGGGCTGACGGTGCGCAATGTACTGCGCACGGAGGTCGTGCCGTGGGGTGCGCTCACGGATGTCGAGACGCAATACGCGCTCACGCTCGTGACTGCCGAACGGCGCGTGAGCGTGTGGTCGGCTCCCGCGCCGGGCCTGCTCGGGGCGATCAGCACCAACCGCGGCGAGCTCCGCCACCTGCCGAAGTCGAGCTACCGCGGCGACTCGGTGCGACCTGCCGACGCACCGCGCTCCGATTCGGGGCACGCCGCGCTCGTGGTCCGCCGCCGCTGGGAGCGACTGCTCGAGACGGATGCCGACGGCATCCGCGACTCGACCGCTCTCACCGAGCACTCCACTCGTTGGCACGCCGGAACGGCGGTGGCGCTGGTCGTGCTTCTGATCGCGAGCGTCATCGTGCTTGCGCTCTAGCCGCCATTGCGTCGCCGAGGCGGGCGTCACTGCGTGTCTTTCTTGGGTCGGGTCACCGGATCGGCGACCGGCTTGTCGGTGATGCTGGTACCGACCGCCGTGCCGGTGCCGCCCGCGATGCTGGTGCGGCCCAGGCCGAAGAACCGCCGGCGGTTGCGGCGCGGGATGCGCTTCTGACGCGGGTCGAACGCGTCGCGCAGTCCGTCGCCGACGAAGTTGATGCACAGGGCGATCACCACGATGAAGAGGCCCGGCCACCAGAAGAGCCAAGGCCTCGTGCGGAAGGCCTCCTTGTACTCGGAGATGATCTGCCCGAGCGAGACATCGGGCGCTTGGATGCCGAATCCGAGGTAGCTGAGCGACGTCTCGATGAGGATCGCGGCACTCATCAGGAGCGTGGCGTTGACGATGATGACGCCGACCGCGTTCGGGAGGATGTGCTTGAAGATGATGCGGGTCGAACTCGCCCCCGCCACCCGCGCGGCGTCGACGAACTCGCGCTCGCGGAGTCCGAGGAACTCGCCTCGCACGAGCCTGGCCATGCCGGGCCACGAGATGATGCCGAGGAACAGCCCCAGGACGATGGCGTTGCCGCCGAAGATGCGCCCCAGGATCGCGCCGAGCACGATGATCGGCACGATGATGACCACGTCGGTGAAGCGCATCAGGATCGAGTCGACCCACCCGCGGAAGAAGCCCGAGACGGCTCCGATCACGATGCCGAAGACCGTCGACACGATGCCGACGATGAACATCACCGTGAGCGATTGCTGCATGCCGCGCATCACGCGGGCGAAGATGTCTTTCCCGAGGGTGTCCTGCCCGAAGGGGAACTCGCCGAAGTTGAATGGCAGCACCCAGGTCGGGGCACCGCCCGGGTTCAGCTGCCCGTAGGTCGTGTACCAGTCCTTGTCCCACCAGCCCGGCACGCGCCAGCCATTGGGCGCGAGGATGCCTTCTGCGTTGACGGCGAGCCGCCCTGTGCCGCCGATGACGGTGCCGACGGAGCTGAACGAGAACACGATCAGGATGATCAGCACCGCGAGCGCGATCATGGCCGCGCGGTGGCGGAAGAAGCGGCGGCGGATGATGGCGCCCTGGCTGAGGCCGGCGGTCTGGCGCTGCTCGATGGTGAGTTCGCGCTCCTCGACGCCGAGTTCGCCCGGCATGGCGCCGGTCGCGCCCGTTCCTGCGCCGAGAGGGGTTTGCGTGCGGTCGGTTCTGGCCATGTCAGCTCACCCGGATCCGTGGGTCGAGGGCCGCATACACGATGTCGGCGAGGATGTTGAAGATGACGGCGACCACGCCGGTGAGCAGGAAGAAGCCCATCACCAGGTTCACGTCGGTGTGGTCGAGCCCTTGGACGAAGAGCTGCCCCATGCCCTGCCACGCGAAGACCTCTTCGGTGATGACCGCGCCGCCGATGAGCGCTCCGATGTCGAGCGCGACGATGGTCGCGATGGGGATCATCGCGTTGCGGAATGCGTGGCGCATGATCACCGTGCGCTCGGTGAGCCCCTTGGCGCGCGCCGTGCGCACATAGTCGAGGTTCATGACCTCGAGCAGGCTCGAACGGGCGTACCGCGTGTAGGCCGCGAACGAGATGAGCGTCAGCGCGATGGTCGGCAGCAGGAGGTGCGCGAAGCTGTCGAGCATCTGGAACCAGATGTCGCCGCGCAGACCCGGCGTGGTCGCGCCGATCGTGGCGATGATGCCGTTCTTGAGGGGGATGCGCTGCGTGTAGTCGGGGAACACGAGCAGCACCCGGTCGACCACAACGACGAGGTAGGTCAGCACTGAGACGATCGCGGCCGTGCGCGCGAGCTCGCGCTTGTCGTCGCGACCGAAGACCATGCCCGAGAGCACGCCGATGCCGATCGCGACGATCGCGAGCACCAGGAGCACCCAGTACTGCGGCACGTAGAAGAAGAGGAACTGCAGCGGCTGCCAGAGCGCAGCCCAGACGACCACGGTGGCGCCCGCCGCCATGAGCGCGCGACGATTCTTCAGACCGGTCGACAGCAGGCTCACCACCACGGTGATGGCGGCGCCCGTGATGAGGATGCCGATGATCCCGACGGTCGGTCGTTGGAACCATCCGGTGAGCACGAGGACCAGCAGGATGCCGACGCTCGCCACCGCGCCGATGCCGAACGAGAGCAGCCGCGTTCGCGAGGGGCCGCCCACGATGCTCATGAGGGTGACGCCGAATATGAGACCCACGATGGCGTAGCCCCACCATGGAATCGCGGGATTCGCCATGAAGTCGTTGAACCGTATGGCGCCGAACTCCTTGAGGAGCACGGCGACCCAGAACACGGGGAGCGAGTAGAGCACGAAGGTGAAGAACGTGACCGTGTAGTCGAATCCGCTGTACTGGCGGAGCGCGGTGATCATGCCGACCGCCACGCCGAACACGATCGCGACGATCGTCGAGACAGTGATCAGCTGAATGGTGGAGCCGGCGGCCGAGGCGAGCGCCTCGGTGACCGGCTGGTTGCCCCTGATGTACGACTGGCCGAGGTCGCACTGGCCGATGAGGCACTTCGCTGCCCCGCCGAGCCAGTACACGTACCGCACGATCGACGGCTCGTTCAGGTTCAGCATCTCGATGCGCTGATCGATCAGCTCCTGCCGGTTCGGCGCTTTGCTGCCCTTCAGATCGGCAAGCGGATCGCCGTAGTTGGCCGTCAGGTTGTACACCACGAATGACGCCGCTACGAGCACCAGCACGGTGGCCAGCAGCCGCCTCACCACGAATGACAGCACACGACACCTCTCGGTCGTTCGGCGAACCTCGTTGTCGCCGCAGAGTATCAAGGGCCCGGCTGCAGGAGCGTCCGCGCCGCGCCGGGTCAGCGTCGCGTCGACGGAATCACACGTCGACGCTCACGCACGCGGGGGTCCCGGAATCGATTCCGGAACCCCCGCGGGTGGAACGCACGGGGCGGGCGCCCCGTGCGCCTGGGGTTACTCGCCGGCCTTGGTCGGCGTCCACTCCCAGAAGTTCCACAGGTACGTCGGGCTCAGCGGCATAGCCGATACGCCCTCGACGTTGGCGCTCCACACGAGCAGACCCGGGAACTGGAAGATCGTCAGGCCGTAGGCGTCGCCCCACAGCGCCTGCTCGATCTTGATCTGCGCCGCGAGCTGGTCCTCGGGCTCGGTGAGCGTCTCGAGCTCCTTGAGCCCCTCATCGACCGCCGGGTTCGAGTACCCGTTGTAGTTGCCGCCCTTGAGCAGCGGGTCGGTGTAGGTGCCGAAGATCTGGTCGGATCCGGAGATCGCCAGGCTCTCCGACTGCCACGCGAAGATCGCGACGTCGTGCGGGTTGATCGCGTGGATCGACGGGTCGGTGAACTCCCAGTTCGGCTCACTGTCGTCGATGACGTTGAAGCCCGCGAGGGCAGCCGATGCTGCGATGAGCTCGAACTCCTGGCCACGGCGGACGTTGCCCTCCGGGTACCAGAACTTCACGTCGATCGGCGTGGTGACGCCGGCCTCTGCGAGCAGCGACTTGGCCTTCTCGATGTCGACCTCGGCGTAGGTCGCGGAGCCGTTCTCCTCGACCATCTTGTCGTAGCCCTCGACACCCGGGATGATCATCTGCGAGTTGCGGACCTCGGCCTCAGGGTCGAGCGGCTTGATGATCTTGTCGACGATTTCCTGACGCGGCACGGTCAGCAGGAACGCCTCGCGCACCTTCTGGGCCTTGTCCTTGTCGCCGCCGTACGTAGCCGGGTCGAAGGGACCGCCGTTGTTGAAGGTCAGGTCGAGGTGCTCGTACGAGGCCTCCTGGCGCTGCTCGATCTGCGCGCCGTCGATGCCCTTGGCGATCTCGAGGGTGTCAGCGGTCGGCTGACCGGTCCACACATCGAGCTCACCGTTCTGCAGCGCCTGCAGAGCCGCGGTCGAGTCGGCGATCGTGCGGATCGTGATCTTCTCGAAGTGCGGCGACGGGCCCCAGGTGAACAGGGGGTTCGCGGCGAGGGTGATGTAGTCGTCCTCAGCGATCTCGTCGATCACGTAGGGACCGTTCGACAGGAACTTCGCCGGGTTGTCGGGCATCGTCGTGTAGGCGTAGTCCTCGTTCCAAGCCTTGGCGAGGGCACCGATCGTCGCGGTGTCGCCGTCCTGGATCGCGGTCACGACGGCATCCGTGGCGTCCTCGGCGAATGCCTTGGCGGCGTCGCTGTACGACTTGAAGTCGTCTTCCTCGCCGGATGCCGAGTAGGCGTCCCAAGCGGACTGGACGTCGGCGTACTCCTCCGGGAAGGCGAGCGCGTAGGTGCCGTGCGCAGAGACGCCGACATCGAAGGCGAGCTCCCAGTCGACGAAGGGCTCGTCATAGACGAGGGTGATGCCACGATCGGAGATCTCCGGGATCTCCGTCACCAGGCTCAGTCCGGAGGTGGTGGCGGGCGCGAATGCGACATCCGATTCGACATTGCCCGACATCGCCGCCCACTGCAGCAGGAGGTCGGCACCGCTCACGGGAACGCCGTCGGACCAGACCACGCCTTCGTTGATCTCGTACTCGACGGTCAGCGGGTCATCGCTGGTCTTCTCGTACGTTCCGAAATCGGTGTTCCGGACGACCTTCGGCTCGTCGTCGTAGTAGTAGAACATGGTGTCGACCATGTACTTGACGTTGCCGTTCGCGGTGTTGTTGCCGGCGCCACTGTCATCGTTGAAGTGGAAGAAGCTCTCGTTGTAGGCGATGGTGATCTCGGTGCCTTCGACGACCTCGGACTCATACGGCTGCGTGCAGCCGCTGAGGACGAGAGCTCCAGCGGCGACGACGACCCCCGCCGTCGCGATGCGCGTGAATCTCAATTTTCCTCCTGTGCAGGTATGCACGCGCATTGCACTATCGCGCCGCTGCGTGCTCGGCTCCGACCCTAGACAGATCGGACCACCAACGCCACACCGTATGACTCAAACGTTATGGAGTGGAAACCGATTCAGGAATTTTGTGCGCTGCCACCGCGAATCCCTGTGAGAATCGCCGAGTTCTGCACGAATCGTGCAGAACCATTACCAATGGCGCATGGAAGCATCACGTCGCGGCCCCGTAGCATCAAAGCGATGAAAGAACGCTCGCGGCACGGCATCCGCGCTTTCGCGGCCGACACCACAGCATCCAGCCGACGACGGATCTGGGCCGAGCTGCTGATCGTGCTGGGCCTCTCACTCGGCGCCTCGGCGGTATATGCCGTGGTGTCGATCGCCTACCGGCTCACGCTGCCGACACCGCTGTCGGGGCAGACGGCCACGATCAACCGCTCGCTGAGCGATCGCGAAGTCTTCGACCTCATCTACCAGGTGCTCGGCATCGTCTTCGACCTCGTGCCGGTCGCGCTCGTCGTGCTGCTGCTCTGGTCATCGACGCGACCGCGGCTCGGCCGACTGGGCATCGATCCGCGCCATCCGATGCGGGACTCCATCAGCGGTGCGGGGCTCGCACTCGCCATCGGCGTGCCGGGATTGTTCGTGTATCTGGGCGGCAAGGCGCTCGGGCTCACGACGACCGTGGTTCCCACCGCGCTGGATCAGCACTGGTGGACGGTGCCGGTGCTGGTGCTTGCCGCTGTGAAGGCGGGCGTGGTCGAGGAGGTGATCGCGATCGGGTACCTCTTCGCCCGATTGCGGGATCTCGGCTGGGGCTCGTGGGCGATCGTGTTCACGAGCGCGACGCTCAGGGCGACGTACCACGTGTACCAGGGCTTCGGCGCCTTCATCGGCAACTTCGCCATGGGACTGCTCTTCGGGTGGCTCTACCAGCGCACCGGGCGGCTGCTGCCGTTCGTGATCGCCCATGTGCTGCTCGATGCCGCGATCTTCATCGGCTATCCGTGGGCCGCCGCGACCTTCCCCGACCTGTTCGGTCTTCCTTCCTGACGCATCGCCGTTTCAGGCGTCTGCGAGTCCTTCCCTGACTGCGGGAGCGAACGCCTCAGGCGAACGCTTCTGGCGGCGGACAGGCGCACTGGAGGTTGCGGTCGCCCCACGCCTGGTCGACCCGACGCACCGGGGGCCAGTACTTCGACTGCACAGCGTTCGCTCGCACTCCCCCGCTGCGGTCGAACTGGGCCGGGTACGCGGCCTCTTCGCGCGAGTACGGGTGCCGCCAGTCTTCGCGGAGCAGAGCGGATGCCGTGTGGGGCGCGTTCACCAGCGGGTTGTCGTCGCGCGGCCACTCCCCCGAACCCACGCGCTCAGCCTCCCGCTTGATGCGGAGCATCGCGTCGATGAAGCGGTCGAGCTCCGCGAGGTCTTCGCTTTCGGTCGGCTCGACCATGAGCGTTCCGGCGACCGGGAACGACATGGTCGGAGCGTGGAAGCCGTAGTCGATCAGCCGCTTCGCCACATCGTCGTTGGTGATGCCCGTCGCCGCCCGCAGCGGCCGAAGGTCGAGGATGCACTCGTGCGCGACGAGGCCGTGCTCGCCGGTGTAGAGGATCGGATACTCATGGCGCAGTCGCGAGGCGATGTAGTTCGCTGCGAGCACGGCTGCGCCGGTCGCCCGGGCGAGGCCCTCGGTGCCCATCAATCGCACATACGCCCAGCTGATCGGCAGTATCGAAGGGCTCCCGTAGGGGGCGGCCGACACGGGCCCCGCTCCGTGCCGGAACGCGCCGACCGTTCCGGTGCGCATGTCGAAGGCCGGATGCTGTGCGCTCTGCGCCAGAGGGTGCCCCGGCAAGAAGGGCGCAAGGTGCGCCTTCGCAGCGACCGGGCCCACTCCAGGGCCCCCACCCCCGTGCGGGATGCAGAACGTCTTGTGCAGGTTGAGGTGCGAGACATCGCCGCCGAAGTCGCCGAAGCGCGCATGGCCGAGCAGCGCGTTGAGGTTCGCCCCGTCGACGTACACCTGCCCGCCCGCTTCGTGCACGGCATCCGCGATCTCCCTGATGTCGTGCTCGTACACCCCGTGCGTGGAGGGGTAGGTCACCATGAGCACTGCGAGGCGCTCGCCATGCTCGGCGATCTTCGCCCGCACGTCGGCGAGGTCGACGTTGCCGAGCTCATCGCACGCGACGACCACCACGCGCATGCCGGCCAGCACCGCTGAGGCGGCGTTGGTGCCGTGGGCGCTCGACGGGATGAGGCACACGTCGCGCTGCTCATCGCCGTGCGAGCGGTGGTAGCCCCGGATCGCGAGCAACCCGGCCAGCTCGCCCTGACTGCCGGCATTGGGCTGCAGCGACACGGTGTCGTAGCCGGTCAGCATCGCAAGCCATTGCTCGAGGTGGCTGGTGAGGATGAGCGAGCCTTCGACGTCGGCGACAGGCGCGAACGGGTGCAGGCCGGCGAACTCGGGCCAGCTGATCGCTGCCATCTCGGTGGCGGCGTTGAGCTTCATGGTGCAGGAGCCGAGCGGAATCATGCCCCGGTCGAGCGCGTAGTCCTTATCGGCAAGCCGCTTGAGATAGCGCATGAGCGCGGTCTCGCTCCGATGCGATGAGAAGACGGGATGCGTGAGGTACTCGCTCGTGCGGCGCAGACCCTCGGGGATCGCGCTGTCGAGCGCGATGGCCCAGCCTTCGTCGAGGTCGAACACCTCGGCGAGCGCCGCCTCGACATCGCTGCCTGGCAACCGTTCGAGGGTGTGTTCGTCGAAGCTCATGCCGACCGTGTCGTCGTCGACCTCGAGCAGCAGCAGGTCTCGCTCCAACGCTGCCGCCGTGATCGCGCGGGCACGGCCGGGCACTCGGACGCGCAGCGTGTCGAAGAACGCGTCGTGCACCACCTCGTGCCCGGCCTTTGCGAGCCTCGCGGCGATCCCTGTCGCCTGCCGATGCACCGCCTCGGCGATGCCTCGCAGGCCGTCAGGACCGTGATACACCGCGTATGACGATGCCATGACGGCGAGCAGCACTTGCGAGGTGCAGATGTTCGAGGTGGCCTTCTCGCGTCGGATGTGCTGCTCGCGCACCTGCAGGCTGAGTCGATAGGCGGGGTCGCCGTCGGCGTCGCGCGATACGCCGACCAGGCGGCCGGGCAGCTGACGCTCGAGCCCGGCTCGCACGGCCATGTAGCCGGCGTGCGGACCGCCGAACCCCATCGGCACGCCGAAGCGCTGCGTCGTGCCGACGGCGACGTCGGCACCGAGCTCTCCCGGCGATGTGAGCATCGTCAGCGCGAGCAGGTCGGCCGCAACGACCGCGAGCCCGCCTCGGGACTGCACGTTCGCGATGATGTCGGCGGGGTTCCACACTCGCCCGGATGCGCCGGGGTATTGCACGAACACTCCGAACGCCTCGGGCAGGTCGTCGGCGTCGGTCGCGGCGAGGTCGAGTTCGACCAGCCGGATGCCGACCGGCGCTGCCCTCGTCTTCAGCACGGCCCTCGTCTGCGGCAGCGCGTCGGCATCCACCACGAAGACATCGCTCGCCGTCTTCGAGGCACGGCGCGCGAGCAGCATGCCCTCGGCGACTGCGGTGGCCTCATCGAGCATGGAGGCGTTCGCGATCGCGAGGCCCGTGAGGTCGGCGACCATGGTCTGGAAGTTCAGCAGCGCCTCGAGGCGGCCCTGGGAGATCTCGGGCTGGTAGGGCGTGTAGGCGGTGTACCAGGAGGGGTTCTCGAGCACGTTGCGCTGGATCACGGCAGGGGTGACAGTGCCGTAGTAGCCGAGGCCGATGAGCGAGCGTCGCACGGTGTTGTGCTCGGCGAGCAGCCGCAGCTCGGCGAGCACCTCGCTCTCGGTGCCCGCTGGGATGTGCGACCGGGACGGTGCGCTTCGAATCGAAGCAGGCACCGCCGCGTCCATGAGCGCCTGCACCGAGTCATAGCCGACGGCGTGCAGCATCCGGCGTTCGGCGTCGGGGTCGATGCCGATGTGACGGTCTTCGAAGGGCACCGCCATGCGTTCAGCCGCCCAATTGCGCGAGGTACTGGTCTCGGTCAAGCAGCCCGGAGCCTTCGAGCGAGGCAGGATCGTCCACTCGCAATCTGAAGAGCCACGCCTCGAACGCGTCGCCGTTGATGCTCTCAGGCGCGTCGACGACGTCATCATGACGGGCGACGACCTCGCCCGCGGCCGGGGCGTACACCTCGCCCACCGACTTCGTCGACTCGACCTCGGCGACGACCGCCCCGCGCTCGACGCGTGCGCCGATCTCGGGAAGCTCGACGAAGACGACATCGCCCAGTTGCTCGGCGGCGTAGTCAGTGATGCCGATCGTCACCTCGTCGCCCTCGATGCGGAGCCACTCGTGCTGAGCGGTGTAGCGCAGGTCATCGGGGTTGCTCATGCTGCGGCCTTTCTGAGGTAGAACGGGAGCTCGCACACGGAGGCTGCGGCGAGCGAGGAGCGAATGCCGACTTCAAGGTTCGTGCCTGTCACCGCGAACCGCGGGTCGACATAGGCGAGCGCGATCGCCATGCCGAGCGTCGGCGAGAGCATTCCGGAGGTGACTTCTCCGATCTCGCGGTCGCCGTGGCGCACCGGGGAACCGGCACGGGCGGCCCGCCGCCCCTCGACGTGCAGCCCCACGAGCACGCGAGCGCCTTCCGGCGGCCCCTTGCGCACGGCCTCGTCGCCCACGAATCCCCCGGGCTTGTCGAGTGCGACGACTCGATCGAGCCCGGCCTGCTGCGGCAGCACCTCGCGAGTGAGCTCGTGCCCGTAAAGCGGCATCCCCGCCTCAAGGCGCAGGCTGTCGCGGGCCGCGAGACCGCAGCGCACCAGCCCGAGCGGTTCACCGGCATCCGTGATGGCCGTCCAGACTCTCTCGGCGTCTTCGGCCGGCATGTACAGTTCGAAGCCGTCTTCGCCCGTGTAGCCCGTGCGAGCCGCGAAGAGCTCGCCATCGCCGAACGGAATGGATGCCGCCCGGTACGAGCGCAGGTCGTCGAGCCGCGCCGCATCGAGCCCGGTCACGGCTCCGAGCACGGCGCGTGAAGCCGGCCCCTGCACGGCGATGAGGGCGGCGTCGTCGGACTCGTCGCGGACGACGACTTCGAAGTCTCGCGCGCGTTGGGACAGCTCGGCAGAGACGGTGCCGCGGTTTGACGCGTTCGCGACGATGAGAAAGTCATCAGCGGCCTGGGCATAGACGATGAGATCGTCGAGGATGCCGCCGTCAGGTGCGAGCAGCAGCGTGTACTTCGCTCTGCCGGGCTCGAGCTGCGAGATGCGGCCGGCGAGTGCGTGATCGAGCATGCGCCCGGCATCCGGACCGACCGCTCGCAGTTGGCCCATGTGAGAGAGGTCGAAGATGCCGGCCGTCTCGCGCACCGCCCGATGCTCGGCGAGCTCAGAGCCGAAACGGAGGGGCATGCTCCACCCGGCGAACTCGGTGAACTGCGCACCGGCGGCCTCGTGCAGCGCGTGCAGCGGGCTGCGAGACAGCTCGGACATAGCGGCTCCTGCTCCGTCCCGTCGATGGGACTCGCGCACAGCCTAGCGAGAGAGCGGGCGGATGCCGCAGAGTCGTGTCTGCGGCATCCGCCCGTCGATATGCACCGGCCTCTCCGTTGGTCGCGAAGCCGGCCGGCGCGGTTCAGCTCGCCGCGTCGAGCACGAGCGACGGGTACATGTCCGGTCGCCGATCGCGCAGGAAGGGACGAGTGCGGCGCGTGCGCGCCACCAGTTCGGGATCGATCTCGGCGATGGCGATGCCGGCGCCGTCGTCGATCTGGTCGAGCACTTCGCCGTTCGGCCCGTACACGGCACTGGTGCCGAAGTAGTCCTTCACGATCTCGAGCCCGGAGCGGTTCGCGCACACGACGTAGAACCCGTTCGCGACCGCTTGGGCGCGCAGTTCGAGCTGGAACACCTCTTTCATGGGTGCGCTCGCGCAGGCGACCGGGACGCTCAGCACGATGCCGCCGTCGAGGGCGACCGCGCGACCGAGCTCTGGGAAGTGGCGCTCGTAGCAGATGATGGTGCCCACCCGTCCGACCGTGGTGTCGACCGCCGACGGGGCTTCATCACCAGGGCGGAAGTAGTACTTCTCCGGGAAGCCGTTCGAGAACGGCAGGTGCGACTTGCGGTACACCTGCTTGAGCTCGCCCTTGACATACGTGGCGGCCGTGTTTCCGTACACGCCTGGCGTCGAGCGGCCCTCGAAGATCGAGGAGACGATCGTGATGCCGAGTTCCTCCGAGACCCGGCGCACCATCGAGTTCGAGGGGCCGTCCTCGAGGCCTTCCGCGTAGACGAAGTACTCGGGGTCGGGCTCGGGCTGCACGAAGGGCACAGCGAAGAGTTCCGGCAGCACCACGAGGCTCGCGCCTTGGCCGGCGGCCTCGCGGATCAGTTCCTCAGCGAGGTCGATGGCCTCCTCACGGGTATGGCCGACGGTCAGTTGTACGGCTGCGGCTTTCACAGCATTCCTTTCACTCACTGCGATGCGGGACCGTGCACTCGCGCGTTCGCCGCACCGATGACATCATCGAGAATCTCGAGAGCGAAGTCGATCTCGTCTTCGGTGATGATCAGGGGCGGGGTCAACCGCAGCACATTGTTGTTCGCACTCAGATAGAGGCCCTTCTCCCAGGCCTCGGCGACCATGCGCTGCATCGGCGCCGCGGCCGCTCCGGCAGCGCCGAACGGCACGAGAGGTTCGCGGGTCGCGCGGTCGGTGACGAACTCGACACCGTAGAAGAGACCCTTGCCTCTGACATCGCCCATGATCTGGTAGCGCTCGGCGAGCTTGCGGAGACCCGCGTCGAGGCGGGCGCCCTGCGTGCGCACGTTCTCGAGGATGTGCTCGTCCTGCATGATCTTGAGCGACTCGAGCGCGCTCGCGCAGGCGAGCGGGTGACCGGCGTAGGTCTGGCCGCCCCAGAACTTGTTCTGGTTGAGCCACTGACGGGCGCGATCGCCGACGGTCATCGCGCCGAGCGGCACGTATCCCGAGTTGAGGCCCTTGGCGCTCGTCACTATGTCGGGAACGATGCCCCAGTGGTTGAACGCGAACCATTCGCCGGTGCGACCGTAGCCGGCCATGACCTCGTCGGTGATCAGGAAGATGCCGTACTTGTCGGCGACCTCACGCACGGACTGCAGGTAGCCGTCGGGCGGCACGATGAGGCCGTTGGTGCCGGTCACGGTCTCGACGATGATCGCCGCGATCGTGTTCGGGTCCTCGTACTGCAGCACCTCTTCGAGGTGTGGCGCTCCCTGGCACACCGGGCAGTTCTCGGGCTCCTGGCCAGAGGGCGTGCGGTAGGTGTACGGGTCGTGGAACCGCACGACACCGGGCACGCCGGGCCCGTTGTGGTGGTGCCTCGGGTCGCCGGTGAGGCTGAGCGCCCCGGCCGTCGCACCGTGGTACGAGCGATACCGCGCCATGACCTTCGGGCGCCCGGTGACGTGCTGCGCGAGGCGCACCGCGTTCTCGTTCGCCTCGGCGCCGCCTGTGGTGAAGAAGCTCATGCTCAGGTCGCCGGGGGCGATCTCGGCGATCAACTCGCCCAACTCGGCGCGCACCTGAACGGCGAACCCGGGGCCCATGTAGGCCATCTCACGAACCTGGCGCACGATCGCCTCGACCAGGCGGGGGTGCTGGTGGCCGAGGTTCATGTTCACGAGCTGCGACTGGAAGTCGAGGTACTTCTTGCCGTCCGTGTCCCAGAACCAGCTGCCCTCGCCGCGAGCGATGGCGGCCTGAGCGGGCTTGCCCTGCTGCGACCACGAGCGGATGACGTAGCGCATATCCGATTCGATGATGCGCTCGGTGCCCCACGTGCTGTTGCTGGAAGCGGTGGCCGGCTCGCCGATGAGGGTCATGCCGAGACCTCTGCGACCTCGGCGCCGAACGTTGCGAGGCGCGCCAGCGGGCGGCCGGCGTTGCTCGCGACGCAGGCGACGACGATCTCGCGCGGACGGGGCGCGTCGGGGATCACGATGGTGATCGTCTGGTGGTGCGAACGGGTCTTCGCGTCGAGCTTGTGCTTCAGCGGGACATCGATGGCGCTCCCGGTCGGGCCGACCTTCTCGGCGGCCGGCAGCAGTTCAGTGCCTTCGGCTGCGTTGCGGAACTCGTTGCCGAAGCGGAGGTTGTGGATGAGCGCCGAGCCGTGCTCGACCTCACCGTCAAGACCCACGAGCGCCGCCTTGCCGAATGCCTCTACGGGCTCGCCGAGCAGTTCGACGACGGGGGGTCCGAGCAGCGCACCGATCTCCTGACCGATCTCGTCGGCCGTGGTCACGAGGTCTTGCACGTACCCCTCCGGGTACGGGTTCTCGATGACGGCGGCCACCCACGCCACGACGTGCGTCGAGGTGAGGTCCTGGCCCATCTCCCGCACAGTCTCTTCCCTATGCCGCACGATCTTGCGCACTGTGATGCTCACTGCACTGCTCCTTACTAGCCTTGCGCGTATGCCTCGGGGCGACGATCGCCGAGAGGACGGTTGAAGATGTTGTCGCGGCGCTCCTGGCGCGACCCGATCGGGTCGATCTCCGCAAAGATGATCGCCTCGTGCGCCGGTGCGGGCCCGGCGAGCAGCCAGCCGTCGTGTCCCGCGATGACGCTCTCGCCGATGAAGCGCTGGCCGCGCTCGACGCCGACCCTGCTCGCGGCGGCGACGTAGACCTGGTTCGAGTGGGCGCCGGCGATCGTCATCATGTTGGCGAGCGAGGGCATGTCCTGCTGGCCGGGGTTCGGCACCCAGTCGCTCGGCGCCAGCACGAGATCGGCGCCCTGCAGTGCGCAGCTTCGCATGCTCTCGGGGAACCAGGCGTCGTAGCAGATGATCATGCCGATTCGGCCGAGCGGGGTGTCGACGACTGGGAACCCGAGGTTGCCGGGGGTGAAAGCGTTGTTCTCGGTGTTCCAGAGGTGCACCTTGCGGTAGACCGATTCGACGCCGTCGGGGCTGATGAGCACGGCGCTGTTGTAGACCGTGTCGTCGGCCAGCTCCCCGAAGCCGCCGCAGACCCAGATGTCGCGCTCGCGCGCAGCGGCCTTCCATGCGGCGATGGTCGGCCCGTCGACGACGCTCTCGGCGGCCGCGAGCGACTCGTCCATGCCGGTGAAGGCCCAGCCGCCCGTCGCGCACTCGGGGAGCACCACGAGCTTCGCACCGCCATCGGCGGCCTCGTGAATCGCTGCGACCGTCATTTCGCGATTGGCGTCCAGGTCGCCGATCACAGGGTCGGTCTGGGCACACGCGATGGTGAACGCGGTGCTCGTTGTCATGTCTCTCTCCGATTCGCAGGGGGTGGCTGGGGCGGGTGCCCGCCGGCCGCGTGACCGGCGGGCACCCGAGGGCGGCTTACTTGCCGCCCTCGTTGAGCTCGACCTTGGCGGGCTTCCAGTTCTCACCGGTCACGTCGAGGCCCTTGTCGTTGAGGATCTCGAGCGCGGCCTCACTGAGGTCGGTGCGGTAGGCGTCGGCATCCGGTGCCGAGTTCAGCACCTCGCCGGCCATGGCGATCTCGATGGTCTTGTCCCACTCGGCCGCGTCGAGGTGCCCGATTCCCTCTGGGCTCGGCCAGATGAGCGCGTTGACCTCGTTCATCATCCAGGCCTGGTGGCTCTTGCCAAGGGCGGATCCCTTCGACACGACCAGGTCGACACAGGCATCGGCGTTGTCGCGGCAGTAGATCCAGCCCTCGTAGCTCGCCGCGAGGAACCGCGTGGCGATGTCTTCGTTGCCGTCTTCGCCGAGCCACTCGCCACGGGCGTAGATGCCGTCTTCGAGGCTCTGGAAGCCCAGGTCCTGAAGGTTGAGCACGCTGAAGTCCTCAGGCTGGTAGAGCTCGCCGGTGGCCGGGTTGACCGTCTCGAGCAGCTGCGCGAACTCGTTGTAGGTCTTCGCCTGCACGCTGTCGGCCTCGCGGTTCAGCAGCATGGCCATGTCGAACGGCTGCTGCACGATGTTGAGGTCGGTCGTGGGCTCGACTCCGGATGCGCGAAGCGCCGAGAACAGGGTGAGGTCGTTGCCGCCGCCCCAGCTGCCCATCGTGGTGCCCTTGAGGTCTTCGAGGCTCTCGATGCCCGAGTCGGCCCAGGCGACCTGCAGGTACGCGCCGCGCTGGAAGACCTGGCCGATGTTCACGACGTCGGCGCCCTCCTGACGGGAAGCCATGCTCTTGGTGACGTGGCTCACCGCGAACTGCGCATTGCCCGAGGCCAGCACCTGCTGGGGAACGACGTTGGTGCCGCCCTCCTGCACCGTCACGTCGAGGCACTGGTCGGCGTAGAAGCCCTGATCCTGCGCCGCGAAATAGCCGGCGAACTGGGCCTGGGTCACCCACTGCAGTACAACGGTGACCTTGTCGGTCTGCTCACAGTCTTCGTTGACCGGTGCAGCCGAGTTGTTGCTGTCCATGCCGCTGCAGGCGGCCAGTGATGCGAAGAGCGCCGTACCGACAGCGAGTGCCGCGGCGCGCTTCGCAAGAGTGGTGAATCGCATTGGTTCTCCTGGGTTGATTGGTGGGGTGAAGGGTATTGCGGGGTGAAGGGACTTGCGGGTGAAGGGACTTGCGGGTGAAGGGACTTGCGGGTGAAGGGACTTGCGGCGGGTTCGTCGTGCGACGGATGCCGGTGCTATCGGCTGGCGGGCGTGAAGCGCCAGGGCGCCACGAGCCGTTCGATGAGCATGACGGCCCCGTAGACGACGAGCCCGAGCAGGCTTGCGGCGGCGACCGCGGCCCACGTGAGGGGGAACTGCGACAGCGCGGCGCTGTTGGCGATCAGCACGCCCAGTGCGTTCGCCGTGCCGCCGAAGTACTCGGCGACGATGATGCCGATCACCGAGAGCGTCGCGCCCACGCGCATGCCATCGAAGAGCGACGGCACCGCGCCGGGAATGCGGACCCACACCATGAGCTGGAACCGGCTCGCGGAGAGCGATTCCATGAGCTCTCGGTGCAGCGGGTGCACCGAGAGCAGGCCCTTGGTGGTGGCGACCATGACGGGGAAGAACACCATGATGGCGGCCACCGCGATCTTCGACATCAGGCTCGTCGCGCCGAACCAGGCGTTGAAGATCGGGGCGAGCGCGACCACGGGCGCGCAGCTGAGGATCGCGACGAGCACGAGCACTGTGTTCGCGAACTTCTCGAACAGCGCGACGATGAAGGCCGCGATGACCCCTGTCGCCGCGCCGAGCAGGGCGCCACCGATGACGGCGATCGTGGTGATCTGCGCTGCGGATGCGATCGTGGAGAAGCTCTTCCCGAACTCCGCGACGATCGCGCTGGGAGCGGGCAGCAGGTACGGCTGGATGTTGAACAAGTGCACGGCCAGCTCCCACGCGATCAGGATGACCGCGCCCACGAGCACCGCCGGGTACACCGCCCGAACGACGTTGCCGCGGATGCTGAGCCGCACGGGTGCGGCGACGCTGAGCTGAGTCATCAGCCCACCTGCACCGGTTCGAGCACGGAGTGCAGCGCTGTGCGAACCCGGGACTCCGCGTGGTAGAACTCCTCAGTCATGCGGGTCTCGTCGGTGCGCGGGTAGGGCAAGTCGATCGGGATGCGGTCGGCGATGCGTCCCGGACGCGGCGACATGACGACGACCTCGGTCGAGAGGAACACCGCCTCCGACACGCTGTGCGTGACGAACACGATGGTCGTTCCCGTGCTGCGCCAGATGCGGAGCAGCTCGCGCTGCAGGTACTCGCGGTTCATCTCGTCGAGCGCGCCCAGCGGCTCATCCATGAGGAGCAGCTTCGGCTGGAACGCGAGCGCACGCGCGATCGCGACGCGCTGCTGCATGCCGCCCGAGAGCTGACGGGGCCGGTGGTTCTCGAAACCGGTGAGTCGCACGAGCTCGAGCATCTCCTCGGCGCGAGCGCGGCGCTCGTTGCGCGGCACGCCCTGCACCTGCAGGGGCAACTCGATGTTGCGACGGATGGTGCGCCAGTCCATGAGTCCGGGCGCCTGGAAGGCCATGCCGTACTCGCGGGCCTTTCGCGCGGCTTCCGCGCTTCGCCCGTTGACCTCGACGACGCCCTCGGTCGGCTTGACCAGGTCGCCGATGACGCGAAGCAGTGTGCTCTTTCCGCAGCCCGACGGTCCGAGCAGCGAGACGAACGCTCCTGGCGCGATGTCGAGATCGATGTCGTCCAGCGCGTGCACGAGCCCGCCGCCCGCGTCGAAGGTCTTCGTGACGTTCCGCAGGGAGATCGCGGGCCGGGCATCGGTGACCGGGGTGTTGATAGTCATCAGTTGGTCCTCTTCCTGAGCGCGATCGCCTCGACGATCGTGATCACCTGCACGAATACGACACCGGCGAGCGAGGCGATCAGCACCGCGGCGAATAGGTTTTCTGGGGCGTTGGAGTAGTAGTAGGCGGCCGTGAGGATCGCGCGGCCGATGCCGAGCCCGGTGCCTGCGGAGAGCTCACCGACGATTGCGCCGATCACCGACGCGGTCGCGGCGAGCCTCAACCCGGTGAAGAGGTTCGGGAGCGCCGTTGGGAACCGGACGAACAGCAGCGTGAACCACCGCGGAGCGTTGATCGACTGCATGAACTCGTCATGGATCGGGTCGATGGCGTTCAGTCCGGTGAGCATGTTCACGGTCACCGGGAAGAACGCGAGGTACGCGGCGATGACGGTGACGGCGATCCAGCTCGGCATCCCGGCGCTGCCCGCCCAGACCACGATGATCGGTGCGAGCGCCACGAGCGGGATGGTCTGGGAGATCACGAGCCAGGGCAGCACGCCGCGAGTGAGGAACTGCACCTCGCGCAGCGCGACCGCGAGCACCACGCCGATGAGGGCTCCGATGACGAGGCCATAGCCCGCTTCGCGGAGCGTCACGCTGGTCTGGTCGAGGTAGTACACCAGCAGCGACTGGGTGGTGCCCGCGTTCGCCGGCTGCATGAGCGCATCGAAGATGACCCAGATGTGCGGCATCGCGTAGTCCGACGACGACACGGGCAGCGGAATGCTCGTGAACGGGATCACGTCTCCCGTGAGCTGGCCCATCGCCTTGTAGCCCTCCCAGAGCGCCACTGCTCCGACGAGGATTCCGACGACGACCGCAGCGCTGCGGGCGACCTGTCTGCTCACACGGCGCGGCTGCCGCTGCTTCGCCTTCGCCGCGTTGGTGGCGACTGCGCGGGTCGGCGTCTCCGCGTATGCGAGTGATTCTCTCAACGCCACTGCAACCTCATCCTTCATTGGTGTTGGTTCACTCAGTAAAATAGCGGTTCATTGAGTGATACGTCTACGGCAGGCCGGAAATTTTTCGAACTTGTATTTCCGTCGCGTTCCAGCAGGTGCCGTCAGGCGTTCACCAAGGCGTCGTAGACCCTGGCGCGAAAGCCCGAGCAGCGGCTGTGGAGAGCGTGCGAAACGGCCGGACTCGGTCGAGCTCCCCACAGGCGTGCCGTGGCGCACGAACGCCGGGTGGTCCGCGGTACAGCGTGGCGGCTGACGATCAGCCGGCGAACACCGGATTCGTCATGCCGAGCGAGACGCCGCTTCCGGTCGACAACAGTCGTCCGAGGCGGTTCGCAGCATCCATCACCGATTCCGCGACCACCGGGAGCACATCCTCGGTGACCCGATAGCTCGGGCCGCTGATCCAGACCGCGTACGGCACTTGGTCGCCCACACGCACCGGCGCCGCCACAGCGGTCAATCCGTCTTCGAGCTCGTCGCGCGTATACGCGTATCCGCGGATCCGCACCTGCTCGAGTTCGGCGCGCACCTCGTCGAAGGAGTGGAAGCGGGTCGCGGGCGGTGTGCTCAGATCGGCTTCGATGGTCTCCTTGAGCGGCTCGGCGTCGTTCCACGCGAGCAGCGCTCGGCCGGTCGAGGTGCGCCAGGCGTTCAGCGTTCGCGGTACCGGGCGCGGCGCGTGACCGATGATGTGGGGACCGGGCACCTGCGCGAGCACCACGACCGAGGCGCCCGAGAGCCGGTCGAGCCCGGAGGTCTCGCGAGTCGCCTCCGTGAGCTCCCGCAGCACCTCTTTGGTGTACTCGAGCACAGAGCCGTCGGTGCGCAGCCCGTCGATCATGAAGGCCAGGTCGAGCGAGAGGCGCACACGTCGGGTCTCTGGGTCGGAGACCAGCCACCCCTCTCGCTCGAGCGCGGAGAGGATGCGGTGGCAGGTCGCCTTCGAGATGCCCGAGTCGCGCGAGAGATCCGAGAGACCGATGCCCTGCGCATTCGACGCGATGATGCGCACGATGTGCACGGTCTTCTGCACGAGACCGAGGTCGCCTGCCACGATGCTGCTCCTTTCCTTCGGCGAGACTACTTGAAGATGCGAGCCAAGCTCGCGATCGTGTCGAGCTTGCGCTCGCCGAGCGGGTTCAGCACGGGCACACGCACACCGGCGGCGTGGTACTCCTCGAGCTTCGCCGCGACCTGCGCGCTCGAACCCGCCGCGCTCACCCGGTGCACGGCTTCGTCGGGCAGCAGGACCATGGCGCGCTTGATGTCTTCGGGCGTCGCGGGCCAGCCCGCCACCTCTTGGATCCGCTGGACCAGCTCGGGGTCGACCCCCGCGTGCTCCGCGATGTGCGGCTGCTGCATGAGGTACATGGTGAGGAAGTTCTTGCACGCGTCGATGGCCTGGCGCGGGTCGTCGTCGTCGACCGCAACGGCGATGGTCTGCGTGATGTCGATGGCGTTCTTGCCGTCGGTGCGCTTCGCGAGACCCTTGCCGATCGCCTCATTGGCGAAGTCGACGTATGACACCGGCAGGAGGAAGTCGAGGTAGACGCCGTCCATGATCTCGCCGGCGAGCTCCAGCATCCGCGGTCCGACCGCCCCCGCGTAGATCGGGATGTCGACGGCGACGTTCTCGGCGTACATGCGGTCGAATCGCACGCCATCCATGTGCACGAATTCGCCGTCGAACGTGACTTCCTCGTTACGGAAGAACGACTGCAGCACCGTGATGTACTCGCGCATCGACGCGACGGGCTTGCGCAGCGGTTCACCGACCTTCGTCGCGAGCGGCTCCCACCACGCGCCGAGTCCGAGGATGATCCGGCCCGGCGCGATCTCGTCGAGCGTCTTGAACGTCACTGCCATGAGCGCTGCGTTGCGCGTCTTGTTGTTCACGACGCCCGAACCGATGCGCACATTCTTCGTGCGGTCGGCGAGCAGCGCCATGATGCCGATCGCATCGCGGGTGAGGCGGCCTTCGGCGACCCAGAGGGAGTCGAAACCGTACTCTTCGGCGATGTCGGCGGCCGCCCATGTCTCATCGAGGGTGAAGCGTTCGCCGAGGTGGATCCCGAGGGGCATGCGCATGAGTGGAGCGTCCTAACTTGTCGTGTGCGATGGTGCAGTGTTCGATGAAGCGGTTCGATGGAGCACTCATTGCGAGTGCGAGACTTGCGGGGGTTTCAGCCGGCGGCGTGCGCGGCTCGCCATCCGCTTGCGGCAGTGCCGAACCGCTGCCGCGGCAGATACTCCCCGCGGCCGGGGCGCGGCTCGACCGGCTCGCCATCACGAGCGATCAGCTCGCCCCGTGAGAAGACGAGTCTCGGCGAGCCGGAGACCGTCATCCCCTCATAGAGCGAGTAATCGGAGCGGCTGTGCAGCGTGTCGACGCCGAGGGTGCGTGACGCCTTGGGATCCCAGACCACGATGTCGGCATCCGCTCCGGGCGCGATCGAACCCTTGCGCGGTGCCAGGCCGAAGAGCTGTGCCGGGCGTGTGGCGGTGAGATCGACGAACTCGTGGATGGAGAGTCGACCGCTCATCACCCCCGTCTCGTACATGACCATGAGGCGTTCCTCGACGCCTGGCACGCCGTTCGGCACCGACGGGAAGTGGCCGCGCCCGACCGCCTTCTGCGGCGGCAGGCCCTCAGGCTGAGCGAGCGTGAACGCCGCGTGGTCGGTGCCGATCGTCGCGATCGTGCCCTGTTCGACGGCGCGCCAGAGCCGCTCCTGATTGGCGCGCTCGCGGATGGGAGGCGAGCAGATGTAGCCCGCCGCCCCGAAGCCGAGATCGCGGTAGTCCTCGTACCCCGTGACCAGGTACTGGGGGCAGGTCTCCGCCATGACCTCGACACCACGAGCCTGGTGCCTCGCGATCTCCTCTGCGGCATCCGACGCGGAGACGTGCACGATGAAGAGCGGGCTCTCAGCGTGCTCGGCGAGCATGATGGCGCGGTTGACCGCTTCCTGCTCGGCGGAGGCCGGGTGCCCGAACAGGTGATTGTGCTCTTCGAAGCGCTCGTCCTCGATGAGCGAGGCGATCGCATCGGCGACCATATGCCCGTTCTCGGCGTGCACCATCGGCAGCACACCGTGCTCGCGGGCGAGCCGGAACCCGCGGATGAGCACGTCGTCATCGACCATCGAGCCGGGATACGCCATGAAGAACTTCCAGCTGGTCGCACCTTCCTCGCGCGCGAGTCGCACCAGCTGGTCGAAGGAGTCGTCATCGCCGGCGCTCGCGGGCACGATCGGGTGGAACCCGAAATCGACGACACAGGATGCCGCCGCCGCTGCTCGGCGCTGTTGGAAGGCGTCGTACACCCCGACGCCCTGCGGGGGACGCACGAAGTCGACGATGGTGGTCGTGCCACCGCAGGCGGCGGCGATCGTGCCGCTCTCGAAGTCGTCGGCGGTGCGGGTCTTGCCGCTCGCGACCACGTACTCGAGGTGCGTGTGCGTGTCGACTCCGCCTGGGAGCAGGAGGCAGCCGTCGGCGTCGACGGTCTCGTCGGCATCGTCGACACCCCATTGGCCGGGTCGGCCGATCGCCTCGATGGTTCCGTCGACGATGAGCAGGTCGGCGAGATACCGTTCGTTGGAGGTGATCACTTCGCCTCCGCGCAGCAGCAGTCGCGTCATCCGTTGCTCCAATCCGCGTCGTTGCGTGGCTGGTCGACCAGCCGCGGCCGGCGACCCGCAGGGCCGGCATGGGGCGCTCCGGGAACCCCGCAACGACCGCTAGTTGTTTCACTGAGCGGATAGCTGGTTCACTGAGCGTACCAATACGATATTGCACACTGTCGCCCTGGTACAGCCGCAACGCGAGAAATCTTGGGCCGCGGCCGCCGTCGGGGCCGCGAGGTCTGGGAATCGACCGGGATCACCAGGGTCGACGGCGACGTGACTACTCTCGCGGGTCACCCGCCAGGTGTGAGCACAGGCGCAATGGCCGGGGCGCCTGTTCGGACCGTTGCCTGCCAACTCAGTCGCACCACGCGCGGTTCAGGGCCGAAGGCGCCAAGGCTCTCGGTCGAGGCATCGAGGTCGCCCTGCTGGAGGTGCGCGCTGCGCGCCGCGTGGCCGGCGAGCAGCGCTCGGCTCTCGTGGTGGCTGAGCAGCTCGGCCCGTGCTGCGCGCCGGTACTGGAAGCCCAGAGTGATGCGGCATCTCGGCTCAGCGGCGAGGTGCTCGCACCACCGGGAATCAGTTCCCGAGCCGACGACCACCAGAACGGAGCCCGGGGCGTCGGAACCGATCACTTCGAGCACGGTGCGATGAACAAGCTCGTCGTTCCGCATGCTCCGATGCTCGACCATCGCCAGACGCCCGCAGAAGAGGAATCCGAGACCCGCGCGGAAGAACGCCACGAACAGGCGCATGACCCTGCGGTTGCCGGGAAACCTCGCGATCGGCTTCATTCACTCTCCCCCGTGCTCTCAGCATCACACACGAGAACTCGCTCGGCACGGGGTCCCGCGCGGTCGGCTCATGTCGATGATGGCGCCTGTCTGGCATCGGGGCAGGCGAGGAAGGTGATCGAGCGCGGCGTGAAGGTCAGTGGACCCCGGCGAGTGGGCAGGCCAGTGAGCCTCGGCAGCGAGCCCTCGCTGCTCACGCTGAGCAACCGGCCGTTGAGGCGCAGAGCTCCTCCCTCGGAGGCATCCGCACGGAGCGTGTACCGCACGCAATCGATCGGCACTGCGAGCCGGCGTGTGATGGTCGGGCTGGTGTTGACGATGAGCGCGGCCACGCCTTCGGGTAGCCCGCGGAGCGCGTGGGCGTAGATGTGCAGGCGGTCGATGGTGTGCAAGCCCGAATCGAGCACAGCGGTGCCCATGAGCCTGCGCCAGAGGAGCGCCGCCCAATAGGCGGGACGAGGAGAGTGATCGCGCTCGTCGATGAGGCTGGCCTGCATCGGCGCGTCGTGGGTCGCGAGCGCGTGGTGCGCGGCGATGCTCACACCGCTTCGCGCGAGCGCTCCGAGGCGATCGACGTACGCGATCGGATCGAGCAGTTCTTCGGCGGATTCCAGCCCGGCATCGCCGATCGGCGGTGTCTGCATGGTCTCGAGGTCAGCGCCGATCGACTCGGCGAAATCGAGCACTGGAGGCTGCAGCTCCCGAGGCAGGACGGCATCGAACCCTTGCGGTGGCCTCGGCGGGAACTCATCGTGCCGGGGCACGTAGACGCGGGCGGCCGAGGGGCCGCTCACCTGCAGCACCATCGGCGAGAGCGCCCGCACGAGCGATCGGAACCGCCGATCCGCGAGTTCGTTCGCGATCCCGGCGCTCGCGGATGGCGGACGTCGGCTCGATGCGCGGGGAGGCCTCCGAGCACCCGTTCTGGATGCGGGCGCCGGGCGCGAGGCCGGGGCGCCCGGAGCGGATGCCGCGGCATCCGTTTCGGGCAGGGCGATGTCGAATGACTGGAATCGCTCGTCGATGGTCGTCACGAGGCTCATCGACCCCGGCGCGAGGATGCCGGTGCTGACTGTCATGTCGGACTTGCTCTCTGGGCCTGTTGACGAACAGGCTCTCGTGTTGGCAGGCGCGTTCACTACTCGGGCTGATCCTGCCTGGCGCTGGAACTGCGAGCGGACGCCGCTCTCGGGCTGCGGCATCCGCTCGGCTACTCAGGGGTCTGCTGCGGCATACGACTTCATGCGCCTCCCATGTTGGACTGCGGTTCGTCGGCGTCGCCCGGCGCACCGGCCGGCATGGACCCGGCGTTGGCACCGGACGATCCGCCAGTGCCTTGTCCGGCGTCCGTCGAGCCGCTCGACCCCGCTGACCCCCCTGTGGTGATGCTGATCTTGCGAGTCGTCGGCAGTTCTTTGAATGGCACGGTGACCTTCAGCACGCCGTTCTCGAAGTGCGCGTCAATCGACCCTTGATCGGCGCGTTCCGGAAGCATGATGCGGCGGTAGAAGCTGCTGCTGCTCTCCCGCACCATGTATTTCTTCGACTTGTCCTCCTCGTGCTCCCGCTTCTCGGCCTGGATCACCAGTGCACCCTCGTCGAGATCGATGTTGATGTCGTCGGGGCCGAAGTTCGGCAGGTGCGCTTCGACGACCAGGCGTCGATCGCCCTCCATATAGACGTCGGTCGTCGGAATATTGCTCCCCCGGACGGCGGTGAAGAAGTCATCGCCGAAGAACTGCCGCTGCAGCGCATCGAGCTCTGCGAACGGGTTGTACCTCACGATGTTGCGAGCCATGAGAACTCCTCCCAGAGAAAGCGCCCGGCTTCGGGACCGGACTCACCTGCAGGCTAGGTCCGCGCAGGCCGCCCGCAAGGGCCCCTGGCCGGATTCCCAGGCGATTCGCGCAACCAGAGGGATGCAGAGGGAGCCGTCCGTGGGAAGGATGTCGGTGAGAAGGATGTCTGTGAACCAGTGCGACGGAGGAGAGCAGCGTGAACCGACCGATTCACTTCGAGATCCATGCCGACGACGTGCAACGCGCGCGAGCGTTCTATGAAGCGGCGTTCGGGTGGACGTTCGAGGACTGGACCCCCGTCGCGGGCGTGCCATATCTCGGCGCGATCACCGGCGAGGAGGGCAGCCCGGGCATCAACGGTGCGATCTTGCAGCGCGGAGTTCCTGGTGCAGGCCCCGGCGCTGCCGTGAACGGCGCAGTCTTGACCATGGGCGTTGACGACTACGACTCGGCTGAGCGCCGGATCATGGACGCGGGCGGCGAAGTGGCGCTGCCGAAGCAGGCGATCACCGGCATGGCCTGGCAGGGGTACTACCTCGACACGGAAGGCAATGTGTTCGGCATCCATCAGCGCGACGAGACCGCCAAGTGACGGCACGAGCCGCCGAAGAGCCCGGCATCGACCTCCGAGCAGGGCGCGCCGCCGAGTCGCACCCCCGTGAAACGATCGGTGGGCGGGAGAGAACAGTCGTCGAGATCCCCACGGAGCATGGCCTCTCGCGCCTCACGATCGACAGTGCCCCGGAGCAACGAGCGGTGCTCTGGCTCGGTCACGGCGCGGGCGGCGGCATCGAAGCCCGCGACCTCGCCGCTCTCGCCAGTCGCCTTCCTCAGCGAGGTGTGACCGTGGCGCGGTACGAGCAGCCTTGGAGGGTGGCCGGGAAGCGCATCGCGTCGCGCCCAGCGGCGCTCGATGCCGCCTGGCTGCAGACATTGCCGGTGGTCTCCGAGCTCGCTGACGGGATGCCGCTGCTCTGCGGCGGGCGCAGCGCAGGGGCAAGAGTCGCCTGCCGGACTGCCGCGCAGACAGGCGCCGCCGGAGTGGTGTGCCTGGCGTTCCCCTTGCACCCGCCCGGAGCGCCGGAGAAGTCGCGCCTCAGCGAGCTGCTCGAGCCCGAGGTGCCGGTGCTCGTGCTGCAGGGCGGTCGCGACACGTTCGGCGGCGCGGAGCTCGTGGCTGCGGAGGTTCGCGGAGTCGAAGGCATCCGCGTCATCGAAGTTCCCGACGGCGACCACTCGTTCGCGACCCGCAAGTCGTCGGGGTGGAGCGCCGAGCGCGTGGAAGACCTCGTCACGGAGAGTGTGTTCGCATTCGCCGAGGGAGTGCTCGCGGCGCGCGACTGAGGGGGTGTTGCGGCGACCCTCGGACGGTCTCAGAGCAACATGGCGGGCTACTGCGCGGTGTAACCGCCGTCGATCGCGAGTTCGGCCCCGGTCACGAAGCTCGCGTCGCTGGATGCGAGGTACAGCACCCCTGCCGCGATCTCTGCCGGCGTCCCACGGCGACCCAGGGGATGCTTGCCGATGATCGCCGCCGAGTGCGCTTCGGCGCCCCCTGGGAACTTGGCCGCTGTCTCACGGCTCATGGGCGTGTCGATGGAACCGGGGAAGACGGCGTTCACTCGAATGCCGTGCGGTGCGTAGGCGACGGCGTCGGCCTTGCTCATCGCTCGGATCGCGCCCTTGCTCGCGTGGTAGAGCGCTTGCGCCGAGGTGCCGCCCACGACGCCGGCGATCGATGAGAAGTTGACGATGCTCCCCCGCCCGAGAGCCATCATCTGCGGCAGAGCATGCTTGGTGACGAGCCACGTGCCCTTGACGTTGACCTGGAACAGCAAGTCGAACTCCGCCTCGTCCAGCTCATGGGCCTGCTTGGCGGGGCCGACGATCCCCGCACAATTGACCAAGATGTCGACGGGACCGTGAGCGCTGCGGACCTGTTGGAAGAGGCGAGCGACTGCTGCTTCGTGGGTGATGTCGACGTTCTCGTAATGCGCCCCGGCGTGACGCCTGACCGGGGAATCGGCACGAGGTTCTGACAGGGCGTCCACCGACACCACCGTTGCGCCCGAGTCCGCGAACAGACCGACTATGGCGCTGCCGATGCCGCCTTCACCGCCGGTGACCACGGCCACCGAGCCTTTGAGCTTCTCGCCGCTGGGCGTCAAGCTTCCTCCGGCCTTGCCATTCACGAATGCACTCCCCTTTGATCTCGCACTATCCGAGGGTAAGACCGCCGTCGATGACGAGCGTCTGCCCGGTGACGTAGCCGGTGAGCCCGCTGGCGAGCATCAGCACTCCCCTGGCGATGTCGTCGATCTCGCCGAGTCGCCGCAGCGGCGTCTGATCGATGGTCGCCTGACGCTCGTCGTCGCTGGCGTTCCAGAGGTGCGAGATGGGCGTCAACACGATGCCCGGAGCGATCGCATTCACTCGGATGCCGTGCCTCCCCCACTCCACGGCGAGTTGACGGGTCAGCTGCACCACCGCCGCTTTCGAGGTGCCGTAGAGCACCCGGCCCTCCATGGTCTTCCAGGCCACGACCGAGGCCAGGTTCACGATCGAACCGCCCCGTCCCTGCTGGGTGAACACACGGTACGCGGCCTGCGAACCAACGAGCACGGAGCGCGCGTTGATGTCGAAGACCCGGTCCCAGTCGGCGTCAGTGACGCCCTCGGCAGGCTTCCGCAGTATCACGCCGGCGTTATTGACCCACAGCGCGAGCGGCAGGCCGATGGCGCGTACGCGCTCTTCGCAGGCGGCGAAGTCCGCGGCATCCGTCACATCAACTTGTTGTGTGTGCAGTCGGTCGCTCGCGATCTCGCTGCGCAACTCCTGCAGCGCGGCGGGGTCGACGTCGGTGGCGAGCACGCTCGCACCGACGTCGACCATCATTCGCACAATGCCGCGGCCGAGGCCGCCGCCGGCGCCGGTGATGACGCAGAGCGCTCCCTGAAGATCGGCCCACGGGTTCGAAGGCGACCATGGCGGCGGGGCGGCGGCTTGGGTCGAGGTCATCGTCAGATCGCCGCCAGGCTCGGCAGGAACGACACGATCTGCGGGAACAGCATGAGCAGTGTGATCACGACGAACTCCGCGAGAACGAAGGGCATGATGGCGGCGAACACGCGTTCGGGCTTCACGCCGGGCGCAGCCGAACTCACCACGTAGACGTTGAGTCCGAACGGCGGGGTCACGAGTCCGATCTCCACCGCCTTGACCGTGAGGATGCCGAACCAGATGGCATCGACGCCGACCGCGTCGAGCACTGGCCAGAGCAGCGGGATCACGATGATCATGATCGAGAAGCCGTCGAGGAACATCCCGAGGATGACCATCACGATCAACGCGATGACGACGATCGCCCAGGCCGGCAGCCCCCAGTCGACCACCTGCCTGGCGAGCACGCTCGGTATTCCGGTCTTGAGCAGGAAGAACGAGAAGATCCCTCCACCGGCAAGCAAGGCGAAGATCATCGTGCCGAGGCTGGCGGACTCGATGATGGAGTCCTTCAGCCCGACCAAGGTCGCCTTGAATCCGCCGCGCGAGAGCCGTACGACGACGATGATCAGCGCGACGAAGGCTGCGATCGCTCCGGCCTCGGTAGCGGTGAACCAGCCGAGGTACATGCCGCCGATGACGATGGCGAACAGAAGCGCCACATAGAACGCGCCCACGATGTTCTTACGGGTGACTACGGGCTTCTCTGGACGGACTGTGCTGCGCAGGGGCGTGTCGAGGGTGGCAGTGGTGACACCGGTTCCCCCTGCACCGACAGTGGCGCCTACTGCGACGGCCCGCCGCTCGGCTGCCGCCACCTTCTTCGAGAGCCGCTGCGGGTCGAAGAAGCCCCGCTTGTAGAGCACGATCACGAAGATGATGTAGACGGCCATCGTGGTAAGCCCTGGGAGCACGGCTGCAAGCAGCAGCTTGCCGATCGACGACCCGGTCAGCGACGCGTAGACGACGAGCACGACGCTCGGCGGGATGAGCACGCCGAGCGTGCCGCCCATCGCCACGAGAGCCGCTGCGGCATCCGGTCGGTATCCACGAGCAGCCATGCGGCTGACCGCCACGCGCCCGAAGGTCGCGGCGGTCGCCACCGATGAGCCGGTCACGGCGGCGAAGCCACCGCAGGCGAGGATGGTCGCGACACCCAGGTTGCCCGGAATGCGTCTGGAGACTCGCTCGGCGATGATGAAGATGTCGTCGGCTATCCCGGCTCTCGCCGCGAACACCCCCATCGCGACGAAGAGCGGGATGATCACGAGCGTGTAGACGGCCGTTGATGTGAATGGTGCGAGGCCGATGGTGTTCGAGGCGACATCGATGCCGTTCAGCAGCACTAGGCCGAGGGCGCCGGAGGCGGCCAGGCCGATCCAGATCGGCTGCTCGGCGAGGATGAAGATCAGCAGGATGCCCAGCGCGACCAGCGCGATGGTGATGGTCTCAGGACTCATTGCGGTTCACCTCTTCGGCCTCAAGCGCAGCTTCCGCCATGCGCAGTTCGGAGTTCATCGCGCCCTCGTCCATGGGATCGCGGAATTGGCGGACTGTAGTGCGGACGTATTCGAACAGAAACACCACGAGCCCGACCACGATGATCACGCGTGCAGGCCAGATCGGCACTTGCGCGATGCCGAAGCGGTACTCGCCGACCGCGATCGAATTCATGGCCGATTGAGTGGCCACGACGATCATGACGACCACCGCGGCGATGCCGATGATGGCCGCCACGCCGCGCAGCATCCGTCGTGCCTTCGGTCCAAGCCGCGACGTCAGGACCGAGGTGGAGACGTGGTCTCCGGTCACCTGGGCGGAGCCGAACGCGAGGAACACTGCGAAGACGAGGAGCACCTCGCTCCACTCGACGGCACCGGGCAGGCTGCCGCCGGTCTTACGAAGGGTGACGTCCACGACGGTGATGAAGGTGAGCCCGAGGATGACGATCCCCGCCGCGAACCCCATCACGTTGGTGACGTACTTGGTGAAGAATGGCATGTTCTTTCCTTTGTCAATGCCGACTGCGGGAAGGCTCAGTTCGGCCTTCCCGCAGTCGACTCAGGACGGATCAGCGCTCGGCGCAGCGCTCCATGCCGTTCTTGGAGTCAGCGCTCTGGTTCGCCTCGAGGGCGTCCTGGTACTGGTCCCAGAAGGCGTCGACGGCGTCAGCGCCGACACCGGCCGCGGCGCTCTTCTGCTTCCAGTCGTTGAGCACGGAGTCGCCGACGGCGTTCTTCCACTTCTCGGTCTCCGATTCGGGCCAGATCGCCGTTCCACCGCCTTCGGCGATCAGCGCGTCGCAGGTCTCGTCCTCGATTCCCGAGAAGATGCTCAGGTACTCATCCTGGAACTCCGAGAAGACCTCTTCGAACAGCGCCTTGTGCTCGTCGGAGAGGCCGTCCCACACGGTCGGGTTGATCACGACGACGTTGCCGGCGTAGGTGCCGATGCCGGTGTCGACTACGAAGGGCGACACCTCCTGAAGGCTCGCCGAGGTGACGGTGTCCATCAGCATCGACGCGTAGCCGTCGATCGTGCCGCGTTCCATGCCCTCGTAGATCTCGCCGAGGGTGATGCCGACCGGGTTGGCGCCGACCGCCTGAAGGGCGTTGGCGGTGTAGCTCGTCGCACGAATGTTCTTGCCCTTGAACCAATCGACGCCGGGGATCTCCTCGTCGGAGGAGACGATGCCGGTGGGGCCGCCGATGAAGGAGAGCTGCTTGGTCTGGGTGCGCTCCCACTCCGCCTTGAAGTCCTCGTTGTTCTCGAAGAGCTCGTCGATGGCCGCGGTGAGGGCTGCGGGGTCGGAGTTCTGGAACGGCACCGAGATCGCCTGGGTCAGCGGAAGCTCACCCGGGTTGTACGACATGGTGGCGACGCCCATGTCGGCGCGGTTCTGCGCGACGCCGGGAATGACGTCAGGCCCCTTCAGCAGAGCCTCGGCGAAGAAGATCTCGATATTGATCTCCCCATTGCTGCGCTCCTTCAGCTCGTCAGCCGCCCATTGGATGGCGACCGCGGGCGGAGCTGCAGGACCGAGATAGGTGGCGAGCTGCAGGTTGACGGTCTCGCCCGTCGAGCCATTGTCGCCGTTGGCGTCGCCGTTGCCGGCGCCACTGGTGCAGCCGGCGAGCATGGCCGTTGCGGCCACGAGTCCCCCGATTGCGGCGAGAGTGCGGTGTGTTCTCAAAACTCCTCCTCGAGTCTTTGTTGGTTTGTGATTGCAGATCAGGCCCGCTCGAAGCCCTCGAGCGTGCTGTCGTCGACGTCGTCAAGATTGACGACGATGTTGTCGGGGGTTCGGGCGGTCATCCATACGAGGCGCTCGGTCGGGCTCATGTTCGCCTCGATGTGCGGCATGTACGGCGGGATCCACGCGAAGTCGCCAGGGAGCATGTCGACGTAGAGCGAGTAGCCCTCGCCGTAGTAGATGCGGCCGTGGCCTTCGGCGACATAGCCCGCCGTCTCGGCTTCGCCGTGGTGATGCGGAAGCGAACGCGTGCCGGGCTCGTTGATGGCCGTCTGGAAGAACAGCTTCTTGGCGGGAGTCGTGCGCGGCCCGACGCCTTCGAGTCGAAGGAGCCCTTCGGTCTGCTCGGTATCGCTCCCGGTCGGGTCAGGGCGCCGCACGAGCGGTGCGAGCGTGGCGATGTCGATGTCTTGCATGTGCTTGTGTCGCTCCCTTCGGATGGCCACCTCGCCATCCTGTGCGGAAGAGATTCCCACGGCACGGACAACATCGCGATTGCTTCCCGCATCGTGGGAAGCTAGTCTGGGCCGATCGAAACCATCAAGTCAGTCCAGCAGGCACTCCGGGTGCTTCGTCACGTCTACGAGCACCCGCAGTCGACCATGTCCGACATTGCGCGCGCGAACGAGCTTTCGACATCCACAGCGCATCGGATACTCGCGACGCTCGAAGTGGCGGGCTTCGTGAGCCGCGACGACGACCGCGGGTTCACAGGCGTGCCCGTGGGTCAGCAGCGCACGATCGACGACTCCATCGCCCACTGCGTGGAAGTCGCGCAACCTCATCTTCGAGCATTGGGCAGCGTCACGGCTGAGACGGTGCACATCGCAACGCTGCGCGGAAGCCTCGTGGAGTTCGTCGCCGCGGTGGAGTCGACGAAGCTCGTGCGCGTGTCGAGTCGTGTCGGCTTGCAGGTTCCAGCCGGCGCAGCCGCAGCGGGCAAGATGCTGCTCGCCTCGTTGCCGCAGCACGAGTTCGACGCGCTCGAGCCGACGGTCGCCGAAGCACTTGGGAGCGCGGCGCACCCGCTTCAGGCCTCGCTGCAGTCGGTGATCGCCCAGACGCGCAGCCTGGGGTTCGCGCGGAACATCAATGAGACCGAAGACGGCATCTACGCGCTCGCCGTACCCATTCGCCGACCGGTCGGCCCGGTGCTGTGCTCCCTCACCATCACGGCCCCCACAACTCGCATGCCGCCGCTCTCGCACTCGAAGATGACTCCGGTGGAACGGTCGTGGCTCGAGGAGCTGCGCCGGTCTGCTCGGAGCATCGAACGCGCCCTCTTGCACTGACGCGTCGAGCGCTCGATCGATGTCCGCCGCAGCGCTGATCTCGCCATCCCGCAAGACGGGAATCGGTTGTTCGCTTCCCATGGTGCGGGCACACTCATCCCGTCGGATTTCCAAGGAGGGGAACCTATGGACGAAGTCGCCCGCGCGATCGCCGAACTGCGCGCCGTCGAGGACATCAAGCGCCTCAAAGCGCGGTACTTCCGCCTGATCGATACGAAGCAGTGGGAGAAACTCCGCTCGTGCTTCACGGCCGACTGCACGTTCGAGGGTCTCTGGGCGGGCGGCGATGGTGCCGACGCGTTCATCACCAGCATCCGCACGAACCTCGCCGAGGTGCCCACGGTGCACGCGGGGTACATGCCCGAGATCGAGGTGATCGACGAGAGCACCGCCCGCGGCATCTGGTCGATGACCGACTACCTCGAGTGGGAGCCCGACGCACTGGCGTATCGCGGCGTCTCTGTGCCGGGCCAGCGCGGCATCCGCGGCTACGGCCACTACTCGGAGGAATACACCCTCACAGAGACCGGCTGGCGCATCAGCCATCTGCGCATGACGCGTTTGCGCATCGACCCTCTGGTCGGCGAGCGCGAGCCCGTGCACACCAACTTCATGCCCCCGGTGCGGGAAGAGTGGCTGCCCGGCGACCGCTGGCTCGATGAGCTCGCCTGAAGCCGGCCCCACCGATCGCCGATTCGCACGACCACGCCAAATTCGAAGGAGAACCACCGTGTACGACGCCATCCTGCTGGTCCAGACCAATTGCACTCCCGGGCACGAAGAGGAGTTCGAGCGCTGGTACATCGAGACGCACCTGCGCGATGTGACCGCGCTGCCCGCCTTCACCGCTGCAACGCTGCACCGCAACGGCGAGGTGCCCCTGCACCGGGATCAGCCGGCACCGGACGCGAAGTTCGGCTACGTCGCGGTGTATGAGATCGAAGGCGACCCGAACGTCGCTGCCATGCAGCTCGCAGACGCCCGCAGCGGTATGGCGCTCAGCGAATATCTCGAGGCCGAGAAATGGAGCATCGTCTACAACCGCATCAGCGACCGCGTGACCGGGGCCTGACGCCGTGCGGGTCTGGAACGGAGAACTGCTCGAAGGATACGACGTCGTCGTCGCGGGTTCCGGCGCGATCGGCCTGACCGCGGCCCTGACCGCTGCGGCGGCCGGCAAGTCGGTGTGCGTGCTGGAGAAGTCGCAATACCTCGGAGGGACATCGGCCATCTCCGGCGGCACCCTCTGGGTCGCTGTGAACGGTCCGATGCTGCGCGGTGGTGGCACCGACTCGCGTGACGACGCACTGCAGTACCTGCGGGCGCTCACAAAGGGCAGGCATCCGGAGGAACTGCTGGAGGCTGTGGTCGACACCGGCCCGGACATGATCGAGTTCGTCGCCGAGCACGGGCTCAAGTTCAACTCGGTGCTCAACTACCCCGATTACCGACAGGATCTCGCCGGTTCGAGCAAGGGCGGGCGCTCGCTCGACCCGCAACTGTTCGACAGCACCGCGCTCGGCGAACTGCGAGCCGCAGTGCGCCCCGACCCCCGGTTGCCCTTCACCATGGAGGAGTACGAGGCCTGGGGCGCGTTCACCCGGTTCCCGTGGGACGAGTTGAAAGCACGCAAGGAGCGCGGGCTCACGTCTCGCGGCCTCGCCGTGGTCTCGTCCCTGGTGGCCGCTCTCGCCCGCCTCGGGGTGACGCTCGTGTCGGAAGCGCCGTTCTCGTCGCTGCTTCGGGAAGGCGAACGCGTGAGCGGCGTGCGTGTGGGAAACTTCGAAGTCTCGGCGCGTGATGGGGTCGTGCTCGCCACCGGCGGTTTCGAGTGGAACGACGACATGCTGAAGCAGTTCATCGGCGCGCCGTTCATCGCGAGGTGCAGCCCCCCGCACAACACCGGCGACGGCATCCGCGCGGGTGCCGCCATCGGAGCGACGCTACGGAACATGCATGAGGCCTGGTGGGCACCCTACGCCCAACTGCCGCACGAGAAGATGGACGGCGCGCCGAACGCGACGCTGCTGCGCTTCGAGCGACAGGGCCCGGGATCGATCATCGTCGACCGGCAGGGCAACCGGTTCGTGAACGAGTCGCAGAACTACAACGACCTCACGCGCGCCATGCACGCCTATGAGCCGCGCGACCACGCGCCCGCGCACCTGCCCGCGTGGGTGATCGTCGACGCCGACTACGTGCGTCGCTACGGCCTCTTCGACTACCGGCTCGACCAGCCGCTCCCCGAGTGGCTTGTGAGCGGAGACTCAGCGGCCGAACTGGCAGAGCGGCTCGAGATGCCCGCGGACGCCCTGCAGGCAACGCTCGACCGGTTCAACGGGTTCGCCGCCACGGGCGAGGACCTCGACTACTCGCGCGGCGCCAGCGCCTATGACCGCTACTGGGGCGACAGCACGCGGGGCCTTCCCAACCCGGCGCTCGCGCCCCTTGCGGAATACCCGTTGTTCGCGTTCGCGGCGATCCCCGGCGGATTCGGCACATGCGGCGGCCTGGCGACGGATGCCGATGCCCGCGTGCTCGATTGGAACAACCAGGTCATCGAGGGCCTGTACGCGGTCGGCAACACCAGCGCGCATCCCGCGAGCGGCGGCTACCCGGGTGCCGGCGCCACGCTCGGCCCCGGCATGACTATGGCGTACCGCGCGGGCAAGTCGATCACCTCCAGCTGAGACTCGACCGGGCTGCCGACTTGACGACCCCGGCAGTCCGGTCGCTCATACGCGAACGGCGGCTCCACATGGAGCCGCCGTTCCTTGCTGCGAGCTGAAATGTCAGATGCTGCGAGATTGACCGCCGTCGACCGTCATGTTCGTGCCAGTGACGAAGGACGCCTCAGGCGAGGCGAGGAACGCGATCGCGGCGGCCACCTCCGCGACGTCGGCCGGGCGGCCCTGCGGAAATGCCTCGGACATCGCGGCGCGCGCGGTATCGGCATCCGTCGCCGTGCGCTCGGCGTTCATCTCGACCAGCCGCTCCCACCGTCCGGTCGCGGTGGGACCCGGCGACACCGCGTTGACGGTGATGCCTTCGGGAGCGAGCTGCGTCGCAGCGGCGCGGGTGAGCGAGATGAGCGCCCCGTTCATGGTGCCGGCGACCGCCATCGAGGCTCCCGGCTCCTTGCCCGCTGAACCGGCCACGAGCACGATGCGGCCCGAGTCGCTCTTGCGAAGCTCTGGCAGCGCAGCGCTCATCAGCCGCTTCGCTCCGAGCACCTTCTGCTCGAACGCGTCTCGCCAAGGCGCGTCGTCCCACTCATCGAACGTGCCCGAGGGCGCGGCGCCGACAGAGTGGACGATCACGTCGAGCCGGCCGAATCGCTCGACGGCGAGGCGGACCGCAGCATCGATGCTGGCCTGGTCGGTCGAGTCGAGCACTGTGCCGACCACCTCGCCCGGCCCGTCAAGGCTTCGAGCCGCGGCGTTCGCCCGCTCAGCGTCCCGTCCGCCGACGACGACCTCGACGCCCTGCGCCGCGAGCGCACGAGCAGCGCCGAGTCCGATGCCCGCTGTGCCGCCCGCGATGAGCGCGACACGACGCGCCTGCCCGCTCATCGTTCCACCGGAATGGTGTCGTAGGGATCGAAGGGCACCTTGAGGTACGTGAGCACCGCCGGCTCATCGGTGTCGTTGCGCACGCCGTGCACCGAGCCGATCGCGATCACGCACTTGTCGCCGGGGCCCAGCACCAGGGCCTGGTCGTCGATCTCCAAGGTGATGCGACCTGACTGCACCACCACGACTTCACGGTACGTGCGGTGATAGTGGTGCTGCATGGTCTGGCCGGGCGCGAACTCCTGCGTGCCGATCGCCAGGTCATCCGAGTCGGCGCGCACACCCGTCACCGGTGGGAGGATGACGTCTTCCTCGAGCTCGACCGAGACGATCTCCATCAGCGCTCCACCAGGATGCGTGCGGCCTCTTTCGCCGGCATCCCGATCTCCACACCGAGTTCGAGCGCGAGCTTGTTCGCGGCGCTGATGACGCCATCCTGGTAGGTCGACAGTCCATCGCCCATGCGGGCGGTCTGCACCGAGACTGAGGCCCCGGGTATGCCAGCAGCGGCGGTCGGCTCAAGCGCCGCCGTGCCCGACTCGTTCCGACCGAATCCGCCGTCGGAGCAGATGAAGCCGTAGGGACGGTGATCGCAGATGTAGTCGATCACACTGCGGCCCGTGTGACCGGCCGTGCACAGCACGTTGCGGTCGGTGTCTTCCGGAAGGGCATCGATGATCGAGTTCATCGAGACGATCTGCCTGCCCTCGGGCGTCTCGAAGTGCACCTTGCGCGCGATGTAGTCGGGGGCCGGCAGTTCAGCAGGCTTGTCGAGCATGAGCTCGGCTGCACGCTTCACCGTCATACCGGGCTCGATGCCCAACTGCGTCGCCACTCCGTTGACGCGCGAGATCACTCCGTCGTTCCAGAGCGTGTCGCCATTGCCGAGTTCGACCGTCATGATGTCGGCCGCGGCCGCCGGGACTCCGAGCGCCTCGAAGTACCACAGGCCTTGGATGCCGGCACCATCCTTGCCGATGGCGCAGTCGACGCCGATCGCGCCGAGCGGCTTCGCCTCATTCACGAGCACCGCGCAATAGACGCCTGCGTACGAGGCGTTCACGATGATCTCATCGCCGGGCCGTGCGTCGGCTTCCTTCGCGTGGAACGGGGCATGCGTCGAGGAGTCGAGGACGACCACTCGCCGCTGCCCCCGCTCGACGGGGAACCTCCGCTCGATGCCGCCGCTGGGCGCGTCATGAGTTGCTGCCATCAGAATTCCCTCCACAGTGGGCTACCGGTCACCGGAACCGGGGGGATGACCCCGGCTGCCGAGTAGTGCGCGAACAGATCGCGAAAGCTCCGTTCACTGCGCACGAAATCTGTGAAGCCGAGTTCGCGGGCTTTGCCCGAGTCGGCGTGGATCTCGATCTTGCGCCCGAGGTCGCCGTCGGTGTGCCACGGAGAGGCGACGCGATCGAGGTCGTCTTCGATCAGGTTGTGCTTCTCGGCGATGCGCTTCCAGATCGGGGCCGCGTCGGCGAGGAGCGTCTGCATCGGCCGGACTTCACCGTTGAACCCCTCCGGCTCGACGCCGAGCATCTCTGCGATGCGCGGCCACATAGTACGCCAGCGGAAGAAGTCGCCGTTCACGGTATTGAAGGCCTCGTTGCGCGCCGCTGGCGTGGTGCTCGCCCAGATCATCTGGGCAGCAAGGATCCGCGAGTCCGTCACGTCGCCGAGTGCGTTCCAGCGGACTTCCGAACCGGGGAAGATGAAGGGCTTGCCCAACTCCCGGCAGATCGCGGCGTAGACGGCGATGGTGAGGAACATATTCATCGCGTTCCCGACGGAGGCCCCGACGATGGTGTGGGAGCGGTGGACGCTCCAGGTGAAGCCCTGGCGCTCGGCAGCGTCGAAGACGGCATCCTCTTGCGCATAGTAGAAGTTCTCGACTGGCAGGCGCGGCGCGCGCTCGTCGAACGGGGTGTCGGATGACGGAGCGATCTCGCCCTGCTGATTCGGCGACCCGATGTAGTGCTTGAGACCGGTCAGCAGCGAAACGTGCTCCACTCCCCCGCGCTCTCCGAGCACGTCCATGAGGTTCCGGATCATGAGCCCATTGACGCGGATGTTCTCGGCCTCGGTATTGTGCCGCTTCCATACCGTGATGTACACGTGCGAGGGCGACCTATCGCCGAGCGCCTCGGCGATCGAGGCGCGGTCTTCGAGATCGGCGCGACGCTGGTCGACATCCGTGAGGCCGTGCACTCGCCCTCGCGAAAGACCCACGACCGGTACCCCCTCGCGGTGCAGGTGGTTCGCCACCGCGCTTCCCGCGATGCCGCTCACGCCGACGACCAGTGCATCTCGGATCTCAGTCAAGCTTCGCCTCCATAGCGCGGTCCGGCGTCAGCGCCGGGTGTTCGAGTGCAAGCAGGTTACATGCGCCCTCCCGCCTATCGGGATTGAGTGCTGATCTTCCCGGAGTGCGGGATGCCGCGGCAGTTCCCTAGTCGAGCAACTGCTTCACCCGGTACGGCACCAGCGGGCGCATGACCAGCGCAGTGCTCGTGCGTTCGACGCCCGGGATGCCGAGGATCGCACCGGCGACCCGATACAGGTCGTCGGCATCACGCGCCACCACGTCGACGATGAGGTCGACATCGCCGGAGATGCCGTTGACCTCGAGCACTTCAGGAATGTCGGCGAGCGCCGTGGACACGCTGGCGAGCCGTCGCTGCTCGACGGTGGTGAAGACGAACGCGCGCAGCGGGAAGCCGAGGAACGCCGGGTCGACCGCCCGGTCGAGACCACGAAGACCGCGGCCTCGCCAGTAACGCTCCAAGCGGGCGCGCACAGTGTTCCGCGAGACGCCGACGGCATCCGCGAGCCCGGATTGCGAGGCCAAGGGATGACGGAGCATCGCCGCCAGCAGCCGACGGTCTATCCGATCCGCACGGTCGCTCATCCCGCTGTCGGGACTCACCATTCTGCTACCTCCTTGGACGACCTCACCTGAGCGAAATGAGCAAAATGATCAGTCATCGGAGCCTAGCTTGCGCTTTGACTGATCGCTGGAGTGCAATCAACGCAATCTGCAATGAAGGAGCTACCGTGATCGACCACGCGACACTGGCGTCGCCCGCCGCCATGACGGCGAACGACGAACTCACCTCGACCCTGCGCTGCATTGAGCGTCGCGTGATCTGGCTGGCTACCTCGATCGTCCACCACGCCAATCGTCGCCGTCCCAATCCTTCAGGGCTCAAGGTGGGTGGCCATCAGGCGTCCTCTGCCTCGATCGCGACGATCATGGCCGCCCTCTGGTTCGAGCACCTCCGACGCGGCGATCGCGTATCTGTGAAGCCGCACGCGAGCCCTGTGATGCACGCCATCAGCTACCTCCTCGGCCAGCTCGAGGCGCCTCAGCTCGAGACCCTGCGGCAGTTCGGTGGCTTGCAGAGCTACCCCAGCCGTCGGAAGGATCCCGTGCCGGCCGACTTCTCAACCGGCTCGGTCGGCATCGGGGCGACAGCCCCCATCTGGGCAGCGATCGCCAAGCGACAGACGGAGCGCTTCACTGGCTCGCACGCCCGCGTGCGCCATTACTCGCTCGTCGGTGACGCTGAACTCGACGAGGGCGCCGTGTGGGAGGCGGTCTTCGATCCGATGGTGCGCGAACTCGGCGAAGTGGTCTGGATCGTCGACATCAATCGCCAGTCGCTCGACCGCATCGTTCCGCAGAGCGCGGCAGAGCGCTTCGAGCGCGTGTTCGCAGCCGCCGGCTGGCAAGTGCTGACCGTGAAGTTCGGCAAGGAGCTCGAGGCATTGTTCGCACGACCGGGCGGCGAGCGCCTGCGCGAACGGATCATCGCCATGTCGAATGCCGAATACCAGCGGATGCTTCGCCTGCCCGCGACCGAGCTACGAGCCAAACTGCCCGGCATGGGGCCGCATGCTGAGGCTATCCACGCCCTCATCGACGGTCTCGATGATGCAGCCCTCACGAGCGCGATCGGCAATCTCGGGGGTCACGACTTCGTCGCACTCCGCCGAGCCTTCGAGCGGATCGATGACACAGTTCCGACGGTGATCCTCGCGTACACCGTGAAGGGCTATCTGCTTCCGACGGCGGGTCATCCCCAGAATCACTCAGCGCTGCTCACCGAGGAGGAGTACCGGCAGTTCGCGGTTGAAGTCGGCGAGGATGCCGACTCTCCGTGGTCGAGATTCGACACGTCGAGCGCTGCAGGCCGACTCAGCGCTGAAGTCGCGACCCGGTTGCACCGCACCGACCCGGAAGCGGCGGCCACACCGTTCGAGCCGCCGGTCGACTTCGGCCACACTCCACGAGGCACCGCCGCGACCCAGGCGGCGCTCGGGCGCGCGCTGCTCGACCTGTCGCGTAGCGCGCCCGAACTCGCGCGTCGTGTGGTGACCGTGAGCCCCGACGTGAGCTCGAGCACGAACCTCGCGGGCTGGATCAACAAGGTCGGCGTGTGGGCCCCCGCCCCTCGGAAGGACTGGTTCGACGGCGATGGCCAGACGATGCTGCACTGGCGCGAGGCGCCGGAGGGGCAGCACATCGAACTGGGTATCGCTGAAGTCAATCTCGTGAGCCTGCTCGGAGAGCTCGGCGCGACATGGAGTCGCGACGGCCAGCCGCTGATTCCGATCGGAACGATCTACGACCCGTTCGTCGAGCGCGCTCTCGAGCCCTGGTCATACGGCATCTACGCGGGGGGCCAGTCGATCCTCGTCGGTACGCCGTCAGGTGTCACACTCGCGCCAGAGGGCGGCGCGCACCAGTCGATCAAGACCCCGTCGATCGGGCTCGAGCAGCCGGAATGCGTGAGCGTCGAGCCGGCGTTCGCGATCGAAGTCGAATGGCTGCTGCTCGATGCGATCAGTCGTCTCGGCAGGCAGGACGGGACGTCCACCTATCTGAGATTGTCGACCCGCCCCGTCGACCAGGCGCTCGCAGAGCTGCCGACTGATGCTGCCGGGCGGGCTCAGCGCCGAAAGCACGTGGTTGCCGGGGGGTATGTGCTCCGCCCTGCGGCCGATCCGCACGTGCGCATTGCGGCGATGGGCGCGATGGTGCCCGAAGCCCTGGAGGCCGCATCGATGCTGCTGCTGTCCGGCATCCGAGCCGAGGTCGTCGTCGTGACCAGCGCCGACAAGCTGTTCCGCGCGGCCCAGGCCCGAGCAGGGCTCGACGACGCGCCGAGCTGGATCATCGAGCAACTGTTCCCCGCTGCTGTGCCGGCACCGCTGGTGACGGTGCTCGATGGGCATCCGCACACCCTTGCGTTCCTCGGCTCGGTGGCGAAGAGCGAGGCGAGGCATCTCGGGGTGTCGAAGTTCGGACAGTCCGGTGATCTCGATTCGGTGTACGCATGGCATGGCATCGGCGCCGCAGACATCGCCGGGGCGGCTCTCGATCTTGTTCGGCTCTGATCGACGCTCGGTGCCGAGACGAAGGCGGTCCAGCCCGCACGGGCCGCGGCTCTCACGCGAGCAGTTCGAGCCCAGGGGACGCCAACTCAGGGGCGGTGGAACTGCCAGGGCTGCACGGTGCCTGCGTCTCGGTGTCGCGCCACCACTTCGGACGCGGCTCGCGCCAAGGCGAGCAGGCGTTCCTCGGAACCGCGCGTGAGCGGTACGGAGACGACCAGCGCCGAACGATCGCGCCACGAGCTGCCGTCGAGCGGCACTGCCACCGAGTTCACGCCGGGCTCCGACTCTCCATGCGTGATCGCGAAGCCGCGCTTGCGGATGCGCTCGAGGTCGGCGAACAGCTCGCGCCTGGAACGGATCGTCGCCGGCGCTCGCGTGGGCAATGGGTCGTTCGGAAGGATCGCGGCGACTTGCTGATCGTTGCACGCGGCGAGCAGCAGCTTGCCTGCGGCCATCGCATGCGCCGTGGCCGTCATGCCCACCCGCGGACCGATGTCGTCTTCGAACTGAGAACGGCGGCCGTCGACAGCCAGCACCTGGTCGCCGACGAGCACTGCGATGTGCACGGCCTCGCCATCGGTCGCGTCATGCGCGTCTTGCAGCACCGGCCGGTACCGGGCCTTCGTGGCGCGATCGACACCCCGGATGCCGGCGAGCTCGAAGAGCGCCGGCCCGGCGATGTACCCCCGCCCGGTCGACGAGAGCGACGCGTAGCCTCGGCTCTCCAATGTGGCGAGGTGGCGGTGCGCCGACGACCTGCTGATCCCGAGGGTGCGCGCCACCTCTCCCACGGTGATGCGATCGCGGGCGACGAGTAGTTCGAATACCCGCAGACCGACCTCGACGCCGGTCAAGCGTGAGGCATGTGCGGTGGCGGCATCCGCGTTGTCCCTCATACCGGGACAATACCCGCCCGTGCTTCCAGGTTCCGGGAGACCGGCTGGAGACTGACGTTCAACCGGGTCTGCCCGCAGTCTTGTTCACCGACCAGCACGCATCAGGCGGGTCACGTAATAGGGAGAAGCGATGAAGCTCGCCTCGTTCGAGTACGACGGGCGCCCCTGCTGGGGCGTGCTCGAGGGCGATGAGGTGCGCCTCGTCTGCTCCGCGAGTGCCGCGCGCGACCGCACCCTCGGGCAGGTGCTTCGTGAGGGCGACCTTGAGCGCGTGCTGGACGACGCCCGCGGCGCGTCGGTCGTCGCCGTCGGTGAGATCCTCTTCCTGCCACCAGTGACGGATGCCGAGAAGATCATCTGCATCGGCTTGAACTACGCGGACCACGTGCGGGAGATGAACCGCCCAATGCCCGAGAAGCCCGTGGTGTTCACCCGATTCAACGACTCGCTCGTGGGAGGCGGAGCGCCGCTCGTCGCACCCCGAGCCAGCGACCAGTTCGATTACGAGGGCGAGCTCGCGGTTGTGATCGGCAAGGGCGGCCGCAACATCGCGCCCGAAGACGCAATGCAGCACGTGCTCGGCTACACGATGATGAACGACGGCTCGATGCGCGACTATCAGCGCCACACTCACCAGTTCGGCCCGGGCAAGAACTTTCCGCGAAGCGGAAGCCTCGGGCCCGCGATCGTCACCGCAGACGAGACAGGACCACTCGGCAACCGCCGAATCAGCACGCGGGTGAATGGCGAGACGGTGCAGCAGTCGTCACTCGATCAGCTGGTGTTCGACGTCGCAGCCCTGATCGCCTACTGCTCGGAGTGGACGCAACTGAACGCCGGCGACGTGATCGCGACGGGCACCCCCGGCGGTGTGGGCGACGGTCGCGAGCCGAAGTTGTTCCTCAAGCACGGCGATGTCGTCGAGGTCGAAGTCGATGGCCTCGGGGTGCTCTCGAACCCGGTCGTCGGCGAGCGCTGACTGCCCCCTGCAAACCCACCCGGACGCCCAAGAAATGGAGTCACCAATGCCTGAACAGCAAGCACTCAAGAAGCTCTCGGTGCAGCGCAAGGACCAACTGCCCGAAGCACCCGGCCAGACCCTCAACGCCCGCCGCATCTCCGGCGTCAGCGTCGAGAACACCGAGGTCGAGAACCTCTGGTTCGGCAAGGTCTACACCGGCCCCGGCGAGATCTCCGACCCCCACCACCACGGCGAGGCCGAGACCGGCGGGTACGTGTTCAAAGGCAATGGGTTCATCCGCTTCGGCGACCGCTACGAGAACATCGTCTACATGAGCGAAGGCGACTTCGTCTATGTGCCGCCGTTCGTGCCCCACATCGAAGGCAACCTCAGCCACAGCGAAGAGCTCATCTGGATGACCACCCGCACCCCCGACAACATCGTGGTCAACCTCGAGAACCAAGACGTCGCCGATATCGACATCGAGTGGGTCGACTGAGGTCGCCTGGCGCTGACCGCTGAGCGAGGACCGCAGGCGTTCTTTCGCCCGACGTTCGCTGCGCTCACGGAACGGCCAGCTCACCTTCCCGGCGCACGCGGAGCCACTTGTAGCCGTACCCCTCGAGCGCGAGTTCGAGTCGGCCCTCTGCCGGTGTCAGACCGTCGCGTTCCAGCAGGTCGGAGATCTCCAGTTCGGCTTCAGGATCTCCGTCGAGTTCGAGCGTGACGACCGCAGGTTCGGCCGCGAAGTTGTGCACCGCGATCACGCTCGACCCATCGAGGTCGCACCGATGTGCGAGCACAGCCGGATTCGGCTGCTCGATCACCGAGAACTCGCCCCAGCCGAGTTCTGCGCAGCGGCGTCGGGCGCCGATGAGCGTGCGCATGAATGTCCAGAGCGAGTCGCGATCGTGGCGCTGGTCGGCGGCATTCACGTGGGGCGGTCCGTAGCCGTCGGGCACCGGGCGCTGGATCAGCTTCCGGGAGGGCGCCGTCGAGAAGCCACCGTTCGGGCCGGCGCTCCATTGCATCGGAGTGCGCACAGCCATGCGCCCCTCCGCCTCGAGGTCCTCTCCCATTCCGATCTCTTCGCCGTAATAGATCGTCGGGGTGCCCGGCAGCGAGAACATGAGGCTGTAGGCCATGCGGATTCGGCGAGGGTCGCCGCCGAGCATCGTGGGCAGCCGCCGCTTCAGCCCCCGCCCGAACACCTGCATCGCGGGATCAGGGCCGAACGCGTCGAACACCTCTTGCCGCTCTTCGTCGGTGAGCTTGTCGAGCGTCAGCTCGTCGTGGTTCCGCAAGAAGTTCGCCCACTGACACGTCGGGTGCACCTCGGGGCGGGCGAGCAGCGCGTTCACCAGCGGCGCTGCCTCACCTCGCGCGAGCGAGAGATACGTGGCCTGCATGCCGATGAAGTCGAACATCATCGTGAGCTCGTCGCCCGCATCCTTGCCGAAGTACTCGTACTGCTGATCGTGCGGCAGATTCACCTCGCCGAGCAGCATCGCGCCTCCCTTGCGGCGGCCGAGGAAGGAGCGCACCTCCTTCAGCAACTCGTGCGGGTTCGCGGGCACCGTGTCGCCTGACTCGGTCTCGATGTCGTGAGTGAAGAACGGCACTGCGTCGACGCGGAACCCGTCGACCCCGAGCTCGAGCCAGAACCCGATGGTGCGGAGTATCTCGTCTCGAACAGCTGGGTTCGCGACGTTGAGGTCCGGCTGGTGGCTGTAGAAGTGGTGCAGGTACCACTCGCCTGTGCGATCGTCCTTCGTCCAGATCGAATCCTCCTGATCTGGGAAGACGACCTGTTCGCTCGTGTCAGGCGGCTCAGTGGCCCGCCAGACGTAGAAGTCGCGGTACGGGTTGTCGCGGCTCTTCCGTGACTCCTTGAACCACGGATGCTGGTCAGACGTGTGATTGACGATCAGATCGATGATGACTCGGATGCCGCGATCATGCGCGGTGCGCACGACCTCCACGAACTCACCGTGGTTGCCGAGGCGCTGGTCGACACCATAGAAATCCATCACGTCGTACCCGTCGTCGCGATCTGGGCTCGGATAGAAGGGCATGAGCCACAGGCAGTTGACGCCGAGTTCCGCGAGATAGTCGATGCGCCGGGCGAGGCCGCCGAGGTCGCCGACGCCATCGCCATTGGTGTCGAGGTACGTCTCGATGTCGAGGCAGTAGATGATGGCGCTCTTCCACCACAGGTCGCTGGTCTGGGTCACGCGCATGTCGGGTGCTCGTCTCCTCGTTGTTCGGTTCGAAATCGTCCGGTTCGCGATCGTTCGGGTCGCGATCGTTCGGGTCGTCACTTCAGCGCTCGGCGTCGGCGAGCGCCCAGAGTCAAAGCCGCGCCGCTTCAGCTCTGCAACGCAGGCAGCACGTGCTCGGCGAACGTCTCGATGAACGCCTGCTGCTGTTGACCGACGTGATGCAGGTACAGGGTGTCGAAGCCGAGCTCCGCATACTCGACGAGCCAGTGCACATGCTCACCGGTCGACTCCGAGATGCGCACCACTTCATGCACCGCCCCCATGCCGACGTGCTGCGCCATCGCGTCGAAGGCTGCCGTCGAATCGGTGTCCGACGGAACCGGTTCGGCGAAGACGTTGCTGCGCCACTGATCGAACGCGATCGCTTCGGCCTCATGCCGCGTCGGCGCCCACGACAGATGCACCTGCAGGGCCACGGGCCCGCGCCCGCCGGCATCCCGGTATGCGTCGATGACTCGCCGCAGCGTGTCCACTGGCTGGCTGACCGTGATGAGCCCGTCCGCCCAGGATGCGGCCCGGGCAGCTGATTCGGGAGAGATCGCCGGCGCGATGAGCGGGGGAACCTCGTCGGGCAGATCCCAGAGCTTTGCCCGGTCGACCTTCACGCCGACATCCGTCCCCTCGCGGGTGACCTCCTCGCCCGCGAGCAAGCGCTTGATCACATCGACCGATTGCTCAAGGCGCCGTTCGCGCTGCTGCTTCGGCGGCCAGCCGTTGCCGGTGATGTGCTCATTCATCGCTTCGCCGCTCCCGAGCGCCGCCCAAGTGCGCCCCGGGAACATCTGAGCGAGGGTCGCGAGTTGATGCGCGAGCACCGCGGGGTGGTAGCGCTCCCCCGGAATCGCGAGCGTGCCGATGCGAAACGACGTCGTCGCCAAGGCTGCCGCCAGCCATACCCAGGCGTTGCCCGAGTGCCCTTGGCGCTCGCTCCACGGCGCGAAGTGGTCGGAGCACATCGCTGCGTCGAACCCGGCCCGTTCTGCTGATTGCACATCAGTCAGCAACTGGCGCGGGGAGATCTGCTCGTGCGAGGCATGGAACCCGATGCGAGTCATGGTTCCAGAGTGAAGGATGCCGCGAGCACCGCAACCCGACGGCCGCCGACCGTCGGGGCTCTCTCAGGCGGAGGCCTCCTCCGCGCGCACCGCTGGCGTCGCCGTGAGTTCCACCCTGCTGACCGGCAGGGCTTCGGGGTGCTCACGCCGCACCCATTCGACCATCGCCTCGCGCACAAGGCAGCGCAGGCTCCACTGCTCGTCGGAGTTCCTGGCCGAGATCAGGGCGCGCACCCGCACATGGCCGCCGGTCGCGTCTGTGATCACGAGGCTCGAGGCGCGGCGATCCCAGAGCTCGCTCGCGTCGATCACGCGGTTGAACTCCTCGCGGAACGCTTCCAGTGGCACGCGCCAGTCGAGGTCGAACTCGATCGTGCCGAGGATGAGGTCGGAGCGTCGCGTCCATGACTCGAACGGTTGGGTCGTGAAGTAGGTGCACGGCAGCACGAGCCTGCGCTCGTCCCACACGTGCACGACGACATAGCTGAGCGTGATCTCGCCGATCGTGCCCCATTCGTCTTCGACGACGACCACGTCGCCGACTCGGATTGCGTCGCTGAATGCGAGTTGGATGCCGGCGATCAGGTTGCCGAGGGTCGATTGCGCTGCGAGGCCCGCGATGATGCTCACAATGCCCGCCGATGCGAGCACGCTCGTGCCGATCGCCCGCACCTCTGGGAAGCTGAACAGCACTGCCCCCATCGCGAGCACAGCGATGATGACGATGACGAGCCGCTTGATCACCGTGAGCTGCGTGCGCATGCGCCGCCCCTGAGCGCCGACAACAGCGGTGTAGCGATGCGTGAGGCGCTCGAGGCCGATCGATACGAGCCCGGCGAGCAGCCAGGCGCCAGTGATCACGCACGCGATCAGGAAGGCGTGGGAGATCGCCGGCCACCAACTCTGCTTCGCCGGTGCCGTCATGCCGCCCGCGATCCAGACCGCGATGAGCAGCAGCAAGAGGTCCAGTCGCGGTCTCACGCGCTGGTAGGCGGCGCGCAGTGCGGGATGCCGCCTGGCAACGCCTGCGACGACGATTCTCGCCGCGACGGCTGCTGCGACAGCGATGACGACCGCGATCAACATCACGATGAGGGTGTTGAGCCACGGGTCGAGGCCTGAGAACGGCATGGTCTCCTCTCGGTACGCCGAAGGACGGTCAACCAGGCTAGTCGATGCGCAAAGCTGCTTCTCGGGGCCCGCTCTACGAGAACGCGCGGCGCATGAGCACTCGCGGGAACCCGCCGGCGACGGCATCCGTCTTCGCCGCTTCGACGAAGCCCGCCCGCTCGAACGTGGCTCGTGTGCCGACGAAGGCCATGGTCAAGTCGACCCTCTCGCCGCGATTGTCGACTGGATAGCCCTCGACGGCCGGCGCTGCATTCGACCGCGCGTACTCGACGGCTCCAGCGAGCGCGGCGTGAGAGACGTCCCTGCCGCGAAATCCCGGGCGCACTCGGATGCACCACACCGACCAGACGGGAAGGTCGTCGATGCGAGGGATCTTCGTAGAGCGTGCAAAGGGCAGGTCGGCACGAGGTGCGACCGCCGCCCAGCCCGCGACTTCACCGTCGACGTAGGCGAGCACCCCCGGCGCCACTGGCTGACGCGTGAGCTGCCGAACGAAGTCGCCGCGCTCACTGCCGCGAAGCTCGTGATTCAGTTTCGCGGGGATGCGGTGGCTCAAGCACCAGCACACCGACGCATCGGCGTTCTTCTTCGGGCCGAGCATCAACGCGAGATCGTCGAACCGGTCGTGGGTGGCTGCGTGCACCTCGATGTCCACCGCTCCACGGTACGTCGGGAGATCGACGGCGCACCAGGAGCAGCGCCTCAGCCGGCCGGCTCGTCGTCGGGCACCCAGCGGAGGATGTCGCCCGGCTGGCACCCGAGTACGCGACAGATGGCGTCCAATGTCGTGAAGCGTACGGCTTTGGCTCGGGAGTTCTTGAGCACCGAGATGTTCGCGATCGTGATGCCGACGGCATCCGCGAGTTCTGTGACCGACATCTTGCGTTTCGCGAGCTCGACGTCGAGGTCGACGACGATCGCCATCAGACGACCTCGATTAGGTACTGCGCCTGATCGGCCGCCTTGAGCAGGAGGCCGCGCAGCACGAACACGACGAGCGCGAGCGCGGCGCACGCGATCCCAGCCCCGAACGCGAGCAGGAAGAGCCCGGGAGGGCCGGCGTTGCCGGTGAATCTGCGCACCAGCAGCACCGTCGCGATGAGCGCACCGGCCAGCAGCAGGGCGACGATGATCGCGTCCACGAACTTGAACGCCCGCGCACTGAAGATCGCATCGCGTCGCACCATCGACAGCAATCGCCAGATGCACCAGAGCACGACCTCAGCACAGGCGACGAACAGGATGCCGAGCACCAGGAAGGGCATGTGCATCCACTCGATGCCATCGCCCGCCTCAGCGGCCTCTGCGGCCGCGATCGGCACGACGACGACTTGAGCTGCCACCGCGATCACGAACAGCACCGCGATGAACACCTTGGCCAGCACGATTGCGAGGTTCGTCATTTTTCCACTGGGCTCCTGCTGAGCTTGTCGGTATTCAATAAACATATATCGAAATTCGGTAAAAAGGCAGTCCGGCGGAGACGACTCCCCAGCCACCTCTGCCAGCGGCCGGAGTGTTCAAGCATCACTCGCTCGTATGGCCGGTAGCGCCTCGATCAGCGCCCCAGACTGGTGACCAGATTGATGACGGTGGCGAGAATCACAGCGCCGAAGAGGTAGGCGGTGAGGGTCTGCGCGATGACGATGCGACGGATGCGATTGGCCGTCACGTTCGTGTCGGCCACCTGGTAGGTCATGCCGAGTCCGACCGCGAAGTAGGCGAAGTCGGTGTACTCAGGGCTTTCACGTTGGTTGAACGAGATCCCTCCGATGGGCTCGGTGTAGTACTCGCGGGCGTAGCGCAGCATGTAGTCGACCTGGATGAGCACCCAGGATGCCGCGACGCCGAGTGCCGCGATCCCCGCGAGCAGGTACCCCTCCATCGGCGCCGCGACGCGCGCCTGCAGCACGACGACCCCGACTGCCACGAGGCTGACCAGGCTGCCGATGATCGCGATGAGCCGCGCGACTCGCCGTCCCGGGTCTTCGGCGGTCGCGTGCGCGCTCGTCGACGCGGCATCCATCGGCCAGACCACGAGGAGCACCCAGGTCGAGTTCGTGAGCGCGAGGGTGCCCCAACCACCCACGACAGCCACGGCAGGCCCGAACGCCCACCAGAGGAGCGCTGCGGCGATGAGGCCGAGTGCGACGCAGGTCGACATGCGCACCCGCGCCTGCCGATGCGCCGCCAGATCAGCCATACCCGCATCGTATGCGCGCGCGGTACCTGCCGCGACGCCAGTTATCCGGCCGCGATCGGCTTGTGAGCCCTCTGCCTAGCGCTTCAGCGGCCCGTCGAGACGAGTCGGAATGTACTCGACCAGCTGCAGGCGGCCATCGAACGTCCGGCTCTCGACCATGTCGAGCAGAAAGTCGGAGTAGCCGTCGTAGATCCGCTCTTCGCCGGTGCGGCCCGTGATCACCGGGAACATGACCACGCGGAACCGGTCGACGAGTCCCGCTTCCATGAGCGAGCGGCAGAGCGTGAGGCTGCCGAGCGTTCGCAGAGGCTTCTCGCCGGTGCGCTTCATCTCGGCCACCGCCTCGACAGCATCCCGACTCACGAGCTGGGTGTTCGGCCAGGCAAGCGGCGGCTGGAGGGTCGACGAGAACACGACCTTCGGCATCGCAGCGAGCCCGGTGAGGCTGGCTGCCTCATCGGCCGAGTACGCATCGGGGGATGCCTCGGCATCCTCGCCCAGGTTCAGCATCAGCCGATAGGTGTTGGCGCCCATGAGCGTGATGTATTCGTCGTCGTCCTGCCCCGCGAGCCACTCGAGGTACTCGGGGCCTTCGAGCCCCCAGAACCCCGGCCATCCCTCCCCCGACGCGTAGCCGTCGAGCGTAGTGATGAAGTCGACCATCAGTGGTTGGCCCTGCACAGGATCACCATTCGCCACTGTTCACTCCCTTCCTGACCGCCCGCGACCCGTCCCTTCTCGGTCGCATGCCGCCCCGCTTCGACAGTCAGTACTCGCCCTTGATCACGAAGTACGACCCGCGAATCACTCCGGCGAGCTTCGACTTCTGGCGTGCGAACTTGAACGCTGCAAGCTCCTCCGGAACCTCCATGCCCTCGGCGAGCTTGAACCCAACGGCGCGCTTCTGCCCATCTTCGAGCCCGTACATGACATTGATCGAGAGGCCGGACTCATAGAAGACGTACGACATCCTCGTGCCGTCCACCTCGAAATCGGAGGTCTCCAGCGCCGGCGACCCGATCTCGATGCCCCGCTCCTGCTTGAGAACGTGCGCGACGCGCTCGACGATCTGGGGCGATTCGCTCGCAGGTTCGGTCGTGAACGTGTGGTCGAACTTGTTCCTGTAGTACCGCGCCTCGTTCGCGCGAACACCGGCCAGCGCGTCAGCGAACGGCGACGATTCGAGGCCGACCGTGCTGACGTTCTCGAAGTCGACGACATACGGCATTGGCGCTCCTCGGCTCTGAAGGACGTTCGCTACAACGCTAGACCTCTCTGCCCGATCGCACAGCGCCCGGATGCCCGGTCATCGAGTGGGGCCCCTTCGCCGATGCCTTCGCACCCGTCCGTCTCGAAGATGCGGTCACCGGCACGGCCGTCAGAGAACCTTCTTCACCACGCTCGACTTGAGTTGCATGCGGCCGAATCCCGGAACGGTCGCGTCGATGTCGTGATCGCCGACGCCGTCGTCGATCAGCCGGATGCCGCGCACCTTCGTGCCGACTTTGACGACGCCGCCGCCGGCGCCCTTGACCTTGAGGTCCTTCGAGATGGTCACGGCGTCACCGTCGACAAGCACGTTGCCGACCGAGTCGCGCACGACCCGAGATGCCTCCGCTTCCCCGTCAGCGGAGGCATCCGCCGACCACTCGTGACCGCACATCGGGCACACGAGAAGCGCGCCTTGCTCATAGGTGAAGGTCTCCTTGCACTGAGGGCAGGGAGGCAATACGTCAGACATCGAACCGGAACTCCATCGAAGAACGGTACCAAGTCGACGATTCGCCTGTGCCGCCATCCGATCCAGTGCGCTCGTCACTATGAATCGCCCCGGGTTTCGTGGAGGGTCTGATTCCCCGAGAGGATGATGGCCATGCCAGCACTGAAGAAGTATCCG
>NZ_JASATX010000005.1 GCF_029952955.1 Ruicaihuangia caeni | reverse complement strand
GGTGAGCACGCGGCAGATCGGCTCGACCCCGAACCGGTCCCGGTGATCGTCGACGAAGGCGACTACCACGGCAAACGTGGGTCGAGCTCCCGCGCGAAGAAACTCGACGCCGCCAGCAGGATCTCGTTCGCACGCTTCAGCTCGCGCACCTCGGCCTCAAGCTCCTTGACCCGCTTCGCATCTGCGGTGCTCATCCCGGGACGCTCACCGGCGTCGATCGCGGCCTGCTTCATCCAGCCGCGCAGCGTGTCAGCGTTCACCCCAGTGCGCTGCCCGATCCGAGTCACTGCCGCATGCATCGACAGCTCCGGATCCTCTTTCCGGGCTTCTTCCACGAGCCGCATCGCTCGCTCCCGCAACTCCTGCGGATACTTCTTCAGTGCTGGCATGGCCATCATCCTCTCGGGGAATCAGACCCTCCACGAAACCCGGGGCGATTCAGTAACTCCGCGTCGACACCGGAGTCGGTGCGGGCACGGGTCATCGAACTGCGGGTGGCGCTGACCGGCCAAGGCCTGGATGCCGGCCCGATGACGATCGCGTGGCACCTGGAACGTGAGCAGCTGCGTGCCCCGTCAACCTCGACGATCCGGCGGATCCTGCACGGCGCGAATCTGATCACCCCTGAACCGCGGAAGCGACCGAAGTCCTCCTACACCCGGTTCGAGGCGGCGCAACCGAACGAGACCTGGCAATCGGACTTCACCCACTGGCGGCTCGCGGACGGCACCGATATCGAGATTCTGAACTGGCTCGATGACCACTCCCGATTCCTGCTGTCCTGCACCGCCCACCGGCCAGTCACCGGGGACCTTGTGGTCGCCACATTCCTCACCGCGACCGAACAGCACGGCGTCCCCGCCTCGACCCTGACCGACAACGGCCGCGTCTACACGGCCCGGTTCGGAGGAGGACGCAACGCCTTCGAATACCTCTTGCCCGTCCTGGGTGTTCGCCAGAAGAACGGCTCGCCCGGCCACCCGCAGACACAGGGGAAGATCGAACGCTTCCACCAGACCCTCAAACGCTGGCTGGCCGCACAACCGGCCCCTGACACGCTGCGCGAACTCCAAGCCCAGCTCGACCGATTCCGCGACCACTACAATGAACGCCGTCCCCATCGCGGGAACGACCGACGCACTCCCGGCGATCGATACCGCGCCACCCCTAATGCCCGCCCCGCTTCACCTCGCGAGGGCCACTTCCGAATCCGCTACGACCACGTCGGCAGCAACGGCAAGATGAGCCTGCGCCGAGCCGCCCGCATGCACCACCTCGGAATCGGCGCCGCCCACCGAGGCAAACGCGTCCTGGCCCTCATCGACGAAACCAGCGCCACCGTGATCCACCTCGACACCGGCGAGATCCTCAGCACCCACACCATCGACCCGACCCGAAGCTACTGGCGCAACCAACAACAAGAGCCCGGCCGATGGCCGGGCTCTTGAACGTGACACATGTCGCGACTCAGCCGAGACCTATGTCCCGACTCATCACACGGTGGACCTAAGGGGATTCGAACCCCTGACCTCCTCGTTGCGAACGAGGCGCGCTACCAACTGCGCCATAGGCCCTTGAACGGAGATCTACGTTACCACCATCGGCTGAGCCGCTCGGCACGCGGCAGCTGAGGGCGGCGCAGAGCGCGGTCGTCGAGCGGACCCGGGCGCACGCGCCGCGTACCCTCACTCGCGATCGTCCTAGCGGCTCGCTCGCGCACCCCACTGGTCGAGCATGTCGTCGAGCCCCGCGACGAGCCGTTCGAAGCTGCGGTCGACGTCGTGCGGCATCCCGAATCCACCGGCCGCTTCGAGGGCGACGAAGCCGTGCAGAGAAGCCCGCACTGCGCGAACGGCGTCGATCGCGTCGTCGCCGGTGAGCCCGTACCCGCTGAGCGCGCCGATCACGATCTCGACGGCGCGCGCGCCCGCGTCGACGGCTGCGGCGTCATCGGCGTCTGCAGCGCGCAGTGTCGCCGAGTACCGGCCGGGATGCCGGCGCGCCCAGTTGCGGTACGCGTTGGCGAGGGCGCGCAGCGCATCACCACGCGCCACCCCGACCGCGGAGGCAGACAGTGCGTCGGCGAGTTGGCCCTTCGCCTGCGCCTCGATGGCGCGGTGCAGTGCGTCGAGCCCGTCGACGTGCTTGTACAGGCTGGGGACTCGCACCGAGAGGCGCGCGGCAAGCGCGGCAAGGGTGATGCGCTCGAGGCCCAGTTCGTCGGCCAGATCTTGGGCAGCGTCGACGACGCGTTGCCGGGTGAGTCCCGCCCTAGGCATGGTCGGTGACGCGATTTGCGAACTCGACGAGCAGTGGCCCCACGAGGTCGGGGCGCTGTGAGTGCGGGTAGTGGCCGGCATCCGGGATCATGGCGACGTCTCCGCGCAGGGCGTCGGCGACCCACGTGGCCTCTTCGTGCGGGGAGGCGAAATCAGGGTCGAGGTCTCCCATGACGACGAGCGTCGGCGTCTTGACCCGGGGGAGCGCCGCCTCGGCCGGTGCGTGACTCGTGAGCATGGTCTGCGAGATCGCCCGGGCATGACCAGGACGACGGATGCCGTTGATCACCGCCGCCGCGTAGGTGGCGAAGTCGCTCGGCTTCGCGCCGGCGTTGAGCTTGGGGTAGTAACTCTTCCAGGTGGCTGCGACGAAGGAAGGGCGGGTGAAGAACCGCATGACCGCCTTGGTGGCTGCGCTCACCTTGCCATCGCGCACGAACGGTCCCAGCAGGGCGAGCGCCGAGACCGACTCGGGGCGCTGAGCAGCCACGAGTGCACCGATCGCCGCGCCCATGGAGTTGCCGACGATGAGGGCGGGCCCGCCGAGCCGGTCGATGAGTGCGGCCACGTCTGCCGCGTTCGCCTCGTCGTCGTAGCTCTCGAAGGTGGTGTCGCTGTCACCGTGCCCCCTGAGGTCGACGGTCGCGACCCGGTAGCCGGCCGCGACCAATTGAGGCGTGAGGTGGCGGTAGCTCGAGCGCAGGTCGGCCATGCCTGGCACGCACACGACGAGGGGGCCTTCGCCCTCGACTTGATACGCGATGCTGCCGCCGGCCGTTTCGAGTCGCTGCAGGGCTGGAGTGTTGGTCATAGCCCAGAGGCTAATGCCATTAGCCTGTGATGCGCAAGCCTCAATCTCCACCCTCTTCGTCGACCCATTCGTTCCCTTGAGGAACGAGGATGCCGCCGCCGCCCGTCGCGGCCGCCACCAGCGAGGCGAGCTCGTCCTCGTCTCCCGCAAGGCTCAGCGTGACTGCGGCTCCATACTGCGCGCCCAGCACGTCGATGTCGCGGGAGCGCAACTCCGCTTCGACCCGTCCGGCATCGGCGTGAGGCAGTTCCAGTGCGAAGCGCGAGCGCAGCACTCGCCGCACGAAGCCCGGCGCGGTGCTCGCCTGTTCGATGGCTGAGCTCACGGCATCCGAGTACGCCCGTGTCAGGCCGCCCGTGCCCAGGAGCACGCCGCCGAAGTACCGTGTGACCACGGCGACGCAGTCGACCAGCGCGGCGCCGGTGAGCGTGTCGAGCATCGGCGCTCCTGCCGTGCCCGATGGCTCGCCGTCGTCGTTGGAGCGTCGCACCTGGTTGGTCTGGTCGGCACCGACCACGAACGCGGTGCAGTGGTGTCTTGCATCGGGGTAGCGCTTTCGCACCCGCTGGATCGCGTCGCGGGCGGCTTCCTCGGTGTCGACGCGCTCCAGCCGCGTGATGAATCGGCTTCGGCGCACTTCGATCTCGGTGTCGACGTGGGCGCCCACGCCTCCTCGCAACGTCCACCCGGCCATGCGTCCATTGTCCGCCATGCGCTCCCGCGGCGATCAGCCTCGCGAATCGTGGGATGCGGCGTGCCGACATCCATGCCGCGCGAGGCTGCATGCCGTCATCCGAGATCCGCGCGACAATGGGAGGGATCGTGAGCAGAAGGGAGTGGCGGTGGCCTGGTTCCCGTGGCGTCGGCGGTTGAAGCGCAACCGGCTGTTCAAGCCCTATGACACCCGGAATCTGCCCGAGCCCGAGCTTCCCACCCTCGAGACGGCGTTCGAGGACGGCTTACTGCTGGCCGAGTACGCAACCCGCATGGCGGTCAAGAACCGCATCATCGTCGACACGATCCAGGGCGGCGACCACTTCGATATCGATCGGTTCCTGCCGGTCGCGCGCGAGCAGTATCTCGAGATGGCGAGTGAGTCGGAGTTCGCGGCCGACCGCATCGAAGAGGCGGTCAGCAAGGCGAAGCTTCGCGAGGGCGACGCGCGCCACGCGCACGACTATCGCGTCGATGACGTGCGGCCGCTCGCGCTCCGCGCGCGATCGTCGCGCAAGCTCGCCGAGACACTGCGGGAACGCGCCGACGACGAGGAAGCGCTTCGCGACGTGATCGAGCAGGCGAGGGCCGACGCTTGGCGCGACGTGCGGGCCGCACTGAACACCGTGCTCGACTCAGTGGCGGGGATCGTGGCGTGGAACGACGACTACGAAGCGGAGCGCCCCGCCCGAGTTCGACGCCTGGTCGACGAGGATCTCGCGAAGCTGAAGCGCGAGGTGCGGCGCCGCTCGGATGCCAAGCGCGACCCGTTCGCGCGCCACGCGGCGCAGGGGTGACGTCGGCGGTGCTGCCTGGTCGGGCTCAGAGCGCCGGCGCCCAGCACGCCGTACTCAGAACGCCGCGCTCAACACGCACTCAGTGCAAGGCGTCACAGCCCAATCAGTGAGCGCCTAGAGCGACCGCACCACTCGAGCTGGGCTTCCTACAGCGACGACGTTCGCAGGAATGTCGCGCGTGACCACCGACCCCGCACCGATCACCGAGTTGTCGCCGATCGTGACGCCGGCCAGCACGATCGCGCCGCCCCCGATCCAGACGTTGTCCCCGATGGTGATCGGCTCGGCCGATTCCCACCCGGCGGCGCGCACCGCCGGGTCGAGCGGATGCGTGGGCGTCAGCAACTGCACGCTCGGACCGAGCTGACACCGCTCGCCGATGGTGATCGGCGCCACATCGAGCGCGGTGAGGTTGTAGTTCGCGAAGGTGCCGGCACCCACGAAGAGCCTGCTGCCGTAGTCCACATACAGCGGCGGCCGGATCTGGGCCCCCTCGCCGAGTGCACCGAGCAGCGACGCGAGCGTCTCCCTTGCTCGCACGGCATCCGACACGAACTCCTCCGCGTAGCGCCTCGTGAGGGTGATCGCCCGCTGCGTGGCCTCCGCGAACGCCGGCTCGTCGGCGATGTAGTGATCGCCGGCCAGCATCCGTTCGTAGTTGCTGCGCCGGTCGGCGGCATCCGGGAGTATCGCGCTCGAATCGCTCACCGCATCACCGTAACGGGCGCTGCGCGACGTGACGGCGCTGGCCTGCTCGAACGCCCGCCCTCAACCGCGCGGCACAACGGTCAGTACGCGCACGATGAAATCGTAGAACGACTCCATGAACCCCCTGAGGAATGCCTCGGTGCCCTCGTTCGTGATCTCGCCGTCGTCGGTGATCAGCCCCTCGGTCATGTGAATGTACGCCTCAGGCGCGTTCATCTGCGGCGAATCGCAGAACGACAGCACGCTCTTCAGGTTCTGCTGCGCCACAGCGGTTCCGATGAGGCCGGGAGACGCGCCGATGATGGCCGAGGGCTTGCGTGCCAGCGCGTTCTCACCCCATGGCCGGCTCGCCCAGTCGATGGCATTCTTCAGACCACCCGGGATCGCGCGGTTGTACTCGGGCGTGACAAAGAGAATCGCGTCTGACTTGGAGATCGCCTGCTTGAACTCGCGAGCCACGGGCGGGTAGTCGGCGTCGTAATCCTGGCTGTACAGCGGCAGTTCGCGAATCGGGATCTCGTGGAACTCGAGCTCCCGCGGTGCCACCTTGATGAGCGCTTTCGAGAGCCGTCGATTGATCGACGTGCTTGACAGGCTTCCCACGAAATACCCGACCGTGTACGGCGGTTCGTGCTCGATGATCGAGGCCACGATCTTCTCCCTCTGTCTTGTGGATGGGTGTCAATCCACCTTCCGTTGAGGGGTAGGGCTTTTCCAGGGGGAGGATGCCGGGAGTTTGCCGCATCCGACGTGCTTGCGAGTGCCTCTGGCTCAGGGGCGAGGGTCGACGGCGTCGTAGTGCCGGAACGTCGGCTGCAACCGCATCGCGAGAGCGATCAGCGCGATGATCAGGAGGCCGCCGAGCAGCGGTGGGAACCACAGCACAGTGAGCGTCGTCAGCACACCGATGTAGAGATCGCCCACGCGGGGGCCGCCGGCGACGACCACCGTGAAGATGCCCTGGAGCCGGCCCCGCATATTGTCGGGCACCGCGGTCTGCAGCATCGTTGTGCGGAAGATCGCGCTGACGTTGTCCGTTGCCCCTGCGAGCGCCATCATCACGGATGCCGCGACCAGCGCCGCTGCGTCGACTCCTCCGCCGCGAGGCGCACCGCCCTGCATCACCGCGATCGCAACCACGACGCCGAATCCCGCGATGCTCGCGCCGTACCCGGTGATCGCCCACCCGATCGCAATGCCATGGCGTCGGATCGTTCCCAGTCGGCCGGAGACGAGACTCGACAGCAGCGCGCCCACGGCCCCGGCTGCGGTGAGCACGCCGACGGTGACCGCTCCTCCGCCGATGGCGAGCACCCCCACCGCAGGGAACAGCGCGTGGGGTCGGCCGAATGTCATGGCGATGATGTCGACGATGAACGACATGCGAATGTTCGGTGCATGCCGCAGGAAGCGCAGCCCCTCGCGGATCGACTCGAGCCCGGGCTTGTGCCTCGCGCCCTCGGGCACGACCGCGGGCAGCGTCACGATTCCTGCGAAGGCCGCAGTGAAGAGCAGCACGTCGACGGTGTAGGTCCAGGCGAAGCCTGCGGTGGCCACGAGCACACCCGCGAGCGCCGGGCCGACGGTCACCATCACCCCGAACGATGCGCCCTGCAGCGCGGATGCTGCGGGGAGCAGACGCGCGGGCAGCAGCCGCGGAAGGATCGCCTGGCGAACCGTTCCGATGACCGTTGCGGCCACTGAGGTGAGTGCGGTGAGCACATAGAACGGCCAGATCTCTGTGGTCTCGAACCACGCGGCGGCGGCGATGCCGGCTGTCGAGAGCCACGCGACGATCGCGCCGATGAGTGCGAGACGTCGCCGATCCATCGCATCGGCGAGCATGCCGCCGTAGAGGCCCGCGATGATCATGGGCACCAGCGCCACCGTGCCGACCATGCCCACCGCGAACGTCGACCCGGTCAACTCGTAGATGTGCAGGCCGACCGCCACGACCGTCATCTGGCTGCCGATGCCCGCGATCGCATTCCCCACCCACAAGCGGGCGAACGCCGGACTCTCTCGCAGCGGCGCGAGATCCATGAGGTGCGTGCGGGCAGAGCGAGAGATGGGCGTGCCTATCGACGAGGAAGCAGCAGTGCGGACCTCGAGCGAAGGTCCCGACCGCCAATCGTATCGGCGGTGCTGCTCGTCGGAGTCGTACTGGGAGCGGCGTCCTGCTCAGCGGGTCGAAGGCAGGATGCCGGCGCGCCTCAGTCGCCCGCGCGCGACTCGGGCTCTGAGCCGGCCGGCGGTGCCTGCTCAGCGGGCGCCTGCACTGCGGGCACCTGTGCGGCGGCCTCGGGAGCGACCGGGGACCGCGCACCGGCGCGACCGTTCCGCCTGAGTGCCGAGCGCACGATCAGCAGCACGATCAGCGCGATCAGCGCGAGGAGCAGCAGCCACGGCAGGGCGACGCCAAGGGCGACAAGGACCGCCGAGAAGAATGCGACCAGCGCGTTCCATCCGGTCACCAGCCCCGACCAGAAGTCGTCAGGTCGGGTCGGATCCGACTCCGATGGTGCGATCAACGAGAGTCGTATGGTCGAGAGCGAGACCTGATCGCTGTAGTACCGTCGCTGCGCCTGCATGCTCTCGAGCTCCGACTGCCTTTGCGACAGCGCTGTCTCCACCTCGATGAGCGTCTTCGTGTCGGTGGTGCCCTCGAGCATCGCGAGCAGCCGGTCGACAGAAGCCTCGAGGGCGGTGATGCGCGCGTCGAGATCGCGTGTCACGAGAGTCACGTCTTCGCTCGACAGCGACACGTCGCGCGCCTCGCCGAGCGATTTGAGGTCGTCGAGCACCGAGTCGAGCTTCGAGGCGGGAACCCGAAGGCTCAGCGTCGCGCTTGCCGGCGAGCCGGGCACCGCGGCGCGTTCGGTTCGCGCGTCGACGCGGCCTCCGGCATCCGTGACGATGTCAGTGGCGTAGGATGCCGCGCGCTCAGGGTCTTCGACGACCACGGTCATGGTTCCTGTCGTGATGATCTCGCGGTCGGCCGCGTCGGGCGCCGGTTGTGCGGGCAGATCAGAGTCGGAACCGGCCTCGCCGCCGCCGTCTTCCCCAGGGAAGTCGGGAGCGGAGGGAACCGGGGCCTCCATGTCGGTCGGGGCCACCGTGCCTGACGGAGCCGTGCAGGCTGTCAGGGTGAGCGCTGCGAAGAGCAGCGCGGCTGCAGCAGCGGTTCTTCTCATACCGTCACGGTAGAGGCGCGGGGCGGTGTGCCACCACCCAACGTTCTGCGGCGGCAGTTCGTCGTCCCCCGCCGCTCGGGCACGTCGGGACCCTGCGATACTGTGCGCACATGAGCTTGTTCGCCCACTGGATGCTGCAGCGGCGAGCACCGCTGCTGCACGTCGCGGGCGATCGCGGCACCGGTCCGCCGGTGATCCTGGTGCACGGAATCGCATCATCGTCGGTCACCTTCGAGTTCGTCGTGCCCCTCATCGCTGACGACCATCGGGTCATTAGCATCGACTTGCTGGGGTTCGGCGGTTCGCCCGCACCTGCAGAGGCTCAGTACACGATCGAGGAGCACGTCGCCTCGCTCGATCGCACGATTCGCGAGCTGCACTTGGATGAGCCGTTCGTCTTGGTCGGCCACTCGCTCGGCTGCCTTATTGCGGCAAGGTACGCCGCGACCCGCAAGCGGAACGTGTCGCGTCTGGTGCTGGTCGCTCCGCCGATCTACCTGACCCCGGATGCCGTGCCCGACCCGCTCGAGCGGGCAGCGATGGGCGGCTACATGCGTGCGTACGAGTTCCTTCGCACGAACAAGCAGTTCACCATGCGTGCGGCGGCGGCACTCGGCCGGCTCACACCGATCAAGAACGTGCTCGAAGTGACCGAGCAGAACTGGACCGCGTTCGTGCGCTCTCTCGAGCACGTGATCGAATCGCAGACCGCAGTGGCCGACATAGCGGCCGTGGATGCACCCATCCATATCGTGTACGGCACGCTCGACCCATTCCTCACGCCCGCCGGGCTCCGTATCGTCGAGCAGATGCGCCATGTCGAGACGCATCGCGTCGACGCGGTCGACCACGTCATCCGAAAGCGCATGGCGCGGGTCGTCGCCACGGCGATCGGCTGATCGCCAGACGCGCCACTCGGGCCGCGATCATCACAACGGGGAACGGCGTCCGTTCAACTCGGCTGGACCGGCACCGGCTCAGTGTCCGGGATCGGACCGGCATCCCTGCCACGGAGGTCCGGGTGCCAGCGCACGAAGATCACCGGGAAGAGCACCCCGAGCAGGGCGAACGCTGCGCCGACGATGAACGCCCCCTGAGGGCCTTGCGCATCGATCATGAACCCGGCGAACGCAGAGCCGATCGCCGCCCCGATGAGCTGGCCGGTGCCGACCCAGCCGTACGCTTCGGCGGTGTCGCTGAACTTCACGCTCGACGACACGATGGCGAACATCACCGCGAGGGCAGGCGCCATGCCGAAGCCCGAGATGAGCAGCATGACCGCCAGCCACCAGAAGTCGAGAATGAGCGCGGCAAGGGCCACACCGACGAACACCAGCAGCATGCGCCTGGCGAGCGCCCACGGCCCGATGGGCAAGTGCCCGAATGCCAAGCCGCCGAATACAGAGCCGATCGACCAGATCGCCAGAATGATGCCCGCTTGCGGGCCACCATGGCCGTATACCGCCACCACGCCGGCTTCGACGCCCGCCGCCGAAGCGATGAGTAGGAAGCCGACGATGGTCGCGAGCAGCACGGGCCGTCTCGCGAGCACCTTGCCGATGGCCCGGCGGGCTCGCGGAATCCGCACTCGACCGACGACCGGCGAGGTGAGGAACCAGATCGTGCCGCCGACCAGGAACACTCCCGCGACCAGAATCGCCACAACGGTCGACACCTGCACCGCGATGAACGTGGTGACGACAGGACCGATGACCCAGATGATCTCCTGCGCCGAGGCGTCGAGCGAGAACAGCGGCGTCAGTTGCCTCGAGTTCACCATCTTCGGGTAGATGGTGCGCACCGCGGATTGGATCGGGGGAGTGCTGAGGCCGCCGATGAACCCGACCAGCATGTACGCCGTGACTGGCAGCACCATCAGGGCGATCACGAGATATGAGGCGAGCGAGACCACCATGGTGAGGGCGACGACGGGACGGATGCCCCATCGCCCCATCCAGCGGCTCGTGAGCGGACCCGCGATCGCCTGGCCGACACTCGTCGCGGCCAGCACCAGGCCGGCTGCACCGTACGAGTCGTGCACGCGCTCGACGTGCAGCAGATAGGCGAGCGCGATCATTCCTGCTGGGAAGCGCGCTGTGAGCTGCGAGGCGATCAGCCGGGCCACTCCCGGCGTGCTCAACACTTCGCGATAGCTCACGATTGCTCAGTCTAGAAGCGGAACGCGACACGCCGGAGGGGCAGATTCGCAGAGCTCTGACCCGCGATCCGTTGGCTTCTTCACGCAGGACATCGAGATGTCGGTGGTTCCCCACAGGATGTGGGGAGAAAGGTGGGGGAAACGCGGCGTTTCCTGTTCAGAGGCCTGTGGACAAGCTGTGCATAATCACATAGTTGTAATTACTGCATGTAGTGATGGGGTCAAATGAGAGCCACTACATGTAGTATTGATTACGTCGAGAGGGCCCTATGCGGGCCGGCTCGGAATCACACGAAAACCGGGGGAGATGCTCCGCTACGAGCATCAGCAGGGGCAGGCCGAGAAGGCCCACGCGGACCGCAGAAACGCAGAGTCGTTGAAACAACAAGGGGAGAAACGAATGGCGATCACCGTCTACACCAAGCCGTCGTGCGTGCAGTGCACTGCAACATACCGTGCGCTCGACAGCAAGGGCATCGAGTATGAAGTGCTCGACGTCTCGACCGACGAGCACGCCCTCGAAGCGGTGAAGTCGCTCGGCTACATGCAGGCTCCCGTGGTCATCACCGAAGACGACCACTGGTCAGGCTTCCGCCCCGACAAGATCAACGAGCTGGCCGCTCGCCTGGCATAACGCGAAAAGGGCGCACGAGTTGGCCGAGCTGGTCTACTTCTCAAGCGTCTCAGGCAACACCGAGCGATTCGTCAGGGCACTGGGGCGGGATGCCGTGCGCATCCCCCTCATGCCTTCTGATGAGCCGCTCACGGTGACCGAGCCCTATGTGCTGGTGCTTCCGACCTATGGCGGAGGGCACCAGCGCGGCGCGGTTCCCAAACAGGTGATCAGATTCCTCAACGATGAGCACAACCGGTCACTGATTCGCGGCGTGATCGCCGCCGGCAACACCAACTTCGGAGCAGCCTTCTGCCTTGCCGGTGACATCGTCGCGGCGAAGTGCCATGTGCCGCTTCTGTACCGAGTCGAGTTGTTCGGCACCCCCGACGACATCGACGCAGTCAACGCTGGATTGGATGAATTTTGGAAACAGCAGTTGCAGACCTCCCGGTAGTGTCCGCTCCCGCGAAGGTCGACGGGCTCGACTACCACGCACTGAACGCGATGCTCAACCTCTACGACATCGACGGCAAGATCCAGTTCGACAAGGACCGGGAGGCGGCGAAGCAGTACTTCCTGCAGCACGTCAACCAGAACACGGTCTTCTTCCACTCGCTCAAGGAGAAGCTCGACTACCTGGTCGAGAACGAGTACTACGAGAAGGCGGTGCTCGACCGCTACTCGTTCGAGTTCATCGAGAAGCTCTATGACTTCGCGTACTCGAAGAAGTTCCGGTTCAAGACCTTCCTCGGTGCGTTCAAGTACTACACCTCGTACACGCTGAAGACCTTCGACGGAAAGCGTTATCTCGAGCGCTTCGAAGACCGCGTCGTCATGACGGCTCTCGGCCTCGCAGAGGGCGACGAGCAGATGGCGCATAACCTCGTCGACGAGATCATCGAGGGCCGCTTCCAGCCGGCCACGCCGACCTTCCTCAACACGGGCAAGGCGCAGCGCGGCGAGCTCGTGAGCTGCTTCCTGCTGCGCATCGAAGACAACATGGAGTCGATCGCCCGCGGCATCAACTCCTCGCTGCAGCTGTCGAAGCGCGGCGGCGGCGTGGCGCTGCTGCTCTCGAACATCCGCGAGGCGGGTGCGCCGATCAAGCAGATCGAGAACCAGTCCAGCGGCATCATCCCCGTCATGAAGCTGCTCGAAGACTCGTTCAGCTACGCGAACCAGCTCGGTGCGCGACAGGGCGCGGGCGCGGTGTACCTCTCGGCGCACCACCCCGACATCCTTCGCTTCCTCGACACGAAGCGCGAGAACGCCGACGAGAAGATCCGCATCAAGACCCTCTCGCTGGGTGTGGTGATCCCCGACATCACGTTCGAGCTGGCGAAGAACAACGAAGACATGTACCTCTTCTCGCCATACGACGTCGAGAAGGTGTACGGCGTGCCCTTCGGCGACATCTCGGTTTCCGAGAAGTACCGCGAGATGGTCGATGATGCGCGCATCAAGAAGACGAAGATCAACGCTCGCGACTTCTTCCAGACGCTCGCCGAGATCCAGTTCGAGTCCGGTTACCCGTACATCATGTTCGAGGACACGGTGAACCGTGCGAACCCGATCAAGGGTCGCATCAACATGTCGAACCTGTGCTCGGAGATCCTGCAGGTCAACTCGCCGACCACGTACAACGTCGACCTGTCCTATGACCAGATCGGCAAGGACATCTCCTGCAACCTCGGCTCGATGAACATCGCGCTGTCGATGGACTCGCCCGACTTCGCCCGCACGGTCGAGACCGCCATCCGCGGACTGACCGCGGTGTCGGACCAGAGCCACATCTCATCGGTGCGGTCGATCGAAGACGGCAATGACAAGTCGCACGCCATCGGGCTCGGCCAGATGAACCTGCACGGCTACCTCGCGCGCGAGCGCATCTTCTACGGTTCGGAAGAGGGCATCGACTTCACGAACATGTACTTCTACACGGTGCTGTTCCACGCGCTGAAGGCGTCGAACACCATCGCGAAGGAACGAGGGGTCGCGTTCGAGGGCTTCGAGGACTCGAAGTACGCCAGCGGCGAGTTCTTCGACAAGTACATCGACCAGGTCTGGGAGCCGGCCACGGAGCGGGTGCGTGAGCTCTTCGCGAACTCGAGCGCGAAGCTTCCCACGCAGGACGACTGGCGTGAGCTGAAGGCGTCGATCCAGCAGTACGGCATCTACAACCAGAACCTGCAGGCCGTGCCGCCGACCGGTTCCATCTCGTACATCAACAACTCGACTTCGTCGATCCACCCGATCGCGTCGAAGATCGAGATCCGCAAGGAAGGCAAGATCGGCCGCGTCTACTACCCGGCGCCGTTCATGACGAACGACAACCTGGAGTACTACCAGGACGCGTACGAGATCGGCTACGAGAAGATCATCGACACCTACGCCGCGGCCACGCAGCATGTCGATCAGGGTCTGTCGCTGACGCTGTTCTTCAAGGACACCGCGACCACGCGCGACATCAACAAGGCCCAGATCTACGCCTGGCGCAAGGGCATCAAGACGATCTACTACATCCGCATGCGTCAGATGGCGCTCGAGGGCACCGAGGTGGAGGGCTGCGTCTCCTGCATGCTCTGAGCTGCAGCATCCGACCAGCCCATCACGGCGCATCCGATACGACGTACTGAACCAGACGTACTGAGAACACAGGACAGATCATGACTATGACTGACAAGGTCAACGCGGCGGCCAACGACCCGGCTCACCAGGGCAAGGTGCGGCTGATCAGCCACGTCAACGCGATCAACTGGAACCGCATCCAGGATGACAAGGACCTCGAGGTGTGGGACCGCCTCACGGCCAACTTCTGGCTGCCCGAGAAGGTGCCGCTCTCGAACGACGTGCAGTCGTGGGCGACGCTCAACGAGGCCGAGAAGAAGATGACCATGCGGGTATTCACCGGGCTGACGCTGCTCGACACCATTCAGGGCACCGTCGGCGCGGTCAGCCTCATCCCCGATGCGCTGACCCCTCACGAGGAAGCGGTGTACACCAACATCGCCTTCATGGAGTCGGTGCACGCGAAGAGCTACTCGTCGATCTTCTCGACCCTCGCGTCGACGCCTGAGATCGACGCGGCGTTCCGCTGGTCGCTCGAGAACGATGCGCTGCAGCGCAAGGCGAACATCATCATGGACTACTACCGTGGCGATGACCCGCACAAGCGCAAGGTCGCCTCGACCATCCTCGAGTCGTTCCTGTTCTACTCGGGCTTCTACCTGCCCATGTACTGGTCGGCGCACGCCAAGCTCACGAACACGGCCGACCTCATCCGCCTGATCATCCGCGACGAGGCCGTGCACGGCTACTACGTCGGGTACAAGTACCAGCGCGGGCTCGAGCAGGTCGACGAGGCGAAGCGCGAGGAACTGAAGGACTACACGTTCAGCCTGCTGTACGACCTGTACGAGAACGAGGTCAAGTACACGCAAGACCTGTACGACGAGGTCGGTCTCACCGAAGACGTCAAGAAGTTCCTGCACTACAACGCGAACAAGGCCCTCATGAACCTCGGCTACGAGCCCATGTTCCCGAAGACCGTCACCGATGTGAACCCGGCGATCCTCTCGGCGCTCTCCCCGAACGCCGACGAGAACCATGACTTCTTCTCGGGCTCCGGTTCGTCGTACGTCATCGGCAAGGCCGAGAACACCGAAGACGAGGACTGGGACTTCTAGGCGCTTCGGTCTTCGGATGGGCGCGTGCTCGTTCGACAGTGAGAATTCGACGGGGGTGGCGATCGCTGCCCCCGTCGATCAATTTGAGGGGTGGTCAGCGGATGCCTGATATCAAGTTCGACGACGTCTCCTACCACGAGTCGCTGATGCTGTCGCGCTGTGTCGAACTGGCGCGGGAGGCGCTCGAGTACGGTGACGAGCCGTTCGGTTCGGTGCTGACGGATGCCGAAGGCGCAGTGCTCTTCGAAGACCGCAACCGGATCTCGGGCGGCGATCGCACACGGCATCCGGAGTTCGAGATCGCGCGGTGGGCCGCGGCCAATCTGACTCCCGAGCAACGCGCGACAGCCGTCGTCTACACGTCGGGGGAGCACTGTGCGATGTGCAGCGCTGCTCACGCCTGGGTGGGACTCGGCCGCATCGTCTTCGCCACGAGTACCGCCCAGCTTGGCGAGTGGCGAGCGGCCCTCGGCGCTGCGCCCTCACCCGTCGCGGCGCTGCCGATCAGCGCGGTCGCGCCGAGTGTGCCGACTACGGGCCCGGTCGCGGCATTCGCCGACGCGGTGCGCGCGCTGCACGAGGCGTACGCCCGCTAGTCCCACAGTCATCGCCGCGAGATCGACGCGGCGATAACTGGTGTCAGAGTCGGTACAGCTGAGGGCGTCTGTCTCCCAGCGCATCGTTGTAGTCGCTGATTCGGCGGTCGCGATCGATCGCGATCTTGGCGTCGATGCAGTCGTCCGACACCCGTTCGCCCGCTGGCCACCCGTCGGCCCCGATCACGGTGCTGCCCCGGGTCCAATCGTTTCCCCGCTCGACCCCGCTGCGGTCGCAGCACGCGATTGCGACTCGAGACGAGCGAGCTGACGCCATCGCTTGGATCACTTCGGGAGGGTGCTCGCCGTTTGGGCGAGGTACCGGTGGCCAGTTGGTGGGCACGGCGATGATGTCGGCGCCCTGCAATGCCAGCATCCGGGGCAACTCCGGGAACTCCATGTCGTAGCAGATCAGGATGCCGAGCCTCCCGAAAGCTGTGTCGACGACCGGTGGTGGCGCACTGCCGGGCGTAAAGGACTCGTGCTCTACACCCCAGAGGTGCGTCTTGCGATAGACCGTCAATACTCCGCCGCCGTTCACTACGGCCGCGGAGTTGTAGATCGTCTCGCCGTCTGACTCGGCGAAACCGACGACCACGGCCATCTTCCCTGCTGCTGCACTCCAGCGCGCGAACGCCGGGTCATGCGCAGTCATCGCGACAGAGTGCACTTCTTCGGCATCTCGCAAGTAGTAGCCGCTCGTCGCAAGCTCCGGGAGCACAAGCAAGTCGACATCGGCCGCGCTAGCTCTGGCGATGGCCTCATCGATCATCGCCAGATTGGACCGAAGGTCGCCCACCCGAGGGGCGAGTTCATGGCAACGAACGCGCACGTTCGGCAAAACGTCGGCGGTCATCGGTCTACCGACGCCGGCTCGCGCAGGCGTTGCAGGCGCATCGCGGCGGTCGCGCTGTGCGCGGCCATCCCTTCTGAATCCGAAATAGTTCGCACCGCGGGCGCGAGCAAGTGCGTCGCCTCGGGCGAGATGCGCTGGTACGTCAACGGCTTCAGGAAACGCGACACGGAAAGACCCGCGCTGTGCTTCGCGCCGCCGGCGGTGGGAAGCACGTGGTTCGTGCCGGCCATTCCCTTGTCGGAGTATGCAACCGTGCTCCATGGCCCGAGGAAGATCGAGCCATAGTTCGAGAGACGGTCGTGGTACCAGTCGTCGTCCGAGGTATGCACCTCGAGGTGCTCGGGAGCAAGGTCATCCATCAGCGTGGCAGCGATCTCACGGTTGTTCGCGATAGTGACGGATCCGTAGTCGCGCCACGCAGCTCCGGCGATGTCAGCGGTAGCGAGTGTGGACAACTGCCGGTCGATCTCGGCGATGACTTCGCGACCGAGTGACTCAGAGGTCGATATGAGGGCTGCCGGCGAGTTCGGCCCGTGCTCGGCCTGCCCCAGCAGGTCAGCCGCCACGAGTGCCGCATCGGCAGTCTCGTCTGCGATCACGGCGACTTCTGATGGGCCAGCCAGGAGGTCGATCGCGACCGTGCCGAAAAGCTGTCGCTTCGCCTCAGCCACATATGCGTTGCCCGCGCCGACCAGCATGTCGACTGGGAGATCACCCAGCAGGCCGAATGCCATTGCGGCGAGCGCCTGTACACCTCCCAAGACGAACACTCGATCGACACCTGAAAGGTGAGCGGCGTAGAGCACCGCGTCGTTGGCGGAGCCGTCCGGTTGTGGCGGGGTGCACGCGATCACGGTCGGAACACCGGCCGTCTTCGCCACGCCAACGGTCATGAACGCGCTGGCGGTCAGAGGAAAGCGGCCAGCTGGCAGGTAGGCACCGACGCGCTTGACTGGTATGTATCTCGCGCCCGCGAACAAGCCCGGGGCGAGTTCTGTCTCGAAATCGGTCAGAGCGCTGCGCTGCTGAGCAGCGAAGTCGCGCGTGCGCTGCGAGCCGAGCTCAATCGCGTCGCGAAGATCAGACGGGAGCCGGCTTCCACTGGACGCGATGATCTCGGGTTCCAGTTCGACGTCCCGGGAGGTCCAACGGTCCAGTTCTGCGGCATAGCGGAGCACGGCGTCGAAGCCTTGACGTTCGATGGTGCTCAGCATTTCCGAGACCTTGGCGATGACGGCCGGATCGCGCTGGGCTGCCGGCGCGCTGACGTGAGGCGTCTTCAGGTGGACGAAGGACCCCTGGAGGGCCTGCAGGACGGCGGGTGTGTAGCGCATTCCGTGAGTCTAGGTACCGCGAAGACCTCGTACAAGACCAGCACAACCTTGGAATCTCATAGGATCAGCCTATGACAATCGCCCAGCTTCGCGCCTTCTTCCTAGCTGCTCGTCTCGGCTCGTTCACCGCGGCGGCGCGCGAATTGGGCGCAACGCAGCCAACGATCTCCGAACTCGTGCGGAAGCTCGAGACGGAGCAGGGTCTCATGCTGTTCGCCCGAGGCGGTCGACGTCTGGTGTTGACCCCGGCCGGAGAGCAACTCTTGCCGTGGGCCCAGCGCGTCGTCGATGGGGTGGACGGCGCGCACGAGTCGCTGCTTGCGCTCCGCGGGCTCACAGGCGGAGTCGCCTCGCTCGGCGTGCTCCGAAACGCTGCGTACTACTTCCTCGCTGACCTCGCGGAACGCTTCCACCGTGACTATCCCGGCGTGCGCACGAGGCTCATCGGCCAGAACTCCTTCGAAGTCGCCGAAGGCGTTCGCTCGGGTGAGCTCGAGGCCGGATTGGTGGTGCTCCCGATCAACGATGATGGGCTCGACGTCACGCCGCTGCTTCGCGACGAGGTGCTGTGGGTCAGTGCGGACAAGAGTCGGTGTGCAGCGCCCATGTCGATGGAGCGGATCGCGGAACGCGAGTTGATCTTGTACGACGCTCACTACGGGTGGAACGATCCCACCCGACGCCAGTTGGCGGAGCGTGCGCAGCTTCACGGACTCCGGCTCGATCCTCTGATTGAAGTCGAGAACGTTGAATCGGCACTCGGGCTGGTGGCCCGGGGGATCGGCGACACCATCGTCTCCAAAGCAGTTACTCTCGGTGCCGCCTTTCCCTCCGATGAAGTGCACACGGCCCCGATGGAAGAGCCGCTCTACGACACCATTGCCCTCGTCAAGCGAGCCAATGCCACGCTGTCGCCCGTGACCGAAGAGCTTGTCCGTCTCGCAACGTCGATGCTCTTGGCTCCCCATCAAGCCGGAGAGGCGGTCAGTCCCTGACCACACCTCGGAACGGCATAGGTAAACCCGCTGGCAACCATAGGAATGCATCGGCTTGTGCCTACCAGTACGAGTCGAATACGGTCGGGCATTCAGAGCCGCTCGCTTGAGCGGCTGACCAGACACACCGCGTGCCGCAACGAAGAAGTGTGCCGCGATTGTCCACCGCAGGAGCGAGATGAACGAGAAGATGCCGTCGGTTGAGCAAGTGGCTCCGGTCACTGCCGCGATCGAAACCCGATCCATCGACTGGGTACCGATGAGCGAGCGCACTGGAAAGCCGTGGTCGCTGTTCCCGCTGTGGTTCATGTCGAATGCGAACGTTACGACGCTCGCGACTGGAATGCTCGGGGCGGCTCTCGGTGCCACACTGCTCTCGTCCGTGACGGCGATCATCCTGGGCGTCGCTGTTGGCACAATCTTCACGGCGTTCCACTCGGCGCAGGGGCCGCAGTTGGGTCTCCCGCAGATGATTCAATCCCGAGCGCAGTTCGGCTACCGGGGCGTGATCTTCATCTGCGCGATCGTGGTGTTCAGCCTGGTCGGCTTCAACATGTTCAACCAGATGCTTGGAGCGGAAGCTCTCACCATGACCACTGGGGTCGAGGCTGACGGCCTGTGGTACTTCCTCATCAGCGGCGTGGCGCTCGTGCTCGCGATCTTCGGATATCACTGGATCCATACGACCCAGAAGTGGCTCACGCTGCTCTTCCTCCTGACGTTTGGAGTGTTCACCGTAGCCGCGCTGGCTACCTTCCGTCTCGACGCAGCCCAGCTCTCCTTCGAGGGGTCGAACCTCACCGGCTTCCTCGTGCAGTTTGGTGGCGCGGCGGCCTATGCGCTCGGCTGGGCCCCATACGTCTCGGACTACTCGCGCTACCTGCCTGCGGACACCAAGCCTGCACGTGCTGTGTTCTACACCTACGGCGGGGTATTCGTCGGGGCGACATGGCTCATGGGGCTCGGCGCGTTCATCGCCGCACTCTTCACCAACTCGGCGCCGCTCGAAGGCGTCCGCGATGCCGCAGACGCGATCCTGCCGGGAGCTGGCTACTGGCTTCTGCTCGCGGCGCTGCCGGCGCTGATCGCTGTCATCACCGTGAACATCTATGCCGCGGCTCTCGAGCTGATCACCATTGTCGATTCCGTACGACCACTGAAGCCGACCCGAAGGGCACGCGTGGTGGCAAGCAGTGTGATCGCGGCCTCGGCCTTCGTCGGGTCGCTCCTGAGTACGGGCGAGTTCCTCGACAACTTCGGCAGCTTCCTGGTGATCTTGCTCTATGTGCTCGTGCCGTGGACCTCGGTCAACCTCGTCGACTACTTCTTCGTGAGGAAGGGGCACTACTCGATCCGCGACATCTTCACCCCGGCGGGTCTCTACGGCAGTTGGGGATGGCGTGCGCTCGTGGCGTATGCGATCGGCATCGTGGCCATGGTGCCCTTCGTCGTCACCACTTGGTATGTAGGGCCCATCGCCGAGGCGCTCGGAGGGGCAGACCTGGCGCTATTCGTTGGGCTCGCAGCATCCGCGGTGGCCTACATCGTTCTTGCTCGCTCCTTGGACCTCGCCCGTGAGCGCGCCGTCATCGCGGAGCAGGCGGAGACGGGCGAGCCGGTTGCGATGGTGGACCCAGCGGGCTGACCCAGGCGCAGAGTAGCGGTCGGTGCGGGCTATGTCCGCACCGACCGCTACCGGTTGCCAGTCGAGACCGCGACGTCGCGGGCCCTTGTCGTCAGCGCTCGTCGCTTCGTACGCGGGTGGCCACGGGGATGACTTCGATAGACGCGTCGGCGCCGACCACCACAAGCACGTGCTCGCCGACGACGCCTTCCAGGGCCGCCACGAGCTGGGTTGCGTCGGCGAGGATGCCGGGTTCGGGTGAGTCGAGCCGGTTCCAGACCGTGACGCCGGCTCCGGTTGCTGCTCGGATGGCCTCGACCTCGCCGCGCGATGCCCCCGCCGTGACCAGCGTGACGTGGCCGATGGCGCGGCTCACCGGGATCTCTTCCGAGACCGCGGGCCGCGTTCGCCGCCAGACTGTGAAGTGATATCCGGCGACGAGTCCGGTCGCGAGCAGCAGACCGAACGGCGCGCGGATGCGGTCCAGCAGATTGGCGGGCACCGCTGAGTCGAAGAAGAACTCGAAGATCCGGAAGCCGATCACCAACAGCGCGATGAGCGCGACCACTGCGCTGATGCCGAAGATGACGATCAAGTACACGCGGCGACCGGGTGTCGCAGGATCTGCGCCTCGCCAGAAGAACCACCATGTGGGAGCCCCGACGACGAGCGAGCTGATTCCGCCGAGCAACAGCGTGCGGGTGTCGCTGCCCGCGAGCACCGGGGTCAGCGCACCCAGGGTGGCGTTGACGACCACGCCGATTCCGGATGCCGCGAACGCCAGCGCGACGCCTGAGGCGATGAGCGCCGCGGTGTGCCGCGCAGCCGACGATCGACTTGCCAGGGCTGCTTGGTGATAGACCCAGAGCAGAGCGCCGATGAGGACCGCCGCAATGGCCGGCCCGAGTGGTTCGAGCAACACTCGCAGTGGATCGGTGTGATCGAACGCGAGCCTCAGCAGCACGAACAAGACGAGCGCAGCGCCGCCAAGGGCCAGCACTCCGGCGACGAGAACCCCGAGGGCGATGACGGCGACGCCTGAGAAGGTCGTGCGGAGACGCTCGGCACCCGCGCGTCGCCAATGCCACCACCAAATGACGACGCCGCCCGCCGCCCAGATCGCCGACTGCAGCACCGGGCGCCACCACGGGTCACCGACGGTCATGGCCGACGACCCGAGGATCACCTGGTCGAACAGGCCGCCGAGGGCAGCGATGCCTGCCCCGATCGCGATGCTCAGGCCGAAGGCGAAGCCGATCACGTCGGCGACCCCTGCCAGCCGCGTCGCGCCCTTGAGGGGGTGACGCAGCATCCAACGGTGCCAGCCCCACACCAGCGCCCACACGAGTCCCGTGGCGAACCGTTCACCGCGCCAATCCCCGCTGAGCGACGAGGCCGCGGCATCGAGCAGCGCGGTCGATGAGGTGATCAGGGCGACGGTGGACATGCCCGCGAGGTACAGCCCCCACGCGACCGATGAACGCTCTTGCGGCTCGGCCAGGCGCTTCCACGTGAACACCCAAAGGAGCACAGCGAGCGGGCCGGCGATCAGCGTGAAGGCGAGTGACAGCGCGAGCCCGGAGGGATCGCCGCCCGCGATGACGTCGCGTTCGCCGAGTAGTCGAGCGAGCAGGCCGCTCAGACCGATCGCGGCGGTGGTCACCAGGGCGAACAGCAGGATGTAGACGATGATCCGGCGAACGGTGCCCTGCACCCGACCGGTCACTGAAGCCGGAGCGTACGGCTCAGTCGCGGCCATCAGCGCACCTCCGACCCTGGGCACGCCATGAGTTGCCAGGGGGCCGAGTCGATCAGCCACTCGCCGTCGACCTTCGTCAAGTCGAACACCTCGTCGACCTCGTACTCAGACGGGCCGAACGGGCCGCTCTCGAACGAGGTCACGATCGAGACTTTGACATCGGCTGTCGAATGGCGCTCAGTCGTGGAGACGAGCCTCACGCGGATGCCGTCGGTCGGCGGTTCGCCCCCGAAGTCATCGCAGCGCTCCAGCGCGCTCTCGGTCAAGTACATCGCCGCCTCGGCCTCATCGCCTGAGATGGCGGCAGCGGAGTATCGCTGCACCACGCCCTCGGGTGTCGAAGCGTCGAGATCTTGCGGCTCGCCGCGGGTGAAGACCACGATGAGAGCAATCAGCACGAGCGCTCCGATGATCGACAGCACGATCATCAAGCTGCGGTCTCGCTTCGGCGCCTCGGGCTTCGAGGCATCCTGATCACTAGATCGGGATCCTGAGGAATCGTCTGAAGCGGCTGTGCTCATGGTCACATGATCGCATGCGCGATGCGTCGGCGCGCATCATTCTCTGGGCGGTCCACGCCCGTCATTCTGCGGGCCACACGCCCGAAGTCCCCCGACGGTGGCTCGCGACGAGGTGGGTATCGACGATTCCGATCGCCTCCATGAGCGCGAACATCGTCGTCGGACCGACGAACACGAAGCCCTTCGCGCGCAAGGCCTTGGCGAGGGCGACCGACTCAGGAGACTGGGTCGGTATGTCGGTGAGCACTTCAGGTTCCGGCGTCACCGCCGGCTGGAACGACCACACGAGTTCCGCCAAACCGCCCTCATCGCGAAGCCGGATGGTTGCCGCAGCGTTGCTGATCGTGGCGCGGATCTTGCGCAGATTGCGCACGATGCCGGCATCCGCCATGAGCCGTTCGACCTGGGCGTCCGTGTACTGGGCGACGACCTCGGGGTCGAAGCCGTCGAATGCCGCACGAAACGCCGGGCGTTTGCGAAGGATCGTCACCCACGAGAGTCCCGACTGGAACGCTTCGAGGCTGAGCCGCTCGAACACACCCCGCTCGTCGCGCACCGGCACGCCCCACTCCGTGTCGTAGTACTCGCGGAGCAGCGGATCGGTGGCCGCCCACGCCGGCCGGGCGAGCCCGTCGTCGCCGATCACCACCCCGATCGCCGAGGTCACGCCGCTTGCTCCAGTTGCAGCAGCGCGGTCTTCGCTTCGAGCCCGCCGATGTAGCCGCCCAGGCTGCCGTCGGTGCGCAGCACCCGGTGGCACGGAACGACCACCGGCAGCGGGTTCGTGGCGCAAGCCGTGCCGACGGCTCTGACGGCCCCCGGGTTCCCGAGCACAGCGGCGACCTGCTTGTACGACTCGGTGTGCCCGTACGGGATGTGCGGGAGATGCTGCTGCACGAGCGCACGGAACCCGCTCGACAGCGCGTGGTCGAGTCTCACATCGAAGGCCCTGCGCTGCCCTGCGAAGTACTCCTCCAGTTGGCGCGCCACGTCGTCGAGGCGACTCGGCGCACGCAGTACGCGGGGGCTCACGCGCTCCGCGAGGTGTGCGAGCACGGCATCGAAGCCCTCCCGCTCGAAGGCGACCCGCACGAGCCCCCGCTCGGTGGCCGCGAGCAGCAGCGGACCCACCGGCGTATCGATGATGCGGTAGGCGACGTCCAGCAAGCCCTGCTCGTCGGCGGCGTCGGCCAGACGAGCGTGCAGCAGTGCGAGCTGCTGAGGGGCGGCATCCGTCGCTCGATGCGGTTCATCGCTCACTTCATCGCGCGGGCGGCTACGAGTGTTCGATTCGGGCGTGGTCATGCGCCTCACCCCTCCTGTTCGTTCCGGTAGCTACGGCGCAGATTCTTGATGCCATCGGATGCCGCACGCCGCGCCGCGTCGGCGGTGCCGCCCATGAGCTCAGCGATCTCCCGGTACGGCAGTCCCGCGAAATATCGATAGGCGACGGCATGTCGCTGACGCTCGGGCAGGGCGCGCACGGCGCGCCAGACGTCGTGCCGCTCGGCGTCCGAAGTCGCCGCGGCATCCGGCATCCACCCATCCGGAGCTGCATCCGGCAGGTCGCCGAGCGCAACTGCTCGTCGTCCCCGTGCACGGATCTCATCGATGGCCTTGCGCTTCGCGATGGTGACGAGCCACGCCTCCACGTTCGCGTCGTCGGGCAATTCCGGCCACGCTCGCATGGCGGCGATGAACGTCTCGGTCCACGCGTCGTCGGCATCGGCATGACCATCCAGCACGGCACGGCACACGCGAAGCACCATCGCGCCGTGCTCAGCAACGACCTGCTCGAACGGCAGCTTCATGCTGCTGACCGTGCTCTGCGCCGTAGGGGAGTCATCCTGAAGTCCATCGAATACGAAGACGCGCCGACCCGCAGGATTGTGAGATCGCCGATGCAACGAGTGTCGCAGGCCGATGGGGCGGGCGTCGCCGCAGCATGCCCCCGCGCCGTCGATGCGAGCGCGACTAGGTTGGAATGAGCGTGTTGCGGGCCCGCCGTCACGTGGGCGCCGCACCACGAGCAGTGCCTCAGAAACGCGTTGCGTCACGAAGGAGCGTGCAGAGCAGTGACCAGACTCGCAGCGACGGTGGTGCTGCTGCGAGACGGCGTGCACGGACTCGAGGTGCTCATGATCGAGCGGCCGCACCGAGGATGGTTCGCCGGCGCGTGGGTGTTCCCGGGAGGGAAGGTCGACCCTGATGACAGGCCTGAGTTTTCGCGCCCGCCCCGCGGAGTCAGCGACGCGCCAGCCGTCGACGCACGAGCTGGCGAAGCCGGCGTCTACGCGCCCGACCGTGCGGGAGACACGCTCGTCGACACTCGGCAGTTCGCGGCGGACGACGCACTCGAAGAAGCGGCCGCGCGCCGTGCCGCAGTGCGCGAGGTGCGCGAGGAGACCGCGCTCGCCGTCGACCCCGCATCGCTGGTCGTCACCGCCCGATGGGAGCCTCCGGCTGATGCGGTGCCGAGGTTCCGCACCTGGTTCTATCTCGCGGAGTCGCCGCACGACGAGATCGCGCTCGCCGAGGCCGAGGCGATCGCCTACCGCTGGTTGACCCCCGCAGCCGCGCTCGATCAGCACGCCGACGGCCGGCTCCTGCTGGTGCAGCCGACGTGGGTGACCCTCCATCGGCTGCGCGAGCACGACACCGTCGCCGAAGCGCTCGCTGCTGCTCGGGTCGCGCGGTTCCGCGACCACTCCACACGCCACACTCCCGACGACACCGTCATGCTGTGGCGCCCCGACGTGGCCTTCGACGACGCCTCGCTGCTGCATGCTGACGGGCCGAGGCATCGGCTCGACATCAGCCGCTTGCCATGGGTGTACACCTGCACTGAGTGATGCAAAGTGATGCAAAGCGATGCCTGCGACGAAACAGAGTGAAGGACGGATGAAGAGGAGCGCGCGATGACCGATGTGCTCGTGGTCGGCAGCGGCCCGAACGGCCTCGCAGCAGCCGTCACCGCTGCGCGAGCCGGCCTCAGCGTTCACGTCATCGAGGGCGCTGAAACCATCGGCGGGGGCACTCGCACGCTCGAGCTCACGCTGCCGGGATTCCGCCACGACCTCTGCTCCGCCGTGCACCCGGCAGGCCTCGCCTCGCGGTTCTTCAAGTCCATCGGTCTCGATCGCAGCATCGAATGGATCATCCCCGACGCCTCATACGCCCACCCGCTGCCGCACGGGCGCGCGGCCATCGCTTGGCGCGATCTCGAACGCACGGTCGAGAGCCTTGGCCGCGACGGCCCAGCCTGGCGACGCCTGCTGATGCCACTGGTCGCAGACATCAACGGTGTGGTCGACTTCACCGGTTCGCAACTGCTCCGGATGCCGCGACATCCGGTCACCGCATTCCGCTACGGCCTGCGCAGTCTCGAACAGGGCACACGCCTGTGGAACTCGCGCTTCACCGAACCCGACGCCCCCGCCCTGCTGACCGGGGTCATGGCGCACGCGGCAGGCGGCATGCCCTCGCTCGCCTCCGCGGGAGCGGGCCTGCTGCTCGCCGCGCACGCGCACGCGGGCGGCTGGGGATTCCCCGTCGGCGGGTCGCAAGCGATCGCCGATGCCATGGCGGCCGACATCATCGCCCACGGCGGCACCATCGAGACCGGCCGGCGCATCGACTCGCTGCGCGAGCTGCCGCGGGCCCGCGCGACACTCCTCGACACCTCTCCGCGGCTGCTGCTCACCGGCGACCTGCCGAGCCGCTACCGACGCGCGATCACTCGCTACCGGTACGGGCCCGGGCTCGCGAAGGTCGACTTCGCGCTGAGCGCACCGGTTCCCTGGGCGAACGGCGAGATCGCCGAATCGCCCACGGTGCACCTCGGCGGGCTGCGTCACGAGATGGCCGCGGCCGAGAATGCAGTGGTCAACGGACGGATGCCGGCCAAGCCGTACGTGCTGGTCACTCAGCCGAGCCTGCTCGACCCGTCTCGCGCGCCGGCGGGCCAGCACACGCTCTGGGCGTACACCCATGTGCCGTCGGGCTCGCACTTCGACGCGACGGAGACCATCACCGCGACGATCGAGCGCTACGCGCCCGGGTTCCGCGACGTGATCCTCGCCTCCAGCTCGCAGAGCGCCGCCGAGCTCGCCGCGCGCAATCCGAACGACATCGGCGGTGACATCTCCGGTGGCGCGATCACCCTGTGGCAGCTCGCGAAGCGCCCGGTGCTCTCACCGACGCCGTGGCGAACCCCGGTCGACGGCGTCTACCTCTGCTCGGCGGCGACCCCGCCCGGGCCGGCGGTGCACGGCATGAACGGCTGGTACGCCGCGCGGCTCGCGCTGCGCGACCGCTTTGGTCTCGAACCGCCACTCGACGTCTGACTTCCGCGGCGTACGGTGGGCCGCGTGGAGTGGCTCGAGTGGTTCGACGCGCACGACTTCGAGTTCGCGCGGCAGGTGCTGCAGCGGGGCACCGCGGCGCTGTATCTCATCGCGTTCCTCACCACTGTGCAGCAGTTCCCCGCGCTCCTCGGCGAGAAAGGGCTACTGCCCGCGACCGAACTGCTCAAGCATCCGCGGTACCTTCGCTCGCCCACGATCTTCAAGCACTGGCGCTACACCGACCGACGGCTCATCGCCCTGTGCATCGTGGGCATCGCGATCGCGGTCGCCCTCATCGCCGGCTTCCCGCAGCTCGGCCCGCCCTGGGTGCCGCTCGTCGCCTTTCTCGCGATGTGGGGCATCTACCTCTCGATCTTCTCGATCGGCCAGACGTTCTACGGCTTCGGCTGGGAGATGCTGCTCATCGAGATGGGCTTCACCGTCGCGTTCCTCGGCTCCGACCAGGTGCCCCCTCCCACGACGATCCTGCTGCTCATCTGCTGGCTCGTGTTCCGCCTCGAGTTCGGCGCGGGCATGATCAAGATGCGCGGCGACCGCGCATGGCGGAACCTCACCGCCATGTATTACCACCACGAGACGCAGCCCATGCCCGGGCCGCTCAGCCGGCAGGCACACCTGCTGCCGAAGTGGTTCCACCGCGTCGAGGCGGCCGGGAACCACGCAGTGCAGCTCGTCGTGCCGTTCCTGCTCTTCGTGCCGTATCCCGTCGGCAGCATCGCTGCGGCGCTGATCATCCTCACTCAGTTGTGGCTCGTCTTCACAGGAAACTTCGCGTGGCTGAACTGGGCGACCATCGTGCTCGCCTTCGCCGCCGTCAACGACCGGGCGGTGCACGCTGTGCTGCCCTTCATCCCCACCGACCTCGGCACCGATCCGAGTCGCTTCGACGAGCCCGGGCTCACCGGCCACGCGCCGGTGTGGTGGTTCGTGATCGTCATCGCGGCGACCGTCCTGCTGCTCGTCGTGGCGTACCCGCCACTCATGAACCTCGTCTCCAGGCGTCAGTTGATGAACGCGAGCTTCAATCGTTGGCAGCTCGGCAATGCGTACGGCGCCTTCGGCAGCGTGACCCGCGCGCGCATCGAGTACGTCATCGAGACGACGAATGATGATCCGTCCGATCCAGATGCCGAATGGCACGAGTACGAGTTCCTCGGCAAACCCGGAGACGTGCGCCGGATGCCGCCGCAATGGGCGCCGTTCCACCTCCGGCTCGACTGGCTCATGTGGTTCCTGCCGCTCGGGCGAGGCCGCGAACCGTGGTTCGACATGCTGCTCATTCGCTTGCTGGAAGCCGACGAACCCACGCTTCGCCTGCTCCGCAAGGCGCCATTCGGCCGCGACAAGCCTCGCGCGATCCGCGTGCTCGCCTACCGCTATCGCTTCTCCACTCGCGAGCAGTACCGTCGCACTGGGCAGCGCTGGATGCGCGTGCTCGAGGGCGTGCTCGTCAGGCCCATCTCGTTTCAGAGCGGCGCGTGAACGGTGATGCAACGGTGATGGATGCCGCTGCACCCGCCGAGACTCGTGATGCACTTGTGAGCCCGGTTCTCCTCCACATGGCCGCAACCCGGGTCTAGACTCACGGCAAAGCGGCTGGGGCCGCTACCGCCGGCGGCCGTGGGGCCGCTCGTCACGAAGGAGTGGCAATGCGTTGGAACCGTGGATTTCTTGCCGGAACGGCGATCGTCGCGCTCGCGCTCACGGGGTGCGCCGGTAACGGGGGAGAGCCGACGCCATCCGGCACAACCGGTCCGGGAGGCAACGGCTCGAACGTCGAGGTCGATGAAGCCGCGGCAGCGCTGCTGCCGGACGACATCGCGTCGGCTGGGAAGCTCATCATCGGCGTCGATCCCAACTACGCGCCCAATGAGTTCAAGGACGAGGCGGGCGACCCCATAGGGTGGGCGATCGAGTTGACTGACGCGATGGCCGCCAAGCTCGGTCTCACCACTGATTACCGGCCATCCGGCTTCGACCGCATTCTCCCCAGCATCACCGGCGGCAGTTACGACCTCGGCATGTCGTCGTTCACCGACACTGCAGAGCGCGAACAGCAGGTCGACTTCGTCAACTACTACGAGGCCGGCATCCAATGGGCGCAACCGATCGGCGGCAACGTGAACCCCGACGACGCCTGCGGTCTCACCGTGTCGGTGCAGGCCACCACGTACGAAGAGACGGAGGAACTTCCTGCGAAGTCGAAGGCCTGCGTCGACGCGGGCAAGGAGCCGATCAACATCCTGAAGTTCGAGACGCAGGACGAGGCGACGAACGCGCTTGCCCTCGGGCGGGCCGATGCCATGAGCGCCGACTCTCCCATCACCCAGTACGCGGTGAGCCAGGTCAGCGACAAGATCGAGCTCGCCGGTGACGCGTTCGACGTTGCGCCCTACGGCATGGCGGTCGACAAGGGCAGCGAACTGGCGAAGGCCGTGCAGGCGGCCCTGCAGTCACTCGTCGATGACGGCACGTACGAGAAGATCCTCAAGGAGTGGGGCGTCGAGGCCGGCGGCATCTCAGAGATCACGATCAACGCCGCGACCGCGGGCTGAGGCGATGGCCGCAGACCGTGACCGAGCCGGCGCGTCTCGAGCGCCGACTCCAACGCCGCCCGAGCCTTCCGCCACGGCTTCGTCGCGTCAGGCCGGAGTGACTGAGGAGTCGGAGGCGATCCGCGCGGTGCGCCTGCGGCATCCCTGGCGCGTGCTTGCGGCGATCGTGCTCGTGCTGCTGCTCGCTCTCTTCGTGCTCGACGCGGCCAATCGGCCAGCGTTCGGCTGGGCGGCGTTCGCGCAGTACCTCTTCGACCCGCGCATCATGCAGGCGGCGCTGAACACGCTTGCCTTGACCGTGTACTCCATGGTGGCCGGGGTCTTGCTCGGCGTGCTGCTGGCGATCATGCGGCTCTCGCCGAACCCGGTTGTGAAGTCGGTGGCGTGGCTCTACCTATGGGTGTTCCGCGGCACACCGGTGTACGTGCAGCTGGTGTTCTGGGGCCTGCTCGCCACGATCTACGCCACCATCGACATCGGCATCCCATTCACCGCGCCGTGGATCCAGTTCGAGACGCGCGACACGATCGACGTGTTCTGGCTGGCGGTGATCGGACTCGCGCTCAACGAAGCCGCCTACATGGCGGAGATCGTGCGTGCGGGCATCATGTCAGTCGACCAGGGGCAGAACGAGGCGGCGACCGCGCTCGGCATGTCGTGGACGAAGACCATGCGCCGCGTGGTGCTTCCCCAAGCGATGCGCATCATCATCCCTCCCACGGGCAACGAGGTCATCTCGATGCTCAAGACCACGTCGCTCGTGGCGGCCGTGCCCTACAGCTTCGACCTGTACGGGCGTGCTCGCGACATCTCGGCGGCAACCTTCGACCCGATCCCGCTGCTGCTGGTCGCATCGGCCTGGTATCTCGCGTTCACCTCCGTGCTCATGGTGGGCCAGTACTTCCTCGAGAAGCGGTTCTCGCGCGGCATCGGCATGGAGCGACAGACCAGGCGCGGTTCGGATGCCGGGCGATCCGGCGCGGTCACCACCGCGACCGGGCCGGTTCCCGGCGTCACGACCACAGCAGGAGCGTCGAGCGCCGCCGGCTCCGGCTCGGTCGAGACCGACGGCAACGAGCCCGAGAACCGACCGGTCGACCCCGGCCAGACGCCGACCGGAAAGGAGTCTGGGTGACTGCGATGCTAACCTCCGAACGACGAAGCGACCAGGCCGCAGCGGCCCCGGGCAGCGGACTCATGGTCGAGGCGCGGGGCGTCTCGAAGAGCTTCGGCACGAACCAGGTGCTGCGCAGCATCACCCTCGACGTCAAACGCGGCGAGGTCATGTGCATGATCGGCCCGAGCGGTTCGGGAAAGTCGACGTTCCTGCGTTGCATCAACCATCTTGAGAACATCGACGCCGGACGCCTGCGCGTCGACGGCCGCCTCGTCGGCTATGAGGAGCGCGGCGACAAGCTCTACGAGTTGAAGCCGAAGGTCGCGGCGAGGCAGCGGCGCGACATCGGCATGGTCTTCCAGCGCTTCAACCTCTTTCCCCACATGACCGCGCTCGAGAACGTCATCGAGGCGCCCGTGCAGGTGAAGGGCGAGCGCAAAGGCGTCGCCGTCGAGCGAGCGAGGGCCCTGCTCGAGCGTGTGGGCCTCTCCGGCAAAGCCGACGCGTACCCGGCGCACCTGAGCGGCGGTCAGCAGCAGCGCGTGGCGATCGCCCGAGCGCTCGCGATGGAGCCGAAGCTCATGCTCTTCGACGAACCGACGTCGGCGCTCGACCCCGAGCTCGTGGGTGAGGTGCTCGACGTCATGAAGCAGCTCGCGGCATCCGGTATGACGATGATCGTCGTCACGCACGAGATGGGGTTCGCACGAGAGGTCGCCGACTCGCTCGTCTTCATGGACGGGGGAGTGGTGGTCGAGGAGGGAGACCCCCGCGAAGTGCTCGCGAACCCGCAGCACGAGCGCACGAAGGCGTTCCTCGGCAAGGTGCTGTGAGCCTCGGCCGGGAATCGCGACTGGTAGGGGTTTATCGCTCGAAAGAGCGCTGGAAATACGCCGTGCCCTGCGCGGCGCTAGTCTCGCGCGCTGCCCTCCGGTCGCGCGGCGTCAGCGGCGACTTCGCGTGACACTGTCGCATCTGAAGAAAGATGATCCTGCATTATCCCCGCGTACTTCTGGATGCGTTTGTCGGCCCGTAATGGCTTCGTCAGTGGCCAGACAGCGAGCGCCCATCCACTCAACTTGCCGCGCTGGAGCAGTTCGGGCACCATTGCAAAAGCTTCATCGAGTTGTTCCAACAGCGAGTACTTGGCGAATGCGAAAATCTCGTCGAGACCTGATACGTCCCAAGCCTCGATTTCAGCCTGGGCGGCGGTGAGGCCGTGAATGCCTTTCTTCGCGAGGAGTAGGTTGACGTGAGCCAATATCGACTCATGATTGGACAGCGGCAGGCTGCGCCATGTCTCGTATAGATGCAAACTCGTTGCCCACTCTTCGCGCCTGAGCGCCGCGAAGCTAGTCGCCTCGACCCACTCTCCGACTAGAGAAGCATCGGTAGTGAACTTGCGCCACACGGCAACGTGAAGTCGGATACCGAGCAACTCTAGAGCGCTAATAGCCTGTTGGACGTAGTCGCGGTCTGTCTGCAGGGTGTCGTGGACGCTTACCTGCGTCTCAATTGAGCGCACGTAACGCCTCGATGCGCGGCCTTCATGATGAACAATGCAGTTGCGACGTTCGAATACTTCGATCAGCGCGGACCAATCGAGTGCCATTTCGGGCATTTCGATCTTCATGCGGTCCTTGAAGAACGCACGCCAGCCTGCCAAGTTTCCGTAGGAGAGCTCGGATATTCTCGACTCGATAGCGGCCTCCAGGGCTTCTTCTATTGATGACATGGCGAGAATGTCACGGAGCGAAAACTCCTTCGCCGACTCTCGGGGTAGGTCGTGGAGCGCTTCCGGCGCCGCACGGAAGTACTCCTCCGCGAGATGTGCAAGGTGCGCCTCCAAGCTCGACACAGCACTCGTAAGCATGGCCCCGTGAAACAGCGGCTCCCGTGGTTGCCGGTGTGCCGCATCGACAAGGGCTCCTACAAAATCTGGTCCCCATGAGAAGTCCGAAGTGGCCTCCCACATTCGTCGGATGAACTCCTCTCGCGCCATGCCTGATTCCGGGACGCTATCGAAAACTTCAACCACTATGGCCTTCTGCTCGGTTGTGGCTTCGCGCGCCATCCTGCTCCGAGCGCCGTCGAACACGGAACTCAGGTCATCGAGCCGTTGAGCGGCGCTCGCCAGGCCAGCATGTGTATCCCTCAATCGCTCGACAGCTTGAAGAAAGTAGTCGCCCAGCCCGAGGAACCGTTGGTCAACCGAGAGGTGACTTATGGTCGCCGGTTCGACTGCGGCTGGCAAGGCTGATTCGCTCACGTCCCAGACACTACAGAAGGCTGTCGCGACGGCGATATGCTCCCTCGCGTGGATGTCATGCTCGTCGTCATCGGGTCGGTAGTTCTGAAGTCAACTGAACTTGAACTGGGGGACGCGTTGTTGAACGCAGGAGTCGTACTCCTCGCTGCACTTATCGGCGTGGCGGGCTTGCTCCTCGCGAATCAAGTCGAACAGTGGCGTCGACAGCAGGCCGAGTCGGATCTTGCTTTCGTGCACCTAATGCACGCCATTGGTGCCCACGCGCTCAGATGCGAAGCATGGTTGAGCGAGCCGAGCTACAGCCGCAATCTTCAAGACGGATCAATCACTTCGGTTTTTCCGAAAGACAGAAACACGACCTTTGGCGGACCCATCGACGTGGAACTGCAAACCACTGTCGACATCGCCGTGCTCGAAGCTACGAAGCGTGATCGCGCGGTTGCGCTTCAACTAGCTGAGACGCTGTTCCACTTCAAGCGTGCGCGAACCGCATGGCAGATTGGTCGGTTCGGAGAGATTGTTGGCGACATCCGCAAATGGAAGACAGGTGACATGTCGGAGCGGGACTTCGTGGATAAGTTACGAGGAATGCAGTTGGCAATTCAGGCACAGGAGGAGACCTTCGCTCGCGCCGGTTCCTGATCGCATCTGAAGTGGATTGTGCCTAGCGCTGCTCTAGCAGCTACTTCAGTGCCTTCTGGATGCGCTGGAGCGAGACGGGTTCGGCAGTGCCCAGCTGCTGGGCGAAGAGGCTGACGCGGAGCTCTTCGAGCAGCCAGCGGACGTGCACGAGATGCGGGGCAGCATCCGGTCCCAGTGGCAGTGTGCCGCCCGCCCTTGTGTAGGCGGCGGTCGCGGCGGCGACCTCGTTCATCCAGCCGCGGTCGCGAGCGATGTCGGTTGCGAGCTTCTCCAGGCGCGAGACGACGGCCTGCAGATAGCGCGGAAGGTGCCGCAGCTGGGCGAGGCCGGTGCGTGACACGAAGCCGCGGAAGATGAGTGCGGCGAGCTGCTCGCGTGCGTCGGCGACGGCGGGCAGCACGCTCATGTTCGTTGCCGACTTCAATGCCTTCTCGGCCTCGCGGTGGGCGGCGAGCGTGCGTGCTGTGAGCGAAACGGCGGCGTAGAGCTGGTCGACGAGGCCGGCGGAGGCCTCGCGTCGCAGCGCCTCGAACTCCTCGGCGGTGAACAGCATCCTGTTCGGATGCCGCGCACGCAGCGCCTGGTCGAGGCAGGCGTCGAGGCAGTCATCGAGCAGCGCTTGCACGTTCTGGTACGGGCTCGTCGCGAGGGTGAGCTTCTCGTGCTGCGAGAGGTGGTCGCGCACGTACCCGAGCGGCGACGGGATCGTGAGGGCCAGGAGACGGCGGATGCCGCGGGGCAACTCACGCGCCTGATCTTCGGGTGTGGTCAGCAGCGTGATCGATACGCTGCCGCCGCGATCGGTGAGCGCGGGATACGCGCGGATCACTCCGCCGCCGCTGCGAGTGTCGACGGCCTTCGGCAACTCGCCGAAATCCCACGCGGTGATGCCTTCGCGCTCGATCGAGTTGGGCACCGCTCGCTCGGTGACCGCTGCGACCGAGTCGCGCGCCCGTGACTTCAGCTTCTGCTGCAGCGACTCGAGGCTCTTGCTGCGGGCCAGCACGCGCCCTCGGTCGTCGGTCACCGCGAAGCCGGGCCGCAGGTGCGGAGGCAGCCGGTCGAGGTCGAAGTCGTCGGGGGAGACCGGCGTGAAGGTCTGCCGTTGGATCTCGCGGGCGAGGAACTCGGTGATGCCGGCATCCGACAGGTCGGCACCTGCCGGCACTGCCTCGAGCAGCCGCCGCGCCCAATCGGAGGCGGGCACGACATTGCGGCGGATCGCCTTCGGCAGCGTCTTCAGCAGCGCGGTCACGAGTTCCTCGCGAAGGCCCGGCACGAGCCAGTCGAAACCTTGGGGCTTCACGCGCGACAGCAGCGGCAGCGGTACCTTCACCGTCACGCCATCGTCGTCGGCGCCGGGCTCGAAGCGGTAGCCGATGCCGAGCTTCTGGTCGCCTTGCGTCCACGACGTCGGGTACGCCTGGGAGTCGACGGCGGTATCGGCGGCGAGGTCGTCTTCGGTCATGGTGAGCAGGCTCGGCTGCTCGCGCGATGCGCCGCGCCACCACTTCTCGAAGCCGCGCACCGTCGCGACGTCAGCGGGGATGCGCCGGTCATAGAACTCGAACACCGCTTCGTCGTCGAAGAGGATGTCGCGGCGTCGCGTGCGCTCCTCCAACTGCTCGAGCCGTGCGCGCAGCGCCCGATTCTTGCGGTCGAACTCGAAGAGCTTGCGGTTCAGCCGCGAGACGTCCCAATCGCCCTCGACGAGCCCGTGGCGAATGAACAGCTCGCGGGCATGCTCAGGATCCACGCGGGCGTACTGCGCTCGCCGTCGCGGCACGATCGGCACTCCGTAGAGCGTCGCCCGCTCCCACGCGACCGCAGCCCCCTGCTTCTTCTCCCAGTGCGGCTCCGAATACGTGCGCTTGACGAGGTCGCCCGCGAGTTGCTCGGCCCACGCCGGTTCGATCGCGGCGACGGTGCGCGCGAACAACCGGCTCGTCTCCACGAGTTCGGCTGCCATCACGGCCTGCGGTTGCTTCTTTGCGAGGCCCGAGCCGGGGAAGATCAGGAATCGGTGGTTTCGTGCGCCGACGTAGTCCTTCTTCTGCGCGTCGCGAAGGCCGATATGGCTCAGCAGACCGGCGAGCAACGAGCGATGGATGGCGTCGGCCGCCACAGGCGCGCGCGTGGGCGCGTCGGCGACGGCAGCGGCGACAGCGGCGACTGCGGCATCCGCGCCGCCCCCCTTCTTCTCCGACTCGACGTGGAGCCCGAGTTGCTTCGCCGCGCGCGTGAGCTGCCGCACGACGTCTTCCCACTCGCGGAACCGCAGGAAGTTGATGAACTCCGCACGGCACAGTCGGCGCAGGGCGCTGCCCGACAGCATCCGCTCCTGCTCCTTGAGGTAGTTCCAGAGGTTGAGCAGCGTGATGAAGTCGCTCGTCGGGTCGGTGAACCGGGCGTGCAACTGGTCGGCCTGCGGGCGCTTCTCGAGCGGGCGCTCACGCGGGTCTTGGATAGACAGCGCCGCGACGATCGCGATCACCTCGCGCGTGTGCCCCTGCCGACCGCTCTCGATCACCATGCGCGCGAAGCGGGGGTCGATGGCGAGTTGCGTGAGCTGTCGGCCCACGCGCGTGATCGCACCGTCTCGGTCGATCGCCCCGAGTTCGCGCAGCAGATCGAGCCCGTCCTTGATGCCGCGCGAGTCGGGCGGCTGCAGGAACGGGAATCGTTCGATCTCGCCGAGACCGAGCGCGATCATCTGCAGGATCACCGCCGCGAGGTTCGTGCGGAGGATCTCCGGTTCAGTGAACTCCGGGCGCCGCTCGTAGTCGGCCTCCGAGTAGAGGCGGATGGCGATGCCATCGCTGGTGCGGCCAGAGCGGCCCGAGCGCTGGTTGGCCGAGGCCTGCGAGATCGGCTCGATCGGCAGTCGTTGCACCTTCGACCGCGGGGAGTACCGCGAGATGCGCGCGGTGCCCGCGTCGATCACGTACTTGATGCCGGGCACCGTGAGGCTCGTCTCGGCGACATTGGTGGCCAGCACGACGCGGCGACGGATGCCGGGAGCCCGTCCCGGCTCGAACACGCGGTGCTGATCGGCTGCGCTCAGCCGCCCGTAGAGGGGCAGCACCTCGGTGCCATCGAGGGGTGAGCGAGGCTGGATCGCGCCGCGGATCGCGTCTTCAGCGTCACGGATCTCGTTCTCGCCGCTGAGGAACACGAGCACATCGCCGGGCTCTTCGCGGCCGAGTTCTTCGAGCCCGGCGATGATGCCGTCCATGAGGTCGATCGGCTCGCGTGCGACCGAAGGGCTCGGGTTGCGGCGCTTGGTGCGCTCCGGCTCCGAAGGGCCGTCTGCGAACGCGTCATCGACGTCGTCGCTATCGTCGGTGTCGACGGCATCCGGGTCGAGAGGGCGATAGCGGATCTCGACCGGGTAGGTGCGTCCCGACACCTCGACGATCGGAGCCGGCCTGCCCTCGGCATCCGCGAAGTGCTTCGCGAAGCTCTCGGGATCGATCGTCGCCGAGGTGATGATGACCTTGAGATCGGGCCGCTTGGGGAGGATGCGCTTGAGGTAGCCGAGCAAGAAGTCGATCGTGAGGCTGCGCTCGTGCGCCTCATCGATGATGATCGTGTCGTATCGCTTGAGCAGTCGATCGCGGTGGATCTCGTTGAGCAGGATGCCGTCGGTCATCAGCTTGATGCGAGTCTTGGCCGACACCTGGTCGGTGAATCGCACCTGGTAGCCGACGAGGTCGCCGAGCTCTGAGCCGAGTTCCTCGGCGACGCGTTCGGCGATCGTGCGCGCTGCGATGCGCCTGGGTTGGGTGTGCCCGATCATCGTGCGCCCGAGCTCGAGGCAGATCTTCGGCAACTGCGTGGTCTTGCCCGATCCGGTCGCTCCCGCGACGATGACGACCTGATGATCGGCGATCGCCTTGGCGATGTCGTCGCGCCGCTGGCTGACCGGCAGTTCAGCGGGGTACGAGATCGCGAGGAGCGGGGCAGACATGAGCCCTCCATCCTACGCCGCGGGTCATCTCGCGCACTGCGTGACGTACGCTGGTGGTGGCGCGTCGGGAAGCCTGGTCGACATTTCGTACTGTCGACCGCACCGGAGCCATCGTGACCTCACAGCATTCTCGCCATTCAGCAGAAACCCCGCAGTTCCCTCGTCGTGGGAGCTACGCCGAGGCGGTGCGCATCGGCGCGCTGCTCCGCAAGGAGACCGTCGGCGGCGGTCTGCTGGTGCTCATGGCGGCGATCGCGATCATCTGGGCGAACTCGCCGTGGGCGGAGGGCTACTTCTGGCTGCGCGACCTCGAGTTCGGGTATGAGCCATGGCACTTGCGTCTCAGTCTCGGAGCGTGGGCCGCCGACGGCTTGCTGGCGATCTTCTTCTTCCTGGTCGGGTTGGAGCTCAAGCGCGAACTCGTCGCCGGCGACCTGCGCCGATTCAGCACAGCGATCGTGCCGGTCGTCGCCGCGATCGGCGGCGTCGTGGTACCCGCCGCGTTCTACATCGCGATCGTCGCGCCGGATGCTGAGCTCGCCAAGGGCTGGGCCATTCCCACGGCCACCGACATCGCTTTCGCCGTCGCGGTGCTCGCGATCATCGGCTCGCACCTGCCCAGCGCGCTCCGGATCTTCCTGCTCACGCTTGCCGTCGTCGACGACCTCATGGCGATCGGCATCATCGCGGTCTTCTACACCGAGTCGATCGAGCTGGTTCCGCTCCTCCTCGCGCTGCTCACCATCGCCCTCTACGCGGTGCTGGCGCAGCGCTACCGGCAGTTCTTCCACCTCCGTCCGGTCGCAGCATGGGCGGTGCTGCTCCCAATCGGCGTCGTGGCCTGGGCGTTCGTGCATGCCGCCGGAATCCACGCGACGATCGCGGGAGTGCTGCTGGGCTTCACCATCCCAGTGCTGCACCGCCGCCGCGACGCCGTCGGTGAAGGCGAGCCCGGTCTCGCCGAAGTGTTCGAGCACCGCTTCCGCCCGTTGTCGGCGGGTTTCGCGGTTCCGGTCTTCGCGTTCTTCTCCGCCGGTGTCGCGCTCGGTGGCCACGAGGGCTTCATCGCCGCGCTGACCGACCCGGTCACGATCGGGATCGTGGCAGGGCTGGTCGTCGGCAAGCCGATCGGCATCGTGCTCGCCACCTGGGTCATCACACGGGCCCGCGGCATCCGTCTGGATCCGGCGCTCAAGTGGATCGACATCACAGGCGTGGGCCTGCTCGCCGGCATCGGATTCACAGTGTCGCTGCTCATCACCGAGCTGAGCTTCCCGGGCGCGAATCCGCACCATGACCACGCCAAGGTCGGGATTCTCGTCGCTTCTTTGATCGCGGCGATCCTCGCGTCGATCCTGCTGTCGATCCGCAATCGTCGCTACCGCCGGATCGCGCTGAAGGAAGCGGTCGACGCCGACGGCGACGGCATCCCCGACGTCTACCAGGACCGCTGAGCCGCCGCGCGCGATCCCGCTCGGCGGGATACGCGCCCGTGCGCGGCTGGCCCCGGCCGTAGCGTGCCGTCACAGAGTTCTTGTCCGGATGAAGTACTTTGTGATACAAAGTTGATATGGACTCAGGTCATTCGTCGAAGAACAAGCCGGCAGTCCCGCAGACTCCACAGCAGGCTGAACTCGGTGACGAGCCGCTTGATCCCGCTGAGATGCTCGCGCTGCTCGAGCACCAGCAGCGGGCATTCACGCAAGCGCATGTGCTGTCCGTGGCGCTGCTGTACGGGGTGTGGGGCATCGCCTGGCTCATTGGCTTCGTGCTGCTCTGGCTCGGCTGGTCGGCCGAGTGGATGCCTCTGGCGCTCGCCGGTGCCATCTTCGCGGCGCTCATCGTGACGGCGATCGTGATCTCGGCGATCGTCGGCATCCGGATCGGTCGGGGCGTGCGGGGGGCGTCTGATTTCGCTGGCGCCGTGTATGGCCTCTCGTGGTCGGTGCTTGGAATCGCGCTTGCCGCGATCGGCATGGGTCTGCTGCAGCACGGACTCTCTCAGGAGCTCGCATCGCTCTACTTCCCGTCGGCCTACGCGGTCATGGCGGGCATCATGTATCTTTTCGGCGCCGCGCTCTGGAACGAGAAGAGTCAGCTTGTGGTGGGCGTGCCCTTGCTGGCGCTCGGAGCGCTCGCCCCGTTCGCCGGCGCTCCTCATAACAACCTCGTGATGGCGCTCGGTGGGGTTGTCTTCCTCGCTGCCTCCATTCGCGATGCCCTGAGGGCACGCAAGAGGTGATGGCATGGTCGAGCTCGATCCCGTCATTCACGCCGCTGCACGACTCCGCATCACCGCCACGCTCGCTGCGGTCCCTCGCGGCGATCGCATCTCGTTCACCCGACTTCAAGAGCTGCTCGACATGACAGCGGGCAACCTCTCGACGCATCTGCGCAAGCTCGAAGACGCCGGGTACGTCGAAGTTCAGAAGACGCACGAGGGCCGCACACCGGCGACCTACCTCGCGCTCAGCAGGCTCGGGCGCCGCGCGTTCGAGGACTACACCACTGCATTGAAAGACTTGCTAGGAGGAGAATCGTGACCACCCTCGCCCGGCTCGACCGGGTCACCCGACGCTTCGGCGATGTCACCGCGCTCGATGACGTCTCGCTCGAGATCGGTGCCGGCCGCATCGTCGGATTGCTCGGCCCGAACGGCGCCGGCAAGACGACACTGCTGTCTCTGTTGCAGGGGCTTCGGCGCCCCAGCAGCGGCACGATCGAGCTCTTCGGGGGCGATCCGTCGGCTCCGTCGACGCGCGCCCACCTCGGGTGCACCCCGCAAGAGACCGCGCTGCCAGCCACGCTCCGGGTGCGAGAGGTGATCGAGTTCATCGGACGCCACTTCGACCAGCCGGTGCCGACTGCCGAGCTCGCTGAGGAGTTCGGTCTCACCGCGTTGCTCAAGCGGCAGACCGGTGCGCTCTCCGGCGGGCAGCGCCGCAGGCTCAGCGTCGCGCTCGCTTTCGTCGGTCGTCCGAAGCTTGTCTTGCTCGACGAACCGACCACGGGTCTCGACGTCGACGGACGCCGGGCGCTCTGGGATGCAGTTCGCCGCCAGCATGAGGCCGGCGCGACGGTGGTCGTGACCAGCCACTACCTCGAAGAGATCGAGGCGCTCGCTCAGCGGGTGGTGGTCGTCGACCGCGGCCGCGTACTGGTCGACGACGAGTTGCATGCCGTGCTCGACCAAGTGGAACTCCGGATGCTCCGCCTCACGACCCCCGAGGCCCAGGCAGCGATCGCCCTTCCCGGCGTCGTCGACTCGCGTCCCGAGGCTGACGGCTCGCTCACGCTGTTCGCCCGCGACGCCGATACGGCTGTTCGTGAGCTTGTCGCCTCCGGTATTCCCTTCCGCGGCCTCACCGTGCGAGGGGCCAGCCTCGAGGAGGCCTTCCTCACTCTCACCGCGAACGCGAATGCCGCTATCGCCGAGTCTTTGAAGGAGAACCAGGCATGACTACGTTCCGCCTCGCGGGTGTGCACGCGAAGTACAGCATGATCGAGACGTTCCGCGTGCCGATCGCCGTGATCGGTTCGCTCGTCTTCCCGGCGCTCGGGCTCCTCTTCTTCGTCGTTCCGCAGCGTGTCGTGGCCGACGATCCGGCATTCGCCACGCAAGCGGTCATCTCGATGTCGGTGTTCGCCGTGATGGCGAACTCGCTGTTCAGCTTCGGAATCTCCATCGCCGAAGACCGCGAGAAGCCGTGGGACCCGTACCTTCGCACGCTGCCCGTGCCGGGGATGGCCCGGGTGCTCGCGTACATCTTCTCGATCGGGCTCATGGGTGTCATCGCGATCATCCCGGTGATCGTGATCGGAGGACTGCTGACCGCCGCCGAGGCGTCGATCTCCGGCATCCTGTTCGGACTGGTGATGCTCGCCGTCTCGGCGCTGCCGTTCATGCTGATCGGCATCTGCGTCGGCTACTCGATGCCGTCCAAGGCCGCGATCGCCGTGGTGCAGGTCGTCATGTTCGGCTTCGCCTTCGCCGGCGGCTTGTTCCTGCCGCCTCTGCTCTTCGCGCCGTGGCTCGACACCCTGTCGAAGTTCTTCCCATCACGGCAGGCGCGCGAACTCGTCATCTGGGCGGTGCAGGGCGGCGATCTCGAACCCTGGGCGTGGCTCGGCATCCTGGCGTGGATCGCCATGACCCTCGTGCTCGCGCTCGTGCTCTTCCGCCGCGATGAGGGTCGCCGCTACCGCTGAGCCGACTCGCCGACACAGACGCAGGGAAGTTCGCCGCTCAGGCGCGAGCGAGGCGGCGAGCTTCCCGCACCAGGCCCTCTCGGGATCGCGTATTGCGTGCCCGGCGGCCAGGTGACGGGGTGAACTCAGCCCTCGCCGTCGCCGGCCTGCTCCTCGAGGAAGGCCTCGGGGCCGACCTCGGCAGCGCGAGGGTCCATCCAGAGGGCGCTGAAGAGGTTGCCGTCGGGGTCCTCGAAGCTGCGCGAGTACATGAACCCCATGTCCTGCGCTTCGCGGTGCTCTCGCCCGCCTGAAGCCATCGCCTTGCTCAGGAGCTGGTCGACCGCCTCGCGCGAGCCGTAGCTGAGAGCCGTCTCGACCTGCAGGCTCTGGCTCGGATCGGCGATCGGCTTGTCGGTGAACGTCGCGAAGAAATCGCGAGTGAGCACCATGAGGTAGATGTGCTCATCGACCACCACGCAAGCCGCGTTCTCGTCGGTGAAGTCGGGGTTGATGCGCCAGCCGAGACCGGTGAAGAAGCTCTTGGCGCGCTCCAGATCGCTGGTGGGCAGGTTGACGAAGATCTGCGTCGCCATGGTGTCTCCTTCGACATCGGGCGCCCGCGATGAGTGCGACGATCTCGCGGGCATCTGGTGGGTTGCTGAAGCTGTGCCGCGCCACCAATGCTTGCAGACCACCAGCGTCATGTCAGCCCCGAGTTCTGTATACAAAGTGGCCGCTAGTGTTGCCGTTTCCACGAGTTTGGCTAGTCTGTGTATACATTCGGCTCGGTTGGCATGGAATTGCACGGGGCGGATGCCGGAACCCAGCGAAGGAGGCGCCATGCGAGCGAGCGACCGCGCCTACCGAACGCTGCGCGACGAGATCGTGCGGTGGGAATTGCGGCCCGGCACAGTACTGGCCGAAGTGGAGCAGGCCGCCCGGCTGGGCGTGAGCCGCACGCCCCTTCGTGAGGCGCTCTCCCGGCTCGCCGCCGACGGGCTCGTCGCCGCGCACGCCGGTCGTGGACTCGTTGTCACCGCGATGTCGGCCGACGACATCCGGAACCTCTTCGAGGTGCGGCGAGCGCTCGACGAGCAAGCCGCGAGACTCGCCGCCCAGCGCGCGGATGACGAGGTCTTCAGCGAACTGGAGTCCGCATTCGAACGGGCTCCAGAGCTGCTGCGCGGCGACGACCCGGATCGCGACGCGTATTACGAGTTGGTCGCGCGGTTCGACGCAGCGCTCGACGACGCCGTGCAGAACCCCTATCTCGTCGGCGCGATGAAGCAGCTCCGCACGCATTTGGTGCGAATCCGCCGTCTCGCCATCGACGATCTGCCGAGACTGCGGGCAGGCGCCGCCGAGCACCTCCTCATCGTCCGCGCCATCCGCGCCGGCGATGGCGAGCTCGCCGCCCACGCCACCCACGTGCATCTGCACAATGCGCTGCAGCACGCCCTCGCCCACGCCGTACCCCCTGAGACCCCGGCCGCGAAGGATGCAGGCACGGCCCGCGTGCCCGAGCAGGCACCGGCCGGCCCGTATGTAACTGAGCGCCACCGAACCGAGAGGATCGCCCTGTGAAGACCCACGACGTACGCGTCTACCGAAGCGAAGAGCACCTGCCCCGCGAGGATCAGCTCGCGTGGAAGCTCGCTGAGGTCGCTGCCGAGCAGCTCGATCCCGCGCCCGAGGTGACCGACATGGTCATCAACCGTGTGATCGACAACGCGGCAGTCGCCGTCGCGTCGCTCGGCCGTGCGCCGGTGCTCGCGGCGCGCGATCAGGCGGAGCAGGCCGGCGCCACCCGCGGTCGAGGGGCGACGGTATTCGGCTCCGCTGCGCTGGTGAGCCCCGAGTGGGCCGCATGGGCGAACGGCGTCGCGGTACGCGAACTCGACTACCACGACACCTTCCTCGCCGCCGACTACTCGCACCCTGCCGACAACATCCCCGCGATCCTCGCCGTCGCCCAGCACACGGGCCGCGACGGCGGCGCGCTGCTGCGCGGCATCGTCACCGGCTACGAGCTCCAGGTCGACCTGGTGAGGTCGATCTGCCTGCACAAGCACAAGATCGACCACGTCGCACATCTCGGCCCGTCAGCGGCCGGCGGCATCGGCACACTCCTCGGCCTCGAAGCAGAGACGATCTATCAGGCCATCGGCCAAGCGCTCCACACGACCACCGCGACCAGGCAATCGCGCAAGGGCGAGATCTCGACCTGGAAGGCGCACGCGCCCGCGTTCGCCGGGAAGATGGCCGTCGAGGCGGTCGACCGCGCCATGCGCGGTCAGACCAGCCCGAGCCCGATCTATGAGGGTGAAGACGGCGTGATCGCGTGGTTGCTTGACGGTCCCGAGGCGCGCTACCAGGTGCCACTGCCCGAACGAGGCGAGCAGCGCCGCGCGATTCTCGACACCTACACCAAGGAGCACTCTGCCGAGTACCAGGCGCAAGCACTGATCGACCTGGCACGACGGCTCGGCAACGCCCGGCCCGAGCTGCGCGACCCGGCGAACATCGAGCGCATCGTGCTGCATACGAGCCACCACACCCACTACGTGATCGGCTCGGGAGCGAACGACCCGCAGAAGTACGACCCCGACGCCAGCCGCGAGACCCTCGACCACTCGATCCCGTACATCTTCGCCGTCGCACTGCAAGACGGCGCCTGGCACCACGTCGCCTCCTACGCCCCCGAGCGCGCTGCCCGCCCCGACACCGTCGAGCTGTGGCGCAAGATCACCACGCAGGAAGACGCGGAGTGGACCCGCCGCTACCACTCGACTGACCCTGCCGAGAAGGCGTTCGGCGGCCGAGTCGAGATCGATCTCGTCGACGGCACACGCGTCGTCGATGAGATCGCCGTCGCCGACGCTCATCCGCTCGGCGCACGCCCCTTCGCCCGCGAGCAGTACATCGCGAAGTTCCGGATGCTGGCTGACGGCGTGCTCGCCGACCCCGAGATCGAGCGGTTCCTCGATGCCGCGCAGCGGCTGCCGGAGCTGACAGCATCCGAATTGCTCGAACTCAATGTCATGGGCGACGTGCCCTCGGCCGGTACGAAGGGGATCTTCTGATGCTGTACGCGACCACGAGTGCCGCCGAGAAGCGGGCGGCGTTCCGCGAGCGGCTCGGATCGGGCGAACTGCTGCAGGTGCCAGGAGCGTTCAACCCGCTGAGCGCGCGCCTCATCGAGGAGAAGGGGTTCGACGGCGTCTACATCTCGGGCGCAGTGCTGGCCGCCGACCTGGGTCTGCCCGACATCGGGCTCACGACGCTGAGTGAGGTCGCCGGCCGCAGCACCCAGATCGCTCGCATGACGAACCTGCCCGCGCTCGTCGACGCCGACACGGGATTCGGCGAGCCGATGAACGTCGCGCGCACCGTGCAGGAGCTCGAAGACGCCGGCGTCGCCGGGCTGCACATCGAGGACCAGGTGAACCCGAAGCGCTGCGGGCATCTCGACGGCAAGCAGGTCGTGGATGCCGATACGGCCGTCAAGCGCATCCGCGCCGCCGCCGACGCGCGTCGTGATCCGAACCTGCTCATCATGGCCCGCACCGACATCCGCGGGGTCGACGGCATGGCGGCGGCGATCGATCGGGCCAAGCGCTTGGTCGACGCTGGGGCCGACGCGGTCTTCCCGGAGGCGATGCGCGACCTCGGCGAGTTCGAGGCGATGTGCGAGTCGCTCGACGTGCCGGTGCTCGCGAACATGACGGAGTTCGGCAAGAGCGAGCTCTTCACGGCCCAGCAGTTGCAGGATGCCGGCATCCGCATCGTCATCTACCCGGTCACGTTGCTGCGAAGCGCCATGGGCGCCGCCGAGCGCACCCTCGATCTGATCGCCGCAGAAGGCACGCAGGCCTCCGCCGTCGATGACATGCAGACCCGGGCGCAACTCTATGAACTGCTCGACTACAGCGGCTACAACGCGTTCGACTCGGGCATCTTCAACTTCACTGTGCCCGGCCGCTGACCCGTGGCCCTGCGGCACTGAGCCGCGACCCCATGGCGCCATCGGGTTCACGAAGCACTGAAGCCGCGCGCCACACGGGACGGCCGACCGCAGCAGACTTGAACACACGAGCATCACGAAGGAGTGAGATGAGCGACGACATCCGAAAGGGACTGGCCGGCGTCGTGGTCGACGAGACCGCGATCTCGAAGGTGAACCCAGAGACGAACTCGCTGCTGTACCGGGGCTACCCGGTGCAGGAGCTTGCCGCGAACTGCACGTTCGAGGAGGTCGCCTACCTGCTCTGGCACGGCGAGCTGCCGACGCCGGTGCAGCTGGAGGAGTTCCAGCAGCTCGAGCGCGCGCAGCGGCATCTCGACGCTGCCGTGAAGAACGTCATCGACGAGCTGCCGGTCACCGCGCACCCCATGGATGTGCTCCGCACCGCCGTCAGCGTGATCGGTGCCCGAGACGAGACCGTGCCGTCGATGGCCTCGCCAGACGACCGCGAGGCGAACGTGCGACGGGCCATCACCCTGTTCGCGAAGATTCCGGCGATCGTCGCGTACGACCAGCGCCGTCGCCGCGACGAAGACCTGGTCGAGCCCCGCGAAGACCTCTCGTACTCGGCGAACTTCTTGCACATGACGTTCGGCGAAGTGCCCGAGATGGTCGTGGTCGACGCGTTCGACGTGTCGATGATCCTGTACGCCGAGCACTCGTTCAACGCGTCGACGTTCACGGCGCGGGTGGTGACCTCGACGCTGAGCGATCTGTACAGCGCGGTCGTCGCCGCGGTCGGAGCGCTCAAGGGTCCGTTGCACGGCGGCGCGAACGAGGCCGTGATGCATGTGTTCCAGCAGATCGGCACCGCAGACCGCGCAGAACCGTGGCTCGAGAACGCCCTCGCGACCAAGCAGAAGATCATGGGCTTCGGGCACCGCGTGTACAAGAACGGAGACTCGCGCGTGCCGACCATGAAGGCGGCACTCGACACCCTCATCACCCATTTCGATCGGCCCGACCTCGCCGAGCTCTACGACGCCCTCGAGCACGCGATGGTCAGCCGCAAGAACATCAAGCCCAACCTCGACTACCCGTCGGGACCGGCGTACCATCTCATGGGTTTCGATACATTGATGTTCACGCCGCTCTTCGCGGCGAGCCGGGTGACCGGGTGGACAGCGCACATCATCGAACAACTGGAATCGAACGCGCTGATCCGCCCACTGAGTGCCTACACCGGCCAAGACGAAAGGCATGTGTGACCGGATGACCCGCGTTCCCGTCATCAGACTCAACGACGGGAATGCCATCCCGCAAATCGGTTTCGGCGTCTACAAAGTGGATGCCGGCAACGCCGAAAAGGTGGTCAGCGAAGCACTCGAAGCGGGCTATCGCCACTTCGACACTGCGGCGCTGTATGGCAACGAGGCTGAGGTCGGCCGGGCGCTGCGCGCGTCCGGAATCCCTCGCGAAGAGCTCTTCGTCACGACGAAGCAGTGGTTCGACCGTCAGGAGCCGGTGGAGGCGGAGCGCGCGATCGCCGAGAGCATGGAGAAGCTCGACCTCGGTTACATCGATCTCTATCTGCTGCACTGGCCGGCCCCGAAGCGCGACCGCTATGTGGGTGCCTGGCAGGCGCTCGAACGGTTCAAGCTCGACGGGCTCACCCGCTCGATCGGCGTGTCGAACTTTCTCGTGCCGCATCTCGAGCGGCTCGCGCGCGAGAGCGCCACGGTGCCCGCGGTGAACCAGATCGAGTTGCATCCGGCGTACCAGCAGCGTGATGTCGTCGCGTACTGCCGCGCGAACGGCATCGCGGTCGAGGCATGGGGTCCGCTCGGGCAGGGCAAGTACGACCTCTTCGGTGAGGAGCCGGTGGTTGCTGCTGCGAAGGCGCACGGCGTGACGCCGGCCCAGGTGGTGCTGCGTTGGCACCTGCAGCTGGGGAACATCCCGCTGCCGAAGTCGGGCAACTCGTCGCGAATGCGCGAGAACATCGACGTGCTCGGCTTCGACCTCACGCTCGCCGAACTCGACGCGATCACCGCGCTCGAGCGCGGCGGCCGGGGCGGCCCGCACCCCGACGAGCAGAATTGAGCGCGGCAGTGCGCGGCCGCTGGTGGCGGCTGGCGATCGTCGGGCTGCTCGCGGGTTTCTTCTCCGGACTCTTCGGAGTTGGCGGCGGAGTGATCATCGTGCCGTTGCTCCTGATGCTCGCGAACTTCGAGCAGCGGCGAGCGAGCGGCACCTCGCTGACCGCGATCCTGCCGACCGCGATCGCCGGTGCCATCGGGTACGCAGTGCAGGGCGAGGTCGATTGGATCGCTGCGGGATGCCTCGCCGGCGGCGCCATCGTCGGCTCGCTCATCGGTTCCTGGCTGCTGCACAAGGTTCCCCAGGGCGTGCTGCGCTGGCTGTTCATCGCGTTCCTCGTCGCCATGGCGATCCGGATGTTCCTGCTCGTGCCCGACCGCGGCGCAGTGCTCGAACTCGGGGTGGGTACGGTCGTCGCGCTCATCGGGCTGGGGCTTGTCACCGGCATCCTGTCTGGACTGCTCGGTGTCGGCGGCGGCGTGGTCGTGGTGCCGATGCTCATGGTGTTGTTCGGCATGGGCGACCTCGTGGCCAAGGGCACCTCGCTGCTGATGATGATTCCCACCTCGATCACGGGCACGCTCGCGAACGTACGCCGCGGCAACAGCGATGTGCGTGCCGCGGCGGTGATCGGTCTGCTCGCGGTGCCGGCATCGCTCGGAGGCGTCGCCGTGGCTGCGGCGGTACCGCCACAGCTCGGCGCTGTGCTCTTCGCCGCGCTGCTGGTCTTCACCGCGGTGCAGCTCGCGGTGCGCGCCGTGCGCCAGCGCCGCCGAGGCCGAGACTGAGCTCAGCCCGCGACCCGGGGCCGCTGCGCTGCCGAGCGTAGGGTGGGCGCATGGCCGAGCGACTCGCGGATGCGCTGAGCCCGTACCTGCGCGCGCACGCTGACAACCCCGTCGACTGGTGGCCCTGGGGCGAGGAGGCGTTCGCCGAGGCGGCCCGCCGCGATGTGCCGGTGCTGGTCTCGATCGGCTATTCGACGTGCCACTGGTGCCATGTGATGGCTCGCGAGAGCTTCAGCGACCCGATCCTCGCCGAGTGGCTGAACGCACGCTTCGTCGCCGTGAAGGTCGACCGCGAGGAGCATCCCGATGTCGACAGCAGCTACCTCGCCGCGGCCTCCGCGTTCACTCGCAACCTCGGGTGGCCTCTCACCGCCTTCGCGACTCCTCGTGGCCGCGTCTTCTTCGCCGGCACGTACTTCCCGCCCTCGCCGGTCGCCGGCCAGCCATCGTTCCGCCAGGTGCTCGAGGCCGTCGACGAGGCATGGCGTGAGCGCCGCGCCGAGACGAGCCGCATCGCCGATCAGGTGGCGGATGCCGTCGCTTCCGCGTCGATGCCTGCTTCCGGCCCATTGCCCACCGCCTCCGACTTCGACCGAGCCGTCGCGACACTGCTTCGCGACGAAGACCGCCAGTTCGGCGGATTCGGCGGTGCTCCCAAATTTCCGGTGGCGAGCGTGCTGCAGGCGCTGCTGGATCGCGCATCGCTCGGAGACCGCGCGGCCGGTGAGTTGGCAGAGCGCACGCTCGATGCCATGGCGGCATCCGCGTTGCGAGATCCGGTGGAGGGCGGGTTCTTCCGGTACGCGACGCTGCGCAATTGGCGCGATCCTCACTACGAGCGGATGCTGACCGATAACGCGCTGCTGCTCACCGCGTACGCGCGCGCGGGCCGCCGCGACATCGCCGCCGGCGTCGCCTCATTCCTCGATGGCGTGCTGCGCGTGCCGGGCGGCTTCGGCGCCGCGCAAGACAGCGAGAGCGTCGTCGACGGTCGACGCGTCGAGGGCGGCTACTACCTCAGCACGAACCGCGATCGGCTCGAACCTCCCGCGGTCGACGACAAGGTGCTCACCGGCTGGAACGGCCTCGCGATCGGAGCGCTCGCCGAGGCCGGCTCGCTGCTCGGTGAGCGGCGCTGGGTCGATTGGGCGACGGATGCCGCAGACCTCCTGCTCGAGCGCCATCGCCGCTCCGACGGAACGCTACTACGCGCGACGGCGGGGGAGCGGGTGTCGCCGGCGCCCGCGACGCTCGAGGACTACGGCATGCTCGCCGATGGCCTGCTGCGCCTCGCCTGCGCCAGCGCTGAAGTGCGCTTCGCGACGGCCGCCCGCGAGTTGCTCGACGCCTGCCTCGTGAGCCATTCGGCCGAGGTGAGGTCCCCGGTCGCGCTCGGCGACTCGACGGGCTCGAGTGCAGCCGGTGGCGAGCCCAGCCCAGGCAGCAGCGCCGAGCCGGATGCCGCACCGCCGGTGTTCGTCGCGCCGGGTGAGGGTGACCCGGTACTCACCGGCAGCGGCCTCGCCGTGGGCGCTGACCCGAGCGAGGGCGCATACCCGAGCGGCTTGAGCGCCGCGGCATCCGCGTCGTACCTGCTCTTCCTGCTCGACGGTGATCGCCGCTGGCTCGACGCCGCTCAACGAGCGATGGCACCGCTCGGCAGGTTCGCGATCGAGCAGCCGATCGCCTTCGGCACATCGCTCGGCGTCATGAGCGCGCTGGATGCCGGAGCGGTGCAACTCGTGGTCGTCTCGAACGATCGCCACGCACCGCTCGCCGAAGCCGCTCGTCGTTGGCGGCGTTCCGGCGCGCTGTCGATCGTGGTGACCGAGGAACAGGCACGTGCGTTCGAAGCGGCAGGCTTCGAGTTGTTCGCTGCCAAGTCGTTGATCGACGGCGTCCCAGCCGCCTACCTGTGCCGCGAGTTCGTGTGCCGGTTGCCGGTCACCGGAACCGCCGAACTCACCGCCCAACTCGCCGAACTCTGAGCGAACGAAACCTTCTCTCCCTTGCGCGCCCGACCCGCTCGGCGGCTGACTGCGGCGACGAAGTGTCCAGCCGTCCGTCGCTACCGTGAGTTCCTTTGGGGCGCACCGACACTCGAGTCTCGCTCGAGGGTCCGGCAAAGCGGATGCACAGTTCGGCTCTCTAATCTGAGACGCCACCGCTCTTCGAGGAGGAACCATGCAGTGCCCCGTAGACCAGTCGACGCTCGTGATGAGCGAACGCAATGGCATCGAGATCGACTATTGCCCGCAATGCCGAGGCGTGTGGCTCGACCGTGGTGAGTTGGACAAGATCATCGATCGCGCCGGCGCGTTCTCGCAGGCGTCGGCGCCGTCGCGGGACACACCGCCCGCAGCTCCGCACCAGCAGCGGTACCGCGAAGAGCCTCGCTATGACGAGCGCCGTGATGACTCCGGCCGCTACCCCTACCGCAAGAAGAAGGAGAACTGGCTCAGCGACCTGTTCGACTGAGCCTGGTTGTAGCGTCGAGATGACGATTTCTGCACGAGAAATCGCGATCCGACGACCGAAAGTGTCATCTCGGGGGATGCTGTGACGCGAAGCGATGCTGTGATGCGGAGGGATGCTGGGCGCGGCGCCAGGGCGCGGCCGTCAGCGCCAGCCCGGCAGCCAGTAGTGCAGCCTCGTGAACTCGACCGGTACCGGCATCGCGGTCCACAGCGGCCAGAAGAACGCGCTCACCAGTACCGCGAAGACCAGGAAGACCGCGACGACGCCGATGCCGCTCTGTCGCCGCCATGCGGCATCCGTCGACCGTCCGAGCACGAGGCCGAGCACCATGGCGAGGGCGAGCACGAGGAACGGCTCGAACACGATCGTGTAGAACTGGAACACCGTGCGCTCGGGGTAGAGCAGCCACGGCAGATATCCCGCCGCGAGTCCGAGCAGGATCGCGCCCGCCTGGCCACACGGGCTGGTCAGGGCGCGTTCCGGGTCGGCGACGTGGCCCGCGTTGGACAAGCCGCCCAAGCCGCCCAAGCCACCCAAGCCACCCACGGCGCCCACGCCACTAAGGCGAACGAGCCGTCGTCGAGCGAACAGCAGCACGACGAGTGCGAGCACCGCAGCGACCGACGCCCACCAGATGATCGGGTTCGCAATGCCCGTGATGGTGCTGGCGCACTGGTCGAAACGGCACCCCGCATCGCCCATCCCTGAGGTGCGGTAGTACATGCCCGTGGGTCGAATCAGCAGCAGCCACGTCCACGCGAACGCTTGGTAGCCATGCGGGCGCGTTTCGCCGACGTGGTAGTCGTAGACGGCGCTCTGGTAGTGCCAGAAGCTCTGCCAGTCGAGCGGCACCCATGCGAGCGCTCCGGTCCACGGCTCGCCGACGGCCCCCGCCCAGTGACGGCTATAGCCCCCGTCGGTGACGAACCAGCCGGTGAAGCTGACGAGGTACACCGCTAGAGCCACCGGCACTGTGAGCACGAAGCTCACGGGCCCCTGCTTGAGCACCGTTCCCGACGCCCAGAAGCTGATGCCCGCACGCCGCCGGTCGATGGCGTCGGCGATCAGGGAGCCGACCGCGAAGAAGGCGAGCACGTAGAGGCCTGACCACTTCACCGCCGATGCGGCGCCGAGCACGGTTCCCATGGCGAGGAGCCACGGCCGCCACCACAGCGCGGGACCCCACTCCAACCCTCGTTTCGCGTCTTGTCGCGACGCTGCCCATTCCCGCAGCCTTCGCCCCGCCCATCGACGGTCGAGCAGCCAGCAGATGAATCCTGCGAGCACGAACACGGCGAGCAGCCCGTCGAGCAGCCCGACCCTGCTCATCACGATCGCGTTGCCGTCGATGGCGAGCAGCCCGCCAGCGAGCGCGGTGACCGCGGTCGAGCGGAACATGAGGTGCGCGGCAACCATGACGAGGGCGATAAGCACGACTCCGGCGACGGCCGTCGAGAAGCGCCAGCCGACCGGGTCGGCCGCACCGAACGCCGCGAGGCCGAGCGCGATGATCCACTTTCCCAGCGGCGGGTGCACGACGAAGCTCGCCTCGGTCGAGTAACCGTTCGGGTCGCCGGCTGCCCAGGCGGCGTTGGCGCCTTCGGGCCACCTCGACTCGTATCCGAGGTTGAAGAGCGTCCAGGCATCCTTCACGTAGTAGGTCTCGTCGAAGACGAGCTCGTGCGGGTGACCGAGATTCCAGAAGCGCAGCACGGATGCCGTCAGCAGCACGAGCGCGGGAGCGCCGACCCGCCAGGCTCGCTGTGCACCGGGGCTGCGGCCGAGCCACGCGTCGATGCGGCTGCCGTGCGGCGTCGCAGCCGACACCGCTGCTCCACCCGCCGACACGGTGCCATGCTATCCGCGGCCGGGTGCGGACCAGGAGCTACCGAGGGCTGCGCGTGCCGATCCGGCCACGGTTCGGTGCTTGGATTGGGGCGTGATCATCCTCGCGGCGACCCCGATCGGCAACCTCGGCGACGCCTCCCGTCGGCTCATCGAGACGCTCGAGCGCGCGGAGGTGATCGCGGCCGAAGACACCCGCACTGCCGCGCATCTGCTTCGCGCGCTGGCGGTCGAGAACCGTCCCAAGCTGCTCGCTCTGCACGAGCACAACGAGAGCGAACGGGCCGCCGAGATCGTGCAGCTCGCACGCGAGACCGATGTGGTTGTGCTGACGGATGCCGGCATGCCCGCGATCAGCGACCCCGGCTACCCGCTGGTCGCCGAGGCGGCCCGCGCCGGCGTCACCGTCACGGCGATCCCCGGGCCGTCTGCGGTGCTCACCGCGCTCGCCGTGAGCGGGCTGCCCACCGACCGCTTCACCTTCGAAGGGTTCATCCCGCGCAAGGGCCGCGCCCGATGGTTCGCCGCGCTCGCCACCGAGCAGCGCACCATGGTGTTCTTCGAATCGCCGCACCGCGTCGGCGAGTCGTTGCGCGACCTCTCGACCGCCTTCGGCGCCGAACGCCGGGTCGCGGTGTGCCGCGAGCTGACCAAGCTCCACGAGGAGGTCGTGCGCGGCACGGCCGAAGAGGTGGCACAGCGCTTCGCCGAGGGCGCGCGCGGCGAGTTCTGCATCGTCGTCGAGGGTGCCGCCGAGACGGCGGCCGACGCTGACGCGGCGCTCGAGCAGGTACTGGAACTGGTGGCGTCCGGCATCCGCCTGAAGGAAGCCGCCGCCGAGGTCGCTGCCGCGACCGGTCTCTCGCGGCGCGACCTGTACGAGGCCGCGCTAGCCAGACGCTCGCGCTGAGCCCCCGTCCTGGCCACACGCTCGCGCTGAGCCCCCGTCATCGCGGCACGCCCGAACCGTAGGATGGGGGGCATGTCTTCTGGCGAGTCCTTCTACATCGCGACGCCGATCTTCTATGTGAACGACGTGCCCCACATCGGGCACGCGTACACCGAGGTCGCCGCTGATGTGCTTGCCCGCTGGCACCGGCAGCGGGGCGACGACACCTGGCTGCTGACCGGCACCGACGAGCACGGCCAGAAGATCCTGCGCACCGCCGTGGCCAACAACACCACCCCGAAGGCGTGGGCCGATGAGCTCGTCGAGAGCGCGTGGAAGCCGCTGCTGAAGACCATCGACATCGCGAACGACGACTTCATCCGCACCACGGAGGAGCGGCACGAAGAGGGCGTCAAGCGCTTCATGCAGAAGCTCTACGATGACGGCTTCATCTACCAGGGCGAGTTCGAGGGCCACTACTGCGTCGGCTGCGAGGAGTACAAGCAGCCCAGCGACCTGATCGAGGGCACCGGCGAGTACGCGGGGCAGCAGGTGTGCGCCATCCACTCGAAGCCCGTCGAGGTGCTGAAGGAGACCAACTACTTCTTCCGCATGAGCGACTTCGAGAAGCCGCTCCTCGACCTCTACGAGCAGCGACCTGATTTCGTGCAGCCGGAGAGCGTGCGCAATGAGATCGTGCAGTTCGTGAAGCAGGGCCTGCGCGACCTGTCGATCTCGCGCGCGAGCTTCGACTGGGGCATCCAGGTTCCCTGGGACGACAAGCACGTCGTCTACGTGTGGTTCGACGCGCTGCTCAACTACATCACGGCGATCGGGTACGGCGTCGACGACGAGCAGTTCGAGCGGCGCTGGCCGGCCGTGCAGCTCATCGGCAAGGACATCGCGCGGTTCCACGCGGTCATCTGGCCCGCGATGCTCATGGCGGCCGGACTGCCGGTGCCTCAGCGCGTGTTCGGCCACGGCTGGCTGCTGGTCGGCGGCGAGAAGATGTCGAAGTCGAAGCTCACCGGCATCGCCCCGCAGCAGATCACCGACACGTTCGGCTCAGATGCCTTCCGCTACTACTTCATGCGCGCCATCCACTTCGGGCAAGACGGCTCGTTCAGCTGGGAAGACCTCGCCGCCCGCTATCAGGCAGAGCTCGCCAACGGCTTCGGCAACCTGGCCTCCCGCGTCATCGCGATGGTCGGCCGATACTTCGACGGCAAGGTGCCCGCCATCGGCGAGCGCACCCCGGCCGACGATGAGATCCGTCGTATCGCCCAGGAGGCGACGGATGCCGCCGACAAGGCGATCGATCAGTTCATGATCCACGAGGCGCTCGCCGAGATCTGGAAGCTCGTGGATGCGCTCAATGGCTACATCACCGAGCAGGAGCCCTGGGTGCTCGCGAAGAACGAGGAGACCCGCGACCGCCTCGCGACCGTGCTCGCCACTGCGGTGCACGGGCTCGGCGCGCTCGCCGTGCTGCTGTCGCCCGTGATTCCCAACGCGACCCAGAAGCTGTGGTCGGCGCTCGGCGGCGAGGGCGAGGTGCGCGAGGTGCGCATCACCGACGCGCCGCTGTGGTTCGGCAGCGGCACGATCACCCCGCTCGAGGGCACGCTCTTCCCGCGCATCGAGCACGAGGCATCCGGAGCCGCCTGATGGGGCCGAGCAACGTCGAGGGTCGGCAGATCGAGGAGAGCGCCGGCGCGCGCGCCGCGAAGTACGGTCACTTCCCGCCCATGCCCGAACCGCTCACGGTCGGCGTGTACGACAACCACACGCATCTCGATCCCGAGGTGGGCACCACGCAGCCAGGGCCCGACGGCGAACCGCCGCTCGACTACCTCGAGCAGTTGGACCGCGCGTCGGCTGTCGGCGTGAGGGGCGTCGTGCAGGTCGGCACCGATGTCGAGACCTCGCGGTGGAGCGCCGAGGTCGCAGCCCGGGAGCCGCGGGTGCTGGCAGCGGTCGCGATTCACCCGAACGCGACGCCCGAGCTCGAGACGGGGCGCAAGCTCGACGAGCACATCGAGCAGATCTACGAACTCGCCGGGATGCCGCGCGTGCGCGCCGTCGGCGAGACCGGGCTCGACTACTTCCGCACCGGCGAAGACGGTCGCGACGCGCAGCGCCGATCGTTCGAGCAGCACATCGACATCGCGAAGCAGCGGGGGATCGCCCTCCAGATCCATGACCGCGACGCGCACCGCGACATCGTCGACGTGCTGAAGCGCGTGGGCGCGCCCGAGCGGGTCGTGCTGCACTGCTTCAGTGGAGACGCGGAGTTCGCGCAACTGTGCGTCGACCAGGGCTGGTACCTGTCGTTCGCCGGCACTGTGACGTTCAAGAACGCCCAGAATCTGCGTGACGCGCTCGAGATCACGCCGCGCAGCCGAGTGCTCATCGAGACGGATGCGCCGTACCTCACGCCCATGCCGCACCGCGGCAAGCTCAACGGCCCCTACTTGCTCCCGCACACGCTGCGGTTCATGGCCGACTTCCTCGGCACCGACGCGTCGATGCTCGCAGCACAGATCGCGTCGAACACCGAGCTCGTCTACGGCAGCTGGAGCGACGAACCGGTGCAGGCCCGGTGACCCTGCTCGGCCCCGCTGAGATCCGCGATCTCGCCGACCTGCTCGGCCTGCAGCCGACGAAGAAGCTCGGGCAGAACTTCGTGCACGACGCGAACACGGTGCGGCGCATCGTCAACGCCGCCGGGGTCGCTGCCGGCGAAACGGTGGTCGAGATCGGGCCGGGCCTCGGCTCGCTCACGCTCGGGTTGCTCGAGGCCGGGGCATCCGTCGTCGCTGTGGAGATCGACCCGCGACTCGCTGAGCAGTTGCCGATCACCGTCGGGCAGCTCGCGCCGGGGGAACAGGGGGACGATCGGCTCACCGTCATCAATGCCGACGCGATGCGCGTCACCGCCCTGCCCGGCGAACCCAGTGCGCTCGTCGCCAATCTGCCCTACAACATCTCGGTGCCCGTGCTGCTGCACTTCCTCGAGCACTTCCCTTCGCTCGAGCGCGGTCTCGTGATGGTGCAGGCGGAGGTCGGCTACCGCATCGCCGCCGAGCCGGGTTCGAAGGTGTTCGGAGCGCCCAGCCTCAAGGCCGCCTGGTACGGAAAGTGGAAGACCGCAGGGCTCGTGAGTCGGCACGTGTTCTGGCCGGTGCCGAATGTCGACTCGGTGCTCGTCGGATTCGAACGGCACACGCCTCCGGGCACCGAGGCCGAGCGGCTGGAGACGTTCGCCCTGGTGGATGCCGCGTTCCAACAGCGCCGCAAGATGCTCCGCCAATCGCTGTCGGGCGTGCTGGGGTCGGCCGCCGCGGCGTCTGCCCGGTTGGAGGCGGCCGGGCTTGCGCCGACGTCGCGGGGTGAGGAGCTCGGCATCCGCGAGTTCCTGGCGATCGTTCGCGCGGGAGACGCGGCCTGATTCGGTCGGCCGTTCGGTTGCGCTCACTCGATCTCCGATGAGTGGATGACTGACTGACTGACTGACTGACTGACTGACTGACTGACTGGCTGGCTGGCTGGCTGGCTGGCTGGCTGACTGACTGGCTGACTGACTGACTCGGAGCGCGCGGAACGCGAAGTGCGGCAGAGCGCCGCCGCGGATGCCGCGGTGCCACACTTGGGGCATGGCTGTCGTGAACGACCACACCAAAGGCGTCGGCGACGACGCGATGCACAAGGCCACTGGGCGGCATCCGGATGAGTGGTTCAGCGACCTCGATGCGGCCGGCGCCACGAACTGGACCCATTCCGAGATCGCTCGCTGGCTCGTGGACCATCACGGCGTCGACGGCTGGTGGTCGCAGAGCATCACCGTGCGGTACGAGCAGGCTCGCGGCATGCGCCTGCCCGGACAGCAGGGCGACGGCACGTTCTCTGTGAGCAAGAGCAAGACCGTGCCGGGGGATGCCGAGACCGTGCTCGCTGCGGCGGTCGAAGTGTTCGGGGTGCTGTACGGAGGGCCGCCGGCATCCACGAATCCGACGGCGAACTACCCGACAGCCAGGTGGAAGCTCGACGGCGGTGAGTCAGTGCTGGTGCGGCTCGCGCCGAAGCCGGCAGACAAGGCATCTGCAGGTACGACGTCCGCCGACAAGACCGCTGTGACGCTCACCCACTCGGGCATCGTCTCGGCCGAGCACCTCGAGACGGCCAAACCGGCGCTGGAGTCGGGGCTGGAGCGCTTGCTCGATCGGCTGTCGTAGCGCCTGGGGCCCGCCTGTCGCCCAGAGAAAGTGGGGCTCGGCGAGTGCAGGTCAGTGGTCGCGTGCAGCGAGGCTCGCCGTTCAAGGCCCGAGCTGCGGCGCGAGGGCCTCGAGAGCGGCTAGCGCCGACGCCGGCTCGCTGCGCATCGGCAGCGGCTGGACCGCTACGTGGTCGGCGCCGGCGTCGAAGTGCTTTCGAAGCCTTGCAGCGACGGATGCTGGATCTCCCTGCAGCGCGAGGGCATCCACGATCTCGTCTGTTCCGCCGTGTTCGAGTGACCGCTCGTCGAACCCCGTGCGCACGAGGTTCGCGCGGTAGTTGTCGAGAGCGAGGTAGCGCTCGACAGCGGGTCGGGCGATGGATCGCGCGCCTTCGGCATCCGCCGAGATGACGATCTTGTGCTCGGGCGCGAGCAGGGGTCCTGCCCCGAGCTGCTGGCGGGCGAACCGTGTGTGCTCCGGCGTGGTGAAGTACGGGTGCGCGCCTGCTGACCGCTCACCGGCCAGACGCAGCATGCGAGGGCCGAGTGCCGCGAGCATCCGCCGGTGCTTCGGGATGCCGAGCTCATCGAGCCGGTCGAGGTAGGCGACGATCGCTTGGTACGGCGTGTGGTACTCGCCAGTGGTCTCCGGGTGGCCCGCCCCGATGCCGAGTACGAAGCGGCCGGGGAATCTCGTTTCGATCCGTTGGAACGATTCGGCGACCCGCTCGGCCGGTGAGCTCCAGATGTTGACGACGCCGGTCGCGATCGTCAGGCGCTCGGTGGCCTCGAGTGCGCGTTCGACGTCTTCGAGCCCAGCGCCCGGTGAGCCCCCGATCCACAGAGTGCCGAAGCCGAGCTCCTCGAGACCGCGGACGAACTCGGGCGGGGTGTCGGCGTGCGATGTGCGCCATACGCCCCACCTGCCCAGCGGAACCGGAGTCGTCGCTGTGCTCTCGGAGTGGGTGCGGGCATCGCGGTGCGGCGGTGCGACATCCGCGCCGCCGCTGTTCGTCGCGTCGGTCAGGGCGGCACCATCTTCGGCTTCACGCATTCGTCGTCTCCTTCGTCGATCGAGGCGGTCGATGCGCCAGCGTGCGACAGCCGCCCGAGATGGCGCCGAGCCCGCTTCGCTGCAGCCGGACCGCGAGCACCATCGAAGCCACTGTGTCACGTCCGACCGCTTCGGCACGAGGCGCAAGGCCGGGCTCGGCGATGGCGGGGAGGTCACCCGCGGTGGCCGTCGGCATCCGTGGGTGGCGAGGTGGGTGGGGCGCTCGGCTAGGTTTGAACCATGTCGCACCGCGCTGCCGCCAAGACCAAGGTGCATGTGCGGGCCCCGGGCAAGATCAACGTGTTCCTCAAGGTCGGCCGGCTGCAGGACGACGGGTACCACGATGTCGCGAGCGCGTATCAGGCCGTCTCGCTCTTCGAAGACGTGCGCGCCTACCAGGCCGACGACTTCTCGGTGAGCGTCACAGGGAGCGTCGACCTCGACGGTGTCCCGACGGACGAGACCAACATCGCCGTCCAGGCTGCGAAGCTGCTCGCCCGTGAGACGGGGCATCAAGGCGGAGTGCATCTCGAGATCGAGAAGCATGTGCCGGCTGCGGGCGGCATGGGCGGGGGATCGGCGGATGCCGCGGCTGCACTGCTTGCGTGCGACCACCTCTGGGGCACGGCGCTGCCTCGCGAGCGCATGCTCGAACTCGCTGCAGAACTCGGCGCCGACGTGCCGTTCGCGCTCACGGGAGGCACTGCGATCGGTACCGGCCGGGGCGACAAGCTCAGCCCGGCGCTCGCCCAGGGCCACTCGCATTGGGTGCTCGTGCTTCCCGACTCAGGGTTGTCGACGCCCGAGGTCTACCACGAGCTCGACCGCCACCGGCAGCGCAACGGCTCGACGCTGCTGCCGGTGACCGACAGGCCCGAGGTCGACCCGAAGGTGCTGCAAGCGCTGAGAGCCGGCGATCCCCACATGCTCGCCGAATCGATGCACAACGACCTCCAGGCAGCCGCGTTGCAGCTTGAGCCTGCACTGATCGACATCCTCGAACTGGGTGAGGCGAACGGCGCACTCACCGGCATCGTCTCGGGATCGGGGCCGACCATCGCATTCCTGGCGGCGGACGTCGACAGCGCCCTCGACCTGCAGGTCGCCCTCAGCGCCGCACGCCTCGACGTCGTGCGCGTGTCGGGCCCCGTGCACGGCGCCCGCGTGCTCGCCGAGTAGCCCCCGCATCCGCCCGGCAGCCACCCCGGCTCCGCCCGGCAGCCGCCCAGCCTCCGCCGAGCCCCCGCATCCGCCGAGCCAGGAACAATTCGCCGAGACTACGCAAATGACCACTGGCCCGGCCGCCGAATGGTGATTTGCGTAGTATCGGCGCGGCCGCGGTACTACTCGACGACGCGACGTCCAGCGAGGCGGCGGCGGATGCGGTCGATTGTCTGTCGCGGCGACCCACGAAGGTCGTCCGCGCTGACATAGATCACGCTCCAGCCTTCATCCTCGATGCGTTCGCGCCGTCCGATGTCCCGTCGGAACTGGGCACGCTCGCGATGCAGATCGCTCTGGTACTCGATGCCAACCTTCCACTCGGCGAAGGCGAGGTCGATCATGGCGACGAAGACGCCGCGCCCATCGCGGAGCACGTAGTTCGGCACGGGTTCAGGCAGGCCCGCTCGTACGATGAGCAGCCGCAGCTCGGTCTCTTTCGGTGAGAGTGATCCATAACGGATCAGCGGCAGCGCTTGTCGCAGTTTGCGGATGCCGCGGCGCCCGGTGCGAGAACTGACAGCCCGCGAAAGCTGCTCATATGAGGCGAGGGGCGTCACCCCGTCGTACGGTTCTGTTCCCGTGATGAGGAAGTCGCCGGCCGCCACCAGTTCATCGACCGTGAGCAGGCCAGCCAAGTCGCACCAGGAAGCCACCGGTGCCGTGACGCGCACGCCGGCGATCTCGACGAGCACAGCGTCGTCGAGGTGGTGCCCAATCACGCCGGCCGCTCGTGGGTATCCCGAGGTAGTCGGTGCCGCGACGTGAAGCCGGTTGTCGCGCTCCCACCGAGCAGGTAGCGGCATCCCATGGAGGCGCGCGGCGGTTGTGTGGCTCAAGAACTGAGATGGCGGCATCCGTGCCGCATACGCCTGTGCCTGGGTGACAACGGTGACGTCAAGCGAGCGCGGGATTCGTGCGCCGTGGAAAGGCCGGTGCAAGTCCGCGGCGCGAAGACGGCTGTCGGTGACTCCGGCATCCGTCGCCTGCCGCCTTGAGAACGGGCCGTGGCGCAGTGGCGAGGGTAACGGGGTCGGGGCAGGCATCCGCCGATCATCCGCCGTCACATGGTTGCATCGACCCGGCTGTCCACAGGCTCGGCCCGCGAGACTACGCAAATGACGGCTTGGGCCACGTCGAGATGGTCATTTGCGCAGTCTCAACGCGTGCACGGGGCCCGGATGCGCGAACGCACTCGGCGAACGGCCACCCGCGCTCGACTAGCCTCGAGGATCGTGGCTCACCTCCTTGGCGCTGAAGCGCTCCATCTCGAATTCCCGACCCGAGTCGTGTTCGATTCGGTCACGATCGGGCTCAACGAGGGTGACCGCATCGGCGTCGTCGGGCGCAACGGCGACGGCAAGTCGACGCTGTTGAAACTGCTGGCGGGTCGCATCGAACCGGATGCCGGGCGCGTCACGGTGCGCGGCGGCATCCGCATCGGCATGCTCGACCAGTCCGACACCCTCGACCCGCACCTCACCGTCGGCGAGGCCATCGTCGGCGATCTCGCGGACCACGAATGGGCCGGCGATCCGCGCGCTCGCGACGTCATCTCCGGCCTCGCCAGCGACATCGATTGGGGCGCTCGGGTCGGTGACCTCTCTGGAGGCCAGCAGCGCCGAGTCGCGCTCGCAGCGCTGCTCATCGGGGATTGGGACGTGCTCTTCCTCGACGAGCCCACCAACCACCTCGACGTCGAGGGCATCGCCTGGCTCGCCGACCACGTCAACCGCCGCTGGCCCGCGAATCAGGGAGCGCTCGTGGTCGTCACGCACGACCGATGGTTCCTCGATGCGGTCTCGACCGACACGTGGGAGGTGCACGACCGCATCATCGAACCCTTCGAGGGCGGGTACGCGGCGTACGTGCTGCAGCGTGTCGAGCGCGACCGGCAGGCCGCGGCATCCGAAGCACGTCGTCAGAATCTCATGCGCAAGGAGCTCGCCTGGCTGCGTCGCGGAGCACCCGCTCGCACGAGCAAGCCGAAGTTCCGCATCGACGCGGCCAACGCTCTCATCGCCAACGAACCACCGCCGCGCGACACTGTCTCGCTGCAGTCCATGGCCATGCAGCGCCTGGGCAAAGACGTCGTCGACGTGCTCGACGCGGGCGTGCGCTACGGAGACCGCGAGGTGCTGCGCGACATCACCTGGCGCATCGCACCGGGGGAGCGCACGGGAATCCTCGGGGTGAACGGCGCCGGCAAGTCGACGCTGCTCGGGCTCATCGACGGCTCGATCGAACCGACGAGCGGCCGTGTCAAGCACGGCAAGACCGTGAAGATCGCGACGCTCGACCAGCGCCTGGCGGAGCTCGCCGAAGTGCAGCACGATCCGGTGCGCACGGTCATCGGCCGGCTGCGCACCAGCTACGTCGCCGGGGGCAAGGAGCTGACGCCCGGGCAACTTCTTGAAAGGCTCGGGTTCTCGAGCGCGCAACTGAGCACCCCTGTCAAGGACCTCAGCGGCGGTCAGAAGCGCCGGCTACAGCTCTTGCTGATTCTGCTCGACGAGCCGAACGTGCTCATCCTCGACGAGCCGACCAACGACCTCGACACCGACATGCTCGCGGCCATGGAAGACCTGCTCGACGGGTTCCCCGGAACCCTCATCGTCGTCAGCCACGACCGCTACCTGCTCGAGCGAGTCACCGATCAGCAGTACGGTATCTTCGACGGCACGCTCCGCCACCTGCCGGGCGGGGTCGACGAGTACCTGGCGATTCGGGCCGGGCGACCCGCTGGCGGCTCGTCACCACGGCCGACGTCAAGCGCACAGGAGCGAGTGGATGCCGGGGGTGCGCGCACTGCCTCCGCCGCACCCGCGAGTGCAGCGCCTGCCTCAGCCGCAGCATCCTCCTCCCCGGCGCTCAGCGGCGCCGAGCGTCGCAACGCGGAGAAGGAGGTTTCTGCGATCGACCGCAAGCTGACGAAGCTCAACGCTGAACTCGAACGGCTGCATGCCGAATTCGCCGCGCATGACCACAGCGACTACTCGGGCCTCGGCCGGCTGCAGCAGGAGCAGCAGCAACTCGAGCAGCAGATCGAAGAGCTCGAGATGCGCTGGCTGGAGCTCTCGGAGTCGCTCGAGGCGTAGCGGCTCGAGGCGTAGCGGCTCGAGGCGCGGGTCGCCGCGACTGAAGCAGACCGAGCGCGGGCCAGTGCGAGCTGACCGCTAGCCGACGGCCACGCCGAAGAGCAGACCGATCAGGTAGGTGGCCGCCATGGTCGCCGACCCCATGAGCACATTCCGCATGATCGCGGGCAGCACTGGAGCGCCGCCGAGGCGGGCACTGATCAGCCCGGTGAGCAGCAGGCCGATCACGACCGCTGCTGCAGTGGCGATGATCGGGCTGCCGATGGGCAGCAGGATCATCACGAACGGGATCAGTGCGCCGATCGTGAATGCGAGGAACGACGACAGCGCAGCGACCCAGGGGTTGGTGAACTCCTCGGGGTCGATGCCGAGCTCGACTTCGGCGTGCGCGGCCAGAGCGTCATGGGCTGTGAGCTCTTCGGCTACCTGCTGCGCGAGCTCAGCCGAGAGGCCTCGTTGCCGGTACAAGCCGGCGAGCTCCGCCAACTCCTCCTCCGGCATCTCCTTCAGCTCGCGGATCTCCTTGGCGATGAGCGCCTTCTCCGTATCGCGCTGGGTGCTCACCGAGACGTACTCGCCGCCCGCCATCGAGAACGCTCCTGCGGCGACGGCAGCGATGCCGGCAGTCGCGATGGCGGCCACGTTTCCCGGTGCCGCAGCGGCGACACCGACGACCACGCCGGCGACCGACACGATGCCGTCGTTCGCGCCGAGCACCCCGGCGCGCAACCAGTTGAGGCGCTGGCCGACGGCCTGGTCGTGCGGTTCATGGAGGTGGGCGATGGCCGCCTCGACCTCTTGGTCGTCGTCACCCATGAGCATTCCACCTTTCTTGCGATCGCCAGTTGTGCCTGCCTCGGATGCCGGAAGCGACTCGCGCGGTGTCGATGCATCCGCGTCCGAGGCCACGCGCCAGGGCTGTATCAGTCATCGTCGAAGTCGAGGCTCAGCTTACGAAGCAGGCCGGCGAGGCGTTCCTGCTCTGCGGGTGAGAGTGCTTCGAGCAGTTGGCGCTCAGATACCATGAGGGCGCTGATCGCGGCATCCACGCGCTCCCGTCCTCGCGCGGTCATCTGCACCAGCACGCCGCGCCCGTCGCGCGGGTCGTGGTGACGTTCGACCAGGCCCCGCGCCACCAATCGGTCGATGCGGTTCGTCATGGTGCCGCTCGACACGAGCGTCTGCAGCAGCAAGGCTTTCGGGCTCAACTGGTAGGGCGCGCCTGCACGGCGGAGGGCCGAGAGCACATCGAATTCCCACAGCTCCAGCTCGGAATCGGAGAAGGCGGTCTTACGCGCCCGGTCGAGGTGCCGAGCGAGGCGCCCGACGCGGCTGAGCACCTGCAGCGGCGAGAAGTCGAGATCCGGGCGCTCCCGATCCCACGCGTCGACGATCCGATCGACCTCGTCGTGAGCTGGCATCCCCCCATTATCGTGGTCGCGCGCATTGTGCCGCCTGTTCCTTGGGTGCAGGCTCGCGGCCTTCTCGCGCGGTGCCATTCCCGCACTCGAGCGATCGGCGCAATCGCACAGCGCAGCCAGCCTGATCTGGCAGACTTGACTGGCGCGTTTCGCGCGGTCCGCCTTGGTGTAACGGCAGCACGACAGCCTTTGGAGCTGTTAGGTCCAGGTTCGAATCCTGGGGGCGGAGCCGACCGACCGAGCCGAAGTAGACGGCTCGCAACCGAGTGCGTCTTCGGGTAATTGAAGATGGTCTCGTGGCCCAGGCGGTATCTGGCGCGGCGTCCGCTTCTCGCAGGTCAAGCCGTTGGGCGTGCAACCAGACGCCTTGCGCGCCGTTGGCGATGATGGTGACGGATGCCACGGGCAACGCTGCCTTCGCAAGCCGATGGCTGCAACCCCCGCAGCCACCCCCACCGGTCCCGTGACGACCGGCGCCCACATCCATTTGTTGCCAACACTAGCTTCGTAATGCTCGAAGTAGATCTCGGCTGCGGTCACCAGTGCACCGGCGGCCGTGAGCGCTGAGAGGCTGCGTTCGAACCGTCGCGTCTCGACGTTGCGGAACATCCGGTCGAGGCCGTATGCCGGACTCTGTCCGGCGCGGTTCATGCGCTCGGGGCCTCGATCGCGTGCCACTCTCATCGCAGCGATCGGCTCGTAACGCTTGATCTGAAAACCACCTCCATGGCGCTCGGCCGTGAGTGCACCACGGAACAATAGGCGCGCGGTTTCAGTTCGATGCTTCCGTCTGCAGAGTGTTTGACGTTACGATGCCGCCATCGGGTGGTGATCGTCCGATCCCCGCTTCGTCTGTTCGTCCTGCGGGGGAGCGCCGAATGTCCGAAACGGTTGCGAGGAACGGCCGAGGCCGCGCCGAGATGATCATCTCGAAAGGTTGGATCCAGGGCGTGGCCCTGGTCATGATCTTCGGATTCTTCGTCATGGGCCTACTGGCCTATCGCACGTACACCGATTCGATGCCGCTGCCGAGCGAGGTGGTCTCCACCGACGGCGAAGTCGTATACACGGGTGAGGATGTCACCGCCGGGCAGCAGATCTTCCTCAGGCGCGGCCTGCAGCAATACGGCTCGGTGATGGGTCACGGCGGATACCTCGGGCCTGACTACACCGCCGAGTATCTGCGGTTGGCGTCCGAGAGTATTCGGGAACAGCTTGTGAACCGCGGCGATGCGGACCCGACTCAGGCCGTGATCGACCTGCAACGCGTCAACCGTTACAACGCCGACACGAAGGTGCTTGAGTACACGCCTGAACAGGCGCAGGCTTTCGAAGAGCTCTCTGCCCACTATGCCGAGTTCTTCGGGGATCCCACCACGGCCAACGGCCTGCTGCCGTCGATGATCACCGACCCGACAGAGATCCACCAGTTGACCGCCTTCTTCGCGTGGACGGCGTGGGCCTCAGCGGCGGAACGCCCTGGGCACGACTATTCGTACACGAACAACTGGCCGCCGGAGCCGCGGGTCGGCAACGCACCCACTGCCGACATCCTGGTGTGGTCGGGATTGTCGCTGACGGCGCTCCTGGTCGGACTCGGCGGCCTCTTCGCGCTCTACGGACGCTGGAGCCGCAAGCTCGGTTGGGGGCAAGGCGGCGAGGCGCCCGCGCTGGTCTTTCGGCAGCCGGAGGAGGTCGAGATCACGCCGGCGCAGCGTGCGACCGCGTGGTTCTTCTTCATCGTGGCGGGACTCTTCCTCGCACAAGTGCTGCTGGGCGCTGCGATCGAGCACTACCGAGCCGAGATCACGAGTTTCTTCGGCATCGATCTCGCTCAGGTCTTGCCGTTCAACCTCGCGCGCACCTGGCACGTCCAATTGTCACTGCTGTGGACGGCTACCTCGTTCCTCGCCGCGGGCATCTTCCTGGCGCCGATCATCTCAGGCAGAGAGCCCAAACGGCAGAATGTGCTCGTCTACGTCTTGCTGGGCGCGCTCGTTGTCGTGGTGGTCGGCTCGCTGCTCAGCGAAGCGGTCAGCATCTACGGTGCCGACTGGGCCAAGGGATCAATCGTCTTCGACCAGCAGTGGGAATACCTTGATCTGCCTTTCCTGTGGCAGATCTTGCTCACCGCGGGACTGATCGTCTGGATCCTCATCATCTACCGGGGGCTTCGCGCACGATTGAAGACCGAGAGCCGCGTCAGCATGCCGTGGCTGTTCCTGTACGCGGGGCTCGCGATCCCCGGCTTCTACGCGGTCGGGCTGCTCGCCCGTACGGAGTCGCACCTGACCGTCGCGGAGTTCTGGCGCTTCTGGGTCGTGCACCTCTGGGTCGAGGACTTCCTCGAACTGTTCACTACCGTCATGGTGGCGTACATCTTCGTGATGCTCGGCGTCGTCAGGCGCAAGATCGCCATCCAGATCATCTTCCTCGACGTCATCCTCTACTCTGCCGGCGGCGTCATCGGCACGATGCACCACCTCTACTTCTCCGGGACCCCGGTGGAGCACATGGCCCTCGGCGCATTCTTCTCCGCGATCGAGGTGGTGCCGCTGACCTTCCTGACGGTTGAGGCCTGGTCGTTCCTGCAGTTGGGCTCGCGACAACAGGCGCGCAGAAGTGGGCCGTTCCCGCACCGATGGGCGGTGATGTTCCTGGTCGCGGTCGGCTTCTGGAACTTCGTCGGTGCCGGCGTGTTCGGATTCCTCATCAACCTCCCGATCGTCAGCTACTACCAGATCGGCACCGCCCTGACCGCCAACCACGCCCACGGCGCCATGATGGGCGTCTACGGCATGCTCGGCGTGGGGTTGTCGCTGTTCGCCCTGCGGTACCTGATCCCGGCCACCCGCTGGTCGGATCGAGCCGCGAAGCTCTCGTTCTGGTCGCTGAACATCGGCTTGGCGTGGATGGTGTTCGCCACGCTGCTGCCGCTCGGTGTGATGCAGTTGTGGCACTCGGTGAACGAGGGCTATTACGAGGCGCGCACCTTGGGCTACATCCTCCAGCCCGGCAATGCCGTGCTGGAATGGCTGCGCATGCCCGGTGACGTGCTCATCATCGTTGGCGGTGTACTGCCGTTCCTCTGGCTGGCGTACAAAGGCGTTCGCTACACGATCAAGGCGACCACGCACGAGATCCCGGTCGAGACGCTGTACGTCGAGGAGCATCCCGAAGCGGAGGAAGACCGCACCGGCCTGCCCGCCACGAGCGAGGGCTCGCGCTATCGCTCCGACCGACTCCGCGACCGGGGGCCCGATGACCCACGAGGCGTGCCATGACCATCGGCGTCGGAGCGTGCCTGGCAGCCGGGTACGGCATGGCGCTGCTGCTCGCGGGCTATGGCATCGACCTGCTCGCCCGACGCGCTACGGCGGCGCTCGAAGGTCGCGGGCGCGGCGGATTCGTGTACCACGCCGACCACGACGCATGGCTCTGCCCGGAGGACCAATGGCTCTGGCCGAAGTCCTACGACCCCGAGAACCGGGTGATGCGATACCGGGGCACCCCGGCGGTGTGCAACTCATGCCCGGTGAAGGACGCCTGCACCGCGTCGGACGACGGCCGAGAGATGGTCAGAGCGGTAGACGCATGGCCGGCCACCGAGACTGCGCGCTTCTATCGCGGCATCGCCTGCGCGATCGCGACGATGGGCGTCATCTGGCCTGCGGCCACCACGTTCGCCGCCGAGAGCGCGGCGGAAGTGCTAGTGCTTCTGGGGGTCGCCGCTGCGATCGGGCTGGGGAGCCTGCCTCTGTGGTCACACCTACGGCGCAGTCCGGCGCTCTTCCCCGAGCACGTTCCACAGCGCTCGCTCGATGAGTCGCTTGCTGACCGGCAGTTGGTCATCACCGCCGTCAACAGCCGCCGTCCCAAGTACGGCTCCGACACCCGACGAGGCCCCGATGGGAACTGAACCGATCATCGTCATCGTCAGCGTCGTGGTGGTGCTGCTGCTGGTACTGCTGCTGGCCTCGCTGCGCATCCTCAAGGAGTATGAGCGCGGCGTCGCGTTCCGTTTGGGTCGCCTGCGCCAACCGCTGCAACCCGGAGTGCGCATCGTGATGCCGGGGCTGGACAAGCTCGTGCGGGTCGACCTTCGCGTCGTGACGCTGACAATCCCGCCGCAGGAGGTCATCACCCGTGACAACGTGCCGGCTCGAGTGAACGCTGTCGTGCTGTTCCGGGTGACCGACCCTGTGTTGTCCGTGATGGCCGTCGAGAACCACGCCGTCGCGACGTCACAGATCGCACAGACCACGCTGCGGTCGGTCGTCGGCCGGGCAGACCTGGACACCCTGCTCGCTCACCGCGCGGATCTCAACGAGGACCTCACTGCATCCATCGACTCGCAGACCGCACCCTGGGGGGTGAAGGTCGCGGTAGTCGAGATCAAGGATGTCGAGATCCCCGAACTCATGCAGCGGGCGATGGCGCGCGAAGCAGAGGCCGAGCGCGAGCGCCGTGCGAAGGTGATCAGCGCGCGAGGGGAACTGCAGGCGTCCGTTGAACTCCGTGACGCGGCCCGGACCCTCAGCGAGGCACCGGCCTCACTGCAGCTTCGGTACCTGCAGACGCTCCTTGAGCTCGGCGCCGATCAGAACTCGACTGTGGTGTTCCCCATCCCGATGGACATCATCGGGCCGTTCCTCGAATCGATGCGTGATCGAAGCCAGCACACTGCCCAAGTTCCCCACCCGTCCCAAACCAAGGCGAGCAGCGATGAGCGATGACACTGCCCTCCCGCCGGGCCGACCGATCCGACTGGCGCCCCTGCCCCCGGGTCTCTGGGGGCTCCTTCTCGGAGCGGGAGTCGCCCTGCTGGCTCCGCTCATGGGATTCCTGATCGGGTCGATCATCGGCCCCGGCGATACCCAGGCCGCAATCAATCCGATGTTCCTCGCCCTGTTCGCCGGCATCGTCATCGGCGCAGGCGGTGCCATCTGGGCGCTCGTGAGCGCGCTTCGTTTGATCCGACACGTGCGTCGGACGCCGCCGACTCCTGCCAGACCGAGCAGCCACTGATAGCACGAAGCGCGTGCAGGCGCGATCGTGATAGCGCGAGAACAGCACACCCCTCCAGAGCCCGGCTCGGAGCGGCCGCAGAACGACTCACGTTAACCTGGGGATAGCCTTGCTCAGGCGAATCGGGCGCCGTCGTCAGCAGCGATGGCGCCGGTTCCGGATCGCCCGCCGAGCACCAGTCGGCGACCCTGACTCCAACGCCACCCACGGAGACCCCATGACAGACAGCAACCTGGCCATCATCGTTCTCGCCGCGGGGCAGGGCACACGCATGAAGTCCGCGCGGCCGAAGGTGCTGCATCCGATCGCCGGGGTGCCGCTGCTCGGGCACGTGCTCGCGACGGCGTGGGCGCTCGAGCCGGCGCATGTGCTGGCAGTCGTGCGCCACGAGCGCGATGCGGTCGCCGGGGCAATCGAAGAGCTCGCGCCCGGAACGACGATCGTCGACCAGGACGAGCTGCCGGGCACCGGGCGAGCTGTCGAGCAGGCCGTCGAGGCGCTCCCCGCCGACTTCGACGGAGATGTCGTGGTCGTCAGCGGTGATGTGCCGCTGCTCGACGCCGAGACGCTCACGGAGCTCATCCGCACGCACAGGGAGGCGTCGGCGTCCGCCACCGTGCTCTCAGCGATCCTCGATGACGCCACCGGCTATGGGCGCGTCATCCGCGGCGATGATGGCGCCCTCGACCGCATTGTGGAGCAGAAGGATGCCGCGGCCGACGAGCTCGTGATCACCGAGGTCAACTCGGGCACCTACGTCTTCGGCTGCGGAGCGCTGCGTCGCGTGCTGCCCGGAATCGGCACCGACAACGCGCAGGGCGAGAAGTACCTCACAGACGCCATCGGACTGCTGCGCCGCGAGGGCGGCGCGGTCGCGGCCGTGCCCGTGGCCGAGCCATGGATCGTCGGGGGAGTCAACGACCGCGTGCAACTCGGCGAGGCGGCGCTGCGGCTGAACCAGCTGATCGTGCGCGGATGGCAGCGCGCCGGAGTCACGGTGCACGACCCAGCCACCACGTGGATCGACCTCAAGGCCCGCCTTGCCGAAGATGTCGAACTGCTGCCGGGCACGCAGATCAAGGGGGCGACCGTCGTCGAGCGAGGAGCTCAGATTGGCCCCGACACCACGCTCGTGGACTGCGAGGTGGGCGCGGATGCCGTCATCAAGCGCACCGACGCGACGCTCGCCGTGATCGGCGCGGGCGCGTCGGTCGGCCCGTTCGCCTATCTGCGGCCGGGCACTGAACTCGGGGAGCACGGCAAGATCGGCACCTTCGTCGAGACCAAGAACTCGAAGATCGGCGTCGGCAGCAAGATTCCGCACCTGAGCTACGTGGGCGATACCGAGGTCGGCGTGCAGTCGAACCTCGGCGCGGGCACGATCACCGCGAACTATAACGGCGTCGAGAAGCAGCGCACCGTCGTCGGTTCGCACGTGCGCACGGGGTCGCACAACGTGTTCGTCGCCCCCGTTAGAATCGGTGACGGAGCGTATACGGGAGCGGGAACCGTGGTGCGAAAAGACGTCGCGCCAGGGGAGCTTGCGATCAACGTTGCTCCGCAACGGAACATGGCCGGCTGGGTCGAGGCCAACCGGGCGGGCACCGCGGCTGCCGCAGCCGCGGCTGCGGCGCGGTCTGACGACAGCTAGCTGCAACGCCGGAGGCGCACCGGCAGAAAGCGGGATACGTGTCCGGCATCAAGGTCAGCGGAGAGAAGCGGCTGGTTCTGGTCAGCGGTCGAGCCCACCCCGAGCTCGCTGAAGACATCGCCCGCGAATTGGGCTCCGAACTGGTTCCTACCGACACCCGCACCTTCGCCAATGGCGAGATCTACGCTCGCTTCGATGAGAGCGTGCGAGGCTGCGACGCCTTTGTCATCCAGTCGCACAGCTCGCCGATCAACGAGTGGCTCATGGAGCAGCTCATCATGGTCGACGCCCTCAAGCGCGCCTCGGCGAAGCGCATCACCGTGGTCGCCCCCAGCTACCCCTATTCGAGGCAGGACAAGAAGGGTCGCGGCCGTGAGCCGATCTCGGCCCGCCTCGTCGCCGACCTCTTCAAGGCCGCCGGCGCCGACCGCATCATGAGCGTCGACCTGCACGCCGCGCAGATCCAGGGCTTCTTCGACGGCCCGGTCGATCACCTCTTCGCCATGCCGGTGCTGCTCGATCACTTCAAGAAGAAGCTCGACCCTGAAACGCTGACCGTCGTATCGCCCGATATGGGGCGCGTGCGCGTGGCCGATATGTGGAGCGACAAGCTCGGCGCGCCGCTCGCCATCATCCACAAGCGCCGCGACCCGATGGTGGCGAACCAGGTGTCGGTGCACGAGATCGTGGGCGACGTCTCCGGGCGCGTCTGCCTGCTCGTCGACGACATGATCGACACGGGCCGCACCATCGTCAAGGCGGCCGAGGCGTTGAAGAAGAATGGCGCGCTCGGCGTCGTGGTGGCGTGCACCCACGCCATCTTCAGCGACCCCGCCAGCGAGATCCTGCAGAGCGACTTCATCGACGAGGTCGTCGTCACCGACACGCTGCCGTTGCCCGAGCACAAGCGCTGGGATCGCCTCACCGTGCTCTCGATCGCCCCGCTCATCGCTCGCGCCATCCGCGAGGTGTTCGAGGACGGCTCGGTCACCTCGCTCTTCGACGGCGCGGCCTGAGGCCGGAGTCCGGCTCGCGAGCGCCGGACCCGCCCAGACCCTCAAGATCACGTAACCGTCGACTGACGCAGCGCTCGAACTGAGCGGATGTCGGTGCCCACCGTCGGAATCCCGGCATCCCGGCCTCCCTGCAGCCGCTCAGTCGTAGCGCCGCGTCTGCTTGGCCGTATCGGCATCCAGTGCGCAGACGACGAAGGGGCCCCGCCAAGGGCCCCTCGGTCGATCGTCGCGGTGCGGCTCAGTGCGAGCCGGTCTCCTCGACCTCGCTCCGGTCACCCGACCACAGCGTGTGGAAGGTGCCGTCGCGGTCGACGCGCTTGTAGGTGTGAGCGCCGAAGAAGTCGCGCTGCCCCTGCACGAGGGCTGCGGGCAGCCGTTCGGCGCGCAACCCGTCGTAGTAGGCGAGCGACGACGAGAAGGCGGGCGTCGGCACGCCGGCGGCAACCGCGTGGATGACGACGCGCCGCCAGGCTTCCTGCGTGCGAGACACCGCCTCGGCGAAGTACGGCGCCGCGACGAGCACCTCGAGGTCGGGATGCTCGGCATACGATTCGGCGATCCGGTTCAGGAACTGCGCGCGGATGATGCAGCCCGCGCGCCAGATCTTCGCGATGTCGCCCTTCTTGATGTCCCAGCCGTATTCCTCGGCACCGGCGATGATCGCGTCGAAGCCCTGCGAGTAGGCGATGATCTTCGAGGCGTACAGCGCCTGACGCACGTCTTCGATGAAGGCGTCGCGGTCGGAGCTCGAGACCGCCGGCGGCGCGCTCGGGCCGGGCAGGTCGGATGCCGCGGCGCGCTGCCGGGGGTGGGCCGAGAGGCTGCGGGCGAACACTGCTTCCGCGATGCCGGAGACCGGCACACCGAGGTCGAGCGAGGTCTGCACCGTCCAGACTCCCGTGCCCTTCGACCCCGCCTGGTCGAGCACGATGTCGATGAAGGGCTTGCCGGTCGCGGCGTCGACCTGACGCAGCACCTCGGCGGTGATCTCGATGAGGTAGCTCTCGAGTTCGCCCTTGTTCCACTCCTCGAAGACGCCGGCGATCTCCGCCGGAGTCATTCCCGCCGCCTTGCGGAGGAGGTCATACGCCTCGGCGATGAGTTGCATGTCGGCGTACTCGATGCCGTTGTGGATCATCTTGACGAAGTGACCGGCGCCGTCGGTGCCCACGTGGGTCACGCACGGCTCGCCCTCGGCGACAGCGGCGATCGACTTGAGGATCGGCCCGAGGGTGTGCCACGCCTCCTCGGAGCCTCCCGGCATGATCGAGGGCCCGTTCAGGGCGCCCTCTTCTCCGCCCGAGATCCCCGCGCCCACGAAGTTGATGCCGGTCTCGCGCACGGCCTTCTCACGTCGGATGGTGTCGGTGAACAGGGCGTTGCCGCCGTCGACGATGATGTCGCCGGGCTCGAAGACCTCGACCAGCTGGTCGATCACGGCATCCGTCGCCTTGCCCGCCTTGACCATGATGATCGCGGTTCTCGGCGTCGAGAGCGACTGCGCGAACTCCTCGATGGTCTTTGCTGCGATGAAGCCGGCTTCCGGGTGGGCCTCGACGACCTCCTCGGTGCGCGACCAGGTGCGGTTGTAGACGGCGACCTTGTTGCCTTCGCGGCTCGCGAGGTTGCGGGCGAGGTTCGACCCCATGACGGCCAGGCCGACAACGCCGATGTTCGCCTTGGCTTCGGAGGCAGTTGACACGTGGGCTCCTTGAAAGAGGGTGGAAGTGGGGGATGACCGCTCTCCAGGCTACTGGTTCGCGTCGCATCGAGACGGTGCCGCGACAGGTCAGGAGGCCGTCGGTGGAGGTCTCAAGGGGTCGCCCCGATGTAGGCGTACGCACTGCTCTTGAGGACACGCTAAAGTCTGATATTTGAGTTGTTCACCTCGCATACATCAGACGTATTGTCGCGTGTGAGTCGAGAAATCCGGAGAGACGAATGGTCGATCAGTCCACATCGGAGCCGCTGGCGCTCGTGGTCATGGGCGTGCAGGGTAGTGGCAAGTCGACGATCGGTCGTCTGCTGGCGGAGCGGCTCGGTGCGGCCTTCATCGACGGAGACGATCTGCACACTCCGGCTGCCAAGGCGAAGATGGCGTCCGGCGCGCCCCTCGACGACGACGACCGCCGGCCGTGGCTGCAGCTGATCGCGGCCAAGATGGCCGAGTCCGTCGAGGCGGGCGCTCCTATCGTCGTCGCATGCTCGGCCCTGAAACGCAGCTATCGCGACCTCATGCGCGGGCGCGTGCCCTCTCTGGGCTTCGCTCACCTCGACGGCGATAAGCACCTCATCGCGCAGCGCCTGACGCAGCGCGATCACGAGTACATGCCTCCCACCCTGCTCGACTCGCAGTTCCAGACGCTCGAGCCGCTCGGCGACGACGAGAGCGGAACGACCATCTCGCTGGTGCGCAGCCCCGACGAGATCGTCGACGCACTCGCCGAATCCTTCGGCGGCCGCTGACGCCGAACCCGCTCGCACCGCGTTCGGGAGCGCCGTTACGCGCGCCAGAAGCCGACCAGCAGCACCGGACGACACCGAGCCCACTGACCACATCCGACAACCCACCACCTGAACAACCTGCACACGAAGGACGACGATGACCGATCTGGAGATGAACTGGGTGCTCGAAGCGCCCGCGCTATTGGGGATCGCCGCAGCTGGCATAGCGCTCCTGCTGCTGGTGATCATGAAGTTCAAGATCCACGCGTTCCTGGCGCTGATCATCGTGAGCCTGCTCACGGCGGTTGCAACCGGCATCCCTGTGACGAGCATCGTCTCGACCCTCACAGGCGGTTTCGGCGGCACGCTCGGTTCAGTGGCGCTGCTGGTCGGTCTCGGCGCGATGCTCGGACGGATGCTGGAGACCAGCGGCGGCGCGCAAGTGCTCACCGACGCGCTGATCGCCCGCTTCGGTGAGAAGCGTGCGCCCCTGGCGCTCTCGATCGCCTCGCTCATGTTCGGGTTCCCGATCTTCTTCGACGCGGGTCTCGTCGTCATGCTGCCGATCATCTTCTCGGTGGCGCGCCGCTTGGGCGGATCGTTCCTCGGCTATGCGTTCCCCGCCGCGGTCGCCTTCTCGGTGATGCACATCTTCGTGCCGCCGCACCCCGGGCCTGTCGCCGCCACCGGACTGCTCGGTGCGGATGTCGGCCTGGTGCTCGTGCTCGGCCTCCTGGTCGCGCTGCCCTCGTGGTACTTCGTCGGTCACCTCTTCGGCCGCTGGGTCGGACGTCGCTACCAGATTCCGGTGCCCTCGCTGCTACGCGGCTCGAACGGTGACTTCGCCGAGTTCGCCTCGAAGCCCTCACTCGGCACCGTCGTGTTCCTGCTGCTCCTTCCGCTCGGGCTCATCTTCCTCAACACCGGACTGAACATGCTCGCGACCGCGGGAGTGGTCTCTCTCGAAGACACCTGGGTGCAGGTGCTCCGGCTGATCGGCGAGACCCCGGTCGCGCTGCTCATCACCGTCGTCTTCAGCATGTGGCTGCTGGGCTGGAAGAAGCGCAAGGGCTCGCGTCTCATCGAGACGGTCGTCGACAGCGCCCTGGGTCCCGTGTGCTCGATCATCCTCATCACCGGTGCCGGTGGCATGTACGGTGGCGTCCTCCGGGCGAGCGGCATCGGCGGAGCGATCGCCGACTCGCTCGACGCCGTGGGTCTGCCCGTCATCGTCGCCGGGTTCGTGATCGCCGCTGTGGTGCGCGTCGCCCAGGGGTCAGCGACCGTCGCGCTGACCACTGCCGCAGCCCTCGTGCAGCCGGTGGTCATGGGCAACCCCGACTTCAACGCCGTGGAGCTCGCCGCCATCGTGCTCTCACTCGCCGCCGGCTCGGTGTTCGCGGGGCACGTGAACGACTCGGGATTCTGGCTCGTCAGCCGCTTCTTCGAGATGGACACCAAGACCACTCTGAAGACGTGGACCGTCGGCCAGGCGTTGATCGGCGTCATCGGCTTCGTGCTGTCGTTCGCCATCTACCTGATCGCCTCGACCTTCTAAGGAGCGCGACATGAGCACTTCGCTGTTCGATATCAGCGGCCGCGTGGCGCTGGTCACTGGATCCAGCCGCGGGATCGGCCGTGCGATCGCCGAGGGACTCCTGGATGCCGGAGCAGTCGTCGTGCTCAACGGCCTCGACCCGCAGCGGCTCCTCGACACCCACCGCGAACTCGTCGGCCGCTACGGCGCCGAACGGGTCCACGCGCGGGCGTTCGACGTGACCGACGGGGCGTCCACGGCTGAAGCTGTCGATTGGGTCGAGCGCGAGATGGGCCCGCTCGACATCCTGGTTAACAACGCCGGCATCCAGCACAGGGTGCCGCTGCTCGAGCTCGAGCAGGCCGACTGGGAACGCGTCGTGAGCACGAACCTCACGAGCGCGTTCCTCGTCGGCCGCGAGGCGGCCCGACACATGATCGCCCGCGGGCGCGGCAAGATCGTCAACATCGCGTCGGTGCAGGCCGACCTGGCACGGCCGACCATCGCCCCGTACACCGCGTCGAAGGGCGGCATCCGCAACCTCACTCGTGCCATGACCGCGGAGTGGGCGCAGCACGGGCTGCAGATCAACGCGATCGCACCCGGCTACATCCACACCGAGATGACCCAGAAGCTGGTCGATGACCCGCAGTTCAACGAGTGGATCCTCGGCCGCACCCCGGCGCATCGCTGGGGGACGACCGCAGACATCGTGGGTCCGCTCCTGTGGCTCGCGAGCGACGCTGCCGGATTCGTCAATGGCCAGGTGGTCTTCGTCGACGGCGGTATGACCGTCGTCGTCTGACGGAGAGCACTCAAGCCGGCCACCGGAGCGCTCAAGCGGCCACGCGCGGCCATCGCGCTCGGCGATCGAGACCAAGGAACGACCATGACTACCACCCCCACCACCCCATCGGTCCCCGCCGAGACGCTCGCGGTCGTCGCGCACGCAGCGGGCGATCTTCGTGTCGACTCCGTCCCGGTCGCGGAACCCGCGGCCCACGAGGCGCTGGTCCAGATCGCCTATGGCGGGGTCTGCGGGTCGGATCTGCACTACTGGCAGCACGGCGCCGCGGGCGAGTCGATCCTCAAAGCACCGATGGTGCTCGGCCATGAGGTGGTGGGCACGGTCGTGAGGGCCGCCGCAGACGGCAGCGGCCCCGCATCCGGAACCGCGGTCGCAGTGCACCCGGCCACCCCGGGCCCCGGCGACGGCGCACGCTACCCGCACGACCGGCCCAACCTCTCGCCGGGCTGCACCTACCTGGGCTCCGCGGCGCGGTTCCCGCACACCGAGGGTGCGTTCCTGAAGGTTGCCGCACTGCCGGCACGGATGCTTCGTCCCCTTCCGGCGCAGCTGTCGCTGCGCGCGGCGGCGCTCGTCGAACCGGCTTCGGTCGCATGGCACGCCGTGTCGCGAGCGGGCGACCTGGCGGGGAAGCGAGTGCTCGTGATCGGGTCGGGGCCGATCGGATCACTCATCGTCGCAGTGGCGAAACGCGCGGGGGCGGCTGAGATCGTGGCAACCGATGTGCAGGAGCTGCCTCGCCGCATCGCCGAGCAGGTCGGCGCCACCCGAACGATCGATGCCGCCGACCAAGCGGCGATCGACGCGGTCGAGGCCGATGTGGTGTTCGAGTCGTCGGGCAACCGATTCGGGCTCGCCTCGGCCTTCCGCGGCGCGATGCGCGGCGGGCGCGTGGTGATGGTCGGACTGCTGCCCTCGGGAGAGCAGCCGGCGCTCATCTCGCTCGCGATCACGCGGGAGCTCGAGCTGCTCGGCTCGTTCCGGTTCAACGACGAGATCGACGATGTGATCACGGCGCTCGCCGACGGCTCGCTGTACGTGGAGCCGATCGTCACGCACGAGTTCCCAGCCGAGCGCGCGCTCGAAGCGTTCGAAGTGGCGCGTGACGCGTCGCGGTCGGGGAAAGTGCTCTTGGCCTTCTGAGCCGTTCCTGCGGTGCTCGCCGGCAGGGGAGCGGCTGGGGCCGCGGCGACTGGAAGCGGCGGCTAGAAGTACAGGCGAGGCGTCGCGCTCCACACCGACTCGACCTCGGCGATCGTGCGGCGCATGATCAAGTCCATCGCCTCGCGGGCCCGCATCGGGTGTCCGCCCTGAATCGCATCGGCGACATCGACGTGCAACTGGAGCGCGTCCTCGTGAGGGTGCGTGGGCATGAGCCCGAGTTCCGTGCGGCCCGTCAGCACTGCGCCGATCGCCTCGTCGAGCTTCGCGAACATCTCGTTGCCCGAGGCTCGCAGCACGAGACGGTGGTAATGGATGTCGAGCTCGAGGAACGCGTCGAGATCGCCCGCGCGGCCGATCGACCGCATCCGTGCGGCGACGGCCATGAGCTCCGCTGAGATGTCCTGCGGGGCGACGCTCGCGGCCAACTCGGCCGCCATGGGTTCTATCGCCGAGCGCAGTTCGGTGAGCGACCGCAGCTGCGCGCCCTGGCCCGAGCCGGCGAGCCTCCACCCGATCAACTGCGGATCGAACACGTTCCACTCAGCCATGGGCAGCACTCGCACGCCCACGCGCTTGACCGACTCCACGAGCCCGATCGACTGCAGCACCCGGATCGCTTCGCGCACGACCGAACGGCTCACCCCGAGCTCCCGCTCGAGCGACTCGGCCCTCATGACCGTGCCTGCGGCGAGCTCTCCCTCCGCGATGCGGCGCCCGAGGCTGTCGACTACGCGGTTGTGGAGGCTCGAGGGCATAGCGGCCAGGATATCGGCGCCCACGCCGATGGCAGGCGCTCCAGGCATCCGGTAGACTCGCGGACGACCTCGGCGAGGGATGCTGTCGGCATCCGTGATCGACGCGGTGAGTGGGCACGAGTCTTCCTCACGCTGTCTTGCGTTCGAGTTGAACAAGCACCGGGCCCCGTCGGGCCCATCATCAGGGCAGTGCGCCCCAACAAGGAGTCAAAGAGAAATGTCTGACGACAACAAGCTCGCAGCGAGCGTTCGCAACTCGTTCGGCAAGGGCGCGGCGCGCAAGATCCGCGCCGCCGGCCGGATCCCCGCGGTCATCTACGGCCACGGCACCGAGCCGCAGCACGTCGAGCTCCCCGGTCACCAGACCATGCTCGCGGTGCGCAAGGCGAACGCCGTGCTCGAGCTCGACATCGAGGGCAAGTCGCAGCTCACGCTCGTCAAGGACGTGCAGCGTGACCCGGTGCGCCAGATCATCGAGCACGTCGACCTCATCGTCGTGAAGAAGGGTGAGCGGGTTCACGTCGAGGTGCCCGTGCACATCGAGGGTGAGTCGTTCAGCGGCACCATCCACGTCACCGAGGTCGCCACGATCCGCCTCGAGGCCGAGGCCACGCACATCCCCGAGAACGTCGTGGTGAACATTCAGGGCGCGGAGGAGGGCACTCAGTTCCTCGCGAAGGACGTCGAGCTGCCCCAGGGTGCGACCCTGATCGACGACCCGGAGCTCCTGCTCGTGCACGTCATGGTTCCCGCTGCGCCTGCAGACGAGACCGCCGAAGCGGCCGAGGCGCCGGCAGCGGCCGCTCCTGCCGCAGAGGCCTCGGAGTAATCCGCCTCTTCGCAACGCTCTCCGAGCGCCTCTCGAAGCGCTCCGAGCGCATGCGCATGACTGACGAATCGCCATGGCTGATAGCCGGGCTCGGCAACCCCGGGCCCGGCTACGCCGGCAATCGCCACAACGTCGGCCACATGGTCGCCGCCGAACTCGCCTCGCGGGTCGGCGGCGCCTTCCGGTCGCACAAGGCCAACGCGATGGTGGTGGAGGGGCGCGCCGTTCCGGGCGGCCCGAAGCTGATCGTGGCCACCCCGAACACCTTCATGAACGTGTCGGGAACCCCCGTCGCCTCGCTGCTGCGCTTCTTCAAGCTGGCGCCCGAGCGGCTCATCGTCATCCATGACGACCTCGATCTGCCGTTCGACACCGTGCGCCTCAAGCACGGCGGCGGCCACGGCGGGCAGAACGGCCTGCGCGACATCATTCGCGCCGTCGGAACGCCGGAGTTCACACGAGTGCGAGTGGGCATCGGTCGCCCTCCCGGCCGCCAGGCGCCCGCCGACTATGTGCTGAGCGACTTCTCGAGCGTCGAACGGCGCACGCTTCCCAATGTGATCGCAGATGCGGCGGATGCCGTCGAGCACATCACTGCTCGCGGACTCCTCGACGCGCAGCAACGGTTCCACACGCCCCGCGAGTGACCGCCGGGTTTCGCCCGGGCTCCGTCGTCGCGGCCGTACTCCCCGGCATCCGTTCAAGCGGGCCGACCTAGAATCGACCGGTGATGCTCGAACGGATGATTCCGGCCCTTTCGTATGCCCAGACGTTCGAATCAGCCCTCGGGAGGGCTGAGCGCGATGCTGACTTCTCGCTCGTCGACGGGCTGCGAGCGCCTCTCATCGCGGGCCTGATGCAGCGGCGCGCCGGCAAGGCGCTGCTCGTCATCACGGCGACCAGCAGAGAGGCCGAATCGCTCGCGCGCGGGCTCAACTCCTACCTGCCCGCGGCGACGGTCGTCGAGTTCCCCGCGTGGGAGACGCTGCCCCACGAGAGGCTGAGCCCGAGCGCCGAGACCGTCGGGCTCCGCATCGCCGCGCTGCGCGCCCTCAAGCGGTGGGAAGGCGTGAACGCCGGCACGGGTGAGAGCGACCGGCACCCGTTCGTGCTCGTTGCGTCTGTGCGCGCCGCGCTGCAGCCGCTCGCCCCCGACCTCGCCGCGCTCGAGCCGGTGGAGCTCGCCGCCGGCGGCCGCGGCCACGATCTCACCGCAATCGCCGAGCGCTTGGTCGACCTCGCCTACAGCCGGGTCGACATGGTGACGCGCCGAGGCGAGTTCGCGGTGCGCGGCGGCATTCTCGACGTCTTCGCCCCGACGGCATCGCATCCGGTGCGAATCGACTTCTTCGGCGACGAGGTGGAGCAGATCCGCGAGTTCTCGGTCGCCGACCAACGATCCGCAGCCGAGCCGATCGAGCGAGTCGAGCTGCAGCCGAGCCGTGAACTGCTGCTGACGGATGCCGTGAAGCAGCGCGCCCGCGAGATGCAGCACGAGTTCCCCAGCATCAGCCAGCTCTTGGCGAAGATCAGCGAGGGCATCCCCGTCGAAGGCATGGAGTCACTTGCGCCCGCGCTCATCGAGAAGCTCGTGCCGATCACCGAGTACCTCCCGGGCGACGCCGCGGTCGCGGTGGTCAGCCCCGAGCGAGTCGCCACGCGCGCTCAGCACCTCGCCGAGACGAACCGCGAGTTCCTCATGGCCGCCTGGGATGCCGCGACCGCCGGCGCAGAGGCTCCGATCGACCTCGCACGAGAACTGCGGTCAGGGCTCGACAGCGGCGACTTCCTGTCGCTCCGCGAGCTGCGCGAGAAGGCAGGGAAGCGCTCGTGGTGGACCTTCAGCGCCTTCGACACGGGGGAGGCCCTCAGCGACGAGGAAGCGGTCGAATCCGCCGGCGACTATGTGCGCGTCGAGGCCACGGCGGTGCCGAGCTTCGCCGGCAACATCGAGGGAGCGGTCGCGCATGTGACCGAGCGCCTGCGTGAAGGATGGAGCATCGCGGTCGCCGCCGAGGGAGTCGGCCTCGTCGAGCGCGCGGCCGATGTGCTCGCCGAGCACGAGCTCGCCGGGCGCATCGTCGACGAGTTCCCAGACGAACCTGAGCCTGGCGTCGCCTACCTCGTTCGTGCCGCGGTCGAGGCGGGCTTCGAGCTGCACGACACTCGACTCGCCGTACTGAGCGAGGCCGAGTTCTACGGCAGGACCGCCGGGTACTCGGGCCGGCAGGTGAAGAAGCTCGCAAGCCGCCGGAAGAACGTCGTCGATCCGCTGCAACTGCGCGCGGGCGACTACGTGGTGCACCAGACGCACGGCATCGGAAAGTTCATCGAACTCACGCAACGCGAGGTCTCGAGCGGCGGCCGGAACGCGGTGAAGTCGACGCGCGAGTACCTCGTGCTCGAGTACGCTCCGTCGAAGCGCGGCCACGCCGGCGACCGGCTGTTCGTGCCGATGGACCAGCTTGACCTGCTCACCCGGTACGTCGGCGGCGAGTCGCCGAGCCTGTCGAAGATGGGTGGCAGCGACTGGTCGGCGGCGAAGAGCAAGGCCCGCAAGGCCGTGCGCGACATCGCAGTGGAGCTCGTGAAGCTCTATTCCGCTCGCATGGCGTCGAAGGGCCACGCCTTCTCGCCCGATACCCCGTGGCAGCGTGAGCTGGAAGAGGCGTTCCCCTTCGCCGAGACTCCAGACCAGTTGCAGACCATCGACGAGGTCAAGGCCGACATGGAGCGCTCCGTGCCCATGGACCGACTCCTCTCTGGAGACGTCGGCTACGGCAAGACCGAGGTCGCCGTGCGCGCCGCGTTCAAAGCCATCCAGGACGGCAAGCAGGTGGCGATGGTCGTGCCGACGACACTGCTCGTGAAGCAGCACCTCGAGACGTTCACCGAGCGCTTCGCGGGCTTTCCGGTGCACCTGCGTGCTCTCAGCCGGTTCCAGACCGACAAGGAGGCGAAGGAGACCATCGAGGGGCTCGCCGACGGCTCGGTCGACATGGTCATCGGCACGCATCGCGTCATCAGCGAGGGGGTGCGGTTCAAGGACATCGGGCTCGTCATCATCGATGAGGAGCAGCGCTTCGGCGTCGAGCACAAAGACGCGCTCAAGAAGCTCAAGACCAATGTCGACGTGCTCGCGATGAGTGCGACGCCGATTCCGCGCACGCTCGAGATGGCGGTCACCGGCATCCGCGAGATGTCGACGCTCGCCACACCGCCGGAAGACCGGCATCCGATCCTCACCTTCGTCGGTCCGCGCTCCGACAAGCAGATCGCCGCCGCCATCCGGCGCGAGCTGCTGCGCGAGGGTCAGATCTTCTTCGTGCACAACCGGGTGTCGAGCATCAACCGGGTCGCGGCCGAGATCGCGGAGCTCGTGCCGGAGGCGCGCATCGCAGTCGCGCACGGCAAGCTCAGCGAGTCCCAGCTCGAGCGAGTGATCGACGACTTCTGGGAACGCCGCTTCGATGTGCTCGTCACGACCACGATCGTCGAGACGGGTCTCGATATCGCGAACGCGAACACGCTGATCATCGACCGCGCCGACAAGTACGGCCTGAGTCAGCTGCACCAGCTCCGCGGACGCGTGGGCCGCGGACGCGAGCGCGCCTACGCCTACTTCCTCTACGACGCCGACAAGCCGCTCAGCGAGACGGCGCACGAGCGGCTCTCGACCATCGCGTCGAACAACGAGCTCGGCGCGGGCATGCAGATCGCGATGAAGGACCTCGAGATCCGCGGCGCGGGCAACCTGCTCGGCGGCGAGCAGTCGGGGCACATCGCGGGCGTCGGCTTCGACCTCTACCTGCGCATGATCGGCGAGGCCGTGAGCACCTTCCGCGGTGATGTCGCCGAAGGTCAGACCGAGCTGCGGCTCGAGCTGCCCGTCGAGGCGCACATCCCCGAGGAGTACATCGAGAGCGAGCGGCTGCGTCTCGAGGCGTATCAGAAGCTCGCAACGGCGGCTGCGCCGGCATCCGCTCCCGATGCCATCGACCGAGTCATCGAAGAGCTCGACGATCGCTATGGCGCTCTCCCCGAACCCGTGCAGCGGCTCATCTCGCTCTCCCGTCTGCGCAGGCACGCGCAGCAGGCCGGTCTCGGCGAGGTCGTCGTCATGGGCCAGAACCTCCGCATCGCGCCGGCCGACCTGCCAGACTCCCTGCAGGTGCGGCTGCAGCGCATGTATCCCGGCGCGAAGCACTTCGCCCAGGCGAGGGCCATCAGCATCCCGCTGCCGAAGGCCGGCGGCGCGGTGCTCGCCGACGGTGCCCTGGTCGAGTGGACCGCGAGTCTGCTCGAGGCGATCTTCCCGGTTGAGCGGGCGGATGCCGAGAAGAAGGAAGAGGTGTCATGACACAAGACCGGGTGACACCGCTCGACAGCCTCTTGCTGCAGTTCCCTCGCATGCTCGACCCAGAGGGCGGCTGCGTATGGAACCGGCAGCAGACCCATCGCTCACTCGTGCCCTACCTGATCGAGGAGGTGTACGAGCTCGTCGAGGCCATCGAGACGGGCGACCGCGACGGCATGCTCGAGGAGCTGGGCGACGTGCTGTACCAGCTCGTGTTCCACGCAGAGCTCGCGGCGTCCGAGCCGGGGGAGGGCTTCGACCTGCAAGACGTGGCGCGAGCGGTGACAGACAAGATGGTGCGCCGGCATCCGCATGTGTTCGCCGATGTGTCGGCGCCCACGGTCGAACGGGTTCTCGAGGTCTGGAACGAGGCCAAGTCGGCCGAGAAGCGCGAGCGCCGCAGCGTGCTCGAGGGAGTGCCGCGGGCGCTTCCTGCCCTGGCGCTCGCCGACAAGCTCTTGGGCCGGGCCGCGCGAGTGGGCATCGACCCGGTGCGCTCGCCGTCAGAGCGGCTCGGAACGGATGCCGCGGCACCGACCGCCGAAGCCGAGCTCGGCGACGCGCTGCTCGCCCTCGTCGAGACCGCCCGTGAGCGCGGTCTCGACGCCGAGCAGGTGTTGCGCGATCGCTTGCGCGAGCTCGAGGCGGAGATCGCCGGCGCCGAGTCGCCCACGACCTGAAGGCCGGCGCCTGAGCAGTCGACGCCTGAGCAGCCTGTCGTGCGGTTGGCTCCGGGTTCAGGATGAACCGGGAGTCACCCGCCCGGTCAGGGTCCGGGCGGGTGACGTGCAAGCGTGTCGCCGCAACCCGAATGCTAGGCGACACGGCCGGTGAACCGGCGCGGCATATCCCGTGGATTACCCGATCCGACAGGTGCCGTGAGCGATCGGCGCATGTCCGATCGAGGGAAGACTATCTGGCTGCGGCAGCGATCGGGGCCAATGTTGCGGACGCCACGCCGGTGAGCGCTCCACGGTCGCGCCCGATCCCCGCCCGCTAGGGCGGAATTCGGTCGGCGCTCTTGCGGTGCGAGAATACGAGCCGTGGCAACTCAGGTGAACCCTCCCCGCGGCATGCGCGACTTCCTGCCGGCCGACAAGGCCCGTCGCGAACGCGTGCTGGCCGTCATCCGCGCGGTATTCCGCTCGCACGGCTTCGATGAGATCGAGACGCCCGTGGTCGAAGACAGCGAGCGCCTGCATTCGGGTCTCGGAGGCGACAACGAGAAGCTCGCGTTCGGCGTCATGCGCCGCGCCCTCACCACCGATGACCTCCGGGCGGCCGGCGACCCGATCGAATTGATCGACCTCGGTCTGCGTTTCGACCTCACGGTGCCGCTCGCGCGCTTCTACGCCAGCCACCGGGCAGAGCTGCCACCGGTCTTCCGCGCGATCCAGATAGCCCCGGTGTGGCGCGCGGAACGCCCGCAGAAGGGCCGCTTCCGCCAGTTCATGCAGTGCGACATCGACATCATCGGCGAGGCAGGCCCGCTCGCCGAGATCGAGTTGCTCGCCGCCGCGGCCGACGCGCTCGACGCCCTCGGGCTCGCGGGATGCTCGTTCCGCGTCAACGATCGCCGCATCCTCGCCGGCATGCTCAACCACTGGGGCGTTCCGGCCGAGCAGCACGAGCGCGCGCTCATCACGATCGACAAGCTCGACAAGATCGGGCCCGAGGGCGTCGCCGCCGAACTCGCGGAGTCGGGAATCGGCGCCGAGGGCCTGGCAGACGCGCTCACGGCGTCAGGCTGGCAGCTGCTCGACGATCCGCCCGCCTGGCTCGACCGCGACGCGTACGCCGAACTGCTGGCGCTTCGCGACGCGGTGCCCGGCGCCGACATGGTGTTCGATCCCACGCTGGTACGCGGCATGGGGTACTACACGGGCACGATCTACGAGATCGCCCATCCCGCGCTCGGCTACTCGCTCGGCGGCGGCGGCCGCTACGACGGCATGATCGGGCGCTTCCTCGGTTCACAGGTGCCTGCGGCGGGAATCTCGCTGGGATTCGAGCGCCTGGTCGACCTCGTCGAGCTCGAGGAGGGCGCGCACCAGGCGTCGGTGGCGCTCCTGCACGACGCGGATGCCGCGGCATCCGACCTGGTCGCGCTCAAGCGCGAACTGCTGCAGTCGGGCCGCGCTCAGCGAGTGCGAGTGGAGCGCCGCCCCAAGAACACGAAGGCGACCCTCGACCGGCTCACGGAGGAGGGCTTCACGCACTTCGCGTTCGTGCGCGCCGACTCGACGCTCGACACGCTCGAGCTGCGGAGCCTGGGCTAGCCGTCGACGCCCTCGGCCGCACGTAGCGCTCGAAGGGCGACGGCTCGACGCGCGCACCCTCGGTAGGATGATCGGCGGACGCGCCACCCGTCTGCCTGAGCCCGAAAGCATCCCGCACGCATTCTGAAGGAGACCATCCCGTGTCGTTGATCGAGGCCGTAGACGCCCGCGAGATCCTTGACTCCCGCGGCAACCCGACCGTCGAGGTCGATGTGCTGCTCAGTGACGGCACCGTCGGCCGTGCCGCCGTGCCGTCGGGCGCCTCGACCGGCGCCTTCGAGGCCTATGAACTGCGAGACGGCGATTCCGAGCGCTACCTCGGCAAGGGCGTGCGGAAGGCCGTCGACGCGGTGCTCGACCAGCTCGGTCCGGCGATCGAGGGCTTCGAAGCCAGCGAGCAGCGGCTGATCGACCAGGCTCTCATCGAGGCCGATGGCAGCGACAACAAGAAGAATGTCGGCGCCAACGCCATCTTGGGCGTCTCGCTCGCCGTGGCGAAGGCCGCTGCTGACAGCGCCGATCTGCCGCTCTTCCGCTACCTCGGCGGGCCCAACGCGCACGTGCTGCCCGTGCCGCAGCTCAACGTCATCAACGGTGGCGCGCATGCCGACACGAACGTCGACATCCAGGAGTTCTTCCTCGTGCCGCTGGGCGCTGAGACGTTCAGCGAGTCGCTTCGCTGGGGGGTCGAGACCTACCACGCGCTCAAGGCCGAGCTGAAGTCGAAGGGCCTGACGACCGGGCTCGGCGACGAGGGCGGCTTCGCCCCCGACCTCCCGAGCAACCGCGCCGCGCTCGACCTGCTCATGGAGGCGATCGACACGGCCGGCTTCCGGGCCGGCACCGACATCGCCGTGGGCCTCGACGTCGCCTCGACCGAGTTCTTCCACGACGGCGTCTATCGCTTCGAGGGCAAGGACCTCAGCGCCGCCGACCTCATCGCCTACTACGGACAGTTGCTCGACGACTACCCCCTCGTGACGATCGAGGACCCGCTCGCCGAAGACGACTGGGAAGGCTACGAGCAGCTCACTCGAGAGCTCGGCCGGGCAGTGCAGCTCGTCGGCGACGACCTCTTCGTCACGAACCCCAAGCGTCTCGCGCAAGGCATCGAGCGTCACGTCGCGAACTCGATCCTCGTGAAGGTGAATCAGATCGGTACCCTCACCGAGACGCTGGATGCGGTCGCGCTCGCGCAGCGCAGCGGCTACACCGCCGTACTGTCGCACCGCTCGGGTGAGACCGAAGACACCACCATCGCCGACCTCGCCGTCGCCACCAATGCCGGCCAGATCAAGACTGGCGCCCCCGCTCGCTCGGAGCGTGTGGCGAAGTACAACCAGCTGCTGCGCATCGAGGAGGAACTGGCGGATGCCGCGGTATTCGCGGGTCGCAGCGCCTTCCCTCGATTCCGCGCTTAGCCTCGACGTATGTCGCGTCGCCCCACCTCCAGACGGTTCTCCGTCTCAGTGCCAGGCGCCGACACGCCGGCGGGAGCGTGGCTGCGCGGCATCCGGCTTCCGGGCTTCGCCGTCAGCATGCTGTTCCTGCTGGTCGCTGCGATCATCGTGCTCGCGCCGAGCCTGCGGCTGCTCATCGAGCAGCAGCAGGATCTCGCGGCGCTGCGTGAAGCGGTCGCGAAGCAGCAGGCAGAGGTCGAGCACCTGGAGGAAGAGCTCGCCCGCTGGGACGACCCGGCATACCTCGAGGCGCAGGCGCGTTCGCGGCTGTACTACGTGTATCCGGGCGAGATCAGCTACCTGGTCATCGATGACGGCCAGACGCCGGTGACCGCCGACGGGCTTCCGATCAGCGACGAGATCCAGACCACCGAGGTCGATTGGCTGCGCATGCTGACCACGTCGATCTTCACCGCCGCCACGACCATCGCCCCGCCGGCCGAGCTCGCCCCGCCGACGCAAGGAGCACCATGACGACCCCGCCGTTCGACCCGCCGACGCCCGACGACATCCGCATCGTGTCGCATCAGCTCGGCAGGCCTGCTCGAGACGTGATCGGCATTCCGGCGCGCTGCGTCTGCGGTGCGCCGACCGTCGTCGCGACGAAGCCGCGGCTGAGCGACGGCACGCCCTTCCCGACGCTCTACTACATGAGCCACCCAGCGGCGACGGCTTCGATGTCGCGGCTCGAAGCGAGCGGCATGATGCCCGAACTCACGGCCATGCTCACCGGAGAACTCGGCGAAGCGTATCGACGCGCGCATGAGCAGTACCTCGCCGATCGCGAGTCGATCGAGGTCGTCGAGGAGCTCGACGGTGTGTCAGCGGGCGGAATGCCCGACCGCGTGAAGTGCCTGCACGCCCTCGCCGCGCACTCGCTTGCCGCAGGGCCGGGCGTCAACCCCATCGGCGACCTCGCCCTCGAGCGGGCCGATTGGAGCCCGGCGGTCTGCGAGTGCGTCCCCTACGAGGACTGAGCGGCGTGGAGCGACTCGGCCGAGCCAACAGCACTGCATGGCGTGCACGGCGCCGGATGCCGTCAGGTCGGCCTGGCATGCGCGCCGGCGTTCGACGGGTCGCCGCCGCGCTCGTGGCCGCCGCTGCATCCGTCGTGCTGATCGCGCCGCCCGCGCACGCCGATCAGGTGCGAGAGATGGAGTACTGGCTCCATGAGTACGGCATCACGCAGGCCTGGAACACCACGCGCGGCGCGGGTGTCACCATCGCCGTGATCGACTCCGGCATCGACAGTTCGCACCCCGACCTCGCCGGTGCTGTCGTCGGCGGTGCCGACTTCTCAGGGTTCGGCGCGCCCGACGGGCAACGCCCGGTCGGCTCCGGCGGAGGACGCGCTCACGCCACGATGGTGGCCTCGCTGGCGGCAGGTCGGGGCTCGGCCGCGGGCGTCGGGGTGATCGGGGTCGCGCCTCAGGCATCGCTGCTGTCCATCTCTGTGGGCTTCGGAGAAGGCACCCGCAATTCCGACGACCAGATCGCGGATGCCGTGCGCTGGGCCGCCGACAACGGCGCTGATGTCATCAACATGTCGCTCACGCGCAACACGCTCGACTGGCCCACCAGTTGGGACGACGCCTTCCTCTACGCGATGGAGCGTGACGTGGTCATCGTCGCGGCCGCCGGCAATAGGGGCTCCGGCACGGTCGAGGTTGGCGCGCCGGCCACCATGCCGGGGGTGCTGACCGTTGCAGGCCTGAGCCGCTCGGGCACGGCCAGCTTCGATGCGTCTTCGCAGGGCATCACCATCGGCGTGGCGGCCCCTGCGGAAGATCTCGTGGGCGCAGCGCCGGACGGCTCGCACGTCACGTGGCAGGGTTCCAGCGGCGCGACTCCCATCGTCGCCGGGGTCGTCGCGCTGGTCATGGCGGCGCATCCCGAGTTGAGCGCGGGAGCGGTCATCGACCGCATCACTCAGACCGCGAGGGATGCCGGCGCCCCCGGGCCCGATCCGCTCTACGGCAACGGGATCCTCGACGCGGCAGCGGCGGTTCGCGGCACGGTCGAGTCGAGCGGCGTCGAACCCGCTGAGCAGCTGCGCGAGTGGATCCGGCTGCACCGGCGGGCGCCCATTGAGGAGGAGCCTGCGACCACGCCGCAGCCGGTCGTGCCCGCGCCCGAGGTCGAACCCGCGCCGGTGCCGCAGGCGCGGGGCCCGGTGGGTGAACTGCTCCCGACCGTGAACGAGCTGCGGCTCGTCGGCATCCCACTGCTCGTGCTCGGCGGATTCTCGGCCGCGGCCATCGCGCTGGGAGTGGGTGCAGCCCGGCACGTCAGGAGGCAACGCGCAGGGGAGTAAGCTATTGGGGTCCATTGCGTGAGGAGACGTTGTCAGCGTGCCTAGAATCCTGATCGTCGGCGGAGGTTACGCCGGCTTCTACACCGCGTTCAAGCTCGAGAAGCTGTTGCGTGACGGTGAAGCCGAAGTGGTCATGGTCGATCCCCGGCCATACATGACCTACCAGCCGTTCCTCCCCGAGGTCGCCGCCGGTTCCATCGAGCCCCGACACGCTGTCGTCTCGCAGCGCCGCCACCTCAAGAAGACGCAGGTCATCACGGCCAAGGTCACGAACGTCGACCACGCCACGAAGACCGCGACGATCGAGCCCGAGCACGAGCCGGCCTATGAGCTGCAGTACGACGTCGTCGTCGTCACCGCCGGCGCCGTCTCTCGCACATTCCCGATCCCCGGTGTCGCCGACGAGGCGATCGGCCTGAAGAACATCGAAGAGGCCGTCGCGATCCGCGATCGCGTGCTCACGAACTTCGACAAGGCCGCACAGCTGCCGCCCGGACCGGAGCGCGACCGCCTGCTCACCTTCGTCGTCGTCGGCGGCGGGTTCGCGGGCATCGAGATCTTCGCCGAGCTGCGCTCGTTCGCGAGCTCCTTGCTCAACCGCTACCCCGAGCTCAACTTCTCCGACACCCACTTCCACCTCATCGAGGCGATGGGTCGCATCATGCCCGAGGTGTCGCTCGAGACGAGCAAGTGGGTCATCAAGAACCTCGACCAGCGCGGCGCGACCATCCACCTCGACACGCAGCTCTCCTCGGCTGTCGGCGGCCGGTGCGAGCTCTCGACCGGCCAGGTCATCGAGACCGACCTCATCGTGTGGACCGCTGGTGTCATGGCGAACCCGCAGATCACGCGGAACACCACCCTCCCTGTCGAGGAGCGCGGCCGCATCCAGACCCGCGCCGACCTCCGCGTGGGCACCAAGGACGAGATCGTTCCGGATGCCTGGGCAGCCGGTGACGTGTCGGCAGTGCCCGACCTGAGCGGCGGCGGCGTCGGCGGCTTCTGCGTGCCGAACGCCCAGCACGCGGTGCGCCAGGGCAAGCTGCTCGCGCGCAACATCGTGGCGGTGCTGCGCGGCGAGGAGCCGAGGGACTACTTCCACAAGAACATGGGCGCCGTCGCCGGACTCGGCATCGGCCACGGAGTCTTCCAGTCCGGCAAGCTCGCCATCAAGGGCTGGATCGCCTGGCTCATGCACCGCGGATACCACGGTCTCGCGATTCCCATGTGGGAGCGCAAGCTGCGGGTGTTCTCGGGCTGGTGGAACAACTTCTGGCTCGGCCGCGACAACGTGTCGCTCGAAGCGGTGCAGCAGCCGCGGGCCGCGTTCGAAGAGTTCGCCTCGCGCCCCAAGGTGTGAACCCGCGCGCCTGAGCGCAACGAGCTTCGAGAGCGTCCGGCGCCCTGCCGGAGCAGCGACGCAGCATGCCGTAGGACCTGAGTCCTAGTGGTTCCTCTCCTCGACCGTGATGATGGTCGCGGAGAGGAGACCGCCATGACCGCTGTCGTGCTGTACGAGTCGATGTTCGGAAACACCAGGCGGATCGCTGAAGCGATCGCTGAGGGACTGTCTCCGGTCACCGCGGTGACCGTCGAGCCGTGCTCGCGAGGCGGGGGAGCGGACGCCGACCTCGTCGTGCTGGGGGCACCGACGCACGCGCACACGCTTCCTCGACCGGAGTCGCGGAAGGAGGCCGCGCGGTGGGCTGACGACCCCGAGCAGCACCTGACGCTCGAGCCGGAGGCGACGGCATCCGGCGTCCGCGAGTGGCTCGAGCAGTTGACGACGCCGCCCGAGGCGTGGGCCGCGTTCGGCACCCGTGTGGACATCCCCCGGATGTTCGCCGGGGATGCGTCGGCCGGCATCCAGCGCAGGCTCCGTCGTCTCGGTTCCGATCCGATCGCCGAATCCGAGTGCTTCGTGGTCACCACGAAGAACACGCTCGTCGACGGCGAATTGGAGCGCGCTCGGGAATGGGGGCGCTCGCTCGGCGAGCACGTCTTCGCTCCACTCGTGGCGGAATGACCTCGACGCGCCCGGCGCGAGTCGCGCTGCTCTGGGTTGAGGGGTTCGTCGCCGTCACGGCCCTCGCCGGGGGCGCGGCGCTCGCGGTCGGCTCGCTCATGCCCGAGCTCGACCTGGTCATCACCCCGCCGCCCGAGTATCTCGACGGCTCGCCGTTCACGAGCTATCTCCTGCCCGGGCTCGTGCTCGGCCTCGTGCTCGGAGGAGTCCATGCGCTCGCCTTCGTGCTGCTGCTCCGACGTCGCCCCGCCGCCCTGTTCGCGGGCGCGGCGGCCGGGTACGCAGCGTTGATCTGGATCTTCGTGCAGATGACCGTGATCCCGTTCAGCGTGTTGCAGGCGGTCTACTTCGCTGCGGGCGCCGTCGAGCTCGGGCTCGTGCTGGTGATGCTCGGACTGCTGCCGATCGGCTCCTCACGGCGTCGAAGTGAGCGCAGCGAGAGCAGCGCGAACGCTTGATTGCTGCTCGTGCGCCGGTCGTCCGCCGGTCGTGCGCCATTCCGGCATCGCGCTTCGGGGCGAGCGGCTGCACAATGGGCGCATGGACTACGCGGAAGAGCGGCCGCCGTCCCGTGCCCTGTCGCCTGAGGAGTGCTGGGAGCGCATCAAGGCCGCACCGTACGGCCGTATCGCTGCGGTCGCAGGCGGACAGCTCGATATCTTTCCGGTGAATCACGGAGTCGACGACGACGGCAGCATCGTGTTCCGCACGGCGGCCGGCACGAAACTGCTCGAACTCACGATCCACCAGCAAGTGGCCTTCGAGATCGACGGCTACACCGACGCCGACGCGTTCAGCGTGGTGGTGAAAGGCACCGCGACCGAGTTCGACAAGCAGCGCGAGGTCTACGCCGCCGAACGGCTCGGCATCACGCCGTGGGCGCCCGAGGAGAAGGACCGCTGGGTGCGGATCATGCCGAGCGAGATCAGCGGCCGAGAGTTCCTGCGCGCGCCGCGAATGTGAGCCGCGATTGTGAGTTCGGTCGGGTTCGCGCCACTCGCGGTGCAAGCTCGACTCCTGTGTCCCGACTGGGATTCGAACCCAGACTGAGGCGATTTTAAGTCGCCTGCCTCTGCCGTTGGGCTACCGGGACTCGCCTGCGAGCCTAGCGGCGGCTCTCTGGCGCCACATACCGCTGCCACAGCCAGGCGGCGAGCACGCATGCCGCGAACCCGACCGGAATCGCGAACGCCGCGACGATCAGCGTTGTCGAACCGGCCATGAGCACGACGGCTGCGAGCAGCACGACCACGAAGGTCGTCACCGCCCATGCCAGGGGCGACCAGGCGAACACGATGCGCCCGGGCAATGCTCTGATCGGCAGCGTCAGCAGCACCGCCGAGCCGAATCCTGCGAGGCAGACCGTAGCGAGGAACTCGCTCAGCGTCGAAGCCCAGAAGCCATCCACTCGCCCCATCGCCGAGTGCGCGATCCACGCGGCGGTGGCGAGTGCCGTCAGCGCGACGAGCTGCGTCAGGGCGATCGCAGCACGCCGTGCGCGCGGGATCTGAAGCGGGATGGTGGTGGCGATCAGCACACCGAGCACGATCGGCGGATGGACGTCGAACATCCTGGAGGCGAGCGTCGCGAGCGCCGCGAGGGCGAGGTACGCGGGCACGAAGCGCTGCCATGTGGTGACGCGAAGCGCGCGCGAGGCGAGGCGTGATGCCAGCGCGACCCCCACGAGATTCAGCACGACGATTCCCGCCCCGATCGCGCCGAGCAGCCGCACATAGCGGGACTCCGGCAGCAGACCGGTCGACAGAGCGGCCAGGATCGCGGCTCCGAGCACGGCGCCGCCGACCACGATCGCGGGGCGCACGAGCGGACCGTCCTCGCCGGCGGATGCCGCAAGCGGCCGGTTTCGGCCGAAGAACCGCACGCGCGGCCTGCTGCTGCCCGCAGCGAGCAGCATCGCCATGCGCAGGGGCAGCGCGACGAAGACGACGAACACCAGCCCGAGGAACGGGGCGATCGCCCAATTGCCGCGCTCGAAGGCCTCGACCGGTGTCGGTATGTTCCAGCCGAACCCGGTCGGGGTGCCCCAGGTGAGCAGCGGCGGAGTCTCGCCGCGGTCGGGGGCAGGCACGGGCCCGGGGAAGAAAGGATCGGCCGAGGGAGCGGAGGTCGGCCCCTCATCCGGTGCCGGCGTCGGATCCACGGCCTCGGGGTCCAACGTCTCCGAGGGCGGCGGCGACGGCGTGCTCGGTGCGGTCGGGAGTGTGGGTTGGGCGCTCGCTGGTGCACGTCCGTAGTGCACCTCGAAGGGCAGGTTCGAAGGGCCGGGATTGCCGGCGGCATCCCATTGCAGCGCGTGCACGAGCCAGGTGCCTCTCGGCACATCGGTTCCCTGGCACGACCACGCGCCGCCTGCCACGAGCGCGGTGCACACCGGGGCGCTCACACCTGATACGAAGACCGAGACCGTCGCGTTGTTCTCTCCGGTGCCCGCATACGTCGTCGGCTGGGTCGTGATGCGCTGACCAGCAGCCGGCGAGGTGACCGTCGGCGCCGGGGGATTGTCGGTGTCGATCGTCAGTGTTCGCGACTGTGCGTGCGACCACCGTGGTGAGGCTCCAGGTGCTCCTTGCTCCACGCTGACGGTGTAGCTGCCGCTGGGAAGCCTGGAGCCATCGCCCGCCACGAGCAGGCAGGTCCAGCTGCCGCCGGAGTCGACCCGTCCGCAGTCGACGGCGGCGCTGGCCGGCCCGGTCGCGGTGGCGCGCACGAGCGCAGACGGGTAGCCGACCCCTTTCACGATGCCGATGCCGAGCGCCGGCCCTGAGATGACGGGAGGTCCGAGCACCAGCAGTCGCGTGGTCCACGAGTCCAGCGAGTCGCCGTCGCGGAACTCGGTCACGCGCAATGTCAGTTCACCGTTGGGCAGCGGCGTCGCGCATGACCAGCGCCCATCGACGGGCGATGCGGATGCCGTGCAGCCCGCTTGCGGCGGCTGCCCCGCCCGCACGATGTCCACGACGATCGTGCTGCCCGCGGTCGCCGTGCCCGAGGCCGTCACCGAGCCGACGGGCAAGAAGCCGTCGGCCGCGGGTGTCGGCGAGAGCGTCACCTCGCCAAGGGCAGTGGCTGCCGACTCGCCCTGTTCTCCCGGCGATGCCGCGGCAGGAGCGGACAGCGAGAGCGCGATCATCGCCATGAGCGCCACGACCGCCACGCGGGCGACCCGCGTCGCCGTCGCCTCGCGGCGAGCGGTGCGAGGGGCAGCGGACAGGGGGTGCACAGTACGGTCTACCCTAGGCGAGCGTCGACGAATCCAGGCGGCTCTTTCCACCACGGGTGCCGTGTCGGAGCGCCGATCGACCGGGGCGCCTGGACTGAACGACGCGCGAGGCGGCGCCACTGCCTCTTGCCCCGTATTCTCGGGCGCGGGGAGGGTGAGCAAACTTCGGCTCCGGCCTTCGAGAGTGCTCAGAACCCAGCGGATCCAAGGGCTCGCTCACGTATCATGCCGATATGGAAACCCTCATCGTCATCGGCGTGATCGTGCTGCTGGTCGTGATCGTCGGCATCTACCTCTGGGCGACGTACAACTCGCTCGTCACGCTCAACGTGCGCGTCGATGAGGCATGGAGCGACATCACCGTGCAGCTCAAGCGCCGCGCGGACCTGATCCCGAACCTCATCGACACCGTGAAGGGATATGCCGCTCATGAGAAAGCCGTCTTCGAGTCGGTGACCCAGGCGCGCGCCGAGACGCTTTCCGCCCACGGGCCGGCCGAGGCATCCGTCGCCGAGAACCACATGCAGCAGGCGCTGAAATCGATCTTCGCGGTCGCCGAGGCGTACCCCCAGTTGCAGGCGAGCCAGAACTTCCTGCAACTGCAGGCCGAACTGGTCGACACCGAAGACAAGATCCAGGCCTCGCGCCGGTTCTACAACGGCGGCGTGCGCGAGCTCAACACCAAGATCAAGCTCTTCCCCAACACGCTGTTCGTTCGGGGGTTGGGCTTCACGGAGCGCGAGTTCTTCGAGGTGGGCGACACTGCCGCGATCGCGGAGCCTCCGCGCGTTCAGTTCTAGTCGGCGGGACGCTGAATGTACCGCGCGATCGCACGGAACAAACGCAATACCGTCTTCATCATCCTGGTCTTCCTGCTGATCATCGGCGGGCTCGGGTTCTTCGCGAACTGGTACTACGGTGATGGCAGTTGGACGATCTTCATCGGAACGATCGTCGGTTCGCTGGCCTACGTGGTGCTGCAGTACTTCGCAGCGGGTCGGCAGGCGGTGGCCATCTCGGGCGGTCGCGAGATCACGAAGGCGGACGAGCCGCGGCTGTATCGCACCGTCGAGAACCTCGCGATCACGAACGGCATGCCCATGCCGAAGGTCTATGTGATCGACGATCCCGCGCCGAACGCGTTCGCCACGGGCCGTGATCCGGAGCACGCCATCGTCGCGGCCACCACAGGGCTGCTCGAGATCATGACCGATTCCGAGCTCGAGGGCGTCATGGCTCACGAGATGGGTCACGTGAAGAACTACGACATCCGCGTCTCGATGATCGTCTTCGGTCTCGTGGTCGTCATCGGCTTCCTCGCCGACATCCTGCTTCGCATGTCGTTCTTCGCCGGGGGCAACCGCAACAACAACAACGCGAACCCGATCATCCTCGTGCTCGGCATCGCGGCGATGCTCATCGCGCCGCTCGTCGCCGGGCTGGTGCAGGCGGCGGTGTCTCGCGAGCGCGAGTACCTGGCCGACGCCACCGGGGCTCTGACCACGCGGCATCCCGAAGCGCTCGCGAGCGCGCTCCACAAGCTGGGGGAGTACGGCAGGCCGATGCGTCGACAGAACACCTCCATGGCGCACATGTGGATCTCAGACCCCACGAAGCCCGGAATCATCGATCGCATGTTCTCGACCCACCCGCCGATTCCCGACCGCATCCGCCGACTTCTCGGCAGCGCAGACCGCTTCTGAGACCGTCTCGCGCCGCCGACAACTTCTGAGACAGTTCGCGGTCCCGAACGGTTCTGAAACGGGTGTCCGTCGCCGATCGGCCATCACGCTGTGACGAGTGCCGGCTCGGGCAGTCGCTAGCGCAGTGCGGATGCCGCCGCTTCGAGTTCCGCCGAGAGGTCGCCGCGCCCGGAGAACTGCACGCGCTCGAGCCCCTGCCAGCGCATCGCCTGGTCAAGCAGCGGCACGATGCGCTCCACCTCCGCCCTCGCACCCGACTCGCGCCACGCCGACTGCACGAGCAGTGTCTTCGCCTTGCGATCGCTCTTGAGGTCCATGCGCCCCACGAGTCGATCGTCGAGGAGAAGCGGCAGCGTGTAGTAGCCGTGCACACGTTTGTGGGCCGGCGTGTAGATCTCGATGCGGTAGTGGAAATCGAAGAGCCGCTCGGCGCGACGCCTGAACCACACGACCGGGTCGAATGGTGAGAGCAGCGCGGCCGCAGTGATCTTGCGCGGCCGTCTCGCCTCGGCGTGAAGGTAGGCGAGGTCGCGCCAGCCGTCGACGGCGACCGGCACCAGCACGCCTCCATCGACGAGCTCGCGGATCGCGGTCATCGTGTCGTCGCGCCGCATGCGGAAGTAATCGGCGAGGTCGGATGCCGTCGCGATGCCGTATGCGCGGGCAGCGCGCTCGACGAGCTGCCGCTTGGCATCGGCTGCCGGAACCTCGAGGTCGAGCACCTCGCGCGGAAGCACTTGGTGCGGCAGCGCATACACGCGCTCGAACCGTTGGCGGCCGGCGGTGGTCACCTCGCCCCGGCGGAACAGATGCTCCATCGCGATCTTCACGTCGGACCACCCCCACCACGGCCCGCGGGAGACGTTCGCGTCGTGCTCGATCTCACTCACGCGAAGGGGGCCCTTCTCGGCAAGCTCGTCGAGCAGCCAGTGAGCGAGCGGGCGGTTCGCCTCGAACCACTCCCGCTCCTCTTCGCCGCGGTACCGCTCCATGCGCCAGCGCAGCAGCGGCCACGTCGACACCGGAATCACGGCTGCTTCGTGCGCCACGTACTCCACATGACCCTTGCCGGGCGACAGCGCGAGCTCGTCGAGCAGCGCCCGGTCATACGAGCCCAGGCGTGCCAGCGGCGGCAGGTAGTGGCTGCGCTCGAAGACATTCACCGAGTCGAGCTGCAGCAGCCCGAGCTTCTCGATCGTCGATCGAAGACGACGTGCCGTCACAGGGCCGCCCGGCATCGAGCCGAAGCCTTGTGCGGCCACGGCAATGCGCCGGGCGAGAGCAGGCGACACCGAATCGGTCGCGAGGAGGCGAGTCACGTGCCCGATGCTAGCCAGGGCTACCGACATGCTCTCGGGTTGCGCGCCAATACACTGAAGAGGTGGCATTCCGGAAGCGCATCGCGACGACTGAGCGGTCGCGCGCGGAGATCGTGAGCGACTCCCTGCCCATCGGCATGCACATCGCCGGCGCGTGGGCTTGGCGCATCCTCGCGATGCTCGCCGTGCTCGGTGTGGTCGTCTTCCTCGTCATGCAGCTCAGGCTGCTCGTGATCCCGCTCATGGTGGCCGTGCTCATCGCGGCGCTGCTCGTCCCGTTCTGCAACTGGCTGCAGTCGCACCGCTGGCCCAAGGGTCTCGCGGTCGCCGTCTCCGAACTCGGATTGATCGCGGTCGTGGCGGCGTTGGTGTACCTCGTGATCACGCAGGTCGCGGAGGGTGTGCCGTCGCTGCAGACCAAGGCGCTCGAGCGCTACGACGACCTCAAGACCTGGTTGCTCGAATCGCCGCTGCATCTCACCGAGGCCGACATCAACGGGTATGTGCAGGCGGCGGTCGAGTCCATTCAGCGCGACAGCCAGTTCATCATCTCGGGGGCGACGTCACTCGGGGCGAGCGCCGGGCATTTCATCACCGGCGCGCTGCTCGCCCTGTTCGCGACGCTGTTCATGCTGATCGACGGTCGAAGCATCTGGCACTGGGTCGTCAGGGTCTTCCCGCGCCGCGCGCGCCCGGCGATCATGGGCGGAGGCCAGGCCGGCTGGGTCACGCTCACCAACTTCGTGAAGGTGCAGATCTTCGTCGCCTTCGTCGATGCCGTCGGCATCGGCATCGGGGCGGCCATCCTGCAGCTTCCGCTCGTGATCCCGATCGCGGTCGCGGTGTTCCTCGGCTCATTCGTGCCCATCATCGGTGCCCTCGTCTCGGGCGCGCTGGCCGTGCTCGTGGCGCTCCTCTACTACGACATCTGGATCGCGCTCATCATGCTCGGGATCGTGCTGCTCGTGCAGCAGATCGAGGGCCACGTGCTGCAACCGCTGATCATGGGCTCGGCGGTCAAGGTGCACCCGCTCGCCGTCGTGCTGGCGGTCGCGGGCGGCGGCATGCTCGCCGGCATCCCTGGCACCCTGTTCGCGGTGCCAGTCATCGCGACCCTCAACGTCATCGTGAAGTACATCGCCTCCGGGCAGTGGCGCACGAACCCCCATCCGCAACTGAAGGATGTGATCGCGGATGCATGAGCACGCGGCGCCCGCTGATGCCGCCACGGTCTTCGCCGGGCCTTCGCTCGCGGAGTTCGAGGCGGCCCGTGAAGTCGTCTCGCGGGCGGCCGACCCGACCCCCATGGAGAGCTCGCGCTACCTCGCCGAGGTGCTCGGCCACCCGGTCTCGCTGAAGTGCGAGAACCTGCAGCGCACGGGGTCGTACAAGATCCGCGGCGCGTACAACCGCATGGCGCGGCTGAGCGACGAGGAGCGCGCGAGGGGAGTGGTCGCGGCATCCGCTGGAAACCACGCCCAGGGCGTCGCCTTCGCAGCGCGCGAACTCGGCATCAAGGCGACGATATTCATGCCTGTCGGCGTCGCCCTGCCGAAGCTGCAGGCGACCCGCGCCTATGGCGCCGAGGTGGTGCTGAGCGGGCACACCGTCGACCAGCCGCTGCGCGCCGCTGCCGAGTTCGCAGCCTCTACCGGCGCCGTGCTGATCCCGCCGTTCGACCACTACGACGTCGTGATGGGGCAGGGCACGCTCGGTCTCGAGATCCTCGATCAAGTACCGGATGTCGCGACCATCGTCGTGCCGATCGGCGGTGGCGGGCTCATCGCCGGCATCGCGAGCGCGGTCAAGCAGCGCGCGGCCGCCGAGGGCAAGCGCATCAAGGTGATCGGCGTGCAGGCCGAGAACGCCGCGCCCTATCCGCTGTCACTCGAACGCGGTGAACCGGTGGACATCGAGATCACTCCCACCATCGCCGATGGCATCGCGGTGTCGAAGCCGGGCGCGCTGAACTTCGAGATCGTGCGCCAGGCCGTCGACGACGTGGTGACCGTCGACGACGACGAGATCGCGAAGGCGCTCCTCGTGCTGATCGAGCGCGCGAAGCTCGTGGTCGAACCCGCGGGTGCCGTGGGCGTGGCGGCGATCCTCAGCGGCAAGATCGACGCGACCGGCCCGACGGTCGCCGTGCTGAGCGGCGGCAACATCGACCCGCTCATGCTCGAGCGCATCGTGAGTCATGGGCTCGCCGCGTCGGAACGGTACCTGAAGCTTCGGATCCCGCTGCCCGACCGCCCAGGACAACTCGCAAGGACGGCCGAGATCGTCGCCGAGCAGAACGCGAACGTCGTCGAAGTGCTGCACACCAGGCATGGCGGCGGCCTGCAGATCAGCCAGGTCGAACTCGAACTGCACATCGAGACGCGCGGGCCGGAGCACGCCGAGCGGGTGCTCGCGGCCCTGCGGTCTGCGGGCTATTCACCGCGATCGGTGTGACCGCCGCGGCGGATCATTCAGCGATCAGCGATCAGCGATGGCCGTGCGAGCCGAGGCGCCAAGCCTGCAGTCGGCTAACTGCCCGCGGCGCAACGGAGACGCATCAGCCCGCGAAGCTCTCGACCTTCAAGACCTTGACGGTGATCTCTTTGCCATTCGGCGCGATGTAGCTGGTGGTGTCGCCGGCCTTGCGGCCCATGATTGCCGCACCTAGCGGGCTCTGCTCGCTGTACACGTCGAGGTCGCTGTCGCCCGCGATCTCGCGGCTGCCGAGCACGAACGTCGACTCGTCGCCGAGAATCTCAGCGGTGATCAGGGTGCCCGGGGCGACTGTGCCGTCGCTGGCCGGGGGCTCGCCGACCGTCGCAGTGCGAAGCAGCTCGGTCAGCTGACGGATGCGGGCCTCCATCTTGCCCTGCTCGTCCTTGGCCGCGTGATAGCCGCCGTTCTCCTTGAGGTCGCCTTCTTCGCGCGCAGCCTCGATGCGCTTCGCGATCTCGGTGCGGCCTTCGCCGCTGAGCTGCGCGAGCTCTGCACTCAGCCGGTCGTACGCCTCCTGGGTCAGCCAGGTGACCGAAGTGTCAGACATACTGCTCCTCATACGAAATGAGACCGGCCGTTCGGCCGGTCCCTGGTGAATGCCACATTCTACTGCGACCAGCAGTGGTGGATCAACCCTGTCGTCGCCGGCTGCATGACGCGCACCGTCTCGCTGAACGCCCTGACATGTCGGTCGGATGCCGGGATGTCGACGATCTTCCAGCCGACGATGTTCTTCGACTCGCTGAGCGCCTGCACAGCGCACTGCACCGGCGTACCGGGTTCGACGGTCAGCTGCCAGCGCACTTCGACCTCGTTCGCGCTCTCGTCCACCGAGTAGCCGGTCGTCCGCGAGTCGATCTCGGCGCCGGGGGAGAGGAGCCCTGCCCACACGACCCACGCGACGAAGACGAGAGCCACGGCGCCGCCGAAGACCCACAGCATCCGTCGATCCCGTTGCGCCCTTTCGGGCGTTCGGCCGTACCGTTCTTGCAGCCGCGACGCCTGGTCAGTCACGCACACTCCTCGCGATTAGTCTTGAACAAGGCTATTCCGACTGGCTGAGGAGTTCTGTGACCCTGCGATTGCTCGCCATCCACGCGCATCCCGACGACGAGTCGAGCAAGGGCGCGGCGACGAGCGCGTACTATGCGAGCCGCGGAGCGCGGGTCATCGTGGTGAGCTGCACCGGGGGCGAGCGCGGGAGCGTGCTGAACGAGCAGTTGGGCGACCAGGCCAGAGCGCAGGCCGAGCGCGACATGGGTGGGCTGCGCCGGGAGGAGATGCGGGCAGCCCAAGAGGCTCTCGGGATCGAGCACCGATGGCTCGGCTACGAAGACAGCGGGCTGCCGGGACCAGACGAACCGCTTCCGCCCGGATCGTTCGCGACCGTGCCGGTCGAGCTCTCCGCCGAGCCGCTGGTGCGCCTGGTGCGCGAGGTGCGCCCCCACGTGATCGTCAGCTATGACGAGAACGGCGGCTACCCGCATCCGGACCACATCCGCACCCACGAGGTGGCGATGGCGGCGTGGAACCTCTCGGGCGACAGCGGTGCCTACCCCGAGGCGGGCGAGCCCTGGGAGATCAAGAAGTTCTACTACGACCGCGCATTCAACCCCTCGCGCGCTCGCGCGGTGTACGACCTGATGCTCGAGCGCGAGCCGGATTCGCCGCTCACGTCAGAGCTGCACCGCATCATCGAGTGGATCGGCGAACGGGTCGACACGGCCACGACGCGCGTACCGTGCGGCGAGTTCTTCGAGGCGAGGGATGCTGCGCTCCGGGCGCACGCGAGCCAGGTGTCGCCCGAGAGCCCCTTCTTCTTCTGGCCGAACCATCTGCTGCGCGAGGCGTGGCCGACCGAGGACTACGAGCTCGCGCACTCGCGCGTGCACTCCGACCTGCCCGAGAGCGACCTGTTCGCGGGCATCGATGACGAGGAGGAGCAGGCATGAGCCCGCTCACTGCGACCGTGCTGTTCGCCGAGGTGCGAGAAGAAGACGTCACTCCGGGTGTGATCGGCTTCCTCGTCACCTTCGCGGTCATGGCGGCCGTCGTACTGCTCATCGTCGACATGGCGCGCCGAGTGCGTCGCACCAACCAGCGCGCCGAGATCCGCGAGAGGCTCCGCGCCGAGTACGAGGCGGAGCAGGCGGGTGAGGCAGGCCCGCTCGCAGGGGACGATGAGCTCGGCGGTGCGGATGCCGCGGCATCCGACGACGAGCCGCCGACGCGTCCCTAGTACCGAGCTTCAGCGGCTTCCGCGCCCTCAGGGGTGCGCGGCCGCGGCCGCGCAGTCGCGCGGTTGCCTACTGGAACAGCGGCGGATGGATCGCGATCAGCAGAATCGCGGTCCAGTGGCAGAGGAACGCCAGCACCGTGAAGATGTGGAAGATCTCGTGGAAGCCGAAGACGCCCGGCACGGGGTTCGGACGCTTCAGCGCGTACACCACGGCACCGACCGAGTACAGCAGACCACCGGCGATGACGAGCACCATCATGGCGACATTCGCGAGCATGAGGTCGTAGAGGTACATGACCGCTGCCCATCCGAGCAGGAGGTAGAGCGGAACGTAGATCCAGCGGGGCGCGTTGAGCCAGAACATTCGGAACCCGATGCCGAGCAGGGCGCCCGTCCACACGGCGATGAGCAGCACGACGCCCTTCGACGGCGGAAGCGCCAGCAGCGAGATCGGCGTGTACGTGCCCGCGATGAGCAGCATGATGTTCGCGTGGTCGATGCGCTTCAGAATGCGCTTCGCGCGTGGCTTCCAGTCGAAGCGGTGGTACGTCGCTGACAACCCGAACAGCAGCAGCGATGCCGAGAAGAACACCGCGGACCCCCACTTCGCCGCGGCTCCATCTGCCAGTACGACCAGTACGACGCCGCAGGCGATGACCACGGGGAGGATGCCTGCGTGGATCCAGCCACGCCACGTCGGCTTCACCTCGGTCGGTGGTTGCGCGTGATGCTCGACCGAGTCGTCGAGCAGGGGGAGCTTGGGCATCTCGAGCCCCTCAACGCCCTCGTCGAGGCCGGAGGGGGAGGTCGATTCCGGTCGCGCCATTTCGCCATGATACGAGCGGTGTGCAACGGCAAGCTGTGAGCGATTCCGATAACGTGGCACCGTGCAGAATCGCAGGTCGGCTGTGGGTCGCGGTTTCCTTTACGGCCTGTACTCCCGCCGTCTTCGCCGGGAACTCGCCGGATTGAGGCTGCCGCGCCACGTCGCGATGATCATTGACGGCAACAGGCGATGGGCGAAGCAGCGACTGCTCGAGACCGCTGCGCACGGGCACCGCGCGGGCGCCGAGAAGGTGCGCGAATTCCTGTCGTGGTGCGACGAGCTCGGTATCAAGGTGGCGACGCTGTATCTGCTGTCGAGCGACAATCTGTCGCACCGCGATCCCGAGGAGCTCCGCCAACTGTTCGACATCATCGGCGACCTTGCTGACGAGTTGTCGCGCACAAGAGATTGGCGGATCAAGCACGTCGGCCGAGCGGAGGGACTGCCCACACCGCTGGTCGAGGCGCTCGAGGCGGCTGAGGCTCGCACCGCCGGCAACCGCGGGCTCCACGTGAACTTGGCGGTCGGCTACGGCGGTCGGCGCGAGATCTCGGATGCTGTGCACAGCATCATCGACGAGCACAGCGCGCAGGGCGGCACCCTCGACGACCTCGGCGAGCTCCTCACCCCGGAGAACATCGGCGAGCACCTCTACACGAGCGGCCAGCCGGAGCTCGATCTGATCATCCGCACCTCCGGCGAGCAGCGGCTGAGCGACTTCATGCTGTGGCAGAGCGCGCACAGCGAGCTGTACTTTATGGAGGCGCTCGGCCCTGACCTGCGCGAGATCGACTTCCTCCGGGCGCTGCGCGACTACGGCGGCCGCGACCGGCGCTACGGGTCGTAGTTCCGGGGCGTCGCGCCGCGGCATCCGGCACGCCTCTCCGCTCGGCGCGCTTGGCGTGCTCGGCTCCGCATCGTGCCGTTCACCTGACCGTCACCGTTCAGCGGTGTGTCGCGCAGGGACGAGCGCGGTCGCGCCACGTAGTTTCAAGCCATCAGGCGCCGCGCCTGGTCGGGACGGCCACACGATCGTTCCGCGACCGACGGCCGTCACGAGACTGGATCCGGGTGGATCGCGCCCGGGGATGGAGTGGCCATGGTCGACACCAACACCCCCCAACGGCAGACGGGAACGGCGGGGAAGCCGAACGCCCGTACGACCGAGCGAACCTACGTGCTCGATACTTCGGTGCTGCTGAGCGATCCCGATGCGATGTTCCGCTTCGCGGAGCACGCGGTCGTGCTGCCGGTCGTCGTGATCGCCGAACTCGAGGGCAAACGGCACGACCCGGAGCTCGGGTACTTCGCCAGGCGCGCCCTTCGCAATCTCGATGAGCTGCGCGTGCAGCACGAACGGCTCGACTTCCCGATTCCGGTCGGCGAGCTCGGCGGTTCGATCCGGGTGGAACTGAACCACTCGAACCAGGCGGTGCTGCCGAGCGGATTGCAGCTCGGCGACAACGACTCGCGCATCCTGGCGGTCGCCATGAACCTCGCCGGCGACGGACTCGCCGTGACCGTGGTGTCGAAAGACATGCCGATGCGTGTCAAGGCAGCGTCGATCGGGCTCGCCGCCGAGGAGTACCGGGCCGAGCAGGCAGTCGACTCCGGGTGGACGGGGCAGGCGGAACTCTCGCTCAGCGGCGACGAGATGGCCGGCCTGTACGAGCACGAACGACTCGAGGTGCCCGCAGCCGCCGAGCTGCCGGTCAACACGGGGCTCGTGCTGCAGTCCGAGCGTGGCTCGGCGCTCGGCCGCGTCGCGCACGGCGGCGCGATCTCGCTCGTGCGAGGTGATCGCGACGTGTTCGGGCTGCACGGACGGTCGGCTGAGCAGCGGCTCGCGATCGACCTGCTGCTCGACCCCGAGATCGGCATCCTCTCCATCGGCGGTCGCGCTGGCACTGGCAAGTCGGCGCTTGCGCTCTGCGCAGGGCTCGAGGCAGTGCTTGAGCGTCAGCAGCACCGCAAGATCATGGTCTTCCGGCCGCTGTACGCGGTCGGGGGGCAAGAACTCGGCTACCTGCCCGGAGACCATGCCGAGAAGATGAACCCGTGGGCGCAGGCCGTGTTCGACACCCTCGGGGCGGTGGTCAGCGAGAACGTACTGGATGAGGTCGTGGAGCGCGGCATCCTCGAGGTGCTGCCGCTCACGCACATCCGCGGACGCTCGCTGCACGACGCGTTCGTGATCGTCGACGAGGCGCAATCGCTCGAACGCAACGTGCTGCTGACGATGCTCAGCCGAATCGGGCAGAACTCGCGCGTGGTGCTCACGCACGATGTCGCGCAGCGCGACAACCTGCGCGTCGGGCGCCACGACGGCATCCACTCGGTGATCGAAGCGCTCAAGGGGCACCCGCTCTTCGCACACATCACGCTCACCAGGTCTGAGCGCAGCGCGATCGCCGCCCTCGTGACCGACTTGCTCGAAGGCGGTGCCCCAGCCCGCTGACTCCTGGCACGAGCCGCGAGACTACGCGAATGACCAGCAGCCCCGTTGCGGAGTGCTCATTTGCGTAGTCTCGCGGGCCATTGGGGGTGAAACGAGACGAGGGGCGGATGCTGTGGCATCCGCCCCTCGTCTGGGGTGAGGTCAGCTGTGGTGTGAGGTCAGCTGGGGTGCGTCATGCTCAGCACATCGAGTGCCGAGTCGAGCTGCTCCTCCGTGATCTCGCCGCGCTCGACGAAGCCGAGCTCGATCGTCGCCTCGCGAACCGTGATTCCCTTCGCGACCGAGTGCTTGGCGATCTTCGCGGCGTTCTCGTAGCCGATGATCTTGTTCAGCGGCGTCACGATCGACGGCGACGACTCGGCCATGGCGCGGGCGCGGTCGAGGTTCGCCTCGAGGCCCTTCACGGTCTTGTCAGCGAGCACGCGGCTCGAGTTCGCGAGCAGACGGATCGACTCGAGCAGCGCGGTGCCCATGACCGGGATCGCGACGTTGAGTTCGAACGAACCCGAGGCGCCCGCCCAGGCGATGGTCGCGTCGTTGCCGATGACTCGTGCGCACACCATGAGCACTGCCTCGGGGACGACCGGGTTCACCTTGCCGGGCATGATCGACGAGCCGGGCTGCAGGTCGGGGATGTGCAGCTCGGCGAGGCCGGTGTTCGGTCCCGAGCCCATCCAGCGGAGGTCGTTGTTGATCTTCGTGAGCGAGACCGCGATGGTGCGGAGCGCGCCGGATGCCTCGACCAGGCCGTCGCGAGCACCCTGCGCCTCGAAGTGGTCCTCGGCCTCGGTGATCGGCAGGCCCGAGTTCTCGGCCAGCACCGCGATCACCTTCTGCGGGAAGCCGAGCGGCGTGTTGATGCCGGTGCCGGTCGCCGTGCCACCGAGGGGCACCTCGGCCACGCGGGCGATGGTGCTCTGCACGCGCTCGATGCCCAGTCGCACCTGGCGCGCGTAGCCGCCGAACTCCTGGCCCAGGGTGACCGGAGTGGCGTCCATGAGGTGGGTGCGGCCGGCCTTGACGGCATCCTTCCAGAGCTCGGCCTTCTCTTCGAAGGACTCTGCGAGGTGCTCGAGCGCGGGAACCAGGTCGCGCAGCAGTGCGTCGGTGACGGCCACGTGCACCGAGGTAGGGAACACGTCGTTCGACGACTGCGAGGCGTTCACGTGGTCGTTCGGGTGCACGGTCGCGCCGGCGATCTCGGTCGCGAGCGTCGACAGCACCTCGTTCATGTTCATGTTCGACGAGGTGCCCGAACCGGTCTGGTAGGTGTCGACCGGGAACTGGTCGTGGTGCGATCCGTTGATGATGGTGTCGGCTGCGGCGACGATCGCCTTCGACACCTCGGGCTTGATGATGCCGAGCTCGCCGTTCACGATCGCGGCGGCCCGCTTCACGCGTGCCAGCGCGACGATCTGGGCGGGCTCGAGCCCGCTGCCCGAGATCGGGAAGTTCTCGACGGCACGCTGGGTCTGTGCGCGATACAGCGCGGAGGCCGGAACCCGGACCTCGCCCATGGTGTCGTGCTCGATGCGGTACTCGGTCTGCGCCGAAGTGCTCACTGCTCTGCTTCCTTCTCCTGCTCAGGGGTTGACGCGTCGATCTCGCCGACGACGAAGTGGGGGACCGCGCGACCCTCGACCAGCCGGTAGTTCACGGCTGCCACGGCCAGCGTACCGGCGGCGACTGCATCGGCGATCAATGGCGATCGCTCGAGCAGTTCGCGCACCGTGTCCTTAAGGTGCTCCCTGCCGACCTCCTGCGCGTCGACGCGTGCGACCGGGAGCGCTGAGTTCTTCGCGACTCGACGTACGGCGGGAACGATCGGGTCGATGAGCTGCGCGATGTGCGGGGGCAGCGGTGCCGCATCCGCACCGGCCGAAGCGATCGCCGCAGCGACCGCGCCGCACTGGTCGTGGCCGAGCACGATGATGAGCGGCACCTTGAGGATCGCGACGGCGTACTCGATCGAGCCGAGCACTGAGTCGCCGAGCACCTGGCCGGCGTTTCTGATGACGAAGAGATCGCCGAGACCGAGGTCGAAGATGATCTCGGCCGCGAGGCGCGAGTCGCTGCAGCCGAAGAGCGCGGCGATGGGCTCCTGCTTGTTGCCGAGCTCGTCACGTCGTTCGGAGTCCTGGTGCGGATGCCGCGGCTTGCCGCTCACGAATCGGTCGTTGCCGCTGAGCAACTCGTTCCATGCTGCTGCCGGCGTCATCGTCGTCTGTGTCGCGGTCTTCGCGGCCATCAGGCTCCTTCGATGTTGGTGTGGGGTCGAACGCTGGTGCTCTGTTGCTTGGTGCTTTGTGGAGCTCTCGGTGCTGGTGCTGGTGCTGGTGCCTGGTGCTGAGTGTGCGGTGCTCCGTGTCAGTGCCGGCCCAGCGACGCGCTGCCGAACCGGCGGGCGTGTCAGCCGCTGAGTTGGCGGCCCGCTTGCTCAGCGATCGCCTTGAACTCGCCGTCTGAAGCCGTGCCGTTCAATACGAGCGGGCCCGAATCGGTCTCGGTCCACATGACGTACTCGAAGTTGCCGGTGTCGCGCTGGCCGCGACGGTCGATAACGGTCCACTCGAGGCCCGCGATCCTCTCGGTGCCGGTGGCGAGCGTCTTGCCGATCGTCGCCGCGAGCCACGTCTCGTCTTCGCCAATGGTCTGTTGCACAGCGATGTAGTCGTCATCGGCGGTGATGAGCCCCAGGTACCAGATGCGCGCGTCGCGGTTGCTGCCCTGCACGAGCTCGGCTCGGTTCGCGCTCCACCCCGGCGGTGTCTCAGGAACGACCAGGGCAGGGGGAGCATCGGGCAGTGCTTCGACCGCGGGCGAGGCCGCAGCCGCGACAGCCTGGTAGTCGACCGATGGGTGATGCGCGACATTCGGTCGCGCAACCACCAGCACGAGGACCAGCACGATGCCGAACGAGGCGAGTGTCGCCGCGATGAGGTTGCGCGGCGTCTGAGCTGCGCGGTGGAGGCGCGACCGCTCTGCCTTGCGCGCGGCAGTCTCCTCGGGGGTCTCCGGCCTGCCGAGCTCGGCGACGATGTTCGGCTGTTGCGGACGCTGCTTGGCGCTCACTGGTTCACTCGGCGGCGCGCGCCGCGTCGAGACGCTCCTTGGCGCCGATCAGCCATTCCTCGCAGCGGTTGGCGAGTGCCTCGCCGCGCTCCCAGAGCGACAGGGACTGCTCGAGCGTGGCGGAGCCCTGCTCGAGTTCGGTGACGACGCGCACGAGCTCGTCGCGCGCATCTTCGTAGCTCAGCTCTGCCACGTCACGGTCGTCGGTTGCCACGCGGTCAATCCTAACGATCGGCGCTGTCAACGGCATCGACGGTCGCGTGCAGCCTTCCGTCGCTCACGGTGACGCGCAGCGCGGTGCCGACCGGTGCCTCGGCGACATGGCGGAGCGCGCGGCCGTCCGGACCCTGCACGATGGCGTAGCCGCGCTCCAGAGTGCGTTTCGGACTGAGCGCTCTGAGATGGGAACGCAGATCGGCCAACTGCTGGGCAGCACGGTCGACGCGATAGTCGATGAGCTCGGTTCCTCGGGCCACCAGCCGGGTGAGCTCCTCGGCTCGCGAGTCGACCAGCCAGGTGTGGGATGCGAGGGCCGGTCGTGACCGCAGCTGCCCGATGCGGTCGATCTCGTGGCCGACGAATGAGGTGACGCGCGAACGCATCCTGGCGCGCGCCTGCTGGATGCGCGAGAGCTCCTCGGCGACATCGGGCACGACGCGCTTCGCGGCATCGGTCGGAGTCGACGCGCGCAGATCGGCGACCTCGTCGAGCAGCGGCCGGTCGGCTTCGTGCCCGATCGCCGACACGATCGGCGTCGTCGCTTCCGCCGCTGCCCGCACCACCGTCTCATCGCTGAAGCCGAGCAGGTTCTGGAAGTCGCCTCCGCCGCGGGCCACGATGATGACGTCGACCTCCGGGTCTGCATCGAGTCTCCGGATCGCGGATGCCACCTCGCTCACGCAGCGGTCTCCCTGCACCGCCGCGTGCACGACGCGGAACTGCACGGAGGGCCAGCGGAGGTGGGCATTCCGCAGCACATCCTTCTCGGCATCCGAGTCCTTGCCGGTGATGAGCCCGATGAGGTTCGGAAGGAAGGGGAGCGGGCGCTTGCGGGCCGGGTCGAAGAGACCCTCCGACTGCAATTGCCGCTTCAAGCGCTCGATGCGCTCGAGCAGGTCGCCCAGCCCGACGTGTCGCAACTGCAGCACCTGCATCGTGAGCGAGCCGCCCTTGACCCACCAATTGGGCTTGACGAGTGCGATCACCCGGTCGCCCTGCTTGAAGTCTTCGGTGAGCTTCGCGCGGGTCGACGACCAGAGAGTGAACGAGACCGTCGCGTCGGCCTCGAGGTCTTTGAGCTTGCCGTAGACGTTGCCGCCCGAGACGCCCCACTGCGTCAGCTCGCCTTCGACCCACGCGGTGCCGAGCCTGTCGATCCAGCCCTTGATCTGGTTCGAGAGGAACCCGACAGACCATGGCTGCTCGAAGGTCGATGGCACTGGTGCGGACAACGGCTCTCCTCATGCGCTCAGGTGCCCATGCCTAGGATGGTGGGCGTGAGCCAGATCACCAACGGCAACGCCGTCAGCCTCGGAACACCGCGGATTCCCGCGGTGCGTAACAGGCTACGCGACGAGCCGGTCGGCGCCCCGAAGCGGGTGCTTCTCGCCGCCCCGCGCGGCTATTGTGCAGGAGTCGATCGAGCGGTCATCGCCGTCGAGAAGGCGCTGGAGCAATACGGTGCGCCGGTGTACGTGCGCAAGCAGATCGTGCACAACATCCACGTCGTGTCGACGCTCGAGCAGCAAGGCGCGATCTTCGTCGACGAGGTCGACGAGGTGCCCGAGGGCGCGAACGTGGTGTTCAGTGCGCACGGCGTCTCACCGATGGTCGTGCAGTCGGCATCCGATCGGGGATTGCATGCCATCGACGCGACGTGCCCCCTCGTGACGAAGGTGCACCGTGAGGCGGTGCGCTTCGCCAAGCAGGACTACGAGATCCTGCTCATCGGCCATGCCGGGCATGAAGAGGTCGAGGGCACGATGGGCCACGCGCCCGAGCGCACGACCCTCGTGAACAACCCTGACGAAGCCGACACCGTCGAGGTCAAGAACCCCGACCACCTGGTGTGGCTGTCGCAGACCACGCTCAGCGTCGACGAGACGATGGAGACGGTTCGCCGTCTGCGGAAGCGCTTCCCGAAGCTGCAGGACCCGCCGAGCGATGACATCTGCTACGCGACCCAGAACCGCCAGGTGGCGATCAAGAAGGTCGCCCGCGATGCCGACTTGGTGATCGTGGTCGGCTCGGCCAATAGCTCCAACAGCGTGCGCCTGGTGGAAGTGGCGCTCGACCACGGCGCGAAGGCGGCGTATCGCATCGACTATGCGCACGAGATCCAGCAGGAGTGGCTCGACGGTGTCGCAACCGTGGGTGTCACGAGCGGCGCCTCGGTGCCCGAGGTGCTCGTGCAGGAAGTGCTTCGTGATCTCGCGGATGCCGGCTACGTCGACGTCGAGCCGGTCGTCACCGCTGAGGAAGACCTGATGTTCTCGCTGCCGAAGGAGCTTCGCAAGACGAAGAGCGGCGCGACCGATGAACGCGGTCTCGGCGGCCGCGTACGCGACAAGCAACTCTCGTGAGCGAGCAGCGGTCGGAAGGCAACGAGCCCGACGACGCGGCTCGGCGACCGGAGTTCGGCGCGTTCGCCACTCCTGACGAACAGGCTCGCCGACGGGGCACAGCCGACCAGCATGAGAAGGATGCTGGAGGGCACGCGCGTCCCACTCCGCCCGCGGGCTCGAAGTCAGCGTGGCGCGCGGCCACTCCCGCGAAGCAACCGGCGCCGCCGCTGCCGGGCATGGTGCCTCTCGCACCGAACGAGCGCAGCGAGCGCAACCGCCGAGCGGATCGCTTCGTCGCCTACGTGCTGCTCGCCCTCGGCTTCCTCAACGTAGTGAGTTCTGCGCCCGCCTACCTCGCGCTGCAATCGACGCTGAACATGGCGTACGAACAGCTCGGTGCCGGCCCGTTCGACAACCCGGAACTGGCTTCGGCCATGGGTGTCGCGATCGTCATCGTGCAAGCGGTCATCTGGGTGGCGACCTTCGCGCTCACCCTCACCCGCATCCGTGCCGGGCGTCTCGCCTGGTGGGTGCCGGTCGTCGGCGCATTCGTCGCGTTCATCGCGCTCGCCGTGATGCTGACAGTCGTCATGGCGACGGATGTGCCCTCGATGACGCCAGCACCCTCACCACCCGCCGGATGACGGTATCGGTCACCGGCCGATCGACCGCTCGGAGCGGAGCCAGGGGCCTGGGGCGCGTTCGCTCACGCCCCAGCGCCGGTGGAGGAGTCGTCCGTCAGATCTTCTGGCCGGCTGAACCGAGCTGGCGTGTGGCCTCGGCGACGCGTGCTGCCATGGCCTTCTCGGCGAGCTTGCCCCATGAGCGAGGGTCGTACACCTTCTTGTTGCCCACCTCGCCATCGACCTTGAGCACGCCGTCATAGTTGCGGAACATCGTGTCGGCGATCGAGCGCGTGAACGCGTACTGCGTGTCGGTGTCGATGTTCATCTTGATGACGCCGTTCGCGACCGCCTCGGCGACCTCGGCGTCGCTCGAACCCGAGCCGCCGTGGAACACGAGGTCGAGCGGCTTCGGGCCGGTGCCGTACTTCTCTGCGAGGCCGTCTTGGATCTCCTTGAGGAGCGAGGGACGGAGCTTCACATTGCCCGGCTTGTAGACGCCGTGGACGTTGCCGAACGTCAGCGCGGCCATGTACCGGCCCTGCTCGCCGAAGCCGAGCGCCTCGACGGTCTCGATCGCGTCGTCGAGGGTGGTGTACAGGTGTTCGTTGATGGCATGGCTGACGCCGTCTTCCTCACCGCCGACGACACCGATCTCGACTTCGAGCACGGCGTTGATCGCGCGGGTGCGCTTCAGCATGTCCTTGGCGATGTCGAGGTTCTCCTTGAGCGGCACTGCCGAGCCGTCCCACATGTGGGACTGGAAGATCGGGTTGCGACCGGCGCGCACCTCTTCTTCGGAAGCGGCGATGAGCGGCATGACGAAGCCGTCGAGCGCGTCCTTGGGGCAGTGGTCGGTGTGCAGCGCCACGGTGATCGGGTAGTTCTTCGCGACTTCGGTCACGAACGCGGCGAAGGCCAGCGCGCCTGACGCGCGCGCCTTCACGCTCTGGCCCGCGAAGTAGTCGGCGCCACCGGTCGTCACCTGGATGATGCCGTCGGATTCGGCCTCGGCGAGGCCCTGCAGCGCGGCGTTGATGGTCTGCGACGACGAGACGTTGACGGCCGGGAATGCGAATCCGGTGCGCTTCGCCTTGTCGAGCATCTCCGCGTACTGATCGGGCGTGGCGATAGGCATGGGTTCTCCTTCGGCGTCGAGGGGATGACGCCTTCGAGTCTATTGATGCGCAGCGACAACGCCACGCCGTGGTGCCGACCTGGCCGGAGACGCCCGGATGCCGCCTCGATGTCAGCCCGCCGCCCGCGACCGATCCGGTGGTTCGCTAGGCTGAACGGACGCTGCCTACCACCTGGCGAACGCCAGCCAGCGGCCCCGAGACCGACCCAGCAGGAGGACGCACAGGTGAGCGCTGCTTCATTGGAACAGCCCGATCGCAACTTGGCCCTGGAGCTTGTGAGGGCCACCGAGGCCGCGGCAATCCGCGCCTGGCCCTTCATCGGTCGGGGCGACAAGATCGCCGCCGATGGGGCCGCAGTCGACGCGATGCGCAAGTTCCTCGGGACCGTCGACTTCGACGGTCTCGTCGTCATCGGCGAGGGCGAGAAGGACGAGGCGCCGATGCTCTTCAACGGCGAGCACGTCGGCACCGGCCGCGGGCCCGCATGCGACATCGCGGTCGACCCGATCGACGGCACCTCGCTCACTGCCGCCGGTCGGCAGAACGCGATCTCGATGCTCGCGGTATCCGACCGCGGAACCATGCTCGACGCGTCCGCGGTGTTCTACATGGAGAAGATCGTGACCGGCGCCGAAGGACGAGGCGTGGTGGATATCCGCAAGCCCATCGGCGAGAACCTGCGGGCACTCGCGAAAGCGCAGGGCCGCGACGTGGCCGATCTGAATGTGGCGGTGCTCGACCGTCCACGGCACGCGCAGTTGATCGACGAGATCCGCAGCGCGGGAGCGGCGACGCTGCTCATGCTCGATGGCGACGTGGCGGGCGGCATCAACGCGGCGCGATATGGAACGCGCATCGACATGTGCGTCGGGGTGGGCGGCAGCCCCGAGGGCGTCGCGACCGCAGCGGCGATCAAGGCGCTGGGCGGCTTCATTCAGGGCCGGCTGGCTCCCACCGACGACGACGAAAAGCAGCGCGGCATCGATGCCGGCCTGAAGTTCGACCACGTGTACGAGGGTGAGGAACTCGTCCGTGGCGACAACACGTTCTTCGTGGCCACGGGCGTTACCGACGGCGAGCTCGTCGCCGGGGTGCGGCGCAAGGGCCCGGTCATCCACACCGAGAGCGTCGTGCTTCGCTCACGCTCGGGCACGATCCGCCGCATCGGTGCCGACCACCTCGTCTCCAAGTGGCTCGACGAGTGACTCGATTTCGCTGAGTTCATTGAGCTCGGTGAGTTCCGTGAGTTCCGTGAGCTCGCCGGCCGTGAGCCTTCTCGGGGATTCTTGGATCACCGACGCCTCCTCGATCAGCTTCGTCTGGTCGATGCCGGGGAACTGCCGGGCGGTCACGAGTACGCGGGTCTCCAGCGAGTTCGCGAACTTGTTGTAACTGTCGACGGTGCGCTCGATCGCGCGCCGAAGCCCGTCTGCATGACCGGCGAGGGTGCCGAGTCGCTGGTACAGCGTGTTGCCGAGATCGAAGAGCTTCTTCGCCTCGTCGGTCACGGCCTGCTGCTGCCAGGTGAATGCCACGGTCTTGAGCACCGCCCAGAGGTTGACCGGTGATGCGAGTGCTACGCGTTTGCCGAACGCGTAGTCGAGCAGTGCCGGATCGGCCTCGAGCGCGGCTGAGAGCAGCGACTCGCTGGGGATGAAAGCGATGACGAACTCGGGGCTCGCCGAGAGGCCTTCCCAGTAGGTCTTCTTCGACAGTGCGTCGACGTGGGCGCGCAGCGCTTTCACATGGCGGTCGATGAGTTGCTTGCGGCGGGCGCCTTCCTCGCCAGAAGCGGTGACCGGAATCTGGCTCGCCTCGATGTAGTGCTCGAGCGGCACCTTCGCGTCGATGGCGATCGCCTTGTGCCCGGGCAGCCGCACGACCATGTCGGGACGGCCGGCTCCGGCATCCGTGGTGATGCTGTGCTGCGTGTCGAAGTCGACGTACTGCGTGAGGCCCGCCGCCTCGACGACGCGCCGCAATTGCGTCTCGCCCCAGACCCCTCGCGTGCTGTTCGAGCGCAGCGCGCTCGCCAGGTATTCCGTCGTCGCGCGCAACTGCTCGTCGGCGAGCTGCGACTGCTTCAGCTGCTCTGACAGCGAGCCGTACTGTTCCGAGCGTTGAGTCTCGAGGTCGGCGACCTTTCGCTGCATGTGCTGCAGCGTGTCGCGCACCGGCGCGAGGGCTTGGAGCACCTTGCTCTCTGCGCGCTCGCGCTCGGCCTGTGCCGCTTGCTCGGCGCGGTGGCGCTCGATGAGCTCACGCTGCTGCTGCTGCAGTTCGGCGACCTGCCGGCTGAGCGCGTCAGCGGTCGCCTGCACGGAGGCGAGCTCGGTCTCGAGCGCTGAGCGGGAGCGTTGCTCCTCGGCGCGCACGGTGGTCAGCTCCACCTCGTGTCGAGCGCGAAGCACGTCGAGATTCTCGCCGCGCGCATCGTCGCCCGCGCGGCGGCGCAGCATGAGCACGGCGAGCAGGCCGCCGAGCACGACACCGATGACAAGGCCGAGGAGCAGTGCGAGAACGTCCATGCCAGCAGTGTCGCAGCGGCATCCGACATTCCTGGCCGACCCGCTAAGAAGCCCGCCCCGGCGAAGACGGAGCTCCAGGAATGCCGTTGCCGACCAGGGGGAAACTCCATCTGCCGCAGCCGCGGCGCGCGCGTATCGTGGGCGCCATGAGCATCCTTGAACGCGAGGACAGCCCTGGCCTCGTCACCACCACCCTTGACCACTGGGTCGCCGGCGCGCCCTTCAGCGGCGAATCGACGCGCACCGGCCCTGTGTACAACCCGGCGCTGGGCACGGTGGCCCGCAACGTGCGGCTCGCGAATGCCGACGACGTCGACGCCGCTGTGCAGGCGGCCCGAACGGCCTTCCCGCAGTGGGCAGGAACGTCGTGGGCCAAGCGCCAACAGGTGATGTTCGCATTCCGCGAGCTGCTCAACCAGCGCAAGGAAGAGCTCGCCGCGATCCTCACCGCAGAGCACGGCAAGGTGCTCGCCGACGCGCTCGGTGAGGTCGCCCGCGGGCTGGAGGTGGTCGAGTTCGCCTGCGGCATGGCAACGCACGCGAAGGGCGAGTTCAGCGAGAACGTGTCGACAGGCGTCGACGTCTACTCCCTCCGTCAGCCGCTCGGGGTCGTGGGCATCATCAGCCCGTTCAACTTTCCGGCGATGGTGCCGCTGTGGTTCTTCCCGATCGCGATCGCCGCTGGCGACACGGTCGTGCTGAAGCCGAGCGAGAAGGACCCCTCAGCTGCGAACTGGATGGCGTCCCTCATGCGCGAGGCGGGCTTGCCGGACGGCGTGCTCAATGTGGTGCACGGCGACAAGGTCGCAGTCGACGCGCTGCTCCAGCATCCTGACGTCGCGAGCATCTCGTTCGTCGGCTCCACCCCGATCGCCAAGTACATCTACGAGACCGCGTCGGCGCACGGCAAGCGCGTGCAGGCCCTTGGTGGGGCGAAGAACCACATGCTGGTGCTGCCCGACGCTGATCTCGAGCTCACCGCCGACGCCGCCGTGAACGCCGGCTTCGGCTCGGCGGGGGAGCGCTGCATGGCCATCAGCGTCGTCGTGGCGGTGGAGCCGGTCGCCGACGAGCTGATCGAGAAGATCTCCGACCGGATGCGGTCGCTCGCCGTCGGCGACGGCACGCGCGGTTGCGATATGGGCCCACTCATCACCCGCGAGCACCGCGACAAGGTGGCGGCGTACCTCGATGTCGCGGCTGAAGACGGGGCCGCCGTCGTGGTCGACGGCCGACGCGTCGAGGCCGATGGCGACGCTGACGGATTCTGGCTCGGGCCAACCCTCATCGACAACGTGCCGACCACATCGCGCGTGTACCAGGACGAGATCTTCGGACCGGTGCTCTCCGTGGTCCGTGTCGACTCATACGACGAAGGGCTCGAGCTCATCAACGGGAGCCGCTACGGCAATGGCACAGCGATCTTCACGAACGACGGTGGCGCTGCGAGACGCTTCCAGCGCGACGTGCAAGTGGGCATGATCGGCATCAACGTGCCGATTCCAGTGCCTGTTGGCCACTTCTCGTTCGGAGGGTGGAAGGACTCGCTGTTCGGCAGCGCCAAGGCGTACGGCCCCGAAGCGGTGAACTTCTTCACGCGGGAGAAAGCAGTCACCAGTCGATGGCTCGACCCATCGCACGGCGGCATCAACTTGGGATTCCCGCAGAACGGCTGAGCCGGCCGCTGTCTGCGCTGGCCGCTGCTTGCGTCAGGCGGCCGTCGCCACCATGAGTTGTGAGAGTCGGAGACCCGCCAGTTCGGCAAGGGTCTCCATCGATTCGGCCCCGTGCCGTGCCGCCGCGTGGACGACGATCGATGCGCACGCGAGCGCGTCTTCGAGCGCATCGTGATGGCTGAAGTCTTCGAACCCGGCAGCCATCGCAACCACCGGCAACCGGTACGAGTCGAGGTGATAGGTCTTTCGCGCGAGTTGCAGCGAGCACGCATAGCGGAGCAGCGGCACCTCGGCACCGACTGCCGAGCACGCGGCGCCGAGCACCTTCATGTCAAAGCCCGCGTTGTGTGCGACGACGGTGTCGTCGCCGATGAAATCGAGGAGCAGCGGCAACTGGTCGAGCCAGCCTGCGGCTGACGACACATCGGCAGCAGTGATTCCGTGGATGCGGGTGTTCCACTCGGAGAAGACGTCGTACCCCACGGGCGGCTTGATCAACCAGCCGGCCCGTTCCACGATCTCTCCGCCGCGCACCCGCACCAGTCCCACCGAGCACGCCGAGGCCGAGTGATTGTTCGCGGTTTCGAAGTCGATGGCGGTGAAGTCGAGTGGCACGACCTGATCGTTTCACGCCCCTGCGACACCGGGTGTCCGGCGCACCGGCACCAACGCATCCCTGCGGCGCAGCATCCTGCTCAGCGATCACAGCCCGGGTGCACGCGTCGCTCCAAGCGGTTGCGCCGCACCCGCACGGTACCCTTGACCTCCGTGGCTCTCACTATCGGCATCGTCGGCCTGCCCAACGTCGGCAAGTCCACCCTCTTCAACGCGCTCACCAAGAACACCGTGCTCGCGGCGAACTATCCGTTCGCCACGATCGAGCCGAACGTGGGCGTGGTGAACCTGCCCGATGAGCGGCTCACCAAGCTCGCCGAGATCTTCGGCAGCGAGCGGATCCTGCCCGCGCCGGTGTCGTTCGTCGACATCGCCGGCATCGTGAAGGGCGCGAGCGAGGGAGAAGGGCTCGGCAACAAGTTCCTCGCGAACATCCGCGAAGCCGACGCGATCGCGCAGGTGATCCGGGGCTTCAGCGACAGCGATGTGGTGCACGTCGACGGCGCGGTCAACCCGGCCAGCGACATGGAGACGATCAACACCGAGCTGATCCTCGCCGACCTGCAGACGCTCGAGAAGGCGATTGCGCGCTACGAGAAAGAGGTGCGCGGCAAGAAGCTCGATCCGGTGGTGCTCGACACGGCACAGCGCGCCGTCGAGGAGCTCAATGCCGGGCGACTGCTCTCGGCATCCGGCCTCGACATCGAGCCGATCCGCGAACTCGGCCTGCTCACCGCCAAACCGGTCATCTTCGTCTTCAATGTCGATGAGGCGGTGCTGACGGATGTCGCGAAGAAGGCGGAGCTCGAGGCCCTCGTGGCGCCGGCGAAGGCCGTGTTCCTCGACGCGAAGCTCGAGAGCGAGCTGATCGACCTCGACGAGGCGGATGCCGCCGAGCTGCTCGCCTCGACCGGGCAGGACGAGAGCGGGCTCGACCAGCTCGCCCGAGTCGGCTTCGACACCCTGGGCCTGCAGACGTACCTCACCGCCGGGCCGAAGGAGGCCCGCGCGTGGACGATCGGCAAGGGCTGGAAGGCACCGCAGGCGGCGGGCGTGATCCACACCGATTTCGAGCGCGGCTTCATCAAGGCCGAGGTGATCTCGTTCGACGACCTCGTCGATGCCGGGTCAGTGGCAGAGGCCCGGGCTCGCGGCAAGGCGCGCATGGAAGGCAAGGACTACGTCATGCAGGACGGAGACGTCGTGGAGTTCAGATTCAACGTGTAGTCCTGTTCGCTTCACTTCTGCCAAAGTGGCGATGTGGAGCTTCGTGAAGCACGACGTTTGAGTCTGTCAGCAAGGATGCTGCCAGCGATCGTCATTCTGCTGGCGACGTGGGTGCTCATGTGGCTGGCTCAGAGCATTCCGACGCTGTGTGCGCTCGCGAATCCGTGTCCTGCTCCCGATGTCCGCGTCGCTCCTGCGTGGCTGTTCGGCGGTCTCATGATCGTGCCGACGTTGGGTTTGATTCTCGCTGCTCGGGCCAGGCAGTCGTGGGGGTGGGTGCGCACTCTCTCGTACATCGTGCTCGTGGGGCTGGCGGTTGTCGGGCTCGGTGCCGTGCTCTTCTCGGGCGGGTTCACTGTTCCGCTCGTGCTCTAGGGTCGCCGATCGAGGGGCTGTGATGCTTATCCGTGACGCAATCCGGTGGAGTTCCGCTTCCTGTTTGACCACTGACGGGTATGGAGACCCGCCCCGAAGAGTCATTGATCTGTTGCCGGGGGCTCCAATAGCGTTCGTTGCATGGAGACCACCGGACGCGATCGACGACCGACTGCCGTAGCAGCCGGAGTGGCGCTCGCATTGGCCGCGTGCGCCGGACTGTCACTCGCCGTCGGCGACGCAATCGGGTTCGTCAGCCCGAGCGCAGAAGCGGGCTTCGCCCTCCTGTTCGTCGCCGGTTGGGTGCTCCTCATCGTGGCCATGGTCGTTGGCGTCGCCGTTTTGGTGCGTGTCATCCGTGCCGTCGCCTTCGGTCGCCGTCCGCCCCTGTTGGAAACCGCGTTCGTGGTCGCGACGGTCGCCATCATCGCTGCCGTGGTGGTGACCCACCCGCTGATTGGGAGCGGCTCGGGCGCTGGGTAGTGAATCGCCCCGGGTTTAGTGGAGGGCGAGTTCTCCCAGAGCCGACTGGTTCTGGGAGTTGATCTCACGGTAGTAGC
>NZ_JASATX010000004.1 GCF_029952955.1 Ruicaihuangia caeni | reverse complement strand
ACATGTGCACACTGTTGAGTTCTCAAGAACCGGACACCCCGCCCGACCCCTCCCAGGGCCGCAAACAGGGCAACTTCTCTATATTACTTCTTCTCTTCGGCATGTCAACTCGGCCCGTGTTCCGATCCCTGCCGAAGAGGCCGGGAGAAGGAGCCACGGGCGCAGCGTTACGCCTGTGAAAGAAGAAGGGGTTCTGTCCCGCTTGAGGCCGGCGAGCGATCCGCTCCGCCGCACCTTTGGGGTGACAGGTGAATACATTACGGGCGCCTTCGGGTCGGCGCAAATCGACCGTGTCAGCCGGGTGTGTCGCGCGGATTCCCGCAGTTCTCGTCGCCGATCACGCGCGCCTGCTCAGCACACGCGGCTCACGCCGCGAAGGCCGCGGTCGGCGCAGCGCGCCGTGAGCGCGTCCCTGCTACACCGAGGGCGAGTCCCACCACCGCGAAGCCCGCCAATGCCACCGCCGCAGCGAGGCCGTCGGTGAGAGCGCCGCCGGTGAGCACCGATTGGAGAGCTCTCGAGAAGTGCGTCATCGGCATCCACGGGGCGATTGCCTGGAACGGCTCGGCGAGGAGCGCCCTGGGGAACACGACACCGCTCGAGACGAGTTGCAGGGCGAGCGCGAGCAGTGACAGCACCAGGCCCCCACGCCCCGCGAGCGACATGAGCGCGAAGTGGATGAAGGCGAACGCGATCGCCGCGAGAAGGCTGATGCCGAGGGTCCAGGGCACGAGAGACCAGGGCGCCGCTCCGGCTGCGTGGATCATCACGGTGAGCGCGACCGCCTGACCCGCCACGAGCAGTGTCGGGGGAAGCAGCCGCGTTTGGACAAGCCTGCCCAGCCGCGCACTCGACTGCAGCACACGGTGCGACAGGGGCGCCGAGACGAGGAACACTGCGAGCGCTCCCAGCCACAGCGCGGCGGGAGCCACTGCCGTCACGATGGCCGGCGATGCGCTGTCGAGCGCGTGCTCGCGGTCGACAGTCGCCGACACCGGGCGCGCGAGTGCCGCGGCGGCGGCCTCGGCATCCGTGCCCTCGCTGCTCGGCACAGCCTTCGCAGCCGTGTCGAGGCCGCCCGCGAGCTCGCCGGCTGCGTTCGCCAGTTGCTCGGCCCCCGCGGTCAACGCCGCGGAGCCCTGGTGCGCCTGAGTGGCGCCGGTGTGGAGCGCGTCGCCTTCGCGGGCGAGCGTGGCGGCGCCCTGCGCGCTCCGGGTGATGCCCGATTGCACGCCGTCGATCGCGCTGGAGGTGGACGAGGCCAGTCGTCCGCCCCCGGCGGCGAACTGCTCGAGCTGAGCCGAGATGGCCTGCACCGTGCCCAGCGCGACCGGGTCGGAGGGATTCGCGGAGAGCTGGGCGACCGCACGGGAGAGGGCGGCGCTGAGCGATGCGGTTCCGCCCGTGAAGTCGTTCACCGCTGCTGCGACGCCGTCGAGCTGGGCCGCGCCGGAGTCGAGGCTCGCCAGCCCGCTGCTCAGGGAGCTGACGCCCTGGGTGTACCCACCCACGCCACCGGCGAGACTCTCGAGGCCGGCGGTCGCCTCCGCTGATCCCTTCGCGAGGCCGTCGACCCCGGTCCCGAGTTGGCGAGCGCCTTCGGCTGCTGTGCCGAGCGAATCGCCCAATTGGCCGAACGAGTCGAACATGCCGGCCAGCACCTGCTGAGTGATGGTCTGCCCGAACGCGGCGACCATGCCGTCGCTCACCGCTTGCAGCACGGCGCCGGTGAGCGGGTCATGCGCGTCGTCGGTGCGGATGTCGATGCTCGCCTGCTCGGGCTTGTCACTGCCCAGCGAGGTGATCGAGCGCGAGAAGTCCTCGGGCACGGTGACGACCGCCGAGACTCGACCATCGCGGAGGGCTTCGGCAGCTGCCTCGTCGTTCGTGACCGTCCAGTCGAAGCCGGCCGAGTCGGCACCGGTGAGCTCTGTCACGAGCAGACGTCCGGCGAGCACGGGCTGCTGCGCCCCATCGGCATCCGTCTGCATGACCATCTGGTCGTTGTTGACGATGGCGGCAGGGATGCGGTGCACGCCCGCCTCCGCGTCAGAGAACGCGCCGATCGCGAGTCCGGCGAACGCGAGCGGTACTGCGGCCGCGGCGATCACGGCAAGGATCCGCCTCGGTGTTGCAATGCGGTTCATCGCACGGCCTCCTCGATGCTGGGCGTCGTCGTGAAGGACGGCAACGGCGTGGTGGTCGGTGTGAGCGGCACGTGGTGGACACGGCGCGAAGTCATGGCGAGAGGCATCGGCGCCGAGAACACGAGGACCGTGCTCGGGTCGGCCAGAGACTCGATCGCGTGCGCGAGGGTTTCCACTTCGAGCTGCGGAGAGTCGTCGCCGAACTCGAACACCGCGATGGGCGTCCCCTCGGCGAGGGCCGCAGTCGCCACGGCGAGCCGGCTCTGGGCTCGGTCGAGAGCGGCGCGCGGGCTGATCGGCTGAAGCCCGGCACTGCGCGACGCCGCGTCGAGCCGGCTCAACCACTCACGAGTCTCCCTCCGCACGAGCGACGGACGCCAGGGGTGTCGCAGCCGCAGCCGCTCCTGCAGCAGACTTCCGGCGGTCAGCCCGCCCTGCTCGGCGCCGAGGTCCGAATACGCGACGACCATTCGCGCCCGGGAGATATCGGATGGCACGGTGTTCCCGGCCAGTTGCAGGCGCCCGGATGCCGGGATGCGCCGTGCGGCGAACGTCTGCGCGAGCAGCGAGCGTGATTGCTCCGGTCCAGTGATGACCAGTACCTCGCCCGCCGCGACCTCCACGTCGACCGTGGCGGGATATGCCTCGGCGTCCTGACTCGCGGGTTGGAGGGCCGCGGAGCTCAGGACTGCGCCATCGCGGTCGCGCGCCCACGCCGCGGCCTCACGGTGCTCGAGCAAGCGGGCGCCTTCGATATCGACGTCGGGCATCGCTCGGTCGAGACGACGAGGCAGCCACCACGCGGCGCGCCCCATGAGCGCCATGACCGCCGGTACCAGCGTCATCCGCACCAGGAACGCGTCGAGGAACACCCCCGCGGCGAGCCCGAGAGCCATCACCTTGATCACGCCCGACCCCTCGGGCACGAACGACACGAAGACGGCGAACATGATGAGGGCGGCCGCGGTCACGACCCGAGCTGCGCCGGCGAACCCGCGTTCGATCGCCTGCCGCGGTTCGGCACCGTGCACGTAGCGCTCGCGCATGCCCGATACGAGGAACACCTCGTAGTCCATTGCGAGGCCGAAGAGCACGGCCATGAGGAGGATCGGCATGAAGCTCAGCACTGGTCCGGGCGTGATGCCGAGGAGCTCTGCGCCCCATCCCCATTGGAAGACCGCGACGACCACACCGAAGGACGCGAGCACCGAGAGCACGAAGCCGAGCGCGGCCTTGAGCGGCACGAGCACCGAGCGGAAGACGAGCATGAGGAGCACGATCGACAACCCGACGACGATGATGCCGAACGGCAGCAGCGCATCGTTCAGCCGCTGGGAGATGTCGATCTGCACTGCAGTGGTGCCCGTGACGGCGATGGGAGTGTCGTGCTCGGCTGCGATGCCGGGCGCGAGGTCGCGGATGTCGTGCACGAGCTGCGCCGTAGCGGGGTCTGCCGGCCCTGTCTCGGGGATGACCTGGATGACCCCGGTGTCGAGCGAGCGGTTCGGCATGCCGGCGCTGACAGCATCCACCCCCGGGAGCGCCCGGAGTTCATCGGAGATGGCCTCGAGCGACTCGAGCACTTCAGACGTCTGAGTGATGTCGACCGCCACGATGAGGGGCCCGTTCCGTCCCTCGCCGAGCTCGTTCGCGATCGTGTCGTACGCCTGCCGCGCGGTGGTGCCCTCTGGGTCGCTCGCCCCGCTCGGCAGCGCGAGCTGCAGGCTGAATGCGGGGACCGCCAGAGTGCCGAGCACCGCGAGCACCAGGACCACGGCGGCGACCGGCGCCTTCAGCACTCCGCGCACCCAGCGGGCGCCCAAGGCCTTGGACGGCGGCCCATCGGCGGATGCCGCTGCAAGCGCTCGGCGCTCGGTGCGGCTGCCGGGCCGAGGGGCCAGCCTGCTGCCGGCGAGACGGAACACCGCCGGCAGCAGGGTGACCGTCGCGACCACCGCGAGCAGCACTGCGAACGCGGCGGCGATGCCCATGGTGCTGAGGAACGGGATGCCGACCACCAGCAGGCCGAGCAGCGCGATGATGACGGTGAGCCCGGCGAAGACCACGGCGCTTCCCGCGGTGCCAGTGGCCATGGCCGCCGACTCGGCGGGCGCGATGCCCTGCGCGAGTTGCTGCCTGTGCCGCGAGAGCACGAAGAGTCCGTAGTCGATACCGACCGCGAGGCCGATCATGAGCGCCAGCATCGGTGTCGCGTTCGAGATGGTGGCGAACGCGGCGACGGCGAGCACCGCTCCCATGCTGACCGCGAGGCCGAAGATCGCGGTCAGCAGCGGGATGCCGGCAGCGATCAGCGAGCCGAAGGTGACCAGCAGCACGACGCCCGCGATGATCACACCGATGAGCTCGGTCACGGTGACGCCGTATTCGACGTCCTGGTACAGCATCCCGCCGAAGTCCACCGAGATGCCTGCGCGCTGCAGCGGCTCGACTGCGGCATCCACCTCGTCGAGGGTCACGTCGGTGATGTCTTCGACGGCTCCGTCGAACTGCACCTGCATGACCGCGGTGCGGCCGTCCTTGGACAGGGCGTCGAAGGCGTATTCGGAGAACGGCGAGACGGCCTGCGAAACCTGTTCGAGATCGGTGAGGTCTGACGCCACCGCGTCGATCTCGTCGCGACTCGCGTCGAGGGGCGCTCCGTCGTCGGACCGTAGGACCAGCTGCGCACTCGCGCCGGCCGTCTCGGGGAACACTGCAGCGAGCCGATCGATCGCGGCCTGCGATTCGGTGCCCGGGATCGCGAACGACTCCTGCATCTGGCCCCCGAGTCCGAGCCCGGCGCCGAGCGCGAGCGCTGCAAGCAGGAGCCATCCCGCGATCACCGCCCAGGCACGCCGGAACGAGAACGAGCCGATGCGGTAGAGGAGCGTGGCCATCAGCGGGCCGCCTCGGGAACGAGCAGACCGATCAGGATGCGATTGAGGCTCTCGCGCACCTCGATGTCGTCGGGCTGCGGCCCGGGCAGCACTCCTGCATTCGCGAGCAGGTAGGCCGCTCCGCCGAGCGCGATGCCGAAGCGCATGTGCTCATCGAGCGATGCGGTGCGCTCCATCAGGAACTGGGCGATGCGCTCGATGAGCGCGTCTGCGCGGCGCATGACCGTGAGATCGGCCAGCGTGCCGCGCTGGTTCATGAAAATGTGCACGGCCAGGCGGTTCCGGAGCAGGAACTGGACGAAGCCCTCGACGAAGACCTTGCGCTCCTCGAGGCCCAGGTCGCCGGTGCCCACTCGATCGAGCAGGTGCTCGAGCTCCTCGATCGCGGAGCCGACCGCCGAGGCGAGCAGCGCCTCCTTCGACTCGAAGTGGTAGAGCACCGATGCCTTGCTCACCCCGGCTCGTTCCGCGATGCGGGCGATTGAGGTGCCCAGGTATCCGGATGCCGCGAACTCGGTGAGCGCGGCCGCTTTCAGGGCAGTGAGATCGGCCATTCCTCCACAGTACTGACCGATCGGTCAGGATTTGACCGATCGGTCAGACTCGCGGCGAACGCTCAGCCGCAGGGCGAACGCTCAGCCGCGCGGAAGCGCGGCACTCGTGTCGTCGTCGACCCAATCGAGAGTGCGCTCGACGGCCTTCCGCCAGACCCGACGGCGCCGGTCGCGCTCCTCGACGGGCATCCGTGGCTCCCATCGGGCGTCCTCCTGCCAGTGCTCGCGAAGCTCATCCAGCCCCGACCACAGGCCAACGGCGAGCCCGGCTGCGTACGCCGCCCCGAGCGCCGTCGTCTCGGTCACCTTGGGCCGGACGACCGGAACGCCGAGGAGATCGGACTGGAACTGCATCAGCAGCGAGTTCGCCGTCATGCCGCCGTCGACGCGAAGCTCCTCGAGGGGCGCAGCAGCATCGGCATCCGCAGCTTCGAGCACCTCCCAGGTCTGCAGGGCGGTCGACTCCAGCGCGGCGCGTGCGAAGTGCGCCTTGGTCGCGTATCGGGTGAGACCCACGATCACGCCGCGAGCGTCTGGGCGCCAGTGGGGCGCGAAGAGGCCGCTGAAGGCGGGGACGATCTGCACGCCGCCGTTGTCCTCCACGCTCGCCGCGAGCTGCTCGACCTCAGCCGAACTGCTGATCAGCCCGAGGTTGTCTCGTAGCCACTGCACGAGCGAACCCGTCACCGCGATCGAGCCCTCGAGCGCGTATGCCGCCGGTTGCTCCCCCAACTGGTAGGCGACCGTCGTGATGAGGCCGTGCTTCGAGCGCACGATTTCTGTGCCGGTGTTCACAATGAGGAAGTTGCCGGTGCCGTAGGTGTTCTTCACCTCGCCGCGCGAGAACGCCGCCTGGCCGAACGTGGCGGCCTGCTGATCGCCGAGGATGCCCGCGACCGGCACGCCGTCGAGCGGGGAGCCCGACGCGACTGCGCCGTAGGTCTCGGAGGAGCTGCGGATCTCGGGAAGCATCGCGCGAGGGATGCCGAGCTCGCCGAGGATCGTGGCATCCCAGTCGAGGGTTCGCAGATCCATGAGGAGCGTGCGGCTCGCGTTCGTGACGTCGGTCGCGTGCACTCCGCCGCCAGCGCCACCGGTGAGGTTCCACAGCAGCCAGCTGTCGGTGGTTCCGAACAGCACCTCGCCCCGTTCGGCCCGCTCCCGCAGTTCGGGGTGCTGCTCGAAGAGCCACAGGATCTTGGTGGCCGAGAAGTAGGTGGAGAGCGGCAGACCGGTCGCCTCCGTGTACCGGTTGATGCCGTGGCCTTCAGCGAGCCGGTCGACGATGGCCTGCGTGCGCGTGTCCTGCCAGACGATGGCATTCGCGACGGGTTCGCCGGTCGCACGATCCCACAGCACCACCGTCTCGCGCTGGTTGGTGATGCCGACGGCCGCGATCGACTCCGCTGCGACCCCCGCCTGGCGCATCGCGCCCTCGATGACCGACTGCGCGTTGCGCCAGATCTCCGCAGCGTCGTGCTCCACCCAGCCCGGCGCGGGGAACAGCTGGCGGTGTTCGAGTTGCGACGACCCGCGCGGCACTCCCTTGGAATCGAACACGATCGCTCGGGTACTGGTGGTGCCCTGGTCGATGGCGAGGATGTGATCGGCTGTCGTCGGACGTGCGCCGCTCGTCGGGCTCATGCGCTCTTCTCCTCCAGTTCGCTCGTGCTGAAGTGGTCGTCGAGCATCGAGGCGAGTTCATCGGCGAGTTCGACGGGCACGGTGTGCCCCAACCCGTCGGCGATGCGCAGCACCGAGCCCGGGATCGCGGCGCTGGTGTCGTGGCCGCCCGAGGCGTCGATCATCGGATCGTCGCTTCCGTGCACGACGAGCGTCGGCACGACGATGCCGCCGAGCCGCTCGCTTCGGTCGCCGTCGCGCTGGATGGCGCCGAGCTGGCGAGCAGTGCCGCTCGGGTCCACTCCCCTCGCCCAGGTCGCCTGAGCGAGCAGACTCGCGCGGGCTTCATCGACGTAGCGGGCGCCGGCGATCGACGCGTGGTGCGCCAAGCAGTACCGAAGCCAATCCTCATAGCCGCCCTCGGTGAAGGGCTCCTTGAAGATCCACTTGGCCTCGGCGCTCGGCCTCCCGACCCCCCTCCTGCCCGTGGTCGACATCAGCGACACGAGCGAGCGAGTCAGGTGGGGCGCTCGCAATGCGAAGTGCTGCGCGAGCATGCCGCCCATCGAGATGCCGACCACGTGCACGGGGCCGAGCTCGAGCGATTCGACGAGTCCGATCCAGTCGTCGGCGAGATCGGTGAGCTCGTACTCCATGGCCTCGGGGTGCACGAACTCCGTCGCCCCGTTGTCGCGGTTGTCTGCGAGCAGCGTGCGGTACCCCAGGCGCTGCAGCGCTGAGACGAACTCTGCTGTCCACTCGATGCGCTGCATGCCGAGGCCGGGTATCAGGGCCACTGTTCCGCGTGGACCGGGCGCCGACAGCACGTAGTTCATTCGGATGCCATGGCTTTGCCAGTACTCGCCGCCCGCGGCATCCGTGATGGCTTGCAGCTGCTCGAGCGTCATCGCGTCTGACACGTCAGTTCCCTTCACTCGCACCGTATCGGCGGTGGCGCGCCGCGCCTCGTTCATCGGCGCTCTGCCTGCTGAGCAGGGCCAGCTGCGACGTCAGCGCCTGCCGCAGCACACGGTTCGACTCCGCCGCACCCGCGAAACTCGGTCCGCTCAGCGTGTAGTCGGAGTAGCCGCGGGCGCGCAGTTCGGCAGCGCCGAGACCGAGCTGATCGGCGACATCCGCGGCGAGACCCGGATCCTTGAACAAGATGGCCGCAGCCCCCTCCGGGGCGATGACCTCGAACACGGCGTCGTCCTGCATCAGCAGACGATCGCACACCGCCAGGGCCATGGCTCCTCCGGACCCGCCTTCTCCCACGACGGCGGCCACCGTCGGCACGGACGCCTCCATGAGCGCGACGGCCGTCTCCGCGATCGCGTTGGCGAGCCCCGCGCGATCGGACGGGGTCGAGGCATCCGCCCCCCGCGTGTCGATGAGGGTGACGATGGGCAGCTTCCAGCGCGATGCGAGATCGATCGCGCGCTGGGCCTTGCGGAACCCCGCCGCAGTGGGAGCTCCGCGGTAGCCGTTCGGGCCGACAGCGTTGCGGTCTGTGCCGATCACGACGACGGGCGCGCCGCCGAGCGACGCGAGCGCAGCGAACATCACGTCGTCATTCGTGCCCGTGCGCGCGCCGCCGAGCTCAGCGACGGTGTCAAACACTTCGGAGGCCACCTGTCGCGCGGTCGGCCGTGAGTCGTCGCGGGCGCAGCGAAGGGCGTCCCAGCCAGTCAATCGACGGGTCGACTCCTCGGGCATCTCTGCAGGCGTCGGCATGACGCGGGCGGCGGGGTGCGCGAGCCGAAGCCATACCCCGATGCGTGACAGCGCCGTGCTCTCGTCGACGAGTTCATCGATGAGCCCGTCGGCGAAGTACTGCTCGGCGGTGTGGCTTCCCTTCATCGGGAAGACGCCAGCGAGCGCATGCATGACTCGCGGACCAGCGAATCCGAGCGTCGCTCCCCGGTCGGCGAGCAGCACATCCGAGGCCGAGGCGTATGAGGCGTGCACTCCGCCTGTCGTCGGGTGGCGCAGCCACGAGATGGTCGGCACGCCGGCCTTTCGTGCACGTGCCATGGCACCGGAGGTGCGGGCCATCTGGAAGAGCGCGTCGAAGCCCTCCTGCATCCGGGCGCCGCCCGACCGCACGATCGAGACGAAAGGCAGGTTGTCGCGCGTTGCTCGATCCAGCGCGGCCACGATGGCGTCGCCATGGTCGCGCCCCATCGAGCCTCCGAGGAAGTCGAAGTCGAGCCTGGCGACGACGGCATCCAAGCCGTCGAATGACTCGACCCCCACCTCGACGGCATCCCTGCGGCCCCGCCGCTTGCGCGCTGCCGCAAGGGTCTTCGGATATGCAGCCCAGAGCTCGGCGGCCTTCGAGCCCAGCGCGGCGTCGCTCATTTCGAGGCCCGGCGCTGCGGCGCTTCCCATGTGGTGTCGGAGATCGGCAGCTTGCGCAGCAGGTTCTTCTGGATCTTCTGCGTCTCGGTCTTCGGGATGCTGTCAACGATGTCGATGTACCGCGGCAGCATGTACGCCGCCATCCGAGTCTTGAGGAACTCGTGCAGTTCGGCGGGCTCGACCGAGATGCCGGGCTCCTCGACGATGATCAGACGCACCTCGTCTTCACCGAACTCGGATTCCGCAGCGACAGCCGCGACCTCCTTCACGCCAGGGAATGGCCGCACTTCGCGCTCGACCTCGGCAGAGGAGATGTTCTCGCCGCGACGGCGGATCGCGTCCTTCTTGCGGTCTACGAAGAAGTAGCGGTCGTGCTCGTCGCGATAGAAGGTGTCGCCCGTGTGGAACCAGTTGTTGCGGTTCGCCTGCACGGTCGCCTCGGGCCGTCGCAGATATCCGGTCGACATCGTCCACGGGTCGTCGTGCCGCACCACGAGTTCGCCGATCTCACCGACGGGCACCTCGCGGTCGAGGTCGTCGACCAACCTCACGGTCACGCCCTCGCGCACGGTGCCGCAGCTTCCGATGCCGTCGTTGACCCATCCGTCGGACACGAGCGGGCAGCTCAGCTCGGTCATGTTGTACACGGTTCCCACTCGCACGCCGAAGCGTCGCTCGAGTTCCTGCACTTCGGCGATGACCGGCGCGACGATCACCTTGTCGAGAGGGTTGTTCTGCTCGAGAGGGCTCGGGGCCTGGTTGAGCAGGAAGTGCGCCATGGCCCCCTGCAACAGGGTCGTCGTGCAGCCGTACTCGACCACTTCAGGCCAGAAGTCCGACGTGCGGAACTGCTGCTTGACGACATAGCCGCCGCCGACGAGCAGCATGCTGTAGAAATACGCCTTGCCCGTGATGTGACAGGGGGCGTACGGGCAGTAGAAGACGTCGTCGGCATCCATGTGCTCGACCGGGATGATCGTTCGGCCGCTCTCGAGCATCTGCGCCCAGGGAATGACGACACCCTTCGAGGGTCCTGTGGTTCCCGAGGTGTAGAGCACGCAGCTCGTGTCCTCGAGCCGCGGCTCCTTGAACGACGACACCTCGAAGGCCGTCGCTCCGGCATCAGCGCCCGGAAGCATCGCCCAGCCGTCCACGGGCGACGACGGGATGTCGCGCTCGTCGACATCGATCAGCACGAGGCGGTCGACGTGCTCGAGCAACCCGGCGACCTCCACGAGGCGCGGAACGAAGTCGGAGGTCGTGACCACGACGGTCGCGCGCGTGTCGTTCAGCACATCGGCGAGCAACTGGTGGCGATACCCCGTGTTGAGTGCGGCTTCGATCGCGCCCGCCCACGACAGCCCGAGCCAGATCTCCAGGGCGCGGATCGAAGCGGGCAGGAAGGTCGCCACGACCTCCTCACGGGCGATCCCGAGTTGCTGGAAGTAGGCGCCGTGCGCCAGCGCCCCATCGTGCATCTCGGCGTACGTCCGCGAGGGGCCACCGATCTCACGCGCGAACACGGCATCAGGCGTCTCGCCCGCGCGCGAGCGCAGGAGCGTTGGCAGAATGAGCTCAGCGCGAAGACTGAAATCGGCACCGGTAGCCGTGAGCATCGATGACCCCTTCTCGGTGTTGTGGAACGGTTCAGCTGAAACGGAAGAGCGCGGTGCCCACGAGCACGGGCTTCTCTTCGCCTTCGGCTTCGAGACGCAGGTCGAGCTCTGCAATGGCAGCATCGCCCTTCACGCGCGTGCGAGCAATAGTCATGTGCATGCGAATGCGCGCGCCGGCGCGAACCGGGCCGGTGAAGCGCAGCCGGTCGATGCCGTAGTTCACGGTGAGCGAGCGGTCGGTGATGACGAGCAGCTCGTCGAGGAACTGAGAGATCAGTGACACGACCAGGTAGCCGTGAGCGATCGTCGCTCCGAAGGGGCCCTTTGCAGCGCGCTCGACATCGACGTGAATCCACTGGTCATCCGTGGTGAGCTCACTGAACTTGTTGATGAGCTCCTGCGTGACGGTGAACCACTCGCTGGTGCCGAGGTCGAGCTGGTCCGCGTTGCGAACCTGTTCGAGGGTGAGTTCCATTGCTGTCTTCCTTCGATAGATGGTGGTGGCACCGGTTGAGCGGCCGGCGCCGTGCCGCTGGATGCGTCGACCGGTCGGGGCGACGAGATCGAGGCGACTAGATCGAGATGCCGCCATCCACCGGCACGACCACGCCCGTGATGTAGCCGGCTTCGGCCGAGGCGAGGAAGGCGATGGCGGGCACCACCTCGTCGGTGCTCGAGAAGCGCTGCATCGGCACCTCCTTGCGGATCTCCTCGCGCCGCTCCTCCGGAATCGAATCGATCATGGCGGTCTGCGCGTTCGGGCTGATCGCGTTGACCGTGACGCCGAACGCCGCGACCTCCTTCGCGACGGCCTTCGTGAGGCCGATGATGCCCGCCTTCGCAGCGGAGTAGTTCGCCTGGCCGAAGTTGCCGCGGATGCCGGCGTACGACGTGGTGTTGATGATCCGGCCGTAACCGGCCTTCCTCATCGCCGGCGTACAGGCGCGGATGAAGTTGAAGGTGCCCCGCAGATGCACGTCGAGCACACGCGTCCAGTCATCGTCCGTGAGCTTCCAGTGGATGCGGTCGCGCAGCACGCCGGCGTTGTTGATGAGGATGTCGACCTCGCCGTCGAGCGCTGCGACGGCGCGAGCCGCGGTCTCAGGATCCGCGACGTCACCGTCGATCAGGTGCAGGGCCCCGTCGCTCCGCTCCGCCAGTTCGGTGAGCGCGGAGGTGTCGAGGTCGACCGCGACGACCGTCGCGCCATCCGCGAGGAAGCGCTCGACAGTTGCGCGGCCGATGCCCTGGGCCGAACCCGTGTGGATCACCTTGCGACCGCTGAAGTCGAACCGGAGGTCGGAACGGGGGCTGCTGTCGGTAGACATACTTCTCCTTAAGGAACGAGGGGGTTTCGGCCCGGTCGCGAGTTGCTGGGATGCGTTACTGCACGACGAGGGACGGCAAGAACAGCACGAGGTCGGGCCAGATGAAGAGCATCACCACGACCCCCAGTTCGACCAGCACGAGCGGCAGGATGCCTCGGAACACGGTCTGCACGGGAACTCCTGTGGTGCCCGCCACAACGAAGCAGCTCACCCCCACGGGCGGGGTGACGAGGCCCACTTCGATCAGCTTCACCACGAGGATCGCGAACCAGACGCCATCGAATCCGAGACCCGTCACGATCGGGTGCATCAGGGGCACGCAGATGACGAGGATCGAGATCGATTCCAGCGCCATCCCCATTGGGATGAGGAGCAGCAGCAGGATCGCCACGATCATCCAGCCGGGAACGTCCAGCGAGGTGACCCACTCGGTGAGTCGGTGCGGCACGCGCGAGGCCACGAAGAAAGTCGAGAGCACCATCGATCCGACGACGATCGCGAACACGGTCGTCGTGGATACGGCGGATTCCTTCAGCGCAGAGACAGCAGTCGACCGCATTTTCGCGAACCCGTCGCGCCGGAGCTCGATGACCATGATCGCCAGCGCGGCGAGAGCACCGATGGCGGCGGATTCGGTCGGGGTCACGAACCCGGTGTAGAGCCCGCCCATGACGATGAGGAAGAGTACGCCGATCCGTACGAGACCCCGCCAGGGCAGGCTGCTGAGCGGCGGAAGAGCGGGCGCGAGACGCGTCTTCGTCTGCACTGCGGTCGCACCCGAGCCTGCGACCTCGACGCGCATAGTGTCGGCACCGAGCGCAGCGTCTTCCAGCGCGCTCTCCAAGGTCGACGTGGATTGCACGATCACGCGTCGCGCCACGACCATGATGTAGATGATGTACGCCAGGGCGGAGAGCAGGCCGGGAACGATGCCCGCAGCGAGCACCGCGGCTGGCGACTCACTCGAAAGCACCGCGTAGAGCACGAGCATGATGCTCGGCGGGATCATCACTCCGAGCGTCCCGGCAACCGCGACGATGCCGGTCGCGAAGTGGGCGGGGTACCCGTACTTGCGCATCTCGCCGACGGCCATCTGCGACATCGTCGCGGCCGTGGCGACGCTGGACCCGGAGACCGCCGCGAAACCGGCGCACGCCATGACGGTGGCACAGCCGAGGCCGCCCGGGAGCTTGCGGAACACACGGTTGGCGATCGCGAACACATGCTCTGCTATTCGCGCCTTCACCGCCAGCGTGCCCATCAGGATGAACATGGGGATCATCGTCAGTGTGAAGCTCGACGACGCCGTGAACGGCACTGAGCCCAGAACGTTCGTGGCATAGCCGAAGTTGTGCAGCAGCACGAGGCCGAGGGCCCCGGAAAGACCGAGGGCGAAGGCCACCGGCGTCTCGAGGGCAAGCAGAATGAACAGCGCCGCCAAGACGATGACGATGATGAGTGAGGTGTCGATGATCATCGATGCTCCCTAGATCGAGCGCGCGGGGCGCTCAGGCGGCGACCTTCGTCGGGTCTTCGGCAGGAGGCGCGACAGCTGCCTGCTTGCCGAAGATCGCCAGGACGTTGCCCCACAACGTCAGCAGGAAGACCGGGATGGTGATGAGGATGCCGACCGCGATCGCGGTGCGGGCGGGCCAGAGCGGCCATTGCGCGAGGCCGAACTTGAACTCTCCTGAGAAGAACGAGTCGAGCGCCCGGCCGGCGGTCGCCCACAGCATCCACACGAGTAGTGCAGTGACCAGCGCGTACGCGATGGTGCGTGCTACCGCTGCAGCGCGGCCGGGCAGCGCGGCTGTGACGAGGTTCATCGAGATGTGAGCCCCGAGGTACCCGCAATATGCGAGCCCGAGGAACACCATCGACACGAGGAGCGTCTCCGACAGTTCCACCATGCCGACGAGACTCCTGCCGGTCAGGAACCGGGCGAGGACATCGGCGGTGATCGCGAGCGCGAGGAGCAGGGTGCACACCGTTGCGAGCACCGCCGCGGCTCCGGAGACCTTGCTCGAGATCGTGTCGAGGATTTTCATCATGAACCTTCGTCTTTCAGACGTACTGGCCGGCCGCGCCTAGCGCTCAGCGCTCGTTGGCGAAGCGCTCCGCGCAGTCGGCGAGAGGAGCAACACGGCTGTCCTCGTCGGAGCCGTACTCGGCGAGGAGTTCCTCGTAGCGCTCGAGCACCTCGGCTGCTTCGGCCACACCGGCGGCTTCCGCTGCCTTGACCCAGGTATCCTTCGCCTTGGTGCCGGTGACCTTCTTGAACTCGGCGATATCGGCGTCGGCCCAGCGAACGAGCGAGACGTTCTCCTGCTCGATCATGTAGTCGCACTGGGTGGCGGCGGTCTTCGCGAATGCCTCGATACCGGTGCCCGTGTTGAGCTTCTCCTCGGCGTCGTCGATCACGGCCTGCTGCTCAGCCGAGAGCGAGTCGTACACCGACTGCGAGATCCAGAGACCGATGGTGATGTAGTGCCCGTAGCCGGTGTCGGTCCAGTGGTCGAGCACCTCGGTGAGCTTGTACGAGATGGGCGCGTCGATGTTGTTCGCGACCGCGTCGATGACACCGCGCTCGACGCCCTCGTACATCTCACCGGCGGTGAGAGCGACGGGCGACGCGCCGACTGCTTCCATTGCCGAGAGCAGTCCGTCGCCCACGGCGCGGATCCGGATGCCCTCGAGGTCTTCGATCGACTCGAGCGGCGTCTTGGAGCCGAACAGCGACGCACCGGCGGGCCAGTACCCGAGGGCCTTGAGCCCGATGCGTGCACTCTCGTCGGCGAAGGGCTCGCTCTCCTGGCCGAGGGTGTAGAAGGCGCGCATCATGGCCGCGTTGTCGTCGGTCATGAACGGCAGCGCGCTCAGGTTCTGCAGGGGGAACTTGTCGGGCGTGTAGCTGGGCACGGTGACACCGAGGTCGGCCCGTCCGTCGCTGACGCACTGCACGATCTCAGCGCCGGGGCAGAGCGACTCGTTCGCGAAGTAGTCGAACGTGATGCTTCCGCCGCTCTCCTCCTCGACGTAGTCCATCCACCAGTGCACCATGTCGGCGTTCGGGGTGCCGTCGATGAGGAAGCTCGCGACGCTGAGCGTCACCGGCTTGCTCTCGTCGGTGGCGGCGTCGCCGCTGTCGCCGCTCGGCGCGCACGCCGCGAGCGCGAGGGCCGCGCCAGAGGCGATCGCGATCGCGGACGCCGCGCGCCGCTTGAAGTGCGTGACGGGCTGCGAGTGCTCGCTAGTGCCCATGTCGTTCTCCCATCGTCGTTGATGGCGCAGTCTCCCTGTCGGGTGACTGCGGCCGTCTGCTGTGGTGCCCGCCGATGAACACGGGCTGTCTCATCGGTGACTCACTATGCAAGTCAATGAACGCGCGATCAAGTTGAGTGAGAAAACGTGCACGTGGCGAGCGGATAGCCCCCGGGAATCTACCGCTGGGGCGCGGCAGAGGATGCGCGGCCCGGCTGCGGTGCGCGATATCGTGCACGGAGGATGCACGGCCGTTCAGAGGGGAAAATCGCTTGGACAGCATGGAGTCGACGCACGAACTGCACCGCGCAGCCCACCTGTACTACGTGCAGGAACTCACCATGGACGCCATCGCGCGAGACCTGAACACCTCGCGCTCGACGGTGTCGCGGATGCTCGCGCGCGCCCGGCAGCTGGGCATCGTGAAGATCGAGGTCGAGCTGCCGAGCGACCAGAACCCGCACGTCCTGAACACCATCGCGCGACGTTTCGGCGTCACGGCGCACCTCGTGCCCGTACCGAGGCAACTCAGCGACGTGGATGTGCTCGATCGCGTTGCCGCGGGCACCGCCAGGCTGCTCGGGCAGCACTTCGAATCGGGGATGTCGCTCGGCATCGCCTGGGGCTCCACTCTCACAGCCGTGAGCCGGCACCTGTCGCCGAAGGACCTCACTCGCACCAAGGTCGTCCAGCTCAACGGCGCCGCGAGCAGCGCCGCGAGCGGCGTCGAAGTGGCGGGCGAGATCCTACGACGCTTCGCACGAGCGTTCGGCTCCGAGAGCGAGCACTTCCCGGTTCCGGCCTTCTTCGACAATCCCGCAACCAAGGCCGCGATGTGGAAGGAGCGCAGTGTGCGACGGGTGCTCGAGCTGCAGCGGCAACTCGATATCGCGCTCTTCGGCATCGGATCGCCTCGCTCCCAGGTGCCAGGCAAGGTGTACCGCGCCGACTATCTGGATCGGGACGACTACGCGGGACTCGCGCAGGCGGGTGTCGTCGGTGACATCGCGACGGTGTTCTTCAGGGCCGATGGCACCTCTGATGGGATTCCGCTCAACGCCCGCTCGACCGGACCCGACTTCGAGACGCTGCGCAAGGTGCCGCGCCGCATCTGCGTCGTTGCCGGCAGAGGGCGGCTCCTTGCCCTTCGAGGCGCACTTGAGGCCGGCCTCGTCTCCGACATCGTGATCGACGAGCCGACGGCCACCTGGTTCGCGCGAGAGCTCCTGAACTGACAGAACTCCCGAGCCGACTCCGAAACCGGCTTCAAGAACCGGCCGGTCGGCGAGCATTCGTGCAACCACTGCACGTTCGTTCACTCGGCTTGAACTTGCGTGCACGCGCCTCCCATGATGATCCGGAGCGGCACGATGACGCGCCGCCAGAAGGGGAGCGGAATTTTCATGGCCGAGCGGATGCAAGCAGCACAACGACGACTGCGCGAGGGCGGCGCCGAGAGCGTGCTCATCGTCGGTGGCGGCATCAATGGCATCGCCACGCTGCGCGAGCTCGCACTGCAGGGCATCAACGCGGTGCTCGTCGAGCGCAACGACTACTGCTCCGGCGCCTCGGCGGCCTCCTCGCACATGATCCACGGCGGCATCCGGTACCTGGAGAATGGCGAGTTCCGGCTGGTGCAGGAGTCCGTGCGCGAGCGCAATCGGCTGCTTCGTCTCGCCCCGCACCGCGTTCGCCCGCTGGAGACCGTGGTCCCGCTGTTCAGCACGTGGTCGGGTCTCATCAGCGCCCCCCTGCGACTGATCCGTCACCGACGCAGCGGTCGCCCGGCGGAGCGAGGCGCTCTGCTGGTCAAAGTCGGGCTGATCCTCTACGACCTCTATTCGAGGGACGGCGGCCGGGTGCCGCGGCACAAGTTCCATGGGCGCCGGAAGTCGCTGGAGGCCATGCCGCGGCTCAACCCCGATGTCAAGTACACGGCCGCGTACTTCGACGCGTCGATCGCCGACCCCGAGCGCCTCGCCCTGGAACTCCTGGTCGACGCGCTCGCGACCGGTAACGCCGAGAGCCTGAACTACACGGAGGTCATCGGCGAGAACGAAGACGGCATCCTGCTGCGTGACCGCACGACGGGCGAGGAAGCGGCCGTGCGCCCTGGACTGGTGGTGAATGCGACCGGTCCGTGGACCGACATGACAAACGCCGCGCTCGGACGTCCCACCCACTGGATGGGCGGGACGAAGGGCTCGCACATCGTGGTCGACAACCCTGATCTCCTCGAAGCCTGCGGTGGGCGCGAGGTGTTCTTCGAGCACGCCGACGGCCGCATCGTGCTGATCTACCCGCTGGCCGGCCGCGTGCTCATCGGGACTTCCGACATCCATGCGCGGGGCGAGCTCGACACGGTCATCTCCGAGGAGGAGATCGTGTACTTCCTCGATCTCGTGCACCATGTCTTCCCCGACATCGAGGTGCGCCGCGATCAGATCGTGCACACCTTCTCAGGAGTTCGTCCCCTTCCCAGCGAGGGAGACGCCGCGCCCGGCTTCATCTCCCGCGACTACCGCATCGAACGCGACCGCTCACCGCGGGGCACTCGCCTCGTATCGCTCGTGGGCGGAAAGTGGACCACCTTCCGAGCCGTCAGCGAGCACCTCGCCGACACCGTGCTCACCGAGGTGGGTGTGCAACGGACCGTGTCGACGACCGACCTCCCGATCGGCGGAGGCAAGGGCTACCCGGCACAGCGCGAGCAGGACAGGTGGCTCGCGGAGCACTCGCAAGGTCTTCCGATCGCGACCATGCGGACGCTCTTCGAGCGCTACGGCACTCGGGCTGCAGAAGCAGCAGCCGTGATCGCGCAAGACGACCAGGCACTGGCAACCCTCGAGGACTACTCGCGAGGCGAGATCCGCTGGATCGCTACTGCGGAGTCGGTCGTCAGGCTCGCCGATGTCGTGCTTCGACGCACGTCGATCGCCTTCACCGGCAGGGCCTCGCAAGAGGCCCTTGAAGAGCTGGCCGAGGTCGTCGGCGGTGCTCTCGGCTGGGATGACGAGCGGCGCGCGGAAGAGGTGCGCCGAACGCTCGACGAACTGGCGTCACGGCATCCGAGCCGCTCGACTGACGCCCTGACGGAGAGCACCGACGCCAAGGTGTCGTCTTCGACCGCTTCCAGCTAGCGTAGGAAGCCAGTCGAGGAGGTCGAGTGCGCAAGTATCTGCTCAGCACCAGTGTCTTGAGTGCGATGTTCAGCGGGTGGGGAACCATCCAGCAGACACGCAAGGGGCCCCGCGATTGGCGCTTGGCGTTGCACTGGATCGTCTGGATGTGCACCCTCGCGATCGCGATCGGCACCGTCGCGAAGAACTCTGACGAGATCAAGCGGCGACTGGGCGCCTAGCGCCCGCTGCGCAGCCGCGTCGCAGGCAACAGCAGCCGAAGAGCGGCGACCGACACGCGGATTCACTCGCTCGCGCGTGACACTGTCACGCGATGGCGCTGACGCTCCCCCTGGCGCCGCCCGGCGCTGCCGCATTCAGCAACTGAACCAGTCGGTCGCGAAGCTCTTCGAGTTCTGAGACGTCCACCCCCAGTTGTTCGATGATCGCGGGCGGCACCCGCTCCGCCTCCGCCTTGAGTGCCCGGCCGGCGTCTGTGAGCTCGACATCGAGCGCGCGCTCATCCTCAGCGTTTCGACCCCGGGTGATGAGGCCGGCAGACTCGAGACGCTTCAACAGGGGCGAGAGAGTCGCCGGCTCCAGGTAGAGCGCCTCGCCGATATCGCGCACCCGGCGAGGGCTGCGTTCCCACAGCGCCAGCATCACCAGGTACTGCGGGTGCGTGAGCCCCAATGGCTCGAGCAATGGTCGATACAGGCCGATGACGTTCCGCGAAGCGACCGCCAGCGCGAAGCACACCTGGCGGTCGAGCGAGAGGAGGTCGCCTGCCATAATCGTTAGTGTACTAATCGTTTGCGCGAGAGGCAGTAATGGCGAAGCGAGAGCGTCGGCCGTGGTGGGCGATCCTGAACGGCACGTTCCGACCCGTGATGGGCCCGGCTCAGCTCGGTCCCTTCAATGAGCCGCCGCTGCCCCCGACGCATGACAAGCCGTGCCCCCTGTGCGGCAACCCCATGGCGGAGCACACCATGTCGCGGAGCGCCGACCAGGCAGTCTCGACCCGGCTGAAGTGCCCTTCGCGGCGCTAGACACCGGCATCCGTCACACCGCCCTCCTTTCTTCGGCGGTCGCGTCTTCCGTACCAGCGATGCTCGCGCCGGGATGCTTGACCCTTCTCTGCGACACCCCTACTGTCGGGTCCAATCCGTCTCTCGCGTCATCGCCTGCTGCCGACGCTTGACGCGCCGCCACGAAGGGAGCCTCATGCCCAGCGCCACGCTCGACATTCCGGTGATCGACATCGATCGCGACCCCCGCACGGTAGGGAAAGAGATCGACGAGACGCTGCGCACGGTGGGCTTCTTCCAGATCACCAATCATGGTGTGGATCCCGACATCAGCGAGCGCTGCTGGCAACTCACCCGGGCGTTCTTCGATCTGCCGCTCTCCGACAAGTTGGAGATCGAGCGCGAGCCGGGCGGCTCGTACGGGTACTTCCCGGTCGCGACCGAATCGCTCGCCGCGTCACTCGATGAGGCGGCCCCCGGCGACCTCAAGGAATCGCTGAACGTCGCGGCCACGCCCCACGGCGGTCACCCATTCGCTGATGACACCGAACGCGGACTCTTCGCTCCTGCGCGCTGGCCCTCAGCACTGCCGGGCCTGCAAGGCGCGTGGGAAGGCTACATGCGCGAGATGCGATCGTTGGCCACCCGCTTGATGTCGATCCTCGCGCTGGGCCTCGATCTGCCGGCGGACTTCTTCGACGACAAGGTCGACCGCTCCCCCAGCGCGCAGCGAGCGATCAACTACCCCGAGCAGTCCGCACCTCCCAAGGAGGGGCAGTTGCGCGCCGGTGCGCACACCGACTACGGCACGCTCACCATCCTTCGGCAGGAACTTGGCAGAGGCGGGCTGCAGGCGTATGACGGCAAGTCGGAGCACTGGGTCGACGTGGCGCCGGTCGAAGGCGCCTACGTCATCAACATCGGCGACCTGATGGCCCGGTGGACGAACGATCGCTGGACCTCGACGCTGCACCGAGTCGTGAACCCGGATGCTGGATCAACGGTGTCCACGAGGCGTCAGACGATGCCGTTCTTCTTCAATGCGAACTACACGCAGCTCGTCGAGTGCTTGCCCACCTGCCTCGGCCCGGATGGCACCGGCAAGTACGAGCCGGTGCTGGCCGGTCCTCACCTGGCAGGGAAGACGATGAAGAGCATCGAGCACACCACGATGTAGCAGCGGCCGGGAGCGGGCGATGGGCGCGTGCACGGCCGCCCATGACGACTCTCCGAAGCGCCACTCGACGCACTTGAGACCCCGTGGGAAACGGGGCATCATCCCTCGATTCGGCACAGAATGTCGACGAGCTCCGGTGGCGACATCGCGCTGCTGCAGCGCGGCCGGCGACCCGGGTGTCGCCGTTGTCAACGCAGGAGTCGTCATCCGCCGGAATACCCCAGAGGAGCAACGAATGAATGGGCAGGACAACAAGCCGAGTCAGGCCGAAGGCGAGGATCCAGAGCGCCCCGACGAGCATGAGGTACTCCCGCAAAAGGGGCACCCTTCACAGGCGGAAGGCGACGACGACTCCGAGGACGGTGGATCCTAGAACGCTGACCCCTAGAACGCTGACCCCTAGAACGCGGAACAGCGACAGGCGACGATCAAGTCGTCGCCACGAACACTCGGTGGTACACCCCCCGGGACTCGAACCCGGAACCCACTGATTAAGAGTCAGTTGCTCTGCCAATTGAGCTAGAGGTGCTCGATTCGCAACATGCGAACCGAGGGTCAACTGTAGCACCCATGCGACTCGGCGCGCGAATCGGGCAGGGCTCCCCTGCGGACGGCTGCGTCAGCGAGGGCGGCCGCCAAGGTGCTCCTTCGTAGACTGGAGTGACCGAAGAACGAGGAGCAATGACCGAACCGCGCTTGAACCCTGGTGACGCCGCACCCGCTTTCACACTGAACGACCAGGACGGCACCCCTGTGTCGCTCGCAGACTTCACTGGCCGCAAGGTGATCGCATTCTTCTACCCTGCCGCGATGACGCCGGGGTGCACCAAGCAGGCGTGTGATTTCCGCGACAGCCTCGAGCCGCTGCAACGCGCGGGGTACGCGGTGGTCGGCATATCGAAGGATGCTGTCGACAAGCAGCGCCGATTCGCGGACCGCGATGCGCTGCAATACCCGCTCCTGAGCGATGAAGACCTCAGCGTGCATCGCGCCTACCACGTGTGGGGCCCGAAGAACCTCTACGGGAAGCTGTTCGACGGCGTGCACCGCTCGACATTCGTGATCGACGAGCACGGCCGCATCGAGCACGCCCTGTACAACGTGCGCGCGACGGGTCACGTCGCGCGTCTGCGCAAGATGCTGGGCGTCCACGAGGGCTGATCGCCCGGTAGGCCAAGACTCAGCGCAGCGGCGTTGGCCCGTCCGCATCCGAGTCGCGCTCCGGCTCCGCGCCCTCACCCAGCGCACCCGGCTCGAGCGAGGCACGCGCGGTCGCCGCGATCACGGGCTTGGTGAAGAGCAGCCCTGCCCCGAGCAGGGCTGGCACCAGCAACGCCCAGCCGATGTCGAACCGCGCGTCGGCTCCCTGAAAGCTCCCGATCGCGACAGCGAGCTGCAGCACCTGCCACACCAGAGCCGGCCCTCGCACCCACGACCGTCGCCGAAGCGCACCGAGCGCGAGGCTCGTGACCCAGGCGGCCGCAGCACCCGTGAGCACCATCAATGCGATCGCGCTCGCGTACGACTCGGGGCGATCGATCAGCAGTTCGACGACCAGGAAGACAGTCGCCCCCGCCAGCAGAGCAGCTTCCGCGAACAGAACGGTGACGAGAAGGTAGAGCAGCGGTGACGCCGGGGCAGATTTCACAGGTTAATCCCGAAGAAGACTATTGATTTTGGCGATTCTGCTATGAGAACCTATCTGAGGTTGTTCTGAGCCCACACTGTGGTGGGTGCATACCGAAGTCTCATCACTGCATCGCAGACCCATTGTTCTTGCGTGCGCTTCGAAATGCCCACTGAAGGAGTGTGTGTATTCATGGATTGGCGTGACAAAGCCGCCTGTCTGACAGTCGACCCGGAGTTGTTCTTCCCGGTCGGCAACACCGGCCCAGCTGTCGACCAGATCGAGAAGGCCAAGTCGGTCTGCGCTCGATGCACGGTCACCGAGATGTGCCTGCAGTACGCCCTGGAGACCAACCAGGATTCCGGCGTCTGGGGTGGACTGAGCGAAGACGAGCGCCGCGCGCTCAAGCGTCGCGCCGCCCGCGCGCGCCGCGCTTCCTGACTCGACACGGTGAGGCCCGGAGCTGAACGCTCCGGGCCTTTTCCGTGCGCGGATGCCGTTGCGCTCAGCGCGTCGCGGGAACACGGCGTCGCGGCATCCACCGCTCCTGCCGCCGTGCTGCACACGTTCACTCGCTTCACTTCTGCAGGTAGAGCAGCGGCACTTCGATGGTCACCTCTGTGCCCTCACCCTCGAGCGTGTGCCAGTCGATGGTGCCGCTGAGCTCGCCCTGGATGAGCGTGCGCACGATCTGAGTGCCGAGTCCGCTGCCGACCTTCCCCTCGGGAAGGCCAGCGCCGTTGTCTCGCACCTTGACCTCCAGCATGTCGTGCGTGCGAACGGCGATCGTCTCGACCTCGCCATCGCGGCCGGCGAGTCCGTGCTCGACCGCGTTCGTCACCAACTCCGTGAGCGCGAGCGCGAGCGGTGTCGCGTACTCGCTCGGCAGCGTGCCGAAGGTGCCCGTCTTCTTCGGCCGGACCGTGGTATTGTGGCTCGCCGCCACCTCGGCCACGAGCATCAGCATCCGCTCGAACACGACGTCGAAATCGACTGATTGGTTGAGCCCTTCAGACAGGGTGTCGTGCACGACGGCGATCGCCGCCACACGGCGCATCGCCTGCCCGAGCGCCTCGCGCGCGACATCGCTGTGCGTGCGCCGGGCCTGGATCCGCAGCAGTGACGCAACCGTCTGCAGGTTGTTCTTCACGCGGTGATGGATCTCGCGGATCGTGGCGTCCTTGGTGATCAGCTCGCGCTCCTGGTGACGCACCTCGGTGACATCGCGGCAGAGCACGATGGCCCCGACCCGCTCCCCCTGATCACGGATCGGGATCGCCCGCAGCGAGACCGTGACGCCGCGCGCCTCGATATCGGTGCGCCATGGCGCACGGCCCGTGACGACGAGCGGCAATGACTCGTCGACGATGAGCTTGCCTGCCAGGAGTTCCGTCGTCACCTCCGCGAGAGAACGGCCTTCAAGCTCGCCCTCGAAGCCCATGCGGTTGAATGCCGAGAGCCCATTGGGGCTGGCGAAGGTGACGATGCCGTCGACGTCGAGCCGGATCAGCCCGTCGGAGGCACGCGGCGCGCCACGGCGAGGCGCTTTGGGCGCCCCGAGATCGGGGAAGTCTCCCACCGAGATCATGCGGAACAGGTCGTTCGCGCACTCGTTGAAGGTGAGTTCCTGGCGACTCGGCGTGCGCGCCTCGCTCAAGTTGGTGTGGCGCGTGATGACGGCGATGGGCCGCTCCGTGGTCTCTTTGCCGCTGGGGTCGAGACGGCGCATGACCGGCACTGCGCGCACCCGCGTGGGCATCTCCTCGTACCAGTCGGGGCTGTCGGAGTCGACGATCTGCGCCGTCTCGAAGGCCTTCGTGACCTTGTCGACCCACTGCGACTTGATGCGCTGACCCACGAAGTCGCGGTAGAAGAGGGTGGCCGAGCTGGAGGGGCGAGCGTGCGACACCGCGATGAAGCTGCCGTCCTCGGTGGGCACCCAGAGCACGATGTCGGCGAAGGCGAGATCTGCGAGCAATTGCCAATCCCCGACGAGCAGGTGCAGCCATTCGATGTCTACGGTTGACGAGAGCCCTTGGGCCTGGACGAGATCGCTCAGGGTCGACACGATTCGAGCCTAGCTGCTCGTTCCCGCGCCTTTCCTGCGGGCGACTCGCAGTTAGTGCCCGGCGCGGGACTCCTCGCGCCTTACTCGGCGCCGCACCGTTCGCCCTCGCCGCGCTCCGGAATCGGGCGCGGCAGCGGCTGGGAACTCCGCGTCGACGAGCTCGCGAATGGCGGCTCTGATCGCAGAGCGCGGGGCGGCCTCGGCGAGCGTTCCGGCGGCGGAGAGCGCAGCATCCGTCGCATCGAGATCGAAGGGAAGGTACCAGGGATCCCGGATGCCGCCGAAGCGCTGCAGCACCTCTGAGATCTGCCGTGCCGCGCCGCTGCCGATCGCCCCGCGGCGCAAACGGTTGACCACGACGATCACGCGCGCGTCAGGGGCGACGCGGCGCAGCTCATGGTGCCCGCGCAGGAATCTCGCAATCCCCACCGGGTCGGCAGATGCGACCGCGAGCACCACATCAGCCGACGAGAGCGAGGCGAGAGTCGCGGCGTTGCGACGCGGGGCGTCGATGTCGCTGGAGATCTCTTCGTCGCGCTCGAGGTTGAAGCCGACGTCGAGCACGATCGCGTCGTTCCATTCCTTCAGCGCCTCGAGCAGGCCCGACACCCGCGCGGTGCCGACCTCGGGCCAGCGATCCGCACGGCTGAGGCCGCCGAGCACTCTGAGCCACCCCGCACCCGCGGCCACGTTCTGCGTGAGCCGCTCGAACTCGGCGAGCGAGTATTCGCCGCGCTCGATGAGCCGGCCGCTGGCTGCGAAGCCGGGCGATTCGTCGAGCAGACCGAGCATCGTGGCGATCGAGCCGCCGTAGGTGTCAGCGTCGGCCAGTGTCACGGCGGCTCCTCGCGTGGCCAACTCGGCCGCCACATTGATGGCGACGGTGCTGCGGCCGGGAGCTCCGGTCGGGCCCCAGACCGCGACGACGAGCCCCGCCCGCGAGTGGGAAGCGAGTTCGCTCGGTGCTTCATGCCGAGCGGCGGAGTCGGGCCCCTCAACGAAGTCGCGCTCGAACGGCCCGGCTCCAGCCATGTCAAGAAGCAACGAATTCACCTCCCGAGAGGGAGGCCGACGGGGACGAGAGAGATCGCGTCGCCATCGGCCATGGCCTCGAGGAGCAGTGCGAGCCGTTCGCGCGGTACGAGCAATTCGACACCGGTGGTGCGCCCTGACACCATGCCGCTCGAGTCGACCTCCACACTGACTACCGTCGCTGCGGCCACGATCACGGTCGGCGCGAAGTGGTCGCCGCCTCCGGCCTGCTGCGCCGCCCACACATCGACCGTCGCGCCGGGAAGGATGCCTCCGCTCAGTCTCCCCGTGACACCGATCACCACTGCGCCGTAGCGGGTGCTTCGCCGATCGGCGATGGCGGACACCGGGACGAGCTCGCCAGCATCGACCGCCCTCGTCACGATCACCCCGCCTTCCGGCAGCTCAGCGGGCACCAGGTATCGCGATTCCGCGTCGCCGAGGCGAACGTGCCGCTCAACCAGATCGGCTGCGGTGACGGTCTCACCGGGCGTCAGGGTTCGAGATGCCGCGAGCGCCGGCCTGACGTCATCCGAAGCGGCTCCGAGCAGCATCGCGCCACCCACCGACGCTGCGATGAGCGCGATGCCGATGAGCAATCGAGCATCGAATGCGGACCGCGAACGGGCGCCGCGCGGGGCTGGCACTGGCATGACGGACTCCCTGGATCGGACTTGGCCCTGCCATCGTCGTGACATCCGGCCCGCAGTGGCGCGAGTTATCCACACCCACCGCGGGGCGGCGCCTGGGGATCCATAATCTACGGATGACTGCCTCGAACTCCGCACGTGACCGCGAGCGCTTCCTCACGCCGACGGATGCTGCAGAAGTGCTCAACGTGCCGGTGGACGATGTCTTCGACGCGATGCAGTCAGGCGAGCTCCCGGCCATTCGCGTCGGCGGGCACTGGCGTATCGAGCACGACCGCCTCGAGCGCTTCATCGAAGGGCGCTACGAGGAGACTCGCCGCATGGCGCTCTGGCAGCAAGCCGAACTCGCCGACGTGGTCGAACTCTTCGACCACTACCCGCGCACGACGACCACCTGAGCGACCGGAACCAGGAGCCGCTGGCGAACCGCAGCCGAACGCGGTGGAACGCCTGGCTCATGCACGGCGAGCTCCAAGTAGTCGGAGCCCACTGCATCGATCGTGCCGACACGCTCCAGGGCGACAGCGCGAACCAGTACCGTTCGCCGGCGTCTCGCGAGCTCGCGGAGCGGCGAGACGATCCCGAGTCGGCGGATCACTGGCGACGCCTCGCCCCGAACCGGTCGAGCGCTCGCAGGATCGAGGAACTCGATGGCGTCGATCGCGGATGCCGACACGATCGCCATGCCGCGATGCCCGCCGAGCGCGCTCCCACCGCTCCCCTGTTCTTCGCCTGAGATCCAATCCAGGCCGACGTCGAGCACTCGGAGCGACATTGGCACCCCGCGCGCCGTCACATTGACGGCGGCTTCATCACCGGCGTCCCTCACGAACTGAGCGAGCCGCTCGAGCAGCGTCTGCTGCGCTCGAGCGGCTCGCGCACGTTCGGCATCGACCGCTGCACGCTCGAGGCCGTGTTCCGCCGCGAATTGGGCTTCGAGATCGTCGAACAGATTGGGCCATCGCATCGGGCGAGGCTAGCCGCCGCACTCCTCCACGGAAGCTGAGTTATCCACAAGTAACGAACACTCTGGACGCGAGAGATCCTCAACTGATGTGGTCGAGGCCGGGGCGCCCGAGGAGGGGCGCCGCTCTCGGACGGAGGAAGAGCATGCCAGGTGCCGCTTCTCAATCGGCTTCAGCGACGTCGGTCGCGCCCACGAGGCGGATCACGATCCGTCAGAGCGACGAAGACCGGTTCGGTTTCCAGCGCACCGTCACGGCGGCACTTCCCGATCCTGAGCCTCTGGTGATGAATCTCGCCAGGTGCGTGCTCGAGATCCTCGCCGGGGCCCGCGATCTCGAACAGGTCGCGCGCTGGGTCACCGACCAGGTGTACCGGCACCTGCTCAAGCGCGTGGTGACCGCCTCGCGAGCGCGGCAGGCCAAGGGCATCGTGCCCACGAGACCGGCGTTCTCGCTGGGCGCGCCGATTATCAGGCACCCGGCAGACGGCATCGTCGAAGCGGTTGTCATCGCGAACGGCCGAGCTCGAGCGCGGGCCATCGCGATCCGCCTCGAGGGGCTGGATCGCCGGTGGCGCGCCACCGCCATCCACGTGCTCTAGCCGCGGCCTGAACCCGAGCCGGGCCCACCCTCCGAGGGGACCCTGCCCGGCTGGAGTCAGCGGCGCTTGTCCTGGGCGCGACGCTGGGCGCGGTTCAGGGGCGCGGCAGGTGCCGCGTCGGCGTCCTGCTCGACCTGCCCGAACGCACCGCGAGTCGGCGCTGCCGCCGGCTGCTGGGCCTGCGCCGCCGCACGCCGCAACGCAGCGGCCTGCTGCTGGAGACGACGCGTCTCAGCCGCTTGCACTTGCCCGCGCTGGTTCCGAACTTCGACCTCGTTGGTGTTGTCAGAGCTGGGGGCCGAGTAGCTGAGCCGCTCGGTGGGCGTCTGCGGAACGCCGAGCCCCTTCGCTGCGACATGCGCTTCGCCGTGCTCGCTCGTGACCTGCACCTCGAGGTTGAACAGGAAGCCGACGCTCTCCTCGCGGATCTGGCCCATCATGTTCTGGAAGAGCGCGAACCCCTCGCGCTGGTACTCGACGAGCGGGTCGCGCTGTGCCATGGCCCGGAGGCCGATGCCGTCCTTGAGGTAGTCCATCTCATAGAGGTGGTCACGCCAGCGGCGGTCGACGACGCTCAGCACCACACGGCGCTCGAGTTCTCGCATGGCCTCCGAGGAGAGGCTCTCCTCACGACGCTGATACGCGATCTTCGCATCGGAGATGATCTCCTGCGCAAGGAACTGGGCACTCAGCTTGCCGCGTGTGCCCGCCTCGGTGAGCACCTCATCGATCGTGATCGAGATCGGATAGAGCTGCTTCAGCTCGGTCCACAACGTCTCGAGGTCCCAGTCGTCGCTGTGGCCCTCAGCCGTGTGCTGCTCGACGATCTCGGTGATGGCCTGCTCGATGAAGGTCTGCACACGGTCGTGGAGGTCATCGCCCTCGAGGATGTGCCGGCGATCGCTGTAGATCGCCTCGCGCTGTCGGTTGAGCACATCGTCGTACTTGAGCACGTTCTTGCGGATCTCGGCGTTCCGCGACTCGACCTGCGACTGTGCGCTCTGGATCGCCCGGCTGACGACCTTCGACTCGATGGCGAGATCGTCGGGAACGCTGCTCCGACCCATGAGTGCCTCGGCGGCACCGGCGTTGAACAGGCGCATGAGGTCGTCTTGCAGCGAGAGGTAGAAACGGCTCTCGCCGGGGTCGCCCTGTCGACCGGCGCGTCCGCGAAGCTGGTTGTCGATGCGGCGCGACTCATGGCGCTCGGTGCCGAGCACGTAAAGGCCGCCGGCGTCGATGACCTTCTCGGCCTCCTTCGCGACCTCGGCCTTGACCTGCTCGAAGACGGCGTCCCACTCCGCCTCGTATTCCTCAGGGGTCTCGCTGGGGCTGAGGCCCTTCTGCTGCATGCGCTGCACGGCCAGGAACTCCGCGTTCCCGCCGAGCATGATGTCGGTACCGCGACCGGCCATATTGGTGGCGACCGTGACGGCTCCTGCACGGCCTGCCTGCGCGATGATCGCGGCCTCACGGGCGTGGTTCTTCGCGTTCAGCACCTCGTGCTTCACGCCGCGCTTCGCCAGCATCCGCGAGAGGTACTCGCTCTTCTCGACACTCGTCGTGCCGACGAGCACCGGCTGGCCCTTCTCATGCCGCTTCGCGATGTCTTCGACGACCTGCGTGAACTTCGCCTGCTCGTTCTTGTACACGAGGTCGGGCTGGTCGATGCGCTGCATCGGCTTGTTGGTCGGGATCGGGACCACGCCGAGCTTGTAGGTCGACATGAACTCGGCCGCCTCGGTCTCGGCGGTTCCGGTCATGCCGGAGAGCTTCTGGTAGAGCCGGAAGTAGTTCTGCAGCGTGACCGTCGCGAGCGTCTGGTTCTCGGCCTTGACGGCGACGCCTTCCTTGGCCTCGATCGCCTGGTGGATGCCCTCGTTGTACCGGCGTCCGGCGAGGATGCGGCCCGTGTGCTCATCGACGATGAGGACCTCGCCGTTCATCACGACGTAGTCCTTGTCGCGCTTGAAGAGCGCGCGAGCCTTGATCGAGTTGTTGAGGAACGAGATCAGCGGGGTGTTCGCGGACTCGTACAGATTGTCGATGCCGAGGTAGTCCTCGACCTTCTCGATACCCGGTTCGAGCACGCCGACGGTGCGCTTCTTCTCATCGACCTCGAAGTCGACGCCCGGAGTCATGCGCTTGGCGATGTTCGCGAACTCGGTGAACCATCGGTTGGCCTCGCCCGACGCGGGCCCGGAGATGATGAGCGGGGTGCGAGCCTCGTCTATCAAGATCGAGTCGACCTCGTCGACGATGGCGAAGTAATGGCCGCGCTGCACCATGTCGCTCGTCTGCCAGGCCATGTTGTCGCGCAAGTAGTCGAAGCCGAACTCGTTGTTCGTGCCGTAGGTGATGTCGCACGCGTACTGCTCGCGACGCACCTCGGGCGTCTGGCCCGACAGGATGCAGCCGGTCGTCATGCCGAGCGCCCGGAACACCCGGCCCATGAGCTCGGACTGATAGCTCGCCAGGTAGTCGTTGACCGTGACGATGTGGACGCCGCGTGAAGCGATCGCATTGAGATAGGCGGCGGTCGTCGCGACGAGGGTCTTGCCCTCACCGGTCTTCATCTCGGCGATGTTGCCCAGATGCAGTGCCGCGCCACCCATGAGCTGCACATCGAAGTGACGCAGACCGAGCGTGCGCTTCGACGCTTCACGAACGGCAGCAAAGGCTTCTGGCAGCAGATCGTCGAGCGACTCGCCATTGCCGTACCGCTGACGCAACTCAGCGGTCTCATTGCGCAGCTCATCGTCGGTGAGCGCCTCGAAGTCCTCTTCGAGTTCGTTGATCGCCTGCGCGTACGCCTTGAGCCGCCGCAGCGTGCGGCCCTCGCCGACACGGAGGACTTTCTCGAGAAGGTTTGCCACCGGCTGCTCCCATTGGTCGTCGTGCGCGCAGTGCTGCACGCCTCACCGGTGCCGGCGCGAACGAGCGCACCGGCATCGGCGGGTTATCGTAGCAAGCCTACCCAGCGGCATCCTTGGCCCCATTACCACCCGGGCATCCGGATGGCGTCCCGCGACGACGCGGGACACGGTCACGAGGAGACTGCGCGCGCCACCGGTTCCTCGTCACCCAGGCTGATGACACCGTATGCCCAGCCCTTGCGCCGGTAGACGACGCTCGGCCGATCGCTCTCCGCGTCGACGAACAAGAAGAAGTCGTGCCCGACGAGCTCCATGTGGTCGACCGCCTCTTCGGCGCTCATCCGCGTTGCCGGGAACACCTTCTGGCGGATCACGACTGGCGACTCGGCGGCATCCTCATCACGCTGCTCGCCGACGACCGGGGTCGAGCCGGTCGCGACCTTCTCGATCAGCTCCGCGTCGGCGGGCTGGATGCCCACGCCACTGAAGCCGGATGCCGCCGCTTCGGCGAGCGAGACCGGTCGGTGGTTGCCGCGGTGGATCTTGCGGCGGTCCTTCACGCCGCGGAGGCGCTCGGTCAGCTTGTCGAGGGCGATGTCGAACGCTGCGTACTTGTCGGATGCCGCCGACTCCGCGCGCACAAGCGGGCCCGGGCCGACGAGCATGAGCTCCACCTTGTCGCTGCCCTGCGCGCCGCGCGGTTCGCTGTGCCTAGTGACCTTTATCTCGAAGGCGATCGGCCGGTCGGCGAGCTTCGACACCCGTTCGGCCTTCTCCGTCGCATAGTCACGGAATCGGTCCGTGATGTCGAGATTGCGTCCGGTGATGGTGATGTCCACGGCGACCTCCTTGAGCGAGTGTGCGCGAGCCGCCCGGCTGGCCAGGCGGTCATGTTCGCGCGCCTTTCACGCCACCGTAGTCCGGGGCGGGTGGGTTGTCATCGGCGCTCGGCGTTTCCGCAGCAGGCAATCCGATGCGCCGGGGCGTCCACGCGAGCACGGCCGCAGCGATCGGTTCGCCCCCCGCCTCGCGCACCGCGCGGCAGGCATCCATCAGCGTCGCGCCGGTGGTGAGCACGTCGTCCACGACCACGACGCGACGTCCGGCGAGCGAGCGGATGCTGCGCATGCTCCCCGTGCGATTCAACGCGCGTTCACCGAGCGAGAGTCCCTTCTGCACCGCGCCTCTCGTGCTCACCAGCGCCCTCAGCGGGCGCGCTCCGGCCCTCCGCAGCAGCAGGGCCGCGGGCTCGTAGCCGCGGCGGCGCCATGCGGCATGGGATGACGGCACGGGTACCGCCGCGAGCTGCGGCCTGGCGCTCGCGGCGCGCGTGTCAGTCGAGAGGCTGTTGACGAGGGAGGCCTGGGCAGCGTCAGCTGCGGCGGTGCAGACCACCGTGGTCACCGCGGCGTGCAAGGCGAGCGCGAGGGGGCCGGCGGCATCCGTGCGCCCCTGCTCCTTGAACGCCAGCAGCGCGCGCCTGACGACTCCCTCGTAGCGGAGCGCTGCCGCAACGGGAGTGCCGTCGGCGAGGGAGCGCACAACCGGTCGGGGTACCAGTGCCGCGCGACACTCCGCGCACACGCCTCGCCCCGGTCTCCTGCACCCCACGCACTCGACCGGCGCGACGATGTGCAACACGTCGAGCGCGGTCTCACGGAGGGACGCGATCGTCATTCAGCCAGCATCCGTCCGGCGATCGATGCCCCACTGGCGACCGCGAGGATCGCCCTCCATCCGCGACCGGGCCGGCCATGTTGAGGGGCCCGCCGCACTTCGCGTGTCTGGCTGGGCGAGCCCTGCTTAGCGACGGTGGGCGAGGACCAGTGCAGTGACTGAGGTGCTCTGCCATCCCGTGCCTCGGCCCTGGTACACCACACCCTCCGGCCCGAGCACCCGCAGCCCATCGGGTCCGTTGCCGCCGACAATGCTCGTGCCGCCCGGAATCCTGCCCAGGGGCTCGCTCATGCCACCGACCGTGTGCAAGGTCACCCGGTAGTCGGCTTCCGCCCGATCGAGCGTTGCGATGTGCACCTGGTCGCTCCACGTCGCCGACACGATCGAAGTCTCACTTGTCACGATCGGTCTCAGTGCGCCGATGGCGATCGGCACACCGCCATCGCGCACGATCGCGCCGGTCAGCAGCCGACTCCGTCCGTCGATCTCGAACAGGAACAGCATGCGAGTGTCATCGCGAGCCACTTCCATACCTCGCAGCACGCCCCGCGCAGGCAGCGGGGAGGCGAGTGGGTGCTGCACCCCATCCGATCCGATCGCGACCAGGCTCGAGGGGTCGCGCGCCTGCGCTGACCAGACGAACCCGAGACTGTCGAGCGCGGGTGCGACGAGCTCCGGCCGCTCGTCGATGAGGCGCGAGCCTCCCGACTGCACAGCGTAGACACCCGCCGGAGTGCGCACCGCGGCGAGCCCCAGCGCGGACGAGAAGCTGATCGCGTCGGGGCGCAACTGCGTCACCTGCTCGCTGAGCCCCGGCAGCGGCGCGAGCTCTCCCTGTTGCAGATATCCGAATCCGTCTTCCGTGAGGACCACCGAGCGGGGGTCGACCTCCGGCTCTGCGACCGCCTGCTGACCGTTCATCTCGGGCAGCACCACCTCGGTCTGGTTGACCGAGAGCGCGACGCTGGTGACCGATGTGACGTCCGCCAGGCTGGCCTGCAACTGCTGATGCATGCGCTGCAGTCGATCGGCATCCGCCTCGGTCGCCTCGGCGCTGAGATCGACGATCGCGCGATTCGACTCGATGCGCACGCCGTCTGGTCCGAGCCGGGTGCCGTTCGGGAACTCTGTCACGACCGCTGCGGCGAGCCACTCCGATGGGCCTTCCAGGAGCGCCTCGGCGATCCGACGACTCAGCGATGAGAGCGCCGTCGAGGGGAACCACCGCTCGTCGGGCACGAGGAAGCGGAACGTCGGGTCGAAGAACTGCAGCGTATAGGGCTTGAAGATCAGCGGGAACGCCGACGCTGTCAACACCGTGCCGTCGGGCGCGTCGCTGATGCGCCACTCCCCCCGCACCCGTTCGAAGGTGAACTGCATGAGCTGCGGCCCGGTTGATTCGCTCTCGGTGTAGCGCCCCCAGGCATCGACTGTCGCCTGCGGCACCACCCGGTACTCGATCACGCGCTCGCCCACGTCAATGAAGCTCTCGGCTCCCTGCTGGGCCACCGTTGTGCCGGCCCTCGGGTTCCATCGGTCACGGAACTCATCGGTGAGGAACTCACGAGCGACGGAGTAGTCGCTCTGCGGTCCGGTGCCCGCGCGCAGGAACCCCTGCAGGATGCCCAGCGGTTCGGCGCCCGCTTCGGGCCCTTGCGGCAGCAGCACCGAGGCGGGGGCGTCTTCCTCGGCGATCGAGCCTCCCTCGACCACGCCACTCGAGGTGGGGATCGCCACGCACCCTGTGAGCAGCGTCGCTGCGACGACCATGGCGGATGCCGCGATCGCGACGCGGCGCAGTGTCCTTCGCTTCACTCGGACTCCTCACCCGCAGGGCGCGACGGCGCCTGAGCGATGTGCCGTCGCTGATCCTGCTCCTCCTCGGCCCGTTGCCGCAGGGCGTGCTCGAGCACTTCGTCGAGCGCAGAATCGGTGGGCGGCGGCAGATAGAGCGGTGATTCCACCAGGGCGACCTCGACGTCGCTCCGCCTTGGCAGCGTGAGCCTGAAGCAGGTGCCCTCTTCGGGCTCCGACCACACATCGAGCGCACCGCCATGGAGTGCGGCGTCCTCCAGTGCGATGGCGAGCCCGAGGCCGGTGCCGCCCGTGGTGCGCTGTCGCGACGGATCGGCGCGCCAGAAGCGGTCAAACACGCGCGCGACCTGCTCCTCGCTCATGCCGATGCCGAAGTCCCGCACGGCGATCGCCACCGCGTGCTGATTGCTGTCGACGTAGACCATGATCGGTCTGCCCTCGCCATGGTCGATCGCATTGCCGAGCAGATTCTGCATGATGCGGCGGATGCGGCGCGGGTCGACATCCAGTTCGACATATCCGCCGAGGGGCACCACCCGAACCGCTGAGCCCTTGCTGTCCGCGAGGGGTCGTACCGCCTCCACAGCGTCTTCGACCAGGCGCACGATATTGGTGCGCTCGGTATCGAGGTTTGCCACACCCGCGTCAAAGCGGCTCATCTCGAGGAGGTCGGCCAGCAGCAGCTCGAAGCGCTGCACCTGGGCATGCATGAGCTCCGCCGCACGCGCAGTGGTCGGGCTGAAGCTCTCGCGCTCGTCGAAGAGCACATCGCCGGCGAGCCGGATGGTCGTGAGCGGCGTGCGCAGTTCGTGCGACACATCGGAGACGAAACGCTGCTGCACACGCGACAGCTCCCCCAGCCGGGTGATCTGCCACTGCATGCTGTCGGCCATCGCGTTGAACGAACGTGCCAGCGTGGCGATGTCATCCTCACCACGGTCGGGGATGCGTTCCTCCAGCTGGCCCGCGGCGAGCTTCCGACTCGTCTCGGCGACGAGCCGGATCGGGCCCGCGACGAACCTCGCCACCACGAACGCGATCGCGCCGATCATCGCGACGAGCGCGATGCCGCCCACGAGCAGCGTCTGCTGCGCGAACGTCAGGGTGCGCTGCACCCCCTCGAGGTTGTACACGAGGTACAGCTCGTAGCGTCCGGCGGTGGGCACATCGATCGGGGCGCCGACGACGAGCCCGGGCACCTCGCTCTCGGGCGTTCGAAGGGCTACGGACTGGTAGTAGAGCGCATCGTCGGATGCGGCGACGGCATCCCGAAGCGTGCTGCCGATGATGCGGATGTCGAGATCCGTGCTCGCGACGCCCTGCATGTTGTTCAGCGTGCCCGCCTGCCTGGGGCTGCGTTCGAGCGCGAACCGGGTCCCGCTTGCGCTCGACGTGGTGCGAGCGATCGCCGCCTGAGCGCCGTTCCGCAGCAGGTCGAGCTCACTCGTCGTGAGCTGATCCGAGGCCGAGGCTCCGTCGAAGATCTGCTGCACCTGCGCCGCCGCCCGGCTGGACTCCAGCAGGATCTGGTCGCGCTGCGACTCGAAGAGGTTCACGCCGATCGACAACGACATGGTTCCGAGGATCACGCTCACCGCAGCGGTCGAGAGCGCCACCGTGACGGTGACGGTGCGGAACTGCAGCGAGGTGCGCCACCACTGCACCGCACGGTCTCGCAGCGCTCGCCACTCGAGCCAAGGCCGCAGACCGCTCGGTCGTGAGCGGGCCATGAGCTCAGTCGCCGTTGCCGGCGCGGTAGCCGACGCCGCGCACGGTTGTGACGATGCGCGGGTTGTCGGGGTCTTCCTCGATCTTCGCGCGCAGGCGTTGCACGTGCACGTTCACCAGCCGGGTGTCGGCCTTGTAGTGGTATCCCCACACCTGCTCGAGCAGCATCTCGCGCGTGAACACCTGGTTGGGCTTCATCGCGAGCGCCAGCAGCAGTTCGAACTCGAGCGGGGTGAGGTTGATGCGGGTGTCGCCCCGACGCACCTCGTGGCCAGGCACGTCGAGGGTGAGGTCTCCGATGTGCAGCAGTTCGGCACTGGGCTCGGATGCCGGGCGCAGGCGCGTGCGGATTCGCGCGACCAGTTCCTTGGGGTTGAAGGGCTTCACGACGTAGTCGTCGGCGCCGCTCTCAAGACCTTTCACCACGTCGGTGGTGTCGCTCTTGGCGGTGAGCATGATGATCGGCACGCCGCTCTCGGCCCGGATGAGCCGGCATACCTCGATGCCGTCGAGCCCCGGCAGCATGAGGTCGAGCAGCACGAGGTCGGGCTTGGACCTGCGGAACGCGTCGAGGGCCGCAGCGCCATCAGAGGAGAACTGCGGGTCGAATCCCTCGGTGCGCAGCACGATGCCGATCATCTCGGCGAGCGCGACGTCGTCGTCGACCACCAGAATGCGCGCGTTCATCAGAACTTCCCTCGAGACCAGGTTTTCGCACAAGCGTAGCCGAGTGTGAAACCATGAAGGCGAAGGCCAGAGAACCGCGGATTCCCGGTGCTCGCGGCGGGTCGCAGCGGAGCAGCACGCTGTCGCGTGACACGGCCGGAACGCGGCGTCTTCACGTTCGAGATTCATGAGATGCGGGGGCACGGTTCGTGAGCGAAGACCAGCAGTGGCAGGCGCCTGAGGGCACCGGCCCGGAGAACTCAGCGGCAGCCGATTCCGCGTCGGCGAACCCGGCACCGACCAGCCCGGCGACGCCTTCCGAGCAGCTCAACCAAGACCCACCTCGATACGGCGCTCGCGCAGAGGGCTCCGGATATCCCACGCCGGGCGAGCAGCCCTACGGTTCCCCTTCCGGGAGCGCGCCTTCATTTGGCGCACAAGTGCCGCCTGCCTACGGCGCGCCGCCGTATGGAGCGCCCGCCTATGGGGCACCGGGCGGCCAGCCGTACGGGGCACCGCAGGCCACCGGCTGGACGCCCCCGCCGAAGCCAGGCTTGATCCCGTTGCGACCGCTCTCGCTCGGTGACGTTCTCGGAGCGTCGTTCCAGGTGCTGCGGCGCAACCCGAAGCCGACGTTCGGCGTCTCCCTGCTGTGGCAGGCGATCGTCATCGTGCTGACCGTTGTGCTGATGGGAGGGGTGACGGCGCTGGTGGTCTGGCGCACCAGCATGGCGAGCGGTGCGGATGCCGATGCGGTCGCCGCGGGCGGAGTCGCAGCCATCCTGGTGTCGGCGGCCGTGCCCCTGCTGCTCTCGGTCGTCGCAGCCGGGCTCATGCAGGGCATCATCGCGCTCGAGGTCGCGCGCGGTGCCGTCGGGGAGAAGCTGCGGTTCCGCGGGCTGTGGCGATCGGCGCGCGGCCGGCTTGGGGCGCTGGTGGGCTGGACGCTGCTCGTCACGCTGGCCGTGCTCATCGCGATCGGCATCGTCGTGGCCGCGGTCGTCGGCCTCGGCTTCGCGGTGGGCGGCGCGGTCGGGATCGCCATCGCTGTCGTCCTGAGCATCTTCGCGGTGCTCGGCGCGCTCGCCATCGGTGCCTGGCTCGGCACCAAGCTCGCCCTGGTGCCGAGCGCGCTGATGATCGAACGCCTCCCGCTGCGCGAGGCCGTCGCCCGCTCGTGGACGCTCGTCTCCGGGCATTTCTGGCGGAGCTTCGGCATCCTGCTGCTGGTCGCCGTCATCCTGAATGTCGCCTCGCAGATCGTGACGACACCGATGAGCCTGCTGCTCGGCATGGTGACTCCGCTCTTCTCCCTCGATGACAATGAGACGTCGGCAGTCGTTACCGGGCTCGTGGTGTACCTGCTGCTCATTGCCGTGTCGCTCGTCGTCGCCGCCGTGGCCCTGGTGGTGCAAGCGGCGACCGCGAGCCTGATCTACATCGACCTGCGCATGCGCAAGGAAGGTCTCGATCTCGAGCTGCAGCGGTTCGTCGAGGCGCGCCACCAGCCAGGGGCCGACGCGCGCGACCCTCTGCTGCCAGGTTCGACGGCGCGGGGAGCCGAGCCGGGCTGGTCAGCTCAGGCGTGATGAGGCTCACCGAGGCGCCGCTCGACCCGAGCGCAGATGAAGCGCGCGAGTGGGTGCTGCGCGAACTCGCCGACCCGGCGTACCAGGCCGCACAGCCGACTTGGTGGGACCGGCTGTCGCAAGCGTTCTGGGAGTGGCTCACGTCGCTCGAACTCGGCGGGGGTGAGGGGCCGCCCGTTCTGGCTCTCGCCGTGATCGGCGGCCTGATCGCGATCGGCCTTCTCGTCGCGTTCCTCGTGTACGGCTTGCCACGCCTCAACAAGCGCAGCGCCGCGACCATTGAGCTCTTCGGCGACGACGACACGCGGGATGCCGCAGAGCTGCGCCGCGCCGCCCAGCTCGCCGCGGGCGCAGAGCGCTGGGACGAAGCCATCGCGGAATCATTCCGCGCGATTGCGCGCGGTCTCGTGGAACGCACGCTCGTGCAGGTGCTCCCCGGCACCACAGCCACCGAATTCGCACGCCGGGCGAGCGCCGTGTTCGTCGATGAGCGGGACGAACTGGCAGCGGCCGCCTCAGCCTTCGACCGGGTGCGGTATCTCGGCGAGCCGGGCACTCGCGAGACCTATGAGCGGATGACGGCCCTCGACACGCGACTGCGTCAGCGCCGCGCGAGCGAGGTGCTGCACGCATGACGGTGCTCACTCCAGCCGCCCGCACAGTCGCGCGGCGAACGGTGTTCTGGGTCGCTGCGGCGACCTTCGTGGTCCTGATCGGGCTGCTGATGATGGCGATGGCCGGCTCGAGCGCCGAGAGCGAGCGCCTCGCTCCCTCGAGCGCCGCTCCGGCCGGCGCCCGTGCCGTGACCGAGGTGCTGAGGGACAACGGCATCGAGGTCGTCGAAGCGGAGTCGCTCGCCGAGGTGCGCGACACCCTCGACGGCAGCCGCTCCGGCGGGTCGACACTGCTCGTCCACGACGTGCGCGGCATCCTCGAGGGCGACCGTCTGCAGGAGCTCGCCCAGCTTGGTGATCGCCTGGTGCTGCTCGAGCCCGATTTCGCCGCGCTCGACGCCCTGGCGCCCGCACTTGCGCTCGCCGGTTCGGTGGAGGGCCCGCTTGACGCCGAATGCTCGCTGCGTGCGGCTCTGAATGCCGGGACCGTCACCGGCGACGGCCAGGGGTACCGCGTGATCGACGCTGACGCGAACGCCACCGCATGCTTCGGCAGCGGCGACGACATCTTCTCCCTCGTCGAGCTGGCCGAGCGTGATCGCAGCGTCACCGTCCTGGGCGCGACGGCGGCGTTGACGAACGAGCTCGTCGCGGCCGAAGGGAACGCGGCCCTCGCACTGACGCTCCTCGGCGAGCGGCCGACACTGGTCTGGTACGTGCCCGGCCCCGCTGACCTCCCGGCATCCGATGCCCCTATCACCGCCTACCTGCCGCACTGGGTGTCGGTCATCTCGATCGCCCTTCTCGCGGTCGGTATCGCTGCCGCGTTCTGGCGGGGTCGGCGGCTGGGGCCGCTTGTGGTCGAGCAACTGCCGGTCGTCGTGCCCTCCGGCGAAGTGACGGAGGGGCGCGCTCGGCTCTACGAGCGGAACGCCACCCGGCTGCACGCCATCGACTCGCTGCGCATCGCCACCATCGAGCGGCTCGCGCGCCGTTGCGGGCTCCCGCGCACCGCGACCGTCGACGAGGTCGCCGCAGCGGTCGCCGCCATCGCCGGCCGGCCGATCGCACACGTGCGCGCAGCGCTCGTCGACAGCGTGCCGGGCAACGATGCCGAGCTGGTGCGGCTCTCCGACGAACTGCTTCGCCTCGAGGATGCTGTCGAGCGCGCGCTCGGCGGGCCCCGTGCCGAACGCGGAAGCCCGGCATCCGGTCATGGCTCCCCCGTCGCGCGGTCTTCCGGCGCATCCACTTCTCCGACCGGCAAGGCCCGCCGCAACGCGCGGAATGATGGCTCGTTCGATGAGCGCCACGCTCCCGATGAAAGGAACACTCCGGACCATGGCTGAACCCACTGACCGCGACCACGAGCTCCGTTCGGCGTTCAGCCGCGTGCGCGCCGAGGTGTCGAAGGCCGTTGTGGGCCAGGACGGCGCCGTCACCGGGCTCATCATCGCGCTGCTCGCCGATGGGCACGTGCTGCTTGAGGGGGTTCCCGGCGTGGCGAAGACGCTGCTCGTGCGGACGCTGAGCCACACCATGCACCTCGACACCAAGCGCGTGCAGTTCACGCCCGACCTCATGCCGGGCGATGTGACGGGGTCGCTCGTGTACGACGCGAAATCGGGCGAGTTCGAGTTCCGTGAAGGGCCGGTGTTCACCAACATCCTGCTCGCCGACGAGATCAACCGCACACCACCGAAGACGCAGTCGGCCTTGCTGGAGGCCATGGAGGAGCGCCAGGTCTCCGTCGATGGCCGCACGCGCAGACTGCCGGTGCCGTTCATGGTCGCGGCCACCCAGAACCCGGTCGAGTACGAGGGCACGTACACCCTGCCCGAAGCCCAGCTCGACCGCTTCCTGCTGAAACTCGTGCTCGACCTGCCTGCGCGCGACGCCGAGGTCGAGGTGCTGCTGCGGCACTCGTCGGGCTTCAACCCGCGCGACCTCGCCGCAGCCGGCGTGCAGCCGGTGCTGGGCGCTGAGGAACTCATCGCCGCGCGTGCTTCGGTCGCTCGCGTGGCGGCAAGCGGCGATGTGCTGGCGTACGCGGTCGACCTCGCGCGGGCGACCCGCCAGTCGCCCTCGGTCAAGCTCGGAGTGAGCCCGCGCGGCACGACCGCGCTGCTCGCGGCTTCGAAAGCGTGGGCCTGGCTGCAGGGCTTCGATGCGATCACCCCAGACCACGTGCAGGCCATGGTGCTCCCAGTGCTGCGGCACCGGCTACAGCTGCGGCCCGAAGCAGAGCTCGAGGGCGTTTCGGCCGACAGCATCCTGCGCTCGATCATGCAGCAGGTGCAGGTGCCCATCTGATGACGACGGATGCCGCGGCGCTTCTCGCGCCAACTCCTCGCGGGGGTGAGCACCCGTGGCCGTGAGCGGCTGGCTCGTGCTGCTGGTGGCGGCGGGCATCGTGCCGGTCGTGCTGCTCGACGCACCGGTGGTGCTCTGGTGGTGGCTGCTGGGGGTGGTCGTGCTCATTGCGATCGACCTGCTGCTCGCGGCATCGCCCCGTGCCCTACGGTTCGAGCGAGAGCTGCCGGCTCGCACGAGGCTCGGCGAATCGGTGACGGCCCGCTTGCTCATCACGAACCCCGCACGGCGCACGCTGCGCGGCGTGGTGCGTGACGCTTGGCAGCCGTCGGCCGGAGCGCTGCGCACACGGCATCGCATCACTGTGCCCGCTGGAGAGCGGCGCGCAGTCGAGACGCAATTGCGTCCGTTCCGTCGAGGCGAACGCCGCGCTGAGCACGTGACCGTTCGCTCCTTCGGACCGCTCCGGCTCGCCGCCCGCCAGGCGACCGTCGCGGTGACCGGTGCGCTGCGCGTGCTCCCGCCCTTCGCGTCTCGCAAGCATCTGCCCTCGCGCCTGGCAAGGCTTCGCGAGCTCGACGGCCGCACCAGCGTGATGATCCGGGGACAGGGCACCGAGTTCGACAGTCTGCGCGAGTACGTGCGAGGCGACGATGTGCGCTCGATCGACTGGCGCGCGACCGCCCGGCGCACCGATCCGACCGGTGCGCAGAAGCTGGTCGTGCGAACCTGGCGACCCGAGCGCGACCGGCGAGTGGTGATCGTCGTCGACACGGGTCGTCTTTCGGCCGCACGGGTGGGCGACGAGCCGCGCATCGACACCGCCTTCGAGTCGTCGCTGCTGCTCGGGGCGCTGGCCTCCCACGCAGGCGATCGCGTCGATCTCGTCATGGTCGACCGGCGCGTGCGAGGGCGCGTGCAGGGCGCAACAGGCGCTGAACTGCTGGCGCGCATGGTCGAGGCGATGACACCGGTCGAGCCGGAGCTCATCGAGACCGATTGGGCGGCGGTGCCCGGCATCGTCCGCTCGGTGACCACCCAGCGCGCCTTGGTCGTGCTGCTCACCACGATCGACGGAGTCGGCTCGTCGCGGAGTCTTCTGTCAGTGCTGCCACAACTCACTGAGAAGCACCTGGTGATGGTCGCCTCGGTCAGCGACCCGGCCGAAGTGGAGGCCGCCCGGCAGCGCGGAGACGCCCGTGAGGTGTACCGTGCGGCTGCTGCCGAGCGCTCGCTGCTCGATGCAGGGCGCGTCGCGGCCGCGATCAACAGGCTGGGCGGCGAGGTCGTGCTCGGTGCACCGAGCGAGTTGCCGCCCGCCGTCGCGGACCGGTACCTAGCGCTGAAGGCCGCAGGGCGCCTCTAGGCGGGCGCTTGCTGTGCTCGCTGCGGTTCAGGCGGCGACGATGCGGCGCGCCCCGGCCTCGAACGCCTCGAGGTCTCCGGTCTGGCCGGCGCGGAAGGCGCGACGTCCGAGGCCCCACTGATACCAGAGGAACGCGGCGAGCGCGATCGCGCCGATGCCGATCTTGATCGGCCAGGGCCAGTCCTGACGCGTCACATACCCCTCGACGATGCCCGAGACGAGCAGCGAGAGGATGAGGCCAATGACGATCGTGAACAGGGCGCGGCCGTCTTCGGCGAGCGCCTGCGAGCGCGTGCGAGCGCCCGGAGCAACCCAAGACCAGAAGATCATCAGCCCTGCCGCCGCCGCGACGAAGACCGAGTACAGCTCGAGCTGCCCGTGCGGCGAGATGTACAGGAAGAAGTGGTCGAGCCTGCCGAACTCGTGCATGACCGCCGCCGCAGTGCCCAGGCCCTGCGCATTCTGGAACAGCACGACAGGCACCCAGACACCCGTGATGCCGAACGCCACGCATTGGGCTGCGATGAACGCGTTGTTCGTCCACACTTGTGCGCCGAACGAGGCCTCTGCGCGATCGGAGTAGTAGCCCACGAACTCCTGCTCGGCGTACCGGCGCAGCTGCTCGTACGGGCCGAGCCCCGCGAGCACCTCCGGATTCGAGGCGATCCACACCGCGTACAGCGCCGCGACCGCGGTCGTGGCGGCGGCGACAGCGAGCGTCGTGTACCGCACGCGGTACAGCGCAGCAGGCAACTGCACGGCGAAGAACACGGTGAGCTGGTGCAGCACGTTCGTGCCTGTCCCCGTGAAGCGCAGGCGCGCCCGCGACAGCACGAGGCTCAGCCGGTCGCCCTGCACCGACCGTCCTGCCGAGGTCTTCATCGCGGAGAGCTGGCTCGCCCCCGCGCGGTACCGCTCGATCAGCTCATCGGCCTCGGCGCCCGTGAAGCGGCGCTTCGCAGCGAGCTCGCCCAAACGGCGCCACTCGTCGCGATGCGCGGCGGAATATGCCTCGAGATCCATCTGATTAGATGATGGCATGGCTGCGCCCGACCCGAGATTCGTCGTGCAGCACGAGGCGGATGCCGATGAGCTCATCACCGGCGAAGCGGTTGGCCTCGACCTCCGTCCCACGAGCTTCGTGCTCCGCGCAGCCGGCGCGATCATCGACTTCGTCACCTACGCCGCCGGGCTGCTGGTGTTCATGCTGCTGCTGTTCCAGGCGGTCGCATGGCTCGGCGTAGATCAGGCGATGACGACAGCGCTGGCGCTTGCCGGAGTAGTGCTGTGCACTGTCGTGGTGCCACTCGTGGTCGAGTTGGCGACCCGCGGGCGCTCGCTCGGCAAGCTCGCGGTCGGTGCCAGGATCGTGCGTGACGACGGCGGCGCCATCGGATTCCGTCATGCGTTCATCCGCGCCCTTGTCGGTCTCTTCGAGATCTTCCTCACGCTCGGGGGCGGTGCAGCAGTGATCGGGCTGCTGAGCCCGCGAGCGAAGCGACTCGGCGACCTCCTCGCCGGTACCTACAGCCAGCACGAACGCCTGCCGAAGACCGACCCGCCCGTGTACGGCGTGCCTGTCGAGCTCCAGACGTGGGCGGTCACCGCCGATGTCGCGCGCCTGCCCGATCCGCTCGCGAGGCGCATCGCTGCGTTCCTTGCGCAAGCGCCGAGGTTCACTGAGACGACGCGGCAGCGGTTGAGCGCCGAGCTCGCGCACGAGGCATCCGTCTTCGTCTCGCCCTTGCCCCATGTGCCCGCAGCGCTGTTCCTCGCCGGCGTCGCGGCCCTGCGCCGCGAACGAGAGGCCGAAGCGCTCCGGCTGCAGACACGGCAGCTCGAGCAGCTCGCGCCGACGCTCGAGGCGTTGCCGCACCGCTTCCCTGAACGCGGCTGAGCGCACCGCGCTAAACCGACACTCGTCGCGCTCGCACGGTAGCTCTCGTGCCGAATACGAGCCCCAGGCCCGGACCCGCGACACCTAGATGCCCGCGCGCTCCTCGACGACCTGGTCGGGACGCTTGTCGGCCCGGAGGCCGCGCCACACGGGATGCCGGAGCCGGCGCGTCTCGGTCCACTCGGTGAAGCTGACCTCGCCGACCAGTTGCGGGCTCACCCACACGGCGTCGGCCGCGTCGGCGTCGGGAACCCCGGCGATGGCGGGCTTCTTCCGTTGCAGAGGCTCCAGCATCCGTAGGAGCGCTGCGCGGGATGCGGTATCGAATCCGGTTCCGACGCGGCCCGCATAGCGAAGGGCATCGCCCTCGGGCACTGCCACCAGCAGCGAGCCGAGGCTGCCCTTTCGCTCGCCTCGGCCCGGTCGCCAGCCGCCGATGACGACCTCCTGAGTGCTGTGGAACTTGATCTTCGTCCAGGCGCCGCTCCGTCGCCCCTGCTCGTAGTCGGAACCGACCCGCTTGGCGACCACACCCTCGAGATCGAGCGCACTCGCCGCATTGAGCGCGGCATCCACATCGCCGTCGAAGGCCGGCGGCACATCGAGCACGCCATCGACGGGCGTGATCGTCTCGCCGAGAGCCTGCCGTCGTGCCCGGTAATCGCGGCCGACCAGTGATAGCCCATCGCGCTCGAGCAGGTCGAAGGCGTAGAAGCGGACGGGCACGGCGCGTGCTGCCGCGCGGATCTCGCCCGGTTTCGTCCGGTTCATCCGCTGCTGCAACCGGCCGAAGCTCGGCCGACCGCGCGAGTCGAGCGCCACGATCTCGCCGTCGATCACGGCCGACGACGACCGAACGCCCTGCGCGATCGCGGCGAGTTCGGGGTACTGCGACGTGAGATCGCGGTCGTTTCGGCTCACCAGCGTCACCGCATCCCCGTCGACGGTCACGAGCGCCCGGATGCCGTCCCACTTCATCTCGACCGACCAGTCGCCGTCGCGAAGGTCGGCTCGCGTGCCGGCCAGCGCGAGCATCGTGCTGTAGCGGTGCGGGTCGGTGCGCAAAGCGGCCACCGGCTCGGTGGTGCTCGAGGCGTGGCGGGGTGCGACGATCGAGGCGGCGCGGGAGCGGGGCCGGCCGGCGCCTCCGGCATCCGGCTTGCGGCGATGGATGAGCCACTGGCTCTTCTCCCCCTCGCCCTTGGTGCGAATCAGGGCGAATCGCGCGGTGCCCCCGACACCCCCGCCTTCGCGACCGTGCAGAGTGACGAGCACCTCATCGTCTCGCCACTTCTCGAGCTCGTAGGTGCCGGCGTCCCAGATGGTCACAGTGCCGGCTCCGTACTCGCCTTTGGGGATGGTGCCGGCGAAGTCGCCGTACTCGAGAGGGTGATCCTCTGTCTGCACCGCGAGATGGTTCCGTGCCGGGTCTTCGGGCGTGAGCCTCGGCACGGCCCAGCTCACCAGCACGCCATCGCGCTCGAGCCGGAAGTCGTGGTGGTGACGGGTCGCGTAGTGGTCCTGGATCACGAAGCGTCCGGCGGCATCCGCGGGCGGAGGAACGAGCGAGCCGTCGTCTGCGGTGAACAACTGGCCCTCCGCCGCAGCGGCAGTGGTGCCCGAGACGGCCGCTTGCCCCGGCGGCGGCACGGGCTCTGGAGTGCGGCTGGCATCGCGCTTGGCCCGGTACGCATCGAGCGCTGAGGCGGCGGCGGGACGCGACATCCGCTCCCCTGTCTCAGTGTCGATGAGCCCGAGCAGCAGATCGCCCTGCCGGTCGAGACGCTCGAGCACCTGGCGGAAGTCGAGGTGCTCGAGGCCCGGCTGCTCGATCTCCTTCCAACTGCGAGGCGCCGCGACGGTGGGGTGCGCCCGACCTCGCAGCGAGTACGGCGCGATGGTGGTCTTCTTCGCGTTGTTCTGGCTCCAATCGATCAGCACCTTGCCGCGCCGCAGCGTCTTCTTCATATCGCTGACGATGAGATCGCGGTGGTCCGCTTCGAGCGCGCGAGCGATCTCCTTGGCGACATCGCTGAGTTGCGCCGAGGTGTACTTGCGGTCCACGTGCGCGTACAGGTGGATGCCCTTGCTGCCGCTCGTCACCGGCAGGGCGTCGAGTCCCATGCCCCGCAGGATGCCGCGCACGAGCAGCGCCACCTCGCTGCACTCCGCCAACCCCGCGCCCTCGCCCGGGTCGAGGTCGAGCACCAGCCGGTCGGGGTTCCCCTGCTTGCCGGTCTCGTCGAGCTGCCACTGCGGCACGTGCAGTTCCAGCGCGCCGAGCTGGGCGCACCAGACGAGCGTCGCGAGGTCGTTCACGAGCGGATACTGCGCCATCCGACTGGTGTGCTGCACATGGCCCCGCGGCACCCACGCCGGCGTGGAGTCGGGCAGGTTCTTCTCGAAGAAGGGCTCCAAGGGTGCGGATGCTGTGCCGACGCCGTCGACCCAGCGCTTGCGGGTGGCGGGGCGGAACGCGGTGTGCGGCAGCATGAACGGCGCCACGGCGGTGTAGTACTCGAGCACTTCGCGCTTCGTGGTGCCCGTCTCGGGATAGATGATCTTGTCGAGATGGGTCAAGCGGAGGCGGCGGTCGCCGATCGCGACGACCTGAGCGTCGCGTCCCCCGCTCGGCGCACTTCGCGCGGCGCGTGTGCTCGTTCGGGCCATGGGACATGGTGACCCGGACGCGCAAGCGCGCGCTGCGAGAGGTGGCATGAAGAGCCCGGCAGAGCACACTGTGTGCATGAGAGCCATCTGGAAAGGGGCGCTCACGTTCGGGCTCGTGAACGTTCCGGTGAAGTTGTACGCCGCTACTGAGGACCACGACGTGTCGCTGCATATGGTGCACGACCGCGATGGCGGCCGCATCCGCTTCCAGCGCCGCTGCGAAGTGTGCAACCAGGTCGTGAAGTACCAGGACATCGACAAGGCCTACGACGATGGCGAGCGCACGGTCGTGCTCACCGACAAGGACCTGGCGGCGCTGCCGGCTGAGCGGAGTCGTGAGATCGAGGTGGTCGAGTTCGTGCCGAGCGACCAGATCGACCCGATCATGCTCGACAAGAGCTATTTCCTCGAGCCCGACTCGGCATCTCCGAAGGCCTACCAGTTGCTGCTCCGCACGCTGGAGTCGACCGACCGCACCGCGATCGTGCGCTTCGCGCTCCGGCAGAAGACGCGTCTCGCTGCGCTCCGGGTGCGCGAGGGAGTGCTGGTGATCCAGACGATGCTGTGGGCCGACGAAGTGCGTGACGCGAGCTTTCCGGCGCTGGATCAGAAAGTGCGCATCTCAGACAAGGAGCTCGAGCTCTCGGCTGCGCTCGTCGAGTCATTCGCCGATGACTTCGAGCCCGACCAGTTCGTGGATGAGTACCAGCAGGAGTTGCGCACGCTGATCGAGGCGAAGCTCGAGCAGGGCGACGCCATCGACACCGAGGCGACATTCGGCGAGGCGCCAGAAGAGGAAGGCGGCGGCGAGGTCATCGACCTGATGCAGGCGCTGCGAGCCAGCGTGGCCAAGGCGCGCGGCGGGGCGGATGCCGGCGGCGCAGCAGCCGGGGAGGACGTCGGGTCCGACGAGGGTGACACTGCCGACGTCGGGGATGGCGCCGAGAAGCCGGCCGCCAAGCGGCGCGCGTCGACGACCAAGGCCAAGACGGCATCCGAATCGAAGTCGTCTCGAACGGCTTCGAAAGCGACAGAAGCCGACGAGGCAGAATCCTCGGGAAGCCCGAAGACCCCGGCGAGCGGGAAGAAGGCGACCACATCGACCAAGAGCAGCGGCGGACGCAAGACGGCCGCATCGGCTGCGAAGTCCACGACCTCCCGCAAGACCACGGCGTCATCCAAGACCACACCGTCATCCAAGAGCACGGCGTCATCCAAGAGCACGGCCAAGCCTGCAGCGAAGCGACCGGCCGCGCGGAAGGCGACCGGCGCGAAGACCACGGCGGCGAAGGCCACCGCACCGAAGACGACGGCGCCGAAGAAGCGGAAGGCGAGCTGATCAGGGCCGGACTTCCAGCATCCGAGGAGGTGTCGAAAAAGGAGCCGGAACGATTCAGGGCCGGCGCGAACGCCGACCCTGAATCGAGAGAGTGCGCTGCGGTCAGCGAGCCGCCCCGGCCAGTGTGCCGCTCACGCGGCCAGTGGTGTCCCAGATCGCGCAGACGACCTCGCGGTCATCGGCGGCCCAGGTCTCGCCCGAAGGGGTGATGGGGAAGACATCGAGCACCGACTCCTCGTACGACATGCCGACGAACTCCTCGAAGGGCGGCACGCACTGCTCGAAGGCGGCCATCATGATCGCCTCGTCGCCGGGGTACTCGCCGTCTTCCATGTCGAAGATGTGGAACACCTCGTTGTCATGCGACTCGGAGCAGGGAACGGCCGGCACATGCGCGATCGACTCGGAGGTCGTGTCGTTGAAGCAGTCGCCGACCTGCAGCGCGAACACGTCAGCATCGCCCGACTCGGTGACCTCACGGGTGTCGGCGTCGCGGGTGACGGTCTCACCACCGGGCAGCGAGCATCCGCTCACGGCGAGCGTGAGGGCGAAGACGCCGACGCCGGCCGCGATGGAGCGACGGACGGCGGTGGCTGCCGGCTGCGGAGCGGCTGCGGAGCGCAGAGCAGTCATGGTTGAGGTTCCTTCCTTGGCGCACGCGCGTCCGGCGTGCGTGCCGGCGTAGGAAGGAGCGGCGTTCGCCGGACCACGCTGTCACCCGAGCGACTCTCGGGTTTCACCCCCAGTCTAGGGGGGAGGGCGAGCGGACCGGTACGGGCCGCGGCGTCGCGGCCTTGAGGTCGCGTGCGTCAGAGCCCGGGTGCCGCGACCGTCTGCGTCAGTACCGGTAGTGCGCCACCTTGTAAGGGCCCTCGACAGCCACGCCGATGTACTCGGCCTGCTCCGGCGTGAGCTCGGTCAGTTCCACGCCGAGCGCCGCGAGGTGCAGCCGTGCGACCTTCTCGTCGAGGTGCTTCGGCAACACGTAGACGTCGAGGTCGTACCGGTCGCGGTGGGCGTGCAGCTCGATCTGGGCGAGCACCTGGTTCGCGAACGAGTTGCTCATCACGAACGACGGGTGCCCGGTGGCGTTGCCCAGGTTCATGAGGCGCCCCTCGCTGAGCACGAGCACGCTTCTGCCCGACGGCATCCGCCACTCGTGCACCTGGGGCTTGATCTCGATCTTCTCGGCCTGGCCCTCGGCGGCGAGCGCCTCGAGACCGGCGATGTCGATCTCGTTGTCGAAGTGCCCGACATTCGCGACGATCGCCTGGTGCTTCATGCCTTGCAGGTGCTCGGCGGTGATGACGTTCTTGTTGCCGGTGCCGGTCACGAAGATGTCGACCTGGTCGAGCACGCTCTCGATGCGGGCCACCTGGTAGCCGTCCATCGCCGCCTGCAGCGCGCAGATCGGGTCGATCTCGGTGACGATCACACGCGCACCCTGGCCGCGCAGCGCCTCGGCGGCTCCCTTGCCGACGTCGCCGTAGCCGGCGACGAGGGCGACCTTGCCGCCCATCAGCACGTCGGTCGCCCGGTTCAGACCGTCGGGCAGCGAGTGGCGGATGCCGTAGCGGTTGTCGAACTTCGACTTGGTCACCGAGTCGTTCACGTTGATGGCTGGGAAGAGCAGCTCACCCTGCTTCGCGAGCTCGTAGAGGCGGTGCACGCCAGTCGTCGTCTCCTCAGTGACGCCGAGGATGCCGGCGGCGACCTTCGTCCAGCGATCGGGCTGCTCGGCGAGCGAGGCGCGCAGCACGTCGAGGATCACGCGGTGCTCGTGGCTGTCGCCGGCATCCGCTTCGGGCACCGATCCCGCGGCCTCGAACTCGCGCCCCTTGTGGACGAGCAGAGTGGCGTCGCCACCGTCGTCGAGGATCATGTTCGGGCCGTCGAAGCCCTCGGCGCTCCAGTCGAAGATGCGCGACGTGGCCCACCAGTACTCTTCGAGCGTCTCGCCCTTCCAGGCGAATACCGGCACACCGGCAGGAGCGTCGGGCGTGCCGCTGCCGACGACGATCGCCGCGGCGGCCTCGTCCTGTGTCGAGAAGATGTTGCAGCTCGCCCAGCGCACGGTCGCCCCGAGGGCGACGAGCGTCTCGATGAGCACGGCGGTCTGCACGGTCATGTGCAGGCTTCCGGCGATGCGAGCACCCTTCAGCGGCTGCTCGTCGGCGAACTCCTCGCGCAGCGCCATGAGCCCCGGCATCTCGTGCTCGGCGAGGCGGATCTGGTGCCGCCCGGCCTCGGCGAGGCTGATGTCGGCGACCTTGTAGTCGAGAGCGGTGAGTGACGGCGAGACCATGGTGTCGATTCTCCCACTCCGCCGCGTGGGCGGTTGCTGCGAGGCGCGGACCCGTTGGGCGCGCCACCGCTCATCGGCGATCGTCGGAGCGCGTCGCTCGGGAGGCCGGGCGTTCAGGCGTCGACGACGCCCGGCAGGGGGTCGGTGACGAGCACATGGCGCACGACCTGCCAGCCCTGCGGTACCGACATCCGCTCGGCATGACGGGCGCACAAGTCGTAGCTGTGCGGCTCCGGGGCGAGGCTCAGCGGGCCGAGCACGGCCATCGAGTCGGCGTAGTCGTAGGTGAGCGTCGAGACCGCGTCTCGACCGCACGCGATCTTGCTGCAGGGTCGGGCACTCATGGCCCGACCAGCCTAGGCGCGGGCGCGGCGACTAGGCTTGCGCCATGCCACGAACCCGACACGCGGCGGCTCGGCGCAACGGACGGCGCGACCGGCACCGCGGGATCCGATCCTCGGTCGCAGGCCCGTTCCTGCCTCCGCTGAACGGTCGAGTCGAGTTCTTCGACCTCATCGTCGCCTCGACGGCCGACTACCTGCGCGGAGTGTTCCCCGGACAGCTCGAGGATGTGCGGTTCGAGGTGGCCGCACTGCCCGAGAAGAGCGCGGCGGATCGGCTCGAGCGGTGGCGCGTGTATCCGCGAGAGCGACGGATCGTGCTGTACCGCCTTCCTATTCAGCGCATGACGAAGCTGCACCGGAACGACGACTGGCACCGCCGTGCGGTGATCGAGAGCTGCGTGTTCCACGCGGTCGCCGAACTGCTCGGCCGCGACCCGTGGGAGATCTCGCCGGACCGCTTCCACCACTTCTAGTCCGGCTGCTTCCCTGCCGGGCCGCGCTGGCAGTCAGCGAACGCTGCGCCGCTACTGCAGCACTATGCGCACGCGCGGCTCCGCCGCCGCGGCCGCCGCCAGCGGGTACGCGGCGAGTGCGCGCTCCCCCGCGAACACCACTGCGGCGTGCAGTTGCGGCGACTTCGGGTCGTCACCAACAGCATCCGAGGCGCCGTCGATCGAGATCCTGTACGCCGAGACCGGCGCGAGCGGCATCACGGCTGCACCTCCCGCCGCGATCTCGACGATCTGAGTGTCGGCGCCCACGCGCTCGAGCGTCACGGTCGCGGGCGATGTCGACGAGTTGCTCAAGTGCAGTCGCGGGGCCGGTCCTGCTGGAACACTGAACTGCGTCGGTTCGACCAACCGGGGCGCGGCAGCAAGCCACATGAAGTCACCAGCACGGGATGCCGCGGCATCCGCCGAGCCGCTCGATCCTGGTGCGCCAGTCGCCGCCGCCGACACCGTCGACACGCGAACGCCCGCCACGAGCGGCGCGTCGCTCTCGATGCGCACGACATAGTCACCGTCTTCGAGCTCCGTGAGCGGCACCTCGGTCACCACTCCCGGCACGAGTTCGCGCTCGAGCGATCGGCCGACCCCTCCCGAGCTCACCGGGGCGATGCCGACGGTCGCCGTGACCGGCTCGTCGCCGACCGTCATGAGCCGCAGCACAGGCGCGAGATCGGCGAATCCCGCCGTCGCCAGGTGCTGTCGCACGAGTGCAGAGGCACGCACCGTCACGCCGGGAATCGTCAGCCGCTCGCCTGGCAGGGCGGAGGCGACCCAGTCGGCGCCGTCGGCGACGATGCCGCGTTCCGTGGTCTGCTGGAGGGTCGCCGTGATGCCGCCGCCTCGGCTCTGCACGCGCACGACGGGTGCTTCCTCATCAGGGGCGAACGCGGCGAGCGGCACGAGGCGCTGGGCCCGCGGCGAGATGACGATGCCTGTGGCGCCCGGCGCCGCGATGGGCCCACTTGCGCCGAAGAGCGAGATATCGACGGTGGCAGCGACCTCTGTGGGATTCGTGACGATGAGCACTCCGGTGCGCCCGACGGTGCTCGCTCCGCCGACGATCCACACGTCACTCGCCGGGGCGGCGCAGTCGGACGCCGCGAAGCCCCGCACGGCATCGCTGTCGGCGTGCTGCGATTGCGCGGCGGATACCTCGGCCGCGCCCACTCCGGGCTGGGTGACGAGACTCGGAGTCTCGCCGCCGGCTGTGCTGTCGATGCCGACGGCTTCGAGCGGTCCCGTGCTGGTCAGCTGGGCTGCGCCCACTGTGGCGAGCGCGTTCGCGTCGTGACCGGACTCATCGCCGAGGCGCAAGAGCCCGCCAGGGCACGTGCGCGACTGCGCGCTTCCCACGGGACGGACATCTGCTTCGGAGGGCTCCGCCTGCAATCGTGGAAGCGGCAGGAAGCTCGCCGCTCCAATGGTTGCTGCCGCGACTGCGAGCGCGACGATGCCGCCGGCGATCCGCAGGCCGAGAGCCGCACGGCTCACGGGCTCAGGCTCGTGCATCGGGCATCTCCTCCAGGGTCTCAGAGGAACCCTGCGTCGCGGTGCGATCACGCGTCTCGTTTGCCCCTACGAGCGCCGGCTCGGAGCGCTCGTCTCGTGGCTCGCCGACGACTGCTTCGGCGTCCGGCTCGGCGCGGCGGCGCCTGGACGCGGCGACGATCTCGGCATCCGTTGCGCGACGAATACGGCGGTGCCGCACTCCGGTCGGTAGCGCGAGCAGCAGGGTGAGCCCGATCACCGTGCCGACGACGATGTTCACTAGCAGCGGGCGGGTGCCGGCATCCGGAAGCTCGAGGGGTGCGGTGCTCGGCTCCACCACCCGCCAGAGCGTGCCGTAGCGCGTCTCTCCCACCGCCACGAAAAGGTCGTTCTGGTCAAGCGCCTGAGCGGCTTGTGCCGTCGCATCACCGTGGGCGACTGCGGTCGGCCGTGCAGAGATGGCGGCGGCTGAATCGGCCCCGGTTGCCGGCGTCGCCAGCACGACGAAGCCGATCTTCAACGCGTCGAGCGCCGGGCGGGCGTCGTATCCACTCGGCACCGAGAGGTTCGCGGCGAGCTCGCCGATGAGGGCGGCCCGCTCGGCGGCGTCGCCATCTGAAGCACGCCCGACCGGTGACGCCGCAGCGAGCGTCGAACGCTGATCGAGCGAGGCGCCGGCGCCCCGCTGCAGCTCGGCGGCGAATCCGCTGGAGTCGGGCAGCGCGCGCAGCAGCAGTGTGCCGAGCTCTGGATCGCGGGCCGCCTCAGCCGTCACGTAGGCGGGGAGCATCGAGCCGTCCGTGCCTCGGACGGCAGCCGTGCCCAGATGCGGGGCGGCGATGAGGGGTGATGCGAGCAGCATCAACGAGATCGCGCTCACGAGCCCTGCGGGCGCCACAGCGACGCGGATGGCGTCGAGCGCCGCGGCTGCTGCGATGGTGATTCCGAGCCAGTAGAGACTGAGTCCCGCACCGGGCCAAATGGTGAGCGGCTGTCCGTCGACGAACACGAGCGCGACGTGCGAGCAGGCCACCGCGGTCACGTAGCCGAGCAGCGCCAGCACGAGCGCTGGCAGTGCGATGCGCGCCGAGCGCAGGAACATCGCGAGCAGCGCCAGCACCGCGATCGGCGCTGTGAGCGCCGCGACGACGACCGCCGCAACCGGTGTGCCCTCGAAGCCGAGCACCGCGGCGATGGCCGACCATCCGTGCAGGCCGAGCTGAGGCGCACCGAGGGCGAGTTGCCACCCGGAGTCGATGGCACCGGAGGCGGGAAGCGCCGGCACTCCGGGCTCGGCGAACACGGCGAGCGGCGTCCCTTGACGCAGGTGGTCCATGAAGTACGGGGCGAAGAGCACGAGTGCAGGAATCGGCGCGATTGCGAGCCGATGGATCGAGCGAGGGCGGGTGGCCATCGAGATCACCCAGGCGATGAGCAGTGCCGGCCAGAGCATCGGAGCGCACGCCACGACGACGGCGAACAGCAGTGCCGCGGCCCCGGCTGCCGTCCAACTGCGCAGTGCGAGGAGGCCCGCGAGCAGGAGCCACGGCAACACCGCGTGGGCGATGGAGGCGCCGAGGTGTCCCTGTGTCAGACCGGTCAGAAGGGGCGGGGCGAAGGCCCACGCTAGGGCGCCGACGTTGGGGGCCCACGATCGCTTCGAGAGCCGAGCGATGACCAGCCAGGCGCCGATGGCGGCCACCGGCATGGCGAGCAGCGTGACGGCGATGATCGCGGTGGAGGGAACCCAGAATGCCATCGAACCGAAGACGGCGAGCACCCAGGCGAAGGGGTCTGCGGCACCAATGAAACCGGCGCCGGCATCCCTCCAGCCCACTCCGGTGTTCGACCAGAGTTCACCCGGGGTGACGCTCAGCGGCGCGAGTCCACCTCCGCTGAGCGCCGCGGATGCCGCGAACCCGCCGAACGCGACGACCGCTGCCACAGCGGCGAGCAGCGCCACCCAGGCGCCTCCGCCCGTGAAGAAGTCGGGATGCTCTTGAGCACCGTGCGGCCGCAGGGTGCCGATCGCTCGCTCGTACCGGTCGCGCTCATGAGCTCGCAGCTCGCGCTTCTCGGCGATGGTCATGCGGAGCGGGCTGATCGCGGGCCAGCCCGCCGAGCGGTGCCGGCGCAGGTTCCTTCGCGCCGGGAACACGCGTGCGCCGCCGAACATGACCGCGAGGGCCGCGGCGAACTCACCTGGGATGAAGTCGGGCCGTTTGGAGATGAGGTGCCCGAGCGAGCGCAGGATCGCCAGCGGCAGCAACGAGAGCCAGTGGATCGGGAGCGCGGCGGCCGGCGCGTACACCATCCGACGGTGCAGTTGCGCCGTCCTCGCGATGCGGTGCTGCGCGATGCCCGACACCGCTCGACGTCCGAAGAGTTCAGGTCCGCCGGCGCTCAGCACCCGCGCGTCCGGCACGCCCACCACCCGGAACCCGGCGAGACGCGCTCTCACACAGAAGTCGAGTGCGGCATCGGCGCTCGGCAACGCCGGGTCGAAGCCGCCGAGCGAAGCCCAGACGGAGCGGCGCACGAGCATGCCGCCCGCTGCGACACCGAGCACATCACTCTTCGTGTCGTGCTGCCCCTGGTCGAGCTCATCGCGCACCGTGATCACCGATGTGCCGTACTTCGTGAGCGTCTCACCCCATTGCGAGATGACGCCTGGGTCATCGAACCGCATCAGCTTGGGGCCGGCGACCGCAACGGAGGGAGCGACCTCGATCGCGCTCAACAGCGCGGCGAGGGCGTGCGGCTGGGGCGCGTTGTCGTGCGCGAGCAGCCACAGCCACTCGTCGTCGGCGGTTGAAGCGCCGCTCGGTCCGGCGGGCGTCGAGGCCGCACCGGGAAGGAGCGCCGACACTGCCGAAGCACCGGATGACGCCGGAACGGATGCGGGGGCCACTCGCAGCGCCGCACTGACAGCGGCCCCGAAGCTCGGCCTGCCTTCGACGCGTATGACCTGCGCGGCGCCCGATTCCGAAAGGATCGCCCCCGAGTCGTCACTCGACGCGGCGTCTACGGCGATGAACGCGTCGGGGCGGCGCGACTGGGATTCGAGCGCCTGAAGGGTGCGCCGCAAGTACTTCGCGCCATCTCGGGCGACGACGATCGCAGTGACTCGGGCGGACATCGGTACGAGCCTAAGTGGGGCGCAGGCCGGGGAGGGACTGACACACGCGGGCGGCTCGGAACGCGTCAGCGACCGGGCTCCCGCTCAGCGGCATCCGCGATACTGCGACGCGGAGTCAGACCGCTCGGCGGCGCAGCTTGCGGCGTTCCCGCTCAGAGAGCCCGCCCCAGATGCCGAAGCGCTCGTCGTTCGCAAGCGCGTATTCGAGGCATTCGGAGCGCACTTCGCACGAGGTGCAGATCTTCTTCGCGTCGCGGGTCGATCCGCCCTTTTCGGGGAAGAAGGCCTCGGGGTCGGTCTGAGCGCAGAGGGCGTCGGTCTGCCAGGCGAGCGGATTGTCTTCATCGACGATCGCCGGGCGGATGCCGGGGATACCCAGCCTCACGGGGTCGACATACCAGTCGTCGGGCACTCCGCTGCGGTATCCGCTTGCCATCTGCCTGCTCCCCTCAAGGTTTCTGGACTCGCTTAGCGATAATTACACTCTTGTAGTTCACCCGCGTCAAGTCGCGGATTCTAGAACTCTCAACTCAGGTCTGAAGGTTGCGCCGCGCCGGTGAATGTGTCACAAATCGCTGAGCGCGCCGTTTTGCCTCGAACTCGCCTTCACTACGAGCCCGAATCCCGCTGCCCTTTTCGCCCTGAACGACCGCCGACGCGCTAGAGCGCTGACACCCGACGGCCCGCCCAGAAGCGGGAACTACCCGCACGCCGCCTGAGCCGGGCGACAACCGAGCCAGACGGTGCACCTGCCGCGTTGGTGGAAATCGCCAACGGGATGTCGCGGCATCCGCACTCGGTTCTACAGTGAGCAGCATTCGGGCGCCGAGAGCACTGCGCCCGGTCGAACCTCAGCGATGGAGCAGGCAATGGCGCACACCTCGACGACGGACGCCCCGGCGAAGTACATGCCGGTCGTTGGCGACTTCTACGACTTCTCGAGCATCTTGAGCGAGCAGGAGCGCTCGCACCTCGCGGCGCTGCGCGAGTACCTCGAGCGCGAAGTGCGGCCGATCGTCACCGAGCACTGGGTGAACGCCACATTCCCCCGTGAGCTCGTGAGAGGACTCGCGGATGCCGGCGCCACCGGGTTCGCCTGGCCCGAAACGAGACGCTTCGAAAACTCGGCGGTGTTCCGGGGGTTCATCACGATCGAGCTCGGGCGGATCGACGCCAGCGTCGCCACCTACATCGGCGTGCAGAACGGACTCGTGATGGGCACCTTGGGCGTGTGCGGCAGCGAGGCGCAGCGCGCGGAGTGGCTGCCGAAGCTCAACTCCGGCGAGGTGGTCGGTGCGTTCGGCCTCACCGAGCCTCTCAGCGGCAGCGACAGCGCCCAGGGGCTCCGCACGACCGCGAAGCGCGAGGGCGACCACTGGGTGCTGAACGGCCGGAAGCGCTGGATAGGGAACGCGACGATCAGCGACGTAACGATCATCTGGGCGAAGGATGCCGATGACGGCAACGTCAAGGGGTTCATCGTGCCGAACGACACCCCGGGCTTCACCGCCACCAAGATCGAGAACAAGCAGAGCCTGCGCATCGTGCAGAACGCAGACATCACCCTCGAGAACGTGCGCGTGCCCCACGAACTCAAGCTCGAGCATGCCAACTCATTCCGAGACACCGCCAAGGTGCTGCGCCTGACGCGCGCCGAAGTCGCCTGGGGCGCCGTCGCCAACGCCATCGGCGCGTATGAGGTCGCCCTCGCGTACGCCAAGGCGCGCGAGCAGTTCGGCAAGCCGATCGCCGGGCATCAACTCGTGCAGGATCTGCTGACGAAGAGCCTCGGCAACATCACCGCTTCGCTCGCGATGTGTGTGCGCGTCTCGCAAATGCTCGACGAGGGCACCCAGCGCGATGAGCACTCCGCCCTCGCCAAGGCGTACGCGACCGCGCGCATGCGTGAGGCGGTCGCCTGGTGCCGCGAACTGTTCGGCGGCAACGGGATCGTCTCCGAGTACGACGTGGTGCGGTTCTTCGCCGACGCCGAGGCGCTGTACTCGTACGAAGGCACGCGCGAGATGAACACCCTGATCGTGGGCCGGGCGATCACCGGTCACGCAGCCTTCGTGTGACCCGCGCCATCCGTGCAGCGAGCGGCAGCGAGCGGGCGGTGACCCGTGGCCGCGCGTTGTGGCGTGCGCAGCTGCTCAGGCCTCGAGGGTCCAGGCGGTGCCGTAGCGGGCGGTGAGCTCGCTGACCTGCGCGGCATCGAGCAGGCGCGGGGCGCGGCCGCCGATGATGCCGAGCAGCTTCGACGCCTCTTCTATCTCGATCGCCCGGTCGATCGCCTGGTCGAGATCGGCGCCGCTGGTCACCGAGCCGTGGTTCGCGAGCAGCACCGATGAGAAGTCAAGCGGATGCCGCCTGATCGCTTCGGCCTGCGCGAGGTCGCCGGGTGCGGCGTACTCGATGAGCGGTACCTGCCCGACCCGCATGACGAGGTACGGCGTGAGCGGCGGCAGCGCGCTCTGCGGCGTCCACGAAGGCAGGCATGCCTGCGCGGCGGCGTGGCTCGAGTGCAAGTGCACGACCGCACGCACAGCGGCGTCTCGCGAGTAGAACGCGAGGTGGAAGGGGTACTCCTTCGACGGGGGCGGGCCGTCGAGGTGGGCTCCGCCGGCATCCATGAGCGTGATGCGTTCCGTCGTCAGATCGGCGAGCGATACGCCGGTCGGCGAGATGAGCACGCGGTCGCCGAAGCGCACACTGAGGTTGCCCGAGGTGCCGGGGCTCAACCCCAGCGCGACCACCTTGGCTCCCGCTGCGACCAATGCGCGGCGCGCGGCGTCGAGGTCGGCCTCTGTCTGCTGCACCGATGCGACCGGCCCGCTCACGGCAGCAGTCCCCACGCGCTCGTGAACATATCGGTGCGGCCGAAGTTGCCCGATTTCAGGGCGAGGTTCACGCGCGTTCCCCCCGCGCCGGAACCAGACACCCAGGCGACACCCGGGCTGATCTCGCCGCCGAACTCGAGCGCCGAGACACCGAGCGCGGCTACGACTGCGCCAGAGGTCTCGCCCCCGGCGACGAGCAAGTGGCGCACCCCGGCCTCGACGAATCGTTGCGCGAGTTCGGCGAGGGCCCGCTCGATGAGCGCCCCGTCATCGGTGTGCGAGTCGCGGCTCGCGTCGACCTGATCGGCCGGGCCTGTGGCGTAGACGACGGGCGCGGCCGACTCATCGGCGTTCCACGCCCCGCGAGCCCAGTCGACGACCCGGGCGATCTCACCGTTGAATCCCGCCTTGAGTGCAGCGATGTCGAGCTGCAGCCCCGGCGACCGCTCGAGCGCATGCGCGATCTGCCCGCGCGTCGCCGCCGAAGCGCTGCCGGCGAGCACCACGCGCCGTCCATCGGCCGCCGGCACGAGGGCCGCCGTCGCCGAGTCGCCGTGCGGCCCGCGAAGGCCGAGCGCGAGCCCCGACCCGCCCGAGATCAAGGGCATCGACGCGGATGCTGCGGCGATCGCGTGCAGGTCGGCATCCGTCACCGCATCGACGACGAAGACCGTACGCTTCTCAGCGTCGGTCTCGCGCTGCCATGCCTCGGCGAGGGCCGACGCACCGCCGTGCACCTGCTGCAGGTCGGTGCCGAGCACGCGGTGGCCGCTCTGAGGCTGCAGCAGCTCGATGACGTTCGACCGCGTCATGGGCGTGAGCGGGTGATGGCGCATGGGCGAATGCTCGAGCAGTTCGCCGTGCACGAAGAGGTGCTGCTTGTACACCGTGCGACCGTTCGCTGGGAACGACGGCACCACGATCGTCGAGCGCACGTCGAGCGCCTCCATGAGCGCGTCGAGCACCGGTCCGATGGTGCCCTCGGGCGTCGAGTCGAACGTCGAGCAGTACTTGAAGTAGACGCGCTCTGAGCCGGCGTCACGCAGCGCGGTGAGTGCATCGAGGCTGTGCGAGACGGCATCGGCGACCGGTGCGGTGCGCGACTTCAGCGCGACCACGATGGCATCGGCGCCGGATGCCGCGGCGCCGCACACGGCTCCAGCATCCGTCACGACCACTGCCCTGTACCCGCTGCGCACGAGGTTCGACGCGAGGTCGGTCGCGCCCGTGAAGTCGTCGGCGATCGCGCCGATCATGACACCGCCCTGCTCCGCGCGGTCGTCACCGCCGGCCCCGCTGCCACCGTCGCGCTTCGTCATCGCGCGGCGGCGACTTCGACGATCGCCTCTTCGAGCGTGCCGACGAGCTCGTCGATCTGCGCCTCGTCGATGACATAGGCGGGGCTGATCTGGATGAGGTCGCCGCCATTGCCGAAGTCGGCGTCGGGTGACCCGGGCAGCAGCGCCAGGCCACGCTGCTCGCACGCGTCGACCACCCGGCGAGCCACTCGCTCAGACGCGGAGAACGGCGCCCGTGTCGCACGGTCGGCCACGAGCTCGACACCGCCGAGCAAGCCGATGCCCCGCACCTCGCCCACCGCTTCGACGCGCCCCTGCATCTCGCGCAGGCGGGCGTGCAGATACTCGCCCATGCGCGCCGAGCGCTCGACCAGCCCATGCTCGGTCAGGTACGCGTGCACCTTGGTGCCGATGAAGCACGCCATGGGCATGCCGCTGAAGGTGTATCCCTGGGTGTGCGATCCCGACCCTGAGGCGAACGCGTCGGCGACGCGCTCAGACAGCACGACCGCGGCGATGGGAACGTAGCCCGAGCCGATGCCCTTGCCCGCGGTGATGATGTCGGGCATCGCGTTCCAGTGATCGATCGAGAAGTTCTTGCCGGTGCGTCCGTAGCCGGCGAGCACTTCGTCGGCGATGAACAGGATGTCGTGGCGGTCGCAGATCGCGCGGATGCGCTCGTAATACCCGGCCGGCGGCACGACGCCGACCAGCGATGAGCCGAGCACCGGTTCGGCGATGAACGCCGCGATCGTCTCGGCGCCTTCGTGGAAGACCACGCGCTCGAACTCTTCGATCCAGTAGTCGAGCAGCGCTTCATCGCTGAGCCCGACCGGGGCGCGATAGCCGTAGGGCGCGCTGACGCGCGGGTTCGGCGCGAAGTACGGGTCGAACCCGCTGCGCCAGCTCGGCCGGCCAGAGATGCCGAGCGTCGCGAACGTGTTGCCGTGGTAGGCCTGCCAGCGGCTGATCACCTTCCACTTGCGCGCGTTGCCGCGCTCGAGGTGGTACTGCCGGGCGAACTTGATCGCGATCTCGTTCGCTTCGGAACCGCCGGAGGCGAAGAACACCGAGCCCCGGTCGAACGGCGACATCTCGAGGATCGACTCGGCGAGCTGCTCTTGCCACGGGTTGCTGAACACCGCCGCGTACGAGAAGCTCAGCTGCTCTCGGCGCTGGTCGATCTCGGCGGTGATCTCGGGCACCGCATGACCGATGATGTTCACGGCGACCCCGCCGACCCCGTCGAGGTAGCGCTTGCCGTCGGCGTCGTAGAGGTACATGCCGTCGGCACGCGCGATCGCCTTGTGCGGACGAAGCAGGTCGCGGTGGAACACGGTCGGCGCGGCCACGGCGGTGTCGGTCATTTCGTCGATTCTCATTTCTCTCTTCGGCCGTGTCTCTGGCAGGCCGTGCGCGTTCTGCATCCGAGCGGATGCCGGGAGTGCCGTGGAACTGTCGACTCAACCGGTCGGCAGCACGCCGTCCTGCTCCTCGAGCTTTCCGAAGAAGGCCCTGGTGCGCTCCATGCGCGGCTGCTCGAAGATGCGCTCGGGGGTGCCCTCTTCGACGAGTCGGCCGTCTTCCATCACGACGACCCAGTCGGCGACGTTCCGGGCGAACCGCATCTCGTGCGTGACGACCACCATGGTCATGCCCTCCTCGGCCAGCTTGCGCATGACCGCCAGCACCTCGCCTACCATCTCGGGGTCGAGCGCAGAGGTCGGTTCGTCGAAGAGCATCACATCGGGCTGCATCGCGAGCGCACGAGCGATCGCGACCCGCTGCTGCTGCCCCCCGGAGAGCTGCGAAGGCAGCACATCGCCCTTGTCCGAGAGCCCGACCTTGGCGAGCAGCTCGCGCGCGAGGTCGTACGCCTCGGCCTTCGGACGCTTCAACGACACGATGGGCCCGATGGCGACGTTCTTCAGCACGCTCATGTGCGGGAAGAGCTCGAAGTTCTGGAACACCATGCCGACGCGCTTGCGCACCTCGACCTGGTTCACATCCTTCGCCGTCACGTCGATTCCCTCGAAGACGAGGCGGCCCGCAGTGACCGGCTCAAGCATGTTCACGCAACGGATCGCGGTCGACTTGCCCGAGCCGCTCGGGCCGAGCAGGCAGACGACCTCGCCGGGATGCACCGCGAAGCTCAGCTCGGTGAGCGAGACCTTGCCATTCGGGTACGCGTGGCTGATCCCGTCGAGCAGCACCAACGGCTCCGCGCCACTCATCGCCATCTTCCGGGTGTCGAGCGAATCAGTCATTCCTTGACTCCAAATCTGCGTTCCAGCCAGTCGGCGAGCTTGGCCTGGGGGTAGCCGAGAGCGAGGTACATCAGCGCCATCGCGGTCAGCACCTCCAGGGTCATGAAGGTCTCCTGACGCAATTGCAGGCCGATGTAGGAGATGTCGGCGACCGCGATCGTTGACACCAGCGCTGTGTCCTTGAACAACGACACCCAGGTATTCGCGAACGCGGGCAGAATTCGCCACCAGGCCTGGGGGCCGACGACGACGATGAATGACTGCGCCGGTGTCATACCGAGCGAGAGCGCCGCCTGCCGCTGCTGCGGTCGGATCGAGGCGATGCCGGCGCGGAACGTCTCGGAGAGGAATGCAGAGACGTGTCCGGTGAACGCGACGATCGCGACCAAGAAGGGCGAAAGCGTGATGCCGGTGAGCGCGGGCAGCACGTAGAACACCCAGAACAGCTGCAGCAGCACGGGCGTCGCGCGCCAGACCTCGACCCACCCGGTCGCGATCGCTCGCACCACCTTGTGCCGGCTGAGCCGGAGCAGGGCGAGCCCCACGCCGATCGGCACGCTGAGCAGCATGACGACCACCGTCAAGACGACGGTCATCACCGCGCCCTCGAGCAATGGGGCGAAGCTCGAGCCGAAGGCATCCCACTCGAAGCCGACTGTGCGGGCGATCATGAGGCTCCCCTCGCCGCGACGCGGGTATAGAGCATGTCGATGAGCCGCACCACGATCATGACGAGCACGAAGTAGAAGACCATGAGCGTGGTGAGCACGACGAACGGCTGCATGGAGTCACCGATCACGATCTGCGATTGACGGAACAGCTCCGGCACAGCGATCACGCTGGCGAGCGTCGAGTCTTTGATGCCGATCGCCACTTGTGAGCCGATGGGCGGCAGCATCCGGATGAGCGCCTGGGGCGCGACGACACGCGTCACGACCTGGGTGCGAGTCATGCCGAGGGCGAGACCCGCACGCGTCTGGGTCGAGCGCACCGAGGCGAGGCCGCCGCGCACGATCTCGGAGATGTAGGCGCCCTGCGTGAGGCTGAGGCCGATCACCGCGGCGACGAACGGGTCGATGTAGCGCGTGCCGAACACCATGGGTGACGCGAAGAACACCCAGATCAGCACGACCAGCAGCGGAATCGAACGCAGGATGTCGACCGGGATGCCGAGCACCACCCGCACGATCTTGCCGCCGTAGTGGCGGGCGACGCCGATGAGGGCGCCGCCCGCCACACTGAGCACGACCACGATGGCGTTCAGCTGAAGGGTGACGAGCAGCCCTTCGATGAAGAGGCCGCGGTAGTCGAAGAAGACGTCGAACATGACGTGAAGCGGTACCGGTTATTCCGACGGAGCGTCAGCTGTCGAGGGCACTCATGAACTCGGCGACCAGGTCGAGTTCGACCTGACGCACCTCGTCGGCGTGCTCCTCGGCGATCGCGGTGAGGAAATCGCGGAACACGGGGTCGTCCTTCGACACGCCGTGGCCTACGGGAGTCGGCATGAGGTTCGACTCGGCGCAGTTGCGGGGCACGCTCACGATGTCGCCGTACTCGCCTGCGAGCTTGGGCGCCTTTGCAGCATCCGCCGGCACGAGGTCGGCACGGCCCGAGAGCAGTTCCTCGATCGGAGCGTCACTGCCCGATCCCTGCACCGAACGGATCTCGGCGTTCGGGAAGTCCTCTGCGAGCCACGGGCCGAACGGCTGCCCGACGTAGTAGGCGATGTTCATCTCGCTCGCCGCCTCGAGGTCGGCGACGGTCTCGACCGCGGCGACACGGGGGTTCGTCTTGAGCCCGTAGAGGCACGCCGACGACTGCGAGTAGGTCACGAAGTCGATCACCTTGCGGCGCTCGTCGGTCTCGTTGAGCGGGCCGATCGTGATATCGACGCCGCCCTGCTGCACGAGCGGCACCTTGGTGTCGTTCGAGACGGGAACCACTTCGAGCTCGACACCGAGCGCATCCGCGTAGTGGTTCGCGAGGGTCCAGGACGGACCGCGGTAGTTGTCGGTGCCCTCCTTGTCGAGCACGAGCCAGGGAAACTCGGCGAGAACACCGACGCGGATGGTGCCGCGCTCGAGGATCTCGTCGATGTGGCGGCTCTCGCCGGCGGCCGGAACGCCGTCGGGCCGCTCGCTCGAGTCACCGCCTCCCGCGTCGGTGGCGCAACCGGTGAGAACAAGTGCCGCAGCAGCGACGACAAGCGCCGCCTTGCTCGCGTTGTGGAACGCACGCATGAGTCGTGTCCTTCTGTTTGGGCGGGCCTCCCCATCGAGGAGCCCTATTTATTCACAGCGTAGGAGAAAACTACAACACCTTGAAACCCGACTCAAAACGGACGGAATGGTCTACCGTTGAGTCATTAATCTTTGAGTGTGAACTAGTTGGCGCATCTGGATGCTCAGCGACGAGCCCGGTTGCCGGATCGCCGACGTGACGAGAACGGGGTGGGATGAGTCCGCTGCAGCCGAACGCGATCCTGGCCGATGGCACGATCAACGCCAGCTCGTTGCGACGGAACAACCTGCTGCAGCTGCTCGGCGCCCTCCGGCAGGGAACCGCGTGGTCACGAGCGGAGCTCGCGACAGAGACCGGGCTCGCTGTGCAATCGGTGCACCGCCTGGTCGATGAGCTGTCGGCGCTCGACCTCGTGGCACCCTCCGGTGAATCCGAGTCGCCCCAACGCAGAGGGCGACCCACTGTCCGGTTCCGCTTCCGCGATGAGCGTGCGCTGCTCGCGGGAGTCGATGTGGGAAGCGAGACCACGCGAGTCGCGATGACTTCGCTGACAGGTGTCACAGTCGCTACGGCGCAATTGCCGACCGTCGAGCTGCACGGAGACCTGAGCGGTGGACTGCAGAACGTGCTCCGTGACCTCCTGACGGTGCACGCCCACGGCCGACCCCTCGTCGCCGCGGGCGTTGGAGTGCCATCGGTGGTCGACGACACCGGTTCTCTCGTGCAGCCATGGCTCGCGCACCGCTGGTCGGGCACACCGCTGCGGTCCGCGCTCGAGAGCGAATTCGGCTGCCGCTTCGACGTGCGGCAAGACAACCATCTCTCGGCACTCGCAGAGAACAGCGAGCGAGGGACCTGCCCTGACGCTGAACTGCTGGTCGTGGTGGAAGTAGGTATCGGCGTCGGTGCCGGCATGACGATCGACCGAAGACTCGTGACGGGTGCTCACGGACGACTCGGGCGACTCATGCGATGGCCGGCAGCGCTTCCAGCGAAGTACAGCTCGATTGGAACGACACTCGGAGAGTCACTCGTTGCCGACGGCCTCGTGCGTCAGTACCAGTTGCGGGGAGGTGCGCGCCGCGTCTTCACGGGCGCCGAGTTGTTCACCGCCGCGCTCAGCGGCGACGAGCACGCAACCGCGGTTCTCGAATGGGCGGCGAGCACGCTGCGCACCGTGCTGCAACAGATCGCGCTCTTCGCTGACCCGGATGCGATTGTCGTCGGTGGCGGCATCGGCCGTGGACTGCTGACTGCGCCGGCGACACGCAGCATCCTGGCTGAACTCGACATGCCGACGCGCGTGCTGCCGAGTGCGCTCGGCACTGACGCAGTGGTGATCGGAGGCGTACTCGCCGCCATGCAGCACGTCGACGCGTGGTTGCTCGCGCAGCTGTAGAACCCACGTCGTCGAGGCACCCCAGTACGCTCGAATCATGAGGGAACGAGCGGATGCCGCGCACGTCGCGCCGCGGCCGGTTGAGCCCGTGCGGCTGGCCGATGGCCGCGGCATCCGGCTCCCTCCGCTGCGCGACGGGCGAGTCATGCTCGGTGCCGCCCTGCTGTTCACGGGCGTCGGCGGTCCGGCTCTTCGCAACGGCCTTGGCTGGTGGGCGTGGGGCGCGATCGTCATCGCCGGTCTGCTCACGGCGATCGTCTGGCTCGTGCGCGAGCGGCGCCGCGTCCCGTGGGGCGCCGTGCCGTATTCGCTGCGGCTCTGGTTGATCCTCGCCGCACTCAGCCTCATCTGGTCGCACTACCGACTCGAGACGCTGCTGGGGCTATCGCTGCTGGTCGCCGCCGTAGTGGCCGCCATGCCGCTGGCAACCCTTCTGACGCGCAGTCAGATGCTCGATGCGCTTGCGTTGATGTCACGGTGGCTGCTTGGGCTCTCGATCGTGTTCGAGCTCGTCGTGGCCTGGTTCATCCGGCATCCGATCGGGCCCGTCTGGATGGACAAGTCGCCCGACGATCTGCTGAAGCTCGAGATGTGGTCGAGGAACGTGCTGTTCGTCGACGGCAAGATCCAGGGCGTGCTCGGCAACTCCACCATGCTGGGCACCGCGGCGGCCATCGCTCTCATCGCGTTCGGCCTGCAGTGGTGGCGCGACCGACACGTGCGCGTCTGGCACGGAGCATGGGCGCTGCTCGCGCTCACGATCGTGGCGCTCACCCGTTCGGCAGGAGTGATCGTGGCACTGCTCGCCACGGCGGTGGCCTTGGTGCTCGCTCTCGCCACCCGGCGCACGAGCACGAGGCGTGCCCGCGGCATCCTGACTCGCGTGATGCTGGGAGCGGCAGGGATCGTGATCGCCGTGATCGCCTTCTTCGCCGAGCCGGCGCTCGAGTTGTTCGGCAAGGACTCGACCCTGACCGGCCGCACCGGCATCTGGGAGACCGTCGTGGGCCTGGCGGCCCAGCATCCGGTGGTCGGGTGGGGCTGGACCGGGTATTGGATGCCGTGGACCGAGCCGTTCGACGGTCTCGTCGTCGTGAACGGGGTCGAGCAACTGCACGCGCACAATGCGTGGCTCGACGTGTGGCTGCAACTGGGGTTCATCGGCGTGCTCGTCTTCGCGATGCTCGTCGCTCGCGTGTTCATGCGGGCCTGGCTGGCCGCGACGAGTCGGCCGCGGCGCTCGCTGACCGACCCCCGCCCGTTCAAGCCCGAGACGCTGCTGCCGCTGCTGGTGGTGGTGTTCCTGGTGGTGCAATCGGTGTCGGAGAGCCACTTGCTCGTCGAGGGGTGGTGGGTCGTGTTCGCCATGCTCGCGATCGGTCTGAGCGCGCGCGAGTTCAGGGATCCCGAGTTGCGCTGATGGCGGCCGTGATGCCGCTCGATCGCCCCAGCCTTCTGCGCGCCGGGCACACCGCTCGGCGCACGGTCGGCAGGCGCACTCACAGGTAGCGTGGTGCCGATGAGCCGCCACGCTTCGATCCGCAGCTCGCTGAAGGCGTTCTTCGGCGATGCGCGGCTGGCTGCGGCCTTGACGACGACCGCGCTGGGGCTCGGGGTGTTCGCATTCGCGCTGGAGCGGATGATCGGCGAGGCCGGGCTGATCGCGATGCTCGTGACGCTCGTGCCGCTGTGCGCCGGATCGCTGATCGCTCGGCGTGCCACAGTCGAGTGGCTCGCCGTCGTGCCGATCTCGATGCTCGTCTTCCTCGGCTGGGCGACCCTCTCCGTGTTCTGGAGTCAGTACCGGCAGGAAACGCTCGGCGGTGTGGCCTATCTGCTGGCGTTCACCGCACTCGGCCTCATGGTGGCGTTGACACGCGACACGATCCAGATCATCCGCGCGGCCGGAGATGTGCTCAGAGCGACGCTCGGCCTCTCGCTCGCCCTCGAAGTGCTCAGCGGGCTGCTGATCGATGTGCCCATCGCGTTTCTTGACATCAGGGGACACATCGCGCGCGGCGGACCGATTCAGGGCATCGTGGGCAGCCACCACGAGGTCGGTCTGCTCGCCGTGATCGCCGGCATCACCTTCACCATCGAATGGCGCACGCAGTCCATCTCGCGCGGGCTCGCGGTCGGGTCGCTCGCTGCGGCCGGCTTGACGCTGCTGCTGGCTCGCTCGCCCGTGTCGTTCGGCACTGCCGCCGTCGCAATCACGGCCACCGCAGTGCTCTATGGGGTGCGTCGGCTGAAGCCGGCGCAGCGCACCTTCTGGCAACTCGCCATCCTCGGGGCCGCCGCTCTGATCGCCCTGGCGGTGTGGATGCTGCGGTCCCCTATCGTCACAGCGTTGAACGCGACCGGCGATCTGAATCTGCGGCTGAGGCTGTGGCAACAGGTGTGGGCGCTCGTGCCGCTCCACCCTCTCGAGGGGTGGGGCTGGATCGGCCAGTGGGATGCCGGCATCTCGCCGTTCTCACTGTTCAACACGGTGAGCCGGCAGACGCTCACGTCAGCGGCCAACGCCTACCTCGACGTCTGGTTCCAGCTCGGGCTCGTGGGGATCGCCGCCTTCGTCGGGATGCTGGCGCTCGCGTTCGCGCGTTCGTGGCTGCTCGGCGCCCGCCAGCGAAGCGTGGTCTACACCTGGCCGGCGGTCGTGCTCGCCGCGCTCATGACCTCGGCATTGGCGGAGAGCAGCATCCTGTACGAGTTCGGATGGCTGGTGTTCGTCGTCTGCTGCGTGAAGGCCTCGCAACGGCTCAGTTGGCGGAACGCGTTCCAGCGGCCCCTCGAGCAAGACCCGCTGACGTAGGCGTTCGCCTACTGGTCGGGGTCGCCGAAGACGCGGCGTGTCAGCGCCTGGACGTCGCGATCCAGGTAGTCGAAGCGGCGGTTCATCGTTTCGCTCAGCCCCGTGATCTCAGAGCGGAGTTCGGAGCGGAGACTGTCGAAACCGGACTGAACGAGCTTGACGAACATCGTCGAGAGCAGCGTGAGCATGCCGAGCAGACCGGCGGCGAACACGCCGATCAGCACCCAGACTTGAGGCTCGGTCACGGTGATCACCCTTCGATTGTCAGTCATGTGATCGAGAAAGGCTAGGCCGTTCCATCGTCGCGTGGGCGATTGCCGCGCAAACTCCGGATAGCTCTCGCAAGGGTCTGCATGTGGAGGAGGCTCGCGCGGACAATGTCACGTGTCGACGCCTCGCCGGGCTCGATCTCAGGCGGGTTGCAGCACGTCGCGAGCGATGTCGAGGTCGCCCTGGCTCGAGAGCACGCGATACGAGCCACGCCGCCACTGACGCAGCACCGGCCCGAGGCGCAAAAGGCGGGCGCGAGGATAGTGGGCACGAGCCGCCTCGAACGAAGCCTTCTGGCGCGCCAGGCGCAGCACACGCTCGTCGACAGAGGACGCACCGGCACCGGCACGAGCACCGGCACCAGCCGCAGAGAGCGCTTCGAGGCGCGACCGCAGCACGGCGGAGCGCTCGGCAAGGCGCTGATAGCGATCGGCGCGGGGTTCCAGCATCCGGCCGATCTTGTAGCGCAGCGTCGGCTTCTGCACGCCGATCTGGTTGCTGCCGTGCTGGCGGTAGTCGATCAGCTGCGCTTCGAGCGCCTGCGTCGTGCCGATCGCCGCGGCCATGATCGCGAGCCACTCGTCATGCACCCACTCACGGGGAAAGGGCAAGGCCGCTTCGAGCAAGGAGCGCCGGAACACCACCGTTGCACCGGTGGCGAGGTTCCGTCGCAGGTAGGCGTCGAAAGCACGGCCGTGGCCGATGAGCTCCAGCTCGGCGGGCGAGATGCTGAGCCCTTCGAAGAGCGTGACGCCGAGGGGCCGGCCGTCGGCATCCGTCAGTCTGGCATCACTGTGCTGCAGCAGCAGCCGGGGCGACTGGTCGAATTCGCGCAGCGCGCGATCGAGGCGGTCGAAGTGCCAGACGTCGTCCTGGTCACAGAGGGCGATCAGATCGCCCGAGCAGGCACGCACGGCGCGTTCGAAGTTGGCGGTGACCCCGAGCGGCGACTCCTCGGGCTCGAGCACGACCAGGCGCACGCTCGACCCTTCAAAGGCGACACGGATGATGGCGAGGGTCTGATCGGTCGAACCGTCGTCTGCGACGACTACCTCGTCAGGGAGCCGGCTCTGCGAGAGGATGCTGCGCACCTGCTCATCGACGTATCGTTCGCCGTTGTAGGTGCACAGCGCGACGGAGACGGAGTAGGGCACGGCTTCAACGGTAGCGGTGCGCCGACCACGCCGAGGCGACGATCTCTGCGACGCCGCGCTGGGCCCGCCAGCCGATGCGCTGCTCGATGCGCGACGCGTCCGCCACCAGTGCGGGCGGATCGCCTGCGCGACGCGCCAGCACCTCGGGCTCGAGGGTCGACCCGGCTTCGCGCAACACCTGATCGACGATGACGCGCACAGATGAGCCGAGCCCCGTGCCGATGTTGAACACCTCATGCCGGGCCGGACCATCGGCAAGCGCGTCGAGCACCGCGAGGTGGGCCTCAGCGAGGTCGAGCACATGCACGTAGTCGCGCACGCACGTGCCATCGGCTGTCGGATAGTCGTCGCCGAAGATGCGCGGCGACTCGCCCGCCTCGATGCGCTCGATCACCATCGGAACGAGGTTCAGCACCGCCGTGTCGCCGAGATCAGGCCACCCTGCGCCGGCGACGTTGAAGTAGCGCAGGCTCGCGCCACGAAGGGCGCCCGCAGCGGCGACATCGCCGACCAGCCACTCCCCCGCGAGCTTCGTCTGACCGTAGGGATTGACCGGCCGGGTCGGCGAGGCTTCAGACACCAGGGCGTCGTCGGCGTGGCCGTACACCGAGGCCGACGACGAGAACACGAAGCGCTCGACTCCTACCGTCTCAACAGCTCGCAGCAGGTTGACCAGGCCGCCCACGTTCTGCTCGAAGTACCACAGTGGCCGCTCGACCGACTCGCCCACCTGCTTCTTCGCTGCGAAGTGCACGACCCCGTCGACGCGAGCATCGCGCAGGAGCGCTTCGAGTCGCTGATTCGCATCGCTCGCAGTGAGGTCGAGTTCGTGAAACTCAGCGCCTCCTACGCGGTCGCGGTCGCCTGTGCTGAGATCGTCGACGACGATCGGCGTGTCGCCGCGCTGCGCGAGAAGCCTCACGACATGCGCACCGATATAGCCGGCACCGCCGGTGACGAGGACTCTCACGGCTTCAGTCTAAGGACGGCCATCCAAGGAGCCGACGGAGGTGGGCCCAGAGCGGCTCCGCGAGTTGCGCCGCCGCGGTCGCGGTCAGGTGATGGGCGTCCCGGTAGAGCAGGGTGGTGCCCACGATCATTCCGCAGGCATTCGGGGCGCAGAGCCGGTCGTCAAGGGCCACCACCGTGGCGCCTGCCGATTCGGCCGCATCCGCTTCGGCGGTGATCCACTCCCGGTCGAGCGCAGTCTTCGGGTCGACATCGCAGGCGCGCGCGTCGTCGAGGTGAGCCGAAAGGCAGATCGCGGGAGTGGCGCCGACATTCGGGGTGTCACTGATCACGAGGACCTCGCTGAGCGCAAGACGGTCGACGACCAAGCGGACGCCGTCGGACCATCTTGTCGGCGTGAGACCACCGTCGGGCTGGTCGGGCTGGTTGGCCATGTTGGAGAGCACGACGAGTTGTGGCGGCTCGGCATTCAGGTGCTGGATCACGGCGTTCCGCCAGGTCTCGCACTCCGAGTAGGGCACGCCCCTCGTCGTGATGGGAACTTCCACCGAGGGGCAGGACGACTTCGTGTAGCTGTCGAGCCGGAACGAGTGCTCGATCGCAAGGCGCTCGAGCGCGGGGAACCACTGCGCGGCGTGCGAATCACCGAAGAGCGCGACCACGGTGTCGGAGTCGGTATCGCCGTACGAACACCGTTGCACACCGGTCTGCGAGACGTCCAGGTGGCAACCGTCGGGGTAGATCCTCGGAATGTCGTCCGAAACCTCCGCGAGCGAGGGCTCGAGGTTGCTGGGCACGAAGTCGGTGAATCGGGGCTCCCCGGAGTCCGCGACGGTGACCGAGGCGTCGCCCTGTCGCCCGGAGTCGCTGGGAACCGTGCCCGCGAGGCCGATCGCAGTGATCGCCAGCGCTGCCGAAGCACCAGAGGCCCCGAGCGCCATCGCCAGATTCCAGCGCGGACGAAGTGCGCTGAGCCACCGGTTGCGACGAACAGGGTTCTCGACGAACTCGTACAACAGCCAAGCGAGCGGCACGGCGATCAGCGCGAGCAGGATCGGCCAGACAGGGTCCAGCGGGCGGCCGGCCGCGGCCGCGGGGATGACCTGCAGCGGCCAATGCACCAGGTACAAGGAGTAGGAGATCGCACCGACCCACATCACCGGCCGCAGGCTAAGGAGACGCCCGGGAGAATACGGGGTCTCGACCTGGAGCAGGAAGATCACCGCCGCGGTGCCGAGCACCGGCACCAGCGCAGCCACACCAGGAAACGCCGTTGTGGCGTCGAAGAGAAGAGCGGCCGTGAAGATCGCGGCGAGTCCAGCCCAAGCCAGGATGGCCCGAATTACAGGATGAATCCGCTCTGCAAGCGCCGGGCCGCCGATCGCGATGACAGCGCCGGCTCCGAGTTCCCAGGCCCTGGTGGGAAGACTGAAGAACGCCCAAGGCTGCGAACGGTACGTGAGCCACCACCCGACAGCGAAAGAGATGAGCATGAGCACGGCCACGATCGCCGCAGTCGCTCGACGCGACTTTCGAGCGATCAGCCAGACGACGAATAACACCAGCGGCCAGAACAAGTAGAACTGCTCTTCGACGCCGAGCGACCAGTAGTGCTGGTAAGGCGACGGGGCGGTCTCCGCGAGATATTCCGTGCCCTCGACCGCGAACGCGAGGTTCGGAACATAGAAGGCGGTCCAGACGGCGTCGATCAGGGTCGAAGGACGCAGGGCCGGCGGCATGAAGACCGCCGAGGCGACCAGGGTGAGCACCAGGACGACGAAGGATGCCGGGAGAATGCGCCTGACCCGCCTCGCGTAGAACAGGCCGAAGTCCAGCCGTCCGTCCCTCGCCAACGAGCTGAGCAGGTGGTTGGTGATCAAGAAGCCCGAGATGACGAAGAACACGTCGACACCGACATACCCGCCCTCGAGTCCCAGCACTCCGGTGTGGAAGACCAGCACGAGCAGCACGGCCACCGCACGAAGACCTTGGATGTCTGTGCGGAACGGCGCGCGCTTGATCGGCGCGCTGGAACTCGCCGCTACCTGCGGCGCAGCGGTGCTGGAAGTCACCTGGTGATTGTTCCACCCTGGAATGACTGAGTGCAGAGACCGCCGGAGCAGGAGGGATCCGCGGTCGGCCACCCGAAGGAGCCCATGTTTCCACCGGCACTCCACCAGTACGAGCGCACTTCCCCCCACACCGCGTAGGTGCCGGCTGCGCTGGAATAGATGGTGCCGCGCTGGAACTGCTGCCCTCCCCCTGGGCCGTTCGGCGTTTCCACGCGGACGAATGCGCTGGTTGCAGCACCGAGTTCGGCTGAGTGCGCTGCATAGGTCGCGGCGTAGTCAGGATGGACGGGCGGAGCGACGACCGCCGTGGTGGCTGAGGTCTGCGTCACCACCCCGTTCTGGAACTCCTGACTGCACACACCGCCGGAGCACACCGGGTTCGCCACAGGCCAGCCCAGCCCACCCATGTTCCCACCGGTTCGCCACCACTCGGCGCGAACCACACCCCACACAGGGAACGTGCCCGCAGCACTCGAGTAGATCGTCCCGCGCTCGAACTGCTGGCCCGAACCAGGCCCGTTCGGCGTCGACGGCACCTCGACAAAGGCACTCGTCGGCATCCCGAGCTCGGCTTTGAAGGCCGAGTGCGTAGCGCTGTAGCTGCTATGAACCCTCAGCGTGACGACCGCCGTGGTGGCTGAGGTCTGCACCACCACCCCGTTCTGGAACTCCTGACTGCACACACCGCCGGAGCACACCGGGTTCGCCACAGGCCAGCCCAGCGCGCCCATGTTCCCACCGGTTCGCCACCACTCGGCGCGAACCACACCCCACACAGGGAACGTGCCCGCAGCACTCGAGTAGATCGTCCCGCGCTCGAACTGCTGGCCCGAACCAGGCCCGTTCGGCGTCGACGGCACCTCGACAAAGGCACTCGTCGGCATCCCGAGGGTCCCCGAGGCGGAACCTGTGGCGATGAACACGTCGGAGTACGCCTTGTTCAGCGTGATCCCGTCCGACACGACGATCCCGCCGGCGAACGGCTGCCAGCAACGACCGTTGACACACTGCTGAGCCGCAGTCGGCCAGCCGAATACGCCCTGGTTGCTCCCCGCACGCCAGTAGTGAGTCCGCACGGGCTCAAGCACCGGATACGTTCCGGCAGCGCTGCTGTACACCGTGCCGTTGACGAACTGCTGGCCGCCGCCGACGCCGTTTCCAGAGTCAGGCACGTCAACGTAGTCGCTGGTCGCAGGACCGAGCGAGCCGCGAGGTCCTCCGAGGGAGGAGTACAACGAGAGATATCCGCCCTTCACCACCGCTTGCGATTCGAAGGCGATCCCGGCTTGGAAGTTCTGCCAACAGTGCGCGCCAAGGCAGGCCCGCGAACTGGTCGGCCATCCCAGTTCTCCCTGATTTCCGTTGAGGCTCCACCACTTGGTCCGTATGCCGCCCCACACGGCGTAGGCGCCCGCGGCGGACGAGTAGATGGTGCCGTACTTGAACTGCTGACCCGCTCCCGGACCATTGGGCGTCGAAGCCACCGTGACTGCTGCTGCAATCGGGGGCCCCATGGGGCCAGACACTCCGCCGGCAGCCTCATAGATCGACACATAGTCGCCGACGACCGGCCAAGCCCCGGACTCGACCGTCCAATAGATGGTGCCGTTCACATGTCGTTGAAAGCAGGTTGAGTCGCCGAGGTCGCAGTTCTCCGGGACCGTGACCGCGCCGAGTACTCCGCCTGGTCCGCCGGCGTCAGCGAACGCCTTGGCTACGGCGTCTGTACCGTCCACCGCGACTGGGCTTCCGAACCAGTCCGTGTACATGCGCCAGAAGTTCCGATTGCCGTAGGACGAACAGGTGTCACCCACCCCGTAGAGGTTGGCGAGCGCCGCTGCATTCGGTTGGTACGGCGTGTAGTGGTACAGAGCTGCCGTGGCGAAGTTCTGAACTCGAACGCCAGACGTGCCGCAATTGTTGTACGGGTGATAGAGGATCTGGCTGATCTGACCCAGCGGGTACTTGCCGTAGAAACTGCTGCCGGGTGTGCTGTAGCCGATGCGATACCAGCCGAACTGCCAGGCGGCGTTGTACACCTGGTTGTAGAACCCGTAGTACCGCGAATCACACGAGGCGGTGTCTGGGCAGCCATAGCCCATCGCTTTGCGGAGCTCAAGGTCGGTCGGCGCTGTCTTTCCGATGAGTCCTTGCTCTTTGTGCAGGGTGACGAGGATCACCTTGGCACTGATATTGCATGCCTGCTGCACTTTGAAGATCACCGCTGCTGCGCTCTCGCCCGGAGCGCCGCGATACGCCTTGCAGGGGTTGTTCGCCGCGCGGTCGAAAGTGTCGACCCGGAGCACTGGCAGACAATTGCTGTTGCGGCAGGTACCCGTGTTCGCCTCGAGAAACGCCTGGATCTCAGCCTGCGTCATGGCATCGTCGTCGTAGAAGTTCGCGTCGCTGATGATGTACCCGGCGTCGAAGTCAGCAGCGTTCGCGGCTTCGGCCGAGTCATGCGCGCCCGGCGCACCGACGACCAACCCCACGCCGAGTGCGAGCGCAGCTGTGATCGCGGCGAGCGACCGCGCAATGGGCACTCGTTGTGCTTTCCGTCGTCCCCGCTTCATCAACAGCCCCCCGAACACGAAAATCAGGGTACGTGATTTCCCTTCGAATCCCTCTGCTAGATCGGGCGATTCCGGATCAAAGCCGGCCCAATCGGTCCGGTCGTAGGATTGAGGGCGCTGATCCCTCATTAACGCGACTAGGAGCCTGCTTGTCCTCGAGCAATATCCATGCGACCGCTGACGTCGCCGCTTCGGCCCGCATCGCCGCATCGTCGCGTGTCTGGCACTACGCACAGGTCCGTGAGAACGCGTCCCTCGGCGAGAACTGCATCGTGGGCCGCGGTGCCTACATCGGGCCAGGAGTCGATGTCGGCGACAACTGCAAGATTCAGAACTATGCGCTCGTGTACGAGCCCGCTCGCCTCGAGCACGGAGTCTTCATCGGGCCCGCCGTCGTACTGACTAACGACCACTTCCCGCGCGCAATCAACGCCGACGGCTCCCCGAAATCTGCCGATGACTGGCACCCGGTCGGAGTTCACATCCGCGAAGGAGCGTCGATCGGCGCGAGTGCCACGTGCGTCGCGCCGGTGACCATCGGACGGTGGGCGCTCGTCGGGTCGGGATCCGTCGTCGTGAAAGACGTTCCAGATTTCGCTCTCGTGGTCGGCAGCCCGGCCAGGCGCGTCGGCTGGGTGGGCAAGACGGGAGAGCCCCTCCGACGTGACGGCGACATCGACTGGATCTGTCCGGTCAGCGGTGATCGGTACCGCCAGACAGACGAGAACACGCTCATCGAAGTGGAGAACTGATGATTCCAGCAGCACGGCCCGAGATCGGCGAGGAGGAGCGGGCCGCGGTCGATCGCGTCATGCGCTCCGGCATGCTGGCTCAAGGCCCCGAAGTCGCCGCGTTCGAGACCGAGTTCGCCGAGATCGTCGCCGGACGCGAATCAGTGGCCGTCAACTCCGGCACGTCGGCACTTCACATGGCGTTCCTCGCTGGTGGCGTGGGCGCAGGCGATGAGGTGATCGTTCCCTCGTTCAGCTTCGCTGCGACCGCGAACGCCGTGGCGCTCGCAGGCGCGAAGCCGGTGTTCGTCGACATCGAGCCGAAACACTTCTCGATCGATCCTGCAGCTGTCGAAGCCGCCATCACGCGCCGCACCAAAGCCGTGATGCCGGTGCATCTCTACGGCCACCCTGCCGACCTGGTGACTCTGGCAGAGATCGCTGACAAGCACGGCCTGCAACTCTACGAAGACGCCGCGCAGGCGCATGCCGCTTCGGTCAACGGAATGCCGGTGGGCGCTTGGGGCCTGGCCGCCTCATTCTCGTTCTACCCGACGAAGAACATGACCTCGGGCGAAGGCGGAATGATCACGACCGGTTCCAGCGAGCTGGCGCGCGCTGCCCGAGTGCTCCGCAACCAGGGCATGGAGCGCCGCTACGCCAATGAAGTGGTCGGCTTCAATACGCGGATGACCGACATCCACGCAGCCATCGGGAGAGAGCAGTTGAAGAAGCTCGCCGGCTGGACTGCACGTCGGCAGGCGAACGCGGCGTACTTCGATCAGCATCTCGAGGGTGTGATCGTTCCGCCCACGGCCGAAGGCGCGGTGCACGTCTACCACCAGTACACGATCCGCGTAGTGGACCACGACAGAGACCGTTTCGCCGAGGAGCTGGCCAAGCGGGGCGTCGGCTCTGGCGTCTACTACCCGACGCCGATCCACCGACTGCCCTCTTTCGCCGAGAAGGCTGACCTGCCGGTGACCGAGGAGGCTGCGGCGCAGGTACTGTCGCTCCCTGTGTATCCCTCCATGACAGACGCCGAGCGCGATGCCGTCGTGGAGGCCGTGAACGCGGTGGCAGGAGCGGGCGCGTGACCGCTGCGCTCAAGGCCGGAGTGCTCGGGCTGGGCATGATGGGCCGCAACCACTGCCGAGTGCTCAACTCGCTGGAGGGCGTCGACTTCGTCGGCGTGTACGACCCGGCAGACGGTGTCGATCCGACGGTCGAGGGCAAACCCGTCACCAAAGACCTGGATGCTTTTCTCGACACGGTGGACTACTGCGTCATCGCAACGCCGACCGTGTACCACCTGGATATGGGGCGCATGCTCGCCGAACGCGGCGTGCACGCGCTCATCGAGAAGCCGGTGGCGCACACAGCAGAAGCTTCGCGAGAGCTCGTGGAACTCTTCAACGCCGCGGGGCTGATTGGCGGGGTAGGGCACATCGAGCGGTTCAACCCGGCCCTCCAGTCGATGCGAAGCCGCCTGCAGGACGGCGTGCTCGGCGAGATCTACCAGATCGCCACTCGGCGGCAGGGTCCTTTCCCTGGCCGCATCGCCGATGTCGGAGTCATCAAGGACCTCGCCACGCACGACATCGACCTCACCGCGTGGGTGAGCCAACAGTCATATGTGTCGGTCAACGCTCGCACGACGCACCGCAGCGGGCGTCCCCACGAAGACATGGTCATCGCGATCGGAACTCTGAGCGACGGCACCATCGCGTCGCACACCGTCAACTGGCTGACTCCGTTCAAGGAGCGCACCACCATCGTCACCGGTGAGAAAGGCTCTCTTGTCGCAGACACGCTCACTGCGGATCTGACCTATTACGCCAACGGCGTGGAGCAGCTCAGCTGGCCCGGAATCTCGGCCTTCCGGGGTGTCAGCGAAGGTGACGTCATACGGTATGCCCTGAACAAGAAGGAGCCTCTTCGGTCCGAGCACGAAGCCTTCCGCGACGCCGTGGCAACCGGCGACACATCTCGCATCGTCACCCTCGCGGAAGGCGCAGAGGTTGTGAACATAGCCGAGAAGCTGATTGCCGACGGTCTCACGCACCGCCTCGTCTGAACCCTACGGAAGACTCGACGTCGCGAGACGCTGAGGCGGTCACCCCGCTCGAGGGGGCGTGCTTCGTGGGCTCACCCGAGGACGCGCGCAAGTTCAGCCGCCCAGATCTCGACCTGCTTCTCGCTTGAGAGCTCGCGAGCATGATGGTGCGACGCGTTCTTCCACGTGGACACCTTCTCGGGTGTGAGGGAATCGAGCACTTCGCGCAGCGCGTCGGCCGAGAAGTCGCGGGTGACGGCGCCGATGTCGTGCTCATCGACGAAACGCATCATTTCCGGCGACGGTCCGATGATCACACCCAGGCGCGCCTGAATGAAGTCGAAGAACTTGTTCGGCAGGCACCACGCCAGGTTGAACGTTGTGGGGGCGATCACGCTCAGCCCGACGTCGTACGTATTGAGTGTCGGCAGCAGCTCGGAATACGGCACGGGCTCCACGAACCGGATGCGGTGACTGCCCGCCGCACGCTGCTTCAACTGCTCGTAGTACTCGGATCCGTCCTTGATGAGGTAGAGATCGAGGATGACGTCCGTCGATGTCTCCTTCACCGCGTCGATCATCACCTCGAGCTTCCGCGCCGGCGCCGGGATTCCGCTGTGCACGAGTCGTATGGGACTGCCGACCTCGCCAACGGAGAAATCGTGGAACGGAGTCGCGTTCGCCACCAGTTCAGTCTCGAGTCCGAACTCGCGCCGGTACTCTTCCACAATGCCCTGGCTGACTGTCGTGACCGACGCAGCATGAGACACATGCTTGCGCAGGATCCAGCGGAAGTAGGGGCCGATCAGGAGGCGCCACGCGACTGAGTGCTCATTCTGTCGCGGCGCATACTCGTGCAGATCCACGATGACACCCCGGTTGGGCGCGAGACGAGTTGCGAGCGGCACGGTCTGCACATCGTGCGCGACGATCACATCCCAGTCGATTCCGCGGAGCCTCTCGAATGCACTGGTGTTCCGAGGGTTCGTCCAGTACAGCAGCCGGTAGAGCCGCAGCAGCAGCATCAGCAGATACGCGCCTCGCACGGACTGCAATCCTCGGACCTTGGGCGACGACTCCAACTCGATGTGAGGAAGGTCGGGGTCGGGAGCCTCGCCGAATCCCGCTGTCGTGACGTCGTAGTCCTTCGCGAAGCGGCGGATCTGCTTGAGGGCTCGGGGCTCTCGCGCGATCGGCGTGAACGTCAGTACAAGGACTCTCGGCCGGGAGGGGTCAGTCATGCGTCTTCCTTATCGGAGATGTGCGATTCAGCTCGGCCGGAGCGACCGGATCTCGGCCTGGCCCGGATACGTGATGAGCACCGCTCGGTGCTTCCCGTTCAACACGAACAGGCTTCCAGCAGCGACGGCGGACGCGCCCGCCTGCAGCGCCGCCGCGAAGTCATTGAGGCCCGAGGCGCCGCCCAGGGCGATGACCGGAACCTCCACAGCCTCGGCGACGCTCGCCACGAGCTTGAGGTCATAACCGCTGAACGTGCTCTCGCGATCGATCGAAGACACGATCAGTTCGCCGGCCCCGAGCTCGACAGCCCGCTTCGCGGCGTCGACTGGGCTCAGCCCCGTCTTTCTCGATGCGCGCCGGCTGTAGGTCTCGTACCCGCCGGTGATACGGCGTTTGGCGTCGATGCTGACTACAGTGCTCGACGACCCGAGCAGCTCAGCGATCTCGGTGACGAGCGCGGGCGTCTCGAACGCAGCGGTGTTCAGCACGATCTTCTCGATCCCGATGCCAGTGATGCGCCTTGCTTGCTCCGATGTGCGCACACCTCCCCCGTACGCCACAGGCATGAACGCCTCGCTGGCGATCTCCTCGATCAGCCTGTGATCGGGATCCGTGCCCTTCACTGCGGCGTCGATGTCGAGCACGACGAGCTCGTCGACCTGCTTCTCGTTGAAGATGCGGACGGCGTTGATCGGGTCGCCGATGTAACGCTCGCCGGAGAACTTGACCGGCTTGACCAGGTAGCCCTCGCTGACGAGGAGCACAGGGATCACTCGTGGGAACACGCTCATTGCTGGGCGAAATTTCTGAGGACCGTCATGCCGAATGCATGGCTCTTCTCCGGGTGGAACTGCGCTCCCGCGACGTTATCGTGGCGGACCATTGCGACGAAGCGACCACCGTAGTCGCTCTCTGCCAGCACGTGGGCCGGGTCGTCCGGCACCACGTGGTAGCTGTGAACGAAGTAGAAACGGTTGTCGTCCTCGACTCCCTTGAGCAGCGGATCTTCTCTGACTGGAATGATCGAGTTCCAGCCCATGTGAGGGATCCGCAGCGACGGACCAGCGGCGAACCGGCGGCTGCCGCCGGCCATGAGCCCGAGCCCGCGGGCGCCACCCTCCTCACTCCGTTCGAAGAGCAGTTGCATCCCGAGGCAGATGCCCAGCAAGGGTTTGCCGGACGCTGCGAACTCGCGTACTCCATCTGCGAACCCGGTGCGTTCCAGTCGATCGACGCCCACATCGAAAGCGCCCACGCCCGGGAGCAGTAGTCGCTCGCTCGCGGCTAGTTCCGAAGGCTCGGAGACGATGCGTGCGTCCTCGCCGATGCGCCTCAGCATGTTGAACACGGAGCCGAGATTCCCCAGCCCGTAGTCGACTATGGAGACCGTCAACGACGGAACCTCTTGACGAGTCTCGCCGCGAGGCGCGCGAGCTTCAGGGTCTGATCCCACGCCCACTTGGAGTTCGGATAGGACATGTGATCAGCGATCGGGCGGGCGTATATCTCCTCGAGCTCTGAGGTGGAGACACCGAGCTTCTTGGCGATGAACTCGTGATCCTGCTTCCGAAGCGCCTCCGGATAGTTGGGCTGCTTGAGCAGCTCGAGCGCCTCTTCGCGGGTCATCTGACCCGACAGTATGAGCGAGGAGTAGTGGGCGAGCCGCTTGTCGAATCCGAACTTCATCGGAAGGTAGTAGCCCTGGAAGTAACGGGTGAAGACCGACTCGTAGTGCTTGCCGCCGTAGTCGCGCCACCCGAGCTCCTCAGTGATCTGCGCCTTGGCCTCGACATAATTGTACGGAAGGTAGTTCAGCATCTTGACGGTCTTGATGCCGCGAATCGCTTCATACCAGATGTGTCGCTTGAACAGCCCGAGCGTCGGATACGTCTTGAGCTTCACGCTGCCAAACTTTCGCTGGATGGCTTTCAGGTGCCTGGCATCGGATGCGTTGTAACCCCACGCCTGCGGCAGTACCGACTCGCTCGCGAGGTTGCTGCCTCCGAGGATGTACTTGATCCCGTACTTCTCAGCCTGCTGGAATGCCACGCGCGAGAACGCGTGGTCGGTCGGGATATCGCAATTCGGCACCGACGCCTTGAAGAAGGAGAGCTGAAGGTCGCGCATTTCGCGCCAATCGACCACATCGGTGTACAGGTCGAGGCCGAGGCGATCGACGATGTTCTTGATGTTGCCGACGGCGAGCTCGGAGTTCCAGCCGCTGTCGAAGTGCACGGCGAGGGGTCTGAGGCCGAGCTTGACGGCCTGAAGGATGAGGTATGTGCTGTCGACGCCGCCGCTCACCCCGACAATGCAGTCGTAGGGCTTGCCCTCACCGGCCTTCTTGATCTCCGCGACGATCTTCTGCAGTTCACCGAGGCGTTCGCCCTTGGTAGCAGCGTCGACGATGGCTGCGAACTCGCGATCGTATCGGAGCGCGTGCGACGAGACCCCTTCGGAGTCGAAGGTGATGTCGGGGTCGGTCGTGTCCATGACCGTCCGCGTGCACATGCGGTACTCTCGGGCAGCAGTCATTCAGGATCCTCCAGCGGTGAGTCCGGGCCGCAGCCCGCATTTCGACGCGCATGCCTCACAGCCGCAGCGCTCCAAGATATCACTCCTGAATCCGGGAGAATGCCGGGCAGTCGTCTCAGACAAGGCCCGCGAGCGCTGCCTGTTGCGCAAACTCCGGCACCGTCGCGACGACCTCTGAGAACCGACCCGAACCAGCAACCCGACCATCTTTCAGGTAGAACACCTGATCAGCGTCCTTCACCGTTGCGAGTCGGTGCGCCACGATCACCAGGGTGACGTCGCCGCGCAGGTCGCGGATCGATTCCATGACCGCTGCCTCTGTTTTGGTGTCCAACGCACTCGTCGCCTCATCGAGTACGAGCACAAGCGGTTCGGCGTAGAGTGCGCGAGCGATTCCGAGACGCTGGCGCTGGCCGCCCGAAAGCGCGAGCCCGCGCTCTCCGACCCGCGCATCGATTCCACCTTCCCGGCTCTCCACGGTGTCGAGCAGTTGCGCACGTCGTAGCGCGGCGCGAACACGGTCGCGATCGAACTCCCCCGACCAACTGAGCGCGACGTTCTCTGCAACGGTGCCATCGAACAGCGCTACCTCTTGCGGCACATAGGCCACCCGCTCGCGCCACGATTGAGTCAGCGACGCCGTCGACGCGCCGTCCACAGTGATTGTTCCACCGGTCGGGTCGATCAATCCAAGAATGAGGTCTACCAGCGTGGACTTGCCCGAGCCCGATTGACCGACGACCGCCGCAGTGGTTCCGAACGGTATCGTCAGGCTCACGGAATCGACTGCTGGGCGCGCATCGGAGGAGTACTTGAATACGACCTCCGACAATTCAAGTTTCCTCGGGTTCGTCGGGAACGGCGCTCCTTCCGCTGCCTCGCGCCCCGCTGATGCCTCCTCGGCGGTGCGGATCTCATCGGTCACGGCGACCGGATGAGGCACGGCGGAGATCATCTGAGACAGCACGGACTGCAGCCTGATGATCGAGGGTGCCATCCTGAATCCCGCGAGACCGAACAGGGCTACCGCAGTGATCGCGTCGCCGGCACCGCCAAGCGTGAATCCAACCGCGCCCACCAGCACGAAGCCCCCCACAATGGCCGACTCGAGCACGAAACGAGGCACCTGCCCCAAGAAGTACACGTTGGCGCGGGCCCTCGTACTGTGCTCGCGGCTTCGACGCACGACGTCGACGACCTCGCCATTCTTGTTCCTGAGGGTGATCTCCTTCATTGCACCGACCATTTCGGTGATGAACCGCCCGGACTGCAGGGTGAATTGAAGATTCACACGGCCCGCGGTTCGCGCATGCCGGGCGATCCAGAAGTACAGGACAGCTCCGATCGCCCCGAGGTACAACAGCGTCACCAGGGCGATGGCAGGCTGCGCGATGACCAGCACCAAGAGGATTGCGACAAGGCTCGCGATCTCACCGAGGATGGTCGACCCAGGGAGCAGAAAACTCATCACGGCCGCGTTGACGCTCGAGTCCGCCAAGCGGACGATATCGGATGAGTTCTTCCGCAGGCGCACGAGCCAAGGCGCAGCCATGAATGCGCGGAACAAGCGGGTGCCGATCTCGAGCTCATACCGGGCGAATCTCTGAGTCGCCCAGCGGAGCAGCAGCACCGACAGCAGGCCCTTCGCGATGATCAGCGCGCACACCGCGGCGACCGCGACGAGCGCGCCGGCATCGTCGAGCTCACCGATGAGCGGGAGAACCACCGGCTGACCCGTGCTGAGCGGCGCGATCGTGAGCGCAAGCAGTCCGAGTGCGAGCGCGTCGAGGAGAGCGAGCGCCGCTTGCAGCACCGAGAAGAGTGCGACGAAACGCCGCGCGTTCGACGGCAGTACGCCAAGGAAATCACTGTAGACGCCGAAGACCTGCCGCATCAGGACGGCTCCGTATCGCCGGCGGGCTTGTCGCGGGCCTGTCCCGCGCCGGCCTCCGCAAGGGCGAGATGGCGCGCAAGTTCGGTCACATCCCGCTCCAACGACCGAAAGCGCCGGTACGTGGTCGCAACGAAGCCGAGGAAGGTCAGCACCAGCATGTACAGCAGCAGGTCGGCACCCCGACCGACGCCCACGAGCTTCGCCATCCAGGTCCAGATGCCAGGGAACGCGACGGAAGATGCCGCGGCGGCGATGAAGAACACCATGAAGATGCGACGGAGCGCCTGATGCCGGGCGCCGCCGCCTCGGAGCGTGAAGATCGCGGCGGCGACGATGACGATGATGGCGACGATCTGAAAGACGATCTGCATGAACATCACCGGAAAAACAGGTCGACGAGGATATTGACTGAGTTCAGCAACGATTGACCCTTCGATCGTGAGTACTCGGTGTACACGATATGCGTGGGATGCTCCGCCCACTTCACACCGAGCGACCCGACCGTGTCGATGAGTTCCGAGGCGTGCGCCATCCTGTTCTGACGCAGCTTGACACGCCCCGCAAGATCGCGGCCCAGGACACGGAGGCCGTTGTGGGCATCGGTCAGAGCCATACCGCTGGTGAATCGTGAATACGCTGCTGCGGTCTTGAGTACCGCGCGCTTGGCCGCGCCAACGTTCGTCCTGTCGTCGATGAACCGCGAACCGATCACGATGTCGAGGCCGTCGCGGTGAAGCCGCTCGACCATCTCCACGGCATCCGCCACCTGGTGCTGCCCGTCGGCGTCGAACGTCACCAGCGCGCTCATGGCCGGGTCTGAAAGAGCATACTCGATGCCGGTCTGCAGACTCGCGCCCTGACCCAGGTTGATCGGATGCCGCACGACCACCGCGCCTGCCGCCAAGGCTTCTTCGGGCGAGGTGTCGGACGAGCCGTCGTCGACACACACGACGTTCGGGAAATGACGACGCACATCCTCGACGACCGTTCGGATCATGGTCGCCTCGTTGTACATGGGGATGACCACCCACGTCGACGAGGCGAAGGGCTCACTCGGCATCCGTCACCCCTGCCGCCTCTCGCGATGCGGCCAGCAGCGCGGTGATCACTTCGCTCATGTGCCGCGCATCGGTCGCTGAGCTCAGTTGCGACGCGGCGGCGTGGGCAGCGCGCTTCGCGGACTCGATGCCCGGACCGTCGAGTTCGAGCAGCGACTCACGATACGACCGCACATCCCAACTCGAACTCACGACCCCGAGCGAGTACTCGCGGACGAGCGCAGCCATCTCGGGGCTCGGCCCCACTGCGATCGCCAGCCGGGCCTGCACATAGTCGAAGAACTTATTCGGAAGGGTGAGCTTCGCGTTGGTATTGGTAGGCGGGATCCAGAAGATGCCCACGTCGTACTTGTTCAGCTCCCGAGGCAGTTCCGCAGGTGTGACGGGCTCGTGGAACACGATGCGCGCGGAACCTTCCGCCCGTCTGCGGAGTTCGTCGAGATATGCGCCACCATCGCCGCCAGGCATGAGGTAGAGATCGAGCGTGTATCGGGCATCGAGGGTCTCGACGACCTCGATCATCGCCTCGAGCCCGCGACCCCTGATAGCGGCACCGCTGTGCACCAGCCTCACTCGATCAGGATTCGACTCGCTCGGCGTGAGGTCCAGGTAGGGGCCAGCATTTCGGACAACCGAGGTCTCGACGCCGAAGTAGGAGCGGTAGAGGTCGGCGATCGACCCGCACACGGCCGTCACGGCTTTCGATCGAGGGAGGTACCGGTCGCACAAGTGGGAGATGAACGGCGCCACCAGAAGTTTCCAGGAGAGGATCTGCGTCCTCTCCTCCGGCGCCCACTCGTGCATATCGGCCCAAACCGGTGCTCCCCGAGACACGGCGTGCGCAAGACCCAGCACGCGCGCCTCATTGGCGACGACCAGGTCGAACCGACGACCTTCGAGGGCAGCCAGTGCGAACCGGACGGCCGGCGCTGCGAGTTCCGAGGCTCTCATCCGCCGCAGTGCCAGGTTGAGAACTCCCGAGAACGTCTGTGGCAATGTCTTCAAGTCGGCAGGCACTTCGATGTGCTGTGCAACTCCGTCAGGGGCTGCGCCGAACCCGACAGTGGTCACGCTGCCGTGCTGCTTGAGCGCCTCGAGCTGGCGAAGCACCCGAGCGTCACTCCGGATGGGGGATAGAGAGATGCAAAGAATCTCGGCACGGTGTTGCGATGGGTCAGCGTTGCGCGGCACGCGATCCTGGTTCCTCTCCCGCCGCCTGCTTGCGCAAGGCTCGCGCGCTGCGCGCGGTTCCGTCGGCGATCCGGGCGGCGACAGCGTCGACAGCGCGTCTGCCTACTGCGTCAAGCGAGACATGGCGGCGCGCCCACTCGGCGATGCGGGTGCGCTCCTGCGCGTCAACGGTGCGTTCGAGCGCCGCTCGCATTGCTTCTGCGACCCGGCTTGAATCATAGTCGACTCCCCATCCCAGGCGATTCTGGGTGGCGAACTGTCGCCCCGGTCCGATTCCCGAGTAGATGACGGGGGTGCCGCAGGCGACTGAAGCATACATTTTCGTGGGGAACGCCCGGTGGTAATGGTCGGGGTGAACGCTCGCCAGCGTCGCGACGGCACCCCTGATCCACGGCCCGAGCTCTTCGGGAGAGAGACGCTCATAGAATCGGACGGCGCCGTCAGGCAGCTTCTCCGCCGCCGCGCGAAGCTCGTCATAGTCGGCACCGTGACCGATGAACACCAACCTTGCTTCGGGCCGGTGCGCCAGCACCTGCTGGAACGCTTTGATGAAGACGGCAGCTCCATGCACTTCCGAGGCCGTGCCGGCATAGAGGAAGTACGGGCCGTCGCCGTCGCTGCGCACTTCTCCCTCTGGCACGAAGACGCCGGTGTCGATCCCATTCCCTACGGTCACGACGCGCACACTCGGAAACAGTTCCTTCAGGCGCTCCGTGCTTTCGTCCGATGTCGAAAGCACGATGTCGGCGCCTTCAACAGCCCAGCGTTCGAGAGCGCGAACCATACGCGCCACAGCGCGCGGCGCGGTCGTCGCCAGCACGGCATCCGACCAGATGTCGGCTGCGAAGTACGCGTATCGAGTGCGCTTGATCCGCGCTGCGACGCGCACGATGCACCCGGTGGTCGGGGGTGGCTCGACCACGATGAAGTCTGGCCGCGTCGCGAGCAGGATGCGCAGCAGCGCGGGCAGGTCGAAACTCATGTATTGGAGATAGCCCCGCACGTAACCGGTGCGATCACGCAACACGGGCGCTCTGTCGATCTGAACGCCCTGCAGGGCGAACCGATCATCAGCGAACCCGCGCGGCGCCCGCGTCGTGACGACGCGAACGCGAGCTCCCGAGTCGCTTAGAGCCACCGCGAGCGCTGCGAGCCGATATGACGCCGCAGCCGGCTCAGGCATGAAGATGCGGCTGACCAACGCAAGTCGCTTTCCATGCAACTTCCGCGTCACGGCTCCCTCTCGTTGTTGTGAACTCCCGCCTCAATTGTGCCGCACGCGGGGGACGCAACCTGAGCGGCCTCTCGCCGCCCCGCGCGCAGGCGCAACGTAGAATCGCGGGGGTGCCGTTCGGTACGTCGCTGATGAGAAGGAACGCTTCGTGAAGATCGCTGTCATCGCCCTCGGCAAGATCGGCCTCCCCTTGGCCGTGCAGTTCGCATCGAAGGGACACGACGTCGTTGGCGTCGATGTGAATCCCGTCACTGTCGAATCCATCAACGCGGGGCGCGAACCCTTCCCGGGGGAGGGCCGCTTGCAGGAACTGCTGAGCGAGCTCGTGCCGGCGGGCAAGCTGCGTGCCACCACCGACTACGCCGACGCCGTGCCCGGCGCGGACGCGATCGTGCTCGTCGTGCCGCTGTTCGTCGACCAGGACGCGAAACCCGACTTCGGCTGGATGGATGCCGCGACTCGCTCGCTCGCTGAGCACCTCACTCCAGGCACCCTCGTCAGCTACGAGACGACTCTCCCGGTCGGCACCACGCGCACCCGGTGGAAGCCCATGCTCGAAGACATCAGCGGCCTCAAGGAGGGCGAGGACTTCCACCTCGTGTTCTCACCCGAGCGGGTGCTCACCGGGCGCGTGTTCGCCGACCTGCGCAAGTACCCGAAACTCGTGGGCGGCCTGAGCGACGAAGGCGCGCGCCGCGCGATCGAGTTCTACGAGGCAGTGCTCGACTTCGACGAGCGCGACGACCTGCCGCGCCCCAACGGCGTGTGGGATCTCGGCAGCGCTGAGGCATCAGAGCTCGCGAAACTCGCCGAGACGACGTACCGCGACGTGAACATCGGGCTGGCGAACCAGTTCGCGCTCTACGCCGCGAAGAACGGCATCGACATCTACAAGGTCATCGAAGCCTCGAACTCGCAGCCCTACAGCCACATCCACCAGCCGGGCATCGCTGTCGGCGGGCACTGCATCCCCGTCTACCCGCGCCTGTACCTCTGGAACGACCCCGAGGCGACCGTCGTACGAGCAGCACGTCAGGCGAATGCCGATATGCCCGATTACACGATCGGGATGCTTGAGGGCGCTCACGGCGACCTCGCTGGCCAGCGCATCGTGGTGCTCGGCGCCGCCTACCGGGGCGGCGTCAAGGAGACGGCCTTCTCCGGCGTCTTCGGCGCCGTTGAGGCTCTCAAGCGGCGCGGCGCCACCGCCCTCGTGCACGACCCGCTGTACTCGGACGCGGAGCTGGAGGCGCTGGGATTCGAGCCGTACCGCCTCGGCGAGCCGGTGGACGCTGCCGTGGTGCAGGCCGACCACGCCGAGTACCGGCAGCTTTCCGCAGGGCAGTTGCCCGGCATCCGTACGTTCATCGACGGACGCCGCGTGAGCAGCGCCGAGGATTGGCCGGGTGTCGCCTACCGGGTCATCGGCCGGGGCTGATGAGCACCGGCTGCGGCCCCGCAGCGAAGTCGCGGAGTTGCCGGCCGACACTCAGTTCGCGCAGCAGTACCCACACTGCGCCCGCCCAGGCGAGCACGCCGATCGCGAACCAGGCCATCGGTGACGGACCGAAGCTCCACCACCACTCGATGTCGGCGTTGAGGTTCGCTCCGCCGACATCCGATCCGGTCACATAGCGGCGGATGTTCGTGTGCAGGGCGATCGCGACCGCGTAGACGAGCGCGAGTCCGAGCACGATGCGCTGCACGCGAGTGAAGCCGATCGGTCTTGGCGATGTCGGCAGCAGCATGATCCCGGCGAGGAGCACGATGAGAGGCAGCACATAGCGTGGCTGCACCTGCTGCCCCACCATATGGCCGCCTTGCGCGAGCACGTAGATCGGCACGAGCACGAGCGTGAACAGCACGCCCGCTGCTGCGATCGCCTTGCGCCAGTCGAGCTGCCGAGCACCGGTGAAGATCACCGCGACGAAGACGCCGACCGCGGCGAACAGCACGCCTGCAGGCATGAAGGTGTCGAGCCAGCCGAGACCCCAGTAGCCGAAGACTCCCGCCCAGAGACCAGGGAGGTGCGTCAGGTTCGTGACGATCTGGCTCACTACATCGCCGATGCCCGGCGGCGCTTCTGTGAGATCGCGCGCTGGCGAGTTGGCCACGGCGCCCGAGAAGCCGTTGAACCCGGCTGACGACTGACGTGCAGCGAAGAAAAAGGCCACGCACACCGCTATCGCGGCCAGCGGCAGTAGCGACTTCAGCAGGTAGGAGACTCTCGGTCTGAAAGTCAGCACTGTGACCGCTGCGATGCCGACACCGACGTAGACCGCGGCATCCGCTCGTGCGCCGGCCGCCATGAACGTGGTGATGCCGAACAGCACCCCGAGCAGCACGCGCCGTACGCCTGCGGTCTCATACCAGCCGAGCAACGCCAGCCATGAGGTGCCGACGCCCATGATGGCCCACGCGCTGGGATTGTTCGACGACAGCAGGAAGAGTCCCAGCGGCACCGTGGTGATCAGCCAAGTCCACAGCAGAGTGGGCCGACGCACGGCAGGCAGCAGAGCGAAGAGCGCGGTGCTGAGCCCGACGAAGAGCAGCACGTTGACGAAGCGCATGAGAAGCACTGAGGCGACGAGGTCGTCGCCGGCGAACAGGCTCATGAAGCCGTAGTAGACCGGAGGGTACGCCCCGGCGAAATCGCCGCGCTTGGTCTCAGTCATGGCGCCGCTGTCGAACGGCTCCTGACACGCGGCGCTCTCGGCGGGCTCCGCCATGTAGCAGGCCGAGTCGACGAGCGGCTCGGGTACGACGCGCGTGTTCTCCTGCTGCCCCGGTGCGCAGTCCTCTCCCCCGTCGGCGCACCAGATGCTGACCAGATGGAAGTCGTCGTCGGGGCTCGAGCCCACCGGAGAGGCGAACACCCACGCTGTCATTGCGATGACCGCGAGCAGTGGGGCGAGCCACAGCACTCGGAATCGCGGTCGCCGAGCGGCGGGCTTCTCGGTCACGGCAGGGATCGGCGGCTCGACGTCGCTAGGCATGGCCTCGTCATCCTATCGGCAGCGCTCGCTGGGGCCGCTGTGCACCGAGGCTCGCGAGCCCTTGCAGCCGAGCCCTCGAGCGGTCGATCATCGCGACCTGAGCCGAGCCAGCACCTTGCGCACGACGACCCTCGGCCCCCCGTGCCGCAAGTGGTGCATCGCCAGCGAGACATTGTGAGCGAGCCCGTAAGCCTTCTTGGTGCGGCGGCGCTCGGTCGGTGCCTCGCCGGCGGCCATCCGCTGCTCGACGAGATCGGGCGCGCGCCGCGGATCGGCGACGAACCGCACGAGCGGCTCGAGGGTGTTGCTCCAGAAGAAGCGCTCACGCACTCGACGGATGTTCTCGCGGCTGCGGGCGATCAGTTCGTCATCGAAGAGGATGCGTTCCAAGGCCTCGGTGAGCGCGCCGACATCGTCAGCAGGCACCACGACGCCGAGTTCCTCACTGCGCACGAGGTCTGCGAACGAATCGCCGTCGGTGACCACCATGGGGAGTTCCGCCCACAGGTAGTCGAGGATGCGGGTGCGGAATGAGAACGTCGTCTCGACGTGCGCGAAGTGGGTGCTGACACCGGCATCCGCTTCGGTCAGGTAGTTCTGCCGGTCGGCGAAGTCGACCCACGAGTCGTTGAAGAACACGGCGCGATCGAGCACCCCGAGTTCTGCGGCGAGCGCGCGGGACTCGCGCACGATCGCCATCTCGGGAACCCCCGGATGCGGATGCTTGGTGCCCTGGAAGAAGAGGCGAACCCCGTCGCGGCGTTCAGCGAGGGCGGCCACCGCGCGAATCAGCGACTTGGGATCGAACCAGTTGTACAGCCCGCCGCCCCACAGCAGCACCTTGTCCTGCTCGCCGATGCCGGGCAGCACACCCTTGAGCACCTGTCGCTCGTGCCGAGGCGCTGTGCTGTCGAGCCCGAACGGGGCGAGGGCGATCAGCCGCTCGAGATCGGGATCGTCATGGTAGTTCGCTGGGTTGATCCGGCCGAGCGCCGAGAGCTGCCCCAGGTAGAAGAGACGTTGACGGTCGGAGGCGCAGAGGAAGAAGTCTGCCTTCGCCAACTGCTGATTCAGCACCCGGGTGGCGTCGGCGACCTGCTTGTCCCAGGTGGCCGCCGGCAGTTCCCTCCCCTGCTCCAGCTGTTCCAGGTGCATGGGATCGTAGATGTCGGCCACGACGATCTTCGACGTGTGCTGCAGTGCGTCGAACGCGGCCATCGCGTGACCCTGGAAGACCACGATGTCGGCCCACTGCTCGAGCGGCTCGAACGCCCTGTTGTCGCCCGCGCGAACATGCTTGAGCTCGAAGGGGGCGGAGACACCCGTTTCGAGTCGGGCGAGCGTGATCAAGGTCACCGCGTGCCCGCGCTCAGCGAGGGCGGCGGCCATGTTCCAGGCGCGGATCGCCGGGCCTGCCATCTTCACGCCGATCGGGTCGCCGGTGATGATCAGCACCGTGCGCTGCGGGGCCGGCTCGAGCACCGGGAACGCCTCGACGAGGCTGCGATATCCCGCCAGATACGACTTGTCATCGGCGGCGACGGCGTCGACGCGACCGAAGAGCGACCAGACGGCTCGGTCCGAGATGCGCCGTGACGCTTGAATCGCATCGCGGTCGCGCGTCAGGCCAGGCAATTGCTCGACGAACTGGTCGATCGCGTAGACGGTCGCGACGACCTCTCGGGATACCGGTTCCTGCCGCTCCCGCTCGTCATGCGCGGCACTTCGGTAGTCGTACGACGTCGAGTCGAGTCCCGCTTCGGCGACAGAGCGGCGGATCGCCAGCGACAGCGCTGCTGGCAGGATCGCGTCGAGCGTCTGCTGCTCGAGGTTCTTGTAGAGCGCGAACAACGCGTTGCGCTCCAGGAAGTAGCGCTCCCTGTGACTGCCGAACTTGTCGGCCGCGGCGTGGTGCCGGTGGTACGCGATCGACGACGGTTCGTAGCGGAAGCGGCGGCCACTCAGGTTCAGACGCCAGCCGAAGTCGACGTCTTCATAGAACATGAAGAAGCGTTCGTCGAACCCGCCGAGCTCGAGATAGGCGTCACGTCGCACGAACATCGCCGAACCAGTGCCGAACAGCACGTCTTTGGCATCGAGCCCGACACCGGATGCCGCGTCGCCCACGAACGGCTTGTATCCCTTGCCGAACCAGGTCAGCGCCGAACCGACGTAGTCGACGGTCTCGCCGTTCCAATCGAGGACGCGGCTCGCGACGGCGGCGATGCCGGCATCCGCTCTGAAGGCCTCGACCGCAGCCGACACCCACTTCGGGTCGGGCTTGGCATCGCTGTTGAGGAACGCCACGAACTCGCCCCGGCTGGCCTTCACCCCGAGGTTGCAGCCGCCCGCGAAGCCGAGGTTGTCGGGCGACTCGACCAGCGTCACACCGGGCAATTCGGTGCGAAGGCGTGCTGCGCTGTCATCGCCCGAACCGTTCTCGACCACGACGATCTCGAGGCTGCTCGCGGGCCAGTCGACCTCGGCGAGGTGACGCACAGCCTCGATGGTGTCGTCGGCGCCGCGGAAATTGACCAGTACTACGGATACGAGCGGTGCCTCGACCCCGGCGTCAGCCACGCCGTCTTGTCCTTCCCAGCATCCGGCGCAGTCTATTCCGTGCCGTGGCCGCGTAGTGCACAGCCGGGCCGACGATGCGCCACATCCAGCGCACCGACCGGCGCAACTGGTTCCCCGCGAAGAGGAAGCGGAAGCCTTCCAACGCCTCGTTGTAGAGCACCATCTCGCGAATCGCGTTCATGGAGCCAGGAGGCAGCATGAACACCGCGTGCTCGATCTTGTCGATGACGCGCTGTTCAGACGCCAACCAGCGCTCGCGCGTGTGCGCGGTGTACGACGACTCGCCGCCGCTCCAGCGCCGGTAGGTAGCGGTGAGGGACGCGATCTCGGTGACACCGGCGGTCAACGACCCGCGCAGCACCATGTCCCAGTCCTCGGCGACTTCGAGATCCTCATCGAACCGCATGCCGTACCGCGTGAACAACGTGGCCGGGAACGCGAAGGTCATGAACGGCGAGTGGTTCACGAGCATGTGCTTCAGCTGGTCGAAGTGCTGGGCATGCTCGGCCCTCGGCCACGACGTGGACCTGAAGCCCGCCTGACCGCCGGACCACACCTCCGGCTCGACCGACTGGTTCGCGACCGTCGATCGCAGCAGACGGCCCTCGTGCTTGCGAGCCGCGGTGTGGAACTCCTCGACCCAGTGCGCGAAGAGCAGATCGTCATCGTCGTAGAACGCGATGTACCGGCCGTTCGCGGCTTCGACACCCACATTGAGCGGGCGCGAGCGAGTGCCCCCGGACACTTCGATGAGGCGCACCCGTTCGCGGAATCCATCCGGCTGACGCTCCAGGATGCTCCCGACTCCCTCGAGGCCCTCCGGCAGCGCGTTGTGCGCGACGAGCACGACCTCGAAGTCCTGATCGGTCTGCGCTGAGAGGCAGAGAAGCGCATCCTTCAGGGATTCCAGGCGCTTTCCCTGCGTTCGAACGACGACTGTGAGGAACGGCGACGATTCGTCCGGCGCTCCGATGTACTCGCGAACGGCGCTGAGACGTCGCGCGAACTCAGGATCGACGTGCTCGCGCGCGATCATCAGGTCGAGCATCGCGACGAAATTGGATTCGGGCGGGTCGACGGGGGTGTCGATGACGGTGGAGTCTGTCATTTCGGCTGCTTCCCTCGAGATCGTCAGAATCGGTTCGGCGAGTAATTGCCGTCGACGAAGGTGGCGATGCGGTGTTCGGCATCGAGCGGCGCAGGCATCGTGCCTTCGCGTTCCCGCCGCGCGACCTCGGCGACGACGCGACGCGCGACGTCGGAGCCCTCGGCCTCGAACTGCTTGAGTATCGATCGCGCGATGTCGGGACGCGAGTACTTGAACGGCAGGAGCACGGCTGCCTCTGCCGAGTAGTAGCGCTCGGTGTCGCTCGCTTGCATATCGCCCGCCGTGGAGAGTCTCTTGTCATGGAAGACCCGAGCGGCGGGCTCGTGAACCACGCGATGCCCGGCGAGCCGCAGGCGCCACGAGAGGTCGACGTCATCGCAGTACATGAAGAACGTCTCGTGATCGAAGCCGCCCACCTGGTCGAACGCCTGGCGCTGCAGCATCGAGCACGCCCCGGAGGCCCATGAGGTGTCGAAGCTTCTCGGGTCGTACTCCTTGGGGTGCTCGAACGGGATCTGCCGACCGTCGGCGAGGGCGATATCGCCTGCCACAGTGCGCGCGAGCGCGCCGACGCTGTCGGCGCCGAGCATCGAGTCGGGGTTGAGCACGAGCAGCAGGTCTCCTGTCGTCGACTTCGCCAGTCGGTTGTGACCACCGCCGTGGCCGAGGTTCTCATCGAAGAACTCGACCGTGAGCGTGCCGCCCGCTTGCTCGACATGAGATCGGATGCCGTCGACCTCGGAACCGGTCAGTGCAGGCTGCGGCGAGCAATCGCCGAGGGCCAACGTCCAGTCGCCGATGACGCCGTCTTCGCGCGCCCACTTCACGCTGTTCGCCAGGGCCTCGGCGGCTCGAATGAGCCCGTCGGCATCGTTTCGGTAGAGGACTTGCTGGATCACCAGGCTCCGCGGCTGAACAGCCGGGCCGGTCGAGTCGGTCACCGTCACTCCCACATTGTGACAGGGTGGGCGATTCTGTTCCTGAGTGCCGGTCAGGGCTTGGTGAGCTGCCTGGTCTCGTCCGATTCCTCAGGCAGGCTGACCACGGTGTCATCGGTCGCGCCTGCGAGCACCGGAGCCGCGGCCAAACTGGTCGGAGGCGCAGAGGGTCGTGCGGAGACCGCCGGAGCATCGACGGGCGACTGCGGCGGTTCTTCGGTCAGCACCGGAGGTGTGAGCGCCGCTTCCACGGGGTCGGCCAGGTCGGAGTCGATGCGAGCAGCGTCGATGAGGGCGTCATCGATGATGGCGCTGTCGATGGTGGCGTCGCGGAGAGTGCCGGTGTCGATGGCAGCGCCGTGCGGAGCGACGGCTCCCGCCCCCCGGTCGTCGGACTGGCGATGCCGGCTGCGGCGCGGCATCCTGTCGAGCCAGTACCGCGCTCCTCGGCCCGGTCCCCAAGACTTCGCACGCATGGCGCGCTTCTCCACGAGGTGCCAGCTCACCCAGGCGCAGCCGAGTGAGAGCACGAGTGCGAGACCGATATAGGGAACAAGACCGAGCCGTTGCGCGCCGAAGTGCGCGAGGAGTTGCTGCACGACGAACCCGTAGATGTACACGCCGTACGAGTAGTCGTTCACCTTGCCGACGCGCTGGAGCGCCCGCGGCAGCCGCGCGGCGAGGTAGAGCACGAAGTATGCACCGGCGATCGTGCCGATCGTCGAGAAGCCGCCGAGTCGCAACGATCCGATGAGCACGATGCCGGCCAGGATGCCGAGCCTGTCGTCGAAGGGCACCTCTCGGGAGTAGGCGGCCAGCACGGCCCCGACAAGGAACGTGAAGCCGAGGGTGCGCGAGTACGGGTCGGCGAGCAGCGGTAGCAGCGTCGCGATCGCCTGCGCGTCGACCGCCGCCGCGACGATCAAGATGAGGAAGCCGACGGCGAGCGCGGGCGCGGCGACCCGCACCCATCGCATCAATCCGAACGCGACAAGCACGGCGACGAGCAGGTAGCAGTTCCACTCGTAGATCAGGGTCCAGATCGAGCCGTTGAAGACGCTTCCGCCGGTGAGCTCCCCGTAGGGCGTTGTGCCCGCCAGCAGGTCGCCGATGCCGAATGAACCGATGTTCAGGGTCCAGTTGGCGGCGAGATAGGCCAGCAACGCGGCCACCGACAGATCGGCGAGGTTGTCACCGTTCGAGACCCACACGATCGGCGCAGCGATGAAGGCGGTCACCAGCAGCACGAGCCAGTAGGCGGGGAAGATCCGGAGCGAGCGGCGCCACATGAACTGCACGACGTCGCCCGACATGCCGCTCTTCGTGATCAAGTAGCCGCTGATCGCGAAGAACCCCGCGACGGCGAGGCCTCCGAGTGACACCTGCCCCTGGGTGAATCGTCGGAAGAGGTCTCCCTCGAATCCTCCGAGTGGGAACGCGTGGTCGACGATGACCAGTGCGGCCATGACGAGACGGAGCAGTCCCAGCGAGTTGTTCGAGCCGTTGAGCGCCTGGCCGATGCTGACGGTCTTGCGAGTCGCCTCCGACGACGTGGCGGAGGCGACCGTCACCGCTCGCGCCTCAGCAGCGTGGTGATGTACTGCCCGTAGCCGCTCTTGAGCAGCGGTTCGGCCAGCTTCTCGAGCTGCGCGTCGTCGATCCACCCTGCACGCCAGGCGATCTCCTCGATGCAGCCGACTTTGAAGCCCTGCCGGTCCTCGATGACCCTCACGTACTCGCCGGCCTGCATCATCGACTCGAACGTGCCGGTGTCGAGCCAGGCCACGCCTCGGTCGAGCACCTGCACCTTGAGCTTGCCCGCCTCGAGGTAGCGCTGGTTGACATCGGAGATCTCGAGTTCGCCGCGGGCGCTCGGCGTGATCGACTTCGCGATCTCGATCACCTGGTTGTCGTAGAAGTACAGGCCGGGCACCGCGTAGTTGCTCTTGGGGCGCTGCGGCTTCTCCTCGATCGAGAGCGCACGCATCTCATCGTCGAACTCGACCACGCCATACGCCGTGGGGTTCGACACGTGATAGGCGAAGATGAGCGCACCATCGATGTCGGTGTGCTTGCGCAGGTTCGAGCCCAGTCCGACCCCGTGGAAGATGTTGTCGCCGAGCACGAGCGCCACGCTGTCGTCGCCGATGAACTCCTGACCGATGATGAACGCCTGGGCGAGACCGTCGGGAGACGGCTGCTCCGCGTACTCGATGCGGATGCCGAGATGAGAACCGTCGCCGAAGAGGGCGCGGAACTGCTCGTTGTACTCCGGGGTGGTGATGATCAGGATCTCGTTGATCCCCGCCATCATCAGGGTCGACAAGGGGTAGTACACCATCGGCTTGTCATAAATCGGCATGAGCTGCTTCGAAATGCCCTTGGTGATGGGCCACAGCCGGGTGCCGGAGCCGCCGGCCAGAATGATCCCGCGCATCTTCCCCCGTTCAGTGATCGAGTCTGCGTGGCCGCCGGCGGAGCTCTTCCCCTGCGGGAAGCGTGTCGGCTACTGACGCAACGCTCGGCACAGTCTAGTCAGGGGATTTTCAAGCGGCGCCGTGCGCGCCCTTGCCGCCGAGATACGCCTCGATCGTCGAATCGACGTCGCCCACCGTCATCAAGTGGCCCTTGTTGAGCCAGGCGGCGTGGTCGCACATGTCGCGCACGGCTTCCATGGAGTGGCTCACCAGGATGACGGTGCGCCCCTCATCGCGGAAGTCGCGGAACTTCTGCAGGCACTTCTCCTGGAACTCGGCATCGCCGACGGCCAACACCTCGTCGACCACCAGGATGTCGGGTTCGACGCTGATCGCGATCGAGAAGCCCAGACGCACGTACATGCCCGACGAGTAGTTCTTCACCGGCTGGTCGATGAACTGCTCGACGCCTGAGAAGTCGACGATCTGGTCGTACTTGCGGTCGATCTCCTTCTTCGACATCCCGAGGATCGAGCCGTTGAGGTAGATGTTCTCGCGACCGGAGAGTTCGTGGTGGAAGCCTGAGCCGACCTCGAGCATCGCGGCCATGCGCCCGTTGTAGCGGATGCTGCCAGAGGTGGGCCAGTAGATCTTCGCGAGGCACTTCAGCAGCGTGGACTTGCCGGAGCCGTTGCTGCCGATCAACGCGAACGTCGAGCCCTCCGGCACGTCGAAGCTCACGTCCTTCAACGCCCAGAAGTCTTCGTGCACCGAACGGCGGCGGCGCATGATCGCTGACTTCAGCGTCTGATTGCGCTCGTGGTACAGCCGGAAGCTCTTGCTGACCTGATCGATCTCGACGGCGTTCATAGCGCTTCGGCGAATCCCTTCTCCTTGCGTGCGAACACCCAGAAACCCAGCGCGAGCGCGAGCAGAGCGCTCACGATGCAGAAGGTGAGGTCACCGAGATCGGGCCAGCGGTTGTCGTAGAGCAGTTGCCGGAACACGGCCACGAACCGCTCCATGGGGTTCAGCCGGAAGATGTCGAGCAGGGTGATCGGAGTCCCGAGCAGGCCGCCGACATCGTTGGAGAGGTTCCGGACGAGCGAGAGCGGGTAGATGATCGGCGTCAGGTACATCCAAAGCTGCAGCACGATGCTCAGCAGGTGCTCGGTGTCGCGGAAGTACACATTCGCCACGGCGACGAGCAGTGAGACGCCGGCCGCGAAGACGGCGAGCAGCAGCATCATCAGCAGCACGAGAGGCAACCACGGCAGCACCCAGGCGCCGACGATCATCAGGGCGATGACGAGCACGGCCATCTCGAAGAGCCAGTTGTACCCGGATGCCGTCACCAGCGACAGCGGCAGCACGACGCGCGGGAAGTACACCTTCTGAATGAGCCCAGCGTTGCTCACCAGCGAGTCGACGCCGCCGCTCACCACCTTGGCGAAGAACAGCCAGGGCAACAGCCCGCAGAGCAACCAGAGGGCGAAGACATTGAGCCCGCTCGGATCGCCCGGGTCGGGCTGAACTCGGAAGATGAAAGCGAAGATGAAGGTGTAGACGACCATCATCGCGAGCGGATTCGCGAGCGACCAGAGCTGGCCGAGCAGGGTGCGCTTGTACTTGCCCTTCACCTCACGGAGGGTGAGGTACATCAGCAGCTCGCGTGAATCGAGCACTGTTCTCAGGTAAGACATCGGGCCTCGTTCGGTGGTCGGCCGGGTTCTGGCCGCAGACCCTCAATAGCGTACCGAGCGCCGGCTGGACCCCTGCCACAGTCGGAGCGGTCAGCAGCATCCGGCGCGGCCCCAGTCCGGGGCGCAGACGCCGACAGTAGGATGAGAGCCGCCCATGACCGCTTCCTCCTCGACCCCGCCTCCGCGCCTCGGCGTGATCACCGTCGGATACCGGTCGGAAGAGGAACTGGCCCGTTTTCTCCCCACTGTTCGGGCGGCCACCGCGAAGCCGGTGGAAGTCGTCATCGCCGACAACCGGCCGACCTGGAGCGACGGACGGGGTGCTGTCGTCGCCGCGACGGCACCGAGCCCCGCGCACGTGAACGCCACCGAGCAACTGGCCGCGGCATCCGGTGCTCGGTATCTGTCGATCCCCGCGAATCCCGGGTACGGCGGTGCGATCAATCGTGCCGTGACCGAGCTGCCCGGGAGCGTCGAGTGGATGCTCATCAGCAACCCCGATGTGCTGTTGGAGCCGGGAGCGATTGATGCGCTAGTCGAAGTGGGCGACACCGATCCCTCGATCGGTGCGGTGGGCCCGGCGATCCTGAACGAGGACGGCACGATCTATCCGTCTGCGAGGCGCATCCCGTCACTGCGGAACGGGGTCGGCCATGCACTCTTCGTGAACGTGTGGCCCGGCAACAGATGGAGCCGTGCCTATCTCGACGCGCCCGACGCCGATAGCGCGCAGCGGGATGCCGGATGGCTCTCGGGCGCCTGCGTGCTCGTGCGACGGTCGGTGTTCGACTCGATCGGCGGCTTCGACGACGGCTACTTCATGTACTTCGAAGACGTGGATCTGGGGTACCGGATCGGCAAGGCGGGGTATCGGAACGTGTATGCGCCCCAGGCGCGCGTGCTGCACACCGGCGCTCATTCGACGAGCGGCGAGTCGGCCGCGATGATCGACGCGCATCACCGCAGCGCAGCGCGATTCCTCGCGCGGCGCTACCCCGGCGCGTTGCTGTGGCCGGTGCGCGCCGCGTTGCGCGTGGGGTTGTGGGTGCGCTCGCAAATCGCGAAGCGGCGGGCCCGGGCGGCCGCTGCTGACTGAGGCGCCCCTCGCTCGGCCGGTCACCTGCCTCTCGGCATCTGCTGGCGCGTCACCTGCCGCTCGACCGCGGTCGCGCGCGTTGGTGCGAGGGTTCGCTGCAGACCGCTGGGTTGCAACGCGCGCGGATGCAGCAAACCCTCGCGAGAGCTGGGGGTCTGGCGCGGTGGCGCCAGAGTCGACGCACGAATACGCGGCGAACGTCAGCGCGCGTTGAGCTCCGCGTAGAAGGCGCGCGCGGCGTCCCAGGTGGGGAGCAGGCCGGATGCCGCGGCCTCCGCCAGCGACGGGGCCTCGGTGTCTTTGGGTGACAGCAGCGGCTCGCCCGCGGCATCCGGGAACACCAGCGCCACCTCGGGGTCGAGCGGGTTGATGCCGTGCTCGCGGGGCGCGTTGTACACGTCGGTGACGAGGTAGCTCACGGTGGCATCGTCGGTGAGCGCGACGAAGCAGTGCCCGAGACCCTCGGCGATGTAGATCGCACGGCGGTCCTGGTCATCGAGCAGCACGGAGTCCCACTGGCCGAACGTCGGCGATCCGACGCGGATGTCGATCACGAAGTCGAGCACCGCACCGTGGGTGGCCGTCACGTACTTCGCCTGGCTGGGCGGGATATCGGCGAAGTGGATGCCGCGCACCACCCCGCGCTTCGACACGCTCGTATTCGCCTGGCGCAGGTCGAGCGAGCGCCCCACCGCCTCTTCGAGCCGGTCGAAGCGGTACCACTCGAGGAAGACGCCGCGGTCATCGGCGAACTGCTTCGGCGTGATCTCGTAGGAATCGGGGATGCTCAGCTCGCGAATCTGCACGAGGCCGAGTGTAGTCAGCGGCGCAATGAGACGCTCTCGCTCAGGCGATCACGGAGGCGGCCTCGGTAGACTCGGGCGGTCGCCGGTGGGATGCCTGCGGCATCCGTTCATCGCATCGACCGCGACCGCGCGAACCGGCCTCCTCGGCTCGCGCGCGACGGCCGAACGAGCAGGAGCAGCATTCGTGAAGATCCTTGTCACCGGCGGTGCCGGGTTCATCGGCTCGAACTTCGTCCACTACCTCATCGAGCACTCCGACCACACGGTGACCGTGCTCGACAAGCTCACCTACGCCGGCAACCTCGCCTCGCTCGAGGGTCTGCCCGACAACCGATTCCAGTTCGTGAAGGGCGACATCTGCGACGCCGCGCTCGTCGACGAACTGTTCGCGAGGCACGACGCGGTCGTGCACTACGCGGCGGAGAGCCACAACGACAACTCGCTCGACGACCCGAGGCCGTTCCTCGACACGAACATCGTCGGCACCTATACGCTCCTCGAAGCCGCGCGTCGTCACGACATCCGGCTGCATCACATCTCGACCGACGAGGTCTACGGCGACCTCGAGCTCGACGACCCGCAGCGCTTCACCGAGACGACGCCATACAACCCGTCGAGCCCGTACTCGTCGACCAAGGCGGGCAGCGACCTGCTCGTGCGCGCCTGGGTGCGATCGTTCGGCGTGAAGGCCACGCTCTCGAACTGCTCGAACAACTACGGGCCGTACCAGCACGTGGAGAAGTTCATTCCGCGACAGATCACCAATGTGCTGCTGGGCGAGCGTCCGAAGCTCTACGGCACGGGCGAGAACGTGCGCGACTGGATCCACGCGAACGACCACAGCTCGGCGGTGCTCACGGTGCTCGAGCGAGGGCGCCTCGGCGAGACGTACCTGATCGGCGCCGACGGCGAGCGCAACAACAAGCAGGTCGTCGAGCTGATCCTGCGCGAGATGGGGCAGCCGGCCGACGCCTACGACCATGTGAACGACCGACCGGGGCACGACCTGCGCTACGCGATCGACCCGAGCAAGCTGCGCGATGAGCTGGGATGGCGACCGGCGTTCGCCGACTTCGAGGCGGGCCTTGCCGACACCATCGCGTGGTACCGCGCCAACGAGGCGTGGTGGATGCCGCAGAAGTCGGCCACCGAGGCGCGCTACCAGGCGCAGGGCCAGTAGCCATGACGCGGATTCTGGTCGCGGGCGCGGGCGGCATGCTCGGGCACGACCTCATGACGGTGCTCGAGGGCCGGGATGCCGTGGGCCTCGGCCGCGCAGAGCTCGACGTCACCGATCTCGCCTCCGTGCGGGCCGCGGTGCGCGAGACCGGTATCGGCTCGGGTGACGCCATCATCAACGCTGCGGCGTACACGAGGGTCGACGACGCCGAGGCCGACGAGGATCGCGCATACGCGGTCAACGCGACCGGCGCCCGGCACCTGGCGATCGTCGCGGCAGAGGCTGGGGCTCGCCTCCTGCAGGTGTCGACCGACTACGTGTTCGACGGCACCGCGTCCACTCCCTATGCCGAAGACACCCTGCGCAATCCCGTGAGCGCGTACGGCCGTACCAAGGCCGAGGGCGAGCGTCTCGCGCTCGAGGCGCACCCGGCGGGCGCCTTCATCGTGCGCACCGCGTGGCTGTACGGCGAGCACGGCGGCAACTTCCCCGCAACGATGCTGAAGCTGGCGGCATCCCGCCCCACCGTCTCGGTCGTGACCGACCAGGTCGGCCAGCCCACCTGGACCATGGATCTCGCGAAGCAGCTCGTGGCCCTCATCGACGCCGACGCGCCCGCCGCGGTCTACCACGGCACCAACAGCGGGCAGGCGAGCTGGTACGAGTTCGCTCGCGCCGTCTTCGGGGAGGCCGGGCTCGACCCGGCGCGAGTCGAGCCGACGGATTCGGCGAGCTTCGTGCGTCCGGCCCCGAGACCCGCGTACTCGGTGCTCGGGCATGACGGCTGGGCGCGGGCGGGCGTGCCCCCGATGCGAGACTGGCGCGAAGCCCTCTTCGAAGCCGTCTCGACCGGAGCCATCTCATCGGGAGACAGCACCGCGCAATGAGGGTCGCATCATGATCACGCTGCGCGTCGTGCTCGACGACATGCGCCTGCCCGGAAGCATCGGCAGGTACTCGGAAGAGCTCGCACGGGCCCTGATCGAGACCGCCCCGGCCGGATGCGGTGTGGTGGGCATCGTGTCGGCCGCCCACGACTCCGAGATCAAGGCGATCGAGAAGGTGCTGCCCGGTCTCGAATCGCTCGTGCGGTTGCGCATGAGCCGACGCGCGCTCCAGACACTGTGGGTCGCGGGCGGCAAGTTCGAGCAGCTGGTGCCGAACGGCGCTCGCCGCCTGCTTGCAGACACCGGCGGGCTCAGCGGCATGCTGCACTCGACGAGCCTGCTCGCCCCGCTGCAGGCCAGCGACCGGCTCGAGGCGCGCGGCCGGCAATCTGCGGTGACGATCCACAGCGCCGCCGCCTTCACCAACCCGGCCACGATGTCGACCGCCGAGGTCGCGTGGCAGCGGGCCATGATCAAGCGCGCGGCCAAGCACGCCGACGCGATCGTGGTGCCCACGCACAGCACTGCCGAGCAGCTGTCGCACTTCGTCGACGTGGGTGAACGGGTGCGGGTGATCAGCGCGGCCGTCAGCTCGAAGCTGCGAGTGCCCATCGACGCCGACGCGCGCGCGGCGGCGCTCGACCTGCCCGAGCGATACCTGCTGACGACGGGCAGCCTCAATCTGGCGCGCGGACTCGGCGATCTCATCACGTCGATGGCGACCGGTGCGGCTCCTGACGTTCCGCTGGTCATCACCGGCGCCTCGGATGCCGCGCGTGAGGCGATCGAGCAGCACACCGCATCGCTTGGCCTCGACTCGTCGCGCGTGCGCGTCTACGGCAGGCTGACCGACCAGGAACTCGCCGTCGCGCTCGACCGGGCGACGGTCTACGTAGCGCCGACGGTCGACGACGGCATCGGCCTGCCACTCATGGAGGCGCTCTCGTTCGGCGCTGTGACGGTGTACTCGGATGCCCCCGCACACCTGGAGGTGGCGGCGGGCGCCGGCCTCGCGGTTGCTCGCGACGACCGCCGCAACTACCCCGAGCGCCTCGCCATCGCCATCGGCGAAGCGCTCAGCGATGGAGAGCTCGCGGCACGCCTCTCGGTGCTCGCATCCGACCGCGCCAGGGCATTCAGCTGGCGCGACTCGGCCGAGAAGGTGTGGCAGCTTCACGCCGACCTCTAGCACGTCGCTGCTGGGCCGGTCGCTTCCGGGCTAGTCGCTTCTGGGCCGCGGCATCCGCCGTTCACTCCGCCGCCAGACCCGACTCATCGCCGGTTCCGAGGGTGCCCCGGTACCATTGAGGGCCATGCCATTCGAACTGATCGCCTTCGATCTCGACGACACGCTCGCGCCATCGAAGTCGCCGCTGCCCGACGAGATCGCCCACCGCCTGGGTGAACTGCTGCAGACCACCGAGGTCTGCGTGATCTCCGGCGGGCAGTTCGAGCAGTTCCGCAAGCAGGTGGTCGATCGGCTGCCGCAGCTCGACGACGAGGCGCTCGCACGACTGCACCTGATGCCCACCTGCGGCACCCAGTACTTCAGGCACGGCGAGTACGGCTGGTCGGCGGTCTACGCCGAGCACCTCACCGACGACGAGAAGCAGCGAGCACTCGACGCGGTCGAGGAAGAGGCTCGCCGGCTCGGCTACTGGGAGACCGAGACGTGGGGTCCGATTCTCGAGGACCGCGGCTCGCAGATCACGTTCTCCGCGCTCGGCCAGTCCGCTCCCGTCGACGCGAAGGCCGCATGGGACCCGACGGGCGAGAAGAAGAACGCCCTGCGCGCCGCAGTCGCTGAACTGCTCCCCGACCTAGAAGTGCGCTCGGGCGGATCGACCTCGGTCGACATCACGCGCAAGGGCATCGACAAGGCCTACGGGATGCAGCGGCTCTCAGACGTGACCGGCATCCCGCTCGACGAGATGCTCTTCGTGGGTGACCGGCTCGACCCCGACGGCAACGACTACCCCGTCAAGGCGATGGGGGTGCGCTGCCACGAGGTGAGCGGCTGGGAAGACACCGCGGAGTTCCTCGGCGAGCTCATTCCGCAGCTCATCGCGCGCTGACGCGCGGCCGCGAGGCGAAGCGCAGCGAGTCGGGACGAAGCGCAGCTCGCGCAGCGCCGGTCGACCTGCTGCGACGGCTACTGCTCCTGCTCGCGGGGCGCCACGGCATCCGCCACGAGCGAATGCGCGACGTCGAAGTCGGGCATCACATTGTCGATCGTCGGCGGCACGAGGTCGAGCTCGGTCACCGGTTGCTCACGCGACTTCTGCGCCAGTTCGACGAAGCGACCCAGCATGGGCTGGGGGATGTCGGTCTTCACCACCTGCACACCCGCTGACGCGACCGCCTGGAACTTGCTCAGCACGTTGGCGGGGTCGGCCTGCGCGAGGATCGCCTCCTGCACCTGCCGCTGCCGCTCCATGCGGTCGAAGTCGGTGGTGTTGTAGCGGCTGCGCGCGTACCAGAGCGCGGTGGCACCGTCCATGTGCTGCCGCCCGGCCTCGATGACGCCGATGGCGGGCTGCCCGTTCACGCCCAACTGCAGCGGAGTGGCGACGTCGATGGTGACCCCGCCGAGCGCGTCGACCAATTGCGCGAAGCCCTGCATGTCGATGAGCACCGCGTACTGCACTGTGAGCCCGGTGACCCCTTCGACTGCGTCGCGCATGGCTTCGACCCCCGGGGTGCTCCCGCGGTCAGCAGCGTCTGGGTACAGGTCGGGGTGCTCCTCGCCGTACATGTACAGGTAGCTGATGAGGCAGTCGTCGCCGCAGTCGTACCCCGTCGGGAACGGGCCCCACAGGGGTGAATCGTCGGAGAACGGTGCGTTGTAGAGGTTGCGCGGGATGCCGATCAGGGTGCTCGCACCGGTCTCGGCGTCGACGCTCACGAGTGAGATGCTGTCGGGCCGCAGCCCAAGCCGGTCGGGTCCAGCGTCACCGCCGAGCAGCATGATGTTGTAGCGGCCGTCGACGGGCTCGGCGATGTGACCGTCACCGAAGAGGCTGGCGATCGCGTCACGGCCGACGCCGGTGAGGTACCCGAGGTACGCCGCACCGCCCACAGTGACCAGCAGTGAGAGCACAGTGAAGCCGGCGATCAACGGTCGGGCACCCGGTGCGGCGCGCACGATGCGCGCGAGCCTGAGCGCGTCGACCGTCAGCACCAGCCAGAGCACTGCGTAGGCGAGCGCGAGCAACTGCACGGCCCAGAGCACGATGATGTTCGTCGCCATCGTGAGCAGGAATGCGCGAGCGGCGAACCACAGCACCAGCGCAATGACGAGGAGGGTCCACAGCAGGAGCGTGGCGCCCAGGCCGAAGCGCCCGAGCCGACGGTTGCCGGCGAGCACCTGCGCCGAGCCGGGGATCACCAGGTTGAGGACGACCAGCCACCACGCGCGTCCGGTCATGATGCGGGGCGAACCGGTATCGGGCTGACGAAGCGGCGTGCCGAAGGTCGCGGCACCGTCGAACGGCGTCGCTGCCGGTGGGGCGTGCGTGGTGTGCGGGGTCACTGTCCGCGGGTCACTGGTCCTGTGCGCGCTCGGTGGCGGTGGTGGGCTGAGCGGTGGTGACAGGCTGAGCAGTGGTGACAGCCTGAGCAGAGGCGGCCGGCGAGCCGGTCAGCGTCTGCTGCAGCGCCGCGTTCTTCTCGGCCACCAGGTGCTCGAGTTCGGCGGCGTGGTCGGCGAGGCGCTGCTGGAGTGCGGCATCCGTCGTTCCCAGCATGCGAGCCGCCAGCAGTCCGGCGTTGCGCGCGCCGCCGATCGAGACGGTCGCGACCGGGATGCCGGCCGGCATCTGCACGATCGAGAGCAGCGAGTCGAGGCCGTCGAGCTTCGCGAGCGGCACCGGTACTCCGATCACCGGCAGCGTCGTGACGGAGGCGACCATTCCGGGGAGATGAGCCGCTCCCCCGGCGCCCGCGATGATGACACGGATGCCGCGGTCGGCTGCTCGAGCGCCGAACTCGATCATCTTGCGGGGCGTGCGGTGCGCCGAGACGACCTCGACCTCGTGGGCGATGCCGAACTCAGCGAGCACTGCCGAGGCCTGCTGCATCACCGGCCAGTCGGAGTCGGAGCCCATGATGATCGCGACCAGCGGGCCGCCGACGTTTGGCTCGCCCGCGGGAGTGTGGTGCGGTCCAGGCTGCACGGGAAGGTGCTCCGGCTCGTGCGAGAGGTGGTGCTGGGCCTGCTGCGATTGCGGCTGCGACGGTTGCGACACGTGGTCCATGGTAGGCACCTCAGGCGAAGTGAGCGGCGGCGGCGCGCGCCCGCTGGAGCACGTCGTCGAGGCGATCGCCCGTGACCGTGACGTGCCCGACTTTGCGCCCGGGTCGCGGGTCTTTGCCGTAGTTATGGATCTTCGCGGTCGGCTCGGCTGCGAGCGCCGCGCCGTACCGGCTGTCGAGGGGGCCGTCTTGCGGGCCGCCGAGGATGTTCACCATGACGCTCCATGGAGCGAACGGCGAGGTGTCTCCGAGCGGCAGGTCGAGCACCGCGCGCAGGTGCTGCTCGAACTGGCTCGTGGTCGAGCCGTCGATGGAGAAGTGCCCCGAGTTGTGCGGGCGCATCGCCAGCTCGTTCACCAGCAGGCGCCCGTCGCGCGCCTCGAAGATCTCGACCGCGAGCACCCCGGTGACACCGAGCCCCTCGGCGATCGCACGGCCGAGCTGCTCGGCGCGCTCGACGAGGTCGGCCGATGCGGGGGACGCGAGGTGGCGGCCGTGCCGGGCCGCGGCGGTCCCACTCGCCTCGACCGTGGAGACGCCGGCATCCGTGTGCTCATCGGCGGCGGGTGCGAATGCCGGGGCCGGCGCGATGACCTCGACGCACACACCGTCTCGCTGCAGGGTCTCGACCACCGGCCACGCGGCGATGTCGCCGCTCGGGCGGCGGGCCACGAGCTGCGCGAGCTCGCGGCTGAAATCGACGAGCTCCTCGGCGAGCAGTGCCCCGCCTCGAGCATCTTCGGCGAGGGCGGTGAACCAGTCGGTCGCCTCGTGAGCCGCGCGCACGACGCGCACGCCCTTGCCGTCGTACCCGCCACGCGCGGTCTTCACGACGGCTGCGCCGCCGTGCGCGTCGATGAACTGCTGCAACTCGTCTTCAGTCTCGACCGCGGCCCACGCGGGAACCGGCAGCCCCAGTTCGGTGAGCCGCGCGCGCATGTCGATCTTGTCCTGCGCGCACTGCAGGGCGTCGGGACCCGGGTGCACCTCGACGCCGCGCTCCACGAGGGCGCGCAGCACCGGCTGCGGCACGTGCTCGTGATCGAAGGTGACCACGTCGACCGTCTCGGCGAAGGCGAGCACGGTGTCGAGGTCGCGGTAGTCGCCGACCTCCGATGCTGCGAGCGCCGCCGACATGCCCTCAGTCTCGGCGAGCACGCGGATGTCGAGGCCGAGGTTGATGGCCGCGGGGATCATCATGCGCGCGAGCTGCCCGCCACCGATCACGCCGACTTTCAAGGTCATGTCGCTCCCGCTGGATTGTGGGTTGTGGTCTCGGGCGGCGTTCGCTCGAATCGCGGCCCGATCCATTCTGCCCTAGGCACGCTTCACTTCATGCCCACTGGCGACGCTGCCAACGGCATCCGCGCCAATTGCTCGTGAGCGCGCCACCTCCTCGTGGCGCGCAATCGAGGGACTGGCGCGGACACCCGGAGAGAAGTGGAAGTCGGAGGATGCGCGCACTGCCTAGGGGCGCCCGAGGGCGCGATAGTGCCATCCGGCGGCCCGCCAGACCGCGGGGTCGAGGCAATTGCGGCCGTCGATGATCACTCTCGCCGCGACCAGCGGTGCAAGGCCGTGCGGGTCGAGCGTCTTGTACTGCGCCCACTCGGTGACCACGACGATCGCGTCTGCGTCACGGGCGGCGGTCGCGGCATCCGGCGCATAGTCGAGCCCGGGGCACTTCGATCGGGCAGTCTCGATCGCCTTCGGGTCCGTGGCGACGACGTGCGCGCCCTCGTCGAGCAGATGCATGGCGACATCGAGCGCGGGAGAGTCGCGCACGTCATCGGAGTCGGGCTTGAAGGCGAGGCCGAAGACCGCGATGTTCTTGCCCTCGAGCGACCCTCCGACCGACTCGCGCGTCAGGTCGACCATCCGGCTGCGGCGTCTGAGGTTGATGGCGTCGACCTCGCTCAAGAAGCTGAGCGCCTGGTCGACGCCGAGCTCTTCGGCGCGGGCCATGAAGCCGCGGATGTCTTTGGGCAGGCATCCCCCTCCGAACCCGAGCCCCGCGTTCAGGAAGCGGCGGCCGATGCGGGGGTCGTGACCGATCGCATCCGCGAGTTGAGTCACGTCGGCGCCAGTCGCCTCGGCGATCTCTGCCATGGCGTTGATGAATGAGATCTTGGTGGCGAGAAATGCGTTCGCGGCGACCTTGACGAGTTCAGCGGTGGCGTAGTCGGTGACGATGCGGGGGGTGCCGGCCTTGATCGCGCCCGCATAGACCTCGTCGAGCACTGTGACCGCCGCTACATCACCGGGGGCGATGCCGTACACGAGGCGATCGGGGCTCAGCGTGTCGTTGATGGCGAACCCTTCGCGCAGGAACTCGGGGTTCCACGCGAGCCTTGCGCCAGTCGTTGCGACGCGTTCGGCGAGACGCGCGGCGGTGCCGACGGGAACGGTCGATTTGCCCACGACCAGGTCACCGGCGCTGAGGTGCGGAAGCAGGCCGTCGATCGCGGCTTCGACATAGCGGAGGTCTGCCGCGTTGCTATCGGGTTGCTGGGGCGTCCCGACCGCGATGAAGTGCAGGTCGGCATCCCGCACCGCGCCCATATCGACGCTGAAGCGCAAGCGGTCCCGGGCTTCGACGAGCAGCTCGCTCAGCCCTGGTTCGAAGAAGGGCGCGATTCCTCGGGCGAGGGTCTCGACCCGCGCCGGATCGACGTCGATGCCGACGACGTCGTGGCCCAGTTTCGCCATGCTGGCGGCGTGGACGGCCCCCAGGTATCCACAGCCGATGACCGAGATCCGCACGTCTGCACACTAGCGGCGGCGAAGCGCCCGCGTCACCCCTTTTCGCCGAAGCGACACGCAGGCGACGCAGAGCGTTCACGATAGGGCGTCGCGGTTGCCGGCTTGCGCAGCGCGGCCCGACGACCTATCGACTGCCCCAGACGGTCGTCTCGTCATGGGGCCGAGCCTGCTCGCGCTGACGGATCCCGGCCATCATCGTCTGCCCTTGCTCCACCAGATCGTGCAGTGCGGCCTGCACGAGATCGGCGTCGGGCACATCGCGCAACACGGTCGGATGCTCGAGCCCTGTGTTGATCAGCACGTCTCCGGTGCGGAACAGCGTCTGCAGGCCGTTCTTCCTCACGGTCACGTCATAGCCGCGGCCGTGAAGAAGTTCTTGGCGCACTCGCACCAGGAACCCGCTGCGCAGCACGATCCTGCGCGTGGTGATGGTGTAGTACCTGGCGAGCCAGGCGAAGTACGGCAGCACCCAGAGCAGGACGGCCAGCAGGGCCGCGCCGGCCAGCACGATCCACGGCGACCACGGCTCCGGGAACTTCCCGATGAAGTATCCGGTTGCGGCGCAGATCGCGATCAGTGCGATGGTCGGCCAGAACATCGCCCGCGCGTGCGGCCTGAGCCGGGCGATGACGACCTCCGGCTCTCGGGTCACGGGCTGCTGCGACATGCCCTCATTCATACCGCAGGTGCGTGATGTCACCGGCGGCGACAGCGTGCTCGACACCGTCCTCGGCGCGCACCAGCAGCCGACCCGAGTGGTCGATGCCCTCGGCCGTGCCCCGCAGGCGCTGGTCACCGGGAAGGTGCACGAGCACTGGCTCGCCGACCGTCGTGCAGGCTTCAGTGACCTCGGCGCGCAGGCCGGCGGCATCCGCGTCGCCACCGTGGGCGCAGTACCGCCGGTACAGCTCCTCGAATCGCTCGAGGAAGGCGAGGAGCGCGATGTCGCAGAGTTCCGCAGTGCTGGGTCCGAACGCACTGGGGCCTGCGTCGCTGGATGCCGCAGAGCTGACGCGGCCCGCACCGCTGCCCGTTGCGCGGCCCAGGTGAAGCGCGAGCGATGTCGAGACAGGCGTGGGCAACGATTCCGCGGGAATGGCGACATTCAGGCCGGCACCGACGACGACGGCATCGCGGTCGAGCTCCGAAAGGATGCCGCTCGCCTTCAGCCCGGCGATCTGCACGTCGTTCGGCCACTTCAGCCCGACGCGAGCTGCCGATCCGTGCGCTTGCAGCGTCGCCTCGACCGCTTCGGCCATCGCGAGACCGGCCAGCAGCGGCAGCCAGCCGATGTGATCGAGGGCGACCGGCCGGCCTGCACCGTCGCGCGGGCGGAGCAGCACTGAGACCGCGAGCGTCTGTCCCGCGGGCGAGATCCAGCTGCGGCCGAGGCGGCCGCGGCCCGCGGTCTGGTGATCGGTGACCACGATGCTGAAGTCGGGCACTTTCGAACCGCGCAGTTCGTCGTTCGTCGAGGGTGACGAGTCGACGACGCGCAGCTGCGGGAATCGCTGCCTCGACCTGGAGAACTGCATGCGCCCAGGCTAACGCGGTGCGAGTCCATCGCGGCGGCGCCTTGCGACGGACCTCCTGCACGGGCGGAATAGCGCGAGGGCTGGCACAATGTGCCGGTGGCTTCAGTCGGCGCGCGCCTGCTCGTGATCACGCCGACGTACAACGAGGCGGACAGCCTCGAGCGCGTGATCGCACTCCTGCTGCAGCAGCAGCCGGACGCCGATGTGCTGGTCGTCGACGACTCCAGTCCGGATGGAACCGGCGCGCTCGCCGATGCGCTGGCCGAGCGCGATCCGCGAGTGAACGTGCTGCACCGATCGAGCAAGACAGGACTCGGCGGCGCCTACCTCGACGGCTTCGCGTGGGCCCTCGATCGCGACTACGACGTGATCGTGCAGATGGATGCCGACGGCTCGCATCCGGCATCCGCTCTGCCTGCGATGCTCGAGCGGTTGGGTCCTGTCGCCTCGTCCGATCAGGCGAGCGAGACCGGCTCGACCGGAGGAGCGGGCCTCGACGATGCGCTGCCCGCAGCCGGGCGCCACACCGCAGCCCCCGCCCAGGCGGTCGACACGCCGGGGCTCGTCATCGGATCGCGTTGGGTGGCCGGCGGCACGATCGCTCATTGGCCGAGGCACCGCGAGTGGCTGAGCCGTGCCGGCAACAGCTATGCGCGGGCGATGCTCGGCCTGCCGGTGCGCGACACCACGGCGGGTTACCGTGTCTGGCGCGCTGGTGCCCTGCGCCGCCTGCCCCTCGATCGTGTCGTGTCGCGCGGCTACTGCTTCCAGGTCGACCTGGCACGCAGGGCGCAGGAAGCCGGCATCGGCATCGACGAGGTGCCCATCACGTTCGTCGAGCGAACACAGGGCCGGTCGAAGATGAGCTCGGCGATCGTCGTCGAAGCGATGCTCCGTGTCACGTGGTGGGGGCTTCTGAAGCGCTTCCGCCGAACCACACGAGCGTAGGGACTCCGGCGCGATCGCGCCACGACATCGTGTCATCCAGCGAAGCAGAACGTCATACGACGGCACACGCGGTCACATGGCGAAACCTGGCGCCGCAGCGCCGCCCGTCGCGTCTACCGTTGCCGCCACGACACCGTTTCGAAGTCGGCCAGAGCGCGCCGCGCAACACTCGCCGCCGCGATGCCTCGTCCTGACGGGGCCATGCGGCAGGCGTGAGCGCAGCGGCATTTCGGGGCCGACGAACGACGCAGAGGGGGAAGCAGCATGCCGGTCATCGACACGCAGCGCGAGGAGCGCATCGCGCCGACGTCGGCCGCGCACGCCTCGGCCGACCACAGCGCGCAGCCGGGCCGTCCGCCACACGTGCAGCCGTTCGAAGAGCCCACCGCAGAGGGCATTCGCTTCCGAAAGGCAGCGAAGACGTATCGAGGCGGCACGGAAGCGCTGTCGTCCACGAGCTTCGCCGTCGCACCGGGCGAGTTCGTCTCCCTCGTGGGGCCCTCGGGCTGCGGAAAGTCAACGTTGCTCCGGCTCGCCTCAGGGCTCGACACCGTGTCGAGCGGGAGCGTCGAGGTCAACGGCGAAGTCGGCTACATCTTCCAAGACGCGAGCCTGCTGCCCTGGCGCACGGTGCAGCGCAATGTCGAACTGCTGGCCGAACTCGAAGGCATCGACCGCGCGACCCGGCGGGCGCTCGCCGCCGACGCGATCGCGTTGACCGGGCTCGCCGGGTTCGAACAGCACCGGCCCCTCGCTCTCTCGGGCGGCATGCGGATGCGGGTATCGATCGCGCGGGCCCTCACGCTCCGCCCGGGGGTGTTCCTGTTCGACGAACCGTTCGGCGCGCTCGATGAGATCAGCCGTGAACGGCTCAACGACGAGCTCCTCGCCATCTTCGCGCGTGAACGCTTCGCCGGGCTCTTCGTCACGCACTCGATCGCGGAGGCCGTGTACTTGAGCACGCGTGTGCTCGTCATGTCGGCCAGACCCGGCAGGATCGTCGCCGAGCTCGAGGTTCCGTTCGACCACGACCGTTCGCCCGCCCTGCGCTTCGACGCCGCCTTCTCCCGGGTCGCCTCCGAGGTCTCCGAAGCCTTGCGAGCGCACTCATGAGCGCGCCGCTGAGCCGCGTGAGGCGAACCGCCGACGCTCCCGCGAAGCGCGTTCGGCGCATCGCGGCGCCGTTCATCGTCTTCGCAGCGGTCGTGACGCTCTGGTGGCTGTTCAGCACGTATGGGCTCGAACAGCACAAGCGCTTCCTGCTGCCACCGCCGGGGCAGGTGGTCGCGGTCGGGCTGCTCGACCCCCGGAACCGCGGTGAGATCATCGACGGGCTGCTCGCGACCGCGCAGGTCGCGCTCGTCGGCCTCGTGCTGTCGATAGTGATCGGCACCGTGCTCGCGCTGGTGATGAGTCAGGCGGTCTGGGTGGAGCAGTCGATCTACCCCTGGGCGGTCGTGCTCCAGACCATTCCCGTGCTCGCGCTCGTGCCCCTCATCGGGTTCTGGTTCGGTTACGGGTTCGGCAGCCGAGTGCTCGTCTGCGTGCTCATCGCGCTGTTCCCGATCATCACCAGCACGCTCTTCGGCCTGCAATCGGCCGAACGCGATCACCGCGACCTGTTCAGGCTTCGCCGCGCCGGGCGCTGGCACACCGTCACGAAGCTGCTGCTCCCCGGGGCGCTCCCCGCGATGACGACGGGCTGGCGCACCTCGGCCGGCATGTCGGTCACTGGCGCGATCGTCGGCGACTTCTTCTTCAGGCAGGGGCAGGCCGGCATCGGCCGTCTGCTCGACGGCTACACGCAGCGGCTCATGCCTGAACAGCTCTTCGCCGGCGTCTTCATCACCTCTGCCTTCGGGCTGCTGGTGTTCTGGGGCTTCGGTCTCATCACCCGGCTGCTGATCGGCTCATGGCACGAGTCGGCGAGGACGTCGCAATGAGCGCACCCGGCCGCGCGCTCCTGCTGGGGGCGCGCACGATCGATGGCGAAGCGATCGACATCGGCGTCGTCGACGGGGTCATCGACGAGGTGGGCGCGCCGGGCTCGTTGTCGCACTCGCGCACGGCGATCGACGATGCTGCCGAGCGGCTCGACGGCACCGAACTGCACGATCTGAGCGGCTTCATCGTGCTGCCCTCCTTCGTCGAACCGCACACTCACCTCGATAAGACGCTCACCATCGATCGGGCTCCGAACCCCACCGGAGATCTCGATGGTGCGATCGCAGCCTGGCTGCGAGAGCGTCCGCTGCTCACCGAAGACGACGTCTACCGTCGAGCGGAGTCGACGCTGCGGCGAGCGCTCGCGAGCGGGGTCACAGTGCTGCGCACTCACGTCGATACGGCAGCCGACACCGGCCTCGCGGCAGTGCGTGCGTTGCTCGCCCTGCGCGAGCAGTTCAGCGGGCTCGTCGAACTGCAGGTCATCGCGGGCCATGCGCTTCCGACGAGCGGGTCGGATGCCGTCGCCCACACGCGCGCGCTGCATGGCGCGATCGAACTCGGCGTCGACGGCGTCGGCGGCGCTCCCAGTCTCGACGTCGACCCGCCCGCCGCGCTGGCGCGCCTTGCGGCCCTTGCCCGTGACGCAGGGCTCCCGCTCGATCTGCACATCGACGAGACGACCGACCCGGGTGTGTTCCTCCTGCCGCTCGTGACCGAGCTCGCCGAGCGCTTCGACCACCCGATCACCGTCGGCCACATCGTGAGCCTCGCATCACAAACGCCTGCGGTGCAGCGAGACGTCGCACGCCGACTGGCCGCAAGCGGCGTCGGGGTGGTGACCCTTCCGCAGTCGAACCTCTACCTTCAGGGCCGCGCGGCCGTGTCGGGCACCGCGAGGCACCCGCGCGGGATCACGGCGCTCGACTCGCTCGGCGACGCCGCAGTGACCGTCGCGGCGGGCGCCGACAACATCGCAGATCCGTTCAACCCGGTTGGAAGAGCCGACCCGCTCGAGACCGCGTCACTGCTCGTCACCGCGGGCCACCGCCCATTGCACACGGCGCTGAGCGCGATCACCGACGCTGCCCGCGCGGTGGTCGGGGCGCCGCCCGTCGATCTCGTCCCGGGGTCCGACGCCGATCTCGTCGCGGTGCGTGCCACCTCGCTCGCCGACCTCATCGGCCGGGCTCCGGCCGAGCGCATCGTGTTCCGGCGGGGCCGCGTCGTGTCGCGCACGGCCGTCACCGAATGGCAGGCGCCCCTCGACCCGTCCGGCGGCACGCGCCGCCTGGCAGGCGAGCACGGTGGGCACCGCCGGAACCGGCGACCGGTGACGGCCACCGACCGAATGCCGACAGCCGGCCGCTGACCGCGGCACCCCGCCAACGACAGACCGAGCACAGCAGCCTGCTGCGGTCGAACGAGCGGCGCGGCGGTCGCCGGCATCCCGCGCAGCCGTGCTCCACGACCGACGACCTGAACGACCTCTCTGATTGACAAGGATTCCCATGAAGAAACGAACCACCGCGGCGGCTGTGCTGACCGCAGCCGCGCTCACCGCCTCACTCGCCGCGTGCGCCACCGAGACCGACAGCGGAGCCTCGGCGCCCGAGCAGAACGCGGTCATCGAGGGCAGCGCCGCCGCGCGCTACACCACACCGCTCGCCGACGTCTGCCCATCGACCGTCAGCATCCAGTGGAACTGGTGGCCACAAGCGGACCACGGCTGGACCTACCAGCTCATCGGCGACGCCGGCGAAGTGGATGCTGAGAAGTACACCTACACCGGACCGCTCGGAAGCACGGGCATCGATCTCGAAATCCGCGCCGGCGGGCCGGCGACCGGCGGTCAACTGCCGCTCGCGCAGCTCTACTCCGACGACTCCATCACGTTCGGCATCACCACCACCGACGACTCAATCGGCGCCTCGCAGGATTTCCCGACGGTGTCGGTGTTCACCTACGCGGTGAAAACGCCGCTCGTCTTCTTCTGGGGCGACGACGAGTGGGACTTCAAGAACCTCACCGAGGTGAAGGAGTCGGGCGAGACCGTGCTCGCGTGGGAGGGTGCGCCCTACCTCGACGTGCTGACCAGCCTCGACCTGCTCGACCCTGCGCAGATCGACGCCTCCTACAAGGGAGACCCCGCCCGATTCGTGCTCGAAGAGGGCAAGGTGCTGCAGCAGGGCCTGCTCACCAGCGAGGTCTACAAGTACGAGCACGACGTTCCCGCGTGGGGAAAGCCCGTGAAGTACGTGAGCGTCGGCGATGAGTACGACGCCTACACGAGCCAGGTCAGCATCCGTGCCGACCAGCTCGAGGCCCAACGACCCTGCCTCGAGAAGCTCGTACCGCTGTTCCAACAGGCTGCGGTCGACTACGCCCACGACCCGGCGCCCACCAACCAGGTGCTGCTGGATGTAGTCGACCAGCTCGACGGCTCCGGCTGGGAGCTGACCCCGGGCATCGTCGATTGGTCGTCGACCATCGCTGTCGAAGAGGGCATCGTGGCGAACAGCCCAGACGGCGTGTTCGGCAGCTTCGACCTCGACCGCTTGAACGAGTACATCAAGGTCGTCGCACCGCTCCTCAGCGAACGCGGACAGAAGGTCGCGCCAGGACTCACCGCGGAGGACTTCGTCACCAATGAGTTCCTCGACCCGGAGATCGCCCTGTGAGCGCCCCGGCAGGAACCGTGCACGCGGGCACGCCGCGCGCCGAGGCGAACGAGCCGGCCACGACCGCTCGCAGTGGCCGCTATATCGACGCCTGGGTCGACGTGGTGCCCCCGGCATCCGCCTCCGGCACGCTGAAGCAGGCGTACGACTGGCAGGCGGCGAAGCTCGGCGAGCCCACGGAGTACACGCAGCTCGGCAGCCTCATCCCCGAGCTCGTGCTCGAGCGGCTGCGGCTGTACAAGGTGGTCGACGCCGTTCGCGGCGAGCTCGATGAGCTCGAGTGGCGTGTGATCGCGTTCGTCACGTCACGGCTGAACGAGACGCCGCACTGCTCATCGGGGCTGGAGGTCAAGCTCGGCGAGCTCGGGCTCGGCCACGAGGCTCGTGAGCGTCTCGTCGCCCAGCACGCCGACCCCGACACGGGCGACGCGCGCCTCGACGCGCTCATCGCATACACGTCGAAGCTGACGCTCGCACCGGGGAGCATCCGCGAGCGCGACATCGAGCGCCTGCGCAGTGCCGGCCTGAGCGATCGCGACATCGTGGCGGCGAACAACCTCTCGGCGTACTTCTCGTACACCAACCGCGTCGCGACCGGTCTCGGGCTGCGCACCGTGATTCCCACGGCTCACGCGCATGATGCGGTTCCCGAGTGACGTGATGGCGCCCAGCACAGCGGATGCTGCTTCATCCGGTCGCACCTCACCCCGCCGGGGCGTCTGGGTCTTCCCCAGCGCCCCGGCGCCCGCGCTCGTCGACGCCATCGTTGCGGCCGAAGCGCTCGGCATCGACGAGTTCTGGATCGGCGACGAGGGACCCGCTCGCGACCCGTTCGCGGTGCTCGCCGCCGCAGCGCGGCTGACGTCGCGCATCCGTCTCGGCATCGCGGTCACGAACCCGTACCTGCGGCATCCCATGACCACCGCGATCGAGGCGATGACCATCGATGAACTCTCGAACGGGCGGATGCTGCTGGGCCTCGGCCCTGGCGGACATGTCGCGCTCGGTCCGGCCGGCGTCGAACGGTCGCGTCCGCTCGCCGCCGTGCGAGAGGCGCTCCGCCTCATCCGGGCGGTGTCGCGGGGCGAGTCGACTGAGGGGTACGACCCTCCGCCAGGAGCCTTCACACGGCCTGGACTGCAGGTGCACATCGGCTCGCGCAGTCGACGGTTTCAGGAGCTGGCCTCACGCGAGGCCGATGGGGTGTTTCTCGGCGGCATACCCCGCTCAGCGCTCGGTCAGACGATCGCGTGGGCGCACTCGGTGCGGACGATACCGCTCGGTGTCTACAGCACCGGCGTCTTCGGTGAAGCGGATGCCGAGGCGCTCCGCCCGCGAATGATCATGCCGCTCGCGGACTCCCCCGACCACACCCTCGACGCGCTCGGGCTTGAGCGCGTCGCTGTGCGCGCAGCCGCCGAAGCCCTCCTCGAGGGCGACGCGACCGCGGCGCAGCGACTCATGACCGACGAGATCTTCGATGACCTCGTCATCTCGGGCACCCCTGACCGCATCGGCGGCGAACTGGCCGCTCGCGTCGAGCGCTTCGCGCCCTCGACCATCGGTCTCACCTTCACCACCGCCGACCCGCTCAGGGTCGTGGAGCACAGCGCCTCAGCATTCGAGGTCATGAACCGTCGGCTGCACCGCTGAAGCGGCGAACCGGAAAGGAAACCGCATGACGATCGGCGTCATCCTCCACGTCGACAACCCCGCGCTCGACGACGCGGTGCAGATCGCACTCGCGGCCGAAGACGCGGGCGCGACCTGGATCGGCCTGCCCGACGCATTCTGGTGGCGAGACACCTGGATGATGGCCCTCGAAGTCGCCCGGGCCACCCGGCGCATCGCGGTCGGGCCGCTAGTGACGAACCCCTTCATGCGCCACCGGTTCCACACGATCTCAGCGCTGGCGACGCTTCACGAAGCAAGCGATGGCCGGGCCATGCTCGGGCTCGGGGCCGGCGGGAGCGAGATCACGGATGCCGCAGGCATCAGTCGCGGCGGCGCGGGCCCCGCGATCGCCGACCTCGTGCGCGGCATGCGTGCGGCGGCATCCGGCGCGCCCCTTCACGAGCCGAGCAAGCGGCATCTCTCAGTGCCGTTCACCTCTGCGCCACGGGTGATCGTCGCCGGGCGTGGACGGGGCGTGCTGCGCGCCGCCGGAGCGGTGGCCGATGCCGCTCTGCTCTGGGCGTTGCCGGCGCGTGAACTATCAGCGGCCGTCGGCACGGTTCGGGATGCCGCTCGTGCACGTGATGCCGAGCCAGCTGTCATATGGGCCCCGCTCGTCGACCACACGGGTGATGCGCGCGAACAGACCGCGTATGCCGTGGTGAACAGCAGCCAGGAGTCGCACCGCGCGTGGGGGCTCGACGCCGACGCGGTGGCGGAATTGCGCAGCATTGCGGTCGCGGAGGGCAATCGTGTCGCGAGCCGGCTCGTGCCCGGATCGATCGCCAAGGAAATCGTCGTACCGGGCGACGATCCCAATCGCGCTGCACAGCTCGCGGCAGGAATCGGTGCCAACGAGATCGCGGTGCGCGCGGATTCCGCCGACGGGGTCGGGGCGCGGGTCGATTGGGCTCGCCGTGCGCTGCTCGCCGCCGCTGCTGACGTCACGTCTGCGCGCTGAGTCCGCCGAGACGGCACTCGGCCTCCCCGAACGCCGCCGCCGAGGAAGTCGGCGCGCTCAACGGCGCTCCGCTGCAACGCCTCGACTGACAAGAACGCCCCGTCACCGTCGCACCATTCGGTGCACGGTGACGGGGCTTCGTGGTTCACGCCGCGTCGCGTGCGAGCAGCTCGCCGAGCGCGGGCAGCACCTCATTCACGAGAGCGCGCGTGGTGCGCAGCGACGACTCGTCGTCGTTGCCGGGAATGAGGGAGACGTCGTCGACGCCGATCCGCGCGTAGGCGCGGAGCTGATCGGCGATGTACTGCGCCGGTCCAACGATCTTGCTGCCGGAGAGATGCGCGGCGTGCTGCGGGAGCTCGGCGAGCTCGACTGCGATGCGAAGCCCGAACACCCCGCCGCCCCGCGCCTTCCAGCCCTCGACCGTCGGGGCCAGCTCGGCAGGCGTCGCCGCGCGCGCTTGGAACGGGAGGCCTCGGGCGAGCGCCTTGCGCTGGGTGCCTGCAGCACCGGCGAGCCAGAGTTGCGGGCGCACGCCGTCGAGCGGGCGAGGCGAGAGCCTGTGCCCCGGCGCGAGCCGAAGATGCTCCGAGGAGTACTCGTCACCGGCGAACGCGGCGATGAGCCCGTCGAGCAGCTCACCGAAGATCGCCCCGCGCCGGTCGAAGTCGACGCCTCGGTACTCGAACTCGTGCCTCCAGAATCCCGGTGCCACCGCGAGCACGTGGTTGCCACCGGTGAGGTTGTCGAGCGTCGACGACTGCTTCGCCAGCCATTGCACATCACGCAGCGGCAGCACGCTGGCGCCCAGGCCGACACGAACGCCGGGGTATCGCCCGGCGAGGAACGCGAGCCAGGTGAGAGGCTCCATGCCCCCGGACCAGCGTGGGAACTGCTCCATCTCGAGCAGACCCTCTCCGAGCCAGAACGTGTCGATGCCGCCTTCGACGGCGGCGTCCGCGACCGCGAAGGAACCGTCGCGGGTGTGACCGAAGGGCGAGATCCCGATGCGCATGGGTGAGTCTCCTGATCGACGTGCTGAGAGGCGCCGGACGTGAGCCGGTCCCCGTGCGGCGAGGTGCTGATCGACGCGCGGCAAGCCTAGACAGCGGGTGGCGCGCGGCATCCGTTCGTGTCGGAAAGCGACGTCCTGTTGCGGCATGTGACGCGGCCACCGCTTCGGCGCCGACGAATCGGCGACGCCGATCTTGTGCCCTCTCGACAACAGGGTCGGCGTATTCCTCGTAGGTAGAGTGAACTGCGTGACCGCCGACACCGCCACACCAGCAGCCGACTCAGCATCGACCGACTCAGCAGCGACCGCCTCAGCAGCCCAGCCTGCGGAGCCCGCTGGAGGCCCCGCCGCCCCCGATTTGACGACGACCGCGGGCAAGATCGCCGACCTCAAGCGGCGCTACCACGAGGCTGTCACCGCGAGCGGCGAGGCGGCCACCGCCAAGCAGCACGCGAAGGGCAAGAAGACCGCCCGGGAGCGCATCGAGCAACTGCTCGACCACGGTTCGTTCGTCGAGCTCGATGAGTTCGTGCGGCACCGCACCCACGCCTTCGGCATGGAGAGCAAGCGCCCCTACGGCGACGCGGTGGTCACCGGGCTCGGCACCATCCACGGACGTCAGGTCGCCGTGTACTCGCAGGACTTCACGATCTTCGGCGGTTCGCTCGGTGAGGTCGCTGGCGAGAAGATCATCAAGGTCATGGACCTCGCCCTGAAGACGGGCGTGCCGATCATCGGCATCCTCGACTCGGGTGGCGCCCGCATTCAGGAGGGCGTGGTCGCCCTGGGCAAGTACGGCGAGATCTTCCGGCGCAACACCCAGGCATCCGGTGTGATCCCCCAGATCTCGATCGTCTGCGGACCTGCAGCAGGCGGCGCGGTGTACTCGCCCGCGCTCACCGACTTCGTGATCATGGTCGACAAGACCAGCCAGATGTTCGTCACCGGTCCCGACGTGATCAAGACCGTCACCGGCGAGGACGTCGGCATGGAGGAGCTCGGCGGGGCGCTCACCCACAACAAGACCTCCGGCGTCTCGCACTACCTTGCCAGCGACGAGGACGACGCCCTCGACTACGCGCGCACCCTCATCAGCTACCTGCCCGACAACAACATGGCGGACGCGCCCGTGTATCACTCCGAGGCCGAACTCGAGATCACGGATGCCGACCGCAAGCTCAACGCGGTCATCCCCGACTCGCCGAACCAGCCCTACGACGTCATCTCGATCATCGAGCACGTGATCGACGAGGGTTCGTTCCTCGAGGTGCAGCCGCTCTTCGCCCCGAACATCGTGATCGGCTTCGGCCGCGTCGAGGGCCGCACCGTCGGCATCATCGCGAACCAGCCGAGCTCGATGGCCGGCACGCTGAACATCGACGCCGGCGAGAAGGCATCCCGCTTCGTGCGCTTCTGCGACGCGTTCTCGATCCCGATCCTCACGCTCGTCGACGTGCCGGGCTACCTGCCGGGCACCGACCAGGAGTGGACGGGCGTCATCCGCCGCGGAGCGAAGCTGCTCTATGCCTACGCGGAAGCGACCGTGCCTCTGGTGACCGTGATCACCCGCAAGGCCTACGGCGGCGCGTACATCGTCATGGGATCGAAGCAGCTGGGCGCCGACATCAACCTGGCCTGGCCGACCGCCGAGATCGCGGTGATGGGCGGACAGGGCGCGGTGAACATCCTGTACCGCAATGAGATCCGCGAGGCGGAGGCGAACGGCGACGACGTCGCTGCAGTGCGCACACGGCTGGCGAACGAATACACCTACAACGTCGCGAGCCCGTTCCTCGCTGCCGAGCGAGGCGAGCTTGACGGAGTGATCGAACCCGCTGCCACGCGCGTCGCGGTCATCAAGGCGCTTCGCGCGCTGAAGACCAAGCGCGCGGCGCTGCCCGCGAAGAAGCACGGAAACATCCCGCTGTGACGACTGCGGAGCGTGCTGAGGCCGGGGCCGGCAACGGGGCGAGCGCGGCGGATGCCGGCATCGCCCCGTCTGCGCCCGAGCTCGACCTGCGCCTCGTCGGCGGATCGCCCACGCCCGAGGAACTCGCCGCCGCGCACGCTGTGCTCGAGCAGGCCGTTCGCGAGTTGCACGCGCACCACGAGCAGCCGGATGCCGAGAGCAGCCGCTGGCAGCGCGCCCAACGCGCCATGCGCACCCCTATCGTGCCGGGGCCCGGCCGCTGGCAGAGCTTCGGCCACTGACAGCGAACGAGGCCAGAACACGTCACGCACAGCAGGCGCTGCGGGGCACCCATCGTTCCTGGCACCGCTCGCTAGGAGACCTACCGGCGCTGAGACATCGAATGCTCGCTCTATCCGGGCAGCACACCATAGTCGGTGTAACCGCGCGGCCCACCGACGTAGAAGGTCGCTTGATCGGGATGGTTCTCGACCCTCCCCTCCGCCCATCGACGCGCGAGGTCGGGGTTCGCGATGAATGCCCGTCCCACCGCGACGGCGTCTGCCGCGCCGCTGTCGAGAACCGCGCGGGCCTCCTCCCGAGTTGTAGCGGTCGCGGGCCCCGTGTTGACAACGATGGAAGTCTGCGCGGCCGATCCGATGTCGCGGGAGAGCGAGTCACCGGGCCGCGCCCAGACGAGGCTGATGTAGGCGAGCCCGAGGGGGCGTAAGTCGAGTGCGAGGCTTCGGCATCCGTCCGCGGCCGTCTGGTAGTCCTCGTCGATGCCCTGCACGTTGTTCCCGGGAGACAGACGGATGCCGACACGATCAGCGCCGACCTCATCGACGACCGCCTGCGCGACTTCCGTGACCACGCGACGGCCACCGCCTGCCTCCAAGCCGTACTCGTCGCCACGGAGATTGGTGTTCGCCGCAAGGAACTGGTGCAAGAGATAGCCGTTCGCCGCGTGGAGCTCCACGCCATCGAACCCGGCCGAGATCGCTCGTCTGGCTGACTTCGCGTACATCAACGGCAACTCCGCGATCGCTGCGCGGGTCATGGCTTCAGGCACGGGGAAGCGCTGTTTGCCAGACGCCGTTCTCACGTGACCCGGGGGCCTCACCGCACTTGGCGCGACCACCTCCCGTCTGGTGATCGCGGGGTGAGCGACGCGACCACCGTGCATGAGCTGCAACACGATCGAGCCGCCCGCGCTATGCACCGCCCCGGTGACTTGTCGCCACGCGTCGACGTGGGCGGTATCGGCAATTCCGGGTTGCCCCAGGTATGACTTACCCTGCAGGGTCGGCCACGTGCCCTCAGAGACAATCAGCCCCGCGGTCGCACGCTGCCGGTAGTACTCCGCGATCAGTTCGGTCACGGCACCGTCGTCGTTGGCACGGGTTCTGGTCAGGGGCGCCATGACGAGACGATTGCGTAACCGGATCGAACCAAACTGTGCGGGCTGCCACATCAGCGATTCGACTTCTACCGCTGGTGAGGTCACAGGGCTCTCGCTCTCCATCGAGCGCTGCCGCCCAGAGGAGAGCGAGAGCGAGGCCTTGTCAACCACGTGCGACGTCACTCCGCCAGCGGAAACGCCAACGGCCGGATGGGCGAGCCGGTCGCCCCACGCAGTCTTATGGGCGCACCGATGAAGGCGAACTCGTACACCTTGTCTCTCGAAAGGTCTTCGAGGAACACGCACTCCATCTGCGGAACGCCATGGTCGATCAAGAAGTGACAATGGCCTGGCAGCCAGTTCTCGTCATCGAACGAAGGGGTGCGTTCTACCGCTTCGTTGTCGGCCCCGACGGCCACCACCTTATGATCGGTGATCCATGCGGCCGCCTCAACCGTGAGGCCCGGGCTGTCACCGAAGACGCGTGACCCGTCTGGCCAGTACTGCATGCGTCCAGTCCGAACGAGAACGATGTCGCCGGGGCGGATGACTGTGCCCTGCGCCGCGAGACACTCTTCAAGGTCTTCCGCGGTGATTCCGTAAGAGGGCGCGAGAACCTCGACGCCTTTGTGAGCCGCGATGTCGATGAGGATGCCTCGGGCGATCAGCGGAAGGATCTGCTCACTGCCGGCGCGCTCCCATGAGCGGCTACCGAGGTGTGCATCAGCGTCGAAGCCGTTGTACGTCTCGCGACCGTACGCGAAGTGGTTCAACGCGTCGATGTGCGTCCCGGTGTGCGTGTACATGAGGATGACATCACCTGAATACCCGCATGCGCGGTTGATCTGATCGCCGACGCCGTTAAGGTTGTCGACGACGGTGCCTCTCGGAGTGTGTGACATCCATATCTGGTAAGCCGGGTCACCTGCAGCCTGGAAACTCGGCATGCCGACGAAGTAGTCGACACTGAGGTCGTACACGCGGTGCCCGTCGATCCGGGCCATGATCGAGGCACGGCTCTCAGGCGTGATGCGGTTTGTCGCGCCGTGCTCGTCGTCCGGGCCCCATTCCGACTTCGGAGCCTTTCCGGTGCGGATTCCTGTGTCGCCCATCAGTTGCTCGCCTCCGCTTCGCCGAGCGCGAAGTCGCAGACGGCCCGATCGGCAAAGAACGGCAGCAGCTCTTCGACCACCTGCTGGTGGAAGGGGTGGTCTGAGTACGCCTCGAGCGCCTCCATCGAGGGGTAGTCGGCGACCAGCGCGTATTGCCACAGCGCCCCAGAGTTCCCCTCCTCGCCCTGATGCGCACCACTCGTCCACGACAGTGCGCCGGGAATCGTGTCGGGGAGTTCATTGAGCCGGTTCAGGACGAACACCGGATCGGCGTCGGGAGTGACGTTCCAGAGAAAGACGTGACGAATCGCCATGAGTAAGGGTCCTTTCGGTCGGGTTCAGGCAGCCCGCACGGGCGCCGGGGTGAATTGGCCGTCGAGGAACACGAGCGGCTTGCGCATCGAGTCGGCGCTGAACGCAGTGAGGCGACCGATATGAAGGTCATGGTCGCCCGCTTCGACGACTTGCCACGGCATGCACCGGAACGACGCTGCGGTGCCGACGAGCGCGGGAGCGCAGCCCGCAGTGCGCTCCCAGTCGAGCATGAGGTCGAGTTGCGGCTTGCCGCTGAATTGGAACGCGTGGGCGATCTGGTCGTCGCTCAACACGTTGATCGTGAACGGCTTGCCAGCAAGCCTGTCTGCGGCGCGGGCGTGCTTTCCGACAGACACGAGTACGAGGGGCGGGTCAAGTGACACCGAAGTGAACGAGTTAGCGGTGAATCCGCGGATCTCTCCCTCGTCTTCGTAGGTGACGACGGTCACCCCGGTTGCAAAACGCCCGAATGCCGAGCGCAACTCACGTAGATCGAACTCTTTGAGCTCCATTGCTCTGCCCTTCTCAGTTTTAGCGAACTAGCTTCGCGAAGTAACTGCATTATTGTCACGAGCGCCAGGCATCGTCAAGGGGCGGAGCGAAAACGCGCAGAATGCCGTGGTCCGACTTCGTCGCGATCGAAGCAGCCGCCCGACGCGGCCAAGTCGAACGGAAGAGCGTGAGAAACTCTGTCTTTAGAATGCTTGACATAGCAAAGTAAGTTGCATAAGTTTCTGCACTACCGAAGGATGTGAATCTCGGAAGATGGGCACGACCACCTCGAACCCGGACCTTCTCGACGACGGCGACGACCAAAAGTTTCGCCACTTGGTATACGACACGATGGCGTTCGGAGCCAGGCTCGCATCCGTGCGCGACGGACTCGGATCCCTCATCGGCCTCCCCGGCCCGCAGTACTCGATCCTGATCACGATCCGCATGTTGACCGCTCAAGACGAGAAGCCGTCAGTCGGTGCGGTCGCCGCATACATGCACGTTTCAGGCACATTCGTCACCGCCGAATCGAAACGTCTCGAGCAGAAGGGACTGCTCGAGAAGCACAACGATCCATCAGACGGTCGGCGAGTGCTCCTCGCGCTCACCGCCGAAGCTCACCGCCGGCTCAACGAGCTGACGGTGTATCAAGTCCCCGTGAACGACACTCTGTTCGCGGGCATCAACCGAAGAGAATTCGAGACGCTCTGCTCAGTGATGCAGCGCCTCGTAGTGCAAAGCGACGAGGCTCTGCAGGAGTTGGACTACATCCTCCGACGGAGGACCGCCAACTAGCGCGGCAGCCTCGTTCTCGGGCTCTCTTCATTACCAGAAAGAGAGTCCGCATGACCAAGAACGGCTCGGACCACGTCGCGTCGCTACGAGACGGCCGCGAGGTCTACATCGACGGCGAACGAGCGGACGACGTCACGACGCACCCGGCGTTCCGCAATGCGGTCGCTTCGGCGGGCGCGCTGTATGACATGCAGGCGAGCCCCGAGTTCGAAGAACTCCTCACCTATGAGAGCCCCGGCACCGGTGATCGAGTCAATCGAGCGTGGCAGCTTCCGAAGACGTATGAAGACCTCGCCAACCGCCGCCGTGCGCTCATCAAGTGGCAGGAGCCACACCTCGGCTTTCTCGGCCGCTCCCCCGACCATGTCGCGTCTGCGGTGGCAGCGATGTACATGTCTGCACATGTATACGACGAGATCGACCCAGCAAGAGGCGCGGCGGTGCGCGACTACTACCGCCACGCTCGCGACTCCGATTCCTTCCTGACCTACACGATCGTCAATCCACAGACGAACAAGAAGCAAGCCACTCATGAGCAAGACGCCGACCTGACTCTCGCAGTGGTCGATGAGGATGCCGAGGGCCTCACCGTTCGCGGCGCAAAGATGCTCGCAACATCAGGGGTCCTCGCCAACGAGCTCTTCGTCAGCGGAGTGCAGCCGCTGCAACAAGGAGACGAACGACACGCTGTGTCGTTCGCCGTGCCGATGAATGCGAAGGGCCTGCAGAACTTGGCCCGCCGTTCCTACGAAGCGTCGGCCACATCCACGTTCGATCACCCCGTGTCGAGTCGCTTCGATGAGACGGACGGCGTGATCTTCTTCGACGACGTCAAGGTGCCCTGGGACCGAGTGTTCGTGAACCAGGACGTCGACCTCTTGCGCAAGCAGTTTCATGGCACGCCAGTGCACGTCTATCAGAACTACCAGTGCAACTTGCGCCTGATCGTGAAGCTGAAGTTCCTTGCGGCGATCGCGCATCGCATCACCGAGATCAACAGCACCACCGACTTTCCTCAGGTGCGCGAGGCTCTCGGACAGCTCGCGGCTGAGGTCGGCATGGTCGAGGCGTTGATCCACGGCATGGAGGTGAAGGGGCATCAGTACGGCGAATACTTCGTCCCTGACCCCGCACTGCTCTACTCCTCGCAGGTGCTCACGCAGCAGCTCTACCCGAAGGTGATCCATACACTTCGAGAGCTCTCAGGCGGCGGAGTGATCATGCTGCCGTCGAGCGAAGCCGACTTCTCCAATCCGACGGTCGCCGACAAGATCCGGCGGGTGCAAAAGTCTGCGGTCGCGAGCCCGGACGAGCGCGTGAAGCTCTTCAAGCTGGCCTGGGACGTGATCGGCAGCGAGTTCGCCTCGAGGCACGTGCAGTACGAGATGTTCTACAACGGAGCGGCATTCGTCGTGCGGGGCAATGCCTACCGCACCTTCGACTGGGACGACAGTCGCGCACTCCTCGATGACTTCCTCGGCTCGTACGACGGCCCCCTCGAGTGATCGTTGTTCCTTCGCACTCCCAACCCCCTTCAGGCGAAGCAGTGCTGCTTCGTCGACTCCCAAAACGAGAGAACAGAGGAAATCCATGCAAGTGAACGTCAAGACAATCGCACTCTCATTGACTCTGGCGGTGGCCACGGTCGCTGCGCTCGCGAGCTGCGGCGCTGCGGGTGCGGACACTGATGCAGCACCGCCGCCCCCAGGTGCGGAGACGACTGAATGGACGATCGACGCGGAGTTCGTCGCAGCGGACGGCAGCATCTCGGCTGCGTCGTACGCGCCGATTGATCCTGGGTCGGTCAGCGAACCGTGGAAGGTGTGCGCGTTGTTCCCGCATGTGAAGGACGTGCTGTGGGTGTCGGCGAACTACGGCAACGCGGTCGAAGCCGAACGGCTCGGTATCGAATACAACCTGTTCGAGGCCGGTGGTTATGGCAACCTGTCGACGCAGGTAAGCCAGACCGATGACTGCATCGTGCAAGGCTTCGACGCTCTCATCCTCGGCGCGATCAGCGCCGAGGGCAACTGCAGCACGATCGAGAAGGCGCTTGAGGCGAACATCGTCGTCGTCGACTTCATCAACGGCACGAACTGCGGCGAGAGCGTGACCGACAACCCGTTGTACACCCGAGTGTCTGTGAGCTATCACGAGACCTCAGAGCTGATCGGCCGATACCTGGCCGAAAGCAGCGACGGCGCACCTCTAGTCGCATCGTTTCCTGGTCCGGACGGCGCCGCATTCGCGAATGACGCGGTCGACGGCTTCGCAACGGGAATCGATGGCTCCGCTGCCGAGATCGAGGTCGAGCGCCGGGGCGACACGGGACTCGACGTACAGCTGGCCCTCATCGAAGACGTGCTGCGCGCCTACCCCGATGTCACCGACATCTTCGGCGTCGACATCGCAGCGGAAGCAGGCGTAGTCGCGCTGCGCAACGCGGGTCGGTCGGGCGAGGTCGGCGTGTATGGCTACACCATCATCCCGAACCTCTACCAGGCCATCGTCGACGGTGATGCCACAGCAGCGGTCACCGACTGGACTCCGTTCCAAGGCCGCATGGCGATCTCGCAGGCCATCAAGGCGCTGGAGGGTCAGGAACTCGGAGGACGATCGGTCGGACCGACGCCCTTGGTCGTTTCGTCTGAGAATGCGGCCTCCATCGAGTACGAGCGCATGTTCGGACCGAAGGACTTCGCGCCCGTGTACTCCGTGCGGGCAAGCCGCTAGACAGGGAGAAGGTCGAGTCTTCTCATGGACGCCATGCCCCTTGTCGAACTCGTCGGAGTCTCGAAGCGATTCGGCGCCAACCTCGCGCTATCGGATGTCTCTCTGAATCTGATGCCAGGAGAGGTGCACGTGCTGCTTGGCGAGAACGGTGCGGGCAAATCGACCATCGTGAAGACGATCCTCGGCACGTATCAGGCGGATGGTGGGCGGCTGCTCATCGGCGGCAAGGAAGTCGCCCACCATTCTCCTGCCAATGCCCGGGCCAGCGGAATCAACGTCGTGATGCAGGATTTCAGCCTCGCTCCCACGCTCTCCGTCATGGACAACCTGTTTCTAGGCAGGCAACTCAGGCGTGGCGGGCTCCTCGACGCCAGCGCCATGAAGCGCAAGACGGAAGAGCTTCTCTCCAGTGTCGGGGCTGAATTCGATGCCAACTCGGAAGTGGGGGCTCTCCCCCGTTCCGAGCAGCAGCTGGTCGAGATCATGAAGGCGATCATGGGTCGAAAGGGATTGGTGGTCTTCGATGAACCGACCGCAGCCCTGAGCGATCACGAAGCCGAACGCCTCTTTCAGATCGTGGATCGACTCGCTCGAGAAGGATGGGCGATCCTCTACATCACACATCGTCTCGCTGAGATCCAGCGCCTTGGACATCGCGTCACGGTGATCCGTGACGGCAGACGAATCTCTGAGCACCTCGTGCGCGAAGTGAGCAACCAGACACTGATCAACCAAATGGTCGGCCGTGAGGTCGCTCAGGCGTATCCGCCCAAGGCCTCAGACGGGTCCCTTGGAGAGGTCGTGCTGAAGCTGGACAACGTGACGAGCGCCAACCGGAAGGTGCGCGGAGTCTCGCTGACTGTGCGCCGCGGAGAGGTCGTTGCTGTAGCCGGTCTCGTAGGCGCAGGGAAAGGCGATGTGTTGCGGGTGCTCGCCGGCACTGAACGAATGGTCGAGGGCACCGTCAAGGTCAACGGGCACACGACCTCGCAGCCCTCGGCACGCAAGATGACGAGCGTCGGCGTCGGCTTCATGGCCGAAGACCGCAAGACCGAGTCGCTCGCTCAACTCTTGACTGTCCACGACAATCTCACGCTGGAGGTCATGAACGTTCGCACGAACGCACGTTTCGGCCTGCTGCTGACGCGCAGGCTTCGACGCATCACCAAGGATTTGATCGAACGGCTCGAAGTGCGGCCGCAGAACCCTGACAGTGAGGTCGGGCTGCTGTCCGGCGGGAATCAGCAGAAGGTGGTGCTTGCACGCGCGCTCGCTCGGCAACGCGACCTGCTCGTCGTCGCCGAGCCGACCGCCGGTGTCGACGTAGGCGCGCGGCAATTGATTTACGAACAACTGCGCGGCGCGTGCGCTGCCGGAGCAGGAATTCTGCTCATCTCCAGTGACCTGGAGGAAGTGATCGGCCTCGCCGATCGCGTATATGTCATGAACGCCGGCGAACTAGTGGCAGAACTGCCCGCGGCCGAGATCTCAGATGAGGCGATCGTGGCTGCCGCATTCGGAGGAGGAGAAATCGCATGAGCACCAACACCATCACGGACCCGCCGATCGCCCAGCTTTCAAAGGCGCCCGACCCGACGCAACGAACGGGGAACGGTACGAAGTATTGGATCATCAAAGGCTTCGCGGTACTCGGTCCCCTACCAGTGCTGCTCGTGCTCTTGGCAGTGGTGTTCGGCCTCGTCAGCCCTGTGTTCTTCTCCGCGCAGAACCTGCAGTCGATAGCAACGATGAGCGTGTTCCTGCTGCTCACCGCGCTCGCTCAGATGCTGATTCTGATCAGCGGCGGTTTCGACCTGTCGGTCGGTTCGAATATCGCACTGACCAGCGTCTGCACAGCGCTCGTCATGAACGCCGTCTTCGGTGGCCTCGACGAGTATGTGGGGCTCGCAATGCTGTGGGGGCTACTCGTCGCGACGCTGGTCGGCGCTTGCATTGGGCTCGTCAACGGCATTGGAGTGGCAATACTGAAGGTGAACCCGTTCATCGTCACCCTCGCGACGATGTCGATCTTCGCCGGTGTGACCATGGTCGTCAGCAGCGGTCGCGAAGTGAGCGGGCTGCCTCGCTTCTTCACTCATGTACTCGGATCAGGCAGACTCGGGGTCGTTCCTGTGCCGTTGCTGATTGCCATTCCTGTTGTCTTGGCGATCGTGGTGGTGCTGCGGCGGACCGCGTTCGGAAAGTCCGTCTACGCGATCGGAGGAAACGAGACCGCGGCCACGGTCGCCGGCATCCGGGTCCGCCGCAACCTGATCATCGTCTACGTGCTCGGCGGGCTGCTCACGGCCTATGCCGGCTGGTTGCTCACAGCACGTGTGTCTTCAGGTCAGCCACAACTCGGAACCGAGTACATGATGCAGTCGATCACGGCAGCCATCATCGGCGGCGCCTCGCTCCGCGGTGGCCGAGGCGGAGTCGGCGGCACGATTCTCGGCGTGCTGTTCCTGGTCGGGCTTACGAACGGCATGAACCTGATGCGCATGGATTCAAACCAGCAGAGCATCGCAATCGGTATCGCTCTGGTGCTTTCGGTGTTGATCAGTCGGCTTCGCGAACAAGCCCGGCGAACAGTCGCTGTCATGGAGCTCACGCGCCGATGATCATCGCTCTCGCGCAGTTCTCACCGGCGCCTGATAGACATGCCAATCTCGAAAGCATCCGCCGCTACGCCTTGCAAGCGGTATCGGACGGCGCGGAGATGGTGGTCTTCCCTGAGTACAGTTCGTTCTTCACTGGAGAACTCGACCAGCACATGCGGGATGCTGCAGAACCGCTCGACGGCCCGTTCTGCTCTGGCGTAGCCGCGCTGGCTGAAGAGCTCGGTGTTGCGATCATAGCGGGCATGCTGCGCGGCTCCGGTCACTCCGACCGCAGTCCCACGAACACTCTGATCGCCGTTGGCGCGGATGGTGAGCTGCTTTGCACCTACGACAAGATCCACCTCTACGACTCGTTCAATGCCCGTGAATCCGACGTGATCGCTGCGGGCTCGAGCGACCAGCATCCCGTCTTCTCGTTCGGGGCGTTCACAATCGGGCTTCAGACGTGCTTCGATCTGCGCTTTCCAGAAGCGTCTCGTCGTCTCGTTGACTGTGGCGCGGACGTGCTCGTTGTGCCTGCGCAGTGGGTTCCAGGACCGCGCAAGATCGAGCATTGGAAGACACTGCTGGAGGCGCGAGCGATCGAGAACACATGCTTCGTGCTCGGAGCGGATCAGTCTTCGCCGTGGGGCGTCGGGCACAGCTTGGCCCTCGCACCGGACGGCACCGTGATCGCCGAGGCCGACTCCGAACCAACCTTGATCAAGGCGCGGCTCAGCATGGAGCGCCTGGAACGCGTGCGGCGAACCAATCCGTCGGTTCTTCTCCGCCGATATCGAGAGCAACCGGCTCTCGCGAGCGGGGACACAGGTGAAGCATCGATCCCCGACCACTCAAGGGGTCGTCAGGACCGGATTACCGCTGCGCCACCTGACCCGCACGGACGATCTGACTGAACAGAAACGTCGTGGTCTGCGCGGTTGCGCCGCCGCGCCCGTATGCCGCGGCGGAGGATTCCGTTGCTAGAGGATTACCACAGCGAGCCACAGCAGCGTCGTCGCGAGCCTTATCGGCAGCCGGGCGGACAGGACGTGGATGACACACCCGAGCCATCCACTCTTTTTGGCCTATAAGCCCCGTGCTCGACAGCACGCGGAGCGGAAATGAAAGGAGGGGCCGTGTGATCAGCACGGCCCCTCACTAAACCCCGAGCCAGAGTCATAACCCGAATATCACCCTGACTCGCCCCCAAGCCATTAGCACGCTTACCCTAGTCAGCTAATGGCCTGTCGGCGCCCTGAGGCGCCTGGCACTATCTATTGTGGTGCACCTCGAGCATAGGCCGCAGTCGTCATTTCGGGGGACGACCGGGGGACAATTGCGGCCAATTCGCAACAAACTCCCGCGAAATCCCGCGGTTCTTCGCGGATCGCTGACCCAATAACGGGGTACAGCAGACGACCAAATGGAGGACATCGAAGCCCTGAAATCGGCCCAACCAGCGGCACATGGGGCACGAACTCGGCGTTCGGATGCCCCGAACTCACGTGGTGAGAACCGGCCGAGGAATCTCGAGCCAGAGCGCCACTTCGTCCTCGTGGTCGAGACCCAGCGCGAGCGCTGAACCGTCATCGGAGACCTTGAGCCCCACGACGGTGACGGCGACATCAGCGGCATCCGGCACGGACCGCACGATGATCCGGTCGGCATCCGTCTTGCTCAGCGCGTCGGCGAGAGTCGACAGCACCCCGTCGAGTTCAGCGGCCGGCATGCCATCGAGCCCGCCCTCGTCGAGCAGCGTGACGGTCGCGCCGCGCTGGCGGGCCGCCATCACCTCGCGCCTCACAGCGTCGTTGAGCAGCAGCCGACCGCGGATCTCATCCCGGATCGCGGCCTCGAGGTGGCGGCACTCGGCGCGCTCGCTCTCGCTGAGCTCCCCACCCGTCTCGGCGATGCGCTGCAGCATCGGCAACGCAGTGCGGCTCGTCTGCGCGAGACGGAATTGCCGCTCGTACAGGTGCGCCTCCTGCGCCGCCTGCCACTCGGCCGCCTCCCGCTCGGCGAGCGCGAACTTCGACGCGTCCTGAGCCGCACGGCTGAGGCCGCTGCTGAGGATGTGCGACACCGCGACCCAGACGACACTGCCGACCACTCCGATCGCCCCGAGCGCGCCTGGCCCGGCCCAGAGCACCGTCTGGACGACGAGCGTGGAGATCCCCACCCACGCATAGCTGTGCCGACGGCGCGTCGACGTGATCGTCATCAGCGTGCCCACTGCAGCGACGTACCAGGTCGCGTATCCGTTTCCGCCAGGTCGCTGCGGGTCGAGCTGTGAGGTGACGAGCAAGGGGAGAGCGATCACCACGGCGACATTGAGGGCGGCGAGCCAGTGCGGCATGCGCATGCGGCCCGTCCGCACGAGGCTCAGCGCCGTGGCGACCGCGTACACCGCCATCGCGATGAAGATCGGAAGCGCGCTGGCGGCGTAACCGCGAGTGAGTGAGTGGAACGCGAGCACCAGGTGATACGCCGAGAACAGCGCGCCGGTGCCGACGATCAGGACGCGGGGCACTCCGAGCTTCATTGGCGCTCCTCGCCCCCGACGGTCACATCGAGCTGCGGCACTTCCGGCTGGCTGGCGGCGTCGCCGCACCACACGAGCCTGATGACGGTGCCGCGTCCGGGTGCGCTCAGCACCTCCGCTGCGCCCCCGACCTTCGCGAGGCGCTCGATGATCGAGACGCGCACGCCCAGGCGCTCGCGGGGCAGCGCTTCGAAACGGAACCCGGTGCCGTCGTCACCCACCTCGACCACGACGCCGCCCGGCTCCACCGCGCTGATCGACATCCAGCGGTGCACGGCCTTGCCGGGCCGAAGCCCTTTCCCAGCGTGCTGGATCGAGTTGACCAGGGCCTGCAGCGCGGCCGACCTCACGGCCTCCACGACCACGGCGGGAACAGCGCTGTCGCCGAGCCGGGTTGCGACCACTCGTACCGGCTCGGCGAGCGCGGCCGCCGCTTCAGAGAGCTCGCACGCGAGCGTGGTGAGCTGCACCGGCGCTTCGACGCCCGGAGCATTCTCGGCGGCATCCGCGAGGTGTCCAATGGCCGCGCGCGCCATGCCGGCGGCGAGCGCCTTCGCCGAGGGCGTCTCCGCACTCGCGGCCGAGAGCAGTGTCGTGAGCACACTGTCGTGCACGATGGCGTCGACCTCGACGCGTTCGAGCTCGGTGGCGTGCTGACGCACCGCTGCGCCGTACTGCTGCAGCGCGGTGCCCTGCGCGACGTCGACAGAGTCCGCCGCCTGCCGCAGCATCGTGACGATGATCATGACCGCGCCCCCGAGGATGATGGCGTAGATCACGTCGAGCACGGCGAGCAGCGGGTCACGCGCACCGCCGACTGGCAGCATCCGGAAGACTCCGTAGAGCACCGGAACCGCCACGAGGTAGACCCCGGCGACGCGACGCGAGAATCCGATGGCGGCGGTCGCGGTCGCGACCGTGAGCAGGAAGTACAGCCAGTGGTTGTCCTCCCCGTCGGGGAAGGGCTGATCGACCATGGTCATGCGCGCCAGCATGGTCAGCACGTAGGCGATGGCTACTGCGGCGTGACCGATGCGCACGAAACGGCGCACCATCGACGCGACGAACGCGACGACGAGCATCGCGAAGAGCGCGATCGCGAGCGCACCGAAGGGCGAGCTCCACTGCCCGTCCATCTGCGCGAGCATCGCCGGGACCGTCTGAGCGCCGAAGACCAGACCGAACACCGCGACGCTGCGTGAGATGACCGACTCGACTGCGCGCCGGCTGATCGGCGATCGCACCTGCCGCGGGTCGCTCCCCTTGGGTGCGGCTTGGCGCGCGCCGTTCATGCCGCCCGCGCCGGGATCGCTCATGCCGTCGACAGGCGAAGCAGGAGTTTGAAGCGCGGCGCGCCCCTGCTTCCCCGCGCGCCGGCCCGAGTCGGCTCGGGCCACGGTCGGGTTGCCGGTGCTCGCGTCATGCCCGGTCACGGGACCGCGCCCGGCGGCATCCCGGTCGCTCACGGCCCGGTGCTTGCGCGCACCACGGCGACGGGGCGGCCACGCCAACGCGCCTCCCACGTCGGTCGACTACCTCGCGCCGTCGGCGTCGAGGTCGAGCCCGGGCAGGATGCCGTCTTCCACTGCGCGGCGCAGGAGATCGACCTTGGTGGGTGCCGGTCGGCCGACCTGCACGTACTTCTCACGGATGCGGTCGAGGTACTCACGGGCGGTCGAGTACCCGATGCCCAGCCTTTCGGCCGCCAGCTTCAACGGCAGTCCGGAGGCGTAGAGATGAAGGATCTCGCGCTCGCGGCGACCGAGCTGCGCTTTCGCGAAGTCGCGATCGGCGTCGATCGCGCTCGCCCACTCGAGGTTGTTCAGCACTTCGCCGCGCGCGACAGTCTCCGCTGCAGCGAGCACCGTCTTCGTGGAGGACGACTTGGGAATGACTCCTGCCGCGCCCGCGGCAAGCGCCTCTCGAACGCTCGCGACCCGGTCAGCGATGCTGTGCACGAGCACGGCTGAACCGGTCGCCTGCACGTTCTTCACGTTCTCGGTCACGGTCGATCCGTCGCCAAGCGACAGGTCGAGCACGACCACGTCGCATTCCCGACCGTTGAGCTCTTCCGAGAGCTGGCGCACATTGGGCGCCTCGACCAGGAACTCGAAGCCGGCCTCGATGAACGCCGCTTTCAGGCCGAGTCTCACCGACTCGTGATCATCGACCACCGAGACGCGCACCGTGCGGGTCGCCGGGGGTGAACTTGCGTGCACAGTCACAGTCCTCCTGACGAGTGTTCGAAACGGTCATCACGCGGGCGCGTGCGTGTGCGCCCCGGCATCCCCGGCATCCCCGGCATCCCCGGCATCCCCGGCATCCCCGGCATCCCCGGCATCCCCGGCATCCCCGGCACAGTCTATTCCGCAGTCACTCGCGAACCAGCGAGGCGACGGCCTCGACGTGGTGCGTGTTGGGGAAGAGATCGAAGCTCCGAAGCGAGGCCAACCGGTACCCCCGCTCTCGAAGCGCACCCGCATCGCGCGCGAACGCCACGGGGTCGCAGGCCACGTAGACCAGCTGTGCGGGGCGCAGTGAGGCGAGCGCGTCCACGACATCGAGCCCCGCTCCAGCACGCGGAGGGTCGAGCACCACCGTCGCCGATTCGAGACGTGCGCGCTCGGGGGCCGAGCCCGCGGCCAATTGCCTCAGGAACGCCTCCACTCGCGAGGTGACTGCCCGGGCACCCACCCATTCGGCAAGGTTCTCTGCCGCGTAGTCGGTGGCGATGGCGTCGGACTCGACGCTGGTGATGCGCAGCCCCGTGCCGAACCTGTCGCCGAGCGCTGCGGCGAGCAGGCCGACACCGCCGTAGAGATCGAGATTCGCGGATGCCGGGTCGAACTGTGCTGGGTCGACCGCCTGCTGCACCGCGGCGGTCAGCGTGGATGCGGCGTGGCGGTGCACCTGCCAGAATCCGGAGTCAGCCAGGGCGAACTCACGCTCCCCCACGCGCTCGGTGATGGTCGAGCGGGCCTGCTTGCCGATGATCAACCGCGCCGAGCCGACGCTGGGCGCAAGCACATCGACGTGAGGCTCGCCGGCGAAGCGCTCGCCGAGCGGCGCGGCAGCCTGCACCTCGGGGGTCGCGAGCGGCAGGTCGTTCACTGGGATCACCCGATGCGAACGCGCTGCGTACGGCCCCAGGCGCCCCTGCTCGTCGACATTGAGCCGCACCCGGGTGCGCCACCCCGTGCCGTCCGGCTCGCCGGGCAGGCCCTCGATCGTGAGCCGATCTGCACCGAGCGCGTCAGCGAGCGTGTCGGCGTCGATTCCGCCCGTGCGGTCGAGCGCTTCCATGAGCACTTGCGCCTTGAGCTCCCGCTGGTGAGCGAGCTCAATATGGCCGAACTCCGCGCCGCCCGCTCGCTCTGCCGGGTCGCGATCGACGGATGCCGCACCCCACACGTGCTCGCGCCGATGCTCACTCGCCTCGATCACCCGGACGGTGTCGGCGCGCCAGAAGCGCTTCTTGCGGTCATCGCTCACCCGCGCCACGACGCGTTCCCCGGGGATCGCGTCGTTCACGAAGATCACGCGTCCTTCGTGCCTCGCGACCGAGATGCCGCCGTGCGCGATCTTGCCGACCTCGACTTCGAGTTCACGACCGATATCGTCGCCCATGCCTGCTCCTCGCCCGCTCGATGCCCGCCAGCACTACGCTGGCACGGCGCCCTCGAGTTTAGGTGGGCGGCTTGGGCAGACAGAGTGAGTGCAGGAGTCGTCGTGGGAGCACCGGTTCGTCTCTATCTCGCCTCGACTTCACCCGCTCGGCTCGCGACGCTCCGCGCTGCGGGCATCGAGCCGGCCGGATTGATCAGTCCCGGGGTCGATGAAGACGCTGTGGTCGATCGGCTCCGAGTCGAGCGGGCAGCCTCTGGCGGTTCGCTCACGCCCCACGACATGGTGCTCGAGCTCGCCAGGGCGAAGGCCGAAGCGGTGCAGGGACAACTCGTGGAAGGCGAGCCGATCGACGGCTTCGTGCTCGGCGGCGACAGCGCGTTCGAGTTCGACGGCGAGGTCTACGGCAAGCCGCATGAACCGGCCGTTGCCCGCGAACGCTGGCTCGCGATGCGCGGGCGAAGCGGCGTCCTGCACTCCGGGCACTGGATCCTCGACCACAGAAGCGCCAGCCTTGGCCCGGATGCGGGTGGCTCAGCCGTCGAGTGCGCGGGCGCCGGTGTGGTCGACTCCGCCGAGGTGCACTTCTCGGCATCCGTCGGCGATCACGAGATCGACGCATACGTCGCGACCGGTGAGCCGCTCGAGGTGGCCGGCGCGTTCACGATCGACAGTCGAGGCGCCGCGTTCATCGACCGGGTGTCGGGATCGCCGAGCGCCGTGGTGGGCCTGTCGGTGCCGGCAGTGCGCTCGTTGTTGCGGGATGCGTTCGGCGTCTCGTGGCATGAGCTCTGGAACCGCTGAGCGTCGATCGCCGTGGTCGCTCGCACCGCTTCGACTCGCCGCGTCCGACCGCCGCAGGGCCGCGGCTTGTAGGGCTCGACCAAACAAGGCTGCTGGTTCTTGGTGCTGTCAGCCAAAAACACCCTGCCGATCGGCTTTAGGCTTGGACACCGTGGCACGCATCAGCAAGGTACTCATCGCCAACCGAGGCGAAATCGCCGTCCGTGTCATCCGCGCAGCGCGGGACGCGGGAATCGCGTCGGTCGCGGTCTACGCAGACCAGGACCGTGACGCGGTGCACGCGAAGCTCGCGGATGAGGCGTACGCGCTCGACGGCACGACCAGCGCCGAGACATACCTCGTCATCGAGAAGCTGCTGTCGGTCGCGCGACGCTCCGGCGCCGACGCCGTGCACCCGGGATACGGCTTCCTGGCCGAGAACTCCGACTTCGCTCGCACGGTGATCGGCGCAGGGCTCATCTGGATCGGGCCCTCCCCCGAGGCGATCGAGCGTCTGGGCGACAAGGTCTCGGCGCGCCACGTGGCGGAGAAAGTCGGGGCTCCGCTCGCACCGGGGACCCTCAACCCGGTGAAGGATGCCGGCGAAGTGCTCGACTTCGTCGACGAATACGGCCTTCCGGTCGCGATCAAGGCGGCGTTCGGTGGTGGCGGTCGCGGGCTGAAGGTGGCCCGTGAGCGCGAAGAGGTGGCAGAGCTCTTCGAGTCGGCGACGCGCGAGGCCGTCGCCGCGTTCGGCCGAGGCGAATGCTTCGTGGAGAAGTACCTCGACAAGCCGCGTCACGTCGAGACTCAGTGCCTCGCCGACGCGCACGGCAATGTGGTCGTCGTGTCGACGCGTGATTGCTCGCTGCAGCGTCGTCACCAGAAGCTCGTCGAAGAGGCGCCCGCGCCATTCCTGACCGACGAGCAGGTCGCCGCGATGTACGACGCCTCGAAGGCGATCATGCGCGAGGTCGGCTACGTGGGCGCCGGCACCTGCGAGTTCCTCGTCGGCCAGGACGGCACCGTCTCGTTCCTCGAAGTCAACACTCGCCTGCAGGTCGAGCACCCGGTCTCGGAGGAGATCACGGGCATCGACCTCGTACGCGAGCAGTTCCGAATCGCCGAGGGCGGCGTGCTCGACTACGGCGACCCGATCGCGCGCGGCCACTCGTTCGAGTTCCGCATCAACGGTGAGGACCCGGGCATGAACTTCATGCCCGCCCCGGGCCCGGTGCACGTGTTCAAGGCACCTGGCGGCCCCGGGGTGCGGGTCGACTCCGGTGTAGTCGCCGGCGACGTCATCAGCGGCGCGTTCGACTCGCTGCTGGCGAAGCTCATCGTCACGGGCGCGACGCGCGAAGAGGCGCTCGAACGCTCCCGTCGCGCTCTCGACGAGTTCGAGGTGGCCGGCCTTCCCACAGTGCTTCCGTTCCACCGCGCGATCGTGCGCGACCCCGCGTTCGTCGATGCCCCCTTCTCGGTGTACACCCGATGGATCGAGTCGGAGTGGCAGAACGACCTCGAGCCATGGAGCGGCCAGGACGAGGAGACCGCCACGGTGACGCGACGTCACGCGGTTGTGGTCGAGGTCGGCGGCAAGCGCGTCGAGGTCACCATGCCGGCGCGGCTGCTTCCGCAACACGGGATGCCCGTGCAGCAGGCGCCCAAGCGCAAGACCTCCGCTTCGGTCGACACCGCGACCGGCGACTCCGTCAAGGCGCCGATGCAGGCCACCGTCGTCAAGCTCGCCGTGAGCGAGGGCGACCGCGTGGTGAAGGGCGATCTCGTGCTCGTGCTCGAAGCGATGAAGATGGAGCAGCCGATCACGGCGCACAAGGACGGCGTGATCAGCGGCGTCAACGCGCTGGTCGGCGCGACCGTCTCATCGGGTCACCAGTTGCTGAAGATCGTCGACTGACCGGGTCGCCTTCGCTGCGATCACCCCGCGGGTTGCTGCGGGTCACTGGGCAGCGACAGCGACACCTGTCAGTGCGCACTCAGTCGCCGCGCGCTCAGTCGCCTGGGTCGAGCTCCGGCGCTGTCGACTGCACGACGACGTGCATCGCGCGCGCGGCATCCGTGATGCTGCCGGAAATGGACGGGTACACGGCGAATGCGCGGGCGATCTGATCGACCGTGAGCCCGTGCTCCACCGCCATCGCGATCGGCAGGATGAGCTCTGAAGCGCGGGGCGCGACCACGACACCGCCGATGACGGTGCCCGATCCGGTGCGTGCGAACAGCTTCACGAAGCCGTCCTTGACGCTCTGCATCTTCGCTCGCGCGTTCGACTTCAACGGCAGCTTGTAGACCACGCCCTGCACGAGGCCGTCGTTGATCTGCTGCTCGGCCCAGCCGACCGTGGCGATCTCGGGCTGGGTGAAGATGTTCGAGGCGACATTGCGCAGCTCGATCGGGTTCACCGCTTCGCCCATCGCGTGGAAGATCGCGGTGCGACCCTGCATCGAAGCCACCGACGCGAGCGGCAGGAAGTTGCTGCAGTCGCCGGCCGCGTACACGGAGGGAAGCGAGGTGCGGGCGACCCGGTTCACGAAGATGTGCCCCGACTTGGTCAGCTGCACGCCGGCCTCTTCCAAGCCGATGCCCGAGGTGTTCGGAACAGAGCCCACCGCCATCAAGCAGTGGCTGCCCTCGACCTTGCGCCCATCGCTCAGCGTCGCGACGACGCCATCGGCGGTGGCCTCGACGGATGCCGCGCGGCTCTTCGACAGCACCTGCATGCCGTTGCGCTTGAACACCTGCTCGATCACGTGCGCAGCGTCGGCGTCCTCCCCCGGAAGCACCTGGTCACGGCTCGAGATCAGCGTCACCTGGGCGCCCAGCGCCCGGTAGGCCGAGGCGAACTCCGCACCGGTGACGCCCGACCCGACGACGATCAGGTGCTCGGGCACCGCCTTCAGGTTGTACAGCTGCGTCCAGGTGAGGATGCGCTCGCCATCCGGCCTCGCGGTGTCGAGCACGCGAGGGCTCGCTCCGACGCTGATCACGACCGTGTCGGCCTCGACCGAGTCGAAGTCGGTGCCGTTGCTGCTGTCGGTGGAGACCACGAGGCGGTTCGGCCCGTCGAGGCGCCCATCGCCCTGCACGAGGTGCACACCCGCGCGCTCGAGCGAGGAGCGCATGTCTTCCGACTGCTGACGCGCCAGGCGCAACAGGCGCTGGTTGACGGCGCGCAGGTTCACAGCGACCTCGGCGCGAGTCGGGGTGCCGGCATCCGTGCGTGCGAAGAATTGCACGCCCACATCGCCTGACGACGCGATCGACGTCGCGGCTTCCGCGGTGGCGATGAGGCTCTTCGACGGCACCACGTCGGTCAGCACCGCAGAGCCGCCGATGCCCACGCGCTCGACCAGCGTGACCTCGGCTCCGAGTTGGGCGGCGGTCAGTGCCGCCTCGTACCCGCCGGGACCGCCGCCGAGCACGGCGACGCGCTGCTTGCGCTCGAAGAGGTTGGCCATGAGTCCAAGTCTGGCAGGTCGCGCGCAGCGGTGCTGCGTGCCCGGGCAGCACTTGCCTCGCGACGGCGCGTGCGGCCCCGACTAGTGTGTCTTCATGGCACAGCACCCCCTCGATGACCCGGCCGTCAACCCGTTCGAGATCGCTACCAAGGCAGCCGAGCAGCTCGCCGAACGCACCGGCGTCGACCAGCACGACGTCGCGCTGACGCTCGGCAGCGGGTGGGCGAAGGCCGCCGAGCTGATCGGCGAGACGGTCGCGGACTTCCCCGCCAGTGAGATCGTCGGATTCGGCGAGCCGGCGGTGGAGGGCCACATCGGCAGCATCCGCTCGATCCGCGCCGAGAACGGCACCCGTGCGCTCGTGTTGGGAGCCCGCACCCACTACTACGAGGGGCACGGGGTTCGCCGAGTCGTGCACGGAGTGCGCACCGCCGCAGCCGCTGGTGCGAGCACCATGATCCTCACCAACGGTGCTGGCGGCATCAAGTCGGCCTGGCGGCCGGGTCAGCCGGTGCTCATCAGCGATCACCTCAACCTCACCGCCGACTCGCCGATCGAAGGCGCCACCTTCGTCGATCTCACCGACCTCTACTCGAAGCGTCTCCGCGACGTCGCGCGTTCGATCGACCCTGAACTCGATGAGGGCGTGTACGTGCAGTTCCGCGGCCCGCACTACGAGACCCCCGCCGAGGTGCAGATGGCGAAGACCCTCGGCGGTCACATCGTCGGCATGTCGACCGCCCTCGAGGCGATCGCCGCGCGTCAGTCGGGTATGGAAGTGCTGGGCATGTCGCTCATCACGAATCTCGCCGCGGGCATCCAGACGACGCCGCTCAGTCACGCCGAGGTCATCCAGGCCGGGCGCGAGGCCGAGCCAGTGATCAGCGCGCTGCTCGCGAAGGTCGTGGGTGCGCTGTGACGCCCGACGATCGCGCACGACACGAGCACGGGGGTGCCGCGCCGGCGCCGGTCACCGATGCCGAAGCGCTGCTCACCGCCGCTCGCAACTGGCTCGCGCAGGACCCAGACCCGGCTACGCGCGCCGAACTCGAACAGCTGATCACCGACACGGATGCCGGCGATGCCGCCGCCCGGGCCGAGCTCGCCGACCGCTTCGCCTCGCGCCTCGCCTTCGGCACCGCGGGGCTGCGGGGCGAGCTCGGCGCCGGCCCGAACCGCATGAACCGGGTGCTCGTCGCCCAAGCCGCTGCGGGACTCGCGGCGTATCTCACCTCGCGGGAGCCCGCGCCCACCGTGGTGATCGGCTATGACGGCCGGATGAACTCGGATGTCTTCGCGCGCGACACCGCCGAGATCATGGCCGGGGCCGGCGTGCGAACGCTGCTCATGCCGCGCTTGCTCCCGACCCCGGTGCTGGCCTTCGCCGTGCGCCACCTGGGCACGAGCGCCGGCGTCATGGTGACGGCCAGCCACAACCCGCCTCGTGACAACGGGTACAAGGTGTACCTGGGCGGCGCGGACGGCGGCTCGCAGATCAACACGCCCGCCGACTCCGACATCGCCGCGCAGATCGAGCGCGTCGCCGAGCATCCGATCGCCGATCTGCCCCGCTCTGAGCGGTACGACCTCGTCGACGACACCGTGATCGACGCATACGTCGAGCAGACAGCCGGGCTCGCCGGCACACCGCCCCGCGGCCTCCGCTTCGTCTACACCGCGATGCACGGCGTCGGATGGGAGACCTCTCAGCGCGTCTTCGAGCGCGCGGGATTCGACGCCCCCGTGGTCGTGAGCGAGCAACTGCTGCCAGACCCGGCGTTCCCCACCGTCGCGTTCCCGAACCCCGAGGAGCCCGGCGCGCTCGACCTCGCGTACGAAGCGGCGCGCGATTCCGGGGCGGATCTGATCGTCGCCCACGACCCGGATGCCGATCGGCTCGCGATCGCGATTCCCCTGGCGCCGGGCACCGCGCCGGAGGGCTCGACGGATGTCGCTGACGCTGCAGACCCGGCCCGAGGCTGGCGACGGCTGACTGGGAACGAGGTCGGTGCGTTGCTCGGCTGGCGCGCGGCAGAGCGGCTGCAGCATCTCGACCGTCCCGGCACGCTCGCGGCATCACTGGTGTCATCGCCGGCACTCGCCGCGGTCGCGCGGAAGTACCGCCTCGACTACGCCGACACTCTCACCGGCTTCAAGTGGGTCTCTCGGGTCGGCGGGCTGGCGTTCGGCTACGAGGAGGCGTTGGGCTACCTCGTCGATCCGAAGAAGGTGCGCGACAAGGACGGCATCTCAGCAGCGGTCGATTTTCTGGCGATGGCGAGCGAACTGAAGGCGGCGGGATCGAGCGTGGCCGAACGGCTGCGCGAGTTCGATGCTCGTATCGGCGCGTTCGCCTCCACCCAGGTCTCGCTGCGATTCGAGAAGCGCAGCGAGCTGCCCGCCATCATGCGCTCCCTGCGGGAACGGCCGCCCGCACACGTCGGCGAGCTGCGCGTCGAGCGCATCGATGACTTCAGCGGCGGATTCGGCCCGTTCCCGCCGAGCGACATCCTCCGGGTGTGGATCGAAGGCGGCTCGCGCGTCATCGTGCGTCCGAGCGGAACCGAACCGAAGATCAAGGTGTACATCGACGCCGCGGGCTCAGACGGCACCGCCGAGGAGCGTCGGGCCACCGCGGATGGCATCGTCGCGCGACTCGAGGCAGGCGTGCGGCAACTGTTGCAGGGCGAACGCTAGCCGCGCTGCTCGTAGTGCCGCACGTGCAGGTCGCGTTCGATGAGATATCGATCGTCTTCGGGGTAGAAGACGGCCAGCGTCGGCTCTGAACCCGCGAATCGCTTCACCGCCTCCATCGATTCCCATCGGGAGACGGTTGTGACCTCCGTGCGACCGTCGCCGAGATCGCGAGTGAGCAACCAGGCGTCGAGATTGCCGGGAGTAGTGCGGTAGGCGTCGATGCCCGTCCCGGTGATGTAATGCACGTAATCGTCGCGGTCGTCGGTGCGTACCGCACCGGTCCACATCCGCACGATCGAGGTGATGGCAGTCATGCGGCCAAGCATGCTCCGCCGCGACTCAGCCGCACAGCGGGCCGCATCTCCCTGCAACCAGCCGCCTGACCAGGCCGGAAGCTGAGAACTGCGTCAGCTGCGAAGCAGAGCCCGCACGTCGGCCGGGCGCTCGGCGGCGGCGATGCTCGCGATCACCGATTCGTCGTTGAACACGTTCGCGAGCTCTGCGACGGCACTGATGTGCCGCTCAGGGCTCCGCACCGCGAGGCCGAGCACGACGCGCACCGGATCGTTGTACGGATGGCCGAACGAGACAGGTTCAGCGAGCGTCACCACGCTGAGCCCCTCGGTCAGCACATCCCTGCCCGGCCGCGCATGGGCGAGCGCCAGACCGGGAGCGATCACGATGTACGCACCGTGGTCCTCGACAGTCCGCACCATTCGCTGCGTGTAACTCGCGCGAGTGACGCCTGCGCGCTGCAGAGCGTCGCCGGCCCGGGTCACCGCGGCGCGCCAATCGCGCACGCGAGCACCGATGACGATCGCGCGTTCGGGGAGTGCTGGCAGCGGCATCCGTCAGCTGTCCTGGACCGACGGCCCGCCGAGCAGTTCCTCGCCCAGCACGTTGTCGTAGGCCTCGATGATGCGCCCAGCGAGCGCGACTCGGTCTTCGATCGGCAGGAACGCCGCGGCGACGGCGTTCAGCTGGAACTGCTCGAGGTCTTCGAGCCCGTACCCGAACGTCTCGGCGAGCAGGCCCAGTTCGCGCGTCAGCGTGGTGGCGCTCATGAGGCGGTTGTCGACGTTCACCGTCACCCGGAACCCGAGCTGGTACAGCAGGTCGAAGGGGTGCTCGGCGAGGGATTCGCCCCACGCCTCGATGGCACCGGTCTGCAGGTTGGACGATGGGCTCAGCTCGAGCGCGATCTCGCGGTCCTTGACCCACCGCGCAACCGGTCCGAGCGAGACGTAGGTGGCCTCGTCGTCCTGGCCTTCGAAGTCGATGTCCTCCGCGAGGCGCACGCCATGGCCGAGGCGCAGCGCACGGCCGTCGAACAATGCGCCCTCGATGCTCGCGAGACCGTCGGCCTCTCCCGCATGCACGGTGACCGGGAAGTGGTTGGCCGCGAGCAGGTCGAAGGCGTCGCGTGCCTTGCTCGGCGGGAAGCCCGCTTCGGCGCCGGCGAAGTCGAAGCCGACCGCGCCGGTGTGGCGGTGACGCAGCGCGAGCTCGGCGATCTCGAGCCCCCGGTCAGCGTGCCGCATGGCGGTCACCAGCTGGCCCACCCGGATCTCGTGACCGGATGCCGCGGCGTCCGCCATGCCGAGCTCCAGGCCCGACTGCACCGCCTCGACCGCCTCGTCGAGGGTGAGCCCAGCGGCGAGGTGCTGCTCCGGTGCCCAGCGCACCTCGGCGTAGATGACGCCGTCGGCGACCAGGTCTTCGACGAACTCGCGGGCGATGCGCTCGAGCGCAGGAGCCGTCTGCATCACGGCGACGGTGAGATCGAACGTCTTCAGGTATTCGACGAGCGACCCGGAGTCGGCGCGCTCGGCGAACCAGCGCCGAAGCGACTCAGCATCGTCGGCGGGCAGGGCCACGCCCGCTTCGCCGGCCAGTTCGATGATGGTCTGGGGCCGCAGGCCTCCGTCGAGGTGATCGTGCAGCGACACCTTGGGCAGCGGCGCGATGTCGATGCCGTCGACCAGGAAGACCGCGGCTGCGGAGTGGCCGCTCTCTGCAGTGTCTGATCGGTGCAACGCATCGGCCTCGGCGTGGGTGCCGCCATCTGGTTCGGCGGACATGTGCGTCTGGTCGTCGGCGCGGGCGATCATGTCTCAAATCTAGCCGGGGCCCCTGGCCGCTAGTCTCGGAATGTGCCCAAGAAGATCATTCTCGACTGCGACCCCGGCCACGATGATGCGATCGCCATGCTCTTGGCCCATGGCAGTCCCGAGATCGAGCTGCTTGCCGTCACCACCGTGATGGGCAACCAGACCCTCGAGAAGGTGACCCATAACGCGCTCTCGGTCGCACGCGTCGCCGGGATCACCGGTGTTCCCTTCGCTGCGGGGGCCCACCGCCCGCTGGTGCGCGAGGTCGAGACGGCGCCTTCGATCCACGGTGAGTCAGGGCTCGACGGCCCGGTGCTGCCCGATCCGGTGCTCGAACTTGATTCACGCCACGCCGTCGACCTCATCATCGACACGATCATGTCGCACGAGCCCGGCACGGTGACCCTGGTGCCGACCGGCGCGCTCACGAACATCGCGATGGCGGCGCGCAAGGAGCCGCGCATCGTCCCGCGGGTGCGCGAGGTGGTGCTCATGGGCGGCGGCGTGCACGTCGGCAACTGGAGCGCGGTCGCCGAGTTCAACATCGTGATCGACCCCGAGGCCGCCCACATCGTGTTCAACGAGAAGTGGCCGCTCGTGATGGTCGGGCTCGACCTCACCCACGAAGCCCTCGCCACCACCGAGGTGGCCGAGCGCATCGCGGCGGTGAACACGGTCCCGGCGCGCTTCGTCGGCGAGCTGCTCGAGTTCTTCGGCGAGACCTACAAGCGCGAGCAGGGCTTCGACTACCCGCCCGTGCACGACCCGTGCGCAGTGGCGTATGTGATCGACCCGACGGTGATGAAGGTGACCAAGGTGCCGCTCGACGTCGAGCTCACGGGCGCACTCACGCTCGGCATGACGGTCGCCGACTTCAGGGCGCCCGCCCCGGCGGAGTGCACGACGCATGTCGCGACCGATCTCGACCACGGCAAGTTCTGGGGTCTCGTCGTCGACGCGCTCAAGCGGATCGGCGACCCCGAGCAGTAAGCAGGACTCAGGGTCGCGCGCCGGTGCGCGCGAGAGCCCGCGCGGCGAGCCGCCCGCCGGCGAGCGCCGCCGAGACGGCATCCGCTGTCCGCAGCCAGTCATCGAGGAACGCGGCCGTGAACGCGTCTCCCGCGCCGATCGGGTCGCCGTCGTCGACAGGCCGCACCGGCACATGCGTGGCCTCGAGGCCAGGGGCGCACACGACGACGCCCTCTCGGCCCATGGTCATGGCGACGACTTCGAAGCGAACTCCGAGCGCGCGTACGATCTCCAACGGGTCGTCGAGCCCGGTGAGCACGCGGCCCTCGTCGAGGTTCGGCAGCAGCACGGATGCCCCGGCGACCGCGTCGAGAAAGCGCTCCACCCCGAAGTCGGTCAGCGAGCCGGCTGAACTCGCGTCGACCGATACCGTGATCCCAGCGTCGTGGCAGCGGGCGATGAACGCCTGGTAATCGACGACCGCGTCGGCATCGTTGAAGACGCTGTAGGCGGTGAAGTGCACCAACGCGGGAAGCGGCCGATCGCGCACCGAGTCTGCGCCCCACAGCCATTCGCCGACCTCAGCGGTGGTGAGCACGGCGTTCGCGCCGCGCTCGGTGAGCATGGTTCGCCGACCCTCCCCCTCGAGCAGCACGACGATGGTGCCCGTGGGGAGTCTCGAGTCTTCGACGAGCTCGGCCTCCACGCCGAACTCGTCCAGGAGCGCGGCATGATGCGCCCTGTCGCCTCGGCCGACGCGGCCGTAGAACCGCACTGGAGCGCCGATGCTGCCGAGCCATGCGGCGACGTTCGCGGCTGACCCCCCGGCTCGCCGTTCGATGCTCGCCGGGGTGTCGGTGTCGGGGCGGATCGCTGCGAGCGGGCGCACGACGATGTCGTCGATCACATCACCGAAGACCGCGATCGAGGCGCGTTGCGAGCCGTCGATAGCGCCGCGAATGCCGGCGTCGGTCACGCCCCCGACCCAGCCGCCCAGGCGGTCGCGATCTCGCCGGCCAGCCGCACGTTGTTGCGCGCGATGTCGAGGTTGACCTCCAGGCTCACGCCACCGGAGGCCTCCACGATCGTGCTGAGCAGGAACGGTGTGACCGCCTTGCCGTGCACGCCCTGCGCGTCCGCGGCGGCAAGGGCTTCGGCGAGCACCCGGTCGTGGGTCGCCGGGTCCCATTGCTGGTTCTCGGGAAGCGGGTTGGCGACCAGGATGCCGGCACGCTCACCCAACGCGTCCTGCTGCCGCATCACGGCCGCGATCTCGTCGGCCGACTCGACCCGCCAATCGAGGGCGTACCCCGAAGTGCGCAGCCAAAAGCTCGGGAACTCATCGGTGCGGTACCCGAGCACGGGCACGCTGAAGGTCTCGAGGCGCTCGAGCGTCGCGGCGATGTCGAGCACCGACTTGACCCCGGCGGAAACGATGGTGACCGGGGTGCGGGCCATCACCGAGAGGTCGGCTGATTCGTCGAACGTGCTGGATGCTCCGCGGTGCACTCCGCCAAGCCCACCAGTGGCGAACACTCGCACGCCGGCCTTGTCAGCCAGGAAGGCGGTGGCGGCCACCGTTGTGGCGCCGCTCGCGCCCTTGGCCGCGAGCACGGCCAGGTCGCGCACCGACGCCTTGAACATGGCCTCGTCCTCGGCGATGCGGCGCACACCCTGGTCGTCGAGCCCGACGTTCGGCACACCGTCGATGACGGCGATCGTCGCGGGCGTGACACCGGCGTCTCGCAGGATCGCCTCGAACTCCTGCGCCGCTTCGAAGTTGCGAGGGCGCGGCAGGCCATGGCTGATGATGGTGGACTCGAGAGCGACGACCGGCTTGCCTTCGGCGAGCGCCGAGCCCACCTCGTCGGAGATGCGAATGGATAGCGAGGACATGACCCCAGCTTGCCGCACTCTGCGGGTTCGACGCACCCGTGCGTCGTTCTGGGATTCAGCCGATGCGGTCGGCGATGAGCGGCCCGCCATCTTCGATGGCGTCGCCCTCGTCGCCGATGGCCCAGGCGCCTTCGAGCACCTCGAGCGCGCGCGCGAACCGGGCCGGCTCGTCAGAGCTCAGGGTGAACAGCGGGTCGCCCTCGCGCACGCTGTCGCCCGGTTTAGCGTGCAGATCGATACCCGCCGCGTGCTGCACGGGGTCGTCCTTGCGCGCTCGTCCGGCACCCAGACGCCAGGCCGCGACGCCGAATGCGAGAGCCTCCTGCTTGGTGAGCACTCCCGAACGCGGTGCCGTGACCACGTGCGTCTCGCGCGGAGCGGGCAGCGCGGCATCCGGGTCACCGCCCTGCGCCGTGATCATGGCGCGCCAGGTGTCCATGGCCCGGCCGTCGCGCAGCGCCTCTTCGACATCGGCCTCCGGCTGCCCGGCGAGCGCGAGCATCTCGCGGGCAAGCGCGACGGTGAGCTCCACGACATCGGCGGGACCGCCGCCGGCCAGGACCTCGACCGACTCGCGCACCTCATTCGCGTTGCCGATGGCGAGGCCGAGCGGCACGTTCATATTCGTCAGGAGCGCCGCCGTGGCCACGCCCGCGTCCTGTCCGAGCTGCACCATCGTCTCGGCGAGCTCGCGGCTGCGCGCCTGATCCTTCAGGAACGCGCCTGACCCGAACTTCACGTCGAGCACGAGCGCTCCGGTCCCCTCGGCGATCTTCTTCGACATGATCGACGACGCGATCAGCGGAATGGACTCCACAGTGCCGGTGATGTCGCGCAGGGCGTAGAGCTTCTTGTCGGCCGGCGCCAGGCCGGACCCCGCGGCGCAGATGACGGAGCCGACCGACTCCAGTTGCGCGAAGAACTCGTCATTGCTGAGGTCGGCGCGCCACCCGGGGATGCTCTCGAGCTTGTCGAGAGTGCCGCCGGTGTGGCCGAGCCCGCGGCCTGAGAGCTGCGGCACAGCGACGCCGAACGAAGCGACGAGCGGGGCCAGGGGCAGGGTGATCTTGTCACCGACGCCGCCGGTGGAGTGCTTGTCGGCGGTGGGCTTCTCGAGCGCGTCGAATCGCATGCGCTCACCGCTTGCGATCATCGCGAGAGTGAGGTCGCGGATCTCGCGTCGCGACATGCCGTTGAGGAAGATCGCCATCGCCAGCGCGCTCATCTGCTCGTCGGCCACGAAGCCTCGCGTGAAGGCGTCGATCAGCCAGTCGACCTGGGCGGTGGTGAGCTCGCCGCCGTCGCGCTTGGCGCGGATGAGGTCGACCGTGTCGAATGCCTCGAGCGCCCCGCTCATGCCCGGTACTCCTCGAGGGTGCGGGGCCCGAACGCATCCGGCAGGACCTCGTCGATGGTCTTGATGCCCGACACCGTCTCGAGGAGCATTCCCTCAGCCGAGTGCTCGTACAGCAGCTGGCGGCAGCGGCCGCACGGCATGAGCGTGTTGCCGTGACCGTCGACGCAGGTGAGTGCGACGAGCTTGCCGCCACCGGTCATGTGCAGCGCGCTGACCAGCGAGCACTCCGCGCAGAGCCCGACACCGTACGAAGCGTTCTCGACGTTGCACCCCGCGATGATGCGGCCGTCGTCGACGAGCGCGGCGACCCCGACCGGGAATTGCGAATACGGCGCGTAGGCCTTGGACATGGCGTCGTTCGCCGCGTCACGGAGGGCGGTCCAGTCGATCGCGCGCGCGGCCGACTTGGTCTCCGCGCTATCGGAGTCGCGTTCTGCAGTCATGGCCGATCCTCTCGCTCTCGGTGGCTCCGCTGCGGTCTGCGGATGCCGCCCTAGGACTTGATGTACGGTTTGCCGTCTGCGGCCGGTGCTCTCGAGACGCCGACGAGGCCCGCGACCGCGAACACCGTGACGATGTACGGGAGCATGAGCATGAACTCGCTCGGCACGGGCGAGCCGATCACGCCGAGCACGTTCTTGAGGTTCGTCGCGAACCCGAAGAGCAGCGCGGCGAGGGTCGCCTTCACCGGGTGCCACTTGCCGAAGATGACGGCGGCGAGCGCAATGAAGCCCATGCCGGCGGTCATCTCCTTCTGAAACGCGCCGACCGAGCCCAGGGTGAAGTACGCGCCGCCGAAGCCTGCGATCGCCCCGCCGAGCGAGACGTTCCAGAAGCGTGTGGCGGCCACGTTGATGCCCACCGTGTCGGCTGCCGTGGGATGCTCGCCGACCGAGCGGAGGCGGAGCCCCCAGCGGGTCTTGAAGAGCGCGAACGCGATTACCGCGACGGCCACGTACATGACGTAGACGATGATCGTCTGGCTGAACAGCACGGGTCCGATGATCGGGATGCCGCTGAGCACCGGGATGTCGATGCGGGCGAAGCGCTCCGGCGAGTTGAGCGTTGCCGCATCCGCCTGGAGCACCTTGGAGTACAGGAAGCTCGTGAGCCCGATGACGAGCACGTTGAGCACGACGCCGACGATGATCTGGTCGACGAAGTACTTGACCGCGAAGGCTCCGAGCACGAACGAGACGAGGAGCCCGGCGATCGCAGCGCCCAGCAGGCCCAAGTAGGGATTGTTCGTGACACTGGCGATCAGCGCCGAGGTGAAGGCGCCAGAGAGCAATTGCCCCTCGATGGCGATGTTGACAACGCCGCCTCGTTCGGAGATGACGCCCGCCATCGCGCCGAAGATGAGCGGCACGCTCAACGACACCGTGCCGATCAGCAGCCCGGGGACCGGTACCGTCTCGCCGGCGGCGGCCCAGGCCAGGAACCCCACCATGAACAGCACCGCGAACACGATGACCACCCAGAGCGGGGTCTTGCGGCGCTGGCGCACCAGGATCGCGCTCCACAGGGCGATCGCGAAGAGCGCGATGGTGACGATCACTCCGGTGACGAACGCCGGAACGATGAGGTCGGGGATCTGGATGAAGTCGCGGCCGGTGGAGAGCCGGAACCCCGTCTCCGCCTCGGCGCGCGGGTTCAGCACGAAGAGCACCAGCGCGAGGAGCGCGAACACGCCGAAGGCGATCGGTGCCTTCCAGCTCACGACCGCGGCCCGCGCGACCGCCACGGCTCCGTTGGAGGTCTCGGCTGCTGGAGCCTGCGTCTCGGCGCTCATGCGGCCGCTCCCTTCTCAGCGCGACGATCGGAAGCGCGTACTCGGCGGCGAGGCGCGGTACCCGGCGTCGGCAATCTGAAGATCGCACGCACCAGGGGCGGTGCCGCGATGAAGAGCACGATCAGCGATTGCACGACAAGCACGATGTCGACGGGAACCTGGGCCGCCGCCTGCATGGTGAAGCCGCCCGCCTTGAAGGCTCCGAAGAGCAGCCCCGCCGCGAAGATGCCCCACGGACGGGAGCGGCCCAGCAGCGCCACGGTGATCGCGTCGAAGCCGATGCCGGCGTCGATGCCCGAACTGAAGCCGCTCGTCACCGTGCCGAGCACCTGGTTCACCCCGGCAAGCCCGCACAGGGCGCCCGAGATGGTCATCGTCCAGATGTAGACCGATGACACGCTCATGCCAGCGGTGCGTGCAGCGTTCGGGTTGATGCCCACCGCGCGGAACTGGAAGCCCATGCTGGAGCGGTTCAGCAGCCACCACACGTACACGGTCGCTGCGATGGCGGTGAGGAAGCCCCAGTGGACGTTGTGCCCGGGGAACAGCGGGGGGAAGATCGCCGTCGGCTCCATGGGCGGCGTCTTCGGCGTGTTGCCGCCGGGCGCCTGCAGCAGTCCGGGGGTGCGCAGCATGTACATGAGGAAGTACAGCGCGACGAAGTTCAGCATGATCGTCACGATGACCTCGTGCGCACCGGTCTTCGCCTTGAGGAGACCGACGATGCCTCCCCAGATGCCGCCGGCGATGAGGCCGGCAGCGACGGCGACGATCACGTGGATCACGGGGGGCAGGTTGAACGAGAACCCGACCCATCCTGCGGCTGCGGCGGCCATGATCATCTGCCCACGGCCGCCGATGTTGAACAGGCCCGCCCGGAATCCGAGCCCGACCCCGAGGCCGGCCGCGATCAGCGGGGTGGCGAACACGAGCGTGTCGGTGAGCGAGGTGAGCGCCGAGCCGACATCGTCGCGTGCGAAGTTATAGATCGAGCCGCGGAACAGCGCGAGGTAGGCCTTTGAGACCGCGTTCCAGATCGCAGCGAGCATGTCGCCGGGACGGGCGAAGAAGTACCCGGCCGTCTGCTGCACGCGAGCATCGGTGACGGCGATCAGGATGCCGCCCGCTATCAGCGCGAGCAGCACGGCCAGCACCGAGATCATCGCGCTGCCGCCGACGATGTCGCGCATCGCCTGCTGCCAGCGCGACGACTGCTCGACCGTGCGGTCGCGCTGCTCCGGCGCCGGCTCCGGCTGGGTCACGACTTCGGTCTGCTCGCTCACGCGGCCTCCCCCGCTCCTGCGGGCGTCTCGCCCGCCATCATGAGACCGAGCACCTCGCGGGGCGTGTCGCCCGGCACGATGCCCACGATCTTGCCGCGGTACATCACCGCGATGCGGTCGGCCAGCGCGGACACCTCGTCGAGCTCAGTCGAGACGACGATCACGGGGATGCCGGCATCCCGCGTCTGAATGATGCGCGAGTGCACGAACTCGATCGAGCCGACGTCGAGGCCGCGGGTAGGCTGCGCCGCGACCAGCAGACGGAGGTCGCGGCTCAACTCGCGCGCGAGCACGACCTTCTGCTGGTTGCCGCCCGAGAGCCGGCCGGCGAGGGAGTCGATGCCCTGAGCTCGGATGTCGAATTCCTTCGTCTTCTCGCGGGCGAAGTCATCGCGGAACCCGAGTTGCAGGTTGCCGAACCGCACGAACGGTTCCCCAGTGGAGCGGTTGAGCATCAGGTTCTCGGCGATCGTGAACTCCGCCACGAGGCCGTCTTCTGTGCGGTCCTCCGGAACGAAGCCGACACCTGCGTCGAGGATCTTGCGCACACCGCGCTTGACGATCTCGCGCCCGTCGAGCGTGATCGATCCCTTGACGTGCGGCTGCAGACCCAGCAGCGCCTCGGTGAGCTCGGTCTGCCCGTTGCCCTGCACTCCGGCAATGGCGAGCACCTCGCCGGCGCGCACCTCGAATGAGACGTCATCGACGTGCACCTGGCCGGTGGCGTCGGCGACGCTCAGCCCGTCGACGACGAGCACCGGTTCACCGAGGCGCGGCGGCTCCTTGTCGACCGAGAGATCGACCGCGCGCCCGACCATCATCGACGCGAGCTCGGTCGTGCTGGCTTCGGGAGATGCCTCGCCGACGACTTTGCCGAGCCGGATGACGGTGATGCGATCGGCGACCTCGCGGACCTCGCGCAGCTTGTGAGTGATGAAGACGATGGAGGTGCCGGCATCCCGGAGCTGGCGCATGATCGCCATCAGCTCGTCGGTCTCCTGCGGCGTGAGCACTGCGGTGGGCTCGTCGAACACGAGCACCTTCGCATCGCGCGAGAGCGCCTTGATGATCTCGACCCGCTGCTGCACACCGACGGGCAGCGTCTCGACGAGCGCATCCGGATCGACGTGGAACCCGAAGCGGGCGGAGATCTCGCGCACCTGCTCGCGCGCGGCGTCGAGATCGAGCACGCCGCCGGTCTTCGTCGCCTCGTGCCCGAGCATGACGTTCTCGGCCACGGTGAAGACGGGGATGAGCATGAAGTGCTGGTGCACCATTCCAATGCCCGCCGCCATGGCGTCGCCCGGCCCGCTGAAGTGCTGCACCTCACCGTCGAGGAGCACCTCGCCCTCGTCGGCCTGGTACAGGCCGTAGAGCACATTCATCAACGTCGACTTGCCCGCGCCGTTCTCGCCGAGCAGGCAGTGGATCTCACCCGGCTCGACAGTGAGCGAGATGTGGTCGTTGGCGACCAAGGCACCGAATCGCTTCGTGATGCCGCGAAGTTCGAGCTTCATGTTCCCGATTCTAGGAGGGGGCAGAAGCGCGGTGCGGGTGTTCACGAGGAGTCGTGGCGCCGCGTCGCGCCGGCCGGAACGCGTGCACGCGCACCGAGAATGAGGGAAGGGGGAGGCCATGCGGATGCCGGCCTCCCCCTCCCGCCCGAGGGCGGGTGCTACTGCTTCGGCGACGAGGGCGAAGTGACCTCGATCGAGCCGTCGATGATGCCCTTGCGCACCTGGTCGAGCTCATCGGCGAGCTTCGAGTCGACCTTGGACTCGAAGTCGTGGAACGGCGCGATGCCGACACCGTCGTTGTCGAGCGTGCCGACGAACGGCGTGCTGTCGAACTCGCCCTTCGAGGCCTGGATGACGACGTCGTGCACACCCACCTTCATGCCCTTGAGGATCGAGGTGAGGAACAGGTCCTTGCCCTCGGGGTAGGTCTCGTACAGGTCGGCGTCGACGCCGATCATCGCGATGTCCTTGCCCGAGTCGCGGATCGCCTCGACCGCGGAGGTGAAGATCGGCCCGCCGACCGGGAGGATCACGTCGGCGTTCTGGTCGATGAGGCTCTGTGCGAGCGACTTCGACTCGATGCCGGCTTCGAAGCCACCGGTGAACGAACCGTTCTGCGCCGCGACGTCCCAGCCGAGCGCGCGGACGGAGGTGCCCTTCTGGGCGTTGTAGTACTCGACGCCCTGCACGAAGCCGTCCATGAAGATGGTCACGGGCGGGATCGCGATTCCGCCGTAGGTGCCGACGACGCCCGTCTTCGAGTAGCTCGCGGCAGCGTAGCCGGCGAGGAAGGCCGCCTGGGCGGTGTCGAAGACGATGGGCTTGATGTTGTCGGAGTCGGGCTTGCCGTCGCCGTTCAGGTCAGCGAAGTCGTCGATGATGGTGAACTCGACGTCTGGGTTCGCCTCTGCGCCGGCCACCGTGGCCTCGGCGAGCAGGAAGCCGACCGTCACGATCAGGTTGCAGCCCTGGTCGACGAGGTTGCTGATGTTGGAGGCGTAGTCGGTCTCTGCGTTCGACTGCACGGTGTTCGGCGTCGCGCCGATCTCCTGTGCCGCCTCGGTCAGTCCCTCGTACCCGAGCTGGTTGAACGACTTGTCGTCGAACCCACCGGTGTCGGAGACCATGCAGGGGATGAAGTCAGGGTTCGAGGTCTCGCCGTTGCCGTTGCCGTTGCCGTCCGTCTCGGGGGGAGCTGCACAGCCGGTGAGCACGAGCACGCTCGTGCCGATGGCGGCCGCGCCTCCGATTGCGAAACGCCGCATTGAGTTTCTCAAGGTGTCCTCCTGGAAGGGATGCCCGGAACGGTCCGGAGCAGAATTAGGCCTACGTTACCGAATCCCCGGCAGACACTGAAGGAAATTCGCGGTCGTAGCCTAAGCGTTATTCGAGCGCGTTCCCGCGCAAGGAAACAGCGTCGAGCCGGGGATGAGGGCGAGTCGGTTGCGCGCCGCACCTCACGCGGCCCGACGAACGCGACTCGGCGGCCGACGACGCCTCTCCCGCGGAGCCCGATCTCACAGCACGTCGTTGCGACCCGAGAGCTTGAGCGCGTCGACGACCGCCTTCACGCGCTGGGCGTTCTCGCTCGTGGTGACGAGGAGCGCATCCGGGGTATCGACGACGACGATGTCGCTGACACCGATCAGCGAGATGAGACGACCCGTCTGACTCACGACGACCCCGCTTGAGGCGTCCGAGAGCACTCGCGCGTTCTCTCCGAGGATCGCCAGGTCGGAGGAGCGGCCACCGGAGTGCAGCTTCGCGAGGGAGGCGAAATCGCCGACGTCATCCCAGCCGAAGTGCGCGGGGATCACCGCGAGCTTGCCCTCAGCAGCGCTCGGCTCGGCGACGCTGTAGTCGATCGCGATCTTCTTGAGCCGCGGCCACACACGGTCGACGGTCGCTCCGCGGCGAGAGGTGTCCCACGCCGCCGCGAGCTCGAGCAGGTTGTCGAGCAACTCCGGCTCGGTCGCGCCGAGCCGTTCGAGCAGCAGGCTCGCGCGCGAAATGAACATGCCGGCGTTCCAGAAGTACCCGCCGTCGGCGAGGTAACCGCGAGCCGTCGCGATGTCGGGCTTCTCGACGAAGTGCTCCACCAGGCGCGCACTGGGCGCGCCGGGAAGGTCGAGCGGCGCGCCGCACCGGATGTATCCGAAGCCCACGGCCGGCTCGGTCGGCGCGATGCCGATCGTGGCGATGTACCCGGCATCCGCCGCAGCGACCGCTTCCACGACCGCCCGCTCGAACGCTCGGGTGTCGCGGATGACGTGGTCCGCCGCGAAGGAGCCCATGATGACGCCCGGTTCGCGTCGTTCGAGAATCGCGGCGGCGAGACCGATCGCCACGCTCGAGTCGCGCGGGTCGGCCTCGAGCACGACATTGTGATCGGCGAGCTCGGGGATGCGCTCCTCCACCGCCGCGCGGTGGGCCCGGCCGGTGACCACCATGATCCGCTGCTCGCCCGATATAGGAGCCAACCGATCCCAGGTGTCGCGCAGCAGGCTCTGTCCGGAGCCGGTGAGGTCGTGGAGGAACTTCGGTGCATCGGCACGGGAGAGCGGCCAGAGCCTCGAGCCGATCCCTCCGGCGGGGATGACGCTGTAGAAGCGGTCGATACCGGGCGCGCTCGATTGCATGGCCTCCACCCTATTCGCGTGCTTCTGACACCTCCCGTCTACCACGGCAGCCAACAACGGACGTCCGCCGGCCACGGCGGCGCAACCTCGCGCCCGTACCGTCGCGGTTGTGCGCGTAGCGGTGGTCACCGAGAGTTTCCTCCCGAGCCTGAACGGCGTCACGACGAGCGTGCGCCACGTGCTCGAGCAACTCGCCGCGCGAGGCCACGAGGCCATCGTCATCACACCGTCGGCCGAGAGCCCGCGCAGGTACGCCGGGTTCGCTGTGCATGAAGTACCGGCGATCGGCTATCGGAGCTTTCAGGTCGGGATGCCGGTTCCGCAGGTTCAGCAACTGCTCGCCCGCTTCGCGCCCGACGTCATCCACGCCGCCTCACCGTTCCTGCTCGGTACAGCGGCGCTGGCAGCGGGACGACGGCTCGGAATCGCGACGGTTGCGATCTACCAGACGGACGTGGCCCGCTATGCCCGCCGCAATCGACTGCGAGCCCTGGAGACGGCCGCGTGGAACGTCGTTCGCCGGGTGCACGAGGGGGCTGACCTCACCCTCGCTCCCTCGACGGCGGCGCTCGCCGACCTGCGGCGGCTCGGACTCACACGGTTGGCGCTCTGGGGAAGGGGCGTGGACGTGCACGGCTAGGATGCGCGAATACGTCCGCACCCTCGCAGCCGACCCCGCCTTGCGGGCGCGGATGGGCGAGGCGGGCAGACGGCGGGTGCTGTCGCGCACCTGGGAGTCGGTCTGCATCGACCTGTTCGCGCGCTACGAGGAGGTCATTGCGGCACGGCGCCAGGCAACCTCGCCCATGTCGGCATGAGACCGCATATCGGGCGAGACGACCTCGGCGGGGTTGCCGCCCAGCGGGTCACTTAGGCTGCCCTAACCAGCGCTGCTCCCATAGCGGAATAGACTGGAAATCGTTCGTGAATCGAACGGTCGCGGTCCCTTCGTGCGCGCGGCCAGCAGCTTCCTCAAGGAGGGTCCCTCGTGCCAGAGAAATCGGCCGAAGCCCTGGCAGACGAGTTCGCCAGGCGACGCACGCCCGACATCGACCCGCCTGGCAGGCCCGCCGGCACGCTGTACCGCGGTCATGAGGGCATGTGGTCGTGGGTGCTGCACCGCGTCACCGGCGTGGCCATCTTCTTCTTCCTGCTCGTGCACGTGCTCGACACCGCGCTCGTGCGCGTGAGCCCCGAGGCGTACAACGCCGTGATCGGCACGTACCAGACGCCGATCATGGGCCTCGGCGAGGTCGCACTCGTCGCAGCGATCGTGTTCCACGCCCTGAACGGTCTGCGCATCATCCTCGTCGACTTCTGGGCCGGCGGCACGCGCCACCACAAGCTCATGTTCTGGACCGTCATCGTGCTCTGGGCGCTGCTCATGCTGGGCTTCACCCCGCGCCACCTGATGAACGTCTTCAGCCACTAAGCGAGGGATTTCGGAATGTCTTCAACCATCGAATCGCCCCGCGCCGCTGCTCCGCGCCGGAAGGGCGCCAATTGGGAGAAGTGGGGCTGGATCTACATGCGCGTCAGCGGCGTGCTGCTGGTCGTGCTCATCTTCGGCCACCTGTTCACGAACCTGATGGTCGGCGATGGCATCAGCGCGATCGACTTCGGCTTCGTCGGCGGCAAGCTCTCGCAACCGTTCTGGCAGTGGTGGGACGTCGCGATGCTGTGGCTCGCGCTCATCCACGGCGCGAACGGCATGCGCACCCTCGTCAACGACTACGTGCGCAGCGAGACCGCGCGCAAGGTGCTCAACGGTGCACTGTTCGCCGTCGCCGCGGTGCTGATCATCCTCGGCACCCTCGTGGTCTTCACCTTCGACCCCTGCCCTGCCGGCGCGAGCGCCGACCTCTTGCCTAGCTTCTGTGGAGCCGCGTAATGCCTGAGTACCAAGACGGATCGATCGTCGACGGAGTGCACTACCACCAATTCGACGTCGTGATCGTGGGCGCGGGTGGCGCCGGGATGCGGGCGGCCATCGAGGCCGGGCCGAAGGCCAAGACCGCGGTCATCTCGAAGCTCTACCCGACTCGCTCGCACACGGGTGCAGCGCAGGGCGGCATGGCCGCGGCGCTCGCGAACGTCGAGGAGGACAGCTGGGAGTGGCACACCTTCGACACCGTCAAGGGCGGCGACTACCTCGTCGACCAGGATGCCGCTGAGATCCTGGCGAAAGAGGCCATCGACGCGGTGCTCGACCTGGAGAACATGGGCCTGCCGTTCAACCGCACGCCCGATGGCAAGATCGACCAGCGCCGGTTCGGCGGTCACACCGCCGAGCACGGCAAGAACCCCGTGCGTCGCGCGTGCTACGCGGCCGACCGCACCGGGCACATGATCCTTCAGACGCTCTACCAGAACTGCGTCAAGCACGGAATCAACTTCTTCAACGAGTTCTACGTGCTCGACCTCGTGATGAGCGAGATCGACGGCGCGAAGCGCGTCGCCGGCGTCGTGGCCTACGACCTCGCCACCGGCGAACTGCACGTGTTCCAGGCGAAGTCGGTCGTGTTCGCCACCGGCGGCTTCGGCAAGATCTTCAAGACCACGTCCAACGCGCACACCCTCACCGGTGACGGCGTCGGCATCGTGTGGCGCAAGGGCCTGCCGCTGGAAGACATGGAGTTCTTCCAGTTCCACCCGACCGGCCTCGCCGGCCTCGGCATCCTGCTCACCGAGGGTGCTCGCGGTGAGGGAGCGATCCTGCGTAATGCGAGCGGTGAGCGCTTCATGGAGCGCTACGCACCGACCATCAAGGACCTCGCACCGCGCGACATCGTCGCCCGCTGCATGGTGCAGGAAGTGGCCGAAGGCCGAGGCGCCGGCCCGAACAAGGACTACGTGTACCTCGACTGCACCCACCTGGGCGCAGAGGTGCTCGAGACGAAGCTCCCTGACATCACCGAGTTCGCGCGCACCTACCTGGGCGTCGACCCCGTGCACGAGCCGGTACCGGTGATGCCCACGGCGCACTACGCCATGGGAGGCATCCCGACCAACGTCGACGCCGAAGTGCTCGCCGACAACGAGACCGTCGTACCGGGCCTCTACGCGGCCGGCGAGTGCGCCTGCGTGTCGGTCCACGGCTCCAACCGCCTCGGCACCAACTCGCTGCTCGACATCAACGTGTTCGGCAAGCGCGCCGGCAACAACGCGGTGGAGTACGCGAAGAACGCCGACTGGGTGCCCCTTCCCGAGGACCCGGCGGCCGAGGTGCGCGAGACGCTCGAGTTCATGCGCAACTCCAACGGCACCGAGCGGGTGGCGACGATCCGCCGCGAGCTGCAGGAGACGATGGACCGGAACGCCCAGGTGTTCCGCACCGACGAGACGCTCGCCGAGGCGACCGAGGTCATTCACAACCTGCGCGAGCGCTACCGCAACGTGTCGGTGCAGGACAAGGGCAAGCGGTTCAACACCGACCTGCTCGAGGCCATCGAGCTCGGCTTCCTGCTCGACCTCGCCGAGGTCGTCGTCTACTCGGCGCGGAACCGCAAGGAGAGCCGCGGCGGACACATGCGCGACGACTACCCCGATCGCGACGACGAGAACTACATGAAGCACACCATGGCGTACCTCACGGGTGACCGGCACTCGTCCGACGCCAGCGATCACATTCGACTGGACTGGAAGCCCGTGGTGATCACGCGGTACCAGCCCATGGAGAGGAAGTACTAATGGCCGACCACGTGGCCGAGGCACCCGTGCCCACCATCGAGTCGTTCACCGTGACGCTGATCATCCGCCGCTTCGACCCCGAGGTCGACGAGGAGCCGCGCTGGGTGGACTACGACGTCGAGATGTACGCGACCGATCGCATTCTGGACGCGCTGCACAAGATCAAGTGGGAGGTCGACGGATCGCTCACGTTCCGCCGCAGCTGCGCGCACGGCATCTGCGGTTCGGACGCCATGCGCATCAACGGCCGCAACCGTCTGGCGTGCAAGACGCTGATCAAGGACCTCGACATCTCGCAGCCCATCTACGTCGAGGCGATCAAGGGCCTTCCGCTCGAGAAGGACCTCGTCGTCGACATGGAGCCCTTCTTCGAGTCGTACCGGCAGATCCAGCCCTTCCTGCAGGCGTCGTCGAAGCCCGAGAAGGAACGCATCCAGTCGGTCGCCGAGCGTGAGCGCTTCGACGACACCACGAAGTGCATCCTGTGCGCGGCGTGCACCTCGAGCTGCCCCGTGTTCTGGACCGACGGCCAGTACTTCGGCCCGGCGGCCATCGTGAACGCACACCGCTTCATCTTCGACTCGCGCGACGAAGCGGCCAATGTGCGCCTCGACATCCTGAACGACAAGGAGGGCGTCTGGCGCTGCCGCACGACCTTCAACTGCACCGAGGCCTGCCCCCGCGGCATCCAGGTGACCCAGGCGATCGCCGAGGTCAAGCAGGCGATGATCCGCGGCAAGGTCTAGCTCGCGACTCTGGCGCGAGTGCCCTCGCGTCGCACGAGAACCCCGCACGGTTTCGACCGGGCGGGGTTCTCTCGTTTGCGCGGGCTGACGGCTCTCGCGGTTCAGGCAGGAGCGGATGCCGCGGCCCGCGCGTCCGCGGCGCTGCGGGCACCCAGGGCGCGCTCGGCCCTGCCGCGGGCCTCGTCGAGCGTCACCGTGGCCAGCTCGGCGCGCACGTCGGCGAGCGCGGCGGGCGTCATCGACAGCGTCGTGACGCCGAGGCCCACGAGCACCACGGCCAGCCGCGGGTCGGCCGCGGCCTCGCCGCAGACGCCGACCGGTGTGCCGGCGGCGTTCCCGGCATCCCCCAGCAGCTTGATCATGCGAAGCACCGCGGGGTGCCACGGGTCTTGGAACGAGGCGACACTGCCCAGCAGCCTGTCTGCGGCGAGGGTGTACTGCGTGAGGTCGTTCGTGCCGATGCTCACGAAGTCGCAGGCGGCGACGACCTGCTCGGCGAGGACGGCGAGGCTCGGCACCTCGGCCATGACGCCCACAGTGCGCAGCCCGAGAGACTTGGCGAGTTCGACGAAGTACTCGGTCTCCTCGACGTCGGAGACCATCGGCGCCATCACCCAGAGTTCAGTACCCGGCGCCTGCTCAGCCGCCTGTTGCAGCGCGGTGAGCTGGTCGCGCAGCACCGTTTCGCGCTGGCGGAGCACGCGGATGCCTCGCAGTCCGAGCGCCGGATTCTCCTCGTGCGCATCGCTGAGGAAGGCGAGCGGCTTGTCAGCGCCTGCGTCGAGCACCCGCACGACAACCTTCTTGCCCTCGAACGCCTGCAGGAGCCGCGAGTACGCTTCACGCTGCCGTTCGACGGATGGAGCCTCCGCCTCACCCAGAAAGAGGAACTCGGTGCGGAAGAGCCCGACTCCCTCGGCACCCAGGTCGACGGCGTGCTTCGCCTCATCGGGGTTGCCGAGGTTGGCGAGCAAGGGCACCGAAGTGCCGTCGGCGAGTGCACCGGGAGTGAGCGGCGCCGCCGCCCGGGATGCCCGCTCGGCGATGGCGCGCTCGGCCTCGGCGCGCTGCTCGTCGCTCGGTGCCACGATCACCGTGCCGGCCGCGGCATCGACGAGCACCATGGTGCTGTCGACCAGTTCGGCCGCTCCTCCGACCCCCACGATGGCCGGAATGGACTTCGCCCGCGCGAGGATCGCCGTGTGGCTCGTCGGTCCACCCTCGCTCGTGACGAGCGCGAGCACCTTCTCGAGATCGAGCATTGCGGTATCAGCCGGCGCGAGGTCGGCGGCGACGAGCACGAACGGAGTATCGCTCTCGGGAACCCCCGGGGCCGGCACTCCGCGGAGCCGAGCTTGGGCGCGCTGGGAGACATCGCCGAGGTCGGCAGCGCGTTCAGCCATGTAGCCGCCCATGGCGGTCAGCGTCGCCCGGAACGTCGCGATGGCGTCGAACACCGCCCGCTCGCCGGTGCTGCCGGCATCGATGCGCGTGCGCACCTCGTCGAGCAGCATCGGATCCTCGGCCATGAGTGCTGTGGCCTCGAGCACCTCTTGTGCTTCCCCGCCTGCGGCTGCTGCCCGAGAGCGCAACTCCGCGGCCACCGCTGCCAGCGCCTCGGTGACCCGGCCGAGCTCCTCGGCGGCGTCGGCGGTGCGCTGGTCGTCGTCGGGATCGGGCAGCGGGTCCGGCATCCGCAGGACCGGCCCGATTGCCATTCCGAGACCGACGCCGACACCGCGAAGCTCCATGGCCGCACCTTCCGTTCCCGCGCACGTCGTTCCGTGCGCTGCAGGGTGCGCCACAGCCTACCCCCGGGCGGGGGTGCATTCGGGTGGCCGAGCGGAGCTCGCTCAGTAGCCTGAGAACATGGGGGACGAGCGGGGACTGCTGCAGAAGGCGAAGCAACGGCTCGAGCTCCTCATGCAGAAGCGGCCGGTGCGGGCCTGGCAGCGGTACTCGACTTCACGCGGACCGCTGCTCGCCGCAGGGCTCACCTTTCGCGGACTCTTCGCGGTGTTCGCCGCGGTGTGGGTGGCCTTCTCGATCATCGGCCTCGTGCTGGTCGGCAATGACGAATTGCTCGACGCGCTGATCGAATCGGTGAACGGCTTCATCCCCGGCCTCATCGACTCGGGCAGTGGAGGTGTGATCGATCCGAACACCCTGCAGGTGGGGGTCACCCTCAGCTGGACCGGAGCGATCGCGCTGGGCGGGCTCGTCTTCACCGCGGTCGGCTGGCTCGGCGCGGCCCGGGGAGCCGTGCGCATCATCTTCGACTACCCACCGGCAGAAGTGAACTTCGCGCTGCTCAAGCTGCGCGATCTGGGGTTCGGGATCGCGCTCGGCGCCCTCGTGCTCGTCTCGGCGGCGCTCTCTGTGGTGAGCACGCAGTTGTTCGGCGGCCTCGCGGAACTCGTGGGCCTCGACCGGGACTCGGCCGTCGTCACGCTCGTTCTGCGTGCGGCCGGTCTAGTGCTCATGGCGGCGATCGACGTGTTCGCCCTGTGCGTGCTCTTCCGCTTCGTCAGCGTGCTCCGGATTCCGTTCAAAGCCCTGATCGGCGGTGCCCTGATCGGCGCGATCGGCCTGGGTGCGCTCAAGCTCGCGGCAGGATTGCTGCTCGCGCGAACCGGGAACAATCCGCTCCTCGCCTCCTTCGCGGTGCTCCTCGGGCTGTTGCTGTGGATCAACCTCGCCTGCCAGGTGGTGCTCATCGCGGGAGCGTGGATCGCCGAGACGCTCGAGGATCGGGGCGTCATCGCCGACCCCGCGGTCGCCCAAGCAGAGCGAGAGCGCCAACGACGGGAGCGGGAGAAGATCGCCCGGCAGGCGCGCCGACTGGTGCCGCGCTGGCTGCGTTGGGCCGTGCGCGAGCCCAAGGCCGCACCGTCCCAGAGGCCGGGGCGGTCACCCTCGGATGTCGCGGGTGATCCCTAGACTCGAGCGCATGAGCGAGTCCCAGAGCGCCGCGGCCTCCAGCGGAGCAGTGTCCAGCGGAGCGGCGTCCAGCCGAGCAGAGTCGAGCACGGAAACGTCCGACGCACGGTCGTCCAAGGGCACGGCGGGCAAGCCTCTCCGGATCGCCACGGTCAACGTCAACGGCATCCGAGCCGCCTTCCGCAAGGGCATGGGCGAATGGCTGGAGGGCCGGGGCATCGACATCCTGGCGCTTCAGGAGGTGCGCGCCTCCACCGAAGACCTCGAGTCACTGCTCGGCTCCGAGTGGGACATCCTGCACGACCCGGCCACGGCCAAGGGCCGGGCGGGCGTGGCGCTCGCGAGCCGCGGCAAGGCGTCGATCCACCGTGTCGAACTCGGGGCGCCGGACTTCGACAGCGCGGGGCGCTGGCTCGAGGCCGACTACGAGGTCAACGACACGGTGATCACCGTGGTGAGCACGTACGTGCACTCAGGCGAAGACGGCACCCCGAAACAGGATGAGAAGTACAAGTTCCTCGACGCGATGACGGCCCGGATGCCGGAGCTCGAGCGTCACTCTCCGTTGTCTGTGGTGCTGGGCGACCTCAACGTCGGGCACACGAAGCTCGACATCAAGAACTGGCGCGGAAACGTGAAGCGCGCCGGCTTCCTGCCGAAGGAGCGCGCGTACTTCGACCGGTTCATGGGCGAGCGCGACGCCCAAGTCGAATGCGCCGACGGTTCGACCGGTACTGGCCTCGGCTGGGTGGATGTCGGCCGCCGCTGGGCTGGCGAGGTCGACGGTCCGTACACCTGGTGGAGCTGGCGCGGCAAGGCGTTCGACAACGACACGGGCTGGCGCATCGACTACCAATTGGCGACTCCGGCGCTCGCCGAGAGGGTCGTCGACTACGCGGTCGACCGCGCGGCCGCATACGACCAGCGGTGGTCCGACCACACCCCGGTCGTGGTCGACTACGCGGTGTAGCGATCTCCAGAAGCCCAGCGGCGTCAGGACCGACAGTCACTCGACCACGGTGAGCAGGTCGCCCTCCTCGATCGCTGCGAGCGAGAGCACTCTGTAGCCCTCGGTCTCGAAGAAGACGGTGATGCGGTCGTCCTCGACACTCATCACCGTTCCGCTCCCCCACTGGGTATGGCGCACGTTCGTCGCGGGTGAGAATCGCGCGGCTCGGTCGGCCTCACCGGACGCACGGTCGGCAGCATCCGCCGCGGCTTCCGCTGCGACTCCTGATTCGCAGTTGTCGCACTTGCCGCAGAGCTCCTGGCTCTCTTCACCGAAGTATGCGAGCAGCACGTGTCGTCGGCACGCCCGCGTCTCGGCGTAGCTCCGCATCATCGCGATGCGCGACTGCTCGATCCGTTCACCCGCCTCAGCGACCTCGACCGCGCGCTCGGCTGCGTCGTCACGGTCGACGCCTGCGCGAGCCCGGATCCCGGCTCTGCTCGATGTGACCACGCCCGCCTGATCGAGCAGGTTGACCAACCGCCCCACTGTGCGAGGCGAAGTGTCGGTCGAGGCCGCGATCTCCCGTATCCGCATCGGCTGCTGGGCGCGCTCGAGGGCCTCGAACACATCGCGGAGCGCCTCTGCAGCGGGGACGCCCGAAGCGAAGAACGTGCGCAGCCCGAGGTCTTCGCTCCGGTAGTGGAGCGTTATGGTGGCGGGCTCGCCGTCCCGGCCGGCTCGCCCGATCTCCTGGTAGTAGCTCTCGAGCGAATCGGGAACAGCGGCGTGCACGACGAAGCGAACATTGGGCTTGTCGATCCCCATGCCGAACGCGTTGGTCGCGACGACCACATCCAAGTCGTCCTCTTGAAAGGCGTGATGAACCTCCCTGCGACGGCCCGCGCTCAAGCCCGCGTGATACGCGGCGGCTCGAAGCCCGCCTTCTGCGAGCACCTCCGCGTACCGCTCGGTGTCCCTCCGCGTTGCCACGTACAGCAGCCCCGGCGTCGGCAGCTGAGCGACCTGCTCGGCGACCGCTGCCCGCTTCTCGGCATCTGTCTGGGCCCTCACCACGTCCAATCGAAGGTTCGGCCGATCGAACCCGTGGGTGAGGATGCGCGGATCCCGCATACGGAGGCGTTCGACGATCTCATCACGCACCGGTGGGGAGCCGGTGGCCGTCAGCGCGAGCAGCGTGGGGCGGCCGAGCGCGTTCGCGGCCTCGCCGATGCGCAGGTAGTCGGGTCTGAAATCGTGACCCCACGAGGAGATGCAATGCGCCTCGTCCACGACGAGCAGTCGCACCCCTGCCCGGGCAAGCGGTTGCACCATCGCTTCGTTGGCGAACTGCTCAGGAGCGACGAAGAGATACCGAGCCGCGCCTCGTTCCACGGCATCCAGCGCCTCCTCGTTCTGGTGCTCGCTCTGGTTGGAGTTGACCGCCACGGCCTGCGGGGCGCGAGGATGCGAAGCCAGAGCGTCGAGTTGGTCCTTCTGAAGGGCGATGAGCGGCGACACCACGACGGTCGGCCCCGGGATCAGCGCACCAGCGACATTGAACACCGCCGACTTGCCGTAGCCCGTTGGCATCACGAGGAGGGTGTCTCGGCCCTGCAGCACGCTCTCGATCGCCTTCGTCTGCCCAGGCCGCAAGGAGGACCAGCCGAAGACCTCGCGCGCCACCGATGCAGCATCAGGCGCCGCCGCGTCGCTGACCCCAGAGCCACTTCGCATCGCACTCCCTCTCGCCGGTCCTGCGACCAAGGGTGACCGGCCGGCGCGCCTGCTCCCAGTGATTGCCACCATCTCACCGTCTCCTCAGCGCTTTTCCTCAGCGCTTTTCCTCAGCGCTTTTCCTCAGCGCCCACGGCCGAGAGGCCGAGGCTCGGACGGCTCTCGAAGCGCGTGACCGGAGGCATCCGGAACTGCTGAGAGAATCGAGGGATGACGAAAGCGCGCCTCTTCTCGGGAATGCAGCCCTCCGCCGACAGCCTGCACGCAGGCAACTACATCGGTGCACTGCTGCAGTGGCGCGAGATGCAGCGCGACTACGACGCCGTGTTCTGCGTGGTCGACATGCACGCGATCACCGTGCCGCAGGACCCGGCCAGCCTCCGCGAGCAGACCCGACGGACGGCCGCCCAGTACATCGCGGCCGGTATCGACCCCGAGTCGTCGACGCTCTACGTGCAATCCCACGTGCCGGCGCATGCGCAACTCGCCTGGGTACTCAACACCATCACCGGCTTCGGCGAGGCCAGCCGGATGACGCAGTTCAAAGACAAGTCTCTTCGGTACGGCGCCGACGCGACGACCCTGGGCCTGTTCGCCTACCCGACGCTCATGGCGGCCGACATCCTGCTCTACAACGCCGATGCCGTGCCGGTCGGGGAAGACCAGAAGCAGCACGTCGAGCTCACGCGCGATCTCGCGAACCGCTTCAACACCCGGTTCGGTGAGACGTTCGTGGTTCCTGAGCCGGTGATTCTCTCTGACACCGCCCGCATCTACGACCTGCAGAACCCGACCTCGAAGATGTCGAAGTCGGCGGAGTCCGATAACGGTGTGCTCTGGTTGCTGGATGACCCGAAGCGCACTGCGAAGAAGATCAAGTCTGCTGCGACCGACTCGGAGCGCGAGATCCGCTTCGACCGCGGCGAGAAGCCGGGGGTGTCGAACCTGCTGACGATCCTCTCGGCGTTCACGGGTGAGGCCGTGACCGCCCTCGAGCAGCGGTTCGCGGGGCGTGGCTATGGCGACCTCAAGGGCGAAGTGGCGGATGCCGTCGTCGCCGAGTTCGCGCCCATCCGCGAGCGCGCGCTCGAACTGCTCGCCGACCCTGCAGAGCTCGATCGGCTGCTCGCAGGCAACGCCGAGCGCGCGACTGCCATGGCGGAGCGGACCCTCGCGGAGGTGTACGAGCGCGTCGGCTTCCTGCCTCGCGTGCGCGGCTGAGCTCCGCCCGGAATCGGTGCGCGGCGGGCGGCTCCCTGGTCGAGCGCGCCTGGACGCGAGTGGCCGCCGGTGGGCGCCGGCTGCCGCCCAGGTGCAGCGCTGCCCGGCCGGTGTTCGGCGCGAAACGGTCAACGCGAAACGTTCCAGCACGAAGCGGGAATATTCGGCGAAGAAGCGCGTTGGCTATGCTGAGCGAAGCAAATGTGCTCCGGGGTCGGTGAGAGTCCGAACCGGCGGTGATAGTCCGCGAGCCCTTCGGGGTTGATCTGGTGGAACTCCAGAACCGACGGTTAAAGTCCGGATGGGAGGAAGCACAGCGTGCCGCACTGCGCGCACGCCGCAACCACGCAGCAGACCCCGGATCGAGCGAAAGAGACCGGGATGATCAGCAGCAGGGCCCTCGATGAGGCCATGCGCCACGCACTGAGCCTTGCCGCGCACGGTCCGACGACCGGCGGCAATCCGCAGGTGGGCTGCGTGCTGCTCGATGAGAGCGGCGTCATGGTCGCGGAGGGCTGGCACCGCGGCGCTGGCACCCCGCATGCCGAGACGGATGCGCTCTCCCGTGTTGCCGATGCCGCGGGCCTCACCGCGGTCGTCACCCTCGAGCCCTGCAACCACACAGGACGCACCGGTCCATGCGCCCAAGCGCTCATCGACGCCGGAGTGCGCCGGGTCGTCTTCGCGCTCAGCGACCCCGGACAGGACTCCGCCGGCGGAGCCGACCGCCTGCGCGCGGCCGGCGTCGAGGTCATCGCCGGCGTGCTCGAGGCGGAAGCCTCCGAGTTCCTCACGCCGTGGCTCGTCGCCGCAGCCCGCCGCCGCCCCTGGGTGACCGCGAAGTGGGCGTCGACCCTCGATGGCCGCATCGCGGCCGCCGATGGCACCAGTCGCTGGATCACGGGCACCGCCGCCCGGCAGCACGTGCACGAGCAGCGCGCCGGCAACGACGCCATCATGGTCGGAACCGGCACGGTGCTCGCCGACGATCCCGCCCTGACGGCTCGCGGCGATGCCGGTGAGCTGCTCGAACGGCAGCCGCTGCCGGTGGTGCTCGGCGAGCGCGAGGTGCCAGCAGACGCACGACTCCGGCAGCATCCGCTCGGCTTCATCCAGTTCGCCACGCGCGATCTCGCTTCGGCGCTCGATGACCTGTGGCGGCGCGACGTCGGCCGGGTCTACGTCGAAGGGGGCCCGACGCTGATCAGCGCCGCGATCTCGGCCGGTCTCGTCGACGAGTACCACATCTACCTCTCGCCGATGCTGCTGGGCGGCCCTCGCCACGCGGTCGGCGATCTGGGCATCACCACCATGACCGACGCGCTGCGCCTGCACCTTCGCGACTTCAGGCGTCTCGGCGACGACATCGTGGTCATGGCGCGCACAGTCCCAGGCCCGACCCACCCCTCCCTCGACCGCGGCGACGACGTCGCCCACGGCATCGCACCCGAAAGGCACTGACCGAATGTTCACCGGCATCATCGAAGAGATCGGCCAGATCACCGAGTGGCGGCATGTCGCCGATGCGGCGCGCGTGACCGTGCGCGGGCCGATCGCCGTCAGCGATGCGAAGCACGGCGACTCGATCGCTGTCAGCGGCGTCTGCCTCACTGTGGTCGACCGCGGCGACGACTGGTTCACAGCCGACGTCATGGCGCAGACGCTCGCGATGAGCACCCTCGCGGATGCTGCCGCCGGGCGCCGCGTGAACCTCGAACGCGCCGCGCAGGTCGGCGACCGCCTCGGAGGGCACATCGTGCAGGGGCACATCGACGGCACGGCAGAGCTCATCGAAGTGCGACCTGGCGAGCAGTGGCGCGTGCTGCGCTTCAGCCTCTCCCCTGACACGGCGCCTCTCGTCACCGACAAGGGGTCGATCGCCGTGGACGGCGTCTCGCTCACGGTGAGCGCCGTCGGCCGCGACTGGTTCGAGGTGTCGCTGATCCCGGAGACGCTCAGCGCGACGACGCTCGGCGACCGTGTGGTGGGCGATCGCGTGAACATCGAGACCGACATCCTTGCCCGGCATGTGCGCCGATTGCAGGAGTTCGCCGCGCCGGCCGCTGAGACCGCGGCATCCGGCGCAGAAAGGAAGGCATCATGAGCCTCGCCGACATTCCCGAGGCGCTCGACGCCCTGCGGGCCGGCCGTCCGATCATCGTGGCCGATGACGAGAGCCGCGAGAACGAGGGCGATGTCATCATCGCGGCAGAGCTTGCCACCCAGGAATGGATGGCGTGGATGGTGCGACACACCTCCGGCTTCATCTGCGCGCCCATGACCAACTCGATCGCCGATCGGCTCGGGCTGCCGCCGATGGTGGCCGACAACACGGATCCGCGCGGCACCGCGTACACCGTCTCGGTCGACGCCGCCGATCGCATCTCGACCGGCATCAGCGCGGCCGACCGCGCCCACACGTTGCGAGTGCTCAGCGATCCCGACAGCGTTCCGGCAGACCTCACCCGGCCGGGGCACATCCTCCCCCTGCGTGCCGTCGAAGGCGGCGTGCGAGCCCGCGAGGGCCACACCGAAGCAACGGTCGACCTGCTGACGCTCGCCGGGATGACGCCGGTCGGCGCCATCGGCGAGATCGTGGCCGAAGACGGCGAGATGATGCGGCTGCCCGCCCTCATCGAGCTGGGCGAGCGCGAGAACGTTCCGGTCGTGACGATCTCGCAGTTGATCGACTACCTCGACGCCGGTTCGGAGCCCATCGTTGGCGCGCCCGAGAGCACGCCCGGTCCCGAGTCGCGACGCGTGCTCTTCGAGGTCGAGACCACCGTGCCGACCCTGCACGGCGACTTCCGGATGCGCGCCTACCGTGACCGCCGAACCGGTGCCGACCACGTCGCGCTCATCGCCGGCGAGCTCCGCGACGACGTGCTGGTGCGTGTGCACTCGGAGTGCCTGACCGGCGAGGCGTTCGGCTCGCTCAAGTGCGAGTGCGGGCCGCAGCTCGACGCCGCGATGGAGACGGTCAAGCGAGAAGGCGGCGTGGTGATCTACCTGCGCGGTCACGAGGGCCGTGGCATCGGCCTCATCAACAAGCTGCGCGCCTACCGTCTGCAGGAGGGCGGCCTCGACACGCTCGACGCGAACCTGGCTCTCGGGCTCCCGGCCGACGCCCGCGACTACGGCGCCGCGGCTGCGATCCTTCGCGACCTGGGCTTGCACTCTGTGCGGCTGATCACGAACAACCCGGAGAAGGTGCGCCAGCTCTCGGCTCGAGGCATCAACGTGAGTGAGCCGGTGCCGCTGGTGGTGGGCGTGGTCGACGCGAACCAGGGCTACCTCGCCACGAAGCGCGACCGCATGGGTCACACGCTCCCGGGCGACGCGCAGTTGAGCAGCCCCGTCTCGCCCATGTGACCGCAGCCCGCGACCGCGCGGGCGCGCAGGAGTACTGCAGTTCACTGCCGGCATCCGTACCGGCCGTTCGACCAGAAAGGAGCCGCTCATGAGCGGAGAAGGAGCCCCCACCATTGAGACGGATGCCGCGGGCCTGCGCGTCGTGATCGTGGCCGGACAGTGGCACACCCGCATCAGCGACGGTCTGCTCGAGGGAGCGCGCCGCACATTGCGTGCAGCTGGAGCCCAGTTCACTGAGGTGCGCGTGCCTGGCGCCTTCGAACTGCCCGTCGTCGCACGGGCAGCCCTCGAATCGGGCGCGGATGCGGTGGTCGCACTCGGTGTGATCATCCGCGGCGGCACCCCGCACTTCGAGTACGTGTCGTCGGCGGCGACCGATGGGCTCACTCGCGTCGCGCTCGACACCGGCAAACCGGTCGGATTCGGCGTGCTCACTCTCGATGATGAGCAGCAGGGGCTCGACCGGGCGGGATTGCCCGGTTCGAAGGAGGACAAGGGCGCCGAGGCGGCGAGCGCTGCCATCGCGACTGCGGCGACGTTGCGGGAGTTGCGCGCGAACCGCTGACGCCTTCGGCTCCACGACAAGGCTTGGGTCGGCGGCAGGGGTCCTATTCCCTTGCCGCCGACTCGAACGCTGGCCGGCAGCGCGGAGCCTGACACTCAAGCTCGCTGACGACGAACGTCGATGGCACGCGGCACGAGATGCGCGCAGCATTGGCAGTGACCGGCGGCCTGGAGCAGGCGCCGAATCGGAGGGCCAGACGATGTCGAATTCCGCTGCCAACCCGCTGAACCCGGCAGGGCCGCCCGAGCGCGCGCTCGCCGGGCCGGCGAACCCTGTGTCGCGGGTGGTGCTGGCAAGCCTGATCGGCACGACGATCGAGTTCTACGACTTCTACGTCTACGCGACCGCGGCCGTGCTGGTCTTCCCCTACTTGTTCTTTCCGACCGGCGATGCCACGACGGCGCTGCTGGCTTCCTTCGCGGTGTTCGGTGCCGCCATGATCGCAAGACCCCTCGGTGCTGTCTTCTTCGGGCACCTCGGCGACAAGCGCGGGCGCAAGACCACGCTCGTGGCCGCGTTGCTCACGATGGGCATCGCGACGTTCATCATCGGCCTGCTGCCGACGTACGCCCTCGTCGGGTGGTTCGCACCCCTGCTGCTGGTCGTCATGCGTCTCGCGCAGGGGTTCGCGATCGGCGGCGAGTGGAGCGGTGCCGCGCTGGTCGCCACTGAGAACGCACCGCCCGGGAAGCGAGCCTGGTACGGCACCTTCCCGCAACTGGGGGCACCGCTCGGGTTCATCATCGCCAACGGCATCTTCCTCATCATCGCGGCGCTACTGCCGTCGGATGACCCCTCCGTGCCGTCGGACGCCTTCCTCGCCTGGGGCTGGCGCATCCCCTTCCTGTTCTCGGTGGTCATGGTGGCCGTCGGCCTCTGGGTGCGGCTGCGACTCGTCGAGAGCAGTGCGTTCGAGCGCGCCGTCAAGACCGGTCGCGTCGAACGCCTGCCCCTGGCCGCGGTGTTCAGGAGCCACTGGCGCGAACTCATTCTCGGCACCTTCTACATGCTCGCCACGTACGTGCTCTTCTACCTGATGACCACGTTCTCACTGAGCTACGGTCGCGCACCGGTTTCGCCGACCGACCCAACTGTGCAGCCGGGGCTCGGCTACAGCTACAACACCTTCGTGCTCATGATGATCGTCGGCGTCGTGTTCTTCGCGATCTTCACGCTGATCTCCGGCCCCTTGGCCGACCGGCTCGGGCGGCGGCGCATGCTCATCTGGGTCACGCTCGCGATCATCGTGTTCGGCCTCGTGTGGGTGCCGCTGCTGAGCGCCGACGGTGTCGGCGTCATGGCGTGGCTCATCATCGGGTTCACCCTGATGGGGCTCACCTTCGGGCCTATGGGCGCACTACTGCCGGAGCTCTTCCCCACGAACGTGCGGTACACGGGCTCAGGCATCTCGTACAACGTGTCGTCGATCCTCGGTGCGGCGGTCGCGCCGTTCATCGCGGTGTGGTTGTGGGCGGTCGGCGACGGGAGTCCCTTCTGGGTCGGCATCTACCTCGTCGCGATGTCGGTGCTCACACTCGTCGCGCTGCTCATCGGCCGCGAGACGAAGGACGTCGACATCGAGCGCTGAGCGATCTTCAGCGCAGGAACAGCGCGCGTAAGCGCCGCGTGGTGAACGTGAGCCCGACGAGCACCATGACGACGTAGTACAGCACGTGCCACCACAGGTGCGGACCGACCGCGCCAGTGGTGAGGCCGCGCACCAGCTCCACCCCGTGCCACAGGGGCATCGCCTGGATGAGCCACTGGATCGCGACCGGGTACACCGAGAGGGGGTAGAACGTGGCCGAGAACAAGAACATCGGCAGCATGATGAAGTTGATCCAGTCCATCTGCTGGAACGTCTTCATGTAGCTCGTGATCGCCATGCCGAAGCTCGCGAAGGCGAACGCGATGAGCACGACCGCGGGCAGCGCGAGCAACGCCCAGAGCGAGAGGTTCAGCCCGAACGCCTGCATGACGAGCATGAACCCGCCTGCATAGAGCAGCCCGCGGGCGAGCGCGAGCATGATCTCGCCGAGCGCGACATCGAGCGGCCCGAGCGACGTCGCGAGCATGCCCTGGTAGAGCTTGCCGTAATTCATCTTGAAGAAGACGTTCCACGTCGAGTCGTACACGGCGCCATTCATCGCGGCGACCGCCAGCAGCGCGGGCGCGATGAACGCCGCGTAGGGCACCTCGGCACCGGTCGACGTCGTCACGGTGCCGACGAGCGACCCGAGGCCGATTCCCATCGCGAGCAGGTAGAGGATCGGTTCGAAGAGGCCGGAGAGCACGATGAGCCAGTTGGTCTTCGCGACCACCAGCCAGCCTCGGTGCATCACGGCGCGAGCGTTCCCCGCGTAGAGCGACGGCAGCAGGATGCCGCGCTGCACGCGCGGGCGCACCGCATCCGTGTCGATGCTCTCCGCCGTCGCGCCCTGCTCGGCACGGCTTGGCGCCGGCCACGATCGCTCGGTCATCGCGTCAACCTTCTGGTCGTGATGCGCCGTGCCAGGGCCACCCCGGCCGCCAGGAGCACGAGCAGATACGCCACATGGGCAACCGTGAGCCACAGGGGTTCCTGGTAGCCGTACGATGCGACGCGCGCCAGCTCGGTGCCGTGCCACAGCGGCGAGATCCACCCCAGCCAGTGCAGGCCCACCGGCAGCGTCTCGAGGGGGAAGAAGGTGCCCGAGAAGAGCGTCATGGGCAGCACGACGAAGCGCATGACGTAGTTCATCTGTCCCTTGTCCTGCTCGATGGTCGCCGAGTAGGCCATGACCAGCACACCGAACGAGAGCCCCGTGAGCGTCGCGATGACGATCGCGAGGAATCCCAAGCCGGAGGGCACCGCTCCGAACAGCAGCATGAAGAGGTAGTAGAGCGTCGACTGGGCGAGCAGGCGCCCCGAGACGGCGATCACGATCCCGTCGGCGATCTGCCTGGGCTGCAGCGGAGCGGCGTGCATCCCGATGAAGAACGGGTTCCACTTGAACCCGGCGATCACGGGATAGGTGAGCTCATCGACCGCAGTGGTCACCGCCGAGCTGCACAGCAGGGCGGGGGCGACGAACACGAGGTACCCGACCGCGCCGACCGCGCCGGCATCCGCGGAGCCGGCTCCGATGTTCTGGTCGACGAGCGTCGCGAGTCCCACGCCCAGCGCATAGAGATACAACAACGGCGTGCCGATGCCCGTCATGAGCATCGTCTGCAGGTACGCGCGCATGGTGCGGAACCAGTGCTCGGCGACGTACCAGGAGCCGAACCTGCGCGGGAGCGCCCCGGGGGGCGGTGCGGACTGGCTGGGGGACGATCGCTCAGTCGCCGGGACATCTCGGTCGGCCGGTGGCGCGCCGGATGCTGGCGTGCTCATTGCGTCGTCAGAACTCATCGGGCGTCACTACTCATCGGGCGTCAATCGATCAGGCTCCGGCCGGTGAGACGCAGGAACACGTCTTCCAGGCTCGAGCGTCGCACCAGCGAGGTCATGGGTTCGAAGCCCAGTTCGGTGACCCGAGCGAGCGCGGCCTCGCCGCTATGGGCGTACACGAGCACCCGGTCGGGCAGCACCTCTATGCGATCGCCGACGCCCTTGAGCGCCTCCGCCGCCTCGGCGTTGCGCGCCGAGCCGAAGCGCACCTCCAACACCTCGCGCGATGAGTGCTCGCGAATGAGCGAAGCAGGGGTTCCCTCGGCCATGATGCGACCCTTGTCCACCACGATGAGGCGATCGCAGAGCTGCTCGGCCTCGTCCATGTAGTGAGTGGTGAGCACGAGCGTGGTGCCCTGCTCCTTCAACCGGAAGAGGCGGTCCCAGAGCACGTGGCGCGCCTGCGGGTCGAGGCCGGTGGTGGGCTCGTCGAGCAGCATGATGCGTGGGTTGTTGACGAGTGCCCGCGCGATCGTGAGCCTTCGCTTCATACCGCCCGAGAGGTCGTCGACCCTCGACTTCGCCTTGTCTTCGAGCTGCGCGAAGGCCAGCAACTCGTCGGCCTTGGGCCGCAGATACGAGTACGGGAGCCCGAAGTAGCGGCCGTAGACGATGAGGTTGTCGCGCACTCGGAGCTCGGCATCGAGATTGTCGGCCTGGGGCACGACGCCCAGTTGTGAGCGGATCTCTGGGCCGTGAGTGTTCGGGTCGAGGCCGAGGATCCCCAGCCCGCCACCCGTGCGGGTCGAGACGGCACCCACCATGCGCATGGTCGTCGACTTGCCTGCGCCGTTCGGCCCGAGCAGGCCGAAGGACTCGCCAGGCGCCACCTCGAAGCTCAGCCCGTCGACCGCTGCGAAGTCCTTGTACTTCTTCACGAGGTCGACGGCGGTGATGACAGGCGCTGGCACGAGTGCCAAGCGTAGTGCGCGGGCCGCTGATTGCCGACAGTCGCCGCGCTTGCTACGGTGATGAGCGTCTACGGACTGCTCCCGGCGCCAGGCCGACCGGTGAGTGCTTCTGAACTGTGGGAAACCGATGCCAGGCCGGTCGGTGACATTCCTACGGAGGAAGTATGAGCACCCCTATCGACCGTGACCGCATCGCCGAGCTGACTGCTCGTGAGGCCGCACGCCTGAACGAGCGAACCACGGCTTCGCGAGACATGTTCGAGCGCGCCGGCCGGCACCTCTCGGGCGGCGTCGCATCGTCGTACCAGTTGCGCGACCCGTGGCCGATCTACATCGCGCGGGGTTCCGGGCCGAAGGTCTGGGACGTCGACGGCAACGAGATGTGGGACTTCCACAACGGCTTCGGCTCGATGGTGCAGGGCCATGCGCACCCCGCGATCGGGGCGGCCATTGCAGCGCGCTACCCGCAGGGCACCCATTTCGGCTGCCCCACGGAAGACGACGTCGTCGTCGCCGACGAGCTGGCCCGCCGCTTCGGTCTCCCCAAGTGGCGCTACACGAACTCGGGCTCCGAGGCGACCATGGATGCCATTCGCATCGCACGCGCCTTCACCGGCCGCGACACGGTCATGAAGATCTTCGGCTCGTACCACGGTCACCACGACACGGTCATGGTCTCGATCGGTGTCGAGTACGACAAGATCGGCGATCGCGAGAACCTGGAGTCGCTGCCGTACGGCGCCGGCATCCCGCAATCCGTCGTCGACATGACCGTCGCCGTGCCGTTCAACGACGCGGGAGCCATGGAACGCCGCATCGAGCGCTTGACCGTCGAGGGCCGAAAGCCCGCGTGCGTGATCATGGAGGCCGCGATGATGAACCTCGGCGTCGTGCTGCCCGAGCCGGGGTACCTCGAGGCCGTGCGCGACATCACGCGCCGCCACGGCATCGTGCTCATCTTCGACGAGGTCAAGACGGGGCTCACCGTCGCGCCCGGCGGCGCGACCGACAAGTTCGGCGTGACGCCTGACATGGTGACCCTCGCCAAGGCGCTGGGCGGTGGCCTGCCCTCCGGGGCGATCGGCGGCAGCGAAGACGTCATGGCGGTCGTCGAAGACGGTTCGGTCTATCAAGTCGGCACGTTCAACGGCAATCCACTGTCGATGGCGGCCGCACGCGCCTCGCTCGAACAGGTGCTCACACCCGACGCGTACGCGCACCTCGACCGTCTCAACCACCGCATCGTCACGGGGTGCCAAGGCGTCGTCGACAAGTACGACCTGCCCGGATACGCCGTCGGAATCGGGTCGAAGGGGTGCGTCACGTTCTCGACGAGCAAGGTCGTCGACTACGAGACCTTCAAGGAGAACCAGGATGCGGCGCTCGCCGACCTCGCGTGGCTCTTCAATCTCAACCGCGGCATCTTCATGACCCCCGGACGCGAAGAGGAGTGGACGCTGTCGGTGACCCACACCGACGAGGCGATCGACGCGTACATCGCCGTGTTCGACGAGCTCGCTCGCGAACTCCGAGCCTGACCGCAGAGGAGGCCTCTCGGCACGCGCCAAGCGACGCGACATTAGGCTGAGCGCCGTGTCAGCCCCAGCATCCCGGCGTCGCCCGTTCTCGAGACCGTCGAGTTCGGATGCCGACGGCCCCCGCGCCCGGTTCAGCCAGCTCATGCCCTATCTGCTCGAGCACAAGGGCGTACTGGCGTGGGTGATCGTGCTGAGCGTGTTCGGCGCCGCGGCATCGCTCGCACAGCCGGTGCTCGTGAGCCAGGTGATCGCGCTCGTCGAGTCGGGGCAGACGCTCGGTTCGCTCGTCTGGGTGCTCGTCGCGCTGGTCGTGGCGTCGGCGCTGCTGAGCGGCTACCAGCACTACCTCCTGCAACGCACCGGAACTTCGGTCGTGCTCTCGGCCAGGCAGCGGCTCGTCAGACGGATGCTGCGACTGCCGATCACCGAGTTCGACACGCGCCGCACCGGCGACCTCGTCTCGCGTGTCGGAAGCGACACCACGCTGCTCTACGCCGTGCTGACGCAGGGACTCATCGATGCGATCGGCGGCGCGCTCGTCTTCGTGGGAGCGATCATCGCAATGCTCATCATCGATCCGCTGCTGCTCGGGCTCACCGCCCTGGTGATCGCGGCCTCGATCGTGACGGTGGGCCTGCTCGCCGGCCGCATCCGGAGGGCGAGCCAGGAGCAGCAGGCGAAGGTCGGAGACCTCGCGGCTGCCGTCGAACGGGCGATCGGAGCGATCCGCACGGTGCGAGCGTCGGGGGCCACCGAGCGCGAGGCGACCGCGATCGTTGACGAGGCGAAGGGCGCGTGGCGGGCCGGCATCCGGGTCGCGCGCGTATCGGCGCTCGTCGTTCCCGTGGCCGGCATCGCCATGCAGGTCTCGTTCATCACGGTGCTCGGCGTCGGCGGTTTCCGCGTTGCGAACGGCTCGATCACGATCGCCGCGCTCGTCGCGTTCATCATGTTCCTGTTCATGATGATCATGCCGCTCGGCAGCGCATTCGGAGCGGTGACCTCGGTGAACCAGGCGCTCGGCGCGCTCGGCCGCATCGAGGAGATCATCGGTCTCCCGGGCGAGACCGAGCTCGATGCCGAGGTGCGGCCCGCCCCGCCGCTCGACACGCGCGATGCGATCACCTTCGAAGACGTCTCCTTCCGCTACCCCGAGGCGGCGCACAAGACCGAGGCCGAGAAGCTGCTCGCCGAGGCAGGTCAGCTCGGGCCGGCGGAGGGCGATCCAAGCGGCCTCGACGCGCGTGACGCGGGTGGTGAGCCCGACATCGCCCGATCGGATGCTGCCGCCTCCGGTGACCGCACTGTGCTGCGCGGCGTGAGCTTCAGCGTGCCGCGCGGCCAGCGCGTCGCCCTGGTCGGCCCATCGGGGGCCGGCAAGTCGACGATCCTATCCCTCATCGAGCGGTTCTACGACCCCACCGCCGGCGTGGTGCGCATGGGCGGGGTCGACATCCGCGCGATGGACCGTGCCGCGCTGAGGTCGCAGATCGGATACGTCGAGCAGGACGCGCCGGTGCTGGCCGGCAGCATCCGCGACAACCTGCTGTTGGGTGCACCCGACGCGACCGACGAGCAGTGCATCGATGTGCTGCGCGCCGTGAACCTGCTCGGCGTCATCGAGCGGACGACTGAAGGCCTCGACGCACAGGTCGGCGAAGACGGCGTCATGCTCTCGGGCGGTGAGCGTCAGCGCCTCGCGATCGCCCGCACGCTCCTCGCGGCGCCGCCGATCCTGCTGCTCGACGAGTCGACCTCGTCGCTCGACGGGCTCAACGAGCAGCTGCTGCGCGAAGCGATCGACGCCGTCGCCGAGAACCGCACGCTGATCGTGATCGCCCACCGGCTGTCGACCGTCGTCGACAGCGACCGCATCATCGTGCTCGAACGAGGCCGCGTGGTGGGCACCGGAACTCACTCAGAGCTGGTGGCGTCTACCCCGCTCTACCGCGAGCTGGCGAAGCGGCAACTGCTCGTCTGAGTCCCGCCCGCCGCTCGCGCTTCCTGTACTGACGCGACCCCGCGCGCTCCTCCGCCCGGCGTCGCCTCCCGCGCACCCCTCCCCCGCGTCGCCTCTCGCCCCGCGTCGCCCCTCCCCCGCGTCGCCTCTCGCCCTGCGTCACCCCTCCCCCTTCCGCCGAGATGCCAGAATCTGCACCCGCAGAGCCCGCAACGCAGCAGATTCTGCGATCTCGGCGGAGGGGCGGGCGTGGCGCGGGCCGGGGCAGGCCGGGGGCGTCCAGGTCAGGAGGGGGACGCGCCGTCCGCCGGCACCGCCGCGGCGATGTGCTCACCGATGGGGAAGGCCGCGGTGGCAGCGGGAGACGGCGCGTTGAGCACGTGGGTCATGCGCGGAGTGCGCTCGATGAGGAAGTCGTGCAGCAACGTGCCATCTCGGCGAACAGCCTGGGCTCGGATGCCGGCACGGTGCGGCAACAGGTCGCGAGTGCTCAACGAGGGCGCGTACTTGCGAACCTCAGACAGATAGCCCGACTTGAACAGCGAGTTGCGAACCTCCCGCGCCGCAGTGCGGAGGTTCGCCGTGCCCACTCTCCAGAGCCCCGGAAACGCTGCGTAGGCGGCGACGTCTCGAGCGTTGATCGAGAATTTCGGGTAACCCTCTCGCGCCATTCCGAGCACCGCGGATGGCCCGACCGTGATCTCGCCATCGATGGTCGGGCTGATGTGCACGCCGAGGAAGGGCAACTCGGGATCCGGCACCGGGTAGATGAGCGTCTTCACGAAGCCGGCGCGCGCTGGGCCCAGCCGGTAGTACTCACCGCGGAACGGCACGATCTGCACGTCGAGTTCGAGCCCGGCGAGCCTCGCCAGACGGTCCGCCTGCAACCCGGCGCAGACGACGAGGTGCCGAGCATGCACTCGCGCGGAAGGCGTCTCGACCACCACATCGTCGTCGCGCTCACGGATGCCGGTGACCCGAGCGCCGAGCACCAACTTCACGCCGCGCCGCGCCAGTTCCTCCGCCAACACGGCGCTCACCCTCCGGTAGTCGACGATGGCGGTGGTCGGGATGAAGAGCGCCTCGAGACCGTCGATCTCGGGTTCTCGACGGCGCAGCTCGGCGCGGCTGATCTGCTCATGGTCGAGGCCGTGGATCGCGGCTCGCTCGGTCAGGGCGGCGAGTCGCTCGACCTCGACATCGGAGGTGGCGACGAGCAGCTTGCCGCAACGCTCGACGGGAATGCCGCGCTCGTGGCAGAAGTCTGTGGTCGCCTTCGCACCTGACATCGAGAAGCGGGCTTTCAGAGAGCCCGGCGCGTAGTAGATGCCCGAGTGGATGACACCCGAGTTGTGCCCGGTCTGGTGCGCGGCGATGGTCTGCTCCTTCTCGAGCACGACGATGGAGGCTCCCGGATGCCGATCCGCGAGCGCCTTCGCCGTGGCGAGCCCCACGATGCCGCCGCCGACGACGCAGAAGTCGACGCTCGCATCCGTGCCGCCTCGTTGGCTCATCGGCGCCTCCTGCCTGCCGCAGCGCGCACCTCGCGCGTGCGTCCGCACCGTTACGGTATCGCCGCAGGGGCTCGCAACGAAGGGCTCGCAGGCATCCGGCTGCGCTCCAGCCCGCACTAAGCGCGCCGGCCGGGGAGATCTGGGCGGCGCCCGGCCACCGAACGTGGTCAGCCGGCCGTCAACCGCTCCGGCTGGTCGAGCACGATGAGCGGGCCGCGGCGCACGGCGGTGAGCACGACGCGCGACTCCGCGATCTCGGCCGTCGGGAATCGCCCGATCACGCCGGTCTGGAACGCGTACAGCTCTTCCTCGTCGGCGAACAGCGTGTCGATCAGCAGGGAATTGCGGCCGGTGGAAGCCGCGCAGAAGCGAACGTTGTGATGCGAGCCCAGCGCACGGCCCAGTTCGTCGATCAGCCCGGCCGGCGTCTGGATCCACATCATGGCCTCGAGTTGGAAGCCGAACAGCTCCGCAGGCACCTCTGTGCGCACGTGGAGCACTCCCTGGTGGAAGAGCGCCTCCATCTTCCGGCGCGTGGTCTGCAGGCTCAGGCCCGAGTCTGCGGCGAGGGCGGCGAGGGAGGCTCGGCCGTCGCGCTCGAGCAGCTCGACGAGGTGCCGGTCGGCCGCATCCAGGCTCACGGGAGCGCTCTTCGGCGTCGTCTCAGACGATGTCATGCCGCTCGTGAGGAGCGCGACCTGGTCGTCGGAGAGCCCTCCAGCGTTCCAGTCGTAGCCGGAGCGGTGCATCTTGGTGACCGTGCCGACTCCGAACGATTGCACTCCCTTGATGGAGGGCAGGTCGTGGAACAGCAGGCGGTTATGCGCATCGGCATCGGCCGGCAGCAGCAGTGCCGCGATGTCTCCCGACCCCTCGAGGATCGACACCGATGATGCGTCGTCGCGATGGGCGAGCACCGCGGCCGCGTCATGCACGCAGTGGAAGTCGGTGCGGAGACGCAGGAGCACCCCTCGCGCGTGCGCGACGCGGCTGACATCCATGTACGTCGAGACACGCACGGTGCCGTCTTCGAGCAACCGCTGGCCGCGACGCGACACCGTGCGCTCCGGGATGTCGAGCACGCGTGCGATCGCCCCCCACGTCGCGCGGCCGTTCACCTGCAACGCGGCCGCGACGGCACGATCGATCTGGTCGAACCCGTTCGGCACTTCCCCCACCATGACTCTCAACGTAGCGGCGCGCGCTCGCGCGGCGCGCTGGAGCTTGGAGCGACGGTCATTTCTGGTCGTCGCCGCGACGCCAACCGGTCGCCGTCTCGGCGACCGGTTGACGTCAAGCCCTCACAACACCAACGCATCCCTGGACGACCAGCTCAACTCGGCCCGCTCCCCCGCCCGCAGCTCCGAGTCGCCACCGGCGACCACTCGCAGCGTCTGGCCGTGGAAGTCGACGAGGTACTGCACCTCGCTGCCGCGGAACACGCGGGAGATCACCTGTGCCGGGACGCGAGCGTCGTCTTCGGCTTCTGCGGCTCCGATGCGCACGCGCTCCTGCCGCAGCACCATGGTGGCCGCGCCGGTCTTGTCGCTGCGCACCGGCACCGACTCGCCGCCGGCGAGTGTCGCCACTGGCGATCCGGATGCCGCCGAAACCGTGACGTCGAGCAGGTTGGCCGCGCCGAGGAAGTCGGCCGCGTAGGCGCTGCTCGGCGAACGGTAGAGCTCTTCAGGGGCGCCCGACTGCTCGACGACGCCATCGCGCATGAGCACGACCTGATCCGACATGCTCATCGCTTCGTCTTGGTCGTGCGTGACGAACACCGTCGTGAGGCCCAGGGCGCGCTGCAGCTCGATGAGCTCGACCTGCATCTCCTCACGGAGACGCGCATCGAGGTTCGAGAGCGGCTCGTCGAGCAGCAGCACGCGGGGCTGACCCACGATGGCGCGGGCGAGCGCGACACGCTGCTGCTGACCGCCCGAGAGCTGCCGCGGCATCCGCTCGGCGTACTGGCCCATGCGCACCTGCTCGAGCGCCTGACGGGCCAGCTCGCGCTGCTTCTTCGCGTTGCCGTACCGCTCGCCGCGCATGCGCAGCGGGAAGCGCACGTTCTCGAGCACGCTCATGTGCGGGAAGAGCGCGTAGCTCTGGAACATCATGCTCAGGTCGCGCTTCTCGGGCGCGAGCGCGGTGACGTCCTCCCCGCCGACGGCGATGCCGCCGCCGCTGACGGTCTCGAGGCCGGCGATGCAGCGAAGCAGCGTGCTCTTGCCGCAGCCGCTCGCTCCGAGCAGCGAGACGAAGGAGCCCGAGGGCACGGAGATGTCGATGCCCTTGAGCACCTCGACGTCGCCGAAGGACTTGTGCACGTTCTTGATGATGAGATCGGCCATCAGCTGAATGCCTTTCCGAGACCGACGACCTTCTCGATCACGATGATCGCGATCGCCGTCAGGGCCATTGAGAGTGTCGAGACAGCGGCGACGGCCGGGTCGGCGCTGAACTCGAGCTTGCTATAGATCGCCATGGGCAGGGTTTCGAGCGTCGGCGTGCGCACGAAGAGCGCGATCACAGCGTCATCGAACGAGACGATGAAGGCGAGGAACGCGCCCGCCACAATGCCCGGCCGGCACATGGGGAGCAGGATGTGCCAATAGCGGCGCCACCACGAGGCGCCCATGACGCGGGCGGCCTCCTCAGTGAACCGGTCGCTGCGAGCGATGACTCCCATCACCGTGCGCAGCACGTACGGGATCGTGATCACGATGTGCGCGATGGTGAGGATCGTCTGCGAGGGTCCGCCGAGGTAGCTCGACGAGAACTGCAGCATGCCGATGGCGAAGATGATGCTCGGGATGATGAGCGGCGACATGGCCAGCGACTGGATGAACGCCGAACCCGGGAACCGGTGCCGTGTCACGGCGAGGGCGGTCATGGTGCCGATGGCAGCGGCGACGAGCGCCGTGATCAGCGCCACCTGGATGCTCGTGAGGAACGGACTGATCCAGGTGTCGTCGCTCAGCACCTTCGCGAACCAGTCGAAGGTCCAGCCCTCGGGCGGGAACGCCAGGAAGCGCGTGGTGTTGAAGGCGGCGCCCACGACCACGAGCAACGGAGCGAACATGTAGACGGTGACGAGCACGAGCAGCGCAGTGCCGCCGATGCGGGCCCATCTGGGGATTGCGTGAACCATGGCTTACCTGTTTCTCGCCGCCAGCTTGCTGGTGATGCCGATGGTCGCGAGCACGACGATGAGCATCAGCACCGACTGCGCCGCAGCGAACGGCCAGTTCAGGTTGGTGGTGGCGTCGGTGTAGATGATCGACGCGACAACGGGGATCTGCGCCCCGCCGATCAGGTTCGGCGTGATGAACGAGCTGATCGACATGGCGAACACGAGCGTGCCGCCGGCGATCAGGCCCGGCACGGAGAGCGGCAGGATGACGTTCCCGAACGTGCGGGCGAAGGAGGCGCCCATGGTGCGCGAGGCCTCTTCGAGGCGCCGGTCCACACCGTTCAGCACGCCGAGGATCGACAGTACGGCGAACGGGATGAGCACCTGCACCATCGCGATGTTGATGCCGAGCTCGGTGCCGAGCAGCCCTTGGTTCGTGCGGCTCAGTTGCAGGAACCCAGGGATATCGGCGAGCGGGCCCGCGGGGCCCAGCAGGATGACCCAGCCGAAGGAGCGCACGACCACGCTGGTCATGAGCGGCAGCACGATGGCGATCATCATGAACGCCTGCACTCGTGCCGAGACGCGGGTCATCACATAGGCCAGCGGCAGGGAGATGACCAGCACCACGATGGTCTGGATGACGGCGAGCCTGATCGAGCGCCATGCCGCGCCCAGGTGGAAGGAGGACTCGAAGAACCTGCTGAAGTTCTCGAGAGTCCACCCCCCGCCCGTGGTGGTGACGCTCGACAGCAGCACCGTGCCGACTGGCAGCACGAAGCCGATGAGGAGCAGCACCACCACGGGCAGGACGAGGAGCCAGGGCTCCACTCTGAGGTGTCTCATTCGACGGATCTCACTCTTCGGACGCGATCAGGGATCGCATCGGGTGGGTCGGTTCCTACGCGTTACTGCGCGATGCGCGAGTTCCACGCGTCGGTCCAGGACTGACGCTTCTCGTTCACCACGGCGCTGTCGTAGCGCACGAGCTTGCCGAAGTCCTCACCGTGCACGACGCGGCTGCCGGTCTCGTCCGAGAGCTCGGCCTTGGTGTTCACCGGGGAGTAGTACATCGACTCGGCGAACTTGGCCTGCACCTCGGGGCGCAGTGAGAAGTCCACGAGCTGGGTCGCGAGGTCGGCATTGTCGCGGCCCGCGACGACGTTGGCGGTGATGAAGGATGCCGGGGCGCCCTCGCTCGGCAGGGCGAACTCGACCGGCAGGTCGGCCTTGCGCAGCGTCTCGGCGTAGTCCTGGGCGTACGGGGCGATCCACACGTCGCGAGCCGAGAAGGCCTGCTGCATGTCGGCCGACGTCTTGATCACGAACGCGGCACCGCTGTCGACGAGCGCGCCGAGCGAGTCAAGGCCGGGCTGGATGTCGTCGAGGTCGCCGCCCTCGTGCTGGTTCACCGCGAGCAGGGTGAGCAGGCCGTAGGTGTTCGACAGGTCGGTCAGCGCGACGTGCTGAGCGTAGTCGGGGTTGTTGATGTCATCCCACGAGGTCGGCGCCTTCTCGATCTTGTCGGTGCGGTACACGAGTCCGATCGGGGTCACCTGCATGACCGGACCCTCGCCCCGCTCCACGCCCTCTGCAGCGATGGGGTAGAGGTCATCGAGGTTGCTGAGATCAGCCGGGTCGATCGACTCGATGAGGCCATCTGCCGCCGCCGCGACTTCCTGGCCGCCCGAGAAGTGCACGACGTCGAGCTGCGGGTTGGCCTTCTGCGCCGTCAGCTGCGCCATGGCGTCTGCGCTGTACAGCGTGACGAGCGTGATCTCGGCGTTGTACTCCTCTTCGAACGGCTCGACGACGGCCTCGATGTACGCGGCCTCCCAGTCGCCGCCGAACGAGGTGACGACGAGCTCGGTCGGGGCGCCCTTGGCGTCACCGGAGTCTCCGGAGTCGGCCTGCGCGCTGCAGGCGGTGAGCGTCAGCCCCGCTGCGGCGATGATTGCCAGTGACTTGGCGAACTTCTTCATTGTGTTGCCTTGTGTCTTTCTCTTGGGTGGGTGCTGTGCCGTGATGGTCGAGCGCTGTGACTACTCGACCCGGCCGATGGTGAGCTTCTTGATGCCGGTCAGACGGATCTGGTACGACGCCTCGGCGAACTCCTTGAGCCCCTCGCTGATGGTCGCGAAGATGCTCACGGGGGTCCAGCCGAGGGGGCCGAGCGTGCGTGCGCCGGGTGCGTAGAAGACGCCGATCTCCCAGAACTCGAACGGCAGGCCGCCCATCTGGTAGGGGCGCTGGTAGTACCACATGAGGTCTCCGGTGCCGGGGATGACCTGCTGGTTCTCGGCCGGAACCGCTTCAGGGTCGAAGTTCTGCGCCTCTTCAGGCAGGCCGACCATGACTTCGGGCCCGGCGTAGATCGCGTGCATCGCGTCCATGGTCTGCGGCTTCGCGAGCGCGTTCCACAGCGTCTCGCAGGTGACCGGCGCGAGGTGGTCGTGCAGATCTGCGATGGCACGGGGGCCGTTCTCGTACTCGAGGAAGAACTGGCGGGTCATTGCGGGTGTCTCTCTTTCTTGGTGCTTCGGTGGTGCTGTCTCGCGCTCGCGCTCAGGCGTGCACGGTCTTGGTCGAGCTCGCGGGATGCTGCGAGCTCTCGTTCTAGGCGCGTTGGCGCACTCGCGCGACGAAGTCGCCGAAGAGGCGTTGCCGCGCATCGTGCTCGCTGTCGTCGCGCATCTTCTCGGGGTGCCATTGCACGGCGAGGAAGTCCCAGCCGTCGGTTGCTTCGACGGCTTCGATCACGCCGTCCTCGGCGTGCGCCACGGCGCGGATGCCATCGGGCAGCTCTGCGGCGGCCTGGTGGTGGATGCTGTTGACGATCGCCTGCTCGCCGAGGGATGAGGCGAGTGTGCTGTCGGCAGCGATGCGCACCGGATGCCGGTAGCCGACGAGTTCGTCGCCCGATTGCCCCTTCGGGTGCGGGTCGGTCACGTCGATGTCGTCGATCAGGGTGCCGCCGAGGGCGACGACCGAGATCTGCAGTCCCCTGCAGATGCCGAACACGGGCAGTCCAGCGCGTCGGGCCTCGAGCACGAGAGCGCGCTCGGTGGCATCGCGGCCCCGGTCGTACTGCTCGGTCGCTCCCAACTCAGTGGTCGACGGCTTGCCGCCGTAGAGCTCTGGGTGAACATCGCCGCCGCCTGAAAGCACGAGACCGTCGAGCATGCCGACGACGCGAGCGGCGCCATGCTCGTCGAGCTCGGGCAGCAGCACGACATCGGCTCCGGCATCCGTGATCGACTGCACGTACTCGGCACCGAGCGTGTACAGGTCGGTCCGCTGGGAGAAGTACGTCGGAAGCTCGCGTCGCCAGACCGTCATGCCGATGAGCGGCTTCGGAGCCGCGGCCGGCGTGCTCACGGCTCGACCTCCATCCAGATGGTCTTGAGGTCGGTGAACTTGTCGATGGCGTGGGCGCTCTTGTCGCGCCCGAACCCGGAGCCCTTGACTCCGCCGAAGGGCACCGTCATGTCGCCCTCTTCGAAGCAGTTGACCCACACGATGCCGGCCTGCATGCGGCGCGAGACCCGAGTGGCGGCACTGAGGTCGCGCGTCCACACGGACGCGGCCAACCCGTACTGAGTGCCATTCGCGACGCGGATGGCCTCTTCTTCGCTGTCGACGGTGATGACCGACAGCACCGGACCGAACACTTCTTCCTGTTCGATCGTCATGCCGGGCTTCACGCCGCCGAGCACCGTCGGGGCGACATACGAACCGTTGGGGTGACCGTCGACGCTGTGGCGGCCGGTCGAGCCCTCGAGCAGCTCCGCGCCCTCTTCGACCGCAGTGCGCACATAGCCGAGCACGCGCTGCAGGTGCTGCTCGCTCACGAGAGCGCCGCTCGGCGCATCGTGGAGCAGCGGGTCGGCGGGTGCCATCTCACGGGCCTGGAGTCGAGCGAAGTGCAGCACTTCGTCGGCGATGTCGCGGTGCACGACGACGCGACTCGAGGCGCTGCACATCTGGCCCTGGTTGTAGAAGGAGCCCGCTGCGCTCGCTCGGGCGGCCTTCTCGATGTCGGCGCCGGGCAGGATCACGCTCGCGGACTTGCCGCCGAGCTCAGGCCAGACGCGCTTGCCGTTCGATTCGCCCGAGTAGCGCAGGAACGCACGCCCGACTGCCGGCGAGCCGGTGAACGTGACGACGTCGACATCCATGTGGCGGCCGAGAGCCTGTCCCACCACATCTCCTCGGCCGGGGACCACGTTCAGCACGCCTGCGGGGAGCCCCGCCTCGAGGCCGAGTTCAGCGAGCTTCAGCGCCGAGAAGGGCGTCTGCTCCGCCGGCTTCAGCACGACGCTGTTCCCTGCGACGAGGGAGGGGCCGAGCTTCCATGCCGTCATGGTGAGCGGGAAGTTCCACGGCACCACTGCCGCCACGACGCCCGCGGGCTCACGTGTGATCAGTGCGAGCACATCGTCGCCCGCAGCGGGCGATTCGTCGGGCCGCTTGTCGGCGATCTCGCCGTACCAGCGCAGGCAGTTGGCGACCGCCCGCAGCTCCACGTTCTTGGCCTCGCGAACGGGCTTGCCCATTTCGAGCGAGATCGTGAGTGCGAGATCCTCAGCATGCTCCTGAACGAGTTCCGCCCACCGGCGAAGAACGGCCCCTCGTGCAGCAGGGCGCATGCCCGACCAGCGACGGTCGTTGAACGCGGCTCGTGCGGAGGCGACGGCCCGGTCGACATCGTGCGCGTCGCCGTGGGGCACGCGCTTCAGGAGGGCGCCGTCACGAGGGCTGATGACGTCGAACGTGTCATCGGCGAGGGGGTCGACCCAATCGCCACCCACCAGGTGACGCGCGGGCAGCCTGACAGAAGCGGCTTTCTCGATCCAATCGATCTCGGAAGGCACGTCTCTCACCTCGTTCTCTGAAGCGGCCATCGCTTCAAGTCAGGCCATACTGGCACAGATTCGCCAAATGATGCGAGTTGAGCATTCGTTTCAGTCACGCAAAGGGCCTAACGCGGGTATTTTCGCCGTCATCGACAACGAGCTCGCGGCGTAAACAGCAGGCGCGCAGAGGCGGGCGCGGCGCCGCGGCCGAACTGAAGACGGCTTCGGTGATCGAGCTACACGCGCTCTGACGCGCGAAGAGACAGCCAGGCGGCTGCCCGGTCGTCGGGGTCGGAGAGCGAGAGACCGGTGAGCGCCTCGATGGCGCGCACGCGCGCCGCGAGCGTCTGCCGGTGCACGCCGAGGCGCGCAGCCGCGGCACCCCACGCACCATTCAGCACGAGGAACGCGCGGAGCGTCTCGATGAGCGGAGCCGGCTCAGCGCGAAGCGGTTCGAGCACGTCGACGAGCGCCCCGACCGAGTCTCCGCTGAGCCGGTCGAGCACGAACCGCACGGTCGGCAGCGACTGGTAGCGCACGACGGATCTGTTCTCTGCCACGGCGGTCTCGTGCGCGCGCTGCGCCTCGGCGCTGCTGCGGGCGAGTGCATCGACCGGCGCCGACGAGCCGAGACCGAGGCGCAGCGGCATCCCGGCGCCCGATTCGAAGTTCTCGACCAGCGAGGCGAGCGCCTCGGCATGCTCGTCGCGCACGAAGCCCATGATCCCGCCGTGACGCGCGGTCACGATGTGCACGCTGCCGAGGTCGTCGAGCCAGCGCTGCATGAGGCGCTCGAGGTCCACGGCCTTCGATCGGGCACTGATCACGAAGCCGGTGAGCGCGCTCTCGTGCACGTCCCACCTGCGAAGCAGCTCGGCCGCGGTGGCACCTCCCGAGAGCAGCGCCTCGATCATCACGTCGCGACCGAGCCGCTCCGTCGCGGTCTGGTCGTGCCTGCGCAGCAACAGGTCGAGCAACGCGGCGCATTGAGCGGCGAGCGCTCTACCGCGGCTCGTCGACGATTGGCGCGACGCCACGACCAGGTAGCCGCTGAGATCCTCGCCGGACCCGATGTGGTGCACCTGCAACCCGGGGTGGCGTACGCGCACCTGGCGGCCGAAGGCGACGGCCCTTGCGTCGTCGACGTGCAACCGGCCCGCTCCGGCGCTTGCGATGAGCTCTCCGTGCGGGTCGAGCAGCACGGCCCAGCCATCGGTGCGATGCGCGAGTTCGGCGACGACGGCCGGCACCCCGCCGCGCCGCGCCACCTGCGTGAGCACCCGCGTACCCGTGGTGACCAGTCGGTCTTCCGCCGCTTCGTCGACGGCGAGCAGCGCGACCGCTTCCGGCAGGAGCGACACCTGCGCGCGGCCCGCACCCACGATGGCGGTGAAGGGCGACTGCTCGAGCGCTTCTCGCAACGCTCTCGACCGGTCGTGCGTGACCAGCACGGCCGATCGGAGCGCTGTCGCGCGACCGGCGGCCGAAGCATCCTCGGTGTCGAGCAATTGGCGGATGCCGGCGCGGTCTGCGACGACCAGCGTCGCGTAGTCGGGGTGCCCGACCAGCACGAAGTCTTCGAGCGCGATCGCGCCGTCGACGGTGATCGACGGGTCGAGTCTGCGGGCTCCGACGACGTCGCCGCCCAGCGCGCCCGCCACCTCGTCGAGAGTCTTCGCCATCCCCTCAGTGTACAAAGTGATGACTTATCAACCGCTCGATCACCATTTCTCACAGTGACTGCCGCTTCTAGAGATGCCTACCATGCGGTTGCTCGAAGCACAGATCCAAAGGAGCATCATGAAAGCCATCGTCTTCCGCGACTCATCGACGCCGCTGGAGCACACCGACGTCGAGCTCGCGGCACCGAAGGCCGGCGAGGTACGTGTCAAGATCGCCGCGGCCGGCGTCTGCCACTCCGACCTGCACGTCAAGCGCGACGAGTGGGAGGCCCCCGCACCGATGGTCATGGGCCACGAGGGCTCCGGCATCGTCACCGAGCTCGGCGAGGGCGTGACCTCGCTCGCCATCGGCGACCACGTCGTGCTGTCGTGGGTGCCGCCGTGCGGCGAGTGCCGGTACTGCCGCTCGGGCCACGAGGCGCGCTGCCAGAAGGTCGCGACCGTCGTCGCTCCGAAGGGAGTGCTGTTCGACGGCACGTCGCGGTTGTCGCGCGACGGCGAGAGCCTGCACCACTACCTCGGCGTCTCGTCGTTCGCCGAAGAGGTCGTCGTGCCGGCATCCGGGGCCATCAAGGTGCGCGACGACGCTCCCCTCGACGTCATCGCCGTCGTCGGCTGTGCGGTCGCCACGGGCGTCGGCGCAGTGCTCAACACCGCGGCCGTCGAGCCCGGCGCAACCGTCGCCGTCATCGGCTGCGGCGGCGTAGGACTCAACGTCGTGCAGGGCGCGAAGCTCGCCGGCGCCGAGCGCATCATCGCCATCGACGTGCTTCCCGAGAAGACCGCCATGGCAGTGCAGTTCGGAGCCACCGACCAGATCGACGCCTCGAAGGGCGACCCGGTCGAGGCGCTCTTCGAACTCGTGCCCGACGGCGTCGACTACGCCTTCGATGCGATCGGTCGCACGGTCACCACCGAGCAGTCGATCCGGATGCTGGGACTCGGCGGCGCGGCCGTCATCGTCGGGCTGCCTCCGACCGGCGCCAAGGCGTCGTTCGAGCCGCTGGTGCTCGCGGAAGCCGACCAGCGAATCCTCGGTTCGAACTACGGCTCGGTGCGCCCCTCGATCGACATCCCGGCTCTGGTCGACCGGTACATGGACGGACAGCTGAAGCTCGACCCGCTCATCTCGGGCCGCCGCCCGCTCGCAGAAGCCGCCGAGGCGTTCGACGACCTCGAGCACGGCGGCGCGCTGCGCACCCTGCTCATCCCGTGACCCCCGACCCCGCGCCCCGCACCGCCCGAGGCACCGCTCGAGGCACCGCCCGGCCCGGACCGCTCCAAAGAATCACCACATCAACACCTTCGATCACCACTCATAGGAGAGTCGACACACCATGACAACCACGACCAACGCGCCGTCCTCCGGTGCCCAGAAACCCGTCGACGCGGGCCTTCGTCGCGGAGTGATGAGCGGGCCCGAGCTCGCAGCACAGGCGATCGCCAACATCGCTCCCAGCGCCGTCGTCGCCTTCACCGCCGCCGCGATCTTCCTCGGCGCGGGCAACGGAACGATGCTCTCGTTCATCCTCGCGACGCTCGTCATCCTGTCGGTCGGCTACTGCGTGGCAGTGTTCGCCCGCCGCAACGCGTCGGCCGGATCGCTCTACACGTACGTGTCGAAGGGCCTCGGCCCGCTCGCCGCGTATCTCGCCGGCGTCGCCCTGCTGATCGGATGCTGGGGCATCGCGGCCGGGTCGCTCGGCGGTGCGGTGTCATACATGAACCAGTTCCTCCTGCTGCTCGGCGTTCCGGCCGAGGGGGTCGGCTGGCAGATCGCGCTCGCGATCGTGCTCGGCGGGCTCGCGACGCTGTTCACCATCCGCGGCATCCGCCTCTCGGCGCGCGTCTCGCTGGTGCTCGAACTGGTGTCGATCGCGATCATCCTGATCCTGCTCGTGCTCGCGCTCGTGTGGGCCGGCCCGAACGCCTGGGACCCGTCGCAGTTCAGCTTCCAGGACGCGCCTTTCCAAGGTGTGGCCGCCGGTATGGTGCTCGGCATCCTCGGCTTCGTCGGCTTCTCGTCGGCTGATGCGCTCGGCCGCGAGGCGAAGAACCCCTACACCGCGATTCCCCGCGCCATCATGTGGAGCGCCGTGGCCGTGGGCGTCATCTATGTCTTCGCCGCCTACACCCAGATCGCCGTGCTCGGCGACGACCTGGCGACCAGCGCGAGCCCGCTCGAAGACATCGCGACCCTGATCGGCATGCCGGCGTGGTTCGCCCCGATCCTCACCTTCGGTGTGGGCGCCTCGTTCTTCGCCGTCGTGGTGGCTCCGCTGAACGTCGTGGGTCGCATCATCTACGTGATGGGCAAGGAGGGCGTGGTCGCCGAGCGGTTCGGTCGCACGCACGAATCGCACCTGACACCTCACCGAGTGCTGCTCGTGGCAGGCCCTGCGGCGATCCTGCTCGACATCATCATGCTGTCGATGAACGTGCACCCGATGGACATCGTGGTGTGGGTCGACACCTACGGCACGTACGGCTACATGGTGGCCTACGCGCTCGTGGCGATCGCCTGCGTCGTCTACACGCGTCGCGAGAAGATGCGCAACGGCCTGGTGTGGCTCTGCGCCACCGTTGCGGTGGTCGCCATGGCCTACGTGTTCTTCGCGAACGTGTGGCCCGTGCCGGCATGGCCGCTCAACGTGATCCCCTACCTGTTCCTCGCGACCATGATCGCGGCGCTCGGCTGGTACCTCCACCTGGCGAAGAACCGCCCCGAGGTCATCAAGAACATCGGCAACACCGAGACCGACGCGCTCGAGGGCGTGGGCTGACACCCTCGTAGCTCACGCGCACCAGGGGCCCGGCATCCGCAGTAGCGATGCCGGGCCCCTTGCAACCGCCGCGAACCGGTGCGGGCTGAGAGCCCCCTCAAGGTCGAGCGGTTACCGTGAACGGCATGGCTGGGGGCACGAGCACACCGGGTGAGTCGGTACTGAGCCGCTCGATGCGCTTGCTCTCCGCTTTCGACGCCGACGACCCATATTTGACGCTGGCCGAACTCTCCGCGCGAGGAGGGCTGCCGCTCTCGACGACTCACCGCCTCGCTCGCGAGTTGACGAACCTCGGGCTGCTCGATCACGGCCGAGATGGCCGTTACCGCATCGGCGTGAGGCTGTGGGAGATCGGCGGCCTTGCTCCGATCAGCCTCGAGCTGCGCGAGCAGGCGATGCCGCTGCTCATGCGCCTCTACGACGCGACCGGCGAGAACGCGCATCTGGCCGTGCTCGACGGCCACGAAGCGCTGTATTTGATCCGCATCATGGGCCCGCACGCCGTACCGACCCTGAGCCGCATGGGCGGGCGGCACCCGCTGCACACCACCGGGGTTGGCAAGGCGCTCCTGATGACGCGCGACGAGCACTGGCTCGACCGCTTCCTGGCCCAGCCGCTCGAGCGCGACACAACCCACTCGATCACGGACCCGGCCGAGCTGCGTGCCGAACTGAACCGCGCGCGGGTACGCGGCTACGCCACGACGCGCGAGGAGATGACGCTGGGCAACGTCTCGATCGCGGCACCACTGCCGGCGGTGCCGGGGCTGCCTCCCGCAGCCATCGGAGTCGTCACCCACCTCGATCGCGCCGACGAGAACCGGCTGGCCCCGCTCGTGATCAAGGCCGCGACCGCGGTCTCTGAAGTCTTCGCCTCTGCGCGCTCCTGATTCGGAGCTCGCGCCGCGCCTGCCGCGCCGTGTCGCTCGTGTCGCGCGCGACACTACGCAATTCACCAGCCGGAGCCACCCCCAGTGGTGATTCCCGTAGTCCGGCGAAGCGCTGGGCCAGCCACACTTCCACCCAGTGAGAACTGACGCTGTCGCTCGGCGCTCCCTCTGTCACGCTGACTCTCGTCCCACCGACAGACCAGGAGACACCATGACCCTCGCCAGCCAGGCTGAGATCTCCAAGGAGATCGAAGCCGCGCAAGCCGAGTATCAGGCAGGGCTCGCGGCCGGGCAGCCGGAGCAGACGCAGCCCCGCCTCGACTACGCGCCGTACCGCTCGAGTGTGCTTCGGCACCCCACCAAGAACCCCAAGCTCGTCGACCCCGAGACCATCGAGCTGTGGTCGCCCGCCTACGGCGAGCGCGACGTGTCGCCGCTCGAGGCCGACCTGACCATCCAGCACTCCGGCGAACCACAGGGCGAGCGCATGGTCGTCACCGGCCGGGTGCTCGACGGCGATGGCCGGCCCGTGCGCAACCAACTCGTCGAGATCTGGCAGGCGAACGCCGGTGGTCGCTACATCCATCAGCGCGACCAGCATCCGGCGCCCCTCGACCCGAACTTCACGGGAGCGGGCCGTTGCATCACCAATGACAACGGCGAGTACCGGTTCACCACCATCAAGCCGGGCGCCTACCCGTGGCGCAACCACATCAACGCGTGGCGGCCGGCGCACATCCACTTCTCGCTGTTCGGCAATGCGTTCACCCAGCGCATTGTCACGCAGATGTACTTCCCCGGCGACCCGCTGTTCCCGCTCGACCCGATCTACCAGTCGATCGCGGATCAGAAGGCACGCGACCGCCTGGTGGCCACCTACGACCACGATCTGACGACGCCGGAATGGTCGCTCGGATATCGTTGGGACATCGTCTTGACAGGGCCGCAACGTACCTGGACCGAGCCAGAAGGAGACGAACTGTGAGCAAGCTCGTCGGCACGCCGGGTCAGACCGTCGGACCGTTCTTCCACTACGGCATGCCCTTCCTGGGCGGCCCCCAGATCGCCGAGCCGCACTCCCCTGGGGCCATCGTGCTCACCGGCCGGGTGCTCGACGGCGAGGGGCAGCCGATTCCCGACGCGATGGTCGAGATCTGGCAGCGGGATGCCGATGGCAGCATCCCCCGCGCGCGCAGCGTGCTCCGCCGCGAGAACCAGATGTTCTCGAACCCGGTGCACCGCGAGAGCCACGGGTTCACCGGCTTCGGGCGCGCTGCGACCGACGACCACGGCGTGTACCGGTTCTGGACGGTCAACCCGGGCGCCGGCGACGACGGCAGTGCGCCGTTCTTCGCGGCCATCGTCTTCGCGCGCGGACTGCTGAACAAGCTGCACACTCGCATCTACCTGCCCGAGAACGCAGACGCCCTTGGCGCCGACCCGTTGCTCTCGGTCCTGACGGATGACGAGCGCGCCACCATGGTGGCGACCCGCGACGAACGCGGCTGGCTGCACCACGACATCAGGCTGCAGGGCGACGGCGAGACGGTCTTCCTTGCGTTCAACTGAGTGCGCCGCCCGTTGACGATGCATCCGATCGACGACGCTGACTACGGCCTGCTCGCCCCGGTGTGGGCGGGCACGGCCGTAGTCGGCGTGACGAGCGATAGGTCAGTGCTCGCGGCGATGATCGAGGTCGAGGTCGCGCTCGCGCACGTGCAGGCCCCGGTCGAGATCGCCGAGCGCATCGAGACGGCACTGCGCGACTCCCAGATCGACGTCGCCGAACTCGCTGTCGCAGCGCGGGGCGGCGGCAATCCGGTGATTCCGCTGCTGAAGCTGCTCCGCCCGCTCCTCGACGACGACGCCGCTCGCTGGCTGCACCGCGGGGCGACCAGCCAAGACGTGCTCGACACGGCACTCATGCTCATCGCCGGCGGCGCTCTTCGCATCGTGCTGCAAGAGACGGATGCGGCGATCGCCGCGCTCGCGCGACTCGTCGATCAGCACCGGCGCACCGTGATGGCAGCACGCACGCTCACCCAGCACGCGACGCCGACCACGTTCGGTCTGAAAGCCGCGATCTGGCTCGAGGGCCTCGTCATCAGCCGCGATCGACTTCGCGAAGTCGCTGCAGCACTGCCCGCACAGCTCGGCGGCGCTTCCGGCACCCTGGCTTCGTTCACCGAGCTGGCGCAGCAGACTCAGGGCGCACCCGAGCCGGTTGACGTGGTGACGGCATTCGCCGAGCGTCTCGAGCTCGCGGCGCCGCGCCTGCCCTGGCATGTGATGCGGCATCCCGTCACCTCGCTCGGCGATGCGCTGGTCTCGCTCTGCGACGCCTTCGGCACCATCGCCACCAACGTCGCGACCCTCGGCCGCACCGAGATCGGTGAGCTCGCCGAAGGCAGCGGCGGCGGATCGTCCGCCATGCCCCACAAGCGGAATCCGGTGCTCAGCACGCTGATCCGCTCGGCCGCACTGCGTGCGCCGGGCCTCGCCGCCGAGCTGCATCGCGCCGCCGTCACGGTGGACGAGCGGCCCGACGGCGCCTGGCACAGCGAATGGCAAGCCCTTCGCGAACTGCTCCGACTCGCCGGCGGCACCGCCGAGAGCGGCCGAGCGCTGCTGGAGCACCTGCAGGTTCACCCCGAGCGCATGCGAGCCAACCTCGACGCGACGGCCGGCCTCATCGTGAGCGAGCGCGTCATGCTCCGCCTCGCCCCTCGCATCGGCGCCAAGCGCGTGCAGCACCTCATCGATGAGGCGGCGACCACGGGCACGCCGCTTCGAGAAGCACTGACCGCCGCGCTCCCCGATCTCGACGCCTCCGAGCTCGAGGAGCTGACGGATGCCGCGCGCTACACGGGCGCGGCAGACGACTTGATCGAGCGCTCGCTCACCCGGGCGCTGAAGGGAGCTGAATGACCACCCCGACCATCACCGGCGTCAGCCTGCGTGGCAGCAAGGGCCGCTACGACGAACCGCTGCTGCTCGGACCGAGCCTCGGCACTGCCGCAGCCACGGTCTGGGGGCCTGCCGCGCCCGCCCTCGACTCGCGATACCGGCTGCTCGGCTGGGACCTGCCCGGCCACGGCGAATCCGCGCCCACGACCCAGCCATTCTCGGTCGCGGAACTCGCCCAGGGAGTGATCGCGATGGCCGATGCTGCAGGAATCGACCACTTCCTCTACGCGGGCATCTCGCTCGGTGGCGCCGTCGGGCTGCAACTCGCACTCGACTTCCCTGAGCGCGTGAAGGGCCTGGCGGTCGTGTGCGCGTCGCCGAGGTTCGGCGTCGAAGAGGCGTGGCGCGAGCGGGCGCGTCAAGTCAGGGCGAGCGGAACCTCCAGCCTCGTTGTGGGGTCGGCGCAGCGCTGGTTCGCCCCAGACACCGTCGCCCAGCAGCCCGAGATCACGAGCGCTCTGCTGCACGGTCTGGCTTCGGCGGACGATGAGAGCTACGCGCTGTGCTGCGAGGCGCTCGCGGTGTGGGACGTTCGCGACCGGCTCGGCGAGATCAGCGCACCCACCATCGCGATCGCGGGAGTCCACGACCAGGTGAGCCCGCCGAGCGATGCCGAGGAGATGGCCGGCGCGGTGGCCCGAGGAGAGGCGCACAGCATCCCCGACGCGTCGCACCTTGCCCCGGCCGAGCGCCCCGCCGAGGTGGCGCAGCGACTCGACACGTTCTTCGGAGGCATCCAGTGACCGACGCCGTGAACGCGCGCCCGAGTGGCGACGCGACCAACCCGAACGCCCACCTGCACACGCTGAGCGACCAAGAGCGCTACGAACAGGGCATGAAGGTGCGGCGCGAGGTGCTCGGCGATGCCCATGTCGACCGGGCGACCGACGCGATCACCGACATCACGCGGGACTTCCAGAGCTTCATCACGCGCACCGCGTGGGGAGAGGTCTGGTCGCGCCCGGGGCTGGACCGCCGGATGCGAAGCGCCTGCACTCTGACAGCGCTGATCGCCAACTCGCACCTCGAAGAGCTCGCCATGCACGTGCGCTCTGCGATCACGAACGGGCTCACCCGCGATGAGCTCGTCGAGATCTTCTTGCAGTCGGCGATCTACTGCAGCATCCCGAACGCCAACAACGCCTTCAAGGTGCTGCAGACGACGCTCGCCGAACTCGACGCGCAGGCGTAGCACTCCGCAGCCACCCCGACGAAAAGGGGCGGCGCCGCCGTGAGGGTGGCGCCGCCGCTTTTTCGCGTCGTGGAACTCCCCCTCACTGCTCTCAAGTCGATTTGGTAGTATCGCTATGTGAACGCATGTTCGCTATGCGAACACTGCCAACACTCTTCGGCGCGACACGGCGCCGACCCTGACCATGAAGGACGTACGGATGCTGTCGAAGATCAGTCCATCCGTCAGCGACGCGCTTGCCGGCATCGCTGACGGCGCCACCATCATGATCGGCGGGTTCGGGCTCGCCGGGCAGCCGGTCGAGCTCATCGACGCGCTGCTCGAGCAGGGCGCGACCGACCTCACCGTCGTGAGCAACAACGCCGGCAACGGCGACCACGGCCTCGCGGCGCTGCTCGCGGCCGGTCGCGTGCGCAAGGTGATCTGCTCCTTCCCGCGCCAGAGCGACTCGCATGTCTTCGATGGGCTGTACCGCGCCGGCAAGATCGAGCTCGAACTCGTGCCGCAGGGCAACCTCGCCGAGCGCATCCGCGCCGCGGGCGCCGGCATCGGAGGGTTCTTCACACCCACCGGCTTCGGCACGACGCTCGCAGAGGGCAAGGAGACCCGCACGATCGACGGGCGCGACTACGTGCTCGAGCACCCGATCCACGCCGACTACGCCCTCATCAGCGCGTACCGGGCAGACCAGCTCGGCAACCTCACCTACCGCAAGACCAGCCGCAACTTCGGTCCGGTGATGGCCTCTGCCGCCCGAGTCACGGTGGCGCAGGTCGACCGCATCGTGCCGGTCGGCAGCCTCGACCCCGAGAGCATCATCACGCCTGGGATCTTCGTGACCCATGTGGTCGAGACCGGCGATCGCCCGTGGATCGCCAGCGGCCAGTTCGAGACTGAAGCCGAGGAGGCAGAAGCATGACCAGACTCTCCCGCCCCGACCTCGCGAAGCGCATCGCCGCCGACATCCCGGTGGGCGCGTACGTGAACCTGGGAATCGGCGCCCCCACGCTGGTGGCCGACTACCTGCCCGAAGACCGCAACATCACGCTCCACACGGAGAACGGCATGCTGGGCATGGGCCCCGCCGCCGAGGGCGACCAGATCGACCCCGATCTGATCAACGCGGGCAAGATCCCCGTCACCGAGCTCCCGGGCGCCGCGTACTTCCACCACGCCGACTCCTTCGGCATGATGCGCGGCGGGCACCTCGATGTGTGCGTGCTCGGTGCGTTCCAGGTCTCGGTGAAGGGCGACCTCGCCAACTGGAACACCGGCGCCCCCGACGCCATCCCGGCGGTCGGCGGCGCGATGGACCTCGCCATCGGCGCGAAGAGCGTGTGGGTGATGATGGATCTGCTGACCAAGCAGGGCGAGTCCAAGCTAGTCGAGCAGTGCAGCTACCCGCTCACCGGTGTGGGCTGCGTCTCGCGGGTCTACACCGACCTCGCGGTGTTCGAGGTGGGCGCGGAGGGCGCCACCGTCCTGGAATCGTTCGGCGAGAGCATGGACGAGCTCCGCCGACTCACCGGCATCGACCTGAAGGGCTGATCATGACCGCAAGCTATGTCTACGACGCGGTGCGCACGCCGTTCGGGCGCATCGGCAAGTCGCTCGCCGGCGTGCGCCCCGATGACCTCGCGGCGCACACTCTCGAGGCGCTCGTCGCTCGGCATCCCGAGCTCGATCTCGAGCGCATCGACGAGGTGATCCTCGGCGATGCCAACCAGGCAGGTGAGGACAACCGCAACGTGGCGCGCATGGCGTCGATCCTCGCAGGCTTCCCGACCAGCGTTCCTGGCGTCACCGTGAACCGCTTGTGCGGGTCGAGCATCGAGTCGGTCATGCAGGCGAGCCGGGCTATCGAGACCGGCGACGCGAACATCGTGGTCGCGGGCGGTGTCGAGTCGATGAGCCGAGCCCCTTGGGTGATGCTCAAGCCGAACCGGCCCTACCCCGCGGGCAACGAGACGATGCACTCGACCACGCTCGGCTGGCGAATGGTGAACCCCCGGATGCCGAAGGACTGGACGGTATCGCTGGGTGAGAGCACCGAGATCCTCGCCGAGCGGTACAGCATCTCGCGCGAAGCGCAGGACGCCTTCGCGGTGCGCAGTCACCAGCTGGCGGCATCCGCATGGGATGCCGGCGTCTACGACGACGAGGTCGTGCTGGTGCCGGGCACCGACCTCACTCGGGATGAGGGCATCCGCGCCGACACGACGCTCGAGGTGCTCGCCGGCTTGAAGCCAGCCTTCCGCAAGGAGAACGGCACGGTCACCGCCGGCAACGCCTCGACGCTCAATGACGGCGCCTCCGCGCTCATCATCGGCGCCGAGGGCGCGATCGAAGCGGAGCCCCTCGCACGGATCACAGGCCGCGGCGCGTCGGGCGTAGACCCCAACGTGTTCGGCATCGGTCCGGTCGAGGCCGCGAACCGGGCGCTGGCGCGTGCCGGAAAGACCTGGGACGACGTCGACGTGGTCGAGCTCAACGAGGCATTCGCGGCGCAGAGCCTCGCCTGCCTGCAGCTCTGGCCCGATCTCGACCCCGAGAAGGTCAACATCCACGGTGGCGCCATCGCCATGGGGCACCCGCTGGGCGCCTCCGGCGGTCGCATCATCGGTCACGTCGCGCACGAGCTGAAGCGCCGCGGCGGTGGCGTGGGCGTCGCCGCGCTGTGCATCGGCGTCGGGCAGGGCCTCGCCGTCGTGCTGGAACGCTGAGCCGACGCGAAGCGCAGACCATGGTCGAGAGCACTCGCGGGGGGTCGCCGGTCACCGGCGGCCCCCTCGGTTCGCCGGAACCGCCGCCGGCCGCCGCGCATTCCGCGGCCGGCACGGAGCCCGCGCCAACCGCGACAGGCCAGTCGAGCGGCGAGTTCGTGCAGTCGCTCGCACGCGGGCTCGCGGTGATACGAGCGTTCGACGCCGAGCACCCCCGACGGTCGCTCTCCGACATCGCGCGCGCCACTGGGCTGACGAGGGCCACCGCGCGCCGGTTCCTGCTCACCCTTGAAGAACTCGGCTATGTGCGCAGCGACGGCCGCGACTACTCGCTCACCCCCCGGGTGCTCGAACTCGGCTTCAGCTACCTGTCGTCGCTGACCCTTCCAGAGGTCGCGCAGCCGCACCTCGAGCGGTTGTCGCGCACGCTCGACGAATCGACCTCGGCCAGTGTGCTCGACGGCAGCGAGATCGTGTACATCGCCCGCGTGCCCACCCGGCGCATCATGTCGGTCTCGATCACCATCGGCACGCGCTTCCCCGCATTCACCACCTCGATGGGCCGCGTGCTGCTCGCGGGCCTCGCCCCGTCCGAGCTCGACCGGATGCTGGCGCTCTGGCAGCCGAGCGGATTCACGGCCGCGACCATCACCGAGCCGGCCGCCCTCCGCTCTGAGATCGCCCGAGTTCGCGAGCAGGGCTGGGCGATGGTCGACCAGGAGCTCGACTTCGGGCTGCGCTCCTTCGCAGCCCCGATCCACCAAGACGGCAGAGTCGTGGCCGCGATCAACGTGTCGACCGCAGCGGGGCGCCGTTCAGCCGAAGAGTCGCTTCGCGACATCGTGCCCCCGTTGCTCGAGGCTGCGCGTTCGATCGAGGCCGATCTAGCCCATTATTGACGTATCGGCGCCCGAGACGGGCGCCGCGCTGGCGTCGCGGCGAAGGCCAGAAACGGCCTTCGCTCCAAGCTCCAGCGCGCGCGTTCGATCGAGGCCGACCTAGCCCATTACTGAAGTAGCGGCGTTCGATCGAACGCCGAGCCAGCCCACGACTAGCCCTCAGCGCGACTAGCCCTCAGCGCGACTAGCCCTCAGCGACTAGCCTTCAGCGCGCGCGTCGTACGCGACTTGACCGCCCGCCGAGCGCACCTCCGCGAGAGCCTCGGCGCTCGCCTCCTCGTCGACACCGGCCGTGTACCGCTCGAGCACGCGTACCTTTCGGCCCGCCGCCAGCGCGTCGAGAGCGGAAGCGCGCACGCAGTGATCGGTGGCGATGCCGACCACGTCGATCTCGGTGACGCGGTGCTCATCGAGCGCCTCGCGAAGCGAAGCCCCGGCATCCGTTCTGCCCTGGAAGATCGAGTAGTCCGGCTTTCCCTGGCCCTTGCGGATGTGCACATCGATGGCTTCCACATCGAGCGCGGGGTGGTACTCGGCCCCCGGCGTTCCCGCGACGCAGTGCGGCGGCCAGGTGTCGACATAGTCAGGGGTCTCCGAGAAGTGACCGCCGTTGTCGTTGTCGGCGTCGTGCCAATCGCGGGAAGCGAAGACCACGTCGTAGTCGGATGCTGCGAGCAGTTCGGTGATGCGGCGTGCCACCTCTGCGCCACCGGTCACGCCAAGGGCGCCACCCTCGGTGAAGTCGTTCTGCACGTCGATGATGAACAGCGCTTTGGTCATGACAGCAGGCTAGTCGCGCGGCGCTGGAGCTACTGGTTGCTCAGATTCGCGCCGCAGCGGTAGACGGCGGTGGCCAGGGTATCGAGTGCGGTGGTGGTCACCACGTCGTCGTCGCCGACCGCATAGAACGCGAATGCGAGCTGCGTGCCGTCGGCCGCGTTCACCACGCCGGCGAGCGAGCGGCCGGTCCAGATCCAGCCGGTCTTCGCGGCGATCGCCCCGCGCGCCACGGCGTTGTCGCCGGTGTAGCGGGAGGCGAGCGACCCTGTCTTCCCGGCGACCGGGAGCCCGTCGTAGAGCACACGCAGGTTCCGCTCGCCGTGCAGCGCCTTCGCGAGCAGTTGCGACACATAGACGGGCGTGGCGCGGTTGTGCTCGCTGAGCCCGGAGCCGTCGCGGACGGTCATGCCGGTGGTGGGGATGCCGTAGTTCGACAGCGCACGCGAGTACGTCTCCTGCAGCGACCCGAACGTTCCGGCGAGCCCGAGGCGCTTGGAGGTGACGCGCGCCAGCATCTCGGCGATGGTGTTGTCGCTCACGAGCAGCATCTGGCGAACGAGGGTCGCGACCGGCTGCGACTGCACCTCTGCCAGCACCGCGGCATTGGCCGGCGCGGCACCGAGCTTCACCGAGTCGACTCTGACGCCCTCGGCCTGGAGTGCGCTCGTGAACCACTCCCCCGCCCGGGCGACGGGGTCGTCGCTGCGCCGGCTGGTGCCGCGAGTCGGGTCGTCTCGGTCGCCGTCCACCTGCAGGGCGGTGACCTCAGACATGTAGCCCTGCGTCTGCTCCGAGCGGTCCCAACTCGACTCCCAGCTGTCGTTCGGATCCCACAGCGTCGAGTCGAGCACGAGCGTGACCTCGTCGACCTCGTCCGTCAGCTTCGCGCGCACCTGCGCGGCCAGGTCGCCGAGCTTCGGAGCGCCAGGGTAGAAGCTCTCCGAGCCGGAGCCGAGACGGCTGAGCGTCGCGTCTCCACCGCCGACGAGCACGATCGTGTCGGGGTCATCCCCTTGCACCACCCGGGTGGTGAGCCGGTGGTCGGGTCCGAGCACGTCGAGCGCCGCGGCGGCGGTGAGCACTTTGAGCACGCTCGCGGGTCGCTCCGGGGCGGCAGCGTTCCGGTCGAAGAGCACTTCGCCGGTATTGGCATCGAGCACCGAGGCGTAGAGTGCCCCGAGCGCGGCGGTCTGCGTCTGCGGAGTGATCGAGCACGTGCGCAATGCGCTCGGCGTGGTCAGCGGGTCGGGCAGCGGGCGGGGCGGCTCCTCGGTCTCGGTCGGCACGACGACGGGCGGGGGCTCGGGCGCGGCCTGGGTCGAACCCGATGCACCGACCGCGACGCCGGCGACCACTGAGCCCGCTCCCAGCAGCGCGAATGCCGTGGCGAGCGCTGCGGCGAGCCAGGCGCGCGGATGCCGACGGAACAGACCGCTGAGCCCGCCCCCCGGCGCGGTCGCCGGAGCGAGCTGATCGCCCGCGGCTGCTGCGGCCGCGTAGCCGGCCGCCGATTCGCTCGCCAGCCCGGTGGGCGCACCGATGAGCACCGTCGGCACGTCGTCGTGGGCAGACCCTGGGGCGCGGCGCTCGTCGCCGCCGGGCGCGACTTCGGATGCGGCCGGCTCGCGGCCGGCGCCACCGTCGAAGTCGGGCAGTTCGCTCCGGTCGATCGCAGCGGTCGGCTCGTCGACGACGGAGTAGGCAGCGGTCGGCTCGTCGACGACGGAGTAGGCCGCTGTGGGCTCGTCGTGGACCCCGCTGCCCTGGTCGCCGGCATCCGCCCCTTCTTCCGGCACCATCGGCATGGCTTCGGTCGCCGGCTCTGCGGCGCGGGCGCGGTCGTCGTGCTCCTGGGCCCGCTCGGCGTCGCGACGCTCGCGGCGGCTCAGCGGGGGCTGCTCGTCGGTCACCCGTCCATGGTAGGCGTGCGCTCGTGGCCGCCGTTCACCACGGCGACGTCGGCGCCGCCGTCAACTGGTTGCAGCGATCGTCGCGACACCGGCCAGTACGAACACCACGCCGGCGATCTGCACCGGTTTCAGGCGCTCACGGTGGAACCACCAGCCGAGCAGCGCCGTCACCGCAGGGAACAGCGACGCGCACACAGCCACCACAGTGAGCAGGCCCGCCTGGCTGGCGACTGCGAATGAGAGGTTGGCGGCATACCCGAGCAACCCGATCGCGAGAGCGCCGACCAGCAGCCATCCCCTCGCGCGCGGACGGTGCCGCAGCACGGCGAGCGCGACCGAGTAGACGATGAGTGCGACTCCGCCGTTGGTGATCAAGGTCACCGGCACGTCGTGCGCACTGCCGAGAGCGATGGTGAGGTTCGAGACACCGAACCCGAGCGCCGCGAGCAGCGCGAGCAGCACCGGTTTGACTCCGTGGCCAGCGCCGCGGTTGCGCACCTCTGGTCCACTCGCCAGCACGGTGCCGATCACGGCGACAATGAGGCCGACCACCAGCGGTCCGCCGATCGGGTCGCCGGCAGCGAGCCCGGCTCCGACAGGCACGAGCACCCCGAGGGCGGCGATCGGTGCCACGACCCCCATGGTGCCGATCGCGAGCGCGCGGTAGAGCGACGCGACCGCGACGGCCACCGCGACCCCGCCGATCACGCCCCACATGAGCGCGGGCTGCCACTCGGCGCCGGGCGGCTGCATGACGATTTGGGGCAGCACCGACACCGTCGCGGTGAGTTGCGAGAAGAACAGCACCGTGAGCAGCGGCAGATGACGAGCGAGAGTCCCGCCGAGGAAGTCGGTGACGCCGAGCAGCAGAGAGGCCAGCAGCGCCAGCAGTACGAAACCAGTCACGAGTGCGCACCGCGGCGCGCGAACGCCCCGACGAACTCCTCCGCCGACAACGGCTGATCATCCCAGCCGAGAGCGCGCGCGAGCCGGGTGAGCTGCGGCGGTTCGACGGCCGCCGCGTCCAGCTCGGCATCCCGCACGAACACGTCTCGGGGATGACCGTCGACGAGCACCTGACCGCCGGCCATCACGATGACCCGATCGAAGTGCTCGGCGCAGAACTCCATGTCGTGTGTGATCGCGATGACGGTGCGGCCGGCATCCGTCAGGGCGGCGACGACCTGAGCGATCATGTCGACACCGGCGGCATCCTGCCCCGTGGTCGGCTCATCGAGCACCACGACGGGAGTGCCCATCGCGACCACACCGGCGAGCGCCACTCGTTTGCGCTCACTGAGCGAGAGGTGGTGAGGATGCAGGTCGGCCACGCCGCTCAGACCGACGGCTTCGATCGCCGTCTCGGCGCGCCTGGCGACCTGTGCACTGTCGAGCCCCAGATTGCGCGGCCCGAATTCGACGTCGGCGCGCACCGTGCGCGCGAAGAGCTGTTCGTCCGGGTTCTGGAACACGTAGCCGACGCGCGTCGCGAGCTCGGCGATGGTGTGCTCCGACGTGATCCAATCGCCCACCTGCACCCTGCCCGACGTGGGGCGGAAGATGCCGTTCAACTGACGCACGAGGGTCGTCTTGCCCGCACCGTTCTGGCCGACGATCGCCACGCGCTCTCCCGGCCGGATGCTGAGGCTCACACCCTTCACGGCTTCGACGCCGCTGGGATAGCTGAAGCGCACATCCTCGATGAGCACCTCCATGCCCACGATGACCGGATCAGCCCCCGCGGTGTTCGCGACGGGAGCCACACCCTCGGCATCCGCCCGGCTCATCGCACGCTCCTCTCCCGGTCGAAGACTCGCTCGGCCTGCTCGAACGACACCGGCAGGGGCACTTCGGGGGGCAGCAGGCCGCGTTCGCGCGCCAAGCGCCCGGCGGTCACGTACCTCGTCGTGCCGACGGCCCACTGCGCCAGCCGGTCGTCGGCGAGCACGTCATCGGGCGCTCCCGAGAGCACGATCGACCGGTCAGCGACGACGTGCAGCCGGTCAGCATGCTGCTGCAGCAGTTCGAGCTTGTGCTCGAAGATGACGATCGTGATCCCGGTCTCCCGCAGCGCCGAGAGCACGTCGAACACCATTCGGGTGCCCGCGGGGTCGAGTTGCGCGGTGGGTTCGTCCATCACGATCACCGGAGTGCGCAGCACGATCATCGATGCGATCGCCACGAGTTGCTGCTGGCCGCCAGAGAGCGCGTACGGCGAACGGTCGAGCAGATGCTCGATGCGAAGCAGGGCGGCCACCTCGTCGACACGGCGCTGCATCTCGTCGCGGGGTGTTCCGAAGTTCTCCAGCCCGAAGGCGATCTCCTCGCGCACGGTGTACTTGGCACCGGAGATCTGATTGAACGGGTTCTGGATCACCAGACCCACGACCGAGACGGCGTCGACCAGCGACCCCGTCGACAGGTCGCGACCATCGACTCGCACGGTGCCGCTGAGTTCACCGCCGTCGGCGTGCGGGATGAACCCGGCGATGATCTTGGCCAGCGTGGTCTTTCCAGCACCGGAAGCGCCGACGATGCCGGCGATGGAGCCGCGTTCGACCTCGAGGTCGACGTGCTCGAGGGTGAGAGCCTCGGCATCCGGATAGGCGTACGAGACGTCGGTCAGTGAGATCACAGCACTCCGAACACGATGGGGACGACGATCGCGGCGACGGCGAGCACGAGCATGAGCCAGCGCGAGACGCGTTGCGCGGTGGAGTCGGGCACCGGTATCAGCGCCGTTCGCCGCGCAGCCGACCCGAATCCGCGGGCCTCCATGGCCGTCGACCGCTCCTCGACGTCGGTGAACATGCCCAGCACGAGCGGGCCGAGCAGGGGCATCATCACTTTGACCCGCGCGAGCGGGCTGCCCTTGACCGCGAGTCCGCGCGCCTGCTGCGCGAGGAGGATGCCGTCGGCGCGGTCGCGGAACGCGGGGATCAGTTGCAGCGTCGAACTGATGATGTAGCTGAACTTCGGCGACATTCCCCGCTCGGTCAACGCGCCCATCAGATCGCCCGGGTGCGTCGTGAGCACGAACAGCACGGACGTCAGCACGAGGCACACGATGCGCGACCCGATTCCGAGGGCGAAGAGCAGACCCTCGGTCGTGAGCGCGAGCACTCCCCACTCGGCGAGCACCGTCTTGCCGCCGGGAAAGGTCAGCCCCTGCACGAGCACCAGCACCACGATGATCGGCAGGAGCAGCTTGAGACTCAGGCTGAGCAGCCTGCCGCCGCAGTGCGCGACCACGGCGGCAGGCACGACGACGCCGACCACGATGAGCCCGGCCACCCACCACAGCGGCACCGCGAACACGATCACGACGATCGTGAGCATCGCCACGAGCTTGGTGACGGGGTTGAGGCGATGCACCGGCGAGCGCCGGTCGAGGTACAAGGTCGACGTCATGTTCGATCAGCGCTCGACAGCGACCTCGCCCGTGGGCTTCGGCGATGTCTTGCCGAAGACGCGGTATTCACGGACGAATGGGAATCGCTGGCGGAAGCGGCCGGGCATCGCGGCGAGGATCAGCACCACCACGGTGAAGGTGATCGCCTTGTCGAGCGGGTCTGAGAGCAGCCCCTGCAATGTCGTGGCTCCAAGCAGGGTCTGGCCCATCGCCTGGAACGCCCCTACGATCGCCCCGGTGCCACCGCCGGTCGCGCCGCCGAAGACGAACGCCGAGATGGGCGCCGAGATGATCGCGGCGACGATGCCGGTGACGGCTCCCGCGATAGGCGCGAGATAGAAGCGGCGGAACATGCCCCACCGCGCCGCGTAGCCGGCGAGCACACCGATGACCACCTGAACGACCGCGAATGGAAGGGCGATCGGGCTGAGCGTCAGTCCCCAGATCACGTTCGTCAGGATGCCGGTGACCACTCCGGCGGCTGGCCCGGCGAGCGCCGAGACGAGCACCGTGCCGATCGAGTCGAGATAGAGGGGAAGCCCGATCACGGCGACGATCTGACCGACCACGATGTTGAGCGCGATCGCGACCGGCACCATGGCGATCGTCGCCGTCGGCAGCCGATGGATCGACCCGATGGCGAGCAGCAGGGCGCCGATGAGGTAGCCGCCCATCGCGATGAGCGAGGCCCGGCTGGTGCTGCTCTCGGCCACCTCAGCCGGCTGGCCGATCACGAGGTACAGGTAGGTCGCGACGATGATCACCGCGCCGACCGCCACGAGGACGGTATTGCGCACGCGGCGTGAACTGGATTGCGCGATGGACGTTGACATGATGCCTCCTTGCATCCGGCCTGCTATCGGGGTGTTGCGGTCTGGGCGATCTGGGCGTCGCTGGCTCCCCCGGCAGCTCTCGCGAGCGAGCCGACCCGCTCGATCGTGCGGCGGAAGAACTCGGCAGGGTCGGTGTCGACAACGATGTCGGCGTTCGCCGCGCGACCCCACATGCCCCGCCAGTCGGCGACCGTCTGCCCGCGAGTGAGCGTGCCCGCCAGTTCGACATCGACGGTCGCGGCGCGAGTGGTGGCGATCGTCGGGTCGAGAGCGACCGCGGCAGCGAAGGGGTCGTGCATGTGGGCGAGGTAGCCCTGATCGTGCGTGTTGTGGAACTCGAAGTAGAAGCGCACAGCATCCGAGAGGTGACGGATGACGGGGTTCGAGGCCGTGGAGCGAGTACCGGGGACGTCGTCTGCGCTGAGCTGCTCGACTGGTTCGCTGCCAGCGGCGCGCGCGAGCTCGGCGAGATGCGCGGGGAACATCTCGATGCGCTCGGTGACATCGAGCGCGCATACGATGGGGCGCCGGTCGGTGGGCACCACCGAGAACGCGTCGAACACGATCTTCGCCGAGTCGGGGTCGACGGCGATGTTCCACTCGGTGGTCGGGGTGGTGTTGCCGGCGTAGTTGAACGCTCCGCCCATGATCACGAGCCGCTTGAGGAGCTTCGGGAGCTCGGGTTCGAGCTTGACCGCGAGCGCCAGGTTCGTGAGTGGCCCGGTGACGAGGCCGGTGATCTCACCTGGGCGCTCTCGTACGAGGTCGATCCATACCTCAGCCGCGTGCCTCGGTGAGACGGAACGGGAGGGCGCGGGCAGCACCGCGTGGCCGATGCCCTGCGGTCCGTGCGTCTCCTCGGTGGTCATGAGCGGCTGGATGATGGGCACCTCAGCGCCCAGAGCCACCTCGACATCGGCGTGACCGCAGAGCTCGAGCCAGGCGAGGTTGTTGATCGCGACCTGTCGCGCCGGCACATTGCCCGCTGTGCAGGTGATGGCGAGCAACTCGGCCTCGGGGCTGGCCATGAGGTACAACAGCGCGAGCGAGTCGTCGATGCCGGTATCGACGTCTGCGATCAGTGGAACGGTCTGCTTGTGGTTCACCGGGTCTCCGTGTCTGTTCGACATGTCGCGCGACCCCGTAGCGGTTCGCGGCGACAAGGCCAACTGGGTCGGGCTCGGTCTCGGCCACCTCGCATCGGTTCGCCGACGGCGGCGACGCACGATGGCGGCTTCGACCTATCCAGACAACGGCGCTCCCTTGCACGGCCAGAGCGCGGCGTCGCAGCTCTGATGTGGCATCACTGTACTGAGCAGCGACGCCCGTGTCCATCACGCTGCGTGCTCGTGTCGCGGCGTGTCGCGTCTCGCTCCTCCCTCTGCTCCGGAGCGCCTGTCAGAGTGGTGGTCATGGACCTCAGGATCTTCACCGAACCTCAGCAGGGCGCCTCATACGACGAGCAGGCGGCGATGGCGAGGCGCGCGGAACAGCTCGGCTTCGATGCGTTCTTCCGCTCAGATCACTACCTGCGCATGGGTGAAGGCGATCCCATGCCCGGTCCGACCGACTCGTGGGTGACCCTCGCCGGTCTCGCACGCGAGACGTCGAAGATCCGCCTCGGTACCCTGGTCAGCTCGGCGACGTTCCGGCATCCAGGTCTCCTCGCCATCCAAGTGGCGCAGGTCGATGCGATGTCGAATGGCCGGGTGGAATTCGGCCTCGGCACGGGCTGGTTCGCGGCCGAGCACGAGGCCTACGGCGTGCCCTTCCCCAAGAAGCGGTTCGGGATGCTGGAGGAGCAGCTCGAGGTGATCACCGGCCTGTGGCAGACACCGGTGGGCGAGCGCTTCGACTTCGAGGGGCACCACTACCGGCTGACCGACTCGCCGGCGCTGCCCAAGCCCGTGCAGTCGCGGATGCCGCTCATCATCGGCGGCGGCGGCAAGGAGCGCACGCCGCGCCTCGCGGCCCGCTTCGCGACCGAGTACAACCAATCGTTCCCTGAGAAGCCGGCGATCGCACCGCAGCTCGACCGGGTGCGGGCGGCGTGCGAGGAAGCAGGCCGCGACCCCGAGGAACTCGTCTACTCAGTCGCTCTCGTCGCCTGTGTCGGCTCGGACGAAGCCGAGTTCGAGCGCAGGGCGGCCGCGATCGGGCGTGAGCCTGCCGAGCTCCGGCGTCACGGGCTCGCGGGCTCGCCGCAGGAGATGCTCGACGGCATCGCCCAGGTGGCCGAGCTCGGGATCTCGCGCGTCTACCTGCAGTGCCTCGACATCCGCGACCTCGACCAACTGGACCTCATCGCCGAAGAGGTCATGGCGAAGCTCTGACGCTCGGCGCTCAGCGCTCAGCAGCGCGCAGATAGGCCACGACCGCGGCTACCCGGCGGTGCGTGGCGGGCTCCGGGTCGAGTCCCAGCTTGCTGAAGATCGCCGTGCTGTGCTTCTCGACGGCCGAGACGGAGATGTGCAGCGACTTCGCGATCGCCCGGTTGCTCTGCCCGTCGGCCATGAGCGCGAGCACGTCGCGCTCACGAGGGGTCAGCTCGGCGATCAGCGTGGGGGATGCCTCGGCAGCGAGCCCGCGTGGCTCGCCGGGAGTGCGACGACCGCCGAGAATCAGCCCGACCGGCACGAGCGGCGCGGCCACGAGGAACAGAGCGGTCGAGAGCGCCGAGAACTGCGGCGGAACGAGCGCGCCTGCGACCATGATCGCGGCCATGAGCACCAACGCCACGAGCGGCAATGAGAGGCGGGCACGCAGTTCCCGTCCCCCGCGCGTGGCTCGCGTGATGCCAACGGAGACCGCGAGGGGTGGGAGCGCGAAGCCGAGCACGCTCAGATGAACCAGGCCTTCGGGCAACGCCGCGGCGATCGGTCCAATCGCCTCAGGCGCGTCCGAGCCTGCGAGCACCGGAGGCGTCGCCCCTGCGAACCCAGTGATGAGCGGCACTGCCGCCGCCACCGCCATGACGACGAACGCCCACCTCGGCGAAGGGCCGGACGGGTATCCCGCGGCGAGCACGACGAACACCGCGAATCCTGCGACGAACAGCACCTGCGAGGCCACATGCCAGACGGGGGCGGAGTGCTCTGCTTGCTGTGCGAGCGCGGACGCGGCGAAGGCGCTCAAGTGCAGAGCGCCGGCTGCGACGAGAGACCGGCACGTGAAGCGGAGGGCTCCCCACACGGGGCCCAGCATCCCCGCCACGACGAAGAGCGCGGGCACCACGAGCGCGGTCTCGGCGCCGAGCGCCGCCGGTGCCGCCCACGGGATCATCGAGAGCCCGCCGACGCCGATGACGATGCTGACCAGGTCGAGGTGAGACGTCATGCGTTCAGTATCACGACCCTGAACTCGCAGCGAGAAGCATCGGCTAGGAATTTGCGGTCAACCCCACCATCTGCTGCGGGCAGCCTCATCACGTCTGGCAGCGGTCCGCTCCTAGCTTGAGTCGCAACCCGGGCGGCACAACGAGCCGCTCACAGAGGAGGTATCCCATGTCCGCATTGACCTCGACACCGTCGATGACCCCGCTCACGCGCTCGCCGCTGGGAGCACGCGTGCGCACGGGCCAAGTGCTGCTCACGCTGTTCTTCACAATGTCGGCACTCATCGCGGTGAGCACGGTCTTCGCTGACGACCCGTTCGAAGCGCCCGCGCTGGTTCTGATCGCCTCGTTCGGGTTGCTCGCCGCGATACTGGGCATCGCGGCGGTATGGGGAGCGGTCACCTCGCGCCTGGTGCAGCTCTCGATGTGGGCGATGCCACTGTTCTTCGTCTCCCACGTGGCGACGCTCGGCACTTGGCTGCCGGATGCGCCATTCGCAGTGCTCTCCGCCGTCGGGGCGCTTCTCGTGATGGGCGCCGGAAGCGGTCCGGCGAAGGTCGACGACGCCGCGCCGGCGTGACGCAGCGCAGAGCGCGCGCTGGCGCACATGGCGCGCGACGCGCCGTCTGCGCCGCTCGTGAGTGCGGCTCTACATGGAGCGGTCGTTCCCGCCGGCGATGTCAGGGTCTGCATCGACGTTGTCGTCGACCACCGGGTCGCGCTCGACTCGCACTTCCTCCCGTTGCACCGGAACGCTCACCGACTGCTCCTCAGTCACGACGTATCGGCGCAGCCGGACGCGGCCAGAGCGCATCGACCCACTGCCGGCATCCGGCTGCTCGGCAGTTCGAGACATCGAGTCGTCTCTGGCCATGGCCGCGTCAGAGGAAGATGTGTTGCGATCATGCACCGCGCCGACCTCTCCAGTGCCCTCCATCCCGTAGTAGCGGTACAGCTCGTCCTCGTCGGACGGTTCGAGATGGGCATCCGCGTCGACGCGGGGCGCGTCCTTGACGCGGTCTTTCTCGTAGGCGACTCGAAGGTCGTCACCGTCCCAGTCGGCGCGGTCGAGCGGCACGAGCGACTCCTTCATCCCGAAGAGCCCGGTTCGCACGCTCACCCAACTGGGGCGGCCGTCATGATCGTCGACGTAGACCTGCCCGACCGAGCCGACCTTCGACCCGGTGGGGTCGACGACGTCGGCGCCGATCAAGCTTCCGAGGTTCTCTCTGTTGATCATTTCTGGTTCCTCTCGGATTCTCCCAGTGCGGCTTTTCGGGTGGAGCCGTCTTGGGGGCGGGCACTTCCCGCCTTCAATGCCGATGCGGCTGCTCACGAGCATGCTCTCGGCGACTCGGCTGCACAGGGGTGCGGGGGCTTTCCCAGCCAACTCGCGGAGTGCGGCCCGGAAGTCAGTCGAACGGTGTTGACGAGCGGTGGCGGCCGCGACATCACCGTCGCTAGCGTGACGGTATGAACGACGACGTGAACAGGGATTCACCGCAAGGGCGCGTGCGCCAACTTCGACTTGTCGTGCACGCGGAGGACTTCGAGCAGGCGCTGGCGTTCTACCGCGACGCTCTCGGGATGCCGGAGCAGGAAGCGTACGAGGGCGCCGGCGGCGCGAGAGTGGTCATCCTCGACGCCGGGCGCGCGACCCTCGAGCTTTCGAACTCGGCGCAGGTGCGCATGATCGACGAGGTGGAAGCCGAAGGTCGCCCGAGCGCTCATCTCCGTGTCGCCCTTGAGGTCGACGACTCGGCGACCGTCACAGCGCAGCTCGTGGAGGCCGGCGCCGACTTGGTCGCTGCGCCCCGTGAGACGCCGTGGCGTTCACTCAACTCACGTCTCGACGCACCCGCCGGGGTCCAGCTCACGATCTTTCAGGAACTCGGACCGGGCGATTGATCGACCATGGCGACAGCAGGTGAGGGCTCTCAGCCGATGCTGAGCACGGTCTTGCCGGTGCCGTGGCCGCGACCGATGTGCCGGATCGCGTCCGCAGCGTGCTCGAGCGGGAACACCTGGTCGAGTGCGGGCCGCACCGCATCCTTCTCGATGTAGTCGGTGAGCTCGAGCAGATCGGCCGTGTTCTCGATCGAGATGACGCCGACGATGCGGTGGCGGCTGAACGCCGTCACCAGCGGGGCGACGAGCATGCGGCTGAGACCGCCGAGCGGGCCGACTTCGGCGCCCACGATCGCGATCGCCCCGCCCGGCACGAGTGCAGCGCGCAGCGCGGCGAGCTGCCTTGCGCCCCCCATGTCGAGAATCGCATCGTAGGGCCCAGCGGCGAGGGGGTCTTCGACGGTGTAGTCGATGACGGCATCCGCCCCAATGGAGCGCACCAGCTCGAGTTTCGGGCCGCTCGCAGCTCCTGTCACCCTCGCGCCCATCGCCTTTGCGAGCTGAACGGCGAAGGTGCCGACCCCTCCCGCTGCACCGAGCACCAGCACATGCTGACCGGCCTGCAGTCGCACAGCATCGCGCAGTGACTGCAGCGCTGTGGGCCCGGAGATCGGCACGGCCGCGGCCTCCTCGAAGCTGAGCGAGGCCGGTTTCGGCGCGATTTTCTCCGGTTTGGCCAATACGAACTCTGCGAACGACCCGTTTGCGGTGCCGAACACCTCGTCGCCCGCGCCGAACGCATCGACGCCCTCGCCTACTGCGGTGACGACTCCTGCGAAGGCCATGCCCCGCACGGGCCAGCGGGGTCGGCGAAGCCCGGCGGCGAGCCGCACGAGGCCTGGCTTGCCGGCCATCAGGTGCCACACCCCGGGGTCGACGCCGGCCGCTCTCACCTCCACGAGCACCTGGCCGGCCGAGAGTCGGGGGCGGTCGATATCGGCCAGGCGCAGCACATCGGCCTCGCCATACCGGTCTTGCACGATGGCTCTCATTGATTGCTCTCCTCTTCGAGCGGTGACTCTGCGGGGTATTGGAATACGTCGTCGAGCCCGGCATTGAACGCGCGAGCGATTCGGAACGCTGTCTCGAGCGACGGCGAGTAGCGCCCCTGCTCGATCGCGATGAGTGTCTGCCGCGTCACGCCGATGCGCTCGGCGAGCTCGGCCTGGGTCATCTCGCCGGCTTCGAACCGGAGTCGGCGGATCTGGTTCGTCACTCGGGTGGCCTTGGCCGGCGACTTGGCAGCACTCGCGGATGCCGCCTCCGATCCGTCCCTTGGGGCGCGTTTCACCATGCGTTCAGCCCGCCCTTCACCACGTCGCCGAGAAACCGCGCCGATACGCGATGATCTTCGCGATCGATCCGAGCACTGCCGACAGGAAGAACCCGAGGTAGATGGCGTTCGCGATCCAGAACACATCGAGCCGGAGCATGGCGAGAACGAGGCCGGCGAGCGCGCCCGCCACCACGAACGCCTGGCCGGTATGGTCGGCCCACCGGCTGATCTGACGGTCGCGCTCGTCTCTGGTGTTGTTGTCGAGATCGGTGAACACGCGGAACAGCGCATGCAGCACGAACGAGGCGAGGATCGATCCGCCGATGGTCCAGAGCATGGGCCAAGCGAACTCGGCCTCGGTGAGCGGGCGCCCCTCCAACCCGCCGAGCAACAAGGCGAGATAGACCGGATACCCGACCGCTGCCAGCACGAGCATGATCCACGCGCTGCGCTCTTCCGGTGCCGAATTGAAGGTCATCGCCAACTCCCCATGTCAAAGAAACCAGACATTGAGAATGTAAAGGCATTGCGACTTCGTGTCAAGGAAACTTGACATACTGACTCGCCCGATTCGGGTCGGGCGCCACCCCTGGGGCCTTGCCGCGACACGCACTCCCCCGTGTGGGGGTCTTTGACCCCGGCGGCATCGCCCCCCTATGGTGAGCGGCAACACTATGGCAGTGGGGAGATGAGATGTCTTCATTCGGTGCTCGGCGCCAACTCGATCTCAGCGGGCTCGGGGGGATGACGAGACGGCAGGTCATGCAGCTGGCGGCGGTCGCCGGCGGCAGCCTGCTACTCGCGGGATGCACGACGAAGCCGACAGGCGTCGCGCCGAGCAATGGAAGCTCCTCGAGCGACCAGATCATCTGGTCGAACTGGCCGCTCTCGGTCGACACCGAGGATGACGGCACGATCCCGAGCCTGGTCGAGTTCGAGGAGCGCACCGGCATCCGGGTCGAGTACCTGGCGGAGATCAACAGCAACGACGAGTGGTTCGCGAAGGTGCAACCGCTCATGCAGGGCGGCCAAGGCATCCCGGCCAGTGTCATCAGCCCCACTGACTGGATGGGCGGCCGCTTCATCTCGCTCGATTGGGCGCAGAAGCTCGACAAGTCGAAGCTCGCGAATGCGAAGAATCTGTTGCCGGCGTTCCAGAGCCCCGCGTTCGATCCCACGCGCGATTACTCACTCGCGTGGCAGGGGTGGCTCGTGGGCATCGCGGTGAACACCGATGTCACCGGCAAGGACGTGCGAACGGTACAGGAACTGCTCACCGACCCTGCCCTCAAGGGCAAGGTGTCGCTGCTCACCGAGCTTCGCGAGACGACCGGCACCTTGATGCTCGCGAACGGCGCCGACCCGGGCGCCTTCAACGACGACGACTTCCAGCAGGCGATCGAAGACATCGAGTCGGCGCGCCAGAGCGGCCAACTGCGCCGCTTCACCGGCAATGACTACGCGGCCGACCTCTCGCAGGGCAACATCGGCGCATGCCTCGCCTGGGCGGGTGACGTCGTTCAGCTTGCGAAGGACAACCCGGCGATCAAGTTCTTCATCCCCGACTCGGGTGGGGTGCTGATGGAGGACGTCCTGATGGTTCCCACGGGCGCGCCCGACACCGAGGCCGCCCACAAGCTCATCGACTTCTACTACGAGCCCGAGGTCGCCGCGCAGGTGGCCGCATATGTGAACGCAGTGTGCCCGGTCGCGGGCGCTCAGGATGCGATGGCCTCCATCGACCCGGAATTGGCCGACAACCCGCTCATCTTCCCCGATGCCGAGGAGATGAAGAAGATGTTCACCTACAAGCCGATGGACCTCGACGAGAACCAGGCCCGCCAGTCAGCCTTCGACAAGGCGCTCGGACTTTGACCGCCACGGAACAAGTGGGGGTCGTCAGTTCTGAGGTGGGAGCGATCGAAGGCGATCTCGAGCTTCGCGGACTCGTCAAGCGGTACTCCGGCACCACAGTGGTCGACAGCCTCGATCTCACCATCCCGAGCGGCCAGCTCTTCGCGCTGTTGGGACCGTCCGGATGCGGCAAGACCACGACGCTGCGGATGGTTGCCGGTCTCGAGCAGCCCGACGAAGGCAGCATCCTGCTCTCCGGCAACGACATCACCCAGTTGCGCGGGTTCCGGCGGCCGGTCAATACCGTGTTCCAGTCGTACGCGCTCTTCCCGCACCTGACCATCTTCGAGAACGTGGCGTTCGGCCTTCGCGAGCGCAGGGCGAGCGACATCAAGCGCAAGGTCGAGCGCATCCTCGAGACCGTCGAGCTCTCGGCCTTGGCGCAGCGCAAGCCCGCGCAACTCTCGGGCGGGCAGCAGCAGCGCGTCGCACTGGCGCGTGCCATCGTCAATGAGCCGCAGGTGCTGCTGCTCGACGAACCGCTCGGGGCCCTCGACATGAAACTGCGCCGCCAGATGCAGTACGAGGTGAAGCAGATCCAGAGCGACCTCGGCCTCACGTTCCTGCATGTCACGCATGACCAGGAGGAGGCCATGACGATGGCCGACAAGATCGCGGTGATGAATGGCGGCCGGATCGAGCAGATGGGCGCACCGGAAGAGCTCTACGAATCACCCCGCACGGCCTTCGTCGCCAACTTCCTCGGCAATTCCAACCTGCTGCCCGGAATCGTGCTCGGCCATGAGAGCGAGCTCGCGATGATCGATGTCGCGGGCCAGCAGGTGCGCGTCCCATCGGCACGAGTGCACGCCACCGACCAGAGCGTATTCGTGGGTGTGCGTCCCGAGAAGATCAGGATCGCCCGCGATCACGACGTCGCCGCAGCAGGCGAGAACGAGCTTGCGGGCATCGTGCTCGATTCGTCGTACACGGGCATCGGCACCGAGTACGTGGTCGAGGTCGCCGGCAGCAACGAGACCGTGAAGGCCTTCGTTCAGAACGACTCCGTGCGTGAGCGCTTGGCTCCGGGAACATCAGTACGCCTGATCTGGCAACTCGGGTTCACCTTCGCGCTCGATGGCAGCCAAGACCCTCACGCGGGTGAGGGCACCGCCGTCGGGGCCGATACCCAGCACGTCGCAGCGGTCGGCGCGCGGGGACGCGCTGCACGCCGCAAGCGGAGGTGACGCCATGACGAGCGCCACGACTGCAGGTCGCCGCAGGTGGGCGCCATACCTGCTGCTCGCCCCCATGGTGGTGTGGCTGCTCGCCTTCTTCTTGTCACCGCTCGTGACGCTCGTGATGGGCTCGCTGCAGTCGGGCTCGTTCCAAGAGGGATTCGTCTTCACCTTCGAGGTGGCCAACTACGTTCACGTCGTGACCACGTACTGGCCGTGGTTCCTGCGCTCCGTCGCGTTCGCCGCGATTGCGACGGTGTGCGCGCTGCTGATCGCCTACCCGCTCGCCTACATGATCGTGTTCAAGAGCGGACGATGGAAGTACCTGCTGCTCGTGCTCGTGGTTGCTCCGCTGTTCGCGAGCTTCCTGGTGCGCACGCTTGCGTGGACCACCATCCTCGCCGACCAGGGCGTCGTCGTCGGTGCGTTGCGGACGGTCGGTCTGCTCGGGCCCGATCAGTGGCTCCTGGCCACACCGGTGTCGGTCATCGCCGGGCTGACCTATAACTTCCTGCCGTTCATGGCGCTGCCGATCTTCGTGAGCCTCGACCGCATCGACCGTCGACTCATCGAGGCGGCGGGCGACCTGTACGCGAGTGGGTTCCGCGCTTTCCGCCGGGTCACGCTGCCGCTTTCACTGCCGGGGATCGCCGCGGGAACGCTGCTCGTGTTCATTCCCGCTGCGGGCGACTTCGTGAACGCCCAGTTGCTCGGCAGCGTCGATACGCAGATGATCGGCAACGTCATCGATAGTCAGTACCTGCGGGCGCTCGACTACCCGACCGCATCCGCCATCTCGGTCACGCTCATCGTGCTCATCATCGGACTGGTCGCCCTGTCGCTGCGCCGCGCGCGCACCGACGAGCTGTTCTAGGAAGCAGAGTCAACGTGGATGCTTCGAACGCCCGCACCGCTCGGCCGCTGCACTACTCGGCCGCCCGCGAACGCGCAGCCGCTTTCTTCGGTCGTCACGCGATCCGAGTGATCGGCGCACTCGCGGTCGTCTACCTGCTGCTGCCGATCGCGGTGGTGGTGCTCATGTCGCTCAACGACCCGGCGGGGCGGTACAACTTCACGTTCAACGCGTTCACGCTCGACAACTGGGCGAACATGTGCGGACCATACGGCCTCTGCGAATCCGTGCTCCTGAGCCTCCAGATCGCGCTCGCGGCCGCCGCGGCCGCCACCGTCATCGGCGTGCTGGCCGCCTACGCGCTCACCCGCTTCGATTTCGCGGGCCGTGCGACCGCCAACGTGCTCGTGCTGCTGCCGATGACCATGCCGGAAGTGGTGCTGGGCGCATCACTGCTGACGCTGTACGTGAATGCGGGCATCCCGCTCGGTCCAGTCGCCATCCTGCTCGCCCACATCATGTTCTGCATCAGTTTCGTGATCATCGTCGTGAAGGCGCGGCTCGCGATGCTCGACTCCCGCCTGCTCGAAGCGGCGACCGATCTCTACGCGAACCCCTGGCGGGCGTTCCGCCGTGTGACGCTGCCGCTGGCGGCTCCCGGCATCCTCGCCGGTGCGGTGCTGGCCTTCGCGCTGTCGTTCGACGACTTCATCATCACGAACTTCAACTCGGGCAGCGCGATGACGTTCCCGATGTACGTCTGGGGCGCTGCCAAGCGCGGTGTGCCGCCGCAGGTCAACGTCGTGGCGACGTTGATCTTCCTCGTGGTCATGTCGCTCGCAGTCACCATGTCGATCGTCACGACGGTGCGCGCCCGCCGGGCCCGGTGAGCGCCGGGGCTCTCGCGTCTTCCTGAGACGCCCCCCGCGAAGGCGTCGGCTACGAGGATTGCCCATGGAGTCCATGAGCGCTTGGAAGCGTGACGGCCGCGTACCAACACGGTCACCGCTCGCCACGCCAGTTCTGCCTCGGCGGTGGACTGGGAGCTACCGGCGTCGACGAGCCCTCGCTCGAGACGGCGGGTCAGCTCTCGAAGACGGGGGAGGTGAGGTGAGCCGCCTGTGGGAATCGAACCCACGACCTTCTCATTACGAGTGAGACGCTCTGCCGACTGAGCTAAGGCGGCGTGGCACCGCGTGAGCGGTGGCACAGCACACAAGTCTAGCGGACGTCACGGCATCCTCTGTTCGTCCGCCGCAGTCGCCGGGCGATGGCCTCAGTGCGCGAGCGTGCCCAGCAGCGCGAACGCACGGCGGAGCTCGTCTGCAAGTGTTCGGCTCGACATGTGGTCCGCCCACCTCAGCCACGAGTGCCGCATCGCGCCGACGGCGACGAACGCGATCAGCGCCGCGCGCTCCTCGCGCTCGTCCTCGGCCTCCGCCGAATCCGTCGCCTCGAGCCGCTCCGCCACGAGCTCGGCGAACGCTGCCTCAAAGCGGCGCATATTGGCCATGTTCATGGCCACGATCTCGGGATGCCGACGACTCACCTCTCGGCGAAGCTCGAGGAGTTCGCGGTCGGCCGCCACCTGCTCGGCGGCTGCGGCAAGGAGTTCGCCGATCGCCTCGAACAGGTCAGACTGCTTCGCCGAGATGAAGGCATCGGTGGCCTCACGCTGGCGCAAGCTCGGGAGTTCGGAGGTGAGCGCGTCGTCTTTGGTGGCGAAGTAGTTGAAGAACGTGCGCGGCGAGACATCCGCCGCTCGACTGATGTCATCCACTGTCACTGCGCCGAGGCCGCGCTCGGCAGCAAGCGACAGCGCTGCGTGCTGGATCGCACGACGGGTCGCAGCGCGCTTGCGCTCGCGGAGACCGGGCTGAACAGGGACTGTCATCACCTAATTATTGCAGACGCCGCAAACTTGCAGTCGGCAGCCGCGTGAGCCAGGCGGACCGCGGCACGCTCAGCACTGGGGGTCGCTTGCCGGCACCGTTCCGTCGATGAAGTAGTCATCGACCACTTTGTTGACGCAGTCGTTGGATCCGTATGCAGTGTGCCCCTCGCCGTTATGCGTCACGAGGTGACCGTTCTGCAGTTGCCGTGCCATGTTCTGCGCCCACACATACGGTGTGGCAGGGTCGTTCGTCGTGCCCACCACGAGGATGTCGCTCGAGCCTTCTGCAGCGATCGCCACGCGCTCGCGTACCGAGCCGAACGGCCAGCTGGCGCACGTCACGCCGTACGACATCTGCGGGCCGAAGATCGGTGCCTCCTGCTTGAGGAAGGCTGCTTCGGCACGCAGCTCGTCGTTGTCGGGATCGCCGTCGTCGTAGTCGAGGCAGTTGATCGCGAGGAACGCCTCGGTCTGGTTCGTGCTGTATTCGCCGTCTTCCGTGCGGTCGTTGTAGTAGTCGGCGAGGAAGAACGCCGTATCGGCATTCCCGCTGAACACCTCGGTGAACAGCTGGTTGAGCAGAGGCCAGTTGCCCTCGTTGTACAGGGGCAGGATGATCGCCGTGAACATCGTGCTGCTGCCCAGCATGCGACCATCGCTGTGACGTAGCGGGCTCGCGTCGAGCTGGTCGAGAAGCTGTCGGATCTGCTGCATCGAACTATCGACCGAGCCACCGAACGGGCATTCGCGGTCGCCGAGGCAGCTGGCGAGATACGCGCGCATGGCGTTCTCGAAGCCCTTCGCTTGCGTGACCGTGACGTCGAGGGAACTGGTCGCCGGGTCGAGCGCGCCGTCGAAGACGAGTCGCCCCGTGTTCTCGGGGAAGAGGTCGGCGTAGGTCGCGCCAAGGAAGGTGCCGTACGAGTAGCCGAGATAGTTCAACTTCTCGTCGCCGAGCACCGCTCGCAGCATGTCGAGATCGCGTGCAGCGCTCTCTGTGTCGACGAACTCGAGCAGCGGGCCCGTGTGCTCGAGACAGGCTTCACCGAAGTCGGCGGCCGAGGCCCGGAGCTCGTCGATCCAGGCATCGCTTCCCGGTGCTCCGGGCGCGATGTCGTACAGGTACGCGTCGAGCTGGCGCGGGTCATCGTGGCACGACACCGCCGACGAGCGGCCCACACCCCTCGGGTCGAAGCCGACGATGTCGTAGCTGCCCTGCAGTCGGTCGGTGGTGGCGAAATCGACGCTATCGAGCACGAAGTCACGGCCCGACGCCCCGGGCCCGCCGGGATTGACGAGCACTGAGCCGAGACTGCTGCTGCCGGTCGCCGGCTGGCTCGCCAACGCCAACTCGATCGTCTCGCCGTCAGGATCGGACCAGTCCATGGGTGCGATCGCGGTAGCGCAGAAGATGCCATCTGCGCACTTCTTCCAATCCAGTTCCTGGTGGTAGAAGCGTTCGAGCGCCTTGTCGACGGGCTCGAGGGTCGGCGTCGAGACCATCGGCGGTGCGAACAGGCTGCACCCCGATAGCATCAGCGCGGCGGCTCCCACCGCCGCCATGGCTCCACTGCTGACGACCCGTCTCACGGTGCGGCGATTCCTCTCCCGGATGCTGGGTGCGCCTGTGATGGCAGCACCGCGGTCAACATTGCTTCGAGCGCGAGCAGCGCCGCGACGTTCCCCTCGATCCGGCGCCGAGCCAACGCGATCGCATCGAGCACGCCGAGGCTGTGCGCCGCGTCGGTCTGCTCGGCAGCGCCGACGAGCCGGTCTCGGATCGCCTCGTTCACGAGACGAGTGTCGACGCCCAATTGCAGCAGCAGCACATCGCGGAACAGCGACTGCAGATCGACAAGGATGCGATCGATGCCGTCACGGAGGCTTCGAGTCGCCCGGCGCTTCTGGTCTTCTTCGAGCGCTCGGAGCTGGCTGCGCAGGGCGGTCGGCACCGCCCCACCGGGCTCAATGCCCAGTGATCGGAGGAGCTGGTCGCGTTCTTCGGCGTCGCGCTCCTCGGTGATTGCAGTGCCGTCTTCCTTGGCGAGCTCGAGCAGTCGCGCCGCAGCGAGCACCGCGTCTGACACGGAGCGGATGCCGAGCGCCAACTCGATCGTCTCGGAGCGTCGTTGCCGGGCGTCATCGCTGGTGGCGAGACGGCGCGCCATTCCGATGTGGCTCTGGGCTTCGCGAGCGGAGCGCAACGCCCGCTCGGCGTCGACGCCGTCGCGGTGCTCGAGCAGCCGCGCGACCTCCTCCACGCTCGGAGTCGTGAGGCGCACCACGCGCACCCGCGAGCGGATGGTCGGCAGCAGATCTGCCTCGCTGGGCGCGCAGAGGATCCACACGGTACGGGGCGGCGGTTCTTCGAGCGCTTTCAGCAGCACGTTCGACGTGCGCTCAGTCATGCGATCGGCATCCTCGACGATCATCACGCGATAGCGCGCGACGCTGGGCGAGAACTGGCTCGAGGTGAGGATGCGCCGCACATCGTCGATCTTGATGATGACGTTCTCGGTCTTCAGCACCGTGAGATCGGGATGACTGCCCGCCTCCACCTGTTGCCGCACCGCGTCGCGCCCCGTCTCGTCGGCGTCGATCGAGAGGAGTTCGGTCGCGAAGGCGTACGCGAGGTTGGAGCGGCCAGAGCCGGGCGGCCCGGTGATCAGCCAAGCGTGAGTCATTCCGTGCTCGCCGGCCGACGCCGCAGCGGCGGCCTGGCGGATGGTCGCGATCGCGGCATCCTGACCCGCCAACTCGCTCCATGCCGTCATGTGCACCAGCCTAGATCGCGGCGCTGACAACCGATCGCCAGAAGACCGCCTCCGCGCTGCGGTGCGCGGTGCGGCGTCTGCCGGAACTCAGAGCAGCGTTTCGACGCGCGCGCGGATGCTGTCGGCAAGTGTCCCGATCGGGTCGGCGGCGGAAAGCACGAGAAACCTGGTCGGCTCATCCGCGGCCAGCGCCAGGTAGGCCTCGCGCACGCGCTGGTGGAACTCGATCGCCTCGGTCTCGAGACGGTCGAACCGCTTGCCCTCGAGACGCGCCCGCCCGGCCCTCGGGTCGATGTCGAGCAGCACCGTGAGGTCTGGCATGAGGCCCCCGGTGGCCCACAGCGACAGCGAACGGATCTCGCCGGCGTCGAGCACGCGACCCGCGCCTTGATAGGCGACCGACGAGTCGAGGTATCGGTCCTGCAGCACTACGGCTCCACGCTCGAGGGCCGGTCGGACCTTCGTGGCGATGTGGTGCGCCCGGTCGGCCGCGTAGATGAGCGCCTCGGCACGCGGATCGATGTGCCCGCGGTGGTGCAGCACGATATCGCGCAGGGCCTCCCCCACCTCCGTGCCGCCGGGTTCGCGCGTCTCGACGACGTCGCGTCCGAGCGACCGGAGCCACTGAGCGAGGTGGGCCAGTTGAGTCGACTTGCCGGCCCCGTCCCCGCCCTCGAGCGTGATGAACAGCCCGCGCACTATTCGGACTTCTTCGCCGCGCTCTTGGGCGCGGCAGCCTTCGTCGTGGTCGTCTTCGCCGTCGTCTTCTTCGCCGTGGTCTTCTTGGCTGTGGTCTTGGATGCCGCAGCCTTCTTCGCCGGTTTCTTGGCCGGCCCCTTGGCGCGCTTCTCCGCCAGCAATTGCACGGCGCGGTCGAAGTCGATGCTGTCGACCGACTCGCTCTTGGGGATTGTCGCGTTCGTCTCGCCGTCGGTCACGTACGGCCCGAAGCGGCCATCGCGCACCTTGATCGGCTTGCCGCTGACAGGGTCGGCGTCGAACTCCTTCAACGCGCTCGCTGCCCGTCGCGCACCGTACTTCGGCTGCGCGAAGCGCTCGAGGGCGCCCTCGAGGTCGATGCTGAAGATCTGGTCCTCGTCGTCGAGCGAGCGAGTATCGGTGCCCTTCTTGAGGTAGGCCCCGTACCGGCCGTTCTGCGCCGTGATCTCATCGCCCGACTCGGGGTCGGTGCCGACCACGCGCGGCAGGCGCAGCAGTCGAAGCGCCGTCTCGAGGTCGATCGTGTCGACGCTCATCGACTTGAAGAGCGACGCCGTCCGCGGTTTGGGTGCCGCAGCCTTCTTGCGTCTTCCCTTCTTGGCCGATTCGGATGCCGCGTCCGTCTCACCCGCGGTGGGGCTCGCCGATGCTGCCTCCTCCGCCGCTTCGGCCTCGGCCTCGGTGACGTACGGGCCGAAGCGGCCGTCCTTGGCGACGATCTGCTTGCCGGTCTCGGGGTCGATGCCGAGCACGCGGTCGCCGGTGACGGGAGCCTCGATGAGTTCTCGCGCCTTCTCGGGGGTGAGCTCGTCGGGTGCGAGGTCTTGCGGCAGGTTCACCCGCCGCGGCGTCTCCGCCTCGGCATCCGCCACTTCGAGGTACGGACCGTAGCGCCCGATGCGCAGCACGATGTCGTCGGTGATGTGGGTCGAGTTGACCTCGCGAGCGTCGATCTCTCCGAGGTTGTCGATGACGGTTCGAAGCCCGCGGTGGTCGTCGTTGCCGAAGTAGAAGCCGCGAAGCCAGTCGACGCGATCCTCCTCGCCGCGCGCGATGCGGTCGAGGTCCTCTTCCATTGCGGCGGTGAAGTCGTATTGCACGAGGTCGCCGAAGTACTCCTCGAGCAGTCGCACCACGCTGAAGGCGATCCAGCCGGGTACGAGGGCGCCGCCCCTCGGCACCACATAGCCGCGGTCGACGATCGTGGAGATGATGGCGCTGTAGGTCGAGGGCCGGCCGACGCCGATCTCCTCGAGCGCCTTGATGAGGCTCGCCTCGGTGTAGCGAGCGGGCGGGCGGGTCTCGCTGCCCTTCGCCTCCACGGCGTCCAGCGCGAGCGCCTCGCCCTCAGCGAGTTGCGGCAGCTTCGCCTCGGTCGCATCGGCGCTCTGCTCGTCGTCATTGCCCTCTTCATAGGCGAGCTTGAAGCCCATGAAGGTGAAGACCGTGCCCGAGGCCACGAATTCGGCGATCGAGCGCTTCGAGGCATCCGCACCGGCCTGAGCGACCTCGGCCGTGATGTCGACGGATGCCGTGAAGCCCTTCGCGTCGGCCATCTGGCTCGCGACGGTGCGCTTCCAGATGAGGTCGTACAGCTTCCACTGGTCCGGGCTCAAGACGCCGCGCAGCTCCGCCGGTGTGCGGAACGTGTCGCCAGCCGGACGGATCGCCTCGTGCGCCTCCTGCGCGTTCTTGCTCTTGCCGGTGTAGACGCGGGGCTTCTCGGGAACCGTCTCAGCACCGTAGAGCGAACGCGCCTGATTGCGAGCGGCCTCGGTGGCCTGCTTCGAGAGCGACACCGAGTCGGTGCGCATGTAGGTGATGTACCCGTTCTCATACAGCGCTTGAGCGGTGCTCATGGTGATGCGCGAAGTGAAGCGGAGCTTCCTCGCCGCCTCCTGCTGGAGGGTCGACGTGGTGAAGGGCGCCGCCGGGCGGCGGGTGAGGTCCTTCCGGCGCAGGCCCGACACCGAAATGGGCACGCCCGGAGCGCGCAACGCCGCAGCGAGCGCCTCGGCCGTGGTCTCGTCAAGGGCGCGGACGCCCTGCTTCAGCACGCCCTTGTCGTCGAAGTCGGCGCCGGTCGCGATGCGCTCGCCATCGAGCCTGGTCAGGCGCGCGGTGAACTTGGAGCCGGCGGATGCCTGGGGCGCGAGCTGAGCGGTGAGCCCCCAGTAGCTGGCAGCGACGAAGGCGAGCCGCTCGCGTTCGCGGTCGACCACCAGACGCGTCGCCGCCGACTGCACACGGCCTGCGGAAAGACCGGGACCGACCTTGCGCCAGAGCACAGGCGAGACCTCGAAACCGTACAACCGGTCGAGGATGCGCCGGGTCTCCTGAGCGTCGACGAGCGAGGTGTTGAGTTCGCGGGTCGCCTCGCGAGCGCGTTCGATCGCCTCTTTGGTGATCTCGTGGAACACCATGCGCTTCACGGGCACCTTGGGCTTGAGCACCTGCAGCAGGTGCCAGGCGATGGCTTCGCCCTCGCGGTCTTCATCGGTTGCGAGGTAGAGCTCGTCCGCGTCTTTCAGGGCTTTCTTCAGCGCGGTGACGGTCTGCTTCTTGCCCTCGGAGACCACGTAGTAGGGCTCGAAATCGTTGTCGACGTCGACGCTGAATTTGCCGAGCGAGCCCTTCTTGAGCTCGGCGGGAAGGTTCTTCGGCTCGATCAGATCGCGGATATGCCCGACGGAGGCCTGCACCTCGTATTCGTCGCCAAGGTATTGGGCGATCGTCTTCGCCTTCGCCGGCGACTCGACGATGACCAGTTTCTTGCCTGGCACTGTGCTCCCTGCTCGTGTTTCTCCGCTGGTCGATCCAGCCGCAATGTCAGGCACACGATACATGCAGAGACCGAGTCGCCGACGAATCGAAGTGTACGGTCAGACGCTGGTCAGTCGCCCCGAGGGCGAGCCGCTTCTCGTCTGGCTCCGTCTCGGCAACCTCCCGCCGGTCATGCCACGGTGCTGGGGCGGAACCGCTACCCGGGAGGCCCGGCCGTTGCGACAGCATGCGCCGCGAGCGGGAGCACGGCGAGGCCCAGCACCGGAACCGACACACGTACCGTGACGACGAAGCCTTCTTGCAGACAGCCGCTCAGGGCACCCCCATGCGCTGCTGCGAGGGCGGCGGCAGTCTCGCACGGGTGCCCGGGCGCGATGCCGCGTGCCACATCGGCGGCTGCCAGCGCTGCGGCATCTGCGGCGTGCCCTGCGCGGTGCTTCGCGGCATACGCCGAGGCGAGGGGTCCGAGGAGCGACAGGATGCCGGCCAGCACCGCGACAAGCGCCACCGCGAGCACCGAGCCCGCACCGTGCTCATCGCGCCAACGCATCGCCACCCATATATAGAGGTACGCCCTTGTCACGGCGCCCCGGTCCGCCCCCGTCACAGCGCCGACTTGCTTGCGCACGACTCAGCCGAGAGCGACGGCATGGGCAGCACACGCGTGACTCCTTGCGGTGCCGCTGATGCTCGAACGCAGACCAACCCATCGCGCGTCGCCACCTCGAGGCGGTGCCCCTCGTGCGCATCAGGCACAGGGTCTCCGCGTACGACCGCCCTCACCGCCACCGCCGCGGCGTCTTGCAAGCGCAATTGCGTCACCCCGTACTGCGAGAGCGTGAGCAGCACCAGGAGCATGACGATCACCGCAGGCATCACGGCGACGAATTCCGCCGCGACGGCTCCGCGATCGGTGACAGGCCGGTCGCCGAGTCGCCGCCACCCACTGCCCTCACCCAGAGAAGGAGAGCGCATTCCGCACGAGTTCGGTCAGGATGCCGCGCACCTCATCGGAGCGCATGATCACGACCAAGAGACCCGCGAACCCGACCGCCGCCATCGTCGCGATGGCGTATTCGGCGGTCGCGGCGCCGCGCTGCTCGGTCACGAGTCGAAGCGGCATCCTCACGCTGAGCCGGTGCTTCTCGCTCGCGCAAGCCCTTGAGACGCGTCGAGATTTGAGCGGCAAGCGCTGCTGCGACTCGAGCCGGCGCAGGTGGCGGAGACGGACGAGCAGACGTCGAGCGGCGATGGAGAGCCTGGAACCATACATGTGCGCTTCCTTGGGGTCGGGGCACGAGTGCCTCCACCATGGCGGTAGCTCCGCACCGGCGATCGGTCAGCGGCGCAGACCGCGATCGTTCGCTCGCACCATGCGGGTGGTGGAGGACGCGGCGAGAACCTGGCTCGGCGACGCACCGGACGCTCCGGGGACGTAGGTTCGATGCACCATGATCGTGTACACCATCGGCCACTCCACCCGCACAGAAGCGGAGTTCCTCGAAACGCTGCACGCCTACGAGATCGAACTGCTCGCCGACGTGCGAACGGTGCCGAAGTCAAGGCACACGCCGCAGTTCCATATCGACAATCTGAGTCGCACCCTGCCCGCCCGCGGGATCGACTACCGGCACTTCAGCGCGCTGGGAGGCCTGCGGCACGCCAAGAAGGACTCGACGGTCAATGCGGGTTGGCGCAACGCCAGCTTTCGCGGCTACGCCGACTACATGCAGACATCCGAGTTCGCCGAGGGCATCGCCGAACTCATGCGCGCGGCATCCGAGAAGCGCACTGCGATCATGTGCGCCGAGGCGGTGCCGTGGCGCTGCCATCGGTCGATGGTGGGCGATGCGCTGCTCGTGCGCGGCGTCGAGGTTCGCGACATCTTCAGCGACACCGATTGGCGCGCGGAGAAAGTCACGCCCTTCGCGGTCGTGGACGGCACCACCATCACGTACCCGGCCGAGCAGTAGCGCACCGAGCGCGGGCGTCACACCATCGGTCGGGCTTCTCGGCGCGCTTCATTGAACTCACGGCGGCAGAAGCCCCCGCAGATCCGGGCCTGCAGACCCCGGGAGAGCGCGGCGCGCGAGATGCCTCGGCGGTACCATCGGCCTCGAACTCGAAGCGCCTCTCGCTCCTGGTGACTCGATCCGGAGGTGATCCGGTGCCGCGTCGAGCGGTGCGTCGATTTCGCCGGCTGCTCGGAGTGGAGGTGCCGCCACGCAAGCGGATCGTTCGTCGGCCGTTCGCTCTGGCGCGAGCGGAAAGGCGCGCGGGCCCGGCACAAGGCCGTCCGTGGCAATCACTGCCGTGTCGATCGGGGCCCTCGGCTTCGGGCTCGCCGCGTCAGGCTCGGGAATCCCGTCGTACTGGGGGGATGAAGCTGCCAGCATCCTCGCCACGCAGCGTCCGTTCCCTGCACTGCTCGCGCTGCTGCTGCGGATCGACGCGGTGCATGGTCTCTACTACTCGTTCCTGCAAGTCTGGACGGGCGTGTTCGGCACCGGCGAGTTCGCCACGCGCTTTCCGAGCACGGTCGCTGTCGGATTCGCGGCAGCGGGCGTGGTGGTGCTCGCGAACCGTCTGCTCGGTCCCAGACTCGGCCTGGTCTCGGGCGCCGTGTTCGCGGTCCTGCCGGTGGTGACGCGGTATGGCGCCGAGACGCGCTCGTATGGCATGGTCATCGCGGCATCCGTCTGGCTCATGGTGCTGCTGGTGCACCTCGCGCAGCGACGCAGTCGGAGCATCGCAGGATGGGCGTCGTTCGCCTTCGCCTCGGCGGTCTCCGTTCACTTGTTCGTGTACCTGGTGCTGCTATGGCCGGTGCAGTTCGCGATGCTCCTGCTGCTTCGCGCGCCGAGATCGGTGATGGTCCGGTGGCTATCGGCATCGAGCGTGGCCTTGGTGCTCTCACTCCCGTTCATCATGCTGGCCGTCTCGCAGCGCTTTCAGATCGCGTTCCTGGCGGAGCGCGAGTACGCCACGGCTGCCTCAGCGCTCGCCGGTCAGTGGTTCGACTTCGCCGTGTGGTTCGCGATACTCGCCTGGGCGCTCATGGTGGCAGCGGCAGCGGCCGCGTCGCGATGGAGCGAACTGCGCCCCGCGTGCGCGATCGCGGCGATCTGGGCGCTTCTGCCCACGGTGGTCCTGCTGATCGGGAACGCACTCGTCACACCCATGTACAACCTCCGGTACACCGCGTTCTCGGCACCGGCGGTGGCGATGCTCATGGCCATCGGCATCGAAGGCGTTCGCCGAGCGCTGGCGAAGCGCCTGCACCCTCGTCGCGCGGAGTATGTGACAGCCGCGCTCGTGGCAGCGATTGTGATCGCGGTGGCGCCGGTGTACATGACGCAGCGGACCCCGTTCTCGAAGGCCGGCGGTGCTGACTTCAGGCAGACCGCAGCCGCCGTGGCGGCGCATGCGCAGCCTGGTGACGCGATCGTCTTCGATGAGACGACCAGGTTCGCCCAACGCCCACGGCTCGCGATCGACCTCTACCCTGAGCAGTTCGCGGGCGTGCACGATGTGGCGCTCGAGGTGCCCTATTTCGCTCGGGACTGGTTGTGGGACGAGGTCGCGACGCTGCCTGAGACGCTGAAGAGACTCGCCGGCTATGACAGGGTGTGGGTGCTCGAGCGCGGCCGGAATCAGGCTGAGGTCGACGCCGTGCGCTCCCTCGGCTTCAACGTTCGCCAATCAATACCGGTCAATCGAATCATCGTGTACGAGCTCGTGAGAAAGTGATCGTTGTGGCCGTCGGTCAGTCACCCGCGTCTCGCTGCCCGAGGGCGTGGTCACCTCGTCGGCGAATCGCATGACCGCCGCTGCGAACGCCTCGGGCCGGTCGAGATTCGAGAAGTGCCCAGCCCTCGGGATGGTCTCGGCGCGACCGTCGATGCAGGCCCGCAGGTAGTCCCTGACACCCACCCGGAACTGGTCGAACCGCCCGTTGAGCAGCAGCACGGGGCACTCGACGGCCCACAGCATCGAAGGCCGGCACCGCTCCATCACCTCGCGCCAGGCGGCCGGCGTGGGCGCGAACCAATAGCCGCCCGCGATCACCGGCTCGATCAGCTCCGGCCGGTACAGGCGGCGCAGCACCCGATTGTTGATGCGCGTCATGCGTTGCTCGCCCAGCCGGTCGGTGACCCGCGCGACCCATCGGTACACGGCCGCTCCAGCCCCGACTGGCGTGGCGCTGCTGCCAGCGAGCACGAGTCCGGCCAGGGACTTCGGATGCCGGGCCGCATAGGTCATGGCCGCGTAGCCGCCGAGCGAGTGCCCCACGAGCACTACCGCTTCGTCGGAGGAGGCTTCGGCCACTGCTTCGGCGATGACCTCTGCCGCCCGGTCGAGTGTGAAAGGCTCCTTCGACCGGCTCCCGTGCCCGGGAAGGTCGACCAACGCAACGGGGCCGGCCCGCTCGAGCAGCGGCACCTGCGGGCGCCACTGCGTGCTCGACAGTCGCGAGCCGTGCACGAGCACGAACCGCGGGCGACCACTGGGCGTTACCGCGACCCTCGGACTGCGTTCGGATGCGCGGCGACCGGCGTGCATGCCACCAGGATGACAGCACAGACGGCCCCCGGCATCCGTCGAACCCTGCGGTCTTTCCTCAGCGGCCCTCTTCGGCCCGGCTGAGTCGCTGCGAGAGCCACACCGGGATGAGGGAGGCGAGGATCACGACGGTTGCGACCACGTTCACCACGCTCGCCTGGTTGGGGCGGCCCATCTGGTTCATGATCCAGAGCGGCAGCGTATCGACGCCTGGTGGGGCGGTGAAGATGGTCACGACGACCTCGTCGAAGCTGAGCGCGAAGGCGAGCAGCGCCCCGGCGATGAAGGCCGTGCGGAATTGCGGGAAGGTCACGAGCCGGAAGGTCTGCCAGAGGCCCGCCCCGAGGTCCATCGACGCTTCCTGAAGGTTCGGGCTCATGCGGCGCAGGCGCGCGAGCACGTTGTTGAACACCATGACGATGCAGAACGTGGCGTGCGCGACGATCATGCCGAAGTACCCAAGATGGATGCCCATCGGCTCGAGGATCGAGTTGTAGGTGTTGCTCAGCGCAACACCCGTCACGATTCCGGGCAGCGCGATCGGGAGGATGACGAGGAGGTTGACCGTCTCCTTGCCGAAGAACGAGTAGCGCTGCAAGGCGAAGGCCACGAGGGTGCCGAGCAGCATGGCGATGAGGGTGGCGCCAGACGCCACGACCACCGAGTTCCAGAGGGCGTCGCGGATCGGTTGGCTGGTGAACGCCACCCCCCACCACTCGAGCGACACGTTCTTGATCGGCCAGCTCGCGATGCGCGCAGCGTTGAACGAGTTCATCACGACGAGCGCGAGCGGCGTGTACATGAAGATCAGCACGACCGCGACGATCGCGCCGAGCCCGATCTTCGCACCGCGGGAGAGTCTCAACATGGCGGGCTCCTAGAGGTTGCGCAGCGCGCCCGACTTGCGCACGGCGAAGAGGTACAGCAGCACGAAGACGATCGGCACGACCGAGAAGGCCGCGGCCATGGGCGGATTGAGGTTGATGTTGGAGGCGATGATGCTGCCGATCATCTGCGTCGATCCGCCGACGAAGCGGGCGGCGATGAAGTCGCCGAGACTCAATGAGAAGGTGAAGATCGAGCCCGCAAGCAGGGCCGGCTTGATGAGCGGCAGCACGACCGTGCGGATCGTGGTCCAGCTCTTCGCGCCCATATCGGCCGACGCGTCGAAGAGGTTCACCGGGATCTGGCGGATCGCCGTGTAGACCGGCACGGCCATGTACGGGAACCAGAGGTAGGTGAGGGTGAGGATCACCGTGACGATGCTGAACCCTGGGCCCGTGATGCCGAGCGGCGCGAGGGCCCAGTTGAAGAAGCCCTCTTCGGTGAAGGTGATGCGCATCGCAAGGATCTTCACGAGGTAGCCGGCCCAGAGCGGGAGGGTGATGGCGACGGCCAGCACCCCTCGGAGCCAGGGCGACGCGATCTTCGCCATGAAGATGCCGAGCGGCACCGCGAACAGCGCGCACACCACTGTCACCGCGAGAGCGATGCCGAGTGTGCGCAGAGACGTCGCGAGGTAGGCCGGGGTGGTGAAGATGCTCGCGAAGTTGTCGAGCGTGAAGCCCGGCTTGACCTTCGAGGTGAAGGGATCGGTCACCCAGAACGCGGTGACGAGCATCATCGCGAGCGAGAAGATGTAGACGCCGACGAGCCAGACCATCGGTATGGCGAGCAGGCCTGCGAGCCGGAGGCGCGGCCGGCGATACAGCATCGTCGACAGCGGCCTGGTGCCGGCGGTCGACGAGCGGTCGACGCGGGCGGGCGCGGTGGTGGTCACTGATGTTCCTTCATCGATTGCGAACGGATGCCGCGGACGGCGGGGTGGGCCGGGTCTCCCCGGCCCACCGCGGTTGTCATCCCTTGACGGTCAGCCAGGCCTGCGTCCACTGCTGGAAGTTCGTGCAGGTGACGTCCTTGCGGCCGTCGACGCACTGCTCGATCGGAGTGGTCCAGAACCAGACGTTCTTGAAGTACTCCTCGTCGGTGGCGTTGAACTCCTCGCAGTGCGCCGCCGCCTCGTCGCTCAACTCGCAGAACGCCGCGTTGGCGGGCGCCATGCCGAAGTTCATCGCGATGGCACCGTTGACCTCGGGAGAGCTGGTGTAGTCCATCCAGAGGTAGGCGCAGTTCGGGTTCTGTGACTGCGACGAGATCATCCAGGCATCTGACCAGCCGGTCGAGCCCTCTTCAGGGAGCACTCCCTTGAGCTTGTCTTCGCCCGACAGCTTGCGCAGCACCTCCCACGAGGTGCCCACGACGGTGGTGCCGCCGACGAACGAGGTGATCTGCGCTGCGGGGTCGCCCCAGTACTCGCTCACGATGGCGTTCTGCTGCTTGAGCAGGTCGACCGCGGCAGCGAGCTGCGTCTCGTCGAGCGCATACGGGTTGGTGATGCCGAGCTCCGGCTGGTGCGCCATGAGGTAGACCGCGGCATCCGCGATGTAGATCGGCGCGTCGTATGCGGTGATCTTGCCGGCGTAGGGGCTGTCGGCCTCCCAGACGACATCCCAACTCGTCGGCGTCTCGGTGACGACCTCGGTGTTGTACTGCAGGATGTTCGCGCCACGACCGATCGGAATGCCGTAGCTCTTGCCGTTGATGGTGTCGTAGATCTGGCCCTTCATGCCCTCGACGATGTCGTCGCCGAAGTTGGGGATGAGCTCGGTGTTGATCGGCGCGACGTCACCGCCGGCGATGAGGCGGAGGCTGGCGTCGCCCGAGGCGGACACGAGGTCGTAGTCGCCCGTGCGCATCAGCGTCACCATCTCGTCGCTCGTGCCGGCCACTCGGCGGTTCACGACGCAGCCCGTCTCCTCGGTGAACTTGTCGCTCCAGGCCGGCTCCACGAAGCCGCTCCACGCGACGATGTTGACCTGGCCCTCACCCTCGCCGAGGCTCTCGAGCATCGGCACATCGGGCACGTCGATCTGCAGACCGCCGGGGGCGTCGACGTCGCCGCCTGGCGCGTCGTCGCCGCTGGCACAGCCGGCGAGTACGAGAGCCGCTGCCGCCGCGACGGCGGGAAGCAGCATCCGCTTCTTCTTCATGAATCGCTCCTTCTTCGGATCAATTGCTGGTGTTCGGTGCGTGGGCAGGTGGTTGAGTACGAGGCCGGTCACGGCACGACGGACGCGTGATCGCGCGTCCAAGCCGCGACCACGCGATCGCCGCGCTGCGCGCCTGCAGAGAGGCCCGGACGGTGGTCGTTCTGGCGCGACGCGATGAGACGCAACCCCTCGGCGGTCTCGACGATCGTGCGCGTGTTCGCGCCGGTGTAGACGGTTTCGACGACGGTGGCGGCGACTCCGGCCTCGTCGGAGGCCAGCTGCGCGTCCGCCGGGAGCAGCCGCACTCGTTCAGGGCGGATGCTGATGAGCCGGTCGATGCCGGCGATGCGCGACGCGTGCTCCGGGCCGACGAGGTTCGACACCCCGAGGAACCCGGCGACGAACTCAGTGGCGGGTTGCTCGTAGACCTCGACGGGCGAGCCGACCTGCTCGACCTTGCCGTTGTTGAACACGGCGACCCGGTCGCTGAGCGTGAGGGCTTCCTCCTGGTCATGGGTGACGAAGATGAAGGTGATCCCGACCTCGCGCTGAATCTGCTTGAGCTCGACCTGCATCTCTTCACGCAGCTGCTTGTCGAGTGCGCCGAGCGGTTCGTCGAGCAGCAGCACCTTGGGCTTCAGCACCAGGGCACGAGCGAGCGCGATGCGCTGACGCTGACCGCCGGAGAGCTGGTGCGGCAGGCGTTCGGCGACGCTCGAGAGCCGCACCTGCTCGAGCGCGCGCTGGACCGCCCGCGCGCGCTCGGCCTTGGCCACTTTCCGCACTTTGAGCCCGTAGGCCACGTTGTCGGCGATCGAGAGGTGCGGGAACAGGGCGTAGTCCTGGAACACCGTGTTCACGTCTCGGTCGAACGGCGCGAGCGCGGTCACATCCGCACCGCCGAGGGAGATGCTTCCCTCGGTCACCGGCTCGAAGCCGGCGATCATGCGGAGCACGGTGGTCTTGCCCGAACCCGAGGGACCGAGCATCGAGAAGAACTCCCCCGGACGCACATCGAGATCGAGGTCGGCGACCGCGGTGAAGTCTCCGAATCGCTTCGTGACGCCCCGGAGGGTGACTCCGGAGGTCTGCAGGCCGGCGGTACCACTCGCCTTCGATGGGGCGGACGGTTCGGCGACGGTGTCGGTCACGGACATGGTGCGTGAACTCCTTGGAACGGCGTTGGTCGGGACTGCGAGGTCAAAGATATAGTTCCATAGGTTTGAGCGCAAGACCTATGGTTCCGTAGGTATTGATTGCGCGCCGGCAGGACGGCGCGCCACATGCCGAGAGGTCGCCCGGAGGCGCGATGCGAGACAATGGGGCAATGCAGCACAGCGCCCGCCGAGACGACACGGCGGCGCAGCCTTCGCGGATGCAGAGCGCTGTGTTCCTGCCGATCGGCGACGAAGGCCGCGCGGAACTCGTGGAGCGGCGCATCGCCGAGGCGATCACCGGCGGTCTCATTCCCGCCGGCGAGCGCTTGCCGTCCGAGTCGGCTCTCGCGCGTTCTCTGCGGGTGGCACCCGTCACGGTGCGGGAGGCGCTCGTCGCGCTGCGCGATCGCGGGCTGATCGTCACGAGGCGGGGGCGCAACGGCGGCAGCTTCGTCGCGGACTCGGCGGATCCGGCGCAGTTCACGGCGAAGCGCCTTGGGGCGATGTCGCGCGTCGCACTTCGCGATCTCGGCGCGCACTACTCCGCGATCACGCGCGCCTGTGTAGGGCTCGCCGCCGCGCGTGCCGATGCGAGCGAAGTAGCGCGCATCAGGCAGCGACTCGCCAACGCCGACGCCGCCGATGAGAAGGCGTGGCGCCGGGCTGCGGATGAAGCGCAAACCGAAATCGCGGCGCTCAGCCAGTCGGCCCGGCTCACCAGGGAGCAGATGCGGCTGCAGGCCGAGTTCTCGCCATTCTTGGGCCTGATCGGGCAAGACGCCTCCGCGCGTGAACAGCAGCGCCGTGCCGTGCTGGCTGTGCTCGACGCGCTGGAGCGGGGCGATGCGGATGCCGCAGCATCCGCGGTCGATGCCTTCGTGCGCGATTCGGTCGCGCTGCTGATCGACCACCAGATGCGCCTGCACCGCGCGTGACTCGACCGTCGCAGCGGTGTGACGACCCCGCTATCGGTTGATACCATTCGCTGATCGCCAGAGTCGGACAAGGGAGCGACGCATGAAGGCGCTGCAGGCCACTGATGCCCCGGCAGCAGTCGACACCGTGACAGCCTTCTTCCAGCGCGGAGTCGATGCGCTGGGCGAGGGCACACGAGAGCTCGCCGCCGACGTCGCCAGCGCCCGCGCTGAGGGGCCCCTCACCCGGGCGAAGCTCGACGCGATCGTGCTGCCCTATGCGCAGGCACTCTTCGATCGCGCCGGCGTGACCGTCTACGGCGCCGGCTTCATCGCCGCCATCGGCCTGCTCAACGACGCCAGCGGCCACTTGTCGTGGTGGCAGGGTCCGCGCCACTCGAAGCTCGAGCTCGCCGCGCAGAACATCGGCAAGGAGCACATCGACTACAGCGAACTGGAGTGGTATCGCGTCCCGGTGTCGACGGGGAAGCCGCATATCGCGGGCCCGCACGTCGACTATCTGTGCAGCGATGAGTACACGATCACTGTCGCGTATCCCGTGTTCGTGGGCGGCGAGTTCATCGGCGTGCACGGCATGGACGTGCTGCTCGACGCGGTCGAGGGAGAGCTTCTGCCGTTGCTGAGCGGAGAGACGGAAGAGATCACCGTCATCAACGCGGTGGGACGGGTGCTCGTTTCGACCAACCCGCACCGCGCGACGGGAGATCCAGTGCGTGACGCGGGCGATACGCTCACGCGGTACGAGTGCGAGGGCCTTCCCCTGGCAGTGCTCGTCAGCTGAAGCGCTGGGCTTCACGGGCGCCGCGGATCACTCAGGCCCCGACCCCGCCGGCCCCCATCGTGGTACCGACGACGGTGATGACCATCGGCACGACGCCGAGCAGCATGAACGCGGGCAGCACGCAGATGCCCATCGGCAGCATGAGCCGCACGGCGAGGGTTGCCGCTTGACGCTGACTCTCGGCGCGTCGGTCGAGCCGCCGCTCAGTGGCATCGCCGCGCAGGAGCAGCGCAGCGGGAGCACCGGCGCGCGCTGAGAGTTCGAGCACCTCCGAGACCGAGTCGAGCCCTTCGAGGTGAATGCCTCGCCGTCGCGCTTCAGCACTCACCGTGTCGAACGCGCGTGCCGGCGCGGCACCGCCGGAGAGAGCGATCGCAACCAGTTCGTGAGCAAGTCCGGGCAATGTCGAAGCGGGCTGTGCACGCTCCACCAGACGGTTGCTCCAACGGCGCCCGAGCATCATCAAGACGACGCCGCTCAGGGCGGACACGAGACCGACCGGCGTGCCCAGGAGGACGCCGATCGTATCGAACCCGAGGGCCGCGCCGAACCCGATGCCTGCTAGCGGCAACAGCGTGACGAGTTTCGCCGTGGCCTTCGGCCCGGCGAGTGCCACGTCGATGTCGCGTTCGGTGGCCGCGGCATCCCGGAGACCGTCCGCTATGGCGCTCAAGGCCGGTGCGAGTGGAGCCCCAGCTTGAGAAGCGACTGCCCAGCAGACCGCGATGGCAGAGGCGGCGACGGCCTCTGGGCTCTCGTCATCCATGGACGCGACCGTGTCGTCGATTGCAGCACCGATATCGCCCGGATGCTGCAGCCGTGCCGAGACGGCGCGCGGAAGCGGCGAGTCGCCGAGGTGATGCCACGCCGCTCGGGGCGACAGCCCGGCCCGCATGAACACCGCGAGGCGCTGAGCCACACGTGCGGCATCGACCATGCCGTCGATGCGCTGCTCGCTGGTGCGACGGTGGCGGCGAATGGCGGTAGTGGAAGGGCGGCGCGACGCGTGCGCCGTCTGCGAGGAGGGCCGACTGCGGGCATCGCTGACGCCGGCGGAGGGCAAGGCGTCGGTCATGGCACGCCCGGATGGTCGCGCAGCTCGGCGATCGTCAGCCGACCCTCTCCGTCGATGGCGAAGCAGCCCAGCTTCGCGATCTTTCGGGCGCCGCCGCGACGCTCGACGTGGATCACCGCATCGATGGCGCTCACCGTCTGCCGTGCGATGGCGCGATCCGACATGCCGGCGAGGGCCCCTAACGCCTCGAGTCTCGCCGGCACGTCTTCGAGCGAGTTCGCGTGGAGGGTTCCGGCGCCGCCATCGTGCCCGGTGTTCAGCGCGGCGAGCAGCTCGCGAACCTCAGCGCCCCGGCACTCACCGAGCACCAATCGGTCGGGTCGCATGCGCAATGCCTCGCGCACCAAGCGCGACAGCCCAATCGCACCGGCGCCTTCGAGGTTCGCCTGACGAGCCTCGAGCGGCACGAAGTGCGGATGCTGCACTCGGAGTTCAGCCACATCCTCGACCGCGATGATCCGCTCGGTCTGGGCCGCGGCGCTCAGCATCGCAGCGAGCAGCGTCGTCTTGCCCGCGCCGCCCGCGCCGGTGATGAGCACGTTGGCGCGCCGATCGACCAACGCCTGCACGTGCTCTCGCGGCACCTTCTCGAAGCATCCGGAACCCTCGAGGGTCGCGAGGTCGGGAGGTCGCCCGCCGGGCACCCGGATCGAGAGCAGCGTGCCCGACGGCGAGACCACGGGGAGCACGGCATGAACGCGGATGCCGGCCCCGAGCCGAACGTCGATGCAGGGATTGGCTTCGTCGACGTGTCGCCCGCCCGCTGCGATGAGAGCCACGGCGAGAGCGCGCAGTTCTGGCTCTTCCAGATGGACGCCTGCGGAGTGGAAGCCATCGCCTCGATCGACGAGCACCGGGCCGGCACCGTTCGCCACGATGTCGGTGATGCGCTCGTCGCGCAGCAGCGAAGCGAGGGCGCCGAACACCTCGTCGCCCGGCACAGGCGCGTGCAGCGGCACCGACAAAGATTCCCTCGGTGTCGTCGCGCCCGGTCCCTCGCGTACAGCGAACGGCGCGCTGCGGGATGCCCCAGAGCGGACGTTTCCTGAGGCGATCCACACATCCGGCGGGGGTACCGCGACGAACCGCGGATCGGCGCGTTGCGGGGAGCCGCTGGCGCCGGGCGTCCACGGGACGCCACCGGCGAGCGAATCGCTCGACAAGCTTTCGCGGAGAGGGACCCCAGTCCGTGGTGCGGTCGATGAGGCGCTGCTGAGAGTCATGCCATGAGCCTGCCGACCGCATCGATGCGAGGGAGCCCTTGCACAGCACGTGGGGAACGCCCGGTGGCTGGACGGAACTGAGGAGGCCGGCCTTGCAAGGCGTTCAAGCTCGCGAGGTGAGCCCGGACTCGCGAGTTAAAGAGAGGGGCGGCGCCGGTTGGGGGGAACTGGCGCCGCCACTGCTGCGGATGATTGGGGGGAATCGATTCCGCCGCACCCGAATCGAGATTCGGTGCCATCAGTGTAGCGCGCAGCATCCCGCCGCGATCAGCACTTTCAGGCATTGTGAGCAGGTACACAGCCAGCTGTGTGGTGGAGGAATCTGGGCGCCGCGGGGCTGGTGGGCGGCCCTTCGACTCAGCGATCGAGGCACGGCAGCATTTCGGTCAGTGACAGCGAGCGCTGCTCGTTCGTCAGCGGATCGGAATAGGATCGGAGCCGTTCAATGAAGACAACACACGGCGATCCGGGCCGCCCGTGGCATCGACAAGGACCATCTCGTACACATGAACGCTCCCCAGATCGAAACGCTGCTGCACGAAAACCGGCGGTTCGCGCCCAGCCCTGAGTTCGCTGCCCAGGCGGTCGCGACTCCAGAGCTCTACGAACGCGCCGCGGAAGACCGTCTCGGCTTCTGGGCCGAGCAGGCGCGGGCTCTGCATTGGCACACCAAGTTCGAGCAGGTGCTCGACTGGACCAACGCGCCCTTCGCCCGCTGGTTCGCAGACGGCCGCATCAACGTCGCCTACAACTGTCTCGACCGGCATGTACTGGCGGGTCACGGCGACAGGGTCGCGCTGCATTGGGAGGGCGAGCCCGGCGACAGCCGCTCGATCACGTACGCCGAATTGACCGCTGAGGTGAAGCGTGCGGCCAACCTGCTGACGGCGCTCGGCATCCGTCAGGGCGATCGCGTTGCGATCTACCTGCCGATGATTCCTGAAGCGGTCATCGCGATGCTCGCTGTTGCCCGCATCGGCGCGGTGCACTCGGTCGTCTTCGGTGGCTTCAGCTCCGACTCGCTGCGCTCGCGGATCGAAGACGCGCAGGCGAAGCTCGTGATCACGGCCGACGGCGGCTACCGCAAGGGCTCGGTGTTCCCGCTCAAGCCGGCGGTCGACACGGCGCTCGCAAGGGGCGGCGAATCGGTCAAGCGCGTGCTCGTCGTCAAGCGCGGCGGCAATGAGATCGACTGGACCGAGGGCCGCGACCTGTGGTGGCACGAGGAGCTCGCGCAGGTCGACGCCGACCACGAGGCGAAAGGCTTCGAGGCCGAGAACCCGCTGTTCATCCTGTATACCTCCGGCACCACTGGAAAGCCCAAGGGCATCCTCCACACCTCTGGCGGCTACCTCACCCAGGCGTCGTTCACCCACCGCGCCGTCTTCGACCTGCACCCTGAGACCGACGTGTTCTGGTGCACCGCCGATATCGGTTGGGTGACCGGACACAGTTATGTGGTCTACGGGCCGCTCGCGAACGGCGCCACGCAGGTCATGTACGAGGGCACCCCTGACACGCCGCACCCGGGTCGCTGGTGGGAGATCATCGAGAAGTACAAGGTGTCGATCCTCTACACGGCGCCCACGGCGATCCGTTCGTTCATGAAGATCGGCCGCGAACACCCGCAGCGCTTCGACCTCTCGTCACTGCGCGTGCTGGGTTCGGTCGGCGAACCGATCAACCCGGAGGCGTGGATCTGGTACCGCGACATCATCGGTGGCGGCAAGACGCCCGTCGTCGACACGTGGTGGCAGACCGAGACCGGCGCCATCATGATCTCCGCGCTGCCTGGCATCACCGAAGCGAAGCCGGGCAGCGCCCAGACGCCGATCCCTGGCATCGCGATCGACGTGCTCGACGACAACGGCAAGCACGTAGGAAACGGCAACGGGGGCCTGCTGGTTGCGACCGAGCCCTGGCCCGCGATGCTCCGCGGCATCTGGGGCGACCCGGAACGCTTCATCGAGACGTACTGGGAGAAGTTCGACTTCGAAGGCACGCCGCAGCGACGCATGTACTTCGCCGGCGACGGTGCGCGGCTCGACGAGGACGGCGACATCTGGCTGCTCGGCCGGGTCGACGACGTGATGAACGTGTCGGGCCACCGCCTGTCGACCGCCGAGATCGAGTCGGCGCTGGTGTCGCACCCGATCGTCGCCGAGGCGGCGGTCGTCGGCGCATCCGACGAGACAACCGGTCAGGCCGTTGTGGCCTTCGTGATCCTGCGTGCCAAGCAGAGCGAAGCGCAGACCAACGACGAGGCCGCGGCGCTGCTGCGCGCGCACGTCGCCGAGCAGATCGGTGCCATCGCGAGGCCCAAGAAGGTCTACATCGTCACCGAACTGCCGAAGACGCGGTCGGGCAAGATCATGCGTCGTCTGCTGCAAGACGTCGCCGAAGGGCGTGAGGTCGGCGACACCACGACACTCGCCGACACGTCAGTGATGTCGGTCATCACGGCGACGGTGCACTGAGCCGCGAGGCAATGGACGTCCGGTCGCTCGCTCGACGGAGCACTCGCCAGTGTTGGTCACTGACGCGGGCCGGCAGCAAGGGCGGGTAACGCGCGGATACGAAACGAGGGGCGGATGCTCGGGGATCACCCCGCAGCATCCGCCCCTCGTCGTACTGGGTATGAGCGGGCGTGCCGCTCGCACGCGCGAGCCGATCTGCCCCTCGCGGGCTTGAGCCGAGCCGCCGGAGCGCTCAGGCGAACTCGACCACGAGCTCGACCTCGACCGGAGCGTCGAGCGGCAGCACGGGCACGCCGACGGCAGAGCGCGCGTGCTTGCCGACCTCGCCGAAGATCTCGCCGAGCAGCTCGCTAGCGCCGTTGATCACGCCGGGCTGTCCCGTGAACGTCGGCACAGACGCCACGAACCCGACGACCTTCACGATGCGGGTGATGCGGTCGAGTGAACCGATCGCCGCGTGCACGGCCGCAAGCGCGTTCAGCGCCGCGACCCGGGCGCACTCGTTCGCGACCTCGGGCGTCACCTCGGCGCCGACCTTGCCGGTGGCCATCAGCGCGCCATCGCGCATCGGCAACTGCCCGGCGGTGAAGACGAGGTGGCCGCTTACGACTGCCGGCACATACGCTGCGAGCGGCGTGACGACGGCCGGAAGCTCGAGGCCGAGCTCACGCATCCGCTCAGCGATCATGCTTGCGCCTTCTCACGCTTGAAGTAGGCGACGAGTCCGCCTTCCGGGCCGGTGACGACCTGCACGAGTTCCCACCCCTGTTCGCCCCAATTGTTCAGAATTGCGGTCGTGTTGTGCACGATCAACGGCGTAGTGAGGTATTCCCAAGTGCGCATTGCGCGGCTTCCGTTCAGCTAGGCGGCGTGGTTCTTCCCGTACCCTACTCGTATGTCTGCCCAAGAATCACGGCGCTCCGGTGTGCTCGGAGCCATCCTCGGCATGCTGGGATTCAGCGGTCTCGCCGGGCTGCTCGTGGCGATCATGGTGACACCGGCGATCGCCGTCACCGGAATGACTGCGAACAACGCTGTTGGCATCTTCAACGAACTTCCGGAGTACGCGACGCTCGGCGACGACCTCGCCCAGAAGGTCACGCTGTACGGCACTCAGGGCGGCCAGCCCGTGCCCTTCGCCACGATCTTCGAGACCAACCGTGAAGAGGTGGGCTGGGACGAAATCTCGCAGTACGCGAAGGATGCCGCGGTCTACGGCGAAGACGCGCGCTTCTTCGAGCACGGCGGCGTCGACATGCAGTCGATCATGCGCGCGCTCGCGTCAAACGTTCGCTCCGGCGAGGTCGAGAGCGGTGGCTCGACGATCACCATGCAGGTGATCCGAAACATCAACATCGAAGCCGCGAACCAGCTCGAGGACCCCGAAGCGCGCAAGGCCGCGTACACCGAGGCAGTCGAGCCGAGCATGGATCGCAAGCTCAAAGAGATGAAGCTCGCGATCGGGCTCGAGAAGCGCTACGACAAGCAGACGATCCTGCTGGCATACCTCAACATCGCTAACTTCGGCGGCACCACCTATGGCATCCAGGCCGCAGCGCAGCGCTACTTCGGCGTGAACGCGACCGACCTCACCCCGGCGCAGGCGGCGAGTCTGATCGCGATCGTGCAGTATCCGGCATCCCGCTCGCTCGAGAGCCCGGACAACTACGAGCGCAACAAGATCCGTCGTGACTACATCCTCGGCCAGATGCTGAAGTACAAGTCGATCGACCAGGCGCAGTACGACGAAGCGATCGCGACCCCGATCGAGCCGACGCTCACGCCGCTCAACAACGGCTGCATGGCGGCCAGCATCGCACCGTACTTCTGCGACTACGTCGTCAAGACGCTGCTCAACGACCCGGCCTTCGGCGAGACCGCCGACGACCGCCGACAGGCCTTCCGCAAGGGGTACGACGTCTACACGACGCTCGACATCGGCGCGCAAGCGACCGCCGAGGCCACCATGCGCCAGTGGGTGCCCTCGTATGACGACCGCTTCCAGCTCGGGTCGTCCACTGTCGGGGTGCAGCCGGGCACCGGTCGCATCATCTACATGACGCAGAACACCTCGTTCAACGACACCGCCGCCGGCGGCGGACCCGGAACGAGCGCCGTGAACTACAGCACCGATTACGATCGCGGCGGTTCGCGCGGATTCCAACCCGGGTCGATCTACAAGATCTTCACGCTCGGTCAGTGGCTGAAGGACGGCCACGGGCTGAACGAAGTGGTGACCGGCAAGCCGCAGACCTGGCGGCAGAGCACGTTCACCCGATGCGGTTCGCCCATGGGCGGCGCCGATTGGAAGCCGAAGAACGACAGCTCGTCGCCGACGAACACGAATGTCGTCAACGCAACCGCCACCTCGAACAACAACGCGTTCGTCGATATGGCGCAGGAGCTCGACATCTGCGACATCCGTGACACCGCCGCCTCACTCGGCATGCACACGGCGACCGGCGAGAAGGACGGCTCAGACATGATGACCGTGCTCGCGAGCGTCATCGGCGGAAGCGATGACACCTTCGCGCCGCTCACCATCGCCAACGCGTTCGCGTCGATCTCGGCGCGCGGTCTCACCTGCACGCCGACCGGCATCGACCGCGTCACGACGCCGAATGGCGAGGAGCTCAAGGTCCCAAACCCGAACTGCCGGCAGACGCTCGATCCAGAGATCGCGGACGCCATGATCTACGCGATGAAGCGCACCCTCATGGGCGGCGGTACCGCGGTTGCGTCGAGGCCCTACAACTCGGTTCCGATCTTCGGCAAGACCGGATCGACGGATGCCTACAACCAGACCTGGGTCGCGACCGCGACGACGTCGATCGCCGGTGTCACCTGGGTCGGCAACGTGCAGGGCACGCAAGCCATGTCGCGCACGTACATCAACGGAATGGCCGGCAGCCGGCTGCGCCACGCAGTTCAACGACAGTTGAACACCCAGTGGCAGACCTTCTGGGGCGGCAACGACTGGCCCGAGCCCAACCGTTCGTTCCTGACCGGCAACAACGCCCCGGTGCCCGACCTCACCGGCCAGAGCGTCGACAGCGCGCGTGAGCTCATCGAGAGCCTCGGGTTCAACTTCGAGGACGGCGGACCGATCGCCTCGTCGCTCGACGCGGGACTCATCGCACAGACTGATCCCGGAGCAGGCGCCAGCGTGCCTCGCGGAACGACCATCACGGTGTACACCAGTGACGGCTCGCTGAAGGCGACCATGCCGGATGTCGTCGGCCAACAGACCGATGAAGCCTTGAACACGCTGATCGCCGAGGGATTCAGTGCGTCGAGGGTGAGTTACAGCTTCGTGGAGGGGCCCCCGGGCCAGGTGTGTCGCGTGAAGTCGTCTGACCCCGCCGCTGGCGCAGGCACCACCAAGGACGCGGCTATCACGCTGACGGTGATCAGTGATGCCGACGGCGAGGACCCCGGCTGCCCGTGACGCGAAGGAGCACCCTCGGCACCTCGTTGGGGGCGGTCGCCATGGCGCTGACCGCCGCCGGCGCGGGCGTCGCGACCTACGCCACGGCGGTGGAGCGGAATGCGTTCCGCGTACGCAACGAGGTGCTGCCGGTGCTCGACCCGGGCGCCCGGCCGCTGACGGTGCTGCACATCGCCGACCTCCACATGGCTCCGTGGCAGCGTGCGAAGCAGGACTGGGTGCGGTCGCTGGTGCATCTGGAGCCCGACCTCGTTGTGAACACGGGCGACAACATCGGTCATGCGGAAGGCCTGAGCGGCGTCAAGCGTGCACTTGAGCCGTTCAAGGGCATCCCTGGAGTCTTCGTGCACGGCTCGAACGACTACTTCGCTCCCGTCGTGAAGAACCCCCTGCGCTACCTGACCGGGCCCTCGAAGTCGCGCGAGCGCTCACCCGAACTCGACATCGCGCCGCTTGACGAGTTCTTCGAGGGCGAGCTCGGATGGCTCAGCCTCGACAACACCGCTCGAGCGATGACGATCAATGGCTCGAACATCGAGTTCTTCGGCACAGCCGATGCGCACCGCGGGTGGGACAGGCTTGATCGGCTGGCTCGTGAGATCGATGAGATGCGTGAGAACGTCGGCTGGCAGCACGACGCGATGAAGCCGGAGACCGTGCGGATCGCCGTGACGCACGCCCCGTACCAACGCGTGCTGAACTCGTTCGTCACCCAGGGTGCGGATCTCATCTTCGCCGGCCACACCCACGGAGGTCAGGTGTGCGTGCCCGGAGTGGGCGCACTGGTGACGAACTGCGACCTACCGCGTTCGCTCGCGTCGGGTTTGACCGTGTGGCGGCATGCCCGCGGCGCCTCCTACCTGAACGTCTCGGCAGGCATCGGCACGAGCATCTATGCGCCCGTGCGGTTCGCGTGTCCGCCCGAGGCTGTGCTGCTGACGCTGACCCCGGCCGACATCGGGTATTCTTGACAAGTTGCCGCACTCGTGCGGTGACGGGGTATGGCGCAGTTTGGTAGCGCGCGTCGTTCGGGACGACGAGGCCGCAGGTTCAAATCCTGTTACCCCGACAAATGTGATGTCTCAAGACATCGTGAACGCTCCGAACCCACAATTTTGGGTTCGGAGCGTTTGTCATTTCGCTGTCGCC
>NZ_JASATX010000003.1 GCF_029952955.1 Ruicaihuangia caeni | reverse complement strand
GCTACTACCGTGAGATCAACTCCCAGAACCAGTCGGCTCTGGGAGAACTCGCCCTCCACTAAACCCGGGGCGATTCACAACGCGAGTTTCCTGAGTTCAAGTGGCTTGACCTTGAAGCGCTCGCGTGTCGGCTCTTTCCCCATCGCGAAGTGGTGGGAGTCAAGTTCTTCACCGCCGCGCTTAAACCACTAACTAATGATCCCGGCATTGGCCAACGGCAACAGGTCTATTGGCGAGCGCTCCGAACAACGAACGTCGAAATCATCGAGGGCAAGTTCAACTTCGTGAAGCAACACCTGCCGGTCCACCCTCAAGAAGTCGGCGAGGATGGGCGCGTACTCACAGTTTGAGTCAAGCGACCGGAGGAAAAAGGCAGCGACGTCGCCCTCGCATCTCATCTCATCGTTGACGCGTTGGAAGATCGTGCCGACTCGTTCGCGGTAGTTACGAATGACTCTGATCTGGTTCCACCCCTGGAACTATTGAGCTCCCGCGGGAAGGCCCTTGCGCTGGTATCCGTGGCCCACGCGCGGTACAACAAAGCGTTCGAGAGAGCAGGCCTCGAAACCGTGCGACAGATCCGTCGCGGAACGCTCTCCGCTTTCCAGTTCGCACAACAGATTCGAGACAGCCAGGGACGGACCATCAATAAACCGCCGTCTTGGCCGTGAACGAAGCAGGCCCCCGATTTCTCGGGGGCCGCGCCCGGTAGCCGAAGCATCCGGGTGGTTATGCCAATATCATACCGCACGCATGTCATAAGTGTCCGCAAGACGAGGACTAAACCGTTCAGTCGCGAGGCACTGGTGCGCCGATCACCGCTGAGCCTCGCCACGACAGTTGCGGGATGTGCCGGTGTCGAAGGCACCAGAGGCTCGGCTCACCAGATGCTGACGCGCTGCGCCTCATCGAGCCACAGCTCATCGCTCTCGCGCACGTCGAACGCGTCATAGAACGCGTCGATGTTCCGCACGATCTGATTGCAGCGGAACTCGGCCGGCGAGTGCGGGTCGATCGCGAGGAGCCGGATCGCCTCCTCGTCGCGCACCTTGAGCTGCCAGGCCTGCGCCCACGACAAGAAGAAGCGCTGCGCGCCAGTGAGCCCATCGACCACCGGCGGCTCAGCGCCGTCGAGGGACAGCAGGTAGGCCTTCCACGCGATCGAGAGGCCCCCCAGGTCTCCGATGTTCTCGCCGATGGTGAGCTCGCCGTTCACGTTGTGCCCGTCGAGCTGCTTCGGAACGAGGGCGTTGTACTGCTCGATGAGCGAACCGGTGCGCTGCTCGAAGGCCTGCCGATCGGCGTCCGTCCACCAGTCGATGAGTCGCCCGTCCCCGTCGAACCGCGACCCCTGATCGTCGAAGCCGTGGCCGATCTCGTGACCGATGACCGCGCCGATCGCGCCGTAGTTCGCGGCGGCGTCGCGCGAGTCGTCGAAGAAGGGGTACTGCAGGATCGCCGCGGGGAACACGATTTCGTTGAACCCGGGGTTGTAGTAGGCATTCACGGTCTGCGGGGTCATGAACCACTCGTCGCGGTCGATGGGCCGGCCGATCTTCGCGAGCTCGCGCTGGAACTCGAACTCGCCGGCCGCACGCACATTGCCGACGAGATCGCCCTCGTCGATCGGCAGTGCGGAGTAGTCACGCCACTTGACCGGGTACCCGATCTTCGGCGTGAACTTGCCGAGCTTCTCGAGGGCGCGGACGCGGGTCTCGTCGGTCATCCAGTCGAGCCCGGTGATGCTCTGTCGATAGGCCTCGACGAGGTTGGCCACCAACTCGTCCATGGCGTGCTTGGCCTCGGGCCTGAAGTGCCGATCGACGTAGATGCGGCCAACGGCTTCGCCGAGTGCGCCCTCGACCAGCGAGACACCGCGCTTCCAGCGCGCCCGGATCTCAGGCGTGCCTGTGAGCGTCTTGCCGTAGAAATCGAAGTTCTCGTCGACGAAGCGCTTCGGCAGATAGGGAGCGAACGAGCGCACGACCTGCCACCGTGCCCAGTCGCGCCAAGCGTCGAGCCGCTCGGCGTCTGCGACGAGGCCCGCGAGTCCCTCGCTGAAGCTCGGCTGCCGCAGCACCACCTCGTCGAAGGTGCCGGCCGGAGCGTCCAGCGCGGCGAGCCACCCCCCGAACAGGTCTGGCAGATCGCGCCATGCGGTCAGGTTGTAGGTGGCGCGACTGTCGCGCGAGCGCACGTTGTCCCAGTGGTGCGAGGCGAGCGCGGTCTCGAGCTCCGTGACCCGGGCGGCACGAACGCCGGCGTCATCGAGGCCGGCGAGCGACAGCATCCGTTCGACGAACGCCGTGTACTGGGTGCGGATGCCGCTGAACTTCTCCTCGCGGTAGTACGACTCGTCGGGCAGCCCGAGGCCGCCCTGCTCGATGAAGACGAGGTAGCGCTCGGGGTCGCCCGGGTCGTTGTCGACGAAGAGCTGGAAGAAGCCGGAGGCGCCCTGCCTCTCGAGCCTGGCGACGACCTCGAGGAGCCGCGTCGACGAGTCAATGGTGTCGATCTCTTCGAGCAGCCCCGTGATCGGCGCCACGCCGAGCTGTTCGATGCGCTCCTCATCCATGAAGCTGGCGAACAGATCGCCCACCTTGCGCGCCTCAGTACCGGGCTCGGCCGACTGCGCCTCGATGATGATGTCGCGCACCGCCTGCTCCGACGCTTCCGCCAGGAGCGTGAACGAGCCGTACCGCGCCTTGTCGGAGGGGATCTCGGTGCGATCGATCCATCGGCCGTTCACATGCCGGAACAGATCGTCTTGCGGCCGAACGGCCGGGTCGAGCTCGTCGAGGGCGATACCGGATGGCTGCGTCATTCCCCCACCCTAGCCAGCGCGCTGGCGCGCCTGCGCTGGGGGTGAAGGCGATTTCTGGCCTTAGCTGCGCCGGCTAGCGCTGGGCGCCGTCTTGGCGCCAGGGACCGCCGCGGCGCCAGCGCTCAGCGCCGTCTCGGCGCCAGGAGCAACGCCTCGCGAGAAAAGATGCCGCTCGGCGTGCGAGCCGCGCCGGGGTTGCTCCCTTGCGCTCCAGTACTCTCAGGCGAGCAATCGTCACGCACTGTTGCCCTCGGCATCCGATTGCCTCCTGTTCAAGCACTCTGTTCATCACTTCACGACCAAGGAATCCCCCTATGGCCCTGCCCTGGAAGCTTCACGGAGACGGCAAGGCCGTCGCATCCTCTGAAGTCGTCAACCCCGAAGAGCGGCTCAGCTGGCCGCGCACCATCGGCTTCGGCGCGCAGCACGTGGTCGCGATGTTCGGCGCGACCTTCCTCGTACCGCTGATCACCGGATTCCCGCCGAGCACGACGCTGCTGTTCTCGGGCATCGGAACGCTGCTGTTCCTGATCATCACGGCCAACCGCCTGCCGAGCTACCTCGGTTCGTCGTTCGCGTTCATCGCGCCCATCACCGCTGCTGTCGCGGCGGAAGGACGGGGTGCGGCGCTGGGCGGCGTCATCGTCGTCGGCGCGCTCCTCGCGATCGTCGGCCTCGTGGTGCACCTCTCGGGCACCGGCTGGATCAACGCGCTGATGCCCCCGGTCGTGGCCGGCACCATCGTGGCGCTCATCGGGTTCAACCTGGCGCCCGCCGCCAAGCAGAACTTCGAGGCCTCGCCGCTCATCGCCTCGATCACGCTGCTCGCCGTAGTGCTGGTCGCGGTGCTGTTCCGCGGCATGATCGGCCGACTCTCGATCGTGATCGGCGTCGCGGTCGGCTACCTCGTGGCCGTCGCCATGGGCGAGATCGACTTCACCCCGGTGGCCGAGGCCGCGTGGGTCGGCCTGCCCGAGTTCACCACACCGGTCTTCGATGTGAGCTTCCTGCCCCTGTACCTGATGTTCCTGCCTGTGGTGCTCGCACTGATCGCCGAGAACGTCGGCCACGTGAAGGGAGTCGGGCAGCTCACCCAGCGCGACCTCGACCCGCTCACGGGGCGCGCGCTGCTCGCCGACGGTGTGGCGACCGTGCTCGCCGGAGTCGGGGGCGGCTCGCCCACCACCACGTACGGCGAGAACATCGGCGTCATGGCAGCGACGCGCGTCTACTCGACCGCCGCGTACTGGGTGGCCGGAATCACCGCCATCTTGCTCGGGCTCTCGCCCAAGATCGGCGCGCTCATCTTCACGATTCCGCAGGGAGTGCTCGGCGGCATCACCACGGCGCTGTACGGTCTGATCGGCATCATCGGTGTGCGCATCTGGGTCGAGAACAAGGTCGACTTCGCCAACCCGAAGAACCAGCTCGCCGCCGGTGTGGGCCTCATCGTGGCGATCGCCGACTTCACCATGAACGCCGGCTCTGTGACCTTCTCGGGCATCGTGCTCGGCACCGTCGCGACGCTCGTCGTGTACCACCTCATGAACGGCCTCGGGCGGTGGCGCGGCACCGCGTGATGCGAAGGGCGTGAGGCGGAGCGCGTGACGGATGCCGGGAGCCACACCTTCGGCATCCGTCGCCCTGCGGCGTTCGCCGCCCCGCTCAGTGGGGCTCGCGCGCCGCCGCCGTTTCCGCGCTGCCACCGTTTTTGCGCCACCTAGTGGGGTCCGCGCCACTTCTACGTGGCGCGGAAGCAACCAACCGGCGCGCACGTCGCGACGCACCGGCCGACGGCACGCGACCTCCGCGGCGCACCAGCCGACGGCATCCGCCGCCTCACCAGCGCTTCTCCGCGGCACCCTCTCGCCCTTCGCGCGCCACCTAGTGGAGTCCGCACCACCTCAACGTGGCGCGGAAGCGACCAAGTGGCGCGCACGTCGGCTGGCGCACCGGCCGACGGCACGCGGCCTCCGCGGCGCGCCAGCCGACGGCATCCGTCGTCCTAGGCTCGAGGGGTGCGCCGCCTCGACCGTGACATCATGCGGTTGGCCGTGCCCGCGCTCGGGGCGCTGATCGCCGAGCCGCTGTTCCTGCTGACCGACACCGCGATGGTGGGCCACCTCGGCGCTGAGCCGCTCGCGGGCCTCGGCATCGCGGGCGCGATCCTGCAGACCGCGGTCGGGCTGCTCGTGTTCCTCGCGTATGCCACGACGCCGACAGTCGCCCGCCGGCTCGGTGCGGGCGACCGGGCAGGGGCGATCAGCGCCGGCATCGACGGCATGTGGCTGGCGCTCTTCATCGGCGTCGTGCTCATCGGACTGGGGGCACTCACGATCGCCCCGCTCGTCGCGGCCTTCGGAGCCGACGGGGCGGTCTCCGAGTCCGCCGCCGTCTACCTCGGCGTCTCGCTCTGGGGGCTTCCGGCGATGCTGCTGGTGATCGCCGCGACCGGGCTGCTGCGGGGGCTGCAGAACACGCGAACCCCGCTGGTGGTCGCCACGGTCGGATTCGCCGCGAATGCCGGCCTCAACGCCGTGTTCATCTACGGCTTCGGATGGGGCATCGCTGGTTCGGCCGCCGGCACGGTTGTGGCGCAATGGGGAATGGCCGCCGTGTACATCGTGATCGCGGTGGGAGGAGCGCGCGCGGAGGGCGCATCGTTGCGCCCAGGGCTCGTCGGCGTCGGGGGAGCGCTGCGCTCGGGCGGGTGGCTGCTGCTGCGCACGGCGTCGCTGCGGGCGGCGATGGTCGCGACCGTCGTGGTGGCGACGTCGTTCGGGGTCGCCACGCTCGCCACCATGCAGGTCGCGCTGACCATCTTCTCGACCATGGCCTTCGCGCTCGACGCGCTGGCCATCGCGGGCCAGGCGCTCATCGGCCATGCACTCGGAGCCGGCGAAGCGGAGCGAGCGCGAGAAGTCACACGGCGCCTGGTGCGCATGGGACTGCTCGGCGGCGGCGCGCTCGCGCTGTTGGTCGCAGCCTTGAGCCCGGTGCTCGCGCCGGTGTTCACAAGTGACCCGCGGGTGGGCGCCTGGCTCGCTCCGGTGGTGCTGCTCATGGCGGCCGGTCTGCCACTCGCAGGGTATGTGTTCGTGCTCGACGGGGTGCTCATCGGTGCCGGGGATGCCCGCTACCTCGCCATCACCGGGCTCGTGAACGTCGCGATGTACGCACCGGTGCTGGTCGCGCTCGAGGTGCTGCGGCCCGAGGGCCTGGCCGCGCTGCTCTGGCTCTGGGCGGCCTTCGGCTTCGGCTACATCGGCGCGCGGGCGCTGACGCTCGGCATCCGCTCTCGCAGTGACCGCTGGATGGTGGTCGGCGCGCGCTGACGCAGCCGGTCGCGCGGGCTCGCGGCCGTCCCGGCGGGGAGTTCTCGCGAGGGTTTGGTGCACCAGGCCCCGGTCGACGTCTGAGTTCTCGCGAGGGTTTGCTGCGCCAGGCCCCGGTCGACGTCTGAGTTCTCGCGAGGGTTTGCTGCGCCAGGCCCCCCGGTCGACGTCTGTGTTCTCGCGAGGGTTTGCTGCGCGTGCGCGGGTTGCAACCCTCGCGGGTGCGGCAAACCCTCGCGAGAAGGGGAAGGCCCCGCGGGCACAGAGCGCCAGGTCCAGGGGTCGCGGGTCAGGCGGGGGCCGCGCATCGCGGGCGGCGTGGGAGCAGGGGTCGCGGATGCTGCGCCACGCCCAGGCAGGTGCAGGATGTCGCGGGCTCTGGCACCAGCAGGCCCCGCACCAGGCCGGGGCAAGCCTGCGCGTGGTTCTGGCCAGCGGGCTCGAATACACTCGTGGGGTGCGTCTCGTGGTTGCTCGGTGTTCTGTGGATTACGCGGGACGCCTGAGCGCTCATCTGCCGCTCGCAACCAGGTTGCTCATGCTCAAGAGCGACGGCAGCGTGCTCGTGCACAGCGACGGCGGCAGCTACAAGCCGCTCAACTGGATGAGCCCGCCCTGCACGATGAGCGTCGTCGAACCGGATGCCGACCAGGTCGACGCCGGAGTCGCAGAGATCTGGCGCGTCTCGCAGTCGAAGACCGGCGACGTGCTGCTGCTCAGCATCCATGAGGTGCTGCACGACTCCGAGCATGAGCTCGGAGTGGACCCAGGCCTGCAGAAGGACGGCGTCGAGGCGCACTTGCAGAAGCTCCTCGCAGAGCAGATCGATGTGCTCGGGGATGGCTACTCGCTCGTGCGCCGCGAGTACATGACGGCGATCGGACCCGTCGACATTCTGGCGCGCGACCACCAGGGCGCCAGCGTCGCCGTCGAGATCAAGCGTCGCGGCGACATCGACGGCGTAGAGCAGCTCACCCGCTACCTGGAACTGATGAACCGCGACCCCCTGCTCGCACCGGTGCAGGGAGTGTTCGCCGCGCAAGAGATCAAGCCTCAAGCGCGCACGCTCGCGATCGACCGCGGCATCCGCTGCGTCACGCTCGACTACGACGCCTTGCGCGGGCTCGACGACAGCCACTCACGACTCTTCTGACCCGGACTCTGCCATGGAAGCCATCACGACCGCCCTGCTGACAGCGGCGATCGTCGTGGGGATCGTGGCGGCGGGCGGGATGCTGCTCGGCATCGTGCTCGTGGCGCGCCGGGCGAAGCGCCGCCACATCGACGACCAGACGGGAAGCCGCGCACTCGAGCTTCGCGCCGGCAGTGCCCTCGTGCAGCTCGACGATGCGATCCGCGAGGCGGAGGACGAGCTCGCCTTCGCCTTCGCCCAGTTCGGCGCGCCGGCGATCGAACGCTTTCGCGTGGCGGTCGCGCAGGCCAAGGAGGCGGCTCGCGAGGCGTTCCGGCTGCAGCAACTGCTCGACGATGAGGTGCCCGACACGCCTCGGGAGCGCCGCGAATGGGCGACCCGCATCGCGGCGCTGTCGACCACCGCGACAGAACGCCTGAGTGCCGAGACGAAGGACTTCGAGGCCCGGCGGCAGCGCGAAGTCGATGCAGCCGGCGAGCTCTCGCACGTGCGGCGCGCGATCGAGCAGGCGCGATCGCGCCTCGCCGCCGAGCGCGAAAGGGCGCCCGGCGAGCTCAGCCAGGACGACCGCGCCGTGCTGTCTGCCGCGACACGCGAGCTTGACGGCGCCGTGGCGGCTGCCGACTCGGCCGCCGGTGCCATCGCCGAGGCGGTGGTCACTCGTCCGGCGGGCCCTGCGCTACGCGAGAGCGAGCGTGCATTGGCGCGAGCAACCGCACACCTGGAGACCGTCGCGCGAGCTCGACTCGGGCGGGCGGAGACGCGCCGCAGCCTCGACGATGCACTGCGCCACGCCGCAGGGTTGCGGGCTGAAGCGGCGAAGCTGCGCGACGCGCACGAAGAGGCAGCGCAGCGCGACCGCATCAATGCCGCGATCACCCGACTCGACGACGCGACCACCGCTGCTCAGAGCAACGCCTCCGCGGACTCCCGCGAGTCGCTCGGTCGTGTGCAGGCGGCCGCAGACTCGCTCGACGCCGCGCTCGGTGCAGCCCGAAGCGCGCAGCAGCGCCTCGAACAGGCCCGGGCGGCGCTCGACGGAGCTCGACGCCAGGCGCGCAGCGAGCTGCAAGCGGCATCCGATTTCATCTCCGCCAACCGCCGCGTCATCGGCGCCGCGGCGCGCACGCGTCTTGCCGAGAGCGAGCGCCATCTCGCGCTCTCCGAGGCCGAGTCCGACCCGGTGGCTGCCCTCGACGAGGCTCGGCGAGCTCGCAGCCGGGCGATGGATGCCGACGCGCTCGCCCGCTACGACGTCATGCAGCGGCGCGGCTGACCGTCGCCCTCGCGGTTCGGCGCGCGTTCGCCGCTCCGCCAGGCACCTAGGCTTGTCTCGCCATGAAGTACACCTGCATCCTGCTGGACCTCGACGGGACCATCACCGACTCAGCCCCCGGAATCATCGACACGCTGGGCTGGACCCTCGAGCAGATGGGGCTCCCGGTGCCGAGCCGCGAAGAGATGCTGCACTGGGTGGGCCCTCCGATCATGGACTCCTTCAGGGACCGCGCGGGTCTGACCCCGGCCGAGGCCGATCGCGCGCTCGAGATCTACCGCGAGAAGTACCTCGATGTCGGCGCGTACGACTCCGCGCTCTTCGCTGGGATGCCTGCACTCATCCGTGACATCCACCGGCGGAACGTGCCGGTCTCGCTCGCGACGAGCAAGCCCGAGATCCCGGCGACGCTGATGCTCGAGCACTTCAACCTGGCACAGTACTTCACCGTGATCACCGGCGCCTCGGCCGACGAGGTGCGAAGCGCCAAGGCCGACGTGGTGGAGGAGGCGCTTCGCCGGCTGGAGTCGATGGGCCACGACACGAGTCGCCCCATCATGGTGGGCGACCGCATCTACGACATCGAAGGAGCCGCGGCCCACGGCATCCCGACGATCATCGTCGATTGGGGTTACGGATTCGAAGAGGAGCGCGGCGACGCGATCGCCGTCGCGAAGACGCCGACCGACCTGGCGCACCTGCTCTTCAACTGAGCCGCTCGTTGGCCTCGACACACCACCTGTTGAGGCATGAAGCGCACGGCATCCCTGGCCTACTTAGGTGTATGCGCGCGCGATGCGGATGTGGCGCTGCTGCATGAAGCCCTGGAGACCCTCCGGTCCGAGCTCGCGCCCAAAACCCGACATCTTCCAGCCGCCGAACGGCGCGTGCAGCTCGGTGACGTCGTTCACGTTGACGCCCACACCGCCGGCCTCGATCCGCTCAGCCACTGCCCAGGCTCGGTCGAGGTCGCGGCCGTATACATAGGCGGCCAGCCCGGCATGGGTGTCGTTCGCGAGCGCCGCGACCGAGGCCACGTCGGTATCGGCCGGCATCCGGTGTACCGCGACGACCGGCCCGAACGTCTCGTCGCGCATGACGCGCGCGCCGCGCGGCACACGGTCGAGCACGGTCGGCTCGAAGAACGTGCCGCGTTCGAACGCCGTGCCGGCCGGCACGCGACCGCCGCTGACGACACGCGCGCCCTGGTCGAGTGCGTCGGCGATGTGGCTGCGCGCGACGTCGATGACCGCGGCCGTGGTGGTCGGCCCGCCCGTGACCTCGGGGGTGAGGCCGTGACCCAGCCGGATCGCCCGTGCGTGCGCCGCCACCGCGTCGACGAACTCGTCGGCGACCGATTCGGCGACGAGGATGCGGTTCACGGCGATGCAGATCTGGCCAGCGTTCGAGAACGAGCGCCGCGCGGCGGCCGCCGCGGCGACGTCGACATCCGCGTCGTCGAGCACGATGAACGGGCTCTGCCCGCCGAGCTCGAGCGAGACACGCTTGAGGGTCGACGCCGCGCCACGCATGATCGCCTGCCCGGTGCGGGTCGAGGCGGTCGCGGTAATCATGGCGATACCCGGGTGCGCGGTGAGAGCTTCACCGATGTCGGCTCCACCAGGCAGATCAGCGAGCACGCCGGCCGGCACTGCGGCGTCGTGCAGGCATTCAACGAACAGGCCCACGGCAAGTGGCGTCTCAACGGGAGGCTTCACGATCACGGTGTTGCCTGCGGCGAGCGCCGGCGCGACCTTCCAGGCGTAGAGGTCGACCGGGTAGTTCCACGGCACGATCGCCCCGACCACGCCGAGCGGAGCCCATTCGACGATCGAGCGGATGTCGGGGCGCTGCGAGGCGCGGATGCTGCCCGTGACCCGCTGCGCCTCCTCGGCGTAGTAGTCGAGCACGACCGCGCCGAAGAGGATCTCTTTGCGGCTGTCGCCGAGCGGCTTGCCCTGCTCGCGCGTGAGCGCCTCGGCGATGGCGTCGACGCGCTCACGGACGAGCGCCGCAGCGCGGTGCAGGATGCTGGCCCGCTCACCCGACGGGGCGGCGGCCCAGGCTGCCCCGCTGCGCTTCGCCGCACCGACCGCGACGTCGACGTCTTCGGCGGTGGCGAGCGCCGACGTGCCCACGAGCTCGCCCGTGGCCGGGTCGTGCACCTCGATCGAGCGGCCGAGGGCGCCGGCGCGCCACGCGCCGTCGAGATACAGCGCGCGGGCGGTCACTTCACCACCGGTGCCGAGAACTCGCGGTTGCGCAGGCGGCGCCACAGCTCCGCATAGTTGCGGTCGTTCTGCTGGTGCGCGAACTTCGTGCGGTTCGAGTTGGTGTTCACCATGATCATCGGCGTGATGCCGCGCGAGACAAGCTCGGCCGCGGTCGACGCGTTGATCGCGTGCGACACCGCGACGGCGATCGAGGTCGATGTCGGACCGACCGGCTCTTCGAGCCCGTCGATGAACTGCGAGGCGTCTTCGAGCGGGATGCCGGTGTCGACTGTGACGTCGGCAACCTCGTAGAGGCGCTTGCCGCTCGAGTGCCGGCTCGCCACCTGCGACGAGTGCGGCACGCTCGTGACCGCAATCACCTTGAGCCCTCGCTCTTTGAACTCGACCGCCATGTCGAGGATCACCGCGTTGATGCCCGAGTGGCTGAAGAGGATGATCGAGTCGCCGTCCTTCAGCTGGTGCGAGCGCAGGATCGCCTTGCCGTACCCCTCCTGCGTGTGCATGAAGCGGTACTGCGCAGTGCCCTGGTCACCGAGCACGTGGTGCATGAGCGCGATCGACGACTCGACGATCGGTCGGAATCCGGTGACGCCGCCCGTCCGCGGGAACGACTCGAGCGCAGCGAAGCCGCCATGACCGGTGCCAAAGGTGAACACGAGCCCGTCGCCCGCGATGGAGTCGGCGCAGATCTTCGCGGCGGCTGCGATCTCTTCGGCCTGCGTATCACGCACGCGGGCGAGCTTGGTCATTACGTCTGAGAGATAGTCCTGTCCGATGGTCATACGAATTCCCTTTCGTCGGTCGCCGCGGCTGGCGCGGATGTCTGTGCCGCGGCGGCGGCAGTGTGAGCGGCGGCCGCGAGCCCCGCTAGGCCAATGCGCAACAGCTGTGTTTCGGCCTCGCGACGCACGGCTGGGTCGAGCGTGTCGTTCGTCGCACCGGCGACGCTCGCGAGGCACATGGACGCGACCTGCACACCGAGCGCTCGCCCAGCGACGAACAGCGCGCTCGTTTCCATGTCGGTAGCGATGACGCCCGTGCGGGCGAGGTCACGGTACCGCTCGGCGACGCCGGTCGTGCCAGATCCTGTCTCGAACATCTCGGTGTAGAAGCCGTCGAACGTGGCGAAGATGCCGGTGCGCAGCGACGCGCCATGGGCGGATGCCGCACTCTCGAGCGTGCGCGTCAGCCCAGCATCCGCGATCGCTGGGTATTCGATAGGCAGATAGGTGGTCGATGTCGACTCGCCGCGCACTGCGCCATGCGCGACCACGATGTCGCCCAAAGCCGTGTCACCGACCGTCATCGCCGTGCCGAGCCGCACGAAGCGGCGCACGCCGAGCTGCGCGAGCTCGTGCAGCACGACCGTCGCGATCGGTGCGCCCATGCCGAAGGCGCTCACTGTGATGCGGGCGCCGTCGAAGAATCCGGTCGCGGTGGTGAGACCGCGGTCTTCGTTGAGCACGACGGCATCGTCGAGCAGCTCGGCGGCGAGGTGCACTCGGCCGCGATCGCCCACGAGCACCGCGGAGTCGCCGACGTCATCGGCTCCGCATCGGAGATACCACGCGTGGTCAGGCATCAGGAGGTCTTCCTCTCGTAGGGGTGTGCGGCAGCGGTGCGCCGAGTGGTCAGCAGCTTATGAACGGCACCGGCGGCGGTGCGAAGGTGCGCGGTGATGGCCTCGTCGCCCATCGAGGCGAGCGGACCGGCCTGCGCGAGTCGCGCGGCGAGGGTGCCGACGAAGGTGTCGCCCGCGCCGGTCGTGTCGATGTCGCTCACCCGCTCGACCGCGACGATGCCCGAGCGCTCGGCCGCGCCCTGCGCACCGGTGAGCGTCCACGCCAGTCCTGCGGCGCCACGGGTCTCGACGACGAGCGTGCCGGGGCTCACGCTACGCTCGGGGGCGACTCCGTTGAGCGAGACGAAGTCGCGTTCGGCCGCGCTGAAGCTCACGAGCTGCGCTCGGCGCAGCAGCATCCGCATCAGCTTGTCGTCGTAGGCGTCGGCGTCGCGCTTCACCGCCCAGGCGAGCCCGGCGGATGCCGGCAGCGTCTCGAGCACGTCGAGCGCGAGCCGGCGGGGCGCCACCGTAAGCACGACCCACTCGCTCGCCTGCAGCACGGTGCGCTGCGTGTCGGTGAGTCGCTGCGGGTGGCAGTCGCCCGGGTCGAACAGGCAGATCGCTCCGCCCGACTCGATCTCGACGAGGGTCGACGAGGGCGTGCGGCCGGCAGTCTGCGCGACGCCGTCGTGAGGAGCGGGCCACGACGGGGTGCCGGCGCGCCAGCGATCGCCCCCGGCATCCGCGCCGACCCAGCTCACGGTCGCCGTGGGCGCTCCGGTCGCGGCCATCGCCCGCGCGATGTGCGCCACGCCGCCAACGGCGGGCGTCTCGGCGGGGATGGTCACGATGCTAGTCGCGTCGACGCCGGCGAACTCGGCCACGGCCAGGCGCGAGTCGAGGCTCGCATAGCCGACGGCGGCCAGTCGCGGCCCGCGCTGCGGGGTCGCGTCGGTGGGGGTCACAACGCGTCCAGCGCCTGTTGCAGGCTCGGCACGCGGCCGAAGTACCGCTCGATGTCTTCGAGGCTCGCCTCGGCCAGGTGCGGACGGTTCGAGTTGGTCGCCTCGCGCGGCACCCACACGTCGAAACCGCCGGCGAACGCGTCTTGCGCGGTCGCGCGGATGCACACGTTCGTCTTCACGCCGGCGATGACCACCCGGCGGATCCCCTGCTCGCGAAGAAGCAGGTCGAGGTCGGTCGCGTAGAAGCCCGAGTACCGTCGCTTGGGCACTTCGACCTCGCGTGCGTCGAACCGCGGCTCGAAGCCGGGCACGTAGGCCGTGTCGGTGTCGCCGATCTCGTGATGGCGCGGCAGCTTGCGGAACTCGAAGTCGTCGAGGCCCGGGTAGTGCCGTTCCACCGCGTGCACGACGAGCGTGCCGCGTTCGCGCGCTGCGGCGAGCAGTTGGGCGATCGCGGGCAGCGCGTCGTTCGCCTCGGGGTAGGCGTTGGGCTGGCCGGGTTCGAAGAACGACGCGATTACGTCGACGAGGATGAGCGCCGTGGGCACGCGCTCGGTGTTCTCCGTCATGGTCGCTCCATCCCTCAGACGGCGAACTGGCCCAGGCGTGCCGGAGTGGCGTTGGACTTCGTCGTCATACTTGACCGCTTGTCCGGTCAAGTTACCCTTGAACCCAGCCGTTGCGCAACTCGCCCGCCGATTGACGACCGCTCGCATCCGCAGAGCGGTCACGGCCGGGCGGCCGCCCCGTCCGCCGCGCACGGCAGCCGAACCGAGGAGTGCATCGATGAGTGGTCACCGGATGTCGCGGCTTCATGACGAGCGAGCACAGCCCGGCGGCCAGTCGCCCTACCGCGTCGACATCGAGCGCATCCGGTTCTCGCCGTACTACTCGCGTCTCTCGGCGGTGACGCAGGTGATCTCGCAGCCCGGCGCGGGCGCGCAGATCCACAACAGGCTCACGCACTCGATCAAGGTGACCGCGGTCGCGCGGTCGATCGGGGTGCGGCTTCGCGGCGAGCTCGAGGCCGCCGACCTCCCCGATGCGCCGCCGATCGAGCCGGTGGTGGTGCAGGCCGCCGCCGCGGCGCACGACCTCGGGCACCCGCCCTTCGGCCACCTCGGCGAGTCGGTGCTCGATCGCCTGGCGCGCGAGACGCTCGGGCTCGCCGACGGCTTCGAGGGCAACGCGCAGACGTACCGCATCGTCACCGCGCTGGACGTGATCGACGAGGCCGAGCGCGGGCTGAACCTCACTTCGGCGGTGCGCACCGCGGTGGCGAAGTATCCATGGACGAGCACAACGGATGCCGAAGCACTCGGTGCCGAGTCGCGCCGCGGCATCCGTCGTCACGGCGATCGTCTCGAGATCCGCAAGCACTCGGCCTATGTCATCGACGCGGCCGACCTCGAGGCAGCCCGGGCAGACCACGGCGGCTTGCGCCCGTTCGAGCAATCGGTCGAGTGCGCCATCATGGACGTCGCCGACGACATCGCCTACTCGGTGCACGATGTCGAAGACTTCCACCGCGCCGGCCTGCTGGGGCATGCGACGATCGCGGCCGAGTTCCGCGGCTGGCTCGACGCGACCAGCGAATGGGCGCGCGCCGGCGCCGGCGAGCTCACCGACACCCAGGCGCCAGGGGCCGGTCTTGAGGCCCTGAGGCGCAAGCTGCGCCGAGACGACGCGTGGATCGCCGACGACCACGCGTTCCACGCCTCCGTCGCCGCGGTCGGCGCCGACCTCGTCGACTCGCTGCTCGCGCGGCCCTTCGACGGCTCGCTCGAATCGGAACGGCTGCTCGCCTCATTCACCGCCCGCTGGATCGCACGGCTGCAGGATGCCGTCGTGTTGGTGCCACGCCCGGTGTCGCGCTCGGGCCCGGTCTCGCTCGACGTGCAGCCCTGGCACGAGGTCGAGGTGCTGAAGTTCATCCACAAGCGGTTCGTGCTCAGCCGCCCGGACCTCGCGATCTACCAGCGCGGCCTCGGCCGGGTGCTCGTGCGCTCGGTGAACTCGCTCATGGCCTGGCTCGACGACGCCGACGACCGGGAGCGGGCGCCCCGGCGGCTGCGAGATCTCATCGCACTTGCACACGACGGCTACCGCGCGCTCGACGCCGAGCGGCTCGCGACCGCCGACCTCAGCGGCACGCCGAGCCGCGACCGGCTCGCCTGCGCGCGGGGCGTTCTCGACTACGTGGCGTCGCTCACCGACAACCAGGCGCTGGCGCTCGCCGAGGCAATCTCTGGCCGCACCGACCGGCTCTGGGAGATCGGCCAGAGCCTCTAGCCTCGAGCCTCGAGCCTCCAGCACCCTCAGCACCGTCAGCCGGACGAATGCAGCAGGCGCCGGCCGTCGCCACAATCCGCTCTGCGCATCGTGACACGGCCGGCGCCTGCCGGGGCTCAGAGACTCAGCACGAGGAGGCGCTGGCCGAGAGCAGCGTCTTTACATCGGCCTCGCCCAGGTTGTCTTTGGTGACGACCTTGATCGGGGTCTGCTTCATGTGCTGCACCGCACCGTCGGTGAGTGCCGCATGCGCCTCGACGACCGCGTCGTAGCCCATGACGGCGGGCTGCTGCGCGATGAGCGCTGACGCGAGGCCCTCTTCGAGCAGCTCGACCTCAGCGGGCGCGGTGTCGAAGCCGACGAGCACGATCTCGCCGCCGCGCTCTGAGGCGCGCAGGGCGGTTCCCGCACCGATCACGCCGTCTTGGTAGACGACGTACACGCCGGCGAGGTCGGAGTTGGCTGCGAGCGCGGCGTTGACGATCTGCGTCGCCTTCGCGGGGTCGGAGTTCGAGTACTGCACTTCGAGCACGTTCACCTGCGGGTGCTCCGACGCCATGCGCTCGAGGAAACCATTGGTGCGCTGGTCGGCGGCGCTCGAACCGGGTGCGGCGCCGTCGACGAGCACCGTGCCCTTGCCGCCGATGAGCTCGGCCATGACGTCGGCCGCCTCGGCACCCGCCACCTCGTTGTCGGTCGCGACCGCTGAGGCGACGAGGTGGGCGTCCGCCTCGTCGAGCGTCTGGTCGACCGTGACGACGGTGATGCCGGCATCCACCGCCTGCTGGATGGGGGCCACGAGTACGGTCTGGTCGGTCGGCACGACCACGATCGCGTCAGGCTTGGTCGAGGTGGCGGCGTTGAGCAGCGAGGTGCTCTCGATCGGGTCCCACGCGGGCGGGAACTGCACGCTCAGCTCGATGCCGAGCTCGGTCGCCGCCTTCTTGGCGCCGCAGGAAAGCGCCTCGTAGTAAGGGCCTCCGCTGCCTGTGATAAGTGTCATTTCGAGCGAATCGTCGCTCTCGCCAGCCGTGTTGCCGGGCGCCGTCGAGGCGCACCCTGCCAGCACGAGGGCGCTCAGCGAGGCGATGCCGAGTACGACGGTGTACTGCTTTTTCATGCGTTCTCCTTGCAGGAAATGGTTGGTGGTGCGAGGACCAAGGGGCAGCTCAACCACGGCGGCGCGCGCGGTGCAGGTACACCGCGGCGACGAGGATCGTGCCGACTACGATCTGCTGCCAGAACGGCTGCACATCGACGATGACGAACCCGTTTCGCAGCACGACGGGAATGAACACGCCGATCACCGATCCGAGAACGGAGCCCATGCCGCCAAACGGGCTATTGCCGCCGAGAATCACTGCGGTGTATGCATCAAGCATGTCGGAGCCGTGACCGGCGATCGTCGTGGTCGAGAAGCGCGCGAGAGAGAGGTACCCGGCGAGCCCGTAGAGCGCTCCGGCGAGCGCGAACACCGCGATTTTCTGCGCGACGACGCTCGTGCCCGACCGGCGCAGCGCCTCGAGGCTCGACCCGATCGCGATCGTGTTGCGGCCGAACACGGTGTGCCTGAGCATCATGCCGATGACGATCGCGATCACGGCGGCGATCACGGCGAGCCATGGGATGTTCGAGAACGCATTGCCGTTGCCGAGGCCCATCACGAGCGAGCGCGGCACGTTGCGCACATCGACGCCGTTCGTGAGCAGCAGCGCGATGCCCTGCGCCACGCCGAGCATGCCGAGCGTGACGATGATCGACGGCACGCCGAAGCGTGCGACCACGATTCCGGATGCCGCCCCGCAGGCGGCGCCGGTGAGCACACCGACCACGAGCCCGAGCAGCAGCGACCCCGCCGAGTCACCGAGGGCGCTCATCGTCAGGGCGCTGACCACGCCCGAGAGCACGAGCACCGAGCCGATCGAGAGGTCGAAGTCGGCCATGGCGAGAATCAGCGTCGCCCCGACCGCGAGCACCGTGAGCACGCTCACGTCGAGCAGGATGTTGCGCCAGTTCATTGCGTTCGCGAACGACTCGGAGTCGGCGGCTGTGAACACGGCGCACAGCAGCACGAGCACGCCGAGCAGCAGCATCTGCGGCGACCAGAGCCGATCCTTCACGCTGCTGCGCGTGCGGCCCGTGCCGGGGCGAGCGAGGGTAGTCGTCTCGTTCATGCCGCGCGGCCTCCTTCTTTCGCGCCCGTCATGTAGTCGACGAGCTCGCGCACGCTCGATGACGCAGGGTCGAGCTCGGCGGCATCCCGCCCCTGGCGAAGCACGACGATGTCGTCGGCGATCTCGAGCACCTGCGGCAGGTCGTGGCTGATGACGAGCACCGCGATGCCGCGCGCCCGGATGCCGCGGATGAGCGCGACGACCTTCTCGGTCTGCACCACGCCGAGGGCCGCGGTCGGCTCGTCGAAGATGACCAGTCGCGACGCCCAGATCGATGCGCGGCAGACTGCCACACCCTGCCGTTGACCGCCCGAGAGCCCGATCACGGGTTTGTCGATGTCTTGCACCGTCATGCCGAGCGCGTCGAACGCGGCTTGCGCCTCGTGGCGCATGCGCTTGCGGTCGATCACGCCGAGCCGCCCGAGAAGGCCGGGCTTGCGCAGGTACCGGCCGAGGAACAGGTTCTCGACCGAGCTCATGTCTGGGGCGACGGCGAGGTCTTGGTAGACCACCTCGATGCCGGCGGCGTGCGCATCGGCCGGCTTCGTGAAGCTGTGCTCACGCCCCTCGAGCAGAATCGAGCCGCTCGTCGGACGCTGCACGCCCGAGAGCACCTTCACGAGCGTGCTCTTGCCGGCGCCGTTGTCGCCGACCAGCGCCGTGATGCGGCCGGGTCGCAGTCGCAGGTTCACCCCGCGCAGGGCGTGCACGTGACCGAACGACACCGCGAGGTCACGGGTCTCGATGAGGTACTCGCTCATCCGATCGACCGCCGCCGTCATGCCGGCAGCTTCAGGTTGCCGTTGTCGAGGATCTCGATGAACGGCGCGTACGCGACCTCCCACGGATGCCCGTCGGGGTCGAGGAAGTAGCCGGAGTACCCGGGGTATCCGCCCCAGTCCTGCAACGAGGCCGCCTTGTGCAGGGTCGCGCCCGCGGTGACCGCGCGCGCCAGGATCGCGTCGACGTCGGCCTCGTCGTGGCCGTTGACCGCGAGCGTCACGCCGCCGAACTCGCCCGGGGCACGCGCGGCGGTGCGCAGGCCCGAATCGCCCTCGAGGATGCCGGTCGGCACGAGCCCGAGCACGGTGCTCGGGGTGAGCACGAAGGTGCACATGGCCGGATCGGATGCCGGCGACACCGGCCAGCCGAGCGCCGTGTAGAAGTCGATCGAGCGCTGGAGGTCGGTCACGCCGAGCGTGACGATCGTGATCGAGTGACCGCGCGGAGCGGCAGAGGGGTCAGGGGCGTGCATCGGGTGGTTCTCTTCCTTCTCGACGTCGAGATCTGCGCGGTCACGCGCCGTCCGGGCGCTCAGCCGAGCGCTTCGGGGGCAAGCCTCACGGTGTAGCGGTAATGCGAGCCGAGATAGCGGGCATGCGCGAACTCGATGAGCGTGCCGCTCGGACCACGCGACTCGCGCACCGCCTCCATGAGCGCGGCGCCCGGCTCGACTTCGAGCAGGCCGGCATCCCGGGCATCGGCGTTGATCGCTCGGAGGGTCTCTTCGCCCGCCTCTACCGCGAGACCGTGCCGGCGCAAGAGGTCGTAGAACGAGAACCCGGGCGTCGCGGCGCGCTCGGCGGTGAGTCCGATCTCGGTCGCGAGGCGCGCCGAGACCACGGTGCGGTGCAGGCCGACCGGGGTGCCGTCGACCGAGCGCAGCCGCTCGACGACGACGATGCGCTCCTCGCGCCCGAACGGCGACTCGGGGCGACCGGCGTCGCCGGGGGCGAACTCGCTGTAGCCGAGCAGCCGGTTGCCGGGCACGAGACCCAGGCTCTCGATGTGCTCGCTGAAGCCGGTGAGCTCTGGCAGGGCGCGCTCCATCGGGGGGCTGCTGACGAAGCTGCCGCGACCCTGGCTGCGAACGACCCGACCGCGCTCGATCAGCAGATCGAAGGCCTTGATCACCGTGGCCCGCGAGACGCCGTTGTGCGAGGCCAGCACATTCTCGCTGGGGAGCAGGTCGCCGGGGGCCATTCGCTGGTCTGCGATGAGCGCCTGCAACGCGTCGGCAAGCTGCACGTAGAGCGGGAAGCCCCCGTTCGTGCGGTCCAGACTCAGTCGCATGGTGTCAATCTCCATCGGTTGACCAGTTGTCCGTTCAAGTTACAAGAATGACGACCCCGGGTCAACACGCTAGTGTCGCGTGCGGTTCCCGGGGTCGTGTGAGCCTGTCGTCGGCCGGGGTGAGCCTGGCTGGTCGGGCTGGGCGGGGAGCCGGCGAGCGGCTCGCCCGGCTCGCGGGCGGGCTGCGGATCCCGCGGCTACGCGACCTCTTGCTGCACGACGTTCCGCAGCACCCCGAGCTCTCCGATCTCGACCTCGACGACGTCGCCGTCGATCAGCATGCGCGGCGGATCGCTGAAGAGGCCGACACCGCCAGGCGTTCCCGTCACGATCACATCGCCGGGTCGCAGAGCGGTGAAGCCGGTCACATGCGCCACCAGTTGGGGCACCGTGAAGATGAGGTCGCCGAGCAGCGCCGACTGCCGTGTCTCGCCGTTGACCCGCGTCTCAAGGCGCAGACCGTCGAAGTCATCGACGTCTGCCACCGGCACGAAATACGGACCGAATGCGCCGGTCGCAGGGAAGTTCTTCCCGGGAGTCCACTGCGTGGTCGCTCGCTGCCAGTCACGCACACTGAAGTCATTGAACGCGGCCATGCCCGCGATGTGGCGCCAGGCATCAGCCTCGCTCACCTTGTGGGCGGGTGAGCCGATGATGATGGCGAGCTCGCCTTCGAAATCGAACTGCTCCGTGGTGGCGGGCCGGATCGTCGGCTGGTCATGCCCGAGGAGCGTGTCGGCGAACCTGGTGAACACCGTCGGGGCGCTGACCTCTGCGCGACCGGTCTCTTCGCGGTGGGTCTTGTAGTTCACGCCGATGCAGAGGATCTTCGCCGGGTCGGGGATCACCGGCAGGAACGCGACGTCGCGCTCGGGAATCGCCGGCAACGTCTGCAGGCTGATGCGCTCGTGGTCGAGCAGGCCCTCCGCGATCGCGTCCTTCAGCGAGTCAGCGAGGTTGGCGCCGCTCGGTCCGAGGTCGTAGAGCGCGCCGTCTACGGCTGCACCCCAAGTGTCGGAACCATCGGGGGTGGTGAAGCTGGCGAATCTCATCGGTTCTCCTGTCGTCATGGTGATTCGTAGTGATGCGGATGCCGCGGCGCGGCGGCTCCGTTAGCGTGAGGTGCGCACGGCACGGCCAGCGCACACGGCGAGCGCGAGCGAGATCGCGCACAGCAGCCAGAGCGAGAAGTTCCAGTCGCCTGACCACGATTGCAGGGCTCCCGCGAGCGCGGAGACGGACGCGCCGAGCACGTAGCCCACCCCCTGACTCGTGGCAGAGAGCACGCTCGAGCCAGGGCGCTCATTGCGCACGAGCAGGTACATCGAGATGCCGAAGATCCCCGTCTCAGCCACTCCGATGACCGTCACGAGCAGCCACGCCAGTGAAGGCTGCCCGAGCGTGAATCCGGCCATCGCTGCGGCGAGCAGCACTCCGCCCGCGATCGCCGAGCCGAGGAGCAGGCGAGGGCGCTTCGCGATAGTGCCGAGCAGCATCGTGGGTAGGAATCCGGCGACGTTGAACCAGGCGAGCAGGGCGCCGGCATCCGCGGCATCCACTCCTTGCGACTGGAGCATCACAGGCAACCATGCGATCACTGTCGCGTACACCATCGCCATGAGAGCGAAGGTCGCGACCACCGAGATGTTGAGGCGCCATGTGCGGCTCGCGTCGGTGACAGGCGGTGCAGCCCGCAATGGCAAGCTCGTACGGCGGCCTCGCTCGCGGACGACCACCACGAGCATCCCGAGCGCTGCGACGAGTGCCGAGATCGACCACATCCCGAGCGCGGGCGTGAGCTCGTTCCCTGCGAGTTTGTAGACGGGAATGGCGATCCAGGCGCCCGTGGCCGCACCGATGCCGAACATGGTCGTCGTCACGCCGATCCAGAACGGGGATGCCGCGATCGAGCGCAAGAACGGCGGGATCAGCACACTGCCGAACATGATGGCCACCCCGCCGGTGAAGGTCGCGGGCAGCAGCAGAACGTCAACACTCGCGCGAAGCCAGAGGGAGAGCGAGAGCACGACCATCGCAGCGAACAGCGTGGTCTCGACTCCGAGCCTTCTCATGACCACCGGAACGAGTGGCGCCGTCACGCCGAACGACGCGATCGGCAGCGAAGAGAGCAGCACCACTTCGACAGTCGTCAGCTGTTGGTGTTCGGCGATGGTGTCGAGCAGGGCGGCGACCGAGGTGATCGCAGGGCGCAGGTTCAACCCGACCAGGGCCGCTGCGATCAGCCCGAGGATCAGGCGACCGTCGGTCTCGCGGCTTGCCATTCGCGGGTCGGGGCGTTCCAGCATCCGTCTCATTTCAGCCGCGCCGCGGGCACTGGTGCGATGCCGTGCTGCCGGAACTCGAGCGGTCGATATGAGCTCCACATGTTCCACCAGTTGTCATCGGGCCCCCACTCGATCGGAGGCCGGTTGTCGTCGTAGATCTGCTCGAGATCGGTATAGAGCTCGACCACCGCGCCGCTCGCCTCCACGAAGTATGCCGCGATGTTGTGACCGGCGCCGTGCCGAACCGGACCCCAGATCAGTTCACGCCCGGCGAGATGCAGGCGGTCACCGAGCTTGGCGAGGTCTGCCACGCTCTGCGCCTGCCATGCGTGGTGGTGGAGCGTTCCTTCGCCCCGGATGAGCGCGATGCCGTGATGGTCGGAGTTGCAGCGCATGAAGTAGGCGAAGTCGTCACCGATGGTGTCGGAGAGCCGGAAGTCGAGCACCCGCCGCAGGAAGCGCATCATGCCTCCGACATCTCGCGGGTGGAAGTTGATGTGGCCGTACCGGTCGGGCCCGAACCCGCCCGCCGCTGGGCGATCATGCTGAACCCCGAGAGCGATATCGAACACGAAGTCCTCGGGACCGATGAACGAGAAGCCATCTTCGGTGGCATCGAACCGCGGGCGATCGCTCACGATGGTGAAGCCTTCTTCGTCGACCCTGCGGCGCAACTCGAGCAGGGCGTCTCCGTCGCGCGCGATGAGCCCGAACCCGTCGAGCGCGTCAAGATCTGACTCGACGTACACGAGCTCGTGATGCACGCGCCCGGCCGCAAGGTACGCGGTGCCCCCGTTGCGGGCCGTCTCGCGCAGGCCGAGCAGCTGGGTGGCGTCGAACACGGATGCCTCCAGATTCCGGGTCTGGATGCTGACATGTCCCATCTCGCTGATGAGTCCCCACGACATGGCGTCGCTCCTTCGGATTGGCTTTTCTGCTGGTGCTATTCGTGCTCGTTCGCGGCCGCGGCGAGGTGCGTCGTCGGCCACAGGACGTCGATCGCGATGGGCCCGCTTGCAGACCTGCAACCGCGCCTCACGCCCCGCGTCGCGCCCGTCAGCCGGTGGTCGTACGAATCTGGCTCAGCACGTGCGCGCGCAGTTCGGCGAACTCACGCGTCGACTTCGTCGTGATCTGATCACGCGGATAAGGGATGTCGACCGGCACGATCTCAGTGACCGTCGTCGGCGTGCCTGACATCACGATGACCCGGTCGCCGAGGTACACCGACTCCTCGATGTCGTGCGTGACGAGCAGGATCGTCATGTTGTACCGAGCTTTGATCCGGTGCGTGAGATCTTCGAGGTCAGACCGGGTCTGAGCGTCGACAGACGCGAACGGCTCATCCATCAGGAGCACCGTCGGTTGATAGGCGAGCGCACGCGCAATGGCGACCCGCTGCTGCATCCCGCCCGAGAGCTGCCACGGGTAGAGCTTGCCGCTCGAACCCAGTCCGACGCTCTCCAGCGACTCGCGAGCCCGCTCGTGGCGCTCTGTCTTGGTCAGTCCCGCCTTGCCCCGGAGCGGCAGTTCCACGTTCGCCTGCACGGTGAGCCACGGCATCAGTGAACGGCTGTAGTCCTGGAACACGACCGCGAGCTGCTCAGGCGGCGAAGTGACGAGCTGGTCACGCAAATGCACAGTGCCGCTCGTGGGCTCGAGGAGACCTGCCAGGCATCGGAGCAGTGTCGTCTTGCCGGCGCCCGACGGCCCCACGATGCTGACCGTCTCGTTGTCATAGGCCTCGAACGTTATGTCGCCCAGGATCTGCCGTGCCTCCGCGCCAGTGCCGTAGGTCTTCGAGATTCCGCTCACGGTCAGCGCGGGCCTCACGAGTTGCTCTTTCTCGACGGTGAGTTGCGTCATCCTTGCCCTCCTTGGGTATTGCCGCGAACGCCGCGGTGCCAGCGCAGTACAACGTGCTCGACGTAGCGGAACAGCACATTCGCGACGTATCCGAGCACGCCGAGCAGCAGCAAGGACGCCCACATGGTGTCCATCTGGTACATGCGCGCTGACATGAGTTCGATGTAGCCGATGCCCTCGGTCGAGGCGATGTACTCGCTCGCGACGATGAGGATGACGCTCAACGAGACGCTGAGCCGCATCCCGGAGATGATCTGCGGGGATGCCGCCGGCAGCACGACTCTGAGCACGTGATCGAACCGACTCAGGCGGTATGACTTCGACACTTCGCGGGTCATGCCGTCCACGCTCAGCACGCCGTCGACCGTATTCATCATGATCGGCCAGAACGCGCCGAAGGCGATGACCGCGATCTTCATCGACGATCCGATGCCGAAGATGACCAGCATGACGGGAAGGAGCGCAACGCCCGGGATCGCGCGCATGAACTCGAGCAGAGGCTGGAACGCGCGGTAGAGCCCGGGACTCAAGCCGAGCAGCGCACCGATGGCGATGCCCGAGACGATGGCGATCAGGAGGCCCATTCCGAGGTTCTGCAGACTCGGGACGATGTCGGACGCGAACCGCTGGGTCAGCATCTCGCCGAGCGCCTCGAGAATGGATTGCAGCGACGGGAAGTAGATGGAGGTGCTGTCTGCGCTCGCGAACCACCAGATCGCGAAGAGCAGGATCGGCAGCCAGATCTCCGTGATGATCGTGAGGGCGCGGCGCTTGGGCGTCTTGCCTGCGCGGGCTCTCGTGGCAGTGACGATGGCTTCAGTGCTCATGGCTTCTCCTCCCTGACCGACGCGTGCCAGAACAGCACGACGCGAGAGAGGCGGCGCAGCAGGATGTCGACCAGCACGGCGACCAACCCGATGAAGACGATGTACGCGTAGGTGAGGCTCAGATCGCCTCCGGTCTGGGCGAGCGCGAGCTCGAGCCCGATCCCCGGGGCCGAGCCGAGCATCTCTGCGGAGATGGCGAGCAGCAGGCCCACGACGATGGAGATGCGCATCCCGGTCACGAGGTACGGGAGCGCGGAAGGAAAGAGCACGCTCGCGGCGGCTCGCCATTTCGAAACCTTGTAGGAGTGCACGGTGTCGACGAGCACTTTGTCGGTGTCTCGCACGCCGTAGATCATCTGCAGCACGAGGGGCCACACGGCCCCGTAGACGATGAGGATGATCTTCATCTGCATCGTCGCGCCGAATAGCAGCGTGATCAGCGGGATCACCGCGATCGACGGGATGGTCCGCAGGAAGTCGACGAGCAGTCGAGTAGACCGGTAGGCGAAGGCGACGCGGCCGAGCACCATGCCGACCGGTATGCCGATGGCAGCCGCGATCAGCACGCCGACGATCCAGCTGACCACGGTCTCGACGAAGGCGGCCCAGAACAGGGGGTCGATGAGCAACTCGCCGAGCCGGGTTGCTGTCTGCGACATCGACGGGAAGACCGAGTTCGGCAGGATGCCGAGACGGCTGCTCACCTCCCAGGCAGCGAGCGCCGCGATCACCGTGATGATGCTGCTCATCCTGCCGCGGGTGCGCCGGTGGGGAGCGCGGCGAGCCGCGCCCCCCGACCGCTCCCGCCCGGCGGCGGCCGTCATGGCCGCCGCCTCTCGAATGGTGGGAGTGCGCATGTCAGTCCACTGCCAGGAGCGTGTCGACGTCGATCTCGTTCTTGATGAACCCGTACTCGAACATCAGGTCTGACCACTTCTTGATCTTCTCCGCCGTGACGTCGGGGGTGTACACCGGCAGCACCATCTTCTGAGCGAGTTCCGCCGGCGTCTTGCTGAACTTCGGCAGGATGTCGCGCACAGCGTCGGGGTTCTCCCCTGCGTACTCGATCGCCTCGTTCAAGGCATCCATGAAGAGGTCGACGGTCTCCTGGTTGGCCGAGAGATACTCCTCGGTGGTGACCACGAGTTGCTGCGAAGCGCCCGGCATCGCGGTCGCGCCTGGCGACATGAGCCAGCGAGCGCCCGCTTCCTCGGCAGCGATGGTGAACGGCGAGACGCCGCTGATCGCGTCGACCTGGCCGGTCTCGAGCGCGTTGACCATGCTGTCGAAGGGCACTTCGAGGAACTTGATCTGGTTGCTGTCGGCGCCCTCCATGTCGAGCGCGGCACGCAGCGAGAGCTCCCCGCCGCCGCCGAGTCCGCCGACCGCGACAGTGCGTCCGTTCAGGTCCGCGGCGGTCTTGATGTCGCTGTCAGCGGCGACGTAGACCTTGCCGGTGTCCTGCTGCGGGTCGTCGGTGGTCTGCGCGGTCTGGCCGGTGACGCGGAGTTGGATGCCCGCGGATGCCGCTTGCACCACATCTGCCGTACCGACCATCGTGAAGGCGGCGGCTCCCGACACCAACGACGGGATGCGCGCGCCCGGGTTCGGGGCGGCCGTGATCTCGACATCGAGACCGCGCTCTTCGAAGAGCCCTCGATCTTCAGCGATGAACACCGGGGAGGTGTCGACGATCGTCGAGACGATGACCTTGACCGAGCGCACCTCGGCGGGGTCATCAGGCCCTGCGGGAGTGTCCGCGGGCCCTTGAGCACAGGCTGTCGCGGTGAACAGTCCGGCGACGATGAGGCCGGCGAACGCTGTTCTCTTGAGATTCTTCATTGAACTCATCCTTACTGTGTGGGGTGGTGATTACGGGATCGTCGGGGCGTAGTCGGCGGGTGTCGCGCCGCCGATGGTTCGGGTCACCTCTGCCGCCGCAGTGAGCAGGGCCTCGAGGTGCTCGGGAGTGATCGGTGCGGTCTCGCCGAGCCAGTTGAGCGTGAGTGCGAGCACGACGCGGCCGTCGCGGTTGAACACCGGAGCCGAGAGCGAGTGCACCTTGGCGCCGGCCGTCTCTCGTGCGGGGACGGCCGTGGTCGCGATCTCGGCGAGCACGGTCTTGAGGGCACGTTCGAGAGCGGGAAGCTGTCCTGCCCGAGCCATGTCGTGCACCGTGCGCTCAACCGCCTTGAAGCGATCATCGGCCGGAGTCCCGACCCAGCCTTGACGGCGGATGTCGGCGAGCATCGAGCTCAGCGTGGTCCTCGTCGAGTCGTCGATCTCGACCCCCGCTCGATCGAGCCACGCGTCGAACTCACGCTCGCCCGCCCAGGCGACGAAGACCGCTCCCATCGGCGGAAGGAACGGCAGCCTGAGACCGACCTTCGATACGTCGCCGCCCGGGCGCATCGCGCCCGAGTAGGCGACCTGGATCAGGTGGTCGCCAACGACTCCCGTCGCATGACACTCCACCTCGAACTTCGAGGCGAGCTGCTCGATATACGGACGCGCGGCGTCAGCGAGCAGAAGACTGCCCGAGAGCTCGTCGTCGGCCACCGCTGTCAGTGTCAGGGTGCTGAAGCGGCCGTACCCGCCTTGGAAGAACAGCAGGGGCGCCCCCGGGTTGTCAGCAGTGTCCATCGCGGTCACCTCGCCCAGCACGATGTAGTGGTCGCCCGCCTCATGCACCGCGTCGATGCGGCAGTCGATCCACGCCAGGGACCCGTCGATCACGGGCGCCATCGCCGGTGACAGACGCCACGGGATGCCGTTGAACCGCTCGGCATCGCGACGCGCCAGTCGCCGGCACACATCGCCCTGATCCGCGCTGAGGACGTTCACACAGAAGCTGCCGGCTCGACGGATCCGAGCGAACGTGCTCGACGTCTTGATCGGCATGAACGACACCAGCGGCGGCTCCAGCGAAACCGAATTGAACGACCCGATGGTCATGCCGACCGGACCTTCGTCGGGGTCCATGGCGGTGACCACGCAGACGCCGGTCGGGTAGTGTCCGAGCACGCGGCGGAAGTCGTTCGGGTTCAAACCGTGGGCGGGAGCCGGGATGGCATCGAGCTGCTGCGTCTTCATGGCAGCCCTAGATCATCCGCCGCGTCTCGAGCGTCTGCAGGCCGAGCATGAACTCGCCGTGCAGCTCGAAGCCGATCTCGCCGAGCACCCCATGCGCGAGCACCGTGTTGATATCGCGCAGCAGTCGCGGCAGCACTCCGCTCTCCGCGATCGCCTCAGCGCCGGCATGGCGGAACGCCCTGGTGATCACGTGCTGGGCCGTCTGCCCTGCGTACGATGAGGCCAACTGCATGGCATCCATGAGTTCCAGGTCAATTCCGTCGCCTGCCTGAAGCCGCTGGTCGACTCGGGACAGGGTGGTCATCACGAGCGCCCGTGCCGCCAGCACACTCGCATCGAGCTGACCGAGCTCCCGCTGGAACCAGCTCGATTCGGCGAGGCTCGTCGACGCTCCGAGGTTGATGCGGCTCCCCCGGCGCTTCGTGGGGGCCATGCGAGAGATCTCGTCGAGCGCACGCCGCGCGGCACCGAGGACCATGCCTGGGTGCATCTGCAGCACGTAAGGCACCATGGTGAGCTTTGCGAGGGGGGTGTCATCGCGCCGAACTGGGCCCATGGGGTTGTAGATCATGTCGTCGGGTACGAACGTGCGCTCGACGCGGAAGGTGGTGGAGCCGGTCGCCTTCATGCCGAGCACGTGCCAGGAGTCGAGGATCTCGACCTCGGATGTCGGAATAAGTGCCGCGCGTCGTTCCGTACCGCCGTCACCCTCGACAAGGAACGTCGCGGAGACGAAGTCGGCGTAGTGCACACCGCTGACGAAGTCCCATTGACCGGTGACGAGATATCCGCCGTCCACGCGTTCGGCCTCACCTGGGCGAAGCGAGCCAGCCTTCAGCGGCAACCGGCCGCTGAACACTTCCTTCGCGCGCTCGGGGTCGAGCTGGGTCGCGAGCTGGCCTGCGCCCTCGAGCAGGATCGTCGTCGTCCAGGCAGTGCTCGGGTCGAGTCGCCCGATCGCCTCGATGATCTCGAACGCGGTCACGGGGTCGACGACATTTCCCCCGAGATCGTCCGGGGTCATGATGCCGAAGACGCCCGACTCGCGCAGCGCCTCAACCGCGTCAGGCGCGAGCCGTCCCTCGCGCTGCCCTTCGGCAACACCGGCCTCGATTCGGTCCTTGATGCGTTCAACCTGGGCGAGCGCGTGCTCACGACGCTGCTCCCGCTGGGCCGGCCAGCGAGTCGCCGGCTGCGCTGTGGCGGTGGTCATATGCGCTCCTCACTTTCATCACTGAAGTCGCTGTCATTCAGCGTCGCTGGGCCTCGGCCACCGCGGAATCACAGGAACTCCGCATCTTGGCCCCGCCACCCCCCGGTATCGCGAAACGGCGTGTGACACTGGGCATCACAGGGACTACGGAGTCGGTGGAAAGGGCGAACGCATGGATTGGCCGTTCCGAGGCAGGCAGCAGGAGCTCGAACGGGTGCTCGGGCACGTGCGGGACGGAGTTCGGTTGGTGACCGTGACCGGCTCGGCCGGTGTCGGCAAGTCGGCACTCGCTCGAGCAGCGCTCCAGGCGCTCGGCGTCGAGCCCCAAGCAGTCATCGTGCTGGCTGCCGATTCCGGCGCCGACTCGACAGAGCCGGCGCGACTGCTGCCGAAGGCTGAAGCCTCACCGAGCGTGATCGTGCTGGACGTCGAACCGGGCAGTAGCGCGGCGGCATCCACAGTGCGTCGATTGCTCGACCGCGAGCCCAACCTCTCAATCATCGCCGCATCGCGCACGCTGATCGGGCTCCCTGCGGAACGGCCCGTGGCTCTGCACCCGCTCGCGGTTCCTTGCGCCCTCTCGGCGACGCAATCCGCCGAGGAGTGGCTCGACAGCAACCCTGCTGCTGCGATGTTCGTCGACCGCGCCACCACGGTGGCCCGAGCTTTCGAGCCCGACCGGGCCACCTTGTCGGCCGTGGGGGAACTCTGCGCTCGATTGAAGGGGCTGCCGCTCGCACTCCATATCGCCGCATTGCAGACGTCGCTACTGCCCGTGCCTGCCATGCTCGACGAGCTGCGCTTCCCGCTCGACTTCCTTGATGCGGGGTTCGTCGAGTCGGACGATCCGTCCACGTCGTTGCGGGCGAGCATATCGTCGGGACTCGCGGTTATTGCCGCCGACGAGCTCGAACTGCTTCGCGCCATTGCGCAGTTCCCTGCGGGGTGCTCGTTGCGCACCCTCCGAGCGCGTGGGCTGCCCGGGCTGGGAAGCCATGGCACGAACCCCATGCCGCTGCTGTCGTCGCTCGTCGGTGCCGGGCTGCTCAACGCCCGGACGAACTCCAGCGGCACCTTGACTCGCTTCGAGCTCCCTCCGTTCTACCGAGAGTTCTTCATTGAGCCGCGCTCTCCTCAGCCGTCACGGGCGCTCGTCGAGACCCTGCGCGAGTCGACGATCGAGAACTGTCGCGAACTTTCGGCGCTTCGCGGCCCCGCATGGGACCGCACTGCCGAGTTGCTCGAAGCTGAGCATGCCAACCTCATCAGCTTCATCGAGAGCGACCGCGACGGCGGGCGGGTCGACGACGCGGCTGAAATCGTGGACCTGCTGCAACGATTCTGGGTGCACCGGAATCACCACACCGAAGCGCTGTCGTACATCGAGGAGATCGAACAACGGGGGGCGCTTGCACACGCATCCGCGGCTCGTCTCGCGATCGCGGCTGCCATCTTCAAGGCGCAACTCACCTCATACACGAACGCTCACGAGCGGTTCGTCCAAGCCATCCAGGCATGGCGAAAGACGGACCACCGTGACCGCCTCGCGGAGGCGCTCGTCGCGTTCTCCCCCGCGGCGTTCGAAGTGGACGGCTGGGATGCCGCGCGCGCGGCACTGACCGAGGCGATCGAGATCTACGCGGAGTTGGGTGACGAGTGGTCGCTCGCCCGCGCTCAAGCACAGCTCGGTGCGTTGGCGGCAGACGTACCCGGCCAGACAGAGTTCGCACGGGCGAATCTCAACGCCGCGTCATCCGCGTTGCAAGCGCTTGGCGATGTCGGGTTCGCGAGCCTGCCGCTCGAACATCTGGGGCGCATGCTCCTCGACGATGGGGAGTACGAGCAGGCCCGCCTCGTGCTGGAGCGGGGGTTGGCAGAGATCCGGGCCGTCGGCGATCGGTTCCATGAGTCGGCGTATCTGAATCTGCTCGGGCTAAGCCAGCTGTCTCTCGGAAATGCAGCGAAGGCCACGCATCGATTCCTGGACAGTCTCAGGATCGCGGTGGATCTCGGCCTCAAGGCGCGGGCCGTGTGGTGCCTCGAGGGCCTGCGCGACACCATGCGGGCGCTGAGTGCGCCGGAGACCGCACGGCTCTGCTCGGCCTACGCGGTGGAACTGCGCGAGCAACTGGACCTTCGCGGCTGGGTGGAAGCGTGCTCGCCGAATCGCGTCCCTGACAGCGAGTCGGAACTGCCGCGCGCGATCAGCATGGCGATCACCGGGGCAGCCGCCTGGCCTCCGACGCCAGTGCTGCAGAAAGTCCCGCTCGTCTTGTCAGAGCTGGCCGAGCGCGGAGCACGAGCAGAGCCGCTCCACCCGGGACCCCGGCCCGACGGTCTCACGGCCCGTGAGATCGAGATCCTCTCACTCGTGGCGGCCGGCATGACGAGCCGCGCGATCGCAAACCGCCTTGTGATCAGCATCGACACCGTCGGTCGTCACATCACCAACCTGTACAGGAAGATCGGTGCCCGAGGGCGGGCGGAAGCGACCGCGTACGCCATCCGGCACGGCCTCCACGCTCAGCCGCAGCAGCTCACGGTTTCGGGCGACTGAAGACCTGCACCGATCGGCGCTCCGCGATGAGCCAGCGCCCGTCCACGCGACGGTAGGTGTCGTGGTACTCCGCGACCGCGAACACGTCAGGCGTGCGCGGTGCTTGCCCGGGGCCCATGAAGAGAATGTTGGGCAGCACGCCCTCGATCTCGTCATCGCTCACCCGGCGCAACTGATGCTGGCCGAAGAACGTGCGCGAGAGCTTGTCCTGTGCGGTGCGCGCATCGGCGAAGGCCTGCAGCGCTTCCCCTCCTCGGTGCTCTTTCCCCGCGGCTGCGAACACGCCGTCCTCAGTGAACAACGCTGCGAATCCTTCAGGCCGGCCCGCGTCCAACTTCCAGTTGAACTCGGCCACGAGGTCGGCGATTTCGTGCCTGGTCGCCTGGTCCACTGCGCCGCGGCCGGTGTTCTGCTCGAACTCGCTGTGCTCCCACATCCGTTTCTCCTCCTTGCTCAAGAGCGCCCCGGTCAGGGGTGCTGACTCTTCACGCTAGGAACGAGGCCCTCGCTGTGCGTCACAGGAATTGGGGATCTTGGCTGCGGACGACTCGGGAACTTCACAGAAGACCGCCGACGTCGGTGCTCTGCTTCACCTTGTCGGGCCATGGCCTGCGGGCCATAGTTCGGAAAACGGTACGCCACGAGCGTTTCGTCGTCTCAGGCGGTGCCCGTCGCTAGCCACGGAGGGCGGTGCCGCAGGTCGCGAACCCAAGTCGAGTGAAAGAAGAACGCCGTGAAGATGCCTGCCCCGCGGGGCCCTGCTAGTGCCGCCCTCACCGAGTACCTGAGGCTCGAGGACCACGGGACGACACGACTCGACGACGACGCGCTTCACAACGAGGTGAGCGCAGCCGTCGCCGCGAGCCCCGACATCCTGACCGACGATGATCTGCAGCTCGCGCTGTTCCTCATGTATGAGTTGCACTACACCGGCATCGACGGGGTGCGCGACGAGTTGGAGTGGTCGTCGTCGCTCATCGCCGCGCGCGGGGAGCTCGAGCGCGGCTTCGAGGCGGGCTTGCGCGACGCGGTCACGATGCCGGAGCTTCCCCTTCCGATCGCCGAGCAAGTCGCCGAGGCCTTGTTCGAGCTCACAGCGCCGACGCCCGGTCCGAGCCTCGCCCGGTACATCGCGAAGAATGCGACCCGGGAGCAGCTGCACGAGTTCCTCATCCAGCGCTCGATCTACACCTTGAAAGAGGCTGACCCCGACACCTGGATGATCCCTCGCCTGCGGGGACGCGCGAAGGCTGCGTTGATCGAGATCCAGACCGACGAGTACGGAGGAGGCCGACAGGAGCGGATTCACGCGAACCTCTACGCGCGCACGATGCGCGGGGCGGGGCTCGACGACAGCTACGGCGCCTATCTCGACCTGGTGCCCGCGATCACGCTCGCCTCACTGAACATAACCACGATGTTCGGCCTGCACCGCCGCCTCCGGGGAGCGAGCGTCGGGCACCTCGCCGCGTTCGAGATGACCTCCTCTCTGCCTTCCCGCATGATCGCCGAAGGCTTCCGGCGAAACGGCTACGGCGACCAGGTGACCGACTACTTCGATGAGCACGTCGAAGCGGATGCCGTGCACGAGCAGATCGCGGCGCGCGATCTGGCGGGAGGGCTCGTGGAGGCGCAGCCCGAACTGCTGGCTGACGTCATGTTCGGGGCGGCTGCGTGCCTGACGATCGATGGGCGAGCCGCCGACCACATCCGTTCGCGGTGGGAGGCCGGGGAGACCTCGCTCCGGCACGCGTTCACGCTGGAGGCCGCATGACCGCGGATGCTCGAGACGGCGACGACGAGATCAAAGGCTTCGGCGCCGCGAGCATCGTCGCCTGCCCGAACGGTCCGCTGCTCGTCAGAGGAGACGTCGAACTCCTCGACGGCGACGGGCACCCCGTGCCTCGCACTCGGCCGACGATCGCGCTCTGCCGTTGCGGCGCCTCGGCCGTCAAACCGTTCTGCGACGGCACGCACAAGCTCATGCGATTCAGAACCGAGGAGTGAGCGCCGCGCGACCTTCGATGTGGTCTTCGCAGCGGCGCGCAATGGGAACACCATGCACAGGAGCGGACCCTAAGAGGGACCGACGAGAAGGAGGAACCGAGATGAACGACACCCCGAGCCCCATCGAGGTGCAGAAGCACCTGAGCGGAGTCGACTACCCGGCGACCAAGGACGAGTTGCTCCGCGCCGCCGAGGTGAATGGCGCGGATGACGACATCATCGACCTGCTCGACGGCCTGGACGACCGCACCTACGAGAGCCCGGCCGACGTGAGCGAAGAACTCGGCAGCTGAGCCCTCGCCCTCACACCTTCGCGACCCTTCCGCCGAGATGACAGAATCTGCTGCTCAGCCGCGGGAGAACGTGCAACTTCTGTCATCTCGGCGGCGCAGGCAACGGAGGGCTCCGCCGGCCCCATAAACGCCGGCAATGTACGGCGCGGGTGTCGACCCGCTCACTGCGCCGGCGCCTTGAGTCGCGCATCCTTTGTAACGTACTGGTGAGATATAACCAGGAGGTTTCGCGGATGACGAAGGCACGGACGATTCGAACGCGGGACCCCGAGCGCACCAAGAACGACATCCTGGCGGTCGCGTCGGAAGAGTTCGCCGAGCGCGGTTACTCGGGTGCACGAATCGACGAGATCGCGGCACGCACCAGCAGCACCAAGCGGATGATCTACTACTACTTCGGTGGGAAGGAAGGTTTGTACGTCGCGGTGCTCGAGCGGGCGTACCAAGAGGTGCGCGATGCTGAACGCGAGATCGACGTGGCGCACAGCGACCCCGTAACGTCGATCCGGCTTCTCGCTGAGCGCAGCTTTGACCACCACATGGCGCACCAGGAATTCGTGAAGCTCGTCGCGCTCGAGAACGTCAATGACGCGCGCTTTCTGAGCAAGATCGAGTCGCTGTCGAGTCTCGGAACACCCGCCCTCGATTTCGTCACTCAGATTCTGGAACGGGGTTGGCAGGCCGGTGTGTTCCGCCGCGATGTCACAGCGCTGGACGTCCACCTCGCGATCAGCGCCTATTGCGTGTTCCCTGTGGCGAGCGGCCGCACCTTCGGACATCTGTTCGACATCGACCTGCTGTCGTCGGAATCGCTCATCAGGATGCGGTCGATCATCGGCGATCTCATCGTGCAGTGGCTGACCGAGGGCACTCGCGCGCCCGCCAAGGCTTAGCGACACTTTCCCTTCTCACAATCAATACCCAACCGTTACGAGTCTCGGTATTGCGCTGCTCGCGATCGCATGGTTTCATAACTCACTAGTTCGTACATTGACCCTGCGGTCACGAGAGTCAGCGGAGACAACCAGGACCATGAGCCCACCTTCCCCTGTCGCTCAACGTCAGCCAGTGCTCGCCGCACGCGGTATTCACCAGCGCTTCGGAGGGGTCCACGCGCTTCGCGGCATCGACCTCGAACTCTTTCCAGGCGAGGTGTTGGCGCTCGTCGGCGACAACGGTGCCGGAAAGTCGACATTGCTGAAGATCTTGTCTGGGAACAATCGCCCGACGAGCGGCGAAGTACTTGTCGAAGGTCGCGCGCATGAGTTCAAGAATCCTGCCGAAGCGAGCGCGGCTGGTATCGCAACCGTCTACCAGGACCTGGCCCTCGCACTCGACCTCGATGTCGTCGAGAACATGTTCCTCGGTCGGGAAGTCTCGGTGCGCGGGGCAGGGAGACTGACCGGCCATCTCGACCGGGCACTGATGGCGAAGAGGACTCGCGAAGCACTCGATCGAGTGCACATCCGGATCCCAGACATCGAGGCACGATGCGTGGATCTTTCGGGCGGTCAGCGACAGGCAGTCGCGATCGCGCGCGCCGTCACCTGGTGCGACAAGGTGCTTCTGCTCGACGAGCCCACCGCCGCCCTCGGTGTCGAGCAGCAACAAGAGGTGCTGAACCTCATCACCAGCATTCGCGAAAGACTCGATCTTGCGATCGTGCTGGTCAGTCATCAGCTTTCACACGTGCTCGAGGTCGCGGATCGCATCGCCGTTCTCCGGCAGGGCCGCATCGTCCGAGTGTTCGACCGCGACGAAGCCACGTCTTCTTCGCTGGTAGCCGCGATCACCGGGCTGACTGAGGGAGACGAGGAATGAACCTCAAGGGACAGCCGATCAAGACATCCGAGGCGGTGAGCAACGTGTCGAACACGCCCGGACGAGTGCGCGCAGCTACGATCGCTGACCGGGTGGGTCCGTTCTGGACCCTCGGAGTGCTCGTGCTGATCATTGCGATCTTCGGAGTCGTGACTCCTAACTTCCTCTCGCAGGGCGCCTGGATCGCGACCACGGTTGCGACGACGCAGATCTTGATCCTCGCACTGGGCCAAACCTTCGTGATCGCCACAGGCGGTATCGACCTCTCGGTCGGCGCTGTGCTGGGAATGTCGGGAATGGTCGGGGGCCTCACCATGGCGACCCTGATGGCGGCCGGCTTGCCGTCGGGTGCGACGATCGCGATCGGGTTCGCGGCCGGCATCGCAGCGGGCACCGCAGCAGGGGTGATCAACGGCCTGGTGATCACGAAGATGAAGGTCACGCCCCTCATCACTACCCTCGGGATGCTCGGCATCGCAACGGGTGTGGGCTACCTGATCGGCGGCGGGCAGCAGATCGCCACCATCCCCTCAGACATCACCACGATCGGATTCACCAACCTGTTCGGGTGGATCCCGCTACCGGTCCTGGTCGCGGCAGTCCTCGCGGTGATCGCGTGGTACTACCTGACCAAGACGCGCTTCGGTCGTCGGGCCCTCGCGATCGGCAGCAGCGCCGAGTCGGCGAAGCGAGCCGGCATCAACACCGACGCACATCTGATCCGCATCTACGCCCTTGCCGGCGGCCTGGCGGGTGTGGCCGGGATGCTGCTCGTCGCCCGGCTGTCGGCCGCGTCACCGACCGCGGGCGATGGCTCCGAGCTCCACTCGATCGCTGCAGTGGTGATCGGCGGGACCAGCCTGTTCGGTGGCCGCGCTTCCATCGCCGGCACAGTGATCGGCGCGGTCATCATCGCCGTGCTGCAGACGGGACTCGTCGTGGCCGCTGTCGATCCCTTCTGGCAGTACGTCGCGATCGGAGTCGTGCTCATCGTCGCAGTTTGGGCTGACCAGCAGCGCTCGAAACTGCTCGCACGAAAACGATGACCTACGGAACCAGCGCTCCCCTAGCAAGAACCCGCAACAAGAACACAGTCCCGTCCAATGAAGGAATGAACCATGAGATCACAGAAGAAGAGACTGCTCTTCGCCCTCCCCGTAGCAGCAATGCTCGCTCTCGGCGCGGCAGGCTGCACGAACGCACAGAATGAGCCGACCGAACCCACGGGCGACGGTGAGCAGATCACCATCGCGTTCGTGCCCGGCTCGACGTCATCGCAGTTCTATGTGGCGATGAAAGAAGGGGCGGAGAAGGCCGCTGATGAGCTGGGTGTGAACCTCGTCTACCAGGGAGCGGCCGACTTCAGCCCGGCCGCACAGACACCGATCCTCAACGCGCTCGCGGCGACGAGTCCTGACGCAGTGGTCGTGGCGCCCACCGACGCTGACTCGATGTTCGCGCCGCTGAAGGCTCTCGCGGATGGCGGCGCGTACATCGTCACGGTCGACACCCAGCTCGCCGACGACAGCATCGTCTCGGCAGCCGTCACCGCCTCGAACGAACAGGGCGGCGCCTTGGCCGCAGACGAGATCGCCGCAGCCGTCGGAGGAGAAGGGACGGTCGCCGTGCTCGGACTGAGCCCCGCCGCGACGACCATCAACGCCCGGGTCGATGGATTCACGCAGCGTGCGGCAGAAGAGTATCCAGGCCTGAACGTGCTTCCGACCGAGTACATGTCGGGCAGTGATATCGGCGACGCGCAGACCAAGACCGAGGCGCTGCTGCTCGCGCACCCCGACATCGTCGCGATCTTCGCACCGAACCAGCCCGCTTCTGAAGGGGCGGCGAACGCGCTCAAGGCACAGGGTAAGCAGGGCATTCCGATCGTCGGCTACGACTCCTCGGAGCGACAGGTGCAGCTGCTCAAAGACGGAACAGTCATCGCGCTGATCCTGCAGCAGCCGGCACTCGAGGGCGAGCTCGCGGTGAAGGCCGCCGTCGCGCTGGTCAAGGGCGAGTCGGTCGAGAAGATGCAACTGCTCGACAACGTCGTGGCGACGACCGAGAACGCCGACGACGAGGCCATCAGCAAGTACTTCTACTAGGCCATAGTTCCGCTGCGTCCGATCTGACGGGGTGGCGAGCCCTTCGTGGTTCGCCACCCCGCCCCGTCTACGGAAGTGTATGAACCTCTCAATATCGCCCACCGAAGTGGTCCACCTCGGGGGCACCCTCGGAATGCACGTCTCCGACACTGAAGCTTCAGAACTGGCCTCGGTGCTCACTGAGCAGCTCAACGCCTTGGGCGTACTCGACGAAGTCGCGTCCAAGACGTTGGGTGGCGCCCCGGCCATGGCGGTGCACGAGCCGTCAGAATCTGAAGACGCGTTCCACGCCTGGGATCTGCAGTTCGATCTGGGCGGCGCAACGTCGGGCCCCTTGCAAGGTCGCACGGCCGCGGTCAAGGCGAGCATCGAGGTCGCGGGCGTGCCCGTCTCCGCAGGCAACACTCTCGTGCAGCACGTGCCGACCCGGAACTCGAGCGTTGTAGAGCGCTTGCTGCGCGCCGGGGCCAGGATCGTCGGAACCACCCGTCTTTCGGAGTTCGAGCACGACGGAGCAGGGATCACGGGCCATCCGCGCCCCCTCCCCGACAATCCCGCGAGTCCAGGATTCGTTCCTGGGGGCTCGTCCAGCGGCAGTGCGACAGTTGTCGCAGCAGGCGAGGTCGATTTCGCGATCGGCTCTGACACGGGTGGTTCGATTCGCGAGCCCGCGTCGTGGACTGGAGTCGTGGGCCTCAAACCCACCACAGGGCTTGTTCCCCTCGATGGCACACCGATCTTCGAGCCGTCCCTGACCGCTCTCGGTCCGATGGCGCGAACGGTCGAGGTCTGCGCGCAGGTGCTGAGCGCGATCGCAGACGGACAGCAAGACTACGTCCAAGGGCTGGATGCCGGAGTATCCGGCATCCGCATCGGCGCGCTCGAACAGGGGTTCGGCATCGCCGGGCACTCCGACCCAGTCGTCGACGCCACTGTTCGCGAAGCCATCGCAGTTCTCGAGCGCTGCGGTGCTCACACCGCTCCCGTTTCGGTCCCCTGGCACGAATTCGGTGTTCCGATCTGGTCTGGGATCGCGACCGAAGGAAGCACCATTCAACTCGTCGACAACGCCGCGGGTCGGCTTCGCCGTGCCGCCGAATCGTCAGGCACCTACATGGATGCCTATGCCCGCGCGCTGCATGAACACGCCGGCGCGTTCCCGTACACGAGAAAGGCCGCGTTCCTGCTGGGGCGGTATCTCTTGGAGCGCCCGGAACAGCGTCGCTACAGCCTGGCGATCGAGCTGGGGCATCAGCTGCGTCGCGCCTATGATGACGCGTTCGAGCAATTCGACCTGCTGGTGATGCCGACCACGCCGCAGCTGCCCTTCCGCGCCGAACCCGCCGAGCGCGGCATTCGAGAGACGCTCGCGCTGGCAGCAGGCAGCTATCAGAACGCGGCGCCGTTCAACGTCTCCGGGCACCCCGCCTTGTCGGTGCCCTGCGGAACCGTCGACGGGCTCCCCGTCGGACTCATGCTGGTGGGACGCCGGGCGCAGGACGCGCTCGTGCTCCGCGCTGGTCACGCCTATGAGCAGGCCCGCGACGCACTTCGCCAAGGTGCGTCCGATGCCCAGGCTCCGCGTGGAAGCCACGCATCGACCTAGCTCGACGTCGGAGGTGGCCGACCACCCCCGCGCCGTCTGCGCCCTGTCGTCGAGATGACAGAATCTGCTGCCCAGCGGCGGGAGAACATGCAACTACTGTCATCTCGACGCGGGCAAGGGGCACGCGACGGGTGGCCGAGGCGCGGGCCTCAGCGGCCGAGTGCCTCGACGACGTTGGCGGCGACATCCTGAGCCATGCGCTCCAGGGCTTCGTGGGTCATGGCAGCCGCATGCGGCGTCAACACGAGGTTCGGCGCGCTGAAAAGCACGTGGTCGACGGCCGGCGGCTCAGGGTCGAACACGTCGACGGCCGCACCGGCGAGGTGGCCGCTCGTCAGCGCGTCGGAGAGCGCGTGCGCTTCGACCAGGTCGCCGCGAGCCGCGTTGATGAGCAGCGAACCGGGTTGCATGCGCGCGATGCGTTCGGCGTTCAGCAGCGCGGTGTTCTCGCCGCCACCCGGGATGTGCAGGCTCACGATGTCGGCCGACGCCAGCAGGTCGTCGAGCTCCGCGACCGGGGTGATGCCGAAGCCCGCGATGGTCTCGGCATCCATGAACGCGTCGAACGCGCTCACCTTCATGCCGAGCGCCTGAGCCCGCACCGCCACCGCGCGACCGATCGCACCTGCGCCGACCAGACCGAGCCGGGTACCGGCCGCCTCGCGACCACTGAGTCCCCCGCGTGAGACCTGGCCCGGCAGCGAGCCGTGCTCGGGCGAGAACGCGCCTGAACGCAGCCGCTGCTCGACCTCGGGAATGCGCTTCAGCAGCATGAGCGCGACCGTGATCACATACTCGGCGACCGAGTCGGTGTTGCTGCGGGGCGTGTTGACGACGCGGATGCCGCGAGCCTCCGCCGCCGCCAGGTCGATGTTGTCGGTGCCCGCGCCGTGGCGTCCGATCACCCGCAGGTTCGGGCCGAGGTCCATGAGCTCCCCGCCGACCTTCGTGCTGCGCACGACCATCGCGTCAGCGGTGGCGAGGGCCTCGCCGCGCGCGGGGTCCTGCGGGTTGGCGAGCTGACGCACCTCGCAGGAGCGTTCTAGCACCTCGATGCCCGAGGGGTGGATCGGCTCGAGCACGACGACGACGGGGCGAGTCCTGGCATCCGTTCCCCCGAGGGGTCCGGATGCCGCGGCCGCCGCCTGACGCGCGTCGCTCACGCGGCCACTGCCACGGTCCACGGGGTGGCCACCGCGTCGGGTGCAAGCCCGAGACTCGCGATCGCCTCACGGAACGACACATCGCGCTCGGCTGCGTAGAGCTCGTAGGGGTTGTGCATGGTCACGCCGATGTGGCGGGCCATCCACGACTGATCACGCGCGGTCTCGTCCTGCGAGTCGTCGACCGTGCCCTCGCCCGAGAGGTTCGAGGCGAAGATGCCGGCCGCCGAGCGGGGCAGGAAGTCTTCGTAGACGATCGGCTCGGCGACGATCCAGCCGCCGTCGAGCAGCGCGAGCAGGTCGGTCGGGAGGTTCTCGCCATCGACGCTCTTACCGGTGGCCGCGAAGTTGAAGAAGCCGTAGTCGCGCTCGATGAGCTCGCGCTCGCTCGCGGGGCACTGCTCCCGCCACACCTCGAGGGCGACCTCGGGCCGCGGCCGGCCCGACTCCTTCTGGCGCTCGTCGACGACGCGCAGCATCCGGTCGTAATCGTTGCGACCCGCTTCGGTCAGCGCGATCCCGCGCGCTTCGACCTCGCCGAAGCGCACGCGCAGGTCGCCTGTGCCGATGCTGCCGTCGGCCTCCTTGAAGTTCCTCGGCTCGGCGAGCGCGCGGAACGAGGTCTGACGCAGCAGCACATCGGGGCCCTCCCAGCGCGGGGGACCCTGGATCGCGTCGATCATGGTGATCCCGCGAGCCTGCATGCGCTGGTAGAGGTCGTCGATGTCGAGCACGCGGGGCGTGAGGTGGTTGATGTGGGTCGAGGCAACGCCACCGATGTCGGAGGCGACGCTCGAGATCGCCTCGAGCCGCTCGTACCACTGGCGGTCGACCGGCTCGGGCGAGAGCGCGAACGCTGCGGTCGCGAGCTCGAGGTAGCGGTCGGCATCCGCTTGCGCCAGGCCGCTCTGCTCGATCGACTTGTCGGCGAGCTGCAGCAGTTCCTCAGGGAACAGCGTGCGTGAGCCGATGAACTCCTTGAGCTGCTGCTCGAGCTCGGCGTTGAAGAAACGACGGTCCTCTGCGACGAGCATCGAGGTGAACACCCGGAAGGGGTTCTTGGCGAGCTCGTCGCGATCGATCGGGCGGAACGCGGTCGACACGACCGGAATCGGCGGGTTGGCGTCGCGCAGGTCGTAGAACCCGACCGGGTGCATGCCGGCCGCACCGAAGACGCGCGCGGCCTGCGCCAGCTCGCGAATGTCGCCGACGCGGATCGCTCCGTGGCGCTCGGCGGTCACACGCTCGATGCTGCCGAGGCGCTCGGCGAGTTCGGGGTGCTTGGCCTGGAAGTCGCGGTTCACCTCCGACGACACCTCGACAAGGGTCGTGTATGCCGGCACCTCGGTGCCGTAAAGCTCTGAGAGGCTCCTTGCGAAACGGGCGCGGAGTTCCCACTGTTCGACAAAGCTCATGTCGTCTCCTGATCCATCGAGAGTGAAGGATGCCGCGGGCTCAGGCCGCGGCGAGCGCCGACTCCACTGCCGCGAGGCTGCGCCGGTGCGCGTCGAAGGGTTCGAACGTGTTCTTCGCTCCGAAGATCTCGAACGTCATGTAACCGCTGTAGCCGGCATCCGCGAGGTCGTCGAGGTACTGGTCCAGCGGCAGTTCACCGTCGCCCCAGGCCATGTGACCGGCGGGACGACCGTCGATGAGGTGCACGTGGCGGATCCCATCGCCGAACCGCTTCACGTAGCATGCTACCGTCTCTTCGGCCGTCGCCATAGCCACAGTGTCGAGAGCCACACCGACGTTCCCCTCGCCGACCTCGGCGAGCATCTGCGCGAGCTGCTCGGAGTTGTTCACGAGGTTCGACTCGTGCCGCTGCAGCGGTTCGAGCACGCAGTCGACGCCGAGCGATGCCGCGTACTGCGCCACTTGCGCGATGCCGTCGACCGAGCGCTTCCACGCTTCGTCGCGCGACTCGTCTTCGAAGCCGCGGCCCGGGGTGAGGAAGAGCAGGGGCGAGCCGAGGTCCACGCAGATGTCAGCAGCCTTCTTCAGCGTGGCGATGGCCGACTCACGGATCCAGGGGATGCTGGAGGCGAGGTTCACCGGATACATCACCGACTCGGGGGTGATGCAGACGACATCCTGATCGCGCTCATCGAGTTGCGCCTTCATGCGTCGCGCGTCGGCGAACGAGAACTCGGGGATGTAGAGGTGGTTCGCGATGCCCCAGAGCTCGAGGTGCCGCCGCTCGAGCGCGACCATGTCGTCGAGGAATCGCTCGAACGTCATGTGCTGGTACGAGAAGTTCGTTCCCGTGATCTGTTCGATGGACAGTGCAGCCATGGTTACCCCTTCGTTTTCGTTGCGGTGTTCGTGCCGGACGGTCCCGGAGACGACGACGGGCAGCGGTGACTCGTGCACCGCTGCCCGTCGGATCGTGGCGCGTCAGCCGATCAATCTGGCGCTACCTCGCCCGGCGCGCGGTAGCGCGGCATGAGCGAGACGAGGAACTTCGTGATCGGGTCGACGCGCTTGTTCTGGATCTCGCGCCGAACCCGGTTGATCACCGCGAGCCGCACGAGGTTCGCGCCGATGAAGCGCAAGGGCTCGGGGAAGATGCGGGTGCGACGGTTCTGATTGAAGAGCTTGCTGCGGCCCCACTTGTCGTCGATGCCCAGCAGGCGGCTCGCCAGAATGCGGGCGACAGCGGGGATCTGTGCCAGTGCGGTGCCACTCCAGCCCACGGCGTAGAGCACATTCGGCTGCTGCTCGAGCGTGCCGAGCATGGGGATGTGCGTAGCGACGATGTCGATCGGACCGACCCAGTCGTAGTCGATCTTCACATCGCTCAACGACGGGTACAGCCGATGCAGTTCCCGAACGACCGGCGGCACCAGCTTCGGGTTGCGGTTGTTCTTCGGGCCGAGCTTCGCCTTATAGATCGGCAGGCCGCTGCCCTGGCCGAGCAGCACACGCCCGTCGACGGTGCGCTGCCAGTAGAGCACCTGCATCTGCGAGTCGGCGATCGAGGCGCCGCTCTTCCAGCCCAGCGCATCCAGGCGCTCAGGGATCGGCTCGGTGACGATCACCTGCCCATCGACGGAGTACATGTAGCGGTTGATCTCGGGAATCGATCCGGCCCAGGCGTTCGTGGCGATGAGCACCTGGTCGGCCGTCACGACTCCGCGAGGCGTCTTCAATCTGGCCGGGCGGCCCGGCGCGATCGCCTCGACCGGCGTTCCCTCATAGATCGTCACGCCCTTCTCCATCAGGCGCTTCCGCAGACCCCGGGCGAGCTTGTACGGGTTCATCGACCCGGCGCGGTCTTCGATGAGCCCCTCGTACGACGAGGCCGAGCCGGTGCGCTCCTTCAGTTCCTCGGCATCGAGCGGGCGGTAGGGCGTGTCGCCGTGCTGCGCCAAGTCGGCGGCCGCGCCCTCCCAGATGCCCTCGTGGGCCTTGGCGCTCGCACCGCGAATCCATCCGTCGAGCCGAAGGTCCATGTCGATCTCGCCCGACTGCTGCAGTTCTTCGAATTCGTCGATCGCGTCGGCGGTGGCGCGAGCGAGCTCGATCGCCTCCTTCTTGCCGACGAGCGCCCGGAGGTAGCCGAGGCTGCCGTACCAGGTGTGAACCTGGCCGCCATTCCGTCCGGAGGCACCAGAACCGCAGAAGTCCGCTTCGAGGATCACCAGTTGCTGCTCAGGACGCTGCTCGAGGATGCGCCACGCGGTCCACAGCCCGGTCAATCCCCCGCCGACGATTGCGATCGGGGTCGAGATGTTGCCCCGCAGCGGCGCACTCGTCTCGGGCCCCGTCGGGTCGGTCGACTGGATCCAGAACGAGCGCTCGTGGGGCCGCGCCGGCACCGGCTGGCTGAACTTGAGCGTGGAGGTCATCGGGGTGTGCTCGCTTCCTCAGAGGGGCGTGTGTGGTGCGGGTATGCGAATCAGGCCGGCGAGGAAGCGGCGAACTGGTAGTACGCCGCCTTCAGCCAATCGGGCACGGAGAGCGTCGGCTGCGGGAAGCCACCGATGTGCAGGCACGTCGCCGTTGCGCTTGCGGTGGCCTGCACGAGCGACAGCTGCGGGGCGTTGCCCTGCAGGTGGCTCTTCACATAGGCCGCGATGAAGCTGTCACCGGCCCCGCAGGTGTCCACCGGCTTGATCGGCTGCGCCTTGGTCGTGGTCGTCTCGTGTCCCGCGCGGACCAGCGAGCCGTGCTCGCCGCGCATGATGACGGCCACGGCGGCCCCCGCATCGCAGATGCGAGCGGCAAGGTCGTGGGCGGGGTTGTCGGCTTCGCCGTCGATCGAGGCGAACGCGATCTCGACGCCGTCGAGGCGATCGAAATCGTGGTACGTCGACAGGTCCACGCTGAAGCGGTGCCCGCGCTCGGCCAGGCGGCTGGTGAGGCGGGCATCCCGCGAGACGCCGGCATGGTGCACCCAGTCGACGCCCTCGACCGAGTCGAGCACATCGTCGCCGGGACGCCAGTCGACACCGACACCGAATTCCTCGTGCAGGAACTCGCGGTTGCTCTCGACGAGCCGGATCAGCGTGACGCCCGTGCGACCCTCGAGACCCACGATCGAAGCGGGGTCGAGCCCGACATCCTTGGCGCCGTTGCGAACCGCGTCGGCTGCGTCATCGTCACCGACGGCTCCGAAGTACTGGGAGTCCAATCCTGCGCGGGCCCAGTTGACCGCGACGTTGAGCGCGTTGCCGCCGACGGTGAGCAGATCCTGCTCGACGTACACATCGAGACAGTTGTCCCCGATCGCCGCGACTCGCATGGCGTTCTCCCCTTCGAGATCCCAGAAGGCCCACTTGTGATTGATAACGATATCATTGAAGAGGACACCAGCCCGTCGGGGCGACCGCGTGCGTCATTCGGATGCCGGATGGAGCGACGTGAGTCCGCGGCCCCTAGAGTTTCCGAAGGGGCATGCCCCGGGGAGAGTCTGAGATCTTAGGCAAGGAGGCTCGGCGTGGTCACGATCCGCGAAGTGGCGGAGGCGGCTGGCGTCTCTCAGGCCACGGCGGCGCGAGCGCTGAACGGCTACGGCTCGGTGAGCGCGCGAGCGCTCGAGCGCGTGACCGAGTCGGCAGCGCGGCTCGGCTACAAGACGAACATGATCGCCCAGGCGTTGCGGCTCGGGCAGACGCGCGCGATCGGCTTCGTGCCGGGAGACATCGAGAACCCGTTCTTCGCAAAGATCGCGCGTCACCTGGGCGACACCCTCGAGGCATCCGGCTACACCCTGCTGCTCTCGAGCTCTGACGAGCGCCCCGACCGCGAGCGCAAGGTCGTCGAGACGCTACGGCAGCACATGGTCTCCGGGTTCGTCGTCGCCCCGACCGCGCAAGACGACGCCCCCCACCTCGCGCAACTGGTCGAAGACGGTGTGCCGCTGGTGCTGATCGACCGTCGCGTCGAGGGCCTGCGCGCCGACTCGGTGACGGTCAACAACGAGGGTGCTGGGTTCCAGGCTGTGCTGCACCTGATCGAGCACGGGCACCGCGACATCGCGATCCTGGTCGACGACCTGCAGATCGCCTCGTCGGCAGAGCGCTTCGCCGGTTACCAGAAGGCGCTCGACGCCCACGGCATCCGTCTCGAACCGACCTACATCGGCGTGGGAGGCGCTTCACGTGAGGGCGCGTACGAAGCGGCGCACCGGGTGCTCACGCTCGGCCACCGCCCCACCGCGCTCTTCGCCACTGACAACTTCATGACCGAGGGCGCGCTGCGTGCCCTTCGTGACCTGGGACTGCGGATGCCGGCGGATGTGTCGATCGTCGGGTTCGACGACTTCGACCTCACCACCTTCGTCGACCCCGCCGTCACCGTGGTGGCGCAGCCGATCGCGGAACTCGGGCAGGAGGCGGGTCGGCTGATCCTGCGCCGGCTCGAGGGGGCGGAAGACGAGCCGCACAACGTCAATCTGCTCGCGGAGCTCATCATCCGAGGCTCGGTCGAGGCTCCGCCCGCCTCCGACGCCGCCTAGCGCCCGGCGCAGCTGCGGCTCCGCGCCCGTGCGCCGCGGCGAGGGTCAGCCGCGCGCAGTCGCGCCCAGCCGCGCCCGCAATCCTCCCCCGCTCCCGCACTCCTCGCGCTCCCGCTCGCGCTCCCGCTCCCGCTCCCGCTCCCGCTCCCGCTCCCGCGAGGCTCGCCTACCCCCGCCCGAGCTCGCGAGATGACAAGATCTGCTGCCAATCGGCGAAGCTCGCAGCACTTATTGCAATCTCGAGGGCGCACGCGGGCGCACGAGGGCGCGCAGGATGCCGCGGCGCGCAGCCGCGGCATCCGTCAGCGTGAAGGCGGTCAGCCGCCGCGAGTGAGCTCCGGAAGCCAGGTGACGAGCGGCGGGATGTACGTGATGAGGAGCAGCACCACGACAAGGGCCATGAAGAACGGCAGGAACGCCTTGGTGAACTCGCCGATCTTCACCTTGGTGATGGCCGCCACGGTGTAGAGCACGCTGCCCACGGGCGGGGTGATCGAGCCGATCGTGAGGTTCAGCACGATGATGACGCCGAACTGCACCGGGTCGACGCCGATGCTCGCCGCGACCGGCGCGAGCACCGGGACCAGGATGATCATGAGGCTCATCGACTCCATGAAGATGCCCAGCACGAGCAGCAGCAGGTTGATCATGAGCAGGAGCACGACAGGGTTGTCGCTCACCGCGGTGAGCAGACCGAGCACCTGCGCCGGGATCTGCTCGTAGGCGACGATGATGCCGAACACGGCCGCTGCGGCGATGATGATCATCACGATGGCCGAGGTGAACGCGGCCTCCTTGAGCAGCGACGGGATGTCCTTGATCGAGAGCTCGCGGAAGGCGAAGGCCACGACGAGTGCGTAGACCACCGCGATCGCGCCGAGCTCCGTCGGGGTGAAGATGCCGATGCGCAGGCCGACGATGAGCAGCACGGGCATGAGCAACGCGGGCAGCGAACGCACGAAGCTCGCCCAGATCTCGGCGAATCGCGCCATGTTGTCGCGCACCTTCGGGTACCCGCGACGGCGGGAGATGATCCAGACGGTCGCACTCAACGCGACGGCGATCAGGATGCCGGGGATCACGCCACCGATGAACAGTGCGCCGATCGACACATTGGCCAGCACACCGTAGAGGATGAGCCCGATGCTCGGCGGCAGGATCGGAGAGATCGAGCCGGATGCCGCGGTGATCGCCGAGGCGAACCCGTTGGGATACCCCTGGCGCCGCATGATCGGCACGAGGATCTTCGAGTCGATCGCGGCGTCGGCGTTCGACGAGCCCGACATTCCGCCGATCATGAGGCTGTTCAGCACATTCACCTGGGCGAGGCCGCCGCGGAAGTGGCCAACCAGCACGGTCGCGAAGCCCATCAGCCGCTCGGCGATACCCCCTCGGGCCATGATGGTGCCCGCGAGGATGAACAGCGGCACGGCGAGCAGCGGGAACGACTCGAGGCCGCTGGACATGCGCTGCACGATGATCGTGCCGGCGGTCTGCTCGAACTGGATGTACAGCACCGACACCGCGAGCAACGACAGGAAGATCGGTACGCGCAGGAAGATGAGCGCGACGACGAGCAGGATGAGTAGCCAGATCATGAGGGCGTCCGCTTACTTGAGGTGGTCGGTGTTGTCTAGGCCTGAGGCATTGAAGTTGCCGGTTCGGAGCACGTCGGGCCGATACGAGTCGTCGATCCGCTCGATCTCCTCATCGACGACTTGGGGCCGTTCGAACCGGCCGGTGATGGCGCCGATCACCGCGCGCACGAGGTCGCGGGCCGCGTACACGATCATGAACGCCGCCGAGACCGGAATCGCGAGCTCCAGATACTTCTTCGAGAGCCCGGTGCCGGTCAAGGGCACGAAGTTGCCGTTCAGGAAGTAGTCGAGGCCGTTGATGATGAGGTAGATCATCACGAGCATCGCAATGACCTGCACGAAGATCTCGACGATCGCCTGCCACCGCTGCGAGAACAGTTGGGTGAGCACGTCGATCGCGATGTGCTGACCCTTGCGCGACACCGCGGTGACCGCGAGGTAGATGAGCCAGATGAACGCGATGAGCGAGACCTCGGAGGCGCTCTGCAGAGGGTGACTGAAGACGTAACGGCCCACCACATCGGCGGTGAGGGCGACCACGATGACCGCCATCAGCAGCGCGGGCAAGCCCTCATCCACCGCGCTCAGAACGCGCATCCACACACGCTTTGTCGTGGCGTTGGTCGCTGGTGTCACTTGAGAAGCTCCCTTGCTTTCGGGCACGCGCCGGGAGCGTTCCGCGGATCGGCTCGCTGCGCGGTTGATAACGTTACCACTGAGAGTTCGCCTTCGGGGCGCAAGTACTCTGAGCGGATGCCGGAGCTTCGGCATCCCCACCTCATCTCGGGCGTTCATGCCCGCTCACCACTCGAAATCCAGGAGCATCAATGGCGACCGCCTCATCCCCGTCAACGCCGATCATCACGGTTCCCGACGCCGACGACGAGTCGATCGCGATCCTGGAGCGAATCGAGGGCAAGATCGACCTCTCGGGCCTCGAGCTGCGCATCCACATGGGTGTGCCCGCAAGCGACGACGAGTGGATCGAGCGCACGGCCGGCGCCGACGGCATGCTGCTCGGCTGGCATGTTCCCGACGCGGCGCTCGCGAGCACCGACCGGCTGAAGGTCATTTCGTACCTCGGCACGGGCGCGAGCGATCACGTCAACCTCGGCCTCGCCGCAGACCGCGGGATGGAGGTGCTCACTGTGTCGGGCTACGGCGACGACGCGGTGGCGGAGCACGCCGCGGCGCTGATGATGGCGGCGGTGCGCAGCGTGCCGCAACTCGACCGGGCGGTGCGAGCGGGTGAGTGGCCGTCGGCGAGCTCGTGGCAGATCCGTGGGCGTCGCCTCGGGGTGGTCGGCCTCGGCGGCATCGGCCGACGCATGGTCGAGATCGGCCGTGGACTCGGCATGGATGTCGTTGCCTGGAACCGTTCGGCGGAGAGCGGCGCGACGGAGATCGACGGCATCCCATTGCTGCCCATGAGCGAGCTCTTCGCCACGAGCGACGCAGTGTCGCTGCACGTGCCCCTGAACGAGCACACGCGCGGACTTGTCGGCGAGCAATTGCTGCGCTCGATGAAGCCCGACGCGGTGCTCGTGAACACGGCGCGGGGTGCGGTCGTCGACGAAGAGGCGCTGCTTCGCGTGCTCGACGACGGAGCGATCCGCGCGGCGGCGCTCGACGTGTTCGGCAGCGAGCCGCTTGCGGGCGACAGCCGCCTGCGCGATCACGAGCGCGCGATCGTCACTCCGCACGTCGCGTTCAACACCACGGATGCCTCGGAGCGGCTGTTCATCATCGCGCTGCAGAACCTGGTCGACTTCTTCTCCGCGAAGGGCTGAGGGTCGCGGCGGCCCAGCGCTGGGCGTCGAGGCGGCACTCAGGGCTGGCGTCGCCGACATCCGCGCCACTTACAGGTGTTCGCGCCAGTTCCTCGTGGCGCAGACGCCTGCAGGCGGCGCGGATGTCGTGGACCGACGGGGTGCGAAGCGGAGAGCTCCGGGCCGAACGCGGCCCTGGGCGTCGCGGCGGCCCCGCGCTGGGCGCCGAGACGGGCGCGCAGCGGTGGCGTCGCCGACATCCGCGCCACTTACAGGTGTTCGCGCCAGTTCCTCGTGGCGCAGACGCCTGAAGGTGGCGCGGATGTCGTGGACCGACGGGGTGCGAAGCGGAGAGCTTCGGACCGAACGCGGTCGTGGGCGCCGAGACGGGCGCCCAGCGCTGGCATCGCCGACATCCGCGCCACTTACAGGCATTCGCGCCAGTTCCTCGTGGCGCAGACGCCTGCAGGTGGCGCGGATGCTGTGGAGAAGGCCAGAAATGGCCGCAACCGTTGGGCTTCGCCGGGCGCCAGGACGGCGCCCCCGTTACGTCGCGCGAAGGCCACCAACGGTCGGTAGACGTTGGGCTTCGCCGGGCGCGGAGACCGCGCCCGCACTTGCGGCGTGCGAAGGCGAGAAATCGCCTTCGCAGACGGCGCCGTAAATGCACTCGAGCCCGGAAGGATGGACCTTCCGGGCTCGAGAAATTTTCGCTGACTACAGGCGATTCCGAAGAATCAGAAGTCGCCCTTCTTGTAGTAGCGGCGAGTGGTCAGCGGGTGGTCGCGAACCACTTCGAGGTGAGCGCTGAGGCGCTCGAACGCGGCGGCCAGCACGACCGGCGAGATGAGCGCGCGCACACGGTCCGAGATGCCGGGCAGTTCGAAGTCCTTGCTGTCGAAGACGCGCAGCTTCGAGGTGACGGTCGGAGCGAAGCGCTCGACGCGGTCGCTCAGCGAGCGGCCCTCGTCCTCACCCTTGAGCAGGATGACGCTCGTGTCCTTCTCGATGAGCTCGAGCGTGCCGTGGAAGAAGTCTGAGGCGTGCACGGGGCGAGTCCAGATCCACTGCATCTCCTCGAGGATGCACATGCCGTAGTACCACGCCTCGTACCAGACGCCGCCGGCGCCGGTGATGATGTGGTTCTGCTCGTCCTTGATCTCTTCGGCGAACGACTTGGCGCGGTCCTCGAAGGCGCTCTTCACGCCGACGAGCAGCTCAGGCAGGGTCTGCAGCTCCGCGACCACCGAGTCGTAGTCGTCGATCTCGCCGCGCAGATCCATGATCGCCAGCGCGATGAGCAGCGACTGCAGGTAGAAGTTCTCGCTCGAGGTGTCGTCGGCGACGAAGTTGGCGAAGTTGATGTCGGCCATCTCGCCGATCGGAGTGTCGGCCTTCGCCGTGAGCGAGAGCACCCGGGCGCCCTTCGACTTGGCGAACTCGATGGCGGCCACAGCCTCCTTGGTGGTGCCCGAGACCGAGGGGAAGACGGCGATCGAATTCGGTCCGAGGTTGGCGTGCCCCGTGTTGACGATCTCCGCCGACATCTCGATGAACGTCGGGAACGTCGACTTCGTCTGGAGCATGCGAGCGGCGGGCTGCATGAGGAAGTTCACGCCCCCGGCACCCATGAAGAAGATGTTCTCGGCTCCGTTGGCGAGCTCAGCCTTGAGGGCCTCGCGGATCGGGCCGGCGAGCTGCACGGCGCCGGTCTGGATGTCGACGTAGCGCTTCTCGTCGAAGTTCAGCATGCTGATCCTTTGTCTGTTGATTGGATAGGTTGTCGGACAAACCTAGCACTTGTCGGGCTGATAACGATATCCACGGCGCGGACCGATGGTCGGATGCCCCGGTTCCAACGGGGCCTGGTATGGTCAGCCAGATCGGACATCCGCGGTATCGCGGCCGACAGCGAACGACAAGAGCGCAAGGAGCGGCATCCTGTCTGACAACGACACGACCAATGTCGCGACGGCCGACAAGTCGTCGGGGACGACGGGCGGACGCGGCAGTGCCGTGGAGCGCGTGCATCAGCAGATCAGCGCGCTCATCGCGCAGCTCGGGCTGAAGCCCGGCGATCGCCTCCACACCGAGTCGGAGCTGTCAGAGCTGTTCGGCGTCTCTCGATCCACGGTGCGCGAGGCCCTCAGGCTGCTCGAGCAGCAAGGGGTGGTGAACGCGGTTCAGGGCCAGGGCCGCTTCATCTCGGCGTCGGGTTCGCTGCGCGTCGAACGCCCCATGACCAAGTACGAGAGCATCACAGAGGTACTGACCGGGCGCGGCTACGCCGTCACCAGCGCCGTGCTGAGCATCGAGGAGGGCACGGCCACTCCCGAGGAGGCCGAGGCGCTCGAACTCGAGTCCGACGCGCCGGTCATCCGGCTGCTGCGCATCCGGTACGGCGACGACAAACCGCTCGTGGTGAGCGCGAACACCATGCCTCGCGAAACGCTCCCGGGGCCCATCGATCACCGCGACTGGAGCGGTTCACTGACCGCGGCCCTCGCCGCTCACGGCAATCGGGTCACCTCGGCCCTCGCAACCATCTCGGCGGTCGAGTTGCCGGAGGAGTGGCAAGCGCGGTACTCCCTCGGCGGACTCGGACCCTGGTTGCGAGTGTTCGAGGTCGGCCTGACGGCCACCGGCCGGCGCGTGCTGTACGCGCTCGACTACCACCTCGGCAGCGAGATCTCGTTCAGCGTGCTGCGCCGCAGCTGACGCGCGGGCTCGCAGTCGATGGTGCTCGAAGGCGTCGCTCGTCGACGAGCACACGGTGAACGGGCGCACAGGCGCACGGGCGGTCAACGCTCGCAGGCGGCCACTCCGAAAGCGCGACGCTCAGCGAATTGGCACTGAGCCGATCACGAAGTGACCGCGGCCGGATGCCGTGAGCATCCGCTCCGCGTCCGACACGAACACCGCGCCGCCCGGCAGGAGCTCGAGGGGGGCGTTGTCGGCATCCGTATGCAGCGTGATCGAACCGCGCACGCCGACCGCGATGCGGGGACCGGATCCCGCGAGTTCCACAACGGATCCGTCGAGCTCGACGGCGGTGAGCTCGAACTCCTCCGCGCCAGGTCGAAGCACTCGAACGCCCGACGCAGCCTCCTCGGCTGACAGCAACGAGATCGGCCCCGAGGCGACGTCGACGTTCTCGAGCAAGCCTTCGACGTCGACGTACTTCGACGTGAGGCCCGCCCGGAACACATTGTCGGAGTTGGCCATCAGTTCGACGGCCAGGCCGTCGAGATAGGCATGGGGTGTGCCAGACGACACGTACACGCACTCCCCCGGCGCGAACGCGATGCGGTTGAGCATCAGCGATGCAACCGCCCCGGCATCGGCTGGATAGTACGAGGCGAGCTCGACCACGGTCGAGTGCGGCGCGAGCCTTCCCGCTTTCGCTGCCCGCTCGCCCTCAGCCAGCTCGCGAGCCTCGTCGACGATCTGGTCGACCTGCTCCGGCTTCAGCGAGACGAGCGCGCGCAGGCACGACCGCAATCCATCGGGCGAGCGATCTGCCTCGAGCAGACGCTGCGCGTCGCGGATCGCCGGGTGGCGGTAGTCACCGAGCACGCGTTCGAGTTGCGTCCGGTCGCGGAAGCCGACCAGCCCTTCGAAGTCGGTGACGGCGAAGACCATCTCCGGCTTGTGGTGCACGTCTTTGAAACTGCGGTTGAAGGCGTCGATCGGGATGCCGAGCGCCTCCTCGCGCTCGAACCCGGCACGGGCGTTCTCGGGCGTCGGATGCACTTGCAGCGACACGGGCTGGGCAGGCGCCAGAAACTTCATCAGGAACGGCAGTTCGCCGAATCGCTCAGCGACGTCTGCTCCGAGCAGGGCAGGTTCGGCTTCGAGCAGAGCATCAAGGCTCGACACGGCGCCGTCGCGACCGCGGGTCGGTGAAGGCGCCGTGGGGTGCGCCCCGAACCAAAGTTCCGCGAGCGGATCAGCATCGTTCGGCGTGCCGAGCACCGCTTGGATCTGGCTCGTCGATCCCCACGCATACCGGCGCGCGACCCCGGTCAGTATGTGCATCTGCCTCAGTTCTTCTCTGTTCGGGCCCGATCGCGGCCCATTCGAGGCTACCTTGCGTCTTGGGAGGAACCGGCAAGGAGGAGGGCCAAGCACATGCCTGGGCGGCGCCCTCCTGTGCGGAGATCACACGACAGCGGCTTTTGTGTGACTTCAATACCGTTAGAACCCATGACTGTGTTGAATCGGAGCCAGCCACCTGCCACGGTTGTCAGCGGGCAGCCGACTCTCGCCGGCATCCGACCGCACAACGTCTCAAGAACAGCCGTGACGTGCCGTAAACCGAAAGGGACGAAGCCGGAATGACGATGCAGGATCCAACGACCGACTCGATAAGAGCAGGCGCTTCCGATCAAGCACCACGGCGCAAGCGCTCAACTGTGGGCGCCGTGCGTGAAGCGATCCTCGCGATGATCAAAGAACAAGGTCTGCAAGCCGGCGATCGACTCGACACTGAGGCCCAATTGACCCAGCGAACGGGCGCTTCGCGTTCGACCGTGCGAGACGCGCTGAAGAGCCTGGAACAAGATGGCACCATCGGCGTGGTGCACGGTCACGGCTGGTTCGTCTCGGCCATCGGCTCTCTCCACGTCGAGCGCCCAGTCACGCGGTACGAGAGCGTGACAGAGATGCTCGAATCACGAGGCTATTCGGTCACCAGCGCTGTGCTCGACGTGCAGGAATCCGCGGCTTCGGCAAAGGAAGCTGCCGCGCTCGCGGTCGATGAGGGCACGCCGGTGATCCGGCTCACCCGGATCCGGTACGGCAACGATGAGCCCATGGCCATGAGCCTCAACGTGGTTCTTCGCAGCGCACTGCCGGGTCCGCTGAACCACCGGGACTGGAGCGGCTCGCTCAGCAGGGCGCTCGAAGCGCACGGCCACCACATCGTGTCGTCGGCGGCGCGCATCACGGCGGCCGAGCTGCCGCGCGACGTCGAGGACCGATACAGCCTCGGCGGCCTCGGGCCATGGATGCTGGTCGAAGAGACATGCCTGTCGCGCTCCGGCCTCCGCACCATCTATGCGGAGGAGTACTTCCGCGGGGGCGAGATCGCCTTCAGCGTCCTCCGTCGGCGCTGATCTCCGGGCGCCCCCAGCCGGGCGCGCCAGAGGCGCCTCTTCTTCGCGAATGACAACAGAACAGTGATGAAATCGGCGTCTCGAGTTTTGAGTTCATACAATAGGCTTTGAAAACAAACATCGGAACGGATTCCACACATGGTCAACCATCGCAACGACGCGATAACCGCCCGCGAGGGCATCTGCGTGGTCGGCAACCTCAATATGGACCTCCTCATCCGCGGAGTCCCGCAGCTCCCCGAATGGGGCCAAGAGGTTGTCGGTCATGAGCACCAGTTCTTCCCGGCCGGGCAAGCCGGCTACCTTGCGCTTGGTCTCGCAGCACTCGGCACGCCCGTCTCAGTGGTCGGCGTGGTGGGTGACGACCCCGAAGGCACGCTCATCGTTGAAGCGTTGCGGGATGCGGGCGCCTGCAGCGCCGGAGTGAGCCGCTTGACGGGCGAGCAGACCGGTCTCACCGTGGCGCTGGTGCGGCCCGATGGGGAGCGCGCCTTCGCCTCGAACATCGGATGCTCGGGCCGCCTCACCGACGAGCTGCTCCGCGATGCGATGCACGTCGTGGAACGGCATCGCACAGTCGCCCTCGTCGGCCTCTTCATGGTGTCGAATCTCGGCTTCGATGCGGCACATCGCTTTCTCGCCCAGTGCCGTCGCCGCGGGCAGTCCACCATGCTCGACACGGGCTGGGATCCCGCCGACTGGCCGGAGACGACGCTGATCGCACTGCGACGGATGCTGCGCGAGGTCGATCTGTTCCTTCCCAACCTCGATGAAGCTCAGGCCATCACGGGGCAACGCACTGCTGAGCACGCGCTCGCAGCGCTGAGCGATGTCTGCCCCGGCACGGTCGTGATCAAGTGCGGCGCTGAAGGCAGCATCAGCTGGCACGAGGGGCGAACCCTGCGGCATCCGGCAATCGCAACGACGGCCATCGACGCTGTGGGAGCCGGCGACGTCTTCGACGCCGGGCTGCTGGCAGCGCTTGAGCGAGAGATGCCGATCGAGGAAGCACTGCGCCACGCCCACGCGACCGCCTCCCTCTACGTGTCGCGCCCCCGCGACCGCTATCCGACCGCCGACCAGGTGAGCGGACACGCCAGAAACCATTCGACCGAAACCGGAGCACACCAATGACCAGAATCGACTTCCGGACCTACCCCGTGCAGGTTCAGGAGTTCTTCGACCTCGAGCCGGGGCTGCGAGAACCGGTAGTAGACGTATTCGGCTTCTATTGCTCGACTCAGCCCCTCGCAACGTATCTCGCGCAGCTCGATGAAGCGGGACTCGACAGCGCCGTGATGGTCGCACTCGACTGCACGACGGCGCACAAGAGCAGCGTCGCCACCAATGAGCAACTGGCCGACCTCATGAAGCTCAGCGAGCGCATCATCGGCTTCGCCTCGGTGGACCCCAGCGACGCGGGCGCCCCACAGAAGCTTCGCACCGCGGTGGACGACCTCGGCCTCAGCGGGCTCAACCTCGACCCTGCCCTGCAGCAGTTCGAGCCGGCCGACGAGGGCACTGCGTTCCCAGTGTTCGAAGCGGCACAAGACCTCGGCATCCCGGTTTCGATCGCCGTCGGGCACAACTGGGCGCCCATTGCGCCCACCTCCGCATTCACGCCGATGTCGCTCGAGCCGGCGATCAGCGCGTTCCCCGAACTCGACTTCGTCATCCCGCACGTCGGCTGGCCATATGTGCAGGAAGCACTCGCGCTCGCCATCAAGTACCCGAACGTGCACCTCGACACGTCAGTGCTCTACGGCGGACGCCCCGAATCCTCACTGCGTCGCGTGCTCGCCGATCAGGTCGGGCTCGACGTCTGCGAGGCGAGCCTGCGCGAGAAGCTCGTCTTCGCCTCCGACTACCCGCGGGTGGACCCCAAGCGCTTCGTGAGGGCCATGCAGATGCTCGAGTTCCGTCCTGTCACGGAGCAGCAAATCTTGGGCGGCAATGCCGAGCGCCTGCTCGGCAAGAAAGCCGCCAAGAACGTGAGCACCACCGAGAGCAAGAAGGGTTCGCTGTGAAATCTGAGGTCATCCGGCTCGGCATCCAGACCGACCACGACACGCAGGTCATCGACATCACCGATCGCGTCAAAGAAGCGGCCCGAAGCACTGGTGTGCAGAACGGCGTCTGCTATGCGACGACCATGCACACTACGAGCGGCATCATGGTGAATGAAGGCCTGCCCGACGTGGAAGACGACATCATCTCGATGCTGCAGCGCACGGCACCCGAACTGCGCGATGATCACCGGCACCAGCGCTTCCTGCCGAGCGACGGCCAGATGGCTGTCAACTCGTGCTCGCACCAGCGCAGCCACCTCACGGGCATGCAGGTGGCGTTTCCCGTGCAGGATGGCGAACTCGTGATGGGCGGCCGGCAGACGATCTACTTCGCCGAGTTCGATGGACCGCTGTACCGCGAGTTCATCGTGCACGTCATCGGTGTCTGACTCGACGCGAAATGAAGAAGGGCCGCTCGGACAGCATCCGAGCGGCCCTTCCATATGGAAGCCGACCGAGTTCAGTTGCAGCGTTCCACCTGCAGACCGGCCTTTGCGGACTCCGACTCGAGATCCTCCGCGCGGATCGTCACGGTGGGTACCTCGATGACGCTCTCAGAAGTCGCTTCGCCGTTCATCGCGGCGAGCGCTTGCTCGACGCCGAGCTCTCCGATCGTGCGCGCCTGCTGGCTCACGATCCCCTGGATGTCGCCGGCACGCAGCTGCTCGACCATCACGGGTGATGCATCGAACCCGACCACCTTCACCGACCCGAGCTCGCCTGCGTTCCTGAGCGATGCGACCGTGCCCTGCGCGCCGTAGTCGGTCGTCGTGAAGACGCCCGCGAGATTCGGATGCCGCTGCAAGGTCGCATCGACGATCTGCGCGCCCTTCTCGATGTCCGTGCCGCCGTACTCCTGGCCCACGACAGTGAGCCCAAGCTGCTCCGCGGTGTCGACGAACCCCTTGCCTCGGGCCTCGGTCGTCGAGACTCCGGCCTGGAAGTTGAGCAACAGCACTTCTCCGGAGCCACCGATGAGTTCAGCCAGCAGCTTGGCCGCCTCCACTCCCCCGGCATAGTCGTCAGTACGGACAGACGATCGCACAGTGGACGAGTCATCGAGTGCTGTGTCGACGAGCACCACGTTCGTGCCTGCGTCGACAACGCGCTGGATCGGAGCGAACATCGCTGCTCCATCGGTCGGTGCGATCAGAAGCGCGCTGGGCGCCGCCGCCGCGACTCCATCGACGATTGGGATCTGGTCGGTCGGACTGAATGAATTCGGCGCTTGGAAGTCGAAGCTCAGGCCCGCTTCTTCGGCAGCCGCTTGAGCACCGCACGACATCGTGATGTAGAACGGATCGCCCTTGACGCCTGCGACGAACGTCAGGCTCCCCCGTTCCTCAGCTGCGGGGTCTCCAGTATCAGGGTCAGGTCCGGCCGTGCTGGAGCACCCCGCCAGGGCGACGCCGAGCGCCGCGATTCCCGCGATCGCGGCCGAGGCTCCGCGGAGGCGTCGGCTGCGGATTGTGATCGGTGAGTGGTGCATGGTTGTTCCTCTCTTCGTTGAGCGGTGAGCAGTGACAGGGCTCCTTCGACGGCGCCCCGCTTCACATGCGGTCAGGCGAATGGCGAATGCGATCGATGAACACGGCGACGACCAGCACGAGCCCGATTGCGAACTGCTGCCAGAACGCCTGCACTCCGGTGATCACGAAACCGTTGAGAAGGATCACGGGGATGAACGCACCGATCACGGTGCCGACCACCTTTCCGCTGCCTCCGAACAGGCTGGTGCCGCCAAGCACCACTGCCGTGATGGCCTTGAGGCTGTCCTCCGAGTGGCCGGCCAACGTTGTGGTGCCGAATCGGGCCAGCGCGAGGAATCCGGCGATACCGGCGAGCGCACCGGCGATGGTGTAAATGACCACGAGGTGTCTGCTCACTCGGATGCCGGCCCGCTCAGCGGCGGCGCTGCTGGCACCGACGGCGTAGGTGCGCCGTCCGAACACGGTCTCGTTCAAGACGACCGCGGCGACGAGCGCGAGCAGAAGCGCGATGACCGCAATCCAGGGGACCGCTCCGGCGATGTCACCTACCCCGAGCGTCTGCACGAGCTCAAGGGGCGCTCGGAGATCGATGCCATCTGTGATCACGAGCGCGAGCCCCATGGTCATCCCGAGGGTGCCGAGCGTGGCGATGATCGGAGGGATCTTCGCTCGCGTGACGAGCAGGCCGTTCACGAGCCCCCACCCGGCACCCGCTGCAATGCCCACCACCAGCCCGGTGAGGATTCCGTTCAGCCCGCCCATGGCGTTCATCGTCATGGTGGCGACGACGCCCGAGAATACGAGGATGCCCCCGCCTGAGAGGTCGATACCGGCCGTGAGGACGACGAGCATCTGACCCAGGGAGAGCACGAGCAGGATCGCCACGCTCGCGAGGATGTTCCTTGCATTGCTGAGGGACGCGAAGGCCGGACCGGCGATGACGCCGAACGTCACGATGAGCGCGATGAAGATCACGACAATCCAGGTGGTCTGTCTCGCGAACAGATTGCGAATCGTCTGAGCCGGGCGCGCGTCGGTCAACCGAGCCGGTCGGTCCTCCGCAGTCTGTGACAGCGCTGCCATTACCGCTCCTCACTGGCGCTCAACGCGCCCGTCATGGCGGCTACGATCCGCTCCATGGTCAGTCCGGCCCGCTCGAATGTCGCCACGCGCCTCCCCAGCCGAAGCACTTGAACGCGATCGGCGACTTCCAGCACGTCGGGCATGTTGTGGCTGATCAGAACGACACCCACACCGCGGTCGCGGATCCTTCGCACGAGATCGAGCACATTGCGGGTCTGCACGACTCCGAGCGCGGCGGTCGGCTCGTCGAGGAAGATGACCTTGCTCGCCCACGCGGCCGCACGGCAGACGGCCACGCCTTGTCGTTGTCCGCCAGACATGCCGGCGATGGGGGATGCCGCATCTTGAATCGCGACTCCCAGTTCGCTGAAGATCTCCTTGCTGCCGCGCCGCATCGCGCCCTTGTCGATGAAACCAAGCGCGCCGAGCACGCCGGCGCGGCGACGCTCGCGGCCAAGATAGAGGTTCTCCACGGCGCTCAAGGTTGGGGCGAGCGCGAGATCCTGATACACGGTCTCGATGCCCATGGCGCGCGTTCGCTCGGCATTCAAATGGTCGATGCGCTGCCCTTCGAGGGTGATCGAACCGGAGTCGGGACTTTGCACTCCCGACAGCGCCTTCACGAGCGTGCTCTTCCCCGCGCCGTTATCTCCGACAAGGGCCACGATCTCGCCGGCGTGGACGTCGAAGTCGGCGCCTCGGAGAGCTTCTACGTGACCGAAGTGCTTGACAAGCCCCCTGGCCTCCAACAACGGCGTCGGCATCGACGACCTCCCATGCGCTCGAACCACGGTTGTCTGAACTCCATACTGAGTTTGGACGACACAACAGTGATTGCACAAGCATGAGTTGCGCGTTGTCGGCTGCAGAACTCGCGCATCAGGCAGGATCGACCCCGCGCTGCACCTTCGGGCGCAACGAAACCGCTGGCACGCATGGCATGCCAGCGACTTAGTCGGGCGAGTTACCCGGAGGCGGAGACTGAACGCGCCCCGGCCGCGGCGGCAGGTGTGAGCGGCCAGCCGACGGCGTCGATCTCGATCAGAGTCGACTCGGCCCGACCGAGCGCTGCCTGCAGAGCCGCCTCGAATTCACTCACTTCGCGCACCCGCTCGCTCACAAAACCGTGCGCGTTACCGAGCTGCACGAAGTCAGGGTTGCCCAGCTCCGTGCCGTAGTCGCGCTGCGGAAACTCTCGGTCCTGATGCATGCGGATGGTGCCGAACAGGTTGTTATTGATCACCACGACGACGAGGCGCAGCCCAGCGGATGCCGCCGTCACGAGCTCGGGCGCCGACATCATGAAGCAGCCGTCGCCCGCGAACACGACCACGTCGCGGCATCCGGCGGCCGCAGCCGCCACTCCCGCGGGAAGGCCGAATGCCATCGCCCCGTTCGCGGGCGCGAGCTGCGTGCCGGCGTTGCGATAGCGATAGAACCGGTGCAGCCACCCGGTGTAGTTGCCTGCACCGTTGCAGATGACCGCGTCGTCGCCGAGCAGTTCGCTCGCCGCCGCGATCATGGCGCCGAGGCGATCGGAAGCCGGAGGCGTCGAGTGCGCGAGGTACGCGGCCCGGCCGGCGCTCGTCCACTCGGCCCACCGCTCGGTGCCGTCGAGATCGAGCGACTCGAGCGCTCGAACAGCGGCACCGGAAGCGACGAGTTCTGCAGCGGTCGGGCGCACGGTGCGGTCGAGATCCTCCTCCGAAGCCGCGAGGTGAATGATCTCGGCATCCGGGGCGCCGATCCGCCGCGTGTAGCCGTCGGTCTCGACGTCGCCGAAGTGGCCACCAATGGCGATGACGCAATCGGCCTCGGCCAGCATCCGCACCAGTTCCGGGTCTGCCCCGAACCCGAAGTGGCCGACGTAGCTCGATGAACGGTTGTCGATGGCGTCTTGGCAGCGGAAGCTCGCGGCCACCGGCAGCGTGTTGCGCTCAGCGAACCGACGGATGCCGTCGTGCTGCTCCCCACCCCAGCCACCACGGCCGAGCAGCACGAGCGGTCGCGCCGATCGCGACAGGGCCTCGCGAATGCGTTCGAGCGTCGTGCTCGACAACTCACCCGCGAGAGGCGCGAGAGGCGCGAGAGCCGTGAGCTTGGCAACATCGAACGACACAGATGCGCGTCCACCTGCATCGGCGTTCTCCTCGACCGAGGCGACCGTCTCGTAGAGCACGTCTTCCGGGAGCTCGACGACGACCGGACCGGGCCGCCCGGCCTCGGCGATGCGCACGGCCCGCGCGATGGTCTCAGCCGCACGTTCGGGCCGCTCGATGCGGGTCACCCACTTCGACATGGAACCGAAGACCGCCTCGCATGAGATCTCTTGGAACGCGCCCCGGCCGAGGTCTGCCATCGGCACCTGCCCGACGAGGAGCAGGAGCGGAACGGCATCCTGCTGGGCCGTGTGAACAGCGATCGCCGCGTGCAGCGCTCCCGGGCCGCGCGACACCGCGCAGACCCCGACCCGTCCGGTGCGCATGGCGTGCGCGACAGCGGCTTGCCCGGCCGAGGCCTCATGCCGCGCGACGATGAGCTGCACATCGTCGCGATGGTCGCGAAGCGCGTCGAGCACCGGGAGGAAGCTTTCGCCGGGCACACAGGTGACCATCCGTACGCTCTGTGCGACCAGGGTCTCGACGATGGCCGAACCGACATGGGACCTTGCCGTCATTGGCGGTGCTCCGTTTCTCGGGACCGGTCGGCGTTATCGAACTGAAATAGTTGGTTCTGGTTGCGACCGGAAGGCGCGCTTACGTAGCGTGCTACTCGATGATATCGTTCTCAAACCATCATCACGGCTGCGGTTCGAGCGGCCGGAGTGAACCTTCGCAATCCATCTATGGAGGCAACAATGAAGTTGAAGTCCCGCGCTCTCACCGCCGTGGTGGGACTTGCGGCCGCAGGCCTCGTGGTCTCGGGCTGCAGCACAGCGAGCAACGACGCCGGTAATGGCGACGACGCCCCTGCCGAGACGATCACCATCCGCGTCTCGAGCGTCAACCCCGCCGACAGCATCTACGGCAAGACCATCGACGAGGTCGCCGCAAGCGTCAACGAGAAGAGCGATGGAGCGCTGAAGCTCGAGGTCTTCCACGCGGGTCAGATCGGCACCACGTCCGACACCGCTCAGCAGGCGGCTTCGGGTGAAGACATCATCACCTTCATCGACGCCGGCACCGCCTCCTCGCTGGGCAACCCCGACATGGCGATCCTCGGCGGACCGTTCCTGTTCGAGAACAACGACCAGGCCCTGAAGTTCGCCCAGTCGGACGTCTTCAAGGAGATGACCGAGACGCTCGCGGAAGAGGGCAACCTCCGCGTGCTCGCGCTCAACTGGCTTGACGGCCCCCGCCACATGTGGGGAAAGAACGCGTACCCCGAGCCGACCGACCTCGAGGGCGTGAAGGTTCGCACCCCACCGATCGAGACCTGGGACCGCACCTTCAAGCCGCTGGGCGCTGTGACCACGACCATCGAGAACACCGAGGCCTACAGCGCGCTCGAGCAGGGCGTCGTGGAGGCCGCGGAAGGCCCGGTCAACGGCACCGTTGCCCAGAAGTGGCACGAGGTCGCTCCGCAGCTGACCCTCACCGCGCACTTCCGCACCTTCCTGGGCTACGCCATCGGCGAGGCGACCTGGAAGAAGCTCACTCCTGAGCTCCAGGAGCTGCTGATCGACGAGTTCACCGCCGGAGGCGAGGTTGCGACCGAGCGCTTCGCAGAAGCGGAGAAGGAGACGCTCGACCGCATCACCTCCGAAGAAGGGGTGACCGTGCACGAGGCGAACCTCGCCGCCTACCAGAAGGCCACTGCCGGCTTCTACGACTCGTACGGCGACCTGCTCGACCGAGTCCGCGAGGCGGGCAAGTAGCATACTACTCAGCGGGCAGTGCGGCGTGGCGCCTCGGCGCCCGGGCACTGCCCGCTTTGTAGTCTTTTCGCAATTCACTCTCGGTACGCGTGCCCGTGACGGGCACCGCGCTGGTGTCGCGAAGAAGGCCAGAAACAGCCTCCGAGCCGAACTCCAGCGCGCCCACCAGCGACCGCCGACCACGAACCAGGGATGCAGCATGAACGAGCACAAGAACTACATCGACGGCGAATGGATCGGCGACGACTTCAAGCCGAACGTGAACCCGTCCGACCTGGGTGACACGATCGGCCTCTACGCGCGCGCCGCCGAGAGCGATGTCGACCGCGCGATCGCCGCCGCGGCCGAGGCACAGCCGAAGTGGGCGGCGATGACCGTCGGCGAGCGGTCGGCGATACTCGAGGGCATCGCCACGCGCATCCTCGCTCGCGCCGACGAGCTGGGCGAACTGCTCTCACGCGAAGAGGGCAAGACCAAGCCCGAGGGCATCGCCGAGGCCACGCGCGCCGGCCACACGTTCCGCTACTACTCGCAGCAGATCCTGCAGGCCACCGGCGAGCGCTTCGCGAGCACCTGGCCCGGCATGACCATCGACGTCGAGCGCAAGCCGGTCGGGGTCATCGGCATCATCACCCCATGGAACTTCCCCATTGCGATCCCCGCATGGAAGATCGCGCCGGCACTTGCTTACGGCAACACGGTCGTGTTCAAGCCGGCCGACCTCGTGCCGGCATCCGCCTGGGCCCTTGTCTCGATCGCGCACGAGGCAGGCCTTCCTCGCGGTGTGCTGAACCTCACGATGGGAAGCGGGCGCATGATCGGGGCGCGCATCGTCGAGTCGCCACTGGTCAACGCCGTGACGTTCACCGGCTCGACCCAGACCGGTATGCACATCGCCGCCGAGTCGCTGAAGCACGGCGCCAAGCGCTTCCAGCTCGAGATGGGCGGCAAGAACCCGCTCATCGTGCTCAACGACGCCGACCTCGACGTCGCTGTGGGCGCGGCGATCAACGGCAGCTTCTACAGCACGGGCCAGCGCTGCACGGCGTCGAGCCGCCTGGTCGTCGAGAGCGGCATCCACGACGAGTTCGTCGAGCGGATGCGTGCCGCCACCGAGGCGCTGACGGTCGGCCACGCGCTCGAAGACGGCATCCAGATCGGGCCGGTCGCGAGCGAATCGCAGTTGCAGCAGGACCTCGACTACCTGCGGATCGGACAGGAGGAAGGCGCCGAGCTGCTCGTGGGCGGCGAGCGCGTCACCCGCTCGACCGAGGGGTACTTCCTCACTCCTGCGCTGTTCGTCGGCACGCGGAACGACATGCGCATCAACCGCGAGGAGATCTTCGGACCCATCACCTCGGTGATCAAGGTCGACGACTACGAGGAGGCCCTCGCGGTCGCCAACGACACCGACTACGGCCTCTCCTCGGGCATCATCACGACTTCGCTGGCGAAGGCGGCCGACTTCCGTCGGCGCGCGCAGTCGGGCATCGTGGCGATCAACCGGCCCACCGCGGCCACTGAGCACCACGTGCCCTTCGGCGGCACGAAGGCCTCGAGCTTCGGGCCGCGTGAGCAGGGTCCGCACGCCCGTGACTTCTTCACGATCGTCACGACCGCGTACACCGCGGCCGGCTACTGAGCCCTGAGCACTCCGCTACGCGCTCGTCATGCTGACAGTAATCCTCGGCCTGACGAGCGCGTTCTGCGGAGGCGCGGCTGACTTCCTCGGCGGAATCGCCTCCAAGCGCATCAACTCGATGGTCGTCACGCTGCTCGCAGCACTCGGCGGCCTCGCCGTACTGCTGGTCGCTTCGCTCTTCGTCGCGGGCACGTTCTCGACTGACGCGGTGCTGTGGGGCGCCGTCTCCGGAGCCTGCGCGGCCGTCGGGCTCGCACTGCTGTACGGATGCCTCGCCATCGGCCCGATGAGCGTGCTGTCGCCCATCGCAGCGGTGATCGGCGCCGCCGTGCCCATGTTCGGCGGCATGCTTGCCGGAGAACGACTTGGTCCGGTCGGCTATGTGGCGCTGTTCGTCGCGCTCGTCGCCATTGCGCTGGTCGCATTCACGCCAGAGAAGGATGCCGCGCGCGCCAGTCTGCGAGGGCTACTGATGGCGATCGGGGCCGGCGTGTCGCTCGGAGCGTTCCTGATCGCCCTCGACTTCGCCCCGGCGGATTCAGGTCTCATCCCGCTGGTCGCGAATCGCATCGGCAACGCGCTCACAATGACGGCACTGATCGTCGCGATCGTGCTCGTGCCGCGGTGGACGAGAAGCCGGCGGCAGCAGGCGCTGGTCACTACCGGGAGCCTTCCGCTGCTGCGCGCTGCTGAAGGTCCGGGCAGGGGCGCCGCGTTCTTTCGGGGCCCCATCGCTCTCGGTCTGGCCACGGGCGTCATCGATGGTGCTGGCAACATCGCGCTGCTCGCCGGCATCCGGATGGGCGACCTCACGGTGATGTCGGTGCTGACCGGCCTGTACCCCGCGGGAACGATCATCTTGGCCGCGGTGCTGCTGAGGGAGCGCATCCTGCGCGTGCAGATGATCGGACTCGTGCTGGCGCTGGCGGCAGCGGTGATGTTCGCGATCGGCTGAGCTCCGACGACCGTCCCTTGACGGAGCGCCGGCGAGGGTGACTGAACGAAGAATCTCCCCGATGCTCCGAAGCACCGGGGAGATTCTCCAGGTGACGGCAGACGTGCGTCACTCAGCGCGTTCGAGCGCCCTCGATCGAGCGCTCGTGGTGTCAGGCGCCCCTGATCGAGCGCTCGTGATGTCAGGCGCCCTTGATCGCGATGCCTTCGATCTCGACGAGCATGCCATCCGGGAGCGCCACCCCGACGGTCGATCGCGCCGGCGGCGCGTCCGGGAAGAACTCGGCGTACACCTTGTTGAAGCCGTCAAAGTCGGCGAGGTCGTTGAGGAAGCACAGGGTCTTCACGACCTGATCGCGCGAGGAGCCGGCCTCCTCGAGCACGGCCGTCAGGTTCGTGAGGGCCTGCCGAGTCTGCGCCTCGATGCCCGAGGCGAGCTCCCGCGTTGCCGGATCGATGCCGACCTGGCCGGCGAAGTAGACCGTGTCACCGGCGATGACGGCGGCAGAGTACTGGGGGCTCAGCGCGGGGGCTTTGGCGGGCGCGACGATAGTGCGTTCCATGAGTGGTTCCTTTCGAGATCGCGCTGACGGCGTGACGCGGTCTTCTCCCCGTCGTCGCTGATGCCAGCGCGGGCGCGCCTGTCGCGCACCCGATCGTGGGAACCCTACTGGACCGGCCGAGCGAACTCTGCCGCCCGCTCGCTCGCCCCGCTGCTTGCTGGCGGTGCCTGCCACGGGTCGAGCACGACCTTGATGAATCCGTCCTGCTTCTTCTGGAACTTCTCGTACGCCATCGGAGCATCGTCGAGCGACAGCCGATGGCTCGCGAGATCGAGCACCCCGAGCGGGTCTCCCGGGTCGGCCACGACCGGGTGGATGTCGGAGATCCACCGGTGCACGTTCGCCTGACCGGCGCGAATCGTGAGCTGCTTATCGAAGATCTGCAGCATCGGCATGGGGTCGGCCATCCCGCCGTACACGCCGGAGATCGAGATCGTGCCGCCCCTTCGAACGATCCCGATGGCGTCATGCAGGGCTCGCAGCCGGTCGACGCCGGCCTTCAGCAGCATCGGCTCCGCCACGGCATCCGGCAGCCACGAGGTCACCTTGTGCACGGCCCCGACGATCGGGTTGCCGTGCGCCTCCATGCCGACGGCGTCGATGACCGCGTCGGGGCCGCGCCCATCGATCCGGTCGCGCACCACGTCGGCAAGGTCTGCGACATCCGCCCGGTTCAGCGTCTCGATGCCGTGGCGCTCGGCGAGGGCCAAGCGCTCTGGCACAAGATCGATCGCGAGCACCGTCCGCGCCCCGCGGTACTTCGCGATGCGCGCGGACATCTGACCGATCGGACCGAGGCCCAGCACGACCACAGTGGATCCTGCCTCGACGCCGGCGTAGTCGACGGCCTGCCAGGCGGTCGGCAAGACGTCGGACATGAAGAGATAGCGCTCGTCGGGGCGGCCGTCATCGGGCACAACGATCGCCCCGGCATCCGCCAATGGGACCCGCAGATACTGCGCCTGGCCACCGGCGAGCTGGCCATACAGCTTGCTGTAGCCGAACAGCGTCGCGCCGGTGTCGTGCGCGTGCACCTGGGTCGTCTCGCATTGCGACTGCAGACCACGACGGCACATCCAGCACTCGCCGCAGGCGACGACGAACGGAATCACCACCCGATCGCCGCGTTTGAGCTTCCTCACCCCACTGCCGACTTCCTCGACGATCCCCATGGCCTCGTGCCCGACGATGTCGCCGCGCTCCATGAACGTGCCGAGCACCGAGTACAGGTGGAGGTCCGAGCCGCAGATCGCGGTCGACGTCACGCGGATGATCGCGTCGGTCGGCGCACGCAGCGACGGATCGGGAACGGTCTCGACCGACATCTTCTCGTTCCCCTGCCAGGTGACCGCGCGCATCGGCGCTCCTTCCGGTGGCTGGTTCCGCCTGTCCCCACGATGACCCTCCGGGCCCTTCGAGCCCACCCGGGCACGGATGCAGTTGGCCGCCGTGCGCCCTATGACCGAGCCGATTCGCCCGGCGAATGTGCCGCGGTGCGGAGGTCTGGTTGGTGAGACGAGCAGCGACTGATATCGTTCTCAACCAAGCACGGCGTCGTTCCGGCACCGGGCGACACAGCAAGCACAGCAGGCAGTGACGCGTCCCGCGGGTGACCCGACGCGTTTCGAGCAAAGGAGCTCAACATGAACCGACGATTCAGCAAGCGCTTGTGGACCCTCGCCGCCGTGGCGGCGGCCGGCACGCTGGCCCTGAGCGGCTGCGCGAACAACGGCGGCACGGGCACCGACGGCCAGAACGGCGACGGCGACAACGGCGACAAGAACTACCGCATCGCCTTCATCCCGGGCATCTCCTCCGACCCGTTCTTCGTCGCGATGGAGCTCGCTGCGCAGGAAGAGGCGAAGAAGCTCGGCATCGAGTTGATCTACCAGGGCAGTGCGAGCGACTACTCGCCGCAGACTCAACTGCCGTTCGTCGACGGTGTGCTCGCCCAGGACATCGACGCGCTGATCATGGCCCCCACCGATGGCGATGCCCTGTTGACCAGCGTCACGAAGGCCGTCGCGCAGGGTGTCCCCGTCATCACGGTCGACACCACCGTGACCGACCAGAGCGAACTCACGGCACACGTCACCGGCGACAACGAGGACGGCGGGCGCAAGGCGGCACAGACCATGGCCGAGCTGATCGGCGGCTCGGGCAAGGTGTTCGTCATCTCCGGTTCGCCCACGATCACGACCGACAGCCAGCGCGTCGAGGGCTTCACCAAGGAGATCGAGGAGAACTTCCCCGACGTCGAGCTCGTGGGCGTCGACTACGCGTACAGCCAGCCGTCTGAGGCGACCACGAAGGTCAACGCCGCGCTGCTCAACAACCCCGACATCAAGGGCATCTTCGCCGCAGAGGGCAACAGCGGCGTGGGCGCCGTGGCCGCCCTGCGCAACAGCAACCTGATCGGCGAGGTCGCCCTGATCGGGTACGACGCGTACTCGAACCAGGTCGAGGAGCTCGAGCAGGGGATCTACAGCGCGCTCATCGCTCAAGACCCGGCTGAGGAGGCCCGCATCGCCCTTCGCGCCGCCGTCGCCGCCATCGAGGGTCGCGAGAGTGACATCGAGAAGCTCGTCGTCATCCCGAACGTCGTCATGACCGCCGACAACCTCGGCGAGACCCGCAAGTACACCTACGCCGAGAAGTAGCCCTGGCGCTGCCCCCCTGGCACCACTGAAGTCGCACCACCGAGGAGCCCCATGACCGACCTCAAAGAGTCACGGATGCCGCTGCAGACGAGCCCCATCCAGACCTCGCGCGGCGAGCGCTGGAAGGAGATCGCCACCAGGCAGGAGACGCTGCTGCTCGCAGTGTTCGCCGTCATGGTGCTGATCTTCTCGCTCATCAACCCGAGATATTTCTCGACAGCGGCGTTCGGGAACATCCTTCAGGACTTCGGTCCGGTGATGCTCATGGCGATCGGGCAGACGTTCGTCATCATCACCGGCGGCATCGACCTCTCGGTGGGTGCCGTGCTGGGGCTCTCCGGTGTGTCGGCCGCGTTGGCGATCCGGGCGACCACCGAGAGCGGCATGGACCCGATGCTGAGCATCACCGTCGGCGTCGCAACCGCCCTCGCCGTCGGCGTGCTCGTCGGCATCATCAACGGGCTGCTCATCACCCGGGTGAAACTGGCGCCGTTCATCGCAACGCTGGCGACCATGGGCGCGTGCATGGGCACGACGCTCGTGGTCACCGGCGGGGTGCAGATCGCCGGTGCACCGCGCGAGGTCGTGCTCATCGGCAACACGCGGTTCTTCGACATCATCACCATTCCGCTCATCGTGGTGTTCGTCGCGCTCATCATCGCCTGGCTCGCACTGTCACGCACGCGATTCGGACGGTGGACCTACGCGATCGGTTCGAACGGTTTCGCAGCGCGGGTTGCGGGCATCAACGTGAACAAGCACCTCATGAAGGTGTACGCGCTCACGGGCCTGCTCGCCGCGATCGCCGGACTGTTCGTGTACTTCAGGCTCGGCTCCGGCTCGCCGGCATCCGGTCGTGGTGGTGAGCTGCAGTCGATCGCGGCAGCCGTGATCGGCGGCATCAGCCTCATGGGCGGTGTCGGACGAGTGACCGGCGTCATGCTCGGCGCCCTCATCACCGCCAGCGTGCTGAGCGGCCTGATCCTCATCGGGGTCGAGCCCAACGCTCAACAGATCGTGGTGGGCGCGCTCATCGCGTTCGCGGTCGCCGTGCAGTCCATCGGCCGCAACCGCAACTGACCGCGTTCGAAGTCGCGACTCGCACCAGCAGCACAGACGAAGCAAGGAAGCACATGAACACGCAGCCGGTCTACCAAGCACGCGGCATCACGAAGAAGTACGGGAACGTCGTCGCCCTCGACAACGTCGACTTCCAGGTCTCCGCGGGCGAGGTCGTGGGCCTCGTCGGCGACAACGGTGCCGGAAAGTCGACGCTCGTGAAGGTGCTCTCAGGAGCCCATAAGCCGGATGCCGGCGAGCTGCTCCTCGACGGCGAACGCGTCGAGTGGGACTCGCCCCACGACGCGCTCGAGGGCGGCATCGAGACGCTGTACCAGGACTCGAGCCTGGCCCCCGACCTCACGGTGAGCGCGAACCTCTACCTCGGCCGCGAGCTGCTCGCGCCCGGCTTCTGGGGCAAGCTCGGATTCCTCGCCAACAAGCGCATGGACGAGGCCGCGCGCCTCGAGCTCGAGAAGGTCGGCATCGCGGTGCCCTCGTCATCGCGATCGGTGGCGAAGCTGTCGGGCGGTCAGCGCCAGGCGGTGGGCATCGGCCGCGCGGTGGCGTGGGCGAACAAGGTCATCATCCTCGACGAGCCGACGAACCACCTCGGTGCCCGGCAGTCGGCTGAGGTGCTCGAGGTGATCAAGCAGGCGCGCGAGAAAGGCCTGGCGGTTATCTTCATCTCGCACACGCTCCCGCACGTGCTCGAAGTCACCGACCGCATCGTGGTCATGCGGCTCGGCCGCATCGCCGCGGACGCACCGACCAGCACGTTCACGCCCGACAGCCTCGTGAAGTCGATCACCGGACTCGACCAGCTCGCCGGCTGATCGGCACGCGCGGCATCCGCGCCACCTGCAGTATTCCCGCGCCGGGCGCATCCGCGGGCGCTGACAGTAAACAGTGGCGCGAACCGCCAGCGCCGCAGAGCCTTGCCCATGCAGGGACCCCCACGGGAGAGACCGGCGCGCCGGAGAGCGCGTGTGGAGAGACTTCCCAGCGCGCGAGAGACTTTCAGCGCGCGAGAGACTTTCAGCGCGCGAGAGACTTTCAGCGCGCGGGAGAGACTTGCCAGCGCGGGAGAGACTTGCCCACTCCGGCGGGTGTCGCAGCTCTGGCCGGGCGTGAACAACCGGGGCCGAGATCGCCCTGTGTGCCCAGCGTCAGCCTCGAGAGCGCGGGCGAACGGCAAAGAGGCGCGGCCGCGACTCCTTCGAAAGGAGCGCGGCCGCGCCTCTTTGGGCGAGAGCCCTACGTCAGGCGCACCAGCGCAGTGCGACGCGGGCCATCATCTTCGCCGCCACTGGAATCATGTCGAGATTCACGGCTTCGTCGGCCGCGTGAGCGACCAGCAGGTCGCCGGGTCCGCACACGATGGCCGGGATGCCCTGAGCCTCGTAGAACGAGGCATCCGATTGCGCGCCGGCCGGCACTGGCGCCGCCAGCGACTCAACGCCAAGCGCAGCAACCGTCTCATTCCGTGCCTCCAGCGCGACCCGGGCGAACTCCGACTGCGGGTCGGTGTATGCGGGCGGCCAGGTATCGATCCATTCGAACTCGAGCGGATGCTGTCGCAGCCACGGATCGAGCGCGGCGGCCCCGTTGAGGTGGGCCTCGACCTCGGCGCGGATCTGCTCCGACGTCTCGCCCGGCGGGAATGACAGCAGGTAGTCGAACCGTGCCCGGTCGGGGAAGTAGGGCGCGGCTGCGACGCCGATATCAGCGTGCAGCACACCGGGATGGATGATGAACGATCCCGGCGCGAACTGCGGATGCTTCTTCGTGAACGCCCACTGCTCTTCGAGCTGCCGCATGGCGTTGTAGATGTACACCGCCTTGTCGATCGCATTGACGCCGACTTCGTCTCCCCCGCCGCCCGCACGGATCGCGAGGTTCCGCGATGCCCAGTGGGTCGACTTGCCACGCACGGTGACCGAGAACAGGTAGTTGCCGGGCGCGGTGTTCGAGAGGTTGAACAGCGCCGACGGTGACGATGTCGGCTCCGGGATGAGGGCGGCATCCGTGCGGTATCCCGCGTTCAGCACCGCGGTCGTGCCGGCTTCGTGGCTCATCGTCTCTTCGCCGACGACCGAGTGCACGTGCACATCACCGGCCAGGGTCGCCCCGGCGCGTTCGATCGCCTGCAGGGCAAGCCACATCGCCGCGTGCCCGGCCTTCATGTCGGTCGCGCCGAGGCCGAACAGGGTGCGTCCGATCCGCTCCGCCTTGAACGGGTCCGCGAAGCGGCCCTGCTGTGGAGCAACCGTGTCGATGTGGCCGTTCAGCGCGAGCGAGCGCCCGCCTCCCCCGCCGCGGCGGATCGCGACGAGGTTCGCGCGGCCCGCCTCCTGCTCGACCCAGTGCGTCTCCATCGCTGTGCGGCCGAGCCACTCGGCCAGCAGCTCGTTGGCGCGGGTCTCTCCTCCCGCGTACTGGTCGCCGTTGACACCAGGCTGCTTGGGGTTGACGCTCGGCACGGCAACCAGTTCGGTCAGCAGCTGCTCGGCGTCGGCGGCGTGCTCGTCGATGAGGGCATCGACGGCCAGCTCCAGCCGCGACGGCGCAGTGGAAGCCGGCGACGGCGCAGTGGAAGACGGCGCAGTAGAACCGGCCCGGATGCCAGGGGCGCCGTCGCGCGCGCCCCCGGCATCCGCTGCCCGAACCTCACTCGGCATAGGTGTACTTGCGGGTCTCGGCGAGATTCTGACGGTTCATCACGACGTTCTCGATCACGACCGACTTCTCGATCTGGTCTTCGCCCTCGCCGGTGATCTTCGCGTACGCGTACTGCAGCGCGAGCCGTGCCTCTTGCGCCGGGTCCTGTGCGATCAAGGCCGACACCGAGCCCTCTTCCAGTTCAGCGACCTGACTCGAGTACGCGTCGTAGCAGATGAGCGAGACCTCGCCCACCTTGTTCGAGTTGTTGAGGGCGGCGATCGCGCCCGTGCACGATGTGCCATCGACGGCGAATACGCCAGCGAGGTCGGGGTGCTCGAGCAGCGTGGTGTTGAGGATGGTGGTCGCCTCGGACGGCTGGCTGTACGCGAACTGCACCGGCAGAAGCTCGATGCCGCTGTACTCCGCCTTCATCGTCTCTTCGAAGCCTGCGACACGCTGCGTGCCCGTGGTGTTCGTCGGCGAGGCAGAGATGACGAGCACTGTGCCCTTGCCGCCGATCTGCTCGTTCATCTCGGCGGCCGCCCGCTCGCCGCCGTCCTTGTTGTCCCCTGTGATGTGCGAGACAAGCGTGCTCTGATCACTGACCGTCGTGTCGACCGTGATCACCGGGATGCCCATCGACTCGGCCTTGGTCACGCTCGGCTGCAGCGCGTCAGCATCCGTCGGCACCAGCACGAGCGCATCGATGTCCTGGGCGAGCGCAGCGTCGACGAAGGGCAGCTGAGTCTGCGGCGAGTACTGGTCGGAGGCGCCCTGCCAGATCAGCGTGATGCCGAGCTTCTCAGCCTCGTCCTTGGCCGCGATCTCCATCGCACGGAAGAACGGGTCCGAGGCGATGCCAGGGATGAACGCGACGGTGATGTCGCCTCCCCCGTCGCTCTCGGCAGGGTCACTCGCGCCGGAAGCGCAACCGGTCAGTACGAGCGCAGTCGCACCGAGCGCCGCAATGAACATCTTCGTTGATCGCACTTGCATCCTTATCGTCGTCGATGGATGGAACGCCGCATGGATCGGCCGCGCCGTCCGTGTCTGCCCGACACTCCACCCTTATTGTCCGACAACTTGAGATCGATATCAATTGTCACGACGCTGTGGCGGGAATACGCTGCAGCCATGGCAGACCGCCTCTCCGCGGGTCAGCAGCGAGACGTCGACCCGGATGCCGGAAGCGCCTCGCGCGGGCGCGCCATCGAGGTGCACGGCCTCACGAAGCACTACGGCCCGCACGAGGCGGTGCGCGGCATCCGCTTCTCTGTCGAGCGCGGCACCGTCTACGGGCTCATCGGCCCGAACGGTGCAGGGAAGACCACCACGCTCCGAATGCTCGTCGACATCATCCGGCCGAGTTCGGGAACGATGCGCGTGCTGGGTGTCGATCCGCGTCGAGGCGGGCCTGCCCTCCGTCGGCGCATCGGCTACCTTCCCGGCGACCTCCGGCTCTCGACCCGCATGCGCGGCCGCGCTCTGCTCGATCACTTCGCGCGCATCAGCGGCCCGGTCGCTCCCGGTGCGATCGATGCGCTGGCCGAGCGGTTCGACCTCGACCTCGACCGCCCGGTTCGCGCGCTCTCGAAGGGGAACCGCCAGAAGCTCGGTATCGTCCAGGCGTTCATGCATGAACCCGAACTGATCGTGCTCGACGAGCCGACCGGAGGCCTCGACCCGTTGATGCAGCGCGAGTTCATCGACCTCGTGCGGGAGGCGCGCGACCGCGGACAGACGTTGCTGCTCAGCTCCCACGTGCTCAGTGAGATCCAGCAGGCCGCTGACCGGGTGGCGGTGCTCAGCGCCGGCAGACTCGTCGCGGAGGGCGATGTCGAATCGCTCCGGCTCGCCAGCATCCGCAGACTGCGGGCGACGATCGCCGGCACCACTGCGGATGCTGTCGGAGGGACGCTCGGATCGATCTCCGAACTGCGCGACCTCACCTTGACGCCAGGCGGCGAAGCGCGTGACCCTGTGCGGGTCGCAGCGACGATCGATGGACCCGTCGACCCGGTGATCAAGGCGCTCGCGCGGCATCTGGTGGTCGACCTGACGGTGGAGGAGCCCGACCTGGAGGAGAGCGTGCTGAGCCTGTACGGCGACGAGGGCCGGCAGGGTCAGGAGACGTCTCTCGGCACCGGTTCTCGTTTCATTCGCCGGCCGAGACACGCCGGCGACGGCCATGCGGGGCCGAGGCGGTCGGGCGACACCGAAGGGGGCCCCCAGTGAGGGCCCTTCCTGTCTTCCGCCGGTCGCTCGCTGACAGCTGGCGACCGCTGATCGCATGGGCCATCGCAATCGTCGCGGTGCTCGCGCTGTACCTGCCGCTCTACCCCGACATCGGTGGCAACGGGCAGCTGGCGCAGATCATCGAGGGGCTGCCGCAGGGCCTCGTCAACGCCCTCGGCTATGCCTCGATCGGCACGGGCGCGGGCTATGCGCAGGCGACCTTCTACGGGCTCATGGGGTTCCTCTTGCTGAGCATCGCGTCGATCTCCTGGGGCGGCGCGGCGATCGCCGGAGCGGAGGAGTCGGGGCGGCTCGAACTCGACCTGGCGCACGGGGTCGGCAGGACCCAGTACGCACTGGAATCGGCGCTCACGCTGGTGGTGAAGCTCGCAGCGCTCGTCACGGTCGCGGGCGTGATGGTCTGGACCCTCAACGGGCCCGCAGAGCTAGGGCTCGATGCGGAGGGGGTGCTCGCGGCATCCGTCTCGCTCATGGGGCTGACGCTCATCGGCGCCACGGCGGCGCTGGCGGTCGGGGCGCTGACCGGCAGGCGTGCGTTCGCGACCGCGGCCGGTGCCGCCATCGCGGTCTACGGGTACGCGCTGAACGCCATCGCCAACCAGTCCGAGCGGCTCGACTGGTTGCGGAACGCTTCGCCGTACTCATGGGCGTTCGAGAGCGCTCCCCTCGCAGAGGGGTTCGACTGGCCGCGCCTTGCACTCCTCTGGGGCATCAGCGCGGCTCTCGTCGCCGTCGCGGCGGTCGCGCTCCGACGGCGCGATGTGCTCGGCTGATGCGCTCGGCTGATGCGCGCCCCATCGCCCCGGGAGAGCCGAAGCGTCTGCCCTCCGGCTTCGCTCAGCCCTTGACCTTCTCGCCGTCGGGACCGACCAGCCACCAGACCCCGGCGTTGCCCTGGCCAGCGGTGTCGCCGGGCTGCGTGTCGCGCACGTAGTAGTAGAGCGGCATGCCGTTGAGCGTGACCTGCGTCACGTCGGCGTTCGACTCGATCGTGCCGAGCTCTCCGCTCACACCATTCAGCTCAGGAGGGGTGTCGCCTTCCGGCACGGGGATCCATTCGACGAGGCACTTGTCGTCGCAGTTGCTGTCGCTGCTGCCTGCCTCGTCGAGGTCGGTCATGTAGACCACCATGCCGTTGTTGTCGACGACGACCTCGCCATGCGACGAGTCGGTGGTCTTCAACTCGGTGATGGGCTCGCGGTCGACCGACTCGTAGTTGCGGTTCGTGTCCTGCGGTGAGGGCGTTCCGGTGGGCGCCGTCATGTCATTGCCCGGCTCGCCAATGCCCCCGCATCCGGTCAGGGCGAGTATCGACGCGATTGCGACCGCACCGGCGGCGACTCTGAGCTTCATGGCAGACCTCCTCCTCGCACGACGCGACACCGAGCGACTCGAGTCCACGATGGCCCGCTGCGGAAGCATCAGCCACACAAGCGCAGGGATCTCCCAGTCAGTGCGCGGATGCCGGAGCCGCGTGGCTTGCGCCCAGCGCGCCAACCCCGCGCCATACCCGCGACCGCACCCGCGGCCGCGCCCAAGGCCGCTCGCATGCGCACACCCGCGCCCGCGCCCGCGCGAGGGTTTCGTGCAGTCGCGAGGGATGTGACCCGCGCACATGCAGCAAACCCTCGCAGGACCGGACGCCGGCTGGTGCGACCGCTCGCCTGGTGCGCCAAGTCCGCAGACGCGCAAGCAGAGCCGCCCACGTGCACCCGCGTCCCCGGCCGGTCGCACACCCGCGCCCGCGCGAGGGTTTCGTGCAGTCGCGAGGGATTCAACCCGCGCGCCTGCAGCAAAGCCTCGCAGAAACGGATGCAGAACGGCTCGGGTTCGCACGCGCCCGGTGGCTGGCCGGCTCGCGCCACGCGCACACGCTCCCGCCCAGTCCGCAGACGCACAAGCACCCAGGCCCACACACGCCGCGCGAGGGTTTGGTGCAGGCGCGAGGGATGTGACCCGCGCAGGTGCAGCAAACCCTCGCAGAAGCGGATGCCGCGGGATGCTGGGGCCCGAAGTCGCCGAGCCCCGGCATCCGCACGCGTCAGCCGACGCCGGTGATCGAGGTACCCGAGGTCACCAGACGCGCTTGCCGCCGTCGTGGCGGTAGTCAGGCCAGGGCAGGTCGATCGGCGGCTCGAACGACGGGTCGAGCAGCGCGGGCATGGGCTCCTCGGCCACGCGGCGGTCGAACTCCTCCTTCGCCGCCGAGACCAGCTCAGGCTTCGTCAGCAGGTCGATGAAGGTGCCCGCGATCGTCTTTCCCGTCACATCGATGGTCGGGTCGATCGTCTCAGGGATGCCGCCGAGTGCATTCATGACCCACGCGGGGTAGGCGCCCCGGCCCGGTGCCGGCTTGAGCGCCGGGCGCGACACGTAGAAGCGCACGGTCGGCGCGTAGTGCGTCATCTCCACGTAGTCGTCGCTCGTCCAGTTGCGCTGCCACGCGGGCATCTCCTCGCGCAGCAACCGCTCGGCTTCCTGCGGGGTGATGAGCTGCTCCGTCTCGGTGAGGAACGGCTTCTCCATCGGCTCGATGCCGAGGTTCCGCTGGATCTCCTGCGCGATGCTGATCGCCTCATCGCCGTACTGCGGCGCCCCGACCCGCTCGAGGTTCGAGAACAGCACCTCGGCCATGACGTGGTTGGTGCGGCCCGGACGGCTGCGCGCGATCCAGGTCTCCTCGATGCGGGCGTGCGCCATCGCCGCCGCGTGCTCGGCATTGCGGTCGAGCACCGCGAGCACATGCTCCGCCATCTCGATGTTCGGCGTACGCCACGAGTACTGGATGCGCGCGGTGCGCGCGGGCAGGTTGTCAGCCGTCGCCTGGCCGTCGGTCAAGATGGCGTCCGAGAGGCTCCATCCGCCGACGCTCGGCAGCATGGCGTCGTGCATCACGCGGGATGCGGTGTACATCTGCATGAGCGCCACGTTCGCGCCCGGGGCGCGCGCCGCCGAGTGCGAGGCCGGGATCGGCGAGTTGGGGTTCGCCGAGAGCTGCCACGTCTCGGGCTCGTCGCAGATGAAGGTGTACACCTTGCTGTAGTACGCGCCGCACTGGGTGTCCCAGCGCGCGGTGTTGCACAGCGGCAGCATGTAGAAGGGGTGGAAGCTGACGATGGCGTCGACGTTGTCGTAGTAGCCGCGCAGCCCGTGCACGACCTTGGAGCCGTGCATCTTCTCGGCCGGCTCGCCCGTGTACTTCAGCGTGCCGGTGATGCCGTGCTGCTCCATGGCGTGCTTCGTCGCAAGCAGACCGGCGAGCGTCGAGATGCCGAGCACGGAGTGCGGGTCGGTGTGCCCCGGCGCGTGCTCGCTCACACCCTCGATGGGCTTGCGCTCGGTCGACGCCTCCTGGCTGTTGGCCGGCACCGCGTCGTACTCGGCGTAGGTGAGCAGCGTCGGACCGTCACCGTTCGACCACTCGGCGGCGAAGGCGGTGGGCATGCCCGCCGACCCGGCCTCGACCTCGAACCCCTCGGCGCGCAGCCGCTCGACGTACCACTCCGCCGACTGATATTCGCGCCACGCGGGCTCAGCCAGCCGCCAGATGTGCGTGTGCCACTCCGAGAGCCTCGGCAGGTTCTCCTCGACCCAGCGCTCAGCGGTCGCCTTCGCCTCGGTGTTCAGGATTTCGGTCATTGGTGCTTCCTCGAATGAGTTGATCGGGTCGGATGCCGGGAGCGCCGCGGTCGAGCAGCGCTCCCCGGCGGTCACTCGGCGTGGATGGTCACTCGGCGTAGATGCCGAGCGGGATGTGCACGAGCGTGAGACCCGGGCGCGCGATCGCCTCGCGCACCGTCTCAGCCGTGCGCGATCGGTCGGTGACTCGCAGTCCGGTGCCGCCGAACGCCTCGGCGAGCGCCGCCCAGTCGGGCTGGGCGAGATCGACGCCGATGGGGCTGATGCCGCGATCGAGCTCGTTCTGCTTGATCTCGGCGTACCCGCCGTTGTTGACGCACACGACGGTGAGATTGAGTCCCTGCTCGATCGCGGTCGCGAACTCCTGCACCGCGAACATGAGCGCGCCATCGCCGACGACGCACACCACGTCTCGCGACTCCGGCGCGCCGACCCGTGCGCCGATCGCGGCTGGCAGGCCGTAGCCGAGTGTCGCGTAGGCGGCGGTGTAGAGGAAGGAGTGCGGGCGCTGCTGCAGCATGGCACTGGCCATGCCCATGTAGGTGATCTGCGACGAGTCGCCGGCGACGATGGCGTCGGGATCGATCGCCGAGGCGATGTCGACCGCGGCCGCCATGGCGAGCGGTGCGTACGAGCGGGCCTCGACCTCGCTCGCGGCGCGCACCGACTCGATGTCGGCCCACGTCGGCTTCGCCTCGCGGGTTGAAGATGCAGCGGGGTCGGATGCCGCGGCATCCGTTCCTCGCAACGCCTCGAGCAGCGCCGGCACGACGGCCTCCGCGTGACCCTGAAGGCCGACGTCGACCCGTAGGTTCTTGTCGAGCTGCGTCTCGAGCACGTCGACACGGATGACCTTGCCGGCCGGGTCGATCACGCCGCCCCAGAGCTCTGCCTCGCCGAGCTTCGAGCCGACGACGAGCAGCACGTCGGAGGCGTTGATCACGTCTCGCACCGCAGCCAGGCGAAGCTCGGCACGCAGTGAGAGCGGGTGATGCTCCGACACAGCCGCCTTGCCGTTGAGCGTGGTGGCGACCGGCGCGCCGAGCAGTTCCGCAAGCGCTGTGAGCTCGGCGGCGACGCTCGTCGAGCCGCCACCGGCGATGATCGCGGGTCGTTCGGCACCGGCGAGCAGACGCGCAGCTGCCGCGAGACGGTCGGCGTCCGCTTCGCGGTGCCCCGGATGCGGGCGCGCTGCGAGCAGCGACTCATCGATCGCGGCCTCGCTCTCGAGCACGTTGAGCGGGATCTCGATGTGCACGGGGCGAGGGCGTCCGGTGCGGAACAGCTCGAACGCGTCGTGCACGCTCTGCACGGCTTCCTCGGCCGAGGTGACCCGGCGGCTCCACTCGACGATCGAGCCGACCGCGCCTGTGGCGTCCTTCGTCTCGTGCAGGGCACCGATGTCGGCGAACTCCTCCCCCTCGGGCACGCCGGGTGAGAGCAGGATGAACGGCCGCGACTCGCAGTACGCGGTGCCGGCGGCCGACAGCGCGTTGAGCAGGCCCGGACCCGAGGTCGTGATGACCACACCGGGCAACCCGCGCTGCTGCGCCCACCCGTCAGCCCCGTAACCCGCTCCCTGCTCATGACGCGAGGTCACGGCATGGATGCCGAGTCGCCGCAGGTGGCGGTAGAACTCGAGGTTGTGGGTGCCGGGGATGCCGAACACCGTGTCGACACCGTAGTTGCGCAGCGCCGTGAGCACGGCCAGACCGGCATTCTTCGTCGAGACGCCTGCCGCCTCTGCGGCCTCGCGCTCTGCGGCGCTCACGTCGGCGACACTCTGAGAGAGGTCGGTCATGCTGTCACCGACTCGAGGGTCGACGCCGTCGCGTCAGCGCCGACGGCGTGGCGGCGCACACCGTCGACCCACGTCTCGCGCACCTCGATCTGCGCGATGCTCTCGGCTTCCACCTCGAAGAGGTCGGCGCCGAGCACCGCGAAGTCGGCGCGCTTGCCGATCTCGAGGCTGCCCAGGTCGTCTTCACGGCCGATCGTGCGCGCGGCGTCGATCGTGTGGGCGCGGAGTGCGACGCGACGGTCGATCGCGAGGTCGTCCGGTCCGAGCTTGTGGCCGCGACGCGTGATGCGGGTGACGGCCGCCTGGATCGCCTCGAGCGGGCGAGGGTCGGCGACGGGCGCGTCCGAGCTGATGGTCACGGGAACGCCGGCGCGCACGAACTCGCCGAGCGGGTTGAAGCGCTCACCAGGCGTGCCGATCGCCTGCTCGACGCCCTCGCCCCAGTTGTAGTAGTGCTGCGGCTGGTTCACCGGGCGGATGCCGGCGGCCGCCATGCGCTCGATCTGCTCGGGCGTCGGCAGGCCGCAGTGCTCGATGCGGTGGCGCGCGTCGGCTCGCGGCGTCTCGGCCTGCGCCGACTCGATCGCGTCGATCACCATCTCGAGGGCGGTGGGCGACTGCGCGTGGGTCGCGGTCTGCAGTCCTGCGGCGTGCGCCTTGGCGATGAGGCCCTTGTAGTCGGCCGGGTCGTGGTAGAGCTGACCGGTACGGCAGGGGTCACCGACATAGCCGTCGGGGAAGTAGGCGGTCCAGCCGCCGAGCGTGCCATCGGCGTAGAACTTGATGCCGGCGAAGCTCAAGGTGTTGTTGCCGAACTGGCCGTTCATGCCGAGCTCGGTCACCTCATCGAGCAGGTGCGACAGCGCGTACATCGCGATCCGCACCGAGAGGCCGCCCTGCTCGGCGGCGCGCAGGTAGGTGTCGAACTCGCGCTTGGTGACCTGGCAGTCGCCGACGGCGGTCACGCCGCCCTGCAAGAAGTTCTCCTGTGCCGCGAGCAACTGGCGCACGTGCTCCTCGGGGGCGTCTGCGAGGTGGAAGTTCGGGCCGTGGTGGCCGATCTTCACGCCGGAGACGCCGGTGAGGATGTTGCACGCGGCATCCGACAACTCGCCCGTGAGCTCGCCCTCGGCGTCGCGGAAGAACTCGCCGCCCTGAGGGTTCGGGGTGTCGCGCGTCACGCCGTGGAGCTCGAAGGTGTAGCTGTTCACAACGCCGCCGTGTCCGGAGGCGTTCATGAGGTACACCTCGCGGTCGGTGGCGACCTCGTCGAGCTCGAAGCGAGTGGGGTGACGGCGCTCGGCCAGGTTGCGCTGCTCGTAGCCGTAGCCGCGCACGGGCAGTCCGGCGGGCGTGCGCTCGGCGGCCGCCTTCAGAAGGGCGACGATCTCAGGAATGCTGGCGGCCTTCTCGGGTCCGCAGTCGACCCAGCTCATCATCTGACCGAGCATGAGCGGGTGGGCGTGCGCGTCGATGAAGCCCGGCACGACGACTGCGTCGCCGAGATCGTGCTCCACCGGCGTGGCCGATGAGAACTCGCTCGCGCGGGCGCGGCACTCATCGACGGTGCCGGTCGCGGCGATGCGTCCGTCGATGATGAGCATGGCGGTGACGGCGGTGTCGGCATCGTCGAGCACGTGGATGCGGGCGGCGGTGACGATCTGGGGGACGAGCGCGTCGAGCGGACGCTCGAACGTGGCGAGTTTGCGCATGGTGCTCCTCGGAAAGCTATGAAAAGGCGGTGGTACGGGCTCGGCGAGCGAGGCTCAGCGAGCGGGGATGGTGTTGACGGGCGTGGTGGGTCGCCCGTGCTCCCAGAGGTCGATCACATTGCCGGCCTGCTGGCGTACGTATTCGACGTTGGTGTAATCGGAGAAGTACGCCACGTGCGGGGTGACGATGACTCGCGGATGCCTGAGCAGCGGATGCCGCGGATCGGCGGGCTCCTCGCGCAGCACGTCGAGGCCGGCTCCGGCGATCCTGCCGCTCTCGAGGCCCCGCAGCAGGGCGTCCTCGTCGATCAGGGCGCCGCGGCTCACATTGACGAGGTAGGAGCCCTCCGGCATCCCCGCGATGAACTCGTCATCGATGAGATCAACCGTGTCGGGCGACAGCGGCACATGCAGTGAGATCGCCTTGGCCTTGGAGCGCAGTTCGTCGAGCTCGACCCTGCGCACGCCGGCCGCTTCGAGCCGGGCACGCGTCTCAGCGGTGTCGGGCAGGAACGGGTCGGTGCCGATCACCTCTGCGAACAGCGGCCTGGCGTACTCGGCGAACTTCAGCCCGATGCGGCCGAGGCCGACGATGCCGAGCGTGTGCTCGCTGAGCCGGGGCGGCGTCACGGTGTCGCGGGCGTTCCAGTCGCTGACAGCCGACTCGCTGAAGAAGGGGAAGCCACGAGTCGCCGCCAGCAGGAGCCCGAGCGCGTGCGCCGCCACCTCATCGGTGGCCGCGCCCAGGATGTTCGTGACCCAGACGCCGTGCTCTGTCGCGGCCTCGAGATCGACATTGTCGGTGCCCATCGACATCAGCGCGATGATGCGAACCCGCGGCATCTTCTCGATCATCTCGCGGGTGATCGGCGCATAGCCGACGAGCAGCGCGTCGGCGTCGCGGCCGGCCTCGACGATCCGGTCGGGATCGCGCGAGTCGAGGTGCTCTACGGCGAAGCCGAGCTCCTCGAGAGCCGCGACACCGGGTGAGATGTCGGTGTCGTCCATGTCGGTGTAGACGGCCCGGAGCGTGCGGGCAGCGGCATCCGCGCCCGCCTCCCCGAGTGCGTGGTGTGCCTGATCAATGGACATGGCGAAGGAACTGCTTCGTGCGCTCGTGCTGGGGGTTCTCGAAGAACTCCTCGGGCTCCGCCTGCTCGACGATGATGCCCGAGTCGAACAGCGTGACCTGGTCGGCCGCGCGACGTGCGAAGCGCACCTCGTGGGTCACCACGATCATCGTCATGCCCTCGTCGGCGAGTTGCTCCATCACATCGAGCACTTCGCCCACGAGTTCGGGGTCGAGCGCGGATGTCGGCTCATCGAAGAGCATGACCTGCGGGTTGAGCACAAGCGCTCGTGCAATGGCGACGCGCTGCTGCTGGCCGCCCGACAGTTCCGACGGGTAGTGGTGGTCGCGGTCGCCAAGGCCGACACGCGAGAGCATCTTGTAGGCGCGCTCCTTCGCCTCCTCGCGGGCGACGTCTTGCACGGAGGTGAGGCCGAGCGCCACGTTCTCGAGGGCGTTGAGGTGCGGGAACAGGTTGAAGCGCTGGAACACCATGCCGATGTCTCGGCGCTCCACTGCGAGCCGACGCTCGGGGTAGTGGTGCATTCGCCCGCCCCGGTCTTCAGCGCCGATGCGCTTGCCGTTGAGCAGGATCGCACCGCGGTCGGCCGGCTCGAGCAGCGCCATCAGGCGGAGCATGGTCGACTTGCCGGAGCCCGAAGGGCCCAGCACGGCCTTCACCTGGCCCTTGTCGATGGCGAACTCGACGCCCTTCAGCACCTCGATGCCGGCGTAGGTCTTGTGCAGGTCGCGCACCTCGAGGGTGGGCGTACCCGGCTTGGCGGCGGGTGTCGCCACGGCGTCACGGATGTCGGTCATTCCGTCGCCCCTTTCTTCTCGAGTCGAGCCTCAGCCGCTTCTGCGGCTTCACGGGCAGCGAGCTCGTCATCGGTCTCGGCCGTCTCGTCGGGCTCGTCCGCTGCACGGCGGCGCGAGGCGGCGGTGGCGACCGCGACGGTCTGCGTGCCGAGGGTGCGCACGCTGCGCTTCGGCGCATTGCGCGAGCTCCAGGCGAAGCGCTTCTCGACCTTGCTCTGCAGCAGCGTCACCAGCGTGACGATGACGAGGTAGTAGATGATGGCGACCGCGTAGTACTCGGCGTAGCGGAACGTGATGTTCACGCCGATCTGCGCGGTAGTGAGCAGCTCGCGCAGCGAGATCACCGAGGCGAGTGATGAGTACTTGATGAGGCCGATGAACTCGTTGCCGGTGGGCGGCAGCGCGGTGCGAATCGCTTGCGGCAGCACCACCTTGATCATGACGGCCGCGGGCTTCATGCCGAGCGCACGGCCGGCGAGCGCCTGGCCGTCGTCGACGCTGTTGAGTGCAGAGCGGATGATCTCGGCCATGAACGCCGACTCGACGAGGCCGAGGCCCACGGAGGCGGCGATGAACGGGGTGTACCAGTCGGCCTTGAGCGCGGGGATCAACTGCGGCAGCGCGTTCCACATGATGAGCAGCAGCAGCAGTGCAGGGATCGCCCGGAAGAACCAGGTGTAGATCGCGGCAGGGCCCCGGTAGTACGGCTTCTTCGAGGTGTTGCCGAGTGCGATGAAGAAGCCGATCACCGTGGCGATGATCAACGACACCGCGGCGACCGCGATCGAGAGGAGCGCACCCCAGAGGTAGGCGGGGTTGATGAGTTGCTGGAAGAAGATTTCCGGGTCGAACAGCATTGGGGTTCCTTTCGGGGGGCCGGCGTCACCGGCCCCCCGTCACGGGATCGATCGAACGACGATCAGACGTCGTCAGTAGACGTCGAGGATCTCGGCGTCGAGGTTGTACTTCTCGGCGATCTTGGCCCAGGTGCCGTCTTCGTAGAGGGCCTTGAGACCATCGGCGACGGCCGGGCTGAGCTGGTCGTCCTTGCGAGTGAACACACCGAAGGTAGTGTCGGGGTCGAACACGCCGGCGACCTCGAGCTTGCCCTGGTTCTGAGTGGCCATGTACGCCGCAGCGACGTTGGTCTCGACCAGTACGTCGGACTTGCCGTTCAGCACCGCGAGCACGGTCTCTGCCGTCTTCGGGTACTGGGTGTGCTGGATCGGCGCCTTGCCGTCGGCGACGCACTCCTCCGAGAGCTTGTCGACGCTCGCGGCGTTGCTCGATGCGGCCTGGCTGGTGACCTTCAGCCCGCAGAGGTCTTCGGGGCTCTTCAGCTTCGCTGCGAGCTCGGGCGCCGCGAGGGCGGCCGGTCCGGCGTTCATGATGGGCGCGGCATCCGCGATCTGCAGACGCTCTTCGCTCATGTACAGACCGCCGAAGATGAAGTCGCAGCGGCTGGACTGCAGGCCGGGCATGAGCCCGTCGAACGAGGTGACCTCGAACTTGGGCTCGACGCCCCAGTGCTCGGCGAGGGCGCGGACGGCATCGGCGTCGAAGCCGATGATGTCGCCGCCCGATCCGTCTTCGTAGTACTCGAGGGGCGGGTACTCGGGGTCGATGCAGGCGGTGGCGAAGCCGTCGTTGACGAGGCCCGCGGGCGCCGACGAGTCGGTGCCCTTGTCGCCCTGGTTGTTGGTGTCGGTCTCGCCACCGCTGGCACAGCCTGCCAGCAAGAGCGCGGCAGAGGCCGCGGCGAGGACTCCAGCGAATCGCTTGTTCATATTGCCTTCTCCGTTGAAATGCGAAAGGGGACGGTGCGTGCGAATGATTGTGCGCCGTTCCTGCGCGGTTGTCAATTCAGTTTTGCATGCCCGAGCGGGCACTGTCGCAAAACCGTTACATCTAGTGGCGGATTTGCAGGCAATTCCCCGATGACCCAGCCATTCAACGAAAAACTTGTATCTGATAGCGAGCGGGTGCGCTAGCGTGCTGCCATGGACTCGCTCACCGAACGCGCGATCGCACTGCTGCGAGAAGACGGGCGCGCCTCGTTCAGCGATATGGCCCGCCGGCTGGGAACGACGCGGGCGAACATCGCTCGCCGCATCGCCCCGATGCTGGAGTCAGGGCAACTGAGAGTCGTGGCAGCCGTGCATCCTCGCCTGCTCGGCCTCGACACGCTCGCGCACCTCACGGTGCGCGCAGAGGGCGACATCAGCGCGCTGGCGGCCGAGATCGCAAAGCTCGAGTCGCCCGTGTTCATCTCTGAGATCTCCGGTCCATCGCAGCTCGTTGTCGAAGTGCACCGAGCCTCCCTCACGGAACTGCAGGAAGACCTGCAGCACATCCGCGCGATGCCCGGGGTGCTCGAGATCCAGATGCTGCTCTACGAACGGATGCTCAAGAGCTTCTTCCTCGGCGAGGAGCCGACGCTCTTCGCGCACACGCTCGACGAAGCAGACCTGCGCATCATGGAGCTGCTGCAGGGCGACGGTCGCCTCGGCTTCGCCGAACTGGCCGAGCACGCGCAGCTCTCCATCAGCGGATGCCGCACGCGGGTGAACCGTCTCATCACAGCCGGCGTCATGAAGATCGGCGCGATCCTCAGCCGCGACAGCAGCGGCACCGGCCTGCCCTTCGGGTTCGGCATCAGCCTCTCCGGCGACGATCAGCAGCTCATCGAGCTGATCAAGAGCCAAGACGGGGTGGAGTTCCTCGGCCGCACCATCGGACGCTTCGACATCGTGGCCACGATCACCTTCGCGAACCTGCGCGACTTCAACGAGTTCCTCGCGAGCGTGCGCGCGGTTCCCTCCGTGCGCGTCGCGGAGCAGTGGCTCCACGCGCGGGTTCCGCATGAGCGGTATCACCAGAGCGTGCACCGCATCAGGTACCAGGTCGCCGCCGCCAACGCCGACGCCGACGCCTCGTAGCGCGAGCCCGAATCGAGCCGCAGGACATACGCCTCACCGCCCGTCTCGCGCGGTCAGCAGCAAACAGCCCGCGTCACCGCCGCGCAGCACGCGTCGTTGCGGCACAGCACCCATCGCCGCCCGGACACCCGCACAGACGCCGGATGCCGGGGCGATTGGCCCCGGCATCCGTGGTGTCGCGCGATCGCGCCCGTGTGACGACTACCGCGTCGGAGTGGTGACCGTCTGCACGATCTCCTTGTCCTGAACGCGCAGCCGCTCACCGATGAGACCACCGAAGGCGGTGATCAGAGCGACCAGGGCGAGGATCACGACAGCAGGCCACGAGGCGGTGGTGCCGGTTGCCGAGATCATCCAGGTCGCGATGAACGGGAGGAAGCCCGAGAGCGCGCCCGCGATGTTGTAGCCGAGCGAGACACCGCTGTAGCGGAGTTGCGGCGGGAACAGCTCGGTGAGCAGCGCACCGGTGACCGCGTACGTGATCGTCAGCAGCGCGATACCGCCGGCCACAGCGAGCGTGATCGCCCATGCCTGGTTGGTGTCGATGAGCAGGAACAAGGGCCACGCTGCGGCAGCGGTCGCGATGCCGCCCCAGAAGGTGACTCGGCCCGGGCCGATCTTCTCGGCCAGGCGGCCGAAGATCAGGATCACGACGATCTGGGCCACTGCGGCGATCAGGGTCGCGTTCACCACGACCTGACGGTCACCGCCGAGGTTGTTGGTGACGTAGCTGACCACGAAGGTGTTCATCACGTAGAAGCCGCCGACGCCGAGGAAGGCAGCCATGATCGCGACGACGAGACGGCCGCCGGCCTTGGTGAACACCTGGAGGGCGGGCACCTTGGCGCGCTGGTCCTCGCGGAGCAGCTCTTCGAAGATCGGCGACTCCTCGACCTTGACCCGGATCCACAGGGCGACGATGAGCATCGGGAACGCGGCGAGGAAGGGCAGACGCCACGCCCACGCATCGAAGGTCTCCGACGGGAAGAGCAGCACGAGTGCGAACGCACCCGAGGAGAGGAGCGTACCGACGGGCGAGCCGACCTGCACGAGCGCGGCGTAGCGCGCGCGCTGCTTCACCGGTGCGTGCTCGATGGCGATCGTGGTCGCGCCACCCCATTCGCCGCCGACCGCGAGACCCTGCAGCAGGCGCAGAATGACGAGGAACACCGGCGCGAGCAGGCCGACGTCGGCGAAGGTCGGCAGCAGACCGATCAGTCCGGTCGCGGTACCGATCAGGATGATCGTGATGATCAGCGTCGGGCGGCGGCCGATGCGGTCGCCGAGCACGCCGAAGAAGAACGCACCGATCGGGCGCGCGGCGAAGCCGACACCGAAGGTCGCGAGGGAGGCGAGCACGGCCGCAGTCGGGTCGAGGTCGCTGAAGAAGAGGCGGTTGAAGACGATGGCCGCCGCGGTTCCGAAGAGGTAGTAGTCGTACCACTCGAGCGCAGTACCGACGAAAGCAGCGTTCGCGATGCGACGCACTTCCTTCGGGCTGACTAGCACCGGTCCGCTCTCGGGCGATCCCGCCCGGCCAGACGGCTCCGTCATGGCGTCGCTCACTGTTACTCCTTTGTGTTGTTGGACTCGATGTCGTGGGCTTGCTGTGCGTTCAACTCGGCAGCGTCGAGTTCGATCGCCCGGTTGAAGTCTCGGCAGCACTTGCGCACTGCGACCCGCCTCGGTGGCAGGCTCATCCCGTAATCCTGATTCGCCAGTTGCACACGTGCAATGTCGAACTGACGCGGTTTTCGGGCGTCACTTGTGCGAATACACAGCGGCTGACAGCATCCCCCGCCGCTAGAGAGAGAGAGAGAGAGAGAGGCTCGCCTCGCGATACGACGTGCTGTTCAGCGAGGATGCCGGCTGAGCGCCACGTACGCGAGGGCCGCTTGAGCCGGCACGGTGACGTCGAGTCCCGTCCACGAGCGGAAGGTGGCGAGGCGATTCACGACGGTGTTCCTATGGCAATAGACCGTCTCTGAAGCCCGCTTCACCGAGCCGCTGTCGAGATACGCCCGCACCGTCTCCACGACCCGGTCGTGCTCGTAATCTCCGAGATCGTCGAGGCCGGCGAGCAGATTCGATGTGAACCCCGGAGCAATGGTGTCGAGGTGGGCAGCGCTGATCGGCGCCCACATGGCATCGAGGCCAGAGAGCCGCTCGAGCGATCCGGCGGTGTTGAGCAGCTCATGCGCCGATCGCGCGGCACGAGGCAGCTCGGCGAGCGCCACATCGTTGAGGTGCACGCCGGGGATCTGCGCAAGCCGTTCCGCCGGTTCGGGGTCCGACAGCCCGCGCACCCAGAACACGCAGGTGATGTCTCGGTAGGCGTACGAGAACACCCTGCCTGCGAGCAGAGCGCGTTCCGCGACGGCCGCGACACGTTCGGCATGATCGCTGTCGAATGCTGCCAGGTCGAACACCGTGTCGACGTCGACTCCGAGCGTCATCGCTGTGCGATCGAGCACCGACTGGGTGATCTCGCGCGCATTGAAGAGCCTCGAGAGGTCGCGCTCCGTCGCGAGCCGCGAATCCCGCTGCAGCGCCGCCTGCTCGCGGAGGAACGACGACTGCACGTCGAACACGTACTCGTCGAGCACGGCCATCATCAGATCGAAGCGGTCGGCGAGCAACGCCACGTGCTCGGGACCAGCCAGACGGCGAAGGCGACGCCACATGATCACGAGGTCGATGCGCACCGCCTCGGTGAGCGCGTCGAGCGGGATGCCCTGACGCGCTCGGCGCGCCCCGAGCGATTCCGCGAGTTCAGCATCCTTCGGCTCAGGCGCCCGCCCGCCCAACCGCGAGATGAGCATCCCGAGCGTCTGCGGCGCGGTCTGGCGGAGGTCTTCCACCGTGATGGCGTCGGGCTCGTACAGACCGCGATCGGTGAGCTCAGTCATGAACTCCTCGACGAGTTCGGGCATCTCGCGCTCCAGCGCCGCGACGAGCTCGTCCCAGATCTCGGCCTCGCTGCGGCGGTCGCCCTGCTCGCTTGCCATCATTGTCTGATGATAGTCAATTGCACAATTGAGCGGCAAGAAAATGCAGCGGTCCGCCATTGCGGTTGAGCATTCGCTCAGGTGGAATGGAGGCCTCACCCTCACGACCTCCAATGACGAGGTCGCAGAACGCTCGAGGAGCACTGTGGAACTCGACCTGATGATCGACAACGCCCGAATCCGTACCGGCCTGGGCGAGCGCCCCGCCGGATCCCGTATCGGCATCTGGCGCGGCCGCATCGTGGGGATCGATGAGCAACTCGACGGTTTCGCCGCCGCGCGGCGCGTGGACGCCGGCGGCGCGTTCGTCATGGCCGGCTTCAACGACGTGCACGCCCACAGCGTGTGGTTCGGGCAGACGCTCGGCGAGATCGATCTCTCCAACGCCAAGACCGCCGGCGACGTCTACGACGCGATCCGCGCGGGAGTCGATTCCTCCCTCGCGCCCGATGCGTGGGTGGTCGCTTCCTCGTACGACCCCCTGGGTCTCACCGGTGAGCGTCCCGACCGCGACGAGCTCGACCGGGCGAGCGGCGGGCGCCCCTTGCTCATCAAGCACTCCTCGGGCCACGCCTACACGGTGAACGGCATCGCGCTTCGGCTTGTCGGCATCCCCGATCAGCCTGACCACCAGCCCGAGGGCGGCGTCATCGCGGTCGACGAGTCGGGCCGGGCCACCGGCGTGCTCGACGAGAATGCGATGCGCATCGTGCAAGACGTTGTGCTGCCCGATCCGACCTCGGAGATCGTCGATGCGCTGGGTCGCGCTACCGCGCAGTACGCGCGCGAAGGCCTGACCTCTGTGACGGATGCCGGCATCGGCGGTGGCTGGATCGGACACAGCCCGCGCGAGTTCACCGCCTACCAGGTCGCGCTCGAACGGGGCCTGCTGGCGACGCGCATGCAGCCGATGGTGGTCGCCGACGTGCTGCATGAGCTGAACGGGCACTCGAGTGAGGCGGGTGTGTTCGGCCTGGATGCGGGCATCCGCTCGGGTCTCGGCGACGCCCGCCTGCAGCTGGGTCCGATGAAGATGTTCCTCGACGGCTCGCTGCTGGGAGCCACCGCGGCGATGACGGAGCCGTACTGCACGCACCGCCACAGCAGCGGCTACTTCCAGGATGACGTCGAGGCGATGCGCCGCCGCGCCCACGAGGCCGCCGCCGGCGGCTGGGCGCTCGCCCTTCACGCGATCGGCGACCGCGCCGTCGACCTCGCGCTCGACATCATCGAGGAAGCCCAGGAGCTCGGATCGCAACCGCCGCACATGCCGAACCGCATCGAGCACGGTGGCGTCGTGCGCCCGGATCAGGTCGCGCGCATCGCGGCGCTGGATGTGAGCCTCGTGCCGCAGCCGCTGTTCATCGCCAAGTACGGCGATGGCATGGGCGCCAACCTCGGTCCGGATCGCACACTGCACTCATACCCGGCTGCGTCGCTGCTGAAGGCAGGAGCCAACCTCCCCGGCAGCAGTGATCGCCCCGTCGCGCCCGGCGCGCCACTGCCGATCATTCAGGCGTTCGTCGAGCGCAAGACGCAGACCGGAGCGCTGTACGGCGCAGACGAGCGCATCAGCGTCGAGCAGGCGCTCACCGCGTACACCGTCGGATCGGCGCGCGCGACCGGGTGGGCGGGAGAGAAGGGCACGTTGGCACCCGGGATGCTGGCCGACCTCGTCGCGCTGTCGGACGACCCTCGCGACGTGCCAGTCGACGCGATCGGCGACATCGACGTGGTCGCAACCTGGGTGGGCGGTGCGTCGACCCACGGCGAGCTGCCTGACGCATGATGTGACCGACGGCATCCCGCGCCATCGAGCTGGGTATGCCCCGGCAGACCGAGGCAGACATGAAGCGGCGCGAGCCGCTCGAGACACGAGGCGGTAATACCGCTTGAGACAGAGAGCCGGGCAACGATCGCACGGCACGAAGGAGCGCACGCGGAGGTGCGCGCGCTGAAGAAGAAGGAGACGGCAGCGATGTCGATCGAACAGGCACCCCAGAAGACGGCCCCGCGTGACAGCACGGGCTTTCTCGACGACTTCACGACGCTCTCGGAGTTCGGCCACACGCCCGGCGGCGGCGTCGACCGTCAGGCCGCGAGCGAGGCGGACCACGCGACTCGTGCATGGTGGGCCGAGTGGCTCACAGGCAACGGTTTCAAGGTGGTCACCGACTCCATCGGCAATATGTTCGGCCTGCTCGAGTTCGTACGAGGCGCGCCGTACGTGCTGCTGGGCTCGCACCTCGACTCTCAGCCGCTCGCCGGGCGCTTCGATGGCGCGTATGGCGTGCTGTCGGCAGGGCATGCGGCACGAGAGGTCGCGCGTCGTGTCGCGGCCGGCGAGGTGGAGCCGAAGCTCAATATCGCGGTCGTCAACTGGTTCAACGAAGAGGGAAGCCGCTTCGCGCCCAGCATGATGGGCAGCGCCGTCGCGACCGGCAAGCTCGCCCTCGAGACGGCCCTCGCCGTGCGCGACCACGCCGGAGTGAGCGTCGCCGAGGCACTGCAGCCGGTCGACACGCGCCCCGAGCAGGTGCGTGTCGCGACCTACGGCGAGATCCACATCGAGCAAGGTCGCATCCTCGAGAACAAGGGCATCACCATCGGGTTGGTCGACCGCACCTGGGCGGCCAGCAAGTACAAGATCCGCGTGCACGGAGCGCAGGCGCACACCGGCGCGACCGTGATGGCCGACCGCCGCGACGCGCTGTTCGGCGCCGCGCTGCTGATCACGGCGGCGCGCGAGCTCACCGAGGTGCTGCCCGACGGGATGCTCCACTCCTCGGTGTCGGAGATGGAAGTGCTGCCGAACTCCCCCGTCACCATCGCTCGGCTCGTGGAGATGAACCTCGACCTGCGCTCGCCCGATGAAGACGTGCTCGCGGAAGCCAACCGCCTGCTCGACGAACGGTTCGCCGAGATCGAGCAGCGGGCTCGCGTGCAGATCGAGCGCGAGCTCACGCACCACTGGGGCCTGCTCGCCTACCAGCCCGAGGGCGTGGAGCTCTCGCGCGACACGGCGAGCGCGCTCGGCCTCTCGCACACGGAGATCATGACGGTGGCCGGCCACGACTCCACGAACATGAAGGATGTCGTGCCGTCGGTGATGCTGTTCGTGCCGAGCATCGAGGGCATCTCGCACAACGAGGCCGAGAACACCGAGGCGTCCGACTCGGTCGCGGGTGTGACGATGCTCACGGATGTCGCCGCTCGCATGGTCGGTGGCGAACTGTGGGACGGCCAGAGTGAGTACCTGCTGGGGCCTGCGAAGGGCTGAGCAAGCCACTCGCGCGAGAGATGCGGGGCTCGAGGCCTCGGTCAGTGCAGGAGCCCCGGCATCCGTCGCTTGAGCACTTCATTGGCGGCGATGTAGAGCACGAGCACGGCGCCCAGCGCAGCGAGCAAGAGCGCCGGCGGCGGCTCGAGCCCCATCACCGTGGCTGCCGGCCCGATGTAGGGAAGCGCCACGGTGACGACGGCGACGGCGACGCTCGAGAGCACCAGCGCCACGGCCGGTCGCGACTTCCAGATGGGTCGCGCCGTGCGCAAGGAGAAGAGCACGGCGAGCTCGGTGAGCGTGGACATCACGAACCAGGCGCTCTGGAACTCGACCGACCCCGCCCCGAACCCCCAGACCAGCACCGCGAACGTGATCAGGTCGAACACGGTGGAGAGCAGTCCGAACACGAGCATGAACACCTGGAGCCTCCGAAGGTTCCAGTGGATCGGCTTCTTCAACTGCTCGCGGTCGACCTCGTCTGCGGCGATGGTCATGGCCGGGATGTCGCTCAAGAAGTTCAACAGCAGAATCTGCCGAGGCAGCAACGGCAGGAACGGCAGCACCAGACTCGCCACGGCGAGCGAGGCCATATTGCCGAAGTTGGCGCTCGTGGTGAGCCGGATGTACTTCAACGTGTTGGCGAACGTCCGGCGACCGAGCCGCACGCCATCGGCGACCACATCGAGGCCCTTCTCGAGCAGCACCACGCTCGCCGCCTGCTTGGCCACGTCGACCGCCGTGTCGACCGAGATGCCGACGTCAGCCGCGTGAAGGGCGACCGCGTCGTTGATGCCGTCGCCGAGGAATCCGACCACCTCGCGCGAAGCTCGTAGCGCCGAGACGATGCGCGCCTTGTGCATCGGCTCCACCTCGGCGAACACTCGCACATCACGGAATGCGACGGCGAGCCGAGCCGTGTCAAGGGCACCCAGTTCCTGCCCGGTGACGACTGTGTCGGCGGGGACTCCGACGGCCTTCGCGGTCGCGCGCGCCGTAGCCGCCGAGTCGCCGGTGATCAGCACCACTCGAACCCCGGCATGCTGCAGCGATGCGACGGCCTCTGCGGCCCCGGCTTTCGCCGGATCCCTGAAGACGAGCAGTCCCTCGAAGGTCAGGTCGGTCTCATCGTCGACGCTCAATGCGTGCAGGGCCGGCATCGCGCGACTCGCCACCGCGAGCACACGATTGCCCTCCGCGGCGAGCTGATCGGCGAAGGCCTGCACCTCGCTGGTGGTGAGCGGAGACTCGCCGCCATCGGCCGCGCGCACCGTGACGCACAGCGGCAGCACTGTGCCGACCGAGCCCTTGGTGACCAGGAGGGCCGATGACCCCGCGCTCGAGTGATTGGGCGTTTCGTCGAGCAGTTCGTTGTCGGGTGTGTCGACCATTCCACGGGGTACGAGGACGCTCAGGCGCTTGCGCTGGAAGTCGTACGGGAGTTCGGCGAGCGCGGTGGCGTCGACCGCGTGCGCCGCGAGGATGATCGCGTCGAGCGGGTTGCGGAACCCGCGCTGGGCCGAAGCGTTGATCGCCGCCAACTGCATCACACGATCGCTTCGGACGCCGTCAGCGGTCACCGCGCGACTGAGTTCGACCGCGCCCGTGGTCAGTGTTCCGGTCTTGTCGGTGCACAACACCGTGATGGCGCCGAGGTCTTCGATCGCATCGAGCCGCTTGACCACGACGCGCCGTTGAGCGAGATGTCTGGCGCCGACCGAGAGGCTCAGTGAGACGATCGCCGGCAGCATCTGCGGCGTGATGCCGACGGCCAGCGACAGGGCGAAGAGCAGGGAGTCGAGCACAGGACGGCCGTAGATCCAGTTCACGATGAAGATGAGCACCGTGAGCACTGCCACCAGCCGCGCGAGCAGCCACCCGAACCTCGCGATGCCGAACTCGAATGCGGTGCGCACATCAGCCGCGGCGACGGCGTGGGCGACGCCGCCGAACTCAGTGTCGCGCCCTGTCGCAACGACGACCGCGCGGGCAGTGCCGCTCACCACGTGACTGCCGAGCTGAACGACGTTCGATCGAGCCGCGACGGTGGCGTCGGCCTCGACGATCGCCGCGGCATCCTTCTCGAGTGGGAACGACTCTCCCGTGAGCGCGGAGGCGTCGACCTGCAGTTCACGCGATTGCAGCAATCTGGCATCGGCGGGCACCAGGTCGCCGGCCGACAGCTCGACGACGTCACCCACCACCACGTCGCCCAAGCGCACCTCCGCAACACGGCCATCGCGGAGCACCCTCGCCTTCACCTGCACGCTGGCGAGCAACTCGGCGACGGCGTTGTCGGCGCGACTCTCCTGCCAGAAGCCGAGCAACCCGCTCGCCGCGATGATGGCGATGATGATCGACCCGTCGAGCACGTCACCGAGCGCCATGGAGACGATCGTCGCGCCGATGAGCACGATCGAGATCGGGTTGGTGTACTGGCCGATCAGAATGCGAAGAGCAGGTCGGCGCCGGTGCTCGCCCAGCGGGTCGGCCTCGGTCGCCCGACGCTCTGTCGCCTCGGCCTGCGAGAGACCTTCGCTCGTGCTCCGCACCGACCCGAGCACCTCGTCGACCGGTCGGGCCCAATATGCGACCTGTTGTGTGGTGTCGATCGGCGAGCGCCTCGGCATGCCTCATGGTGCGCCCTGTGCCGGTACGGCGCACGCGCTCATGGGTCGCAGCCGAGCGCGGCGCGCTAGCGGGTAGTCATCCGGCGCCAGAGCTGATCAGGAGACCAACCGTGCGACGCAGAGGTACCAGTGCCAGGATGACGCCATGACGGTGCGGTTCAAGCGCGTCTACGAGGATCCGGAACGGTCGGATGGCTTCCGGGTGCTCGTGGATCGGCTCTGGCCGCGAGGCCTCTCGAAGGAACGGGCCGCGGTCGACGTGTGGCTGAAGGATGTGGCCCCGAGCGCTGAACTGCGCACCGAGTGGCACAAGCATCCCGATCGTTCACATGAGTTCGTCGGCAGGTATCACGCAGAGCTGGAGCAGAACGCCCCAGCAGTCGAGGAGTTGCGCCGCTTGATCGCTGAGCACGGTACGGTCACCCTGCTGTTCGCATCGAAGAACCCAGACGTCAACCACGCTCGCGTGCTGCTCGACTACCTCGGCGAGCGCTGGACCGGCGAGCGCTGACGACCAGGGTCGCGATCGGGTGTCGGTCGATGAGGCGTCAGGCGACCGGCCACGTGATGAGGGTGCGGGCCGATTCCGGGTGGTCCGGTTGAGGCTCGTTGAGATATGACTCCCACATCACATCGGCCGGAGTCAGGTCACGCTCCCGCATCCACGTCATGAGGCGGTCGTACGACTGAGCCAGCGAGTCGTACGAGCCGAGGTGCGTGTACTGCGCCGCGCGGCCGCCGGGCAGCGTGTACGCCACCACCTCGCCGGACGGCTCGACGGCGGAATGCACTGGAAAGCCGGCGGCGAGATCGACCGTGTCGCTCGGCATCCCGAAGTAGATCCCCAGCGGCGGGCCCCCGATGTGCGGTCCCGCTGCGGCACCCGTGAGATGAAACGCGCGAGAGAAGAACGAGGTCATCTCGCCCATCGGCACCCTCTCTCGCAGCACGACACAGGGCTGAGGCTGAAGATCTACCAGGGTCGGTTCGAGTCCGGTGTCCGGCATGGCTCCGCTCCTCCTTGAACGCGTCGAAACGCTGCGGGCATGTGTCTTCTCTGCAAGCTCACCACCGGGCGAACGCCCCCGCAAGTGCTTGTCAGCCCCGAGCACAGTGGGCGCGGCATCCCGCGCGACGTAGTCTCGGGCTTGTGACGGATGCCGCGCTCATCGGCCCGGTCGACCCGCCGGGCCTGCACGTGATGACGTACAACATTCGCCGTCGGTTCCCGGCCTTGAGACCCCGCAGCCCGGATGCCTGGAACACCCGGAAGCACCTCTTGAAGCGGTTGCTCACCACCGAGCGACCGACGCTGCTGGGCACGCAGGAGGCCCTGGCCGACCAGGCGCACTTCGTGGCCGAAGTGCTCGGCTCCGACTTCGGGTCGGTCGGTCACGGCCGGAATGCAGACGGCGGCGGCGAACGCTGCCCGATCTACTTCGACACCCGCCGACTCGAGCTGAACGAGTGGAAGCAAAGCGCGCTCTCAGCGACTCCCGACATCCCGGGGTCGAGGTCGTGGGGCAACAGGATCCCGCGGGTGGTCGTCGCGGCGGACTTCACCGACCGTTCGACCGGCCGCCGCGTCTTCGCATTCAATACGCACTTCGATCACATCTCTCGCCGTTCGAAGCTGCACTCCGCAAGGATGATCACGCGGCTCGCGGCCGAAGCGCGCAAGCGCGACCCGGATGCCGCCATCGTCGTCACCGGCGACGTGAACGCCGGCTCCGCATCCGCGGCCCACCAGCGGCTGACCGCACGCGGACTCCTGCGCGACTGCTGGACCGCGGCCGAGCACCGGCTGACGCCGCAATGGGGCACGTACTCGCACTACCGGCGACCGCGCCAAGACGGCAGGAGGATCGACGTGATCCTCGTCGGGCCGGGGCTGCGGGTGCTGCGAGCGGGCATCAACGCAGCCCGTTTCGATGGAGCTGCGGCATCCGATCACGAACCGGTACAAGCTGTATTGCTACTTCAGCCGCAGACACCACCGAGCGAAGGGTCAAACCTGGATTCATGATTCGCGCACTGCTCCGGGCACCGCAGGGTGCAGAGATCGCCGCCGACGTCATACGCCTATTGAGCGTCGCAGGTGTCATCGTCGCTGCCATCGGATGGGGACCGAAAGACGCGGTGAGCATCGGCGGGGCGGCGCTGGCGACCCTCATACCGCGGATGCTGGGAGTGCGGCCGGCCGTCGATATCGCGGCGACCGTGGTGATCACCGTCGCCGCATGGAGCGCGGTGCTCGACATCTACCACACGATGAAGTGGTGGGACCTGCCCATGCACTTCTCGCTGAACGGGCTTCTCGCCGTCTGCGCACTGCTGGTGCTCATCAGGCTGAACCTGATCGCGAACCCGCTGGAGATGCCGCGCCCGGTGGCGACTGGAGCCGTGATCGCCACGGCCGTCGGTATGGCGCTCGGTGTGATGTGGGAGTTCTGCGAATGGTTCGTGAAGGTCTACATCGACCCCGAGACTCTCGTTGGGTATGAGGACACGCTCGGCGATCTCGCGGCCGGCGGCCTCGGGTCACTGGCCGCCGGACTCGCGATCAAGTTCATCCTTCGCGGCTTCCCCGCCGACTCGGACTCGACGGCCTCCGCCAGCCCAGCACGGATGACGCCAGTGACGCGATCACGAGCGCGACACGGGTAGCACTCAGGCGCTCGGCGAGTCGCGCACAGCCTTCTCGCGAATCCACTCCTGGGCCGCTGCGGGAGCGATCGGTGGAGACCACAAGTATCCCTGCGCGTAGCGGACCCCTAGCCTGCGGAGTTCCTCGACTTGCTGCGGAGTCTCGACGCCTTCGCCGACCACATCGAGTTCGAGGGCGCGTCCGAGGCCGACGATGGCGCCGATGATCGAGGTGGCGCTCGCGTTGTCCTCCCCGATCGCAGCGACGAACGAGCGGTCGATCTTGACCGTGTGCGCCGGAATCTGGTGAAGGTAGCTGAGAGAGGAGTAGCCGGTGCCGAAGTCGTCGAGCGAAACGCGCACGCCGAGCTCTCGCAAGGCGGTGACGTTCTGCACCGCGACATCGCTGCGACTCATCACCATCGATTCGGTGAGCTCGAGATGGAGCGCCGCCGGCTCCGCCCTCGTCTGAGCCAGCGTTCTGGCGACGGCGGCCGGAAACTCCGGATCCTGCACCTGCCGGGCCGAGAGATTCACGGCGACGAAGAGGTCGCGGGCGCCGGGAACGTCCATGCGCCACAGCTGAAGTTGCATCAGCGCCTCCCGAAGCACCCATTCGCCGATCGCGAGGATCATGCCGGTCTCCTCGGCGATCGACATGAACTCGGCCGGAGCGAGGAGGCCACGAGACGGATGCTGCCATCGCACCAGCGCCTCGAACCCGATCGTCCTCTCGGTGTGCACGTCGACGATCGGCTGATACACGAGCCGAAGCTCATCGCGTTCGAGAGCGCCACCGAGCTGCGATTCCGTTTCCAGACGTGAGGACGCGAGTGCCTGCATCTGGTGGTCGAAGACCGCGACGTGGGTGCGATCGCGCTCCTTCGCCTGGTACATCGCCACGTCGGACTTTCGCAGCAGGGTCTCCGCGTCGTCACCGGCCTCGGCCATCACGACACCGACGCTCAGCGTCACGTACACCTGCTGGCCCTCGAGATCAAAGGGTGCCCGCGTTGCGTCGACGATCCGACCGGCCAGCCGCTCGGCGTTCTCCGGAGTGATGTCTTCGCAGACGATGACGAACTCGTCTCCGCCGAAACGAGCAAGCGTGTCGGTCGGGCGCACGGCCGAACGGAGGCGATCGGCGATCTGCACGAGCAAGGCGTCGCCGGCGGCGTGGCCGCGAGCGTCGTTGATGACCTTGAACTTGTTGACATCGACGAACAGCACGCTGACTCGATCGGCTGCCCGATGGGCGAGCACCTGGTCGATCTTCTCCGACAGGAAGGCGCGGTTACCGAGGCCGGTCAACGGGTCGTGCGTCGCCTGGTGGATCAGCGCGTCCTCCGCCTGCTTGCGGTCGGAGACATCCTGGAGCTGAAGGAAGAAGTGCGACGGGTCGCCCTGTTCGTTGCGCACCAGCGAGATCGTCTCCTGGGCCCAGACGACGTCACCGTTCGGAGTGACCAGCGCCCGTTCAGTCGTTGCGCTGCAAGTGCGATACCGGCCGTGATTGCCGATCAGCCTGGCCATCAGGTCTTCGTCGCCGCGTTCGCCGGGCGAGACGAAGTCCAGCATCCGCTTGCCGAGAATCTCCGACTCGCTCCGCGCAAGGATCGAGCACACTGCCGAGTTGATGCGTGTGAGCCGCCCCTCGAGGTCGGCCATCGCCAGGCCGACATGCGAGTGCTCGAAGCTGAGGCTGAAGTTGATCTCCGCCTCGCGCTGGCGAGCCATCGCGTGATGGAGCGTCGTCACGTCCATCGTGGTGCCGACGATCTTGACGGGCGTGCCGTGGTCGTCAGTTTCCACTCGCATCCGGGAGCGCGTCCACCTGACCTCGCCGGTCGGCCTGACGATGCGGAACGTGACGCCGTCGACCGACTCGCCGCCGTCGACCCGCTGCCAGATCGCCTGGGTCTCAGCGAGATCATCAGGGTGAATGGTGCTGAGCAACAGCTCGCGCGACGGGCCGAGCGTCTTGTCGAGCCCGAGCAGTCGCCAGTACTCGTCGGACCACCATCTCTCGCCGGTCACGAGATTGATCTCGAAGCTGCCGACGTGCGCGAGCCTCTGCGCCTCGGCGAGGCGCGCCCTGTCGGCCTCGGCAGCTTCTCGAAGACCGCGCAACTCGTCTTCGACGAGTTTCCGGTCGCTGATGTCGCGGATGGCACTGCACACAAGGGCGCCGCGCTCCGTCTCGATCGGAGAGAGCGAGATCTCGACCGGGAATTCGCTGCCGTCGCTCCGGCGACCGTGCAGTTCAAGCCCGGACCCCATGCGGCGCGTCCGAGGGTTCCGGCCGTACCCGTGCCGGTGACCGTCGTGCCGGTGCCGGTGCCGCTCGGGCACGAGCACCTCGATCTGCTGACCTTCGAGCTCGCCGGGTTGGTATTGGAAGAGCAGTTCGGCCTGACTGTTCGTCAGCACGATCGTGCCGGCGTCGTTCACCACGACCATCGCGTCGGGTGCGGCCTCAAGAAGGTCGCGAAGCTCACTTTGGGGCTCAAGTGGCGTTTCGAGAGGTTCGATCACGAGACAGTCCGTTCCGGAAGGCAAACTCGCTCAGGCACTCAACCGCTGTGAGCTCTCTTCAAAAAGTAACACCCTTCGGTGGGCGCAAATGGCGTGCCGACTTGCGGCCGACAGGGCCGACGCCCAGAACTCGTCAACACGCGAAGCGCCCTGCCGGCGTGTGAGTCGGTGACCACGAAATGGGATTCGGATGCGCGAAGATGTGGAGCGGTGCCGATTCCTGAGTCCATCTGACCGTGCGGCGCAGTCCCGAGCGAGATCAACGAGGAGCGATCATCGACAGCCTTGCGCCCAGCGCTCTGTTCAAGTCAGCAGCCGGCGAAGCCGCCTACATGAAGGCGTATGAGGAGACGCTGTCGCTGTGGGATGTCCCGTATACCTCTTCCTTCGTCGACACGGAGTTCGGTCGAACGCATGTCCTGCAGGCCGGCCCGGCCAGCGCGCCGGCGCTCGTGCTGCTCCACGGCTTCGGTTTCGGTGCTGGCATGTGGTACCCGAACGTGAAGGCGTGGAGCGCGAACCACCGGGTGATCGCAGTCGACGTCGTCGGTGAGTTCAACCGAACCATCACCTCGAGATCGCTCGGCGCCAAACAGCACTACGTCGAGTGGCTCAGTCAGGTGCTCGATGGCTTGGATGTGAGGGAGGCTGTCTTCGTCGGCCATTCCAACGGAGGTTGGCATGCCCTCAACTTCGCGATCCGACGACCAGAGAAGGTCGCCGGACTCGCGCTGCTCGCGCCCGCGGCATCCTTTCTCAACTTCAGTTGGCAGTTCCCCGTGCGATTGATCACCATCAACGTGATCCGTACCCGACAGACGATCATCGAGTTCTTCGGCAAGTGGATGCTCGCCAAGGGGAACGAGATCGAGCCCCACCTGTTCGAGCAGTTCTACCAAGGCATCATGCACTTCGGATGGAAGCACAAGATCGTCAGGCCCTCCCGCTTCTCTCGCGAGGAGCTCGCAGCGGTTTCTGCGCCGGGACTCTTCCTCGTCGGCGACCAGGAAGTGATCTACTCCACCGAGAAGGCCGTGCGGAAGGTTCGCGAGTTGCGTCCTGACTTCGAGGTGGACGTGATCCCCGGCGCCGGGCACGGGCTGTCGGTGGAGCAACCGGAAATCGTCAACGCCCGAGTGCTCGAGTTCCTGCGCACGCTGAACCTCGCCGCTTCCGATTCCGCGACGCTGTGAACCACTCCCGCGCGAAGTAAGCGTGGAAGCGGAAGGTTCTGTGCCCGGGCCGTTCGGGGCTTCGTGCGGGCAGCGCCAGGGCGCCCTGCCGAGGCTCCGCGAGTAGGGCTACCGTGTGGGGCAATCACGGCAGCTACCGTCGCCACGGAGGAGAGTCAGTCATGAAGGCAGTCCGGTTCTACGGCAGAGAAGATGTACGCGTCGAAGACATCGAAGAGCCGCAGGTGCGACCCGGGACGGTGAAGATCAGGCCGGCCTTCAACGGCATCTGCGGCAGCGATCTGCACCTGTACCACGACGGGCCGATGCCTCCGGCTCCGACCTCGGACTCTCCGCATCCGCTGTCGGGCGAAACGCTTCCCGTCGTGCTCGGGCACGAGTTCTCAGGAGTCGTGGAAGAGCTCGGCGACGGGGTCGAGGGTCTCGCAGTCGGAGATCATGTCGTCGTTGAGCCCTTGATGGTCGACGGGACTTGCCCCGCTTGTCAGAAGGGCGCCTACAACCTCTGCGAACAGATGGGGTTCATCGGCATCTCGGGGCGCGGCGGGGGGCTGAGCGAGCACATCGTGGTCGAGGAGCGTTGGGTGCACCCCGTGGGCGACATGCCGCTCGACCAGGCCGCGATGATCGAGCCCTTGTCGGTTGCCCTTCACTCGGTCAAGCACGCCCAAGCGAAGGCGGGCCAGACGGCGGTCGTCGGTGGCGCGGGGCCGATCGGATTGCTCGTCGCCGCGGTGCTGAAGGCATTCGGCGTCAAGACGATCGTCAGCGAGGTGTCGAAGATCCGTCGCGAGACGGCCGCGTCGACCGGCGTCGCGGATGTCGTGGTAGACCCTGCGAACGAAGACCTGAAGTCGGTCGTCCTCGCCGAGACGAACGGCGCGGGCGCCGATCTGGCCTTCGATGCAGCTGGCGTCGGCGTCGTCGTCAATCAGTTGCTCGAGGTGCTTGGGGGCAACGGGCGTCTCGAGATCGTCGCCATCCACTCGAAGCCGATCGAGCTCAACATCGTCGCGCAGCTGACCATGCAAGACCGTCAGATCGGCAGCTCCATCGGCTACGCGAACGACCACGCGGAGGCCATCGAACTCGTGCGCAGCGGCAAGATCGACCTGCAACCGTTCATCACCAGCCGCATCCGCCCCGACGAGATCGTCGAGAAGGGCTTCGAGCGCCTCATCACGAACAAGGACAGCGAGGTCAAGATCCTCGTCGAGATGAGCTGACCTGGCGAGCTCGGCGAAGCGAGACGAAAGGTGGCGCGGGTGGAGGTTCTGCAGGTCACTCAGCACGCCGAAGACGTTGACCGCGCGAGCCGGTTCTACCAAGCGCTGCTCGGCTACGCGCCTATCCGCGTGTTCGATCACCCAAAACAGGTGTACTTCACCGTCGGCCCGCTGCGGCTGCTGATTGAAGAAGCAGCGCCGTCATCGCTCTTCTACCTGCAGGTCGACAACGTTCGAGACGCCGTCTCGAACCTGCGCGCACAGGGCATCGAGATCCTGGCCGAACCGCGCCTGCAGTTCAGTCACGGCCTCGACCACGACGCCGACCTCTTCGGACCAGCGGATGCCGACGAGTGGGTCGCGCTGGTTCGCGACAGCGAGGGCAACCCTCTCGGCCTGATGAGCCACGAGGCCCGCCACGAGCCGTGAACCTCACCACTCGCGCCGCAGCCGCAGGGCATTCGCTCAGGCGTGCTCAGGCGGGCTCGAGTTGCGGCCTCCATCCCGTCGACCCGGTTGGCTGCGACGCACCGCGCGACCGATCAGGAAGACGCCCGCACCGATCACCAGTGCCGGCCAGAGGTAGTTGAGGACGACGAACCATTCGGCGACGTTCAGTAGTACGACCACCGCGACCACAGCGAGCACCCCAGCGGGAATCCATGCCCACCACCGACGGGAAGCTCCGCCCGGAAGCGTCGCTACGAGCACGAAGGTGAGCGAAAGACCGAACAGCAGAATCGCTGCCGTGACCGGACCGGCCGAAGCGTCTGCCGCCGCAGTCACGACCGAGAGGGTGAGCAGCGCCCCGCCGGGGATCAGCGCCCACCAGCGCCCCGTGTCACGAAGATAGATCGCGAAGAAACCGATCGCGAGAGCGCCCAAGAACGGGACCTCGGTCCACTGGCCCCAGTACACCGGGTCCAGCTCCATGACGGTGACGACCGCCGCGCCCGCGAGAGCAGCACCGGGAATCGCAGCCCACCACTCTCGCCGCTCAACAGCGAACAAGTACCAGAAGCCCCCGCTCGCAGCAGCAAGCAGAATCGCCCACAAGACCCGGGGGCCATCCAGAACCGCCGACGCCTCGAGCAGCAGCACCACGCCCGCAAGGAGCACCAGCGCTCCGAAGTAGATCTGAAGTGGACGACGGCTCATGTCGGACCTTCCACGCTCGGCTGCACACGTCGGCTGGCGTCCGATGCCCGGTCGGATGCCCGCCCGCCGACTGGTCTCTGTCGGTTCGCGGATGATATCGCCCGACACCGCTGCAATGAAGGGCCTGAAGGCCCTGCAAGCGCATAGGGCGGTGGCCGCACTTCGCATGACACAACGCCGGCGATCGGTCCGTAACGCGACGAGTCCTGAATCTTCCGGCAGGTCCTCCGCGCGAAGCGATCCCCGCCGAAACGACTGAGTCGCGACCCGTTTCTCAACGTTGTCGCGACTCAGCACACTGTGTGCGCGAGGGGGGAGTTGAACCCCCACGCCCTTGCGGGCACTGGCACCTGAAGCCAGCGCGTCTGCCTATTCCGCCACTCGCGCGTGTGACACGGAGCCCGTGTCAACCCAGCGAGATTATCACACCGGCACAGCGCGCTTTGAATCGTTCGGGCTAACATCGGACACGGCCGCGACGGCATCCAGGATGCTTTCAACGGCCTCACAACAAGCACGAGTACGCGCGGCGAACGCACGCACCACCCGACCGAGGAGGTCGCTTGGGACTACTTGACAACTTCGAGCGAGGGCTCGAGCGGGTGGTCAACGGCGCCTTCGCGAAGAGCTTCAAGAGCGGCGTGCAGCCGCTCGAGCTCACGAGCGCCCTGAAGCGCGAGCTCGACACGCGCGCCGCCGTTGTGGCGCGAGACCGCATCCTCGTCCCGAACCAGTTCACGCTCGCCCTCGCTCCGCGCGACTACGAGCGCATGCGCCGCATCGGACCATCGCTGCAGAGCGAACTCGTGCAGCAGGTGCACCGCCACGCGTCCTCGCAGGGATACTCGTTCTCCGGCCCGGTGAGCGTCGACCTCGTCGAGCAGCAGGATCTCACCGAGGGAATGGTGCATGTCGAGTCGGTGAACCTCTCAGAGGCCGCAGTGACGTGGCAGCCGGTGCTCGACGTCAACGGGCAACGGCATCCCATCACGAAGGGTCGCACCATAGTCGGCCGTGGGTCCGAGGCAGATATCACGGTCAACGACGGCGGCATCTCGCGCAAGCACATCGAAGTGCTGTGGGACGGCAAGCGCGGACAGGTCAACGATCTCGGCTCGACGAACGGCTCGAAGCTCAATGGGCAGCCCCTGCGAAGCGCCGCGCTCGAACCCGATTCGGTGATCGACATCGGCAGAACCCGTATCGTGTTCAGGGTGCTTGCGCAATCAGCCCCGGCCAACGGCAGCAACCGAGAGCCCGGTGCCCGCCGATGAGTGAGCTGACGCTCCTCGTTCTGAAGCTGGGCTTTCTGGTCCTGCTGTGGGTGTTCGTCTTCATGATCGTGTACGCCCTGCGCTCCGATCTGTTCGGCCCGCGCGCGCGACGCCTGCCGGCGAGTGAGACTCCCGCGCCGCCGCTGCCGGCACCAGCACCGGCGCCGGCCCCCGTAGCTGCCGGCTCGCCCGTCGCCGCATCACTGCCCACCGCGCCGATCGGCTCCGACCAGCCGGCCACCGCGAGTCGTCTGGTCATCACGTCTGGCGCCAAAGAAGGCCTCGAAGTTCCGCTCACCGACGAGCAGCTCACAATCGGCCGCTCCTCCGAGTCGGGCCTGGTCATCAGAGACGACTACACCTCCACCCACCACGCGCGACTGCTGCGCTGGAAGGGCGAATGGATGCTCGAAGACCTCGGCTCGACCAACGGCACCTTCATCGGCGGCAACCGTGTGACCTCGCCGACCGCCGTTCCGCTGAACACCCCGGTCAAGATCGGCACGACGACCTTCGAATTGCGGCGGTAATCGCGTGGTCGTCATCTCGAAGAGCGCTGCGCTGTCGCATGTCGGAAAGATCCGGGCCAACAACCAGGATTCCGGCTACGCGGGCACGCATCTCTTCATGGTCGCCGACGGCATGGGCGGCCACGCCGGGGGCGATGTGGCATCCGCGATCGCGCTGCAGCACATCATTCAGGTCGATCGAGAGTTCGATTCGGCGCAGGATGCCGAGGCCGCCCTGCACAAGGCGTTGTCCGACGCGAACGTGAAACTCGCCGAGACCGTCTACGACCATCCCGAACTCACCGGCATGGGCACGACGGTCAGCGCTGTCCTGCGCGTGGGGCGCGAAGTCGCGATCGCCCACATCGGCGACAGCCGCATCTACCTCTTCCGCGACGGCGAGCTCAGCCAGATCACCGTCGACCACACCTTCGTTCAGCGCCTCGTCGACAGCGGACGCATCACGCAGGAGGAGGCCGCGGTGCACCCCCGCCGCTCGGTGCTCATGCGCGTGCTCGGCGATGTCGACGCCACTCCCGACATCGACACCATGGTGCTGACCACCCTGCCGGGCGATCGCTGGATGATCTGCTCCGACGGGCTCAGCAGCTACGTCTCCGAGGAGAAGATCCTCGCGACGCTCGCCAATGTGCCGCAGGCGCGGGATGCCGCGAGCCGGCTCGTGCGCGAGAGCCTCGACAACGGCGCGCCCGACAACGTCACCGTCGTCGTCGTGAACATCGACGGCAGCGACGACTCCGCATCGCAACCGCCGAGCATCGTCGGCTCCGCCGCGCTCCCCTTGACGTACGAGGGCGAGATCAACCGCGCCGCCCCCCGCCTGCCAACACTCCTGCTTCACCCGCTCAAAGCGACCAAGCCCGACCCCACCCACTTCGAGCCCGAGAGCGAGGAGTACCTCGACGAGCTCATCGACGAGGATCGCCGCCGTGCCCGACGCCGCAGGGTCACCTGGCTCACGATGGTGCTGCTGGCGATCGCGGCCATCGTGACGGGTATTGCACTCGCCTACAACTGGACGCAATCGCAGTACTACGTCGGCGCGGCCGAGGGCCGGGTCGCCATCTTCCAGGGCGTGCAGCAGGGCGTCGGGCCGATCTCGCTCTCACACGTCTACGAACCGACCGAGATCTGGCTCGACGACCTGCCGTACTACACGCGCACCAGCGTCGAAGCAACCATCAACGCCCGCAACCTCGACGATGCCCGAGCCATCATCGAACGGATCGACAATGCCGCCCAACGTTAGCCTCCCTGCGGGCCGAACCGGCCCGAATGACACGGGTGCCGGCACGCTGACAAGCAGCATCCGCATCAGGCTCCGCACGCCAGCCCGCCTCCGCAACCTCGAGCTCTTCCTGCTGGTGCTCGCCGGCGCTCTCGGACTCGGGGCGATGGCCCTCGGCCAGCTCGGAATGACGGGCGAGACGGATGCCGGCATCCTCTGGTCGTTCGCGATCCTCGGTGTCTTCGTGCTCGCGTTCCACGTCGTGCTGCGGGTGGTGGCGCCGAACGCCGACCCCTTCATCCTGCCGATCGTGTCGACGCTGAACGGCATCGGCATCGGCATGATCTACCGCCTCGACCTCTATAGCGGCACGACCGGGTGGGCGAGCGACGGCGTGAGGCAGATCGTCTGGACCGCGATCGCGATCGCGGCGGCCATCGCGGTGGTCATCGCGTTCCGCAATCACCGCGTGCTGCAGCGCTATCGCTATATCGCGATGTTCATCGGCATCGTGCTGCTGCTGCTGCCGCTGCTGCCCGGAATCGGTCGCGAAGTGAACGGCGCACGGGTCTGGATCAACATCGGCGTCGCCTCATTCCAGCCCGGCGAACTGGCGAAGATCGCCCTCGCGGTGTTCTTCGCCGGCTACCTCGTCACGGCACGCGACACCCTCTCGCTCGTCGGCAAGAAAGTGCTCGGCATCCGATTCCCAAGGATGCGTGACCTCGGCCCGATCCTGGTGATCTGGGCCGCCGCGATGGCGGTGCTCGTCTTCCAGCGAGACCTCGGCACGTCGCTGCTCTACTTCGGACTGTTCCTAGTGATGCTCTACGTGGCGACGGCGCGCGTCGGCTGGATCATCCTCGGACTCGTGCTCTTCATCGGCGGCGCCGTCGTCGCCAGCCAGACCCTCGGGTACGTGAACGGGCGCTTCAACGCCTGGCTCGATGCCTTCAACCCCGCGGTGTACGACTCGGTCGGCGGCAGCTACCAGCTCGTTCAGGGGCTCTTTGGCATGGCCTCCGGCGGGTTGCTCGGGAACGGCTGGGGCCTCGGCCGACCAGACCTCACGCCGCTGGCGAAGAGCGACTACATCTTCGCCGCGCTCGGTGAGGAGCTCGGGCTCGCCGGCGTCTTCGCGATTCTCGCCCTCATGCTGATTCTCGTGTCGCGAGGCTTCCGCATCGGGTTCAACGGGCAGGACGACTTCGGCCGGCTGCTCGCAGTGGGTCTCTCGTTCGTGATCGCGCTGCAGGTATTCATCGTGATCGGGGGCGTCACGCGAGTGATTCCGCTGACCGGGTTGACCACGCCGTTCCTCGCCGCCGGCGGTTCGTCGCTGTTGGCGAACTGGGTGATCGCGGCTCTGCTGCTGCGGCTGTCCGACACCGTGCGAAACCAACCGAGAGTGGTGGTGAGCCCATGACCCGTGAACTGCGCCGCCTGAGCATCGCTGTGCTCATCATGTTCCTCGCACTGTTCACATCGACGACGATCATCCAGGTCGTGCAGGCCGACGAGCTCCGCAACGACCCTCGGAACGCCCGTACGCTCTACTCGAGCTACTCGGCCGAACGCGGGCCGATCCTCGTCGACGGCACGCCCATCGCTCAGTCGGTGCCCGATGACAGCCAGTACAAATTCCAGCGCGTGTACCCATCGCCCGAGCTGTACGCGCCCATCACCGGCTACTTCACGCTCAACCAGGGCAACTCCGGTCTGGAAGGCGCCCTGAACGACTACCTCACGGGCACCTCGAACGCGCAGTTCCTCGACCAGATCACCGCGATCTTCACCGGACAGAACCCTAAGGGCGCCTCGGTTGAGACGACCATCGATCCCGTGGTGCAACAGGCGGCTTGGGATGCGCTGGGCGATCAGTCCGGTGCGATCATCGCGATCGAGCCGTCCAGCGGCGCCATTCTCGCGATGGTGTCGAAGCCGAGCTACGACCCGAACGCGCTGGCGCAGCACGACACGTCCGCCGTCATTCAGACCTATCAGGCCCTCAACGCCGATCCGGCGAACCCGCTGTACAACCGCACGATCGGCGGCAACCTCTACCACCCGGGTTCGGTCTTCAAGGTGCTCATGGCGGCGGCTGCGATCGACAGCGGCGAATTCGCTCCCGAAACGCAGATCCCGAACCCGCCGCAGCTCCAGCTGCCGCAGTCGTCGTCGATCGTGACGAACGCCGGCGGAAGCCTGTGCGGTGGCGGCGAGACCGTGAGCCTTGCGGATGCGTTGCGGCTCAGCTGCAACATCCCCTTCGCCCAGGTAGGGGCGCAACTCGGCGAGGCCACCATCTCGGACTACGCCAAGGCGTTCGGCTTCGGTGAGAGCCTCGAGATCCCCATGTCGACCACCGCCAGCGTCTACCCGAGCGACATGGACCAGGCCCACCTCATGCTGTCGTCGTTCGGTCAAGGCGACGACAGGGTCACACCCCTCCAGATCGCCATGATCAGCGCTGCGATCGCAAACGGCGGCACACTGATGGTGCCGACGCTCGTCGAATCGATCAACGCGCCCGACCTGAGCGAGATCAAGGGACCGAGCGCCGAGGTGTACAGCCAGCCGGTGACCGCGCAGACAGCGGAACTGGTGAAGCAGATGATGGTCGCCGGCGTCAGCAATGGAGCCGCGAGCAATGCCAGAATAGACGGAGTCGACGTGGCCGGTAAGACGGGGACTGCAGAGAACGGGGAGGGGGAACCCTACACGCTGTGGTTCACCGGATTCGCACCGGCCGACGACCCGAAGGTTGCGGTCGCGGTCGTGGTGGAGAACGGTGGGGGGCGCGGGCAGAACGCGTTCGGCAACCAGATCGCCGCCCCGATCGCTAAGCGAGTGCTTGAGGCGGTGCTGAGTAGATGAGACCCACGAGCGGGCTCACGTTCGGTGGCAGGTACCAACTGTCGTCACGCGTCGCCATCGGCGGCATGGGCGAGGTGTGGGAGGCAACCGACCTCATCATCGGTCGAACGGTCGCCATCAAGATCCTCAAAGACGAGTACATGGGCGACCCCGGCTTCCTCGAGCGGTTCCGCGCCGAAGCCCGTCACGCTGCGCTCGTGAACCACGAGGGCATCGCCAACGTCTACGACTACGGCGAAGAGGAGGGCAGCGCCTACCTTGTGATGGAGCTGGTGCCCGGCGAAGCCCTCAGCGCCATCATCGAGCGTGAACGGGTGCTCTCGAGCGACCGCGTGCTCGACATCGTCGCTCAGACCGCCAACGCCCTGCACGCCGCGCACAGCGCCGGTCTCGTGCACCGCGACATCAAGCCGGGAAACCTGCTCATCACGCCCGAAGGCCGAGTGAAGATCACCGACTTCGGCATCGCGCGGATCGCCGACCAGGTTCCGCTCACCGCGACCGGCCAGGTCATGGGCACCGTGCAGTACCTCGCGCCGGAGCAAGCGAGCGGGCAGCCGGCGACGCCGTCGACCGACATCTACTCACTGGGCATCGTCGCTTACGAGGCGCTCGCCGGCCGGCGGCCCTTCACGGGCGAGTCGCAGGTCGCGATCGCGATGGCGCAGATCAACGAAGCGCCGCCAGAGCTCCCCTCCACGGTCGCCGAACCGGTACGCAACCTGGTCTACTCGTCCATTGCCAAGAAGCCCGAGGACCGGCCCGCATCCGCTGCGCATCTCGCGCGAGCAGCGCAGGCCCTGCGTCGCGGCGACGTAGCCGGCGCGGCAGTGGCCGTGCCCGGCATCCTCGGCACCGGCGCCATTCCCACCGCGGCGGGCGGCGATGCTCCGACCCAGGTGCTTGGCGCCACCCAGGTGCTCGACCGCACCGACACGACGCCGGTCGAGGAGCAGCGCAAGCGCAATCCATGGACCTGGCCGCTCATCGCACTCATCGCACTGCTGGCGATCGTGCTCGCGGGCACGATCTTCGCGCTGCTGAACCGGGGGGCGGACGAAAACCCTGGCCCTTCCACAACAAGCAGCGCGCCAACCACTCCGCCGACGACATCGGAGCCTCCGAGCAGCCCACCGCCTACGAGCCAGACAGCGGCCGTTCTGCGCGATGAACTCCTCGGCCTGACGCAGGAGCAGGTCGCCGCGCGCCTCAATGAACTGGGGATGGGCTTCGCGCCGAGCATCGGCCGAGTCGCCCCGAGCCCGGGCGAAGTCGGCCTCTCGTACGAGGTCAGCCCATACGGCAACAACGTGCAGGTCGGCACGGTCATCAACGTCACGTTCTACGACGAGATCCCGCCGCCCCCGGCGCCGACCAAGCGGCCGGCTGCGCCAACCGTCGAGTCCGGCCCGGACGCACCTGCCCCCGGAGACGAGGTCACGGTTCGGTGGGCCACCTATGATGGCTGCCCCGCGGGCGCCCCGCTATCGGGCTATATCCTGACCGCCTCCAGTGGTGGAACGTTCGCGAATGGGACTCCGGGCGCCGACGCCACCCAGACGGTCTTCCGGATCGCCTCGGACTACACGGGCGACATCTCGATCTCGTACATCGCGAAGTGCGGCGACCAGACTTCGCCCAGCTCGCCAGCCACCACGTTCACCGTGGCTGCCCCTCCGACCGAGGGAACGCCCGGCGCCGGCACCGGCGGCTGACCGCCACATCTGGCGGCACGGATGACGCGTCTCGTCCGAAGTGGCTCTTGAGGAGTTCGAAGCCCCGCCTCGATTACACTTGCAACGCATTCGAGGCGATCACGCCGAGCATCACGTAGGGGCAGGACAGGCATGGCGGACGGCGACACCACAGTGATCCGCCAACTCGCCGGACGGTACCAGGTCGGCGATCTCATCGGTCGCGGCGGCATGGCCGAAGTGCACATCGGCACCGACACACGCCTCGGCCGGCAAGTCGCCATCAAGCTGCTCAAGCCCGAACTCGCCGAAGACCCGTCGTTCCGGGTGCGGTTCCGGCGCGAGGCGCAGGCTGCGGCGCGCATGGCACACCCCACGATCGTGCGCGTGTACGACGCGGGCGAAGAGACCACAACCGACGACCGCGGGATCGAACGGTATGTGCCGTTCATCGTGATGGAGTACGTCGACGGTCGTCTGCTCCGGGACATCATCGCCGACGGGCCGATGCATCCCGACGATGCAATGCGCATCATCAAGGGAGTGCTGACCGCGCTCGAGTACTCGCACCGCGCCGGCGTCGTGCACCGCGACATCAAGCCCGGCAACATCATGGTGACGCCGAGCGGCCAGGTGAAGGTCGCCGACTTCGGCATCGCCCGCGCCGTGACCGAGACGTCATCGACCCTCGCCCAGACCAGCGCCATCGTCGGCACAGCGCAGTACTTCTCGCCCGAGCAGGCGCGAGGCGAGAACGTCGACGCCCGCACCGATCTGTATTCGGCGGGTGTCGTACTGTTCGAGATGCTCGCGGGCCGGCCGCCGTTCCAGGGCGAGAGCGCTGTCGCGGTCGCGTACCAGCACGTGAGCGAGACGCCGAAGGCCCCGAGTCTCTACAACGCGAGCGTCTCCCCCGCCCTCGACTCGGTCGTGTTACACGCGCTGGCGAAAGACCGGTTCGACCGCTTCCAGAGCGCGGCCGAGTTCCGCGAGGATGTCGAAGCAGTCGCGGCCGGCAAGGTGCCGACTCGTCGCATCGATATCTCCGGCGATGCAGGCGCAACGCTCTTCGGCGTGCACCCGAACGCGACGGCGGCCTCCGAGAGCACGCTGCGGCAGCTCACGGTCAACGAGGATCGCCCGCCGCGGTCGCAATCGCGGCCGCCGGTCGCATGGATCTGGGGCGGCATCACCGTCATGGCGGTGATCATCGCCGCCGTGCTGTACTGGACGTTCAACCTCGCCCCCACCTCCCTGACCGGCGCGATCTCAGCGGCCGTGCCCGACGTGACCGGCCAGCAGTACGACGACGCCGTCGACGTGCTGCACGAGCAGCACCTGCGCGCGCAACGGTTCGGCGAGGTGAGCGACACCGTTCCCGAGGGCGAGGTCATCCGCACCGACCCCGAGGCCGATGTCCGAGTCGCACCCGACTCCCTCGTGGGCGTATACGTCTCGATCGGCCGGGCGCCGGTTGACGTGCCCCACGTGGAGAGGCTCGGTGAGGAAGCGGCGATCCAGGCGATCGAAGCGGCGAAGCTTGTGCCTGGAACCTCGACGTCGGAGTACTCGGCATCCGTGCCCGCCGGTGTGGTGCTCAGCAGCGACCCGGTCGGCGGTCAGCGAGCGCGTGAGGGCGACACCGTGAACCTCGTGGTGAGCAACGGCATGGTGAAGGTGCCCGACGTCACCGGCATGAATGTCAGCGAGGCCACCAGGACGCTGCAGAACTCGCTCGGGCTTCGCGTGCGCCTCGAACCCGACATGGGATGCTCAGGGCAGACCGTGTCGGGCCAGAGCCTCGCGCCGGGCGACCAGCCTCAGAAGTCCGAGGTCGCGCTGCGGTACTGCGCCGGCTGAGCGACTGCGCCGGCCGAGCTGACGGCAGCATCTGCGCCGCTCAGGAAGCCGCAGTATCGCTCAGGCTCTACGGTCTTCTTCGCCCTCGTGACTGACCAACGGGCTGAGGCCTTCAGCCCGTGCGCTGGCGCCATCGAGTCCGGCGATCTCGAGCCAGTTGCCCAGCATGCGGTACCCGCCCTCGGTCAGCACCGACTCAGGGTGGAACTGCACGCCGTATACGGGAGCATGGCGGTGCTCCAGCGCCATGATCACGCCACCCTCGGTGCGCGCGGTCACGCGCAGCGCGTCGGGCACGGTGCCGTCCACGACCGCGAGGGAGTGGTACCGGGTGGCGGTGAACGGCTGGGGCACACCTTCGAAGAACGAGTTGTCCTCGTGCGTGACGGTCGAGGTCTTGCCGTGCATGAGCTCCTCCGCGTGCGTCACGGTCGCACCCAGCGCCTCGGCGATGGCCTGGTGACCCAAGCACACGCCCAGGAGCGGCTTTCCGGCCTCAAGAGCGGCATGCACCACCGGAACTGAGACTCCCGCAGCCGCGGGCGTGCCCGGCCCGGGTGAGAGCAGCACGGCGTCGTACTCGGCGATGCGATCGCCTGCGGCATCCGCTTCGAAGTCGTCATTGCGCACGACATCGGTCTGCGCACCCAGTTCGAGCAGGTAGCCGTTCAGGGTGTAGACGAAGCTGTCGTAGTTGTCGATGACGAGTACTCGGGTCATTCTTCGACCGTCACTTCCAGGGGGGCGATGAGGCTATCGATCCAGGGGAACACCCACAGCGCCAGCGCGGTGAGCACCGCGGCGACGAGCACAATCAGGATCAGCAGGCGCAACCAGACGGGTCCGGGCAGCGACCGCCACAGCGCAGCGTACATCAGCGACCTCCTGAGTGAGCAGAGACGGAACCGGGCGAGAAGGATGCCGCCGACGCCGCAGCGCTCGGGCCTGATGCCGCCGGCTCCTCTGGCGCGGCCAGGGATGCCGGAGGACCGCCCGCCGTCGGGTGGAACGATTCGAAGACGCCGTAGGCTGCCACGCGCTCCGCGACTGAGTACAGCGGGTTGCAGGTGGTGAGGGTGATGTACCGCTCATCCGCACCGGCCGCTCGTGGGGATTGCGGTACCGGATTCAGTACGCCGACTCCACTCGGCTTCACATACTCGAGGTTCCGGAATCGGTAGGTGTACCAGCCGTCGGCGGTCTGCAGCACGATCGCGTCGCCGACCCGAAGATCAGGCACGCCGCCGAAGGGGGCGCCGTAGGCGTTGCGATGCGCCGCGAGCGCGACATTGCCGACCTCGCCGGGCAACTGCGTTTCCACGTAGTGACCGATGCCGATCTCGTTCAGCACGGGACGGAGCGCTGTGCCCTCGGCGACGGGCCGTGCGTAGTCAGCGCCCCAGCGCGGAACGAACAGCACACCCCAGGTCTCGTTGCGTTCGGGGGTGGCCATGACGACCGGTTCGTGTGTGAGCTGCGGGGTCGCCCCTGCTGACCCGTCCGGCGCTGGTGACTCGGGGGCGGTGCGCTCGAGCCAAGTCTCGCTGAGGGATGCCGCGGCATCCGTCTGCGTCGACGTCGCGATCACGTCGTTGAACCAGAGCTGCCAAGCGATGAACAGCAGTACCAGCACCCCTGCCGTCACCAGAAGCTCGCCCAGTACGCCCAAGAGCGTGGTGCGGCGGTCACCGCTCCCGCCTCGGGTGCCGCTGGCGCCCACCCGTTGTTCGAGCGGTTGCCGAGACTGCAGGCGATCGCTCGAACCCGGATGCCTGCTCACCCTCCGATTGTAGGGAGTGCACCAAGCGTGAGGCGCCGTACCGGTGCTCGAGGGGCACCGACGGCTGCTCGGGTTCCAGAGTCGTTTGCGCCGGTCACGCTAGACTCTCGCGCATGGCCCGTTCCAACGCTCGCTCTGACGCCGACCGTCGCGAAGACCGCCAGCCGGGCGAACCCGCGCCCAATCCGGTGTGGTTCAAGCCCCTCATGTTCGGCTTCATGCTGCTGGGGCTGATCTGGATCATCGTCTTCTACGTGAGCGACACGCGGTTCCCCATCGACGCGATCGGGAACTGGAACATCCTCGTGGGCTTCGGAATCATGTTCATCGGATTCCTCATGACCACGAGGTGGCGCTAGCCGCTCCGCACCCGCTTCTCCACAGAGGCGGCCGTCCGCGATGACAGCTGTGCCCAGTATGGGGGCGGACTTACACGCCTGTAATTATCCCCACTGTGGAATCACCTGTGGATAACTTCGCGAGGCGGCTCGGCAGTGCTCGAGCAATTCTTTGAACCGCTCGGCCCGCTCAGATCCCGAACGAGATGGCCATCACGAACCGTGCGACCGTGGCAGCGACCAGCAGCGCCCCGGTCGACACGAGCAGGGCGAGTTGCACTCCTCGCTTCGATCGCTCGCGCGTGCGCATGTAGATGAACGCCACGAGTGCGCCGATGATGAGGCCGCCGAGGTGCGCCTGCCACGAGATGCGCGGCACGAAGAACCCGAGGCCCAGGTTCAGTGCGATCACGACCACCAACTGTGCCGTGTTGCCTCCGAGGCCGCGTTGAATCACGAAGAACGCGCCCAGCAATCCGAAGATCGCTCCTGAGGCTCCCAGCACGCCGGTGTGCGGTGCGAGCCACAGCACCGCCACCGATCCACCGAACCCTGCGAGCAGGTAGAGCACAAGGAAGCGCCATCGGCCGAGCAGATGCTCGATCATCGGGCCGAACAGGAAGAGCGTGAGCATGTTGACCGCGAGGTGCACGAAGCTCGAGTGCGCGATGATCGCGGTCAGCATGGTCCACGGCGCCCACGGTGTGAACGGCGGGTAGTAGATGAGGTACTGGGTGACGGCGGGCACCACAGCCTGCAGCAGGTACACCAGTGCCGTGATCGCCATGATGGTCCACGTCACGACGGGTCGTCCCGAATCGGGCCGCAGCAGCACCGAGACCCGACGTCGCGGCTTGGGTGTCGTGCGCCGAGCCTCCGCGATGCACTCGGGGCAGTGAACCCCTACGGCTGCGGGTGTCTGGCACTCGGTGCAGATGGTGCGCCCGCAGCGCTGGCAGAGAATCCAGCTCTGCCGATCCGGATGCCGGTAGCAGTAGTTCGCCGACGCCTCAGGCGTCGCCGCGCTCACTCAGACCTCGGTGACGGTGATGCTCGAGATCACGACGTCTTCGAGCGGCTTGTCTCGACCGTCGGTCGCAACACCCTCGATCTCGTCGACGACCTTCTTCGACTCGTCGTCGGCGACCACACCGAAGATGGTGTGCTTGCCCTGCAGCCACGGCGTCGGAACGGTCGTGATGAAGAACTGCGAGCCGTTGGTGCCGCGCCCGAACTGCACGCCGGCGTTCGCCATGGCGAGCACATACGGCTTGCTGAAGTCGAGCTCGGGGTGGATCTCGTCATCGAACTGGTACCCAGGCCCACCGATGCCCTGCCCGAGCGGGTCGCCGCCCTGCAGCATGAAGTCCTTGATGATGCGGTGGAAGATCACGCCGTTGTAGAGCGGTTCGGTGGTCTTGGCGCCCGTGGCGGGGTGCGTCCACTCGATGGTGCCCGTGGCGAGGCCCACGAAGTTCTGCACCGTCTTGGGTGCATGGTTCCCGTAGAGGTTGACCTTGATGTCACCGTGGTTGGTGTGGATCGTCGCAACGGCGGTATGCATGCCTCGATTGTTCCATAGCGCCGACTGGGAGCTCACAGCCCGCGCCCAGTGCGGACTGTTTGCCGGAAGAGTGAATCGTGCCACGATGGGTAAGTCCACGGCACGGTTCCACGGAGGTCGACATGGCAATTTCCCGCAAGCGCAGTCGCGAACTCAAGAAGCTCCAGGGCAAGGCCGAGTCGCTGTGGCGCGAACAACGCGAGGTGCTTGATCACGCGAACGTCGTCGTTCGTGAGGCGAGCCGCCAGCTCGGCAAGCTGACGCAGGAAGAAGTGACTCCGCGTGTGCGCGAAGCGTACGATCACCGCGTCAGGCCGGTGATCGCGACGGGCATCGCCGCGGGCCGCACTGTGGCAGACGGTGCGCGCCGGGGCGCGAAGCAGGGCTTCGGCTCCGCTGTGTCAGGTGCGCTCGGTTCGGCGCTCGCGGTGATCGAGGTGGCGAAGGATCCGAAGTTCCGGGCCGCCGCACTCCGCGGCAAGCAGAAGCGCGGAAAGGGTGTGCTGGCCTTCTTCGGCATCGCCCTTGGCATCCTGGCCGCCGCCGGCGTCGGTTACGCCGTGTGGCAGACGCTGCGCGCTGACGACGAGCTCTGGGTCGAGGCCGAAGAACTGGGTGCTACGGCGACCGAGGCTTCCGCGACAGTCTGACGCGTTCGCGCGGCCGACGCTGCGCGTTCACGAGATGCGCGCGTCCTGATCTTTCGAGCTCCGCCTCTACGCGGAGTCCCGCGTGAGAGTCACGGTCGGAGTCCCGCCATCCTCAGCGCGATGTCGACAAGGCCTACTCGCTGAAGCGAGCCGATCTCCTTCAGAGAGAACCACTTCGCCTCATCCGAGCTGCCGCCGACCTCGTTCGTGAGCTTGCCGCCGACGACCCTGGCGCGGTAGACGATCCTGATCGCGTGCAGTGGCACGTCGGTGCGCTTACTGCGGTTCGCGGCGGGCACCACATGCGAGTCGATGCCCAGCAAGTGGCCGAGCTCAGCGTTGTATCCGGTCTCCTCGAATATCTCTCGCACCGCCGCGGCCGCAGGGTCCTCCCCCGGCTCGAGTCCGCCGCCGGGCATGCTCCACCCCGACCGGCCGTGCTCGTTCCAGTGCGACAGCAGCACACGGCCGCCGTCATCGACGATCACGCCGTATGCCGCGACTCGGATATCCACCGGCCCATGATGCCACGCTGGCCTTCCCGTCCCGGCCACCGGTAACTCCAGAACGCTAGGAGGCAGCCGCGGCGGGGCTCGCACGGTGCGCGGTCGCTGCCACCGCGGCGAACTTTCCCCGGTGCCAGAGCAAGGGCGGTATCTCGGGATCGGCGTCGTAGTCGACGACATCGAGCACCACCATGGTGTGGTCGCCGCCAGGGTGTGTCTCGCGAATGCGCGCCGTGAAGCACGCCACAGCACCGCCCGCGAGCAGTGCGCCGCTGGGCGCCTCTCGGAAGTCGGCCCCGACGAACCTTTCTTTGGCTGGACCCGCGAGCTGGCGACCGAGCCACGCCTGCTCCTCCGAGAGCACTGAGATACCGAGCTCGGATGCCGTTGCAAGCTTCGGCCACGTCGATGACCCGCGATCGATGCAGATGACCATCAGTGGTGGGTCGAGCGAGAGCGAGAGGAAAGCGCTCACCGCCATGCCGGTCGGCTCCCCATCCACGTTCGCTGCAACCGCCACCACGCCCCGCGGGTACGAAGTGAACGCACGCCGAAGAGCTGCTTGGCTCTCGGTCAATTCGGCAGACATCGCCTTCACGCAGACCTTTCGCCGAACTCGCGGGGACCCTTCACCCAGAGACCGTTGGCGCTGATCGCGACGTCGACATTGCCCCGTAGCGCGTTCGAGTATGGGCACACCATGTCGGCTTCACGCACGAGGTCGATCACGAGGTTGTCGTCGTCGACGTCGGGCACCTCGATGTCGAGCGCCGCCTCGATGCGGAAGGAGCCGTCTTCCACGGAATGCAGCGACACCATGGAGATGACCGAGGTCTGGCCCAGCTTCACCTTCCGCCGGCGCGCGACCGTGGCGAGGGCACCTTCGAAGCACGCGCCGTATCCGACTGCGAACAGCTGCTCCGGGTTGGTGCCAACGTTCTCACCGCCCATAGCGCCGGGCCGTGCGAGTTTGACGTCGAGCCGACCGTCGTCGGTCCTGCCGTGCCCTTCCCGACCGCCCGAGACGTTCGCGTGTGCAGTGTAGAGATGTGCCATTGCCGTGGTCCTTCCTTGGGCGATTCAGGCGAGACTTTCGCCGCCGTCGATGATGAGTGTCTGGCCGGTCGTCGATCCGGCAGCAGGCGAGATCAGATAGGAGACCGCTGCGGCGACGTGCTCCGGCTCGATCGGTCGGCCGAGTGGGATCGCCGCGAACTTGCGCTGACGATACGCCGGATCGGCCAGCACATCGTCGGTCATGGGCGAGGGGACGACGGTCGGTCCCACCGCATTGACGCGGATACCGACACCAGCCCACTCGAGGGCGAGCAGCCGGGTGAGATGCGAGATCCCCGCCTTGCTCACTGAGTAGGCGATCGATCCGTGGGCCGCCAGAATGGCGTGCGTCGAAGAGATCGAGACGATGGAGCCATTGCGCGACTCTTTGAGCAGCGGATAGCAGGCCTTCGACATGAGGAACGCGCCGGTGAGGTTCGTCGAGAGCACGTAATCCCAGTCGTCGACCGACGTGTCGAGCGCGTTCTTTCTCACCATCACGCCGGCGTTGTTGACAAGAGCGTCGAGTCTGCCGTGCCGCTCGCCCACCTCGGCGGCCAGTGTCTCGCACGACGCTTGCTCGCGCACATTCACGACGTGCGCACTCACGCGATCCCGGTGCTCGTCGCTGACGTCCAAGGCTGCTGCGGTGATCTTGGTCTGATCCGTACCCGCCAGTGCGACGTTCCAGTCGGCGTCGAGCAGCTCTTGCAGGATGACCCTCCCTATGCCACCCGATCCCCCGGTCACGAGCGCCACAGGGCGTGCTGACTCGTCAGCCCAGGTCGCTGTCGAAGAGCTCATCACGATCACACCGCCTCCCTGATGCGCCCGTAGCGATAGGCGGGGCGCATCCTGATGCCGGTTGCTACAGCGGGCTCGATCACACCGAGGGTCAGCCCGACGCCGCGTCCTTCGGCTACCGCTTCCTGCGCCGTGCGCGGCGCGAAGGCATCGCCCACGACGAAGAGTTCGCCACCCCAGCCGCCGGCCGCCAGTCGCTCGATGAGCCCATCAGCCGATCGGCGGGGTCGCACATGCACGATGGAATCGGCATCCGTTCGCGCTCTGCGAGTGCGCGCGGTCGCCGATGCGACCACGGGAACACCGTCGTCGAACTCGAGGATGTGCTGCACAATGACCGCGACGCCGGCGTTGACGAGCTGGTCGCCGAGCGCAAGACGCGAGTACACAGTGACCCGAGGCGCAAAGCCGGCGAGCGGCGTGACGAGTTCGACCTCAGCTCCGCGCCGCGCGAGGTGCATCGCGAGCCCACTGGCCTCCCAGAGTCCGAGCTCGTCGTAGACGATGACGTTCCGGCCTGCGATCGTGGGGTCGCTCAGCGCCTGCTCGGGGTCCAGCACAGGCGTCACCGACCTCAGCGCAATCGGTGACCGCTCATGACGCGCGCCGGTCGCGAGCACGACAGCCTCAGGATCGCGTATAGCGACGTCCGACGCAGACAGCGTCACGCCGAGTTCCGGCACGACGCCCGACCCATCGAGCGACTGCTTGAGCTCCGCGAGAAGGGTTTGGAAGCCGTCGCGTCCATCCAGCCGCACGAGGTCCAGCAATTGACCGCCGACCTCGTCCCGCTCATCGACGAGTTGCACATCGTGTCCCTTGGATGCCATTGCGACGGTCGCCTCGATACCGGCAGGGCCGGCACCGATGACCAAGACTCGCTTGCGCGTCGCCGTTGCAGCAGAGGCGACGGCCCACTCGCGTTCTCGGCCCACCGCTGGATTCACCGTGCAGGTGATCGGCTGAATCGCTTCGAGATTCGCATTGCAGCCCTGGTTGCAGGCGATGCAGCTTCGGGGCGGCGCCGCACCAGCCATGCCAGCCGAGAGCGACAGCTCGGTGAGTCGCGGCTCCGCGATGTGGCCGCGGGCGAACCCGACCATGTCAGCACCCTGTGCCTCAAGGATGGCGGCACCGTTCTTCAGTGTGTCGATACGACAGATCGCGAGCACGGGCGTGTCAGGGAACTCTCGCTTGAAGCGCTCAGGCAGGTGGATAAACGGCATCACTCCATAGCTCATGTCGGCCATCTGAGTTGCCAGCGACGAGGTACCGATGTACGCGGCATGACTGACGTGAAGGAAATCGAACGGTCCGTCGCCCTGCAGTGCGCGCACGATGTCGACCATCTCGTCGGGGTGGAGCCCGCCATCCATGAACTCGTCGGCGCTGAGGCGCACTCCGAGTGCGGCGCGGCCGGCGACCGTCTCACGCACCGCGGCGATCACCTCACGTGCGAGCCGAACGCGGGCCGCAAGACTGCCGCCGTAGCCGTCGGTGCGATGGTTCGTGATCGGCGAGAGGAACTGGTGCAGCAGGTGCCCGTGGCCCAGGTGCACTTCCATGCCGTCGAAGCCCGCCCGGATCAGCCGGTCGGCGGCGGCCGCGAAGCCGGCGATGACCGCGTCGATATCGAATTCGTTCATCACGTGCGGCACGGGCGCACCGAGCGTCCATGGCGTCGGTTCCGGTCCCCACGACCCGGCGAGCTCATCACCGGAGTGACGGCCCGTGTGCAGCAGCTGGCCGAAAAGGCGTGCTCCACCGTTGTGCACGGTCTCGGCGAGCGCCGTGAGCCCGGGTAGCGCTTCGTCGGAATAGGCATGGATGCCGAGCTTGCGAAGGCTCGTCGGATGCACTCGGATGCCTTCGGTGATGATCAGCCCTGCGCCCCCGCGCGCCCGCGCGCCGTGGTAATCCAAGTGCCGCGCGGTGACGAGGTTCTCACCTGCGACACCGAAGTTCGTCGTGTGCGGGGCGACGAACACGCGGTTCTTCACCTCGACCGGACCGAGGCGCAGCGGCGTCTCGATCAGTTCGCGCTCCCGAGCCGTCAGCGCTTCCATCAGAACCACTTCGTCGACACCGACTTGATGTCGGTGAAGAACTCGATCGCGTGACGTCCTTGCGAGTGGATGGTGCCGCTGAATGACTTGCGGCGGCCGCCGAAACCAACGTGAGCCGTCGGCGCGGCGACGCCGACGTTGACGCCGATGTTCCCGACATCCGCCCGCTTGGAGAACTCGCGAGCCGCCGCGCCGCTGGAAGTGAAGATGCACGCTGCGTTCCCGAACGGGCTTGAGTTCACGATCTCGATGGCGCTGTCGAGGTCATCAGCCTCGACGATCGAGATCATCGGGCCGAACGACTCGTTCGAGAGAAGTCCGCTGCCTGGGTCGACACGGTCGATGATCGTGGGTCCAAAGGTGAACGCGCCGTCCGGCTGAATCTCGGTACGGCCATCGACGAGCACATCGTTGCCGTCGGTCTCGGCGCGTTCGACCGCTGACGTCATCGCCTCCACAGCCGCGCGCGAGATGAGCGGTGTCACCTGTACTCCGGGCATGGTGCCGCCACCCACGACCAGGCCCTTTGCTCGCTCGGCCAGCAGGGGCACCAGGTTCTCGCGCACGCCCTTGACGGCGATGACGATGCTCGCCGAGAGGCAGCGTTGCCCCGCCATCACGAACGCGGCGTTCACGAGCGCATCGACGGTCTGCTCAAGTGGCGCGTCATCCATCACGACGACGGGGTTGCGAGCGCCGCCAGCGACCTGTACCCGTTTGCCGGTGCGACTCGCCCGCTCATAGACGGCTTGCGCCGTTGCTGACGAGCCGACGAGCGAGAGCGCGGCGATCGAAGGCGAGTCACAGAGGGCTTCGACGGCTTCGCGTCCCCCGTGCACGATGTTGATGACTCCAGGCGGAAAACCGGCCTCGATGATGAGTTCGCCGAGCCTTGTTGCGGCGAGAGGAGCCTGCTCAGAGGGCTTGATCACGACAGTATTCCCGCACGCCACCGCCCACGACCAGTAGATCGACCCCGTCATGATCGGGAAGTTGAATGGCGAGATGATTGCGCAGGGACCGATCGGCTCGCGCACCAGTTGAGAGTCGAGCGACGGGAGGATGTCGATGACCGCCTCTCCGACGAGGTGCCCGGGCGCCGCTGCTGCCGCCTCGATGTGCTCTCGGGCTCGAGAGATCTCAGCGTCTGCATCTGCGAGTGACTTGCCATTGTCGCGTGAGATCACCTGGGCGATCTCGTCGCGGTCGCGGTCGAGCAGCACGGAGAGGCGATACAGCAGCCGACCCCTTGCTGTCGCGGGTGTGGCCGCCCAGTTGTCGAAGGCTCGCGCGGCCGCGGCGACAGCTTCATCGACCCGCGCCGCATCGGCGAGCGCCACCTCGGCGATGGTGGCCCCGGTCTCGGGCGAGGTGACGGGCATCCGTTCCCCGTGACCCGCCTCGAGTCTGCCGTCGATCAGGTCGGTCGCGAGCAGTGTTTCAGTCTTCATGAGCGTCCTCGCTTCACTGCGATCGCGTCGATCTCGACGCGGCACTGGCTGCCGATGCCCACGTAGACGGTGGCGCGAGTGGGAAACTCACCGGGCTTCCAGTACTGCGTGTAGACCGAATTCATCTCGTCGTAGTACTCGCGCTCTGACAGGTAGACGGTGGTCTTCACCACGTCTTCGATCGTGCAGCCCGCGTCGGCAAGAACGGCCGAGAGGCTTTCGAGCACGATGCGGGTCTCATCTGCGATCGATTCAGCCTCGGCCATGCGCGTGCGAGTCTCGTTGTCGAACGCCATGCCGTTCGCAAACACGAAGTTCTCGGTCTCGATGCCCTGCGACAGCGGGTAGCTGTCGTCGTATTGGGGCCCCTGCTCGACCCTGATGACTCGGCGCATGTCAGTCTCCGGTCAGCGGGCCGAAACCCTCAGGCGTGACGGGGCGCACGGCATCCTGAACCGGCTCCGGGAAGTGCGGCAGCACCTCGGAGGCGAACAGTCGGTTCGAACGCATGACCTGGTCCTGTGTGAGGCCGGGGATCCAGGACCACAGCACCACGCGCTCGACCCCGTACTCATCACGCAGGTGCCGAATCTGCTCACGCACGGTTTCGGGCGAGCCGATGAAGAGATGCTCTCGTGGATAGAGGAAGTCCCACCACGAACCGGTCTGCTCCTCGTCGGTGAGCTTCTCGCCCGGGTTCGCGAAAATATCGCGTGGACGCACGCCGCCGACATAGTTGTAGAGCGCTTCGATGTGCTCTCGGGCCTCGGCCTCAGCCTGTTGGTCGGTCTCGGCGACATAGACCATTCGCATGAGCGAGATCCCCTCGCCGCGCCCCGCCGGCCTACCCAGGGTCTCCGAGAGCGCCCCCTGGTACGCGTCCATGACTTCTCGCAGCCCTTCGCGGGAGCGGAGCCAGGTGATGACGTTCATGCGCTCGTGCGCACTGGTGATGAAGCCGGGTGTCTTGTCGAGCAGATTCCACATGGCCGGGTACGGCTTCTGGTAGGGCTTCGGGATGATCGACATGCCGATGTACTCGCCGCCCTCGCTGCGCCACAGCGGATTGCGCGGGTACCAGGTGGCGCTGTCAGGAACGCCAGGATGCGGGAACTTGTAGAACTCGCCCTCGTGCTTGAAGCCCTCCATCGTCCAGGCCTTCTTGACGATGTCCATCGTCTCGAGGAAGAACCGCCAGTTGCGCTCTTCATTGCGCTTGTCGCCGTTGACGTTGAAGTTGGTGGCTTCGCGCGCCTGAATGCCCCGCGCAACACCGACATCGAGCCGGCCCTTGCTGAGCTGGTCAAGGAGGGCGAGGTCCTCTGCGAGGCGGATCGGGTGCCAGAACGGCGGTGTCACCGCGCCGGTCCCGATCCGCAGGTTCTTGGTGAGCGCGGCGGCCCACGTGCCCGCGATGATCGGATTGGGATTGATCTCGAAGCCTTCGCCACCGAAGTGGTGCTCGCCCTGCCAGAGCGTGCCGAACCCGGACTCGTCGAGATGAACGATCTGCTCTGTCGCCATGTCGAGCAACTCGCCGTAGCGATACTTGTTGCCAGGGTTATCCATGGTGAACAGGTAGTCGAACTTCATTTCCGCCTCCTTGCGGGGTGAAGTCAGTGAAGTGTTACTTCATCGATTTCCAATATTACTGCACACTATTCCGTGTACCGCAAGCATCGACCGGTCACAGTTCACGAACGGGGAGCGATGGAGTCCGACCTCGAGTTCAGCGCAGACTGGACCATCGGCCATGTCTTCGGCGGCGCGGTGGTGGCCGCCGCATTGCGGGAGCTGCAGCGCCGTACCGTCGGCGATGACTGGCTCCCTGCCTCCATTCAGGCGAACTTTCTGCGACCGCTCAGCGAAGGCCCCGCAGTCCTCGACCACGCGCTGGTACATCGAGGTCGCCGCAGCGCGACGTCCTACTCGACCGTGCTGCAGCCACGTCCCTGCGTCACCATGCTGGTGAGTTGGTCACCGAAGGCATCGTTCAAGATCGCGGAGTCGACCGGCGCCTCGGCCTTCGCTCCGCAGCAAGAGCCCTCGCTCGCTTCGACCGGCGACCTCAGTGCGGTGGTCGACTGGCGCTCCGAGCGCGACTGGTCTGCCGACATAATGCCGCGTTCGGGCGGATCACCCGTGAACAACACTGCCGAGGCGGCGGGACCCGAGGGCCCCCTGCGTTCCTGGATCAGGCCGCGCACGGACGAGTGGGTCGCCGACGACGGAACACTGGATGCCGCTTGGTTCGCCATCGCGGCCGACCTCATCGGCCCCGCGGTCGTGCCTGCTGCTTCCAGGCCGTTCAGAGTGGCGACGATCTCCTTGCAACTATCGCTGCGCGGAATCGCGCCGAACGGCTGGCTCGAGCAACGCCTCACCGCGCGAGTGCACGGCGACCGGGCCGTCGCAATACTCGAGCTGCGCACGCCGAACGGCGACGCCGTGGCCACCGCGACCCAGTCGGCGGTGCTGCTGCCCGCATCCGCCGACGAGGCGCCGGTGGCGATCACCGCGTTCGGATGGGGTCGCGCGAACCCTGCTGCACTCACGGAGCAATAGTTCAGTAGAGGTGTAATTTATGCCGGTATTGGTTGACAACCTCGCCCTGCTTCCCTACCGTCACCACTATGGTTGCGACATCCGGTCACGCGTGGGGCGCCACGGTCCCGCAGGAAGACGTCGATCTCTACGAGCGCGCGGGCTTCGGTCGCACGGCCGGGCTCGGGGAACGCCCCGCGATCCTCGTGATCGACGTGCAATACCGAACGGTCGGTCACCGCAGAGTGCCGATCGAAGAGGCTATGAAGGAGTACCCGACCGCGGCGGGCGATCGAGGGTGGCGCGCGATCGACAGTATTGTGGCGACCCTGCCCGTCGCTCGTGAGGCGGGCGTTCCGATCTTCTTCCCGCATGTCGCACCGAAGACCGAGACTACTGCCGGCGGGTTCAAGGGCAAGTCGCCGACACTGGCCTCGCCAAACGCCGAGGCCTACGAATTCGTGGCCGAGGCAGCGCCGCAAGGTGGCGACATCCCGATCGCCAAAGACCACCCCAGTTCGTTCTTCGCCACCCCGCTCGTGACGCACCTCATCGAGCGTCGGATCGACACCGTGCTGCTGGCGGGTTGCACCACGAGCGGTTGCGTCCGAGCCTCCGCGGTCGACGCGTTCTCATACGGTTTCAAGGTCGGGGTGTTGCAAGACGCTGTCTATGACCGCACTGACACGGTGCACAACACGTCGCTCTTCGACATGGGGAGCAAGTACGCTGACCTGCTCGACGAGTCAGCCGCCCTCGCCTACCTGAACAGCCTTCGAGCACAGCGATGAGAGTCGACTGGCACAGCCACGTGTGGCTGCCGGAGCACTTGGGGCCGGTATGGGGTCCCGAGCTCGACGAAAATGTGCACGCGCACCCGAGCGCCGACGGCTCCCCTGAAGCGCACCTCGCCGCCATGGACGAGGCCGGCGTCGATGCTGCCGTCGTACTCGGGCTGGTCGCGTGCGAGATCGATCTCGACATCCCGAACGAGTTCATCGCTGAGCATGTGAGCACCGACCCCTCCCGGCTGATCGGGTTCGGCAGTGTCGATCCGAACGATCCGAAGGCAGTCGACAAGGTGCGATACGCCGCGACGGATCTCGGACTCAAGGGCATCAAACTCTCGCCCCCGTACCAGGGGTTTCACCCGCACAGCGACGAAGCGATGCGGGTGTACCGCGAGGCCGCAGACCACGGCATGACGATCACATTTCACCAGGGCGGGGTATTCCTTCGCAGCGGCTACCTCGAGTTCGCACAACCGGTGCTGCTCGACCGTGTCGCGCGCGAGTTCCGCGATACCCGCATCATCATCGCGCACGCGGGTCAGCCATGGGCGCACGAGACGACAGCGGTCATGTTCAAGAATCCCAACGTCTGGACGGATCTCTCCGCCCGGTACGGCAGACCGGCTCAGCTCCGCACAATACTTCGCGGGCTCATCGACTACGGCGTGGAATCACGAGTGCTCTTCGGCAGCGACTTCCCTATCTACAGGCCGAGCGAATGCATCGCTCAGTTGCGCGGCGCTGCCGACGGCGATGAGACCGGCGCTGACTCGATCGGGCTCGACGTGGTCGAAGCCATCATCGACGATCGCCCGCTTTCGCTCTTCGACTGGCAATGAGCGTCCACCACGACAGCACGGAAGGTCACTACGAATGAACTCGACGCGCACGCCCGCGAACCTCGTGATCCGGGGAGGCACCGTTGTGCGCCCCGGTCAGCCGCCGAGAATCGCCGACATCGTCGTCAATGACGGGATGATCCGCGAGGTCGTCGACCAGGCTCCGGCAGACCAGGATGCCATGACCGTCGACGCAACTGGGCTCCACATCTTCCCTGGGGTGATCGACCTTCACAGCCATCTCGGAGCGGGAAACGGCCTGCAGGAGTACGAGACCGAGACGGGCGCGGCAGCGCTCGGCGGGGTGACCACGATCTTCAACATCCTCGCCGACGCCGGCGAGTACGCGCCGACGGTCGCCGAGCACCTCGAAGCGGCGGGCCGAACCGCGAAGATCGACTTCGGACTCCACCTCACGCTCATGAGCAAGGAGCACCTGCAGGAACTGCCGAAGCTCAAGGAGGAGTTCGGCATCCACGCCTATAAGTACTTCATGAGCTTCCGTGGCGACGAGGGTAAGTACCTCGGCGTGGAGGGCACCGACGACGGCAAGATGTTCGAGATCTTCGCCACCGTGGCAGCCAACAACGCGCTGCTGTTCGTGCACGCGGAGAACCCCGAGATCGTGTGGGCGCTCCGCGACCGCCTGCAGGCCGAAGGCCGCACCGATCTCGCAGCCTGGGACGATGCACGTCCGCCGTTCGCCGAGGCCGAGGCGGTGCGACGCGTCGCCTACTTCGCGCAATCGCTCGGCACGCGGGTCTACCTGGTGCACATCAGCACCAGTGATTCGATCGAGCAGATCAAGCACAGTCGCGCCGAGTTCCCCGACCTCTCGCTCGCGGTTGAGACTTGCCCCCACTACCTGACCCATACGCGCGACTACGCCGGCCGTATCCTCGGCAAGGTCAACCCACCACTGCGCAAGGCTGAGCACCGCGATGCGCTGTGGCAGGCGGTCAGCGACGGTGTCGTCGACACGGTTGCCTCAGACCATGTGAGCCGCAAGCGGTCGACGAAAGAAGGCACGATCTGGACCGCGAGCGCAGGATTCCCCGGGTCGCCGACGATCATGCCCTCCCTCATCACGCACGGACACCTTGAGCGAGGCCTGCCGCTCGAACGCATCGCCGAGCTCACGTCCAGGCGCCCCGCCGAGCTGCTCGGGCTGAGCAGTATCAAGGGCGACATCGCACCTGGGCTCGATGCCGACCTCGCACTGGTCGACCTCAGCTCGGAGCGCACAGCCGACCCCGAGTGGCTGGGCACCAACTCCGACTACTCGTTGCCCGGTGACGAGCCGCTTCGAGGCTGGGCGCGCCACGTCTTCGTCCGCGGCATCGAGGTCGTCCGCGACCACGCGGTCGTGGCAGAGCCCGGTACAGGAAACTATGTGCGGCGCACGCCCGCAGAAGGAGCATGATCATGTCGGAACGAGCCCAACAGAACCTCGCAGTGCTGCGCGAGTACTTCGACGCGATGACGCAGGGGGGACCGCCGGCGACGATGCCGTTCTACGCCGATGACGCAGAACTCATCGTGCCGGGCTCTCACGAGGCATCCGGCACCTACCGCGGTCTCGACGGTGTCGGGCAGTTCGGAGCAACCATGCGCCGACTCACCGACGGAACCTTTCGACTCAGCCCGATCGACCTCTTCGCCAGCGATGACCGGGTCGTCACGTACGCGACCGCGTCGGCTGAGGCGGGCGGCAAGCGGCTGGAGTGGACGCGCGTCATCATGACCGACATCGTCGAGGGGAAGTTCGCCCGACTGCAGTTCTTCGAGTCAGACCAGGACGCTGTCGACGCGCTGCTGACCGGCGCTTCGAGCTGACCATGAGCGCTTCCCGGATCATCAGGGCCGATCTCGCATTCATCGACGACGACTGGATCGCCGACGGCGCCATCGCAATCGCCGGCGATCTCATCGTGGATGCCGGAGCCGCCGGCCCGCTCATTGAGCGGAACCCGGGCGTCGACGTCGAGCACTGGCGCGACCGCATCCTCATGCCCGGGGGCGTCAACGGTCACGGACACACATTCCAGGCCCTGCTGCGTGGGTTCGGCGACGACTTGCCATTCGGTGACTGGATGGGGAGGCTCGTGCACCCGACCGCGGCGGGCCTGACCTCCGAGGCCATCGCCGTCGGCGTCGAGTATGACCTGTCCGAGATGCTGCGAATGGGCATCACGACCGCTGTCGAGTACTTCTATCTGCACGACGGCGCCAACGACAACGCGTGGACCGTCATCGAGGCTGCCAAGCGCGTCGGGCTGCGGCTCGTGTTCGCGAGGTGCATGTTCGACGCCGACCCGGGCCCGGTGAGATACCGCGAGAGCCCGGGGCTCTACGAACGGAATTTCAGGGAGCTGCGTGCGGCGACCGAGTCTGATCCGTACACGCACGTGCAGCCGGCACCTCACTCAGTCCTGGGTGCGAGTGCTGACATGCTGCGCCTCGGCATCGATTTGGCGCGCGAGTTCGGCGCACCCATGCACGTGCACGCCGCTGACAGCCAAGGTGAGGTCGACGTCTCGCATCAGCGATTCGGTCTCTCGCCGATCGGCCGTCTGCAAGACGTCGGAGCGCTGGCCGAGCACACGCTGGCGGTTCACGCCGTACGCATCGACGAGGACGACCTGCAGCTGCTTCAGCAATCCGGCGCCGCTGTCGTACACAACCCGTCCACGAACGCGTTCCTCGCGGGAGGCATCGCGCCGCTGACGCGGATGATCGAACTCGGAATCCCTGTGTGCCTCGGAACGGATGCCGGCGGCGCGAACAGCCGCCAATCGATCTTCGAGGAGATGCGCATGGCGGCCCTGCTCGCAAAGGCTTCGACTCGCGATGCCACGGCAGTGACTGCGGTGGATGCGATCCGCATGGGGACGTCGGCCGGCGGTCGAATCCTCCGACTTCCGGTCGGGCGGCTCGCTCCCGGGCACTACGCGGATCTTGTCGGCCTCGACTTGCAGGCGCTGTCGCTGCGGCCTCGCCGAACCGTGACACAGAATGTGGTCTACTCCATGCTTCCCGAGGCGATCGCCACAGTCGTGGTAGGAGGGAAGGAAGTAGTCAAGAATGGTGAGGTGTTGACCACCGACACCTCGCGTGTCGCCGCCCGGGTGGACGAAGTGACCGCGAGCTGGAAGCCCCTCACCGGAGCGCACCCTTTCGCGCTCGACGGATAGGAGCAAGACATCGTGAAGCACGACGCAACCGCCCAGGTGGTGGTGGAGGCTCCTGCTACAGTCGCCTCCCAGTTCGACGAAGAAGAGCTCGGCCGGCTGATCCGTGAACTCCGGAAGAAACGAGGTCTTTCGCTACGCGAGCTCGCCGGGACGAGCGGCGTATCAGTGAGCTTCCTCTCCCAGGTCGAGCGCGGTGCTACCAGTCCGTCGATCGCGAGCCTGATGCGCATCGCACAAGCGCTCGGCCGCACGATAGGCAGCCTGCTGGAGCCCAAGACAAGCAGCCGTCTCGTGCGCAAGAACGAGGCCCCTCGACTGGTGCACTCCGGCGGAGACTGGGATGAGGCGCTCCTCACACCGCGGGAATTCAGCCAGTTGCAGGTGATTCGATCGACGATCGCGCCGGCTGGCTCGACCGGCGACGAACTCATCGTGTATGAGACTGCCGAGACCGCGATGATCATCGAGCAGGGCGCAATCGAGGTCGACCTCGACGGAGAGATCATGCAGTTGTGGGAAGGCGACTGTCTGTCGTTCGACCCCTCGGTGCCGCACCGTTTCACCAACCGAAGCCGGTCGGAGTGCGTCATCCTCTTCGCCAGTGCGCCCCCGACATACTGAGCGCCGTCCGGGCCAAACCCACACGGATGCCGCCGGCTCGCACTGCGCGGGGCCGGCGGCATCCGTTTAACGCCGAAGTGTTGGGGCCGAAGGGCGCTACATCTCAACGCGCTCGATGCCGAACCGTGTGAGCACAGCCGACTCGATCGTTGCGACGGTCATATAGAGGACTATCGACACGAGTGTGATCACGGCCGCGAGCGTCCACACTTCGCTCATTTTGGCCTGAGCGACGGCCGCGATGATGGCACGGCCGATCCCACTGCCGGTCGCGAGCCATTCAGTCACGAGAGCTCCAGTGATGGCGCCGGGGATCGCGATCCGTACCGCAGCGAACAGAGCCGGGACCGCACTGGGAATCGCCACTCTGAAGAGCACGTCACGCGTGCTTCCCCCATACACGTCGATGAGTTCGATCATGTACTTCGACGTCGAACGCAGGCCGAAGACGATCGTCACCAAGGCAGGGAACACCACGACCAGGCCGCCCATGACAGCAACCGTCAGCATCTCCCGGCCGAAGATCAGGATGATGATGGGCGCCAGGGCGATGAGAGGAATCGACTGCAGGATGAGCATGATCGGCATGAGCGCTTGCTCCACCGGTCTGAACACGAGGAAGACCGACGCCAACACCAGTGCGGCGCCGAGACCGACAGAGAAGCCGACAAGGGCATCGAGCATCGTCTCACCGAGCGCACGCCAGACGAGCTGCTGGTTCGCCGCCGCAGTGGTTCCCGAGAACAAGAAGTTCCAGACGTCGATGGGGCCCTTTCCAACGAATGGTGGCACGCGAAGAACCACAAGCGCGGCCCACCAGAGCAGCAGCACGGCCGCAATCGAGACGATGGCGGTGCGCACCGAACGGCCGACCGCGGAGGCGACGCGCCTCATACTCGAGCGTCGAGCGCGAGGACGCGACACCAGGATGCTGTGCGTAGTGGTCAACTCTTCGCTCCTGTCTCTCCGCGCGTCCAGGGGGTCACAAGCCTCGACAGCACCGCGATGATCGCGAAGCCGATGCCAGATACCGCACCGGTGACGACGGCGAGAGCCCACGCCCGCGGCGCAAGAAGCCCCTGCTGTGCGTTGACGAGCGCAGGACCGATGCCGACGTCCACCCCGCCCAGATACTCGCCGATGATGGCCCCGAGAAATGCAAGCGGCATCGCGATCTTGAGCGCATTGAGAATGCCGGGCAGCGCAGCGATCGCACGAACTTTCACGAACTGCTTGAACCGGCCTCCTCCGTACACGGATACGAGTTCGAGGCTCGCTCGATCGGCTGCGCGGAGCCCGAGAAGACTGCCGATCAGTGTCGTGAAGATGACGAGCATGGCACCGAGAAAGACCGCAGTGCCCGACGGTTCACCCGGTGCCGGTGCGCCGCTGATGATGCGCACGATCGGTCCGATCGCCACGATGGGAATGCAGTAGCTGATGATCGCGACTTGCATCACCGATCGCTCGAGTCGGGGGAAGACCACCACAAGCGAGGCCAGCGCCAGCGCAATGCCGACTCCCCACGCGAACCCGATGAGCGCCTCGGTAATGGTGACCGACAAGTGGCGACCGAAGTAACCGAAGCCACCCTCGACTAGGGCCATCACGACCTCATACGGGTTCGGGATGCTGCCTCCTGTGCCCTGAGGAGTCACTCCGACTCCTGCGAAGATCGTCTCTGCAGCGATCCACCACACCGCCATGACGATGCCGAGGCCGAGCACGCCAGCGAGCAGAGGACGACGCGGGGCGTCAGTACGCTGCGGCTTCTGCTGAATGAGTGTCAACGGTCTTCCTCGACAGCCGCGCCGTGAGCCCCGAACAGCAAGTCTGACGCGCGGTCGTGCAGCGCATGGAACTCGGGCGTTCGCATGACCTCAGGGGTGCGAGGCGAGGGCAAGTCGACGTCGATCACTTCGATGATGCGGCCGGGCCTCGCAGACATGACCGCGACCCGATCCGACAGGAAGATCGCCTCCGAGATCCCGTGAGTGACCATGAGAGTTGTCGCCGGTTTCTCGCCCCAGATGCGAAGCAGTTCGAGGTTGAGGCGCTGTCTCGTCATGTCGTCGAGTGCACCGAACGGTTCATCGAGCAGCAGAACCGACGGCCTCATGACGAGCGAGCGAGCGATGGAGACTCGCTGCCTCATTCCTCCAGAGAGCTGGGATGGGCGCGCTTTCTCGAACCCACTCAGACCGACGAGCTCAATGAGCTCATGAATGTAGGCGGTGTCGGGCCGCACCCCCGCCACCTCAAACGGCAATCTGATGTTGGATTCGACGGTGCGCCACGGAAGCAGTGCGGAGTCCTGAAAGGCGACTCCGAGCTTATGCTCGGCCCGCAACTGCGTCGGCGTCTTGCCGTCGACGAGGGCGGTTCCGCCCGAAGGCTTCTCGAGTCCGGCAAGGATCCGCAGGATCGTTGACTTTCCGCACCCGGAGGGTCCGAGCAACGAGAGGAACGTTCCCTGATCCGTATGGAGGTTCACCTCGGCGAGTGCCGTGACCTCTCGCTTGCGTGTGGTGAATGTCTTTCCCAGGCCATTCAAAGTGAGCCCGGATGCCGTGAAGGCGCTGCTGTCGACAGCGCCTTCACGGGTGGTTCTCATGGTGTCCAAACCTCTTCATCCGCCTTCAGATCAGTCGAGCAGTTCCGGGTGCTCCTGGTACACCTCGTTGAGCAGCGACATGTCGAACAACTCGTCGGCGGTGATCGAGACCCCGATGTCGTTGATGAGCTTGACCACGTCGTTCATGCGCTTCTCGCTCATGTTGAACAGTCCGAGCTCCTTCGCCTCGCCCGAGGTCAACAGATCGCGCGCGGCTACCGCAGCCTGCTCGCGCTCGAGGTCATAGTCGAGATTGAGGTCCGCACCGTACACGTCCGTTGACAAGCGCGCCGATTCGTCTGGGTCGGCGATCGAGTCCTTCCACCCTAGGATCGAGGCGTACAAGAACGCCTTGAGCGCATCGCGGTTGTTGTCTATCGAATCCTGCGACACGACGATGCTCTTCGCGACCACAGGCAGGCCGTTGTCCGCGTAGAGAAGGTTCGCCACGTCGTACCCCTGCGATTCGAGGATGACCGCCTCGTTGGTGACGTACGCCAAGAATCCGTCCACGTCGCCGGTGGTGAGCGGTGAAGGGTCGTACTCCACCGGGACGATCGTCACATCGTCATGGTCGATGTCATTCGCGTCGAGCAGCGCGTAGAACAGCGGTTCGTTGCCCGTCTGGATGCCGATACGCTTCCCGATGAGGTCTTCGGGCTTCGTGATGTTCGCCTTGTCGGCGAGCGACATGATCGTGAACGGGCTCTTCTGGTACTGGTTTGCGATGATCTTCACGGGCGCGCCCTCGTTTGCAATCGCTGGAGCGATGCGCGTGGGGTCACTGATGCCGACCATGGCCTGGCCCGACGCGACGATGGCCGCTGTGGGCGCGGGCCCGGCAATGAGGTTCACCGACGAGAAGCCGGCGTCCTCGAAATAGCCTCGATCGTCTGCGAAATACTCTCCGGCGAACTCGACGATCTTGACCCAGGAGAGCTGGATCGAGAGTTCACCGAAGTCCTGATCGGTCTGGTCCCCGGGAGTCTCCTCCGGGGCGGCTGGCGCTGTTGTCGAGCACCCTGCGAGGAGGAGACCAGCGGCCAGCAGCGCTGCTGCGCCGGTGCCTAGCCTCCGCAGGGGTGCGAGGGATGCTTTCATTTTCGACTCCGTTGTGCAGGTAATGGTGCGAACCTTGGTGTTCAACAATTCCGTTATTGCTAAACAATTGAGAACCTATACCGCACAATTGAAGGTGTAAAGGACAGAGTGCAACAATCTGACGCGACCTTGGTGGCGGTGTCCGCCCAGATCGCGACGACTGACTCATGAAGGCGGGCATCTTGAGAGTAGTTGTGACGCACGAAGGTGTGGCCATCGAGGATGTGGGCGACTTGAAGCGCTTCTCGATCGAATCCAGCGTCGGTGAGTCGCTCGATGACCAATTGCGAGCCGCGCGCGCGGGCCATCGTACCGACTCTGATCACGCGGCCATCGAGATCGCATACATCCGACACGCGGTTGGCGATGCTCGAGACGACGCCGAATGGCGGTCCGCGTTCGAGCGCATGATCGACTATGCCTCGACGAAAGGCTGGGTGACCGACGATCGACGCACCGTCATCGGTCACATCGAGGCGATCGGGGCATCGTGACCGGCGAAGAAAATGTGGAGCCTAGGGGACTTGAACCCCTAACCCCCTGCTTGCAAAGCAGGTGCTCTACCAATTGAGCTAAGGCCCCTCGGGCGGAGAGCTTGCGCTCCCTTGAGGGAAATTTGTGGGGTTACCAGGACTCGAACCTGGGACCTCTTCGTTATCAGCGAAGCGCTCTAACCACCTGAGCTATAACCCCCGAACCGCATAAAACTGTACCGTATGCGGGCCGCGTTCCTGTAATCGCGTCAGCTGTTGGTGAAGCCGACCAGGATGCCGCCGGTGACCCTCGCGATGAGGTTGTACAGCAGCGCGCTGATCGCCCCGAGCGCCGTACCGACGACGACGTTGAGCGCGGCGATGATGATCGCGAACAGCGCCACCTGCCCGAGCCCGAACATCTCCATCACCGTGAACTCGTTGTTGCCGAGCACATCGCGCAGCAGGCTGTCGATGCTGTCGAACACATGCGTAGACTGCAGCACGATCCACACGAGCACGGCGGCGACGACCAGCACGATGCCGGCGCAGACAGCCACCAGGAACGAGATCTTCACGACCGACCAGAAGTCGACGTACACGAGCTTCAACCGCACCTGCTTGGTGCCGGCCTGACGCGGCGCCTTCCGCTGGAGCTTTTCGGCGACGCTACTCATCTATCGCGGTGTCCTTCCCGGGCGCTTCTTCGGCGGATGCCGGAGCACCATCGGATGCTGTGTCGTTCTCCTCATCGCGGTCCACGAGGTTGCGCTCGCTGTTCTTCGCGATCGCAATGATCTTGTCATCATCAGCGAACCGCGCGAACACCACGCCCATCGTGTCGCGACCCTTGGCCGGTACCTCGGCCACGGCAGAGCGTACCACCTTGCCGCTGGCAAGCACGACCAGGGTCTCGTCGTCCTCATCGACGATCAACGCGCCGGCGAGATCGCCGCGATCGTCGCTGAGTTTGGCGACCTTGATGCCCAGCCCGCCACGGTTCTGCACGCGGTACTGGTCGACGGCGGTGCGCTTGGCGTAGCCCCCTTCAGTGACGACGAAGACGAACCCGTCATCGGTCACGACCGAGGCGCTGAGCAATTCGTCGCCGGCTCGGAAGTGCATGCCGATCACGCCAGAGGTGGCGCGACCCATTGGCCGCAGCGCCTCATCGGTCGCCGTGAAGCGCAGCGACATGCCCTTCCGCGAGACGAGCAGCACATCACTGTCCTCGTCGATGAGCATGGCCGACACCAGCTCGTCGCCTTCGCGCAGGTTGATCGCGATGATGCCGCCGGAGCGGTTGGTGTCGTACTCGGCGAGGGCTGTCTTCTTGACGAGTCCCTGACGGGTCGCGAGCGCGAGGTACTTCGCCGCTTCGTAGTCCGGGATGTCGAGGATCTGGGCGATCTCCTCATCGGGTTGCAGCGCGAGCAGGTTGGCGACGTGCTGGCCCTTCGCGTCGCGACCGCCTTCCTGCAGTTCGTACGCCTTCGCGCGGTACACGCGGCCCTTGGTGGTGAAGAACAGCAACCAGTGGTGCGTCGTGGTCACGAAGAAGTGCTCGACGACGTCATCCGCCCGCAGCTGGGCGCCGCGCACGCCTCTTCCACCGCGGTGCTGGCTGCGGTAGTTGTCACTGCGCGTGCGCTTGACGTAGCCGTCACGCGTCACGGTGATCACCATCTCCTCTTCGGGGATGAGATCTTCGATGTCCATGTCGCCGTCGTAGCCGTACATGATCTCGGTGCGACGGTCGTCGCCGTACTTGTCGACGATCTCGGTGAGCTCTTCGCTCACGATCGCGCGCTGCTGGGCGGGATCGGCGAGAATCGCCTGGTATTCGGCGATCTGGCGCTCGAGCTCGGCCGCGTAGTCGATGATCTTCTGCCGTTCGAGCGCTGCGAGTCGTCGCAGCTGCATCGACAGGATCGCATTGGCCTGGAGATCGTCGATGTCGAGCAGGTCCTTGAGGCCTTCACGAGCCGCTTCGACGTCGGCGGAGCGGCGGATGAGCGCGATCACCTCATCGAGCAGGTCGAGCGCCTTCAGGTAGCCGCGCTGGATGTGCGCCTCGGCCTCGGCCTTGTTGAGCCTGAAACGGGTGCGACGCACGATGACGTCGATCTGGTGGTCGACCCAGGCGCTGATGAAGCCGTCGAGCGAGAGCGTGCGCGGCACGCCGTCGACGATCGCGAGCATGTTCGCGCCGAAGTTCTCCTGCAGCTGGGTGTGCTTGTAGAGGTTGTTCAGCACGACCTTCGCGACCGCGTCGCGCTTGAGCACGATCACGAGACGCTGACCGGTGCGTCCCGACGTCTCGTCACGGATGTCGGCGATGCCGGTGAGCTTGCCGTCCTTCACGAGGTCGGCGATCTTGATGGCCAGGTTGTCGGGGTTCACCTGGTACGGCAGTTCCGAGACGACCAGGCACGTGCGTCCCTGGATCTCCTCGACGGTCACGACCGCTCGCATGGTGATGGATCCGCGACCGGTCACATAGGCGTCTCGGATGCCCTTGACGCCGAGGATCTGCGCGCCGGTCGGGAAGTCGGGGCCCTTGATGCGCTGCATGAGCGCTTCCAGCAGTTCCTCACGGCTCGCCTCGGGGTTCGCGAGCGCCCAGAGCGCTCCGTCAGCGACTTCGCGCAGGTTATGCGGTGGAATGTTCGTCGCCATGCCGACGGCGATGCCGACCGAGCCGTTCACCAGGAGGTTCGGGAACCGCGCCGGCAGCACCGTCGGCTCCTGGGTGCGACCGTCGTAGTTGTCCTGGAAGTCGACGGTCTCCTCGTCGATGTCGCGCACCATCTCGAGCGCGAGCGGAGCCATCTTCGTCTCGGTGTACCGGGGAGCGGCGGCACCGTCGTTGCCCGGTGAACCGAAGTTGCCCTGCCCGAGCGCGAGCGGATAGCGAAGGCTCCAGGGCTGCACGAGCCGCACGAGCGCGTCGTAGATGGCACTGTCGCCGTGCGGGTGGAACTGGCCCATGACATCGCCGACGACGCGGGCGCACTTCGAGAAGGCCTTGTCGGGGCGGTACCCGCCGTCATACATGGCATAGATGACGCGACGGTGCACGGGCTTGAGGCCGTCACGAACCTCGGGCAGCGCTCGGCCGACGATCACGCTCATGGCGTAGTCGAGGTAGCTGCGCTGCATCTCGAGCTGGAGGTCGACCTGGTTGACGCGGCCGCCTGCGGGCTGCTCGCCGATCGACTCGTTCTCTTCTGCCATTGCTTTCCTTCGTTGTCGCGCTGTTCAGTCGCCCAGAACGCAGGTCTGGGATCGGCTGCCTCAGATGTCGAGGAAGCGCACGTCCTTCGCGTTCTGCTGGATGAACTGGCGGCGCGACTCGACGTCTTCGCCCATGAGGGTGGCGAAGATCGCGTCGGCCGCTGCCGCGTCGTCGAGCGTCACCTGCAGCAGCGTGCGGGTGTCGGGGTTCATCGTGGTCTCCCACAGCTCGCGGTAGTCCATCTCACCGAGACCCTTGTACCGCTGGATGCCGTTGTCCTTCGGGATCCGCTTGCCGGAGGCGAGGCCCTCCGCGAGCAACGCGTCGCGCTCGCGGTCGCTGTACACGTATTCGTGATCGGAGTTCGACCACTTCAAGCGGTACAGCGGAGGCTGCGCCAGGTAGACGTAGCCGAGCTCGATGAGCGGGCGCATGTACCGGAAGAGCAGCGTGAGCAGCAGGGTCGTGATGTGCTGGCCATCGACGTCGGCATCGGCCATCAGCACGATCTTGTGGTAGCGAACCTTGTTGCCGTCGAAGTCCTCGCCGATGCCCGTTCCGAAGGCGGTGATCATCGCTTGGATCTCAGCGTTGTTGAGGGCACGGTCGAGGCGTGCCTTCTCGACGTTCAGGATCTTGCCGCGAAGCGGCAGGATCGCCTGGGTCTCGGGGTCGCGGCCCTGGACGGCCGAACCGCCGGCCGAGTCGCCCTCCACGATGAAGATCTCACTGATCGAGGGATCCTTCGACTGGCAGTCCTTCAATTTGCCCGGCATGCCGCCGCCCTCGAGCAAGCCCTTTCGCCTGGTCTGCTCGCGCGCCTTACGGGCGGCGATTCGCGCGGCGGCGGCCTGCAACGCCTTGCGGATCACTTCCTTGGCCTGCACCGGATTGCGATCGAACCAGTCGCCGAGCTGGTCGCCGGTGATGCGCTGCACGTACGACTTCGCTTCGGTGTTCCCGAGCTTGGTCTTCGTCTGGCCCTCGAACTGCGGTTCGCCGAGCTTGACGGAGATCACGGCGGTGAGTCCTTCACGCACGTCGTCGCCGGAGAGGTTCTCGTCCTTCTCCTTGAGGATGCCCTTCTCGCGCGCGTACTTGTTCACCAGCGTGGTGAGCGCCGCGCGGAAGCCCTCCTCGTGCGTGCCGCCCTCATGCGTGTTGATGGTGTTCGCGAAGGTGTGCACGCTCTCCTGATATGAGGTGGTCCACTGCATCGCGACCTCCAGTGCGATGCGGCGCTCCTTGTCCTCCATCTCGAACGAGATGATGTCGGGGTGCACGACCTCGACCTTGCGGGTCGAGTTCAGGTGGGTGACGTAGTCGACGAGGCCGTTTTCGTAGAGGAACTCCTCGCGGCGCGGCTCATCGGCATCCGACTCGACTCGCTTGTCGGTCAGGTTGATGCGGAGCCCCTTGTTCAGGAAGGCCATCTGCTGGAAGCGGGTTCGGAGCGTCTCGTAGTCGAACTCGGTCGTCTCGAAGATCTCGCCGTTCGGCCAGAAGGTGATACTGGTGCCGGTCTCCTCGGAGGGCTCGCCCTGTGCGAGCGGCGCCTGTGGCACTCCGTCTCGGAATTCCTGCCGCCAGACGAATCCCTGCCGCTTCACCTCCACATCGAGTTGACGCGACAGCGCGTTCACCACGGAACTGCCGACGCCGTGGAGGCCGCCCGACACGGCGTATCCGCCGCCGCCGAACTTTCCGCCGGCGTGCAGGATGGTGAGCACCACCTCGACGGTGGACTTCTTCTCGACGGGATGCATGTCGACCGGGATGCCGCGCCCGTTGTCATCGACGCGCACTCCCCCGTCGGCGAGAATGGTCACATCGATGGTGTCGCAGTACCCGGCGAGTGCTTCGTCGACGGAGTTGTCGACGATCTCATATACGAGGTGATGCAGGCCACGCGGTCCGGTGGAACCGATGTACATTCCGGGGCGCTTGCGTACCGCTTCAAGACCCTCGAGGACCTGAATCGCATTCGCGCCGTAGTTGTCTTCGGGAGTCTTGTCAGCCATTTCACACATTCTACCGTCGAACGCCGTGGAAATAGGGCGTAGACGCCCCCTGTGAGCGATTTTCTCGCCCCCGGTACCTGTTTTGTCTTGTCACCCGTAAGTATCGCGCGGACCGCGCCCTGGGATTGCTCTGCGACCGCGTTTCCAGGTGGGGGCGTTCGGCCCTTGGAACCGGATGTCGCTGATGCCCGCGTCCGGGTACTCCTCAGCGATCCTCGTGGTGATCTGGCTGCGCATCAACCGGAGCTGCGTGGCCCAAGCCGTCGAGTCGCACCGCACCGTCAACATTCCCTCGTGGATGCCGACCGGCTCCGAGTGCTCGGCGGTCTCCGAGCCGACCAGTTCCGCCCATTCGAGGAACAGGCGCGACTCAGCCAGCGGTGCCGACCATCCGAGCTCGGCTGTGACGCTATCGAGCACATCGCCAACCCCTCGCGGATCACGGCCGGGCCCGAAGGGCTGCGACGGTTCCTTCGACCGCCGTTCACGACGGCGGCCATCGCGGCTCGTCTTCGAGCCGTCGCCGAACACGCGCTTGAACCGCAGGTATGCGCGGCGGGCCTCCGACATGGCGCCGTCTTCCGACACGCCGGCACCCTCGGCATCCGTTGAATGCCGATCTTCCGGTGAGCGTCGATCGGTCATGACGCCTCGACGATCCTGCCCGAGTCGATGTGCACAGTGTGGGCAGCGAGCGGCGCCGGCACATCGTCGAATACCGCTGCCGTGATGAGCACCTGCTCATAGCCTTCGATCGCTTCGGTGAGGCGCTCTCGCCGCGAAGCATCGAGTTCGGCGAACACATCATCGAGGACGATGATCGGATCACCCGCGGTGGAGTGCTGCCTGAGCACTTCGGCCGTGGCGAGCTTGAGCGCCAGCGCGAATGACCAGGACTCGCCGTGACTGGCATAGCCCCGCGCCGGAAGTCCGTTCAAGGTGAGCACGAGGTCATCGCGGTGCGGGCCGACAAGCGTGATCGCTCGTTCGAGTTCCTGGCGCCGCGATCGTTCGAGCGCCTCTGAGAACCAGCTCGCGGCCAGCGCACGGTCGATCGCCCCGTGTCGCACAGCCTCCTCGTGCAGGCCCTCGTCATCGTCGCGCGCCGAGTCGAGCACGCTGAACTGCATGCTCAGCGTCGCGTCGTGGGAATCGCCCGCGATCGCTGCATACGCGAGCCGGGTGTGAGGTTCGAGCTCGGCGACGAGCTCACTTCTCGCCGCCATCAGCTCGCTGCCGAACTCGATCAGTCTCTCGTCCCAGATGTCGAGCGTGCTGAGCGGAGCATTCTTCAGTCCCGACGCGCGCGCCGACTTGAGCAACATGTTGCGCTGGCGGAGTGAGCGCTCGTAGTCCGAGAGCACACCCGACAGGCGCGGGTTGCGCTGCACGAGCACTCCGTCGAGGAAGCGGCGCCGGCCGCTCGGCTCGCCACGCACCAATGCCAGATCCTCTGGAGCGAACAGCACGCTCGACACGTATCGCGACAGTTCCCTGGGTTTGACCGCTCCGCGGTTGACCTGCGCGCGGTTCGGACCGCTGCGGTTCAACTGCGCTTCAACAAGTAGCTGGCGGTCGCCGTGCTGCAGACGCGCCCTGATGATCGCGGCATCCGCCCCGCTTCTGATCATCGCCTGATCGGACGGCACCCGGTGCGATGAGAGCGTGCTGAGGTAGCCGATCGACTCGACGAGGTTGGTCTTGCCCTGGCCATTGCGCCCGACGAAGAGGTTGGCGCCCGGATGCAGTTCGACTTCCGCGGTCTCGTAGTTCCGGAAGTCGACCAGTGAGAGGTGCCGAACGATCACCGCAAGAGCAGGTTGGGCTGCAACAGGTACTTGTAGTTGTCAGCGCCGGGCTCGTCGCGCGACGTCTGGCTCGTGATGAGCACCGGACCCGGCTTGTTCGGATTGTCGGTCTTGGTGAACGAGATGCGCACGAATTCCGAATGCACGGCGCCGAGTCCGTCGAGCAGGAACGACGGCTTGAGCGAGACGACCGTGTCATCCCCGACCAAATGCGCATCGATCTGCTCGGATGCCTGCGCGTGCTCCGAGCCGATGGCCTCGAGCTTCACGCCCTCAGCGCTGAATGAGAACCGGAGCGCGGCCTCGCGCTCGAGCACCAGAGAGACACGACGGGTCGCCTCGATGAGGTCGGCGGTGTTCATGACCGCGTAGTTCTCAACCGTTTCCGGGAAGAGCCTACGCACCGGCGGGAAATTGCCCTTGATCAGCAACGAAGTGACGGTCTTGTCGCCGGCGCTGAACGCGATGACTTCGCGGTCGTCGGCGTTGGTGATCGTGACCTGGATCTGGGCGCTGTGCCCGAAGGTCTTCCCGATCTCGGCGATGATGCGAGCGGGAACCAGAGCCTGCACCGTCTCAGCCGGCGCATCCCCGCCGTCCCAGTCGATGTCGCGGATCGCGACGCGGTATCGGTCGGTCGCGACCAGCGACAGGTTCGTCTCGGAAGCCTCGAGCTGCACACCCGTGATCACGGGCGTCACATCATCGCGCGAGGCGGCAACCGCGACCTGCGATACGGCCTCGGCGAATCGTTCGCCCGGGATGACGCCAGACGTGCCCTCCACCTGCGGAAGGGTCGGGTACTCCTCGACCGGCATGCTGAGCAACGTGAAGTTGGCGCTTCCGCACGTGACGACGATGCGGCCCGACTCGGTGCTGAAGTTCACGGGCGCGTTGGGCAGCCGGCTCGCGATCTCGGCGAGAAGACGCCCGGAGACCAGCACTTGACCGGCTTCGCTCACGTCTGCCTCGATCTTCGTGCGTGCGGACACCTCGTAGTCGAAGGTCGACAGAGTGAGGCCGCCGTCATTCGCATCGATGAGCACACCGCTGAGGATCGGCAGGGTCGTGCGCTGTGGCAGGAGCTTCACCGCGAAGGAGACAGCCTCACTGAACACATCGCGATTGACCTGGAACTTCACAGATGTCACCCCTGTCACAAGAAGTCGGGCATTGGCGGTTAATACTGGCACACGCGCTTCGCGGGCCGGATCCGCTTGAGTCCGCGCTTCGGAAACCTAAGGTTATCGGCCGGAGAAGTTGTCATTCATTAATCGGATTAACCGTCTTAACCGCTGTGCACAGTGTGGATAACCCTGTTAAGACCGCAAAAACACTAGGAACCACAAGGTTGTAACTTGTGAGCCGCATGTTGGCGTTAAGACCGACTCAGCTGGTGAACGTCTCGGGCCCCAGTGTCGGCATCCACACTGCTGCGATCGTTCTCAACACCGAGGCCCGGCGTTTTGCACAGTTGTCCACAAGACTTTCCACAAGTGGAAAAGTTGGAGTTGTGGTTGAAGGTCAGGCCCTGTTGAAGCGGTGGTTCTGCTTGATGCGGCTGGTGAGCTCGGTCACCTGGTTGTAGATCGAGCGCCGTTCCTTCATCAGCTCGCTGATCTTCTTGTTCGCGTACATCACCGTCGTGTGGTCGCGGTTGCCGAAGAGCTGCCCGATCTTGGGGAGCGACAGATTGGTCATCTCGCGACAGAGATACATGGCGATCTGCCTCGCCGTCGCGATTGCCTGCGATCGAGAAGAGCCGTAGAGGTCGTCGACGGTGAGCTTGAAGTAGGCGGCCGTGTGATTGATGATGTCGACGGGCGCGATGACGTTGTCTTCGTCGAGGGTGATGAGGTCCTTCAGCACCGTCTGCACCAACTGCATGTCGACCGGCGTGCGGTTGAGGTTCGCGAACGCCGTCACGCGGATGAGCGTGCCCTCGAGCTCGCGGATGTTCGACGACACCTTCGACGCCATGAACTCGAGGATGTCGTCCGGCACCTGCAGCTTGTCGTTCTGCGCCTTCTTGCGGAGGATCGCGATGCGCGTCTCGAGGTCGGGTGCCTGCACGTCGGTGATGAGGCCCCATTCGAAGCGCGACCGCATCCGGTCTTCGAAGCCGGTCAGGTGCTTCGGGGGCAGATCGCTGGTGATCACGACCTGCTTGTTGTGATCGTGGAGCGTGTTGAAGGTGTGGAAGAACGCTTCTTGAGTCTCGGCCTTGCCCTGGAGGAACTGAATGTCGTCGATGAGGAGGATGTCGATCTCGCGATAGCGCGATTGGAACTCGCTCGCCCGGTTGTTCGCGATGGAGTTGATGAAGTCGTTCGTGAACTCCTCGCTCGACACGTATCGCACCCGGATGCCCGGATACATGCTGATCGCGTAGTGCCCGATCGCGTGGAGCAAGTGGGTCTTGCCGAGCCCCGACTCTCCGTATACGAAGAGGGGGTTGTACGCCTTCGCCGGAGCCTCGGCGACTGCGACCGCCGCAGCGTGCGCGAATCGGTTCGAGCCGCCGATGACGAAGTTGTCGAAGCTGTACTTCGGATTCAGCCGGTTGTCCGTCCGCTTCCCGGTGAGTCCCGGGTCGACTGCGGCAGTTGCGGTTGGAGCGGGCGCCTGCTCGTAGGGCGGCGCGGGGGCGGTGCCGGCAGGCTCGTCGAAGCTCTCCGGTTGAATGTCCGGATTCACGACGATCGCGAAATGCGAGATCTTGGGCGACTCGACGTCGCCGAGCGCTGACAGCAGCGACCCTCTGATGCGCTGCTCGAGCATGCCGCGTGTCAGATCGTTGGGCACCTCGAGATACAAGGTGTCACCGAGCACGCCCTTGGGCTCGACCAGGTTGATGAAGCCGTGCAGCTGTGGGGTGATCCGCTCATCGCTCGCAAGCGTCTGCAGCACCGACTGCCAGAGTTCCCGCGTCGGATCCGGCGCTTGCTCCATCGTTCCCCGCAATCTCGGAATACGAATTCCCACGAATGTTATGCACAGGGTTATCCACTGTGTCGACTGCCGCGGAGTTCGGCTATCCCTCGAAATAGGGCATGGATCCGGGGCTCGAACAACCTTAGTTCGCGCTGGTATGTCGTTACCAACCCTGAGTTATCCCGATGTGGATAATGGTGTGTTCTCCCGCGGTTTGACCGCTCGGCGAAGAGGCCGTACTTTTAATCAGTTGACTTCTGCCGATTTCCGGCGATCCACACACTTCCCCGGCAGTTCGTGCTGGGCAGCGGAGATAGAACTATGAGCAAGAGAACCTTCCAGCCGAACAACCGTCGTCGCGCCAAGAAGCATGGCTTCCGCGCTCGCATGCGCACCCGTGCCGGCCGCGCCATCCTCGCTGCCCGCCGCGCAAAGGGCCGCACCGAACTCTCGGCGTAACAGCAGCCGGTGCTCGCACGAGCGAACCGGGTGATCAGGCCCGACGAATTCCGCGTAGCGGTGCGTCGCGGCCGTCGGATGAGCACGGCACATGCCGTGCTCTATCTGTTCCCGCGCCAGGATGCTGCGCCAACGCGTTTCGGCTTCATCGTGTCGAAGGCGGTCGGCGTGGCTGTCGTCCGCAACCGCGTCCGGCGTCGACTCCGAGCGATCGCGCGTGAACTGCTGGTCGCTCGTCCGACTGGCACCGATGTGGTGATCCGGGCACTCCCGGGCATCGATGCGCTCGACTGGCAGGCCCTTCACGACGAGGTGACGAAGGGCTTCGATCGAGCGGTGGATCGCATGGTGGCGTCGACATGAGTGGTTTGAGTCGCGCAGCTCGCTTCGTGTGGTTGCTGCCGCGGAACGTCTGCATCGGCATCCTGATCGTCTATCGGCGGATCATCTCTCCGCTGTATGGCGATGTGTGCAGGTACTACCCCAGTTGCTCCGCGTACACTCTGCAAGCGATCCAGCAGCACGGCGTGCTCAAGGGATGCTTCCTCGGAGCTCGCCGGATTCTGCGCTGTCACCCGTGGGCAGCCGGGGGCATCGACGATGTGCCGACCCGCGCTGTGCAGCGATATCGCGTGACGCGATTCGGTTTCGTCTCCACGATGGGCCAAGGAAAGGGCTGACTCTCAACTCATGGACATCATTGGCACGATCCTGTGGCCGATCAAGTGGGTGATCGAGGCCATCCTCGTCGCGTTCCATTGGGCATTCACGCAGATCGGTATGGACCCGGCGGCGGGCATCACCTGGGTGTTCGCGATCGTCGGCCTCGTGCTCGTCGTTCGCGCCCTGCTCATCCCGGTGTTCGTGCGACAGATCAAGTCGCAGCGCCGGATGCTTGAAGTCGCCCCGCAGCTCAAGAAGATCCAGGACAAGTACAAGGGCAAGAAGGACCAGTTCTCTCGCGAAGCGATGTCGCGTGAGACGATGGCGCTCTATCAGAAGGCCGGCACGAACCCGCTGAGCTCCTGTCTGCCGCTGCTGCTTCAGATGCCGATCTTCTTCGGCCTGTTCTCGGTGCTGAATGATGCGACGCACAACAAGGCCGGCGTCGGCCTGCTGAACCTCGATCTCGCGCAGCAGTTCGCGGCATCCACGTTCCTCGGCGCTCCCCTGCGCGACAGCATGTCGACCGCGTCCAACGGCCACGTGGTGTGGGTCGCGATCGTGATGATCGTCGTGATGAGCGCCTCCCAGTTCATCACCCAGCTTCAGATCATGGCGAAGAACCAGTCGCCGGAGATGAAGGAAAGCCCGATGTACAAGCAGCAGCGGATCCTGCTGTACATCCTTCCCCTGGTGTTCGCATTCTCGGGCTTCGCATTCCCGCTGGGCGTGATGTTCTACTGGCTCACCTCGAACTTCTGGACCATGGGTCAGCAGTTCCTCGTGATTCGCAACATGCCGACTCCGGGCAGTGAAGCCGCGCTCGCGCGTGAGGCCCGGTTGGCTCGTAAGCGACAGCGTCGTGGCCAGCCTGAGCAGGAGGAGATCGCCGGAGGTGACGGAGGAACCGTCGTCGTCGACGAACCGCGACGGACCCAGCGTGAGCAGCCCATCGGCAAGAACCGTGCGAAGCAGGCGGGGAAGAAGAAGAAATGACTGATTTGAGCAATTCTCAGGACTACTCGACTGATGCTGAGCAGCCCCCGATCGAGGATGAGGTCGCTGCGGAGGCTGTCCACGACGACGCACTCGACGGCGACAGCACCGATGAGGGCGACATCGCTGCCGACTACATCGAGGAACTGCTTGACATCGCCGATTTGGATGGTGACATCGAGATCGAGGTTCGCGGCGACCGCACCTATGTGAGTGTCGTGGCCGAGGACCCGGAATCCGTGCGGTCGTTGTCGTCACCCGATACGGTCGAGGCGCTGCAGGAGCTCACTCGGCTGGCAGTGCAGGCTCGTACCGGTGAGTTCTCCAGGCTGATTCTCGACATCGGCGGTTCTCGCGACGCCCGCGCTTCTGAGCTGCAACGACTGGTCGACCACGCGATCCAGCGGATCGAGGGCGGCGCGGAGTCCGCTTCACTCCCCCCGATGTCGAGCTACGAGCGCAAACTCGTGCACGACTTCGCCGGCGAGCGGGGCTACTCGGCCGAGTCTGAGGGTGAAGGCCGCGACCGGCATAACGTGATTCGCCGAGCGTGACCAGCATGACCGAACAGCTCGAGGCGGAGCCGGCGGCTGCGGCGAAGCTGTTCGGCGACCGAATCGAACTGGCTCGCCAGTTCACCCACGACCTCGCGACGTACGGCGAGGAGCTCGGTCTGATCGGACCGCTGGAGTTGCCCCGGCTGTGGACTCGTCATGTGGTGAACAGCGCGCTTGTTGCGCCGTTGATCTGGACGGGCGCTCGTGTGAGCGATGTCGGTAGCGGCGCCGGGCTTCCGGGGCTGCCGCTCGCGATCGCTCGCCCTGACGCACGATTCATCCTCATCGAACCGATGGAGCGGAGAGTCGAATGGCTCGCTGCGGAGGCTGAACGTCTTGGGCTCGAGAACGTGACGGTGCAGCGAGCGCGCGCTGAGGATGTCGTGCTTGACGCACAGGTCGACCAAGCGACCGCCCGCGCTGTCAGCGCGCTCAGCAAGCTGATCCCGTGGACCGCACCGATGGTCCGCGATGGCGGGCAGCTCTTGTTCATGAAGGGCGAGCGCGTGCAGGCAGAGATCGACGCGGCTGCGAAGGCAATCCGCAAGGCGCGTCTGTCCGACATCGAAGTGCTCTTGCTCGGTGAGGAGTACGACACCGAGGTCACCCGGGTGTTCCGGGCGACCGTCGGCTAGTCACTCCCGCCGTTCTGGTAATAACACGCAGTTCCAGCTGTCCCCCGGATGCGCGCGCGGCACTCTGCTCACTCCGGTGCCGGATTCGCCCCTGAAGGGTTGCGCGTTGCAAGTTTGCGATCTCCTGTCGGAATAGCGCGGGCCGTTCTGGGTCAATCTGTCGCGTCTGGTGGAAGTGCCTGGATCGGTTTCACGTGAAACATCCCTGTGCTTTTGCGGCTTTCTGCATCTCAACGACCGAACGCGCCGATGTTCCGCATAGCTGAGTCGGCAACGGACCGGGGTGTGTCAACGCCACAAGGGCTGGTCTACGCAGCGGTGCGATCGGGTGCGCGGTCGCCGATCCGTCTATGCCGGTCTGCCCGCCGCTGTGCCTCGTTATTCGGTCGCGGGTCGAGCGCGAGCGCGCATGCAGGCTGCCCTGCCATAACAGAGCCAGGGAACTGGTTGCCGAGCTGACTACAAGTCTCGCGGCTGCGTACCACTCCATATACCGGGAGTCGGTCATGAGCGATGTGCCAGTCCGCCAGGCCTGATGGTGTTTCACGTGAAACAAGAGCGGTGCGGTGTGAGACTGACTTCTTGCAGCCGCCGCCCTGTCCCCCGCCCGGGACATCCTGCTCCGTGGACGCTTTCGTCGCGTCATTCGCCGTGTCTAATGATGTTTCACGTGAAACGCGTCTGGCGTCGTGGTCAGTGCCGCCAATCGCGCGTGGTGCCAGCAGGATGCCGTTGTTTCGCCGGGTGGCAGCGATAATCCGCGCCCCACAACCCGTCACCGGCGAATGTGATCGCCGCGCGGCGCCTCTTGACCTCCAGCAACAGTGAGCGGCCACGCAGCCCGGCTCTCAGCGTTCAGCTCTCAGCGCTCAGGGCATCGTAGTGCTGGCTTTATGGATGACAGGCAGCGCGAATCCCAAACCGGTGAGAGGTGTGCAATGGTGACGAGCGCCGTGCGGGAGATTCGCCGCTGCTACGTGGCCGCAATCGCAGAACACCCACGGCCTGGCTCGAGCGCGCTGATTGATCGGCTGTCGGTGTGCTCGTGAGGATTGGCCAGCGGAGCCTCTCGATGACTTGCTTCTCTGTTGCGGACTAGCCGCCGTCCCCTGGTCAATGCCCGGAAAGAGATCCCAGACTATGGTTTGCAGTCCAGCGGGCGCGAACGAGCGCGACCTTGCGTCGACGATTCGAACCGCACTCCCCTGCACCGATTCGTCCGAGGCGCCGGGAAGTTTCACGTGAAACACCGGGCATCAGATCGCATCGACACTGCGCAGCGGGCTCCGCTCCCCCAGGTTCAGCCGTTACAGTTGTCTGGTCCATGTTGCGTCGGCCCGCGAACGCTGTTTCACGTGAAACTTCCGCGGCCCGTTTCACGTGAAACATCGAGGGGTGAATGCGCTTGGTGAGCAGTTCGTATGACGACTCGACCCCTCTGGCACGCCAGCTCGCGGAACTGAATCAGCGCCGACAGGCCTTGGCTGAACTTGAACTGCCTCTCCCTCCCCGGGCTCGTGTCTTGACCGTTGCCAACCAAAAGGGTGGCGTTGGAAAGACCACCACGACGGTGAACCTGGCAGCCGCGCTCGCTCGCTCGGGCGCTCGCGTGCTCGTCATCGACCTCGATCCACAAGGAAACGCCTCGACGGCCCTCGGCGTGGACCGCCGGGCGGACATACCGAGCGTCTACGACGTCATCATTGAGGACCAGGCGATCCGGGATGTCGTTCAGGTGAGCCCGGAATCCGACAACCTCTTCTGCGTGCCCTCCACGATCCACCTTGCCGGCGCGGAGATAGAGCTCGTGTCGATGGTCGCTCGGGAGCAGCGGCTGCGCGGGGCACTCACCCGGTTTCTTGACGCGGCCGAAGAGCCGTTCCACTACGTCTTCATCGACTGCCCACCCTCGCTTGGACTGCTCACGATCAACGCATTCGTCGCGGCGAAAGAGGTACTTATCCCCATCCAGTGCGAGTACTACGCACTCGAGGGTCTCAGCCAACTGCTGAACAACATCAGTTTGATCGAGCGCCATTTGAACCCGGAATTGCGCGTATCCACGATCGTTTTGACGATGTTCGATGGGCGCACCAACCTCGCCAATCAAGTAGCCGACGATGTTCGGAGTCACTTCCCGGAAGAGGTTCTCAACACAGTTATCCCCAGGTCCGTCCGGATCTCGGAGGCGCCCAGTTATGGGCAAAGCGTCATCAGTTACGACCCCAACTCCCCCGGCTCTGTCTCGTACCGAGAAGCCGCTGCAGAAATCGCTAACCGTGGAGCACGAACGAATGGCTAAGAGAACCGGTCTCGGTCGAGGCATTGGCGCACTCATCCCTACGGCCGACCAGGCGGACCGCCCGGTCGACGTGTTCTTCCCGCAGTCCGCTCCAACGCCGACCGCAGACGACCTCGTCGCTGTACCGGGGGCTCGACTGGCGAACCTGAATCCCCTCGACATCGTTCCGAACGCCCAGCAGCCGCGCACTGAGTTCCGCGAGGAGGAACTCGAGGAGCTGCGGGTGTCGATCCGCGAGTTCGGTGTGCTGCAACCGATCGTGGTGCGACCCATCAAGGGCGCGGCGTCGAATGAACCGCAGTACGAGCTCATCATGGGAGAGCGCCGGCTGCGGGCGACGAAGTCGCTCGGGCTCGCAACGATCCCGGCCATCGTCAAAGACACGGCCGACGATGCGATGCTGCGTGACGCGCTCTTGGAGAACCTGCACCGCGCGCAGCTCAACCCGCTTGAAGAAGCGTCGGCATATCAGCAACTCCTGAGCGACTTCAACATCACGCAGGATGAGCTCGCGAAGCGCATCGGGCGATCGCGACCACAGATCACCAACACCATCCGCCTCTTGCGTTTGCCGGAGCGTGTGCAGCAGAAGGTCGCCGCCGGAGTACTGAGCGCCGGCCACGCTCGCGCCGTGCTGTCGGTTGTCGACCCGGCGGAGATGGAACGCCTCGCTGACAAGATCATCAACGAAGACCTCTCCGTGCGTGCCGCCGAGGCGGCTGCAACCAAGCAGACCAAGACTCGGAAGCCGCGCCCGGTTGCCGGCGGCCGCCAGGGTCACTTGGATGAGATCGCCGAGCGACTCGGAGACCGGCTCGACACACGCGTCAAGGTGGCGCTCGGAGCCTCCAAGGGAACCATCACGATCGACTTCGCGACGATCGGAGACCTCAATCGCATCCTTGGCGAACTGGGGGAACCCGGATACGGCAGCAACCCGATCGCTGACTAATCCGGGCAGTCATCGCGAGTGATTGATGCTCCGCGACGACAACCCCGATTTGGAAAACCCCTGGTCAAGCGGGGAATCTAACACCCAAGGCCGTGCGTTGTCACGGCGTCCGGACGCGTGAAGCACGCCCGGAGCGTGATCCGAACGGGAAAATCAGCCGTTGTCTCGAACCGCAGCCTCTGCGAGTGCGGTGTAGACCCACCCCAGATCGTGGCCGGCGGCTTCGAGAGCGAGCGGAAGCAGACTCGTCTCCGTGAGACCCGGCAAGACGTTGGCCTCAAGGAACCACGGAGTGCCGACGCCGTCGATGATGAAGTCGACACGGGAGATGTGCCGCAGCCCCAGTGTCCGGTGAACGAGCAGCGCAGCATCCGCGGTGCGCTGCGCGACCGTTTCGTCGACGCGCGCGGGCGTGAAGAAGCGGGTCTCCCCCGCGTTGTATCGGGCTTCGAAGCTGTAGACGCCACCGCGCGGCACGATCTCAACCATCGGCAGCGCCACCGGTCCGTCACCGGTGTCGATGATCGAGACCGCCACCTCGGTGCCGACGATGCGCTCTTCGATCAACGCGGTCTCGCCATAGTTGTAGGCGTCGACCATGGCGCGCGGAAGCCCGGCGCTGTCGTCCACCATTGTGACGCCCTGAGCTGAACCGCCATGGGTCGGCTTCACGACGAGGGGACCATCGAACTGCTCCGCGATGGTCTCGAGAACCCCGACCGCGCCCAACTCACGGAATGCGTCTCGGGTGAGGGTGATCGACGCTGGAGTTCGCACTCCTGCTCGGGCGACCAGCGTCTTCGCGATCGGCTTCTCCCAAGCCAGCCGGGTCGCGTCAGCCGTCGAGCCGACGAAGGGAATCCCGGTGATCTCGAGCAGAGCACGGAGGGTGCCGTCCTCGCCGCTCGCGCCATGGAGGGCCGGCCAGACCACGTCGGGACGATTGCGGTGCAGATACGGCAGCAGCGAGGCATCCGGGTCACGCAATTGAACCGTGAATCCGTGCGCGGTGAGGCTGTCCGCCAGGCGCCGCCCCGATCGGAGCGAGACATCACGCTCATGCGAGATGCCGCCGGCGAGCACGAGCACATTCGAGATCTTGCGATTCATGCGCGATCAGTTGATGTTGGCGGGCGGGTTTACAACGCCGCGGTCGAGGGGCATGACTGCGGGCGTCGACTGCATGAACGTGTCGAGCAGCGCGCGCTCGGCGTTGATGACCGTCGAGAGCCGACGCACGCCTTCGCGGATGAAATCGGGCTTGGGGTAGCAGAACGAGAGGCGGATGTTGTGACGCCCGTTGCCGTCTGCGTAGAACCCGGTTCCCGGGGTGTAGGCGACCAGTTCTTTCACCGCGCGTGGCAGCATCGACTGCGAGTCCAAGTGCTCCGGAAGCGTGAGCCAGACGAAGAACCCGCCATTCGGTACCGTCCAGCTCATCTCAGGCAAGAAGTCGTCGAGCGCTTCGAGCATCGCATCGCGACGCTCGCGGTACATCACCCGGAAGGTGTCGATCTGGCCCTTCCAGTCGGCCGCGTTGAGGTACTCGGTGATCACGCTCTGCGAGAAGGTGCTGGGTGAGAGCACCGCCGATTCGTTGGCAAGCACCAGCTTCTCCTTGATCCCGTGCGGGGCCAGTGCCCACCCGACGCGGAATCCGGGTGCAAAGGTCTTGGAGAACGAACCGAGGTAGACGATCCCCTCCTCCTCGACCGAGCGCATTGCGTGCGGCGCCGGCTGATCGAAGTACAGCAGCCCGTACGGGTTGTCTTCGATGATGAGGATGCCGTGGGCGCGCGCGATCTCGATGATCCGAAGTCTGCGCTCCCAACTCAGCGTCACTCCGGCAGGGTTCTGGAAGTTCGGGATCAAGTACAGCAGCTTGATTCTTTGACCCTCGGCCTTGAGTGCCGCGATCGCTTCGAGCAGCAGTTCGGGAATCATGCCCTCGGCATCCATGCCTACATGCCGCACCTGCGCTTGGTAGGACTTGAAAACCCCGAGGGCGCCGACGTAGCTGGGCGCCTCGGCGAGCACGATGTCGCCCGGGTTCAAGAAGATCTTGCTGACCAGATCCAGCGCCTGCTGCGACCCAGTGGTGACCACGACATCGTCGATCGAGCCGCGAATGCCCTCGGTGCGCATCACCTCGAGGATGTGCTCACGCACTTCGGGTGTTCCTTGGCCAGAGCCGTACTGCAAGGCGACCGGACCCTGGTCGCGCATGACGCGTTCGAGCGCGCCGGTCACCAGTTCATCGGGCAGCGCCGAGACATACGGCATCCCCCCGGCCAATGACACGACCTCGGGGCGCGAGGCCACGGCGAAGAGGGCGCGGACCGCTGAGGCGCTGAGACCGGCGGTGCGGTCGGCGTAGTTGTCGTACCAGGGGTCGAGGTTGGTCCCGCCGGGGGATCCCTGCTTCGTCATGCGCTTCCACTCTCTTCGCGTGCAGACCAGGATACGCCGCCAGAATCAGCGAACCCGCCCGGGCCGGAGCCGGGGCGGGTTCGCTGATGCGCTGAGCGGCGTCTGCGTCGTCGTTCAGCCGATGAACTCGGCGAGGTCGGCCTCGAGCGCATGCTTGGGCTTCGCGCCGATCACCGTCTTCACCACCTCACCGCCGCGGAACACCTTGAGCGCGGGGATCGAGGTGATCTGGTACTTCATGGCCGTCTGCGGGTTCTCGTCGACATTGAGCTTCACGATCTCGAGCTTCTCGCCGTGCTCTGCGGCGATCTGGTCGAGGATCGGCGAGACCATGCGGCACGGGCCGCACCACTCGGCCCAGAAGTCGACGAGCACGGGCTTCTCGGCGTCGAGCACCTCGCTCTGGAATGAGCTGTCGGTCACTGCCTTGGCGGTCATATTCACTCCTATCGGTTCACAACTATTGGGTCGAGCGCAGGATGCCGCGAAGACTACGCCTGCGCCGGCTGACGGTCTGCGATCGATGCGAGGTAGTGCTCGGCGTCGAGCGCCGCGACCGTGCCCGAGCCGGCCGCCGTGACGGCCTGCCGGTAGGTGGGGTCGACGACGTCGCCCGCGGCGAAGACGCCGGGGAGGTTCGTGCGGCTCGAGCGGCCCTCGACGGCGATGGTGCCGGCATCCGTCAATTCGAGTTGGCCGTGCACCAGGTGTGTGCGGGGGTCTGCGCCGATCGCCACGAAGAGCCCCTCGATCGGCAGTGTCGATACCGTGCCATCGACCGTGTCGAGCAGTTCCACGCCATTGATCAGCGCGTCGCCGGTCACTCGAGTGACCTCCTTGTTCCAGATGAACTCGATCTTGGGATTGGCGAAAGCGCGGTCCTGCATGGTCTTCGAGGCACGCAGCGAGTCGCGGCGGTGGATCACGTAGACCTTGCTCGCGAACTTCGTCAGGAAGGTCGCCTCTTCCATGGCCGAGTCGCCACCGCCGACGACCGCGATCGTCTTCTCCTTGAAGAAGAACCCGTCGCACGTGGCGCACCACGAGACCCCGGTGCCGCTGAAGGTGTCTTCGCCGGGCACGCCGAGCTTGCGGTACGCGGAGCCCGTCGCGATGATCACCGTGTGGGCCTGGTAGGTCTCGCCGCTTCCGACCGTCACCGACTTCACGTCGTTCGTCAGGTCGACCGAGACGACGTCGTCGTACATCACCTCAGCGCCGAACCGCTCGGCCTGCTCCTGGAACTTGGCCATCAGGTCGGGGCCGAGGATGCCCTCAGGGAACCCGGGGTAGTTCTCGACATCCGTCGTCTTCATGAGTTCGCCGCCCGGTTCCACTGAGCTGGCGATGACGAGGGGTGCCAGATTGGCGCGGGCGGCATAGATGGCGGCGGTGTACCCGGCGGGGCCTGAACCGATGATGATGACGTGGCGCACTGCGCACCTTTCGTTGACTGGTGACGGGTACAACGAATCCTAACCGCGGGGTATTCCGGCAACGGATGGACGCCGGGCCGGAGAGGTCACCGTCGCCGCAGTCGAGCCACGATCGGCCGCACGAACTCCAGCAATTCACGATTGCGCATGAGCAGGAGGAGTGCGGCATAGATGATCGCCATCATCGTGCCGGCCAGCACCATCACAGCGCCCGCCTCGAATACTCCCGAGACCGCGAAGCCACCCGCGCGGAACCCGCCCAGCAGCCACACGATGAGCGCGCCGGCTGCAGCAGCGGGGAGCATCGCCACCGTGTAGCGCACATGCTCGCGCACGATCGCGCCGCTCTGGCCTCCGGTGCCGAGCTTGCGACGCAGCAGCACCCATGCGAGCGCGGTCTGCAGTGTTCCGGCGATCGTGACAGTCACGGCGACCCCGATCGCGATGCGGTCGAGCGGCAACTGTGCGACCACCAGCATCCCGAGCACGAAGACCACGGCTTGCGCGGCCTGCACCAGGAAGGGCGTTCGTGTGTCTTCCAGCGCATAGAAGGTGCGCTGGAGCACGAACAGCATGCTGAACGGCACGAGCCCGAGCAGGTAGGCGATCAGCACGAGGGCCATCGCTTCGATCTCTTTAAACCCACCGCCGAACACCGCCGCGAACGGGTAGGCGATCGCGATGAGCCCGAGGCTCGAGAACACCATGATCAACCCTGTGGCGCGAAGGGATGCCGCGACATCCGCTCGCAGCGAGACGAAGTCGCCGTCTCGCGCATGAGTGCTCATGCGGGTGAAATAGGCCGTCACGATCGATACCGTCGCGATGCCGTGAGGCAGCATGAAGATGAGCCACGCGAACCGAAGCACCGCGAGGGACGCCTCGCCCGTGCCGGCGGCCAGTGAGGCGACGTTGCTCTGCACGATGCCGGCCAACTGCGTGATGAGGATCATGCCGAACACCCACGCAGCCGACTTGCCCGTCTGCCGCAGTCCGACGCCGCGCCAGCGGAAGTCGAGACGGAAGCGCAGCCCGGCCCGCTTCCAGAACGCGAAGAGCACCACCGCTTGGGCGGCCACACCGAGCGTCGCGCTGCCGCTGATGAGCACGACCCGGTCAGTCGTCCAGGTCTCGACCGACTGGTGCTCGGGCGCGGTGCCGTAGAGCATGGCGAACAGCAGGATGCCGGTGATCGCCACGACGTTGTTGAGCACAGGCGCCCAGGTGAACGGGCCGAACACGCTGCGGCCGTTGAGCACTTCGCCGAGCAGGCTGTACAGTGCGTAGAAGAACACCTGCGGCAAGCACCAGTACGCGAACGCCACCGCGAGCCCGAACTGCGCCTGCGAGAGCCCGTCTCCCATGCCCTCGCCCGACTGCGCGTAGAGGCGCACGAGCAGGGGCGCAGCGAGCGTCGCGATAACGCCGATCACCGCGAAGATCACAAGGCCCAGCGTCACTAAACGGTTGACGTACGCCGCTCCCCCATCGGCGTGCAGCCCGGCCCGCACGATCTGCGGAACCAGCACCGCGCTGAGCACGCCGCCGGCGACGATCGCGTAGATGTTGTTCGGCAGCTGGTTCGCCAGCGTGAAGAGGTCGGCACCGTCGCCGACCGTGCCGAGCGTCGTCGCGAGCAGGAATGCGCTGACGAAGCCGAGCACGCGAGACACGAGCGTGCCCGACGCGAGCAGCGCGCTCGACCGGCGAATGCTCGGGGTCCCTCCGCCCGCCTCAGCCATCGGCCTCCTCAGTCGCTCGTCGGCGCTTCAGCACGGTGCGTGCGATTCCGATTATGAACACGAGCACGACGACGGATGCCGCGATGACGGTGCCCGCGGTCTCCCAGCCCGCCTGCACGTTGACGCGCACGAACACCGGCGAGCCCAGCGGCACCCCCGTGGTCGACGTCAGCGTGAGCTCGACCATGACAGCGCCGTTCGCGATCGACTGCACCGGCACCGGCACATTGCGCGTCGATGCCGGTTCGACCACCACCACGGTGCGTTGCTGCTCGACCGCGAGCCCCGCCGTGAGGGCCCTCACATCGAGCACCACTTCGACGGCCTGGCCGAGTTCGTTCCGCACATTGATCGGCAGTTCGGTGCGGTCGGCGAGCACGAGGATCTGGCCGCGCTCGACCACCTCGACCGAATCGACGATGCTGCGGTTCTCCGCCATGAACTGGTCGACGACGGCCTCCCAGCCGCTCGCATTCATGCGCCATGACTGGCTGAGCGTTCCGAGCAGCGCGAGCCGTCGGGCGTCGACGATCGCGGCGGTGTCGACCGCGGCAGTGGCGAACGCGGCGACCTGGCGCTCGCTGGCGACCATGCCGCTGATCGCAGCGATGCGATCGGCGCTCTGGGGTCGCTCGGCGACGCTCGCGCTGGGGATGCTGTCACCCGTGTTCACCGCGCTGAGCGCCGTTGGAGTCACCCAGGGCAGACCGGCGAGCACGTTCAGCGTGTCGGCGAGCCGCTGCGGCGCGGCCGACGATTCGCGGTCGAGCGCGGCGATCACCGGGCTCGTGCGCGAACCGGCCTCGATCGCCAGCGCCGCTGCCAGGTGCGCGGCTGACTCGTTCCACTCCGCCGGTGTACCGGCCTCGAGGGTGGTGTCGAGCATCGACGTGATCCGGTCGTCGCTCACGAGGGCAATGCCGCCACCGATACGTGCGACGGGGGTGCGATCAACGGCCTCGACGTTCGAAGAGGAGAGCAGGATGCGGTCACTGCCGCTCTCAGTGAGCGTCTGGGCGTCGCTCGGCGTGACGGTGTCGGCAGCGGGCCACCAGACGGCGCCGAGGCTGGCGGGCACCGAGAGCAGCTCCTCCGTCGTGGGCAGCGCCGGGGTGTCCTGTCCACTATCCGGGGGCGAGCCGGGCTCCGTCGGCTGATCCGGTTCGGTGGTCGGCTCGGCGGTGCCGAAGTTGGTGGGGTCGAGGGCGAAGCCGGTGGGTTGCAGCAACGGCACGCCGGCCTGCAGCATCGCCGCGGCATCCGCATCCGCGTACATGAGCGCGAAGGTGTCGTTCGTCAGCGCTTCGAGACGCTGCAGCCAGTCCGTCGCCGACTGGGGCGCCTGGGTTCCGAGCGCCCGGATCGACGCCGCGACCATGGGATCGATGCCGAGTGCCACCGACCGGCCCGCCATCGCGTCGAGGCGCTCAGCCAGCAATCCGCCGGGCGACGTGAGCAGCGCCAGTTCGTCAGCGGTCAGGAGCGCCCCGGTCGGCTCCGGGATGGTGATCGGGGTGACCAGCGAGAGGCCGACCCGCGACCCGAGCTCGTCGGGCTTCCACACGATGGCGGTGCGAGTGCTCGAGATGCGCTCGGATGCCGAGGCGACGACCACAGCGACCGGGTACACGCCCGGCCGAGCCTCGTCGAGCAGGATCGTCTCGGGTTCGGTCACCACCGCGAGCCGAGACGTGGATCGCGGAGCGATCGAGATCGGCGAGGTGGCGGTCAGCGTGTCGAGGTCGCGATCCAGCGCTGAATCCTCACCGGTGAGCCACTCGTCGAGGGCCTCCGCGTTGGTGATGGGCTCACGCTGCAGTTGGAGCTCCACCGTCACCGCCTCGAGCTCTGCCGAGCCGGGGTTGGTGAGCGCCACATCGACACGAAGCGGGGCGCTCGGTCGCAGCAGTCCGCTCGTTGTGGGGGCGGCGGTGACCGTGATCGACGCGGCCTCTTCGGCGATCGAAGCCGACGGGAGCACCAGCACGCCGGCCAGGCCCACCACAAGCGCGAGCAAGGCGCGCAGGAGCGTCAAGGGCACAGGCCGACCCCGCTCTCAGGCTCGGCCGACATGGTGAGAAGTCTAGACTCAAGGGCTATGGAGAGCGCCGCTGCAGCGATCAGCCGGTTGCACGAACTCACGGCATCCCCACCGATATCGAGGCTGTCGGCCGAGTTCGAGGCAGCCGGCTTCGAGCTCTCCCTCGTCGGCGGACCGGTGCGCGACGCGTTTCTCGGGCGGCCGGTCAAAGACCTCGACTTCACCACCGACGCGACGCCCGACGAGATCCTCCGCATCGTCAAGCCGATCGCCGACGCTCACTGGGACATCGGCCGCCAGTTCGGCACGATCGGCGCGCGGATCCTTGGCGAGACGGTCGAGATCACCACGTACCGCAGTGACGCGTATGACGGACTCACCCGCAAGCCCGAGGTGCAGTTCGGCACCGATCTCGAAGGCGACCTCACTCGCCGCGACTTCTCGGTGAACGCCATGGCGTTGCGTCTTCCGCAGCGGGTGCTCGTCGACCCCGCGGGCGGCATCGAAGACCTGCTCGCACAGTCGTTGCGCACGCCCTCGCAGCCGGAGGTGTCGTTCGGCGATGACCCGCTCCGCATGATGCGTGCGGCTCGGTTCGCGGCGCAGTTGGGCTTCGATATCGACGACGCCACCTTCGAGGCGATGCGTGCCATGGCCGAGCGCATCGACATGGTGAGCGCCGAGCGCGTCTCAGACGAGTTGACCAAGCTGATGCTGACGGAAGAGCCCGGAAAGGGCATCCGGCTGCTGGTCGACTCGGGCCTTGCGGCCCACGTGCTCCCCGAGGTTCCCGCCTTGCGCCTCGAGATCGACGAGCACGCGCATCACAAAGACGTCTACGAGCACAGCCTCACGGTGCTCGCACAGGCCATCGACCTCGAGGCGGCTCGAGGGCACGAGCCTGACCTCGTGCTGCGCCTTGCGGCGCTGCTGCACGACGTGGGAAAGCCCAAGACCCGCCGCATCGACGCCTCCGGCGCAGTCAGCTTCCACCACCACGACGTGGTCGGGTCGAAGCTGACGGCGAAGCGCCTGCACGCGCTGCGCTTTGACAAGGAGACAATCAGCGCAGTGTCACGGCTGGTCGAGTTGCACCTGCGGTTCTTCGGGTATTCGGAGGGCGCCTGGACCGACTCGGCTGTTCGACGTTATGTGCGGGATGCCGGAGATCTGCTCGAGCGCCTCCACATCCTCACGCGCGCCGACGTCACGACCCGCAACAAGCGCAAGGCGGCCAGGCTGCGCACTGCCTATGACGATCTCGAGCGCCGCATCGAGGAGCTCTCGGAAGCCGAGGAGCTCGCCTCGATCCGACCCGAGCTCGACGGGCAGCAGATCATGCAGCTGCTCGAGCTGAAGCCCGGACCGCAGGTGGGCGAGGCATACCGGTTCCTGCTCGACCTGCGCCTCGACGAGGGCGAGCTCGGTCGCGAGGAGGTCGAGCGACGCCTGGTCGAGTGGTGGCGACACCGCTAGTCGGGACTACTGCTCGACGGCATCCTTCGTCTCGCTGATGAACTGCTCGAGCAGCTCACGCGCGATGTGGTCCGGGTGCTGCACGGGCGGCGACTTCATGAAGTAGGCGGATGCCGCTTCCACTGGTCCGCCCACGCCGCGGTCGAGAGCCAGCTTCGCCGCGCGCACCGCGTCGATGACGACGCCGGCTGAGTTCGGTGAGTCCCACACCTCGAGCTTGTACTCGAGGCTCGTCGGCGCATTGCCGAAGCCGTGGCCCTCGAGCCGCACATAGGCGAACTTGCGGTCTTCGAGCCACGGCACGTGGTCGCTGGGCCCGATGTGCACATCGTCAGCGGGAAGGTCTACGTCGATGTTGCTCGTCACCGCGCGCGTCTTCGAGACCTTCTTCGACTCGAGTCGCTCGCGCTCGAGCATGTTCTTGAAGTCCATGTTGCCGCCGACGTTCAACTGGTAGGTGCGGTCGAGCACGATGCCCCGCTCCTGGAACAGCCGTGCGAGCACCCGGTGAGTGATGGTGGCGCCGAGCTGGCTCTTGATGTCGTCGCCGACGATCGGAACCCCGGCGTCGGTGAACTTCTGCGCCCACACAGGGTCGCTCGCGATGAAGACGGGGAGAGCGTTCACAAACGCCACCCCGGCGTCGATCGCTGCTTGAGCGTAGAACTTCGCCGCTTCCTCCGATCCGACGGGGAGGTAGCACACGAGCACGTCGGTGCCGCTGTCGCGCAGGGCCTGCGCCACGTCGACCGGCTCAGCATCCGACTCGAGGACGGCGTCGCGGTAGTAGTGGCCGAGCCCGTCGAGCGTCGGACCGCGCTGCACGGTCACCCCAGTCGGCGCGACCGCCGAGAAGCGGAGCGTGTTGTTGGGGCGAGCCAGGATCGCGTCTGCGAGGTCGAGTCCGACCTTGCCGGCATCGACATCGAACGCCGCGCTGAACCGGATGTCGCGAATCGAGTACTGGCCGAACCGCGTGTGCATGAGCCCCGGGATGACTTCGTCGTCTGCGGCATCCGCATAGAACGAGACGCCCTGGACGAGCGAACTGGCACAGTTTCCGACACCGACGATCGCGACGTTGATGGGCATGACGCTCTGAGCACACTCCTTGAAAGCACAGGTGGAACCTGACTACACTAGGCAGGTTGTCTGCGGCCGGATGCCGCAAGACGCACGATGCACAACCCTCCTGCTGCAGAACGACTGCAGCCGCTGAGTCCAGAGGAGGTGGGTTAGTGACGCATCAGTACGAACTCATGGTGATCCTCGATCCAGAGATCGATGAGCGCACCGTGGCTCCCAGCCTAGACAAGTTCCTCAACGTCATTCGCAATGACGGTGGAACGATCGACAACGTCGACATCTGGGGCCGTCGCCGTCTCGCCTACGAGATCAACAAGAAGAGCGAAGGCATCTACGCCGTCGTCAACATGACCGCCAGCAGCGAGTCGGTGGTCGAGCTCGACCGTCAGCTCAAGCTGAGCGAAGCCGTCATGCGCACCAAGGTGCTCCGCGCCGAGGAAGCGATCGCGCGCGTCGCGGCCGCTGCGAAGCTCGCCGATGAGAAGGCCGCCCGCAAGGCGACTTCGGCGAAGGCGAAGGCCGAGTAGCCGATGGCCGGGGAGACCGTCATCACGGTGGTCGGCAACCTCACTGCCGACCCTGAGCTGCGGTACACGCAGTCGGGCCTCGCGGTGGCGAACTTCACCATCGCCTCGACGCCGCGCACGTTCGACCGTCAGGCGAACGAGTGGAAAGACGGCGAAGCCCTCTTCCTGCGTGCGAGCGTCTGGCGTGAATTCGCCGAGCACGTGGCGGGATCGCTCACCAAGGGCATGCGAGTCATCGCGCAGGGGCGGCTTCGTCAGCGTTCCTACGAGACCCGTGAGGGCGAGAAGCGCACGACGATCGAGCTCGAGATCGACGAGATCGGCCCGTCGCTGCGTTACGCCACGGCACAGGTGACGCGCACCTCCGGTGGTGGCGGCGGCAACCGCTCGCAGGTCACCGAGGACGCATGGGCGCCGAGCGCGCCCGCCTCTTCCGGCGGCGACGTGTGGAACACACCCGGCGGCGGCTACAACGACGATGTTCCGTTCTGATCGGCCTGCTGCCGTCGGAACGATCGAGATTCATTAAAGGAAGCAATCAATGGCTGGAAAGAGCAGCGGCGATCGCCGCAAGGGCGGCCGCGGAGCCAAGGGCGGGAAGAACGCCGCTCCGGCGAAGTCGATCCGCGTCGGCGTCATCGACTACAAGGATGTCGCCACCCTCCGCAAGTTCATCTCAGAGCGCGGAAAGATTCGTGCTCGCCGTATCACCGGTGTCTCCGTGCAGGAGCAGCGCCTCATCGCCCGCGCAGTGAAGAACGCGCGCGAGATGGCTCTGCTGCCGTACTCGGGCTCGGGCCGCTAAGGAGTACGACATGTCGAAGCTGATTCTGACGCACGAGGTGACCGGTCTCGGCACCCCCGGCGATGTCGTCGAGGTCAAGAACGGGTACGCCCGCAACTACCTCATCCCCCAGGGCTTCGCGGTTGCGTGGACCCGTGGTGGCGAGAAGCAGGTCGAGTCGATCAAGGCTGCCCGCGCTGCGCGCGAACTCGCCACGATCGAAGAGGTCAACGACCTCAAGGCCAAGATCGAGGCCAAGCGTGTGCGCCTGACCGTCAAGGCCGGCGCTGAGGGCCGCCTCTTCGGTTCGGTGAAGACCGCTGACATCGCGGCTGCCGTGGAGGCCGAGGGCATCGGCTCCATCGACAAGCGCAAGGTGCAGATTCCCACCCCGATCAAGACTGTGGGCGACCACGAGGCGATCGTGAACCTTCGCGAGGACGTCGTCGCGACGATCTCGCTGCAGGTGATCGCGGCGAAGAAGTAGGCGCGTTTCGCACGCCCTGACGGCGGCGGTTCCTTCGGGAGCTGCCGCCGTTCGTCATTTCGCCCCCCGGAGCCGACCCATTGGCCCCGAGGGCTTTCACAGAATGGTTACAGCGTGGTGACTTGCGAGCCCGTACGGAACGACGTATGGCCATTAGCGTTTCGGCGACGCCCGTGTCAAGCGTTCTTCCGAGATTTCTACACAGGGGATGCTCACAGCTTCAAACCCTCAACCAAGACTCTAAACAATCTTGTTCACACATGCTGTGCGAAACAAAATGCCTGGTCAGCCCCGGTGTAGCTGCGAGACGCGAAGTGTGCTCCACAGAGTTATCAACAGACTGTACAGAGTTGTCCCCGAGTCTCGCGGCGAGTCTCCACATAGTTATCCACAGGCAGGGTTGAGTAGACGGCTCTCCGGTTTCTAGGGTGAGCAATCGAGTGTGCGCATCGGCTGCCTCTCAGGTTGCGGCGCCCAATCCGATCGGGGTCCGGGATCGCGATGTCGGCGGCAACCGCTATGAACGGTGCTGTCGCAATGCACGGCACGGTCGGATGACGCGGAAGGGGAAGCATGTCGATCGCACATCTCGGATTGGCGGGCGAGCCTTCGACCGGCGAGCACCGCGAGCAGTACCGGGCTGAGCGCACTCCCCCGCACGACCTGCTCGCTGAGCAGAGCGCAATCGGCGGCATGCTGCTGAGCAAGGATGCCGTCGCCGATGTGATCGAGACCGTTCGCGCCGTCGATTTCTACATGCCGAAGCACGAGTTGATCTTCGACGCGATCCTGACCCTGTACTCGCACGGTGAGCCGACCGACGTCATCGCCGTCACCGACGAGTTGACCAAGACCGGACTCCTCAGCCGAGCGGGCGGCGCCGAATACCTGCACACGCTCACCAGCCTGGTGCCGACGGCAGCCAACGCCGGGTTCTATGCATCCATCGTCGCCGAGAAGGCAGTGCTGCGCCGCCTCGTCGAGGCGGGCACCCGAATCGTGCAGATGGGGTACGCGAGCGAGGGCGAGGTTGCCGACCTCGTCAACAACGCGCAGGCCGAGATCTACAACGTCGCCGGCGGGGTCGAAGCAGAAGATTACGTGCCGCTGACCGAGGCCGTGACGGTCGCGATCGACGAGATCGAGGCGGCCCAGGGCCGCGACGGCTCGATGACCGGCGTGCCGACCGGCTTCTCCGGGCTCGACAACCTCACCAACGGCTTCCACCCGGGTCAGATGATCATCGTCGCGGCGCGGCCCGCGCTCGGAAAGTCGACGCTGGCTCTCGATTTTGCCCGATCGGCCGCCATCAAGCACAACATGCCCGCCATCTTCTTCTCTCTCGAGATGGGGCGCAGCGAGATCGCGATGCGGCTCCTCTCGGCCGAGGCAGCCGTGCCGCTGCAGAACATGCGCAAGGGAACGGTCGACACCCGCGACTGGACGACCATCGCATCGGTGCGCGGCCGCATCAACGATGCGCCCCTGTTCATCGATGACAGCCCCAACATGACGCTCGTCGAGATCCGCGCGAAGTGCCGGCGACTGAAGCAGAAGTTCGGCCTCAAGATGGTCGTCATCGACTACCTGCAGCTCATGACCTCGGGCAAGCGCGTCGAGTCGCGCCAGCAGGAAGTGTCTGAGTTCTCACGTGCGCTGAAGCTCATGGCCAAAGAGCTGCAGGTGCCGGTGATCGCGCTGTCGCAGCTCAACCGTGGGCCCGAGCAGCGAGCCGACAAGAAGCCCCAGATCGCCGACCTGCGAGAGTCGGGATCGATCGAGCAGGATGCCGACATGGTGATCCTGCTGCACCGCGAGGCCGCGTATGAGAAGGAGAACCCTCGCGCGGGTGAAGCCGACCTCATCGTCGCAAAGCACCGCAACGGCCCCACCGACACCGTCACCGTCGCCTTCCAGGGCCACTTCTCGCGCTTCGCCGACATGCCGAACGTCTGACGTTCGTCGCCACCCTCGACATAGGTTGTCTTTCCGCCACGCCGAACTCGAGTGGAGAGTAGTTGCAAGACTCGCGGCATCGCCCACATCGTTCGAAGCGTCATTGTCACGTTCGTGCCCGGCAGCATGTCAATGGGCGACGCAGGATGAGTATCCGTCGACGACCCAAAGGCGGTTCGTCGACTGCACTGGAAACGCGGCGGTTCGTCCCGATCCCCGGGACCAGATTCCGCGACAACGGCGAGGCCGTCCATTGACTTCATCTCCCACCGGTCGCGATGTGAGTCCGACTGGCCACTGATCCCAGATATCAAACGGAACGCAACTCGGCCTCGGCCCCACTGTTAGACGCTCATGTGCTAAAACGGTCAGGACCATCGGCTGAGAGGGGCTGGGTTGAGCGTCGATGTCGCCGCGTGGGACCCGGAATCCGCCGATGCAAGAGCTGAGCTGGATGCCGTACTGACCATTCACAAGGCCAATCGCGCGCGACTGGGCCCGATGCCCGACACAGCCTTCCGTGATCGCGCCAAGCATCGGGGTCTCCTCCTCGGCCTCGTCGATGGAACTGTCGCCGGATACGTCCTTTATGACATCCCCCGCAGTAACCAAATCAAGCTCGTCCACGTCTGCGTGGGTGAAGCGGCGCGCGGGACCGGTTTGGCGCGCCGAATGGTGGAAAGCGCCATCAGGTTGCATCCGCGACGATCCCTGATCACCGCATCTTGTCGCAGCGACTACGGGATCGACGGGTTCTGGCAGTCGCTGGGCATGCACGCGGCGTCGGAACGCCCTGGCAGGGCCCTCAGTGGGTCGATTCTGATGAACTGGGTGAAGCGGATCAACGTCGACCGAGGGCTCGATCTTCTGGAGTCCGCTTCGCTTGAGTCTGGCCTTCCGATTGCAGTGCTCGACACCAACATCATCGGTGACCTCTTCTCCCCGCCCGACGTCCAGCGCGATCATCGGGAGGAAGCTCGAGAGCTACAGGCCGACTGGCTGCAACCGTTGGTCACCTTCGTTGTCTCTGGTGAAGTCGACAACGAGATCAGTAAGAACCAAGACCAGGCGGTTCGTGCCCGCATTCGAGCGGACAGTCAGCACTTGACGAGGCTGAGCACCCTGCGCCCGGGTGATCGAACCCTCGAGCATGCTCTACTTGCCGCAACAGACTCGCGTCTGCTCGCCAAAGATCCGAGCCTTCGGAAGGATGTCCTACACCTCACCGACGCCGTCCATGCTGGCGCCGACTACTTCGTCACCAACGACAGCAACGTGCACCTTGCCGCAGGCGGGTGGAACCTTTCTGAGCACGGCATCAAAGTCGTGCGGCCACATGAACTGATCGCGGCACTCAGCCCTGACTCGTATATGTCCGTTTTTCGCTCAAATCTCATCGACGACGGTGACCTGGAGTGGGTGGACGTGGCGTATGCAGAGCCTGGTCTCGAGACCGCTTTCCGCGTCTACGACGCGGAAGCGAAGCCAAATGTGTTCAATCAGCGACTGCGGGATCTGCTTGCGAAGCGGAAGAGGATCGAGGTGCAGAAGCTTGTTGACGAGCAGGGCGGCCTGTGGGCACTGGCAGCTTTCGAGCTAGATGGAACCACTCTGCGACTCCAGATGCTCCGTGCCATTCGAGGCGAGCGCGGAAGCACCGTTGCCTTCCAATTACTTCGTCATTTCAGACGCACGGCCTGGGACCGCGGAGCCACACGCGTTGAGGTGACTGATGGGGCCATCTCAGTCACGCTCGACGCGGCGTTGAGAGCGGACGGCTTCAGCGAAGCGACGCCCCGCATTGCGTCGCTAGGTCCGGCGACAGCACCAGCCGCTGCCCTCTCCCTCGCTTCAGCAGCGGAGGTTGTCCTTGCCGAGCGTCGCAGGTGGCCACTCGTAGTGCAGGGCGCGAGGTTGCCAACGTACGTTATTCCGATTCAGCCTCGATGGGCGACCAACCTCCTCGGGATGAACGATGGTCTTCTCTCACTGAGACGACGAGGACTCGGTCTTTCCCGAGAACTAGTCTACTTTTCGGGATCACGCATCGAGCCCAAAGATCTTCCCGCCCGCATCCTCTGGTATGCCAGCAGCGACCGAACGACTGCGATCCGGAAACTGGTCGCGAGGTCAGTACTCGTCGACTCGGCGCGGTTGCCTGTCGAAGAGGCACTCGCAAGTTTCGGCAAGATCGGTGTGCTTCGAAAGTCTGAAATCCAGGGAGCCGCGGACAAGGTTGGAAAGGTCAATGTCATACGCTTCCAGGACACTGAACTTCTCCCGCGGTCGGTCTCGCGCCACGACGAGATCTTCAAGCAATATGTGAAGGACCGGGTGCAGAGCATGCAACAAGTTGATCCGCAAATGTTTGATGACGTAATGGCCCGGCAGTTTGATGAACGGCACAAGGCGTGAGTCCGGTTCTCTTGCTTTCAGTCCGACCCCGCTTCGCGCGAGGGCTTCTTACTGGCACGAAAACCGCGGAGATTCGGCGTCGATTCCCTGACGTACCGGAAGGCATGACAGTCGTCATCTATTCGACGTCGCCGGAGAAGGCGATCCTCGGGACCATGCGCGCACGGAGGGTTGTCCGAAGCAACGCTCACGACATCTGGCGAGACTACTCGGACGTCATTGGGATCGAACAGGCGGAACTCGCTGATTACCTCGACGGCGCTAGTGAGTGCTCCGTCGTGGAACTGGACGACCCCACCGTGTGGTCGCGACCCGTGGGGCTCGATGATCTCCGCCGCGTGCTTCGAGTGGAGCCCCCGCAGAGCTTTCGCTACCTCACTAGCCGGCAACTCGCCCGTCTGAAGAAACTGACGGCGATGCCGTCTCCGCACATAGCCGAGCGTGCTCCCCATAGGCCGAGCGAAGCAATTCCGGCTCTTAGATAGCGTTTACTCACTGGCCTACGTGAATCCTGTGCTCCAACGGTTCGTGAAGGTCGGATTCGGCCCCAGTTCGTCTGGCAGTAGCTGGTCGACGAATCATTTGCTATGGCAACCCTGCACGAAAGAGCGTCGAGCGACTCGTCGGCCCTAAAGTGCCGCCGTAGTCCATGGGTTGAGCCGCGGGCATCGTTCGGCTGAAGGCTTGTGGTCAGGCGGCGCGTCTAGACTTGACGGCATCCCGAATCCTTCAGAAAGGTTGCGCGTGCCAGGCTCAGCAGGTGTCGCACCGAGGGCCCGCACCATCGGCCCGCTGTTGCGCGGACTTGTCGCTGTCATCGCGGCCTTGATCATCACGTTCTCGCAGGACCACTCCTCCCGGGTCGGGCTGCTGGTGTTCGGTGGGTTCGCGGTGCTCACAGCGCTTGCTCTCGTGATCGAACTGCGTGGCACGGCATCCGTTGAGCGCACCATCCTCGCCATCATGGCGGCGGTCGGTGCAGCAGCGGGCGTTGCCGCCCTCGCGCTCACAGGCGCAGGCTTGCCGATGTTCCTCTTCACCGTTGCCGTGTGGGCTGCGATCACCGGGTTCGCCGAGCTGTATCTGTGGATGCGCGCGAGGGGGCGCGATCCGATCGCCCGCGATCGACTGCTGATCGGCGGGCTGACGGCGCTCCTCGCGATCGTCATGGTGCTGCTGCCGCCCGACCTCGACCAGCACTTCCAGGGCACCGAAGGCGTGAGTGGCGTGTTGACCGCGCCGGTCGTCGCCGTCGGAGTGTTCGGCGCGTACGCGGCGGTTGCCGGAGTGTTTCAACTCATCGCGGCGTTCCCGGTGAAGCAGGCTCCGCGGTCTGAGGAGTCGACAGTGAAGGAGGCGCCAAGCGCATGAGGAAACCGGACAGGAAAGAGCGCATGCGTCCAGTCGAACTGATTGGCTTCTCTGGGCTTCTCGCAGTCTTCGTGGGTCTCGTCGTCTGGATGACCACTCGCGACGTGCTGCTCGGCGTGATCTTCTTCGGGATCGCCTTCATCGCGATCCTCGTGACCGTCGCCATGCTGCTGTTGGCCGTCAAGCCGAACCAGAAGATGGACGGCGAATGGACCGGTGAGCCGGGCGACGGCACAACGCCTCCCAACGACTGAGTCAGGGCACGGGCCTCGCGCGAATATCCGCCCCTCATCGGGCGATAAGCGGTGAACTCCGCTCGAGCGATTCCAGCCGCCCTCCCTTCGCGCGCTTCAGCGACTCGGCGCGTCATTGACGACGGTTGAAGTCGTTTATCAAACATGTCGAAAAGCGGCTCAAAGGCTTCGACAGCATTCAGATTGTTCGTCCATTTGGTCCTTCGTAGCGTGGCTACACCAATCCGCAATCACGAGGCCACGTCTGCACCAAGTGTGGATGTCTCAATGAGGAGAAAACATGAACGGCAAGATGCGCGGTTCGCTCGTCGTGCTAGCGGCGGGTGCGCTCGTACTCACCGGCTGCACCGCCACAGCTACCAACCAAGGCGGTGACGGCGGGGACAATGCAGGGGGTGACGAGATCATCATCGGTGCGGTCATCGCGGAAACCGGTGTGATGAATCAGTACGACCTCCCAGCGATGGCAGCGGTCGAAATGGCGATTGAAGACCTGAATGCCGAGGGCGGCATCCTCGGTCGGCAGGTGCGGCTGATCCAGGAGGACTACAAGTCGGAGCGCAACCTCGCCCCGACCGTGGCGCAAGAGGTCATCAACCAGGGTGCGGATGCCCTGATCGTCTCGTGCGACTACGACTTCGGCTCCCCTGCGGCACTCGCAGCCCAATCCGCCGGGCTGATTTCGGTTTCGCTCTGCGCCGGCAGCCCCCGCTTCGGCCCCATCGGCGGACTCGACCTCGGATTCTCCGCAGGAATGGTCTCGCAGGCCACTGCCGCAGCCGCCGCTGAATGGGCGAACACGGAGCAGGGATGGAAGACCGCCTACGTGCTCGAAGACCCGACGCTGCGAGTCGACACCGACTGGGCGAATGGGTTCATCGACGCCTTCGAGCACTTCGCAGGTGAAGGTGCCGTGCTCGGGAAGGACACGTTCCAAAACTCGGACCCGTCAATCAACGCCCAGATCTCGAAGATTCAGGCGCTGCCGACGCCCCCTGAGGTGCTCGTCATCTCCAGCTACGCTCCGGGTGGCGCTTCGGCGCTGCGTCAGGTTCGCGCGGCCGGCATCGATGTGCCCGTGCTGCTCAACGACGCGCTCGACTCGACCGGATGGTTCGACGCCGTTCCCGATCTCGCGAACACTTGGGTTGCGAACCACGCGCAGTACCACGGCGGTGACCCGAGCGACAAGGTCAACGAGATCATCGACCGCTACGTCGAGGCCCAGGGCGACTTCCCCCCGAGCTCGCTGATCGTCGATGGCTACATCGCCATGCAGATGATCGCGCAGGGCATGGAGCGTGCCGACAGCACCGAAGGCGAAGCGGTCACCGCGGCGCTCGAAGACGGCACTCCGGTGGAGACCGTCGTCGGCCCCGCCACCTTCTCCGAGACACTGCACACCGCGGCCGACCGTCCCGTGACGATCGCAGCGCTCGAGGGTGGCGAGCCCACCTTTGCCGCCCGTCTGACCGCAAGTTACCTGCCGGAGATCGCAACCGAGTAAGGGCAATGGAGCAGTCCACAATGAGTGAGCAACGACTCGAAGCCAACGGTATCTGCGTCGAATTCGACGGGGTCCGTGCGCTTCATGAAGCGACGGTCGAAGTCCGTCGTGGCGAGATCATGGGGTTGATCGGTCCCAACGGTGCGGGCAAGACCACCCTGGTGAACGCGATCAGCGGCTACCAGAACTTCTCCCGCGGCCGGGTGACCATCGACGGGGTCGACGCCTCATCGTGGACTGCTCCGGCCCGCGCTCGGGGCGGCGTCGTGCGCACGTTCCAAGCCGTGCGCGTCTTCAGAGAGCTGACGGTTCGCGAGAACATCGAACTCGGCGCCATCGGCGTCGGCTCGAGTTCGGCCAGCGGAACAGCTCTTGCCGACGAGCTGATGGAGATGCTCGACCTGCACTCGCAAGCCGATGTCGCCGCCGGCAACCTGTCGTACGGCTACCAACGTCGACTGGGCATCGCCCGGTCGCTCGCGGCGAAACCGCAGTACCTGCTGCTCGATGAGCCGGCCGCGGGGCTCAGCGAAGAAGAGAGCGTCGTGATGAGCCATGTGCTGCGCGACATCCGTGACGAATTCGGCTGCGGGATGCTGCTCATCGAGCACGACATGCCGCTGGTGATGGGCATCTGCGACCGCATCACGGTGCTCAACTTCGGCGAGATCCTGGCCACCGGTACTCCCGCCGAGATCAGGAACAACCGATCGGTCGTCGAGGCATACCTCGGCTCGGAGGTGACCAATGCTTGAAGTCGATTCGCTCTACGTGGCGTACGGACCGGTCACGGCCCTGCGCGGCGTGAGCATCAAGGTGGAGAAGGGCTCATTTGTCGGCGTCGTTGGCCCGAACGGCGCGGGCAAGTCGACCCTGCTCAACACCATTGCCGGCGTCGTCAAACCCAAGAGCGGCTCGGTCACCCTCGCGGGATCGAAGCTGAGCGGGGCACGCGCCGAGCACATCGTGGGCAAGCACCTCTCGCTGGTGCCCGAAGGGCGTCGGATCTTCGGACAGATGACCGTGCTCGAGAATCTGCAACTCGGCACCACCGTGCGCAAGGACCGTGAACAGGCTCGAACGCACATCACGGAGATGATGGAGGTGTTCCCGATCCTCGGGCGCTTCCGTGACCGGCGCGCCGGCCACCTCTCCGGCGGCGAGCAGCAACAGCTAGCGATCGCCCGGGCACTGCTCGCCCGGCCCGAATACCTTCTGCTCGACGAGCCATCCGCGGGCCTTGCCCCGGTCATCGTCGACTCGGTCTTCGAGGTGCTGAAGCGCCTGCACAACGAGGGGGTCAGCATCCTTCTCGTCGAGCAGGTCGCCCACCGCACTGTTGAAACCGCCGATCATTCATACGTACTCCAGCACGGCAACATCGTCGCGCGGGGCACGGCCTCCGAGCTCCTCCAAGGCGGACTGCTCGAAGCGGCCTACCTCGGCGCCGATGGGGCAGCTCCGGAACCAGAGGGAGCCGGTCAGGCATGAACGCCGTATTTCAGTTCCTCATCGACGCGTTGAGTCTGGGTAGCATTTACGCCTGCATAGCCCTCGGCATCGCGCTGATCTTCGGTGTGATGAACCTCGTGAACCTCGCACACGGCGAGTTGATCATGGTCACGGGGTACACCCTGCTGTTGACCCATGGTCTACCGCTGCCGTTGCGGATCATCATCGCCATCACGGCGGGCGTGCTCGCCGGCATCCTCATGGACAAGCTGGCCTTCCGCTTCATTCGTGGGGCGAAGCCGGCGACGCTGATGATCGTGTCATTCGGCATCGCGTATCTGTTGCAGAACCTCGCGATCCTCTTCATCGGGTCGCAGGCGCGAGCGGTCGCCCTCCCCAGTTGGGTGAGCGCCCGCATCTCGGTGGGGGGCATCGGCGTCTCCCCGCTTGACCTGGTCACCGTGCTCGTCACTGTCCTGCTGCTCGCCGGCATGGGCCTTGTGCTGTACCGCACACCGATCGGGCGCCAGATGCGAGCCGCATCGGAGGACTTCACCATGGCCCGGCTCGTCGGTGTGAAGTCCGACCGAGTCATCAGCACCGCCTTCGCCCTCGCAGGGTTCCTGGCGGCGGTCGCCGGCATCCTGCTGATCGCGAAGACTGGCACTGTCACGCCCACCATGGGGCTCGCCCCCCTGCTCGCGGGTGTCGTCGCAACCGTCATCGGCGGTAGCGGAAACCTCAAGGCGGCCGTCTACGGCGCATACCTGTTCGGTGCGCTCACCGTGGCGATCCAGGCCGCACTTCCCACCGACCTGGTCGCCTTCCGCGATGCAGTCGCTTTCGCCCTCGTGATCCTCGTGCTCATCGTGCGGCCGCAGGGACTCTTCATCCGTCGCGCGGTCGCAGAAAGGGTCTGACATGTTGAAGAATCGCTGGGCCACCCGAGTGATCGACATGGTGCCGGTCGCGCTGTTCGCGATCATCGTCCTGCTGGCTATGCAGAGCCCGGACCTCCAGACTCCGGCACGGGTCATGGTCGTCAACGCCGTCATGGTCGTCGGCAGCTACATCTTCATAGGCAACTCCGGCATCCTGTCGTTCGGCCACATCGGATTCGCCGCTGTCGGCGCCTATGTCAGCGCGTTAGCGACGATGTCTCCTCGCATCAAGTCGGGCCTGCTCGACGGAGCGCCCGCGTGGCTCGTCGCCATCGAGATCAACCCAGCGCTCGGCATCCTGCTCGGCGGACTCGGTGCGGCTCTCGTCGGCTGGGTCGTGTCGTTGTCGATCATGCGCCTCTCCGGGCTGTCGGCGGGTATCGCCACGCTCGCCATGCTCGTCATGATCCAGGTTGTCGTCGGCAACGCCGACCCGATCACCGGCGGAAAGAACTCGCTCATCGGCATCCCGGGAGGCACTGACGTCTATGTGCCGCTGCTCTGGCTGATCGCGATCTGCGTGCTCGCCTACGTCTTCCAGCACACCCGCACCGGGCGGCGCCTGCGGGCCAGCCGTGAAGACGAGGTCGCTGCCCGATCGATCGGCATCAAGGTCACGCACGAGCGCCGCGTCTCCTTCGTTCTGAGCGCGTTCGCCGTCGGCATCGGTGGCGCGCTGTACGGACAAGTGCTCGGTTCGATCAATGCTGACGCCTTCTACTTCACGCTGACGTTCGCGGTGCTGCTCATGCTCGTGTTCGGCGGCATGAACTCACTGTTCGGCGCACTCGTGGGCACGCTCGTGATCACCGTGCTCGGCGAAGTGCTGCGTCGCTGGGAACGCGGAGTCGAGCTCTTCGGCTTCATGTTCACCGGCCAAGCAGGCATCCGCGAGATCGTGCTCGGCATCGCGATGCTCGTCGTGCTGTTCCTCTTCCGGGAAGGCCTCACGCGAGGCCGCGAGTTCTCGGGCCTGTTCAAGAAGCGGCCGCAGGCCATTCGCACAACCGTGATTCCGACCGCTGGGTCGAAGGAGAAGCGCGAGCCCGTCCAGGAGGAGAAGGAGGCGGTGCGCTCGTGACGACGCAAGGGATAGAGGTCCTGGATGCCGGAATCCTCACCCACATTCAGGACGGCGGCCGCGTAGGCCAGTTGCCACAGGGCATCGCCCCCTCCGGCGCACAAGACTACTTCTCGCTTCGGTTGGCAAACCTGCTCGTGGGCAACGCGCCGACCCCTGCTCCGCTGTCCTCAAAGGATCCGGGCCCCGCAGGCCTCGAACTCACAGCGAAGGGCCCCACCCTGCGCTTCGACACTGATGCAATCGTCGCGGTGACAGGCGCGCCGGCCGAGATCACGCTCAACGGACGCCGTCGCCCTCACAACGCGTCGTTCTTGGTCAGCGCTGGCGATGTGCTCGCGATCGGGGCAATCACCGGCGGCATGCGCTCCTACCTCGCCGTTCAGGGAGGAATCCGGAACGAGCCGTATATCGGGAGCCGCTCGACGCACCTGTTCGCGCAGTTCGGCGGCATCGGTGGCCGAGCCCTGCAGGCCGGCGATCAGTTGCCGCTCGCCGACGAGCCGTTGCGCTACGAGTCGGTGGGCAGCATCGTCGGCGAGGAGGCGGCACGGTACAGCCTTGAGAACCACGTGCTCCACGTCACCGCCGGGCCCCAGGATCACCTCTTCACGGAAGAGTCGATCGATGCCTTCTTCGGTGAGCCGTGGACGCTCGGCGCTCTCAACAGCCGGATGGGCTTCAGATTCGCCGGACCGAAGCTGAGCTTCCTGCCGCGCCCGAACTACGTAGCGGAGGCCGCCGGCACCGACCCGTCGAACATCGTGGATGACATCATCCCGATCGGCGGCATCCAGTGCCCCTCCGGCAGTGAGGCCATCGTCATGGGTGTCGAGAACCCGACCGTCGGCGGTTTCGCCAAGATCGCGACCGTGATCTCGGCCGACCTCGGCCGCGTCGGTCAGCTCTCGCCTGGTGACACCGTGCGCTTCGAACGCGTCAGCACCGAGCAAGCGCTCGAACTGCTGGCGTGGCAATTGCACGGCGATCACATCGTTCAGCCGCAGTCGGCAGTCGCTTGACTACCGCTTCGAAACCGACAAGCACAGACGCACTCGAAAGGACGTCGCGATGACTTCTTCACACCTGACGACGCTCGACCTCAACGCCGACATGGGCGAGGGGTACGGCAACTGGTCGGCTAGCGACGACCAGGAGATCATGAAGCACATCACCACGGCCAACATCGCGTGCGGCTTCCATGCCGGTGATCCGCTCATCATGAACGAGACGGTCGGTTGGGCGCAGGAGAGCGGCGTTGCGGTCGGCGCGCACCCCGGCGCCCCCGACCTGATGGGCTTCGGCCGCCGGGTAATGGCACTCACCGAAGACGACATTCACGCGTACATCACCTACCAGGTGGGTGCACTGAGCGGCTTCCTCCGCCAACGTGGCATGCGGCTGCACCACATCAAGCCGCATGGCGCGATGTACCACATGCTGAAGGACGAGAAGCTGGCTGCCGCTGCGGTTCGTGCGATGCAGACCGTCGATCCCCAGGCTGTGTTCTACTGGCCCGGCCCGTTCGGGCACGAGCCGATCACGCGAGTCGCCGCGGATGCCGGCATGCGCGTGTTCGTCGAGGCCTACCCCGACCTCAACTACAGCCCAGAGGGCAACCTCATCGTCGAGCGCAGGAAGCAGCCGGTGTCGGCCGACCTCATCGAGGAGCGAGTGACGCGGCTGCTCACCGAGCAGACCTACGAGGCGATCGACGGCACGATCCTGCCGCTGAAGGTCGACTCGGTCTGCATCCACAGCGACGGCCCCAACGTCGTCGAGGTTGCGCAAGCCGTACGCCGTGCTGCGGATTCGGTCGGCGTGACGCTCGCGGCATGCGAGTGAGGAAGGCACCATGATCTACGACGTACCGGTTCTTCGCCGGCTCGGTGACTGCTACTACACGGTCGAGTTCTCGGATGATGCCGATCTTCAGGCGAACTTCCGAGTGCTCGCCATGATGCAGCACCTGCAGCGCGAGAACATTCCCGGCATCCTCGATGTGATCCCCACGATGCGTCAGCTCGGGATCGTCGTCGAAGCCGACCGACGCAAGCCGGTCTACTGGGAGCGGCTGCTCACTGAATACGCGTCACAGGTGACGGCGCCCACCACGATCACATCGCGGTTGTTCACGCTGCCCGCCTGGTACCGAGACCCTTGGTCGGTCGAGATCGCCGAACGCAACGGCGAGAAGCACGGCGTCGATTGGATCGCCGAAAACCACGGTATCTCGACCGACGAAGCGATCCGGAAGCACTCCGAGACCGATCACTGGCTGGCATGCGTGGGCTGGGGGCCCGGCTGCTTCTTCGCGTACCCGCTCGATACCGAGGGCGTGACTCTGCCAAAGCTCGCGACCGCCCGCACCTTCACTCATGTGCGGACGTTCTGCCTCGGCGGGAAGTGCACGGCCGCGCTGCCCCTCGACGGTCCATCGGGCTATCCAATGCTGGGCCGATTCGCCACGCCGATCTACGAGCCGATTCCGACCACTCACATGTTCCCGGAGAGCGGCGTGCTGTTCCTGGCCGGCGACCGGCACCGCTACCGCCCGATCGAGGGTGACGAGTACGAAGAGATCCAGGCGAAGGTCATCGAGGGCACCTACCGCTACGACGTCGTCGAAGAAGAGTTCGACGTGTCGGAGTACTCCAGGCAGCGCGCCACTGTCGCCGCATAGAGCTCCGATTTGAGCTGAACACTTCAGCATCACCATTGAAAGGACCACTGACTTGAACACAATCGCGACCCAGGCGCCCCACAGTGTGCGTAGGTACGCCAAGGTCGTCACCGAGATCCCCGGACCGAAGTCGAAGGCGCTCGCCGAGCGCCGCAGCAACGCGGTTTCCGACTCGGTCCCAGTGACGCTCGCTACCTTCATCGAGAAGGCCGACAGCAATGTGCTGCACGACGTGGACGGTAATTCGCTGATCGACTTCGCGGGCGGCATCGGCGTTTCGAATGTCGGCAACGGCAACGCGCGCGTGGTCGAACGCGTGCAGGAACAGGTCGAGGACTTCGCGCACGTGTGCTTCGCGATCACCCCGTATGAGGAGTACGTGCAGGTGTGCGAGCTGCTCAACGAACACGCCCCCGGCGACCATGCGAAGAAGTCGGCGCTGTGGAACTCAGGAGCAGAAGCGGTTGAGAACGCAGTGAAGGTTGCGCGGTCGTACACCGGCCGGTCGGCAGTCGTCGTCTTCCGGAACGCCTTCCACGGGCGCACGAACCTCACCATGGCGATGACCGCGAAGAACATGCCGTACAAGGAGGGCTTCGGGCCGTTCGCGTCGGATGTGTATCGTGTGCCCATGGCGAACCCGTTCGGCTTCGCCGGCACCCCCGAGGAGTGCGCCGAGGCGACGCTCCGCGAGGTGCGCACCATGATCGACAAGGAGATCGGTGCCTCCAACGTGGCGTGCATCGTGATGGAGCCGATCCAAGGCGAGGGCGGCTTCATCGTGCCCGCACCCAACTTCGCGAAGGGGATCCGCGACTACTGCACTGAGAACGGCATCGTGTTCATCGCCGACGAGGTGCAGTCGGGCTTCGGCCGCACCGGCACCTGGTTCGCGATTGAGCACGAGGGTGTCGTGCCTGACATCATCACAACGGCCAAGGCGCTCGGTGGCGGCTTGCCGCTCGCCGCAGTGACGGGTCGGGCCGAGATGATGGATTCCGTGCATGTCGGCGGTCTCGGCAGCACCTTCGGCGGAAACCCCGTCAGCTGCGTCGGATCGATCGCCGCCTTCGAGTCGGTCGAGCGTGATGGTCTGCTCGAAAAAGCCAAGAACCTCGAAGCGATCTTCCGGCGCCGTCTCGAGCAGATTCAGCAGCGTCACTCTGTGGTCGCCGACATCCGGGGCCGTGGAGCGATGATGGCGATCGAGCTCGCTGACGACAGCGGACCGGATGCGGCACGTGCCGTCGCTGTGCAGAAGTGGTGCCACCAGAACGGCGCGCTGGCGATCGTCACCGGTACGTTCGGAAATGTCATCCGATTCCTGCCGCCGCTGTCGATGTCGCCCGAAGTGCTCGAAGAGGGGCTCGACATCCTGTCGGAAGCGTTCGACGCGACAGCCTGAGCATCACCCGCCGAGGCGAGCGATGTCTCCGCCCTCGGACGTGACTGAGGGGCGGTCGCCGCGCGGTTCGTGACCGGCTTCACGAAGCCGAACGATACGCAGCGCGGCGACCGCCATCCAGAGTTGCGAGCGGTGGTCGGGCGAGTCGGGGTCAAGACCGGTGAACTGCCTGATCTGATTCGCCCGATAGCGCAGCGTGTGCCGGTGCACCTGCAGCGCCTCCGCGGCGTTGCCCCAGTGGCCGCCGTGCTGCGCGAGCGCTTCGACCGTCGCCAGGAGCTTCTCATTGTCGAGGATGCCGCCGAGCACGTCGTCAACGTAGAGCTTGAGCGCGTTGGGCGGCACCGCAAGGAGCGGTCCGAACGACTGAAGGTCGCGGTACGTGACCACTTGCTGTCCCCGGCTCTCCGCGACCGCGGTTCGGGCTTCCATGAGGCTCGTGCCCAGGTCCAGCCCCTTCGCGACCCGCCCCACGCCGATCCGCGCGGTGGGAACGTACCGTAGAAACTCGGCCGCGAGGCATGCTGCCTGCTCGACGTCCCCGACGCGGGCCAGCAGCGTCACCGCGTGCTGCGACGTGGTTGCCAGGTACGACCTTCGCAGGTCGCCGAGCGCACGGGTCAGCTTGCGAAGAATCTCTTCACCGTCGTCGGTGTCGTCAATGATGTGGAGTGCTGCGAAGGCGGCATCCGGTGCCAGACCGAACGCCCCGAGGCGCGTCGTGAGCTCCGCCTCGGTCAGTGAGCCGCGGGCGATGTCGGTGAGCAGGTCGCCCGCCAGTCGCAGCCGCGCGACGTCGACGGCGTTCCGGCGCGCGAACTCGTACATGACGGCCGACTGCAGGTGCCGCAACACCTGGTGGTCGAACTCCGTGATCGTGCCTTCCTTGGCCGCGGTCAACGCCAGCGGGAACGTGCTGTCTTCGAACTCCAGCTCGACTTGTTGCTCGACCCGCCCCCGAGGTCGGCTTCCTGCCTCCGCGATCACCTGACGCGTCACGGTGTCACGCAGCTCCAGCCGCGCACCGAGCTCCTGAGAGACGAATCCCATGGTCGCGGTCAGGCTGTCTCCGCTGCGCACCACCAACCGAGTGAGCTCATTGCTCACGCGGAGCGCGTCCTCGAGGACCCGATCACGCTCATCGTTCAACGCCCCGAACACCGCGTGCGTGATCCGAACGAAGGGAATGTGGTACGGCACCTCGACGACCGGCAGGCCAACGCGGTCAGCCTCATCGAGCAAGGCTTTCGGAATCACCCGGTGACGGATACCCGTGCCGAAACCGAGGGCGGCGATACCGTTCTCCTTCAGGTTCCGCACGTACCGGCGCTGCTGGTCCTCCTGCCGCGTGATGTTCGAGCCCATCATGAGGAGTAGTTCGCCCCCGTCGACCCACCCGGTCACGTCGTCGACCTCAGTGGTCGCCACCCATGTGATCGCGGTATCGAGTTCACGAACGCCGGCGGCGACAGTCAACTCGAGGTCGGGATTGTCGTCCACCAGGTCACGAACTTGCATTGCTACTCCTCATTGAGCCGCGACGAACACACGGCCGACATTTGTACAACATGTAAAAAGTACCCGCCGGAAGCTCTACAGCGGGGCTATCGCTCTCCGCCACCGTTTTCGCGACCGTAGTACGCAGTAACGCAGAAAGGGTGGTCATGCCGACGACATTCGAATCAGGCCTGTTCGGGCACCTATGGACAGACCCAACGGTGCGCGATTGCTTCGAGGATCGCGCTCAGGTTCAGGGCTGGCTTCGGGCGGAGGCCGCGCTCGCGCAGGCGCAGGGCGAACTCGGCATCATCCCATCGGAGGCGGCGGCAGAGATCGCCTCCAAGTGCGACGTCGACCTGTTCGACTTCGATGCGATGCGCGAGGGCATTCTCGCCACCGGGCACCCGATCGTTCCGATGATCCGACAGCTCGTCGAACTCTGTGGCGAGCACGGCGCGTGGGTGCACTGGGGCACGACCACCCAAGACATCATGGACACCGGCCTGATCCTGCAAATCCGAGACGCCCTGGCCACGATCAAGTCGCAGCTCGACTCGGCTGTGACCAGCGCGGTCGAACTGGCGCAGCGGCACGCGACCACCACGATGGCAGGTCGCACCCATGCCCAGCACGCGATTCCGATCCCGTTCGGGCACAAGCTCGCTGTATGGGCAGACGAACTCCTCCGGGCGCGCGACCGGCTGCACACGATCGAGAAGCAGAGCCTCGCCGGCTCGCTCGCCGGTGCTGCCGGCACGTTCGCCACCCTCGGCACCGACGGAAGCGCGGTGCGCAAGCGCTACTGCGAGCTGCTCGGTCTGGTCGACACGGTCGTCCCCTGGCACACCAACCGCGATCGACTCCGCGATCTGCTGTTCGCTCTCGACCACATCGCGACCGCCGGCGAGCGCATCGGCGCCGAAATCGTGCGCATGCAGTCGACCGAGCTCGGCGAGGCCGCCGAACCGGCCGCCCCACAGCACATCGGTTCTTCAACGATGCCCCAGAAGCGCAATCCGTTCACCTCGGAACTCATGTACGTCGACGCCAAGCTCGTGCACTCCCTGGTGTCGGGGCTGATGTCGAACTCCATCCACGCCTATGAGCGCGACATGATGAGCTGGGCGCAGGAGTGGTTCGCCGTTCCGTCGATCGTCATGCTGACCTCCGGTGTCACGAGCAAGCTCGCGCTGGTGCTCGAGGGCCTGTACGTGAGCCCCGAGCGCATGCGGGAGGTGCTCGCTATGTCGCAGCCGGAGATCATGTCGGAGCCCATCATGATGTCGCTCGCGCATCACCTCGGTCATGAAGTCGCACACAACCTCGTGCACGCCGCTGCGAAGAACGGGACGCCCGAGCGGCCGATGCTCGACATCCTCCGCGACGATCTTCAGGCGCACGGCGTGGACGAGCAGGTGCTTGATGTCGCAGCATCACCGGAGAACTACCGCGGACTCACCGACGAGTACATCGCGAACGTGCGCGATCGTCACGCCGCGAGCGTCGCTGAAGGAACCCCATCATGACGATGACCACGCACGAGACCGAGCGCTACGAGTTGCACATCGGCGGGCAGCCGGTGAAGCCCTCCACCGACCGCTACTTTCCGTCGATCGACCCCACCACCGCGGCGCCCTGGGCCGAGATCGCCGAAGCCGGTGAAGCCGATGTCCGCGCCGCGGTCGACGCCGCAGTGGACGCCGGCAATGGCGAGTGGGCACGTCTCACCGCCACCGCCCGTGGGCGCTTGATGATGAAGTGGGGCGACCGCATCCTCGAGCACGGCGAGGAGATCGCCCGCATCGAATCCCGTGAGAACGGCAAGCTGCTGGCGGAGATGCGCACCCAGGCGAAGATCGCTTCGGACTGGCTCTATTACTACGGTGGCGCAGCCGACAAGATCGAGGGCCGGGTGATCCCCGTGAACCGACCCGATGTGCTCAACTACACCAAGCGAGAGCCACTCGGCGTCATCGGGGTGATGGTGCCGTGGAACTCCCCGCTGTACCTCGCCATGCAGACCATCGCTCCCGCGCTGGCCGGAGGCAACACGGTCGTCGTGAAGCCCTCTGAGGTGACTCCGGTGTCGATGCTCAGAGTGGCCGAGCTCGCTATCGAAGCGGGCATTCCCGCCGGTGTCGTGAACGTGGTGCCCGGCTTCGCCGAAGCCGGGAGCTCCATTGCGCGCGAACCACGTGTGCGCAAGGTCTCCTTCACCGGTGGCCCGGCCGTGGGCGCCGTGGTCGCGGCGGAGGTCGGGCAACGGCTCGCGAGCTACACGCTCGAACTCGGAGGCAAGAGCCCGAACATCGTGTTCGAAGACGCTGACCTGGATGCCGCAGAGAACGGCGTGCTCGGCGGGATCTTCGCCGCCGCGGGTCAGAGCTGCGTCGCCGGTTCCCGCGCGCTCGTGCAGCGGAGCATCATCGAATCGTTCCGCGACCGTCTCGCCAAGCGTGCGGAAGCGTTGATCGTTGGCGACCCCACCGACGCGAACACGCATATCGGGCCGCTGGCCACCTCGCGCCAGCTGGAGAACGTCGAGGCGTTCGTGGAGGGTGCACGCGCGCGTGGCGCACAGGTGATCGCCGGTGGACGTCGAGAGTCGGTCGAGGGCCTGCCAGACGGCTACTTTTACCGCCCCACGATCGTGCAGGCCGACGACCCGAACGACCCGGTGAGCGCTCAGGAGATCTTCGGGCCCGTATTGAGCCTGATCCCGTTCGACACCGAGGAAGACGCGATCCGCATCGCCAACGACTCGGAGTACGGGCTCGCCGCCGGCGTCTGGACGAGGGATGTCAAGCGGTCGATCCGCATGGCCGACGCGCTGGAAGCGGGGAACGTGTGGATCAACATGTACCGTGGCACGTCGTTCAACTCGCCGTTCGGCGGCTACAAGAACTCGGGCGTCGGTCGCTTGAACGGCCTGGAGGCGATCGATGAGTTCCTCCAGACGAAGTCAGTGTGGGTCGAGCTGTCGGAGGTGAGCGGGAACCCGTTCGTGATGCGGGGATGACCATGATGGAGAACACCAAGACACCGGTCGCGACAATCGCCGAGTGGGTTCACAGGATCCGCTATGAGGACCTGCCGACCGAGGTGATCGCGAAAGCGAAACTGCACATCCTCGACACGCTCGGATGCGCCATGGGTGGCGCCGGCACGCCGGTTGGTCGCGCGATCCTCGCAGCCACGCACCCGTACTCATTCTCCGGCTCGGTGTCGGTCATGGGGCTCGGCCGCAATTTCTCGGCGATTCGCGCGGCATTCGTGCACGGTGCGCTCGCTCACGTGCTGGACTTCGACGATACGCATCCGCGGTCGTCGTGCCACGTGTCAGCGGTGTCGTTCCCGGCAGCGCTCGCGCTCGCCGAGTACGACCGCCTGTCGGGCAAGGACCTGCTGCTCGCTTACGTGATCGGGGTCGAGGTCACGGCCAAGATCGGCTCCGTCGTGCCGGGCGGATTCCACGTGAAGGGCTTCCATCCCACCAGCGTGCTCGGCGTCTTCGGCGCTGCGGCCGCAGCTGCCAAGCTGGCCGGACTCGACGTTGCCACGACGAAGCACGCCCTCGGCATCGCCGGCAGCTTCTCGTCGGGCACGTTCGCGTTCCTGTCGAACGGTGCGACGGTGAAGCCGATCCATGCGGGCAATGCAGCGCGCTCCGGCATCGAGGCCGCGAATCTCGCAGAGAGCGGCATCACGGGCCCTGAGACGATCCTCGACGGACGCGACGGCATCTTCTCGGTCTACCTCGGCATCGCGGACGCCGACTTCTCGGGACTCGACGGCCTCGGCACCGAGTGGGAGACCCTGAAGCTCGGCATCAAGGCGTATCCGACGTGCCACGCGACTCACTCCGCCATCGAAGCGGTCAGCCAACTCAGAACGGAGCACGGCTTCGCCCCTGAAGATGTCGAATCAGTGCGGGCACTGGTACGCGAGCGCGACGTGCCGCTTGTGGTCGAGCCGCTCGAGGGTCGTCGCCGACCGACGACGACCGCAGGCGCGCGCTTCAGCCTTCCCTATACCGTGGCCACCGCCCTGCTCGACGGCAAGGTGGAGCAGCGGCACTTCACCGAAGACGTCATCGCGTCGGGCCGCACCAACGACCTCGTTGATCGTTTCGAATGGACGGTCGAGCCGTACGCCGATTCGGACACGAGATTCCCGGGAGGAGTCGAAGTCACGCTCAGCGACGGTCGCCGCCTCCGGCGGGTGGTGGTCGACGAACCTGGTAGCCTCACGAATCCGTTGGCGACCGAGCGGATTCTCGAAAAGTTCCGCAGCAATGCCGCATCGGTGCTCAGTGCTGGAGCGGTCGATGCGACGTACGAGGCCGTCATGCGTCTCGACGAGCTTGCCGATGCGACCGAACTGAGCGATCTGCTGACCGAACAAGCTGTTCCCATCGCGACGAATTGAGAGAGGCAACCATGTCCGGCGTTGACGCCGCCCCCGACCTGACAGTCATCGAAGCGGATGCCTACGCACCGCTCGTCACCGGCGAGCGTGCACGTGCCGGCACATGCACGCTCGACGGCCGGCGCGCGGTCGTCTACGTCGTAGATGGAGCACTCGCTTCGGATGCGGACGCGATCGTGGTCGAACGCGCCGCCTCGCTCGCCGCGAACGCCGGGCTCCCGCTGGTCGGTCTCTGGCTGGCTAGTGCCGCGGTGCGAGCGGCCGCGCCGAGCGCGATCTCCCGTGCGCTCGCAGCCGTCGCGCGCGCTCGTGGTGTGGTGCCGCGTCTCGCCGTCAGCCTTGGCGACACTGACGAGTGGCGCGATGTCTTCCTCGCGCAGGCCGAGCGCGTTGTGCACGCCGTCGACGCAGTCGATGACGGCGTGCTCGACACGGTGCTCGAGACGCTGGCGATACTCCCCCCCAACCGGTGGCAAGGTGTCGCGCGTCTCGAGCCGCTTGAGGCATCAACCCCAGAGCAACGGGATGCCGTGCTCGAGGTCGTGCCGAAGGATATTGGCTCCGGCTTCGACATGCGGGAACTCCTCGAACTCATCGTCGATGACGGTGAGTTCGTCAACCGTGATGTCGCTCCTCTTGAACTCATTGTCGGGCACGCGCGATTCGGAGGGAGAACAGCGGGCGTCATCGCCTCGCAGCCGCTCTACCGCGCCGGCATCCTGAGCCGCGATGCGGCGGACACTGCTGCGAGGTTCCTGCGCGAGTGCGTCTCGCTCGGTCTTCCAGTCGTGACCATCGTCGACAGCCCGGGAACCGGAGGAGGCGAGGTCGCCGCTGCCGCTGCCGAGCTGGCGGCGGTGTACTCGGATGCGGACGTGCCGTTCATCACGGTCATCCCCCGCCGCGCATTCGGACTGCCGGCAGCCGTGATGGGTGCACTCGGGCTGGGCGCCCAAGCGGTGCTCGCTTGGCCCGACTCGCAGATCGGGCGACCCGGAGAAGCTCCGTCTGAGCGTACGACGACGGCGGTGATCCAGCCGCAGGCGACCGCCGAGTCGATCGCCGGGTTCCTCGACATGTTCGCGGACGGCATCCGCGAATCACAATCATGAGCGGTCGGGCCGAAGCGAGCAGCGAGACCCCTGGGACGAACGCGTTCAGGGTGGTGGCTGGAGCGCCGACCGACGAAGAACTGGCGGCGCTGGTCGCAGTGCTGACACGCGTCGCGATGGGTCGCGACGCGTCCCCGCTCGTCGCGACCGACGCAGCGCAGGAGAAGAAGCGGGCCCAACGAGGCGCCACGCGCAAGATCTCAGGGTGGAAGAGAGTGAGACCGACACGATGAGCAGCCGCACGATCAACAAAGTACTCATCGCGAACCGCGGCGAGATCGCAGTCAGAATCGCGCAGGCGTGTGCCGACGAAGGCATCCGCTCGGTTGCGGTGTATGCGGACGAGGATCGCGATGCCGTCTTCGTCCGCACAGCCGACGAGGCATTCGCACTTCAGGGGAAGACACCCGCCGACACCTATCTCGACCAGCGGAAGATCCTCCAGATCGCAATGGAAAGCGGCGCCGACGCGGTCCACCCTGGATATGGGTTCCTCGCCGAGAACGGTGAGTTCGCCCAACGGGTCATCGACAGCGGCCTCATCTGGATCGGGCCGCCGCCTTCGGCGATCGAAGCACTGGGCAACAAGATCGCGGCGCGCGATATCGCGAAGTCGGTCGGGGCTCCGCTTGCAGCCGGCACAGACGGTCCCGTCTCTGACCTCTCCGACGTCGAAGCATTCGTCGAGCAGCACGGCCTGCCGGTCGCGATCAAAGCGGCATACGGCGGCGGGGGTCGCGGCCTCAAGGTCGTCCGTGAGGGTGATTCGCTCGAGCACGCCTTCGACTCAGCGGTGCGCGAAGCCGTCGCGGCGTTCGGCCGGGGCGAGTGCTTCGTCGAGAAGTACCTGGATCGCCCCCGGCACGTTGAAACGCAGTGCCTGGCCGACGAGCACGGTGGTGTGGTCGTCGTCTCCACCCGTGATTGCTCACTGCAGCGGAGGCACCAGAAACTCGTTGAGGAAGCGCCCGCACCGTTTCTCACTCCGGAGCAGGAGCGCGCACTCCGTGACGCTTCGAAGGCGATCATGAAGCGCGCCGGATACGTGGGTGCCGGTACGTGCGAGTTCCTCGTCGGCGCAGACGGCACAATCTCGTTCCTCGAGGTCAACACACGGCTGCAGGTCGAGCACCCTGTCACCGAAGAGGTCGCTGGCGTCGATCTCGTGCGCGAGCAGTTCCGGATCGCTCGCGGGGAGGCTCTGGGGTACGACGACCCGGTGACCCGTGGCCACTCCATCGAGTTCCGCATCAACACCGAAGACCCTGCGGCCGGGTTCATGCCCGCGGCCGGCAAACTGGCGCGATTCTCCCCGCCGAGCGGCCCGGGCGTGAGGCTCGACACCGGCGTCGGTGAGGGCGACACGACAAGCGCGAACTTCGATTCGATGCTCGCCAAGCTGATCGTCACCGGACGCGACCGTCGCCAGGCGCTGCAGCGCGCTCGCCGGGCGCTCGATCAGTTCGTCGTCGAGGGTGTGCCCACCGTCATCCCATTCCACCGTGCGGTCGTGAACGATCCGGCGTTCGCGCCCGAAGACGACGGGCCATTCGCCGTCTACACCAGCTGGATCGAGAACGAGTTCTCGATGGACCTCGCTCCTTTCCAGGGCGCCGCCGGGACGGACGGGGCATTGGCGACCGACGCCCGCGAGACCATCGTTGTGGAAGTGGGCCGGCGGCGACTCGAAGTGTCGATCCCCGCGTCGCTCACGGTCGGTGCCGCTCCGGCCTCGACCATCCCGGCGGGAGCTTCCCGGCGGCGGGCGAGGGCACAGCATGGACCGGGCCCCGAGTCACTCGTCAGCCCGATGCAGGGCAGCGTGGTCAAGGTCGAACGGGCTACGGGGGATACAGTCGCCGAGGGTGATCTGGTGCTCGTCATCGAGGCGATGAAGATGGAGCAGCCCATCCGCGCCCACCGTGCCGGCGTCGTCGCCGGTCTGTCGTTCGAGCGCGGCGACACGGTGCAGAGCGGCGCCGTCGTGTGCTCCATCATGTGATGAACCGGCCGTGATGATCCGCTCGCACCGCCGAGAGAAAACTCCAGCGCCCGATCCCTCGTCCGCTGTCGGCGCTCTTGCGGACGCCCGCCGCCAGAAGTCGCTCGTGGCGCTGGTGCTCGTGCTCGCGATCTCGACCTGGTTCACCATGTCGGCCGCCCTGCCCGACCTGGTCGAGGCGTGGTCACTCTCCGCGGGCGAGGCGACGTGGATGACCTCGAGTGTGCAGCTCGGTTTCGCTGTTGGAGGCCTCTCAGCCGCGGCTCTCATGCTCGCCGACCGAGTCGACTCTCATGTGCTGCTCGCGTCGAGCTCTCTGCTCGCGGCGCTGTGCTCGGCCGGGATGCTGCTCGCCGAGGGCCTGTGGACGGCGCTACCGCTGCGCTTCCTGCTCGGCATAGCGCTCGCCGGGGTATACCCCGTGGCCCTGAGGCTCGTGGCGAGCTGGACCCCTGCGGAACGACGCAGTCGCGCCTACGGTCTTGTCATCGGGGCCCTAACGCTCGGCTCTGCGCTGCCGTATCTGCTGCGCAGCACCGCCCTCGCGCAGTGGCAGTGGGTAACGCTCGCAGCGGCCGTGTTCGCGACAACCGCCGCCATCATCGCGATCGTGTTCGTGCGAAGCGGACCGATGGTTGCGCGGGCACCGCGCTTCCGGTGGAGCGATGCGCTCTCGGGCTTCAGGGATTCGACTGCTCGACGGGCGAACCTCGGGTACTTCGGCCACATGTGGGAGCTCTATGCCATGTGGGCGTGGCTGCCGATGCTCGTCGCAGCGACTCTCGGCGACGGCACGCCGTTGAGCGCCGTCGGCTGGATCGCTGTGTTCGTCTTCATCGGCTTGTTCGGGGCATTCGGCGCGCTCGCGGGAGGAATGTTCGCTAGCCGGTTCGGCAGCCCTCGCGTCGCTGCCATCGCCATGATCGCCAGCGGTACCTGCGCCCTCAGCGCGAGCCTCATGACGACAATGCCCGACTGGCTCGTCGTCGCGTTGCTTGCGGTGTGGGGCGCAACGGTGATCGCCGACTCGGGGTTGTTCTCGTCGGTGCTCAGCGGGGCAGTGTGCACGCACTGCGTCGGCACGGCGTTGTCCATGCAGACCGCCATCGGGTTCGCGATCACTGTCGCGAGCATTCAGCTGATCCCGCTGCTCGCGGAAGTCGCCGGTTGGGGCTGGGGCCCCGCCATGGCGGTGCTCGCGATCGGCCCTTTGGCGGGCGCGATCGCGATGCTCGGTATCAGGCCTCCAGCTGGTCGACCAGGGATGCCGCCACGCCCACATAGTCAGCGGGCGTGAGGGCCGCGAGCCGGGCCTTCGCCTCGTCGCCGATGTCGAGGCCGTTCACGAACTCGACGAGCTCGGCCTGCCCCACGCGCCGACCGCGGGTGAGCTCCTTGAGCAGGGCATACGGGTCTTCGATGGTGCTGCGCCCGGCGGCGACCTCGGCGCGAATCACAGTCTGAATCGCCTCGCCGAGCACTTCCCAGTTGGCGTCGAGGTCGGCCGCGAGCTTCGTATCGTCGAGGGCGATCTCGCCGAGACCCCGGCTGATGTTGTCGAGCGCGAGCAGCGAGTGGCCCAGCGCGACACCGATATTGCGCTGCGACGACGAATCGGTGAGGTCGCGCTGCAGCCGGCTGGTGACGAGTGTTGCCGCGAGCGAGTCGAAGAGCGCGCTCGAGAGCTCGAGATTCGCCTCGGCGTTCTCGAAGCGGATCGGGTTCACCTTGTGCGGCATGGTCGACGAGCCTGTGGCGCCGGCCTGAGGCACCTGCTTGAAGTACCCCATGGAGATGTAGGTCCAGACATCCGTGCAGATGTTGTGCAGCACCCGGTTCGCGTGACTGATGCGCGCGTACAGCTCTGCCTGCCAGTCGTGCGACTCGATCTGAGTGGTCAGCGGGTTCCATGTGAGACCCAGCCCGGTCACGAAATCGCGCGAGAGCTGCGGCCAGTCGCGCTCAGGGTCGGCGACGAGATGCGCTGAGAAGGTTCCGGTCGCGCCGCTGAACTTGCCCAGGTACTCGGTCGCCTCGATCTGGCGACGGATGCGGTCGAGGCGGAACGCCATGACCGCGAACTCCTTGCCGACCGTGGTCGGCGTCGCCGGCTGGCCGTGGGTGTGCGAGAGCATCGGAGCCGCACGGTGCTCCTCAGCCCAGGCGCGGAGCTTCGCGATCACATGGTCGAACGCGGGCAGCCACACCTCGCGCACCGCGGCCCGCACCGTCAGCGCGTAGGAGAGGTTGTTGATGTCCTCACTCGTGCACGCGAAATGGGTCAGCTCCGCGACGCGGTTCAGGCCGAGTCGGTCGAGCTGCTCGCGCACGAGGTACTCGACGGCCTTCACGTCGTGCCGTGTGGTGGCCTCGATCTCGGCGAGGCGGTCGATCTCGGGCTGCCCGAAGTCGCTCGCGAACGCGCGCAGGGCGCGCTGCTGCTCACCGCTCAGCGCCTCGGTGCCGAACAGTCCGAGCTCGGTCTGGAAGATCAGCCACTCGACCTCGATGTGCACGCGGGCACGATTGAGCGCGGCTTCCGAGAGGTGATCGCCGACGGGTGATACCGCGGCCCGGTACCGCCCGTCGAGCGGGCTGATCGGCTGTGCTGGCATCGGGCTCATCGTGCTCCCCATCGGATTCCTGGTTCGATTTGCGTGAACAGTGCCCGCCCCGCCCGTTCGATCATGTTCAGCACGGTGCTGAAGTACGCGGCATCCGAGTAGTACGGGTCCGGTACGTCGATCAGCGGGGCCTGCTCCTTGTCGAAGCTCAGCAGCAAGTGCACTTTCGCGCGGTCCTGGTCGGTTCTCGCCCACGACTTCAAGATGCGTTCCTGACTTCGGTCGAAGGCGACGACGAGATCCAGACTATTGAACCAATCTGGGTCGAACTGCCGCGCCCGGTGCTTCGACCCATCGTGGCCTTTGCTGGCGAGCGCGGCCAAGGTGCGCGCGTCCGACTGCTCGCCCACATGCCACTCGCCGGTTCCCGCCGACATGATCGAGACCGCGTGGCCGTAACCGCTCCGCTCGACCAGGTCTTTGAACAGCACCTCGGCCATCGGTGAACGGCAGATGTTCCCGGTGCACACGAAGCAGATGCGGAACAACGCCGACTCGTCGAACGCTCTTCCGAAACTCATGCGCTCATTGTTGCGGATGCGGGTGGTCCTCCACACCTGTCGGTCCTCGCGACGGTGTGAACCGGGCTGCCACGGTGGCGGGACGTCGCGGTGTCAGGACGGCACGCTCTGTCCGCATGAGCACCTCTGACGTGGCCGAGGCGCTGCGCGACCATGCGCGAGCGCTCAAGGAACTCGAGCGCGACCTGCTGCAGGCCGCGTCGGCCGCGCGCCTGCCCGAGGAAGCCGATTGGTTCGGCGTCGCCCGAGGCGCGTATGAGGCCGCCCATGGGTCGCTGATGGCGCAGCTCAACGCAGCCCGCGATGCGCTGGTGACCGCTGAAGCTCAGCTCTGGCGCGTCGTCGACGGCCTGGACACCCATGGCTGGTGACCTCAGCGTGCGGGTGGGCGCGCTCCGCGTGACTCCCGAGGCCATTGCGCTGCACCGGGATGCCTTGGCTTCGCTCGCCGCCACGGCCCGCCGAGCCGCGCTCGGAGTCACCGCTGCGAGACGCGGACTTTCGATGGTCGAGGGGCGGATGCTGGCGCAGTACGACATCGACGTCGTCTCACGGGCGACGCCTCCGGCTGATGCCGGCCGGGCGTACGTCGAACTCGACGCAGCTTCACACGCTGTGCGGCGTTGCAGCGAGCAGTCGGACGAACTCGTCGAACGGCTTCGCACGGTCACAGCGGTGTACTCGGCAGCCGAGTCGGGGAACCACAGGATGCTGCGGCTCGTGCAGGGCGCGGTCGCCGCGACGCTCGGTGCGATCGCGCCCCTCCTCGGCATCCTGCTGGCCAGAGTGCTGCTGCCGCCTGCCATCGCCGTCGCTTGGCTGAGCGCGCTCGCGCCAGACCGGATGACGCAGACCCTCGCCGAGCGGCGCGACCTCATCAACTCGGTCTTCTTCGTCGAGGCGGTGCGTGCCACCGTCATGGCGAGCGACGATGCTGCGGCCGGACTGCTCGGAGTGCCTCCCGCTGTGATCGCCGCACTCGGCGACCAGGGCATCGGGATCACCGGTGTCGCCTCTACCGCCGCGCTCATCACCGCGATCGCACAGCGGACCGATTGGCTTCGCGAGACCCCGGTGCAGGTGCGGCGCACAGCGGTCGAGACCGTCGCCCCTCCGAAGGGTCTCGAGGAGCGGGTCGCGCGCATTCCGAGCGGTGGCCGTGAGCAAGTGCGGGTCGAGCGCTACGAGAGCCGCGACGGGCAGAGCCGCTATGAGGTCTACATCGGAGGAACGGTCGACGGCTCGCCGAAAGCGCGACGCGAGGCATGGGACATGACAAGCAACGTGCACGCATTGGCGGCTGGATCGCCGGCATCCTTGCGCGGCGTGGAAGAAGCGCTCGCCAGGGCGGGGGCGACCGCTGCCGACCCGATCGTCGTCACCGGCTACTCGCAGGGGGCGCTCGTCGGCGCGTTGCTGGCGACCTCGGGCGCGCACAATGTCGAGGCGCTGATCGAGGTGGGCGGCCCCAGCGGGCAAGTGCCCGTGCCCGACACCGTGAACCGCGTGCGGCTGGATCACACGACCGACGTGGTTCCGGCGCTGGGTGGCGACGCCAGCGGCGAGCACACGCTGCGCCTCATGCGCGATCCGCTTGTCGACGGCATCCCCGCCGATGACCGTTCGCTGCTACCCGCGCACAGCCTCGAGCTCTACGCCGAGACCGCTGCGATGGCTGACCGCTCGCGGCATCCTGACATCGAAACGAGACTGGCCGGCATCGACGCCGCACGGCCGGCAGCCGAGGGTCAGGCTACCTCGTGGCGCGTTGACCGCAGCGTCATCGCCGGCGCCCGATCGGGCGCAGCACAAGCCCGATGAGCCAGCTGAGCACTCCGAGCACCAGCGCGCCGAGCACGCCCCACCAGAAGCCGTCGACGAAGAGCCCGAACCCGATCAGCCCGCTGATCCACGCGACGATCAGCAGCAGCAGCCCGTTCACGATGAGTGCGACGAGGCCGAGCGTCAGCACGTAGAGCGGGAACGCGACGATTCTGATCGCGGTGCCGACCACCGCGTTGACGATTCCGAAGATCACCGCGACCAGCAGGAAGGTGAGCACGATCTCGAGCGTGCCGCCCGGCTCGAAGGGCACCACGTTCACACCGGCGACGATCAGCGTCGTCAGCCAGAGCGCAACGGCGGTGATGACGATTCGCAGCACGAAGCTCATACGGCGACTATGCCGCCTGCGGAATGTGAGCGCAACTAGTCTGACTGGGTGACCAGAGTCCGCCTTCGCGCCGAGATCGAGTCGCTGCCTCCCTACCGGCAAGGAAAGCCGGCGGATGCTGCGAGCTTCAAGCTCTCGTCGAACGAGAATCCGTTCGACCCGTTGCCCTCGGTGCGCGACTCGATCGATCTCGACTCCTTCAACCGCTATCCGGACGCGCTCGCCTCCACGTTGCGATCTCGGCTGGCCGATCGTTATGGCGTCACCCCCGATGAGGTGCACATCGGCTCGGGGTCGGTGGCGATCATCGCCCAGTTGCTCGCCGCGGCCGTGCAGCACGGCGATGAGGTCGTGTACTCGTGGCGGAGCTTCGAGGCGTACCCCTTGCTGGCCGTCGTCGCGGGTGCTGTCTCGGTGCGGGTTCCAAATCTCCCCGACCACCGTCATGACCTCGATGCGATGGCTGCTGCCATCACCGAGCGCACCCGGCTGGTCTTCGTCTGCAGCCCCAACAACCCGACCGGCTCGATCGTCACTCAGGCGGAGTTCGACGACTTCATGGCGAAGGTGCCGCCGACGGTGCTCGTCGCGCTCGACGAGGCGTACATCGAGTTCTGCCGCGACCCCGACGTGGTCGACGGCATCGCCTCTCTGCGCCGCTACCCGAACCTCGTGGTGCTGCGCACCTTCTCCAAGGCCTACGGCTTGGCGGGGCTGCGCGTCGGGTATGCCGTCGGCCCCGACTATGTGCTCGACGCGGTGCGCTCGACGGCGATCCCGCTGTCGGTGACCCTGCAGGCCGAGCAGGCGGCGATCGCCAGCCTCGACCACGAAGGCGAACTGCTGGAGCGCGTCGATAGGATCGCGCGCCTTCGCGACGATCTCTGGCGGGCACTCGTGGATCTCGGCTGGGATGTGCCTCAGCCGCACGGCAACTTCGTGTGGCTGCCGACGGGCGACAGGACCGAGGAGATCGCCGCCCTCCTTGACCGCCATGGCCTCATCACCCGCCCCTTCCACCCTGACGGCATCCGAGTATCGATCGGAGAGCCGGCGTCTGTCGATCGCCTGCTGACTGCGCTCGGCGAGGTCGCGTGACCTGCCCCTTCGCAGGCGCAGAACTTAGATTGGAACCCATGCCGTACACCGAAGCGACGATCCGCTTGCTGTCGCCAGAGGGCAAGCCGGTGGAGACTGCCGACAACGAGCGATTCCGCCAGGTGATCGACACGCTGAGCGAAGAACGTCTCCAAGATTTCCACCGCCACATGGTGGCGATCCGCGCCTTCGACGTCGAAGCGGCCAATCTGCAGCGACAAGGCCAGATGGCGCTGTGGGTACCGAGCATGGGTCAGGAAGCTGCGCAGGTCGGATCAGCGTTCGCAGCCCGCCCGCAGGACCACATCTTCCCCTCGTACCGCGAACACGTGGTCGCCCGCATTCGCGGCGTCGACATCATGCGCATCATCGAGATGATGCGCGGGCTCAGCCACGGGGGCTGGGACCCTGCCGACCACGGGAACTTCCACCTCTATACCCTCGTGATCGGCTCACAGGCGCTGCACGCCACCGGCTATGCCATGGGCATCGGACTCGACGGCGCGTGCGGCACGGGCGACCCGGAGCGTGACGTGGCGGTGCTCGTGTACTTCGGCGATGGCGCGACCAGCCAAGGCGACGTCAGCGAGGCGCTCGTCTTCGCTGCGAGCTACCAAACACCTCAGGTCTTCTTCGTGCAGAACAATCAGTGGGCGATCTCGGTGCCGGTGTCGACTCAGTCACGCGTACCGCTCTACCGGCGCGGCGACGGGTTCGGCATCCCTGGCACGCAGGTCGACGGCAATGATGTGCTGGCTGCCTACGCCGTGTCGCTCCTGGCGCTCGATGAGGCCCGGAACGGCGACGGCCCCCGGCTCATCGAGGCCGTGACCTATCGCGTCGGCGCGCACACGACATCCGACGACCCGACGAAGTACCGCACGGCCGACGAGCACAACACCTGGCTCGCCCGCGACCCCATCCAGCGGTACGAGGCGTTCCTCCGCGACCGCGGCGCGAGCGACGCGTACTTCGAAGAAGTGAGAAGCGAGGCCGCCGACCTGGCCGCCGACACCCGGCGCCGCACCCTCGCCCTCGGCACGCCGAAGCTCGACGCGATCTTCGACCATGTGTACTCCGAGCCGCACAGCGGGCTCGAGGCTCAGCGTGCGTGGCTCAAGCAGTACGAGGCGCAGATGGAGGCGGGAGCGTGACCACCCAGCACACCGCAGCTCAGCAGTCGACCGGCGCCGAGCCGGCCACCTCCGCGCAGGCAGCGGCCGAGTCCGGTCTGCAAGAGGCCGCGGCCCAGGCCATCGCCTCCTCGCAACCTGCCGCGTCAGGTCCTGCCGCATCAGGGGCCGCCTCGCCGCGCACCGGCATCCAGCAGCTCCCCATGTCGAAGGCCATCAACCTTGGCCTCCACCGGGCGATGGCCGACGACGACCGCGTGCTCATGATGGGTGAAGACATCGGCACGCTCGGGGGCGTCTTCCGCGTCACCGAGGGCCTCAAGCGCGACTTCGGCGGGAAGCGTGTGCTCGACACCCCGCTCGCCGAGTCGGGCATCGTCGGCACCGCGATCGGGCTCGCGATGCGCGGGTACCGCCCGGTGTGCGAGATTCAGTTCGACGGGTTCGTGTTTCCGGGCTTCGACCAGATCACATCCCAGCTGGCGAAGCTGACCTACCGGCACGGCGGCGCCCAGTCGTTCCCCATCGTCATCCGCATCCCCTATGGCGGTCACATCGGCGCGGTCGAGCACCACCAGGAGAGCCCCGAGGCGTACTTCGCGCACACGGCCGGCCTGCGCGTGGTGAGCCCCGCGACGCCGAACGAGGCGTACTGGATGATCCAGGACGCCATCGCAAGCGATGACCCCGTGGTGTTCATGGAGCCGAAGAGCCGGTATTGGCAGAAGGCCCCTGTCGACTTCGACGAGCGCAGCGCGCCCATGCACCGCTCGCAGGTGGTTCGCGAGGGCGCCGATGCGACGCTCGTCGGCCACGGCGCGATGGTGTCGATGATGCTGCAAGCCGCCGAGATCGCCGAGCAAGAGGGCACGAGCCTCGAAGTCGTCGACCTGCGCTCGCTCTCCCCCATCGACTACGCCCCGCTGCTCGAGTCGGTGCGCAAGACCGGCCGGCTCATCGTCTGTCAGGAAGCGCCTGGAAACGTGAGCGTCGGCTCAGAGGTCGCCGCGACGATCGCCGAGCAGGCCTTCTACTCGCTCGAAGCCCCGGTGCTCCGGGTCTCGGGCTTCGACACCCCGTTTCCTCCCGCGAAGCTCGAATCGCTCTACCTGCCAGACGCCGACCGCATCCTCGAAGCAGTCGACCGGGCGCTCGCCTACTGAGCAGAGCGGATGCCGCAGTTCCCGCTCGCCCGTCACCAGCCGTTCTGCAAGACTTCAACCAGACCTCCGACCACGAAGGAGCCGACATGGCCACCTCCGAGTTCCCGCTTCCCGACGTCGGTGAAGGCCTCACGGAAGCCGAGATCGTCGCGTGGAAGGTCAAGCCCGGCGACACCGTCGCGGTCAACCAGGTGATCGTCGAGATCGAGACGGCCAAGTCGCTCGTCGAACTGCCGTCGCCCTTCGCCGGCACCGTCGTCGAACTGCTCGCTGACGAGGGCCAGACCGTCGAGGTCGGCAAGGTGATCGTGCGTGTCGCTTCAGAAGGCGCGGATGCCGGCCCTGCCGGGTCCGGCGACGCCCGGGACTCCGAGGCCGCCCTGGTCGAGGACACGGCTGCAACAGTCACACCAGCCGAGCCCGCGAACCTCGTCGGGTACGGGGCAGCCGGACACGGCTCGTCGCGTCGCCGCAAGGGTGGCGCTGCTGGAGCGGGTGCGCCGGCGGCCGGCGCCGCGTCGGCCGGTGAATCAGCCCGGCCTGCCCAGGCGGCTCAGTCGGCCTCGAACGCCGCGGCTGCATCAACGACCAGTGTGAGCGAGGCCACGACCCCGGCGCCTGTGCCCGCGGCATCCGCCGTCTCCGCGCCCTCCCCTGCGTCACCGGTCATGCCATCGCCGGTGTCCGCCGGCTCGGCACCGACCCCGGGCTCGGCGCCGACTGCCACGCGCGCGCACCACGGCATCCGCCGTGTCGGACCCCTGCCGGTCGTGACCGCCGGCGTTCTCGCGAAGCCGCCGATCCGAAAGCTCGCCAAGGATCTCGACGTCGACCTGTCGGCGGTCGAGGGCACCGGTCTGCTCGGCGAGATCACGCGCGAAGACGTGATCCGCCACGCGGAGCAGGCGAGCGTGTTCCGCAACATCGAGACGCCCGAATGGCCGGACGACCGCGAAGAGCGCATTCCCGTGAAGGGGGTGCGCAAGGCGATCGCGACCAGCATGGTGCAGAGCGCGTTCAGCGCGCCGCACGTCGGCCTCTTCGTCGATGTCGACGCCACCCGCACCATGGAGTTCGTCAAGCGGCTGAAGAGCTCCCCCGACTTCGCGGGCATCAAGGTCTCGCCGATGCTCATCATGGCGAAGGCGATGATCTGGGCCGTGCGTCGGAACCCGACGGTCAACTCGACGTGGACCGACGACGAGATCATCGTGCACCACTACGTGAACTTCGGCTTCGCCGCGGCGACCCCGCGCGGTCTGGTGGTGCCCAACATCAAGGATGCGCAGGCGCTCTCGCTCAAGGAGCTCGCCGTCGCCCTCGAGCACATGACGAACACCGCGCGCGAGGGTCGGCTGCAGCCCGCCGACATGGCGGGCGGAACGATCACGGTGACGAACATCGGTGTGTTCGGCATGGACACCGGTACACCGATCCTGAACCCTGGCGAGGTCGGCATCGTGGCGCTCGGCACCATCAAGCAGAAGCCATGGGTGGTCGATGGCGAGGTGCGGCCGCGCTTCGTCACGACGCTCGGTGCGTCGTTCGACCACCGCGTCGTCGACGGCGATGTGGCCAGCCGCTTCCTCGCTGACGTCGCCTCGGTGATCGAGGAACCGGCGCTGCTGCTCGACTGAGGGTGTGACCCCGCGTCCGGGGTTTCGGCGCGCGAGTGACGGTTGACCGAGATACCCCATGGGGGTATCGTTGTGCGCATGCACGGATACGTCGACGATAAGGATGCGCTGCTGAAGCGGCTGCGCAGGGCCGAGGGCCAGGTGCGCGGCATCCAGCGCATGATCGAAGAAGACACCTACTGCATCGACGTGCTCACCCAGATCTCAGCGGTGACCAAAGCGCTCGAGACGGTGGCACTCACGATGCTCGACGACCACCTCTCCCATTGCGTCGCGGAGGCGACCCGTGAGGGCGGCCCAGTCGCCGAAGAGAAGCTGCGCGAGGCCAACGCGGCCATCGCTCGGCTCGTCCGGTCCTGATCCGCGAAGCCGGACCCAGCGCGGGCGACGAGAGACGTCGAATCTCTGACGGTCATCCCGCCACCCTCGGTTCGAGCGAAGTCCGCCCGCCGCGCTGGTCGACTGAAGAGACTCTCGGCGCTCGACCGACTGCGGAAGAGCGCCTCTTTCCATCGAATCACCCCACGAAAGGAAACCCCCATGCAGGAACTCAACCTCACCGACAAGAACGCGAGCACCGGCGGCTGCGGCTGCGGCGGGTGCGGCTGCGGCGGGTGCGGCTGCGGCGGCGGCAACGCCGCGCAGAACTCGCAAGCGGCAGTCGACGCCGAGACCGTGACCGAGCTCTCGGTGACCGGCATGACCTGCGGCCACTGCGTCAACTCCGTGACTGAGGAGCTCAGCGGACTGGCCGGCGTGAGCGCCGTGGAAGTCGAACTGGTCGCGGGCGGAACGTCGAAGGTCACGGTGCGCAGCGACGCCCCGCTGCGGAATGACGACGTGCGTGCCGCGATCGATGAGGCGGGGTACGCGCTGGCATGAGCACCAACCTCGAGCTCGCCGTCGGCGGCATGACCTGCTCGTCGTGCGCCGCTCGCGTCGAGAAGAAGTTGAACCGGATGCCGGGAGTCACGGCAACCGTCAACTATGCGACCGAGAAGGCGACGCTCGAGGTCGCAGACGATGTCACCCTGCAGCAACTCATCGACACGGTGGTCGCGACCGGCTACACCGCGGAACCCGTTGAGCGGCCGGCGTCGTCTCCGAGTGGGAGTTCCAGCGCTTCGGCAGCTGTCGCGGCAGGTGCGCAGGCCTCCGAGGCGAGCACGAGCGGCGGCGCACCCGCCCCCATGATCCCGCTCGGTGACGCCCTCACCTCGGTATCCGGTGCCGGCCGCGCAGACGCAGCGCATGACTCGTCGCTGCGGTCGTTGCGCCAGCGAGTGATCATCTCCACCTTGCTGACCGTGCCGGTCATGGTGCTCTCGATGATTCCGCCGCTGCAATTCGACAACTGGCAGTGGCTCACGCTCACACTGGCCGCTCCGGTCGCGGTGTGGGGTGCCTGGCCGTTCCACCGCGCCGCGGTCATCAATGCGCGCCACGGCGCCGCCACGATGGACACCCTCGTCAGCATCGGCGTGCTGGCCGCCTTCGCGTGGTCGTTGTACGCGCTGTTCTTCGGCGGCGCTGGCATGCCCGGCCTCCGGATGGAGTTCGTGTGGTTCGGCGAGCCGGGCGCCGGAGCGCACGAGCTCTACCTCGAGACAGCCGCAGCCGTCACGGTGTTCATCCTCGCCGGTCGCTATGCGGAAGCCCGCTCGAAGCGCAGCTCGATCGCCGCCATCCGGGCACTGCTCCAGCTCGGCGCGTCGGAGGCGGCTCTGCTGCGTGACGGCGTCGAGACCCGGGTGCCTGTCGCGCAGCTGCAGCCGGGCGACCGCTTCATCGTGCGACCCGGCGAGAAGATCGCCACCGACGGGGTCGTCGTAGAAGGCGCTGCCGCAATCGACATGAGCATGCTGACCGGCGAGCCCGTGCCCGAGGAGGTGTCGGCGGGTGACACGGTGACCGGTTCGACCATCGCAACCGACGGCTCACTGGTGGTCGAGGCGACGCGCGTCGGCTCAGAGACCGCGCTCGCCCAGATGGCGAAGCTCGTGGAGCAGGCCCAATCGGGCAAGGCCCGGGTGCAGCGACTCGCCGACCGCATCTCGGGCGTTTTCGTGCCCATCGTGCTGGTGCTGGCTGTGCTCACGCTCGCCGGGTGGCTCCTCTTCGGACCCTCCGTCGAAGCGGCGTTCACGGCTGCCGTGGCGACGCTCATCATCGCCTGCCCGTGTGCGCTGGGCCTGGCGACGCCGATGGCGCTGTTGGTGGGCACTGCGCGGGGCTCGCGCCTCGGCATCCTCATCAAGGGCCCAGAGGTGCTCGAGTCGACGCGCCGCATCGACACGGTGCTGCTCGACAAGACCGGCACCATCACGGCAGCCAGGATGCGGGTAGCCGACGTCACCACGGAGGCTACATCGACGAGCCGCGACGAGTTGCTCGCCGTGGCCGCCGCCGTGGAGCACGGCAGCGAGCATCCCATCGCCCGGGCAATCGTGCGTGCGGGCCAGGAGGTGGCCGGCGGGGCGCTCTCGGTGGCCGAGTTCTCCTCGGTGCGCGGCTTCGGCGTGCGCGCCGTCGTGGACGACCGCAGCGTTGTGGCGGGGCGCCCGGCTTGGGTCGTGGAGCAACTCGGCACTCCGTTGTCGCCCGCGCTCGCAGAAGCGGTCGACGCGGCCGAAGCGGCGGGCCGCACCGCGATCGCGGTGGGATGGAATGGCGTCGTCGCCGGCGTGATCGAGGTGGCCGACGCGGTGCGGAGCACGAGTCCTGCTGCTGTCGAGCGGTTGCGTGCCATGGGCCTGCGCCCGGTGCTCGCGACGGGCGACAACGAACGCGCCGCTCGCGCAGTAGCTGCAGAGGTCGGCGTCGAAGAGGTGCACGCAGGAATGACCCCCGAGGGCAAGCTCGACCTGGTGCGCGAGCTGCAGGCGCAGGGGCGTGTCGTCGCGATGGTCGGCGACGGAGTCAACGACGCGGCGGCGCTCGCGGCATCCGATCTGGGAATCGCCATGGGCGGCGGTACCGACGCCGCGATCCAGGCGGGCGACCTCACGCTCGTGCACGGCGACCTGAGCGGCGTCGCTGACGCGATCCGGTTGTCGCGGCGCACGCTGTCGACGATCAAGAGCAACCTGTTCTGGGCCTTCGCCTACAACGTCGCGGCAATTCCGCTCGCGATGGCGGGACTGCTCAACCCGCTGCTCGCCGGCGCTGCGATGGCGTTCTCCTCGGTGTTCGTCGTGAGCAATAGCCTGCGTCTGCGGCGGTTCAAGCCGGCGTGAGGTGGCAGCGCCACGTCTGATGGTCCGCAGAAGCCCTGTCCGAGCGCCAAACCGGATTGACAATCATTATCAACAAGGCGTAGCGTTGCCGTCGTGAACCTCAAACGACCGCTCGCTGCACTCGGGACGGCGGTCGTCGCGGTTCTCGGCCTCGTCGGATGCTCCACTGAGTTGCCCGGTCGTGACACCGGGTTGTCGATCGTCGTCACCACGACTCAGTTGGGCGACCTCACCCGCGAGGTCGCAGGAGACGACGCGGCAGTGACGCAGCTGCTCAAGCCCAACACGAGCGCGCACTCGTTCGACCCGAGCGCGGCCGACCTGCTGGCGCTTTCGCGCGCCGATGTGCTCGTCATGAACGGCGCCGGCCTCGAGCCATGGCTCGAAGGAGCCATTTCGGCTTCGGGCTTCGACGGGCAGGTGTTCGACGCCTCGCACGCGGTGGCCCTTCGCGAGGGCCACGACGACCACGACCATGGACATGACACTGACCACGGTCATGACGACGACCATGGCGACAGTGCAGCCGACAGCGCCGAGCATGACGAGCACGAGGGGCACGCGGATGCCGCGGCCGATGGTGCCGCGACCGCCGGGTCCGACCAGGTCGCCGACCCGCATCTGTGGACCAGCATCCGCAACGCGATCCGCATCGTCGATGAGTTGGCCCACACGCTCGAAGCGCTTGACGCGCCGCGCGCCGAGGCCTACATCGAGCGCGGCCACGCGTATGCCCACCGTCTCGAGGCTCTCGACGAGTGGACCACCGAGCAGATCGACCGTGTGCCGGCCGAGCAGCGACTCATCGTGAGCAACCACGACTCCCTCGGCTACTTCAACGCCGACTACGGCATCACCTATGTCGGCGCGGTCATCCCCAGCTTCGACGACAGTGCTGAGCTCTCGGCATCCGACATCGATGCGCTCGTCGCCGCGATCAGGGCGTCGGGTGCGAAAGCGGTGTTCGCCGAGGCGTCGCTCTCGCCGAAGGCCGCCGAGACGATCGCTCGCGAAGCCGGCGTGCGCGTCTTCGCTGGAGCCGACGCGCTCTACGTCGACTCGCTGGGGCCCGCGGGGTCGCCCGCGGGCACGTACATCGGCGCCCAGGTGCACAATGTCGAGCGCATCCTGCAATCGTGGGGCGTCGAGGCCGCGCCTCCGCCGGCAGAAGTGCGAGAGTAAGCGGATGCCGCAGCCACCCGCAGTCGTGCTCGACCACGCCGCGTTCGCCTACCGGGCCGCTGAGCCCGCGGCGACGGGGGTCTCTGCCGTGCTCCCCCAGGGCGAGGCACTGGCGCTGATCGGGCCGAACGGCGCCGGCAAGTCGACCGTCTTGCGCGGCCTGCTCGGGCTCGTTCCGCTCACCGCCGGTCGTCTGGAGGTGCTCGGCGGCGATGCTGCGACCGCTCGTCCTCATGTCGGATACATGCCTCAGACCGACACCATCGACCCCGACTTCCCCGTCACCGTGCGCCAGGTCGTGACCATGGGCCTCTACCGCCGCATCGGCTGGGGCCGCTGGCCGGGTGCGGCCGATCGCTCAGCCGTCAGTGAAGCCCTCGTGCGCGTCGGACTCTCGTCGCACGATCGCCGCCCGTTCGGCCTGCTGAGCGGCGGTCAGAAGCAGCGGGCCATCATCGCCCGTGCGATCGTCTCGAAGCCACGGCTGCTGCTGCTCGACGAACCGTTCAACGGCCTCGACGCGGAGAGCCGCACCGGACTGATCGCCCTCGTCAACACGTTGAAGGCCGAAGGCATGGCGGTCGTGATGTCGACCCACGACATCTCCCTCGCGCAGCAGACCGCCGACTCGGTGCTGCTCATCAACCGCGAGCAGGTCGCGTGGGGCCCGACCGATGAGACGCTCAAACTCGAGCTCATCGAGGCGGCGCACCCCGACACCACCATCGAGGTCGACGAGCACTCGCTGCACCTGCCCACCCATGAAGGGCACTGACGTGGCGGTGTGGCAGTGGCTCATCGAGCCGTTCACGCTGCCGTTCATGGCTCGAGCGCTCATCGTGCTCGTCATGCTCGGGCTCGCGGCCGGCGTGCTCGGCCCGCTGGTTCATCTGAGGCGGCTCGAATTCCTCAGCGACGGGCTCGTGCACGCGGTCTTCCCCGGCGTGGTGGTCGGCTTCGTGATCGCCGGATCGCCCGGACTCTTCATCGGGGGCGCCATCGCCGCTGTGATCGCCGCCGTCGCGCTCACGCTCGTCTCACGGCGGGGTGAACCGGGAGATGTGCCGGTCGCGGTCGTGCTCACGAGCATGTTCAGCATCGGCGTGATCATCGTCTCCCAGCAGCGCGGATACGCCGGGCAACTCTCGGAGCTCCTGTTCGGTCACGTGCTGACCGTGACCGAGACGGATGTCTGGGCCACCGGCATCCTCGTCGCGCTCGCCCTGCTGCTGGTGCTGCCCGCCCTGAAGGAGCAGGTCTTCCGCGCGTTCGACCCGCAGGCGGCCGAGGCGGCCGGATACCGGCTGCTCCCGCTCGACCTGCTCCTCAACGTCGCGATCGCACTCGTGGTCGTCGCGGCCTCGCGCGCCCTCGGTGTGCTGCTCATGCTCGCTCTGCTCATCGTGCCCGTCGCTGTGGCGCGGCTGCTCACCGGCACGATCGGCGCCCTCATCGCCGGTGCGACGCTCGCCGCACTGCTCGGCGCCTGGCTCGGACTTGCCGTGACCTTCGTGGGATCGGTGCATGCCGGCTTCGATCTGCCGGGCAGCGCCACGGTCGTGCTCGTGCTGCTCGTACTGCTCGGGGTCGCGCTCGCCGCATACGGGATCAGGAGATGGTGGGTGCGCGGAACTCGAGGCGGCCGCGGAGCAGCCGCGCCGCCGCCGGTTTCGGATTGGGAGCGTCTCGACGCGCCGATCGCGGATCGAGGTGCTCGCGCATGAGCTACCTGGAAGCGGCAGCCATCGAAGCGCTGCTCGTCGGCGCGCTCGCCGGACTGGTCGGAGTGCTGGTGGTGCTTCGCCGCCGCGCGTTCTTCGCCACGGCGCTCACCCACTCGACGTTCCCCGGCGCTGTCGTCGCGGTTGTGGTCGGCGTGCCACCAGCACTGGGCGCCGGCGTGTTCAGCCTTGCGCTCGTCGCGCTGATGACGACGCTCGCGTCGGTGCGGCGCCTCGGCGGGCAAGTCGCGTCGGGCGTCGTGCTGACCTCGGGGTTCGCGCTCGGCGCTCTGCTGCAGGCGCTCAACCCTCAACTGCCGATCCAGCTGGAGTCGTTCCTGGTGGGTTCGATCCTCACCGTCAGCGGCCTCGATCTCGCCCTGGCAGCCGCGATGCTGGTGCTCGCGCTGGTCGTCGTCGCCGTCGCAGGCAAGGAACTGCTCTTCGCGAGCTTCGATGCGCCCGCGTATCGCGCCGCCGGATACAGGCCGTGGATCGCCGAGCTCCTCACGCTCGTGCTCATCGCCGGCACGGTGGTCGTCGCGATGCCGGCGGTCGGCAGCATCCTCGCCATCGCCCTCATCGTGGGACCGGCTGCGACGGTGCAGCTGTTCGCACGCTCAGCGGTCGGCATGGCGCTGGGCGCTCCCCTGCTCGGCGCCGCCGTCGGTCTCACCGGTCTCTGGCTCTCGGTCTCGTTCGGAGTCAGCGCGGGAGGCACGATCACGCTGCTCGCGGCCGCGATCTACGTCTTGGCACAGCTCGTCACTCGGCAGTCGACCTCCGCGCGTCGCCGGCGGCAAGCGCTTGAGGAACGGGCTCGTCTCGGGCTCGGTGCAGCGAGGCTACGGTTGAGGGCATGAAGCGCAACACCTGGCAGCGAGAGGCGGTGCGCGAGGCTCTCGGCGAGTCGGAGGCGTTCGTCAGCGCCCAGGCGCTGCATGCTCGCATGCGAGAAGAGGGGTCTCCGATCGGGCTCGCGACCGTGTACCGCACGCTCGCGAAGCTCGCCGAAGACGGCACCGCCGACCTGCTGCAGCAAGACGGCGAGCAGCTCTACCGAGCCTGCACTCCCGGGACCCACCACCACCACCTCATCTGCCGTCGCTGCGGGCTGACCGTCGAGATCGAGGCGAAGCCGGTGGAGGCGTGGGCGCGGCAGGTGGCTGCGGAGCACGGCTTCACCGAGCCGAGTCACGTCGTCGACGTCTTCGGGCTGTGCGCCGAGTGCGCGGCCCGGGCGGCCGGCTGACCGGGCTGCACTGCTCCGCTCCCCTGCCTCACCTGTGGCCAGCGCTGCGATCGGCGGTTGGAGAAGAACGCTACGAGAGGATGCCGGCGATCACGCGCAGCGTCGCGGCATCCCCCTGCACGATCAGCGTCGTGACCACCGTCTCCTCCCACCGCTGCAATTCGTCACGGATCTTCTCCGGCGGCCCGATCAGCGCGAGCTCCTCCACGAGCCGCGTCGGCACAGCAGCGATCGCCTCCCGCTTGCGGCCCGCGAGGTAGTGCTCCGTGATCAGGCCGCATTCCCTGTCGTAGCCGAGCCGTTCGATCACCTCGCGGTGGAAGTTCGCCTGCCGCGACCCCATACCGCCGATGTAGAGCGCGAGCATCGGCCGCACCTGATCGGCGGCCTCTTCAACCGAGTCGTGCGGCACCACCGGCACCTGCAGGGCGACCTCGAACGCTTGGCGCGGCGAACGACTCGCCGCCCGCTTCGAGAAGCCCTCGTCGAGGGCGCGCCGGTAGTCGGCATCCGCCCTGGGTGAGAACAGGAACGGCAGCCATCCGTCGGCGATCTCCGCCGCAAGGGCGACGTTCTTCGGTCCCTCGGCGGCCAGGTAGATGGGCAGGTCGGCGCGAAGCGGGTGCACCGTGGAACGGAGCGGCTTGCCGCCGCCCGCGGCATCCGGACCGTCGTATGGCAGCGGGTAGTGCGGGCCGGGAGCAGTGACCGGGGCCTCGCGCGCGAGGATGTCACGCACGATCTGCACGTATTCGCGCGTGCGGGCGAGCGGTTTCGGGTATGGACTGCCGTACCACCCCTCGACCACCTGAGGCCCTGACGCTCCGAGGCCGAGCGTGAAGCGACCGCCCGAGAGGTGGTCGAGGCTGAGCGCCGCCATCGCCGTGGCCGCCGGAGTGCGCGCCGACAGCTGGGCGATCCCCGTGCCGAGGCGGATGCGGGAGGTTCGCGATCCCCACCAGGCCAGCGGAGTGAACGCGTCGGAGCCGTACGCTTCGGCCGTCCACGCCGAGTCGAAGCCGAGCCTCTCGGCCTCGAGCAACGCCTCGAGCGCGCCGGGTGGCGGCCCCGATTGCCAGTATCCGAGCGAGTACCCGAGCTTCATCGACTCCTCCTCAGTCAGTGAGCGCGAACCGGCTCACCAGCGCTGCACGTGCGTTGCACCTGTTGAGCCGCACTGCTCCGCGCCAGTACGCCGTCGTGGCGCGTCCCGGCGCCTCCCGGCGCCTCGGTCAGCGATCGCGCGCTGATTTCTCCGGCGTGGGCGCATCGCCCGATGCCCGAAGCGCCTCACGGTACGCCCGCGCTTCCTCCTGCCGCTCGAGTTCCACACCAGTTGCGATCTTCGCCCGGACATGCCCGGGCTGGTAGCCGAACGCATCCACGAGGTCTTGCGCATACGGGCGGAGCCGCCCGATCAGCCGGTCGATGTAGGCGGTGACCGCCTGCGCCCGCTGAGCCGAGAGCCTGCCATGCATGAGGTACCAGGCAAGGTGCTTCTCGATGAGGCCGAGCCCGAAGAGGTCGTGCAGCCAGGTGAGCACCTGCCGGTTGCCGGCATCCGTCTCGGCGTCGACCGCGCGCGTGAACGCTTCCCACTGCAGCAGCTCGCCGTGAGCCCGCGCGGCCTCGATCATCGCGTTCTGCTGCGAGTTGAACAGCGCCGCCGCAGCCGCCTTGTCGAGCTTCCGCGCCGGGCGCAGCGCCGTTGCGATCTCACCGATCATCGTCTCGACGCGGTCCGTCAGCAGTTGGCGCTGGATGTTGGTCTCGCGCAGCTGGCCGACAGAGCGTGCGGTCGAGCCGAAGTCGGCGATGGTCTGCCCCAGCGTGCGGAGCCCCGTGCCGTGGTACGCGCGTTCCCTCGCCTGCTCGACGACATAGCGGGCGAGTGCGCCGGTGTCGGCCTTGGCGAAGCGGTGGCTGAAGTCGGTCAGCAGACGCTTCGCCACGAGCTGCAGCAGCACGTTGTTGTCGCCCTCGAACGTCACGTAGATGTCGAGGTCCTGCCGCAGACCGACAAGGCGGTTCTCTGCCATGAACCCCGCTCCCCCGCACGCCTCGCGCGCCTCCTGAAGCGTGTCGAGCGCGTGCCAGGTCGACAGCGGCTTCAGCGCCGCGGCGAGGGTCTCGAGGTCTTGCCGGTCGGCATCCGTGTCTTCGGCGCCGCTGAACACCGCATCGAACTTTCGCAGCAGTTCGTCATGCGCGAAGATCTGCGCGTAGGTGGTGGCCAGCCGCGGGATCAGACGGCGCTGGTGACGCTGGTAGTCGAGCAGCACCTCCTCTTCAGTGTCGCTGGATGCCGTGAACTGACGCCGCTGGTTGCCGTAGGTCACCGCGATGTCGAGCCCGACCGCCGCCGCCCACGTCGCGGCGCCGTCGAGCGAGACCCGGCCCTGCACGAGGGTGCCGAGCATGGTGAAGAACCGGCGTCCAGGACTCGCGATGGGCGAGGTGTAGTTGCCCTCTTCGTCGACGTCGCCGTACCTGTTCAGCAGGGCCGAGCGCGGAACGCGCACCTCGTCGAAGTGCAGCAGCCCGTTGTCGACCCCGTTCAGGCCGCCCTTCAGGCCGTTGTCCTCTCCCCCGATGCCGGGCAGGAACTCGCCGTGCTCATCGCGAATCGGAACGTAGAACGCATGCACGCCGTGATCGACGCCCTTGGCGATGAGCTTCGCGAAGACGACGGCCGCGGTCGCGTGCAGCGCAGCGTTGCCGAGGTACTCCTTCCACGCCCCGCGGAACGGCGTGTGGAGCACGAAGTCTCCGTGCGTCTCGTCGAAGGTGGCGGTGGTGCCGATCGACGCGACATCCGAACCGTGCCCGCTCTCGGTCATGGCGAAGGCTCCGGGCACTTCCAGCGTCATGATGCCTGGCAGATACTCGCGGTGGTGCCGTTCGGTGCCGAGGTGCAGCACGGCAGCGCCGAAAAGGCCCCACTGCACGCCTGCCTTGATCTGCAGCGACGGGTCGGCGAGCACCATCTCCTCGAAACCAGCGATATTGCCGCCGTGGTCGTCTTCGCCCCCGAGTTCCTTTGGCGATGCGCGATTGACCTGCCCGTCCCTGGCCAAGCGCTTGAGTTGCTCGAACACGCGCGCGCGGTGCTCCTCCATCGTGAGGCCCTCGATGCGCTGCATGTCCGGGTCGGCGACGAGCTCACGCGCCCGCAGGCGCAGGTCGGCCCAGGTGCCGAGCAGGCGGCGGCCGAGTGCCTCGACGTCGACCTCGGGTGCCGGCACCTCGAGGGGACCGGTCGAGACCGCCGGTTCTTCGATCCCGGGGCGAGTGGATGCGGTGGGCGCGGCAGCGGGTGCCGCCTGCGCCGTGGTCGGTGTCTCGACTCGTGGGCTGCCTGAAGCGATGTCGACCATTGAAACGTCCTTTGTCCCTGTGCCGATGGGTGCGGTACAGCAGCCACGATATGTCGCATCACGCTAAACAAGGCTGCGATCGTTTGTCGCCTACAACCAAGGCGCGGTTGAGCGCGCGTCGAGTTGTGCGTTTCGCGAGGTGAAGGCCTCGGCATCCGGCTAGGCTCGTTCGGTTCCGCGGTTTGCGGATGCCGGGTGCACAACGTACCCTTGAACGTTGGCTGGCGCGTCTGTGCCGGCATGTGTGCTGATCCCACCCGATTCCCCGTTGCCTCCGCGTGTCGTGGTGCCGAGCGGGAGATGCGCGCCGACAAGTGACCTTGGGTGAGGCGGTTTTCCCGCCTCACGGTAGCAATGGAGGAACCGATGGCAGCAGTCTGCCAGGTGACAGGAGCCGTACCCGGCTTCGGTCACAACATCTCGCACTCGCACCGCCGCACGAAGCGCCGCTTCGACCCGAACGTGCAGAAGAAGACCTACTTCGTGCCGTCGCTCCGGCGGAACGTGACTCTGAACGTCAGCGCTAAGGGCATCAAGGTGATCGACGCCCGTGGCATCGAGTCGGTCGTGAAGGACCTGCTCGCTCGTGGGGAGAAGATCTGATGGCCAAGCAGCAAGACATTCGCCCGATCATCAAGCTCCGCTCCACCGCCGGCACCGGGTACACCTACGTGACCCGCAAGAATCGCCGCAACAACCCCGACCGCCTCGTGCTGAAGAAGTACGACCCGGTGGTTCGCAAGCACGTCGAATTCCGCGAGGAGCGCTAAGTCATGGCAAAGAAGAGCAAGATCGCCCGCAACAAGCAGCGGCAGGAGATCGTCGACCGTTACGCCGAGAAGCGTCGCGAGCTGAAGAAGGCGCTCGTCGACCCGAACGGCACCGATGAGACCCGCGAGGCCGCGCGCCTGGGTCTGCAGAAGCTCCCCCGCGACGCTTCGCCCGTGCGTCTGCGCAACCGCGACGCCATCGACGGCCGCCCCCGCGGTGTGCTCTCGAAGTACGGCATCTCGCGTGTGCGCTTCCGCGACATGGCACACCGTGGCGAATTGCCCGGTATCACCAAGTCAAGCTGGTAAGTTCAAGGCGGTTCTGCAAGGCCCAGGCGATGCAGGACAACCACTCATCGCACATCGTCCGAGGAGGACTACCGAATGGCTGACAAGTCACTGAACCGCACCGAGCTCGTCGCCGCGATCGCCGCCGACACCAACCTGAGCCAGTCCGCCGTCAACGGCGTGCTCGACGCCCTCTTCAACACCCTGTCGAAGTCGGTTTCTGAGGGCACGAAGGTCAGCGTCCCCGGTTGGATCTCGGTTGAGCGCACCGAGCGTGCCGCTCGTACGGGCCGCAACCCCCAGACCGGTGCGGAGATCCAGATCCCCGCCGGTTTCGGTGTGAAGATCAGCGCCGGTAGCAAGCTGAAGGCTGCCGCCAAGTAGTTCGACCCGGTGCCGCGCTCGCGCGGCGCCGACTGAGTCGCTCCGCAAGGATCGATTTTCGAAGGATGCCGTCCACTCAGGTGGGCGGCATCCTTCGTTGTTGCGGGGTGTTCTGGCGGCGGTCTCCGAGCAAGCGCGCCAGTTCCTCGAGCCCGCGCCACTTCTTCGTGTCCGCGCCACCAGGAAGTGGCGCGGACACGATTGCCTGGCGCGGATGCCGACTTCGCGGCCGAGAGCGCGGATGCCGCCCGCCGGTCACGGGCGCGCACTCCCCTGCCCGGCGGTCACGGGCGGGCACTCCCCCCGCGTCGGTCGACAGCCGGCGACGGCACGCAGAGCGAGGAGAGCACGAGCGCGGAGAGACCGTGCAGGCGCCACGCGTAGGCTTGCAGGGTGCCACGAATCGCCCGGGTGAGTCTGCCCGCTCTGCTGCTGATCGCGGCATTCGCGGCCCTGCTCGCCGCGCTCGCCTACGGCGGCGCGGCCGCTCCCCAGCTCATCAGCGACCCCGGCGCAGTCGTGCGATGGGGTCTCCCCGCGTCGAAGCTGCTCGTCGACCTGGGTGCGGCTGGCGCCATCGGGTCGCTGGCCATCGCGGTGTTCGCCCTGAAACCCGGCGAGCGACCATTCGAGCGTGCGCTCGACATCGCCTCGGTCGCGTCGGTCATCTGGACGCTGGCCGCCGCGTTCACCGCGTTCCTCACCTTTCTGACGCTGTATCTGAAGCCGGTCACCGCTGACCCTCAATTCGGGCAGCTGCTGGGTCGCTTCCTCACCGACACCGAACTCGGGCGCACCTGGCTCTGGGCCACGCTGATCGCCGCGGCTGTCAGCATCTTCTGCTTCTCGGTGCGCAATCACACAGCGCTGCTGTTCGTCGCCCTGCTCGCGGTCGGCGGACTCGTGCCGCTCGCAGCGCAGGGGCACTCGGGCGGCACCGCTGACCACGATGTCGCGGTCAGCGCGCTATGGATGCACATCGTCGCCGCTGCAGTGTGGCTGGGCGGCCTCCTCACGATCGTGCTGCTGCGGGGTTCGCTCGGCGACAGGCTCAGCGTCGTGGTTCGCCGCTACTCATCGCTCGCGCTGCTCTGCTACGTCGTCATGGTCGTCTCGGGCTACGTCAGCGCAGAGGTGCGCATCGGTTCGTTCGAGGGGCTCTTCACTCCGTACGGGGTGCTCGTGCTCGTGAAGATCGCCGCGCTCGTCGTGCTCGGAGCCGCCGGCGCATGGCAGCGTCGCGTGATCATCAACCGCATCGAGCGGAACCCCTCGGGCAAGTCGTTCTGGGGGCTGGCGGCCCTCGAACTCGCCTTCATGGGCATCGCCTCGGGGGTTGCGGCTGCACTCGCGCGCACCGCGACGCCGAAGCCCGAGGTGATCGTTGCGAACACGGCGAACCCGACACCCGCCGAGATCCTGACCGGCCGTCCGCTGCCGCCTGAGCCGGAGCTCTCCACGTGGATCACGGCGTGGCAGCTCGACCCGTTCTGGTCGACGGCCTGCGCGATGCTGCTCTTCTTCTACCTCGCCGGCGTGTGGCGGCTCAGCCGTCGCGGAGATCGCTGGCCGGTGCATCGCACGGTCGTCTGGGTCATCGGCATCCTGATGCTCTTCTGGGTGACGAACGGCTCATTCATGGTCTACGAGCGCTACCTGTTCAGCGTGCACATGCTCGGTCACATGCTGCTGGCGATGGTGATCCCGATCCTGCTGGTGATCGCCGCGCCCATCACCCTCGCGCTGCGCTCCATCGAGAAGCGGAACGACGGCACGCGTGGCGTGCGCGAGTGGATCATTCTCGCCGTGCATTCGCGGTACCTGGCGCTGCTGAGCAATCCGATCGTCGCTGCGGTGATCTTCGTCGGATCGCTCTGGCTGTTCTACTTCACGCCCATCTTCAGCTGGGCGATCACCGACCACATCGGTCACTACTGGATGATCGTGCACTTCCTCGCCAGCGGGTACCTCTTCGCGCTGGTGCTGATCGGCACCGACCCGATCCCGAGCAGGCCGGCATACCCATTGCGACTGGTGCTGCTGCTCGCGACGATGGCTGCGCACGCGTTCTTCGGGCTCGCCATCATCAGCAGCAGTGGGCTGCTGCTCGCCGATTGGTATGGCGCGATGGGCCGCACGTGGGGCGATACGCCGATGGTCGATCAGCAGACCGGCGGCGGCATCACCTGGAGCATCGGCGAGATACCAACGCTTGCGCTCGCGGTCGCCGTGGCGATCATGTGGAGCCGTCAAGACACCCGCGAGACCCGCCGCATCGACCGCCAGGCCGACCGCGATGGCGACGCAGAGCTCGCCGAGTGGAACCGGATGCTGGCAGAGCGCGCCGAGCGCGACCAGCAACTGCGCGGCTGACCGCCCGTCGACCCCGCGCTATTCCGTTGCCGGAATATGGTTGCCGGCCTGCGTGAGGTCGTGAATCCTCAGCCCGAGATCGCGGTGACGAGCAGCGAGCCATCCGGTTGGAACGTGATGGTGTAGCCGACCGAGAACGGCACGTCTTCGCTGAGCGTCGTCACGGAACCGTCGAAGAGCGAGCGGACATCGACGGTCAGATGCGCCGCGGCATCGGCACGGGGCATCAGCCAGACTCCCGTCTCCGGGCCCGGCACGATCGCGACTTCCGGGTAGGTCACCATCGACCAGACCGGCTCGCTCTCAACGCGGTTCGAGATCGGATGCCCGAACGGGCACCCGCTCGGCATCAATACATTCTGTTCTGCGCATGTGTCGAGATACTCGGCGAGCTGGTCGCGAACCTCGTCCACGAAGCGCTCGCTCGCCTGGACGTCGAGCGAGACCGCGTGAGTGTCACCCGGTCGCGTCACCGCCGCTGGCACCGGTCGCGCACGCAGCCACTGAGACTCGTGGCCGACGACGTACCGACTCGGCACGAGCACGCCGAGGGCAGTGGGTTCGGATGCCGTCAGGGCGAGCTCACCGACCGAGAACCGGTCTGCGTGCAGCGAGGTGACTTCCAGGATGGCAACGGGGCTTCGCTGGAAGCGCCAGCCGTCGAACACTCCGAACACCTTGCCGGCAGGCTCGAGCGTGAACCAGGTGCTGTGCCGTTCGCCGTCGAGGCGGTACTCGAACTCCACGCGACGCACCCCGTCGGAAAGCGTCACCTCGGCAGACTGCTCGATCTCGGTGAGCTCGCCGAGCGCTGCGGGGGACAACAGGTCGAGCCGTGCGTCCGGCGGCGGTTCCACGCCAGGCAGGGCGAGCGCGCCGTCGACGTCGTGGCGCGCGATCGAATCGAGATAGACGCGCGCGAAGCCTCCGGCAGAGAAGAGCGTGGCGTTCAGCGCAGCGACAGTGCCGACGAAGACGAGGATCAGTGCCGCGAACGCGAACGACCACACGACGGCGGTTCGACGCATCCACTCATCCTATTTCGCGTGATCGGCAGGCTTCGCGACGAGATTAGCCTGGGGGAGTGACGAAGCCGGAACTCTCCGACGAACAGCGCGCCGTCTTCGAGACGATCGAGAAGACGCGCGAGCACGTCTTCGTCACCGGCCGGGCGGGAACCGGCAAGTCGACGTTGCTCAACCACCTCTCGTGGCACTCCGAGAAGCAGCTCGTGATCTGTGCCCCGACCGGCGTGGCCGCGTTGAACGTGGGCGGGCAGACCATCCACTCGTTGTTCCGTCTGCCGATCGGCCTCATCGGCGACCGTGATCTCGACCAGCCGGATCAGCTCCGCAAACTGCTCAACACCGTCGACACGGTTGTCATCGATGAGGTGTCGATGGTCAACGCCGACCTGCTGGATGCGATCGACCGGTCACTGCGGCAGGCGCGCCAGCGCCGCGACGTGCCGTTCGGCGGGGCGCAATTGGTGCTCTTCGGCGACCCGTACCAACTCGCGCCTGTGCCCGGCGATCGCGACGAACGTGCGTACTTCGAGCACGAGTACCGCTCGATGTGGTTCTTCGACGCGAAGGTGTGGCAGGAGGCCGAGCTCCGCATCTTCGAACTGACGACGATCCACAGGCAGCGCGACGACGAGTTCAAGCACATGCTGAACGCCGTGCGCCATGGCATGGTCACCGCCGAGATCGCCGAGCGCCTCAACACGGCGGGCGCCCGACCAGCGCCCGACCACGGGGTGATCACGCTCGCGACGACCAACGCGACTGTCAACCGCATCAACGGCGCGGCGCTCGCGCGTCTTCCCGGGAGGACCCTCACCGCAAGAGCAGAGGTGAACGGGGATTTCGGCGGCCGGGCGTACCCCGCCGACGAGGCGCTCGAGCTGAAACCGGGTGCGCAGGTCATGTTCCTGCGGAATGACCCTGATCAGCGCTGGGTGAACGGCTCGATCGGCGAGGTGACGCGCATCACCGACACGGTGCGCGTCGAGGTGGAGGGTGAGGAGCACGAGGTGCTTCCCGCCGTCTGGGAGAAGTACAAGTACAACTACGACCCGGCGACGAAGCAATTGCATCGCGACATCGTGGGGGAGTTCCAGCAGTTCCCCCTGCGTCTCGCCTGGGCGGTCACCATCCACAAGTCGCAGGGGAAGACCTATGAACGTGCGATCGTCGACCTTGGCACTCGAAGCTTCGCGCCGGGGCAGACGTATGTCGCGCTGAGCCGCATCACCTCGATCGACGGGCTCTTCCTGACTCGCCCGCTCCGGCCCAGCGACATCCGCGTCGACGAGCACGTGCGACGGTTCATGGCGACCGCTGCCGCCATTCCAGCGATCGAGGCAGGCTGAACGGGGGAGAGGAGCCCAGATGACCTCGCCGGGCCGACAGTCAGCGCGCCGATCAGAGGCGCGCGTCGGCATCTCGGGTTGGGTCTACAAGCCTTGGAGAGGGGTCTTCTATCCCAAGGGCCTGAAGCAGGCAGAGGAGCTCGCCTACGCATCGCGCCACGTCACGTCGATCGAGATCAACGGTTCGTTCTATTCGCTGCAACGTCCAGCGAGTTGGGCGAAGTGGCGCGACACCGTGCCGGGCGACTTCGTGTTCGCCGTCAAGGGGCCGCGCTTCATCACTCACATCCGGCGTCTCCAGGAACTCGACGGGCCGCTCGCGAACTTCTTCGCCTCAGGAGTGCTCGGTCTCGGCACGAAGCTCGGCCCCTTCCTCTGGCAACTGCCGCCCACGCTCCCGTTCGAGGCGGGCCTGCTGGATGAGTTCTTGAGCAGGCTGCCGCACACGCTGAGCGACGCGGCAGGCTTGGCGACCGGGCACGACGCCTGGATGGACGGCCGCGCGTGGTTCGAGGTGGGGGCGGATGCCGGGGCAACGCCTGTGCGGCACGCGGTGGAGGTGCGGCATCCGAGCTTCGAGACCGCGATCGAGGAATGGACTGAACTGCTGCAGCGGCACAAGGTCGCCTCCGTCACGGCGGACAGCGCCGGGAAGTTTCCGGTCATCGACGCGGTCACCGCCGATTTCGCGTACGCGCGCCTGCACGGCAAAGACGAGCTGTACGTCTCGGGATACGACGCTGACGCGATCGAGCATTGGGCGACGTGGTGCGAGACGCACCTCGCGGCGGGGCGCGATGTGTTCGTCTACTTCGACAACGACACGAAGGTGCGGGCGCCTGTCGATGCGATGTCGCTCATCGCGCGACTAGGCCAGCGCTGACGCGCATGGCCAGCCGGGTCGGCGCTGGATAGGCGCGCTGTCCGTTCAGGCGAGCGCGGGCGTCGGCCGCGAAGCCTCGAGATCGACGAAGACATCGGTGTTGAACTGGTACGCGGCGAGCGTCTCGTCGACCACCCGCTCGAACTCGGCGTCGTCCCACGGCATCCGATCGAGTTCGGCCCTGTACCCGTTCTTGAACGCGTCGATGTCGTCGATATCGAAGATGTAGAAGCGCACACCGTCGTCGCCGAGATCGAAGTGGCGCTGCATCACCCGCTTGATGTGCTGCCCGCCGGACAGGTCGCCCAGGTAGCGCGTGTAGTGGTGGGCGATGACGCCTCCGGCCCAGCCCTGAGCCGCCACTTCACGGATGCGTGCGGCGTAGCGCGTGACGCTCGCGACCGGCGAGATCCGCGTGCGCCAACCCTCGCCCATGAGGTGTGCGAGGTCGGCTTCGATCGCCGGCATGCGCCGCAGCCGGGCGTCGTTCACAGCCTCGAACTCGGGGTGGCCGGACAGCTGCGCTGCAGCGGCTTCGAGCGCGTCGTACATGTAGAAGTGCTGGACGACGAGCGCCGTGTAGTCATCGCGGGTCGCATGGCCCTTGAGCAGACGAGCCATGAAGCCGGCGCCCTCGCTCGCGCCGTGGCTCTTCCAGCTTCGCTCGCGGATCGCCTGCGCAAGGCTGCGTGTCTCCGGCATTCTCGTCTCCCAAAGTTAGGTGAGCCTAATCATATAGACGGGCTGCACGGCGGTCGATGGCGGGTCGGCCGCGGCGATGAGCAGCTCGCGGCTCCACCCACTCGCTCGAGCGAGGGTTTCTTGACCTTCGAGTCGGCCATCGGCGGGCCCGTGCGCGCCGGGTCGGCCGGTGACAGGATCGCCTCAAACGAGTCGTCGGCGAGGTGGCTGGGAAAAGCGGCACTCGACGGTAGACGTCTGCTGGAGCAGGAGGGCGCCATGTCGAAGCGCATCGCATTCCTCGGTCTTGGCCACATGGGTCTTCCCATGGCACAGCGGCTTAGCGATGCCGGTCACCAGCTCACGGGGTATGACCCCATGCTAGTCGCACGGGAGGCGGCGGCGCGGCGCGGCATCCAGGTGGCGGCATCCGTCCGAGAGGCAGTGAGCGGTGCTGAAGTGGTCGTGACGGTCCTGCTCACTGGGGAGCAGGTGCTCGCGGCCTACCGCGGCACGGTTGAGGAGCCGGGGCTGCTGGAGCTCGCGGAGCCCGGAACCCTGTTCGTCGAGTCATCGACGATCTCGGTGGAGGACGCGCAACTCGCTCACCGGCTGGCTGCGGCCGCTGGGCATCGCAACATCGACGCTCCAATGTCGGGCGGCGTGGTCGGTGCCGAGCGCGGCACGCTTGCATTCATGGTCGGCGGCACGGATGCCGATGTCGCCGATGCCCTGCCGCTGCTCGAGGCGATGGGGCGCAGAGTGGTGCACTGCGGCGCCTCCGGTCTCGGCCAAGCGGCCAAGGTGTGCAACAACATGATCCTTGGCGTGTCGATGATCGCCGTCAGCGAGGCGTTCGTGCTCGGGGAGCGGCTCGGTCTTGATGCCCAGACGCTCTTCGACGTCGTCTCGAACGCTTCCGGCCAGTGCTGGGCCGTGACGACCAACTGCCCCGTTCCGGGTCCGGTGCCCGAGAGCCCTGCGAACAGGGGATTCGCGCCGGGCTTCACCAGCAGGCTCATGGCGAAGGATCTCGCCCTCGCTGATCACGCCGTGGAGTTCGCCGATGTCGACGCGCCGGTGGCAGCGCTTGCCAGCGCGCTCTACCGGAGGTTCGCCGAGGGACCCGGCGGTGAGCTCGACTTCTCAGCGATCATCGACGAGATCCGTGCGAACAGCGGGGGAGGGGTGGCCGTGCCGAAGTGAGCGTCAGCGGGCTCACACGATGGGCGTCGCGCGCACCGTTCACTCATGCAGCGTTCAGTGCTGTTCTCTGCGCGGGACTCCCAAACGCTCGCACGCGCTCTCATAGAGGGCGACGACCTCGCGACGGATGTCGCGCCGCTCGGCGATCGCACCGCCCGGCCAGGGCACGTTCAGCTCGCGGTCTTGGCCGGCTGAGGTGTATCGCCACGTGCCGCCGTGCTCGTCGAGGGTCGTCATCACGGCTTCAGCGGCATCCGCGTCTCCGAAGGCTCGCGCGATGAGCAGATTGTCGTCGGTGTGGTCGTCGTTCATGTGGTGAAGCACAGCGGCGACCACGTCATCGGAGAACACAGGCATGGTGCCAACGCTACGTGCTCGTGAGCGGGGATGCCTGGATCGTGCCCGCGGTGCACGCGGGGCCCGAGACCCGTGGCTCGATCGCCTGTTCGACCATCGACAGCACTTGCACGACGGAGGCTTGCGCCTGAAGGATGAGCGCATGACCACGCGAGAACTGCACATCACCGGCGATGCGGATGCCGATCGGCTGCTGAGCGAAGATCCGCTTGCCCTGCTGATCGGGATGCTGCTCGACCAGCAGGTCACCATGGAGACGGCGTTCGCGGGGCCCGCGAAGATCCGCGACCGCATGGGCTCGCTGGATGCCGCGACGATCGCCGCGGCTGAGCCGGACGCATTCGTGGAGCTCTTCAAGCAGAGCCCAGCAGTGCATCGCTTCCCCGGTTCGATGGCGGGCCGCGTGCAGGCGGTGTGCGCCGCTGTTCGCGACGATTGGGACGGTGATGCCGCTGCCATCTGGACTCGCGGCGAGCCCGATGGGGCGGAGGCGTACCGGCGGCTGCGCACCTTGCCGGGGTTCGGCGAGCAGAAGGCGAAGATCTTCCTCGCGCTCCTCGGCAAGCAGTACGGGCTCACCGCGGAGGGGTGGCGCGAAGCATCCGCGCCGTATGGGTCGGAGGGATCGCTCATGTCGGTCGCCGACATCGTCGACGCCGAGTCGCTCGGGCGCGTCCGCGAGGCGAAGAAGGCGGCGAAGGCAGCCGCCAAGAAGGGCTGAGCTATCTGGCCGCGGCGCGCAGCCGTATCGCTCGATAGGCGAGGCCGACGATGAACACGGCTACCCCGGTGAGCACCCCGAGCGGCGGCAGCGTGAGCACGAGGATGCCGCACCCAGCCGCGCCCGCCAGTTGCAGCCAGCGCGGGTACCGTCGAGCTGCGCCGACCTGACGCCAGGCGGAGATGTTGGCGATCGAGTAGTACACGAGCACACCGAACGACGAGAACGCGATCGCGCCTCGAAGGTCTGTCGCTAGCACGAGCACCACGACGATCGCGCCGACGACGAGCTCGGCGCGATGGGGGACGTGCCAGCGGGGGTGCACGGCGGCGAGCCACGCGGGTAGGTCATGCTCTCTGGCCATCGCGAGCGAAGTGCGCCCGATGCCCGCAATCAGTGCGAGCAGCGCTCCAAGCGACGCTGCAGCCGCGCCGACCCGCACCACGACCGATGCCCAGGGCCAGTCTGCGGCCGCGACCGCGTCCGCGAGCGGCCTGGTCGAACCCGCTGTCGCTGCCGGTCCCAGCGTCGCCAGCACTGATATGCCGACAGCGGCATAGATCACGATGACCGCGCCGAGGCTGATCGAGATGGCTCGCGGAATGGTCTTCGCCGGGTCGATCACCTCCTCGCCCATGGTGGCGATGCGCGCGTATCCGGCGAAGGCGAAGAAGAGCAGGGCAGCAGACTGAAGGATGCCGTACAGCCCGGCATCCGGAAGCGCCCACTGACCAGGAGCCCACGTGGCCGACGCGCTGTTGACGGTCGTGGTCGCGGCGACCGCGATGGCGAGGGCGACGAGTACGACGGTGACGATGACGCGTGTCGCGAGCGCCGTGCGGGTGACGCCGAACAGGTTGACGGTGACGAGCGCCGCGACCGCCAACGCGGCGACCGGCTTCTGCCACTCGGGCGGCACGGCGTAGGCGGCGAAGGTGAGGGCCATCGCGGCGCAGCTCGCGATCTTGCCCACCACGAAGCCCCACCCGGCGACGAAGCCCCACCAGTCACCGAGCATCGCGCGGCCATACGCATAGGTGCCACCGGATGTCGGGAACTGGGCCGCGAGCTGCGCAGAAGACGTGGCGTTGCAGTACGCCACGAACGCCGCGATCGCCAACCCGAGCAACAGCCAATTGCCCGCTGCGGCCGCTGCCGGCGCGAACGCTGCGAACACGCCAGCGCCGATCATCGAGCCCAGTCCGATGAAGACGGCGTCGCCGAGCCGCAGTCGTCTGAGCAGCGGGGGAGGGGTCACGAGGGCGAGGGTACCGCCGCGGAGTGAACGACCGGTGCCGCCTCGGTCGCTACCGCTCTCGAGAGCGCCGCGGCCCGCCTCTGCAGCCGGCTACCTCGTTCGCCGAGACGGCGCCTTGCGTCGCCGAGACCGCGCTTTGCGTCGCCGACTGGTCGACAGCCACAGTGCGATCCACCCGAGCTCGACCACCGCGTCGAGCAGGTAGACGACGCTGATACGGCGGCGCGCGGCGTAGATCACGTCGATCGCGCAGAGGCCGGCAGCGGTGAGGAGGCCGAGTCGCCGCGCCGGGTGCGGTGCGGAGGTCGAAGCGTCAGGATGTCGGGGCCTGCCTCGCTTCGTGGATGCGGCCGCGCCTTTCGCGACGCTTGGAGTCGGCGCCAGTTGGGTCGACCCGATCGCGACGAGCAGGAGGGCCACAGTGCGCACGAGCCAGTAGTCGGTCTTGGGCCCAGTGATGGCCACGAAGCTGCGCATGTGCAGGAGCGGCCAGACCCCGGCAACCAAGTTGAACAGCCCATGGGCTCGGGATACTGCGCTGACGGTTGGCATGCCGGCACCTCCGAGCGCATTCTGCTCCCGGCGGCCTTGTCGCGCCTCAAGGGCTGCCGTACCGTGCGGATGACGTCCCGCGTGACGGTGCCGGGGCGGGAGGTCGACGATGACAAGATTCACACGACCGGTGGTGCGAAAGAACATCGCGCCCGGCATCCATATGATTCAGCACGCCGACGTGAACGCGTTCATCGTGCAGGACGGCCACCGCGGCATGGTCATCGACGCCGGCCTGCCGGGCATGTGGCCACTCCTGAGCGCGGGCCTCGAGTATCTCGGGTTGCGCGCCGAGCGGCTCGAGGCGTTGGTGCTGACGCACGGTCATTTCGACCATGTCGGCAATGCAGAGCGACTTCGAGCGGCGGGAGTTCCCGTCTACGTGCACAAGAACGATGCGCGGCTCGTCAGGCATCCCTATACGTACCGGCACGAGAAGAGCCGTGCGCTCTTCCCCTTGACGCATCCGGGTGGTCTGCCCTCGCTCGCGCGAATGGCCCTATACCGGTGAGCGTGGCCCCCGCATCGTCGCCGGCGCGGCGACGGCCGACTCTCCGATGGCGCTTCGCACCTTGGAGCGTATGGAGGGAACCGATGCGTCGCTCGTGCTTCCCGGCCACGGTGACCCGTTCACCGGCGGCATCCGGGAAGCCTGCCGCCAGGCCTTCGCCGCCGGACCGTCCCGATCCGGCTGCTGCTCGCAGACGGATCCGGCGGGGCGCAGCCCTACGCACGCCCGGCGCCGCCGACCTCAGCGGTAGCCCTCCACCTGCGTCTCTTCCGCTGCCACGCGGACGCCATAGTGGTACGCGAGCTTGCCGCCCAGCCACCCCGAGACCGTCAGGATGGCAAGCCCGAGAATCACCAGCACGAACGAGGCGATGTTCAGGTCGTCGACTCCGCTGACCGCCTGGATGATGTAGGCGACCGCGAACAGCGCTACAACCGTGAGGTTGAGCGCCATATGCGTGAACGCGGTCCTCTTGGCCGGCGTCCCGCTCGGAATGACCGAGAGATCCATGAGACCGAAGATCGCGGCGACCACCGCCATGATCACGCCGATGGCGATCAGCAGCTGACTGCCCTGCACCCAGACCTCGTCGTCATCGCCGAACAGGGCGAACAGCGCGAAGATCAGGCTCGAGATCCACGCACCGATCGGAATCGTGACGAGGATCGGATGGAACGGGTGCCCGTAGGGACCGGCAAGTGCGGTGCGCGGGCGCTTTGCTTGTTGCAGCGGTGTGGCGTTTGTTTCCACGACTCCTCCAATAGCCTCGCCGATGAGACCATGCGCGGAAGACCCGGGCGTCCAGTTCCGTGAATGTGCTCACAGGATAGGCCGCCCGCGATGGTTCGGCCATGGTCGGCCGTCACTCGCTCGGCTGGCGCTGATGCGGAAGCCGAAGTGGGTCGTTCCTCAAGCGCGGAATCGAATGAGCCGGCAGGCGCGCCACTCGTCCGGCCCTTCGGCGCATGCCGGGACGGGCTCAGGTCAGCGGGTCGATTCGAGCGCTTCGACTAGGGCGACCTGCTGCTTGTTAATGAGCGCGACCGCGTCTTGCTCGATCAGCTTGATGAAGCGCGATTCCGAGTTGAGGTAGTCGGTGAGCCGCGAACGGTCCGGCGGCATGACGTATGCGACGAGCCCTCGTAGCTTCACGCCTCCGACGAGCGTGAGTTCAACTTCATGCTCGGTTGAGACGGTGTGCTGGCCCACATCGTCTCCCTCCACCGAGGAATCGACGCGCGCCACAGCGACTGACTGGCAGCTCAGGAAGAACACTGCATCCGTCGAGGCGTCGACGGCGGGGATGAATTCGGACTCGCCATCGAGGAGATCAGACAGGCGTTCGGGGCCCGAATGCCGAGCAGCCGATTCGGCCAGGAAGACCAGCACGTTTCGATGGGTGCCGTCGGCGAGAACCAACTCCACTGGGGTTCTGCGCTTGGGGACTCGGAGCTCTCGCATTGCGCTGAAGAGCGTAACACTCAGCGTCATCTGGCCGGCGACACCGCGAGAGTCCAGTCGGTGCTGAACAGGCTCCGCTGTAGTGGAACAACACTCTTAGCCACGTTCGCCCGGCCGCTGATCGGCGATCGGTGTGCCCCGGCCGCTGCGAGTCTCGATGAGGCTGGCGGCCGTCGCCACGGCGATCGTCGCCACGATGAACAGCAGCGATAGCCAGATCGGGATCTCCGGGATCACGGTGATCGGCTCCCCGCCGTTGATGAATGGCAACTCGTTCTTGTGCAGGGCGTGGATCAGCAGCTTCACGCCGATGAAGCCCAGGATGACTGCCAACCCTGGAGCGAGGTATACGAGTCGCTCGAGCAGGCCGCCGATCAGGAAGAAGAGCTGCCGCAACCCCATCAGCGCGAACACGTTGGCCGTGAAGACGATGTAGGCCTCCTCGGTGAGCCCGTAGATCGCCGGGATCGAGTCGATCGCGAAGATGAGGTCGACGAAGCCGATGGCGACAATGGTGAGCAGCATCGGCGTCACCCAGCGTCTGCCGTCCTGTCGCACCGTGAGCTGGTCACCGTGGTACTCGTTCGTCACTGGAAGATGACGGCGGACGAAGCGCATGAACCTGCCGTCGACGAGGTCGGAACCGCCGTGCGCGAACGCCTGTCGATAGGCGAGGAACAGCAGCAGAGCACCGAATACATAGAAGACCCAGGAGAAGTTCTCGATCAGCGCGGCACCGACCGCGATGAAGACGCCCCGCAGGATCAGCGCGATGACGATGCCGATCATCAGCACTTTCTGCTGATAGATCTTCGGCACGGCGAAGCTCGTCATCACGATGAGGAAGACGAAGAGATTGTCGACCGACAGCGCCTTCTCGGTCAGGTAGCCCGCGAAGTACTCACCGCCGTACGTCCAGCCGGACACCACGCCGATGCCGACGCCGAAGAGGAGCGCGAGAACGATGTAGAACGCTGACCATCGAGCCGACTCGCCGACCGTCGGCTCGTGGGGCTTGCGGACGTGGGTGAAGAACTCGTAGATGAAGAAGGCGATCGTGACGCCGACCGTGATGATCCAAACGAGTGGGGTGACGTTCAAAGAAAGCTCCAAACCTGGCGTGAACAACTCGACGCCGAGGTCTTCTCCATTCCTTCGAGCAGGAACCGATGGCCCGGGATGCGACGTGCATCCGTAATGACGAGCGACCGTGCCGGAGTACTCCCCTTGGACTTCATAGAGTAAAGGCATCCGTTGGAAGTTTGCTGAACGGAATGCGCTGGTCGCACCGGCGGCACGTCAGGGCGTTGAGGGGATGACGGGAGCCTTCGCCCTGCGGCTCCGCCTCCGGGCTCAGTTCGATTGCCCTGCCTGTCTCTCGAAACAACGAAGGCCGCCACAAGGGCGACCTTCGTTCTTCCGAGGGGATGACGGGAATCGTCCCCACCGCACGGCCGCCACGTCGCTGCGCGACGCGCCGGAACCGGCGGCGTGGGCCCACCCAGGGGTTCGATTCGCAGCATGCACGAACGCCCTGCCGCACCGCCTTCGGCGGCACGTCAGGGCGTTGAGGGGATGACGGGAGCCTTCGCCCTGCGGCTCCGCCTCCGGGCTCAGTTCGATTGCCCTGCCTGTCTCTCGAAACAACGAAGGCCGCCACAAGGGCGACCTTCGTTCTTCCGAGGGGATGACGGGAATCGAACCCGCGCTGTCTGCTTGGGAAGCAGAAGTTCTGCCATTGAACTACATCCCCGAGTCGCTCTGAGAAGAGCGGCGCGGGTTCATCTTACTGATCGCCCCTGTTCGGTCGCCAACATGGCGCATCCGGCCCAGAGTGGGAGCGACGCCGAACGGCGTTCACCACTGTGAACAGGAGAAGCGCACAATGAACCATTTCGAAGGCAAGGTCGCTCTCGTCACCGGCGGCGGTTCCGGTCTCGGCGAAGCGATCGCCAAGGATCTCGCGAAGCACGGCGCAAGCGTGGTCGTCACCGACATCAAGCTTGACGCGGCCACCCGGGTGGCAGACGAGGTGAAAGCTGCTGGCGGCAAGGCCGAACCCCTCCAAGCGGACACTGCGAGAGCAGAAGACAGCGAGAAGTCGGTGAGGTTCGCGGTCGACACCTTCGGGGCGCTGCACTTCGCGGTGAACAACGCGGGCATCGGCGGCGCCAACGCACCAACCGGCGATATCGACCTCGAGGACTGGAATCGCGTGATCGACATCAACCTCAACGGTGTGCTCTACGGCATGCGGTACCAGATCCCCGAAATGCTCAAAGCCGGGGCCGAGAACAGCGCGATCGTGAATATGGCGTCGATCCACGGCATGGTCGCCGCGCTCGGCAACTCCGCCTACACCGCGGCGAAGCATGGCGTGGTGGGGCTCACCAAGAACGCGGCCGCCGAATACGGGCCGCAGGGCCTTCGCATCAATGCGATCGGCCCGGGTTACATCGACACGCCGCTCCTGCAGTCCGCCCCGGCTCAGATTCTCGACGGGCTCAAGGCCAAGCATCCCCTTGGTCGCCTGGGTCGACCGGAGGAGGTCGCCAATGTCGCGACGTTCCTGCTCTCCGACAGAGCCTCTTTCATGACGGGCGCGTACGTCGTCATCGATGGCGGCTACACGACCGTCTGACCGCCATCGCACGGTGACGGATGCCGGGCGCTCGCCGCGGCATCCGTCACCCCTCAGCGGTGCCCGCCGCCGGTCGCATATTCTGGCTGCGTGCTGCTCAGTGACAGAGACATCAAGGCCGAGATCGCCGCGTCGCGCATCGCGCTCGAACCGCTCGACCTCGGAATGGTGCAACCGTCGAGCGTCGACGTGCGCCTCGACCGGTTCTTCCGGCTCTTCGACAACCACAAGTACCCCTATATCGACCCGGCAGAAGACCAGCCCGAGCTCACGCGGCTGGTCGAGGTCGACGCGGCGGAGTCATTCGTGCTGCATCCGGGCGAGTTCGTGCTCGCCTCCACGTTCGAGCAGGTCACGCTGCCCGACGACGTCGCCGCCCGGCTTGAGGGCAAGAGCTCGCTCGGCCGCCTGGGGCTGCTGACGCACTCGACAGCCGGCTTCATTGACCCCGGCTTCTCAGGGCACGTGACGCTCGAGCTCAGCAATGTGGCGACCCTGCCCATCAAGCTCTGGCCGGGCATGAAGATCGGCCAGCTCTGCTTCTTCAGGTTGAGCTCAGCGGCCGAGCACCCCTACGGCTCGAGCGTGTACTCGAGCCGGTACCACGGCCAGCGCGGGCCCACCGCGTCGCGCTCGTACAAGAACTTCCACCGCACCGACGTCTCGGTCACCGACGCCGGCAGCCGCGGCAACTGAGCAGGGCCAGCGGCCGCGCCGAGATACACGAAAGCGCCCCGCCGAGGCGAGAGCGCTTTCGCAATGAGCCGTGGGCCAGTCCCCACGACAGTTGGTGAGGCTACGGCTACGCTGCCTCGCGTTGCTTGATGAGGTCGAGCGCCACGTCGACGATCATGTCTTCCTGACCGCCGACCATCTTGCGCTTTCCGAGCTCCATCAGGATTTCGATCGTCGGGATGCCGTAACGCGCCGACGCGCGCTCGGCGTGCAGCAGGAACGACGAGTAGACCCCCGCGTAGCCGAGGCCCAGCGTCTCGCGGTCGACCTGCACCGGTCGCACCTGCAGCGGCCGCACGATGTCGTCGGCGGCATCCATGAGGGCGAAGAGGTCGGTGCCGTGCACCCAACCCAGCTTGTCGGCGACCGCGATGAACACCTCGAGTGACGCGTTGCCGGCGCCGGCCCCCATGCCCGTGAGGCTTGCATCGACGCGGTTCGCGCCCGCCTTCACGGCGGCGACACTGTTCGCGACACCGAGCGAGAGATTGTGGTGCGCGTGGATGCCGATCTCGGTGGTCGGCTCGAGCACATCGCGCATCGCGTTCACGCGGTCGGTGACGTCGTCCATGGTCTGGGCGCCTGACGAGTCGACGACGTAGACGCATTGCGCGCCGTAGCTCTCCATCAGCTTCGCCTGCTTGGCGAGCTCGGCCGCAGGGGTCATGGCGCTCATCATCAGGAAGCCGGTGGTGTTGAGGCCGATCTCGCGCGCGGTCTCGATGTGCTGCACCGAGACGTCAGCCTCCGTGCAGTGCGTCGCGATGCGCACGTAGCTCACGCCTGCGGATGCCGCCCGCTTGAGATCGTGGATGGTACCGACTCCTGGCAGCAGCAGTGTCGCGATCGCGATTCGGTCAGCGACCTCAGCCGCGGCCTCGATCCACTCGACATCGGAGTGCGCGGCGAAGCCGTAGTTCACGCTCGAGCCGTTGAGCCCGTCACCGTGCGCGACCTCTACGCTGTCGACGCCCGCCTTGTCGAGCGCGGCGACGATGTCGCGCACGTTCTGCACGCTGTACTGATGCCGCACCGCGTGACTGCCGTCGCGCAGAGTGACGTCGGAGATGAAGAGCTTGTCGCTCGCGGGGTTGAACGTGTTGCGGTTGAACATGGCTCAGGCCACCTCCTGCGTGCTGCGGCGCGACTCCGCGCGTTGAGCGATCGTCTCGGCGGTGCGCAGCGCTGCCGACGTCATGATGTCGAGGTTTCCGGCATACGCCGGCAGGTAGTGCGCCGCACCCTCGACCTCGAGGAAGACACTGGTCTTGAGACCCGAGAACTGACCGACGCCCGGAATGTTGACCGGCACATCGATGAGTTCAAACTGCACCTGCTGCTTGAGGCGGTAGCCCGGCACATACTGGTTGACTTCGGCGACCATCTGCTCGATCGCCGCTTCGATGGCGTGCTGGTCGGCGGGCTCCGAGAGCGTGAACACGGTGTCGCGCATCATCAACGGAGGCTCGGCCGGGTTCAGCACGATGATGGCCTTGCCCTTCTGGGCGCCCCCGATCGACTCGATGGCGGCGGAGGTGGTCTCCGTGAACTCGTCGATATTGGCGCGCGTGCCCGGCCCGGCCGATCTGCTGGCGATCGACGCGACGATCTCGGCGTAGGCGACCTTCGTCACACTCGATACGGCAGCCACGATCGGAATCGTCGCCTGGCCGCCGCAGGTGACCATGTTGAGGTTCGGCGCGTCGAGGTGCTCCTCGAGGTTGACCACCGGCACGCAATACGGGCCGATCGCGGCGGGGGTGAGATCGAGCAGTCGAATCGACGGCTTCGCGGCGAGCAGCTTCTCGGCGTTGACCTTGTGCGCGCCGGCCGAGGTGGCATCGAACACGATGTCGATCTCTTCGAAGACGGGATGCGCGATCAAGCCATCAACGCCGGTCGCGATCGCCTCGACGCCGAGGCGCTGCGCTCTGGCGAGTCCGTCGCTCTGCCGGTCGATTCCGACCAGCGCCTTGATCGCGAGGGTTCCGCTGCCGCGGAGGATCTTGATCATGAGGTCGGTACCGATGTTCCCCGACCCGATGATGGCTGCGTTCGCAGCCGCTTTGCCGCCCATGGCGCCTCCTTGTTCGATATTTCGACAGCCGTTCGAACTATCGACAGGATGCTAGCATGTGCGCATGGCAAGGCTCACCCCCGCAGTCATGCGCACGTTCGATATCCTCGAACTCTTCCTCGCTGACGACACCGAGCTCTCGGCTGCCGAGGTCGTGAAGCTCACGGGGCTGCCGCGCACGAGCGTGCACGAGCTCATCAACACGCTGGTTGCGCGCGAATACCTGGAGAAGGACGAGTCTCGGGGAGTGTTCCGGCTCGGTGTGCGCCTACTGCAGCTCGGCAACGCGTATTCGGCACGTTTCGACATGTTGGCGGCAGCGAACGAAGTCGCCCGGATGCTGTCGGACCGTCTGGGCGAGACTGTGAGCGTCGCGCTCCGCCAGGGCGCCGAGGTCTTCTATCTCGCCAAGATCGAGGCGAGGGACATTGTGCGCATGCCGTCGAGCATCGGCAAGACGCTGCCTGCCAACGCGACGGCGCTGGGCAAGGCCCTGCTCGCCGCGCTGACCGCAGACCAGGTGCGAGTGCTCTTTCCCGACGGAACTCGGCTGCCGAAGCTCACCGCGAATTCGATCGGGACCATCGCGGAACTCGAAGCGCAACTCGAACAGGTGCGCCACGACGGCGTCGCCTTCGAGCGCGAGGAGTCGGCCGAGAACGTGACGTGCGTTGCCGCGCCCGTGCGCGATGCGAGTGGAGCCGTCGTCGCGGCCATCAGCACCTCGGTGCCCGTGCCGCGCTGGGAGCAGCAGCCCCAGGAGCACTGGGTCGAGGCGGTACGAGACGGTGCCGAGCAGCTTTCGATCCGGCTCGGATACCGCGCTCCGAAGACCCCGCGCGAAGCCGACCGCCGCACCGCCTGAGTCCGACGATTACACCGCCGTCGCCGCAGACGGCGATCAGCGCCCCAAGGAAGAGAGAACGCAACCGCATGACCGCCAGCACCGACCACGCCCGTCTCGGAGACGCACTGCTCGCCGCGTACGACAGCAAGCAGCCCATAGCGCCGATCACCTCCACGGTCGAAGGGCTGCAGGTCGCCGACGCGTACGCGATCCAGCAGCACCAGGTAGCGGCATGGACGGCATCCGGACGCACGATCCGAGGGCGCAAGGTCGGGCTCACCTCGCTTGCGATGCAACGGCAGCTCGGCGTCGACCAGCCCGACTACGGCGTGCTGCTCGATGACATGTTCCACCTCGACTCGATGCCGATCGAGGCGAGCCGATTCATTAGCCCGAAGGTGGAGCCTGAGATCTCGTTCATGCTCAAGAAGCCGCTCGCCGGCCCGGGCGTGACGGTCGCTGAGGCGATCCAGGCCGTCGACTACGCGATCGCGTCGATCGAGATCATCGACTCGCGCATCGCCGACTGGAAGATCACCCTCGTCGACACGATCGCCGACAACGCGAGTTCGGGCGGCGTCGTACTCGGCACCAGGCCGGTGGAGCTGCGCGACATCGACCTCTTCACGACGGGATGCGTGCTCACCAAGAACGGCGCGGTCGTCGACACCGGCGCCGGCGGAGCCGTGCTCGGATCGCCGATCGGGTCGCTCGTGTGGCTTGCGAACACGCTCGGGCAACTTGGGGTCTCACTCGAGGCAGGCGAAGTCGTGATGCCCGGATCGGTCTGCGCCGCGGTTGCGGTATCCGCCGGCGACACAGTGACGGCGCACTTCGGCGCACTCGGCCCGGTCACGGCCCGCTTCGTCTGATCACCACCACGGCGGGCTCGCGGATGCCGGGGCCCCGTGACGGCGGGGCTCCTCGGTGGCGTCAGTCTTCGCGCCACCCGAGGTTGCGCGCCATCGCCTCGAGCGTGCGCAGCGTCGTGTCGTAGTCGGCTTCGTCGACATCCGACCCGAGGTCATCCCGAAGCTGGCTCACCACCTCGCTGAGCCTGCCGAAGGCGACCGAGCCGCGCTCCGTGATCTCATAGCCGCCCTGAGTGGCTCCCACCCAGCCGCTCTCGATGAGTTCGGTCAAGTGCTCGACCGACGACTCGCCGTCGGCTCCCTCGATGAACGGCGCCACGGCAGCGTCGAGGCGAGCCACATCGGCCTCGCCGGCCGAGAGCACGTTCAGCAATTGCCACTGTCGCCGCGTGACGCCGTGCTCTTCGAGCACGGTGATGAATCGGTCGTCGATCAACCGGTCGACGAGTTTCAACCAGAACCCGATCGGTCGTGACTGCGCTGTCATAGCCACAGGTTAACGAACTCGCACCGGTCCGTCACGGCGCACGACGAGCTGTCGACCACGCTCTGCGGCGGTCAGCTCTGCTCGACCAGCGCGAGCACGCGTGCGGGACTAGCCGTGCCGCCGACGATCGGCAACGGAGTCACGACGATGAGCGCACCTCGAGCGGGCAGCCGATCGAGGTTCTTCAGAGACGTCACGCCGTACTTGTCATTGCCGAGCAGGTGGTAGTGCACCGGGAAGGGCGGGTCGAGCTCGAATCCGCGGCCCGCGTCTATCCCCACGGTCTCGACGCCGAATCCTGCGAGCGGCGTCTCCTCGGCCAGCCACTTCGCGCAGGCCGCGGATACTCCCGGGGTGTGAGAGGCTCCGTCGGCATCCGTGTTCAGGAACAGCTTCTCGTCGTGCCCGTACTGATCCCACCCGGTGCGGTAGAGCAGCCAGCCGCCCACGGGCAGTGGACCGTGCTCGGATTGCCATGCCTCGATGTGCTCGATCTCGAGCAGGAAGTCAGGATCCGCCTCGACTTCTGCCGTCATGTCGATCACTGCGGCCTCGCCGACCAGACGCTCGACGGGGAGCTGGGACACATCACGGCCGTCGCGACCGGATACCCAGTGGGCGGGTGCGTCGACGTGCGTGCCGTAGTGCTCACCGACGTGGATGTTGTTGTGCGCCCAGAAGGGCCCGTCGTCGTCGAATGCGGCGACCTTTTCGAGGCTGAGGTCGATCAGGTTCGGAAAGGGTGCAGGCAGACGCAGCGCGGGTGTCGTCGCGCTGAGCGGTGCAGTGAGGTCGAGCACCTCGATGCGACCGTCTGCAAGGTCGGCGAGCAGCGCGGCGATTCCGGTCTTCGACCCGGCTTCGGCCGAGGTGACGGTGGTGTCGGTCATGATGCTTCTCCTTCGTAGCAATCGGATGCCGCAGTCGGCTCCTGCGTCTGTCGCCAGGAGCCCTGAGCTCGGTCTGTCAGTGGCCCTTGAACGCCTCGGCCAGCCACCACGACTCGACTCGCGCGATCTTCGCATCGATCAGCAGCGGCGTATCGCGCGGGCCCTCCAGCCACGAGCGTACGGGCTCGAGGTCGGCCTTCTCGCGCACGGTGACGGCAGTGTAGCCGTAGCCGCGCGCGATGGCGGCGAAGTCGGTGTCCGGGAACGTGATGAACCCGAGGTCCTGCTCGCTCTCGCCGAAGTGGTGGAGTTCCGCGCCGTACGCGGCGTCGTTGTAGACGACCACGACCATCGGGATGCCGAGGCGCGCCACCGTCTCGAGCTCGGTTGCCGCCATGAGCGCACCACCGTCGCCGGTGCCGCACACCGGCAGCCGCTCGGGTTGGGCGAACGCAGCACCGATCGCGCTCGCGAGCCCGAGGCCGACGCATTGGAATGCCTGGCTGAACGCCAGCCCGTTCTCATCTGGGATGTCGAGGAAGGCACTGGGGTAGCCGAGGAAGTTGCCGGAGTCGACGGCGATGACGCGGTCGTCGTCGAGCATGTCGTTCAAGGCGATTGTCAACGCGCGAGGGTCGATGCGCTCACCATCGCTGAGATCCTCGAACGGCACTTGGTTCCACCGGCCTTCGCGGGCAATCGATTCACGTAGCTGGCCGGTGCGATATCCCTCGCGCTGAAGCCCACGCCCACGCAGCTCGGCAGTCAACGCGGCCGCAGTTGCCGCGGCGTCACCCACCACCCCGAGATCGACCGGGCGGTGCTTGCCCGGGGCCATCGGGTCGATGTCGATCTGCACGACCTTGGCGTGCTCTCCGATGAGCGTGCCGTGCCGCATGGTCCACATGTTCAGCGCCGAACCGAACGAGAGAATCAAGTCGGCTTCCTGGATAGAGCGCGCGGCCAGCGGTGTGCTGAAACCGCCTGAGATGTCCAGCGAGAAAGGATCGCCGTTGAACAGCCCGCGGGCCACCGCCGACGTAGCGACGAGCGCGCCCGCCGCTTCGGCCAGTTCGCGCAGCTCAGGGCCGGCCCCCCGCGCACCCCGACCGGCCACGATCACCGGGCGTTCCGCTGCCTGGATCAAGTCAGCGATGCGAGTCACGTCTGCGGCCGCGGGTGCAGGGGCGTCCGGGAGCGCGGGCAACGAAGGCGAGTGCTGTTCCGTGGATTCCGCGGCCTGCACGTCGAGAGGAAGGTTCACCACCACAGGAACACGCCGGGTCACGGCAGTGCGGTACGCGAGCTCTATGTCGCGCGCCGCGCTCTCTCGAGTGATGCGCAGACTCACAGCCCCGATCGATTCGACCAGTCGGTCCTGCTCGATCTTGAAGTTCGAGTGGATGGCCGAGGCGGCGACCTCGGCGGTCAGCACGATCATCGGCGATCCCGACTTCGCGGCCTCGGTCATGCCCGTGATGGCATTGGTGAGGCCGCATCCCTGATGCAGCGAGATCGCCGGCACCGAGTCGCCGAGCCTGGCGAAGGCATCGGCCATGGAAGCGGCACCCCCCTCGTGTCGGGCAGCGACGTACCGCGCGCCGCGCTCGATCAACGCGCGGGTCACCTCGTAATTGCCGCTGCCGATCACCCCGAACACAGTGGTCACTCCAAGCTCGACCAGGGTGTCGGCGACCTTCTCGAAAACGCGCATAGAACTGGACTCCATCGTCATGACTGGCGGGGGCACGCGCGAGATACGCAGGTGCCCCAAGCATGCTGCCCGTTGGCGCCGGTTCTCGCTAATGCCTAAATTCTTGCGCGCGCACCGTCAGGGCATGGCTGTGTTGCCTGGGCAACGGCGCCGTTATGGGGTTGCGCCAGCGTTAGCGAACGGTGTCGAGTCACGCAGCGAATCGCGGATGCCGGCGGCCGCCTGCTCGAGCGCACTCAGCATGAAGGCGGTGCTCGGTGTCGCCGTGCGGTCGTCGAGCATCGTCACCCCGACGGTCTGGCCTACCGCTTCGAGTGGGAGGTCGACCATGCGCAACAATGGGTCCGAACTCGCCACGGTGTGCGGGACGATCGCGAGGAAATCAGTCTCCGCGACCATTGTGCGAATCGTCATCGGCGACGAGCACTCGACCTGCTCCACGGGCGGTGCGATCCGCTCCCGAGCGAACGCTTCGAGAAACTCACCGCGCAACGCGGTCTGGCCCACCGGCAGTACCCACGGGTGCTCGCGCAGCGTAGCGAGTTCCGGCCGTCCCTGCTGGAAAAGCGGGTGGCCTGCGCGCGCGACGATGCGGAAGGGCTCGTGGTACAGGGCGATCTGCCTCAGTGGAGTGTCGCCACGTTGTGGCGTGAGCCGGCCCACGACGAGGTCGACATCGCCAGACACCAGGCTGCTGCGAAGGCGATCGGGCGTCGCTTCGCGTACCCGCACGACCAGGTGGGGACGCTCGCGCTTGAGCCACGCAATCGCCCTGGGCAGCAGTAGGTTTCCGCCCGCCACATACGTTCCGACGGTCACCTCGCCCCGGGTCGCGTCGGCGAGTTCGTCGATGTGCTCCTTGGCCTGCTGCACGTGACCGACGATGGCGCGAGCGTGCTCGAGGAATACCTCGGCGAAGACCGTTGGGCTCACGCCTCGTGCGCCGCGCTCGAAGAGGGGAACTCCGAGCAGCTGCTCGAGCTCGCGCAGGGCCCGGCTGATCACTGGCTGGGTGACGAAGAGATGCTCAGCTGCCCTCACGATGCTGCCGTGTTCGGCGATGGTGAGGGCCAGGACGAAGTGGCGCAGCTTGAGCTGGCCGTTCAGCAGGGCTCGGGTGTCCATAACCGGCATGCTATGCCCAAACAGACATGGCGCGTGTGGGTAAAGGCATTCGACAGCATGGCTTCGAGTCGCGAACACTAGGAGCCATCCGCACAACTGCGGTGTTGGATCGACCGCCACTCAACGATGAGCGAACTCGCGTATCGAGGTGGCACGGCATGAGCCAGAGAGCACCCCATGACAGCCACTACGACACTGAGTGCGATCACGCTGCGCAACTTCGTCGGCGGCCGGTTCGTCGAGGCCGATCGCGCGTTCGAGAAGCGCAGCCCGGTCGACGGCGCCCTGGTCGCGATGGTCGCCGAGGCCGATCGCAACACCGTCGACAGTGCGATGCGCTCCGCGCGCACCGCGCTCGAGGGCCCATGGGGCCGCACTGGTGCAGGAGAGCGGGCGGCGCTGCTGCGGCGGATCGCCGACCGCATCGACGCGCGCTTCGACGACTTGCTCGCCGCTGAGGTCAGCGACACCGGCAAGCCGCTGCACCTCGCGCGGGGCCTGGACATCGCCCGTGCCGCAGCCAACTTCCGCGCGTTCGCCGACATGATGGCATCGGCCGGTATCGACTCGTACCTGACAGAGATGCCCGATGGACGCCGGGCCCTGAACTACGCGCTGCGGAAGCCGGTCGGAATTGTCGGCGTGATCGTGCCCTGGAACTTGCCCCTGCTGCTGCTCACCTGGAAGGTCGCACCCGCGCTCGCGTGCGGCAACGCAGTGGTCGTGAAGCCGTCTGAGGAGACGCCGTCGTCTGCGACGGTGCTCGCCGAGATCATGGCCGAAGCTGGTGTGCCAGAAGGCGTGTTCAACCTTGTGCACGGCTTCGGCCCTGATTCGGCGGGCGAGTTCATCACGACCCACCCCGACCTCGATGGCATCACATTTACCGGAGAGTCATCGACCGGATCGACGATCATGCGCGCTGCTGCGCCCTATGTGCGCCCGGTCTCGTTCGAACTCGGGGGCAAGAACGCAGCCCTGGTGTTCGACGATGTTGACATCGATCGCGCGGTCGATGGGCTCACCCGCTCCATCTTCACCAACACGGGTCAGGTGTGCCTGTGCACAGAGCGGGTCTACATCCAGCGGCCGATCTTCGACGAAGTCGTCGCTCGCCTCGTCGACAGCGCCGAGGCGCTTCGTCTCGGCCGGCCTGAGGACGAGGCGACGACGACGGGGCCGCTGATCTCGACCGCGCACCGCCAGAAGGTGCTCTCGTACCTCGAACTCGCGCGCGACGAGGGCGCGCGGGTCGTCACCGGCGGCGGCATCCCCGACCTCGGCTCAGACTTGTCAGGCGGTGCGTGGATCGAACCCACGCTCTGGACCGGCCTGGCGCACAACGCGCGAGTCATGCGTGAAGAGGTCTTCGGCCCGGTTGCTGGCCTCATCCCCTTCGATACCGAAGAGGAGGCAATCGGACTCGCCAATGACACGAAGTACGGCCTCGCGGCATCCGTGTGGACCAACGATCTCGAGCGCGGTCACCGGGTCGCGGGCAGCATGCGGGTCGGCATCTCGTGGGTCAACAACTGGTTCATGCGCGACCTGCGCTCGCCGTTCGGCGGAGCCGGCCTGTCGGGAATCGGACGCGAGGGGGGCATGCACTCACTCGCCTTCTACACGGAGCCGACCAACGTCTGCGTGACGCTGAGTGACGCCACACCGAGCGATGGGAGGCAGGCATGACGACCCACGTGGAGACGGTCGCCTCTTCCATCGACGAGATCGCTGCGCAGATCGACGCAGCACAGCGTACGGGCGAGCCCATCGAGCAGTTCGGCGAGGCACTGTCGCTCGACGCGGCGTACCAGGTGCAGGCGCGTCTGCTTCGGCTACGGCAGCAGCGCGGCGAGCAGTTGACCGGGGCGAAGCTGGGCTTCACGAGCGAAGCCAAGATGGCGCAGATGGGAGTGGACGAGATCATCGTCGGCTTTCTCACCGACGAGATGCACCTGCGTTCGGGAGAGAGCCTTCAATTGACAGGATTCGTGCATCCCCGGGTCGAGCCAGAGGTGGCCTTCCGCCTCTCGCGTGATGTCGCGCCCGGCACCACCGCGCGCGAACTCGTCGCCAGCGTAGACGCGATCGCTCCTGCCCTCGAAGTCATCGATTCCAGGTATCGCGATTTCAGATTCAGCCTGAGCGATGTCGTGGCCGACAACACGTCCGCCGCGTGCTACGTGCTCGGGGATTGGAAGCGCTTCCGGCGCGACATTGACGGCCTCGCCGTCTCGTTGTTCGCCGATGGGCGCATTGTCGAGACCGGCAGCACTTCTGACATCCTGGGTCACCCGGTGCGAGCGCTGGAACGGCTCGCGGGCATGCTGACTACTGCCAGGTACTCGCTGCCCGCCGGATCAGTGGTGCTCGCGGGAGCGGCGACTGCCGCGGTGGCGGCTTCCACGGCATCCCGTATCACGGCGCTCATCGCCGAACTCGGCCAGGTCGAACTCTGCATTCAGGGGAACGAAGCGGAAGGAGCCGCCGAATGACTGGCGCAAGTGTGATCGAGCACCTCGCCAAACCACGTGGGCGCTTTCCTCACGTGAAGGTGGCGGGCGACTTCATCTACGTCTCAGGCACTAGCAGCCGGCGGCCCGACAACACCTTTGTCGGCGTCTCGGTCGACGAGCTCGGCACCACCGATCTCGACATCCGCGCGCAGACTCGGGCGGTCATCGAGAACATCGGCGAGATCCTCGGCACGGTGGGCGCATCGCTCGATGACCTGGTGCAGGTCACGGCCTACCTCGTGAACATGAACGACTTCGGCGGCTACAACGAGGTCTACGCCGAGCTCTTCGACGAGACCGGTCCCACGCGGACCACGGTCGCGGTGCATCAACTACCGCATCCCCATCTGCTCATCGAAATCCAAGCAGTGGCCTACAGGCCCCGATCGAATGGAGAAGATCAATGACGACCGTTCCCGAGAGGCTCGCAACCAGCGTGCCCGAGAAGTACAACTTCGAGCAGTGGCTCTCCGAGAACGAGGGCTCCCTCAAGCCGCCGGTGAACAACAAGGCCATGTGGCCAGTCGCCAAGGACTTCATCGTCCAGGTGGTCGGCGGACCCAACCAGCGCACCGACTTCCACGTCGACCCGTACGAGGAGTACTTCTACCAGGTGCGCGGCAACATGCACGTCAACATCATGACTGAGGAAGGCGTGCGTCGTATCGACATCCGCGAGGGTGAGATGTGGCTGCTCCCGGGGTACATCCCTCACTCGCCGCAGCGCCCCGAAGCCGGCTCGATTGGAATCGTGATCGAGAAGATCCGCGAAGAGGGCACCCTCGAGAAGTTCCAGTGGTACTGCCAGAACTGCAGCAACCTCGTGCACGAGGTCGAGCTGCAGGTGCGCGACATCGTGCAGGACCTGCCGCCGGTCTTCGAAGAGTTCTACGCACGCGACGATGCCGGTCGCACCTGCAGCGATTGCGGCACCGTGCACCCCGGTCGCGGCTGAGCGGGAGTTCGAGAACCCTCATGCAGACGACCACTCCGACGATCGACGTCCATACGCACTACGTGCCGAAGGGATGGCCCGATCTCGAGGAGGCCACCGGGGGAACCGGGCCGTGGCCATGGCTCCGCGTCGAGAACGAGCGCGAAGCCATGATCATGGTCGGTTCCTCCGAGTTCCGGCCGCTCTCGGCGAACGCGTGGCATGCCGACGAGCGACTGGAGCAGATGGATGCCGATGGCATTGACATCCAGGTCGTCTCACCTACGCCCTTGTTCTTCTCGTACGCTCGCGACGCGGGTGAGGCAACGCGGGTGGCGAAGATATTCAACGATCTGGCGCTCGAGATATGTGAGCCCGCGGGGGACCGCTTGGTCCCTTTCGCACAGGTGCCACTGCAAGACACCGATGCCGCCTGCCGTGAACTGGACCGGTGCATTGACAATGGGCACCGAGGCGTGGAGATCGGCAACCATGTCGGCGATCGCGATCTCGACGATGATGCCATCGTCACGTTCCTGCAGCACTGCGCCGATCGCGACGTGCCGGTGTTCGTGCACCCGTGGGACATGCCGAACACCGTGCGGACGAACCGATGGATGGCGCAGTGGCTCGTAGGCATGCCGGCAGAGACGCACTTGTCGATCCTGTCGCTGGTGCTGGGCGGCGGGTTCGACCGGCTTCCTGAGTCGCTGCGCATCTGCTTCGCGCACGGCGGAGGTTCATTCCCATACTGGGTGGGACGGATGGACAACGCCTGGCGCGGCCGGCCCGACTTGGTGGCGACCTCCGAGCACCCCCCTTCGCACTACCTCGACCGGTTCAGCGTGGACTCCGTGGTCTTCAGCGAACCCGCGCTGCGCCTGCTGGTCGACACCATGGGCGCTGAGCGCATCATGCTGGGCAGCGACTACCCGTACCCGCTCGGGGAGCAGCCGTCGGGACGCCTCATCCGCACCGCGGAATTCCTCACTGAGCGGGAGCGCGAGGCGGTGCTCAGCCGTAACGCTGTTAAATTCCTTGGGCTCGATCTCGCTCACGACGTCGAGCGAGCACATGGCGCCCGCGAGCTGGTTCCTGGGGGCGAGGAGTTGACGAGGTGGTCATGACAGTCGAGCAGAAAGCCCCAGAAACTTCCTCGCAGCAGCCGCGGACTGGCGCGCTCACGAAAGCCGGTGCAGGAAAACGAACCAAGGGTCGCACGGCGCTCTTCGGTGCGCTGGGCACTCTCGGTTTCTTGGTTCTGTGGGAGATCGTCGTTGTGTTCGGCCTTCTGCCACGCAACAACCTGCCCGGGGCGAGCGAGACTCTGATTCGCTCGGTGGGACTGCTGGCTGACCCTGTGTTCCTCGGTCACGTCGGCAGCACCGTCGCAGTGTCGTTCCTTGGTCTCGGCATCGCCTTCGTCATCGCGGTGCCGCTTGGACTGCTCCTCGGCATCTCGAACGCTGCCTTCGCGCTCGCCTCTACCGTCGTCGAGCTCTTGCGGCCGCTGCCTCCTATCGCTTTCGTCCCGCTCGCGGTTCTCATCGCTGGGCAGGGAACCGAGATGAAAGCCGCCATCGTCGCGCTCGGATGCGTTTGGCCGCTGCTGACGAACGTGATCCATGGCGTGCACGAGACCGACAGTGTGGCGAAGTCGACGGGTAGGTCCTTCGGCTGGAGTCGAAGCACCGTGATCCGTCGTGTCGTGTGGCCTTCGGCGGTTCCCGCGCTCATCACGGGTGTACGCATCACCGTCTCGATCTCTCTGATTCTTTGCGTCGGCGCCGAGTACATCGGTGGCAGCACCCAGGGGCTGGGCAGTTGGCTGCTTCAACAGAGCATGCAGCCCCAAGGGATGCAGGCCGTGACCGCCGGGGTGGTCATTGCGGGCGTACTCGGTGTGCTCGTCAACGCGATCGTGGCAGGGCTCGACCGGCGATACGCCGCCTGGGCGCGCAGAGGGGAGAAGTGACGATGCGCCGAATGAAACTCACCTCGCCGGGCGTGCGGGCCGCTCTCGGGTGGGCCGTCGCTGTAGTCCTGATCCTGGCTTGGCAGCTCGCCGCGGTGACAGGAGAATCACTGTTCTTCCCCCCGCCAACCGAGATTCTCGCCGCGGGATACCAGCTCTGGTTCTCGGCCGGTCTTGAGAACGGGGTGCTTACCGACGCATTCCATGTGGACGTCGTTCCTAGTCTTGAGCGTCTTGTGATCGGAGTCCTCATCGCGGTCGCCGTGGGCGTCTCGCTCGGAGTGCTGCTCGGCAGGGTGCGTGTAGTCGCCCAGTTCGTGGAGCCGCTGCTGCACTTCATGCGAGCGCTGCCCGGGCCGGTGCTGCTGCCGATGGCGCTTGTGCTTCTTGGCACGGGAAACGAAATGCGTATCGCGTTGATCACCTTCGGTGCGATCTGGCCGGTGCTGTTCAATACCTACAGCGCTGTGCGTCAGGTGCCGGAGTCATATCTCGATACCGCCACCGTTTCGCGGCGCACGAGTGCCTCGACGCTGTTCCGCGTGATCTTGCCTTCGGCGAGCGCCGGTATCTTCGCCGGCATCCGCACCGCTACTGGGCTCGGCATCATCCTGCTCGTCGCCTCGGAATTGGTCGCATCGTCAGACGGCATCGGGTTCGGCCTCATGCAGTCGCAGCGGTCGTTCCAATTTCTCGAGATGTGGGCGTTCATCGTTGCCCTGTCGATCCTCGGATACATCACCACCCTCCTCCTGTCAGCTCTGGAACGCCTGTTCCTCCGCTGGCACCACCTCTACAAAGCAGTCGTCGCCTGACGGGAGCATGACTATGACAGAAGCATTGCTGGTCGTTGATGGCCTGCGACACGTCTACCAGACAGAAGAAGGCGAGCACGTCGTGCTCGACGGCCTCTCACTCACGGTGAATCGCGGAGAGTTCGTGTCGATCGTGGGCCCATCCGGTTGTGGCAAGACCACGCTGCTCAGGGCGCTCTCGGGCCTGTTGAAGCCGACGAGCGGCACGGTATCACTCGCCGGGGAAGCCATCAACGGCGTGCCTAAGGGGCTGGCGATGGTGTTCCAGGACTACCGCGGCTCACTGTTCCCCTGGCGCAAGGTCGGCGCCAATGTCGAGTTTCCGCTGCTCGGCAGAGTCGGCGCGGAAGAGCGACGCAACCGCGTGCGCGAGTCGTTGGAGGCAGTAGGCCTCGAGAACTTCGCAGGGCGCTATCCGTGGCAACTCTCGGGCGGAATGCAGCAGCGGGTGGCGATTGCGCGCGCGATCGCCATGCGCCCGCAGCTCATGCTCATGGATGAGCCGTTCGCATCGGTAGACGCCCAGACGCGTTCCGATCTCGAAGACCTCGTGCTGCGCGTACGCGAACTGTATGACATGACGATCCTCTTCGTGACCCACGACGTCGATGAGAGCGTCTACTTGAGCGACCGGGTGCTCTCGCTGAGCAAGTCGCCCACTGTGCTCACCGCCGACACCGCTGTGCCGCTGCCGGTGCCGCGAGACCAGATTCGTTCCCGCGAGAACCCCGTGTTCGTCTCTACACGAAGCGAGATCGCGCAGTTGATCCGGCGCGCGAAGCCTGCGGGACTGTACGGGCCCGGTGAGGCCATTCCAACGACCAGCAACTTCGCAGTTCCGGTGCTGCGCTGACGAAACTCCGGGCCGCAGCCCACCCTGCTCCAACCACCGGTTCCCATCACATTTCACTGCTCAACCAAGGAGGTCCGCAATGAAGCGAACTACAACTCGACTCGGCGCCACGGTTCTCGCGGCGGCGCTCGGGCTGGCCGCGCTGGCCGGCTGCGCCAGCGACGACACAGGTGCGACACCAGATACCGGATCCGCAACTGAAACCACAAAACTGCGGGTCTCGATCCCGCCGGTGGCTGACTCACTGCCGGTGTTCGTTGCGATCGATGAAGGCTACTTCGAGGAGCGCGGACTCGAGGTCGAACTCGTGCCCGCCGCCAACGGAGCGACCGCGGTCAACTCGCTCGTGTCGTCGAGCACCGAGATCGCTTTGGTGTCCTATCCGACCCTCGTCAACGCGCACTCCGCTGGGTTGCCCGTCACCATCGGAGCCTTTGGCATCGAGGGCACCGACGAGTACATGGCGGCCATCTACGTCACGGACGATTCACCGCTCGCGTCGATCGACGAGTTGATCGGCAAGAAGGTGGCCACACCGTCGCTGAACTCGGTTGGAGACATCTTCCTCTCCGGCGAAATGCTCGATGCAGGGCTCGACCCGAAGCAGGTGGAGTTCGTCGAGATCCCGCAGGCCAACATGGCCGGGGCGCTGGGCGCGGGTGACGTCGACGCGGTCTTCCTGACCGAGCCGACGCTCAGCGCAGCGAGCAAGGAACTGGAACTGCGCCCCCTCGCAGTGCAGAACGGCCCGCAGGGTCTGTTCGCGACTTCGAAGAAGTTCCTTGAAGAGAACGAGGGTGCGATCAAGGCCTTCCGTGAAGCGCTTGAGCAGGCCGTCAGGGACATCGAGGCCGACCCGTCGGGCGTTGCCGAGCGCACGATGCCCAACCACTCGAACATGGACGCGGAGACCGCCGCAGCAATGCACCTCCCGCTGTTCCAGACGAAGTGGAACGAGGAAGGGATCCAGAAGATCATCGATCTCATGGCGGAGCTCGGGATCATCAAGAACCGATTCGAGGCGGACGAGCTCTACACCCAGCTCTGATCGATTGAATCGTCTACCGGGCCCGTTCCGCCACGAGCGGCGCGGGCCCGGCCATGAAAGGAGCACCCATTGGCCGCCGCATCGATCATCGCTGCCAGCGAGACCTCCTACACGCGGCACCCATCGCCGTCGGAGACGACGCACCGAGTTCTTGCGCGAGCCGTCCGCGACGCGATCACGCAATCCGGGCTCGACCACCGTCAAATCGATGGCTTCGGCGTGTGCAGCTTCACGCTCGAACCAGATCACGCAATCGACCTCGCATGGCGCATGGGCCTCAAGGTGCGATGGCTGATGCAGGACACCAACGGCGGTGCTTCTGCCGGCAATCTCCTGCAACACGCCGTGCACGCGATCGAGGCGGGCGCGGCATCTGCGATCGTCTTGGTCGCGGGAGATCGAATGGACGCCGCCGCCTTCGAGAAGCTTGTCACGCGTTACAACCGAGCAACTGAGGAGCATCTTTCCCCGCTGCCGCTCACGGGCCCCAACGCACTGTTCGCCATGCTGACGACTCGGCAGATGGAGGAACGCGGCCTCGAGCCTGCGGACTATGGGCGTATCGCAGTCGCGCAGCGATCCTGGGCTGGTCTCAATCCTGGGGCAGTGTATCGCCAGCCGCTGTCGCTGGAGGAGTACTTCGCTGCTCCCATGGTCGCCGATCCTCTGCGACGATATGACTGCGTGCCGTCGGTCACAGGCGCGAACGCCGTGGTCGTAGTCGCCGATGATCGTGCGACGGGCATGCCTCGGGCGCGCGTGCTTGGTGTGACGAGCAGTTTCAATCGAGACGATCAAGGCGGGAACGGCTTGGTCACCGGAGTGGCGGAAAGTGCCGACGCGGCGTGGCAGAGCACCGGAGTCGCGCCTTCGGATATCGACGTGCTCTCGGTCTACGACGATTACCCAGCGATGGTTGTCGCACAACTCAACGACCTCGGGGTTGTGCACGCGAGTGACACATCGCGGTTCATACGAGAACGGGTGGCGACGCGTGATTACGCGCTGAACACTTCGGGTGGACAGCTATCGGCTGGCCAGGCAGGCTCCGCCGGTGGCATGCACGGGCTCGTGGAGGTCGTCAGGCAGCTTCGACGTGAGGCCGGGGATCGCCAGGCCGCGAAGGCGCGCATCGGGGCGGTCACCGGCTATGGCATGGTGCTCTACCGCTATGGATCGTGTGGCAACGTGACGGTGCTGGAGGCTGCGGCGTGACGCTCACGATCTTCCGATGCGGCGAATGCGGCAGAGGCGCGTTCCCCGAACCCCTCCTCTGCTCGCGATGCGGTTCCGATGGCTTCGTGACAGCCAGCGTGGATCGCGGTGTCGTCGAGCACACGACGCGCGTCGTGAACCCCCACCATGCGGTGTTGGCGACCCTCTTGGTCGCCCCGGAGGTGAGGGTAGTCGCGGCGTTACGAAACGGGGCGTTCGCGCCGGGCGAGACCGTGCAGGTCACCTCGGACCCCGACGTTGACGGCCGAGTGGCATATGTGCCTGCCTCGAGCGGGTCTGAGGTTCAGGAGGAAGAACGAACATGAGTGCACGCGATTGGCCGCTCGAGGAATGCACCATACCCCGGATGCTGGAACGTCGTGCTGAGGAAGACCCCGATCGGCCTGTGTTGCAGATCGGCGAACTCCGGCGGTCGGTGAGCGAAGTGCGGGATGCAGCATCTGCGGCCGGCGCGTTCCTGATCGCCGAGGGCGTCGGCGTCGGTGATCGGGTGGCGCTCATCGGCCGCAACCGGGTAGAACTCCTCGACCTCATCCTCGGCTGTGCCTGGATCGGTGCCGTGGCGGTGCCCATCAACACCGCCTCGAGGGGCGAGCAACTGCACCACATCCTGATGAACTCCGGAGCTCTTCTCCTCATCTGTGAGGCCGACCTTCATCAGTTCGTTCGAGCACTCCCCGACATGGCATCGCTCGAGTCGGTCTTCGTCTTCGCAGATGATGCGAACGATGTGCCCCCCGGCACTGCTCGACTTCCAAGGTTCACGGGCAGTGTCGACGCAGCCTGCGTCGCTCCGTCTGCTACCGCTGCGATCCTCTACACATCAGGCACGACGGGGGTCTCGAAGGGCGTGATGTGCCCACACGCCCAGTTCTACTGGTGGGGTCGAAATGTCTCGACCCAGCTCGAGATCACCGAGCGAGACGTGCTTTACACGGTGTTGCCCCTGTTCCACACCAACGCGCTCAACGCGTTCTTCCAAGCGCTCTTCTCGGGCGCGCTCTACGTGCTCGGCGAGCGCTTCTCGGCATCCCGCTTCTGGGACCAACTGCAGAGCACCGGCGCGACCTTCACGTACCTACTAGGAGCGATGGTGTCGATCCTCATGAGTCGGGATCCCGCAGAGTTCAACAGTGCCCACAGGGTGACGGCTGCTCTGGCACCCGCGACCCCGCCGGACCTGCTCCGTCCCTTCGCTGAGCGGTTCGGCGTCACGCTGATCGACGGCTACGGATCGACCGAGACGAACTCGGTGTTCGCCGCGAGCCGCACCGAGCAGCGACCCGGCTCCATCGGGCGGCTCCAGCCAGGGTTCGAAGCTCGCATCGTCGATCCTGTTGGCGCTGAGCTGCCGCCTGGCGAACCGGGTGAACTCCTGCTGCGCAGTTCTCAACCCTTCGCATTCGCGAGCGGCTATTTCGGGATGCCGGACAAGACCGTCGAGGCATGGCAGGACTTGTGGTTCCACACCGGCGACCGACTCGCTGCTGACCACGACGGCTGGTACCGCTTCGTCGACCGTTTGAAAGATGTCATCAGACGACGCGGCGAGAACATCTCTTCGGTTGAGGTCGAGTCGGCCTTGCGCATGCATCCGTCGATCGCCGACGCCGCGGTGTACCCAGTCGACTCGGAGCTCGGAGAAGACGAGGTGATGGCTGCGCTTGTCGTGCAGACGGGCGGCGCTGTCGACTTCGACGAAGTATGCGAGTTCCTCAAGCCGATGCTGGCGTACTTTGCGATTCCGCGCTTCTTCACGATCGTGGACGCGCTGCCCCTGACTGAGAACGGCAAGGTGCGAAAGGGCGTGCTTCGCGAGCAGGGCACGACCATTGCGCAGTGGGACCGCGAAGCGGTCGCGGCCGTTGCTCGTAGCCTCCATCGACCGTGCGACTAGGAGAGACAACGATGACCGAAAACTCCAAGCGTCGAGTGCTCTACCAGAGCTTCACCGACCCCGCTCACCATGGCGCGTATCTCGCGAGGCTCGACACGTATCTGAAGCGGATCGCGTCGCCAGGGATCCAATTCGAGATCCGCGGCATGCGACCCGCTGACGTCGATGCCGGTCGGCTAGGCGAGCTGCGTTGCGGGGTGCAGTCGGTTGCGGGCGTCATAGAGGCCGAGCGGGAAGGGTTCGATGCAGTGCTGATCGGGCACTTCCAGGACGCAGCACTGTACGAGGCGAAGACAGCGGTCGACATTCCGGTCGTCGGGTACGGCGAGGCGGCGATGCTGCAGGCGACCTTGCTTGGGAGCAGAATCGGCATCCTCACCATCGATCGCGCCCATCTCGCTTGGAAGCGTGAGCAGATCCGAAGGTACGGGCTCGAGTCCCGAGTGGTGGGCATCCGATCCATCGAGATGACGCCGGCGGAGGCGGCTCGAGCGTTCGACGATCGAGCATCGTATGAAGCGATTCGTGAGCGCTATCTGGCTGAGGCAGAGCGCCTCGTTGCCGACCACGACGTGGATGTAGTCCTCTCGGCCGGCGGACTCTTCGGCCTCCTCAGCGCCGACGATCCAGAACTGCAGCTTGAGGGTGTGGCCTTTGCCAACTCGACACTGCTCGCTGTGAAGCAACTCGAGGCTTCGCTTGCGATCCACGATGCGAGCAGCTCCGGCCGCAGCCGAACCTTTGCAAAGGCGACACCGCGGATTGTTGATGAGTTCACAGCGTTGGTCGAGGCAGGCTCGGTGGCTTTCGACGCCGCTCAATACAAGGCGGAGCGGGCGCAGGAGCAACCGGTGCCGACGCAGCCAGCGCTGAGCTACACCGCCTCCGCCACGGCCGACGGCAATGGGCGCAATGGGCGCGTTCGCACGTCGGATGGCGCGCTCGACGTTGAATTGCGCATCCCTGAAGCGCTGGGGGGCAAGGGTGGCGGCTCCAATCCCGAGCAATTGATCGCGAGCGGCTACGCGGGTTGCTTCATGTCGGCGCTCGACAGCGAAGCGCGCAAGGCCCGACTCAAGCTCGTGGAGCCATCGGTGAACGCGCGCGTGACGATCGCAATGGGTGAGAACGGTTTCGAACTCTCTGCCCATCTCACTGCGAATCTTCCGGGGCTCGACCGAGCAGACGCTGCCGCGCTGGTCGAGGCGGCTCACAAGCGCTGCCCCGTTTCGAAGGCACTGAAGGGCGGAACCAGCATACGAATCGATTTCGACACGGCTCTCGGCAGCGGGGATGGCCCTTCGGCGGCTGGCAGCGAAGCTGCCGAAGCAGGCGCGCTCACGGGCGCGTCCTGATCGGGATCACATTCATCTGAGCTAGCGCGGGCGCGCCCATGACTTGTGGGCGCGCCCGTTGCAGTTAGACGAGCTCCGACTGCTTTGCCTTGACCGGCAGCATGAGCAGCAGGCCCGCGAGCAGTACAAGCACGATGCCCAGGATGCCGAAGCGGGTGTCGCCGGTGACGGCGACGAACACCGCGAACAGCGTGGGGGCGAGGAAGCTCACAGCCCTGCCGGCTGTGGCATAGAGCCCGAAGAGCTCGCCCTCGCGGCCTCGTGGAGTGATTCGGCTGAGGAAGCTGCGGCTCGCCGATTGCACCGGTCCGACGAAGAGGCAGAGCGCGAGGCCGGCGACCCAGAAGACGCCCTTCCCGTCTCCGAGGAACAGCACTGAGGTGCCGGCGATGACGAGCCCGACGAGTGAGCCCATGATGATCGTCTTCGCGCCGAGCTTGTCGTCGAGCCAGCCGCCGATGAAGGTGCCCGCACCGGCGACCACGTTGGCTGCCACGGCGAAGTAGAGCACTTCGGTCGTGCTGAACCCGAACACCTGGGCGGCGATGATGGCGCCGAAGGTGAAGACGCCGGCGAGTCCGTCACGGAACACAGCGCTCGCGAGCAGGAACAGCAGCACTTGAGGGCTGCGCTTCGCCAGCTGACCGATCGTGCGGAACAGCACGCGGTAGGAGGCGAGGAACCCCACCCGGTTCTCGCGCTCGCGGGCGGGGATCTCGGGCACCTTGAACATCACCGGCAGTGCGAACAGTGCGAACCAGACCGCCGAGGCGAGCACCGCGAGCCGCACGTTGAACCCGTCGTCCGTCGTCACGCCCAGCACGCCTCGACCCCCGCCGACGCCGAGATCCTGGATGAAGAGCAGCAGGAGCACCGCGAGCAGCACGATGCCGCCGATGTAGCCCATGCCCCAGCCGAAACCGGAGATCTTTCCGACATTGTCGCGAGTCGAGACCTGCACGAGCATCGCGTTGTAGTTCACGCTCGCGAACTCGAAGAAGACGTTGCCGACTGCGAGGAGGACGGCCCCCAGCACGAGGTACGACGGGGCGCCCTGCACGAAGAACATCGCGGCCATCGCGAGCACGACCAGCGCGGTGTTCACGCCGAGCCAGAACTTGCGGCGACCGGAGCCATCGGAGCGCTGGCCCATCACGGGTGCGAGGGCTGCGATCAGCACGCCAGCGATGGCGAGTGCGCCACCGACAAGACTGGCGTTATCGGCGAGCGCGCGGACGAGTGCCGGGTCTTTCGCGTTCTCACCCGCGGCGTCGACGATGGCCGGGTCGACGAACAGCGAACTGGCGAGGTATGTGCTGAACACGAAGGTCGTGACCACCGCGTTGAAGGCAGCCGAACCCCAGTCCCAGAGCGCCCAGGCGAACACCCGGCTGCGAGGCGCGGCATCCCGGCCCTGGTCGCCGCTCTGCGCGGAGGGCGGGTTGGCAGTTCGCCCGCCTCCGACCAGTGACGAGGAAGACGCCGCATCATGGCCGGCGCGACGCGGATGCTGGGGAGGCTGGCTCATATCGCCAAGCTAGTGCCGCCTGGTGAACCGGAGGAGAACCGGCGCGCGCAAGGCGGCTACGCGCCACGGCACTGAATGGCACGTGGCGGTGAGAGCGGTTGATGAATGGCACGGGGCCGTGAGAGCGGTCGCAACGGCGACCAACCCCTCCACATAGCGGGGACTTGAGTCATTCACACTCAACTTCCAGGCCGCGCAAATTGACACTCAGCACCGGGGCGCGCAAACTTGATACATCGCGACTCAAGTTCGATGACCTTCGAATCGGATGCTGTGCAGCAACGGCCGGCATCCAGCATCCGTCGCAGCAGACCTGACCCTGACCAAGAATATGAAGGAGCGCAGCACATGGCTCGAGCAGTAGGAATCGACCTCGGAACCACCAACTCGGTGGTCTCGGTTCTCGAGGGCGGTGAGCCCACCGTCATCGCGAACGCCGAGGGCATGCGCACCACCCCGTCGGTGGTCGCGTTCACCAAGGACGGCGAGGTGCTCGTCGGCGAGACCGCCAAACGCCAGGCCGTCACCAACGTCGACCGCACGATCGCATCGGTCAAGCGCCACATGGGCACTGACTGGACCCAGACGATCGACGGGAAGAAGTACACGCCGCAGGAGATCTCGGCGCGCATCCTCGGCAAGCTCAAGCGCGACGCCGAGCAGTACCTCGGCGAGAGCGTCACCGACGCCGTCATCACCGTGCCGGCGTACTTCAACGACGCCGAGCGCCAGGCCACCAAGGAGGCGGGCGAGATCGCGGGCCTCAACGTGCTCCGCATCATCAACGAGCCCACCGCGGCGGCCCTCGCGTACGGCCTCGACAAGGGCAAGGAGGACGAGCTCATCCTCGTCTTCGACCTCGGCGGTGGAACGTTCGACGTGTCGCTGCTCGAAGTGGGCAAGGACGAGGACTTCTCGACGATCCAGGTACGCGCGACCGCCGGTGACAACAGACTCGGCGGTGACGACTGGGACCAGCGCGTGGTCGACCACCTCATCAAGCGGTTCAAGGACACCACCGGCGTCGACGTGTCGAACGACAAGATCGCCAAGCAGCGCCTCAAGGAGGCCGCGGAGCAGGCGAAGAAGGAGCTCAGCTCCTCGATGTCGACCAGCATCCAGCTGCCCTACCTCTCGCTCACCGAGAACGGCCCCGCCAACCTCGACGAGACCCTGACGCGCGCGCAGTTCGAGCAGATGACGTCAGACCTGCTCGACCGCACCAAGAAGCCGTTCGAAGACGTGATCCGCGAGGCGGGCATCAAGGTCTCCGACATCGCGCACGTCGTGCTCGTCGGCGGATCGACCCGGATGCCGGCGGTCAGCGAGCTCGTCAAGCGGATGACCGGCGGCCAGGAGCCGAACAAGGGCGTCAACCCCGATGAGGTCGTCGCCGTCGGTGCCGCCCTGCAGGCAGGTGTGCTGAAGGGTGAGCGCAAGGACGTGCTGCTCATCGACGTGACCCCGCTCAGCCTCGGAATCGAGACCAAGGGCGGCATCATGACGAAGCTCATCGAGCGCAACACCGCCATTCCGACCAAGCGCAGCGAGACCTTCACCACCGCCGACGACAACCAGCCGTCGGTGGCGATCCAGGTGTTCCAGGGCGAGCGCGAGTTCACTCGCGACAACAAGAACCTGGGCACGTTCGAGCTGACCGGCATCGCCCCGGCGCCCCGCGGCATCCCTCAGATCGAGGTCACCTTCGACATCGACGCGAACGGCATCGTTCACGTCTCGGCGAAGGACAAGGGCACCGGCAAGGAGCAGTCGATGACCATCACCGGCGGCTCGTCGCTGCCGAAGGAGGACATCGAGCGCATGGTGCGCGAGGCCGAGGAGCACGCGGCTGAGGACAAGGCGCGTCGTGAGGCGGCCGAGGTGCGCAACAATGCCGAGCAGCTCGCCTACTCGATCGAGAAGCTCATCAAGGACAACGAGGAGAAGCTGCCCGCCGACGTGAAGAGCGACGTGCAGGGCGACCTCGACGCGCTGAAGAACGCGCTCGCCGGTGACGACGAGGCGGCGGTCAAGTCGGCATTCGACAAGCTCAACGCGAGCCAGACGAAGCTCGGCGAGGCCATCTACGCCTCGAGCCAGTCGGAGACCCCTGAGGGGCAGCCGGCGGGTGCCGAGAACGCGTCGAGCTCGGACGACGAGGACATCGTCGACGCCGAGGTCGTTGACGAGGAAGAGAAGAAGTAGTCAGCATGGCCGACGAGAAGAACCCGGAGGAGGGTGTGCCGGAGGAGCGATTGCAGCACGAGCAGCTGCAGCGCGAGCCGCACTCCGAAGACGGTGACACGACGGATGCCGAGGAGCTGATCGCAGCCGAGGGACCCGACGTCGAGCAGCCCAGCGACGACCTGTCGTCTGAGGATCGCGCGCTGCTCGACGAGGCTGAGCGCGATCTCGTCACGGAGTACCGCGAGCGGGCTGCCCGCGCCGAGGCCGAACTGGTCAACTTCAGGATGCGCGTCGAACGCGACCGCGCCGCGAACCGCGAAGCGGTCGTGGCCGACGTGGTGCGCTCGCTGCTCCCGGTGATCGACGACCTCGATCTCGCCGAGAAGCATGGCGACCTCGTTGAGGGCTCCGCGGTGGCGCTGATCGCCGAGAAGCTGCGGGGCACCTTCGAGCGGATGGGCCTGCGGCGCGTGGGGGAGCAGGGCGAGGTGTTCGACCCGAACTTCCACGATGCGATCGCGCAGCTGCCGACGCCCGGAGCGACCGAGCAGACCGTGGCCGATGTGGTGCAGGTCGGCTTCGCCCTGGGCGACCGGCTGCTCCGTGCCGCGAAGGTCGCGGTGGCGGTGCCCGCAGAGTAACGCAGACGGCGGATGCCGGGGGTCGGCCGCACGGTCGCCCCGGCATCCGCTGCGCTCGGCGCGAAGCACCGGCATCCGCATATCCGTACACACACTGAATGAGGCCACCGGCCGGAACGACCACCTGAGGAGGGGACGCGCATGGCGAGCCAGGACTGGTTCGACAAGGACTTCTACGCCGTGCTCGGCGTCTCGAAAGACGTCAGCGACGCCGACCTGAAGAAGACCTATCGAAAGCTGGCGCGCCAGTTCCACCCGGACTCGAATCCCGACGACGCGAAGGCCGAGGCGCGCTTCAAGGAGATCAGCGAGGCGTACTCGGTGCTCTCCGATCCGGAGCAGCGCCGGGAGTACGATCAGCTGCGCGCAATGGGGTCGGGCGCGCGCTTCACGGCCCCAGGTGGAGGGGGCCAGGGCGGCTTCGAAGACGTCTTCGGCGGCGTGTTCGGCGGTGGCGCCCGAACGGCTGACTTCGAGGACCTGCTCGGCGGCATGTTCGGCAGCGGCCGGTTCGGGCAGACCAGCGGCGGATTCCGCGGCTTCGGCGGCCCGACTCGCGGTCGTGACCAGACCGCGAACGTCACCCTCGAGTTCACCACAGCCGTGCACGGCGACACCGTCGAGCTGCAGCGCAGCGACGGCCGCCCGATCAAGGTCAAGATCCCTGCAGGAGTCGCCGACGGGCAGAAGATCAAGCTGCGCGGAAAGGGTGAGCCGAGCCCCGACGGCGGAGAGGCCGGCGACCTGATCCTCACGGTCACGGTGCGCAAGCACCCCGTGTTCAAGCGCGATGGGCTCAACCTGCGAGTCGACGTTCCCGTCACCTTCGCTGAGGCCGCGCTCGGCGCGACCATCGAGGTTCCGACGCTCGGGGGTGACCCGGTGCGACTGAAGATCGCGCCTGGAACGCAGAGCGGTCGCGTGCTCCGCGTGAAGGATCGTGGTGTGAAGACGCCGAAGGCCACGGGTGATCTGCTCGCCACTGTCCAGGTGGCCGTGCCGAGCCACCTTCCCGGCGAGGCCCGTGAGAAGCTCGAGGCGTTCGCGGCATCGCTGCCCGACGAGAACCCGAGACTCGACCTGCTCGACCGCGCGCGAGCGTAGCGGACGAGAACCAGCTCCGCAGAGAGGAGAGCGCGATGACGATGAACGAGCACACCCCGCTGTTCGCGATCGCGGTCGCCGCCGAACTCTCCGGCATGCACCCCCAGACGCTGCGCCAGTACGACCGGCTCGGGCTGGTGTCGCCTACCCGCACGGTGGGCAAGTCACGCCGCTACTCGATGCGTGACATCGCGAGGCTTCGCGAGATCGCTGCGCTGGGCGCCGAAGGGCTCAACCTCGAGGGCATCAGGCGCATTCTGCAGCTCGAGGATGAGACGGCGGCGCTGCGAGCGCGAGTCAAGGAACTGGAGTCGGCGCTCGCCGATGAGCTGCTCGCCAGGCCTGGGCGACGCGTGTTCGCGGCTGGAGCGCAGGGCGAGGTCATCACCATCACGCCGGGCACCCGGGTGCGCCGCCGCAATCAGCTCGTGCTGTGGAGCGGGCATCAGGAGCGCGGCTGAGCGCCGACTCGACCGCGACCCCACCGCGACCCAGTGCGCGGCATGCGGCCAGTTCGGCTCGCTCAGCGCCCGGAGCGTCGCTCTCGCCACACGAGGATGCCGGCAGACACGGCACCGATGCTCATGACCACCGTTGCTGCGGCCGTCGTGATGAGCGGGAGCGTCCAGTCGCCCGTCGAGTCGTACTGCCATCCCGCGATGCTCGCGGAGGTGGCTCCGCTCGTGTAGGCGATCATCTGCACCATCGCCAACATGCGACGGGTGTGATCGCTGTCGACGGCCCGCTGGTAGATCAACCCGAAGAGCACGGTGAAGAGCCCGGACTGGGCGAGCCCACCGAGCACGAGCCAGATAGGCCACAGCGAGGGCGCCAGGAGCAGGCCGAACGGTGCCGACATCCACAGCGTGCCGACCAGCGCCAGCACGGGAGCCGGCGGTCGACTTCCGACGAGCATCGGGAACAGCATGGCGCCGACGATGCCGCATCCCATGAACATCGACAGCGCGAGGCCCGCCGATGTCATCGAGAGGTCGGTGCGTTCCACGAGGATCGTCGGCAGCCAGCCGCTCAGCACGTTGAACGCGAAGTTGTGGCACGCGAATGTGCCGGCGATGAGCCACACGCTGAGACTCGTCCAGGTCCCCCGGCGGCGGTTGACCGGCCCTCGGATGACCGGCGTGGGCGAGGTCATCGTTGAGATCGCCTCGATCGGAGCGGTGAACATCGCGCGCTCGGGCTGCTCCCCGGCGGCGGTCATTGCGCCGGATCGACGCGCGAAGAGCCAGGGGATCCACGCGATCACCGCGAGCACGCCCCACGACGCGATCGCGATCTCCCAGCCGAAGGCGAGTGCGAGCGGTGCGGTCGCGGCGAAGGTGATCATCATGCCGCCGCTCGAGAAGGCGGCGAAGACCCCGTTCATCTTGATCGCCCGGGCAAGCGGCAATTCGCGGCCGATGATCACGGGCACGGCGATGTTGCCGATCGTCAGTGCCGCACCGAGCACTACGGTGCCCGCGAGCGCGAACTCGGCTGTGCCCAGCGAGCGCACCACGACGCCAAGCACGATCGTGCCAAGCATGACATCGACGGCACGGTCGGGGCCGAGCTTGCGGATGATGACGCTCGCAAGCGGAACCGCCAGGGCGAACAGCAGGATGGGCAGCCCGACAAGCAGGCCGGCGACCGCTGAATCCATCCCCAGGTCTCGCTGGATCTGGGGGAGCACGGGTGCAGGCGCGCTGATCGTCGCTCGCGCGTTGAGCGCGACAGCGAGGATCGCCGCGACGAAGAGCGCCTGTCGGCCGTCGCGCCACCGACGCCCGCGGTCTCGCATCTCAGTTCGAGTCTAGGGCGGCGGATGAGACCACCTCGGCTCGTGCACCATTGAGCGGATGAGCTCCCACGTACCGAGAACTCCGCGTTGCGGGGACCGTTGCGCGCAGACCTCGTGGCGCTGTGCTGAGGGGCGTGCCGACTGCTCGACTATCGTCGTTGCATGCCCCAAGACCGGTTCCCTTCGGATCGGTTCGCCGCTGACCGTCTGCCCTCGGCCGCGGAGTCGGAGCGTGTGAGGCCGGCCGCCTTCTCGTTCGACCGCTTGCGACGCCGCCCCGATGTCGAAGCCCCCTCGCTGCACGCCGTCGATGCGGCCGATCGGATGCTGCTCGACCTCGCGAACGGGGCAGCGCCAGAGCTCGTCGAGCACCTCCGCGAACAGTCCGCGGGCGGGTTCGACGCGCTCGCCGGACGAGACGTCTCGGTGATCGGCGACGCGTACGGGGCGGTCACCCTCGGTGCGTTGGAGCTCGGCGGCGCTCGCCGAGTGCGAGTGCACCAGGATCCGCTCTCGGCCGAGCGGGCTCTCGACGCCAATGCTGCCGAGTTCGCGCCCGGCGCTCTCCGGCGGTTCGAGCATCATCCGCTGGCTCCTTCGTTGGTCGAGGATGCCGAGACCGTGCTCGTGAAGCTGCCCCGCTCGCTCGATGCGCTCGACGAGATTGCCGGCCTCGTGGCGACCGGGGTGCATCGTGATGCGGTCGTGCTGGCGGCCGGGATGGTCAAGCACATGACGCCGGCCATGAATGAGTTGCTCGGCCGCTGGTTCGAGCGCGTCGACGTCACGCGCGCTCGGCAGAAGGCTCGCGCGCTCGTGCTCAGCGGTCCTCGAGCGACTGCAGAGGCGGATGCGTGGCCCCGCTGCTTGCGCGACGACGACCTTGGCCTGACGGTATGCGCGCACGGCGCTGCCTTCGCCGGCCCTCGGGTCGACCTCGGCACGCGGTTGCTGCTGGCGACGCTCGAGGCCGAGGGCGTCGACCGCCGCGGTGGCGAGGCGATCGACCTCGGGTGCGGCACGGGTGTCATCGCCACCTGGCTGGCGCAGCGCGGCATGCGGGTGCTTGCGACCGATCAGTCCGCGGCTGCCGTGGCATCGGCCGCCGCGACGGCACGTGCCAACGGAGTGGCCGATCGGGTGGTCGTCGAGCGAGACGATGCTCTGCAAGGTCGGTCGTCGGCATCCGCTCGCCTGATCGTGCTGAACCCGCCGTTCCACGTCGGCAGCACGATTCATGCCGGCATTGCGACGAAGCTGTTCGAGGCAGCCGCTCGCGTGCTCCAGCCGGGAGGCGAGCTGTGGTGCGTATGGAACTCGCATCTGCAGTACGCGCCGCAACTGCGTCGACTGGTCGGCCCGACCCGGCAGGCGGCTCGCACACCGAAGTTCACGGTAACGGTCTCGACGCGCCGGTGACGCGGCTCGGCCGCGCTGCCGGGATGCTGCCAGAGCGCGCCCACCTGGTGGGCCTACCCTTGGCGCATGGCTGACAGCACGTCGTCGTCCGGCTCGGTTCCCAGCACTCCCGCGCTTGAAGCGCTCGCGGCGTCGGGACTCGATTACGAAGTCACGCGGCACGGTCGCGTCGGATCGCTTGCCGAAGCGGCCGAGGCCCGCGGCGTGAGCCCGGCCGAGGTCGTGAAGACGATGGTGGTGCGGCGGGGTGCTGATGATCACCTGCTGGTGCTCGTGCCCGGTGATCGCGCTATCTCGTGGCCCAAGCTGCGTGAACTGCTGGGCGTCAATCGCCTGTCGATGCCCGATGCGGATGCCGCCTTCGAGGTCACGGGCTACCGCCGGGGCACCATCACTCCGTTCGGTACCAAACGGCCGCTGCCGGTCGTGGCCGACGTCCGGGTTCGAGGGCACCGGGTTTCGATCGGAGCCGGTGATCACGGTGTCGCCGCGACGCTGGATGGTGACGCTTTGCTGGCGCATCTCCGTGCCGAGGTCGCCGACGTGACCGACCCCGAGCAACCTCGGTGACGCTTCTCATGCCGCGGACGCCAAGAGGAGCAGCGCCGCTGGTGTGAGCGGCGCTGCTCCTCGGGGTGCGGTGAGCGGAGGTGAGCGGCGGTAAGTGGCGGTGCAGCGGCTCAGCGCGCCGAGCGCAGCACCGCCTCGCCGGCTGAGACCTCGACGTGGATGCGGCTCGATGCGTTCACGTCGGAGCCGATGCGATTGTCGAATCCTCCGGCCGAGACATCCGACGTGACCCGGTACTGGCCCTCGGGCACTTCGAGCTGAAGCGAACCCGCACTCACGTCGGCCTCGATGGAGCGGGGCTGCTCGCCCGTGAAGGTGGCGTCGAGACCGCCGGCGCTGACCGACAGCGTCGCTGACGCGACGTCTGCGAGATCGACCTCGCCCTTGCCCGCACTCACATCAGCCGTCAGAGTCTCCGCCGATCCGCTGACCATGAGTCCACCCGCGCTGATGTTCAGCCGCAGGTCTCCGAAGTCGCCGTCGACGGTGAGGTCTCCGGCAGCGAGGCTCAGACCCGCGTCGGCGCCCGCGAGTGACGAGGGCAGGCGAAGCACTGCTCGTCCCTCACCGTGCTGCTCGCCCCACGAGAACCAGTCGCCGAACCACTGACCGAACCGGTCAGGCGTGCCGACGACGAGGCGGTCGCCGGTGCGCTCGAACGTCCAGCGATCCGCGCCCCACGAGCTTGTGACCTCGAGTTCGGCCTCGCGCACGGAACCGAACTCGACGCGCAGCGAGCCGGCGGAGACGCGAACTGCGAGTTCGTTCACACCGGCGACTGCGACCGTGCGGGACGAGGTGTGCACCGCCGCGGATGCGACGGTGGTGAGCGCCGCCGAGACGAGAGTGCCGAGCAGCACCAGCACACCGAGCACGATCGCGAGGATCGCGACGGTGCGGGCGCCTGATGACGGTCGTTGTGCGGGGGCGCCGCCCGCCGGGGGCGCTGATTCTGGCGGCGTGATGGTCGTGCTCATCGGTTCATTCCTGTCTGGGATGCGGTGCGAATTCCTGAGTGGGCGGCCGAGTTGGCGCCCTGTTGGAGCGTGGTTGTGGCGCCGCCGTGCTCGAGGTGTGCCAGTGCGGCGAGCACGCGGCGGTTGCCGGATTCATCGGGCTCGAGTCCGAGCTTCTGGAACACAGCGGTGATGTGCTTCTCGACGCTGCCCTCGCTCACGTGCAGCGTGCGGGCGATGGCCTGGTTCGAGCGGCCCTCCGCGATGAGCGCGAGCACGGAGGCCTCGCGCTCGGTGAGCCGCTGCATGCGCTCATCGCGCGCACGGCGGCTCAGCAGCTGGGCGACAACCTCGGGGTCGAGCACCGTGGCGCCTGCCGCGATGCGGTCGACCGCGTCGAGGAAGTCGCCGACATCCGCTACCCGGTCCTTCAGGAGGTAGCCGAGCGCGCCACCGCTCGAGGTGACCAGTTCAGATGCATACCGCTCTTCGACGTACTGCGAGAGCACGAGAACGGCGAGCTGGGGGAGCCGTGCGCGCAGTGCGAGTGCGGCGCGGATGCCCTCGTCTGTCCATGAGGGAGGCAGGCGCACGTCGAGGATGCACAACTCCGGCGAAGTGCGGTCGACCGCTTCGTCGAGCTCTGCGGCATCCGGCAGTGCGGCGACGACGTGGTGGCCGGCATCCTCGAGCACCCGTACAAGGCCCTCACGAAGCAGGGTCGAGTCCTCGCAGATCAGGATGCGCATGGCAGCGTCACCTCCACGCTCGTCGGGCCGCCCACGGGGCTGTCGAGGCGGGTCTCGCCGCCCGCGGCGATCACGCGGTTGTTGATTCCGTCGAGGCCGCCCCCGGGGACGACCCGAGCGCCGCCGACTCCGTCGTCTTCGACTCGCGCCCAGAGCACTCCCGGCTCGCGACGGCGCACGACGACTCGGATCTCGGTCGCCCGCGCGTGCTTCGCCGCGTTGGTGAGAGCCTCGGCGATGGCGAAGTAGGCGGCGGCCTCGGTCTCGCGACTGCAGCGACCGTCGAGGCGCACATCGAGGCGGACTGGGACCACTGAGCGCGCAGCCAGGGCCGACAGTGCCGCATCGAGACCTCGATCATCGAGCACGGAGGTGTGGATGCCGCGAGCGAGCTGTCGGAGCTCGGTGATCGCCGCCTTCGTCGAGGTGTGCGCCTCGTCGATCAGCGCCCGCGCCGCCTCGGGGTCGGAGTCGATCTTCTGCTGCGCGAGGCCGAGCGTCATTCCGACCGACACGAGCCGGGGTTGAACGCCGTCGTGCAGGTCGCGTTCGATTCGGGTGCGCTCGACATCAGCGGCTCGCACCGCACCCGCGTGTTGTGCGTCTGCCGTACGCGCTGCCTCGGCGAGCTGGGCTTCGCGGGAGGGCACGATGATCGCGCGGGCGATGACTCCGTGCAGCACGGCGACGCCGATGATGCCGGCGATCGCGACGATCAGCACGATGATGCCGACCGCGATCGACCACGCGATGGGAACCTCGATGCCGACCCGAGCGATGCGCACGGTGCTCGATTCAGCGAACATCGGCGCGAAGGCCATGACGACGCCGGATGCCGCAACGCTCGCGAGTGCGACCGTGATCCAGCCGAGGATCGTCGCGATCGAGAAGTTCGCGATGCCGCGCCAGCTCGTAGGGTCGGTCGCCTGCAGCCACAGCGTGCGCAGGAATCCGCCGAACCCGGGGCGCCCGCTGGTACGGGGGCGTGCCACCGGCACACCGAAGCCGTACAGGCCGTCGATGCGGGCCGTCTCGAGCCGACCGACGCCGAGGATGGCATAGCTGAGGGCGATGAGGAAGAGCAGGCCGATGCCGAGCGCTGGGAGCAGGCCGAGGCCGAGGCCGAGCAAGAGGAACAGCACTGTGAAGACGATGGGGCCGATGAGGCTCATCGCGGCGAGCTGGGCGATCGCTCCCGCGACATGGCCCGGGCGCGCTACTGAGCGCACCGGAGAGGGGACTTCTGCGTTCATGGGCACCACGCTACGGCCCGGGGTGGGCATGCGCGCCAGAGTCATCCGGACACTTCTTTTCGGGTTTTCCCCCACACATGCGACTGGGCATCGCGGTTGTTGAGGGACAGACCGGTCGGTGTCAGCGGCCCCGGTCGTACCTAAAGAGAGGTGATGCGGTGGTGCGGTCGTCGGGCGATCAGCCGCGCAGCGCTGGAATCACCGTGCGCTCGAAGAGCTCGATGCCCGATCGGTCGTACGCAACTTCCGGGAAGTAGTGGATCGCATACCCGAGCCCGATCGAGCCCATCGCCCGCAGACGCTCGGTGACCTGCTCCACTGTGCCCACCGCCTGGTTGTGCGGATTGCGGTACTCCTTCACGAAGTCAGCCGCTCGCTCAGCGCCGAGCACGGTCGCGTATCGCGCCTCGAGCCGATCGATCCGCTCGGCGACTTCGCCTTCCGTCTGTCCCACAATCGTGAAGTAGTTGGAACTGCGCACGATCGAGTCGAAGTCGCGGCCCAGATCAGCGCAGTGCTCTCGCAGGCGCTCCGACTTCGCGGTGAAGCCCTCAGGGGTGCCGGCGAAGTTCGTGTAGTTGGCGTACTTCGCGGCGATGCGGAGCGTGACGTTCATGCCCCCGCCTGCGACCCAGGTCGGAATCCCGCCATCCTGCAGCGGCAATGGCCGCACCACGGCGCCGTCGACCGTGTAGTGGCGGCCATGCAGCGTCGCGCTTCCCGTGCGCCACGCCTGCTGCATGATCTGCACCCCTTCGTCGAGCATGCGAAGCCGTTCGCCGGCGCTTGGGAACCCGTAGCCGTAGGCGCGCCACTCGTGCTCGTACCAACCGGCCCCGATCCCCATCTCCACACGTCCACCGCTGATGATGTCGGTGGTCGCGGCCACTTTGGCCAGGTACGCGGGGTTCCGGTAGGCCATGCAGGTGCACATCTGCCCCAGACGGATCCGCGAGGTCGTCGCCGCGAACGCCGACATCAATGTCCACGCTTCATGCGTCGCCTCTTCGGTGACGTCGGGGATGGTGTGGAAGTGGTCGTAGACCCAGAGCGACTCCCACTCCGCGGCATCCGCCTGTTGTGCGAGCGTGCGCATCGTGCGCCAGTGATCGTGCGGATCGATGCCGATGAGGTCGTGCCGCCAGCCTTGGGGGATGAAGATGCCGAAGCGCATGCGTTCACCCTAGGCGGGCTCGGAGGCGGGGCGCAGGGTTTGAGACCACTCGCGCTCGGATGCCGTGAGTTCGCCGACAGCGTGCGGGAAAACTGGTGCGATTCCTTGCGCATCGATAAACTTGAGTCAAGCAGGCTCAACTTTGAGCCGAGAGTCTTGATGCAGTTCCGCAGCCGTCGAGAAGTGGAGACCAAGAATGGCGAACATGCAGGGCGCTCCCAGCAGCCAGGAGGAGCAGAAGTCGGCCCTTGAGCAGTTCGGTGTGAACCTGACCGAGATCGCCCGCGCCGGCAAGCTCGACCCGGTGATCGGCCGCGACGCCGAGATCAGGCGCGTCAGCCAGGTGCTCACCCGCCGCACCAAGAACAACCCCGTGCTCATCGGAGAGCCGGGGGTGGGCAAGACCGCTGTCGTCGAGGGTCTCGCGCAGCGCATCGTCGCGGGCGATGTCGCCGACTCGCTCAAGAACAAGCAGCTCATCGCGCTCGACATCTCGGCGTTGGTGGCGGGAGCCATGTACCGCGGCCAGTTCGAGGAGCGGCTCAAGGCGGTGCTTAAAGAGATCAACGAGGCCGAGGGCGAGATCATCACCTTCGTCGACGAGTTGCACCTTCTCATGGGCGCGGGCGGCGGCGAGGGTTCCGTCGCGGCATCCAACATGCTGAAGCCCATGCTCGCTCGCGGCGAATTGCGGCTCATCGGCGCCACCACCCTGAACGAGTACCGCGAGTACATCGAGAAGGATGCCGCCCTCGAGCGCCGGTTCCAGCAGGTCTACGTGGGCGAGCCCAGCGTCGAAGACACCGTTGCGATCCTGCGTGGGTTGAAGGAGCGCTACGAGGCTCACCACAAGGTGACGATCGCCGACAACGCGCTCGTCGCGGCGGCGACTCTGAGCAACCGCTACATCACCGGGCGGCAGTTGCCCGACAAGGCCATCGACCTCGTCGACGAGGCGGCGAGCCGGCTGAAGATGGAGATCGACTCCGAGCCGGTCGAGATCGACACGCTGAAGCGCGAGGTTGACCGCATGCGGATCGAAGAGCTGGCTCTCAAGAAGGAGAAGGACGACGCCTCGCGCGAGCGGCTCGAGAAGCTGCGCGAGGAGATCGCCGAGAAGCAGACCGATCTCGATGCCCTGCAACAGCGCTGGGCGAGGGAGAAGGCTTCGCTGACGGATGTCGGCGAGCTGAAGACCCGGCTGAATGACGCTCGTATCCAGCTCGACCGCGCCATGCGTGAGGGGCGCTACGAGGAGGCCGCCAGGCTGAACTACGAGGTCATCAAGAAGATCGAGGACGACCTGGCCGCCGCCGAGAGCTCGGAGAGCGTCGGAGACCGCATGGTCAACGAGCAGGTCACCGATGACGACATCGCGGCCGTGGTCGCCGCGTGGACCGGCATCCCGGTCGACAAGCTCAAGCAGGGCGAGAGCGAGAAGCTGCTGTACCTCGAGCACGAGCTCGGCAAACGACTCATCGGGCAGCACGAGGCCGTGCAGGCGGTGAGCGAGGCGGTGCGCCGCACTCGCGCCGGGATCGCCGATCCCAACCGTCCGACGGGCTCCTTCCTGTTCCTCGGCCCCACGGGTGTGGGCAAGACAGAACTCGCGAAGGCGCTCGCCGAGTACCTCTTCGACGACGAGCGCGCCATGGTGCGCATCGACATGAGCGAGTACGGCGAGAAATTCAGCGTCTCGCGCCTCGTGGGCGCCCCTCCGGGCTACATCGGCTACGAACAGGGCGGGCAGCTCACTGAAGCGGTTCGTCGACGTCCGTATTCGGTGATCCTCTTCGACGAGGTCGAGAAGGCGCACCCTGAGGTGTTCGATGTGCTGCTGCAGGTGCTCGATGACGGGCGGCTGACCGACGGGCAGGGGCGCACAGTCGACTTCAGGAACACCATCCTGATCCTCACCAGCAACCTGGGCAGCCAGGTGCTCATCGAGCCCACGCTGACCTGGGAGGAGAAGAAGCGGCAGGTCAACGAGCTGGTTCGGCAGGCGTTCAAGCCGGAGTTCGTGAACCGGCTCGACGACATCGTGGTGTTCTCCCCGCTCACCACGGCCGAACTCGGCGAGATCGTCGAGCTCTACATCGACCGGCTCGCGAAGCGTCTCGCCGATCGTCGCCTGGAGCTCGCCGTCACGCCAGACGCACGCGCGTGGCTCGCGGAACGCGGGTACGACCCGATCTACGGAGCTCGTCCGCTACGCAGGCTCATGCAGCGCGAGATCGACGACAAGCTGGCGCGCGAGCTGATCGCCGGAAAGATCCACGACGGAGACGCCGTGCGGGTCGACCTCGAGGGCGAGGGTCTCACGGTCGAGCGCTTCAGCGCCTGACCGACAGCGCTGGGTCCTGCAAACTCGCGGCCTGCCACGCGGTGTCGTCGACTGCGTACCCGGCCGCCGCATCGACATACGCGCGGCTGATGAGCCCCATCGCCGCGGTCAGATCGTCGAGGGTCGGGAGGCCGGCAAAGCCGCGTTCGAGCGACTCGTGCACCCGTTCGACGAACAGCGGGTACAGGTTGTCAGCCTCGACATCCACGTGGCGCTCCGCCACCGTGCCGTCGCGGCTGATGACGCTGAGGTTGCCCTCGGTGTCGATGACAGCGGTCGCCTCCGAGCCGGTGAGCACGTAGGAGACCAGGCGCTGGAGCGGGGCGCCGGCGGGGAACGTCCACCCGACTTCGATGGTGGCCGAGCGGCCGCTTGGTGTGCGCAGCAGCGCGGTGGCGTGGTCGTCGACGCGCCGACCGTGCATCGCGTTGCTCACGCTGCTTCGCACCGTCACGTCGTCGTGTGATCTCTCGTGCGCATACTGGGTGTGCAAGAACATGTCGGCGAAGTGCACGCCGAGCAGTGCGAGACAGCCCCCGCCGCTCTCGTTTCGCTGCATCATCCACGGGTTGCCGCTGTCGATGTAGCGTTCGGGCGGCCCGGCGAGGAAGCTGTATCGGGCGTGCTGCACCTCGCCCACTTCTTGCGCAAGCGCCGGTAGCGGGCCGAACCGCTGCACGAGCGCCGCTGCTGCAGGCACGTTCGCTCGGCGTGCGAGCGATGACAGTTCCCGGAGGTCGCGGAGGTTCGATGCGCCCGGCTTCTCGAGCACGAACGGGATGCCTCGTCGCACGAGCTCGGCCGCCGCCCACGGCATCGAGGCGTGACGCCCGAGCACGTAGGCGACGTCGATCCGGCCAGCCTCGTCGAGCATTGCACCGAGATCGGTCCAGGCACGCGCACCGAGGATCGCAGCTCGAGCCCGCGCCACCGACTCGTCGTCGTCGACCACGCCGGCGATGTCGTGATGTCGCGACCAGCCCGGTTGGTAGAGCTCGAAGTGCCAGTGCCCGGCACCGATGATGACTGCGCGGCTGCGTTCGCTCAATGCGACTCCTCGTTGGTCTGACGTTCGGCGGAGAGAAAGAGAAGGCCGGTGCGGAGTTGCGCGCGAGGCGCATGCACCGCACCGGCCTGGGTCAGCTTCGCTGCATCCGACCGCTCAAGCTCACGGTGCGGTCGAGCGGATCTGCTCGTAGAGCGCCAGGTCGTCACCGGTGAAGTACGAGCTGAAGAACTCCTCGGCCTTCGCGATGAACGCCGCCTTGTCGATCTCGTCCTCCTCGATCACGGTGAGCGGGCCGTTGGCGCGCCACTCATCGAGGATGGTGTTGGTCTCCTCGTCCACGCACTCGCGGTTCTCAGCGCGGATCTCGTGGATGGCGTCGACGAGCACCTTCTCCTGCTCGTCGTTCAGGCGCTCGAACGTCTTGTCGGAGACGACGATCCAGTGGATGCCGATCTGGTGGTTGTTGAGGTTGACGTACTTGAGCACCTCGTCGTAGCTCTGCGACTTGGTGGCGACCACCGGGTTCTCCTGGCCCTGGGCGATGCCCTGCTGCAGGGCCACGTAGACTTCCTCGCTCGCCACAGCGACGGGGTTCGCGCCCATCGCCTTGGCGTTCGCGAGGAACGCGGGCGAGTCAGGGAAGCGGATCTGCAGTGCGGCCAGCTCGTCGGGGTTGCGAATCGGTGCCGTTGAGCTGAACGTGCGGGTACCGAAGTACCAGCCGTCGACGATGGTCGTGCCGGTCTCCTCGTTGAACGCGTCGAACATCTCCTGCGAGTTGTTGTCGATCCAGTCGAACACGTGGTCGACGCTCTCGAACGCGTACGCCGCGTCGAGCACGCCGATCGGTGCGAACGTCTGGCTGAGGCCCGACGCTCCCTGCAAGTCGATGTCGATGTCGCCGCTCTGGATAGCGGGGAAGCGCTCAGTGTCGGGACCGAGCTGGCTTGAGGGGAACAGGTCGATCTTGACGCCGACGTCGGCGGCCTCGACGCGCTCCTTCAGCAGCTCGGCGCCGCAGTAGAAGTTCGGGGTGTTCTCGGGCTGGCTCGTCGCCAGTGACAGCGTGACGGTCTCGCCGCCGGGGGCGGCATTGCTGTCATCGTCACCCGGGCCGTCGGCGGTGCAGGCAGTGAGGACGAGTGCCGATGCCAGTGCGGTCACGGCGATCGTTGCTGCACGGGTGCTGCGGAGGTGCTTCATCGCAGGTGCTCTCCTTCGAGGTCTTGAACTGCTGCGTGTCGGTGAAAGGACGAAGGCCCGGAGGCCTCCTGGTTGCGCGGGTCGCGGCGTGGAACCGGGTGCTGCGATCGTCATCGATCGCAGCGGGCACCGGTTTGCATCGTCGTGGCGTCACTTGCGAGGATTCAACCGTGTGTCCCGTTCACTGGAACAACGATGTCGACTGATCGCGGAGCGCCGGTGAGTCTGCTCGCCCGCGCCACCGCGATCCTCGACTGCTTCGACGTCAAGCGCTCCGCCCTCGGTGTGAGCGACATCGCGCGGTGCACGGGGCTCCCGAAGTCGACCGTGTCTCGGCTCGTCGGCGAGCTCGTCGACCTCCGGTATCTCGAGCGCGACGGCGCGCAGGTGCGGCTCGGGCTGCGCCTCTTCGAACTCGGCGAGCTGGCGGCCGGCCCGAAAGAGCTGCGCAAGCTCGCGTTCGCCAGCATGGCCGACCTCCGGGATGCCACGGGCCAGACGGTGCAGCTCGGCGTGCTCGACGGCGTCGAGGTCGTCTACGTCGGGATTCTGCGAGGCCGGAGCTCAGTGAAGCTGCCCTCGAGAGTGGGCGGACGGATGCCGGCGTACGCCACCGGATCGGGCAAGGCGCTCCTGGCGTTCTCAGAGCCCGATGTCGTCGAGCGCGTGATCGCGAACGGGCTCGACGCGGTGGGGCCGCGCACCATCATCGACCCCGAAGCGTTCCGCCGGGAGCTCGCCTTCATCCGCGCCGCCGGGGTTTCATACGAGGTGGAGGAGTCGAGACCCGGCATCGCCTCGGCCGCGAGTTGCATCGTGGATGCTGCGGGCGTGCCGGTGGCAGCGATGTCGATCTCGGGGCGCGTCGGCGAGTTCGACGCTCGACGCGTGGGGCTCGCGGTGCGCACGGCGGTCGTCGGCCTGATGCGTCAGCTGCCCCACCGGCCGCTCGACCGCATCCGCGAGCAGACTGGTTTGTCCCGTTGAGTAGAACGAGGCGTTGCTACGCGAGCGCCGACGACGGGAGAATCCTGGCGTTCCCGTCCGGCAAGCAACAGCAGTGAGGCCGTATCCCATGAGCTATCCCGCTGCGAGCGGCGCACAGTCGCCCGCTTCGAAGCCCCTCCGTGTCGGCATCATCGGCTGCGGCAAGATCGCCATCAATCACGTGCACGCGCTGCAGGCCATCGAAGGGGTCGAGGTGAGCGCGGTCGTCGACGTGGATGCGCAGCGCGCACGAGCGTTCGCCGACGCCTACGGCATCCGCCACGCCTTCGACGACGTCGACGCGATGCTCTCCTCCGGCATCGAGGTCGCCACAGTCTGCACGCCGCATCCCGCTCATGAGGCGAACGTGCTCGCGGCGGCGCGACACGGCGTGCACGTGCTGTGCGAGAAGCCCATCGCGGTCGATCTCGACCAGGCCGACCGCATGATCGCCGCGACGGATGCCGCGGGCGTGCGGTTCGGCGTCGTGTTCCAGCGCCGATTCTGGCCCGCTGCCCAGCGCATCCGTGCGGCCATCGACGAAGGTCGGATGACTGCTCCGATCACCGGGAGCGTCATCGCGCGATTCCGTCGCGACGCGGAGTACTACGCCGAGCCCTGGCGCGGTCGGTGGGACACCGAGGGTGGGGGCGTGCTGATCAACCAGGCCATTCATCACGTCGACCTGCTGCTCTGGTTCATGGGGCCCGCCAAACGGGTCTTCGGTCGAATCGCAACCCTCGCGCATGGCGAGTTCATCGAAGTCGAGGACACCGCCGTCGCGACGATCGAGTTCGAGTCTGGCGCTCTTGCGACCATCCACGCCAGTACGACGTTCGACCCGGGGCACGGGGTGCAGGTGCTCGTGAGCGATCGCGCCGGGAACACGGCCAGCGTCCTGGAATTCCCAGAGGGAACCGGCCTCACCGATGTGTGGAGCGTCGGCGACGAGAGGGAGTACCGCGACCCGTACGCGGACGCCTTCCGTGCCGGTCAGCCGTTCGACATCCCCATCGCCGAGATTCACGGGGGCCTCGTGCCGTATCACGCGTTGCAGATCGCCGAGTTCATCGACGCCGTTCGCAATGGACGCGAACCGGTCGTGACCGGCCGCGAGGCGCGCAAGTCGCTTGCGGTGATCGCGGCGATCTATGAGTCGTCGAAGACCGGAATGCCGATCGACCTGGCTGCGACTCGCAGCGCGGGTGCCAACGCGGTGACGACCGCTGCCTGAGGAGCAACAACACGATGAGTACCTGGAACATCGACACTGCTGCGCGCGAGCTGCTCGCCGCTGAGACCGAGAGGCGCGACCGCGGCCGGTTGACCGACGAGTGGCCCGAGCTCGACCTCGACACCGCCTACGCCGTGCAGTCGCGCCTGATCGAGCTGCGCGCAGAACGCGGCGAGACCGTGATCGGTGTCAAGCTGGGGCTCACGTCGGAGGCGAAGCAGCGCCGCATGGGCGTCGACGCGCCGCTGATCGCAGTGCTCACTGACGCCATGGTGCTCGAGCCTGGAGCGAAAGTTCCGCTCGACAGCCTGATCCACCCGCGGATCGAGCCTGAGATCGCCTTCGTCATGCGTGAAGAACTGGCCGGTCCCGGCGTCACGGCCGAGTCGGCGCTCAGCGCGGTCGCGACGGTCCATTCCGCCTTCGAGGTGATCGACAGCCGGTTCCGCGACTTCTCATTCGCGCTGCCGGATGTCGTCGCCGACAACGCCTCGGCCTCCTGGTTCATCATCGGCTCCGAGGGCATCGCGCCCGACCAGATCGATCTCGTCGGCGAGACGGTCGAGCTGTCGGTGCGCGATGACGTCGTCGACACCGCGACCGGGGCGGCGATCCAGGGACACCCCGCCGAAGCGCTGGCCCTCGCCGCCAACGAGCTCGGCCGGCGCGGAGAGCGGATTCCTGCTGGTGCGATCGTGCTCGCGGGCGCGATGACGGATGCCGTTCCCCTTGAGCCCGATGTGCCAGTCACCGCCGCGTACTCGACCCTGGGGTCGCTGACCGTGGTCGGCACGAGCGAGTCGGCGGAGGGAGCACGTTGAGCAACGAACGAACCGAAGAGGGAGCAGCAATGCCGACGCCGGAGCAGCAGGAGCAGATCGATCAGTACCTCGAGACCTACCGCGACTTGATGGGTTTCGTGCCGCCGCGCGTGGCTGCGCGCTTCGAGCGGTTGTCGCGCAGCAACCCTGAACTCCTGATCGCTCAGGAGAAGGTGCGCAATCTCGTCGCCTATGACGATGTGCTCGACGAGAAGACGACGCAGTTGATCCTGACGGCGGTGCTCGCCGTGCAGCTGCGCGACGCCGCGGCGCTGCACGGACACGCGGCCCGGCGGGCTGGAGCGAGCTGGGAGGAATTGCAGGCGACGTTCGACCTCGCCTATCTGTTCGGGGGCGTGAGTGTTGCGAACCACACGCCGGCGTTCCTCGACAAGATCGCCGACTTCGAGAGCAAGGCCGCGGAGGAGTCTCGATGAGCGCCCTCCCAGCGGAACCGATCTACGACGTCGCCCAGCTCGGGCACGTCGAGCTGCTCACGCCCGACCTCGAGGCCAGCGCCCAGTTCTTCACCGACGTGTATGGCCTGTACCGCGTCGCCGAGACCGCGGACGCCGTGTACCTGCGCGCCTGGAACGATGACGTGCTCACCTCGCTGCGGCTGACCGCCGCCGAGCAGCCCGGACTCGGGCACGTCGCCTGGCGCACCACCAGCCCGCAGGCGCTCGAGCGCCGAGTGGCCGCCCTTGAGGAGCGCGGCGTGGAGGGCGCCTGGCACGACGGCGACGTCGGCCATGGCCGTGCGTATCGCTACACCGGCATCGGCGGCCATGAGCAGGAGCTCTACTTCGAGAGCGAGAAGTACCGGGCTCCCGAAGGGCAGGAGCCGTACTTGCCGAACCAGCCGCAGAAGTTCGCGCCCCACGGCGCCGCCGCCGCCCACATCGACCACATCAACCTGTTGGTGCCGAACGTCGCCGAAGCGAGCAGGTTCCAGCAGGAGACGCTGGGCTTCAAACTGCGTGAGCGGCTCACTCCCGCCGGTGCTGAAGAGGTCGGCGCATGGCTGTCGGTCATGACGAAGGCGCACGATCTGGCATTGACCAAGGAGCCTCACCCGACTGAAGGACGGCTGCACCACCTGGCCTACGCGGTCGAGAGCCACCTCGACGTGATCCGCGCGGCCGACATCTTCATGGAGCAGGGCGTGGGCGTCGAGTTCGGCCCGGCCAAGCACTCGCGCACGCAGGGGTTCTTCCTTTACGTGATCGAACCGGGCGGCAACCGCATCGAGATCTTCACCGGCGGCATCCACATCTTCTCGCCCGACTTCGAGCCGGTCACCTGGACCACTGAAGCCGGTGGCCGCGGCACCGCATGGGGCACCCCGGTGCCCGAGTCGTTCCACTCCCACGCGACCCCGCCCTACCCGGTGGCCACCGGAGCCGCCTTGTGAACGGCAAGCCGAGGGTGCTGTGACCGAGCTCGGCGTCAGTTTCGTCACCCTCTCAGGCACCGGATTCGTGGGTGAACCCCGCTTCGGGGTCGAAGCCCGCGCGCGCGCCGCGGCCGAAGCGGGCTTCGACGCGTTCGGCGTGCGGCTCGCCGAGTTCGATGACCCCGAAGACCTCTCCGAACTCCTCGAGCTGCCCGCTCGCCATGGCGTCAGCGTGGCAGAGGTCGAGTTCCTCTCGGGATGGGCGCTCGCCGGCGATGCACGAGCCGCCGAGCGGTGGATTCCGCAGATCCGGCGTCTCGCCGACGAGTGGGGGCCGTTCCACCTCACGTCGGGTGAGTTCGGCGACGGGACGCTGGACCTCGACATCGCGGCATCCAATCTCCGCTCGATCGCCGCAGCGCTCGAGCCCTCGGGGGTCACGCTCGCCGTCGAGGCGTTCGCCTGGTCGTCGATCGCGGACTACCAGATCGCGAACGAGATCGTCACCCGAGCTGACGCCCCGAACGCCGGGCTCATGCTCGACGTGTGGCACTTCTTCAATACCGGCGGGACGCTTGACTGGCTTGGCACGCTTCCGTCGGAGCGCGTCGCCGCCGTGCAGCTCAACGACGGTGCCCGCGTACACGACGACATCCTCGCGCACGCGCGGTCGGGTCGGCTCCTGCCCGGGGCAGGTGACCTCGACGTGACCGGGCTGCTCGCGGCCCTGCACGGAATCGGGTATCGCGGGCGGCTGATGGTCGAGAGCGGATACCCCCAGCTGTTCGCGGCTGACGTCACTGAGGCTGCGGGCCAAGCGCTGGCCGCCGGTCGAGCCACGCTGGAGCAGTCGCAGGAGCGCTGACGGGACCGCTCTGCGGGCAACGGTGTCGCCCTCGGCCAGAGATTGCCCTACAGTGAGCGTGTTGCAGCACGCAACACGCCGTTGCGGCAGGTGCAACAAGGAGCGAGGGTGGCATGAGCGACGAACGACGCCGGGTCGTGTGCCTCGGCGAGACCATGGCTCAGGTCACTCCGATCCGTCGTGAGCGGCTGGCCGAGGCGTCCGAGTTCGCGCTGAACATCGGCGGTGCCGAGTCGACGGTGGCGCTCTATCTCGCCGACCGCGGCCACGACGCCGCCTGGATCAGCGACGTGGGTGACGACCCTCTCGGCGAGCGCATGCTCGAAGAACTGCGCCACTACGGCGTCGATGTCACCGGTGTGCAGCGCGTGCCTCACGCGCCGACCGGCGTGTACTTCAAGGATCCCCATCCCGACGGCACGACCAAGGTGCACTACTACCGGGCAGGTTCGGCGGCCTCGCGAATGACCGTCGCCGCGCTCGAACGCATCGACTGGGCGTCGACGCGAGTGCTGCACCTGACGGGCATCACTCCTCGGCTCTCGCAGACCTGCGCTGAGCTCGTCGAAGCGGGGATCGAGCGGGCGCAGTCCTCGGGCGTGCTCGTGTCGTTCGACGTGAACTACCGCCCGGGCTTGTGGAGCCCGCGCGAGGCAGCGCCGGTGCTCGAGCAGCTCGCCGCAGCATCCGACATCGTCTTCGTCGGTCTCGACGAGGCCGAAACCGTCTGGGGCCCGAGGCCGCTCGGAGAACTGCACCAGCGACTCGCGCCGCGCGGCGTGCTGGTGGTGAAAGACGGCGGCGTCGAAGCGATCGAAGTGACCGCGACCAGGTCGACCGTGGTCGCCGCACGAGCGGTCGACGTTGTGGAGCCCGTCGGCGCGGGCGATGCGTTCGCCGCGGGCTACCTCGCAGGCCTGCTCGAGGGTGCGGATGCCGCGGCGCGACTCGACCTCGGTCACGAACTCGCCGCGAGAGCTCTTGGGAGCACGCGCGACTTCGCCCCCTCGACGACCGCGCGTCTGCCCAAGGGAGCCGATCGGACTGGAGCGGAGCCTTCCGGAGCGGAGCTGCGCTGATGTCGCAGAGCATCCAACGGGCCGCCGAGGTGCTCGAGCTCGTGGCGCAGGAGCCCCGCACCCAGGCGGAGATCGCGGCGCGTCTCGGCGTGCACCGATCCACGGCGCTCCGCACGTTGCAGACGCTCTGCGACGCAGGGCTCACGCGACGCCGCGCCGACGGTCGCTACGGTCTCGGCTACCGGCTTGCCGGTCTCGCGAACGTCGCCGCCGAGCAGTTCGACCTTCGCGAGATCGCTCGTCCGGCGCTCGAACGGCTCGGTCGAGAATGCCGGCACACCGTGCATCTCGCAGCCTTAGACGGCGATGCGATCGTGTACGTCGACAAGATCGAGCAGCCGGGAATGGTGCGGCTCTACTCCCAGATCGGGCAGCGCGTCGTGCTGCACACCGCAGGCGTCAGCAAGGCGATTCTCGCCTTCCAGCCCTCCGATGTCGTGGAGCGGATGCTGCAGGGGCACGAGTTCACCGCCCACACCACCACGACGATCACCAACCGCCCCGACTTCGACCGAGCGCTCGCCGCGGTGCGTGAGCGTGGTTGGGCCGAAGACGATGCCGAGTATGAGGACTTCGCGAACTGCGTCGCCATGCCGGTGCGTGACGCCGGGGACTCCGTCGTCGCGGCGGTGTCGATCACGTCCTTGCGCGCGAGCGCCGACCTCGGCACGCTCAGGGGACTGACACCGCTGCTCGCCGAGACCACAGCGGGGATCTCGCGCGACCTCGGCTGGCGGCCCGCCGGTCCGGAGACAACCGATCCACAGGAGGCGTATCGATGAGCAGCCCGCCGAACTCGAGCCGCGCCGCCGGTCAGACCGGCCCCAACAGCGCAAGCGGCGCATTCTTCGACGAGCTGTTCACCGGCGCGCCGCTCATGGCGATCCTCCGCGGATACTCGCGAGAGCGCACCCTCGAGCTGGCAGAACGAGCGTGGGAGCTCGGCGTGCGTGCGGTCGAGGTGCCCGTGCAGAGCCAGGATGCGGTCGAGACCCTCGCAGCGGTCGCCGCCCGCGCTCGAGAACTCGACCGCATCGCGGGGGCCGGCACAGTGGTCAGCAGCGACCTGGTGCGACTCGCGGGCGAAGCCGGCGCCGCGTTCACGGTGGCTCCGGGATTCGATGAGGCGGTCGCCGACGAGAGCGATGCGCGGGGGATGCCGCACCTGCCCGGTGTCGCGACAGCATCCGAGATCCAGAGGGTGCTGAGCACCGGCCGCACGTGGATGAAGGCCTTTCCGGCGGATGCGCTGGGCGAACGCTGGTTCAGCGGAATGCGAGGGCCGTTCCCGCACATTCGCATCGTCGCCACCGGCGGAATGTCGGCGGGCAACGCGCGGCACTACCTCGATGCGGGCGCCGATGTGGTGGCCGTTGGATCCGCCCTCGGCGATCCGCAGCAGTTGCCGCTCCTGGCCGAATTGATGAGCCAGACTCGAACCGGCGATGCCGGCCACCGCTGACCACCGCATCCGAACCCGGAACCCAAATCACAAGCCTCTACCACCATCCGAATCGACACGAAGGACCCTCAATTGGCATTGACGCTCGATCCCGCCTACCTGCCAGCCGAAGACCGCTACGACCGCATGGAGTACCGCCGGGTCGGGCGATCGGGGCTCAAGTTCCCCGCGGTCTCGCTGGGCACGTGGCACAACTTCGGTGATGACACGCCGCTTGCCCGCCAGCGGGAACTGCTGCAGTACGCCTTCGACCGCGGCATCAACCACTTCGACATCGCCAACAACTACGGTCCGCCGTCGGGCTCGACCGAGAAGAACGTGGGCCGCATCCTTCGTGAGGACTTCGCGAGTCTGCGGGGCGAGCTCATCATCTCGACCAAGGCCGGCTACCCGTTCTTCCCCGGACCGAACGGCACGGGCGGCAACCGCAAGTACGTGCTCGACAGTCTGGACAACTCGCTTCGCTCGCTCGGGCTAGACTACGTCGACGTCTTCTACAGCCACCGATTCGACCCCGATACTCCGCTCGAGGAGACGGCGTCGGCGCTCGACTACGCGGTGCGATCGGGCAAGGCGCGGTACGTGGGCATCTCGTCGTACTCGGCAGCGCGCACGACGGAGATCGCCGGCATCCTGCGCGAGCTCGGCACTCCGCTGTTCATCCACCAGCCTTCGTACTCGATGCTCAACCGCTGGATCGAAGAGGGCCAGCCGAACCTGCTCGACGCGCTCGAGCAGGCGGGCGCGGGTCTCATCGCCTTCTCGCCGCTCGCCCAGGGGCTGCTCACCGACAAGTACCTCCACGGGGTGCCCGAGGGCTCGCGGGCCACGCAGGGCAAGAGCCTCCGCGAGGGCATGCTCATCGACGACAACCTTGAGCGCATCAAGCAACTGCACGCGATCGCCGAGGGCAGGGGGCAGAAGCTCGCGACCATGGCGCTCGCGTGGGCGCTCCGCGACGAGCGCGTCACCTCGGTGCTCATCGGCGCGAGCCGCACCTCGCAGCTCGACGATGCGCTGGCGGCGGTCAACTCGACGCCGTTCAGCGCGGATGACCTCGCCGCGATCGACAAGTACGCCGTCGAGGGCGGCATCAACCTCTGGGCGCAGTCCTCGAACGCCTGACACCTCCGCCGAGGAGGGGCCGCGACCACGCCCGTCGCGGCCCCTCCTCTCCCGCTCTGGTCGCCCCCGTCTCTTCCGCGCCGGTCGCCGCCCGTCCCCCTCCGCTCCCGCACGTGTCGCCGCCTCACGCCGAGATGACACGATCCGCGCGCTCTTCACAGCAAAATGCGCGGATTGTGTCATCTCGGCGAAGGAGGAGGGTGCGCCGAGGCGCGGGGGCAGGCGCTGATGCGAGCTCAGTCGGTGTGCAGCGGGCGGTGGGCGCGGATGCCGACTGCCGACGCGGCATCCGCCCCGAGGTGCACGATGCGGTTCTGATCATCGACGTGCACGATCGACGGCTCGAACTCGTGAGCTTCCGCGGGCGTCATCTGCGCGTAGGCGATGAGGATGACGATGTCGCCCGGGTGCACGAGATGCGCCGCCGCGCCATTGATGCCGAGCACGCCGCTGCCTCGCTCGCCGGCGATCGTGTACGTCTCGAGGCGCGCACCGTTCGTCACGTCCACGATCGACACGAGTTCGCCCGGCAGGATGCCCGAGGCCTCGAGCAGCTCACTGTCGACGGTGACCGACCCCACGTAGTCGAGGTCGGCGTGCGTGACGGTGGCGCGGTGGATCTTGGCCTTGAGCATGGTCAGCAGCACGAGCCACCACGCTACCGGGCCGCTGAGGCGCCGGGGGCGCGCAGCACCCGTCCATTGGGCCAAGCGGCCCGCCGCGTCACTGGCGGGGCGGGAAGACGCCCTGCAGCGCGATGATGAAGTTCATGGCCAGGTAGGGCGGCATGTTGTTGTGGGGCTGGCTGCTCCCGCTCGGTGAGAGGGCCGTCATCGCCATTTCCTTGCCGTCGGCGGTCGGCGAGTACGCATCGGTCTGCCTGCGCCCATAGCGAGGCATCGCCCACGTCGCACCGCTCGCGGTCGACTTGTTGCCCGCTCCCGCATGACCCGCGACGACGTGCGTGTGGGTCGGAAGCTCGGGGATGGTCAGGGTGACCGTCGCGGAGCCGCCCTGCTCACCCGGGTCGCGCGCGGAGAGGCCTTGCCCCCAGCCTGCTCCGATCGGCATCCGTCCCGCGAGGTTCGGCAGGGCGAACGTCGACTTGCCGTCACCGCCGTACGTCGTGCCGAGCAGCGAGAAGAGCGCGGTGTTCTGGCTGAGCGGCAGGATCTGCCCCTCGCACAGCGCCCAGCCCGTCGGTGCGAAGTTGAACGCGACGATGCGGATCTCGCCGACGAACTGATCCATTCAGTTGCTCACTCTCAAGTCGGTGGGGGCTGCGAAGCGCGACGATCAGTTCTGGCTCGGGAAGACGCCGGCGATCGCGATGCAGTACTCGAGTGCGAGGAACGGCGGCCGGTTCTCGTGCGCCTGGCTTCCGCCGCTGCTCCGAACCGATGCGGGGTTCATGCCCACTGCGGGCGTGTCGCCATACGTGGGTTTGCCAGGATCGGCCCAGAGCGCGGATGCCGGCGATTCCGTCGTCGCGACGCCTGCGGCACGGACGGGGTGCGAGTGCTGCGGCATCTCCGCGTTGGTGAGCGTGTGCGCCGACTCACCGCCACGGGCGCCGATTCCCAGCCCGGCTCCGAAGTGCAACGGAATGCGGCCGCGCAGGTCAGGTAGCCCGAAGTTCACTCTCCCGTCGCCGCCGTACTGCGTGCCGAGCAGGGAGAAGAGCGCCTGGTTCTGGTTGATCGGCATGAGCTGGCCGTTGCACGCGGCCCAGCCTTTCGGCACCAAGTTGGTCGCGAACAGCCGGATCTCGCCGAGGAAGGGCGTTGGGTCCATGTCAGAGACTCCCGATCGTCAAGTGCTGGCTGGTGTACTCGCGCCGCACCGGGTCAGCCCGGTTGAGGCAACGTGCCGTACAGCGAGATGATGAAGTTCACCGCAAGGTATGGCGGCATGTTCTCGTGCGGCTGCGAGCCGCCTGCGGGCCCGAGCGCGTTCGCCGCCATCGGGGTCGAGGGCGTCCGGTCGCTGAAGGGCGCATCCCCCCAGTTCGCCCACACGTTGCCCTGGGGATGCCGAGTCTGCGACGTCGCCGCAGCGAGCGGCGTGTGGCCGTGGGATGGGATCTGGTTCAGCGTCAGCGTCACATCCTCTACGCCCCCGGTCTCGCCGATGACGTATTCCATCCCGTCGGAGCCGCGGCCCATGTGCAGCGGAAACCGTGAGGCGAGGTCTGGAAGAGCGAACCACGTCTCGCCGTCGCCGCCGTAGGTCGTTCCGATCATGCTGAAGAGGGCGTCATACTCGGAGATGGGCATGAGCCGGCCATCGCAGAGCTCCCAGCCGGCGGGCGCGAAGTTACCGCCGAACATGCGGATCTCGCCTATATAGGGCATCGATGCTTCACTCCTGTCGTTCCGGTGCGCAACCGCTGTGGCCGCGTCTGCACGCTGCGCGCCGACCGCACGCGACATCGCCGCGACGGCTCATGCTGCGCTCACCACGAGGGCCTGGTGCCGGGTGCTCCCGCCAGTGCCGACGCTCGAGACGAACAGCCATGCGTCGCCGGCATCCGGATGCCGCACCCGATACACAGCGGCAGGAAGCTCGCCACCAGCGGGGGTGAAGAGCAGGTTGAACCGGTGCTCGTCATCGGGCTCGACGACCGGTGCCACATCGTCGATCGCGTCAAGAACCAAAGACGCCGAACGCCCCTCCGCTTCGAACACGAACGTGTCGCCGACATGGGGCGCGAACCGCGAGCGCACGAGTTCGCGCTGCACCTCCGGAACGGTGGCCGGGTCGGATGCCGTGGAAGCCGAGGGGCTGCGTGGTGCCCCGACGACGACTGCGGTCGCCACGGCGGCAACGCCGACGGCGCCGGCGCCGGCGAGGAGGGAGCGTCGCGAAAGGGTGGGCAAGGCAAACCTTCGTGTCGGATTGCGCGATCGGGTGAACAACTGCGAGCATAATTCACAATGTGAGTTTGTCGCGGAAGATCGCCGCGACGTTTCTCGCTTCACCCGCACGTTTCTCGCACTGCCCCGCTCCACCCGACCCGGAAGGCCCGCATGCGCTCTCGCATGGCCACGCGACTCATCGCCGCTGCGGCGTCGCTCGTCACCATCGCCGGGCTTGCGCAGTTGCACGTGCCGGCCGCCCACGCTGCGATCGTGTTCCAAGTGGAGACGACGGTGGACGCCGACGCCAATGGTGCCTGTGCCGACAGCACTGAGCTGACGACCGCCACGCCCGTCACGCTGCGGAACGCGCTCTGCGTGGCCGACAACCGCGGCGGGGCGGTCGAGATCGTGCTCCCTGCGGGTCACTACAACCTCGGGCCCGATGGTGCGCTCATCGCCGGCACCCGGCCCGGCGCTGACATCACCATCCGTGGCATGGGCGCGAGCGACACGGTGGTCATCCGGGGCAATGGAACCGATCGTGTGATCGATATGGACCCCGGCATGGTGGGCGGGGTCTCGCTGACACTGCGCCGCGTCACCATCACGGGCGGCGTCAGCGACGATTTCGGCGGGGCTGGGATCATCGGCGGGTCGAATAGTGCGCAGCCCGACGTGCTCACGATCGAGGACTCCGTGATCAGTGACAACGTCGCCAACGCCGCGACGCCTGACACGACGACGGCGCCGGGTGGCGGCGTGCAGTTCATCGGGGGCAGACTCACGGTCCGCGACAGCGTCATCAGCCAGAACCGCTCCAACGGCAGCGCGGGCGGTGGAATCGCCTACGGCGCGACCGGGATCCCGAACGAGGCGCTGATCATCGAGCGCTCGACCTTCTCGGCCAACTCGGCGACCGCGCGGCAGATCGAGAACGGCGGTGCCGCGCTCGTCATCGACCAGCGCACGACCGCGACGCCGGCGACCATGCGGATCTCCGACAGCACGTTCAGCGAGAACGCGGTGGACTCGACGAGCGGCAACCCGGGATCAGGTGCGGCGGTCTGGCATCGCGGCGGCGCCCTCACGATCGAGCGCTCGACGTTCACGGCCAACACCGTTCCGGCCGCCTCGCCCGTCGGAGCTGCGGCTGTTCATGCGATGCCCGACGCGACGCTCACAGCGCACTACAACCGTTTCGTCGGGGCAGGCGGCCCTGGCGTGCAAGTCGCAGCGCCCAGCGGCTCCGACCTCAGCCTCAACTGGTGGAGCTGCAACGGCGACCCGGGCGCCTGTGGCCGCGTCGCCGCCCCGACAGCATCCGTCTACACGCCGTGGCTGCAGCTCAGCGGCGACGCCCCCGACATCGAATTCGGTTCGACCACGACCACCGTGACCGTGAGCCTCTTGCTCGATTCCAGCGGCGGGGCCGTGTCGGCTGCGCAACTCACCGCGTTCGAGGGGCTGCGAATCGGCTGGAGCGGTCTCGTGGGCGGCACCTCGGTGGCACAGCCCCAGTCAGCGCTCGCCTCGGGCGAGACATCGGTTGGGTTCACCACGTCGGGACCGCGCGGGCTCGCCAACGTGACGGCGTCGCTCGACGGCTCGAGCCTCGGCATCCCAGTGCACATCCTGTATCCACCGACGTTCGGCATCGTGCCGCCGTTGACCTATCACGTCGGCGCCGCACCGCGCAGCGTGACGTTCTCCTCGAGCGGCTATCGTTCTGCCGCCATCTCGGCGACGGGCCTGCCCGAGAACTTCGTCTTGACCGACTTCGGCAACGGAACCGCCGACATCTCCGGCTCTCCGCGGCCCGGCCAGGGCGGCGAATACCCCCTCACGCTCCGGGCGGTCAACGCAAGCGGCTCGGACGAGCAGTCGGTGACGCTGACCGTGACGGAGGCGCCGGCATTCACCTCCTCGGCGAGCGCCTCAACCGCGGTGGGCAATGCCGCATCCATGACCGTGACGAGCCGCGGCTTCCCTGTGCCCACCCTCGCGATCGCCGGTGGGACGTTGCCGACCGGCCTCAGCGTCTCCGCTGTCGCGGGCTCGCTCACCATCTCAGGGACCCCGGCCGTGGGCTCGGGGGGCGCGCATAGCCTCACCATCGAATCGACCAACGCGCATGGCACCGCGTCCCAGACCCTCGTGCTCACCGTGCTCGAGGATGTCGCGGTCACGAAGAACCCGGTCGATCAGCAGGTGCTCGCCGGTTCCACCATCAGCTTCGAGATCGAGCACCTCGGCTTCCCCGTGCCGACCGTGCAATGGCAAGTGGATCGAGGAACCGGGTTCGTCGATCTCCCGGATGCCGCCTCGGCGACGTTGACGCGGACCGTCGGACTCGGCGACGACGGCGACCGATTCCGCGCCACGCTCACGCAGGGCGGCCGCACTGTCTACTCATCGATCGCGGCGCTGAGGGTGGGTGAGCAGCCGGTGTTCGTCTCGTCGCCGAGCGCGGTCGCCACCGCCAATGACGGGTCACGGTCGATCTCGATCGTCGTGCAGTCGACGCCCTCCGCCACCATCGCCTCGTCGTCCGTGCCCTCGTGGGCGACCTTCGAGTCGACCGGCCCCGGCACCGCGACCATCGTTGCGACGCCCCGCACCGGGGATGGCGGTGTGCACTCCGTCGAGCTCACGGCATCCAACGGCTTCGGAACAGTCGCGACGCAGACGCTCACCATCACCGTCAACGAGGCGCCGGAGCTCACGGTCAGCGGCTCGCCGCGCATTGGCAACGGCGTTGCAGCCGACATCCGGGTCACCATGACCGGGTACCCGGCGCCCGCCTTCTCCGTCACGGGTCCGCTGCCAGCCGGCGTGAGCACCGTGCAGAACGGTGACGGCTCGGTTTCGCTCGTCGGCACGCCAGCGCCCGGAGCGGGCGGCGAGTGGCCGGTCACGCTCAGCGCTACCAACGCTCACGGCAGCGACACGCACCCGATGGTGCTCGTGGTCGATGAGGCGCCGACCATCGACGCGATCTCACATGCCGGTTCGGTACGTGAGGGTGACGAGGTCGTCGTCACCGCCGATTTGGGCGGGTTCCCCACGCCGGTTCCGGCATGGTCGGTGTCGCGCGACGGCGGCGCGAGCTGGACGTCCATCGCCGGTCAGCCAGACGGCACACTGAAGCTCACTGCATCGTCGACCGATCACGGCGCGCTGTTCCGGGTGACCGCCACGAACGTGCACGGCACCGCCACGGCGACTGCGGCTCCGCTCGAGGTGCGCGCGCCGCTGGCCATCACCAGCCCCGATCTCGCACTCTTCGAGATCGGTCAAGGCGATGCGTTCACGGTCAGCGGCTCCGGCCACGACTACCTGGTGACGATCGACGCCGCCCCCGCCTGGATCACGGTCACTCAGCTCGGAGCGGATGCCGAACTGCGCTCGACCGCAACCGCGCCCGCGACCGGCACGGTGCAAGTGCGCGTGAGCAACGGCGTCGACCCCGCTATCACGCAGACCCTCACGGTCGTCGCTGCGGCGCGACCCGCTGCGACGCCGGCCGGCAGTGGCGAAGGCACTGTCGGCGGTGCGATCGACCTCGCGCTGGGCCTCTCGGCAGTCTCGGGCACCGTCACCGTTCAAGCGGTCGGTGCGATGCCGCCCGGCGTTGCCTTGCAGGTCGCGCCTGCCGGCGACACCGTGACGTTCACCGGGTCACCCGCGGCCGGGGCCGGCGGCATGTGGTCGTTCCAGGTCGAGTTGACCAACGAGTGGGGGCTGACCTCGATCGTGCCGGTCACCGTGACCGTGTTCGAGGCACCCTCGCTGACGAGCGCGGCGACCGCGACGTTCACCCGCGGCATCCGTGGCGAGTTCGTCTTCACTGCCGCGGGGGGTTACGGTGCCGCACCACGCATCGACGTCTCAAGCGCTCTGCCTGCAGGGCTCACCTTCACCGACCGCCGCGACGGTACCGCCGTGCTCGCCGGCACCACACTCGACGCGGTCGGCGATGTGTTGCTCACGGTGACGCCCGCGAACTCGAAGGTCGTCGGTGCCGCTCAGTCATTCACGCTTCGCGTGGTGGATGCGACGGCAGTGCCCCTGCCACCTGCCGGAAAGCCGCTGATCGTGGCCTCGCTGCACGGCGTTCCGCTGACCGCAGCGCCCGGCACGGCGCTGCTGGTGACAGGCACTGGTTTCGCGCCCGAGTCGCCGATCACCCTTGGGCTCTACTCGACACTGGTTCCGCTCGGTTCGGTCGTTGCCGATCGTGCTGGCGCGTTCAGCGTGCGGGTAACGCTGCCGGCCAGCATCACCGGATCGCACACGGTGGTGGCGGGCGGCTACGCCCCTGACGGCTCGCTCCGTTACCTCGGCTCGCCGATCACACTCGTTTCCCAGGCGGCCCCCACGCCGCCCCCAGGGCCGTCGGCAGGCAGCGGCACGGATGCCGACCCCAGCGGCGGCGGGTCGCTCCAGGCAACCGGAGCCGACGGCGACGCGTACGGCGTGGCGCTCGGCGCTGCCCTGCTGACGCTCCTCGCCGGCATCCTGCTGCTGATGCGCCGTCGGCGCGCTTGAGCGAGCGCTCCGCGAGCGCGCACTGAGCGCTTGAGCGACCGCTCAGCGCGCGCCGACGGACCGAATCAGCCGAAGAGGACCGCGGCCTCGTCGTAGCGGTGGTCGGGCACCGACTTGAGCTGGCCGACGGCCTCTTCAAGAGGCACCACGCACATCTCGGTGCCGCGGAGCGCGACCATGTGGTCCCACTTGCCCTGCTTGGCGAGGTCGAGCGCGGCCATGCCGTAGCGGGTCGCGAGCACGCGGTCGTTGGCGGTCGGAGTGCCTCCGCGTTGGATGTGGCCGAGCGTCGTGCCGCGCGTCTCGATGCCGGTGTGCGCTTCGATGAGCGGCGCGAGCATCTCGCCGATGCCGCCGAGGCGCGGACGGCCGACCGAGTCGAGTCCCTTGATCGAGAAGGGGTCGTTCATGGTGTCGAGGCCGAAGCCCTCCGACACGACCACCAGGGCGGAACGTCCACGGTTGGTGGCGCTCAGCACCCACTCGCCGATCTGCTCGATCGAGGTCTTGCGCTCCGGGATGAGAATCGCGTGCGCGCCCGCCGCGATCCCCGAGTGCAGGGCGATCCAGCCCGCGTGGCGGCCCATGACCTCGGCGACCATGCAGCGGCGGTGCGATTCGCCCGTCGTGCGCAGGCGGTCCATCGCATCCGTGGCGATCTGCACGGCGGTGTCGAACCCGAACGTGTAGTCGGTGCCCGAGATGTCGTTGTCGATGGTCTTCGGCACACCGATCACGGGGAATCCGAGCTTCGCGAGTTCGTGTCCGCCCGCGAGCGTGCCCTCGCCGCCGATCACCATGATGGCGTCGATCCGGTTGCGCTCGAAGACCGTAGCGATGCGGTCAGGGCCGCCGAAGTCCTTGATCGGGTTCGTTCTCGACGTGCCGAGGATCGTGCCGCCCAGGCGGCCGATTCCGCGCACGTCGTTGCGGAACAGAGGCGTGAAGTTCTCGTTGAAGACGCCTTCCCAGCCGTCGATGAACCCGACGAACTCGGTGTCGGCGTCTTTCTCGCCCTTCAGTACTGCCGCTCGGATCACGGCGTTGAGGCCGGGTGCGTCGCCGCCCCCGGTGAGGATTCCGATTCGCATGGCGTGTTGTCCTTGAAGTGGTAGTGGGACTCTCGCAAGAAAGGGCGCGGCATCCGCCGGGCGCCCCGTCTGCTACTCTCCCATACCTCTTTGAGCAAGGGCCGTGGCATGCGCCTCGCACGCCAGGCGCCCGGCGCACGCCGTGCAGCTCACGAGCTGCACCCGGCACGACGGATCGCTGCAGTTCTCCATCTCGCTGCTCGGCGCACCGCACCCCGCACAGCGCCCGATGACGGATGCCGCCTCGCTGAACTCGACCGTCTTGCGCCGGTCGAACACGTACAGCGACCCCTCCCAGAGCCCCGCGTCGCCGAAGGTCTCCCCATAGCGCACGATGCCGCCGTCGAGCTGGTACACCTCTTCGAACCCGCGGTCGCGCATGAGTGCCGAGAGCACTTCACACCGCACGCCGCCCGTGCAATAGGTCACGACGGGCTTCTGCTTGAGATGGTCGTACTTGCCGCTGTCGAGTTCCTCGATGAAGTCGCGCGTCGTCGCAACCTCGGGCACGACCGCGTCCTTGAACCTGCCGACCGCGGCTTCGAACGCGTTGCGGCCGTCGAAGAACGCGACGTCGTCACGCTCGGCGACGAGTTCGTGCAACTGCTCGGGCGTCAGGCGCTCACCGCCGCCGATCACGCCGTCATCGTCGACCTGCAGCTCGCCGGGTGCTCCGAAGCTCACGACCTCATCTCGCACACGCACCGACAGCTTGGGGAAGTCGTCACCGGTGCCCTCACTCCACTTGAAGTCGATGTCCTTGAAGGGCGCGTATTCACGCGTCTTGCGCACGTACCGCTTCACGTCGGCGAGCTCGCCACCGACCGTGCCGTTGATGCCGTGCTTCGAGATGAGGATGCGGCCCTTGAGCCCGAGCGACTCGCACAGGTCGCGCTGCCAGAGCCGGATCGCGTCTGGGTTGGCGATCGGCGTGAAGCGGTAGTAGAGCAGGATCTTCGGCACGGCCACGACTCGCCAGTCTAAACAGCGCCTCCTGGCTCTTCGCCGGGGCGGGTTTCTCGGCTTTCTGCCGGGCCGTCCGCCCAGAGGCTTCCGCCTGCTCGCAGCCCTTGCGAGCGGTGAGCAGGCGAAGGCGTGAGGGTGGGGTGGGTTAGGGTTCCCTCGTGCTGCAGACGACCTACGCCCCGCGCGTGCCGGTCGACCTTCGGCAGACGCTCGGCCCAGTGGGACGAGGCCCCGCCGACCCGACCCTCCGCTGGGAGGGCTCGAACGCGTGGATGACGATGCGGTTCGACGGGCCGGATGCCGCAGCAGAGACCGCCGCGGCCACGCTGCACCTCGCGCCGCGGCGCGACGGCATCCGCGTCACCGCCTGGGGCCCTGCCGCTGAACGGGCCCTCGCCGCAGTGCCCCGACTGCTCGGCGCCGACGATAACTGGAGCGAGCTCGCGCTCGACTCGCACCCCAAGCTGCGAGAAGTGCACCGTCAGAACCAAGGGCTGCGACTGGCGCGCACGGATCGGCTCTTTCCGGCCCTCGTCTGCGCCGTGCTCGAGCAGAAGGTGACCAGCATCGAAGCGCTGCGAGCCTGGCGCCAACTCGTCACGCGGTACGGCGAACGTGCGCCCGGCCCGGCTCCGCTCGGCATGCGAGTCGTTCCTCGTGCGGTGACGTGGCGACGCATCCCGAGCTGGGAGTGGCACCGCGCGGGCGTGGGTCCGCAGCGCTCGGCGACCGTGCTTCGGGTCGCCGAGGTCGCCGCATCCGTCGAAAGGCTCGTGGGCATGGATGCCGAGACTGCCGCCGCGAAGCTGAAGAGCGTGCGCGGCATCGGCGTCTGGACCGCGGCCGAGGCGCTGCAGCGATCACACGGCGCGCCCGATCACGTCAGTGTGGGCGACTACCATCTCGCGGCGTACGTGGGCTGGGCGCTCGCCGGTCGTCCGGTGGACGACGATGGGATGCTCGAACTTCTGGAGCCCTGGCGAGGGCATCGGCAGCGCATCGTGCGGCTGATCGTCGCGAGCGGCTTTCGCAAGCCGTCGTTCGGCCCCCGCATGACGATCGAGGACCACCGGGCGCACTGAGCGCCGCGCGCGGCACGCCTTACGCGTCGACGCGCAGCGCGAGTCGGTACGCGCGCCGCACCAGTTCTCGAAGCACCGCCTCATCGACGTCTTCGAGCTTCTTGATGTACACGCACGCGACGCTCCGCGTGTAGGTGCCGAGCCGCTCCAGCAGCGGCTCAAGTTCGGCGTGATCGGTGAGGCCGTACAGCGTCATCGCGCCCTTGCGCGGCGAGAAGCCCACGCGAGGCCAATCGCCCTCTCGACCTGAGTCGTACTTGAGCCGAACGGTGCCGAACCCCACGATGCTGGGCCCCCACATCACGGCATCCTCGCCCGTCTCATCGCGGAAGAGCTCGAGCAGTCGCTCCCCGCGCTCGCGCCTGCTTCTTTCTGGGATCGTCGCGAGGAACTCCTCGGGCGGCACGTCGGTAGGCAGCGTCTTCTGCGTCGTCGGCTTGGTGTCAGCCATGCTGCAGCTCCCGGTACGGCTCGCTCAAGGTGTCGAAGTACTCATCCCACGCGGGTGGTTCCCCATGCGTGAGCACTGAGAGCAGGCGGTCGAGGTAGTACTCCCAGCCGGGCCCGATACCGCTCAGTTCGTCGTGACCGCGGAGGTAGTGGCGAAGCGTGAGGCGGCTCCTCTCGCGCCCCGTGGTACCGGCATCCGTCCTGTCATCGCTCGCGACAGCCGCGATGTCGAAGCCGACGCGCCACATCTCGCCGGCGCGCCCGAACTCGCCGAGAAAGTGCCGCGGCGGGTCGCAGCCGAGCACCGTCACATGCTCGACCTCGCTGTTCTCCTCGCTCATCACGAGCGCCATCGTCTTGCCGATCGCCGGGCGTGCGGAGAAGCTGCCGAACCACGCTTCGAGCAACTCGGACTGCGTGCAGTGCCGCCACAGCTCTGCGGCCGGGAGGGGATACTCGCGCTCGAGCACGAATGCTCGGCCCTGGCTGTCTCGCTCGATGCGGCCGTTGACCGGGGGTGTCATGCGCTCACAGTAACGGGGGAGTCGGATGCCGGCCAGCGATCAAGCCGTCTGCAAGCCAGCGAGCCAGCCCTTCGGCCGAGCCGGCGGCAGCGAGCCAACGGCCCACCAGTCGGCCGTCGGGCAACCTCTGGAGGAAGGAGTCGCTGCGTCGAGCAAACCCGGGCGAAGCGTCCCTCCGCGCAAGCACCGCGCGGCGAGGCCTCCAGCGCCTCAGCCGACCTCGAGCACCGCCATCGCCGCGTTGTGCCCGCCGATGCCGCTCACCGCTCCGCCTCGATGCGAGGCCGACCCGCAGATGAGCACGCGCTCGTGCGGGGTCGCGACGCCCCAGCGCTTCGCGGGTGTGTCGAGCTCCGCGTCGTCCTCGGCGAAGGGCCATGAGAGCGGTCCGTGGAAGATGTTGCCACCCGGCATTCCCAGGGCGACTTCGAGGTCGGCAGTGGTGCGGGTCTCGATGCAGGGGCGGCCGTCGGCATCCGTCATGAGCACCGACTCGATGGGCTCCGCGAGTACCGAGTCGAGCGAGGCGAGCAGGGCGCGTTGCGCGTCGTCCCGCGACACGCCGAGTCGGTGCGGTGCTTGGAGCGCGAACGCCGTGAGCGTGTGGGCGCCTGAATCGCGCAGCTCCTGCGACAGGATGCTGTCGTCGGTGAGCGTGTGGCAGTACACCTCGACCGGCAGCGGGTCGCCGAGTGCGCCGTGCACCGCTGCGTCGTACGCGTTGCCGAGCGCTGACCAGGTCTCGTTGATGTGGAGGGTGCCGGCGAAGGCCGCTGCAGGCTCGATGCCGCTGCGGAGGCGAGGCAGTCGACGCAGTAGCAGGTTCGACTTGATCTGCGCGCCCTCGGGGGCAACCGCCGGCTCGTCGATCGTCGCGCCGCCCGCGCTCAGCAAGCGCTCGAGCACGGTGGGCGCCACATTCGAGAGCACCCAGCGCGCTTGCACCGCCCGCTGGCCATCGCCGCTGCGGTACAGCACCTCTCCATCGGGAGTGATCGCGGTCACTTCGCTCTCGGTGCTCAGCGAGGCGCCGGCCATGAGCGCTGCTCGGGCGAGCTCGCCGGTGATGCTGCCCATGCCGCCGACCGGCACGTCCCAGCGGCCGGTGCCCTGCCCGATCACGTGGTAGAGGAAGCAGCGGTTCGCGGCGAGGGTCTCGTCCACCACCGGGGCGAAGGTGCCGATGAGCGCGTCGGTCAGCACGACGCCGCGAACCAGGTCGCTCGCGAAGGTGCGTTGGATCGTGGAACCGATCGGCTGCTCGACCAGGCTGTTCCACACGCGGTCGTCGCCGACCGCAGCGCGCGCCTGGTGGCGGTGCTGGAGCGGCTCGAGCATCGAGGGGAAGAGTCGAGAGCCCAGGTGGGCCGTGTCTGCCACGAAGTCTCGCCAGGCCGCGGCGTCGTCGAGGGCGCCGACGGAGGCGAACGAGTCGGTCGTCTCGGCGGCATCCGAGTCGTCGATCAGCAGTGCGCGGTCGGTGCCCGGCAGCGGCGTGCACGAGGAGTAGCGACGGCTCGCGAGGCGGATGCCGAGGCCGAGGTCGTCGATGATGCGCTGCGGCAGCAGGCTCACCAGATAGGAGTACCGCGAGAGCCGTGCGTCGATGCCGGGGAACGGTCGGGCCGAGACCGCCGCGCCGCCGAGTTGCGTCTCGCGTTCGAGCACGATGACGCGCTTGCCCGCCTTCGCCAGGTAGGCGGCGGCGGTCAGCCCGTTGTGGCCTCCGCCGACGACGGCGACATCGTAGACGTCGGACATGGTGTGAGCCTAGGGGTGCAATGCCGGTAGGGCGCTTCGCGGCGCGGCTGGAGCGAGCCCGCTCACGCGCGCTGCGCCGCCTCGTTCGAGTCGCGGCGCTCTGCTTCGCTGTTGCCTTCGCTGTTGCCGTCTTGTGCGTGCTGCGCCTGCTGCGCGACGATGTCGCAAGCCGGAGCGTCGATCGAGCCCAGCACGCGCTTCGAGATCTCGAGCACGGCGTCGAGTTGCTCGGCATCCAGCGCGTCGAAGAAGAGTTCGCGCACCTTGAGGGCGTGCTTGCGCGAGGCGCCGAGCACCGCACGTCGGCCGTCGGGCGTCAGACCGACCCAGATGCCGCGCAGGTCGCTGTCGCACTCGGTGCGCTCGACCAGGCCGCGCGCTTCCATGCGCGACACTTGATGCGAGATGCGGCTCTTCTCCCAGCCGATCAACTCGGCGATCTCGCGGCTGCGCAGGCGCTTCTGCGGCGCCTCCCAGAGCGCGAGGAGGATCTCGAACTCGGGACGCGAGATGCCGGCATCCTCTTGCAGCTGCTGCTCGATGGCGCGGTCGAGCTGGCGGCGCATGCCGTAGAAGGTGCGCCACACCTCCCACTCGCGCTCACTGATCGCAGCAACTTCAGACATGCCACCCATTCTAGCGTTTAGTTGACACATCACCAATAGGCGCGTATTGTTGACGCGTCACTGATCGACTGATCGATCGGATGGCGGCCGCCGGAACCCTCGGCGGCACCGAAACGTAAGAAAGGGAGCCTTCGTGGCAGATCTGAAGATCGGCATCATCATCGGCAGCACCCGTCCCGGCCGCGTCGGCGACCAGGTCGGCGCTTGGGTCAAGGAGAACGCAGCGGCGGAGGGCGTCGAGTTCGAGCTCGTCGACCTGCACGACTACGCGCTGCCCAACCTCGACGAGGCGCTGCCCGCCGGATACGGCCAGTACAGCAACGAGCACACCAAGAAATGGGCGGCCAAGGTCGGCGAGTTCGACGGCTACCTCATCATCACGCCCGAGTACAACCACACCATGCCTGGTTCGCTCAAGAACGCGTTCGACTTCGTCGGCGCCGAGTGGAACAACAAGGCCGCCGGCGTGATCAGCTACGGCTCGATGGGTGGCGTGCGCGCCGGTGAGCACGTGCGTCAGGTGCTCGCCGAGCTGCAGATCGCCGACGTGCAGAAGCACGTCATGTTCTCGATCTTCACCGACTTCGAGAACTTCAGCACCTTCAAGCCGGCCAACGAGCTGAAGGTTCCCGAGCTGCAGGCGCAGATCGCACAGGTCGTCGCCTGGGCCGAGGCGCTCAAGAGCGTGCGCGAGGCGCAGGCCGCCGAGGCCGCTGCTGCCTGATCCGCGAGATCGCTGAACTGTGCCCTGCGCCTTCTGGCGCGGGGCACAGTCGCGTTAACGCGCGTCTGCTCGCGCTCTCGCCCTCTTGGCCCCTCGCCCTCTTGGCCCCTCGCCCTCTTGGCCCCTCGCCCTCTTGGCCCCTCGCCCTCTCGGCCCCTCGCCCTCTCGCCCTCTCGCCCGCGCCCTCTCGACCGCGCGCCCGCGCCCTCTCGACCGCGCGCTGTCTCAACGCCATCCCGCGCCGTCTCTACGGCGCCCCCGCGTCGTCTCTGCGGCACGCCCTGCGTCCCGCCCTCCGCGCGGACTCTCCTGATCGCGTTCGCGCCACTTGCGCTCATTCGCGCCACGTAGAGGTGGCGCGGAAGTCCGTAACTGGCGCGGATGCTGGTCCAGCCCGGCGTCGGGCGTGAACCCGACGGCGCCCCCGGGCGACTCGCGGCGGCCCGCCCTCGCCGCCGCACCGGCGTAAGCGTTCGCGCCACGTGTGCTCATTCGCGCCACGTAGAGGTGGCGCGGAAGTCCGTAACCGGCGCGGATGCTGGTCCAGCCCGGCGTCGGGCGTCAGTCAGGCCGCTGGGGCGGTGCACCTTCTCGACGGCGAGCTCGCGACGGCGCACCGTCTCGACTGGAGGCTCTCAGCGCGAACCTTCGGTCGCAGTTGCGCCACGTGTGCTCATTCGCGCCACGTAGAGGTGGCGCGGAAGCACGTAAGTGGCGCGGATGCTGGTCCAGCCCGGCGTCGGGCGGCAGCCAGTCCGGCACCCCGTCGCACGCTGAACCGCGGGCGACGGGGCGACCCGCAGCGGCAGGGCGGGGCCAACCCACGCGACGGCGAACCGGGGCGCCACAGCGACCCGCGGCATCCGGTGCCCTGCGTTCTCGCAAGCGGTGGGAGCACACTGGTCGTGTGTCGATCACAGACCCCTCTGCGACCGCGGATCGCGTGGCGCTCGCCGACGCCTCGATCGCGACGGTTCGGCGCTGGCTGCAAGCGAGCAGTGCACAGCATGCCGACCCTCACTCCCGGCGGCTGATGCAGCTGCTGCAAGACCCAGGCGGCCTCAGCTTCGCGCGGCGGTTCGTCGACGGTGTGGTGCGCCCCGACGACCTCGGCGTCGCAGCCAGAGAGTTCGAGCGGGTCAGCCGTGACGTGCCCCGCAGCCTGCCCGCCTGGCTTCGCGCCGCGGTGCTGATGGGCGGCGGCTTCGCCCCCCTCATGCCTCCGGTCGTCGTGCCGATCGCTCGCCGCGTCATGCGCAGCACCGTCTCGCACCTCGTCGTCGACGCGACGCCCGAGAAGCTCGACAAGTCCCTCGCGCGGTTGCGCCAGGGTGGCGCGGCGCTCAACATCAACCTGCTCGGCGAGGCGGTGCTGGGCGCCGACGAGGCCGCGCGCCGGCTCCGCGGCATCCGTGCCCTCCTCGCCCGGAGCGACGTCGACTACGTGTCGGTGAAGGTGTCATCGGTCGTCAGCCAACTCAACCTCTGGGCCTTCGATGAGACCGTCGACCAGGTCGTCGACACGCTCGCACCGCTTTACGAGGACGCGGCTGCAGCCGGTGGCAAGTTCATCAACCTCGACATGGAGGAGTACCGCGACCTCGACCTGACCGTCGCGGTGTTCATGAGGCTGCTGAGCCGGCCGACGCTCCGTCGACTCGAGGCGGGCATCGTGCTGCAGGCCTACCTGCCCGACTCGTTCGCGGCGCTGCAGCGGATCGTGGAATGGGCCGGTTCCCGGGTCGCCGACGGCGGCGCGCCGGTGAAGGTGAGGCTCGTGAAGGGCGCCAATCTGCCCATGGAGCACGTCGACGCGGCGCTGCATGGCTGGGCGCCGGCGCCGTACGCCACCAAGGCCGAGACCGATGCCAACTACAAGCGCATGCTCGAGTGGGCGCTCACTCCCGAGCGGGCGGCGGTCGTACGCCTCGGGGTCGCGGGCCACAACCTCTTCGACATCGCGTACGCCTGGTTGCTCGCCCGGCAGCGCGGCGTCGAAGGCCGCACTGACTTCGAGATGCTGCTGGGCATGACGCCGGCACAAGCCGCAGCCGTGTCAGCGGATGTGGGGGCGGTGCGGTTCTACACGCCGGTGGTCGACCCCACCCAATTCGATTCCGCGATCAGCTACCTCGTTCGCCGGCTCGAAGAGGCTGCGAGCCCAGAGAACTTCATGAGCTCACTCCCGCTGCTCGATGCCGAAGGAAGCGCATTCGAGCTCGAAGCGCAGCGGTTCCGCGAGTCACTCGGCCTGATCGACACGGTGAGCGCGGAGCCCCGCCGCACCCAGGACCGAGCGGATGCTGAGGCCGAGCGCGGCGCGGTGGTCGCGCCCGCGGCATCCATCGCTGCCTTCACGAACACTCCCGACACCGACCCCGCACTCGGGGCGAACCGCGCCTGGGGTCGGGTGATCCTGCAGCGCGCAGCAGGGTCGGATGCCGGTGAAGCGACGGTCGCTGCTTCAAGAGTCGGCGCTGTCGCCGGGTTGCGGCACCTGCTGCAAGCGGCCGCTGCCGCAGGCGAGGCTTGGGGTGCGCGGTCTGCAGAGCAACGCGCCAGCGCGCTCGACGCCGTGGGCGCCGCCCTCGCTGCGCACCGTGATCGGCTGATCGAAGTTGCGGCCGCCGAGGCGGGCAAGACGATCGGCGAAGCCGACCCGGAGGTCAGCGAAGCGATCGATTTCGCGCACTATTACGCGGCCAGTGCTCGCGAGCTCGCGACTGTGACGAAGGCGCGCTTCGTTCCGCCTCGTGTCACGTCAGTGATCCCGCCGTGGAACTTCCCCATCGCGATCCCCGCCGGCGGTGTGCTCGCCGCGCTCGCCGCCGGGAGCGCTGTGGTGCTGAAGCCCTCACGGCGGTCCGAGCGCACGGCTGCGGTGCTCGCCGAGCTCATGTGGGAGGTCGGCATCCCGCGCGACCTGCTCGTGTTCGCGCCGCTCGACTCGAGCGACCTCGGGCGTGAGCTCGTCACAGACCCGCTCGTCGATCGGGTGATCCTCACCGGTTCGTACGATACGGCCGCGCAGTTCCGCTCCTGGCGTCCCGAACTCGACCTGCACGCGGAGACGAGCGGCAAGAACGCGATCATCGTCACGCCGAGCGCCGATTTCGATCACGCCGTGGCCGACATCGTGAAGAGCGCGTTCGGGCATGCGGGCCAGAAGTGCTCGGCGGCATCGACCGTCATCCTCGTCGGCTCGGTCGCGGAGTCGTCGCGGTTCAAGGCGAAGCTCCTCGACGCCGTCACGTCGCTGCGGGTCGGCTGGCCCTCGGATCCGCGCAGCGTGATGGGCCCGGTCATCGCGCCTCCCGAAGGCAAGCTCGCCAGAGGGCTGGGCACCCTCGGTGCTCGGGAATGGTGGATGCTCGAGCCCAGACGGCTCGATCACACCGGTCGGTTGTGGTCTCCGGGCGTGCGGGATGGGGTGCAGCCGGGCTCCGAGTACCACCTCACCGAGTACTTCGGTCCAGTGCTCGGCCTCATGTCGGCCACCACGCTCGATGAGGCGATCGCGTTGCAGAACGCTCCCGCTTACGGGCTCACGGCCGGCTTGCACTCGCTCGACCCCGAGGAGATCAGTCACTGGCTGAGCAACGTCGAAGCGGGGAACCTCTACGTCAACCGCGGGATCACCGGTGCGATCGTGCGGCGCCAGCCGTTCGGCGGGTGGAAGCGTTCGTCGGTGGGTCCTGGCGCGAAGGCCGGTGGCCCCGACTATGTGGCTTCGCTGGGGCGGTGGGAGCCCGTGCCGTCGCCGCAGCGGCAGCACTTGAGGCTCAGCGGTGTGTCCGATGCGATCGCCGGTCTCATCGAGGCCGCCCAGCCCGGCATGGACTACGCGCAGTTCGACCGAGCCCGGCGTGGTGCAGCCGACGACGCGGTCGAGTGGCGCGACCGATTCGGTGTGCCGCGCGACCTCTCCGGGCTGGGGGTCGAGCGCAACGTGTTCCGCTACCTGCCGGCGCGGGCGCTCGTGCGGCTCGCCGGGCAGGGCGACTTCGGCGACTTCGTGCGAGTGCTCGCCGCTGCAGCGACCGCCGGCGCGACGGTTCTGGTGAGCACGCCCGAACCGCTTCCGGCGCCGCTCGCAACACTGTTCGCCGGTGCCGACTCGCCCTTGCACGTCGAGTCGATCACGGTAGAGACGGATGCCGCGTTCAACCGCCGCATGGCCGACCTCGCCGTGCGCGGCACCGCCGACTCCCGGACGCCCTCCGTGAGCCGGGTGAGGATGATCGGCGGCGACACCGCAGCGTTCGCCGCGGCGACCGGCGGCAGCCCCGACTTCGCCCTGTTCGCAGACCCTGTCACCGACGCCGGACGCGTGGAACTGCTGCCGTTCCTGCGAGAGCAGGCGGTGTCGATCACCGCCCATCGGTACGGCTCGCTCGATCGAGAGCTGCTCGACCTCGAACTCTGATCGGATGCCGCACGCGCGAGTTCGGCGCTCGCGCGCGGCTGCAGTACTCGGCCGCCTGCCGCCGATAGTCAGCGGTCGAGTGCTGCCCGTGCCAGGGCGAGGGCGTCGTCGCGCGCGACGCCGAGGTGCTGCATCCGCTCGGCGAACGCGATCGCCGCGAGCTGCGCCTGCTGCTGAGTCGCGTCTCCATGCGCTGCGATGAACGACCCGGCACGACCCCGCGTCTCGATGACGCCGTCAGCCTCGAGCTCGCGGTAGGCGCGGGCCACCGTGTTGGCGGCGAGGCCGAGCTGCTCCGCCAGCGCCCGGACTGGCGAGAGTCGAGCACCCGGGGCGAGCTCGCCCGAGCGCACCTGCTCGATCACCTGCTGCCGCAACTGCTCGAACGGTGGCGTCGCGCTTGACGCGTCGATGATGAACGGCATGCCGCCTCCTGCTTCGGGCCGCGGCATCCGTTCGACACCGCTCGCACTCGATTCTGTCGCGTCGGCGCGCCACGGTCACCGCACGGGGGCAGGTGGCGAGCCGAGCCGATCCGAGCCCGGAAGCAAGACGCTCACCCAAGGCGAGGCCCGCCCGGGCTCGGCCCCCTGACGGATCAGGCGTCGCGGGTGAAGCCCTGCGCCTCCATGAGCTCGGGGTGGTGGGCCCAGCCGACATCCTGGTGCGCGCGAAGCCGGCTCTTCAGCCAGTTCTTGCCGAACACCGGATGCAGCGGGTTGGAGGGATCGCGCGTGACCCCGCGAGCCTCGGCAGCGAGCTCAGGCGGCAGGTCGATCGTCGGAATCGTCGCGTCGAGGGCCGGGCCGTAGAAGTACGGCACCGAGATGCGGTCTTGGCCGGGAGCCGGCGAGACCACGCGGTGCATCGTCGCCTTGAGGTACCCGTTGGTCGCGATCTCGAGCAATTCGCCGATGTTCACCACGAAGGCGCCCGAGACCGGAGGTGCGTCGATCCACTGGCCGTCGCGCTCGACCTGCAATCCGCCCTTGCCCTCCTCCACGTAGAGGAGGGTGAGCACGCCGAGGTCCTTGTGGGCTCCGACACCCTGTCCGGCATCCTCTTTGCCCGGGTATCGGGCGATCTTGATGTGCGGTGCGGGTCGCTCGGCAAACGCCGGATCGAACACGTCGGCGGGAGCGCCGAGCGCCTCTGCCCAGGCGTGGAGCAGCGTCAGGCTCACGTCGTTGAGCCGCTCGATCCACTCGGTGGCGAGCTCCCGCAGCTCGGGGAGGGCGGCCGGCCACTGGTTCGGTCCCTGGAGAACCCAGAAGTCCTCGGCATCCGGATCCGTCACGGGCTCGCGCTCGGTGGCGATGTCGATCTGCTCACGCCAGTCGACGGCCCCCTGCGTCAGCTCGCCGCCGATGCGGGTGTATCCGCGGAAATGCGGGCTGTCGACCATATTGAGCGCGAGCTTGTCTGCCTCGGGCAGCTCGAAGAGCTTGCGCCCGACCGAGATCATGCGATCGATGAGTTCCTGGGGCACGCCGTGCCCGGTGAGGTAGAAGAACCCGACTTCGTGAGTCGCGCGGCGCAGATCATCGCGGAACGCGGCGGCCTCTTCGTCACCACACGCGAGCCGTGACAGATCGAGCACGGGTAGCGAGAGCGAAGACGAAGTGGAGGTTGACATGGCAACCGTTCTAGCACTGCGAGGCGTGGGTTTGTTGATTATTACGCATCGCCGCCGGCTGCCCGAGCCTCGCCGTCCTCACTCGCTGCCTGCCCGTGGCGCCGCCCGACCGGCCCTCGCCCGCCTGACCCTCGCCCCCCCCTCACCCGCCGCCGTCAGCCGAGGTGACACTTTCTGCTGCAGAATCCGCGAATCGCGAGCAGAAAGTGGCATCTCGCCGATCGAGGTCGAAGCTGGAAGCGTCGCAGAGCGGTGAGGCGGCGCGGTGGGCGCGTCGTGACCGCGTCGTGACAGCGCGATGGCCGCGCGATGACCGGGCGGAGGCTGCGGTACGCGCGCGTCAGCGGGGGTCGCGCTTGATCAGTCGGGAGAGCACGATCGCCGAGCGCGTGTGATCCACATTGGGTGCGACGCGCACGCGTTCGAGAGCGTCCTCGAGCCCCGGGATGTCGCGGGCGCGCAGGTGCACGACGGCGTCGGCCGAACCGGTGACCGTTCCCGCGTCGACGACCTCGGGCACCGTGCTCAGGAGCCTGCGCAACTCATCAGGTGCGACGGTCCCGCGGCAGAACAGCTCGACGTATGCCTCGACGACCAGACCGTCGACAGCGGGATCGACCTCGATGGTGAATGCGCGGATCACGCCGGTCTCGACCAGCCGATCGACTCTGCGCTTCACAGCGGATGCCGAGAGCCCGACGACCGCGCCGATGTCGCCGTAGCCGGCGCGGGCGTTCAGCCTGAGCTGCTCGATGATCTGCCGGTCGAGGTTGTCCACGCCGCCAGTCTATGGCGTTTTGTTGCGCAACCCGGGCGTTGCTTGCAGGAATCATGCAAGCCAAGCCATCGCGCGGCCGCGCCCCACATGTGAGCATGGAGCCATGACTCTGACTCGTCCGGCATCCGCTGCCGCTCATCGCGAAGCGGTGCCAAGGCGAGTGCTCATGTGCCGCCCGACGTGGTTCACCGTGGCGTATCGGATCAACCCCTGGATGCACCCCGAGCAGCACACCGACCGTGAGCTCGCGATGCGGCAGTGGCAGCATCTCTACGACACATATCGCTCACTCGGCTTCGAGGTCGAACTGATCGACCCTGTCGAGGAACTTCCCGACATGGTCTATGCCGCGAACGGCGGCTTCGTGATCGACGGGGTCGCGTATGGGGCGAGCTTCGTCTACCCCGAGCGCCAGCCCGAAGCGCAGTGGTACAACGAGTGGTTCAAGCAGAACGGCTTCGAGTTGCGCGAGCCCCGACACATCAACGAGGGCGAGGGTGACTTCCTCCTCGTGGGCGGCGTCATCCTCGCCGGCACGGGGTTCCGCAGCGACTCATCGAGCCATGCCGAAGTGGCTGCCGCGTTCAACCGCGAGGTCATCACCTTGAGGCTGGTCGACCCGAGCTTCTACCACCTCGACACTGCCGTCGCCGTGCTCGACTCCACCGCTGCCGGACCAGCAGCCATCGCCTTTCTGCCGGAGGCGTTCGATGAGGCCTCCCAGGCGACGCTGCGCGAGCGGTTCCCAGGAGCGATCGAGGTCGACCGCGCCTCTGCCGACGTGTTCGGCCTCAACGCGTTCAGCGATGGCAAGAACGTCGTCGTCGCAGCGCAGGCGACGAGTATGCACGAGCAGTTGAAGGATGCGGGCTACACACCGGTGCCGGTCGACCTCTCCGAGCTCAAGCGCGGCGGCGGCGGCATCAAGTGCTGCACGCTTGAGCTCCGCTAGCGGGGCGACGCTCGGTGCGCACGCGGAGCTCGTCCAGTTCGTAGCGCCAATCAGGCGGTAGAGAATACGTGCACGCTCGCTGTCCCGGCCAGCAGCGAGCGCCGTCTTAGGCTGACGGCATGTCTGTTGCCGATCTGTCGACGCCGGGCGAAGCGCTCGGCGATGCCCCCGTCATCGTGCGCACCGAGGGGCGGCTCGGGCGCATCACGCTCAACCGGCCTCGTGCCCTCAACGCGATCGATCACGAGATGGTGATGGCGATGGCCGACGCGCTCGCCGAGTGGTCGACCGACGAGAGCGTCTCCGCGGTGCTGCTCGACGGTGCCGGCGAACGCGGGCTCTGCGCGGGCGGCGATCTGCACAAGAACGGCGACGCGCCACTCACCCCGGCCTTCCTACGCGACGAGTACCACCTCAATCTGCAGATCGCGGAGTTCCCGAAGCCCTTCATCGCTCTCATGGACGGCATTGTCATGGGCGGCGGCATCGGAGTCAGCGCGCACGCCAGCCACCGCATCGTGACCGAGCGCTCGAAGCTGGCGATGCCCGAGACTCGCATCGGAATGGTTCCGGATGTCGGCGGCTCTCTGCTGCTCAACGCCGCACCCGGCGCCATCGGGCGCCACCTCGGGCTCACCTCTGGCCAGTTCGATGGCGCCGACGCGATCGCCTGCGGCTTCGCTGATACCACTGTCGCGAGCACCCACCTCGTGCAGTTGGTGGAGGCAGTGCTGATAGCACTCGACGAGCTCGACGAACCTGCGGATGCTGTCGCGGCCGCCGCTGCCATCGACGCCGCGGTCGCGAACTACGCGGCGCCGGTTCCCGAATCGACCCTCATGGCCCAGCAGCACTGGATCGACCGTTGCTACGCGAGCGACTCGGTTCCGCAGATCGTCGAGGCGCTGCGTGAGTCAGCGCGGGGAGATGGGGGGCAGGATGCCGAGGCTGCGGCATCCGCGATCCTCGCTGTGTCTCCCACCGCGGCCGTCGCCACGCTCGAACTGCTGCGTCGCACGCAGGGAGTCGATCTGCGCGAAGCGCTCGAGCTCGAGTACCGGGCGATGACGGCGCTCGCCGAGATGCCTGACGCCCGCGAGGGCGTGCGGGTGCTGCTCGTCGATCGCGACACTCCTCGGTGGAGCCCTGCGGCGCTCGAGGATGTCGACGCCGACCAGGTGCGGGCGCTCTTCGAGCGGCCGGCCGCCGATGGCCCCTTGTTCTGACGTCCTGCCGGCGTCCGCCCTGAGTGAGAGCATCGAGAGCCGAGCCCGAGCCCGGCCCGACCCCAGCCCGTGTCCGAAACCCGAGCCCGGCCCGGACGGGCGATGATGACGGGCCCAGCCGCGCTGAGTAGCGTGGGGGAATGACGGCCCCAAGTTCTTCCGTGCTCAGTCCCGAGCTGCTCGAGCGCATCCGCTCGCGTGCGTCCGGCTACGACCGCGACAACGCGTTCTTCAGCGAAGACCTCGACGAATTGCGGCAGGCAGGCTATTTGCGACCGCAGCCCCTGCTCGATGGCGTTCGGAATCAGCGCCTGCTTGCCCGGTACGCTCCGGCGACGGCGCTCGGCATCAACATGCACCACGTGGTCGTCGGGGTCGCCCGGGTGCTGCACGACCGCGGCGATCACAGCCTCGACTGGGTGCTCGCCGACGCCGAGGCCGGCGAACTGTTCGCGTTCGGCAACAGCGAAGCCGGCAATGACTTGGTGATGTTCGACTCGCGGACCAAGGCCGAGCCCACCGGTGACGGCGGGTACCGCTTCACCGGAACGAAGATCTTCACCTCGCTGTCGCCAGCGTGGACGCGCCTCGGAATCTTCGGTCGTGACGACAGCGACCCCGAGCGCCCGGTACTCGTGCACGGCTTCATCACTCGGGACATCCCAGGTCACCGTGCGGTCGGCGAGTGGGACGTGCTCGGCATGCGCGCCACGCAGAGCTATGCCACGTCGCTGGATGCTGTCGAGATGCCCGCCGAGCGGGTCGGCCGAATCCTCCCGGTCGGGCCGACCGCTGACCCGTACATGTTCGGGATCTTCGCGAACTTCCTCCTCCTCATCGGTGCGGTGTATGCGGGAATCGGCGACCGCGCCCTCGAGCTCGGTGTCGACGCAGTGAAGCACCGCATGTCGATGCGCACTGGCGAGTCGTATTCGGCCGACCCCGACATCCGGTGGCAACTGGCCGACGCGGCGATCGCGCTCGACTCGATCGCGCCGCAGCTCGAGTCTCTCGCGCGTGACGTCGACGAGCTCAGCGACCATGGCGATGCCTGGTTCCGCTACCTGGTCGGAGCGAAGACCCGGGCCGTCGACATTGCCCGCGCTGCCGTCGAGACCGCTATCCGGGTGTCGGGAGGCAGCTCGTACAGCGGTGGCAACGAGCTCTCCCGGCTCTACCGCGACGCGCTTGCCGGGCTCTTCCACCCGAGCGACCCCGAGTCTGCGCACTCGACGGTCGCAAGCCAGCTGCTCGGCGGGTGAGTCCGGCGCAGCTCCGCTGAGAGGCGCTCAAGAACCGGCGATCGCGTCCGGCGACCAGCGTCGGCGGTCGAAGTGCGCACGCGGTTCGCGGATGCTGCGCCCTTCAAGGAGTGCGAAGGCGATGCGCTCGTACTGCTCGGCGATCGCGTCCCATCGCGAGCGCTGCTGCGCGCGAGCCCGGAGCCGGCTTCCGAGCGCCATCGCCTCGTGCGGTTCCTCGTCCACGAGGTCGATCGCGCGCGCGAGCGCATCGGCAGAACCGGAGCACTTGCATGCCTCGCCGGCATCCGTGCGGCGCCCGATCCCGGCATCCCACGCGATGACTGCCGCTCCGCCGTCCATCGCGTGCCGGAGCGAGGCGTCCGCTCGGCCAATAGCGCACCCGTGCAGATACGACAGCGCGTGCGCCGTGAGCTCTGCGATGAGTTCTTCATCGGCCGTTCCGCCGAGCACCAGCACACGTGGGTCGTCACCGGCAAGCTGCTCAATGGTCCGAGGCGAGACAGCGCTGACGCGCGGAACGATGACGAGCGGGCGGTGAGTGCCCGATCGCCGGAACCCCTCGATGATCTGGGGGAGATGGTCTTCGTCGGGGCGCGCCGACACGGCCAGGTGATACCCGCGAGGGAAGAGGTCGAGTTCGGCCAGTCGCCGGTGAGAGCGAGGGACGGCGCTCGAGTCACCAGACATGGTGACCACTTCGACCAACGCCGAGAACTGCGCACGGAACCTCTCGGCCACCTCCTGATCGTCGCTGAGCAGCGCGTCGGCGAATCGCACGGCGACACGTTCGGCGAGCGGCTCCAGACGCTTGCCCGGCACGGCGGCGGTCTGCTGGGAGTCGAGGTAGAGCCCCGAGGGAACTCGGCCAGATCGAAGCACGGGGAGCGCGATCGCGTTCGCCGTGCCGAAGACGAAGGCCGTATCGGTCGTGTTCTCTCGCAGCAGCCGCGCCGCTGACCTGGCGGTCTGCAGGAACGTGCCCAGAGATTGAGCTCTCGACCAGCCCGCTTCGCGCGCTGTCGGCGACGGGCCGAGGGCTCGCAGGGTCACGAGCCGCATGCCGTGCCACTCCTCAGCCGGATCTCGCCGGTCTGCGCGGCAGTACAGGGTCACCCGATGGCCGAGCGCCACAAGGCGAGGTCCCACCTCCTGCGGGAGCACCCCGAAGTCGGCTGCGCCGGAGCCGTCGAGTGCGATAACGGCGTCGGTGTCGGGATCCGTAGCACTCGCGACCGTTCGCGTCGGCATGCCGAGGGTGCCAAGCATCGCGATGTGCATACGCCGCGCCTTTCAGCTGCGCAGGGCCTGCGTCCGCGGGAGCAGAACCTGCCACGGTGGCGGATCGGCGGGAGCGATTCGACCCGGGGCCCAGCCACGCCATCCTCGGTGGCCGCCGACGCGCCTCCCGATTGACGCCGGGACGGGGCCTGGCGTGGCTGGACGATTCCGGGCGGATCGCCGCGGCATCCGCTGTGTCGCAAATTCTTGCGAGTGGATGGCCGCGGCGTGCATCAGTACGCCCCGTCTGGTCGGACGAACACCTTGAGGGTGCGCCACAGGATGAGCAGATCGGTCGTGAGTGACCAGTTCTCGACGTAGTACAGGTCGAGACGCACGCTCTCCTGCCAACTGAGATCAGAGCGGCCGTTGATCTGCCACATGCCGGTGAGGCCGGGTTTGATGTACAACCGCCGGTGCACGTGCGGCTCGTACTGGTTGACCTCACGAGGCAGTGGCGGGCGGGGACCGACCAGGCTCATCTCGCCGGTGAGCACATTCCACAGCTGCGGCAGCTCGTCGATCGACGTGCGGCGGAGCAGCTTGCCGAGGCGGGTCACCCGAGGGTCATCGCGCAGCTTGAACAGCATGCCGTTGCTGTCTCCGCTGCCGAGGCCGTCGAGCATCGACTCCGCGTCGGGCACCATCGTCCTGAACTTCAGCATCATGAAGGTCGTGCCGCCGCGTCCGACCCGCTCTTGCCGGAACAGCGCCGGCCCCTTGCTGTCGAGCCTGATGGCGATGCCGACCATGACGAGCAACGGCATGAGCAGCAGCAGTGCGAGCCCTGCCGCGGTCGCGTCGAACACGCGCTTGAGCACGTGCTTTCCGCCCTCGAACTGCGGCAGCTCGACGTGCATGAGCGGGAGTCCCTCGACCGGCCGCAGATGGATGCGGGGGCCCGCCACATTCGTCAGGCTCGACGCGACAACCAGCTCAGCGCTCGTGCCCTCCAGCTTCCACCCCAGATCACGAAGGTACGTGCCACCGCGCTCGGTGTGGTCGGTGACGATCACCGTGTCGGCGCCGACGCGCTGCACGGTCTCGGTCACCGTGTCGAGTCCGCACACCACGGGCACCTCTCCCGTGTCGGTCGCGAGCGTTCCCGTGGAGGGCTCGTCGAGTGCGACGCCTACGACGCGGTACGCGGCACCGGTGCGCTTCTCGAGGCGGTCGACGATGTAGCGCACCTCGTCGGGGGCTCCGGCGACGATCACCTTCGACAGGTAGTGGCCGTACTGACGTTGCTGTGTGAGCCAGTGACGCCACAGCCACCGGCTGAGCATGAGCGCCACAGTGCCGCCCACCATCGTGGAGATGAACGAGGTGCGGATGCCTTCGAAATCAGCGGCGAGGAACACCGCAGCGAGCAGGCCGAATGTCGTCGCACTGGCTCCCGCGAGGGTCTTGTACTCGGTCGCGCCGACGCCCAGGACTCGAGTCTCGCGAGTGCGCCACACGGCAAGCGCGAGGAGCCACACGACTGTCACGAGCGACGCGCTGATCCACAACGGCGGGCTGGCGGGAAGGATGCCGCGCGCCGCTGCGATCGCAGCGATGGGTGCGAACGCCGCTGTCGCGATCACGACGGCATCCGTCACGATGAGACGGCGGCGGTAGCTCCGGCACCAGCGGGTGCCGGTTGCTGGAGCGACCGCGGCGGCGGCACGGTGGCCGCCGACCGCGAGTCGTCCAGGTGACACGCCCCGGCGCACGCCGGGAATGGGGCTCACGGCGACTCGGGTCATCGCCGGATCCTGCGCGCCACACCAATGCCCGAAAGGGCATGAGAAGGGCGATCGGGGTTTGAATGAGGGAATGAACGATCAGGAGCGAGTCGGGTAATCTCTCGCCCCTCCATGAGGGCGAACTTCACGGTTCAACCTGTTTCGGGTATACAGGATCGGTCGTGACGGATCAGACGCGCCTGGCGCATCGAGGCATGTGCAAGCGTGCGGGAATAGCGTCTGACGCGCATTCGGGGTGCGCCCCAGACGTGGAAGGGCCTGGCCGAACGTACGGTCGACCTTCGAGTGCGCCGTCGCACTCAGCGAGGATTCGGGTTCCTCCCAGCGCCCCCGAAGGGGGGCTGATAGCTACACAAGCTACAGGCAAACACGCCGTAGCGCCACACCCCCCATTTGGGGGTAATTAGTTCGTGGACGGTATGCGCCGCGACCCGATGTGCTGCTCACCAGCGAGGGCTCGTCACGACCCCTTCGTGGCGATCGTCTCAGTGATCGCGATCTCCGAGGTCGCCGCCTCTCGCGACTGCCCGTCGCGCGTGAAGTAGAAGCGCCTCGGATGCCGTCGGCTGTAGCGAAGTCGCAGGTCGTGGGCGACGACCATCCACGCCACTCCGATGATGGCCGTGACGATGCCCGATGCGGCGCCGACGAGGAGTGCTGAGCGCGGACCGAACTCACTGGCGATCCAGCCGACGATCGGAGCGCCGAGCGGCGTCCCTCCGACGAAGATCGCCATGTAGAGCGCCATGACGCGGCCGCGCATGACCGGCGAGGTTGTCGTCTGGATCGTGGCGTTCGCGGTGGTCATGAACGTCGTCGACGCGAGGCCGACCACGATGAGCGAGACCGCGTAGCTCCAGAAGCTCGGCATGGCCGCGGAGAGCAGGCAAGCCAGGCCGAAGAGTCCGGCTGCTCCGAACACGATGCGAAGTCGGGGTCGCTCGCGGCGAGCCGCCACGAGCGCGCCTGTGATCGATCCGATGGCCAGGATCGACGAGAGCACGCCATACTCGCCCGCGCCCAGCCCGAACTCGATGCGGGTCATCGTCGACGAGTAGATGGGGAAGTTCAGTCCGAACGTGCCGATGATGAACGCGGCGATGAAGAGCACGAGCAGGTCGCCGCGTCGCCGCACGTACCGGAAGCCGGCCAGCAACTCACCCTTGCCCCGTGGTGCGCGGGGCGTCCTGAAGAGTGTGCTGGCGTTCAGCAGCAGCAGTGCGGTGATGGTCGCGGCGTAGGTGCCGGCGTTCAGCACGAAGACCCAGCCGGGCCCCACGAGCACGACGAGTCCGCCGGCGACCGCGGGACCGATGAGACGGGCCGTGTTGAAGGATGCCGCGTTCAGGGCGACCGCGTTCGGCAGTTCGCGCTTCCGCACGAGGTCGGAGACGAACGCCTGTCGCGCCGGCGAGTCGATCGCCGAGACCACTCCGAGGGCTGCGGAGAATGCGAAGACGTGCCACAGCGCGACGTGCCCGGTGAGCACGAGAGCCCCGAGCCCCACCGCGAGGAGTGCCGCGCTCGCCTGCGTGATGATCAGCAGATGGCGCCGTTCGAAGCGGTCGGCGATGAGCCCGGCCCATGGCACGAGCAGCAGTTGCGGCGCGAACTGGAGCCCCATGTTGATGCCGAGGGCGGTGGCGTCGTTGTCCGTCAACTCAGTGAGCACGAGCCAGTCCTGGGCAGTGCGCTGCATCCACAGGCCGACATTCGAGATCAGCGCACCCGCGAACCAGAGTCGATAGTTCATGCCCCTGAGGGCGAGGAACATCGCGCTCATGAATTGGCGAGCTTCTTGATCACTGGTGCGGCCGCCGTGACGATCGCGAGCTCGTCGGCGTCGAGCTCGCGCAGCCTGCCGGTGAACCACTCGTCGCGCCGGCGCGACGTCTCGTCGAGCACGCGTTCGCCGGCATCCGTCAGTCGCAGCAGAACCTTCCGCCCGTCATCGGGCGATGAGTAGCGCGTGACATAGCCGGCATCCACGAGCGCATTGACCGTGCGGTGCATCGAGGGCGCGGTCACCCCCTCGATTCCGCTGAGCGCGCCCATCGTGCAGTCGGCGGCCTCTCGCAGGCGCCAGAGCGCCGACAACTGGCTGTCGGAGATCGACCGATCGGCCTTCTCGGCGCGCAGGCGGCGGGCCAGACGACCTATGGAGAGGCGGAGTTCAGTGGGGAGCGCAGTGTGTGGCATACGGCGTCAACGATAACAAAATAGTTAGGCTAAGTAAATATCGCAGCGAGGATCTGCAAGCGATACAAATGAGCGTCGGACGAGAGGAGTAGCGATGCCCAAGTTCATCGTCGAGCGCCGCGACGACAGCTTCGTCGACGCGTACGGGGTGCGCATCCACTACTCGATCTGGAGCCCGGGCAAGCCTCGCGGGGTCGTGCAATTGCTGCACGGGCTCGGGGAGTACGCGGCACGCTACGAGTTGCTCGCGCAAGACCTGGTCTCGGCCGGCTATGCCGTCTATGCCGACGACCACCGCGGGCACGGGCGCACGGGCGTCGAGCAGTGGGCGGACGATCCTTCCAAGCTCGGGCGTCTCGGGCCCGGGGGACTGCGCGCCACGATCGACGCCATCGTGCAGTTCAGGGGCATCATCGACGAGCGCCACCCGGAACTGCCCGTGGTGCTGCTCGGCCACAGTTGGGGCTCGCTCATGGCGCAGATCATCTTCGATCGACGGCGTGCCGATTACGCCGGGGTCGTGCTCACCGGCACGGCATACCGGATGCCGTGGACCATGAACCCGGGAGACTTGAACAAGCGCCACCGCACGCTCGGCGGCACCGGCCACGAGTGGCTCAGCCGCGATCCGGAGGTCGCGAAGGCGTTCCAGGCCGACCCGCTCACGTTCAACGCGACCGCCGCGAAGCTCTTCGGCGTCCGTGATGGTCTGCGGTTGTACGGTCGGCCGCGGCGAGGGCTGCCCGATGTGCCCATGCTGATCATGATCGGCTCCGACGACTCGCTCGGCGGCATCCGGAGCGCCCACCGTCTGGCAGAGCAGTACCGCCGCCGCGGTGGGCTGACAGACGTCGAGGTGGTCGTCTTCGAAGAAGCGCGCCACGAGATCTTCAACGAACTGAACCAGGCGGAGGTCCGCGCGCGTCTTGTCGAGTGGCTGCGTGAGAAGGTGCCCCAGGAACCGGCCCGCCGGATTGGTTAGGCTTGCCTGCTATGCACGGTGAGTACAAGGTTCCCGGCGGCAAGCTCGTCGTCGTCGACCTGGACTCCATCGAAGGGCGCATCGCGAACTTCCGGCTCGCGGGCGACTTCTTCCTCGAGCCCGACAGCGCGCTCGAAGCCATCGACCAGGCCGTCAACGGACTGCCGGTCACGAGCGAGTCGCGCCACATCGCCGAGGTGATCGAGCAGGCGCTGCCAGAGGGCACGCAGATGCTGGGATTCAACGCGGATGCCGTGGCCACGGCCATCCGTCGTGCGCTCCGCCGCGCAACCGAGTGGCGCGATTACGACTGGCAACTGGTGCGCCATGGCGCGCTCGCCCCCCGGGTGCACCTGGCCCTTGATCAGGTGCTCACCGAAGCCGTCGGCGAGGGGCTCAGAAGGCCGACGCTTCGCATCTGGGAGTGGAACGAGCCAGCGGTCGTGATCGGCAGCTTCCAGTCGGTCAAGAACGAGGTCGACCTCGACAACGCCGCTCGCTACGGCATCGATGTCGTGCGCCGCATCAGCGGTGGCGGTGCGATGTTCATGGAAGCCGGGTCGGTGATCACCTGGTCGTTGTACGTACCCGGCGACCTCGTGCAGGGCATGTCGTTCGCCGACTCGTACGCCTACCTCGACGACTGGGCGCTCACGGCGCTGCGATCGCTCGGCATCGAGGCGACGTATCAGCCGCTCAACGACATCACGAGCCCCGCGGGCAAGATCGGCGGCGCTGCCCAGAAGCGCCTCGGGAACGGTGCCGTGCTGCATCACGTCACCATGAGCTACGACATGGACCGCGAACGGATGACCGAAGTGCTGCGCATCGGTCGCGAGAAGCTGAGCGACAAGGGCACCGTGAGCGCCGCGAAGCGCGTCGACCCGCTTCGCATGCAGACCGGGCTCGAGCGCGAGGAGATCATCGAGCGCATGGTCGCCACCTTCCGAGAGCTGTACGGCCTGAGCGATGGCCGGCTCACCTCGGATGAGCTTGACGCAGCGCATCAGCTGGCGGCCGAGAAGTTCTCGTCGGACTCGTGGCTCCACCGGGTCCCGTGACCGCGTCCCGCCCGGTGGTTCGCCGCCGGCGGGTGGCGCGCGGGATGGCGCTGAGCATCGTGCTGGGCGCTGTTCTCGTGGTCGGTGTCGGCGCCTCGTCGATGGTCGGTCAACTGCCAGTCTCGCCATCCGAGGTGATCGGCTCGCTGCTGCGCGCGATGGGCATCGCCAACGGCTGGGCGCCTGATGATCCGATCGTCGAATCGACCCTATGGGTCGTGCGCTTTCCGCGCATCGTCATGGGGTTGATGGTCGGAGCAGCGCTCGCCGTGGCGGGGGCCGTGATGCAGGCGATCTTCGGCAACCCGCTCGCCGAGCCTGGAGTGGTCGGAGTCTCGTCGGGTGCGGCGTTGGGCGCGGCCATCGCGATCGCCTTCAGCATCACCGCGCTCGGCAACTGGAGCGTTGCGGTGCTGGCGTTCGCGGGCAGCCTGCTCGCCACCTTCATCGTCTACTTCGTGTCGCGCAGCGGCGGGCGCACCGAGGTCGTCACGCTCCTGCTCACGGGCATCGCGATCAATGCCTTCGCGGGCGCGGGCCTCGCCTTCGTGCTCTTCATGGGCAGTTCGTCGAGCCGCGAGCAGATCGTCTTCTGGCAGCTCGGGTCGCTCAACGGCGCGCGCTGGTCGGAGGCGCTCCTCGTCGCAGTCGTCTGCGTGCTCGGTGCGGCGGTCGCTGCCGCGTTCGGTCGTCGTTATGACCTCCTCGCGCTCGGCGAGCGAAACGCGCGGCACCTCGGCGTGAACGTCGAGGGGCTGCGCATGGCCAGCATCCTGCTCGTCGCCCTGCTCACCGGCATCGGCGTCGCCTTCGTCGGCATCATCTCGTTCGTCGGCCTGGTCGTGCCGCACATCATCCGCATGGCGATCGGGCCCGCGCACCGGCCCCTGATCATCGCGTCCGCGTTCGGCGGCGGCGCCCTGCTCGTGGTCGCCGATCTGCTCACGCGTGTGCTCATCGCCGGCGCGGATCTGCCCATCGGGATGCTCACCTCGCTCGTGGGCGGCCCGTTCTTCTTCTTCCTGCTCTTCCGGCAGCGTCGGCGCAGCGGGGGGTGGGCATGAGTCTGCTCGTCGCTCGCGACGTCGACGTGGTGCGCGATGGCACCGTGATCCTCGACGGGGTCTCGCTCGAGATTCAACGGGGCGAGGTGCTCGCGCTCGTGGGTCCGAACGGTGCGGGCAAGTCGACCCTGCTCGGAGTTCTGAGCGGCGATGCGCGGCCCACCCGCGGGGCGATCGAGCTCGACGGCCGGCCCATCGGCGACTATCGGCCGCTCGAGCTCGCGCGCCACCGGGCGGTGCTCACGCAGGAGAACGCCGTGAGCTTCCCGTTCCGTGCCATCGAGGTCATCCAGATGGGGCGCTCCCCCTGGAACCGCACCTCGCGCATTGACGAGGACAGCAGAGCGGTGACGGATGCCGTCGAAGCCACCGACGTCTCGCACCTGCTCGGACGCCGCTACACCTCGCTCTCAGGCGGTGAGAAGGCGCGGGTGTCGCTCGCGCGCGTGCTCGCCCAGCGCACGCAGCTGCTGTTTCTCGATGAACCGACCGCTGCCCTCGATCTGCGCCATCAGGAAGACGTGATGCTGACGGCGCGGGCGCTCGCGGCTGAAGACCGCGCGGTCGTCGTCGTGCTGCACGATCTCTCGCTCGCGGGTGCCTACGCCGACCGCATCGCCCTGCTGAGCGGGGGAAGGCTGGTCGCCTCAGGAACGCCGCACGAGGTGCTCGACGCCGAGGTCATCGGCGGGGTGTATGGGCTTGCGGTGCGCGTCATCGTGCAAGACGGGGTGCCCATGGTGCTGCCCGTGCGCGACTCGCTTCCGCGCTGATCGTCTGAGCGGGCGACCCGGTCGAAACCCCGTTCTGGTCAGACTGAACTCTGGTCGAGTCCTTTAGCTCCACGCCTATCGCGCGTCTTCGGGCTGCTGCCGGTCGTCCTGCTTCCGCGCGTGCTCGTGCGCCTCCTGGATCGCTGACTTCTCGCGCAGGGGCGTCGCCTTGAGGAAGAAGCTGAGCACGAACGCGATCGCCACCACGACGAAGCAGAAGAAGAACACCTGCGTGTTCGCGTCGGCGAAGCCGTCGAGGAACGGTGCGGTGAGCCGAGGGTCGGCGCCGATCAGGAACGAGGTGTCGCCATTGAGGGTCTCGCCGAGCTGCGCCGGATGCTGCAGCACTTCGAGAACCGCTGCGTTGGCCGGGTCGGCTGCCACCGCGGGATCCGCGGCCGCCGATCGCAGGGCACCCATGAGAGCGGGGTCGCCGAAGGCCGCGCGCAGTGTGGATGGCAAAGCGCCGAAGAGCAGGGAGAACACGATCGCGGTGCCCAGCGTTCCGCCCATCTGCCGGAAGAACGTCGCGGAGCTGGTCGCGACGCCGATGTCGCGGTGGCCCACGGAGTTCTGGCTGGCGATCGTGAGCGTCTGCATGAGTTGGCCGAGCCCGAGCCCCGCGACGGCCATGCCGACGATGATGAACCACAACGGTTTGTCGGCGGTGGCGAAGCTGAGCCAGAGGAACGCGGCCGACAGCATCCCGGTGCCGATGATCGGGAAGATCTTGTACCGCCCGGTGCGTGCGATGAGCTGGCCCACGACGATCGACGAGAGCATGAGTCCAGCGACCATCGGCAGCATGAGGTAGCCGCTCTCGGTCGGGGTCGCCCCCTGCACCATCTGCAGGTAGAGGGGCACCGTCATGAGGGCGCCGAACATGCCGACGCCCACGAATACGCTCAGCACGGTGACCATCGAGAAGGTGGGCGACTGGAACAGCTTCAGCGGGATCAGCGCGGCATCGCCCATCCTGCGCTCGACCAGGATGAACGCGACGAGCCCGAGCGCGCCGGTGACGTACATGGCGACCGACAGGGGCGAGGTCCAGCCCCAGTCGCGACCGAGCTCGGCGACGAGGATGAGCGGCACCACGGTCACGATCACCAGCACCGCCCCGAACCAGTCGATGCGTGAGCGGTGCGGCGTGTGCGGGATGTGGAGGAATGTCATCACCATGATGAGCGCGATCACGCCGATGGGCAGATTGAGCAGGAACACCCAGCGCCAGCCGGAGATGAAGAGAATCTCGTCGAGTCCGGCGAACAGCCCGCCGATGAGCGGCCCGATCACGCTCGTCACACCGAAGACCGCGAGGAAGTAGCCCTGGTACTTCGCCCGTTCACGAGGCGCCAGGATGTCGCCCATCACCGTGAGCGGCAGGGCCATGAGTCCGCCGGCGCCGAGCCCCTGCACAGCACGGTACGCGGCGAGCTGCACCATGTCGTTGGCGAGTCCGCACAGCAGTGAACCGATCAAGAAGATCACGATCGAGGCGAGGAACAGCGGGCGACGGCCGAAGAGGTCGCTGAGCTTGCCGTAGATGGGTGTCGAGACGGTTGACATGATGAGGAACGCGGTGGTCACCCAGGCCTGCAGCGCCATGCCGTCGAGGTCGTCGGCGATGGTCTTCATCGCGGTTCCGACGACCGTCTGGTTCAACGACGACAGGAACATCGCGGCCATCAGGCCGGCGATCACGAGCAGGATCTCGCGATGGGTCATGACGCCGCCGGCCTCGGCGATGGCCTGGGCGCGGGCAGCGCCGCGCGACCCTCGGCGGGGCTTCGATGGCGTCTGCTCGGCGGTACGCGTGCGTTCGGGCGTGCTCGAGTGATTCTTCGGCGTTGTACTCATAATTGCGTGGAGTGCAAATTTACACGATGCGCAGCATCTTTGCCTCTGGTGCTTGACCGCCTGTGAGGGGCAGCCTCGCGTAGCCTTGGTGCGGTGAGCGACCAGCAGACGACGCCGAGCGGGGGCGAGCGCTCCCAACGCGCACAACGTGCACCGTCCCCAGCGGTGCGTCGGCGTCGTGCGGTGGTGCTCGGCATCGTCGCGGGCATCGCGCTGGTGGCGGTGGTCTGGGCGATCGTCGCCGCAGCGACGGGCGCGGGCGATCAGCCGCCGGCATCCGCGCCGTCGAAGTCGCCGTCTCCGACTCTCGACGCCCCGCCTCAGGCCGCGACGCCCACCCCGTCAGCCCCTCCCGCGCAGCCGGAGTTCGACAAGACCGCGCAGTCGATCGATGCGGCCAGCAGCTACTGGGTCGTCGCGAACAAGCTGCGCCCGCTGCAACCGCTCGACTACGCGCCCGACGATCTCGTCGAGGTGCCGGTGCCGCACGTCTACACCCCGCAGTTGCGCAAAGCGGCAGCGGATGCCGTCGTCGAGATGTTCGCCGCGTTCACCGCCGAGACGGGGCTGCAACTGCAGTCGCAGAGCGCCTACCGCAGCTACACCACACAGGTCGACGTCTACAACAGCTGGGTGTCGTCGCTCGGGCAAGCGGGCGCCGACCGCACCAGCGCCCGGCCCGGTCACAGCGAGCACCAGACCGGACTCTCGATCGACATCTCCTCACTGCCCGCGGAGTGCGCGCTGCAGGCCTGCTTCGGCGACACGCCGCACGGGAAGTGGCTGGCCGCCAACGCGTGGCGGTTCGGCTTCACGCTGCGGTACCCGAACGGCATGACGCCGGTGACCGGCTACGAGTACGAGCCATGGCACTTCCGCTACGTCGGGCCGGAACTCGCGGCAGAGCTGCACCGCACCGGCATCCCCACACTCGAGGAGTTCTTCGGCCTGCCGCCCGCGCCGGACTACGCCGGCTGATGCGCGAAAGCGCGTGGCTCACGCCCCGTGGATCGCCGCGTCGACGATCGCCTTCGCCTCCGCCTGCACCGCGGCCAGATGCTCAGGCCCGGCGAACGACTCGGCGTAGATCTTGTACACGTTCTCGGTTCCGCTCGGACGCGCCGCGAACCACGCGCGCTCGCTCATCACCTTCACGCCGCCGATCGGCGCATCATTGCCCGGCGCGCGGCTGAGCTTCGCCACGATCGGGTCGCCGGCGAGCCGATCGGCGGTGATGTCGGCGGGCGCGAGCTTCGCGAGGCGCGCCTTCTGGGCCGGTGTCGCGGCGGCATCCGTGCGCTCGTACGCGGGAGAGCCGTGCTGCGCCTCGAGCTGGCGATAGAGCTCTGAAGGGCTCTGACCAGTGACAGCCCTGATCTCAGCGGCGAGCAGGGCGAGCAGGATGCCGTCCTTGTCGGTGGTCCAGACGCTGCCGTCCATTCGCACGAAGCTCGCGCCGGCGCTCTCCTCGCCGCCGAACGCCACCGAGCCATCGCTGAGCCCTGGAACGAACCACTTGAACCCGACGGGCACTTCCACGAGCCGTCGACCGAGGGAAGCCACCACCCGGTCGATCATGGCGCTTGAGACCAGCGTCTTCCCGATCGTCGCGTCGGCGCTCCACTGCGGGCGGTGGCTCAGCAGGTAGTGGATCGCGACGGCGAGGAAATGATTGGGGTTCATGAGTCCGGCGTCGGGTGTCACGATGCCGTGCCGATCGGCATCCGCATCGTTGCCGGTGAGAATGTCGAACCGGTTCCTGTTCGCCAGCACGCCGGCCATCGCCGACGGGCTCGAGGGGTCCATGCGGATCTTGCCGTCCCAATCGAGCGTCATGAAAGCCCAGGTCGGGTCGATGATCGGATCCACGACTTCGAGCGAAGCGGCACCATCGCGGCCCTGCAAGCGGTACCGCTCGGCGATGTACTGCCAGTAGTGCACGCTCGCGCCGCCCAGCGGGTCGGCCCCGATGCGGATGCCGCTCGATCGGATCGCGTCCATGTCGATGATCGAAGAGAGCGCGTCGACGTACTCGCCCCGGAAGTCATAGGTATCGACAGCGCTCGGCTCCTGCTGCTTCACGTCGCGGTTGCCGTCCTCGAGCAGCTCGTTGGCGCGACGAGCGATCCAATCGGTTGCGTCGGAATCAGCCGGACCGCCGTGCGGCGGGTTGTACTTGAAGCCTCCATCACGGGGAGGGTTGTGGCTAGGTGTGATGATGATGCCGTCGGCGCGACTGCCCGCATCGGGGGCGAGCCCCTGGTTGTGCGCGAGGATCGCGCGGCTCAGCGCCGGCGTCGGCACATAGTCGTCGTACGCGTCGGTCAGCGCGTGCACTCGGTTGGCCTCGAGCACCTCGAGCGCCGTGGTCTCGGCCGGCCGGCTCAGCGCGTGCGTGTCGCGCCCGACGAAGAGGGGACCGGTGATGCCCTGCGCCTTCCGGTACTCGCAGATCGCCTGCGTCGTGGCGGCGATATGGGCCTCGTTGAACGAGCGGTCGAGCGACGAGCCGCGGTGCCCGCTCGTGCCGAAGGCCACGCGCTGAGCGGGATCACGGGGATCCGGCGTCAGCTCGAAGTACGCTGCGACGAGTTCGTGCACGTTGATCAGGTCGGACTCGGATGCCGGCTCTCCTGCTCGGGCGTTCATGCCGCCCAGTCTGGCATCGCCCCTAAGCTTGTTCCATGCCTGATGCCGCTGCTGAGACCTACAGCTATCTCGGCCCGGTCGGCACCTTCACCTGGCTGGCGCTGAACCAGGTGCCCGAAGCGCAGAACAAGAGCTGGCGCGCGGTGAACAACGTCGGCGAGGCGCTCGACGATGTGGTGACCGGCCGCAGTGTCGCCGCGATGATCGCGATCGAGAACTCGATCGAGGGAGGCGTGAGCGCCACCCAGGACGCGCTCGCCAGCATCCCGGGTCTTCGCATCACCGGCGAGTATCTTGTGCCGGTCGACTTCGTGCTCGTCGCACGCCCTGGCACTTCGCTCGAGCAGGTGCACGTGGTGAACGCCCACCCGGTGGCCTACGCCCAGACGCGGCGCTGGCTCGAACGGGCGCTGCCCGAGCACGGCCACATTCCGGCGTCGTCGAACGTGAGCGCCGCGGCGTCGCTGCTCGAGGTCGAGCACGCGGATGCCGCCATCGCCCCGCCCGGCATCACCGACCACTACCCGCTGGAGGTGCTCGCCGAGCGCCTCGCCGACAGCGAGCACGCCGTGACGCGCTTCGTGCTCGTGAGCCGCACTCGTGTGCTGCCCGAGCCGACGGGGGCCGACAAGACCAGCGTGATCGCCGAACTGCCGGTCGACGCGCCGGGATCGCTGCTCGAGATGCTCGAGCAGTTCGCGACGCGGGGCGTGAACATGAGCCTCATCGAGTCGCGTCCCATCGGCGACGCCCTCGGTCGCTACCGCTTCGTGATCGACCTCGACGGTCACATCAAGGACGAGCGCGTGGCAGACGCCATGCTCGGGCTCAAGCGCTTCAGCCCCAACGTCATCTTCCTGGGCTCGTACCCGCGTGCCGACCGCCAGCCCGTGGCCGTGCCCTCGCGCTACGCCGACGAGGTGTTCATCGAAGCGCGCGATTGGCTGCGCGGCATCCTCTCGGGCGAACCCGACGACTGACGGGTCAGCGCCGACCGAGGCTGCGGCTTCGGCGTGCCGTCGCACTCGACTGACGCGAACGATCAGCGACCGACGTCGTCCTCCTCGGGCGTGCCCTCGGCGCTGACCATCACCGCGAGCGCCTGGTGGTCGACGGTGGCGCGCAGCGCGACGACCTCGCCTGCGGGATCGCCGTCTACCTCGAACTCCTCGGGATGGGGGAACCGAGCGATGAAGCGCTCTCCAGTCAGATAGCGCAGGGCGCGGATCGGCTTCGTCTCTCCCACGATCCACCGACCGACCTGGGTGCGGCGAAGGAGGCCGTTCTCCCACACCACTCGTGACCAGATCCGCAGCCACCCGCGGAACCCGCGCGGTGCCAGGGCCACCACGTCGAGGCGGCCATCGTCGATCTCTGCATCCGGGAGCAACGCGATATTGCCCGGCAGCATGCCGCAATTGCCGATGAGTACCGTGTGAGCAGTCATGGCCCGATCGGGATTCGTGTCGAGGCGGTAGCGAAGCCGCACCCGGCTGCCGCTGCGCAATGAGCGCGCGATCGCATCCACGTACGCGAGCCAGCCCACCTTCGCCTTCAGTTGCGGGTTCGTGTTCGCGACCATCTGGGCGTCGAGACCGACCCCGGCCATGACGAGGAACACGAACTGATCCACCTCGCCATCGACCCGCTCGGCATCGATGATGCCCAGATCGATCGCGCGCTCCGTGCCCGTGAATGCCACGCGCACAGCGGCGGCCGGGTCGCCGAGCGGTAGCTCCAGGTTCCGCGCGAGCAGATTGCCCGTGCCGGCGGGCACGATGGCGAGCGGTACGCCGCTGTCACGGAGCGCCGCAGCGGCGGCCCTGACCGTGCCGTCGCCCCCTGCGGCGATGACGAGCGCGACCTGCTCGTCGAGCGCACGACGCACCTGCCCGCTGCCGGGATCCTCGACGGTGGTCTCGATCCACAGCGACGGCTGCCATCCTTCGGCCTGCTCGTGCTGCTCCACGGAGGCGCGCAGCGCTTCGGCATCCACCTTCGATGGATTCACGATCACTGCCGCGCGGGTGCCGCGCGCAAGGGCCTCTGCCATGCAGAACACGGTATGGCATGCCGTGCCAGACTAGTGCGGTGATCGATCCCCAACTTCTTCGCGACAATCCCGACGTGGTTCGCCGCTCACAGGAGGCCAGGGGATCCTCGGTCGAGTTGGTCGACCGCGCGATCGAGGCGGATGCCGCGCGACGCGCCGCGATCGCCTCGTTCGAGCGCCTGCGTGCCGAGCAGAAGGCGTTCGGCAAGACGGTTTCCTCCGCGCCTCGCGATGAGAAGGCCGCACTCGTCGCCCAGGCCCAGGAGCTCGCGTCGAACGTCAAGCAGGCCCAGCAGCAGGCGACGGATGCCGAGGAGGCGTTCACCCGCGCCATCACCGCGATCGACAACATCGTGCTCGACGGCGTCCCTGCTGGCGGCGAAGACGACTATGTCGTGCTTCGCGAGGTCGGCGGCATCCCGGAGTTCGACTTCGAACCGCGCGATCACCTCGAGCTCGGCGAGCTGCTCGGTGCCATCGACATGGCGCGAGGCGCGAAGGTCAGCGGAGCGAGGTTCCACTACCTGCGCGGAGTCGGGGCCCAGCTCGAGCTGGCGATCATGAACCTCGGCCTGCAGAAGGCGCTCGCCGGAGGGTTCGTTCCGCTCATCACGCCGACGCTGGTGCGACCCGAGATCATGTCGGGCACCGGCTTCCTCGGCGAGCACAGCGACGAGGTGTACTACCTGCCCGCCGACGACCTCTACCTCACGGGCACCAGCGAGGTCGCGCTCGCCGGCTACCACGCCGACGAGATCCTCGACTTCTCGTGCGGCCCGCTGCGGTACGCGGGATGGTCCACCTGCTACCGGCGCGAAGCGGGGTCAGGCGGAAAGGACACGCGCGGCATCATCCGCGTGCACCAGTTCAACAAGCTCGAGATGTTCGCCTACACGCTGCCCGAGGATGCCGAGGCCGAGCACCAGCGCATGCTCGCCTTCCAGGAGGAGATGCTGCAGGCACTGGGGCTCGCGTACCGGGTCATCGACACCGCGGCCGGCGATCTGGGCTCCAGCGCCGCGCGAAAGTACGATGTAGAGGCGTGGGTGCCCACCCAGGGCCGGTACCGCGAGTTGACGAGCACGAGCAACTGCACGACCTATCAAGCGCGTCGGCTCGACATCCGTTCGCGCACCGAGACCGGAAAGACCGCCCCGGTCGCCACCCTCAACGGCACGCTCGCCACCACGCGGTGGCTTGTCGCCCTGCTCGAGACCCATCAGAACGCCGACGGCTCGGTGACAGTGCCCGACGCGCTGCGACCATTCCTCGGCGGACTGGAACGATTGGAGCCGATCACGTGACCGAACGCCTGCTTGTCGCACTCGACATCGACGGCACCGTGCTCATGGAAGACGGTGAGATCAGCGATGCCGTGCACGAGCAGGTGAGCCGAGTGCGGGACGCCGGTCACGAGGTCATGCTCGCCACGGGGCGCGCACCGTCGATGACGCTTCCAGTTCTCGAACGGCTCGAGCTGACCTCCGAGTACATCGTCTGCTCCAACGGTGCAGTAACGCTTCGGCGCGACCCGGACGCGCCCGTCGGGTATGCGCGCGATCACGTCGAGACGTTCGACCCGACCGCGGTCCTGCTCACCGTGCGAGAGCATCTGAAGGGCGCCGACTTTGCGGTCGAAGACGAGCACGGCCTCTTCAAGTACACGGGCTGGTTCTCGAACGGCACCGTGGGCGCCACCGCCGAGAAGGTCGACTTCGAGGAACTGCTCAACAGGCAGGCCACCCGCGTCGTCGTCATCTCACCCGAGCACGAGGTGAAGGAGTTCCTGCACATCGTCGAGCGCATGGGCCTCCACCAGGTGAGCTACAACGTGGGCTGGACGGCCTGGCTCGACATCGCGCCCGACGGAGTGAACAAGGCGACGGCGCTGGAGCGGGTGCGGGAATCGCTCGGCATCCGTCGAGGCAATGTCATCGCCATCGGCGACGGCCGCAACGACATCGACATGCTGCGCTGGGCGTCGGAGAACGGCCACGGGGTGGCCATGGGGCAAGCGCCGGAAGAGGTGCGTGAGGTGGCGAACACGTTCACGGCGCACGGCGACGATGACGGTGTCGCACTGATTCTCGAAGAACTCGTACCGGGTCGGCTCGCGTCGGCCTGATCGCCCTGGCTCTTCCGATCGTCGGGTACTGGGCGGGCGCCCTTCGCAGGCGCAAGATCTGAGCGAGCGTCAGCAGCTCGACTGGAGGTGAGCGATGGGCGTGACCGACCCGCTGCTCTCCGGTCGCACGATCGCGGTTCCTTCGACCGATGGCGTCGCGCGCCACGGCAGGCTGCGCCCGCATCGCGACGGCCGATCGGTGCTGCGAGCGGTCGGCCTGGCGCTCAGCGCGGTCCTGGTGAGCACCGTCGCCATCGCAGGAGTGACGGCGATGCGCTTCACCCGCGACATCGACGTGGTCTCGATCGGTGACGGCGACCACGCGCGGCCGCCCACCATCGGCGCCTACCCCGGGGGCTTCAACATCCTCATCGTCGGAAGCGACACCGGCGAGGGCCAGGGCGACGGGTTCGGCGATCGCGACGCCGAGCTGAACGACGTCAACCTCCTGCTGCACGTCTCCGCCGACCATTCGCGGGCGATCGCCATCAGCCTGCCGCGCGATCTGCGGGTGCCCGCGCCGGTCTGCGTGGACGAGAAGGGCGTCGAACACGCTGCGCTCCAATCGCAACCGTTGAACGCGGCGCTCGGGCGGGGCGGTCTGGGCTGCGTCGTCGACACCGTCGAGCAACTGACCGGCCTCGACATCCAGTTCGCCGGCATGATCACGTTCCTCGGAGTCATCGAGCTCACCAACGCCGTGGGTGGTGTGCCGGTGTGCATCGACGGCCCGCTTGTCGACCCGTACACGGGGATCAATCTGCCAACGGCGGGCGAGCATGTCATCTCGGGTGCGACGGCCCTCGCGTTCCTCCGGTCGCGCCATGGCGTTGGAGACGGCAGTGACCTTGCGAGGATCAGCTCGCAGCGGGTCTATCTCGCCTCGCTCGTGCGCACGCTCAAGAGTTCGGACACGCTCGGCGACCCGGTTCGGCTCTATCAGATCGCCGAAGTGGCGCTCCGTAACATGACCCTCTCGCCGAGCCTCGCCAATGTGCCGACCATGATGTCGATCGCGCAGGCGCTGAAGGACATCGAGCTCGACGAAGTGCAGTTCGTCATGTACCCGAGCGCGTACACCGACGGGTTCACCCGTCTCATCCCCGATCAGCAGGTGGCGGATCAGCTCATGGCCGCGATCCGCGCGGACTCCCCATTCGCCGTCGCAACCGGCGAGACCGGGCCGGGCGCTGCGCTCGAGCCGGGCGGAACGGATGCCGGTGGCCCCGACGCCGGTGAGACGCCGGCGCCGAGCGAGCCCACCGAGACGCCCGCGCCGACTGAGACGCCTGCGCCCGGCAGCAGCTCACCGCCTGCTTCGCCTGCGCCCACGAGTCCGCCCGTCATCGAGGGCCTCACTGGCCAGACCGCGGCCGACCGCACCTGCTCCGTCGTCAACCGCTGACCGCATCTGCTCGGTCGTCAACCGCTGGCGGCATCCGTTCCGTGGTCACCGCACTACTAACCCGCCCGTCCGCGCCAGTTAGGGACATCTGCGCCACTTCCTAGTGGCGCAGATGCGATTAGGTGGCGCGCAAGCGACGTGCATCCGAGATCGCGGCGGGCCGGTCAGGGCGTGGCGACTGCGGGCACCATCGGGGTGCAGCGGCGTCCGATATGCTCGTGACTCGTATCTGGAGGGCTGTCCGAGCGGCCGATGGAGCTGGTCTTGAAAACCAGTGGGCAGCAATGCCTCGTGGGTTCGAATCCCACGCCCTCCGCCAAGCGGCTCCGCCAAGCGGCTCCGCCGCAGGTTGCTACCCGGCGCCGCTCCAAGATGCCGGCACGACCACCCAGGCGACCTCGGCTCCGGTCTCGGCATCCGCCACCCAGTTGTGCGGCTCCCGCCCCGGGAACGTCAGCGAATCGCCGGCCTCGAGCACGATCTCGCGACAGACGAACTGCACCGTCACCGACCCTGAGATGACGTGGAGCACTTCCACCTCGCAACTGATCGTGTAGAAGCCTTCGCCCCCGGTCGCTCCGGGCTGCATCGACGATCGGATCATCTGCACCCTCGATTCAGAGCGCGGTGAGATCAGCCGCTCATCGAGCTTCGTGCCGCCGAGGTTTATGCGGGGCGCCTGCGAGAGCTGGATCCGCTGGATCGGAGGCTCGGCGAACAGCGAGCCCACCTCGATCGAGAGCACCTGACAGAGCTGCACGAGCGTGGCCACGCTCGGGGATGTGTCGTCTCGCTCGAGGCGGCTGAGGAAGCCCTTGGTGAGCCCGGTCGCATCGGCCACTTGCGCCAGGGTGAGCCCTTGCCCCTGGCGGGCGCTGCGGATGCGGGCGCCGATCAGGAGGGGCTGACCACTTGGCGAAGGTGGGACGGGTCGCATGGAGAAACTCCTGATGAGGGTGGCAAGACAGGTTGGGTTGCCGCATGCTGGCGGTTGGAGCGGTGATCACGGTTGCAGCTCCACGAAAGAGGGGCGTCCGCGTTGACAGTCTTCCGAGCCGCGGCGTAGCATGACGGCCAAGGTTTACCTCAATTTATCGGAAGTTTAGCTATATGCAACTCAGTGAGCCCATTGGTCCTGTCGACGCGAGCGTCGTTCCTCGTTTCGCCGGCATCGCCACCTTCGCCCGCCTGCCTCGCCTCGACCAGGTCGACCGCGCGGACGTCGCAGTGGTCGGCGTGCCCTTCGACAGCGGCGTCAGCTACCGCCCCGGCGCCCGTTTCGGCCCGTCGCATGTGCGCGAGGCATCCCGTCTGCTGCGGCCGTACAACCCGGCACAGGACGTCTCGCCGTTCGCCGTGCAGCAGGTCGCAGACGCGGGCGACATCGCGGTCAACCCGTTCAACATCGATGAAGCGGTGCGCGATATCGAGGCCGGCGCACTCGAACTCGCCGAGAAGGCCGACAAGATCGTCACGATCGGCGGCGACCACACCATCGCGCTGCCGCTGCTGCGCGCAGTCACCAAGAAGCACGGCCCGGTCGCGGTGCTGCACTTCGATGCGCACCTCGACACCTGGGACACCTATTTCGGTGCCCCGATCACCCACGGCACGCCGTTCCGCCGCGCTTCGGAGGAGGGCCTCATCGACCTCACCGCGAGCATGCACGTCGGCACTCGTGGCCCGCTGTACGACGTCGGCGACCTCGAAGACGACAAGCGCCTCGGCTTCGCGATCGTCACGAGCGAAGACATCGAAGAGCGAGGCGTCGAGGTCGCCATCGAGCGAATCCGCACCCGCATCGGCGACAAGCCGTTGTACATCTCGATCGACATCGACGTGCTCGACCCGGCGCACGCGCCCGGCACTGGCACGCCCGAGGCCGGCGGCCTGACGAGTCGCGAACTGCTGCGCATGATCCGTGCGCTCTCCGATCGCAACATCGTCGGTGCGGATGTCGTCGAGGTCGCACCCGCGTACGACCACGCCCAGTTGACCGCTGTGGCGGCCAGCCATGTCGCTTACGACCTCATCAGCGCCATGGCACCCCGCGGCTGATCCGCCACCGGCATCCCGGATACGCAATTCGGATGCCGCGACCAGCAGTCACGCAGACCGAAGGAGCAAGCGATGACCACCCGCACGCCGACCGAGAGCGAGGTGCTGGCCGCGGCATCCGCCATCGTCGATGCCTTCGCCGCCACCGACACCGAGCGTTACTTCGCCGGGTTCGCGCGCGATGCGACGTTCCTGTTCCACACCGAGCCGCAACTGCTCGACACTCCTGAGTACGAGGACATCTGGAAGGGGTGGGTGGCCGACGGCTGGCGCGTGCTCGAGTGCCGGTCGAGCGAGCGTCGCGTGCAGACGTTCCCCGGCGGCGCCGTTTTCACCCACCACGTGTTCACGCGCGTCGACACGGGAGACGGTGAAGACGCCTACGAGGAGCGCGAGACGATCGTGTTCAGCGTCGATGACGATGGTCTCATCGCCGTGCATGAGCACTTGTCGCCGATGCCGCAGGACGACGCTGAAGACGACGCCGACGCTCCCTGACCCCCTGCGAGCGCATCCCACCTGCGCAACGCCCCCTCGACACCCTGAAAGAGGAGACAGCAATGTCGCTCTACGCCCGACTCGATCGACGCCTCGAGGCGCAGGCAGAAGGCAGTGGGCCGATCCGAGGTACGCTCTCGCTGCCCAGGATCGGCATGATCTGGCTGGCCGCGAACCTGGTCGTCACCACCCTGCTCACCGGAACCTTCTTCGTGCCGGGTGTCGACTTCCGCACGGCGTTCCTGATGATCGTGCTCGGCACCGCCGGCGGGGCGATCGTGCTGACGTCGATCGGCGCCATGGGCACCCGCACCGGCCTGCCGACGATGGCGCTCACCCGGGGTGCATTCGGCATCAACGGGAGCTTCCTCCCGGTAGCGGCGAACGTGATCATCCTCATGGGCTGGAGCTGGGTGCAGGCCATGCTCGCCGGAGTCACGGTCGACGCTCTCGTGCACAGCCTCACCGGGTTCTCCAACCCGATCCTGTTCTCGGTGCTCTGCCAGACCCTCGTCGTCATCATGGCGATCTTCGGGCACGAGGGCATCGCGCGCCTCGAGCCGTGGTTCGCCGTGCTGATGCTCGTCATCATCGCGTGGATCTTCATCACCGCGTTCACGACCTTCGACCTCGGGGACTTCCAGGCGGTCGAGCCCGACCCCTCATACGGCATGAACGCGATCTCGGTGCTCGACATCGTGATCGCCACGGCGATCTCGTGGACCGTGCTGTCTGCCGACTTCAACCGGCTCGCCCGCACCACGAAGGCCGGCGTGATCGGCTCCGGCGTGGGCTACACGCTCTCGACTGTCACCTCGATGACCCTCGGTCTCACCGCGTTCGTCTACATCATGCTGTCGGACGGCACACCAGACGTCTTCGACCCCGCGGTGTTCGTCGAGCACTTCGGAGCGCCGATCGCGATCGTCATCTTCCTCTCGGTCATGGCGACGAACACCATGGTCGTCTACGGCATGGTCACCTCGGTGGTGAACGCAAAGGCCGGGAGCCGCCTTCGATTCCTGCCGATGGCGCTCCTGCTCGGCGGCATCTCGATCATCGGCTCCACCTGGCTCGCTCTGCTGAACCAGTTCACCGACTTCCTCGTCATGATCGGCGCCTTCTTCGTGCCGGTATTCGCGATCATGATCGTCGATTACTACATCATCAAGCGGGCGTCGTACGGGCGCGACATCCTCGCGGCACGAGGCGGGCGCCACTGGTACACCGGCGGTGTCAACTGGATCGCCATCGCGGTGTGGGTGCTCGGCGCCGTCATGTCGTATGTCTGGGCGTACGTCTGGCCGCTGCCGGTCGGGGCGACCATCCCGGCATTCGTGCTGAGCTTCGTCGTGTACCTGCTCGCGATGCTGCCCGACCGGGCACGGCATGCGGCCGAACCGAGCCGCCACCTGGCGGATGTCGACGCGAACGAGGCCGACCGCACGGCTGTCGAGAACGGTTGAGCGATGACCTCGGGGTCGCGCCGACACGCCGCCGCATCGTCCGCCAGGACGACGCCCATGCGTGAGCTGAGCCGGAGCATCACCGACGCGATGATGGTCTACCCGGGCGACCCCGGGGTCACGATCGAGCCGGGACTCGTGCTGGCCCGTGACGGCGTCGACGTTGCGCAACTGCACATGGGAAGCCACACCGGCACCCACCTCGATGCGCCGTCGCACACTGTCGAGGGCGGTCGCACCACCGGCGACATCGCGCTCGATGAACTGGTGGGCGACGCGCTCATCGTTCACCTGGGGGAGCTCGCCGACGGCCAGCAGTACGGTGTCGCCGAGATCGCGGCCGCGCTCGGCGGGGAGCTGCCAGAGCGCGTGCCTTCGATCGTGGTCATGCACACCGGCTGGGAGAAGCACTTCGGCACCGAGCGGGCGCTGCGGCATCCGTTCATGGCCGCCGAAGCAGCGCAGGAGCTCCGAGACAGAGGCATGCACCTGCTCGCCGTCGACACGCTCAGCCCTGATGAGACGGGGTCGGATGCCGGGGGCTTCCCCGTGCATGAGGTGGTGCTCGGCGGCGATGGGCTCATCGTCGAGAACCTTGCGGGGCTCGACGGGCTGCCCGTGCTCGTCGAGCTCGGCTTCTTCCCACTGAAGATCGACGCAGACGGCGCGCCGGTAAGAGCGGTCGCCTTCGGCGTGCCGGCAGACTGACGCGCGAGGCCCTTCCGGGCGGCCAGGAGTGTGTCGCGCTCAGCTTTCGCGGCACGTTCTTCGTTTAGTCTGGTTCGCGCGGGCGCTCCCGCGACTTCTTTCCTCGACATCGTCACCGAGCAACAGCCGCACGAGAGCAGACCCGCCCACACCGATCATGCCCGCATCGCAACGCCGCAACGCCGTAACGCCCCGTCACGCCCGCCGTCGCCGCCACCGCGCCTGGCCGGCTCTGCTGAAGGGCGTCGCCGCTGTGCTCTCGGTCGTGCTCGTGAGCGGCGTGTCGGTCGCGACCGTGACGGCCGCGCAATTCGCCAGCAATCTCGACACGGTGGACCTCGCCAGCGGGCAGGGGGCGCCGCTTCCGCAGATCGGCGAGTTCGACGGCGGCTTCAATATTCTGCTGGTCGGCAGCGACAGCCGTGAGGGACGCGAAGAGGCGTTCGGCTACACCGGGAGTGAGCTGAACGACGTCAACATCCTGGTGCACGTGGCGAACGACCACAGCAGCGCCGTGGTGGTGAGCATCCCGCGCGACCTGGTGGTCCCGGTGCCTGCTTGTCCCGACCCGCATGGCGAGGGCGAGTTGTCGCCCATGCGCGCGCAGCCGATCAACTCGACGCTCGGACATGGCGGGCTCGCCTGCACCGTGCTGACCGTCGAGGAACTCACGGGCCTCAGCATCCCGTACGCCGGTCTCATCACCTTCGACGGCGTCGCCATGATGTCTTCAGCGGTCGGCGGCGTCGACGTCTGCATCGACGCCCCGATCTACGACCGCTATACGGGGCTCGACCTGCCGACCGCCGGCAACCACACGCTCGTGGGCTATCAGGCGCTCGCGTTTCTCAGGTCGCGACACGGGGTGGGCGACGGCAGCGATCTGGGGCGCATCAGCTCGCAGCAGGTGTACATGTCGTCGCTCGTCCGCACGCTGAAGAGCTCGGACACCCTGACCAACCCCGGAAAGCTCTACAACATTGCCAAGACCGCGACCGAGAGCATGACGCTCTCAACGAGTCTCGCCAACCTCGACACCATGGTGTCGATGGCGAACGTGCTGCGAAAGCTCGATCTTGAGAAGGTCGTCTTCGTGCAGTACCCCGGCACCACTGGCCTCGGCGGCGTCTACGAAGGCAAGGTAGCCCCCATCAAGTCGCAGGCCGACGCCCTCATGGCGAAGCTGCAGAACGATGAGCTCTTCGCGCTCGAGGGCAAGACCGGTGTCGGTTCGACGCTCGCGCCCGGCTCAGAGCCGACCGAGCCCACCGAGACCGCCGCGCCTGCGCCGGAAGGAGAGGGTGCGGAAACCGCGACTCCTACTCCGACCGAGTCGGCGTCGCCGACACCGGAGCCCGAAGTACTCGAGGGCGTGCTCGGTCAGACCGCCGCTCAGCAGACCTGCTCGCGCGCGAACTGAGCATGCGCTCGCGGCGGCGCTAGTTCGCAGGCGCGGGCCCGAGTTGTCGACGCTGGACAGAGCTGCAACCCCGGCCGACGCTTGCATCTCTGGCCGACGCTTGCAACTCTGGCCGAGTAGACGGCTTCTCGTCGATCGTCGGTGTTCGAAGCCGCTCACGGATGCCGGTATGCTTGCACAGGACTATCTGGAGACGTCGCATAGTCAGGTCTAGTGCACCACCCTGCTAAGGTGGAGTCCCCTCCGGGGGACCGAGGGTTCAAATCCCTCCGTCTCCGCTCATGAAAACACCCGGCCAAGGCCGGGTTTTTTCATGAGCGGGTGCTGTGGCTTGGACTCTCGGGTGGGGTCACGCCCACGGGCGCCGAGCGTTGCGGACCAATGGTGGGGGAGGACCACGGGAGCAAGCCCCTCCGTCTCCGCCAAGCGCTAGCCCCGCACTTCCGCGAGATTCCAGCGGTTGTTGGGGCCTTCTGATACGGCGGTGCTAGCGCTGCAAGTCTCCGTCGCCGTGCGGCAACGACCGATTGCTCGCATCTGAGTCTCCGCTTCGACGACGACGGAACTCATGGCGACCGTGGCTCGGGCTGTGGATTTGAGCGTCAGCGTCTGACAAGCGCTCAGTCGATTGAGCAACCCGCACTCCCAGCGCCCCGCAGAGGATGCACCCGAAGTACGGACGCTCCGAACCTCCGATGTGCTGCAGCGGGTAGAGGCAGTCTCGACAGATCAACGGTCGAAGTTGGTCATTGTTCATGCGTTGGATCGCGGCTCCGCGTTCGGTGGCACTGCTGAGCATGAGCGAACTGCACGGTGGCCCAATCCCTCCGCGGCGCGCCCTCTTCGATCAGCGTTGAGCCTTGCCATGGCCTAAGAGGTTAGCGCGGCTGGCGCGCAGGTCAAGGAGCACTCCCCGCTTCTCGGTTGAAGCGCAGCGGGCTCGCAGCCAGGCGCGAGCCTTACCTCGGCAGAGCCTCCTTCCGCACGCGCGGCCCGCTCCTACACTCGGGGCATGGCTCCCGAACTCGCAGAGGTCGAGCGTCCCGGCGCGCAGCGGTGGGTGCCGGCAGAGGCGAGCCTCGGCGAACTCAAGCGCGCGGCGGAAGGATGCCGCGGCTGCGAGCTCTGGAAACCGGCCACCCAGGTGGTGTTCTCCACCGGCCCGGCCACTGCGCGGCTCATGCTCGTGGGCGAGCAACCGGGCGATCGGGAGGACGAGGAAGGCAAGCCGTTCGTGGGGCCTGCCGGGCGTGTGCTCGCCGAGGCGGTGGATGCCGCCGGCATCCGTCGTGAGGAGCTCTACCTCACGAACGCGGTGAAGCATTTCAGGTTCGAGCAGCGGGGCAAGCGGCGCATCCACGCCAAGCCTGCGGTGGCGCATATCGTGGCATGCCACCCGTGGCTCGAAGCGGAGTTCGAGGCGGTGCAACCGCAGGCGATCGTGTGCCTCGGCGCCACCGCCGCGAGGTCGGTGCTCGGCCGCACTGTGGCGATCGGTCGGGCGAGGGGCGAGCCGCTCGTGCGCGAGGGGCTACCCGCACCAGTAGTCGTGACGGCGCACCCCTCGGCGATCCTGCGGTTGCGCGGAGACGACGATCGCGAGGCCGCGTTCGCTCAACTGGTCGCCGACCTGAGGACTGCCGCCGGTCTTCTGCGGTGAAGCAGGCCCCGCCCCTACCGGATCGGCGGGGGAGCGTCGTCGCCCCTGTCGGGCACCTCGTCGACGTCGTGCAGCGGCGCCTCGCGGTCGTGGTCGACGATCTCGTCGACATCGTTCGGCGCGGCCGACTCGCTCTCCGCTTCTTCAGCGGCGAGAGCCCGTTCGGAGGGGTGGATCGGGTGGGGTTCGCCCACAGGAGCCGCCGGCCGTGCCGGCTGCTGCGGCAACGGCGAGGTCGGGCCGACCGCAATGTCGAGCGGTGCCCCGCCCCTCCTCAAACGCTGCCTGGCGAGCAAGAACAAGCGTCCCAGGGCGGTGCCGCCGGCATCCGGAGTCGGCACGCTCTCGGCCTCCAGACCGTAGTACTCGCCGATGTGGTCGACGAACCGCGCGCGTCGTGCGAGATCGTACGCTCGTCTCTCGCGCTGGAACGCCCGGACGGTTGAGGCGCACATGAGCAGCATCACGACGCTGAATGGCAGCGCGATGATGATCGCGGCGGTCTGCAGTGCCTGCAGGCCCCCGGCGAGCAGCAGCGCCGTGGCGAGCACCGCAGTGATGAGCGTGAAGAACGTGCGAACCCCGCGCGCTGGGCTGACCTGGCCGCCGGTCGCGATCATTCCCATGACGAGCGCGCCGGAATCGCTCGAGGTGATGAAGAAGATCGCGATGAGCAGGATGGTGCCGATCGTGAGCACCGGCGTACCCGGCACGTGCCGGAGCAGCTCGAACAGCGCCGCCTCGACGTTGACGGTGCCGTCGGGCCGCGTCAGCGTGCCGGGGGATGCCGCCTCGAGCACGAGCGCCGAACCCCCGAGCACGCTGAACCAGAGGATGCCGAGCAGCGTAGGAACGAGCAGCACGCCGGCGACGAACTGCCGCACTGTGCGTCCGCGAGACACACGCGCGATGAAGATCCCCACGAAGGGCGCCCAGGAGATCCACCACCCCCAGTAGAACGAGGTCCAGCTCGCCTGCCAGGCCTCACCTGCCGCACCCTGGAACGCGCTCACGTTGAACGCCAGGCCGACGAAGTTCTGAATGTAGTTGCCGATCGATTGCACGAACTCGCGAAGCAGGAATCCGGTGGGGCCGACCACGAGCAGATAGAGCAGGAGCAGTCCGGCGAGCACGAGATTGATCGACGACAGCCACTTCATGCCACGGGCCACTCCTGAGAGCACCGACATGAGCACGAAGACGGTGATCACGGCGATGATCCCGATCTGCGCGCCGACCGACGGCTGGAGCAGCCCGGACGCATCCAGCCCAGCCGAGATCTGCAGCACGCCGAGCCCCAGCGAGGTCGCGACGCCGAAGAGCGTGCCCGCCAAGGCGACGACGTCGATGACGTTGCCGACCCAGCCGCGAATGCGGCGGCCGAAGAGCGGCTCGAGGGTCCAGCGGATCGAGATCGGGCGCTTCCGGCGGTGGATCGCGTAGGCGAGCGCGAGACCCACCACGACATACATCGACCAGGCGTGCACGCCCCAGTGCAGGTAGGTCTGCGTCAGCGCCTGCTGGGCAAGCTGCTCGGTCGTGCCGGTCACGCCGGGTCGCGGTGTCGCGAAATGGCTCAGCGGTTCGCTTACTCCGTAGAAGACCAGTCCGATCCCCATGCCCGCCGCGAACAGCAGAGCGAACCAGGCGCCGAGCGAGAACTCCGGCTGGTCCTCGTCACGCCCGAGCTTGATATCGCCGAACCGGCTGAACCCGAGAAAGAGGCTGAACGCCACGAAGAACGCCGCGATGAGCACGTAGTACCAGCTGAACGCATTCACGATCGACGACTGCACCGCACCGAACAGGCGTTCGGCCGTCTCGGGCGCAATGATGGCGAACGCTGAGAACGCGAGCACTACTACAGCCGTCGGCCAGAACACCCACGCCTCGAGGGCTCGCCGCGTGGCCGGCCGCTGTCGTTGCTCGCTCGCCGTAGTCATCACGTTGGATCCTGTCCTCTGCTGCAGTGACATGCGCGGCGCACCGTTCATCGCCGCGCGCTAGTGCGCCGCCCCATGGTGACGCAAGCAGACGGCGCGCGCCCCTGGTGCAACAGGGGCGCGCGCCGTGGTCTGACGCCATCTGATCGCGGCTCGAGCTCAAGAAGCCGCGGCCGCGGTCAGGTGCGACTAGATCCGGGTCTCAGGCGGGTCAACCGGAGGGTGCATCCGGGGGTCGGTCGAGAACTCGGTGCCCGCGCGCTTCGGCGGGTAGTGCTGATGGAACTCGTTCTCGTCACCGATCACGTCGTCCTCGTTGGTCGCCATACCGGACTGCCGCATGTGGTGCTCGACGAAATCCTTGAAGTGGCCGAGCGCCGTCTTCAACTGCATGGCGTCGACGTGCAGCACCGCTCCGACCTTCTCGACGAATCCCTCAGGCTCCCAGTCGACTTCGACTTCGACCCTGGTGCGGCCTCCGTCGATCGTGCTGAAGATCACCCGACCCTGGTGTTCGGTGTCGCCGGTGCTGGTCCACGAGATGCGCTGGTTCGGAACGCTGTCAGTCGTGCGCGCATCGAACTCGCGCTCCACTCCACCAACGGTGACGGCCCAGTGCGTAGTGTCGGCGTCGATGCGCCGCACAGACTTGACGTTCGGGAAGTACCCGGGGAACGCATCAACATTGCGCCACTGGGTGTACACCGTCTCGACCGGTGCATCGATCTCCACATCGGCGTTCGTCGTGTTGGACATCAGCCCTCCTTCGTCGGAATCTCTTGACACGGCTGGTCAAGTGCCGCCCATGGTAGGCGGGCCGGTTACGCCGTGACAGGGGAGGGGACGGATGCCGCAGCTTCCGCTCAGGCTGCGCTCAGCCCCACCCAGATTTCGGAGCCCCCACAACCTGTTATGCTTTTCAGGTTGGTTTTCGCCAGCATGCGCCCGTAGCTCAATGGATAGAGCATCTGACTACGGATCAGAAGGTTGGGGGTTCGAGTCCCTCCGGGCGCGCATCTGTTTCTCCGTGGGCTTCGGCGATCACGTCGCACACGGGGCCTTCATCCCACCGGCATCCGCCCACGTGATCGCGTGCCGAGCCGGAGGTCGCGGGGGCTGTAGTCTCCCAGTGTCTGGGAGGGGACCACATGGCATTGCAGGGTGAATACGCGCCGAGCACCTCGGATTGGGCGCGTGAACAGGCCGAGCGGTACGAAGCATCGGGCGGCACCGAGGCTGCAACGCTGCGCGGGATGCCGATCATCGTCGTGACGACGGTCGGAGCCTCGACCGGCAAGCTGCGGAAGACGGCGCTCATGCGAGTGGAGCACGGAGGGAAGTATCTGCTCGTCGGTTCGAAAGGCGGAGCTCCCAAGCACCCGGCGTGGGTGTTTAACGTTCGGGCGAACCCGCTCGTCGAACTGCAAGACGGCGCCGTGAAGCGTGCCTACCGCGCCGTCGAAGCCGCTGGCGCGGAACGCGAGGAGTGGTGGCCGCGCGCGGTCGAGGCATATCCGCCGTACGCCGACTACCAGAAGAAGACGGATCGACTGATCCCGCTCTTCGTGCTCACCCCCGTGGAGGAGCAGTTGGAGGGGCAGCCGGAGGAGTAGCTCCGCTTCGCGTCTTGGCCTCGCGCTTCCGTAGCTTCTCCGCGCGACGCGCGGCCTCGCGCTCGCTGCGCTCCTGCTCGCGGCGCCGCTGGTCGGCGGCCGCAGCCTCGGCGGCGGCACGTTCGCGAAGCTCTCTTCCCCGCTCGATATCCTCTTCCGCCTTGGCGGCGAGCTTGTCGGACTTGCGGGTATCGCGCGGCGGCAACTGCACAGAGCGCTCGGCCTCGATGCCCGCCTGCAACTGGCGCCCGCGTTCGAGTTCCGCGTCGACCTCTGCCCCGAACAACAGCACCATGTTCGTGATCCAGAGCCAGAGCAGGAAGATGATCACCCCGGCGAGTGAACCGTACGTGCGGTCGTAGTTCGAGAAGTTGGTCACGTAGAGGCCGAACGCGAGAGTCGCGAGCACGATCACGACGAGCGCGATGAGAGCGCCCACGCTCATCCAGCGGAATTTCGGCTGCTTGACGTTCGGGGTCGTGTAGTACAGCAGCGCGATGATGACCACAGCGGCGATCGCGAGCACGGGCCACTTCGCGATGGACCACACGGTTCGGGCAGTGTCACCGATGCCGAGAGCGTTGCCGACGGCATCCGTCACCGGGCCCGAGATCACCAGCAGCGTGATCATGACGATCACCAGCACGACCAGGCAGATCGTGATGAGCAGCTGCTGCGGCTTGAGCTTCCAGAACGGCCGACCCTCGACGACTTCATAGATGCGGTTCATTCCGCGGCTGAACGCGGTCACGTAGGCGGATGCCGACCAGATCCCGAGCACGATACCGGAGACGAGCGCGAAGCCCGCCGCTGGCGAGTCCACGAACTGCCGCAGCGGCGCCTCGATCAGTTGAACCGTCTCGCTCGGAGCCAGTTGGCGCACGATGTCGAGGATTGCGCGCACGGCCTCGCCCGACTGCCCGAACAGGCCGAGCAGCGACATCACGACCAGCAGCCCCGGGAACAGCGAGAGCACCCCGTAATACGTGAGCGACGCGGCGATGTCGATGCACTGGTCGTCTGAGAACTCGCGCACGACCTTACGGGCGATGTACTTCCACGAGGGCTTCTCGACCTGCGTCGGCCAATCGACCTTCCGCTCGGCGTCCGGATGCGGCGCATCCTGCTTCGACCTCGGGTCCTGCTCGCCGAGGGTGCGGGCATTGGGGGAGTTGCGAGACATCGGTGCCTTCTTCATCGCTTCGAGAACGAGCCGTCGCCGTCGCAGCACCTCTAGCCTGCGACGGCGACGGCTGTTCGCGACCGGCCGCTAGAGCGGCTGACCTGGTTCCTTCATCGTCTGGGTCGCCCGCTGCGCCTCCTGCTTGACGTCGTCGGCGGCCATTCCTGCCTCGGACTTCACAGCGTCCATGCCCTCCGTCGCGCGCTGCTTCACGGCGTCGAGCGACTCCTGGGCGGGCTCCTTGAGGTGCTCACCCATCTCCTTGGCGACATCGGTCACCTCGTGCATGAGTGGCTGTGCCGCCTCCTTCAGGGATGCCGCCATCTTCTTCTCGGCGTCGGTCGCCGGAATCAGCGACGCGGCGAGCCAGCCGACGCCGAAGGCGATCAGGCCGACGGCGAGCGGGTTGCCTTTCGCCTTCTCGACAGCGTCATGAGCGACATCACCCACGTTCTCCGCCATGTCGGATGCCGTGTCGCCGGCGTCACTGGCCACGCCCATCACGCGCTCTCTCGCCCTGTGCATCGCGCCGCGCACCTTGCTGGTCTGGCGGTGCACCATCTTCGAGGGATTGACCTTGTCGGAGAGCGCGTCCACGTCGCGGCCGAGCTCTGCGCGGGTCTCCTCGATGTCTTGCCGGATCGCGTCCGGATCGTTCATGGTCATCGGTTCTCCTCGTTCCTCTTCAATGTCTCGGGAATCTTCTTCAATGTGTCAACGGTCTGCGGTGCGCCCTTGACGCTCTCGAACGACCGTCGACCGATCAGGAAGAGCACGAGCGCGACGATCGCCCAGATGACCGCCACGATCACGGCCGACCATCCAAGGCCGACCAGGTAGCCCAGCGCCCACCAGAGCGCGACCGACAGGAAGAACACCGCCATCAGCGCCGCGTAGCCGGCCGCGCCGTACATTCCGGCGCCCTTCCCTGCGCGCTTGGCAGACTCGGTCAGCTCCGCCTTCGCGAGCTCGACCTCTTGCCGCACCAGTGTCGAGAAGTCACGACTCACCTCGCCGATGAGATCACCGAGCGACGCCCTCGCCGCCTTCTCTTCCGACGGGGTCTGCGGATCGGTCATGGCGCCACCTCACCGCTAGCTCCCGGCATCCCCTCGTCTCGTCTCATGGGGTCAGTGCCGGTTGCGCCGGTCGTTCCCATACCGGACCCGGTACCCATGCCGGTGCCCATCCCGGTCGCGGTCGTCCCCATGCCGCTGCGCAGCGGGTCGGCCGGACTCGGCCCCCGTTCTCCTGCGCCGGTCGGCGGGAAGACCTGGGACGCGGGCATCGTTCGGGTGTCGTCCCGGCCCATGCCGCTCGTGCGCGAAGACGACGAGCCTTCATCACCGCTCACGAGGGAACGGGTGAGACGTCCCACCAGCAGCCCCGCACCCGCAGCCATGGCGATGAACGCGCCCGGATGCTGGCGGGCGAAACCCTTGACCTCATCGACGAGCGAGCCGGGATCGCGCTGGTCGAGCCAGGCTGCGACATCGTCGGCTTTGCTCGCCATCTGCGACACGAGGCGCCCGGCAGTGCTGTCGGATTCGGAGTGCTGGGCCATGGTGTCGAGCTCACCGCTCAGTGAACGCAGCCCTTCCGCGACCCGGCGCTGCTGCTTCTCGGCCTGGTCGGTCAATTCCTGCCTCGACTCGGCGAAGAGGCTCTTCGCCTGGGCGGATGCCTCGGAAGCCACTCCCGCGGCTTCATCCTTCGCGGTGTGGGCGACGTGACTGGTCGCCTCCGCCGCCTCATGGCCCACGTGCTTCGCCTGCTCCTTGGCGGTATCGGTCATGCCCTGACCCGTGTCACCGCTCGGAGGTGTAGACACATCACCGCTGGTCGTCATCGGCGGACGCGCGCCGCTTGGCGGCACCGACCCCGAACTCGACGGGGGAACCATGGGATCGCTGTTCGACATTGCGCTTCCTTTCGCCGAATGCTCGTGTCTCAGGTAATTCGCCTGATCACGGCAGGGTCACGGGCTGCATGCAGCCTGTGCCTCGTTCGAGGGTCAGGCAAGAGATGTGGAGGCGGCGTTCAGGAACTTGTGCGCCAACCCGCGACGTATCAGCGGGCGGACCGTTGTCGGGCGCACTCGGGCCACGTAGCGTTCAACTGAACGGGGTGATCGACATGAGCAATGCGAAGAATGGCGAAGAGCGTGCCGACGCAGAGTCCGTGGCTGAAGAGTCTGTCGCCGCAGAGTCTGTCAGTGCGGACTCGGTGACTGCGGAAGAGTCCGCAGATAACCGGAGCAACCCTCTTCCGCCCGCCGAGCACTGGTGGCCGAAGCTCTCGGTCGAGGCGAAGCATGCGCTGCTCGAGAACCTGCATGCGCCGCTGGGCGCCGTCATCGTGCAGGAGATCGCGTTGATCACGAAACGCTCGCGCGACACAGGAATCGCTCATCTGAGCGAGGAGGACCGGCGGTACATCCTGACCCAGATCGAGCCTGTCGACTGAGTACCGGGCCCCCGGGCGGGCTATCGCGCGGGGACACGCCTGGCCGAATTCGACAGCGTTAGTCGGCCGAATCCGCCGGTGCTGGTTGGGTCATCGCTTGACAGCGTTGCGACAACAATGGCCGGGCCCCGATGGGGCACCGGCCATTGCGTGGAAGAGCAGAGTCAGGCGGCGGGATGCGCGTGGAAGATCTTGCTGATGATCTTCCACTCTCCCTCCACCTTCAGCAGGTGGAAGAAGTCGGTGAATCGTGAGCCGGAGAGGCCATCGATGTCGAGGCGAACGCTCGCTGCGTTGCCCACGATGTCGACCGAGGTGACGGCCGCGAGGGCGTCAGGCGAGGCCACGAAGCGGTTGTCGACTGTGTCGAAGAGCCGGGCGATCGGTCCTCCCGCGAGTTCACCGTTCTTCGCCGAGTACATGATTGCGTGCTCGCTGAACGCGGGCTGCATGAGCGCGCTGTCGGCCTGGGTGCCTCCAGCGATGTACTTGCCGAGGGTCTCCACGATCGCTGCGTGCTCCTGGGCGTAGGTCGGGGTGTTCATTCGTGCGGCTCCAAAACTCGGTGGTTCTGTAGCATGCTACCTCGGCCCGCGGAACTTTTCTCAGGGGTTGCACGCCATCGCTGGTGGGCATAACTCCGCCGCTCGAGCTCAGCTCAAGCTCAGTGGTCGCGAAGCATGTCGATCAGCTCGCCCTTTCGCTTGCCCGAGTATCCGTGGAGTCCGAGTTCCTTGGCGCGGTGCTGCAGCTCATCGACGGTCCAGTCGTCGTAGCTTCCCGACTCCCCGCCCTTGCGGCCGACCTCGGAGCGCCCCTGCTTCGCGGCAGCGTTCGAGATCCGCGCGGCCTTCTCCTTCGAGGCGCCCTGATCGCGAAGCTCTTCGTAGAGTTCACGATCCTTGAGCGGTGAGTTCTTCTTTCCGGGCATGAGCGTCCCTTCTGTCACGGGCTCTCCGCGACGCGTCTCGCTCTCACGCTAGGAGCCCCAGCGCGCGACGCAAGGGCTCGCGTCGGCCAGCCACTTCACGCTCCGACGCGCCGCCGCGAGGACCGTCAGTTCGGCTCGACGCTCTTCCGGAGCTTGTCGCAGAGTTCACGAAGTCGTTGGAGTTCGCCGGCATCGAGCGCATTGCCCAAGTGCGCGCTGATGGATGCCGAATGCTCAGCGGCCGCTGCTCTGAACCGCTCGTAGCCGGTATCCGTCAATGCGACGATCGTGCCTCGGCCGTCCTTCGGGTCTGGCGACTTGGTCACGAATCCGCGGGTGACAAGGCGGTCGAGAAGGCGGCTGACGCTCGGCTGCGTCAGGAAGAGCATGCGATTGAGGTCGCGAATGCGAGCGCGCCGATCCGGCTGACGGCTGAGGTTGAAGAGCACGTCGTACTCGTTCAGCGACATGTTCTCATCGGGGAACTCGGCGTTGAGTTCCCGCATGACGACCACTTGTGCGCGGAACAGCGCTTCCCACGCATCGACGGCCAGGGCCCGGTCAGTCATGGCTCAAGCCTATGAGCGTTGCAGACGTCGGCCGGGACAGACCGAGGGCCGGTCGTAGAGGCAATACGACCGGCCCTCATCCCTTGCACCAAGAGTGTCCTGCAATCACATTCCGCGATGACCGCCACAGCAAACGATCAACGCATGCTCACTATATAACGGTGAGGTAACGGCGTCCAGTGCCTCGCGAAAAAATCTCGAAATGGTCACTGCGCCCTCGGTTTCCGGAGAGAAATAGCTCGCCGACCCTTGTCTTCGCCGCTTGCTGAGGCGAGACTGAGCGCGTCCGGCACGGCGAGGAGGCGTGACATGGCCCACGGCGACATCACTCATATCGACATCCCGGTGAGCGACATGGAGCGCGCGAAGGCGTTCTACTCGCGGTTGTTCGGATGGGAGATCCTCGAGTATCCCGGGTTCGAGGGCTACCCGATGTGGAGGGCACCGAACGGAGTCTCCGGCGGCGGGCTCGCTCCGCGTGACGAGCGCTTCACCCAGCCGCGGTCGACAGTCGAGGTCGACTCGATCGACGACACCATCGCGGCGACTATCGCGGCGGGCGGGCAGGTCGCGGCGGAGAAGACGCAGATCGACGCCACGAGTTGGTGGGCCGTGGTAGTCGATCCCGACGGGAATGAGATCGGCCTCTACGAGGGCTCGACCGACACCGGCGGAACAGACTCCGACGCGAGCGCCGGGCAGATCTGATCGACCTCGCGCCCGCGCTTCGGGCGCCAAGCGCTGTGACGCCTGACGAACGTCGCAGTTCGCGTCAGAAGACGTCAGGTGAGGGCGTCGATGTGTGCCGGATCGAGACGTCGGCGTGACGGTCGAACCGGTACCCGCGCCCTCGCACGGTGCGCACGATGTCGTCGTAGTTGCCGAGCTTCGAACGGAGGCGGCGCACATGCACATCGATCGTGCGCTCGTTCGGGGTCTCGGCATCCGAACCCGACCAGAGTCCTTCGATGAGCTCGGTGCGCTCGACCGTGCGCCCCTCGCGCAGCACGAGGAACTGCAGCAGCTCGAACTCCTTGAAGGTGAGTGCGGCGGTCTCGCCGTCGAGCAGCACGCGCTTGCGTGACAGGTCGACCACGATGCCGGGCCGGGGGGCCTGAGCCGCGGGCTCTTCCTGCACCGCGGGCTTCCGCTGCACGCGCGCCACCGCCGTCGGTTCGCGGAGCGCAAGCCGAACGACGTCGACGTCGCGGCCGCCCGCGCCCTTCGGCGCGAGCGCGACCGCGGCGTGCGTTTGGGCCGAAGGCACGAGCTCACCAACTAGGCGCTTCACGGCGTCGACCACGGTGCCGAGGTCGACTCCTGCAGCGGCAGCCGTCTCTTCGTCGAGCCCGACGTAGAGGGCGAAACCGCGCGCTTCGGTGCCCTCGGGCACTGAGCGCAGATGGTTCTGGCGGGCCTGGGGCGCCTGGTCGGGGGTCGGCGTGGCAACGCCTTCTTCGGCCGACGTGGGAACCGGTGCCGAGGAACTGGCGGCGAGCGCGGCGACCCGTGCGGGAGCACTCGTCGCTTCGGCGCGGCGCAGCACCGGCGTGGCGGAGGTCAGGGGACGTTCGAGGGTTGCGAGAGGCATTACGGAAATCCTTGTGGCGAATGCCGACGTCAGAGGTCGGTCAAACCAAGTGAAGGCCTCGTAATGAAGAGGGAATCCTTCGTGTTGCGTGTGGTGCGAGGGCTGGCCTGTGATGAGAGGGGCAGCCCTGGGCGTCGGATTTCAACGAGGCGACGCCGGCGAGAAAGCCGATCAAGCACACATTCGACAACACGTGACAGCGCTCGCCGACGACATGGCGCCGGCGTTCCCATGGGCCTCAACGGAGGTCACGGAGAAAGCGGTGTCAATCATGACTGCAAGTTTCGGCGAGCGAGTGCCGAATTGTCAACTTCTCTCAAACTTGAGTTGTCCGGTCGGGCGGCACGGCCGGTGCCGTGCGCCGAGGCGGCGCCCAGAGCCAGCAGCCGCGTTGACGGCGAGGAATCGCCTCCAACCCGAGCGCCGCGCGCCGCGCCGGTGTCGCGACGAAGACGAGAACTGATCTTCGCTCCAAGCTCCAGCGCGCGCGTCAGTGGGCGAGCCCGTACAGGCGATCACCCGCATCGCCGAGCCCAGGCACGATGTAGCCCTTTTCATTGAGCCGCTCATCGAGCGCGCCGAGCACGATCGTGACGTCGCGGCCCTTCGTAGCCTCCTCCGTCGCGGCAAGCCCTTCCGGTGTGCCGAGCAGGCACACTGCCGTCACATCCACGGCACCGCGATCGAAGAGGTAGTCGATGGCCGCGATCAGCGAACCGCCGGTCGCGAGCATCGGGTCGATCACGAAGCACTGCCGGTTCGAGAGGTCGTCGGGCAGACGCTCGGCATAGGTCACCGGCTGCAGCGTCTCCTCATCGCGCACGAGCCCGAGGAACCCCACCTCGGCGGTGGGGAGCAGTCGAGTCATCCCCTCCAGCATCCCGAGACCGGCGCGCAGAATCGGCACCACGATGGGCCGGGGCGTCGCGATCGCCACCCCCATCGTCTGGGCAACGGGGGTCTCGATCTGCACCGGGGTCACCCGCACGTTGCGAGTCGCTTCATAGGCGAGCAGCGTGACGAGTTCCTCCGTCAGCTGCCTGAAGGTCGGCGATGGCGTGTGCTTGTCGCGCAACACCGTGAGCTTGTGGGTGATGAGCGGGTGATCCGCGATATGCACTCGCATAGGCTCAAGGCTACTAGGGCCGTTGCCGCGACTCGGGAGGCGGATGCCGATGAGCCAATACGAACGCTGGATGCGGCTCGCGATCGATGAGGCCCGCGCGACGTCGGCGAGCGAAGACGTGCCGGTCGGCGCTGTGATCGTCGACGCGAAGGGCGACATCATCGCGACCGGTCGCAATGAGCGAGAACTCCATCACGACCCGACCGCGCACGCGGAGATCGTCGCGATCCGTCGTGCCGCGGCGGCCCTCGACGATTGGCATCTGGATGGCTGCACGCTGGTGGTGACGCTCGAGCCATGCGTGATGTGCGCGGGGGCCATCCTCTCTGCGCGACTGCCTCGAGTGGTGTTCGGCGCGTGGGACGAGAAGGCCGGAGCAGCCGGCTCGGTGCACGACCTGCTGCGCGACCGCCGGCTGCCGCACCGCGTCGAGGTCGTGGCGGGTGTCGAGGCGGATGCCGCGGCATCCCTCTTGCTCGAGTTCTTCGAAGCGAGGCGCTGACCGATGACCGAGCACGACGCACTCGCGCACAACTACCACCCTTTGCCGGTGACGATCGCCCGCGGCGAGGGAGTGGTGCTCACGGATGTCGAGGGCAAGCAGTACCTCGACTTCCTCGCCAGTTACTCCGCGGCCAACTTCGGTCACCGGCATCCGGCGATCATGGAGGCTCTTCGCGCCCAGCTCGACCGTGTGACGCTCACCTCGCGGGCATTCCTCCATGACCAACTCGAACCGTTCGCCGAGAAGCTCACGCGGCTTGCGGGCAAGCAGATGATGCTGCCGATGAACACTGGCGCCGAGGCGGTCGAGACCGCCATCAAGGTCGCGCGCAAGTGGGGCTACCTGGTGAAGGGCGTCGAGCGCGATCGGGCGACCATCGTCGTGGCGCACGGCAACTTCCACGGCCGCACCACCACTGTGATCTCGTTCTCTGACGACGAGCATGCACGCGCCGACTTCGGCCCGTACACGCCGGGGTTCAGAACCGCTCCCTACGGTGACGCGGATGCCGTCGAGCGGGCCATCGACGAGCACACCGTCGCGGTGCTCATCGAGCCGATCCAGGGCGAGGCCGGGGTGCTGATCCCGCCCGAGGGCTACCTGCGCAGGGTGCGGGAGATCACCGCGAAGCACGGCGTGCTCTTCATCGCGGACGAGGTGCAGTCGGGCCTGGCGCGCACCGGCGAGACCTTCGCGGTCGACCACGAGGGTGTGGTGCCCGACATGTACGTGCTCGGCAAAGCACTCGGGGGCGGAGTGCTGCCTGTCTCAGCGGTCGTCGCCGACCGCGACGTGCTGGGTGTGATCGAGCCGGGTCAGCACGGCAGCACCTTCGGCGGGAATCCGCTCGCCGCGGCCGTGGGCAGCGCGGTCGTCGAACTGCTCGAGCCGGGCGACTTCCAACGGCAAGCGGCACGGCTGGAGCCAGTGCTGCGGGAGGGGCTCGAAGCGCTGACGGATCGAGGCGTTGTCGATGTCAGGGTGCGCGGCCTGTGGGCCGGCATCGACATCGACCCGAGTCTGGCCACCGGCCGCGAGGTGTGCGAGCGCTTGGCAGAGCGCGGGGTGCTGGCGAAGGACACGCACGGCTCCAGCATCCGCTTCTCACCGCCCCTCGTGATCACCGAGCAGCAACTGGCACAGGGGATCGACGCGCTCAGTGGCGTGCTCGGCGAACTCTCGCGATGAGTCAGTCGAGGCGCGAATGACGCCAGCGCTGGTGGCCGTCTCGGCCACCAGGTCGAGGTCAAGCCTTGTTAGTCGGAGGCGCGAATGACGAAGGTATCGGTCGGCGGATTGACCTTGTTGTCGGGACGGTAGACGTCCGGTTCCAGGTAGATCACCTTGGCAACCGGAACCGCCTCGCGAATCGACTTCTCGAGCTCGTCGATATGCGCCGCGACCTGACTGAGCTGCTCCGTGCGAGGGAATGCGACCTTCGCCGCGACCAGCAGCTCATCGGGGCCCAGATAGAGCGTCTTCATGTGAATGAGCGCCTCGACCCGCGGGTGGGCGTTGATCGCCGCGCGGATGGTGCTGACGTCGCGCGGCAGCGCGCCTTCGCCCACGAGCAGACTCTGCGTCTCGAAGCCGAGGATGAGTGCGACCACGATCAGCAGCGCACCGATGGCGAGCGTGCCGATGCCGTCCCACATCGGGTCGCCGGTGAGGATCGTGAGGCTTACACCGAACAGGGCGAACACCAGACCGAGCAGCGCCGCGATGTCCTCCAGCAGTACCACTGGCAGCTCGGGCGACTTCGCGTGGCGCACGAAGTCGATCCAGCTTCCCTTCTTGAACGGCAGCGACTCCTTCACTGCCGTCCGCAAGGAGAAGGACTCCATGATGATCGCGATGATCAACACGACGATCGGCAGCCACGGCACCTCGAGGGGATGCGGATGCCGGAGCTTCTCGATCCCCTCATAGATCGAGAACATTCCACCGACGCTGAACAGCACGATCGCGACGACGAAGGCCCAGAGATAGCGCTCGCGCCCGTAGCCGAAGGGGTGCTCGGCATCGGCCTTCTTCTTCGCTCGCTTGCCGCCGAAGAGCAGCAGTGCCTGGTTGCCGGCGTCTGCGACCGAGTGCACCGCCTCGGCGAGCATCGCGCTCGATCCGGAGAACGCCCAGGCGATGAACTTCGTCACCGCGATGCCGGTGTTTGCCAGCAGTGCTGCGATGACCGCTTTCGTTCCGCCGCTCGCGCTCATAGGCCCCATCCTAGAATGAGCGAATGACCAACGACCTGCCCGCTGTCGCGATCCTCGGCGCCGGTTCAATGGGCGGGGCGATCCTCAGCGGAATCCTCCGGTCTGGCGCGGCGGTGGAACGCGATGTGCGAGTGACCAATCGCAGCGCCACCAAAGCGGCGGGCCTGCGCCAAGAGGGTGTGGTGAGCCTGGCGCTCGAGAGCGATGAGACCGCCAACCTCGCCGCTGTGGAAGGCGCTCGAATCGTCATCCTCGGAGTGAAGCCGGCCATGGTGGAGCCGCTGCTGCGCGAGATCGCTCCCGCGCTTGAGGACGACGCCATTGTTGTGAGCATCGCTGCCGGTGTCACCACTGAGGCACTCGAGTCGATCGTGCCCGGCGCTGTCATGCGCGCGATGCCGAATACGCCCGTGGCGGTCGGTCGGGGGGTGACGTCGCTGGCCGCTGGGACCAGAGCGACCGAGGCGGATGTCGCCCTCGTCCGCCGATTGTTCTCGGCAGTCGGAGCGGTGGTCGAGATGCCGGAGCACATGGTTGACGCGGCCCTCGCCATCGCCGCGAGCGGCCCCGCCTACGTCTATTACTTCACCGAGCAACTGGCAGCGGCTGCGACTGGCTTCGGGTTCGATGAGCGTCAGGCGTCAGCCCTCGCAATCGGCACCGTCATCGGCGCCGGAGCGCTTCTGGACGGCGGTGAGCCGCCCGCTGAGCTGCGACGCGCGGTGACGAGCCCCAATGGCACTACCGAGCGCGCGATCGCCGAGCTCGAGCGAGGCAGGCTCGGCCAGTTGGTAGCCCGAGCCGCGACGGCGGCACGTGACCGCGCCCGCGAGCTTGCCGCCGGCGGCTGAACGGTAGGGGCCACTGCCCCAGCTGGGTTGATTCCCTATAGACAGCCGGCTGGCCGGCCGAGTGCCGATAAGGCGCTCCCAGTGGCGTCGCGGCGAAGGCTAGAAACCGGCGTCGCTCACCCCAGCACTCAACTCTGCAGCGCCGCGAAGCGCTCCAGGTCGCCGCTGTGCCCTGAGACGATCACGAGGTCGTGATTCGACACGACGGTGTCGGCGGTCGCGTAGGTGAAGTCCTTGCCGGGCGATTTCACGCCGACGATCGTCACGCCGTACTTGCTGCGCACGCCCGATTCCGAGAGCGCGAGCCCGCGGATCGCGCGAGGCGGGTACATCTTCACGATGGCGAAGTCGTCGTCGAACTGGATGAAATCCAGCATCCGACCGGACACCAAGTGGGCGACGCGCACGCCGGCTTCGGCTTCCGGGTAGATGACGTGGTGCGCGCCGATGCGCGAGAGGATCTTGCCGTGCGTCTGGCTGATCGCCTTCGCCCAGATCTGCGGAATGCGCAGGTCGACGAGGTTGGCCGTGATGAGCACGGACGCCTCGATGTCGGATGCGGTCGCCACCACTGCGATCGAGAAGTCTTGCGCCCCGATCTGTCGCAGCGCCTCGATCGACCGGGCGTCGGACTGCACAGCATGGGTGACGCGCTCCGACCACTTCTGAACGAGCTCGTTGTCCATGTCGACGGCGAGCACTTCGCGGCCGAGGCGGTCGAGCTGGCCGGCCGTCGCGGCGCCGAAACGGCCGAGCCCGATTACGAGCACCGGCGCGTTGGGGGCGATCTTCTCAACCAACGATGGGCCTCTCTTCCGCGCGTCTGAAGAGCTGGCGCCGTTGCTGAGCCGCCAGCGCTGCAGCGAGTGTCACTGTACCAACGCGCCCTGCCCACATCGTGGCCGAGAGCACGTACTTTCCTGGGTCTGACAGCTCGTTGGCCAGACCCGTGCTAAGGCCGCACGTGGCGAAGGCCGAGATGACGTCGAACAGTACCCGATCGAGCGGTTCGCCGGTGAGTTGCAGCAACGCGATCGAGGCCGAGGCGACGATCGTTGCGCCCCACAGCACGACGCTCACCGAGAGGCGCAGCACGTCGACGGGAATGCGGCGCTCGAACGCCTGCATGTCCGTGTATCCCCGCGCTTCGGCGAACGCAGCGAGGAAGAGCACCGCGAGTGTCGTCACCTTGATGCCGCCCGCGGTCGATGCCGAGCCGCCGCCCACGAACATCAGCATGTCGGCCACCAGCAGCGATGAGCCGTTCATCGAGTTGACGTCGATGGTCGCGAAGCCGCCGGAGCGCGTCATCACCGACATGAACAGGGCGGTGAGCGGTTGGGAGACACCCTCGTGCCCGCCGAGCGTCGAGCGGTTCCCCGCTTCGAGCGCCCAGAACGCAAGACCGCCGAGCACGATCAGCCCGGTCGTCACCGTGAGCGTGAGCTTCGCGTGCACCGGCCACCGACGCGGCCTGCGCCAGTGACGCGCGAGCGTGAAGATGACTGGGAACCCGAGCGCACCCAGGAACACGCCTACGGCGATGACCGACAGCATCCACGGATCGAGAGCGAAGGCAGCCAGACCGTCAGGCAGCGGCGAGAACCCGGTGTTCGTGAACGCGGATGCCGCGAAGTAGAACCCCTGCCAGATCGCCGGCCACAGCTCGAACCCCTCGAGCAGCAGCCGCGGAGTGATGAGCGCGGTGAGTGCGAGTTCGATGATCAAGGCGCTGGCTGCGACTGTCGCAAGCAAGCCGCCGATCTCGCCGAGCCGCACCGCCTGCGCTTCGATCACCGGACCGTGGTGCACGCGCGAGAGGTTGGTATCGCTCGCTGCGAGCAGTCGCTGTCGCAGTCCGAGGCGCCTCGACACGATCAGGCCCATGATGCTCGCCAGGGTCAGCACGCCGATGCCACCGACCTGGAGGCCGACCAGAATGACCACGTTGCCGAAGGTCGACCAGTGCGTCGCCATGTCGACCGTCGTGAGTCCGGTCACACAGATGGTGGATACGGCGGTGAACAGTGCATCGGCGAAGGGTGTCGCCTTGCCGTCGCGAGCCGCGATCGGCAGTGAGAGCAGGAGGGTCTCGACGGCGATCAGCGTCGTGAACACGACAATCGCGAACCGCGCCGGCGAACTCGACGCGAGACGGTCGATGGCGCCGCGCAGCCGACTTCCAGGCCCGCGCTCGCGCGGGCGGCCCAGGCTGCTGCGCACTCGTTGCGCGCTCATGTCCAACCCCCGCGATCTGTGACAGTTCGTCATGGTACTCCGGTGGCGCGCTGGCTACCCTGATGGAATGGCCGACATCTTCGACGTGCTCGCAGACGCGACTCGACGCGATCTCCTCCACGCTCTGCTCGACCGATATGTGTCGCCGGATGCCGACAAGCGCGACATCAGCGTGGGAGAGCTGGTCACGAAGCTCGGCGTGAGTCAGCCCACAGTGTCGAAGCACCTCAAGGTGCTGCGAGATCACGGACTCGTCAGCGTGCGCGATGTCGGCCAGCACCGCTACTACCGGCTCGACGCGACACCGCTTGAGCAGCTCGAGGACTGGCTGATCCCGTTCCTCTCTGCCGACTTCGACACCAGCGGGGTGTCCGCGTACACCGCGTGGGCCGGTACCGAGGTGGCAAGCACGATCGGCCGCGCCACCGCCGACAGCCTCCATCAGGCCCGCACGGTCATCCACGACGCGCAGGAGCAGGTCTCGAAGCGGCTGCCCTGGCTCAAGAAGAAGTAGCCAAGACGTTGTTCCTTGCGCACTCGCGTGCGCACGTCCCGACGGATGGCTTCGCTCCGCCGCTCGTCACTTGCGCCCAGCGCGAGCGGTGCGATCTCCGTCGAAGTGAATAGCGGCCACCTTGTGAGCGCTCACGCGCGTCAGCGCGCCCGTTCGCGACGGTCCAGGCGTTCCGAGAGGGGCGCATCTCTGAGCCGGATGGCGATATTGCCGCCGCCGCATATTCGCCTGTGCTCACCCCCTCGGTGGGGACTGGACGCTGAATCACATCAGCCCCTATGGTTGCGATACAGCACTCCAGTCACAGCAAGGCAGCCGGGCCGGGCGGTCGAGAGTGCGCAGGCGAAGGACGAATCAGATGGCGAGCTCGTTGTCGGATATGCGCTTTCTCACGGTGGCCGAAGTCGCCGAGATGATGCGGGTTTCGAACATGACGGTGTACCGGATGGTGCACTCGGGTGAGCTTCCGGCGATCCGGTTCGGTCGGTCATTCCGCATCCCGGAGAGCGCGGTGGAGCAGGTGCTGCGCCTGCCGAACGCCGACGTCGGCTGAGGCGCGGGTTCAACCAGCATCCGCGTGTCATCCGCCCAGCACGGAGCAGGTAGACTAGCGCGGTACATTTTCCGCGGTTCTCGAACGGACCCGGTCTGCCTGTTCAGCAATGAGTGAGGTTCTTATGGGTTCCGTGATCAAGAAGCGCCGCAAGCGTATGGCGAAGAAGAAGCACCGCAAGCTGCTTCGCAAGACCCGCCACCAGCGCCGCAACAAGAAGTAGTCGCGCCAGAAGCGACGAACGCGCCAGTCCTCATCAGGGCTGGCGCGTTCTGCGTTTGGCGCGTTCCACACGTGCGCCGAAGGCCGCCGTGCGATGGGCTCCACCCGTCGCTTCAGGGTGCGGGTCGTACGCTGGCTCCGTGTCTTCTGTGCGCGTGACGTTGATCGGCAAGCCGGGCTGCCATCTCTGCGATGACGCCCGCGAGGTCGTGACGGAGGTGCTCTCGGAGTTCCCCGCGGTGCAGCTCGAGGAACGCGACATCCTTCAGGAGCCCGAACTGTTCGATCGGTACTCGGAGGAGATCCCGGTCGTCATGATCGATGATCGGGTGCACAACATCTGGCGCGTCGACCGCGAGCGGCTTCGGGCTGCGCTGGCCGCAGCGGAAGCCTCCGCCTAGACCGGCTCGTCAGGCGCGCACCAGCGCTGGAATCGCCGTCGACGAGCAGCGTCGGAGTCGCTCCAAGCCGTGGCTGCGGCTCAGTCCTTGAAGTAGGTGCCGGCGTCGGAAGCACCCCGCGCGAGGTGCTCTCTGAGCAGGCGTTCCGCGTTCTCGACATCGCCGTTGCGGATCGCTTCGGCAATGGCGCGGTGTTCGTCGACGGCCATCTGCGGCCGTCCCTCCTGCTGATGACTCTTGCGCCGGATGCTGTTCATCAACGAGTTGATCGACTCCTGCAGCAGCACGAGCACGACATTGCCCGTGGTGCGGGCGATCGCCAGGTGGAACTCGCCGTCCTCCTCCACACCGAGTTCGCCGCGGTGAACCGCGGCATCCATCTCGGCCACGGCCCGCTCGATCTCGGCGAGGTCGGAACTCGTGGCCTCACTTGCCGCGTGACGGATCGCCGCGACCTCGAGCAGCTCGCGCACTGCGGTCGTCTGCAGCAGCAGCTGACCGTTGACAACGGTGTCGCTGACGCGGGGGTCGGCGATCGCGGCAAAGGTGAGCCCGCGCACGGTTCGTCCTGAACCGTGCTTCACCGAGATGACCCCCATGCCTTGCAGCGCCGACAGTGCTTCGCGCACCGAAGAGAGACCCACGCCCATCTGCTGCGCGATCTCGGCCTCGGAAGGCAGTTGCTCGCCGGTCTTCAGCTTGCCGTCGACGATCGACGAGAGCAGGCCGCGCAGTACATGCGTCGACACGCTCATCGGTCCTGGGATCGGCTCCAGTAGGGCCTGCGAGGTCATCGTCGCCTCCTCCTTCATCGCGTTCGTCTCCGCTGACGCGTCGCCTCGCTGATCCTCTCACCACGACCGACCACGCCGCACGTCGTGGGTCGCGGCAAGTTTTCGAGCCCGACGGCTTGCGGTGTCACCACACTACCGCTATACATATGTGGATCACAGCATCGGATCCTCAGAGGACCTGGTCAACCGCGACCGGGATGGGGAGCCGGTCTCCGCATCGAAGAGACAAAGAGGTCAATGTGAAGAAAACGGTCATCGCGCTCGGGCTCGCCTCAGCGCTCGCCCTCACCGGTTGTGCCGCCTCGGAAGGCGGGAAGAGCGACGGCGACAGCGGCGACGCGCCCTCGTTCGACATCCGCGTGGCGCACCAGATCGCTCCTGATACACCGCTGCAGGAAGGCGCGCTGAAGTTCAAGGAGCTCGTCGAGGAGCGCTCCGACGGACGCATCACCGTATCGGTCTACCCCTCGGCGCAGCTCGGAAACGAGCTCGACACGATCGCGCAGGTGCAGGCAGACTCGCTCGAGGTGGCGCTCGTGTCGCCAGCCGTGATGTCGAACGTCGCGCCGAACGCGGCCGTCTGGTCGATGCCCTACCTCATCGACGGGGACTCGGAGGAGGAGCAGTACGAGAACCTCAAGAAGGTCGCCCAGATCGACGAGGTCGAGCAGATGACCGAGGACATGGCTGCGGAGTACGGCATGCGCGCCGTCGACTGGACCTGGTGGTACGGCAACCGCCACATCACCAACTCGGTTCGCCCGATCGAGTCGGTCGACGATCTCAAGGGCATGAAGCTGCGCACTCCCGACGCCCCGATCCACTTCTTGGCGATCGAAGACCTCGGCGCCTCGCCCTCGCCCATGGCCTTCAGCGAGCTGTATCTTGCGCTGCAGACCGGAGCCGTCGACGGGCAGGAGAACCCCTTCAGCACCATCGAGTCCGGCAAGTTCTTCGAGGTGCAGAAGTACCTCGCGGTCACCGGTCACCTCACTCAGGGTGAGGTCGCCCTCTTCTCGGAGGCGTTCTGGCAGCGCCTCAGCGATGAAGACCGTGAACTCATCGAGACCGCGATCAAGGATGCCGGAGAGCACCAGTCGCAACTCGCCCTCGAAGAGAACGCCGCTGCGCTCGAGCGCCTCGAGAGCGAGCACGGCATGACCGTCACCCGCCCCGACCTCAAGTCGATCCGTGAGGCGACCAAGGGCAGCGCCGAGAAGTGGGCGGCAGCCAACTCCGGCTTCTCGATCGACATCTACAACGCGATCATCGAGTCGCAGAAGTAGCGGCATCCGTCGCAGCCGTGCCCGCCGGCATCCGTTCGGCGGGCACGGCCCCTCATCTTTCGCTCGGCTCTGGCCCGGCCTCATCGACCGCCGCGTCAGACGCACGAGCGTTCTTCAGACAGAGCGCGCTCTCGCGCACCGCAGTACCCATTCGCAAGGAGACACCGTTGTTCGCCATCACCAAGACCGACCCGAGCCCCGGAGTATCGACGGGCGACGTGCCGAAGCCGACGGCCGGCCCGGGCGAGGTCGTCATCAAGGTCGCTGCATCGTCGATCTGCGGAACCGACCTCGGCCTGGCGTTCGACTGGCCGCGGCACTCGGCCACCTGGGGCTCCCCGCTTCCGATGGTGCTCGGCCACGAGTGCTCCGGCTTCGTCGTCGACGCAGCGGACGACGTCGACATCCCTGAGGGGCAGCTCGTCGTCGTCGAGACCCACATCTTCTGCGGCGAGTGCGTCGCCTGCCGCAACGACGCGGCCCACAACTGCCTGAACATGCAGATCCCCGGCGTCAGCCGGGACGGCATCTGGGCCGAATACGCCGTCATCCCCGAGCGCGCTCTGTATCGCGTGGCGCCAGGCGTCTCGCCCGAGCACGCGGCGCTCTACGAAGCGGCCGGAGTCGCCATGCACGCCACACAGCGCGCCGGCGATGTCGACGGCAAGGTCGTAGCGGTCAGCGGTGCGGGACCGGTCGGGCTCTTCCTGATCGCAATGCTCAAGGCGCAAGGAGCGGGCGACGTGCTCGTGCTCGAACCGGGGGAGTCGCGCCGCACCATGGCTGAGCAGCTCGGGGCGACGGCGTTCGACCTCCGTGAGAAGGACGACTTCATCGCTCTCGCCAGAGAGCGCGGCGTCATCGCCGGCGCCGACCTCGCATTCGAAGTGTCCGGAGCGCCGTCGGCGTACGAGACGCTCTTCGACACGCTCGGCAAGGAGTCGACCCTGGTGTCGATCGGCCACACCAGCCAGCCCATCCCCGTGAACATCTCGCGCGACGTGAATCTGCGAGTCATCAACTGGAAGGGCACCTTCGGCCGGCACATCTGGTCGAGCTGGGATCGCGTCGATGAGCTCGTTCGCAGCGGCAAGCTCGATCTGCAGCAGTTCGTGGGGCTCGAGGCGCGGCTTGACGAGATCCCGACGATTCTCGGCGACGCCGGCTCGGTGCCCGGCAAGGTCGTAGTGCAGCATGCAGCGTGAGCACCGCTTCGCGATTGTGACCGGCGCGGCGAGCGGCATCGGCGACGCAGTCGCCCGGTCGCTCGCCGCCGCTGGGCGAGCCGTCGCGCTCCTCGACCTGAACCGGTCGGCGATCGAACGACTCCGCGAGGAACTCGCCAGCGTCGCCACCGCCCCGGTGCGCGCGTTCACGGTGGACCTCACGGATGCCGCCGCCGTCGACACGGCGTTCGCCGACCTCGTCGGCGAACTTGGACCGGTCACCGAGCTCGTGAACTGTGCCGGCCGATATGTGGCCGTCAAGGAAGTGCACGAGATCACGGAAGGCGACTGGGATGCCGTCGTCGACTCCAACCTCAAGGCCGCGTTCCTGACCACCAAGGCGGCGATGCCGAGCATGATCGCGGGCGGAGGCGGTGCGATCGTGAACATCGCGTCGAATGCCGCCCGCTCGACCGCGACGTCGCTCGGCGCGGAATACACCGCGGCGAAGGCAGGGTTGCTCGGGCTCACGCGGCACACGGCTCGGGACGGAGCACGTCACGGCATCCGCGCCAATGCTGTCGCTCCCGGCCCGGTCGATGGGCCGCGGCTGCGCGAGTTGGAGGGGCCCGAGCGGCTCGAGGCGATTCGCGAGGCGATTCCGTTGGGGCGGCTCGCAGACCCTGCCGATATCGCCGCTGCAGTGCGATTCCTGCTCTCGGACGACGCGTCGTTCATCACCGGCGCGACGCTCGACGTCAACGGCGGAATCGTGATGGCCTGACCGACCTAACTCAGCCGATGCTGCGAGCGGGTCTTGCCAGCAGCATCACGAGACCCCAATGAAGCATCCCGACCCCGCGACATACGAAGGAGTAGCGCGATGACACTCGATTACGAGGGCGACGCCCCTCAGGAAGCGCTCGATCCGGGGAGCCCCTTCTACCCCGAGACGAGATCCCGCGCCTACGGTGCCCTCGTGCGCGCCGAGGTCATCGTCAGCTGCGTGCTGATGGTGGCGGTATTCTTCCTGATCCTCATCCAGGTGTTCAGCCGTTACGTGCTGAACTCGCCGCTGCCGTGGTCGGAGGAACTCTCGCGGTTCCTCTTCATCTGGCTGGTGTTCGCTTCAGCGACGTTCGTCATGGCCCGACGCCGTCACATCAGTGTCGTGCTGTTCGGCTCCAAGCGCATCGGCGCGCGCGCGGTCTCGATCGCGGAGGCACTCGCGAGCGTCATCGTCATCGCGGGCTGCGCAGTGATGGCCTACGGGTCGATCGCTCTGGTCGGCGCATCCGGACGACTCAACGGCCCGGTGACCGGGCTGCCGATGAGCATCGTGTACTCGATCTGCGTCGTCTCGTACCTGCTCATGGCCGCGCACGCCGTCGTGAACATCGTGCTTGCGCTGAAGTACCCGAAGCAGTTCGAGGACGACGTCGACCTGAGCCGAGTGGGAGCCTGACATGTTGCTGATGATGGTGGGCGTTCTCGTCGTCCTGCTCTTCTTGCGAGTTCCAGTGGCCTTCTCGCTGCTCATGCCCTCGCTCATCTACTTCACGATCGAGGGACGCACCGCGATCAATGTGCTGGTGCAGCAGACGATCGCCGGAGTCAACAGCTTCCCGCTGCTCGCGGTGCCGCTGTTCATCCTCCTCGGCAACGTGGTCAACATCACCGGAATCGCCGACCGACTGTTCGAGGCCGCCACGGCCGTCTTCGGTCGCGTTCGAGGCAGCCTGGGCTACGTCAACGTGTTCACCAGCTTCGCGTTCGCGTGGATGAGTGGTGCAGCGCTTGGCGACGCCGCTGCCCTGGGCAAGGTGCAGGTGCCGGCCATGGTGCGCCGCGGGTACTCCGAGGGCTTCACGGTGGGCGTGACGGCATCCGCCGCCCTGATCGCACCGATCATCCCTCCCAGCATTCCTGCGATCATCCTTGCCGTCACCGCGAGCATCTCGGTCGGTTCGCTGTTCATCGCTGCGATCGTGCCGGGCCTGCTGCTCGTGGCCGTGCTGTGCCTGTGCGTGTGGGTCTACGCCCGCAAGCGCGAAGACCTGCGGCTGCCCCGCACGCCGATGGGGGAGCGCGTTCGCACGGCGGCCAGCGGGATCCCGGCGCTCGGCGCGGGTGTGATCATCCTCGGTGGCATCCTGGGCGGCATCGTCACGCCCACGGAGGCGGCAGCAGCGGGCGTCGCCTACATGCTGGTCCTCGCGCTGCTGTACAAGCAGCTGGGCTGGGGCAACATCAAGGCGATCCTCACGACAACAGTCGAGACCGTCGGCGCGGTGCTGCTCATCGTGGCGCCTGCCGCGCTGTTCGGCTGGATTCTCGCCCGTGAGCAGGCACCGCAGAAGGCAGCGGAGCTGATCACTTCGTTCACGACCGACCCGATCGTGTTCTTGATCCTCGTGAACATCCTGCTGCTGTTCATCGGTGCGCTGATCGATCCCGTCGCGGCGATCCTGATCCTGGTGCCCGTGCTGTGGCCTGTTGCGATGGTGATGCAGATCGACCCGATGCAGTTCGGCATGATCATCGTGTTCAACCTCATGCTGGGCCTCCTGACGCCGCCGGTCGGACTCGTGCTCTTCGTGCTGTCGAACGTGACGAATATCCCGGTCAAACGGATCATCAAGGGCGTAGTGCCCTTCTATTTCCCGCTTCTGGGGGTGCTCGCCTTGGTGACTGCGGTGCCGGCTCTGACGACGTGGCTACCCGGCCTGCTCGGGTTCTGACGCGAGTCGATACACAAGAGGGGCGGATGCCGCGGCTTCGAACCGCGGCATCCGCCCCTCTTGCTTGTGCGAGAGTGCTCTACGCGAGCACCTCGCGCAGCCGCTTGAAGCACAGCACTGGGCTCGTCAGCACGGGCACGGTCGGCTGCTCGGTCATGGTCGCGATCGCCTGGGCCATCGAAGCCTGCGACAGCACGATGACATCGACCTCGCCCTGCACCGACGCGATCGCATCCGCGACCGCCGAGTTGTGGGTGTCGAGGTCGCCGCGCTCCAACGCGGCGAACGCGCCTTCGACCAGGTGTGCGCTGAGCTGCACCTCGCGTGCCGCTTCGCTGGCGAGGCGCTCCAGCAACTGCACCGTCGACCGGTACGACGATTCCGCAGTCGCGAGTACACCGATGCGGTCGCCGATCGCCAAGGCGGCTTCCGCCATCGCGAGGTCGATGCGCAGCCACGAGCCATTCGCCTCATGGGCGAGCTCGTCGACGTAGGTGCCGAGGAACGAGCACGTCACCACTGAGATGTCGGCTTCGGCAGCCTCGCCATCGTTGAGATGTTCGACCAAGCGGCGCTGCTCCGTCTCGTCGAGGGCGCCCGCCGCGAACTCGGCCTCGTAGAAGCCGTCGTCGACGACATGGGTCGCAACTGCCCCGGGGAGGTGCTCAGCGACCAGTTGATCGAACACGGGCGCCAGCGCCCCCAGGGTGTGGACGAACGCGATTCGCTTCCCTTCGTAGGGCGCGGCGTACGGTGCCTGTTGGTTCTCCGACGGGGAGTCCGGGCGATTCTCTTCCTCGAGCAAAGTACTCATCTCCTCTGATGACCTGTTATTCTGAATACACTAGTTCACCGGGCATGAACCCCGGCGCTGATTGACGACGAAGGAGTTGTTCGCGATGGCCCTGGTCTCCCAATTGCGGATCTATCGCATACGGCAAGGACTGATGGACGAGTGGCTGGAGCTGTTCCACGACAAGCTCGTGCCGCTGCACCACGAGGTCGGCATCCCGGTGCCCTTCGCCTCGCGGAACACCGCGGACCCCGACGAGTTCGTGTGGATCCGGCAGTTCGAATCGGCCGACAGCGTCGAGCGGCAGGAGAACGAGTTCTTCTCGAACCCCCCTCGTGTGGCGCTCGGCGACGTGCGGGGCAAGTTCGTCGAGTCGCTTGAAGTGCGTGTGCTCGAGGAGCTCCCGGTGAAGCAGATGGAGGACCAGGGCGCATGATCTCGAGCAACCTCCCGAGTGACATCGCCCTCGCAGGAGAACTCGTCGCCGAGAACTTCGAAGGCTGGTCCGACGAGGTCAAGGCCGACTTCGAGCGCTATGAGTTCGACGGCCACGTGGGTTCACGGCTGTTGAGTCAGAACGAGCGCGTGCGGGTGTGGGAGATCCACCTCGCACCTGGGCAGCGGTGGCACGTGCACCGCCATGTGCTCGACTACTTCTGGACCGCCGTCACCGCAGGGAAGAGCCTGCAGCACACCGCCGACGGCACGACGCGGATCGTGGAGTACCCGCAGGGGGAGACACGGCACTACTCGTTCGGAGAGGGAGAGTTCCTGCTCCACGACATCCAGAACATCGGCGACGAAGACCTCATCTTCACCACCGTCGAGCATCTCGACAGCGCGAACGCACCCCTCCCGCTCGACTGACCGAGCCGCGACCCTCTACGTGGAGGCGGTCTCGTGCCTCAGCGCGCCTGCTGGCACAGGTCATCGCTCGTTCACTGTCACGTTTCTGACACATCGGTCCGACGGCGGCGCCCCTCGAAAGGAGCCGGAAGGGGAGCCGCCGTCGTTGCGTTGGTGCAGGTCGATCAGAAGATGTCGTGGAACCGACCATCCTTGTACAGCAACGGCTCGCTGCCATGCGTCATCGCATCAACGATGCGACCGATGAAGATCGTGTGCGTGTGGGCGGCCAGGCGTTCATCCACTTCGATCTCGAAGTGCGCGGATGTGCCGGCGAGCAGCGGCGATCCATTCACGCCGGGGTGCCAGTCAAGGTCTGCGAACTTGTCGCCGCCCGATACGGCGAAGCGCCTAGCGATCTCCTCTTGGTCGTGGGCGAGGAAATTCACCGCGATGAAGGGGCTCGCGTGCAAGTAATCGTGGCTCGATGACGAACGGTTGACGCAGACGAGCACGCTGGCTGGTTCCAGTGAGACGCTCGAGTAAGCATTGACGACCAGGCCGACCGGTCGTTCGGCGTCGCGCCCTGTGACCACGGACACTCCGGTAGGGAGGCTGCGGTTTGCCGCCTTCACGATGGCGATGAGTTCGTCGTGCTTCTCAGGCGTCCGTGCCGCGCTGTCCTTGCGCCGGGTGTGGCCGATTGCAGTGGTGTTCATGTGGTTCCTCACTGGGTTTGCTGCTGATCGCGTTGCTTGCTGCCGCGTCACCGGGACGCGTCGGCAGGCTCGACGCCGAGGACGGCTGTGCCAAGTGCCCGAGGTGCGCGGATGACAGTCACGCCTGCTGCCGCGAAGTTCTGCAGGTCTTCGACCGCCGCGGTGCCCTCCGGTGAGGTGAGCCCCGCATCAGCGCTCGCCTCGTCGGCGAAGGTCATACGAGCGATCACATGGACACTCGAACCTGGCGCCGCGACGCCCCACTCGAACTCGAGCAGGCCCGGCATCCGGCGCGTCAGGGGTGCGTGCACGCGCTCGTAGTGCGCATTGAACGCCTCAGGGTCGCTCGGGTGGTCATAGATGGCGAAGACGTCGTACATCGCGTCTCCTCTCGTTCAGGGGAGGGGTCGGCCGGCAATTCGGCTTGCATGAACCATAAAAACGACATTTCACTAAAGTCAAGTACCTAAATCTATCCAAATCGGCTTGTGTGGGACAGGAATCAGTGATTTGCTGTCTCACGTCGGTACTCAAAGACGAGAGGACGAGCCGTGACCATCACGAGTTCAGACGTTCAGGAGCACGCTTTCGAGCAGAGGCGCACGCAGCCCGGCGCGCTGCCCGAGGTCGAGGCATTCATCGCCGAGGTCGAGTCGCGGGCGGCAAAGGGTGAGCGGATTGCCTCGCTCGATCCCGCGACCGGTCAACTGCTTGTGCACGTCGCCGAGACGAACGCCGAAGAGGTCGACCGCACCGTGCGCCATGCACACGACGCGTTTACTGGGTCGTGGAAGCGGTTCTCGCCATTCGAACGCGAGCGTGTGCTGCACCGCCTCGCTGACCTCATGGAGCAGCACGCGACAGAGCTCGCGCAGTACGACGCGCTCGAAAGCGGGAAGCCCGTCGGCTATGTCGAGGCCGTCGATGTGGCGCTCGCTGTCGAGCAGTTCCGCTACTACGCGGGTTGGCCAACGAAGATCCTCGGAAGCGTGGTTCCAGTAGCGTCGGCCGATCACCTGGTCTATACGAAGAAGGATCCGCTCGGCGTCGTTGCGGCCATCACGCCATGGAACTTCCCGCTGTGCCAAGCAGCGATCAAGATCGCGCCGGCGCTCGCCGCGGGGAACGCAGTCGTGATCAAACCGAGCGAACTCACTTCGCTCTCGACTCTGCGCCTGGCGGAACTCGCGGTCGAAGCGGGCGTTCCCGAAGGCGTTGTGAGCGTCGTCACCGGGCGGGGGGAGACCACCGGGGCGGCGCTGACCTCGCACCCGCTTGTTCGGGGTATCACCTTCACCGGCTCAGATCGCGTCGGTCGGCAACTCGCAGCCGAAGCGGGCGCTGCGCTGAAGCCGATCTCGCTGGAGCTCGGTGGGAAGAACCCGAACATCATCTTCCCTGATGCTGATGTGCAGAAGGCGGCGACGGCCGCGGCCGTGACCGCATTCTTCTACTCGGGGCAAGTGTGCTTCGCCGGGTCAAGGGTGCTGGTGCACCGCGACGTGCGCGACGACGTGCTCGATGTCATCCACCAATACACCGACGCGATCGTCGTCGGACCGAGTCTTGACAGCGCGAGCACTATGGGGCCGCTCGTATCGGCTCAGCACCGAGACAAGGTCAACTCGTATGTGGAGCAAGCGCGCAGGGGTGCCGCGTCGATCACTCGTGGAGGCATCAGCTCGCGCGACGGCGGGTTCTTCTACGACCCGACGATCGTGCTGGATCCGACGGATGCTGAAGCAGTCACCACGGACGAGATCTTCGGACCAGTGCTCATCGTGCAGACCTTTGACGACGATGATGACTTGATCGCCCGCGCCAACGCTTCGCGCTACGGACTCACTGCCGGGCTCTGGACCTCCGATGTCACGCGCGTGCACTCGATCGCCGACAGGCTCGAGGTCGGCCGTGTATGGGTGAACACCTACGCCGACTGGGCTGCCAATGCGCCTTGGGGGGGATCGAAGCAGTCCGGGCTTGGGCGCGACTGCGGGCCCGACGCGGTGGAGAAGTTCCTCGAGACGAAGACCGTCTGGGTGGGCTGACTCGTGCGTCGGCTATCGCGTGACCGGTGTCGCCGGTTGAGGCGGCAGCAGCGGCTTGTAGACGAGATCGAAATACTGCGACACCGTGAACTCGCCGACACCGGGGACGAACCGAAGCCTTTCGTTGAGCAAGACGTTCAACTCCTCCTTGTCGGCGCACACTACCTCGACAAGGATGTCGCAGCGTCCGAAGGTGAGCGCGAGGTACGACACGCTTGGCTGCGTAGTGAGCGTCTCGGCGATCTCCTCGACCCGGTGACCTTGATCGACCTTGATCTCGACCCAGGCCACTGCCGAGAGCCCAAGCTGCAGCGGGTTGACGATCGCCATCACCTTCATCGTGTTCGAGTCGATGAGGCGCTGGAATCGCTGCCGCAGCTTCACCTGAGACACGCCGATCCGTGCGGCGACCTCCACGAACGCCGCGCGGCCGTTGAGAGCGAACTGTTCGACGATATTGCGGTCGAGGTCGTCGAGGGCGCGGGGCCGGACGCCGCTGAGACGCGTCAATTCACCTGCATGGAAGCGGGCTTGCTGGTAATGAAGACGCAAGTACGGCAGCAAGTCGATGTCACGCACCCCCGGCATCACCCGGATCGTGTCATCGACGAGCGCTGCGAGTTCCGACTCGTCTCGACAGACGACTTCGACCTGCACCGGGAACCGGCCCGAGGTGGTCACGATGTAGTCGACGCGCTCGAGACTCTTGAGACGCTCCACCAAGTCGGCTGCTCGGCTTCCAGGCGTGAGGCGGATGCCGAGCAGCGCGGCCGCCGTATAGCCCAGCACGGCCGGATCAGTCACGGCCGCAATGCGAACCACCTCATCTGCGATCAGGCGGCCCACTCGACGATGCGCGGTCTTCTCGGTCACGCCCGCCGCCGCAGCGAGTTCGGCGTAGGTCGCGCGCCCGTTCGCTTGAAGCTCTCGGATCAGCGCCAGGTCGATGGGGTCGGCGATCGCCGCGCTACTACTGCGCGACTCTGCGTCGAATGCCTGGCTCACGTCTTCGCTCACGCGAAGAACTTACCAATCAGCGGACCGGCCGCTGCCGAGGCGCGGATGCCCCGGCCCATTCCGGATCACACAGAAAGGACAGCGACATGCGCGTAGGACTCCTTCAGGAAGGCGACCTTGTCGGCACTACCGTTGCGGAGCGGTACCACCAGATGATCAAGGAGGTGAAGCTCGCCGACGAACTCGGGTTCTCAACTTGGGGAACTTCGGAACAGCACTTCAGCCCGCCGCATTTCTCGGTCGCGGCGCCAGAGGTGCTGTACTCGGCGATCGCGGCGCAGACCAGCAGCATCAAGCTGCGCACGATGGCCTCGGTGATGCTCAAATGGAACCATCCGGTGCTGGTCGCCGAGCGCCTCGCCACTCTCGACATCGTCTCGAATGGACGTGCAGAGATCTGCACCGCGCGGTCCAACAACATCCCGACACTCAAGGCCTTCGGAGTCGACCCCAAGGAAACACGTGCGCAGTGGGACGACTCGATGGATCTGCTCATGAAGGCCATCAGCCAGCCCGAGGTCGAGCACGAAGGGCCGGTCTGGAGCTTTCCGAAGCGGCAGATCATGCCGACACCAGTGACCCTGCCGCATCCGCCGGTCTCAGTCGCTGCATCGAGTGTCGAGTCGCACCACAACGCCGGAAAGCGTGGCATCGGCGTGATCACCTTCGAGAACTACTTCGGTTTCCCCTACCTGCAGGAGTGCCTCGACGCATATCGGGAATCGTTCGGCTCAAGCGATCACAGCGCCGTACTGGCACCCAACGACTACTCGGGCCTCTACGTCGCTTCCGCGTTCTGCGCGCCGACTCGGCAACAGGCCCTTGAGATCGCGGGCGATGTGGTGCGGCACTACTTCGAGTTCATCCTTGACCTCTACATTCCACTCGCCGACAACCCCGGTTACGGCTACCTCGAAGAGATCAAGGCGCTCATCGAGCACCGCGATGATCTCGAGTGGCTGTGCAAGACGAGCCCGTCCGTCATGGTCGGCACGCCCGACGACTTCATTGAGCGGCTCCAGCGGCTCGAGTCGATGGGCGTCGACGAGGTGCTCCTGCGCATCGACGGCATGGGACACGAGGCGATCATGGACTCACTCCGTCTGATCGGGGCTGAAGTCATTCCGGTCGTAGAGCGGCAGGATGCGGGGCTCGCGCGTGTCTGAGTCCGCTGTCGTCTCACGTGAGGCGGTCTGGGTTGCCGGCACTATTCGGAGCATGGACGCCGAGGCACCCGCCGGCGCCATCGGCATCCGCACTGACGGCGGATCGATCGCCGGGTATGTGACGCGCGAGGAGGTAGCCGCTGCTCAAGCCGCGGGCATCCCGGTCACCGACTTCGGCGACCGCACCATCATGCCGGGATTCATCGACGTGCACGCCCACGGCGAAGTGGCCGTGCGAGCCGCGTGGGGCACCGTGGACTGCAGAGCGCCCCACTGTGCGACTGTCGAGGACGTGCTCGCCCGGCTCTCGAATGCGGTCGCCGAGCGTCGGGAGGGGTGGGTAGTCGGGCAGGGCAACCTCTTCCTCGACCGCAAGTTGCGCGACGGCCGGCTGCCGACCCGCGCCGAACTCGACCGGGTCAGTGCGACGGTGCCCATCGCCGTGCGCGCAGGCGGGCACATATCCGCGCTCAACTCGGCCGCGCTGGCCGAGCTCGGCATCGATCGCGAGTACCGAGAGCCGGCGGGCAGCCTGAGCGGCAAACCCGTCGTCGAGCGTGATGAGCGGGGTGAGCCGACCGGTGTGGTCAAGGAGATGGACTCGCTCATGCCGGTGACCGGCCCCGCCGACGATGAGATCGAAGACGCCCTGCGCGGCGGGTTCCGCGAGCTGTTCGCTGCCAATGGCGTGACGACGATCGGCGAGATCTCGGAGACCCATGCCGGGCTGCGTGCGATGGAATCGCTCGCCGCGCGCAACGAGAACCCCGTGAACGTGCGCACCTATCTGTGGGTGCCCGGCACGCTGCCGCTCGATGACGCGCTCGACTGGCGGAGGGCGCTCGGTGTGACGGGCGCGCATGAGGGGTTCGGCGTGCGCGGGCTCAAGCTCTTCTCCGACGGCGGGTACTCGGCGAAGAACGCGGCGCTCGACACCGCGTACGTCGGCGAACCGCATAATCACGGCCATATCGCCCTCGATGAGGAGTACTTGCGCGACACGCTTCTGCGCGCCGCCGAAGCCGGGCTGCAGGTCGCTGTCCATGCCAATGGTCCTCGGGCCCAACTCTGGGTGGCTCGCCTGATCGAACGCCTACGACTGCCGGCGGGGGCGCCTCGGCCCCGCATCGAGCACGCAGGCAACTACATGCCGGATGCCGAGGCACCCGGGTCGTGGCGAGACGCCGACATCATCCCGGTGCCCCAGCCGGTGTTCATCTACACCTTCGGCGACTTCTTCGTCGACTACCTCGGCGACATCGGGAAGGTCGGCAGGTTCCCGCTCAAGTCACTGCGCGACCAGGGGTGGCCGATCACATCGTCGTCGGACGTGTGGGTCGGGTCAGAACCGCAAGCCACCAACCCGCTGTTCGGTGTCTGGTGTGCCGTGCGTCGCCAGAGCTTCCACGGCCTCACGATCGACGATCACGAGGCGCTGGAGGTCTCCGAGGCGCTCGAACTCGTCACGACGAACGCCGCGACGGTGCTCGGGGAAGAGCGCCGTGGCTCGCTCAAACCCGGCAACCATGCCGACTTCATCGTGCTCGATCGCGACCCGCTCAGTGTTGCGATCGACGACCTGCCCCACATCACGGTGCATCAGACGTTCGTGTCCGGTGCGCCACAGCTCACGTAACACCTACGATCCCAACGGGTCCATTAGACAAAGGAGTGCAGATGGACACCCAGCTCAATCCCGATCTCGCGCGTCGTTGCAGCGCGATCGCCGACGTGCAGCACCAGGGCGAACCGCTCACAGCGGGCGATTACCGAGCGCTGCTGATCGTCACTGTTCTCGTGCCGATAGTGCTCCTCGTGGTCGGGGCGGTGATCCAGTGAACGCCGCGGAGAACGGCTGGCCGGTGCTCCGAGGCGAGCGCACCTGGAAGCCGCTGTCGATCTTCTCGGCGTCGGTTTCGGCCGCGATCGCGACGTGGTGCTTCGTCATCGGGGGCTTCGTCTCGTTCTACCTCGGTGCCGTGCATGGCACGCTGGCGATCATCGCCGGTTCACTCATCGGCATCCTGCTCATCGTGCTGGCGTGCGTACCCATCTCATCGAAGTACGGGCTCGACGCTGTGACCTCGACGCGCCCCCAGTTCGGCACCCGTGGTTCGCTGCTCTCGGTGGTGCTCGTCTACGGTTCGATCTTGGGGTGGAACACCATCCTCTTCGTGCTGCTGGGGCGTGCCGTGCGCGAGCTGCTCATCGCATTCGGTGTGGTTGGGCACGAGGGCACCGGCTGGATCGTCGGGCTCGCCGGCACTCTCGGCGCGCTGCTCATCGTAGCGATGCTGCTGCGCGGTCAGAACAGCGTGCGCGACTATGGGCCGATCATCGCGGTGAGTGTGCTGGTGCTGAGCTTCATCGTGCTGGTGCTGCTGCTCGTGCAGTTCGGGGTGAGCACTCTGCTCGCCGCCCCGGCCACCTGGCCCGCCGAGAGCAACTCGGTGAACTGGGCGAGCGGGCTCGAGGTGCTGATCGCGTCAAACCTCTCTTGGTGGGCGTATACCGGGGCTATTGTGCGAAACGGGCCGAGCGCCCGCCGCGCCCTCTGGCCGGTGGTGATAGGTCTGGGGCTCGGTGTCGGTATCGGCTCGCTCACCGGCCTTTATGCCGGGCTGCTGCTTCCCGAGTCCGGCGGCGACCCGACGCAGTTCCTCGTGCAGGTGGGCGGCCCGGTCGTCGGCGTGATCTCATTGCTGTTCATCCTCGTGGCGAACATCGGCACCGGTTTGGTGGGTACCTTTGCCTCCACGATCGCACTCCGGCAGTTGCCAGGCCTGCGGTCGCTCGGGTGGGGCGCCACCGTCGTAGTAGGGGCTCTGCCAGTGATCGTGCTGGTCGCGTTCTTCGGTGACGGTCTGTTCGATTACTTCAATGTGTTCGTTGCGTTCCTCGGGCTGTGCTTCGCGCCGATGTGCGGCATCCAGATCGCTGACTTCTATGTGCTGCGCCGTCATCGCCTCGATGTGACGTCGCTCTATCTCAACGACAAGCGCTCGAAGTACTTCTATTGGGGAGGGTTCAACCCGATAGCGCTCGTCGCATTCGCGGTCGGCGTCGCGGTATACATCTACCTGCTCGACCCGGTGACGTACTCGTCACGCACTCCGTTCGAGTTCATGACCGCCACGCTGCCCTCGGCGCTCATCGCAGGAGTTGTCTACTGGGCAGGCACTTCGCTCATCGCGAAACCGGCGGCGAAGGGGGGCTATGCCGAGGCAGGGACCCAGCGGGCCGAAGCTGAACTGATCGAGCAGTAGCGGCGAAGAACGAGCGCCCCGCGCCGGAATCATCCGGGCGGGGCGCTTCGTGGTTCGTGGCCGTTAGGGCAGCAGACGGTTCGGCCCGCGGAAGAGGTAGGTCACCTCGCGGATCGAGTTGAGCCCCAGCATGAGCATCAGCACGCGGGCCAGCCCCATGCCGAACCCGCCGTGCGGCGGCACGCCGTAGCGGAAGAAGTCGAGGTAGAAGCCGAGCTCCTCGGGGTCGAGGCCCTTCTCCTTCGCCTGGGTCGTGAGCACGTCGATGCGGTGCTCGCGTTGCGCGCCGGTCGAGATCTCGACGCCGTGGTACACGAGGTCGTAGCTGTTGGTGATCCCCTGATCGTCGGCGTTGCGCATGTGGTAGAACGGCCGGATGCTCGACGCGTAGTCGGTCAGGAAGACGAAGTCGTGGCCGTACTTCTCCTTCACGTACGCCGCGATCTGCCGCTCGCCCTCAGGGTCCATGTCGTCGTCGTGACGAGGGACGACGTAGCCGCGCTCGGCGACGATCTGCTTCGCCTCGGCCAGCGGAATCCGCGGGAACGGTGTCGTCGGCACTTCGATCGTCACGCCGAAGCGCTGCTCGATCTCTTCGCCGTGCTTCTCCTTGATGGCGCGGATGCCGGCCACCATGAGCTCTTCGTGCAGGCGCATCACGTCTTCGTGGCTGCTGATCCAGCTCACCTCGGTGTCGATCGACGTGAACTCGGTCGCGTGCCGAGAGGTGAACGACGGGTCGGCGCGGAACGCGGGCCCGATCTCGAACACCTTGCCGAAGCCGGCGGGCTGGGCCATCTGCTTGAAGAACTGGGGGCTCTGCGCCAGGTACGCGGTGTCGTCGAAGTAGCCGACCTCGAACAGTTCGGCCCGCGACTCGGACGCCGACGCCATGAGCTTCGGGGTGTGGATCTCGATGAAGTCGTGCTCGATCCAGTACGTGCGCAGTGCGTGCTCGAACGTAGTCTGCACGCGGAAGATCAGGTTCTGCTCGGGGCGGCGCAGGTCGATGAAGCGCCAGTCGAGTCGCTTGTCGATGCTCGAGTCGTCGGCGATCGGCGACTCGGGAACCGCGTGGCTCACCACCTCGAGCGTGCCGATCTTCACCTCGATGCCGCCGAGCTTCACACGCTCGTCGTGCTTGAGCTCACCGGTCACCGTGATGAAGCTGCCCTGGCTGAGCCCCGAGATCGTCTCGGTGATCTCGTGGCGGCCGGCCGACGCGGCGTCGTCGGGGTCGACCTCGCGGACGGCGGGGTTCACGAGCTGCAGCGCACCGGATTCGTCGTGCAGCACGATGAACTGCACCTTCTTCTGGTCGCGCACCGTATCGACCCATCCCGAGACGGTCACGGGGCCGTCTTCGCGCGCGGCCAGGTGCTTGATCAGGATGCGTTCGGTCACGGCATCCGAGTCTACTTGCCGACCTCCCGCTGACACCCCCACCTCCGCGCCAGTTACAGACGTCTGCGCCACGTACAGCTGGCGCAGACGCCCGCAGGTGGCGCGCACACCATCGAGCAGCAGCAGCAGCAGCAGCAGCAGCAGCAGCAGCAGCGTGCGTCCCGAGCCGCCGCCCGAGCGCACGCAGGCTTCCGCCAAGCACGTGCCGCCTAGACTTGGCGCCGTGGCAGCTCGGTTGGTTCATCTGGTTCGGCACGGCGAGGTGCACAACCCGCAGCGCATCCTCTACGGGCGCATCCCCGGGTTCCACCTCTCGGAGCTCGGGCATCGCATGGCCGCGCTCGCCGCGGAGGCGCTCGACGGTCACGACATCACGGCGCTCTATGCGAGCCCGCTGCAGCGCGCCCAGGAGTCGGCTGCTCCGTGGGCGGAGAAGTTCGAGTTGCCGATCCAGACCGACGACCGCCTGATCGAGCCCACCAACCGCTTCGAGGGCAAGACCTTCGAGTTCGGTCCGCAGGTGCTGGTTCGTCCGCAGGCCTGGCCCTGGGTGGTCAACCCGTTCCGGCCCAGCTGGGGCGAGCCGTTCACCAGCATCGCCGCGCGCATGATCGCGGCGATGAACAGTGCCCTCGACGAGACAGAGGACGGCGAGGTCGTCATGGTGAGCCACCAGTCGCCGATCTGGCTCGCTCACCGCGCCATCACCGGCCAGCGGCTCTGGCACGACCCCCGCAGGCGTCGGTGCAGCCTGTCGAGCATCACCACCTTCGAGCGTCGTGGCGACCGTTTCGCCGAGGTGAACTATCAGGATCCGGCGAGAGAATTGCTCGCAGCATCCGTCGATCTTGGAGCCGTGTGACGTCTCGACTCGCCTTCGCCGCTGCCGCGGTCGCTCTGACGACCCTGCTTGCCGGATGCTCCAGCGACCCGCTCGCCGAGCAGTACCGTGCGGGCTCCGACAAGGGCTATATCTCGGGCGATGGCACCATCAACGAGTTCGCGATCGGCGACCGCGGCGAGCCCATCGACTTCGCAGGCAGCACGGATGCCGGAACCACCGTCTCGAGCGACGACTTCGCCGGCGAGGTGCTCGTCGTGAACTTCTGGTACGCCGAGTGCGCACCGTGCCGTGTCGAGGCGCCCGATCTGCAGGCGCTGTACGAGGAGCACCAGCCCGACGGTGTCGAGTTCCTCGGAGTGAACCTGTACAACTCCACCGAGGGGGCGCTCGCATTCGCGCGCACCTACGGCATCGAGTACCCCTCGATCATCGAGACCGAATCGGAGCAGTCCGCGATGCTGGCATTCGCCGGCAAGGTGCAGCCGAAGGCCGTGCCCACGACGCTCGTGCTCGACCGCGAGGGCAGAGTTGCCGCGCGCATCAACGGCCTCGCCGATAAGTCGGTGCTGGGCACCCTCATCGCCGACACCCTCGCCGAGAAGAGCTAGGCGGCCGCGGTGGGCGCAGGCGAGATCATCGCGAGTGGCAGCTTGCTGCTCGCGCTTCCCATCGCCGTGCTCGCGGGGCTCATTGCATTCGCCTCGCCCTGCGTGCTGCCACTCGTGCCCGGTTATCTCGCCTACGTGACCGGCATCACGGATGCCGCTGACGCCCGGCGCGGACGCATGGCCGCCGGCGCCGCGTTGTTCATCGCCGGCTTCAGCATCGTGTTCCTCGGCTTCTTCGTGCTCGTCGGCTCGGTCGGCGTCTTCTTCTTCCAGTACAGCGATCTCATCCTGCGGATCGCAGGTGTGGTCGTGCTGCTCATGGGCGTCGTCTTCATCGGCCAGGTGACGTTCCTCCAGCGCACGTTCAAGCCCACGTGGCGGCCCACGACCGGCCTCGCGGGCGCGCCGCTTCTCGGTGCGGTATTCGCAGTCGGATGGTCGCCGTGCATGGGCCCGGTGCTCGCCGCCGTATCGACGCTCGCCCTCGGCCAGAGCCCCGGTCGGGCGGCGCTCATCGGCGCTGCCTACTGCTTCGGCCTCGGCATCCCGTTCCTGCTGGTCGCGCTCGGCCTCGGCTGGGCCAGCCGCTCCATGGCATTCCTCAGACGGAATGTGCGCACCATCAACCTCATCGGTGGCGCGCTGCTCATCATCATGGGGCTGCTCATGGTCTCGGGCGTGTGGCAGGCCATCATGCTGCAACTCCAGGGGGTGATCGATGCAACCGTCACGCCCCTCTGACTATGTCGACGCTGGAGCGCGAGGCCTCGCCGATCCGGACGACGAGCGATCGTCGTCGGATCCACGAAGAACGGATGCCGAAAGCTCGGGCCGCGGCGACATCACGCAGCCGAAGCTCGGCCTCGTCGGCTGGTTGCGCTTCGCCTGGCGCCAGCTGACGAGCATGCGCACGGCGCTGCTGCTCCTGCTGCTGCTCGCGGTCGCCGCGGTGCCCGGCTCGCTCGTACCGCAGCGCACCTCCGACCCCAACGGCGTGGTGCAGTACAAGGCCGACCACCCTGAGCTCTTCCCAGTGCTCGACGGACTGCAGATGTTCGACGTCTACAGCTCGGTGTGGTTCTCGTCGATCTACCTGCTGCTGTTCATCTCGCTCATCGGCTGCATCATCCCGCGCACCCGGCATCACTGGCAGGCACTCCGCGCCCGCCCGCCGCGCACACCCGCGCGGCTGCAGCGGCTCGCGGGCTACCGCAACTCAGTGAGCGACGCAGACCCCCAGACGGCGATCGCCGAGGCGGGCGCGCTCCTGCGGCAGCTCGGATACCGCGTGGAGCGATACGACTCGGAGGCGCGGGGTGCCGCGACCTACTCGGTCTCAGCGGAACGTGGGTACCTGCGCGAGACGGGCAACCTGGTCTTCCACGCGGCGATGGTCGGCGTGCTCTTCGCTGTGGGCATCATCAGCGGCTTCGGCTACAACGGCCAGAAGGTCATCGTCGAGGGGCAATCGTTCACCAACGTGCTCGCCGGCTACGACTCGTTCAACCCGGGTCGCTTCTTCGACGAGTCGTCGCTCACTCCCTACACGATCACGCTCGACAGCTTCGACGCGCAGTACGGCATCGATCAGACCACGGGCGCCGCGGTGCCGCTCGACTACGAGGCGCATCTCACGACCAAGGTGCGAGGCGAGGAGCCCATCGAGGCGAATGCCAAGGTGAACGAGCCTCTCCACATCGCGGGCAACAACGCCTACCTGCTGGGCAACGGCTACGCGCCCGTGGTCACGGTGTACGACAGTTCGGGCGAAGTGGCGTTCTCGCAAGCTGTTCCGTTCCTGCCTCAAGACGGCAACCTGACGAGCCTGGGGGTCGTGAAGGTGCCGGATGCTGTGCCCGAGCAGCTGGGCCTCGTCGGCTTCTTCTACCCGTGGGCCGTCGAGCAGCATTCCGGCGCGTACGCTTCCGCGCATCCGCAGCCGGGCGATCCCCTGCTCACCTTCAACGTCTTCAGCGGCGATCTCGGAATCAACGAGGGCATTCCGCGATCGGTATATGCCTTGGACACCGATGGCATGACGCCGGTCGCCGGAGGTGAAGCCGACGCTGCGGCGATCGAGTTGCGCCCGGGCGAACGGGTGGAGCTTCCCGATGGGCTGGGCGCAGTAGAATTCACCGAGCTCAAACGCTTCGTCAGTCTCGACATCCACCACGACCCGACGCAACTCTGGGTGCTGATCTTCTCAGTGCTCGTGGTCGGCGGTCTGGCCGCCGCGCTCTTCGTGCCTCGCCGCCGCCTCTGGGTCAAGGCCACCGTCGCAGCCGACGCGCGTACCACCCTCGAATACGCGGGACTCGCGCGCGGCGAAGACCCGACGCTCGATCAAGCGGTCGAAGACCTCGCCGCACGGCATGAAGCAGAGCTCGAGAGCAGGAGCAAGCGATGAACGTCAACGCAGAACTCGACACCATCTCGCTGGTGCTGGTGTATTCGGCGATGGCCGTCTACACCCTCGCCTTCATCTCGTACGCCCTCGACCTGGCGAGGCGGTCGGCCGATAAGCCGGCGAAGATCGACGGTCTCGTCGCGACGGATGCCGGGGGCGCCCCTGCCGCGCGCTCGAGCTCGGTGGGCGCCGCGATCGGTACCGCTTCGACCGCCACCGTCGCGCGAACGACTGCGGCCGAGCGCCGCGGCGAGGGAGCGGGCCGGGCGGTGCGCGAGGGCCGTGAGAAGGGTTCGCCGAGCCTGAAGGTCGGGTTCTCGCTGACCGTGCTCGGATTCCTCATCCACCTCGCGGCCGATGTGCTGCGCGGCATCGCGGCCGGGCGAGTGCCGTGGGCGAACATGTACGAGTTCTCGCTCACGATGACGCTCATCATCGTCGGCGTGTTCATCGCGGTACAGGTGAAGCAGGACCTGCGCTTCCTCGGCACCTTCGTGATCGGGCTGTCGGTACTGATCCTCGGCGTCTCGACCGTCGGGTTCTACGTGAGCGTCATCCCGCTTCCCCCGGCGCTGCAGTCGCCGTGGCTGGTCATCCACGTGTTCGTCGCCTCACTCGCGACCGGGTTCCTCGCCCTCGGGTTCGCCCTGTCGATCGTGCAACTGCTGCAGTACCGGCGAGAGCTGCTCTCGCTCGAGCTGCAGGCGGTGAAGCTGCGATTCCTTCGCTCGCTGCCGAGCGCCGAGCGCCTTGAGAACCTCGCATACCGGCTGAACATCGTCGGCTTCATCTTCTGGACGTTCACGCTCATCGCCGGCGCGGTCTGGGCTGAGCGCGCGTGGGGCCGGTACTGGGGCTGGGACACCAAGGAGGTGTGGACGTTCATCGTCTGGGTGCTCTACGCCGGTTACATCCACGCGCGCGCGACGCGCGGCTGGCGCGGTAACCGATCCGCCTGGCTCGCCATCATCGGCTTCAGTGCGATCCTGTTCAACTACACCGTCGTGAACCTCTTCTTCAAGGGACTGCACGCCTACTCAGGCCTGTAGGCCCACCCACCGCAGCGCGCTCTACCGAAGGCGGCTGATGGTTCCCGGTTCGAGCGCGCTATCCGAGCCCGTGGCTGGAGCGCGCAGTCAGAGGGTGCTGAGCAGCGCCGCGCATGCCGTCTCACAGCGACGGCACGCTTCGGCGCAGGCGCGGCAGTGCTCATGCGTATCCGCGTGCTTGGCGCACTCGGCGGCACACGCCGCGCACGCCGCGCGGCACGCTTGCAGCACCGCGCGCATGATCGTGGTGTCGGCGCTCCGGCGGCTGAGCACCGACGCGGTCGTCGCGCACACTTCAGCGCAGTCCAGGTCGGTGCGAATGCACTCCACGAGCTGGTCGACCATCGATTCGCTCAAGCAGGCGTCGGCGCACGAGGCGCACGCGAACGCGCACTCGAGACACGCCTCGATGCATTCGACCAACGCGGCCCGGTCCAACTCGCCCGGTCCGGCCGGATGAGCGTCGAGCATTCGTTCCACCATCGACATCGACATGAGCACTCCTTCGCTTCCGTTGGTTCGCGGTGCGTCGGAGCGTACCCCCGGCATGCGGGCGGGCAAGGAGCTCGAGAGATCTTCTGTGGCGGCGCTCAGCGTGCGGCCGGCGGCTGGCTGGCGAGGACGGAGTGGCAGCGACGCAGTCGCTCGAACCACCACTCGCGGCGCGCGTCGTCGGCCGCGTGCTCGTCGAGCAATTCGGCATCCGCGTCGATCCGGCGCACCTCGATCGCCCCGCCCGACGGCATGAGCGGATGCCGGGCGACGTCGGCCGCGAGCAATGCGGCCGTGCCGAGGCCGCAGTCGAACTGCAGCGTGGGCATGGCTGCAGCCAGGTGAGCGCCCATTGAGAGCCCGACAGAGGTGTCGAGAGCGCTCGAAATGACGGCCGGAAGCCCCGCAGCCTCGATCAGGCTGAGGGCAGCACGGATGCCGCCGAGCGGTTGCGCCTTGACGACCACGATGTCTGCGGCCCCGGCCCGGGCCACCCTCAGCGGGTCATCGGCTTTGCGCACGCTCTCATCCGCTGCGATGGCGACGGCGCCGTCGAGCCGTCGCCGGAGCTCCGCCAGTTCGGCGACCGTGCGGCATGGCTGCTCGGCATACTCCAGGTCGAACTCGGCGAGCGCACGCACAGCGATCGCGGCCTCATCGACGCTCCAGGCGCCATTCGCATCGATGCGCACGCGGCCGGTCGGGCCGACTACCTCACGGGCCGCCGCCACCCGCTCGAGGTCATCAGCGAGCGACTGCCCGGGCTCTGCGACTTTGACCTTCACGGTACGGCAGGCGCCGAACGGAGCGAGCACTTCGGCGACGTCCTCGGCTCGCACGGCAGGCAACGTGGCGTTCACTGGAATCGACCCACGCCGCTGCGGGAGGGGTGCGCTCCATCCGAAGTCGATCGCGGCAGCGAGCCAGGCGGCTGACTCGGCATCGTCGTACTCGACGAACGGCGAGAACTCGGTCCACCCCTGAGGGCCTTGCATGAGCAGCGCTTCACGCGTGTCGATGCCCCGGAAGCGGGTGCGCAGCGGGAGGGCGACCACTCGCGCCCCGGCGAGCAGCTCGCCGAGCGGCGGCAGAGGGCGCGAGGCGAGCGCGTCGGCATCCGGCTGGGGCACGCTGCGACCCTAACAGGGCGGCCGCCGCCGGTACGGTGAGTTGCATGAGCTTCGATGTCGCAGGCAGCAGCAGCCGCACGCCTCACGCGACCGAGCGTTCCGACGACGAGTTCACCACGGCCTCGTACCCGCACCAGCCGGCCCCCGATGGCGCGTATCCGCAGCTGGACGCAGAGCCAGAACCGCGGACGACGTATCGTTCGCGCCGGCGGGCGCGGAAGCCCAAATGGCTCGGCTGGGCCGCGATCCTACTGAGCGCGATCGCTGCGGGCTTGGTCGTCGCCATCTACGCGATCGCTCCGGCGAACGCGCAACTCGCGCCCGCTGCAGCATTGCTCACGACCGCGCTGCTGTGGACTGCCGTGGCAGTCAGTGGGCTCGCCGCCGTGACCGGAACGGTCTCGGTGATCGCGGGCTGGTCTCGCGTTGCGGGAGCGGTCGGCATCGTGCTCGGCCTCACCGCCAACCCGTTCGTGCTCTTCACGCTCGTGTCTGGCGCCTCGTCGCTCACGCCGTACTGACCGAGGCTCTCACTGCCCGCGGCTGATTAGGCTTGCGGCATGGCACCGGCGGTCTCTGAACTCTTCGATCCCGAGCTCTGGCGCGATGCGCCGGGCTTCGACGCGCTCACCGACATCACGTACCACCATGACGTCGACGGCCGGGTCGCCCGCATCGCGTTCAACCGCCCAGAGGTGCGCAACGCGTTCCGCCCGCACACGGTCGACGAGCTCTACGCCGCGCTCGACGATGCCCGCCAGAACCCGCGCATCGGCGTGGTGCTGCTTACCGGCAACGGTCCGAGCCCGAAGGACGGCGGCTGGGCATTCTGCTCGGGTGGCGACCAGCGCATCCGCGGACGCGACGGCTACAAGTACTCGGATGCCGAGACGGCCGTCGTCGAGGGTGCGCATCGCGCAGCAGTGGGTCGCCTGCACATCCTCGAGGTGCAGCGCTTGATCCGCTTCATGCCGAAGGTGGTCATCGCTGCTGTGCCGGGGTGGGCAGCCGGCGGCGGTCACTCGCTGCACGTCGTATGCGACCTGACGATCGCGTCGGAGGAGCACGGCCGGTTCAAGCAGACGGATGCCGATGTCGGTTCGTTCGACGCCGGCTACGGCAGCGCGTACTTCGCGCGCCAGATCGGTCAGAAGTTCGCCCGGGAGGTGTTCTTCCTCGCCGAGGAGTACTCGGCGAGACGGGCCTATGAGATGGGCGCCGTGAATGCGGTGGTGCCGCACGCCGAGCTCGAAGCGACCGCGTTTCACTGGGCGCAGAAGATCCTGACGAAGTCGCCCACTGCGGTGCGCATGCTGAAGTTCGCGTTCAACGCCGTCGATGACGGGCTGGTCGGCCAGCAGGTGTTCGCCGGCGAAGCCACTCGGCTCGCCTACGGAACTGATGAGGCGGTCGAGGGCCGCGACGCGTTCCTCGAGAAGCGCGACCCTGACTGGTCGCCCTTCCCCTGGCAGTACTGAGCGAGGGCACCCGCATGTCGCGACCGCTGCGGATCGTCGCCGACGGCAACGTGCTGCCGGCGCTGCGCGAGGCGTTGGCGGGTGGGCCAGCGGTGCTGCCCCGTCCGCGCGCCTCGATCGATCTCGGCGGCAGCGCTGCGATCGATCACGTCGACGCAGCGCTCGCGCCTCCGAGTGATGTGCCCGCCATGGTCGACGATCCGGTCGCCCTCGTCGTCGAGACCTCGGGTTCGACCGGCGATTCGAAGCGGGTCGCGCTCAGCGCCCGAGCGCTGCTCGCGTCGGCGTCCGCGGCCGATGCGCGCATCGGCGGCCCGGGTCAGTGGCTCCTGTGCCTGCCTGAGCACTACATCGCTGGGGTCAACGTGCTGGCGCGATCGATCGTCGCCGGCACAGAGCCCGTGCGAATGGAGGGCACGCACTTCGACGTCGATCGCTTCATGGTTGCTGCAGCCGCCCTCGAGCACGAGCGCCGCTACGTCTCGCTCGTGCCGGTGCAACTCGCCCGGTTGCTCGACGACGAGCGGGCGCACGAGTCGCTCGCCGCGTTCGAGGCGGTGCTCGTCGGCGGGCAGGCCACCCCGGCGCGCCTTGTCGACCGGGCACATGCCCTCGGCATCCGTCTCGTCCGCACCTACGGCGCCAGCGAGACCAGCGGCGGCTGCATCTACGACGGCCGCCCCCTCGACGGAGTGGACGTGCGTGCAGTCGATGGGGAACTCTGGATCAGCGGACCGACGCTCGCCGAGGGCTACCTCGATGACTCCGCGCTCACCGCTGACCGCTTCATCGGCGGCTGGTACCGCACGGGCGACACGGGCGACGTCGTCGATGGCATCGTGCGCGTGACCGGCCGCCTCGATGACGTGATCATCTCGGGTGGCTTGAAGGTGTCGCTCGGCGCGGTGGAGCGAGTGGTGCGATCGCTCCCTGGGCTCGAAACGGCGGTCGTCGTGCGCGCCGCTCACGCCGAATGGGGCGAGGTGCCGGTGGTCATCGCCGAACGCGAGTCATCGCTCGCCGAAGTGCGCGCAGCCGTCGAGGCAGTGGAGGGGCCGGCAGGGAGGCCTCATCGACTGGTCGTGGTCGAGAGGATGCCGCTGCTCCCCTCCGGAAAACCCGACCGCCGCGAGGCGCAACGTCTCGCAGCGGGGGAGTCGTCGTGACCGCCTCGCCATAGGATCGCTGCGTGGCGAAACCCAGACCGCAGCGCATTGATCCCGACCGGCTCAACCGGGCGAACGCCGCCCGGAACGAGAGGGCGGCGCAGCAGAAGAGCCTGGCCGGTGGCTCGACCGCGGCCGGCCCGAGCGCGAAGTCCAAGTCGAACTCGAGCACCAAGGGCCGCAACAGCGGCAACCCCGCCGCACGCAACGCCGCGCCGAAGGGTGCAGCCCAGAAGCGGCAGCCGGCGAAAGCGACCTGGCGCGACTGGGTCGCCGGCGCCCGCATCCGCACCCTCTCGCTCTCGGTCGCACCGGTCGCGCTCGGGTCGGCCGCAGCCCATGTGGCTGGCGGCTTCGACCTCACCATCGCGCTGCTCTGCCTCGGGGTGGCGGTCTTGCTGCAGATCGGCGTGAACTACGCGAACGACTACTCCGATGGTGTGCGGGGCACCGACCAATTCCGTGTTGGACCGAGCAGGCTCACCGGGTCTGGCGCTGCCGCGCCCAAGCACGTGCTCACCGTCGCCCTGGTGTGCTTCGCCCTCGGAGCCGCCTGCGGACTCGCCATCGTGGTGCTCACCCAGCTCTGGTGGCTGCTCGCGGTCGGTGCTCTCGCGCTGCTCGCCGCCTGGTTCTATACGGGTGGCAAGCGGCCGTACGGCTATGCGGGACTCGGCGAACTGGTGTCGTTCCTCTTCTTCGGCCCCGTGGCGACCGCCGGAACCACGTTCGTGCAGTTGGGGAGCGTGAACCTCGAATCGTGGTTCGCCGGGCTCGCGATGGGTCTCTTCACCGCCGCGGTGATGCTCATCAACAACCTGCGCGACCGCGTGCCCGACTCGCAGGCCGGCAAGAAGACCCTTGCCGTACGCATGGGCGATCGCCCCGCGCGAGCGCTCTTCGCGGTGCTGGTACTCGCCCCGTTCGGCGTGCTGGTGTTCTTCGCGCTGTTCTACCTGTGGGCGCCGCTGGTCTACCTGGCGCTCCTGGTGGCGATCCCGGCCGCGGTCATCGGGGTGTGGGGCAAGACAGCGGCCGAAGCGCTGCTCGCGCTGAAGCTGACGAGCCTTGCCGCGCTGCTGTACGGACTAGCGCTCGCCGCTGCGATCGCCTTCTGACGGGGTCGGCTCGTTCTCTCGAGTCGCGTCTGATGCGTTGCCCGATGCAGGAGCCGGGGGTTGCTCGACGGCCGGTTGGCCTCCGAACTGCGGGTCGTCGCCGGGGCTCAGAGGCGCGGCATCCGCGATGACAGCGTCTTCGACCTCGGCGTCGACGTCAGGCTTCTCGACCCGCGGCGCGCGCTTGGGTTGCGGGATGAAGATGTAGCTGATGCAGAGCGTGATGATGGCGGTCGCGATGCCGGCGAGCCACAGATCCATGCCCAGGGCCCAGAGCAGCACGAAGACGCCCACGAACATGACGACGCGCACCACCGAGTAGATCACCCAACGACTGGTGGATGAACGAGGAGCGGTCGCGCCGCTCGTCGCGGGCTCGGCGGCAGGCGTGGCATCGGCCGGATCAGGCATGCGACAAGTCTAGAGATCGCACGCTGGACGCCGGCTCGGCGCTCGAGCCCTGCCACCGGGCTCTGCCGATCTCGCGCCGGGTTTCGCCGAGCAGCCATGCGGTGCCCGTCGCCTGGGCCGGGTGCCCCCGGGCGCCCAACCGCCCCACCGCCCCAGCGCACCCCCAGCGTCTCGGCATACACTCAGTGGATGGCCCGGTTGTTGTTCGCGCTTGCCGTGGTCGTCGTCGCGTTCACCGTTTACGCGCTCATCGACCTGATCCTCACCGACCGCGCTCGCGTGCGCGCCTTGAACAAGGTGATCTGGGTCTTCATCATCGTGCTGCTGCCGGCGATCGGCGGCGCGCTCTGGCTGGTCTTCGGCAAGTCGCGGCGCCAGCGGGGCGGCGGAGCAGGGCTCATCGCGCCAGACGACGACCCTGCATTCCTGGGCGGGCTCGAGCGGGATCTCGCCGCTGAAGAGCGCATTCGGCAGCTGGAGCGCGAACTCGCCGAACTCGACGACGACTCGTCGAAGGACTGACCGGATGCCGGGAGCATCCGCACCGGCCGACCCCGAGGCCGACGAGCCCGAGTCGCCCGCGGTGGACGCGCCAAGCGGCGAGCGGTCGGCATCCGCTTCGCGTGCAGAAGGATCCGCTGCTGCCCTGACATCACGTCGCATCGATGACGCGCGACGGGCGGATGCCTCGTCGGCGCCCTCCTCGAGCTTCGCCGTCTCACTGCTGAGCGAGTTCGTGCGTCTGGGGGTGCGTGACGTCGTGCTCAGCCCCGGGTCGCGATCCCAAGCGCTTGCACTGGCAGCCGCAGCGCTCGAGCAACGCGAGGCACTGCGTCTTCACGTGCGCATCGATGAGCGTGCTGCCGGGTTCCTCGCGCTCGGGCTCGCGATGGAGTCGCGCTCTCCCGTGCCGGTCATCACCACATCGGGCACCGCGGTCGCGAATCTTCACCCCGCCCTGCTCGAGGCGCGCCACGCGGGCGTTCCGCTGATCGCGCTGACCGCCGATCGGCCGGCCGAGCTGCGCGGCATCCGCAGCAACCAGACCACCGACCAGGTCGGCATCTTCGGAACCGCCGTGGTGGCCGCGTGGAACCTCGATGCGCCGGTCGGCGCTCCGGGCGAAACGGATGCCGCCGGTGCGCTCGCGCGCGAGCTCGTCGCCGCGTCGGCCGGTGGCCCCGTGCACGGCAACCTCGCGTTCACCGAGCCGCTCTCGAGCGCGATCGACGCGGATGCCATCGAGCTCGACGATCTTGGTTTGCCGCCCGTCGATGCGGGTGTCTCCGTCCACGCCCGGTCGACGGAGGCCGCGGCCGCGTCTGGTGCCGCATCCATCGCCACCATTGCTCCGGCGCTGGGTACCATCGTCGTCGCCGGTCACCGCGCGGGTCCCGTGGCCGAGGCTGTCGCCCATGCCCTTCACGCTCCGCTGGTGGCTGAGATCGCCAGCGGCGCGCACTTCGGGCGGAATCTGGTGCTGGCATACCGTCGGCTGCTGCAATCCGCGGAGTTCGGCGGCGCGGTACGCCGGGTCATCGTGTTCGGGCATCCGACCCTCAGTCGCGAAGTGCCCGCGCTCATCGCACGGGAAGACGTCGAGACGATCGTCGTCCGCTCCCCCGGCGTTGACGACTACAACCCGGGTCGGCGAGTGTCGTCGTTCGTCGACGCCGTCGAGGTGGTCGATTCGTCATCCGAAGACGACGCCGCTGCGCTCGCGGCCGACGTGCGCCAACTGCGGCGGTGGACGGCGGAGTGGGTGCACGCGGGCCGCGAGCTGGCTGCGGCGGATGCGGCTGACTCGGCCGTCGCGGCACCGGATGTCGATGCCTCCCGCTCGTATGACCGTCTTGACAGAGCTCGGTTCGCGCGGGCCGAACTGGCCGCCGTGCGCAGGCCGCTGACGCGGCGACTGGTCGCTGAGCTGGTGTGGGCCGCGACCTGGCCGCACGACCGGCTGGTGCTCGGGGCGTCGCGGCTGATCCGCGTCGCCGACGAGGTGGTGCCGGGCAAGAAGCTCGTCGTCCATTCCAACCGCGGGCTGGCGGGCATCGACGGCACGATCGCGACCGGCATCGGCGTCGCGCTCGCCGTCGAGGCGGCAGGCGGCCGCGGCACCACGCGCGTGCTGCTCGGCGACCTCGCGATGCTGCACGACGCCGGTTCGCTGCTCTTCGGAGAGGGCGAGCGCCGCCCGCGGGTCCAGTTGATCGTCGGCAACGACGGAGGCGGCACCATCTTCGACGGGCTGGAGGTCGCGGCATCCGCGGATCGCAGCGCGTTCGATCGCGTGCTCTACACGCCGCAGCGCGTGGACCTCGCTGCGCTCGCCGCCGCCTATGGCTGGCAGCACAGGACCGCCCGCACCTACGGCGAGCTCGAGCAGGCTCTCACTGCTCCCGAGCGTCTGTCGATCATCGAGGTGCCGCTCGAGCGCTGATCGCCTCGCGATCGTGATCAGGCGATAGTCCGCGGCGGATGCCGGGGCTACGCTCGGCGCATGAGCGATGCGGCCCGTATCCGCGGCGACCACCTGCCACACGATCGCGCTGGCGCGGGCACCGGCGCCAGCACTGGCCCCGCCGACCCAGCAACATCCGCCTTCAGCGGCTTGTTCCGCGCCCCGCTGCCCCTCGACCTCGCCTCGATCGACCCTCGCGCAACACCGGGTTTCACTGGCGAGCGCGAAGACGCCGACGCCGCCATGCGCGCGACCGACGACGAGCTCTCAGATCTGCAGGAGCGGCTCTTCGCGGGCAGTCGCACAGGCGACACCAGACGAGTGCTGCTCGTGCTGCAGGCGATGGACACCGCCGGCAAGGGAGGCATCCTCCGGCATGTGATCGGCGCCGTCGACCCGCAGGGCGTCCGCATCACCGCCTTCAAGGCGCCCACCGAGGAAGAGCGGCAGCATGACTTCCTCTGGAGGGTGCGGCGCGCGTTGCCGCCGGCCGGCATGATCGGAGTTTTCGACCGTTCGCACTACGAAGACGTGCTGGTGCAGCGGGTGCGGGGGTTGAGCCGCCCCGACGAGGTCGAGCGTCGTTACGAGCAGATCGTGGAATTCGAGCAAGAGCTGACGGAGGCCGGTGTCTCGCTCATCAAGGTGATGCTCCACATCAGCAAGGCCGAGCAGAAGGAGCGATTGCGGGAGCGGCTCGACCGCCCTGACAAGCATTGGAAGTTCGACCCGGGTGACATCGACGAGCGCGCGTACTGGAACGACTACATGCGGGCGTATGAGCTCGCGATCGATCGCACCAATACAGCGGCGGCTCCGTGGTACGTGGTGCCCGCCGATCGCAAGTGGTTCGCGCCCTATGCCGTGCACGGGCTGCTGCTCGAGACGTTGCGCGGTCTTCAACTGCAGTGGCCGCTGGCCGAGTTCGATGTCGCGTCGGAGCGACGCCGACTCGAGGCATCCTGAGCTCTCAGTCGAACGCTTCGACGACCGGCTTGAACTTCATCCGCGTCTCGGCGAGCTCCGCCTCCGGGTCGGATTCGGCCACGATGCCCGCTCCCGCGAACGCGGTGACACGTCCTTCGCTGTCGATCTGAGCCCCGCGAAGCGCGATGGCCCATTCTCCGTCACCGTCGGCGTCGACCCAGCCGACGGGTCCGGCGTACCGGCCGCGATCGAACCCTTCGAGTTCGGCGAGCATCCTCATCGCAGTGTCTGTCGGGGTGCCGGCCACCGCAGCGGTGGGATGCAGAGCGTCGATGAGGTCGAGCGACGAGGCGCCGGCGCTGAGCGTGCCCTCCACGTCGGTTGCGAGATGCCACAGGTTCGGGAGCTTCAGCGTGAACGGCACTTCGTCGCTCGAGAGCGCACGAGCGAAGGGATCGAGCGCCGCCAGCACGCTCTGCACCGCGAATCGGTGTTCGTCGAGGTCCTTCGTGCTGGTGGCGAGCGCTGCCGCTGCCGCCTCGTCGCTGCGTTGATCGACACCCCGCGCCGCGCTGCCCGCCAGCACCCGGGCCGACACCGTGCCCTGCTCGACGCGGACGAGCGTCTCGGGGCTCGACCCGATCAGGCCGTCCACGGCGTAGGTGTGGCAGTCGGGGTAGCCGAGCGCGAGCGCGGCGATCACACGCCGAAGATCGGCATCCGCCGGCAATTCGCCCGTGAGGGTTCTCGCCAGCACGACCTTGCTGAGCGCGCCGTCGTGAATCCGCTGCACAGCCTCCGTGACCGCGGCGAGGTAGCCGGACGCCGTCGGTGTGCCGGCATCGAGTGCCAGCTTCACGGGGTGACCCCACGGCGCCGGGCTCAGCGCGCGGTTCACCGCTTCTGCATCCGCGAGGTCGTCGATGGGTTGTGCGGCGGATGCCGTGCCGCCGTCGAGGCGCATGTCGGCGATGTCGATGCGAGTCAGCCAGGCGGCGTCGCCTCGGCGGCCGACCACCAACCGCGGAACGATCAGGGTGCTGGTCGCCGACGATTGCGCACTGAACGCGAAGGTGCCGAAGGCGATGAGGCCTGACCCCGCAACACCGACGGGGTCCGTCACAGACGCGCGCTCGACGAGGCTCTTCCACGCGGATGCCGCCTCGCGCATGCGCTCGGCGCCGGCGAACTCGAGACGCAGCGCTTCGCCGAAGCCCACGACGCCCTCGCCTCGCCGCACGAATACGAGCGGATGCCTCGGATCGGCGAGCGGGATCAGCGGCTGGTCGAGGTCGATCGCCGTCGTCACCGCTCGCAACGACGCAGCGGCAGACGACACAGCAGACACCGCAACAGCCTATGCCGCTCCCGAGGGCCTCCCCAGCCCGGTCGAACGGCGCTGCAGAGCCCCGCACGGCTCCCCTCGTCGCCCGGGTCCCGGCCAGACGCCACGCGGCTAGCATGGAGTGGTGAGCAAGGCCGACTTGAACAAGCGCCCGGAAGAGGTATCGGGCATGTTCGACAGCGTCGCCCGCGGCTACGATCGCACGAACGCCGTGCTCTCGGTCGGTAACTCCGCTCTCTGGCGCATCGCGACCGTGCGCGCCGTCGACCCGAAACCGGGGGAGCGCATCCTCGACGTCGCCGCCGGCACGGGCACGAGCGCGGCCGCCTTCGCGCGGTCGGGCGCCCAGGTAGTCGCCCTCGACTTCTCCCGAGGCATGGTCGAGGAGGGCCGCAGGCGGCATCCCGAGCTCGAGTTCATCGAGGGCAACGCTGAGGCGCTGCCCTTCGGGGATGACGAGTTCGATGCCGTCACCATCAGCTTCGGGCTGCGGAACGTTCAACGCCCGAAACTCGCGCTCGACGAGATGTTCCGCGTGCTCAAGCCGGGCGGTCGGCTTGTGATCTGCGAGTTCAGCAAGCCACCGGTCGGGATCGTTCGAGCGGGCTACCAGGCTTACCTCAAGTGGGTCATGCCCGCCGTCGTCAACATCGCGAGCACGGATGCCGATGCCTACTCGTACCTCGCCGACTCGATCGAGGACTGGCCAGATCAGGGAACTCTGAGTCAGTGGATCAGAGGTGCCGGGTTCACCCGCGTCGCACACCGCAATCTCACCGCCGGAGTCGTGGCCCTGCACCGAGGTCGCAAGCCCGAGGATGCGGCGATTCGTGCGTCGGTCTCGAAGCGCCGCCGCGCGAGCCGCAGCGTGCCGAGCGCTCCGGCGGATGCTGCCACTGACGCTTCTACTGGCGGGTCGGCCAACGGCGCCACAGTTGAGGCCGCCGTGAAGGCTGCCACCCCGAAGGCCGCCGCGAAGGCCGCCACGAGGGCCGCCACCCCGAAGGCCGCGACGGTGAAGGCTCCGCCAGCAAGAGCCAAGACCGCGAAGCCTGCGCCCGCCAATGGTGCCGGCGAAACCGCCGCAACGACCACCAGGCCGACGCCGTCCACCCGCCGCAAGCCCGTCCTTGATCCGGCGCCTCAGCGTCCCGCCGTCGAGAGCGGCGCCGTCGAACCCGAGGCCAAGCGCGGGGCGAACGAGCCGGCATCCGAACGTTCGAACGACTCGTGAGCCGCACCCCAGTGATTCCCACCGCACCCGCTCGCCGTCGGAGCAGCCTTTCGGCCTCGCTCGGCATCGGCGACCGCCTCTTCGCATCAGCTGATGAACGCCGCTTCGCACGCGCCATCGAAGTCGGCCTCGAGCGCGTCGAAGCCGGATTGTTCGACGAGATGGGCTTCGCCGACGAGCTGGCCGATGTCACCGCACGGTACCTGCTCGACGCCGGCGGCAAGCGCGTGCGCCCGGTGCTCGCTCTTATCGCCGCGCAGCTCGGCGACGGCGCGACCGACGAGGTGATCACCGCGGCGAGGGCGATCGAGATCACGCACCTCGCCTCGCTGTATCACGACGATGTCATGGACGAGGCGCCGGTTCGCCGCGGGGTGCCCGCCGCCCACATGCGCTGGGGCAACGCCGTCGCGATCCTCACCGGCGACTTGCTCTTCGCTCGGGCGAGCAAGCTCATCGCCTCGCTCGGTGAGAGCGCCATCGCACTGCAGGCCGACACCTTCGAGCGGCTCTGCCTGGGGCAACTGCATGAGACGGTCGGTCCGAAGCCCGGTGAAGACGCCATCGAGCACTACATCGGGGTGCTCGCCGACAAGACCGGCTCGCTCATCGCGGCCGCCGCGCAGGTGGGTGTGAAGTTCTCGAACGCGCCGGCCGAGTTCGAGCAGCCGGTCGTCGAGTACGGCGAACGGGTGGGCGTCGCCTTCCAGTTGGTCGACGACGTCATCGACCTCGCGCCTCCTGCCGACAAGACGGGCAAGACCGCGGGCACCGATGTGCGCGCGGGCGTCGCGACGCTGCCCATGCTGTACTTGAGGCAGCAGGCGCAGACGGATGCCGCGGCATCCGAGTTGCACGAGCGCATCACCCGCGATGTGCAGGACGGCACCCCCGAGGAAGCCGACCAGGCGATCACCGCGCTGCGTGACCACCCGGTCACGGAGCGCACCCTCGCCGAAGCGAGACGCTGGGCTTCAGCCGCGGTCGCCGCGCTCGAGCCGCTGCCTGAGGGGCCTGTGAAGAAGGCGCTGTCGACCTTCGCCGATGCCGTGGTCGAGCGCAGCAGTTGAGCAGCTCGGCTGAGGGTCCGAGAACCGTCGGGCGCGAAATCGCACCGATGAGCCAAGACGTAGATCGAGTCGAAAGGAAGACCGTGACCAAGCTTCGCCTGGCCATCGTCGGAGCCGGCCCCGCCGGTATCTACGCCGCTGACATCCTGCTGAAGCTCGAGAAGCAGTTCGATGTCTCGATCGACCTCTTCGAGGCGCTGCCCGCACCGTACGGATTGGTGCGGTACGGGGTCGCACCCGACCACCCGCGCATCAAGGGCATCATCACGGCCCTCCGAGAGGTGCTCGACCGCGGCGACATCCGCATCTTCGGCAATGTGCACTACGGCACCGATATCACCCTCGCCGACTTGAAGAAGCACTACAACGCGGTCATCTTCGCGACCGGCGCCATGCGCGATTCCGACCTCACGCTGCCGGGCTTCGACCTCGAGGGATCGTACGGTGCGGCCGAGTTCGTGAGCTGGTACGACGGTCACCCCGATGTTCCTCGCGAGTGGCCGCTCGAGGCGCAGTCGATCGCCGTCATCGGCAACGGCAACGTCGCTCTCGATGTGGCGCGGATGCTGGTCAAGCACCCCGAAGACCTGCTGTCGACCGAGATCCCGAGCAACGTGTACGAGGGGCTCAAGCGCTCGCCCGTCACCGATGTGCACATCTTCGGTCGCCGCGGCCCGGCGCAGGTCAAGTTCACCCCGCTGGAGCTCCGCGAGCTCGGCGAGCTGCGCGGCGTCGACATGATCCTCCACGACGAGGACTTCGACTACGACGACGCCTCGAAGAACGCGATCGCCACCAACAAGCAGGTCATGGTGATCGATCGAGTATTGCAGCAGTGGCGGCAGCGCGAGACGGGTTCCGCGTCACGGCGCCTGCACTTCCACTTCTTCGCGCGGCCGGTCGAACTCACGGGCGTCGGCCATGTCGAGAGCATCCGCTGGGAGCGCACGGCGCCCGATGGTGAAGGCGGAGTCGTCGGCACCGGCGAGTTCCGTGAACTGCCGGTGCAGGCGGTGTATCGCGCGGTGGGGTACTTCGGCTCGCCCCTTGACGGCATCCCGTTCGACGAGCGCGTGGGCGTCATCCCGAACCACGAGGGCCGCGTGCTGCGTGACGACCCGACGAGCCCGGGGCAGTTCAACGAGCAGTTGCCCGGCGTCTACGCCACGGGCTGGATCAAGCGGGGGCCCGTGGGGCTGATCGGGCACACCAAGTCCGATGCGATGGAGACGGTGAAGCACCTGGTCAACGACCAGGGGAGCTGGTGGAACCCTGCACACCCGGAGGAGCAGGCGATCATCGAGCTGCTTGGATCGCGCGGCATCCAGTACACCGATCTGGATGGGTGGCACGCGCTCGACGAGCATGAGATCGCGCTGGGCGAGCCCGAGGGCCGGGCGCGCATCAAGGTGGTCCCGCGCGACGAGATGGTGAAGATCTCTACTGCAGTCCGGCAGTGAGCCGCGCGACGTTGTCGAGCACCTGAGTGCGGAACGGCCTGCGCAGCCAGTCGTCGAGCAGCACCTCGGTGCTGCGGCTGCGGTAGTCGTCTTCGATCTGTCGCAGCTGCTTGACGAACTGGTCTGAGCGCACCATCACCGAGATCTCCAGGTTGAGGGTGAACGAGCGCATATCCATATTGCTCGAGCCGACGACCGCCACCTCGTCGTCGATGGTGAAGTGCTTGCTGTGCAGCACGGTCGGCGCCTGGTAGAGGAAGATGCGCACCCCGGAACGGAGCAGCTCCTCGTAGTAGGAGCGCTGCGCGTGGTACACCATCGGCTGGTCGCCGATCTCGCTCGCGAACAGCTGCACGTCGAGCCCGCGCTGGGCCGCCGACGTGATGGCGTAGAGCATCGAGTCATCGGGCACGAAATAGGGGCTCGTGATGATGATGCGCTCTTGTGCGCTGTACAGCAGCGAGTTGAAGAGCCTGAGGTTGTTCTCGCCGTCGAAGCCGGGGCCGCTCGGCACCACCTGGCAGTCCATCGGCACGGCTGACTCGACGGCGCGGGCGCTCTCGGTCTCGCGGATCAGCAGTTCGTCGGTCTCGCTGTACCAGTCCGTGACGAAGAGGGCATCGATTCCCGCGACGATGGGGCCCTCGAAGCGCACCATCAGGTCTTTCCACTGAAGACCGCGACGCTTGTTCGACCGCTTGTTGTAGCTCGCGTCGATGATGTTCTGCGACCCGGTGAACGCAAGGTCACCGTCGATCACGAGCAGCTTGCGATGGTTCCGGAGGTCTGGGCGCTGGTACTTGCCCCGCAGCGGCTGCACGGGCAGCATCAGCTGCCACTGCACGCCGCTGCGCTTCAGACGCTTGATCGTGCGCCGATATCCCGGGTAGCGCCACGACGCGATGTGGTCGAGCAGTACGCGCACTGTCACACCACGTTCGCGAGCGGCTTGCAGTGCGTCGAAGAAGGGCGCGCTCGTCTTGTCGAGATTCATGATGTAGAACTCGGCGTGAACGTAGCGCTCGGCGGAGTTCACGGCATCCGTCATCGCCTGCAGCGATTCCTCGTAGCCGGAGAAGAGCTCAGCCCGGTTGCCGCCGACCATCGGCATGGCGCCGAGGGTGCGGTTCATCTCGACGATCGGCCCGAGCCAGTCGGGCCAAGGCGGCTCGGTGCGCACGAACTCGATGCCGTCGGTCGTTTCGAGGATGTACTGATTGATCGCCTGCTGTCGCTGACGGCGCTTCTTCGGCAGCTTGGTCGACCCGATGAACAGGTAGAGCAGGATGCCGATGTACGGCAGCAGGAAGATCGCGAGCAGCCAGGCCGTCGCCGTCTGCGGCTTGCGATTGCGCGGCACCACGATGAGAGCGGTGATGCGCACCGCGATATCGATAACGATGAGCGCGGCACCGATCCATACAGTGATCGATGCCGGGTTCATAGTGTTGAGGATAGTGAGTGCCGTACGCCTCTCAGCTGTGCCCGGCCGCCGTCGCGCTGTGGCGCTTCATGCGGCAGCACATCAGCGGAAGTTGATGAACTGCAGCGCGACGTCGAGATCCTTGCCCTTGAGCAGCGCGATCGTCGCCTGCAGGTCGTCGCGACTCTTCGACTGCACGCGCAACTCGTCGCCCTGGATCTGGCTCTTCACGCTCTTCGGAGCCTCGTCGCGGATGATCTTCGAGATCTTCTTCGCGTCGTCGCTCGCGATGCCGTTCTTGAGCCCGACCTCGATGCGGAACTCCTTGCCGCTGGCGAATGGCTCGCCGCTGTCGAGAGAGCGCAGGCTCACGCCGCGCTTGATGAACTTCTGCTCGAGCACGTCGAGCACGGCCTTCACTCGCTCCTCGGTGCTGGCCTTCAGCAGCAGCTTCTCGCCGCTCCATTCGATCGACGCGCCGACGCCCTTGAAGTCGTAGCGCTGCGCGATCTCCTTCTGCGCCTGGTTGACGGCGTTGTCCGCCTCCATCTTGTCGACCTTGCTGACGATGTCGAATGAGGAATCTGCCATGCCGCCGAGTGTAGCCGCGGTGGTCAAAGGTGAGCCTCGTGGCCTTGTATGCTGTATTGCGCGCGTTCGACTGGTGATCACACTGGGCGGAAGCGCATCAAGGCGAGTTACCCAAGCGGCCAAAGGGATCTGACTGTAAATCAGCTGGCGTAGCCTTCGGGGGTTCGAATCCCTCACTCGCCACCATGTGCGAAAGCCCCGCTCCGGCGGGGTTTTCGCGTTTAGGGGTGCTACTGGCCGCGGTGGCGCGGCATCCGGAGCTTCGTTTCCGAGCTGGCTGGGGTTCGCTTCACCGGCCTGGGTTGCAACACTGGCCGGCGACGGCGACTCTGGCCGAGACGGGCAGCGGTGGGCGCCGCGAGGCCGCGATCGAGGTGCCGCATCAGCTCACGTGCACTGAGGGGCGGCGCTTCGGGTCGGGCTCGCTCTCGCGCAGCACTTCGCGGGTGACCGACGCGACCTCGCCGCCGCCGGTGAAGAGGAACTTGAACATGTTCGTGATGGGGTTGCCCTCGGTCCAGGCGAAGTAGATGGTCGGCACCACGCCGGTGAGGTTGCGGATCTCGAGCAGCAGGGCCGCGAGCGCGTTCGGGATGCTGGTCGCTCTGACCCGAAGCACGCGAAAGCCCCCGACGCGAGCTCCGACCACGCGGAGGTCGTCCTCGAAGTCTGAGGAGTCGGCCACCGTCACTTCGAGGAAGATCGTGGGGGAGTTCGACGGGATGTGGCTGAACCGGCGCTCGTCGAGGTTCTTCCGGCGGTACTCCTCCGGAGAGTCGACATCCGGGTCGTGGGCGATGATCCGAACAGCACCGCGCTCGGCATCCTCTCTGATGAACTCGAGAGCCTGGGCATCGAAGGTCACCGACGTCGCCCGCAGTTCGAACGAGCGCTGCACGCGCGAGATCAGCGAGACCGCGACGATCCCCAGGATGAACAGGCTCGCGATGCGGATGCCGTCGGGCCGCTCGATCACGTTCGCCACTGTGGTGTAGACGAACACCACGGAGACCGTCGCGAATCCGATGGTCGAGGCGCGTCTGCGGCGACGGCGGGCCGAGAGCGTGACGGCGATCGCGGCGAATGTCATGAGGACGAGTACGCCGGTCGCGTACGCGCCGCCCTGTGCGTCCACGTCGGCACCGAACTCGATCGTGATCAGGAACGCGATCGCCGTGAACACGAGCACGAGGGGCCGGATCGCCCGAGCCCACGCGGGCGCCATTCCGTACCTGGGCAGATACCGCGGAACGAGGTTCAGCAGCCCGGCCATGGCGGAGGCGCCGGCGAACCAGAGGATGAGGATCGTGCTGGCGTCGTACACGGTGCCGAATTCGGCGCCCAGGTACTTGTGCGCGAGATACGCGAGTGCTCGTCCATTCGCTTCGCCGCCTGGCTCGAACTCCTGATGCGGAATGAGCAGTGTCGTGACGAAGCTCGAGGTGAGCAGGAACCCGCTCATGATCAGCGCCGCCGTCGTGAGCAGGCGCTTGGTGCCTCGAATGCGGCCCACGGGGTCGTTCTCGGTATCGCCTCGCCTGCCCTGCACCTGCGGCATGACCGCCACCCCGGTCTCGAAGCCGGAGAGGCCCAGGGCGAGCTTCGGAAACACGATCAGCGCGATGCCCGCGATGACCCAAGGGTTGCCGTGCTGCGTCGTGAGTGCCGCCCACCAATCGGGGATCGCCACTGGGTGCAGCAGCACCTCGTAGATCGCAACGGAGATGACCACCGCGTTCATCGCGAGGTACACCGCCACGACAGGCACGGCAATGCCGATCGCCTCTCTGAATCCGCGGAGGAATACCGCGCCCAGCACGGCGATGAGGCCCAGCGTCAGGGGCACCTGGCTTCCTTCGAGCCAGCTCGGGGTGAAGGGGTTCTCGAGGATGTGCGCGGTCGCGTCGGCCGACGAGAGCGTGATGGTGATCATGAAGTCGGTGGCCGCGAATCCGAGCAGCACGAGCACGAAGAGCTTCCCCGCCCACCACGGCAGCAGCCGCTCGAGCATCGAGATCGATCCCGATCCCTTGAAGCTCTCGCTCGCCACACGGCGGTATACCGGCAGCGCCCCGGCGAGCGTGAGCGTGACGAGCACGATGGTGGCGAACGGTGAAAGGATGCCGACGGCCAGCGCCGCGATCGCCGGCTGATAGCCGAGCGTCGAGAAGTAGTCGACACCCGTGAGGCACATGACTCGCCACCAGGGGTGAGTGGCGTGGGCCCTCACGGCGTGCGGCCCCTGGTGCCGCCCGGCGGCGTCCGTCAGCCCGTCGAGCAACCAGCTTCGCAGTCGTGATGCTCGAGCTGTCATGCTCACACTCCATGGAGCGCGGCTCCGCGCGGACCCGCGCTGCACCGACAGCGTACCGCCGCCGGCGCTCGCTTCAACGGGACCGAAGTCGGCCCTCGCGGGGTCAGCGGCATGCCGCGACGGCCCATAGGCCGCGACAGCGACGTCTCCACTGCTCAATCGCTCTCGCGTCGCTCGTTCTCCCGCCGCGTCGGGTCACTCGGTGGTACGACAAGCCAGGCCGTGGCGGAGCCTTCCTTACGATGACGGGTTGATGCCCCTTCATCGAAAGGACAATGATGTCTCGCACCCTGAACCGGAAGCGCACTGCGTTCATCGCAACTTCCGCAGCGATCGGACTCGCCCTCACCGGCTGCGCCGCCGGAGATGGCGGTGATGAGGGAGACAAGGCCGCCGCCACCACTACCCTCACCTTCGCGACCAGCTTCACCGACGACCACCCGCACAACCGGTGTGGCTCGTTCGTCATCCGCGACGCCATCAACGAGCAGACCGACCTCGGACTGAAGATCGACGTCTTCACCAACAGCCAGCTGGGCCCCGACACCGAGCGGTTCGAAGCGCTCAAGTCGGGTGACATCGATATCGATCTGCAGGGTCCCTCGGCGCTGTCGAGCATGTACCCCGAGATCGGCGTCATCGACACCGCGTATGCGTTCGACGGCCCCGACCACGTGTTCGAGTTCTTCGACAGCGGTGCCGCCGAGCCGCTCACCGACGGCCTCCGGGAGGCGACAGGCTTCCGCACGATGGAGCCGTTCTTCTTCGGCATGCGCAACTTCAGCGCCAACTCGGCGATCCGCACGCCCGAAGACCTTGCCGCGCTGCAGATGCGCTTCCCCGACAGCCCGCAGTTCCTCATGAACGCCGAGGCAGTCGGCGCCACCGCCGTCGCGGTCGCGTTCGAAGAGATCTACGTCGCATTGCAGCAGGGCATCGTCGACGGCCAGGAGAACCCGATCCCGACCGTCAAGTCGATGAGCCTCGATGAGGTGCAGACTCACGTGAACCTCAGCGAGCACCAGACCGGCGTGCAACTGCTGCTCATCAACGATGACACCTGGCAGAGCCTCACCGACGAGCAGCGCGATGCCCTCACCGAGGCGGCAGCGGATGCGCGCCAGCAGGACCACGACTGCATCGTCGAGGACGAGCAGGCGATCATCGACGAGTGGGAAGAGTCGGGCGCAATCACGGTTGTGAAGGACGTCGACAAGGCCGCCTTCGCGAAGAAGGCCGAGTCGTACTTCATGAACAAGTACACCGGCGAGCGCCTCGAGTTCTACAAGGCCATCCGCGAGAGCGCGCCGTCGAACTGAGTTCGCTCCACCATCACGCCTGAGAAGGCAACGAGCGCCCGGGCAGGCCAGCCCGCCCGGGCGCTCGGTTCTCTCGCCCTCGCTTGTTTCCAGAGGCAGCCTTCGCCGGGCTCGCTGGTCCGAGGGCACCAACCATCGCAACGTCCCCGAAAGGCCCCCACATGCGCGCGATCGTGAAGACCGCCCCCGAACCCGGCGCTCTCGAATTCCGCGAGGTCGAGACGCCCGTGCCCCAGCCCGGCCAAGCGCTCATCAAGATCACGGGGGCGGGAATCTGCGGCACCGACATCGCCATCTGGCGGTGGCACGAGCAGATCGTCGGCCAGTACAACGCGATCTTCCCGCTGGTGCCCGGACACGAGATGGCCGGCACGGTGGTCGAGTCGACCACGGGAGAGCTCGCGCCGGGCACGCTCGTCGGCGTGAACCCCCAGATCGCATGCGGTCGGTGCGAGTACTGCGCCGTCGGACGCTCGACACTGTGCGTTCGCCGAGTCTTCATCGGCGGCGGCATCAACGGCGGCTGGGCGGAATACGCGGTGGTGCCCGAGAAGAATTGTTTCGCCGTGCCCGAGGGGTGCGACCCCGCCGTCGCGCCGCTCATGGAGCCATTGGCCGTCGCGGCGCACGCGGTGATCGAGCGCGTGCCGCCCGTTCCCGGTGACCTCGTCGCAGTCATCGGCTGCGGGCCGATCGGGTTGCTCACGCTGGTGCTTGCGCGCAATGCCGGCGCGTCGAACGTCGTGGTCACGGGAACGGGCGCCGATGCGGCGCGGCTCGAGCTCGCCCGCGAACTGGGCGGCATCCCGGTCAACATCGACGAGGCCGACCCGGTCGACGTGGTGCGGTCGCTCGGCTGGGATGGCGCCGACATCGTCTACGAGACGAGTGGCAATCCGGCCGTTCCCGAGCAGGCGATCTCGATGGCCCGCCGAGGCGGCAGGCTGGCACTCGTCGGGCTGGCGTCGCGGCCGAGCGAGCTGCTGATGACGCCGATCGTCCTGCGCGAATTGGAGCTCATCGGCTCGCGCGGCTACAGCGAGTCGACGTGGAACGCGCTGTTGCGGGTGCTGCCTGCAGTGCACGTGGATGCCCTCAAGGTCGTGTCGCACCGGATGCCGCTCACCGATGTCGAAACGGCGCTCGAGCTGCTGACGAGCTCGCGCAGCGCGAACAAGATCCTCCTCGTTCCATGACGCCTGTTCCCTCCCAAAATGGAACGCTGTTCCGCATCAAGCGCTTAATGCCGCTAGGGTGTGCAAGGCTCAAGACGGGTCACCACAGCAACGATGCACGGAGGACATTGATGTCACGACTGACCAAGCGCACCGCAGCAGCCATTGGCTCGGCAGCAGCGTTCGGCCTTCTCCTCGCCGGCTGCAGCAGCGCCGGCGATAACAAGGCGGGAGGTGACGCGGGCGAAACCGTCGAGGTCGTCTTCGCGAACAGCTTCGCCGGAGACCACCCGCACAACGCCTGCGGAGTCGACCTGGTAGCAGAAGCCGTCAATGACAAGGGTGTCGGCCTCGAGATCGTCAACTACCCCGAGAGCATCCTCGGCGGAGACCAGGAGCGCTTCCGTTCCGTCCAGACGGGCGACGTGCAGATGAACCTCGACTCGCCCTCGAACATCAGTGCGTTCTCTGAGGCGATCGGCGTGCTCGACCGTGCATTCGTGCTCGACGGTCAAGAGCAGCTCGAGGCGTTCGTGGAGACCGACGCGTACAAGGAACTGACCGACAACGTGCTCGAGGAGACCGGCACGCGGATCATCGGTGCCTGGTACTTCGGCGTTCGCGTGTTCACTTCGAACAAGCCCATCCACGAGCCTGCTGACCTGCAAGGGCTGAAGACTCGTTTCCCGAACAAGCCGGAGTACCTCGAGTCGGCATACGCGCTCGGCGCGAACCCGGTCGGCGTCTCGTTCGACGAGCTCTACCTCGCGCTGCAGCAGGGCACCGCTGACTCGCAGGAGAACCCGGTGTCGGCGATCGCAAGCACGAACGTGCAGGAGGTGCAGGACTACGTCTCGCTCTCGGGCCACCAGACGAGCATCGAGTTCGTCGTCGTGTCTGAGGACTTCTGGCAGGGCCTCAGCGACGAGCAGCGCACCGCGATCCAGGAAGCTGTCGACGCAGCGGGCGTCAAGGCCGGCGAGTGCATCTCCGAGGAAGAGCGCACCATCCTGCAGCAGTGGGCCGCTGACGGAGTCATCGAGGTCGTCCAGGATGTCGACCGCGAGGCGTTCCGCACCAAGGTCGAGGCGTACTGGGAGGCCAACCTCGAGGGCGTGCAGCGCGAGTACTACGACCTGATCAAGGCAGAAGACCTCGGCGAGGGCTGGACCGCGCCGACGATCAAGTAGTCAATCGACAACCACGAGCTGAGACGGAATGCCAATGCAGAACACGACAATCATCGGTCGGGTGCGTCGAGTGCTCAGCCGCGTCGAGGTCGCGCTGGGCGTCGTCATGATGGTCGTCGTCGTCGTGGGGGTGGCGCTTCAGGTTCTGCAGCGCTACCTCCACCTGACCACGGTCGGCTGGTCGGGCGAAGTGGCCATGATGGGACTCGTCGTGCTCTCGCTATTCCTGGCCGGCTATCTTGCCGCTCGGGACCAGCACATCACACTCGAGTTCATCGACGGGCTGCTCCGCCGACCGCGCGCCATCGAGGCCGTCTGGTTCGTATCGCGATTGATCGTGATCGTGGTCGCCGCTGCGTTCGCCTTCGCCGGCATTCAGATGGTCGACTCGGGCGTCAGCGGCAACCTGTCGAGCGTCGCAGTGCCGAAGGCGCCGTTCTTCATCGCGACCGCGGCTGGGTTCCTGCTCGTCGTCGTTGACGTGGTGCTCGACCTCGTCGAGCGTCGCGGCCGGTTCACGCCAGCCGACCGATCAGCCACGCCGGCCGTCGTCTGACGCTCGCCGCTGGGGCCGCTGTACGGGAGCACCTGCACAGCGGCCCCGCCTGGCGGTGCTGACCGCCGCTCCCTGCTTCTTGCCCTCTCAGACAGATTGACCGATGGAACTCTCAGTCCTGATCATCGCGATCTTCGTGCTCCTCGCGCTTCGAGTGCCGATCGCATTCGCCATTCTCGGCCCCTCGATGCTGTACCTCGTCAGCAACGGTTACACGCTCGACCTCTCGTTCCGGCTGGCGATCGAGGGAATCGACAGTTGGCCGCTGCTCGCGGTGCCGCTGTTCATCCTCGTCGGCGTCGCGGCGAACTATTCCGGCATCGCCGAGCGGCTCTTCGACTTCGTGCTCGCCCTCGTCGGCCGGGTGCGAGGAGCGCTGGGCTACGTGAACGTCGCCGCAAGCCTTGGGTTCTCCTGGATGAGCGGTGCATCGCTTGCCGACGTCGCAGGCCTCGGTTCGGTCGAGGTCAAGCAGATGCAGAAGCGCGGCTACTCCGACATGTTCTCGGCGGGTGTCACGACGGCATCCTCGCTGATCGGTCCGATCATGCCTCCGAGCATTCCGGCGATCGTCTATGCCTCGATCGCCTCGGTCTCGACTGGCGCGATGTTCCTCGCCGGAATCATTCCCGCGCTGGTGATGTTCATCATCCTCTGCCTGACAGTCTTCTTGTTCACCTTCCGCCGTGCAGACCTCGCGGGAGAGCCGTTCAACCTGCGCCGTCTGGGCCGCGCATCGATGCGTGCCCTGTTGCCGATGGTCGTGCCGGTCATCATCATCGGCGGCATTCTGACGGGGTGGTTCACGCCCACGGAGGCCGCCTGCGTGGCTGCCGTCTTCATCCTCGCTGTGGCGATGGCGATCGTGAAGAACGGGCGCCTCAAGTTCCTCGGCGTCGTATTCAAAGAGACCGTCGTCACGACCGCCTCGATCATGATCATCCTCGGCGCGTCGAACATTCTGGGATGGATTCTCGCCCGTGAGCGAGTGCCCTTCCACATGGCCAAATGGATGAGCGAGATCACCGACTCGCCAGTCGGCTTCCTGCTGCTCACCGCCTTGCTTCTGCTCATCATCGGCTGCTTCATGGAGTCGCTCTCAGCGCTGGTGATCACAGTCCCGGTGCTGTTGCCGATAGCGATCGACTTCGGCGTCGACCCAGTGCACTTCGGGCTCGTGACGATCTTGTCGCTCATGATCGGCTTGCTCACACCGCCATTCGGTGCGGCTGTATTCGTGCTGAGCGGTGCCACCCGCATCCCGATCTGGACCGCGTTCAAGGGGTCGATGATGTTCATGCCGAGCCTGCTGATCATGCTCTTGCTGCTGATCTTCGTGCCCGAACTCGCACTGTTCCTGGTGAACTGACCGCACGACCGCGTACGCAACGCGACCCAACCACGCACCGAACCTCTGAACCAGAAGGAGCCCACATGATCACCGCTGACGCTGTGCTGTCGATCTGGCACGACATCGAACCCTCCGCGCAAGACGCGTATCTCGAGTGGCACACGCTCGAGCACATGCCCGAGCGGGCCTCCATCGACGGGTTCGTCCGCGGCCGCCGGGGAGTGGCGCTCGATCCCGCGCAGTCGCCGAAGTACCTGACGCTGTACGAAGCGCGAGAGGCTGAGATCTTCCGTTCGACGCAGTACCTCGAGCGTCTCGACAATCCCACGCCGTGGACACAGCGCATCCAGCCGTCGTTCCAGAACTTCGTGCGGTACGCCAACGTGCCGGCCTTGCAGAAGGGATTCGGCGACGGCGCTTTCGTCACCACGGCTCGCATCGAAGCAGTTGGTGACGCCACTGCGACGTTCGCTCAGCTGGAGGCTCGCCTGCGTGCCCTCGTCGACGAGCTCGGCGAACTGCCGAAGGTGAGCTCGGTGTTCCTCGGTGAGTCGCGTGACGAGATCACCGACTACAAGACCGAGGAGGCCGAACTGCGCCCGGTCAACCCCGAACTCGACGGCGTGCGTCACCTCGCGGTGATCTTCGTCGACACACTGACCGCGGATGCCGCCGGCCCCGTGCGCGAGAAGATCGAGGCGCTCGCCGCCGAGCTAGGCGACGCTCGTATCGGCCACTGCTCCACGTTCCTCGTGGACTACATGGTCGACGAGACGCACGTCACCCGCACCCCGTTCGACGCCGACGCCATCGAGCGTCGCTCCAAGTAAGGACTGACGGATGCTGGCCCTCTCGCTCACTGGCGAACGCGATGTGGCAGTGCTCGACGTGGCCCCGGCGCCGCAACCCGCACCCGGGGAACTGCGGATCGCCGTGCGCGGGCTGGGCCTATGCGGCTCAGACCTGAGCCGCTATCTCGGGCATCGCGGCGTGCCACGGCTGCCGTGGGTGGTCGGCCACGAAGCCTTCGGCACGGTGACGGCTGTGGGCGACGGGGTCGACCCGTCGAGAATGGGCGAGACAGTCGTGATCGAACCGATCATCGGCTGCGGCGAGTGCCTGCGCTGCACGGGCGGCATGTCGGCGATCTGCGAGAGCCGACGCGTGCTCGGCATGACCGAGGCGGGAGCGGGCAGTGAGCACTACACGCTGCCCGCCTCGCACGCGCACACTGTTCCGGCAGAGTGGCCCCTCGCCGTGCTCGGTTGCATCGAGCCGCTCGCCGTCGCCGCGAAAGCGGTCGAACTCGCCGACGTGCGCGAAGGCGACAGTGTGCTCATCATCGGAGGCGGTGCTCAGGGGGTCTTCGTGGGGAAGCTGCTGCAGGCTCGAGGCATCCGAGTCGAGCTCTCCGAAATCCAGCCCGAGAAGGCCGCGTTCGTTGCCGACCTCGGCATCGGCCCGAGGAGTGCGCCGGATTCCCAGTACTCCCGCGTGTTCGAGGCGTCGGGCAGCGCCGGTGGGTGGAAGTCGGCGCTCGCCGCAGTCGAGCCAGGCGGAGCCATCGTGCTCGTGGGAATGGGCAGCGCTCCGCTCGAGTTCACGAGCGAAGACCTCGTACTGCGCCAGGTGCGCGTGCTCAGCAGCTACGTGTACGACCACCCCACAGGGTTCGAGCGCGCGATCAACGCGGTGCGCGATGGAGCGATCGACGTGGCGCCCGTCGTCAGCGCGGTCGTCCCCGTCGCCGAGGCGTCTCGGGCCTACGAATCGGCGCTGACCGCGCCGGGCAAGGTCGTGATCTCGTTCGAGGAATGGAGCCGTGACGCAGATGAGTGAATCCAAGAGCGCGGAGGTGCAGCCGGCGCAAGTGCCGCAGCACGCGGACGCAGCCTCCGAGAAGCCCGGTGGCGCGCGCTCCGTTCTCGTGACGGGCGGCAACGGCTTCATCGGCGCGTGGGTCGTGAAGAACCTGCTCGAGCGCGGACACCGGCCCATCGTGTTCGATGTGGGCGCCCCGAGCCCGCTGATCACCGACTTGCTCGGCGAACGGTTGAACGGCATCGAGTGGTTGACGGGCGACATCCGCGACGCTGCGCAGGTGAGCGACGCCGTGAGCGGTGTCGACGCCGTCGTGCACCTCGCTGGTGTGCTCACGCCGTTCTGCAACGAGCACCCGGTGACCGGCGCCGAGATCAATGTCATCGGCACGGTCAACGTGCTCGACGCCGCCCGACGTCATGGCATCGCCGGCGTCTCGTACGCCAGCAGCGCGGCTGTCTACTCCTCCACCGCCCTCGATCTCAATCCGCGTTCGCTCTACGGGGCCTACAAGCTGGCTGCCGAGTTCACCGCGAAGGCCTTCTGCGAGCAGTTCGGATTGAACTCGATGGGGTTGAGACCACTGGTGGTCTACGGGCCGGGCCGCGAGAGCGGAGCGAGTGCGGGCATCGCGCTCGCCTGCCGCGCTGCGGCGCGAGGCGAGAGCTACGAGATCCCGCTGCACGGCCGCACCGACGCGGTGTACGTGGCCGATGTCGCCGACGCATTCGTGGTGAGCGCTCTCGAACCGCTCGACGGCGCGCACTCGTGCAGCATCGCGGGTACCGTGGTGGACATCGATGACGTGGTGCGCCTGCTCGGCGAACTCGTTCCGGGATCGGCGATCAGCCGCGGCACGGGAGACCTCGGCATCCACGCTGAAGTCGGTGAACTCGATCTTCGCGCCAGACGCGACGATGTGCTGCGCACCGAACTGCGGGATGGCCTCGAGCAGACCATCGCGTACTACCGGCACTGACTTCGGCGGCAACTCAGCCGATGCGAGCCGGCTGATCCCTGAGGAGTGATGTGAGCGACCAACTGCTTCTGACGGCACGGGAGGTCGCAGCATCCGCCGCTGCACTGATCGCCGAACGGCGCGCCGTCGGCGTGAGCGTTGCTGCCAGCAAGTCGTCGTTGACCGACGTGGTCACTGAGACCGACCGCGAGGCTGAAGCGCTCATCCGCGGCATGCTTGCCGACGCGCGGCCGAACGACGGGTTCTACGGCGAGGAGTCAGGTGCCGAAGAGGGCAGCACCGGGCTCACCTGGGTGATCGACCCCATCGACGGCACAGTCAACTTCCTCTACGGCATCCCGCACTACGCGGTGAGCGTCGCGGCCGTCGAAGGCGACCCCGACCCGAAGACCTGGCGCGCGCTCGCCGGATGCGTGCTCAACGTTCCGACCGGCGAAGAGTGGTGGGCCACCGCGGGCCAGGGCGCGTTCCTCGATGGCGAGCGGCTCGAGATCGCGCCCTACGTCGACCTCGATCACGCCCTTGTCGCGACCGGATTCGCGTACACGGCAGAGGGACGTCGCACGCAGGGCGAGATCGTCGCCGCGCTGCTGCCCCGCGTTCGCGACATCAGGCGAATGGGTACCGCGTCGCTCGACCTCTGCGGTGTTGCGGCCGGGCGGTTGAACGCCTATTTCGAGCGCGGCCTGCAACCGTGGGACCACGCAGCTGCGGCGCTCATCGCGAGCGAGGCGGGCGCGACGGTGCGCGGATGGCACGGCGCCGCGGATGCCGACCTCACCCTCGCGGCAGAGCCGAAGCTCGCGACAGAACTGCTCGACGTGCTCACCGAACTCGACGCCGGCCGCGGCGGGCGAATGGTTTGAGACGCGCCGAGGCGTCGCCCGGAAACTCGCGGATTTTTCGCTGAACGGAAACGGGAAGAAAATTCGACTCGCGAAGTCGGGTTGAGATTCGCTAGCCTTTATCAATCCGTTATCTGTTGACGTGTTCGGCAGATCAGAGTTCGTTTCGGCCCGCCGGGCCCGCCGCGTGAGGAGAGGTCGCTGCATCCAACCGGACACGCCGACGTGACTCAGCGCGGCGTCAACCCAGTCTCAGATCGCGGTTCCGGCACCCCCAGCCCCTCCGACGTTGCGGGCGCCACCGACTCTCCGCTCACGCGCAGAGCGCTGCGAGAGCTCGAACGTCGCGCGGAGCGCGAGCGCGCGGCGGCACTCGAGACCGCGCCGATGCGGATCATCTCGATGCCGTCGACCGGCGCCGTCGCCGCTCACTCGATCGACTCGCTGGCACAGGATGCCGCGGCATCCGCCACTCTTCAGCGCGAGACGGCGAAGAGCCTCGCCGAGGAGGCGCCTGCGTCGCCAGAGCTGTCGCCCGTTGAGACCGTGATGATGGCGATGGTCGAAGCGGCAGCAGAGGCGATGGAGACGACCTCGAGCGCCCTCGCAACTGTTGAGCCCGTGTCTGAGACACGGACGGCATCCGAGGCGACGGTCGCCGAAACGACTTCTCAGACTTCCGACGGCGCCAGCGCGGCTTCTCCCGTCGCGGCCGACCTCGATGCCGCGCCGGCCGCGGCAATGGCGCCGGACGTTGAGCTCACCCGCCGTGCTGCAACGGCTCGCCGCCGTGCCGCGCGCTCCGATGCGCGCATCGCTCGGATCGCGCGGGCCCCGCGTGCCGCGTCGACGCCGCGGACCGCTTCGGCCGCCGCTTCGGCCCCACGCAAGGAGCGATCGGCCCGAACCGTCGGTGTGCTGCGCAAGGTGTACTCGGGGGCGGCGCTGCTCTTCGCCGGCGCGCTGCTCGTCGGCACCACATTGCCTGCCAATGCCTTCCGTTCCGAGAGCTTCACGGACGCGTCGACCTCGGCCGCGCTCAAGCCTGCAGCCCAGCAACTCGCAATCGAAGACGGCAGCGCTGAAACTGTCGCGGCGCAGAGCCTTCGCGAGGACTACACCGTCACGACGCGCGCGCAGGTGCTGCGCCAGACCTACGGCACCCGCAGCTACAACTACGTGAGCACGGGCACCGGTGCGATCCGGTGGCCCTTCCCATACACGGTGCCCATCAGCTCGGGCTTTGGTGACCGATCTGCGCCCTGCCGTGGGTGCTCCACGAACCACCGCGGGCTCGACCTGACGCCAGGCGCGGGAACGCCGATCTATTCGATCGCCGACGGAGTGGTGATCGAGGTCGGCAACGGGGGCAGCTACGGCCACTATGTCTACCTGCAGCACGAACTGAACGGTCAAACGGTCGTCACGCGCTACGCCCACATGCAGTGGGACTCCAGCCCGTTGGTCGTCGGCGAACCGATCGGCGTCGGTGAGTTCGTCGGCCTCGTCGGCAGCACGGGCCAATCGACCGGCCCCCACCTGCACCTCGAGATCCTCGTCAACGGCACGCACGTCGACCCTTACGTCTGGCTCACCGCGAACGCCAGCTGACTGCGAACGCCAGTTGACCGCGAGCGTCAGCTGGCCGCCGATCAGCGGGCTGGCAGTACCCAGACAGTCGTGTCAGCGGGCAAAAGCCCGTCCGGCACCTCGCTGCTCGCGAGCAAGAGCGTTCCCTCGGGCACCCGCGCCTCGTCCGCACCGACGTTCGCGACGACGATGAGACTGTTGTTCCTGAACGCGAGCACTCCCTTCGGCATCCGCTCGCCCTCGAGCTCCGACAGCCATTCGAGTTCGCCGGCCCCGAGTGCGAACTCGGAACGGAGCCGCAACGCCGCACGATAGAACTCGAGCGTGCTCGACGGGTCGCCGAGCTGCCTGTCACGGGCCAGTTCCCGCCACTCGGACGGTTGCGGCAACCAGGAGGAACTGCTCTCGCTGAAGCCGTACGCGGGCGCGTCGGCTTCCCAGGGGATCGGCACCCGGCATCCGTCACGTCCGTAGCGCTCGCCCTTGGTGCGGAACCAGGTCGGGTCCTGCCGTGCGTGGTCGGGCAAGTCGGTCACCTCGGGCAGACCGAGCTCTTCGCCTTGATAGACATAGGCGCTGCCAGGCAGGGCGAGCATCAAGCCGGTCGCCGCCCTCGCACGACGAAGGGCCGGCATCCGGTCGGGTAGGCCCTGAGTCTTGGGGCCGATGCCGTGCCCTTGGAGGTGGTCCTCGCCGAGCGCGAGGCGCGTCGCATGTCGGATCACGTCATGGTTGCTCAACACCCACGTGCTCGGGGCGCCTACGCCTCCGAACGCTGCGAGCGAGTCGTCGATCACTTCGCGCAGCGCATCGGCACGCCATGGGCTCATGAGATACGAGAAGTTGAACGCCTGATGCATCTCATCCGGCCGGACCCAGCTCGCCACCCTCTCGAGCGGGTCGACCCACGCTTCAGCGACGAGCACCCGATCGCCCTCGTACTCTTCGAGCAGCCGGCGCCAGTCGCGATACACCTCGTGCACGCCCTCCTGCGCCCAGTAGGGAACGATCGGCGCCTCGCGCGAGCCACCCAGGCTGCCTCCCGCTTCTGGAAGCTCGAGGTCGGGCAGGCCCTCGGCCTTCACCAAGCCATGGGCGACGTCGACACGGAATCCGTCGACGCCCCGGTCGAGCCAGAACCGCAGCACCCCTCTGAAGAGCTCCCGCACTTCGGGGTTGCTCCAGTCGAAGTCGGGCTGCGATGTGTCGAAAAGGTGCAGGTACCACTGGCCGGGCTCACCGTCTGCCTCGATCACGCGAGTCCATGCCGGCCCTCCGAAGACCGACTCCCAGTTGTTCGGCGGAAGCTCTCCGTGCTCGCCCTTGCCGTCGCGGAACAGGTACCGGGCGCGTTCGGGTGAGCCAGGCCCCGCCTCCAGCGCCGCCTGGAACCACGGGTGCTCGCTCGACGAGTGATTGGGCACGAGGTCGATGATCACGCGAAGGCCGCGCTGGTGGGCGGCTTCAAGCATCCGGTCGAAGCTGGCGAGCGTGCCGAAGAGCGGGTCGACGTCGCAATAGTCGCTCACGTCGTAGCCCGCGTCGCGCTGCGGTGAACGGTAGAAGGGTGACAACCACACCGCGTCGACTCCCAGCTCGACGAGCGCATCGAGGCGCGAGGTGACACCTGGCAGGTCTCCGATGCCGTCACCCGAGGCGTCTGCGAAGGAACGCGGATACACCTGGTAGATCACCGCGGTCCGCCACCACTCTGGTGGTGCGGATTCGCCTGCGGTCTCTTGCGTGACGTCGGGCTGTGCGCCCGCGTCATCCGTTGCGAATTCATGGGGGCCGGGATGCTCCAGAGGGTCAGCCATGCGGCCCACCATACGAGCGGCACGGTGGCGCGTCAGCCCCCTTCGAGTCGATCCGGTGCGGTCTGTCAGCAGTGCAGGCGTCAGCATGACGAGCGGGCAGTCGCCCTCATCTGGGGCGTTTGCTACACCTGCAGAAGCTGCGCACCCGGGCCAGAGTTGCCAGCCCGGGCCCGAGCAGCAACTCTCTCCGGCATGGCGAATCCTCGCCGCGACGGGCGTCGCTTCGCAAGCGACGTGGCCGGCCCCCGGGAGGCTTGCGCCACCGGCATCCGTTGAAAATCGCACTTCGCAGAGGTGCTATTCTTGAGCGGTTGCCTGCGCCGGGCGTCGATCCCGCAGGCTGCGCCCCCTTAGCTCATTGGTAGAGCACTTCCTTGGTAAGGAAGAGGTAGTGGGTCCGATTCCCACAGGGGGCTCGACTGACACTGAGCCTCGGTTCAGATGCCAGATCGTGGCTGGGTAGCTCAGTTGGTGAGAGCGCACGACTCATAATCGTGAGGTCGCGGGTTCGAATCCCGCCCCAGCTACAGTGGCCCATCCACGCAGTAGCGGGCAGTGGCTTCACGAAGTCGCTTGCCGGACTGCACCGGGCTCTTTCCTCGCGCCGATCGACCGGTCTTTTTCTCTGTGTTGCCGCGACCGTCAGGGTCGCGCGGACTGCGGGCTGACCGTTGGATACGTTTCAGCCTGCCGAGTCGCAAGACTTCGGGCGTCGTCCCCGGTGGCTCGCGGAGCGCCTCGGTCGACATCTCTTCCCTGGCAAGCCCGGCCCGAGGTGGCGGGGCTGCTGGAGAAGTTGTGGATAGAACAAGGGTGGGGTGTGACCGAGCCGGCCACACCCCACCGATCCCACTGACGTCAGGCGGCCTTGAGGCGGGCTCGACGAAGCACGACGAGGGCCGTGCCGAGGAGCAGCAGGGCCGCGCTCGCGGCGAGCGGCAGTGCGGGCGCCGCACCGGTTGCGGCAAGCATGCGGGCCAAGCTCACCGACACCGCCTGGACTGCGCCGGAGGACTGCCCTGTGACCACCAGGGTGTGCGTTCCGGCATCCAGAGCACTGAGCACCGAGGCGCTCAGCACGATCTGCGCTTGGCCGTTCACGATCGGGAACGTGCCGACGAACACGGGCGTTGAGTAGATGTAGACATCGACCCACGAGTCCGCCTCGGTCCACGGCAAGGTCGCCGTGTACGCCTGGGAAGGGCTCAGCGGGGAAGAGGGCAGTCCGGCGGCAGAAGGCTGCTGCACGGTCGCCCCGTTGGAGGAAAGGAACGCGGCCAGATCAGTCGAGTTCGCAACCGGCGCCGGAGCGGCCGGCTTCACCGGGGCGGTGACCTTCGCGGTCACATCGGCCCGCGCTTGCGCGTCGCCGTACCCGGCCTTGTGTCCGGTGATGTCGACGCCGATGAAGAAACCGATGTCATCTGCTGTCACCGTGTAGGTGGCGCCCGTCGCGCCGTCGATGGGACCGCCCATGTTCTCCTGAGCGCGGTACCACTGATAGGTGAAGGTCGCGCCCGCGGGCCAGTCGGCAACCTCCGCGGTCAAGGTGGATCCCACCTTCGCCTGGCCGGCGATGCTCACCGTGCCCGGAATCATGCGCTCTCCCGGGTGGAAGGTGTAATCGGTCCCGAGCCAGCCGATGCCGGTGACGGTGCTCTGCTGACCTTCATCGGCGAATACCCCGAAGCCGAGGATCTCCGCGTTCTGCTCGGCGATCAGTGCGCTGAGCAGTTCACCGAGAGCATCGGTCGCGTCGGCAGCGTATGCGGAACCAATGGCGCGGCTCGTGACCCACTGCTGATCCAGCGAGGCGATGTTCTGCCCGCTCGTCGGAGCGGCCGGGCGCAGCGTGGTGAAGTTCGGTGCGGCGACATCCTGACCGAAGAAGACAGGGATCTGGAAGTACGCCGGGTCACTGTCAGAAGTCGAGGTCCATGACACTTCGCCTCGGTCGACGGAGTTCATGAACAGTCGGTACTCGATCGAGGGACGCACCGATTCGTCGTACCCGTAGATCACCTGCGACTTGCCGGTCAACACCAGGCCGTCGGCCGTGACCTCGTGCGCGTTCACTGCACCGGGGTGGCCCTGGTGCCAACCGGTGTAGACCGACTCGTCAGGGGCGATGTCGCTGGCATACACCTCGGAGACGGTGTAGCCGAACGGATCCGGCGTACCCGGCGCCGCGTACGCGGGCGCGGCAGCCGCGACGGCCATTCCGCCGATCATCGTGAAGCCGACGCCGGCTGCCACGAATCTGGCGGTACGGGGAGGGGGAGTTGACAGGGTTCTGCTCACAATGTCGCTTTCAGTCGCTGACGGATGAAGGTGGTGCAGATCCACGGAGACAGCGCGCACACTCGGCACACCGAAAGTTCCTCAGATTCGGAAAATCTAGCAGAGGGGAGGTCTGCCCCCGCGTGGCGGCTCTTCAAAGTGGCCGAACAGGTGCATTTGATACGGTCGAGTTGAAGCCACTTGTGCCGATGCGGTTGATGCAGAGCGTCCCGCGAGCCGAGGTGAGTCCTACCGAATCGTCGGTCGTTGATCGCGCGCAAGCGGCTGTCTGCTGCGAGAGATGACGATTACGAGGAGATTCATGCAGAACCGGAAACGCGTGGCAATCATCGGTGCCGGCCCCAGTGGGATGGCTCAACTGAGGGCATTCGAGTCGGCAGCCCGGTCGGGCGCCGAGATTCCCGAGCTCGTCTGCTTCGAGAAGCAGGCCGACTGGGGTGGACAGTGGAACTTCACCTGGCGCACCGGTCTTGATGAGCACGGCGAACCGGTGCACACAAGCATGTACCGAAACCTCTGGTCGAACGGGCCGAAGGAGGCCCTAGAGTTCGCCGACTACACCTTTGATGAGCACTTCGGGCGCCCGGTCTCGTCATACCCGCCGCGCGCGGCCCTCTGGGACTACATCGCCGGCCGCTTGGAGCACTCGAATGTGCGACGGTTCATCCGATTCAGCACGGTCGTGCGGTGGGTGGAGCCGGACGCCGAGAGCGGAACCTTCCGCGTGACTAGCGAGCACCTGCCAACGGGCGAGTCGACGATCGCGGAGTTCGACCACGTCGTCGTCGCGAGCGGGCACTTCTCATACCCGAACGTGCCCGACTACCCGGGCATCGAGACGTTCCCCGGATACATCTCTCACGCCCACGATTTCCGCGGCGCCGAGGCGTTCGAGGGTCGTGACGTGCTCGTGATCGGCGCCAGCTATTCAGCCGAGGACATCGGCAGCCAGGCCTACAAGATGGGCGCGAAGTCGGTCACTGCGAGCTACCGCAGCAACCCAATGGGCTACGACTGGCCCGAGGGATTCGAGGAGCGTCCCGCCGTCGTGCGTTTCGACGGCGACACCGTGCATTTCGTCGATGGCACCTCGAAACGAGTCGACGCCGTTGTGATGTGCACGGGGTATCAGCACAAGTACCCGTTCCTGCCGGGTGAGCTGGCCCTGGGCGGCCCGAACACCGTCTACCCCGAGGGGCTGTATCGAGGGGTGATCTGGCAAGACATGCCGAACCTCGCGTACGTCGGCGCGCAGGACCAGTGGTTCACGTTCAACATGTTCGACACCCAGGCCTGGTACGTGCGTGACCTGATCCTCGGTCGTGCAGAGCTGCCGGATGCCGAGGAGCGCGCGGCCTCGATGGCTGAGTGGCGCGAGCGGTTCCTGGCGATCCGCGACGCGGAGGAGGAGATCCGCTTCCAGGGCGACTACGTCAAGGATCTCCTCGAGCTCACCGACTATCCGCAGTTCGACGTCGACGCGGTCGTCGAGATCTTCTTGGCGTGGGTCAAGGACAAGGCCAAGGACATCATGGGCTACCGCGACCGGTGCTACCGGTCGGTGATGACCGGCACACTCGCCGTGCAGCACCACACGCCCTGGGTGGAAGAGCTGGACGACTCGCTGGAGCGATACCTGGCCGACCCGCGCGAGCTCGCTGCCGCAGCCTGATCGAAGTGTCGCAACTCGATCGCTGAGCGAGAGCCCTCCCTTCAGGGCATCCCGTGCGCCGCCTGGTTCCGATGCACTGACGCCACTGCGTCGGTTCGTGGGCCAGGCGGCGTGCTGCCGTCACAGCCCGAGCATCCCGCATGTATTGACAGCCGTCGATGATCTGGTTCAGACTTCCTGTATCGACCTTTGTCGATGCAAGGAGGTGATCTTATGGATGCCGAAACCCTGTGCTTCGAGTTGGGCTGTCCGCCTGCGCTCGACCAGAGTTGCTGCTCGTCTGGCTGCTGCTGACACGGTGAGTCGCTCCTGAGTGCACCAGGAGCGACTCGAATCGCGAACCCGCAAGCCAAGACCTCGAAGCGGTTCGGCGCATCCGTGACGACATCCGACTCCGTGTCGAGGCTCTCGTTGCAGAGCTTCTGCCGTCGACCCCGTGACCGCTCGGCTCGGCTTGCTATCGTCGAACCAGTGTCAAGCGATCCCTTTGCCCCAGCGCGTGAATTCGATTTCGACTTCGCGATAGTCGTCGCGGATGCCGCCGAGCCGGTGTACACAACGGGCGATCTCGAGGCGGTCTACCCTTGGGCATCCTGCACGAAGCCGCTGACGGCCATGGCTGCTCTCGTCGCGGTCGATGAGGGAAGAGTGAGCCTTGACGCTCCCGCCGGCCCGGAGGGCGCCACCGTCCGTCACCTGCTGGCTCATGCCGCGGGCTACGCGTTCGATTCCGACACCATGATCGGGCAGCCAGGGCGCAGGCGAGGCTACTCCAACTTCGGCTTCGATGTGCTCGGCCGATATGTCGCCGATGCCGTGGGCATGACGTTCGCCGACTGGCTCAGCCGCAGCGTGCTCCAGCCGCTCGGCATGCGGTCGGTCGTGCTGCGCGGTTCTCCTGCGGCCGGCGCCGCAGGAACGGTGACCGACCTCGCCCGTCTCGGCCAGGAACTCATCGCCCCCACCCTGATCAGCAACGACCTCCACCGGGAAGCGACGAACGTCGTGTTCCCCGGCCTGACCGGTGTGCTCCCCGGTTTCGGGCGGCAGGAGCACAACGACTGGGGCCTCGGATTCGAGATCAAGGATCGCAAGGTACCGCACTGGACGGGCAGCAAGAACTCACAAGCGACGTTCGGCCACTTCGGGCAATCGGGCAGCTTCCTCTGGGTCGACCCGCAGCGTGAAGCCACCGCGGCGTTCCTCGGAGCGAGACCGTTCTCCAGCCGCCATCGCGACATCTGGCCCCACCTCAGCGACGCCATCCTCGACAATCTGCCCTGGTGATGGGCGCAGCGGCGCGCTGAGCAACGGTGTCAGTGGACTGCGGCGTCACTAGACCGCGGCCCTGACGCATTACCGGGCGCGGCAATGCGAAGGGGGCGCGACGTTCGAACGCCGCGCCCCTTGCTACTGCTTGATCACTGCTGCTGCCCGATCACGCCGTCTGCTTCTCGTGCTTCCCTTCGGCGATCTCCTCGACCAGCTTCGCGTTGAAGGCCGGCAGGTCATCCGGCCGGCGGCTCGAGACGAGTCCCGCGTCGACCACGACCTCCTCATCGACCCAGTTCGCGCCGGCGTTCCGAAGGTCGGTCTTCAGGCTCGGATAGCTCGTGATCGTGCGACCGTCGACGGTGCCGGCTTCGATGAGGATCCACGCGCCGTGGCAGATCACGCCGACCGGCTTGTGCTGCTCGAAGAACGCCTTGGCGAACCGGATCGACGGCTCATCCATGCGCAGATGGTCGGAGTTCACGACCCCGCCCGGCAGCATCAGCGCGTCGAACTCGTCCGCGGTCACCGAGTCGGCTGCGCGGTCCACCGCCTGACTGTGACCCTTCTTGCCCTCGACCACTCCTGACTTGGGAGCGACGAGCACCGCGTTGCCGCCGGCATCCGTCACTGCCTGCCAAGGGCTCGTCAACTCCGAGTCCTCGTACCCGTCGGTGAGGAGGAACGCCACGGTCTTGCCATCGAGATTCGTCATGATTGCTCCCTTCGATTCGCTGACCACGGTAGGCAGCACGTCGGCATCCGGGGAGGGGGAGTCAGCGACCTCTCAGCGGATGCTGTCACCCGCTCAGCCCCGGTAGCATTGCCGCATTGCCGGCGCATCGCGCGCGTACCACCCGGCGTGAACCGCTACGGGACCACGCATGACCGATCGCATCACGCTTCGCTTCCTCGCCGCTCCAACCGATGTCGTCACCGACGGCACACGCGTGCAGGCCGGGCGCGTTCTCGAGTGGATCGACAAGGCGGGATACGCCTGCGCAAGCGGATACAGCGGGTCGTACTGCGTCACGGCGTACGTGGGCAATGTGCACTTCACCCGGCCCATTCGCCCGGGCAACCTCATCGAGGCCACTGCCCGCATCGTGCATACCGGACGCACCAGCATGCATGTGCTGGTCACGGTCGACGCCGCCGATGTGCGAGACAGCCGATTCGAGCGAGCCATGCACTGCCTGCTCGTGTTCGTCGCCGTCGACGAGCACGGGGCGCCGCGAACAGTGCCGCCGTGGCGGCCGACGAGCAGCGCCGACGAGAAGCTCTCACGCGGGGCCGTCGATCGTATCGAGGGACGTCGGGCGATCCACGACGTGATGCGGGCTCAGCAATACACGGATGCCGGCACCACACCTCGCGAGACATTCCGGTTCCTCGCCGCACCCACTGATGCGAACTGGGGTGGGAAGGTGCACGGCGGGTTCGTGATGCGCTGGATCGACGAGGTCGCGGGCGCGCTCGCGACTGGCTGGGCCGGTCGGCAGGCGGTCGCCGTGTACTCGGGCGGCATCCACTTCTACCGGCCGATCCATCTGGGGCATGTGGTCGAGCTCGACGCGCGGCTGATCCACACGGGCGAGCACAGCATGCACGTCGCGGTGCATGTGCGCTCGGGCGACCCGCGCTCGCCGGAGCGGCAACTCACGACGCAGTGCATGAGCATCTTCGTGACGGTCGACGACGAGGGCAAGGCGCTGCCCGTGCCGCAACTGGAACTGCGCTCAGACGAAGACCGCCGCCTCGATGAGCACGCCCGCGACCTGATCGCCAGGCGCGCGGCCCTGCAGCCGATGCCCCTGCCTGCGGTGTGACGTCGCGGGATCCTGAGTCGCGGGATCCGTTGTGGTCGCGGCATCCGTTCTGCCCGTGCCCAGCGGTCACGCTCGAGTGTCTCCCGGCCTGGATGCTGTCTCTTCTCGCGACGGGCGCCCTCGCTCTCGCGATGGGCGCCGTCGCTCTCGCGAGGGTTTGCGGCACGCGCGAGGGATGCAACCGTCGCAACCGCAGCAAACCCTCGCGAGGATGCTGTCCAGCGTGCAGCTCGAAGAGTGCGGTCGCTCTCGGGTGCTGTCTCGGCGCGCGCCTTACTCTCGCGAAGGATGCGTCGCCCTCGCTAGGCATGCCGTCGCTCTCGGCGGGTGCTGTCTCTCTCGCGATGGGCGTCCTCGCTGTCGCGAGGGTTTGCTGCACGCGCGAGGGATGCAACCGTCGCAACCGCAGCAAACCCTCGCAGCGGCGACGGCTCGCAGGCGGCAAGCCGCCGCGCCGAGCAGGCCAGGCACCGAGCAAGCCGTCGCACCGCCTAAGCGAGCACCGAGCATGTCCCGAACGCAGCCCTCGCGGGCCAACCGGGCGCAGACCTACGCCGCGCCGGCCGGGTCCCCCGCGGCCAGCAGAGCAGCCCACACATCGGCGCGGGCATGGAATGTCGAGAGGTCGCGCCCCAGCAGCCGCTCGGCGGTGGCGACGCGGCTGCGCACGGTGTGCCGGTGCACGCCGAGTTCGCGCGCGGTCTGATCGAAGTGTCCGTTCGACTCGAGCCAGGCGCGCAGTGTGCGCACCAACTCGGTGCCCTCGGCCTCGTCGTGCTCCACCAGCGGTCGCAACGTCGCCCCGGCGATCTGCCGCGCGTTGGTGCGCGCCAGGAACGCGAGCACGCCCTGCTGCGACACCGTGTCGAAGGCCACCACGCCGGGGCCGATCTCGAGGGCCCGATTCAACGCCTGCTGCGCCTGCTGACGGGCCTCACCGAGCCGCGCGTAGGTGACCGGGTCGGAAAGGCCGACCGGCATCGAGAACTCGCGCCCGAGTTCGTCGAGCAGCCCGATCGCGCCTTCCTCCAGCACCACGATCAAGCTGCCATCGAGCAGGCCGAAGAAGAGGTCGCCGGGGCGCTGCTCCACCTGCAGGGCGAGCCAGTCGGTCGCGGCGTCGGTCGACCCCGTGGTGATCGGCGCGACCGCGACGCGCACAAGCCCAGAGGGGAGCGGGCCCCACATCTCGCGCGCAATGCCCGCTGCGAGCTCGATGCCGCCGCCGAACAGCGCGTGCAGCACTCCCGAGCGCAGGTGCGAGCGAGCCCGGTCGAGCGCGTGGTTCTGCTCGAGCGCGAGGCTCGCGAGGGCGATCACAGAGGTGAGCACGTCACGGCCGGCTTCGTCGAGGTCTCCCGAGCCTCCGAGGGCGAGCGCGCCGCGCAGCCGGCCGAGCCCCCCCAGCGTCTGCACGGTGAGCTGCTCACCGCCGATCGTGATGGTCGAGCTGGCGCGCTGCCCGCGACGAACCAAACGCGTGGCCTCTTCGCGCACCGCAGCCAACGTCTCGCCCTGCAGAGATTCCTCTGGGAAGACGCGCTCGAGCCCGCCGCCGGGGCTGAAGAGCGCCACCCAGTGGCCGAGCTGCCGCGAGAGCTCCGCCAGCGTGGCGTTCAGCCCGTCGGGGCGCAGCGCGGCGCGAGCGATCGCACCCTGCGCTTCGAGCGCCCAGGTGTTCCGCGCATAGGCATCGGCGGCGACCATGTCGGCCGCCGCGCGGATCAGCGCGATGAACGGCGTGCGGTACGGCACCTCGAAGAGCGGCATCCCGAACCGGTCGCAAGCCTCGATCAGTTCAGCGGGAGTGCCTTCCCTGATCACCTCGGTGCCGAAGCCGAGTCCCAGGATGCCGCAGGCGACGAGCCGCTCGACGTACTCGTCAGCAGAGGTCGCCGCCGGCCCGGCACCGAACTGAGTGCCCGTCGTGAGCAGCACCTGACCCGACGACAGGAACGGGGTCGGGTCGGCGAGATCCGAGCTGTGCACCCACGCGGCCGGCTCATCGAGTCGTGAGAGGGAGGCGGCATCCGTGCTGAGCAGGGTGAGCTTGAACTCCGGGGTCGCCAGGAGGCGGCGCAGGGTGGCTGGCACAGCAGCATCCGACCTTTCTTGAGCAGTGAAGCGGCCGGCGTCGCGGACGCACGACCGAAGCCCCTCGCCCGCGTTGTAGGCCGTGCATTCCGACCATGTACACGGCGGTGAAGGCGACTGCTCATAATGTACAACCCGTCGAATGTGAAGCCGTGCAGAGCGCGCCTAGCATGGCTCTCGTCCGGGCAGCCCCTCTTCCGCACTGTCGCGACCCACTCAGGCCGCGGCGTTCACGAAATGGTCAGCCGCGGCGCGCAGGATCTCCAGAGGATCACCGCGCGCCCGGTCGCTCGGCCCGGGTCCACAGAGTCGCCTTAGAGAGTCGAGGAGCAACTATGACCATGACCGACAACACCGCTGCAATCGTCGGCGGTCCCGAGCTTCCCCAGGAGCGCAAGCTCGTCACCGAGATCCCTGGCCCTGAGTCGAAGAAGCTCATGGCCCGCAAGCAGGCCGCGGTCTCCAAAGCCGTGGGCGCCACCGTGCCGGTGTTCACCGTTGCGGCAGGCGGCGGCGTGCTCGTCGACGCCGACGGCAACTCGCTCATCGACTTCGGCTCCGGCATCGCCGTGACCGGCGTGGGCAACTCGAACCCCCGCGTCGTGAAGGCGATGGCCGAGCAGCTCAACCGCTTCACGCACACCTGCTTCACCGTCACGCACTACGACTCGTACGTCGAGGTCGCAGAGGCGCTCAACCGCCTGACCCCTGGCGACTTCGAGAAGCGCAGCGCCCTCTTCAACTCGGGTGCCGAGGCTGTTGAGAACGCGGTGAAGATCGCGCGTCACTACACCGGCAAGCAGGCCGTCGTCGCGTTCGACCACGCCTACCACGGCCGCACGAACCTCACGATGGGCCTCACCGCCAAGAACATCCCGTACAAGAGCGGCTTCGGCCCGTTCGCGCCCGAGGTGTACCGCGCGCCGCTGTCATACCCGTTCCGTGACGGCGGCCTCGACGGCGTCACCGCGGCACGCAAGGCGATCAGCACCATCGAGAAGCAGGTCGGCGCAGAGAACCTCGCTGCAATCATCATCGAGCCCATCCAGGGCGAGGGTGGCTTCATCGTTCCCGCCGAGGGCTTCCTCCCCACGCTGGTGGCATGGGCCCGCGAGAACGACGTCGTGTTCATCGCCGACGAGGTGCAGACCGGCTTCGCGCGCACCGGCGCCATGTTCGCCAGCGACCACGAGGGCATCGCACCCGACATCATCGTGACGGCCAAGGGCATCGCCGGTGGCCTGCCGCTCTCGGCGGTGACCGGACGCGCTGAGATCATGGACCACCCGCAGGTCGGCGGCATCGGCGGCACCTACGGCGGCAACCCGATCGCTTGCGCGGCAGCCCTCGCGACGATCGAGTCGTACGAGCAGGACGGCCTCGTGCAGCGCGCCCAGGAGATCGGCACCACGATGATGGGCCGCCTCAACGCGCTCGCCAGCGAAGACCCCCGCATCGGCGACGTCCGCGGACGCGGTGCGATGGTGGCGATCGAACTCGTCGACCCGGCCACCAACGAGCCTGACGCAGAGCTCACCGGCAAGATCGCGAAGTACGCGCACGAGCACGGCGTGATCCTGCTCACCTGCGGCACCTACGGAAACGTCATCCGCTTCCTCCCGCCGCTCACCATGCCCGACCACCTGCTCGACGAGGGTCTGCGCATCGTCGCAGACGCGATCGCCGCGGCCTGATCGAGCGGTGCGGATGCCGCGGCCGACGGCTCCGGCATCCGCACCCCCTCTTGAACTTCCACACACTCCGACGGAGGAGCACGACATGACCATGACCGTGACGAGCACCGAGCGCGACCTGCTCGAGCGCGTGCCGAACCAGCTGTACATCGGCGGCGAGTGGGTCGACGCCGACGGCGGCAAGACCATCGAGGTGCGCGACCCCGCCACCTACGAAGTGATCCGCGAGATCGCCGACGCGACCGTCGAAGACGGCGTGCGCGCGCTTGACGCCGCCGCCGCTGCTCAGGAGGAGTGGGCCGCGACCCCGGCCCGCGTGCGCGGCGAGATCCTGCGCAAGGCGTTCGACCTGCTGCAGGAGCGCAAGGAAGACTTCGCTCTGCTCATGACGCTGGAGATGGGCAAGCCCCTCGCCGAAGCGCGTGGCGAGGTCGCCTACGGCGGTGAGTTCCTGCGCTGGTTCTCCGAGGAGGCCGTGCGCATCGACGGGCGCTACGGCGCGAACCCAGAGGGCACCGGTCGCATGATCGTCACGCACCGCCCAGTCGGGCCGTGCTACCTGATCACCCCGTGGAACTTCCCGCTCGCGATGGCCACCCGCAAGCTGGGCCCGGCGCTTGCCGCGGGCTGCACCGCCGTCGTGAAGCCGGCCACCCTGACGCCGCTGACCACGCTCGCCCTCGTCGCCCTGCTCGAAGAGGCCGGACTGCCCAAGGGAGTCGTGAACGTCATCACGACCACGTCGACCTCGAAGCTGTCCGAGGCGCTCATGTCAGACCCTCGCCTGCGCAAGGTCAGCTTCACCGGCTCGACCCCGGTGGGCGTCGGCCTGCTGAAGCTCGCTGCGAACAACGTGCTGCGCACCTCGATGGAGCTCGGAGGCAACGCCCCGTTCGTCGTGTTCGATGACGCTGATCTCGACAAGGCGGTCGAAGGCGCGCTGATCGCCAAGTTCCGCAACATCGGCCAGGCCTGCACCGCGGCGAACCGCTTCATCGTGCAGGAGGGCATCGCCGACGAGTTCGCGCGCCGCCTCACCGAGCGCGTCAAGGAGATGCGCGTCGGCCGCGGAACCGAAGAGGGAGTCGCCATCGGCCCGCTCATCGACGACAAGGCGGTCAAGAACACCGAGCGTCTCGTCAGCGACGCGGTCGAGAAGGGCGCGAAGGTGCTCGCGGGCGGCTCGCCCATCGATGGCCCGGGCTCGTTCTTCGAGCCGACGGTGGTCGACGGTGTGACCGACGGCATGGCGATCAAGGCCGAGGAGATCTTCGGCCCGGTCGTCAGCATCATCCGGTTCAAGGACGAGGCAGACGCCGTGCGCATCGCGAACGACAGCGAGTACGGGCTCGTCGGATACGTGTTCACCGAGGACTTCAAGCGCGGTCAGCGCATGATCGACCTCATCGACACGGGCATGATGGGGCTCAACGTGGGCGTCGTCTCCAACGCGGCCGCGCCCTTCGGCGGCGTCAAGCAGTCGGGCCTCGGCCGAGAGGGCGGTGCCGAGGGCATCCACGAGTACCTCGAGACGAAGTACACGCTCACCCCGAACCCCTTCGCCTGATCCATCGCGGATGCCGCGACGCCGCCGTGTCGAACGGCCAGCGGCGCCGGCATCCGCCCACGACCCGAGTGCTTCGCGCACTCACCAGACCTGCGGATGCCGAGTGCATTCGCGCAAGACCTCGGATGTCGCGAGACCGGCTGTGATCCCAGACCGGCGCGCGGCATGCGGAGCTGAGCAGCAGCGCCTCGCCACAAGCGGGGCGCTGCTGTGGTTAACCCGTCACCGTAGACTGTCGGGGTGCCAGTGAACCCCGAGCTCACCGGGCGCGAGTTCGCCCCCACCGCCCCGTACCTCGTCGGTCGCGAGAAGGTGCGCGAGTTCGCGCGCGCCGTGCTCGCCACCAGTCCGCTCAACCACGACGCCGACGCAGCCCGTGCTGCCGGCTACGCCGATGTGGTTGCCCCGCCGACCTTCGCCGTCGTCGTGCAGGAGCACACGCTCGCACAATTGCTGTCCGAGCCGGATGCGGGCATCGACTTCAGTCGCGTCGTGCACGGCGACCAGCGCTTCAGCTACACCCGCCCGATCGTCGCCGGCGATGAGCTGACCGCGCGCCTCACGGTTTCGGCGGTCAAGACTCTCGGTGCGCACAGCATGGTCACCGCGGTCTCTGACATCACGGATGCCGAGGGGGCGCATGTGGTCACGGCCACCTCGACGCTCGTAGTGAGGGGAGACGAATGAGCGGCCTCAACGTCGGCGATGTGATCGCCGAGCGCGACTTCCACCTGACGCGTGACACGCTCGTTCGGTATGCCGGAGCTTCTGGCGACTTCAATCCCATCCACTACCGCGACGATGTAGCCGCGTCGGTCGGGCTTCCCGGTGTGCTGGCCCACGGCATGCTGACCATGGGCTTCGCCGTGCAGCCGGTCGTCGACTGGCTCGGCGGTGACAGCGGCCGCGTCATCGACTACCAGGTCAAGTTCACCCGTCCGGTGGTCGTCGACCCCGAGTCGGGGGCCGACGTCTCCGTCGTCGCCAAGGTCGGCGCGGTCGACGAGGCCGGAGCGCGGATCGACCTCACGGTCACCTACGCCGGACAGACCGTGCTCGGCAAGGCGCAGGCCAGGGTGAGCTTGCCGGCGTGACGAACCTCTCGGAACTCACAACGCTGAGGGTCGGCGGCCCCGCCGAGCGGATCATCGCGCCTGCCACGACGCGCGAGCTCGTCGAGAGCGCGCTGGACGTCTGGGCGTCCGGCGATGAGTGTTTCGTGCTCGGGGGAGGGTCGAACGTCGTCATCGCCGACGAGGGATTCCACGGAACCGTGATCCGGGTGGTCACGCGCGGCATCGAGGTGTCACGCGACGCGGGGCACGTGTGGGCGTCATCGGCGCTCGGGCGGGATCTGACGGCTGCGGTGCCGCCGGCATCCGCGGTGATCAGTGCGATCGCCAGCGAGGCGGCTCCGGCGGCGGAGGTGACCGCGACTCTCGCTCGTACCGCCAAGCAGCCTTCGAAGGTGTATCTGCGCGTGCAGGCGGGTCAGAACTGGGATGAGCTGGTTGCGTGGACCGTCGAGAACGGCTGGTCGGGCATGGAGGCACTCTCGGGCATTCCAGGCTCGGTCGGAGCCGCACCCATTCAGAACATCGGCGCGTACGGCCAGGAGATGGCTGACGTGCTCACCGCGGTCGAGTTCCTCGACTACGAGACCGGTGAGGTGCTTCGGCTCCCCGCGGGGGAGCTCGGCTTCGGCTACCGGACCAGCGTGTTCAAGCAGGGGCGCAGGGGCATCGTGCTCGCTGTCGAACTCGAGCTCGACGACATCCTGGGCGCGAGCGCGCCGATCGCGTATCCGCAGCTCGCCGCGGCGCTCAGCGCTGAGGTCGGCGACCGAGTGCGGGTCTCGGAGGTGCGGGATGCGGTGCTCGCCCTGCGCGCTTCGAAGGGCATGGTGCTCGACGAGGCGGATGCCGACAGCTGGAGCGCGGGCTCCTTCTTCACCAACCCGATCGTCAGCGAGGAGTTCGCGCGCGCCTTGCCGCCCGACGCGCCGCGCTGGCCGCTCTGGGATGAGCCGCAGGATCTCGCGGTGCCGCTCGGCGCCGAGCCCGCCTCTCCGCCGGAGCATGACGAGCGCATGGTGAAGCTCAGCGCCGCGTGGCTCATCGAGCGCTCCGGCATCTCGCGCGGGTTCCGGCTCACAGGCTCTCGCGCCGCCATCTCGAGCAAGCACACCCTGGCGATCACCAACACCGGGGGCGCGACCGCAGCCGAGGTGCTGCAGCTCGCGAGTTTCGTGCAGACCCGGGTCATGTCTGAGTTCGGGGTGCAACTGCAGCCGGAGCCGGTAGTGCTCGCTCCGCCCGTCGAGTACCACGGCTGACTCAGCCCGTCGAGCAACGCGGCTCACGCGGACCGTCGGGTCGGGTACGCAGCTGACTTCAGCTCGTCGAGCACCTCGGCAGACAGCCGCCCATCGAGTACCGCAGCTGATTTCGGCCGTCGAGCACCGCCGCCCACTTCGGCCGTCGAGCACCGCGGCCGACTCGAACCGTCTTTCAGAGCGCGTGATGCGGCCGGGTTTCATGCCCTGGAGTGTCGCCGCGCTCGCCGGCGAGCCGTGTGAAACGTCGGCTGACGGCATCCGCTGCCGGCACTGTCACGTCCCGTCGCGGTGCGCATCGCCGTCGCTGCCGCAACTGTCGCAGTACCGCCGGCGCTCCGAGCCGCTGCCTCAACGTTGCGCTGCCTCGAAGTTGCGTTGTCGCGAGGGTTTGCTGCGCGTGCGTGGGTTGCAGCCCTCGCGGCTGCAGCAAACCCTCGCGAGAGCCCCTGCCTCGCGAGAGCCCCTGCCTCGCGAGAACCCCCACCTCGCGAGAACCCACACGCGAGAACCCACACCTCGCGAGAAACCTCCGCCTCGCGAGAAACTCCCACCTCAGGAGAACCCAAACGGGTTCCGTCGCGACGTTGCAAGTAACTAACTAAGTAACTTACTATCTGGGAGTGGCTTACTCGTCTCACGTTGCGAAGGTGCTCGAGCACATGCACGATCCGCGCCTGATGGATCCCGACGGTTCCTTACTCGAGCTCGACCGGATGCCGGGCGCAGAACAGGCCGAGATCGCAGACGTGATGCGGGCCATGATGGAGTGGAAGCTCGCTGAGGCCGAGCAGAGCAAGGCATCGAGCAAATACATGGCTCTTTCCGAACGCGAAATGCGCGCCATCAGATTCATCCTCGCCGGGCACCGGTGCGGAGTGGCTGTCACGCCCGCCATGCTCAGCGAGTACCTCGAGATCACGAGCGCCGCGACGACCAAGCTGCTCGACCGGCTCGAGGCGGGTGGGCACACGACGCGCTCTCCCCACCCGACCGACCGGCGAGCGATCACTCTGGCCGTGACCGAGGAGACCCGTCGCGACGCCAGGGACCACGTCGGCGTCTCGCATGCCCGCCGCTTTCAGGCTGCCGCGCGCCTGTCGAGCGAGGAGCGACAGATCGTGGTGCGCTTTCTGCGCGATCTCGCTCACACCTCGGGGGATTCCTGATGGTCATCGAAGGCAGCACGCGAAGCCCCGAGCGGGTCGTGCTGCTCGATGACGAGCGGAAGCCCGCCGGTGCAATGCCGAAGCACCTGGTTCACGGCGAGAAGACGCCGCTGCACCTCGCGTTCTCGTGCCACGTCGTCGACGACGACGGCCGCGTGCTGGTGACGCGGCGTGCGCTGAGCAAGGCCACCTGGCCCGGCGTCTGGACCAACGCCTTCTGCGGGCACCCCGGGCCAGACGAACCCATCGACTCCGCGATCGTCCGCCGCGCCGAGCACGAACTGGGCCTCGCGATCGACCGCATCGAGCCCCTGCTGCCCGACTTCGCCTATCGCGCCACTGACGCCTCTGGTGTGGAGGAGAACGAGTTCTGCCCGGTGTACTCGGCGCGCGCCATCGGTGATCCGGCCCCGAACCCCGACGAAGTGCAGGAGTACCGCTGGGTGCAGCCCGACGACCTCGCGCGGGCGGTGCACGCCGCCCCCTGGGCGTTCAGCCCCTGGCTCGTCTGGCAGCTCGACGAACTCGCCGGTCGCCCCCGCACCGTGCTCACAGACCCGAGGAGGTCGCTATGAGCGCACTACAACTGGAGCGCGAACTCGAACGCGACCGCGTCGACCTTGCGCGAGTGGAATCCCGGCTGCGCGACGTGGCGCTGCGCATCAGCAGCACGAATACGGTCCGGTTGCCGTTCGACGCGATTCGCGGCTCGATCACGCGGTCCTTGAGCGGCGGGAAACGCATTCGCCCTCTCCTTCTTCTGCACACCTATCGCCGGCTCGAGGAACAGCGCGATGGCTCGCGCGACACCGATTCGTCGTCGCCGGAAACCGCGTCGGGCGTGATCGACATCGCCGCCGCGTTCGAGCTGCTGCACGCGGCCTTCGTCGCGCACGACGACGTCATCGACGGCGATCTGAAGCGCCGGGGCGACCTGAACGCGGTCGGCGAGGCGGTGTCGCTCGCGGTGGATCACGGCGTGCCGCCGAAGGCGGCGGCACGACTGGGTGTGACCGCCGGCATTCTCTCTGGAGATCTTCTGCTCGGGGCGGCGTACTCGCTGGTGGCGCGAGCAGCGGTTCCGACGGAGGTGCGGTCGTCGCTGCTCGATCTTGTGGATCGTACGCTGCTCGATTCGGCCGAGGGCGAGTACGCCGACGTCTGGTTCAGCATCGCCCCCTCGCACGCCGACCCCGAGCGCGTTGTGGTCACGAGCGAACTGAAGACCGCACGCTATTCGTTTCAGGCGCCATTGCTCGCCGCGGCAACGCTCGCGACGTCTGAACCGGCCGTGCGCGATGCGCTCGATGAGATCGGCGCAGCGCTGGGCACGGTCTACCAGTTGCGAGACGATGTGCTGGGCGTCTTCGGCAATCCCGAGACAACTGGCAAGTCGGCGCTCGGTGATCTTCGCGAGGGCAAGCACACCCTTCTTGTGGAGCTGGCACGGTCAACGGATGCCTGGCGTGGAGCCAGCGACCGGTTCGGCAAACCCGACCTTGATGAGGTCGATGCCGAGCGCCTGCGCGGGGCCCTTCGCGATTCGGGGGCTCTCGCCCAGGTCGAGAGCGAGATCCAGCGCCGAGTCGACTCGGCCGCCCGGCGGATCGATGAAGCTCCATTGCCGCAGGAACTGCAGACCTACCTCGCCCACTTGCTCATCCGATGCGCGGAGCGGACATCATGATCGACTCAATGACCCTCGACCGCTACGAGACATGCGCGTCTCATGTCGCCCGGGTGGTGCTCAGTGACTACTCCACCTCGTTCGGGATGGCGACCAGACTGCTCGCACCCCGCTATCGCCCGCATATCGCGAACATCTACGGCCTGGTGCGCATCGCCGACGAGATCGTCGACGGCCCTGCCGAGTGCGCCGGGCTCGTGGCGGGAGAGCGGCTCGAATTGCTGGATGCCCTGGAGAACGAGGTGTACGACTCGATCAGGCGAGGGTTCAGCACGAATCTCGTGGTGCACGCCTTCGCTTGCACCGCAGTGCACGCCGGCATCGGAAGCGACCTCATCGCACCGTTCTTCAGTTCGATGCGAGCTGACCTCGATCTCACACGGCTCGACGAGACCGCATTCCGCGAGTACGTCTACGGGTCGGCCGAGGTCGTGGGGCTCATGTGTCTGCGGGTCTTCCTGCAAGACGCGCGCCCCGACGCTGCCGAGCGCGCCGTGCTGGTCGACGGCGCGCGTCGGCTCGGGGCCGCGTTTCAGAAGATCAACTTCCTCCGCGATCTCGGCGACGATGCGCGAGGGCTGGGGCGCTCCTACTTCCCGAACGTCGACAGCGGTCGGTTGGGCGAGTCGGAGAAGCGCGAGATCACCCAGTCCATTCGCGCGGATCTCGAGGCCGCCGAGGCGTCGATCCGCCTGCTGCCCGCAGGTGCGCGCCGCGCCGTCGCGACCGCGCACGGCCTCTTCTCCGAACTCGAGAAGCGCATCGAACGCACTCCTGCCGAGGCCATCATCGACCGGAGGATCAGGGTGCCGGATGCGGTCAAGCTCATCATCGCGCTCCGTGCCTCGCTGAGGTGGTCAGCGTGAGCGCCCATACGGAGGCGAGCGTCTCTCCTCCGCAGGTGCGGCGGCGCGCCGTCGTCATCGGCGCGGGGGTCAGCGGCCTGGCCACCGCGGCGCTCCTGCTGCACGAGGGCCTCGACGTCACCGTGCTCGAGCAGCGAGACGAAGTCGGCGGCCGCGCGGGCACGTGGGAACGCGACGGGTTCGTCTTCGACACCGGGCCATCGTGGTTCCTGATGCCTGAGGTATTCGATCACTTCTACCGGATGCTGGGCACCTCGCTGGCCGAGCAGCTCGACCTCGTCAGGGTCGACCCCGCCTACCGTGTCTTCTTCGAACCCGCCGGTGCGCCAGGGGCGGAAGCGGCCGAGCCGCTCGTGCTCAGCAGCGGCATCGACGCCGTCGCCGCTTCATTCGAGGCGATCGAGCCCGGCGCCGGTGCTGCGATCAGAAAGTACCTCGAATCGGCTGGCGACGCGTACCGCTTGTCGGTCGACCGCTTCCTCTACAACCCGTTCACGCGGCCGTCGGAGCTATGGCAACCCCAGGTGCTTCGCCGCCTTCCCCGCCTCGTGCGCATGCTCTCTGAATCGCTCCACCGTCGGGTCGGCAGGACGGTGCGCGACCAGCGGCTTCAGAAGGTTCTGGAGTTCCCGGCGGTGTTCCTCGCGAGTTCGCCCTTCACCGCGCCGGCCATGTACCACCTCATGAGCCACCTCGACCTGAGCGACGGCGTCTACTACCCGCGGGGCGGCTTCTCCGAGCTGATCCGTTCGATGCGCCGGCTTGCTGACGGGGCCGAGTTCGTGATGGGTGCCGAGGCGACCCGCATCCTGACCAGCGACTCGCAGGTGACCGGCGTGGAGTGGCGCGACAGGTCCGGCGAGGTGAGCACGATCGACGCGGATGTCGTTGTGAGCACAGTCGACATGCACCACACCGAGACCCGACTGCTCGATCCGGAGGACCGGTTCCGCCCGAAAACGGATTGGGATCGAGTGGATGCCGGTCCGAGTGCTGTGATCGCGATGCTCGGGGTGGACGGTCCGATCCCGCAGCTCGAGCACCACTCGCTGTTCTTCGCGGACGATTGGCGCGACAACTTTGAAGCGATCCGCGATGGCAACATGCCGGAGCGCCCTTCGTTCTACGTGTGCATGCCCAGCCATTCCGATCGTTCCGTCGCGCCGGAAGGCAGCGAGAACCTCTTCATCCTGATCCCCGGACCAGCAGCCCCATCGCTCGGGTCGGGAGGACTCGACGGGCAGGGGGATCCGGCGGTCGAAGCAGCCGTCGACCGCGCGATCGATGCACTTGCCGCGCGGGCCGGAATCCCGGACCTCAGAGAGCGCATACTGGTGCGCCGCACGCTCGGCCCTCGCGACTTCGAGCGCGAGTTCTCATCGTTCAAGGGGAGCGCGATCGGGTACGCGCACACGCTGCGACAGAGCGCGATGTTCCGCGGTCGAACCGCATCGCGCCGGGTCTCCGGGCTCTACGCGGCGGGTGGCACCACCGTGCCGGGCGTCGGTGTGCCGATGTGCCTCATCAGCGCCGAACTCGTGGTGAAGCACCTGAGAGGCGACTCCTCGCCCGGTCCACTGCCTGAACCCGCCGGAGTGCCCAGCGGGTCGAGCACGCCCCTCGAGAGTCGCCCCTGATGTCGCTGCTCTATCTCGCACTGCTCCTGATCTCGCTCATGGGATCGCTGCTCGTCGACGCGCGCTTCTCGCTCTTCCTCTGGCGAGAGCCTCGCCGGGCCGCCGTCGTGCTCCTGATCGGATTCGTCTTCTTCCTGACGTGGGATCTCGTCGGCATCGGTTCCGGCGTGTTCCTGCACCTTGATTCCGCCTGGTCTTCCGGCATCCTCGTCGCGCCGCACCTGCCGATCGAGGAACTGGTGTTCCTGCTGTTCTTCTGCCACCTGAGCATGGTGCTGCTCACCGGGAGCTCCCGTCTGCTCTCGGCGAAGCGAGAGAGAGTGAGGGAGCGCTCGTGAGCTACGCACTGTTCTCCGCGGGCTTCCTCGCCCTCTCTCTCGTCGTTCTCGCCGTGGCTCTGATCAGCAGCGGGCGGGGCCCCGCGATCGTCGCCAGGTGGTGGCGCCCATGGCTCCTCAGCATGGTCGCGCTGCTGCTCCTCACAGCGGTCTTCGACAATGTCATGATCTGGGCAGGGCTCTTCGACTACGAGTGGTCGCAAACCGCCGGCGTGCGGGTGCTGCTGGCACCCGTCGAAGACTTCGCGTACCCCGTGGCAGCGCTGCTGCTGCTGCCAGGGCTTGCGCTGCTCGCTCGGGCGCCCGACACCTCTGAGCGTGTTCCGGAGGGAGACCTGTGAGCCGGACGTCGCGCAATACGGTGCGGCCGGTGCTCTCCACCGTCGTGCTGTCTTCCAGACCGCTCAGTTGGATCAATACGGCGTTCCCCTTCGCCGCCGTCTGGTGGCTCAGCACCGGCACCGTGGATGCGTTCATGGTGCTCGGAACCCTCTTCTTCCTGGTGCCCTACAACCTGCTGATGTACGGGCTGAACGACGTGTTCGACTACGCGTCCGATCTGGCGAATCCGCGCAAGGGAGGCGCCGAAGGGGCACTCGTCCCACCCAGGCTGCACCGGATGCTGGTGATCGTGTCGGTCGCGTCAGCGCTGCCGTTCGTGATCGCACTCGTCGTCGCGCAGCCCGCAGCATCGCCCGTGCTCGCTGTGAGCGTCTTCGCGGTCGTCGCCTACTCGGTGCCCCGGCTCCGCTTCAAAGAGGTACCGGTGCTCGACTCGCTCACCTCCAGCACCCACTTCGTCTCGCCCGCGCTGTACGCGGTCGCCGCGGCCGGCACGGTCGTCACGCCCGCGCTCGCCGCTATCCTCGCCGCATTCTTCCTCTGGGGCGTCGCGAGCCATGCGTTCGGTGCGGTGCAAGACATCGAGCCCGACCGCAGCGCGGGAATCCGCTCCATCGCGACGGAGTTCGGTGCTCGCGCCACCGTGCGGCTGAGCGCCGCTCTGTGGGCGATCGCGGGGCTGCTGCTGCTCGGCACGCAGTGGCCTGGGCCCCTTGCGGCCGTGCTGACGCTGCCCTATGTGGGCATCGCGCTGTCGCATTTCAGGATCGACGACGTCACAGCATCCGAGTCGAATCGCGGATGGCGCAAGTTCCTCTGGGTCAACTACGTCTGCGGCTTCCTCGTCACGATGCTGCTGATCTGGTGGTCGTTCGAGCGCTAGTCGAAAGGGCCGGTAGACGCCGGCCTCATTGGAGAGTCGGAGTACCCCGTGACCGGAACCGAAACCGCACCTGCAACGGCGACTGAATCCGAGCACGGGCCCAAAGCGACCGACCGCAAGCTTGCTCTGGTCACCGGGGCGACCGGCTACGTCGGGGGACGGCTCGTGCCGCGGCTTCTGGAGGACGGGTTCAGGGTGCGCGTCTACACGAGATCGCCCGACAAACTGCGCGACGTCGAGTGGTACCCCGACGTCGAAGTCGTGCGCGGGTCGCTGCCGGCGACCACCGAGCTCGACGAGGCGATGCGCGGCGTCTTCGTCGCCTACTACCTGGTGCACTCGATGACCGCCCGCGGCGACTTCGGCGGTGAGGAGCTCCGCGCCGCGGTCTCATTCGCGAGGGCGGCCGAGTCCGCCTCGGTGTCGCGCATCGTCTACCTCGGCGGCTTGCACCCGGAGCACCGACCGCTCTCGAGGCATCTCGCCTCGCGCGCGGCTGTCGGGCAGGTGTTCCTCGAGTCGGCGGTTCCCGCCGCGGTGCTGCAAGCCGGCACCATCATCGGGTCGGGCTCGGCATCGTTCGAGATCATCCGGCACCTGACCGAGGTGCTGCCGTACATGCCCGCGCCGAAGTGGGTTCGCAACTTCGTGCAACCGATCGCCATCCGAGATGTGTTGCACTACCTCTCGAAGGCTGCCGACCTGCCTCCGGATGTGAACCGTGAGTTCGACATCGGCGGGCCAGACGTACTGCGCTACGGGCAGCTGATGAACGGCTACGCCGTCCAAGCGGGCCTGCCGCAGCGGCCGATCGCGGCGCTTCCCGTCTTGACTCCCTGGCTCGCCTCGCAGTGGATCAACCTGGTCACCCCGGTGCCTCGCGATCTGGCGGTGCCGATCGTCGAGTCGCTGCAGCACTCCTGCGTGGTGAGGAACCACGATGTCGACGGGTTCATCGCTCCTCCGCCCGGAGGGCTCCTGAGCTACCGCGAGTCGGTGCGGCTCGCGCTCGCCCGCATCGACGCGAGCGAGGTGCCGACCACCTGGCGGGGAGCGTCGCTCGCGAATGCCCCGAGCGACCCCCTGCCATCGGACCCTTCATGGGCGGGGCGCACGGTGCTGAGCGACGAGCGCGAGCGCGAATCCACCGCATCGCCCACTGACCTCTGGCTGGTGCTGCAGTCGATCGGGGGTCCCAACGGCTGGTACTCGCTGCCGTGGGCATGGTCGTTGCGGGGCATGATCGACAAGCTCTTCGGCGGCGTCGGGCTCGCCCGAGGGCGACGCGATCCATCGCGCTTGCGGCAGGGCGATGTGATCGACTTCTGGCGGGTTGAGTCCCTCGAACCGCCACATCGCATCGTGCTCCGCGCCGAGATGCGCGTGCCCGGCGACGCCTGGCTGGAGCTCACGGCCAGGCCGGGCGCGGGCGGCGGCTCGGTGTACCGGCAGCGCGCGGTCTTCCTGCCCAGAGGACTCAGCGGCCGCCTCTATTGGATGACGCTCGTGCCCATGCACGCGCTGATCTTCGGCGGCATGGCACGGCGCATCGTGCGCGCCGCTGAGCATGAGCGGGTGTCAGCCTCGCTGGCGGCTTCGGCCTCCGACGCCGAAAGCTGAACTCGCGCCCGGCACACACGTGGTGAGCCGGGCGCGAGTTCTCGGGTCCGACGGTCGATGCCCCCGGCGACCTCGCGGTGCGGTCGCGAGAAAGCGTCAGGCCTGGTCGTCTGGGCGGGAAGCCGGCTTCTCGTGACCGGATGCCGCGTCGTCGTGCTGGTGGTCGGTGTTGCTGTCGTTCGGAGCCGGCGTGCGCAGATCGTCGATGGCGAGCTGGTCATCGCCCGGTTCCACCGGGGGAACCGGCGTGCCGGTCGGATCGCCCTCCTCGGAGCCGCCGGAGGCGGAGGCGGGAGGGGAGCTGGGCCGCGACCCGGAGCCGCCCGCGGCATCCGCCTGAGCGTTCATCCACGCGACGCCGTCGACAGGCTGTGTGCGGTCGAACGGTCCACTCGGCTGACCGCCCGGAGTTGCGCCGTACGGCACTGTCGGCTGCGCAGCGGAAGACGCCGACGCGGCGGAAGCAGCGGGGGCCGAAGGCGGCGACGGAAACGAGCCCGCGCCCGTCGCCGCGCCCTGATACGGCGACGCGTAGGCGCCGCTGTACGCGCCGGCGCCGGCGGTGGAGCCGAACGCATCCGCCCCGCTCCGACGGCGCGCGAGCGAGATGATGCCGCCGACCACTGCACCGACCACGAGCAAGGCTCCGAAGGCGCCGACGAGGACGACGAGCATCGACGGCCGCTCGAAGAACGACGGCAGACGGAGATCGGTGAGCGTCGCGGTCAGCACCAGGGCTGAGACGATGATGATCGCGAAGCCCCAGACGATTGTTGATGCCCTGGGGGTCATTGCACTGCTCCTTCGGTGATGATCGTGATGTCGCCTGCGCCCAGTGTGATCGTCAGGTTGAGTCCGGTCGACCAGGTGCGGCCTCGATCGATCGCGGCGTTGTACTGCTCGCGCGTGACGCCTGGGGGAAGCACTTCGTGCCGTCCGGTCCAGAGCGACATGCGGTCGCGATCCTCGCTCTCGACGGTCGCCCGGCCCACGCCGTGGCGAACGTCGAGCTCCACGACCGCTTCATCAGGGAGGATCACCGTGACGTCACCCGCACCGGTGATGAGGCTGACATTGCCCCAGGGGCGGTCGCCCGACCTGGCGAACGGATCGGCAGGCAGCTCGACGCCATCCCAGTAGTCGCTGAGGTCGAGCGTCGCCTCACCCGCACCCACGAGGTAAGTCTGCGAGGTGGGGGAGTAGCTCGGTTCGTAGTGCACATTGCCGGCGAAGACCACCCGGGCCCCGACGGAGACGACGGATGCCGTGACCAGCGCGAACGCCACGATCCACGCCATGCCGCTTGCGCCGCCACTGCGCTTGCCCATGATGCCGTTGATGACGATCGCCAGCCCGAGCACGCCGAGGGTGGTGGCGAGTCCCGCGATCACGGCCTGTTGCGTGATCTGATCACCGCCGACCGCGAGCAGCACTGCGGCGCCCGCGATGATGGAGACGCCGATCGCTGCGAGGCTGTACAGCGGGTTCGATCGTGTGCGGGCGTACTCGGCCCGGCGTTCCGCGGCCGCCTGCTGACGCTGGCGGCGCTCTTCCTCGAGGCGGGCCGCCGCAGCGGCCTGCTGCGCGGCGTTCTCGTTTCTCACGTAGTCGTCCTTCTCCTGCTTGAAGCGCGCCTGCTGCTCACGCCAGGCCGCGAGACCATCGGGGTCCGCGGGCGGGGTGGCCGCGGCCGACAGCGGCACGGTGGGCTGGTGGTCGGAGGGCGCCGTGGTCGACGGGTGCGCGTACTGCGCAGTGGTCGCGGTGTCAGCCGCCCACGCCCCCGCGGCGCCCGCGCCCGTCGCCGGCGTCGCCGCCGTCGCCGGTGCGGACTGCTGCGTCGCGTCGAAGTGCTGAGTGCCGTGAGCGCCGGTGTAGCCGCCGCCGGGCGTCTGTGCCGCTGCGCCGTTGCTTCCGTTTCCCGATGGCCCCGACTTGCGAGCGATCGCAACGACCGCCCAGATCGCCAGGCCGATGAGCGCCAGCGTCCACAGCACGGAGAAGACCGCACCGATCGGTCCGCCGAAGTTCCAGTCGAACCCGAACCAGTCGTTGAAGGCGAAGAACGGCCAGAGCAGGAAGCTGAAGGGCGCGAACCCGTTGCCCCAGGGCCAGAGCACCAGCAGGGCCATCACGGCGATACCCGCCATTGCGCCGTTCACGCGTCCGCGGCCGAGTTCCTCGGCGTGAATGAGGTTCGACCGGTCGGGCAGCAGGGCCCATGCCGCCGCGTACAGCAGCAGCACTGGCGCCCCGAGCAGGCCGAGCACCACGAGGATGCCGCGCACGATGATCGGGTCGATGCCGAGGCGCAGCGCGATACCGGCGGCGACGCCGCCGAGCCAGCCGGGCTGCCGGGTGATGCCGAGCGAGCGCAGCCAGGCGAAGAAGCGATTCCCGCTCTGCGGCTGCTGCGGCGCCGACGTGTCTTGAGAGGCGTGGTTCTGCATGTTCCAATGCTCTCGAGCCGGGGGCCCCACTGCCATGGGGTGTTCCCCTGAACCGACCCCGAGAGGGAACCCTGACCGCTGCGTCAGGTGCTTGGATTGCTGTCATGACCCCACCCGCGCCGCTTGTCTCGCGCCGCACGCCAGGCGTGCCAACGCGCATGCTCCGTCCCCGGGGCGCAATGCTCGGGGGCGTGTGCGCGGGCCTTGCGGAGCATATGCAGTGGCCCGTCAATTGGGTGCGCGCGGGCGCGGTGGTGTTCACGCTGCTGGGCGGCGGGGCGGCACTGCTGTATGTGTGGCTCTGGGCGCTGACGCCGCTCGAGCCGGCAACGGGAGAGACGGATGCCGCAGCATCCGCTCACCGTGCGTTCCCGGTCGCACCGGTGCTCGTCGGCTTCGCCGCCGTCGCGGCCGTCATCGCCCTGGTGACCGCAGTGGTGGGCGCCTATGCACCCGCTGCCATGGTGGCGCTCGCGGCCCTCGTGCTAACAGCCGCCGCGGTGGCGTGGAGCCTGCTCTTCGACCGGAACGATCCGAAGCGCTCCGAGCGCTACGGCGTGGCGACGCGCACCACGGCCGCCGTCGGGCTGGCGCTCACCGGAGTGCTCCTGCTCGCCACGAGCCCGCCCGTGCCCGCCACGGTCATCGCCGTCGTCATGATCGTCGGCGCCGCCGGCGTGCTCGCCGCTCCCGCGATTGTGCGACTGTGGACCTCCCTGCTCGCCGAGCGCGCCGCCCGGGCGCAGGAGGAGAGCCGCGCCGAGGTCGCCGCGCACCTGCACGACTCCGTGCTGCAGACGCTTGCGCTCATCCAGAACCGCGCGGGCGCCTCGAGCGAGATCGCGCGCATCGCGAGGGCTCAGGAGCACGAGCTTCGAGACTGGCTCTTCGCGGGGACCAAGCCCAGCGGTGCTGACTTCGCGGCCCAGCTTCGTGAGGTCGCGCTCGAGCTCGAGCTGCAGCACGCCGTGCGCTTCGACGTGGTGACGACCGGGGACTTCACCGATCGGTCGTTCCCAGCGGTGCTGGCAGCTGCTCGCGAGGCCATGCTGAATGCGGCTCGGCACGCCGGCGGCGAGGTGTCGGTGTACGTCGAGCTCTCGGCATCCGATCTCGATGTGTACATCCGTGATCGAGGCCCCGGCTTCGACATCGGCGCCATGCCGGAGGGGCGCATGGGAGTGCGAGGCTCGATCATCGGCCGCATGGCGCGCCACGGGGGCACCGCGACCGTGACCAGCGACGAGAACGGCACGCAGGTTCACCTGCACAGCCCAGTGGTGGCCCATTCGGGCTCGCGCAGCGCGCCGTCACCGCAGAGCGCGCCGTCACCGCAGAGCGCTCCCGAGCCGAGCGAGCCTCGGGCGAGTTCAGCAGATACCCAAGGAACCGAAGGGCGAGAGCGATGACTCACGAGAGCGACATCAGTTCAGCGGATGCCGGTGCCGGTGCAGCGGCTCCGCCGCCGCTGCACGTGCTGATCGTCGACGATCATTCGATCTTCCGCTCCGGCCTTCGGGCCGACCTTGATGCATCGCTCGATGTCGTCGCGGAGGCGGCCACCGTCGACGACGCCGTCGCGTTGATCGCGCAGCACGTGCCAGACGTGGTGCTGCTCGATGTGCACCTGCCCGGGGGAGCGGGCGGCGGCGGCGCGGAGGTGCTGCAGCGCAGCAGCGCGTTGCTCGACCGGGTCAAGTTCCTCGCTCTGAGCGTCTCGGACTCCGCCGAAGACGTCGTCGGCGTGATCCGCGCCGGAGCCCGCGGCTACATCACGAAGGGCTCCTCAGGGGCCGAGGTGTCGCGCGCCGTGCGCACTGTCGCGGCCGGTGACGCGGTGTTCTCGCCGCGACTCGCCGGCTTCGTGCTCGACGCCTTCGGTGCGGTGGCTGGTGAGCAGGCCGCCGCTGACGACGAGCTCGACCGGCTGTCGGCGCGCGAGCGCGAGGTCATGCGCCTGATCGCTAGAGGCTATGCCTATAAGGAGGTCGCGAGCGAGCTCTTCATCTCGATCAAGACGGTCGAGACCCACGTTTCAGCGGTGCTGCGCAAACTGCAGTTCTCGTCGCGCCACGAACTCACCGCCTGGGCGCTCTCTCGCAAGCTCCTCTAGCCGCGCAGGAGGGTGCCGGCAGAACAGAAGCGGGGCGGATGCCGTGCAGCATCCGCCCCGCTTCATGAATCGATCGAGCGTCAGCCCGCGAAGAGCTGCTGCAGACGCTGGATACCCTCGAGCAGCGGCTCGTCGCCGAGCGCGTACGAGAGCCGGATGTAGCCGCTCGGGCCGAACGCCTCACCGGGCACCACCGCGACCTCGGCCTGCTCGAGGATGAAGTCGGCAAGCTCGAGCGAGGTGGTCGGGGTGACGCCGCGCCACTCGCGGTTCAGCAGCCCCGAGACATCCGCGTACACGTAGAACGCGCCCTTGGGCGTGGGCACGCGCATGCCCTCGATCTTGCTCAGCTCGGCGACGGCCACCTTGCGGCGGCGGTCGAATGCCTGGCGCATCTGCTCGATCGGCTCCCATGGGCCATTGAGCGCCGCGATCGCGGCACGCTGCGAGATGTTCGACACGTTGGAGGTGAGGTGCGACTGCAGGTTCGCTGCGCCCTTGATGGCGTCTTCGGGGCCGACCATCCAGCCCACACGCCATCCCGTCATGGCATACGTCTTCGCCACGCCGTTGACCAGGATCGTGCGGTCGGCGAGCTCGGGCACCGCCTCGACGATCGAGGTCGCACGGATGCCGTCGTACACGAGGTTCTGGTAGATCTCGTCGCTGATCACCCACAGACCGTGCTCGAGAGCCCACTCGCCGATCGCCTTCACCTGCTCGGGTGAGTAGACCGCGCCGGTGGGGTTCGAGGGCGACACGAAGAGCAGCACCTTGCTGCGCTCGGTGCGAGCCGCCTCCAGCTGCTCAACCGTGACGAGGTAGTCCTGGTCGCTGCCGGCGAACACCTCGACCGGCACACCGCCCGCAAGCTGGATCGCCTCGGGGTACGTCGTCCAGAAGGGCGTCGGCATGAGCACTTCGTCACCGGGATCGAGCAGCGTCGCGAACGACTGGTACACCGCCTGCTTGCCGCCGTTCGTGACGATCACGCGCGACGGGTCGACTTCGAGCCCGCTGTCGCGCAGCGTCTTCGCCGCGATCGCCTCTCGGAGCTCGGGCAGGCCGACCGCCTGCGTGTAGCGGTAGTTCTTGAACTCGAGCACTGCGGCGGCGGCGGCCTCCACGATGTGCGGGGGAGTGGCGAAGTCGGGCTCGCCTGCGGCATAGCTGATGACGGGGCGGCCCTGTGCTTGCAGGGCCTTCGCCTTGGCGTCTACCTTGAGCGTCGCCGACTCGCTGATCGATGCGATTCTGCGGGAGATACGGGGGAATTCAGGCACGGGATCAGCCTAGCCACCGCGACCCGAGCGCGAGAGTGGGTTACGGCATCCGCGGTGCGTTCCCCCTGCCAAGGAAGAGCGTCTTGAGCCGGATGCCGCCGGGGCTTGCTCCTCGTTCGTTTTGGAGCGCTCAGACTCCTGACTTACACTGTTCGAGGTGGTTGAAATCTGCCAAGATTTGCGCTGCCCGTTTCAGGTGTGAGACCCGCACATGACGCGGCTCGCAGCGGAGGTTAGGCTGGTTCCTTCCAATCCCTGGAACGTCAGGCGAGATGCCTGTCGTGATGGGGGAAGCCCGCATCGACGATGCGAAGGGCGGTGGCGCAATTGGTAGCGCAGCGGTCTCCAAAACCGCAGGTTGCAGGTTCGAGTCCTGTCCGCCCTGCAAGTTGCTCCTCGCGGAGCGGCTTGACCCGTGACAACGGCAGAAGGTAGTGATGGCCAAGAACGTCGTCGACGAGCCCAGCGAGGAAGTCGTCGCAAACGCGAAGAAGGATCGCGCAGAGCGTCGCGGCCCCTTCGCGCGGATCGCCCTCTTCCTGCGTCAGGTCGTCAACGAACTGAAGAAGGTCGTCACCCCGACGCGCAAGGAGCTGCTGAGCTTCACGGGCGTCGTGCTCGTATTCGTGGTCATCATGATGGGACTGGTAGCAGTGCTCGACCTCGGATTCGGCACGCTCGTCGCGTACGTGTTCGGTAACGGTCCGGTCAATTAGCCGAGCAGTTCGGCTGGAATCCGAGGCGGCGACGACCATGTCGGAACCGCACAAGAACGGAATGGGAATCAGTGTCTGAAGAAGAGCGCCGCGACATCGACCTCGCGACTGCCGCGGAGCAGTCGTCCGAGGAGGACGAAGCGCAGGAGGGCTCGGTGCTCGACGGCGACATCGAATCGAGCGAGCCCGCCGAGGAGAAGGCGCTGCACGTCGTCGATGAGAACAGCGATGACGATGACGACATCCAGAGCCTGATCGACGCACTGGATGCCGCAGTCGACCCTGAGGCCGACGCCGTCGTCGACGACGCGCTCGACATCGACTCGGCCGACGAGGCCGAGGCCGCCGCCGAGGCGACCGAAGACGAAGAGGCCGAGCAGGACCCGTACGCCGCATTCCGCGCCGAACTGCGCGTGCTTCCCGGCAAGTGGTACGTCGTGCACTCCTACGCCGGCTTCGAGAAGCGCGTGAAGTCCAACATCGAGAGCCGCAAGATCAGCCTCGGCATGGAGGACTACATCTACGACGTGCAGGTTCCGATGGAAGACGTCGTCGAGATCAAGAATGGCCAGCGCAAGCTGGTGAACCGCGTGCGCATCCCCAGCTACGTGCTCGTGCGCATGGACCTCAATGAAGACAGCTGGTCGGCCGTGCGCCACACCCCCGGAGTCACCGGGTTCGTCGGCAACGCGCACAACCCCACGCCGCTGCGCTTCGAAGAGGCGTTCAACATGCTGAAGAGCACTGTGCAGGTCGAGGCGGTGCCGGCCGCCAAGGGTGCCGCGAAGGGCCAGAAGGCCGCAGCCCGCGTCATCCCCGCCGAGGTCGACTTCGAGATCGGCGAGACCATCACCATCAAGGAAGGCTCGTTCGCAGGCCTCCCCGGCACGATCAGCGAGATCAAGCCCGAGAGCGGCAAGCTCACGGTGCTGGTGTCGCTCTTCGAGCGTGAGACCCCGGTCGAGCTCAGCTTCGACCAGGTCACCAAGCTCTAACACCGGCTCAAGCGCCGCCGCGCGCTTTGCGACCACCGCAGCCCGTCCGGGTTCGCGGGAGAGCGGTCAGGAATTCGCCTGCTGCTCGAACACCAGAAGAAGGAAGAACAATGGCACCGAAGAAGAAGGTCACGGGTCTGATCAAGCTTCAGATCCAGGCCGGCGCCGCCAACCCCGCCCCGCCGATCGGTCCGGCGCTGGGTCAGCACGGCGTGAACATCATGGAGTTCTGCAAGGCCTACAACGCGGCCACCGAGTCGCAGCGCGGCAACGTGATCCCCGTCGAGATCACCGTGTACGAAGACCGTTCGTTCACGTTCATCCTGAAGACTCCTCCGGCCGCCGAGCTCATCAAGAAGGCCGCCGGCGTTGGCAAGGGTTCTGCCACCCCGCACACGAGCAAGGTCGGCAAGCTGAGCCGTGACCAGGTGCGTCAGATCGCCGAGCAGAAGATGCCCGACCTGAACGCCAACGACGTCGCCGCTGCCGAGCAGATCATCGCTGGCACCGCCCGCTCGATGGGCATCACCGTCGAGTCCTGACTCACGGATGCTTCGGCTCTGAACGGATGCCGCAGCGCCAACCGAGCAGCATCCCACCGCTCATCACACTTTTCGTGGCAGCGCCGGCCAGGCGCGACGACCACACTCTCTGAAGGAGAACCAACATGGCACAGAAGTCCAAGGCCTACCGGGCCGCGGCCGAGAAGATCGAGGCCGGAAAGTACTACACGCCCGAGGAGGCCGTCGGCCTCGCTCGTGAGACCGGCTCGGCCAAGTTCAACTCGACCGTCGAGGTCGCGCTGAAGCTCGGCGTCGACCCCCGCAAGGCCGACCAGATGGTGCGCGGTACCGTCATTCTTCCTCACGGCACCGGCAAGAGCGCGCGCGTCATCGTCTTCGCGACCGGCCCTGCGGCCGAGGCTGCGATCGCGGCCGGCGCTGACGAGGTCGGCGGCGACGAGCTCATCGAGAAGGTCGCCGGCGGGTACACCTCGTTCGACTCGGCGGTCTCGACCCCCGAGCTCATGGGCAAGGTCGGTCGTCTCGGTAAGGTCCTCGGTCCGCGTGGCCTCATGCCGAACCCCAAGACCGGCACCGTCACCCCCGACGTCGCGAAGGCCGTTTCCGACATCAAGGGCGGAAAGATCGAGTTCCGCGTCGACAAGCACGCCAACGTGCACTTCGTGATCGGCAAGGCCGCGTTCGAGGCCAAGCAGCTGGAGGAGAACCTCCGCGCGGCACTCGACGAGATCGTGCGCCTCAAGCCCGCTTCGGCGAAGGGCCGCTATGTGCAGAAGGGCGCCGTGTCGACCACCTTCGGCCCCGGCATCCCGCTCGACGTCACCGCGATCTGATCTGGGCTGATCTGATCTGATCTGATCGCAGCCCGACGCTGCTATCGCGTGAAGAGGGTCCGCTTCGGCGGGCCCTCTTCTGCGTTCGGTCGCAGCGCACTGCGCACTGCGGCGGCGAGCGCTCGCTCGGCGTTAGGCTCGACCCATGGCACGACGGCTGCGGCACTGGCTCGGGACGCTCACATCGCTCGTCGTGCTGCCCGGCATCATCGGCGTGCTGCTGCCCTGGCTCATCACGAGGTGGGACGTCGCCGACTGGGGAATCATGCAGCCGTTGGCGATGGGTCTCGCCTACGTGCTGATCATCGGTGGTGCGTGGTTCCTCACTCACTCCTACGTGAGATTCGCGGGCGAAGGAGCAGGTACGCCGTCACCGCTCGTGCCGGCCGAGCAACTCGTCGTCGGCGGCGCCTACCGCTTCGTGCGCAATCCGATGTACCTCGCGATCTTCGCGGTGCTCGCCGGTCAGGTGCTCTTCTTCGGGTCGCTCTGGCTCGTGCTGTACACGATCGTGATCGTCATCGCGAGCGTGCTGTTCGTGCGGTTCTACGAGGAGCCGCGCCTCGAACGACGATTCGGCGAGCAGTACCGCCGCTATCGCGAGGCAGTGCCGGCCTGGTGGCCCCGTGCCACTCCAGCGCACGTGAACTGACCGAACGCCGGCCGCTCGGAAGCTCAGCAGCCATTCTGTTGTTCACCATGACAGTTGCCCACGTCCATCCCATCGCACAGGAGTCTCCTTGACAGCACCCCACCAGCCCGCCCGCCCGACGCTCATGGTCGTGATCGCCAGCATCCGTGACGGAAGAGTGGGGTTGCCGGTCGGCCAGTGGTTCGAGTCCGTTGCGCGCGCGCACGCCGGCTTCGATGTGAGCCTGGTCGACCTCAAAGAGCTCGCTCTGCCGCTCATGACCGAGCCGAACCACCCGAGGCTCAAGCAGTACACGCAGGAGACCACGTGGCAGTGGAGCCGGATGGTCGAGAGCGCCGACGCGTTCGCGTTCGTCATGCCCGAGTACAACCACGGAGTGAGCGCCCCGCTCATCAACGCCATCGACTACCTGTTCCAGGAGTGGCACGACAAGACGGCGGGGCTCGTCTCGTACGGCGGCGTCTCCGGCGGCTTGCGGGCGGCTCAGCACCTGAAGCCGGTCTTGTCGACGGTCGGGCTGCACACGGTGGTCGAGGCCGTGTCGATCCAGATGGTGCGCAACCACGTGCACGATGGCGTCTTCGCGCCCGATCAGCACGCGACAGCGTCTGCTGACGCCATGCTCGATGCGATGCTGCGAACGGATGCCGCTCTCCGCACCCTTCGCGACGCCGCCTGAGTCACCGGGCGATCCGCCCGGCGCGCCGCGCCGCTGCTGACCCCTTCGGGAAGGGCTCAACCTTGGTCGGGCCGGCCGGTCATGCTTCTGCGTGTGACCGGCCGGCCGAAACCGGTGCCGAAGCCGTGAGACGGTGTCAGGAGCCCGCGATGTCGAGCACGATCTTGCCGCGGGTGTGGCCCTCTTCGAGCGCCGCGTGCGCGGCGGCCGCCTCAGCGAGCGGAAACACCCGGTCGATGTGCACCTTCACATCGCCGTCTTCGATCAGCCTGGTGATGGTGTCGAGGGTGCGCGCGTCTGGTGAGACCTTGTAGTCGGTGGCGCGGATGCCGGCATCCGCCGCCTCCTCGAAGAAACCGGTCCAGCTGCCGGTCGGCACGTTGACGAGCAGGCCACCCTTGCGCAGGGTCTTCAGCGATCGCGAGCCGGTGTTGTCTTTCACATTGCCGATGAGGTCGATGACCGCGTCGACCTCTGAGACCTCATCTTCGAAGCGCGATGTCGTGTAGTCGATCACCTCGGCGGCTCCCAATTCGCGCAAGAACGAGACGTTGCGCGTCGAGCCTGTCGCGATGACGTGGGCGCCGAAGTAGCGGGCGAACTGCACTGCGAAGTGACCGACGCCCCCCGAGCCGGCGTGGATCAGCATCCGCTGCCCCTCATGCGCACGAGCCACGTCGACGACCGCGCCCCAGGCGGTCAGCGCGGCGAGCGGCACCCCGGCTGCCTCGATGTGGGTCAGATTCTTCGGCTTGCGGGCCACGCTCATCTCCGACACCGGTGCGAACTGGGCGTAGGTGCCAGGGATGCGCGGTGTCGAGGACATCCCGTACACCTCGGTGCCCGGTTCAAGCGGGTGCGTCACGTAGGGCGACTCGACCACGACACCGCTGAAATCTGCTCCAAGAGTCACCGGGAACCCGGTGAACGCTGCGGAGACGCCGCCGCCGGCGCGGCTCTTGGCCTCGATCGGGTTGATGCCCGCGGCGTGGACCTCGATGAGGAATTCCGCGCTGATCTTCGGCGGCACCGGCACCTCTGCGATCTCGAGGACCTCGGCCGGTCCGGTGCGGTTGATGACAGCTGCGCGCATGGTGGTGCTCATGCGGGCAAGCCTAGTTCGGGGCCTATTCGGGGTTACGGGGTGTTGCGGCGGCATCGACACGGCCGCAGCTGTTCGCTCAGAACGTCGGCCTCGGGCGGAGGCAGCCGCACAGCGACGGCGGGTGCAGCGACGGCGCGCGCGGCGGCTGCGCGTCGAGGCGGGTCAGTGCCGGAGCAGTTCGAGCAGCCGGTCGGCCATGGTCACCAGGCGGTAGATCTCGTCTTCGTCGCGCTCGACCCACCGACATCGCGGGTCGCCGACCGGCACGAAATCGTCGTGCTGCTCCCACACCACCAGGGTGCGGTCTGCGCCGAGCACGTACTGCTGCCACCACACCTGCCGCAGGTACGAGCGCGGGATCGACTTCCATGCGGTCGTGGTCGTCTTGATCTCGGCCAGTTCGAGCGCTCCGCCACCCCTCACGGCGATGCCGTCGGGCGTCGCGAGGTGCAGTGGGGAGTTGGAGGCGTGGAACAGCGCATCGCTCGGCGCGATGCCGTACTCCGCGCGCACCCAACGCGCGATCTCCGGCTCTCGCTGACGTCCGTGGTCGGTATAGGCGTTCCCGGCGAACCCGGTGCCGTAGCGCTTGTCGCGCACCACCGATTGGAGTGCGCGCTCACTGCTGAAACGGGCGACATCGGTCGCGGTCACGCCGCGAGCGCGAGCGCGCAGCCACGCGACGCGGTCGCTCGACCGGGCGAGGATTCGCGCGAGGTGCGGATGCTGCTGAGTATTGCCGATCGCCGGGTTTGCGCCGTTGCCGATGCCCAGAGCCGCGGTCGATCCGAGCATCGCGGGCTCGGCGAGAGTCGGCTGGTCGCGTTGAGCCGCACCGGGAGATTGCAGCGCCATCGGCGAGAAGAGACCTGCATCCGTTCGCTTCCGCTGCTGCTGGCGGGGATCGCTCTGCTCCACCCGGAGCGGCAGCACGGGCTGCGCAGCGGTGTCGACAGGAACGGTCACCGCTCCATTGTCTCCCCTTGTGCGCGAGTGAGGGCACCCAGAGAATCCCGCGAGCCGGTGCGATCGACTGCGGAGCGCGGCGGGCCGGGTATCGCCCCAGCATGTTCATAGACAACTCATAGCCCCCGGCGGGATGCTGAAGCCATGGCACCTGGCAGCGACCCGCGCACTGCGCCCGCGGCATCCGCAGAGGCTCCCCGTCTCACCCGCCTCGACGGCAGCCCGGTGCGCGCGCTTGTGGTCGACGACGAGGAGAGCCTGAGTGACCTGCTGCACATGGCGCTGCGCTATGAGGGCTGGGAGGTCCGCACGGCGGCCACGGGCCAAGCAGCGCTGACGCATGCGCGCGAGTTCAAGCCCGACGTGATCGTGCTCGACATCATGATGCCAGACCTCGACGGGCTGGAGGTGCTCCGAAGGCTCCGCACCAGTGGCGACGATGTTCCAGTGCTCTTCCTCACCGCGAAAGACGCGGTCGACGATCGCGTGGCAGGCCTCACCGGCGGCGGCGACGACTACCTGACCAAGCCGTTCTCGCTGGAAGAACTGGTCGCCCGGCTGCGCGCACTGATCCGCCGCACCGTGACGATCAGAGCGGATGCCGTCGACCCCGAGCTGCGGGTCGGCGATCTCGTGCTCAACGAGGACAGCTACGAGGTGCACCGGGGCGGCACCCCGGTCGAGCTCACCGCCACCGAGTTCGAGCTGCTGCGCTACCTCATGCGCAACCCTCGCCGCGTGCTGTCGAAGGCGCAGATCCTCGATCGCGTCTGGAGCTACGAGTTCGATGGCAAGGCGAGCGTGGTCGAGCTCTACATCTCGTATCTGCGCAAGAAGATCGACTCGCTGGGCCCCGCGATGATCCACACGGTGCGGGGGGTCGGCTACATGATCAAGCCGGCACCATGACCGACCGACAGACGGATGCCGTCGAGGCTCGCGTCTCAGTCCCGCCCGCTCCGTCGCCGCCCGAATCACAAGCTGCGCCCCCAGGAGAGGCGGCCAACTCGCAGCTCGCAGTCGCTGGTCGGCCGCGGTTCTCCCGCGCGCCGTGGTCGCTCAGACGTCGGCTGATGCTCGGCGTCATCGCGATGATCGCGGTGCTGGGCCTCGTGGTCGGTGTGGTCAGTGTGCTGGCCCTCAGGGGGCTCCTCATGTCGCAGCTCGATCAGCAAGTGGCGCTGGCGCAGCAGCGCAGCGAGCGCGCGATCGAGGCCGAACTGAGCGCGCCAGGCAACGCGGCCCCCGGGCTCGGCAACGCGCAATCGAGCGGAACGATCGGTCTGGTCGTGCTCGACGGGGTGGTCGTTCGGGCCCAGTACTTCGATGAGCGCGCTGAGGTGCACACGCTCACGCGCTCGCAGCTCAGCGCGCTGCTCGGCGTCGAGGCCGACGGCATCCCTCGAACCGTCGAGCTGGGCGGTGAACTCGGCAACTACCGGGTCACGCAGGTCGAACTCGCACCGGGCCTCGGGCTCGTGGTCGGTCTGCCGCAGCAGCAGGTGGACGACGCGGTGCGAAACCTCACCCTCGCGATCGCGGCCATCACCGCGGCTGCGCTGATCGTGACCGCGCTCGCGGGAGGCATGGTGGTGCGAGCGGCGCTGCGCCCGCTCGACCGCGTCGCGGCGACCGCCGGTCGTGTCGCGCAGCTTCCGCTCGATCGCGGCGAGGTCGAGCTGGCCGAGCGGGTCGCACTCGATGACCCGCGAACCGAGCTCGGCCGCCTCGGGCAGGCGTTCAATCGCATGCTCGACCACGTGCTCGCAGCGCTCGCCGCTCGTGAGGCGAGCGAGCGACGCGTACGCCAGTTCGTCGCCGACGCGAGCCATGAGCTGCGCACGCCCCTCGCCTCGATCCGCGGGTATGCCGAGCTCACACGGCGAGGTGCTGACGTCTTGCCCGACGACACCAGGCACGCGCTCGCCCGCATCGAATCCGAATCGGTGCGGATGACCGGACTCGTCGACGAGTTGCTGCTGCTCGCGAGGCTCGATGCCGGCACCGAGCTCTCACGGCATCCGGTCGACATCGGTGCGCTGCTGCGCGACGCCGTGGCCGACGCGGCAGCGGCTGCGCCCGACCATGAGTGGTCGCTCGACGCGCCCGATCAGCCGGTCACTGTGAACGCGGATGCCGCGAGGCTCCAGCAGGCCGTCGGCAATCTGCTTGCGAATGCGCGCCTGCACACCCCGGCGGGCACGCGTGTCGAGGTGGCACTCTCGTCGCACGTCCCGCAGATGCCGGATCACGGCTCGTCACGCGAGGTGCTCATCACCGTGACCGACGACGGCCCTGGCATCGCACCCGAATTGCAGGCGACGCTCTTCGAGCGCTTCGTGCGCGGCGAACGCTCTCGCACGCGCGCCAACGGTGGCAGCACGGGGCTCGGGCTCGCCATCGCGCGCGCCATCGCCGAGGCGCACGGGGGATCGCTGACCGTCGAGAGCCGACTTGCCGAGCCGAGTGCCACGGATGCCACGGAGGCGACGGATGCCGCGGCATCCGGCTTCACCCGATTCACCCTCCGCCTGCCTGCGATCACCTGAAGAACTGTGCTGCCCGCCTGCCCGCCTGGCGGTCGCCCCTGGAGCCGGTGTTGCCGATTTGCGCGTAGCGACACCCTCCGCGTACCCTTGTCGAAGCCAAAGACCGCCGGTTGTCGCGTGCCCGAAGGGGTGTGCGACCGAAGGTTCACCAAGGGTGAAGGCCTGCGCAGGTGTATGAAGTGAGATTCCAAGACGGATGCCAAGCATCCGTCGGCAGGACCAAGCTCCGTGCGCGTGCGCCGGAGCTTTTTTCATTGGTGCGCCAGGGGCACCGGCTCAATTCATCAAGGAGCGCCATGGCGAACAAGGAAGCCTCGGTTGCCGAGCTCACGGAGAAGTTCCAGAGCTCGACCGCCGTTCTGCTGACCGAGTACCGCGGCCTCACTGTCGCTCAGCTCAAGCAGCTGCGCAAGTCGATCAGTGCGGACGCAACGTACGCCGTGGTGAAGAACACGCTGACCAAGATCGCGGCGAACAACGCCGGGATCACGGCGTTCGACGACCAGCTCGCTGGCCCGTCGGCGATCGCATTCGTTCACGGCGACCCTGTCGCCGTTGCAAAGTCCCTGCGTGACTTCGCCAAGGCAAACCCTCTGCTCGTGGTCAAGGGCGGTTACTTCGACGGTAACGCCCTCAGCCCCGAAGAGGTCACCAAGCTCGCCGACCTCGAAAGCCGTGAGGTGCTGCTGGCCAAGCTGGCCGGTGCCTTCAAGGCCTCGCTGTTCGGTGCTGCATACCTCTTCAACGCTCCGCTGTCGAAGGCCGTTCGCACGGTCGACGCGCTGCGTGAGAAGCAGTCCGCCTAATCCGCGGTACGACAACAACCACTACAAACCCTGCCAACAAGGAGATAGAAATGGCCAAGCTTTCCACTGAGGAGCTGCTCGAGGCGTTCAAGGAGCTCACCCTCATCGAGCTCAGCGAGTTCGTCAAGGCGTTCGAGGAGACCTTCGAGGTCACCGCTGCCGCCCCCGTCGCCGTTGCCGCGGCCCCCGCCGCCGGTGGCGCTGCTGGCGGTGCCGAAGAGGCCGAGGAGAAGGACTCGTTCGACGTCGTTCTCGAGGCCGCAGGCGACAAGAAGATCCAGGTCATCAAGGAGGTGCGCTCGCTCACCAGCCTCGGCCTGGGTGAGGCGAAGGCGCTCGTCGACGGCGCTCCGTCGACCGTCCTCGAGGGTGCCAACAAGGAGACCGCCGAGAAGGCCAAGGCCCAGCTCGAAGAGGCCGGCGCCACCGTCGTCCTCAAGTGAGCCGCGCCCCGCGAGGGGCAGTCGCCACGGCGACAACGGAACACTGCACCGGATGCCGCGACTTCGTGTCGCGGCATCCGTCGTTTAACGGGTCAAATCCCTCGCGATCCGTGGTCCGGCGAGAGTAACGATTCGGAGAACGTCTCCCGACGGTGCCCTTGCCGCCCTTGAGGCGGCGGCTTACGTTGAACCTGGGAAGCACCTTGCGATCGTCGCCCGGTCGCTTGAGAGGTTCCGCGGCTCCGCTTTTCCGACCACAGCATCTTCTCGAAGCTCGGGCGACTCGCTCAGCACTCAGTGATGAGGAGAAGAAATGCGTGGCATCCTGCAACACAGACGGGGCCTCGCGCCCCTCGCGATCGCCGGGGCACTCGCCCTGACGCTCGTCGGCTGCACCGGAGGGGGCGGCGGCAACAACAATGCCAATACGAACTCCCCGAATCAAGACTTCAGCGGTGAGACGATCAACGTCTCGGCGTCGTGGTCCGGCGCCGAGCAGACGAACTTCGAGAAGGTTCTGAAGCGCTTCGAGGACAACACCGGCGCCAAGGTCAACTACTCGAGCTTCGGCGACCAGGCTGCTACCACTCTCGGCACCCAGATCGAAGGCGGAAGCCCTCCGAACGTCGCTCTGCTGCCTCAGCCTGCCCTGCTCGACCAGTTCGCCAAGGACGGCAAGCTCATCGAGCTCTCCGGCGACGCGAAGAAGGCGGTCGAAGACAACTACTCGCAGAGCTGGATCGACCTCGGCTCGGTCGACGGCACGCTCTACGGGGTGTGGTTCAAGGCTTCCAACAAGTCGACCGTCTGGTACAACAAGGACATCTACGACCAAGCCGGCGCGTCCGAGCCGAAAGACTGGGATGACTTCCTCAAGCAGTTGAAGCTCGTCTCCGACTCGGGATACGCGGGCATCTCCATCGGCGCCGACGTCGGATGGCCGCTCACCGACTGGTTCGAGAACGTCTACCTTCGCACCGCGGGTGGTGACAAGTACGACCAGTTGACGAAGCACGAGATCCCGTGGACCGACCCATCCGTCGCCGAAGCGCTGACGGTGCTCGGAACGTTGTTCGGCAGCGACCTGGTGGAACCCGGTGCCGCGCAGCGCACGTTCCCGGAGTCGGTCACTGAGGTATTCGGTGCCGACCCCAAAGCCGGCACGGTATACGAGGGCGACTTTGTCGCGGGGAACATCACCGACGACGGCAACTCGACGGTGGGCGAGAACGCGCTGTTCTACGACTTCCCATCGGTCAACGGCTCGGCTCCCGCTGTGATGGGTGGCGGTGACGTCGCCGTCGCGTTCGTCGACGACGATGTGACAGCTGCATTCATGGCGTTCCTCGCCTCGCCGGAAGCTGCGGAGGAGTGGGTGCCGAACGGAGGCCTCACCTCACCGAACACCGCCGTCGACACGTCGAAGTACCCCGATGACGTCTCCAGGAAGATCGCTGAGGCGCTCACCGGCGCCGAGACGTTCCGGTTCGACATGTCGGACCTCACCCCGAGCGCCTTCGGCGGCACGCCGGGTCAGGGCTTCTGGCAAGTGATGATCGAGTTCCTGCAGAACCCGAGCGACGTCGCAGGCGCCCAGCAGAAACTGGAGTCCGCTGCAGCGGCGGCGTACACGAGCTGACCGGCGTGACCGATCAGGGGGGTGACGGATGACGCAGGCAGCAGTCGCGCCGCCTGAGCCGCCGCGCGAGCAACCGAGGAGGGACGGCGAACCCCGCCGCCCCTCCTCGGGCTCGCGGTGGCGCCGGGGCCTGATCGCGCTCGCCTTCTTAGCGCCGGCGCTCGTCATGCTCGGCGCGCTGGTGGTGTACCCGATGATCTACACGATCATCAGGTCTCTCTATGACCGCACCGGTGACCGGTTCATCGGGTGGGAGAACTACGTGACGATGTTCACGAGCGACTCCACCTTCACCGCGATCCGCAACAACATCATCTGGGTGCTGGTGGCTCCCATCGCCTGCACTGTGCTCGGCCTGATCTTCGCGGTTCTGCTCGACAAGATCAGGTGGTCGTATGCCTTCAAGCTCATCGTCTTCATGCCCATGGCGATCTCGATGCTGGCGGCCGGTGTCATCTTCCGAGGCATGTTCCAGGAGAACCCTAACCTCGGCGTCGTGAATGCCTCGCTGGTCGCGGTCAACAGCGTCTTCAGCGACGACGCGGCGTATCCGGGCGCTCGGCCCCGGGAGGACCAAGGCATCGTGGCGGACCGCGGGCTCGTGGCGAGCGAGGGGGAGGTCGCCACCGGGTCGACGCAGAACTTTCCGCTCGTCGGCATCCGTCAGACCGACCTTCCTCCCGAGACCGGAAATGCTCAGGAGGCGCAAACGCCGGGGAATGACGAGATCAGCGGCACTGTGTGGCTCGATGTCGTGCCCGGCGGCGGCGGGGTGGATGGCGAACTCGGTGACGGGAAGAAGGGCCTGCCGAACATCAAGGTCGATGCGGTCGCCGCTGACGGCACGATCGCGGCCTCTGCGGAGACCGACGCTGACGGGCGGTACACCCTCTCGGGCCTCGACCCAGGCAGCTACCGCGTTGCTCTCCCGGCGTCGAACTTCGATGAGGGGTACAAGGGCGTCTCGTGGCTGAGCGCCTCGTTCATCACGGGCGTGATCATCCTCTCGTACATCTGGATCTGGGCCGGCTTCGCGATGGTGATGATCTCGTCTGGGCTTTCGGCCATGGACCGCTCCCTTCAGGAGGCGGCTCGCATCGACGGGGCCAGCGAGTGGAAGGTGTTCACTCGCATCACCGCGCCCCTGCTCGCGCCCGTGCTGATCGTGGTGTTCGTGACGCTGATCATCAATGTGCTCAAGATCTTCGACTTGGTCTACGTCATACCACCAGGTGCGTCGAAGCCGGCGGCGAACGTGATCGCCGTCGAGATGTGGACCGTCTCGTTCGGAGGCGGCAATGACCAGGGCCTCGGTAGCGCGCTCGTCGTGCTGCTGCTCGTGCTCGTGCTGCCGTTCATGATCATCAACGTGCGCCGGTTCAAGCAGGAGCGAGAGCAATGAGCAGAGCAGCGGATGCCGGAGGTGCGCCGTGACCGTGAGCGATCTCACCGTCGTGCGGCGCAAGCGCACGCCTGCGGAACGAGTGCTGGCCTTCTTCGGCCGCGGCATCGTGAACGTGCTGCTCATCATCGTCGCGGTGTTCTGGCTCGTGCCGACCGTGGGACTCTTCATCTCATCGTTGCGGCCGATCGGCGAGAGCACCTCGTCGGGATGGTGGACGGTCTTCACCGCGCCCGCGCAGTTGACGCTGGAGAACTACGCCAACCTGTTGTCGAACCCCACGATCACCGGGTCGTTCTGGAACACCGTGGTCATCACCGTGCCGGTGACCGTCGCGGTCGTGGTGATCGGGGCGCTGGCGGGCTATGCCTTCGCGTGGATGGACTTCCCGGGGCGCGACTGGCTGCTCATCGCGATCATCGTGCTGCTCGCCGTGCCGCTGCAGGTGGGCCTCATCCCGATCGCCCGCATGTTCGGGGCGATCGGCATCTTCGGGTCGATCATCGGTGTGATCCTGTACCACATCGCCTTCGGCCTGCCGTTCGCGGTATTCCTGCTGCGCAATTTCTTCACGCAGATCCCGGGGGAGCTGCTCGAGGCCGCGCGCATCGACGGTGCCAGCGAGTTCCGGATCTTCACGCGGATCGTGCTTCCGCTGGGCGGGCCGGCGATCGCTTCGCTCGCGATCTTCCAGTTCCTGTGGACGTGGAACGACATGCTCGTGGCGCTGATCTTCAGCAACTCCGAGTCGCAACCGCTCACGGTCGCGATCCAGAGCCAACTGCGGCAGTTCGGCGCGAACATCGATGTGCTGTCGTCGGGCGCGTTCCTGTCGATGCTCGTGCCGTTGGTCGTCTTCTTCGCCTTCCAGCGCTACTTCGTGCAGGCGCTGCTCGCCGGCTCGCAGAAGTAGCCGCCCGGGTTCCGCGCTGTCGCGAGGGTTTGCGTCGCTCGCGCGGGTTGGAGCCCGACGGAGTGCAGCAATCCCTGGCGCGACCGCCGCCGCCGCCGCCACCACCGCGACCGCGACAGTCACAGTCACAGTCACGCCCCCGCCGCAGTTGCCTCGACTTGTGCCTTGCGGCCAGCCCCCGCTGTCGCGAGGGTTTGCGTCGCCCTCCGCGCTGTCGCAAGGGTTTGCGTCGCCCGCGCGCGTTGGAACCCGACGTAGTGCAGCAAACCCTCGCGCCGCCACCACAGTTCACACGGCCGCGCCCTCGCCCACAGGCCGTCGCATAGGCATCCATGCTCCGCGGTCGTCTTGTGTGCTGGACGGATGCTGCACTCCGCTCTCGCCGACGACCTCGAAGTCGCGCTCGCCTCCCACGACGGCCTGGTCACGACCGCTCAGCTCACCGAGCTCGGGTTCAGCAGCCGAGCAGTGTCACGAGCGGTCGCTACCGGCCGACTCGCGCCCTTGCGACGCGGCGTCTATGCCGATGCGGCAGTGCACGCGGCCGCCGATCCGGAGGAGCGGCATGTGTGGCGGATGCGGGCAGAAGCCGCGGTCGCGCACAAGCCCCTCGTCTTCAGTCATGCTTCCGCCGCTGCCCTCCATGGTCTTCCCTTCATCGGCGACGCACCGGGCAGGGTGCACGTGGTGGCTGAGACCCGCAGCGGCAGCAACTCTGCTGGTCGCTGCGTCCACACGACACAGTCTCCTGTGCGCCCGGTGGTCGTGGAGGGCCTGCTCGTCACCTCGCTGGAGCGCACGGTCGTCGACCTCGCGCTGACAGCATCCTTCGCAGCCGCGCTGGCCGCTGCTGACCGAGCGCTCGCGTTGATCGACGCGGACACTCCGGCGCCGCTGCTGGAGACGCTCGAGTCCCTTCAACCGACGCGCGGCCTCCGACGTGCGCTGCGCGTGCTGCGAGCCGCCGACAGGCGTTCCGGCAGCGCCGGCGAGTCGCTGAGCCGCGCGCGCATGATCGAGCTCGGCTTCGAGGTTCCAGAGCTTCAGGTGCGTTTCGACCGCCCGGGTGGAGGTGTCTCGTTCGTCGACTTCTTCTGGAGACGGCAGGCGCTGATCGGCGAGTTTGACGGGCTCGTGAAGTACTCGCGGTCGCGCGAGTTGAATGGGATGTCGCCCGCCGCATCCGTCATCGCCGAGAAGCGCCGAGAAGACGAGCTGCGCCGGCAAGTCAGGGGTTTCGAGCGTTGGACCTGGGACGACGCGATCTCGCCACGGCGCTTCGGGGCGCTGCTGTCCGACTTCGGTGTCCCGCGCGCCTAAGACACACCCCCTGACCGAAGCTCCACACGCGCCGATCGGCTCCGGCGCGAATCCCGTCACGCGAGCGCCTGGCCGCTGGCCACGCGAGGGTTTGATGCAGTCGCGATGGTTTGAACCCGCGCAAGTGCAGCAAACCCTCGCGCGTGTCAGCACGACGCCGCGGGGGCAGCTCGAGCAAACCGTCGCGACGGCCTTCGACCCGCGAGAGGGGTGTCATCCTCACGCGACGGACGACCTCCGGTCCGCGACCGACCCTTCCTTCACGTGACGGTTCACCTCCGGTCCGCGCGAGGGTTTGATGCAGTCGCGACGGCTTGAGCCCGCGCGGGTGCAGCAAACCCTCGCGTGAGTTGCCGTCGAAGCCGAAGCGGCTCGAGCAAACCCGCGCGAGAGTTGAAGCGAACGCGAACGCGAACGCGAAGGCGAAGGCGAAGGCGGAGGCGAAGGCAGAAGCGACGACGGAGACGAAGGCGGAGGCCGCGGCGCGGCGAAGTCGGGCGCACTGGAACCCCAAGGCAGCCGGCACCGCCGAGGCACTCGGCAGCGCGGGGGTAGCCTCGCCGTGTGAGTGTGGTGGGAGCAGGCCGCGGCGGCGGCGGGGGCAGGCCGGGTGCCCGCATCAGTGGCGGGGATGCCGAGGCGCAGCGCGCGATCAACGCCGAGGCCCCGCACATCCCGCACCTGCTCCGCCGGATCGCCGCGCTCTTCGCGCCGCACAAGGCGAAGCTCAGCGTCACCATCGCCCTCGTGCTGGTCGGCGCTGCGCTCAGCGTCGTGCCGCCCCTGCTCACGCAGCAGGCGTTCGACCGCGGCTTGTTCCCGCAGCATCAGCGCGGTCCCGACCTGCAGGTCCTCGGCATCCTGGTCGGCCTGATGATCGCGGTGTATGTGGTGTCGGCGCTGCTCGGGGTCTGGCAGACCTGGCTCACCGCCACGGTCGGCAACACCGTCATGGGTGAACTGCGCGTCGGTCTGTTCCGCCACTTGCAGACGATGGAGCTCGGCTTCTTCACTCGCACGAAGACCGGCGTCATCCAATCGCGCCTGCAGAACGACGTGGGCGGCGTCGCCAACGTGCTCACCAACACCATCTCAAGCGTGCTCGGCAACACCGTCACCGTGATCGCGGCCTTCATCGCCATGCTGCTCCTCAGCTGGCAGCTCACGATCGTGGCGCTGTTCCTCATGCCGGTGCTCGTCATCGCCCAGCGGCGCGTCGGGCAGGTGCGCGCCCGCATTGCCGCCAAGTCGCAGGAGTCGCTGTCTGAGATGACCGCGATCACGCAGGAGGCGCTCAGCGTCTCGGGAGTGCTGCTCGCGAAGAGCTTCAACCGTCAGCGCGCCGAGACCGACCGCTACGCCGACGAGAACAGGCGGCAGGTCGGGCTGCAGGTGCGCCAGCAGATGAGCGGCCAGTGGTTCTTCGCGCTCGTGAACATCTTCCTGTCGGCGGTGCCGGCAATCGTGTACCTCGTCTCGGGCCTCCTCATCACGGGCGGCGCCGCAGGCATCACCGCCGGCACGATCGTCGCCTTCACCACGGTGCAGGGGCGCCTGCTATTCCCTCTCATGGGTCTCATGCGCCTGGCGCTCGACGTGCAGACCTCGCAAGCCCTCTTCGCGCGCATCTTCGAGTACCTCGACCTCAGACCGAGCATCACGGATGCCGCAGCATCCGCTCCGGTCGATCGCACCCTCGTCGGCCTCGTCGAGTTCGACGGCGTGAGCTTCCACTACCCAGACGCGAGCGAGGCAGAGCCGACGCTTCGCGAGGTGAGCTTTCGCATCGAGCCCGGACAGTTCGCCGCCTTCGTCGGCCCCAGCGGTGCGGGTAAGACGACCATCGGCTACCTGGTGCCGCGTCTCTACGATGTGTCGGGTGGGGCGGTGCGCTTCGCCGGTACCGACGTGCGAGAGTTGCGCCACGACGACCTGATCGCCGAGATCGGCATCGTCAGTCAGGAGACGTACCTCTTCCACTCGACCATCGCCGCGAATCTCCGGTACGCGAAGCCCGATGCGAGCGACGCGGAACTGCATGCTGCAGCACGGGCAGCGAACATCCACGACACGATCATGAGCTTCCCCGACGCGTACGAGACGGTCGTCGGCGAACGCGGGTACCGGCTGAGCGGCGGCGAGAAGCAGCGCATCGCGATCGCGCGAGTGCTCCTGAAGGACCCCGCCGTGCTGGTGCTCGATGAGGCGACCAGCGCGCTCGACACCGTATCGGAGCGTGTCGTGCAGCAGGCGCTCGACGCTGCCTCGCGAGGGCGTACGACGATCGCGATCGCGCACCGCCTCTCGACCATCGTCGGTGCAGACGTCATCTTTGTCGTCGAGCGGGGTCGCGTCGTCGAGCACGGAACCCACGCCGAACTGCTCGCCGCGAACGGCACCTACGCGCGCCTCTTCGAACAGCAGCGGTGACGGACGACGGATGCCGGACTCCGGATGCCGGATGCCGGATGCCGGACGACGGATGCCGGTGTCACGCCATCCGCTCGGCATTCCCGCGCCACCCCACGCGGCACGTCAACTTCGGCCTCGGCGTGCCCGCCTGCCGATGAGCGCTGAGCGCTGCTGCCGCCGCAGGCACTCGCAGCATCCGCCGTCCGGACTGAGACTGAGCTCTCCGTCGCGATGGTTTGCTGCACCCGCAGGGGTTGAATCCCGCGCGAGTGCAGCAAACCCTCGCAGGTCAACGGATCGCCAGGTGGGCAGCTCACGCGGGCGGCGGGCGGCGCAGGCGCTCAGCACACGTAACAGCATCAGACCCCGCTGCTAGCCTCGCAGTCATGAAGTACGCCGCGAGTGTTATCGACCTGGTCGGCGACACCCCCCTCGTCAAGCTCAACCACGTGACCGGTGATGTCAAGGCCACGGTGCTCGTCAAGCTCGAGTACCTGAACCCGGGCGGCTCATCGAAGGACCGCATCGCGACCCGCATCATCGACGCGGCCGAGCGCGAGGGCAAGCTCAAGCGCGGCGGCACCATCGTGGAGCCCACGAGCGGCAACACGGGTGTCGGCCTCGCTCTCGTGGCGCAGCAGCGCGGCTACCGCTGCGTGTTCGTCTGCCCCGACAAGGTGGGCGAAGACAAGCGCAACGTGCTCAAGGCCTACGGCGCCGAGGTGGTCGTCACGCCGACCTCGGTCGCGCCAGACAGCCCCGAGTCGTACTACAGCGTCTCCGACCGCCTCGCCCGCGAGATTCCCGGCGCGTTCAAGCCCAACCAGTACGAGAACCAGAACGGCCCGCTGAGTCACTACGAGACGACCGGCCCCGAGATCTGGCGCGACACCGACGAGCGCATCACGCACTTCGTCGCGGGAGTGGGCACGGGCGGCACCATCAGCGGCACCGGCCGGTACCTCAAGGAGGTCTCGGGCAATCGCGTGCGCATCATCGGCGCCGACCCCGAGGGCTCGATCTACTCGGGCGGCGGCGGGCGTCCGTACCTCGTCGAGGGCGTGGGCGAAGACTTCTGGCCCGGTGCCTACGACCCGAAGCAGGTCGACGAGATCATCGAAGTGACGGATGCCGAGTCGTTCGACATGACTCGACGGCTCGCACTCGAAGAGGGCATCCTCGTCGGCGGCTCGAGCGGGATGGCGGTCGTCGCTGCGCTCAAAGCCGCGGCATCCCTCGATGAGGACGCCGTCGTCGTCGTACTGCTGCCCGATGGAGGACGCGGCTACCTCGGCAAGATCTTCAACGACACGTGGATGGATCACCACGGCTTCGGCGAAGAGCCCGACGAGAGCGAAGTGCTCACAGTGCGCGATGTGCTCGACGAGTCACGTGCGGATGCCGGCGATGCCGGCGCTTCGGGCGCTTCGGGAACCGAGGTCGCCCGCGGCACCGAGCCCCTCATCGCGATCCACCGCGACGCGACCGTGCGCGAGGCAGTCGAAGCCATGGCCCACCACGGCGTGACGGAGCTCGCCGTGCTGAGCGCCGCCCAGCCGGTCGTGCTCGGCGAGGTGGCCGGGGCGGTCACCCAGTCGGGACTGCTCTCCGCGCTCGCCGAGGGCGGCATCACCGGCGACACCGTTCTCGCCCGGCTCGACTCGCTGCCCGCGTCCGCGCTGCCGCTCGTCGGAGCCAACGAGCCGATCGAAGACGCCGAGCGCCTGCTCGATGAGCGCGGGGTCGGCTCGGCGCTCGTGCTCGACCTCGGCAAGCCGATCGCCACCATCACGAGGGCGGCGATCCTTCGCCACCGGGCCCTCGCCCATTCGCGCACACGCCCATGATCGACAGGCGCATCCCCATCGCGGCTCGCTGAGCGCCCGCCCGCCTGGCTTCAGACCACAGGCGGAGCGACGGCATCCGATTCAACGGAGAAGGGTTCTGAGATGACTCACCACACCGACCGCCTCGACGGCTACGACTTCAACACCCGCGCGATCCACGCCGGCCAGGCCTTCGACCCCACCACCGGCGCCGTGGTGCCGCCGATCTACATGTCGTCGACGTTCGTGCAAGACGGCATCGGCGGGTTCCGCGGCGGGTACGAGTATGCGCGTGGCGGAAACCCGACGCGCGATTCGTTGCAGACGATGCTCGCCTCGCTCGAGGGCGCCAAGCACGCATTCAGCTTCGCCTCGGGCCTCGCGGCAGAAGACGCGCTGCTCCGCGCGGTGCTGAAGCCGGGCGACCACGTGCTCATGGGCAATGACGTCTACGGCGGCACTCACCGCCTCGTGAACCGCGTGCACGTGCCGTGGGGAGTGGGGCTCTCGACGGTCGAGATGTCGGATGCCGACGCCGTGCGCGACGCGATCCGGCCCGAGACTCGCGTGCTGTGGCTCGAGACCCCCAGCAACCCGCTGATGAAGATCACCGACATCGCCGCGCTCGCCGCGATCGGCCACGAAGCGGGCGCTCTGGTCGTCGTCGACAACACTTTCGCATCGCCCTACCTGCAACGACCCATGTCGTTCGGCGCCGATGTGGTGGTGCACTCGACGACGAAGTACCTCGGCGGGCACTCCGACGTGCTCGGCGGGGCGGTGGTGCTCGATGACGATGAACTCGCCGCCAAGGTCGGTTTCCAGCAGTTCGGTGCGGGAGCGGTCTCGTCGCCGATGGAGGCGTGGCTGACCGTGCGCGGCATCAAGACGCTTCCGGTGCGCATGGACCGGCACAGCGCGAACGCCGGCACCATCGCCGAGGCAGTGCAGCGGCATCCGAAGATCGAACGGGTCTACTACCCCGGCCTCCCTGATCACCCGGGTCACGCGATCGCCGCGAAGCAGATGCACGGTTTCGGCGGGATGCTGTCGCTGGCCGTGCGTGGTGGCAGTGATGCCGCGCGCAAGCTCGCTGAGAGCACGACGCTGTTCCAGCTGGCGGAGTCGCTCGGCGGCGTCGAGTCGCTCATCGGCTACCCGAGCGAGATGACGCACGCGTCGGTCAAGGGCACCGAGCTCGCCGTGCCCGAGAACGTGGTACGTCTGTCGGTGGGCATCGAGTCGGTCGACGACCTGCTCGCTGATCTGACAGAGGCGCTTGACCGGCTCTGACGACGGGCGCCGGCGGCGCCTCTGACGACCGGCTCTAACGGCCGGCTCTCGGCCGGCGCTCGACCGGCTCTGACGAACGGCTCCGGCGGCGCCTCCGACGACCGGCTCCGGCGGCGCCTGACGACCGGCTCCGGCGGCGCCTCTGACGACCGGCGCCGAGACGGCTCCGGCGGCGCATCCGGCTACCGGCTCTGACGGCCTCGCTCTGGTGCGAGGCCGATGACGCCGCTACGGTCAGGGCATGCGAATCCTGCTAGTGGGTGCCGGCGGCGTCGGCAATGCGATCGCGAAGATCGCCGCACGGCGCAACTTCTTCGAGACCATGGTCGTGAGCGACTACGACCCGGAGCGAGCCGAGCAAACGATCGCCTGGCTCACCGAGCGCCATGGCGATCAGGGCTCGCGCTTCATCGCGGCCAGGGTGGATGCCGGCGACCCGGCGAGCGTCACGGCGCTCGTGCGCGAGCACCGCATCACGCACGTCATGAACGCGGTCGAGCCGAAGTTCGTGCCCTCGGTGTTCACCGGCGCGTTGGATGGCGGCGCCGACTACCTCGACATGGCGATGAGCCTGTCGGAACCGCACCCGACCGCGCCGTACGAGCAGCCCGGGGTGAAGCTCGGCGACGATCAGTTCGCGCAGGCGCCCGACTGGCAGGCCGCCGGGCGGCTGGCGCTTGTGGGCATGGGCGTTGAGCCCGGGCTGAGCGATGTCTTCGCCCGGTACGCCGTCGACCATCTGTTCAGCGAGGTGTACGAGCTCGGCACTCGCGACGGCGCGAACCTCGTCGTGCGCGACAGCGCCGGGAACGAACTGTTCGCCCCCTCGTTCAGCATCTGGACCACGATCGAAGAATGCTTGAACCCGCCGGTGGTGTGGGAGAAGGACCGCGGCTGGTACACGACCGAACCCTTCTCCGAGCCGGAGGTGTTCGACTTCCCCGAGGGCATCGGGCCGGTCGAGTGCGTCAACGTCGAGCATGAAGAGGTCATGCTCATGCCGCGGTACCTCGACGCGCAGCGCGTGACGTTCAAGTACGGGCTGGGCGACGAGTTCATCGGCATCCTGAAGACCCTCAACCAGCTCGGACTCGACTCCACCACGCCGATCCGCGTGCGTTCCGCGAACGGCCCGGTCGAAGTGGCGCCGCGTGATGTGGTCGCCGCAGCACTGCCCGACCCGGCCACGATCGGCCCGATGATGACGGGCAAGACCTGTGCGGGAGTCTGGGTCACCGGCCTCGGCAAAGACGGCGAGCCGCGCGAGGTCTACCTCTATCACGTCAGCGACAACGAGTGGACGATGGCCGAGTATGGCGCGCAATGCGTCGTGTGGCAGACCGCGATGAATCCTGTGATCGCCCTCGAGCTGCTGGCCACCGGTGTCTGGCACGGCGTGGGCGTCGTCGGCCCTGAGGCGTTCGACGCTGCACCGTTCCTCGAACTCATGGCGAAGCCCGTCGAGGAGGGCGGCTACGGTCAGCCCTGGGGGCTCGAGGAGCGCGCTCCTCAAGCGGCGTAGCGCAAAGGCGTCGCGCGGCATCCATAACGACATCGGTCCGGCGGCCCTGAATGGGCTCACCGGACCGATGTCGTCGTGCTCGCGGCCCGATGGCGGCGCGAGCGGCTGCTGCGCCGGATGCGGTCGCGGCCGCAGCCTCACCGCACCCCGTCACCGGCGTGCGCGCTCCGTCAGTTGGGGCGAGATCGCGAACGTGAGCCCGATCGCCAGGTGGCTGAGCGTCATGAACGTCATGTACGCAGGCCACGCCAGCGGCTGGTCGCCCTGTTCGAGCACGGTGACGATGAAGGGGATCAGCGGCCAGGATGCCGCGACCAGCGGCAGCGCCCGCGCCGCGCCGCGCCACGATCCGTTCAGCGCCACCCTCAGCGCGACGGCGAACGTCGCGGCCGCCGTGACGAACATCGCGGTGTTCGACACGGTGAGGCTCGTCTCGCTCGGGGCGATCGCGTGCGTGATGCTGGTGGCCATCGTGCCGAGGCTCAGCACGATCGCCACGGCGCCCATCGCTCGCCAGCCGCTGCTTCGGCCCACGCCGCCTGCAAGCGTGACGATGAGCAGCACGCCGACGATCGCGAGCTCGAGGGCGATCGCCGCCAACGCACCGGTCAGCGAATAGCGCTCGCCCTCCGGCCACGGAAGCGCGACGAGCACTCCGAAGACGACGACGAGCGCGGTGATCGCGAGGCCCCCGGCCCGCACGGCTTGGCGCTGCTGAGGCGCCTTCGGTTCACTATGCGCCGGCACATCGGTACGTGCGGCGCGAGGGATGGTGCTGGTGTTCATGGTGCTCCAATCGGTCGAGGTGGTTCCAACTGATGCCACGATCGCGGCCATGCGTCCCGGGCGGACAGTGACGGCGCGCCATGCCTTCAGCGGCACGATGTCCCCGCAGAACGGGACAGGGTCGGGACAATTGCCCGCTGACAGCGGCCGTCCGGCCTGCGACGATGAGCACATGTCAGTGACCGTCGGCGCGGCGACCGGGGCCAGGGTGTTGCGGGCCTCGCCGGTGGCGATGTCGGTCACGCTCTCCTTCGCGGTGGCGCTCGCCGCTGCAGCAGTGGCGCTCGACCTGCTCGTCGCCGCCCGCGGCGAGAACCCGCCGGTGGCTCCGGCATGGACGCTCGCACTCCCGGGCGGATGCCTCGCCTCGGCGGGTGCGCTGATGGCGGGTCGGATGCCCCGGCATCCGATCGCGGTCATCCTCCTCGTGTTCGGTTTCGGACAACTGCTCGTCGGGCTGAGCGCGGGGTGGGTGAACGTGGCGGCGACGGGGTCGCCCGAACTGCCTCTCGTCGCTGCCGCGCTGTGGCTGGTGCAGCGGTGCTCGGGCATTGCGATGTTCGCCGTGCCGCTCGTGCTCGTGCTGTTCCCTGACGGGCGACTTCCCAGACGACGCGTCTGGAAGGCGCTCGCACTCGTGAGCCTTGCGCTCATGGCATTTCTGGCCCTGATGCTCGTGACGGCGCCTTTCGGCCAGTCGAGTCACCGCTTCGGGGCTCCCGATTCGCGGGTGCGGCCCTGGATCGACTTCGACTGGGGGGTGCAGTTGCCGCCGGGCGGGTGGCTGATCCTCCTGCGATTGGTCGTGCCCGCGATGATCGGCGCGCTGGCGCTCGCCGCGATCGTGGTGATCGCGAGGTCGGCCGGCGCCGACGAGGTGAGGCGGCGGCAGCTGCGCTGGTTGGCGTGGTCAGGGAGTGTGTTCAGCCTTGGCTTCATCCTCGGCGTCACTGTGCTGCCGTACGACTTGGCGCAGGCGGTGCTCACCCTCACGACGGCAGCGGTGTGCTGGGCGCTGGTGGCATCGATCACCGGGTCCAAGCTCGGGGCGATCGACCGGGTCATCGGCTGGAGCATCGTCTATGCCGTGCTCGTCGCGGCGGTGATCGTGGTCGACCTCGCACTGGTGATGCTGGCAGGCGGATTGGCGGATGACAGCACACTCGCGATCGTCGCGATGATCGCAGTGCTGATCGTCTACGCGCCGTTGCGCGAGCGGCTGCTGGGCTTGGTGAACCGCATGGTGAACGGCCGGAGGGGAGACCCCTACGGCGTCGTCTCCGCCCTCGCGCAGCGCCTCGAGCGCAGCGACGAGCCCGACGATCAGCTGTCGCACATCGCCCGTGCGGTGCGCAAGGCATTCGCCTCGCCGTACGCGGCGGTGCGCATCGAACGACCGGACGGCGGGATGCTGCTCGCCGAAGACGGCGTGCGCACCGACACCGCGCGCACCATGCCGCTCATGTATCGCGGTGAGACCATCGGCACACTCGAACTCGCGGCCGGCAGACGCAGCACCCGCATGTCGTCGCGAGACGAGCGCCTGCTCGCCGACCTCGTGCGGCAGGCCGCAGCGGCGGTGCGCTTCGACGCGGTGAGCCGCGAGCTGCAGAGCATCCGCGAGAAGCTGGTGCTTGCGCGCGAGGAGGAGCGCCGTCGCATTCGGCGCGACCTGCACGACGGCCTCGGGCCAGCGCTCGCCGCGGTGGGACTCCGGCTCGACGCGGCGCGCAATCTGCTGGGGCGTGACCCCGAGGGTGCGGCCGTGCTGCTCGAGGCGGCGAGTTCCGAGCTCTCCGAGAGCATCGGCGAGATCCGCCGGGTGAGTCATGATCTGCGTCCCCCCGCCCTCGACGACCTCGGGTTCGAGCGAGCACTGCAGCAGCTCTGCGAACGGCTGAGGGCCGAGCTCTCAATCGAGCGGATGCCGGCGGCGCTTCCCCCCGCGGTCGAGGTCGCCGCCTATCGAGTGGCTGCCGAGGCGCTCACGAACGCCGGGCGTCACGCCCGAGCGCAGCACTTGCGCGTCGAATTGCGCGGAGACGACCGGCAGTTCGCGCTCGAGGTGAGCGACGACGGCATCGGCGTTCCGCTCGATACGGTCGCCGGGGTCGGCATCCGTTCGATGCATGAGCGCACTGAGGAACTCGGCGGTTCGGTGCAACTGCTCGAACGCGACGGCGGCGGTACGATCGTGCGCGCGAGCTGGCCGATCGGCGGCGCGGCCGTGAGCGACCCCGGAGAGCACCGGAATGGCTGAGATCACCGTCGTCATCGCCGACGACCACCCGGTGTACCGGGAAGGGCTCGCGGCGCTGCTGACCTCGATCGGCGACCTTCGGGTCGTCGCGACCGCGGCGGATGGCGCCGAAGCGGTGCAAGCGGCGCTCGCCGAACGGCCCGACGTCGTGGTGATGGACGTGCAGATGCCGGTCATGGACGGCATCGAGGCGACGAGACGCATCATCGAGCGGCAGCCGGATGCCGGCATCCTCATGCTCACGATGTCGGAGGACGACGGCACCGTCGCTGAAGCCATGCGCGCGGGCGCCAGGGGGTACGTGCTCAAGGGCGCGGGCCAGGCCGACGTGGCCAGGGCCATCCGTGCGGTGGCCGCGGGCGATGCGGTGCTCGGCGGGCGGCTCGCCTCTCGGGTCGGTGAGTACTTCGCTCGCCGGTCGGCCACCCCGTTCGCAGAGTCGTTCCCGCAGCTCACCGAGCGCGAACGCGAGGTGCTGCAGCACCTGGCGGCCGGGCGTACGAATTCGCAGATCGCGGAACTGCTCTACCTCGCGCCGAAGACGGTGCGCAATACCGTCTCGAACATCTTCGCCAAGCTGCAGGTGCGGGATCGCGGGGAGGCGGCAGCGCTCGCCCGTGAGGCGGGGCTCGAGTAGCGTCGGGCCGCGATGCGCTCGGGTCGCGCGTCTGCTGTCGACAGGTCCCGGCCGTGCACCCGCGCTCGTACCGGCTCGCGGAAGCTGGGGGCGCGGCATAGCGTGGACGAATGGATGCTGTAGAGCTCGACCAGTTGAGCGAGCGGCTCGTGGCGATGCGCCAGGACGCCGTGGTGTTCCTCCAGCAGCTCGAGCGCGAGCTCGAGACGATCCGTTCGTCGCGCGCTGATGGCTCGGCCGACGATGAGCATGACCCCGAAGGGCCGACCATGTCGCACGAGTGGTCGCGAGTCACGGCGCTGGTCGAGACTGCCCGCGCTGATCTGCACGGTCTTGACGAGGCGGTTCGGCGAGTCGAGGAGGGCACCTATGGCGTCTGCCGGCGCTGTGGAGGCCCGATCGCACCGGGCAGGCTCGAAGCGCGACCCACCGCCGAACTCTGCATCGACTGCGCCCAACTCGCAGCCACCAGCCGGTGACCCTCACGCGCCGATCCGGTTCAACTCAGGCAGTACACCCGTCTCAGAGGCGCTGCGAACAGCCTGAATGCCCAGGCAGCGCGACAGTTTCCGTCGGCGAACGCTCAGGTAGAACGAGCGTTCTGAATTTCGGGTCAGAGAGGGTGGGCAGGGGGGCCACTCGGGGTTACCGTCGAAGCCGGTCGCGATTCTCTAGCGCGGCCGAGGAGGACAGTATGCAGGCCCTGGAGACAACCTCCACCGAGTCGCCGTCCGCAGAGTCCCTGCTCGGTGGTCGCTACAGGCTCGGCGAGTGCGTCGGGCAAGGCGGAATGGCGAGCGTGTACCGGGCGGAGGACGTGATGCTCGGCCGCACCGTCGCCATCAAGCTCGTGCGCGAAGGTGTCGACTCCTCCGCGGATTCGTCGGCCACGCCCGGACGAGCCCGGGGCGAGATGACCGTGCTCGCCTCGCTCAACCACTCCTCGCTCGTCACGCTCTTCGACGCATGCCTCGAACCCGGCGCTCCTGAGTACCTGGTGATGGAGTTCGTGGACGGTCCCACGCTGCGCGCTCACCTGGCCGGGGGCGCCATGGCGAGCGACGACGTCGCTCAGTTGGCGATCGAACTCGCTGAGGCACTGCACGTGGTGCACACCGCGGGCATCGTGCACCGCGACGTCAAGCCCTCGAACGTGCTGATGGCGCCTCCGCACCTCCCTGGAAGTCACTACCGCGCGAAGCTCGCCGACTTCGGCATCGCGCGCCTCATCGATTCGGTGCAGCAGACCTCTCCTGGAGTCGTGATCGGAACGGCCGCCTATCTCGCCCCCGAGCAATTGCGTGGCGACGACGCGACTCCGGCCGTCGACATCTACTCGCTCGGGCTCGTACTCATCGAGGCTCTCACCGGGGAACCGGCACATGCTCCTGGTGAAGGCCTCGAAGTCGCGCTTGCTCGCTTGGTGAACCCTCCCGCAGTCCCCGAATCGGTCGGACCCGAGTGGGGCGACCTGCTGCGTCGCATGACCAGCACGGATCCGTCACTGCGACCCACCGCACTGGACGTGGCGCTTTCGGCAGCGAAGCTCAAGGGCGCCCCCGGCGCAGCCGAAGAACCTCGGTCTCGCGTGCCGGCGGCGCTTCCTCTCGCCGCCGTTCCGACTGCTGCTGTGGCCATGACGACCGCTGACCCCGGCCCCGCGACGGTGTCGACCGATCCTCCGACCCGGCCGTTCGTCGCCGATGGGAACGTCGTGCCCCTGGTCGCGTCTCGGGGGAGCGCCAACAGGCGCCAGCGCGTCATCGCCGGGGCGGTCGCGGCTGCATCCGCGAGCCTCCTCGCCATCACGGGCATGCTGACCGCCGGAGCCGTGAGCGATGGGTCGCAGAAGCTCGACCAGACGGCCATCACCGAGCCGTCCGAGCCTGCCCCTGAAGCAGGGACGGATGCCGGAGGGGCGGAACCCGCACCGGTAGTCACTCCCATCGGCACCGAGTCGACGAACTCTGACGCAGAAGGCCAGGCTGCCGACAAGGCGGAGCAGAACGCCGCAGAGAAACGACAGCGCGAAGCGGAGAAGCAGGCGGAGGAGGCTCGGAAGCAAGCCGAGCAAGAAGGCCCCGCCAAGGAAGCCAAGCAGAACCGCTCGGAGAACGCCGATAAGGTTCCCGGACAGAACCGGGGGAATGGGCAGGGCGGAGGCCCGGGCAGCAACGGCTGAGGTGCGGGATCCCTGACGGGTCTCCCGACGAGCGGAGGATGGGGGATTCGTCCCCACCGCCACGGCCGTCACGTCGCTTCGCGACGCGCCGGAACCGGGCAGTGTGGGCCCACCTGATGAAGGTTCGAACCGCAGCGTCCAATCGAAAAACGAGACCCCTGAAGGAGTCTCGTTTTTCGAGCGGAGGATGGGGGATTCGAACCCCCGAGGGCTTGCACCCAACACGCTTTCCAAGCGTGCGCCATAGGCCACTAGGCGAATCCTCCAGGGCGCGCGACGAGTCACGCGGCCTCACACAGCATACGCGAACCGACGCCGCGCCCGCCCCCGGCATCCGCCCCGCCCTCGTCCGCCACCGCGGTGCCCCCCGTCTTCCGCCGAGTAGCCTGGACGCATGACTGCGGCCCTGCGGCCGACCGGGGGCGGGCCCGCCACTCCGGCGATGCGCCAGGCCACCATGCGCGGGCGTATCGCACTAGTGCTGCCGGCCGGTATCGCACTCCTCGCCGGGCTCGATGCGGCGCTGCTGCTGCTCGGTCTGCCTGCGCCGATCACAACCGATCGGATGCAGCTGCTTCACGCGCCGCTCATGGTGTTCGGGTTCATCGGCACGCTCGTGATCCTTGAGCGAGCCGTGGCGGTGAAGCATTGGTGGGCGTTCAGTGCGCCGCTCCTCTCGGGGGCATCCGGCATCCTGCTGCTCACCGAAGCGCCCCTCGCGGTCGGCCAGACGGGCTTCGTGCTCGCCATGATCGCCTTGCTGTTCGTCTATGGTGCGGTGTGGCGCCGCCAGGCGAGCCGTGCGATCGCGGTGCAGGCGCTCGGCGCTGTCAACGGACTCGGCGCCGCTCTGCTCTGGCTCGGGGACGTCGGCATTCCACACCTCGCCCCGAGTATGGCCGCCTTCCTCGTGCTCACGATCGTGGGTGAACGCATCGAGCTCGCACGGATCTCACCCCGCATGAACTCGCGTGCCGAACGGCTCGGCCTGGCCGCCGCCGGCGTCGTCGCCGCCAGCGCGACGACCGCGCCCCTGTGGCCGGCTGCCGGATATCCACTGCTCGGTGCGGCCCTGGCCGCGCTCGTGGTGTGGCTCTTCGCGTACGACGTCGCGACGAGGCTCGTCCGCGCCACTGGCCTGCCTCGGTACGCAGCCTGGTGCCTGCTCGCTGGCTACGGCTGGCTCGCGGTCGCCGCCGGCATCTGGCTGCTCTCGGGCGACCCCACCGACGGTGTCGCCTATGACGCGGTGCTGCACGCGGTGTTCCTCGGGTTCGTGTTGTCGATGATCATGGCGCACGCGCCGATCATCCTGCCTGCTGTGCTGCGCCGGAAGCTGCCGTATCGGCCGATGTTCTACGTTCCCGTGCTGCTGCTGCACGCGTCGCTGTTGCTGCGGATCGCGGTGGGCGACGCCCGCGGCGTCCACGCGATGGTTCAGGTCGGCGGCGCGCTCAATGTCACGGCGGTGCTGCTGTTCGTCGTGCTCGCGGTCATCTCGGCGGTGCGCGGTGGGCGCATCATCAGCGCCGCCGCTCCCGCGCTCCGCCGCCCCGAATACACCGACCCGACCGCTGGCTCGGCCCCGACCCCGGCGACTACCGACGACTCGACCCCGGCCCACACGACCCCGACCGAGGAGCCAGCCCCGTGACCCGCCGCACCTGGTACACCGTGATGAACGCGCTCGTCGTCGCCTGGCTCATCGCCGCAGGCGTGATCGTCGTCGTTCACCGGTTCGTGCCCGCGGGCGCGTGGCTGATGATCCACCTCCTGCTGCTCGGTGCGATCAGCACCGCGATCCTCGTGTGGAGCCAGCACTTCGCCGACACCCTCACCCGCCGCCCGCCACCCGGTGGACGACCCTGGCACGCGGCACGGCTCGCCGCTCACACGCTGGGCGCAGCGCTCGTGGTCGCCGGAATGACCGCAGGGCAATCGCTGCTCGTGCTCATCGGCGGCGCGCTCGTCGCACTCAACGCGCTCGCACACGGCGCCACGCTCGCGCTCCAGACGCGCGGCGCATTGCCGGCTCGCTTCGCGCCCCTCGTGCGCTACTACGTCGCCGCGGCGTGGGTCTTCGTGCTCGGGGCCGCGCTCGGCGTGCTGCTTACGCAACTCGACCTCGACGACCGGCAGTGGGCGAGCTTCGTGCTCGCCCACCTCGCCGTGAACCTGCTCGGCTGGATCGGTCTGACAGTGCTCGGCACGGTCGTGCTGCTCTGGCCCACCGTGGTGCATACGCGCGTCACTCCTGGAACGGATGCCGCGGCGCGGCGCGCCTTGCCGATCCTTGTGCTCACGACGCTTGTCGCCGGCTCGGGGGCACTCACCGGCATCCTGCCGCTCGCCGCCGTCGGCGTGCTCGGCTACCTCGCCGGTGCCGGGATGCTGGTCGTCGAGTGGGCGCGGCAGGCGCGGAGCGCGCCACCCAGCTCGTACGCGTCGCTCAGCATCGGCGCCGCCGTCGGATGGCTCCTGGCGTGCGCGGCGGCGCTCGGCACCATCGTGGCGCTCACGCCCGAACCGTCAGACGCGCTGCGCTCGGTCCAATGGTTGATCGCGCCGTTCACGATCGGGTTCGCGGCGCAGGTGCTGCTGGGCGCCATGAGCCATCTGCTGCCTGTCGTGCTCGGCGGTGGCCCGGCCTCGGGTCGCATTGCTGCGAACGAACTCGATCGCGGCGCGCTGTACCGCGTGCTCACGACCAACGCGGGCATCGTCGTCTACCTGCTGCCGGTGCCGAGCTTGGTGAAGGTCGTCGTGTCGCTCGTCGTGTTCGGCGTGCTCGTGAGCTTCCTCGTGCTCGCGGTGCGGGCGCTCGCTGCCGCCCGGCGGCTGCGCACTGCCCCTGCCGCCGCCTCTGCCCCTCCCGCTTCTACCGGGATGCCGCGATCTGCAGCGAAAACGGGCGAAGCCCCGCAGATAGTGGCATTCCAACGAACGGGTCGAGAGGCGGATGCTGTCGCTCGCAACTCCATCACGGGATCCTCGGGCGTGGGCAGCCCTGGTGCGGGCACGCCGGTCGCCCGCACCCGCAGCGGCGCGGTCGTCGCGGCGATCGGCACGCTCGCGCTCGCTGTCATCGCTGGTATCGCCCTCGACCCGGCATCAGCAGGGCTCGGCGTGATCGACACCGCGGAGGTCACACCGACCGGCAAGACGACCACCGTCGAGGTGTCGATGAAGAACATGCGGTTCAACCCCGGCGAGATCGAGGTGCCTGCCGGCGACCGCCTCGTCATCGTGCTGACGAATGACGACGACACGATTCACGATCTCGTACTCGAGAACGGCGTCGACTCCGGGCGCGTGCAGGTCGGTGACACCGTCACGGTCGACGTCGGCATCATCGGGCAGGACCTCGACGCATGGTGCTCGGTAGCGGGCCACCGGCAGATGGGGATGGTCATGACCGTGATCGCCGTGGGCGCGGATGCCCGCGGCGTCTCGGTCGGCGACGGCTCAAGCGGCGACGGTTCGAGCAGCGGTGACTCCGACAGCCCCGACCACCAAGCTGGCCACGGTTCTTCCGGCGAACCAGGCGCCCGCAACGGCAACGAGGAGAGCGCTGCAGCCGACGTCGACCTCCGCGCCGAACCCGGTGACGACTTCGATCCCTACGACGCGCGCCTGGTGCCGACTCCGGCCGCGACGACGCACCGCGTCACGCTTCGCGCGACCGACGCGCTTCGTGAAGTGGCACCGGGCGTCACCCAGCGTCTGTGGACGTTCAACGGCACAGCCCCCGGCCCGGTGCTGCGCGGAAAGGTGGGCGACGCCTTCGAGATCACGCTCATCAACGACGGCACCATCGGCCACTCGGTCGACTTCCACGCGGGCCAGCTCGCACCGAACCGTGCGTTTCAGACCATCGACCCCGGTGAAGAGCTCACGTTCACGTTCACCGCCGAGCGCGCCGGCATCTGGCTCTACCATTGCGCGACCGACCCCATGTCGCTGCACATCGCGAATGGCATGTTCGGCGCGGTCATCATCGATCCGCCAGGGCTCGTACCTGTCGACCGCGAATACCTGCTTGTGCAGTCCGAGTTCTACCTCGGCCCGCAGAACGACATCGCCGACCCGACACGTATCGCCTCACAGCATCCGGATCTCGTGGCATTCAACGGGTACGCCGCTCAATACCGTCACGCACCGCTCGCAGCGAAGACCGCTGAACGCGTGCGTGTCTGGGTGCTCGACGCCGGGCCGAACCGTCCTAGTTCGTTCCACGTGATCGGCGCGCAGTTCGACACGGTGTTCGTCGAGGGCGACTACCTGCTCCGAAATGGCGGCAGCACGGGCGTCGGCGGCGCACAGGCGCTCGCGCTCATGTCGGCTCAAGGCGGCTTCGTCGAGATGACCTTCGCCGAAGCGGGCGAGTATCCCTTCGTCACCCACATCGTGTCGGATGCCGAGAAGGGCGCCGCGGGCCTGTTCCGCGTCACGCGCTGACCGCGCCCCACCCGCGCTGAGGACGGTGCGCGCGGGCGCTCGCCGCTGTCAGGCGTAGGGTGACGGCGTGGCGACGCGCATCTTCATCACCTCAGCAGAAGGACAAGCAGGCAAGTCGACGATCGCGATCGGCGTGATCGAGGCGCTCGCACGGAAAGTGCGGCGAGTGGGCGTCTTCCGGCCCGTCGCGCGCGCGACTCACGGGCGCGACTACGTGCTCGAGGCGCTCCTCGAGCACCAGACCGCCGGCCTCGGCTACGAGGACTGCGTCGGCGCGAGCTACGAAGACGTGCACAACGACCCGGATGCGGCGCTCGCCGGCATCCTTGCTCGCTTCGCTGCCATCGAGCACCGCTGCGATGCGATAGTGATCCTCGGCTCCGACTACACCGATGTGGCGGTTCCGACTGAGTTATCGTTCAACGCGCGCGTGGCGGCGAACCTCGGCGCTCCCGTGCTGCTCGTACTGGGCGGGCGCGCCTCCGACGGCACGACCGCGCGCAGCGCTGAGCAGCTGCGTCAACTCGCCGAAGTCACGGAGCACGAGCTCGCAAGCCAGCACGCCGCGTTGCTCGCCGTGATCGTCAACCGTGCGGATGCCGAGCAACTCGACGCCATCGGCGAACGGGTGCGACAGACCCTCGGCGGCCGACGTTCCGGTGGAGGTGAACTCGCAACGGGCGCTCACGTGTGGGTGATCCCGGAGGACCCTGTGCTCGTCGCACCCACCGTGCGCTCGTTGTTCGAGGCGACGGAGAGCGAGCTGCTCTTCGGTGATCCCGCGCTGCTCGATGCTGAGGCGATGGGGTTCGTGGTCGCGGGCATGACCATGGAGAACGTCTTGAGCCGCCTCATTGAGCGGTCGGTGCTGGTGACGGCCGGTGACCGGGCCGATGTGCTCGTCGGAGCCATCATGTCGCAGACGTCGGGCGCGTTTCCTCAGCTCGCGGGCATCCTGCTGAACGGCGGGTTCCCGATTGCGCCGCAGATCGAGCGACTCGTCGCGGCATCCGGGGCACGCGTGCCGATCGCGCGCACGGAGCTCGGCACCTACGAGACCGCCAGGCGCCTGGCGACCACGAAGGGGCGCCTCGCGGCCGAGTCGCCGCGGAAGCACGAGCGAGCGGTGTCGCTGTTCGACGAGCACGTCGACGCGGCAGCACTGCTCGCGGCGCTCGATGTGACGGCATCCGATGTGGTGACCCCGCTCATGTTCGAACGCGGACTGATCGAACGCGCGCGGGCCGACCTGAAGCACATCGTGCTGCCGGAGGGCTCCGACGACCGTATTCTGCAGGCCGCCGAGCAGTTGGTGAGACGAGGCGTCGTGCGCCTGACGATCCTCGGCGACGAGGCGGCGATCAGGGCGCGCGCCGCAGAGCTCGGGGTCGAACTCGGCGACACTGCGATCGTCAGCCCGTTCGATCCCGAGCTGCGGGAACGGTTCGCGGATGAGTACGCGAGGCTTCGCGCCCACAAGGGGATCAGCTCGGAGCTCGCTACCGACACCGTCACCGACGTCTCGTACTTCGGCACGCTCATGGTGCAGCTCGGCCTCGCCGACGGCATGGTGTCTGGCGCCCAGCACACCACCGCGCACACGATCCGTCCGGCGTTCGAGATCATCAAGACCAAGCCGGGGGTCTCGGTCGTCTCCAGCGTCTTCCTGATGCTGCTCGCCGATCGTGTGCTCGTCTACGGTGACTGCGCGGTCATCCCCGACCCGACCGCGGAACAGCTCGCTGACATCGCGATCTCGTCCGCCGGTACCGCGGCGCAGTTCGGCATCGAGCCGCGCGTGGCGATGTTGAGCTACTCGACTGGAGACAGCGGCTCTGGTGCCGACGTCGACAAGGTGCGGGCGGCGACCGCGCTCGTGCGCGAGCGGAGGCCCGATCTGCTCGTCGAGGGGCCGATCCAGTACGACGCTGCCGCGGACCCCGAAGTCGCGGCCAAGAAGATGCCCGGCTCGGCGGTCGCCGGCCGTGCCACGGTCTTCGTGTTCCCCGATCTCAACACTGGCAACAACACCTACAAGGCGGTGCAGCGCTCGGCCGGAGCGGTGGCGATCGGACCGGTGCTGCAGGGACTCAAGAAGCCGATCAACGACCTCTCGCGAGGGGCGCTCGTGCGCGACATCGTGAACACGGTCGCGATCACCGCCATCCAGGCTCAACCGGGACTCGATGCGGATGCCGGGCCTCAGCCGTCGCAGGCCGACTCGGCGCCTGCGGCATCCGAAGCGCTCGAGTCTTCGGAGCTCAGCGCATGAGCACTGTCTTCGTCGTGAACTCCGGCTCCTCATCCATCAAGTACCAGCTGCTCGATCACGAGACCGGCGAGCGCCAGGCGAGCGGACTCATCGAGCGCATCGGCGAGCCGGGCTCGTTCATCGCGGATCACACCGAGGGCATGCAACTCGTGCTCGAGGAGCTCGGAAGCGGGCGTGAGATCGCGGCGGTCGGGCACCGTGTGGTCCATGGCGGCAGCGCATTCGACGGGCCGACGCTCATCGACGACGGGGTGGAGGCCGAGATCGACCGGCTCGCCTCGCTCGCACCCCTCCACAACCCGGCGAACCTGCTCGGCATCCGAGCGGCACGAGCCGCGCTCCCCGGGGTGCCGCACGTCGCGGTCTTCGACACCGCGTTCCATCAGACGCTCCCGCCCGCGGCGTACACCTACGCGATCGATACGGAACTCGCCGCGCGGTATGACGTGCGACGGTACGGCTTCCACGGCACCTCGCACAAGTACGTGTCGGAGCAGGCGGCGGTGCTGCTCGGCCGCCCGCTCAGCGAGCTTCGCACCATCGTGCTGCACCTCGGCAACGGCGCCTCCATCACAGCGGTCTCAGGCGGACGGTCGATCGACACATCGATGGGCCTGACACCCCTCGAAGGCTTGGTGATGGGCACGCGATCGGGCGATATCGACCCGGGCGCGATCTTCCACATCGCCCGGCAGACCGGCATGGGCGTCGACGACCTCGACCGGCTGCTCAATCGCGAGAGCGGGCTGCTCGGCATGACCGGGTCGCGCGATATGCGAGACGTGCAAGACGCTGCGCTGCGATCGGATGCCGCCGCCGAGCTCGCGCTGCAGGTATGGCGTCACCGCATCCGGCACTACATCGGCGCGTACTACGCAGAGCTCGGCGGGCTCGACGCGCTCGTGTTCACGGCCGGCATCGGCGAGAACAACGCCCTGCTGCGCAGGCGTGCACTTCGCGGGCTCGAGCACCTCGGCATCCGCGTCGATGACGATCGGAACGAGCTGCAATCGGGCGAAGCCCGCCTCATCTCACCGGAGGGCGCACCCGTCAGCGTGATGGTCATCCCGACCAATGAGGAACTCGAGATCGCGCGGCAGGCGATCTCCCTCGTGGGTTGAACGTCACCCTCGTCGGCGTTCAGCTGTTCGTGCCTCACTCGGTCGTGTCGGTTAGACTCGTTCACGGCTCCTCGCGTGACGATATCCAGGCCAACTCCCCCAGGACGGAAACGTAGCAAGGGTAACCGGGCTCTGTCGGGTGCGCGAGGGGTCCCTTTCTTTTCCGCACTACCCCCTCTTGCGCGTCCTTCTGCGCACAGCCCGCGTCCTTCTGCGCACCGCCCGCCTCTCTCTACGCCTGGCCGCGCCCTGTCGCAGCCGTGCCCTCAGCCTCGGGCAGGGTTTCCCGCTCCGCGAGGTGAAGCAACCCTCGACGACGCAGGTATGCCTCCCCAAGGCCCGCGCGAAGCGGGCGGCGAGTTCGCGGCTCCGGGCTCAGCACTCGGCGAAGAAAGCGAGCACCCGCGCCGCGACCCGCTCCGGCGCCTCGTCGGCGATGAAGTGGCCGACGCCGGGCACCTGCTCAATCGTCATCTCATCGGCGTGCGACTCGTATCCGCGCAGGAACGACGGCTGGATGCCGGCATCCTTCTCTCCGTTGAGCATGCGCGTCGGGGTCGTGAGCCGCTGCTGCCGGTAGGCGCCGCGAAGGATGCGGCTGAACTCGGGAAGCAAGAAGTCGCGGTACAGCTTCGACCCGTCGCGTGCTCGCCGCAGGTCGCGCAGCTGGGCGAGGAACACCTCCATGTCGGCATCGGTCCACGCGTCGGAGTCGACGACCGAACGGCGGTAGAGGTCGCGCAAGAACTGCTGGCGCCCGTGCCCGATGAGACGCGGGCCGAGCCACGGCGTCGCGATCGCGAGCTGGAACCAGGTGCGCCAGAGCCCCGTCAACGCTTTGCCGCTCATGCGGATGTAGGGGTGCCCAGTGCTCATCGGCACGTACTGGCGCACGCGCTGCGGATGCTGCAGGCACACCAGGAACCCGATGAGCCCCGACCAGTCGTGGGCCACGAGCCGCACCCGTTCGAGGCGGAGGGCGTCGAGCAGTGCGACCACATCGGCTGTGAGCTGTTCACGCGTGTAGCCCTCGCCGGGAGCATCGGTCATGCCGGCGCCGCGCAGATCGGGCGCGATGACGCGGTAGCGCTCGGCGAGCGGTGGGATGAGATGGCGCCATTCCCACCAGTGCTGGAAGAAGCCGTGCAGCAGCACGACAGGCTCGCCGTCGCCGGCTTCGGCGACGTGCATGGAGAGGCCGGGAAGTTCGAGGGTGCGGTGCTTCACGCCCGGGACCGTGAGCGCCACCGCTGCGCCGAGATCGGTCATGCGCTCAGGATACTACGTTCATAGTAGATGTGTACTATGCCTGTAGTGCACGGCAGCGTTCCTGTGAAGCGCTGCCTCTGTCAGTGCAGCGCGGCGTCGACGGCGGCCTGGAGATGCGGCCTCGGATCGAGGCCCGGATCGACGGTGAGTCGGTGCAGCATGACGCCGTCGGAGACCGCACCGATCGTGCGGGCGCTCGTCACCGGGTCCTGAGCGCCGAGCGCGCGGAGCGTCGCCTCGGCACCTGCCAGCACATGCGCGCGTCCTCGCGCGAGCGTTTCGCGGAGGGTGTCGTTGTGGGCGGCCTCGACGAAGAGCGCGAACCGGGCGGTGGTGCGCGCACGTTCGGGCCCCGTGGCGATCAGGGCGAACGAGGTGAGGGCATCGACGAACTGCTCGGCAGTCTGCGGCATTCGCTCGCCGTGATCGTCGAGGGCGCTCCGGTCAGCCGCATCGAGCCATTCGACCACGCCCGCGAGCAGCGAGGCCCGCGTGCGGAACGAGTTCGAGGTCGACCCCTTGGGAAGCCCGGCGGCCTCGTCCACGCGCGCATGCGTGAGCGCTCGCACGCCTTGCGATCCGAGCACCTGCACCGCGGCCTCGAGCGCACGTGTGCGGTTCGAGAGAGTGGTCATGAGAGCCACCCTATGGCGCGTGTTCCCTGGTGCGCGTCGGGGAGCGGCGGCATCCGTCGCTGCGTTCTTCAGCGGCATTCACCGGCGGCATCCGTTGTCAGTGGTGACGGCTACTCTTGTGCCGTGGTCACCGCCCTCTACCGTCGCTACCGTCCTGAGACGTTCGCCGAGCTCATCGGGCAGGCGCAGGTGACCGACCCGCTCCGCACTGCGCTGCGCACCGACCGGGTCAATCACGCCTACCTCTTCAGCGGTCCTCGCGGGTGCGGAAAGACCACCTCCGCTCGCATCCTGGCTCGCTGCCTGAACTGCGTCGAAGGCCCGACCGACGAGCCGTGCGGCGTCTGCCCGAGCTGCGTCGAGCTCTCTCGCGACGGTGGTGGCTCACTCGATGTCGTCGAGATCGACGCCGCCAGCCACGGCGGTGTCGATGATGCGCGCGATCTTCGTGAACGCGCGATCTTCGCGCCCGCGCGCGACCGGTACAAGATCTTCATCATCGACGAAGCCCACATGGTGACCTCCGGCGGCTTCAACGCGCTGCTCAAGATCGTCGAAGAACCACCCGAGCACGTGAAGTTCATCTTCGCGACCACCGAGCCCGAGAAGGTCATCGGCACGATCCGCTCGCGCACGCACCACTACCCGTTCCGGCTCGTGCCGCCCGCTCAGATGCTCGAGTACATCGAAGGGCTCATCGCCAGCGAAGGGGTCACTGCGGCCGCCGGCGTGCTGCCCCTCGTGGTGCGCGCCGGAGGGGGATCGGTGCGCGACACGCTCTCGCTGCTCGACCAGCTCATCGCCGGCTCAGACGATACGTCGATCGACTATGAGCGGGCTGTCGCGCTGCTGGGCTACACACATGGTGCGCTGCTCGACGAGGTGATCGACGCGCTCGCCGCTCGAGACGCCTCGGCAGTGTTCGCCGCCATCGACCGTGTGATCCAGACCGGTCAAGATCCGCGCCGGTTCGTCGAAGACCTCCTTGAGCGCCTTCGCGATCTCATCGTCGTCGCTGCCACCGGCGAACGCGCGGCCTCAGTGCTCCGCGGCACCCCGCAAGACGAACTCGACACTCTGGCGCGGCAGGCCCCCGCGTTCGGCAACGCCGAGCTCTCACGCGCGGCCGACGTGGTGAACGCAGCGCTCACCGACATGGTGGGCGCGACGTCGCCACGGCTGCACCTCGAACTGATGGTCGCCCGGCTCCTCGTGCCGGCTGTCGGCGACGCCGAGCGCGGCGCCCTGGCAAGGGTTGAACGGCTCGAGCGCCGCATCGGGGTCGACGCCGGTCCCGACGCTTCGGTCTCGCCGGCATCCTCGTCGCAGGCCCCTGCATGGGCTGCCGCTCGTGGCGATGCGCCCTCGAAGCGCGACACGCCGCCTGTCGGCGTTCCCGAGTCGATCGTGGCCGCTCCGGCTTCAGCTGCGCACGGTGTTTCGGCTGCCGACGCACCTGCCCCGGCAGCGAAGAACCCCGTTTCGACGGCGGATGCCGGTGTCGCGGCGCCGTCCACTGCTCCTGCTTCCGCCGCGATCGAGCCGCAACCCCACGTCTCGCCCGCCCGGGCTGCTGAGGCCGCTTGGGGAGTTCCCGGTGTCTCGGGTCGCAGTGACGATGCACCTCCGTCGATCCCGGTAGGCCCGGTGACCGTGCAGCAGGTGCGCGACACCTGGCCCCAGGTGCTCGAGCGCGTGCAGAAGGTGAAGCGCAGCGCGTGGGCGGTCGTGTTCAATGCTCAGCCTCGCGACCTCGTCGATGACGTGCTCACCTTGTCGTTCCCGAACCAGGCGGATGTCGACAGCTTCCGCAAGCCCGAGACTGCTGGAGAGGGTGTCAGCGAGATCCTGCGGCGAGCCATCTTCGATGCGCTCGGTGTGCGGGTGAAGTTCCTCGCTCGCGTCGTGTCCGGGGCGCGTGACGCGCCGCGCGGGGCAGGTGCTCCTCCTTCGAGTCAGGCGCGACGCCCATCAGCTTCGACGGCTTCGGCTGGCACCGGTGCGGCTCCGGCTTCCGCCGAAGCCGGTGCTGCTACGGCAGCAGATGCGGCCACCAAGCCGCGTGCCGCCGGGAGTCCCGAGGGTTCCCGGAGCGTTGCCGCGCCGCCTTCGCAGGCGGCAGAGCGGCCGGGGGTGGGCCCTGCTTACCAGGACCCAGGGTCGAAGCCACGCAACGAGCGAGGTCCGGCTGCTTCGTCTGCTGACGCCCGCTCGCGCGGTGGCGCTTCATCGGCGGCTACCGGAGCTCCAGCTGCGGCGAGACCTGCGGCCCGAGGGCGCTCAGTGACCCCTCCTGCACAGCCAGAGAGCATCCCGTTCTCAGAAGACGACGTGCCCCCGCCCGACGACTACCCCGACATCGAGCCACCCACTCCTGAGGAGCCGGCGTCGCTCTCATGGGATGTCGCACCGATTCCAGGTTCCGTTCCTTCGCCCGTGAGTCCGCCCTCGGAGTCCGCGGGCGCTCCCGCCGCGCAGGCCGCTTCGGGCGGCGGGGGAGCGGTGAGCGAGGAGCCGCGCTCCAACGCGGCATCCGCCGCTGCCTCGCCCGCTGCCGCGTCGCCCTCAGCGTCCTCGTCCACAGCGACCTCATCCATGGCGTCCTCATCCGCAGTGCAGGCTGCCTCTGCGTCGTCGCGCGGGCTGCGCTCACCGGCGACGGTCGATTCGCCGGCCCGAGCGGCCAACGGCCGCGAACGCTACGGCGAGGCGGTCGTGCGCGAGGTGCTGGGCGCCCGCTTCATCGAGGAGCAGCCCTTGCCCTCAGCGTCGCCGAGCGCTTCCACCTTCTCGCCGAACGGCGGGTACTGATCCGTGTACGAGGGAATCGTTCAGGAGCTGATCGACGAGCTCGGCCGACTTCCGGGCATCGGCCCCAAGTCGGCGCAGCGCATCGCGTTCCACATCCTGCAGACCGAGAGCGTCGACGTGAGCCGGCTCGCCGAACTGCTCACCCAGATCAAGGAGCGCGTGCGCTTCTGCGAGATCTGCGGCAACGTCTCTGAAGAAGACACCTGCACGATCTGCCGCGACCCGCGGCGCAACGCGCAGACCATCTGCGTGGTCGAAGAGGCGAAAGACGTCGTTGCGATCGAGCGCACACGCGAGTTCCGAGGGCTCTACCACGTGCTCGGAGGCGCCATCAGCCCGATCGACGGCATCGGTCCAGACGACCTGCGCATCAAGCAACTGCTGCAGCGCCTCGCCGACGGCACCGTCACCGAGGTCATCATCGCGACCGATCCGAACCTCGAGGGCGAGGCGACCGCCACGTATCTCACGCGGATGCTGCAACAGCCCGGCCTGCGCGTCACCCGCCTCGCATCGGGACTGCCCGTGGGCGGCGACCTCGAGTACGCCGACGAGGTGACCCTCGGTCGCGCCTTCGAGGGACGGCGCGTCGTCGAGTAGGTCGACCCGCACCATCCCGCGGGTCGGAGCGGCAGAGCGCCATCCGAGCGCTGCGTAGAATGGGGCCACCGCTTCGAGGTCGTCCGGTCTGCGCGCCCGAAGGATCGTGCAACCGGCGGTTTCAGCATCCGTCGCAATCACCACGCACTCAGACGTGCCACAGCCCCCAGGAGTAACGCCCGTGAGCTTGATCGTGCAGAAGTACGGCGGATCGTCGGTTGCGGATGCCGAGAGCATCAAGCGGGTCGCGAAGCGCATCGTCGAGACGCGCCGCGCGGGCAATGACGTCGTGGTGGTGGTCAGCGCCATGGGCGACACCACTGACGAGCTGCTCGATCTGGCGGGCGAGGTCACCCCGTTCCCCGAACCCCGTGAGCTCGACATGCTGCTCACGGCGGGCGAGCGCATCAGCATGGCACTGCTCGCCATGACCATCAAGGGCATGGGCATGGACGCCCGGAGCTTCACGGGCAGCCAAGCGGGCATGATCACCGACTCGCAGCACGGTGCGGCTCGCATCGTCGACGTGACGCCGGTGCGGTTGCGAGAGGCGCTCGACGAGGGCTCCATCGTCATCGTCGCCGGCTTCCAGGGCTTCAACCGCGACTCGCGTGACATCACCACGCTCGGCCGTGGCGGAAGCGACACGAGCGCCGTCGCGCTCGCGGCCGCCCTCGACGCCGACATGTGCGAGATCTACACCGACGTCGACGGCGTCTTCACCGCCGACCCGCGAGTGGTGAAGAAGGCCACCAAGATCGACCGGATCACCGCGGAGGAGATGCTCGAGCTCGCAGCGGCCGGCTCGAAGGTGCTGCACCTGCGGGCCGTCGAGTTCGCCCGGCGACACGGAGTCACGCTCCACGTGCGGTCGTCGTTCAACAACAGCGAGGGCACCCTCGTCGTCAACCCGCAAGAGGGAGAGAACGTGGAAGAGGCAATCATCGCCGGCGTCGCAGCCGACCTGAGCGAGGCGAAGATCACCGTGGTCGGCGTGCCGGATATTCCGGGCAAGGCCGCCCAGATCTTCACGATCCTGGGCAAGGCGGGCGCCAATATCGACATGATCGTGCAGAACGTGTCGGCGGCCGAGACGGGCCTCACCGACATCTCGTTCACGCTGCCCAAGGCGCAGGGCCCGTCGGCGCTGCAGGCGCTTCGTGCCGAGAAGGATGCGGTCGGCTTCGACACGCTGCAGTACGACGACCAGATCGGCAAGCTCGCCGTGGTCGGTGCGGGCATGCGGTCGAACGCGGGTGTCTCGGCGCAGCTGTTCCAGGCGCTGTCGGATGCCGGCATCAACATCGAGATGATCTCCACCAGCGAGATCCGCATCTCGGTCGTCACGCGCGCTGACACGATCAACGATGCTGTGCGTGTGGTGCACACGGCCTTCGGCCTCGACGGCGACCAGGATGCTGTCGTCTACGCCGGCACAGGACGCTGACCGCCGCGCGACACCACCCGGCGGCGCTGTCGCGAGGGTTTCGTGCATGTGCGCGGGTTTGAACCCTCGCGACTGCACCGAACCCTCGCAGCAAGCTGACGGGCGCAAGGCCCAGGCCGCCCAGGCCTAGGACAGGCCAGGCCCAGGCCCGTCGCCGACACCGTCGCGAGGGTTTCGTGCACGTGCGCGGGTTTGAACCGTCGCGACTGCACCAAACCCGCGCAGCGAGCCCGCGCAGCAACGGCCGCCGGGCGTGGCCGTGGCGGGCACGCGCCGACGGGCGCAACATTCACCGCGATCCCAGCGGCATCCGGGAGACTAGTCATCGACATGCGCGCGGACTGGGCGCGCTAGACCACCAGCAAGGAGAAACAGTGGCAGAGGGACTCAACGTCGGCGTCGTAGGCGCAACCGGCCAGGTCGGCACGGTGATGCGCGGCCTGCTCGAACAGCGCGAGTTCCCGATTGCCGGCATCCGCTTCTTCGCCACTGCCCGCAGCGCCGGCAAGACGCTGTCGTTCCGCGGCGAAGACATCGTGGTCGAAGACATCGAGACGGCTGACCCCAGCGGGCTCGACATCGCACTGTTCAGCGCTGGAGGCGCCGCGAGCCGGGCCCAGGCGCCCCGGTTCGCAGCCGCCGGCGTCACCGTCATCGACAACTCGAGCGCGTGGCGGATGGACCCGGAGGTGCCGCTCGTCGTCAGCGAGGTGAACCCGCAGGCGATCGACGAGGCGCCCAAGGGCATCATCGCGAACCCCAACTGCACCACCATGGCCGCGATGCCCGTGCTCAAGGCGCTGAGCGACGAGGCAGGGCTCGAGCGCCTCATCGTCACCACCTTCCAGGCCGTGTCGGGCAGTGGGCTGGCCGGTGCCGAAGAACTCGTCAGCCAGGTGCGCGCGGTCATCGACCAGAACGTTGAAGGCCTCGTGCAAGACGGACGCGCGGTCGAGTTCCCCGAGCCCAAGACGTACGTGCGCCCCATCGCGTTCGATGTCGTGCCCCTGGCGGGTTCGATCGTCGATGACGGACTTCACGAGACCGACGAGGAGAAGAAGCTCCGCAACGAGAGCCGCAAGATCCTCGACCTGCCCGAACTGCTGGTGAGCGGCACGTGCGTGCGCGTCCCGGTGTTCACGGGCCACTCGCTCTCGGTGAACGCCGAGTTCGCCGAGCCGCTCTCGGTCGAGCGCGCGCAGGAACTGTTGAAGGATGCCCCGGGCGTGCAGTTGACCGATGTGCCGACGCCGCTCGAGGCCGCCGGCAGCGACCCGTCGTATGTCGGCCGCATCCGCCAGGACCCGGGCGTGCCCGGGGGTCGCGGACTCGCGCTCTTCATCTCGAACGACAACCTGCGCAAGGGGGCGGCCCTGAACGCCGTGCAGATCGCCGAGTTGATCGCGGCCAAGCGCCTGGCCCCCACCGCGTAGACCGCGCTGGGGCACTTCTGAGCGCCGATAGGATGGTCGGGTGACAAAACCCATCGACGTCGCGCTCATCGGTGGTGGCATCATGAGTGCCACGCTGGGAGCGATCATCAAGCAGCTGGAACCCAGCTGGACCATCCAGATCTTCGAGACCCTGAGCGAGCCGGCTCGCGAGAGCTCCAACGCATGGAACAACGCGGGCACGGGCCACTCCGCGCTCTGCGAGCTCAACTACACGCCGCAGCTCGAGGACGGCACGATCGAGACCGCGAAGGCGATCACGATCAACGAGCAGTTCCAAGTGTCGCGTCAGTTCTGGTCGTTCCTGGTGAGTGAAGGGTTGTTGCCCGATCCGTCGGCGTTCATCAACCCGGTGCCGCACATGAGCTTCGTCTGGGGCGAAGACAACGTCGAGTACCTTCGCAAGCGCTACGAGGCCCTGAAGGGCCACCCGCTCTTCAACACGATGGAGTTCAGCGACGACCCGCGGGTCATCCACGAGTGGGCTCCTCTGCTGATGCCTGGACGCGCCAAGAGCCAGCCGATCGCGGCCACCCGCGTCGTGCAGGGCACCGACGTCGACTTCGGCGCCCTGACGCGCTACCTGCTCGACTATCTCGTGGCCGGCGGCGCCGCCATCAACACCGAGGAGCGCGTCACCTCGCTCAAGCGCACCCGCGAAGGCCTGTGGAAGATCCGCACCCGGCACGAGGTCGGCCGCGCCCCTGAGTACTACACCGCGCGCTTCGTCTTCGTGGGCGCCGGCGGTCACGCCTTGCCGCTGCTGCAGAAGAGCGGCATCCCCGAGATCAAGGGTTTCGCGGGCTTCCCCATCAGCGGTCAGTTCCTGCGCACCGACAACCCCGACATCGTCGCTCGTCACGACGCCAAGGTGTACGGAAAAGCCGCTGTCGGCGCCCCGCCGATGTCGGTCCCCCACCTCGACACGCGAGTCGTCGACGGCGAGAAGAGCCTGATGTTCGGGCCGTACGCCGGGTTCAGCCCGAAGTTCCTCAAGCGCGGTTCCTGGGGCGACCTCTTCTCGACGATCCGCCCGCACAACCTCCTGCCGATGATCCAGGTCGGGCTCTCGAACTTCGATCTGGTCAAGTACCTCGTCGGCGAACTCCTCGCCGGGCGCAACAAGCGTCTCGCCGCACTGCGCGAGTACTACCCCGACGCCGACGGCGACGACTGGTACCTCATCACCGCCGGACAGCGGGTGCAGGTCATCAAGAAGGATGCCGAGGGCAAGGGTGTGCTGCAGTTCGGCACCGAGGTGATCGCCGCACAAGACGGCTCCATCGCCGGCCTGCTCGGCGCCTCACCGGGCGCCTCGACTGCTGTGCCGATCATGCTGCAGTTGCTCGAGCGGTGTTTCCCCGATCGCGCTGACGCGTGGCAGCCGAAGATCAAGGCGATGGTCCCGAGCTACGGCAAGCGACTCAGTGACAACAAGGCCAACACGACTCGCACGCTGAACCGCACAGCGAAGGCATTGCAGCTGGCGTAGCCGCCCGCGATGCGCCGCCCGCCATACGGGGTCGGCGTGGCGATTTGTGCCAGAAACGGCCCGCTCGGCGAGCCGTCGGATCACCTGTCGGTCCGCCGTCATGGCGAGCCGCCTGAATCGAGCCGATTGCGGCTTCACGCCCGCGAAATCGGGCGTCCTGATGACGGTGCGCGCTGGCATAATGCGAACTGGCTGGCGTACCGCGTCGGCCTGAGCCGATCACGGCTCGTGGGTACGCCGGTTGGAGACGCATGAGCCTGGGTCTGCCGCAGCACCTCGCGATGCGCAGCCTGAGTGAAGCGATCGCATTCGCGAGTCACGTCGCAGCCGCCGTGTCCCTCACGATCGCGGCGTTGGCGCCCATGTTGATGCAGCTGAGTTCGCCCGACCTCATCATCTGGCCGGCCGCAGCCGCAACCGTTCCCGCGATCGCCCTGCTCGGCCTGCTCGTGCGCAGTCGTTCGACCGCGGCCACACTGTTGTTCTTGATCGTCGGCGGCGCGGCGTCGTTCTGGTACGCCGTGACGCTCAGCTCTCAGCTGCCGCAGCTCGGCGGAAACGCTGCGATCTATGTGCTCTTCATCGCCGCCCTCACCTGCAACGCGGGCCCTGCGAAGACATTCGGCGTCGGCGTGATGTGGAGCACGGCCGGCTTCGTCATCGGCGTCGCCAGCGTATTCCTCGGCACCGCCTTCACCGGCGTCGACGAGGGCGTGCACCCGGTATCCGTGATGCTGTTCCTCTTCCTGCTGCCGGCGCTGGCTCGTGCCGCGTTCGGCGGGGGCCGTGCAGAGTCCCTTCGGCGCCATCTGTATGGCGCACTCAAGCACGACAGAGTCGACAGCATCCGCTTGGAGGCCGAGCGCGAGGCAGCGGCCCTGCTCCATGACACCGTGCTCGGCCATCTGGCTGCCCTGGCCCGCATGCCCGACGGCCCCCTCGACGCTCGCTTGCGCACCGCGATCGAGCGCGACCTGCGGCGGCTGGTCGGCGGTGAGTGGTTGCTGGAAGCGACGACCGCGGAGCTCTCGATCGCAATCGATACGCCGTTTCAGGATGCCGTGACCAGGTCGAGGCTCGATGGACTCGACGTCGCGCTGACCGGCGACGTCCATGCGATCGCTCGCCTCGACGAGACGCGTGGGTCAGCGCTGGCGCGTGCGGTGGAGCAGTGCCTGTCGAATGTTCGACGTCACTCTGGAACGAACCGGGCTGAGGTGGCGGTGCTCGAAGGTGAAGGCGAGCTCACCGTCGTGATCGTCGACGCCGGTACGGGCTTCGACCCCGACTCGATCGCGGATGACCGCCTGGGCGTGCGCGAGTCGATCCTGGGGCGCATGGAACGGGCAGGCGGTGCCGCGCGAATCTGGTCGACGCCCGGTCACGGCACCTCGGTGCTGCTGTCGCTGCCGCTCGACGATGAGCCATTCGCCGCAAGCCCGAGCGCGACCGCGAGGGCGAGCGCGAACCGGAGCGCGAACGCGAGCAACCGTGCGACTGTGACCGCCACCGCGGCCACAGTCTGCGAGGACCCTGCATGAGGGCATCCGGCGACACTCTGCAGGGCCTCGATCGCGCGAGCATGTTCGGAGCGGCTCCCGTCGTGCGTGTGCTCGCACTGGCCCTGATCGCCTACCCCGCAGTCGTGATGGCGGGGCAGGCCACGCTCTACCGCTATCCGCAGTTCGCGATCTGGGCGGTGGGAACCTTCGCCATCTCGGGAGTGGTGCTGATCTGGGCGTCGAGTCCGTTGCGCTTGCATTACCCCCGCGGCGCGTTCGTCGTGACCATGACCCTCGGAGTCGCGGCGCATATTCTCGAATCGGCTGCGATGGTGCAGGGCGACCCCACTGCGGTGAAGCATGCGTCGACGGTGGTGCTCGCCACGCTGCTCCTGGCTCAGAGCGGGTACTGCACCCCCCGGCAACTCCTCGTCGCGACCGCGACGGTGACCGCTGCCGTGTGGGTGACCTTCGCTGCCTTCGGAACGCTGTCTGCGACGCCGCCCTTGGTGGCTCCGTTGATGTTCAGCGCACCCGTGCTGGTGTTCGGCACCGCGGCGGCCGCGTTCGCCACAGTGGCCATAGCCGCGCGCCGGGAGTGGGAATCGACCGCCCCACAAAGGGCAGGCGTCGACAGTGACGAGTTGGCGCGGGGAGTCGCGCGAGCAGTGCAGCAAGATCACGTCACGCTGCTCAATCGCGAAGTGACCCCGCTGTTTCAGCGAGCGCTGCAGCTCGGCGAGGTGAACGAGCAGTTGCGAGCCGCAGCTGCAGAGCGCTCGCGTCTGCTCAGAGACGTGATGGTCGCAGAATCCAATCGCACCTGGTTGCAAGCAGCCGTCGGGCAGTGCGGCGCAGTGAGCGATCCCGACCGCCTGGCCATCGGCCTTGAGCCGGAGAAGCGGGCGGCGGTGCGTGCACTGATCGGCCAGATCTGCCGGCATCCGCAACTGGTCGACGGATCGCTGCGCATCGCGCTCTCCTCAGGTGCGAACGGCGACTCGGATGTCGTCGACTGCAGCATCGAATTCTCACTCGATCAGACCGTGCCATTGGCGGCTTCCCGGCTCACGCCGTACTACGGCATGCTGCGCGCGCTGTTCGACCGCTTCGACTACGGCACAGACGGTCCTGTGCGGTGGCTAAAATTCAGCTATGCACGATGAGCCGGCTTCCCCAGACGCCGCCTCGTCCATGGTCGGCCGCGATCGTCGATGGCGTCTCGCGCTCCTCGACGACCATGAGGTGCTGCTCGATAGCCTCCGCACCTGGATAGACGCCAACGCGCCCGACTTCGAGGTCGTCTTGTGCGCCCGAACGTGGATCGAATTGGTGCGCAGCCCGCAGTTCCCGACCGATATCGTCTTCCTCGACTTCCAGTTGCAAGAGCCGGTGTCGATCGAGGCACGCGTTCGCACCTGTCGTGCGGCCGGCGCCGCAGTGGTCGTGCTCACCAGCCTCGACACCGATGACGCTCGCCAGCGAGCGCTGAACGCGGGAGCGGCCGGGTTCGTATCGAAGGCCGAATCGATGCCTCAGGTGATGGATGCGGCCCGCACCGCTATGGGCGTGGCGCTCGACACGGTGCTGCAGCACGACTGGCGCCCGCTCCCTTCTGGGGCGGTGGCGCCCGTGCGGCCGAGTCTCAGCCAGGGCGAGGAGACCGCACTGCGGCTCTACGCGAGCGGCCTCAGCACGTCGCAGGTCGCCGAGCGCATGGACGTGAAGTACGAGACTGCGAAGACCTACCTGCGCCGGGTGCGCGAGAAGTACGCGCGTGTCGACCGACCCGCCGGACGGAAGTCGGAACTCATGCGGAGAGCAGCCGAAGACGGGTACCTGCGCTAGTGGCGAAGCTGTATTTCAGGTACGGCGCCATGAACAGCGGCAAGAGCACCGCTCTCCTGCAAGCGGCGTACAACTACGAGGAGCGCGGTCAGCGGGTGCTGCTCGCGAAGCCGGTCATCGACACGCGCGGCGACGCGTCGATCGTGTCGAGGCTCGGGATGGTGCGCGAAGCCGATTTCGTCATCGGCGCCGACGAGCACTTGCGCAGCCGGTTCGCCGATGAGCGCGATCAGCTGCAGTTGCGCACCGGGCAGGATGCCGCCTGCTTGCTCGTGGATGAGGCGCAGTTTCTCACCGTCGAGCAGGTCGACGACTTGTTGCGGATCGCCGTGCTCGACGACGTTCCCGTGCTGGCCTACGGCATCCGGACCGACTTCCAGACGCGTGCGTTCGAGGGAAGCGGCCGACTGCTCGAAGTGGCCCACTCGCTCGAAGAGCTCAAGACCATCTGCCGGTGCGGGCGGAAGGCGATCTTCAACGGTCGCAAGATCAACGGCGAGTTCGTGTTCTCCGGCGACCAGGTCGCGATCGACGGCGACGATGTGACCTATGAGTCGCTGTGCGCCTCGTGCTATCTGCAGGAGAGCAATGGGGTGCTCGAACCATGACCGCCCTCCGCAGGGTACCCATCTCGGTGCTCGACCTCGCCCTGAAGCCGGCCGGCGGCACCCATGCCGATGCCGTGCATGGCACAGTCGCGCTCGCCGCCGCCGCTGAACGGCTCGGCTACGAGCGGTTCTGGGTCGCCGAGCACCACGGCATGCGCGCCATCGCCTCCAGTTCGCCGCCGGTGCTCATCGCCGCGATCGCGGCTCGCACAGAGCGCATCCGCGTCGGCAGCGGGGGAGTCATGCTCCCGAACCATGCCCCGCTCGTGGTCGCCGAGCAGTTCGGTACCTTGAGGGCGCTCTACGGCGACCGCATCGACCTCGGGATCGGGCGAGCGCCGGGAAGCGACCAGCAGACGAGCCGCGCGCTGCGCCGAGACCGATTCGGGGCAGACGCGTTCCCGAGCGAACTCATGGAGCTCATCTCGTACTTCGATGACACGGCTCCGGTTCCCGCTGTGCCTGGCGCTGGCGATCGCCCGCAGGTCTGGCTGCTGGGCTCGAGCGGGTACAGCGCGCAGGCGGCCGGCCAACTCGGGCTGCCCTTTGCCTTCGCGCATCACTTCTCGAGCGAGAACACCGAGGCCGCCCTCGGGATGTATCGAAGCAACTTCCGCCCGAGTGAGTACCTCGACAGCCCGTACGCCGCGATCGCCGTGCAAGTCGTCTCTGACGAAGACGTCGAGGTGGTGCGTTCGCAAACCCTTCCCGGACTCTTGCGCTTCATCAAGCAACGGCAAGGCCAGAACCCTGAGCCGTTGAGCATCGAAGAAGCGCTCGCCCATGAGCTCACGCAGTTCGAAGAGCTCTTCATCGAGGAACGGCTCCAGCGTCAGGCTGTCGGCACGGCCGAGCAGGTGCGAGCTGCGATCGCCGAGCTGCTCGACTCGACTGCTGCTGACGAGCTCATCGTGGTGCCGGCGGCAGCCGAACTTCGCTATCGTGAGCGAACGCTGGAAATCGTGCGTGAGCTCATGGATGCGGCGGAGCATTGACTCCGGAGCGCATTGACTCCGGAGCGCTGGGTGCAACAGCGGTGAGGTGATCGTGGATGCCCGAGGGTGACAACGTCTTCCGCACGGCGAAACGGCAGCACGCGGCGCTGGCCGGCAAGGTGCTCGACGCGACCGACTTCCGCGTTCCGACACTGGCGACCGTCGACCTCAGCGGTCAGCGACTCCACGAGGTGACCTCGTACGGCAAGCACCTCTTCCATCGGATCGGCGATTGGAATCTGCACAGCCACCTCAGGATGGAGGGCGCCTGGGTGGAGGTGTGGCCGGGGGAGCGGTGGCCGCGACAGGCGTATCGTGCCCGGGTGGTGCTGCGCGCGGCATCCGTCGCCGGCGTCGGTTTCGATCTCGCGGAAGTGTCTCTGATGACGGATGCCGAGGCCGACGCCCTGCGCGATCGGCTCGGCCCCGACCTGCTCGGCGCGTGGACGGACGCCGACGTCGAATTGGCCCTGCAGCGCCTCGAGGCGTACTCCGACACGCCGATCTTCACCGCGATGCTCGATCAGACGGTCGTCGCGGGCGCTGGGAACGTGTACGCCAACGAACTGTGCTTTCTGCTCGGCGTCGCGCCCACGCGGCCGGCCGGCGAGGTCGACGGACGGCGCGCGCTCGACCTGGTGCACCGGATGCTGGTGGCGAACCGCGACCGCGACGCCCGCAGCACCACTGGCGACCTGCGTCGCGGCAAGCGCACCTGGGTGTACGGACGCGCCGGTCAGGCGTGCCGACGCTGCGGCACGCTGCTGCAGGGCGCGTCGCTGGGCGCCCGAGCGGGCGAGGAGCGGTCGGTCACCTGGTGCCCGCACTGTCAGCGCTGAGGCATCAGATCGACGGCCGCGCGACGCCCCCGAATGCCTCGACGACCGCCCGGGCGAACGCGAGCAGCTGAGCATCGTGGAATCGCGGTGCGACGATCTGCAGGCCGATCGGCAGGGCGCCGCTTCCCACCGGCAGCGGAATCGAGATTGCCGGATGACCGCTCAGATTGAATGGGTAGACGAACTGGCACCAGTCCTCTTCCTTGCCCTGCAACGGCAGCCCGTCGATCACTTCCGGCTGGCGAGCCTCGACCGGAAACGCCACGGTCTCCATCGTGGGGGTGATGAAGAAGTCGTACTCGCGCAGGAACCGCTGCCACGCGGCGGAGTAGTCGTGCTGAGCGTTTCGTGCCCGCGCGTAATCCGCGCCACTGATCCCTTCGCCTGCGGTGATGAGGTCCGCGACATCGCTTCCAACCAGCCCGCTTGCGAGCAATGGCCCCTCCGACGCCAGGTTGTCGGCAGAGGCCAGTTCGAACCAGAGATCCACGGACTTCGGGATGCCGGGGTCGGCAGCTTCGAGCATGACCCCCTCGCGCTGCAGCAGCGCCACCGCGGCGCGGAAGCGCCCACGCACCTCCGGGTCGATCCGGATTCGCCCCAGGTCTTCACTGAAGGCCACCCTGGTTCCTGCGAGAGCCCTCGGCCTCGACATCCAGACGTCGGGAAACGAGTGAAGCGGAATCGAGGCGGGGTCTTCGTCGGCCGGGCCTGCGATCGCCGACATGACCAGGACAGCATCCTCGACCGCTGCCGTGATGGGCCCGACGTGGTTCAGGCTGTACCAGCCGTGCCAGCCCGGGGCTCGGGGCACGACTCCGAAGGTCGGCTTGTACCCGATGACGCCGCAGAAGCTGGCCGGAATCCGTAGCGACCCTCCGCCGTCGCTCCCCAGCGCCACGGGAACCATGCCGGCTGCCACCGCGGCGGCACCTCCGCCGGTCGATCCGCCCGGTGTGCGTCCGGCATCCCACGGGTTCCGGGTGCAACCGAACAGGTCATTGCAGCAGTGCCCGCGGTAGCAGAACTCGGGCACGTTCGTGCGACCCACGACGATCGCATCCGCCCCCAGCAGACGTTCGATCGTCACGAGCGTGGTGTCGGGCACGAAGTCTGCAAGGGCTCGCGACCCATTGGTCGCGCGGCGTCCCGCCTCCCACATCGACTCCTTCACGCCGACCGGCACACCGGCCAGCCGTCCGACGGATTCACCGGCGGCAACGCGCTCGTCGAGCCTGCGGGCCGCGGCCATCGCCTCGGTCTCTCGAAGTTCGACGAAGGCGTTGTAGACGGGGTTGAGGCGATGGATGCGCTCGAAGGCGGCTCGCATCACCGATTCAGCGCTGGTCGCGCCGCTTCGAACGCGCTCTGCGGTATCGGATGCGGTGGTGAAACCGTCGGCAGAAGTAACCACCCGCGAATCCCTTCTGCAGAAGCCGCGATTCGCTATGCTCGCTGCAACCGCGGTAATGAACACGTTCAAAGGCGAACAGTGATGACTTCAAGTATGAACGAGCCCCTTCCAAATGCCGGCGCCATCCAGCGTCGCGGTATCGAAGTCCGCTCCATCGACTACGTGCCCTTGCGAGAGCGCCACGGCAAGGTGTGGCACCAGGGCCCGTTCTGGTTCACGAGCAACTTCGGCCTCCTGACCTTGGCGGCGGGCTTCATCGGCCCGGCCATGGGCCTGGGCTTCGGCTGGAGCTTCGTGGCGATCGTGCTCGGCTCCCTGTTCGGAACGTTCTTCATGGCGTTCCACGCCAACCAGGGTCCGACGCTCGGGCTGCCGCAGATGATCCAATCGCGGGCGCAGTTCGGACTGCGCGGGGCCGTCATCCCGATCGCCGCAGGCCTGTTCGTCTACATCGGCCTCAACGTCTTCGACACGATCGCGGCGACCGACGCGTTCCTTGCACTTGGAGCAGGCGGCGACCGCACCCTGTGGTACGTCGGCATCGTGCTCGTGCAGGTGGTGATCGCGATCTTCGGCTACGACATCATCCACGTCGTGCAGCGCTGGCTGACCTGGATCCTCATCCCACTGTTCGCCGTGCTCACGGTCGGCGCGATCATCATTCTCGGCGGCGGCGAGATCCTCACCATGGGCGACTTCGCGTGGGTGCCGTTCCTCACCGTGTTCGGGGCCGTCTCCGGCTTCCTGCTCGGCTACGCGATCTACGTTTCCGACTACACGCGCTACTTGCCGCCCGACACGCGCACCGGTCCGCTGGTGTTCTGGACGTATCTCGGCGCCGCGGGCTCGTCGATCTGGATGATCGGTCTCGGCGCACTCCTCGCCAGCGCCCTCACGGATGGTGCGAGCATCAACAGCATCCTCGAGGTCGGCGACGACGTCTTCCCTGGTCTGGGCTGGATCACCCTGCTGGTCGGCGGCGTCGCGCTGGTCACGGTGATGGCCGTGAACACGTACGGTGCGACGCTCGTCGGTATCAGCGCGATCGACGCGTTCAAGACCGTGCCGCCGACCCGCACGACCCGGGTCATCGCCGTGCTCGTCGTGAGCGCCATCGTGCTGGGCCTCGCGCTGGCACTGCCCGAGGACTTCCTGGGCAGCTTCAGCGTCTTCCTCACGCTGCTGCTGTACTTCCTGGTGCCGTGGACCGCGGTGAACCTCGTCGACTACTACTTCGTGCGCCGCGGACGATACTCGGTGCTCGACATCTTCGATCCCCGCGGCATCTACGGCAGCTGGTCGTGGCGAGGGATGGTGGCGTATCTCCTCGGGTTCGCTTCGATGATCCCGTTCTTCTCCACCATCGTCTACACCGGACCGATCGCGCAGGCGCTAGGGGGTGCCGACATCTCCGTCGTCGTAGGGCTGCCCGTCGCCGCGATCTCATACTGGCTGCTGTCGCGTTCCATCGACCTCGACGCCGAGGAACAGGCTCGGCGCGACAGCTTCGCGACGCTCGAGCCGGATGCCGACCCCCGAGCCATGCACTGACCGGGTCAGCTGCGAATCGCGTCGGGCGGAACTTCTCCGTCGCTCGAGCCGATGCCGGGCTTCCCGTCGTCGAGTAGGCCCGTTGCTTTGCAACGCTCGGGGCCCGCGGCGGCGTGGGCCCACCTGCTCCGCAGGTGAAGCCCCTTAACCCGGAGAAATTGTTGAGGGCCGCCCTGGCGGACGGCCCTCAACAATTTGTCGGGGTAACAGTGTGCTGGCTCGGGACATCGTGAACGCATGTCTCAAGACATAGTGAACGCTCCGGCACGCCAGAATCAGCGGTGTCGCGAGCCCGTCTG
>NZ_JASATX010000002.1:245315-508822 GCF_029952955.1 Ruicaihuangia caeni | reverse complement strand
GCTACTACCGTGAGATCAACTCCCAGAACCAGTCGGCTCTGGGAGAACTCGCCCTCCACTAAACCCGGGGCGATTCATACTGACCGGGCGAAGAGACCGCGGCTCGACCGCGTCTAATCCGCCCTCCCGGTAGCGAGCGAGCAGCCGATGCAAATGCCGCCGTGAAATCCCATACTCCACCGCTGCATCCGCAACAGTGAGCTGGCCGGCAACGATCTTCAGAACCACAACCCGATGCTTTGACACCCCGCCGACTGTGACCGATGTCGCGACTCATCAGCGACCTATCACCTGCGACCTATGTCGTGAACCTAGACACCCTTAGGTCCACCGTTGTGATGAGTCGGGACATCGGTCTCGGCTGAGTCGCGACATGTGTCACGTTCAAGAGCCCGGCCATCGGCCGGGCTCTTGTTGTCAGGGCTTCAGTTGTGAGGGATTCAAGCTCGCGCAGTCAGCGGTTCCTCGGCATCGCTTCCCTGCCTGGATACGGCGGGCGCTTCGATGCGGCGCTGCACCTGCTCGTGCGGATGGCGCTTCGGAAACAAGAACCGGACCAGCGCATAGCCGAGCAGACCCCCGAGGAACTGGGCGCCGATGAAACCGGGGGCGGAGGCCGGCGCGATCCCCGCGAACGTGTCGGTGAACATCCGGCCGACGGTGATGGCGGGATTGGCGAAGCTGGTCGAACTCGTGAAGAAATAGGCGGCGCCGATGTACGCCGCCACCGCGGGAGCGGTGAGCGCCGACTTCCCGGAACGAGCCAGCGCGAAGATCACCATCACGAGACCCGCCGTGGCGACGACTTCGGCGAGGAAGTGCGCTTCAGTGAGCCGGTCGTTGCCACTCCACGCGATGGCCGACCTTTCGAACATGGCGTTCGCGAGAATCGCCCCGGCGATGCAACCCGCTGTCTGCGCCGGGATGTACGCAAGAGTGTCGCGCCACGGCCTGAGCCCGAACGCCGTGTCGGCGAGCGAGACGACAGGGTTGAAGTGCGCTCCACTCACCCCAGCGAACACCGATATCAGCACGAACAGCCCCAGCGCCGTGGCCAGCGCGTTCTCAAGCAGTTGCAGCCCAACATCCGCCGGCGACAGCGTCTGCGCAGCGATGCCGGAACCGACCACGATCGCAGTGAGCAGCGCGCTCCCGAGGAACTCTGAAGACAGTCGACGGAGCAGCGCCACCGTCACGCGTTGACCAGCAACCGCGAGATCGAGTCGAGGGCCCCCGGAACGAGACGGTAGTAAGCCCATGTGCCGCGTTGGCTGCGGGTCAGATACCCGGCATCCGTGAGCACCTTCAAGTGGTGTGACACCGTCGGCTGGCTGAGGCCGAGCGGTTCGGTGAGGTCGCAGACGCACGCTTCGGAGTCCTTCGAAGCGGCGACCATTGAGATCAGCCGCAGACGGGCAGGATCTGCAAGCGCTTTCAACGATCGCGCGAGGTCCTCGGCCTGCTCCGCGCTCAACGTCTCGCGAGTCAGCGGAGCGCAGCAGGCGACGACATCGATCACGGGAAGGAGATTCTGAACGGCCACGTGAAAATGTTAGCTCATGCATTGACAGACGTCGATATAGCGTTGGATACTCGGAACATCGATCACCGTCGATGGAGAGGATGCCCCGATGTTCGGGATCAACGCGGATGCTTGGATCGCAATCCACCGCCAGGAGCACGCGCAACTCGTTGCCAGCTCCTTAGCGCGACAGATCAAGAGGAATCGCCGCAAGCCGAGAGTGGTCATCACACGCTCGCCGGCGCCTCTGACCGCCCCCGCTCCGGCTTGTTGCTGAGAGGGGCGCCTACGTGCGTCGCTCCGATCGCCGGACTGGCTCGGTGCCCCGAACCGCGCTCGGTTCTGCGCCCAGACCGCAAGATGAACGGTGCATGAACTCCGCTCCTGTTCCGCCGACGCTCCATAGACGGCCGTCTATGCTTCTGGGGTCGAGTGAGACGAGGACGAGATGACTGACAGACCTACCGTGCTATTCGTCTGCGTGCACAACGCCGGCCGGTCGCAGATGGCCGCCGGGTACATGCGCGAGCTCTCAAACGGGAGGGTGGAAGTGCTGTCGGCCGGGTCTGAGCCGAAGGAGCAGCTAAACCCGGTAGCGGTGGAGGCCATGGCGGAAGAGGGCATCGACATCGCGAACAACTCGCCCAAGATCCTCACCACCGAGGCAGTTCTGGATTCCGACGTCGTCATCACCATGGGTTGCGGCGACACTTGCCCGATCTTCCCCGGCAAGCGCTACGAGGACTGGGACCTCACCGACCCTGCCGGCAAGGACATCGCGATCGTCCGTCAAGTGCGCGACGACATCAAGCAGCGAGTTCAGCAGCTTCTGTCGGAGCTCCTGCCCAGCGGAGTCTGAGAGAGCACCTGCCCAGCGGCGCCTTAGAGACGGCGGCCGCTGCGGGAGGGCATCGACTCCCACGCCGGGCAGCCGCGCCCGCGGCCACGACGATCGCAAATGCCGGTCGCGTACGCCCGCGCCTCGGCCAGGCGATGTCGTGCCGTCGCAGGCACGAGTGTTGGCGCTGAGCCGGCCAGCGCCAAAGCGGAGCCGCAGCGAACTCACGCCGCAGTCCCGCCGTCTTCATATGCGCGGCATAGGGGCCGAGCCGATGCTGTGATCAAGCGATCGAAGGCTCAGGAGGTGAGACGCGTGACCGCAATCATCAAGCAGGAAGCGGGGTCCTCGCTTCTGCCCGGGGGCAGCTCGTCCGAGAGCCTCCGCGAGCGGCGTTCTCGACGCCTGCGCCGCCGGCGTCTCATCTCCGACTTGCTCGTGACCACGCTGTGGGCATCGGCTGCGGCAGCCGCAGCGCTGTACCTGGCGTCAGGCGGAATGGCCGATTGGGGCACCGCCGGCGGGGTCGTCACCGGGCTCGGCATCCTGACTGGCCTGATCGGTTCCGACTTCGTGCTCGTCATGCTCGTGCTCGTCGCGAGGATTCCGGCGCTCGACGCGGCGATCGGCCATGACCGCGCGATAGCGCTGCATCGCCGTCTCGGGAAGCCCGCCCTCTACCTCCTGCTCGCGCACGCTGTACTGCTGCTGCTCGGGTATGCGATGACTGCGGGAATCGACATCGGCGCGCAATGGGCGCAGTTGTGGGCCATGCCCGATATGCCGCTCGCCTTCATTGCGGTCGGTCTCCTGGTGCTCGTGGTCGTCACCTCCCTCGTCGTGGTGCGACGCAAGCTGCCGTACGAGTTCTGGTACGGCGTGCACCTGCTCACCTATGTCGCCGTGCTCACCGCGCTTCCCCATCAATTGAGCGTCGGCGGTGTGCTCGCCGAAGGAACCGTTCAGCGGGCGTACTGGATCGCGCTCTACATCGTTGCCATCGGCGCCATCGTCGCCTTCCGCATCATCGAGCCCGCGGTGCAGTCGCTGCGGCATCAGCTGCGGGTCGAGCGGGTCGAGTGGATCGCTCCCGATGTGGCGTCGCTGTACCTGCGGGGCCGGCAGTTGCGCGAACTGGGCGCGCGCGGCGGCCAATACTTCTTCTGGCGCTTCTGGACGTGCAGCACCTGGTGGCACGCGCACCCGATCTCGCTCTCTGCAGCTCCCACCGACGACCAGGTGCGAATCACCGTGCGCGTATTGGGGCACGGCACGCGACGCATCACGAGCGTGCCGAGCGGAACCCGCGTGAGCTTCTCAGGGCCTTTCGGACTCTTCACGGATGCCGCGCGCACAGCGCCACGGCTGGCCATCGTGGCTGCCGGCATCGGCGTCACGCCGGTGCGAGCACTGCTCGAGACCGGTGACATTGCCCCCGGCGAGGCCACCGTGCTGCTGCGCAGTTCGAGCGCCGACTCGGTGTTCCTGCGAGATGAGATGCGGGCGCTGACCGCTCGTCGCGGGGCCCGTCTCTTCCTCTCGCTCGGAAGGCGGGGCGGGCACGACGACTGGCTGGCCGGCGCCGATCGCGCGCGCGGAGCGAGCCTCCGCAGCGTATTCCCCCACTTGCTGGCCTCTGACCTCTACATCTGCGGCCCCGAGCGCTGGGTCGGAGCGGTCGCGGCGGAAGCGCGGGCTGCAGGACTTCCCGACGAGCAGATCCACGCAGAAAGGTTCGACTGGTGAGAACACGAGCGGTCATTGGCAGCGCCTTTGCGGCGTTCGCCATCCTCGCAGTCGGCTGGGAGGTCGGCACTTCCAGCCTCCCACCCGGACAGACCGTCACCGCACCGACGAGCAGCGCGCCAGACAGCGGCGGCTCCACGCCGAACAGCGGCACGACCCAGAGCCGCAGCGCGGGCCAGAGCGGCAGCGCGAGCCCTTCCGAGCAGAACTCGCCCTCTGCGGCGCCTGATCCGGGCAGCTCGAGCGGTTCAAGCAATTCGGCCGGCGCAGCCGACGGCAGCTACACCGGCTCGCTCGAGAGAACCCCCTGGGGCGACGTGCAAGTCGGAGTGACCATCTCGGGAGGACACATCGTCGAGGTGCCCGCGCTGCACCTCACCGACCGCGGTGGACAATCAGTGCAGATCAGCAACTACGCGGCGCCGATCCTTCGCTCTGAGGTGCTCCGGGCCCAGTCGGCTCAGGTCAGCATGGTGAGCGGCGCAACCTTCACCAGCGAGGCCTACCTGGCATCGCTGCAGTCCGCACTCGACCAAGCAGGATTCTGACTCCGCAGCACGCACACCGGGTTCCGTGAGGCAGATCATGACGCGCGTTCACTGGGAGACGATGGGCACGGTCGTCTCATTGCTCACGGCGGCCCGCATCGAGGATGCTGTGATCGCCGAGGTGCGAAGCGCACTGGCAAAGGTCGACGCTCGCTTCTCGCTCTACAGACCCGATTCGGAGCTCACAAGGATCGCCGCCGGAGAACTGCGACTCGAACACGCCAGCCCGGAACTGCTCGACGCGTACGCCGCAGCGCTGGAGTGGCGAACGCTCACAGACGGCGCCTTCACGGCCCACCGCCCGGATGGCGTCATCGACCTGTCGGGCATCGTCAAGGCCATGGCCATGCGCGATGCCGCCGAGGTCTTGCGCGCGGCCGGCGAGGAGAACTGGATGCTCGGCGTCGGCGGCGACCTGCTCTGGTCACCCGACGCGAGCGATCACACCATCGGGATCGTCGACCCGGACGACCGTCGGCGACTGCTCACTGCTGTGCGCCTCGATGCGTCTCGACTCGCGCTGGCGACAAGCGGTTCAGCGGAGCGCGGCGAGCACATCTGGAACCTCCCCGATCTGGCGGTCAGCCCCTTCACTCAAGTGACCGTCGCCGCCGGCGACATCGTCACTGCAGACGTGCTGGCCACGGCGATCGTCGCCGGCGGCGAGCAGACCCTCGATCTTGCAAGCGCGCACTGGAACATCGATGTGCTCGCGGTGGCGCGTGGCGGCACCATTCGAGCGACGCCCGGCATGCGCGAGGCGATCGCGAGGGCGGCGGCGGCCGCGTGAACCGGGCCGAAGCTCAGCGCGCGGCGAGGCACTCGTGCGGATACTCCTCGATCACCCGTCCGCATGCGGGGCAGACGAGATCGAGCCAGCACGCCGGGTCGCCGGCATCCGTCTCGTATTCGGCATCGCTGCCCATACGGCAACGGTACGCCGACCTTCGACGCGTGAGAACTGCGTGCGGCGTCAGCCGGCCGACGCGCGACGTCGACGGAGCGCCGCGTCGATGTCGGTGACCGGGCGCTCGATGTCATCGATCACGCCCATGCGCGCGAATCGGCTGCGGGCCGCATCGTTGATCGGCACGACTTCGGGCTCGGCGTGCGCCGCGACGAGGTCGGCCTGGCGCTGCTCCGCCTCGGCGCGCACTTGCGCCTCGACCTCGGCCTGCACGGCGGCACGCACTTCGGCCTTCACCTCGGCCACGAGGTCGCGCTCCGCCATGGCGGGGGTCTCGACCTGGGGCTTCGAGAGGTACAGGGGCTTCGGCAGCGGCACGGGGGTCCACTCGCGGGCGGGGCGAAGCGACTCGTCGACCGATTCCTCGCCCGCGTCGTAGACGCGCGGGGCGGGACGGTCGCCGAACGCGGCCTGCGTCGAACGGGCCCGGGCTGTGCGCGCCCGGTTCACCGCGGTGAGGCGGGAATGCGCCGCCATTCCTCCGAGGAATACACCGGTCGAGACCGCGAGCACCAGGAGCGCACCGGCCGAGAGGGTACCGGCAGCGGCAGCGCTGACACTCTGCGCGCCACCGACGACCAGCGACACAAGCATCACCAGCGAGACCACGGCTCGCGTCGCACGCGAACGGCGGCGCGCCGCGGATGCGGCGGCATCCGGCTGCAATGAGGCGAGCGTTCGCGCGGCAGCCGCCGCCGCTTCGGCCTCGCGCGCCTTCGCAAGCTCACGCCGCTGCTTCTCGAGGCGACGAAGTTGGCGCTCCTGTTCAGCGATGTCGCGAAGCTGCGCCTCGGTGTGCACCTGCGCCGGAGTCTCAGCGGTCTCGGCCATCACTCGAAGGGTCTGCTGAAGGCGCACCGCGTTCCGCTCGGTTGCGAGATACTCGCGCCGGCGCACCCAACTCGGCATGAGATACACGAGCCACAGCACCGCCGCGATGGCGAGCATGACGGCTGTGCCGACGCCGGTCTGGTCCATGCGCCTACGCTACGACCAGCCCGCCCAGAGAAGGTGACGGCACGCGGGAACCGAGGATAGTTCGCCGCCGTTCCGCAGCCTGTCAGAGGCCGCGAGGCAGTGGCGTCGCCGCCGCGGCGCGATCTGCTTCTGGGACTGCGGAGGCGTCGGCCGGCGCACGACCCTCGCGCCAGCGGCGCAGCACACCCGAGGGCACTTCTTCGGCCGTGAGCGCGAAGCAGAAGTGGTCACGCCAATCGCCGTCGATGTGGATATAGCGCCGCCGCAACCCCTCATAGCGGAACCCGAGCTTGTCGACCACCCGCAGGCTCGCGGCGTTCTCGGGCCGGATGCAGATCTCCATCCGGTGGATGCCCGAGGCGAAGCAATGATCCGTGGCCAGAGCCACCGCGGTGGGAGTGATGCCGCGGCCCGCGACTCGCTCTGCGACCCAGTACCCGATCGTCGCGGTCGACAGCGACCCGTAGGTGATCTGCGACACGTTCAGCTGCCCGACGACCTCGCCCCGGTACTCAACCACGAATGGCAGTCCCGAGCCGGCCCGCGCGTTCGACAGCAGCGATCGGATGCCGGCACGCGCGTCGACGACCGTGCCACCGCCGGGCGTGCTCGCCTCCCACTTGCGCAGCCAGTGCCGGTTCGCCCGCAACTCGCGCTCGAGCACCCGCGCGTCACGCAAGCGGATCTGCCGGATGGTGATGTCTCCGTCGCTCAACGTCGGCGCCAGGGGCGGCATCACGGCCATCGTGCCCGGTTCCCTCCGTCACTCGAAGCCTGCGTCGGCGGTCACCGCCGCACGGGTCTGGCGGCGGTGACCGCGTTCGGCGAATCGCCTGGTGGTCGAAGCCTAATCCGTGAGCGCCGCTTCGACCGAGGACTGGTCGGCGTCGTCGGCGCTGATCGGCGAAGCCGCGGCACCCCCGGCATCCGGCCGTGACCCACCGTTCCGTTGCACGGGGATCGCGCCGGTGTGGGTCGAGAGCCGCTGCACCGGGATGGCACCGGTCTGCGAGGAGACCGGCTCGGTGACGCGGTCGCCGATTCGTCCCGTGAACTCCTTGAGCCACGAGCGGAACTCACCGCCGAGATCATCGCGGTCGGCGGCGAGCTGCACGATCGCCTTGATGTAGTCGAGCTTGTCGCCCGTGTCGTAGCGACGGCCCCTGAAGACGACGCCGTAGACGCCGCCGGTCCAATCCGGCGCGGTCGACATGGCCTGGAGAGCATCGGTCAATTGGATCTCGCCGCCCTTGCCGGGAGGAGTCTGCTCGAGCACGTCGAAGACCTCTGGGCGAAGCACATAGCGTCCGATCACGGCGAGGTTCGACGGCGCTGTACCGGCCGGGGGCTTCTCGACGAGCCCCGTGATGCGCACGACGTCATCGGCGTCGCTCGGCTCGACGGTCGCGACGCCGTACATGTGCGCCACTGATGGGTCGACCTCGAGCAGCGCCACCACGGTGGCGTGCTTCTCCGCCGCCACCTCGATCATGCGACTCAGCAGCACGTCGCGAGGGTCGATGATGTCGTCGCCGAGAAGCACGGCGAACATCTCACGGCCGACGTGCATCTTCGCGCGGAGCACGGCATGGCCCAGGCCCAGCGGGTCGCCCTGACGCACATAGTGGACATCGGCGAGGTGGCTGGTGTACTCGACCTGCGCGAGCCGCTCCTTATCGCCCTTGTGCTCGAGCCTGGCCTCGAGCTCTCCCTGACGGTCGAAGTGGTTCTCGAGCGCGTTCTTGTTGCGGCCCGTGATCATGAGCACATCGTGGAGTCCGGCAGAAACCGCTTCCTCGACCACGTACTGGATCGCGGGCTTGTCGACGACGGGCAGCATCTCCTTGGGCATGGCCTTGGTGGCGGGCAGGAATCGCGTGCCCAGGCCGGCGGCGGGGATCACGGCTTTCGTTATCTGGAACACCATGCGGTACAGGGTATAGGGGGTGCCGCGAATAGACTCGGGTTCATGTCGCAAGATCCGAGTCACGCGAAGCGCGCACTCCGGGCCGAGCTGCGCGAGCGGCGTCGAATCATGACCGCCCGCGAACGCGAGCAGGCGACCGCTGGGATCACTCGGAACCTCATCGACCTGAGCACCCGGCTCGGCGTGAAGCACGCGTCGGCCTATCTCTCGGCATCCGATGAGCCCGACACGAGGCCGTTTCTGCGGTGGGCGTCGGAGCACGGCATCCGCGTGCTGCTGCCCATCTCGCGCAATGATGGGCTGCTCGATTGGGCGCCCTTCGACGACGGGGTGGAGGATGCCGACATCTTCGGCATGCCTGCACCGACGACCGAGGTGCTGAGCCCGATGGCGATCAACGAGGTCGATCTCATCATCGTGCCCGCCGCCGCGATCGATCGCTCCGGAATGCGCATGGGCTGGGGTCGCGGGTACTTCGACAAGACGCTCGGATCGATGGATCAGCGTCCCCCGTCTTATGCTGTGGTATTCGACAACGAGGTTGTCGAGCGCGTGCCGACCGAGTTGCACGACCAGGCGGTCGACGGGGTCGTCACGCCATCGGAAATCATCACGTTCTGAACTGCCGAGGAATCCAGTGCCCACCTACTCGTACCGCTGCACCGAGTGCGCCAACTCGTTCGACATCCAGCAGTCGATGACGGATGACTCGCTCACCGTCTGCCCGAGCTGCCAGGGCCGGCTGCGCAAGCTGTACAACACTGTCGGGGTCACGTTCAACGGCTCGGGCTTCTACCGCACCGACTCTCGTGCCACGCCGGGCTCGTCGTCGAAGTCGTCGGACTCCGGATCGAGCTCGAGCTCGAGCTCGAGCTCGGGCTCGAGTTCGTCGAAGTCGGCCTCGGGCGCATCGAGCAGCGCCAGCGCTGCAAGCTGATCGCGCGGGCTCCCCGCGCACGATCTGAAGGAGGAGACGTGTTCGCAGGGTTCAAAGAGTTCATCATGCGCGGCAACGTTATCGACCTCGCGGTCGCCGTTGTCATCGGCGCCGCGTTCACCGCTATCGTGAACGCCCTGGTCGAGGGCATCTTCAACCCGGCGATCGGCGCCCTGTTCAATGCCGAGAGCCTGAAGACCATGTGGGTCGTCTCGATCCCGACCACCGACGGCGGCACCGCCGATCTCGCCTTCGGAGCGGTCGTCGCAGCGGTGATCCAGTTCCTCCTTGTCGCTGCGGTGGTGTACTTCGTGCTGGTCATGCCGATCAACCACTTGAAAGCCGCTGCGGATGCCAAGCGCAAGGCCGGCGCGACCGACGAAGAGGTCCCGCCGAGCGAGCTGCAGTTGCTCACCGAGATCCGCGACCTGCTCGCAAGCCGCACCGGCGGGGACGGCCGGCAGGGCTGACTGCCACTCGGCGTCCAGCTCCGACACAGTCAGCGTCCGTCCGCGTGACGGCCGGGCACCTCGACGGATGCCGCCAGTTCAACCCCAGTGCGGAGGTTTGTCACCGCGCAGGCGAGCGTCGTTCTCATCATCGCGATGACGCGACGGCTCGGGCAGTGGCGACGGGTCCGAGCCGGGCGGCGGTTCCGTGCGCACGCGTCTCGGCTTGCGCGACCGATTGACTTGGGGGCTCGCGGAGTCGTCCGACTCCGGTCGCGAGCCCGGCGACTCCGGCATCGGCGAGTCACCGGATTGAGGAGCATCGTGCGCGGGCATCGCTTAGACCGTGTTCGTGCTGTTCATTCCGGCGAGGAGACGCCGGCCGTCTGACTCGTCGGCGCTGCTGGCTGGAGCGCCGGCGCACCGACCGTCTCGCTGATGCGATCGGCGACGGCATCCGGATCACTGAAGAGCTCGAAGGAGTGCACGCGCGCATAGTGCCAGCCGAGGCGGCGGAGCATCTCAGGGCGCAGCCGCAGCGACTCTCGAAGCGTGTGCTTGTGCAGTTCGGAGTCGGTGTCGATCGCGATGCAACGACCGCCATGCGCGGCGACCAGCCCCAGCTTTCCGCGGTGACCGAGCGCGACAGTGAGTCCGCGCTTCTCGAGCCGGCGCGCGAGATCGACCAACAATGGGTCACGGTCGTCGGGCAGCGGCTCTTCGGCGGAGCGGGCGCTGACCTCGTTCAAGATCTCCGCGAGCGCGATCGCACCGTGGCGCATGCGGCCCTCTTCGATGTCATCGGGCTTGAAGCACGTAACGATCTTCAGGTGACGCCGAGCGCGAGTCATGGCGATGGCGAGCAGCCGCTCTCCCCCGGGCTCGCCCAGTGCGCCGAAGTCACTGAGCACGCGACCGTGCGGGGTGCGCCCGTAGCCGATCGAGAAGATCACGCGGTCACGACTCTGCGCGACGGCCTGCTCGACCGTGAGCACCTGGAAGGGCTCAGGGCGATCGCCGAGCACGAACTCGATCAGGTCGTTGCGTTCGGCGACCGCTGAGAGCAACGCCTGCTGCACTCGCCACGCATGGCGGTCGCTCGCGGTAATCACCATGAGCGACTCGTTCGGTTTCGTGGCGGCGTGATGCAGCACGAGATCGACCACATGATCCACTTCGGCGTCGACGCTCTCGACCGCTCCGCTGTCGGGATCTGGCAGGCCCGTGCCGTCGTCGAGGTAGTCGAGCGTGAGGCTGCCGTGCCCGAGGAAGCTTCCCGCCCAGGGCAGCGATTGGATCCGCCCGGCGTAGAAGCGGCGGTTCACCAGTTCGGCGAGGTCTTCGCCCCCCGCGCGATAGCTACGCGTCAGCGAGAGCGTTGGCAGCACCTGGCCGAGCCGTGCCAGCGCGGAATCGGCGTGCAATTCGGCCGCGACGTCAGCTGCGGACTCGCCGCTGCCGAGTGCGTCGAGGTCGCCCTCCTCGGCGTGCTGGGCGTGCATCGGTGAGCCGGAGTGCGAGACGGATGCCTCGGCATCCGCAGTTCCCTGCTGCTCGAGCGCGAGGGTGAACGGCGCGGGTGTCTGGGTGACCGGGTCGCCAAACGCGACGACCTGGCGGGCGCGGCGGATCGCGCCGATCGCCTCAGCGAGCGTGATCGCTCCCGCATCGACCAGGATCACGGTGTCGAAGGGCATCGTGTCGGCGATGTCGTGCACCTCGTACGGGCTCGCCAGCCACACGGGGGCGACCGCGCGAGACAGATGCGGAGCATTCGTCTGAAGGTCGAATGCGGTGAGCTCGCCGCGGCGCAGCAGTCGCTTGAGCAGTTCGGCCTCGTCGACCCAGTCGGCGATTCCAAGCTTCCAGTCCTCGGCGAGACGCCAACCGAGCAATTGGGCGCTGCCGGCGGCATGCGCCTCGTCGACCAGACGGAAGTCGGCTTCGAGCCGGTCGAGCACGGGCGTGTTCGCGCCGAGCAGTGCGCGGTCGGCCTCGAGCAGCGACTCGAGCGCGGACTGCCACCACGCGAGCTCGAGTTCGGCTGCCACCTGCGAGTCGGGCACGTGGCGAGCGGCGAGGTCGTCGATGAGCGGGTCGAGTTCGAGGTCGCGCAGCGTCGTCATGAGCTCGGTGCGCTCTTGCAGGTTGTTGAGCACATCCGACTCGGCCGCGAGCTCTTCGAGGCGTTCGCGCAACTGCTCAAGCGGCAGTTCGGCGAGCTGGTCGCCCTCCCGGTAACCGAGCGGCCCGTCGAGGAGCGCGAGGTCTTGCACCACCTGCTGGTACGCCACCTGCAGGTCGGCGATCCCGGTGGGCACTTCAGGCGTGGTGCCGCTCGCCACGTAGCGCTGCCACAGCACTCGCTGCTGCTGGATGCGGGTCAACGCCGAGTGCAGATCGGCGATGTACACGCCCGGTCGCTGGTACTCACGAGCGAGCTTCTTGAGCCGGCGCCGGCTGGTGCCCGGCATCTCGGGCGCCTCGCGGCGCGGCGCGGTAGCGGCGATCAGCTCGGTGAGAGGACGGTCGAACACCGTGGGCTGGAACTTGTCGAGCGTCTCGCGCAGATCGGTGAGCAGCCGAAGGTAGATGCCGAGCTCCGCAATGCTCTCGAACGGTCGCATGCGAGTGGCGCCGATCACCGCGCCGGCGCGATCGAGCAGCCTCGGCAGCGATTCGCGGTGCAGCGACCCGGCCAGCGCGTGGGCTCTGGCTGCTTCGTCGCCAGTCGTGAACTGCGCGCCGTACCAGGGCGAGTCGCCCGGACCGTACTTGAATTCCCCGAGGGATGCCGCGGCCACCATGGTCTCGGCCACCTGCTGACGGCCTTCCGCGAGCCGTTCGACCGCCCGGCGACTGAGTCGAGAGGTCGTCGAGGGCGGCGCAGGGAGCAGGGCGAGCCGGCTCAGCTCCGTGACGCAGTCGAGCACACTGATGCCGAGCACCGGGTCGGGCCGGCTGAGCGCACGGCGATAGTCGAGAAGCACCGTGCGCAGGCGCACCAGTGCCTCGTCGACCTCGCTCATCTGCGGCTGTCGGGCCTTCTCGTTTCGGCTGATGCTGCGGACGATGTCGCGGCGGAGGCTCCGCGGCGCGACAGCGACGCCCGGAAGGCCGATGCTGTCGAAGCGCGCCGCGATGTCGTCGACGGTGGCGCGGCGAGGGCTCACGACGAGCACTCGCTTGTCACGACGCACGAGTTCGCCGAGCGCGTTGACGATGGTCTGCGTTCCACCGGTGCCGGGAAGCGTCTTCACCACGACCGAGTTGCCCGCGGCGATCTCGGCGATGACCTGCTCCTGCTCGGCATCGGCGTCGAGCAGCAGCACATCGGTCGCAGGTTCGCGCTCGTCGGCACTCAGAATGGCGGACGAGGCGCGGGAGCCCGCGATGATGTTGCGCGCGTCGGCGTCGCCGGCGAGCGCGTCGAGCACGGGGTGGTGGTGCCCGGCGGCATCCGCGCGCATGGGCTCGGCGACCTCGACGAAGCACGACACCACGAGGCGCGGCCGCACGTTGAACCACTCGAGGTGGCTGGTGAGTCCGCGAAGGCGATCGATCACCGCGTTCGGCTTGAAGGTGCCGTCGTCATGCGCGAGGCGCACGAAGGCCGCAGCATCGAGCACGATGCCGAAGTGCTCGCGCATGGCGCGCGCGAAGGCAGGGTTGAGCACCGCCTCACCGCGGAGACGCACATCGAAGTCGCGACCGTGGCGACGGATGGCGAGCGGTCGGATGAGCACCGGCGCGCGATAGTCGACGCCCTGGTGCTGCCACTCGGCGATGGCGATCCCGAGGTGAACGGCGTCGATTCCGCGGGCGGCGATGAGCTCTGCGCCCTTCGTCACGATCGCGTCGGCGGCGAGTTTCGCTCCCCGAAGAGCCACCTCGTCTCGGATGAGGCTGGAGAGCAGTGTCGTCTGCCCGGTGATGAACTGGGCGAGACCGCCGGGGTGCGTGACGCTCAATTCGATGCGGGTGCCGGGAGCGTCATCGAAGTGCAGCAGCGGGTTGCGCCCGCCAAGGCCTGCGAGCTGCTGGAGCCAGCGTTCGCGTTCGGTGGGCTGCGGCTCGGGTTCGTCGAGGAACTCGTCAGTGCCGAGTTGGAGTTCGGACCGCGCTCCGTCAGCGTCACTCGAGAAGCCGACGGGTTGCGCGCTCACATGCTCGTCAGGTTCCACGAGGCGCGGCGCTGAGTCGGCACTCGCGGGGCCAGGCGGCGGCGCCCACGGCGCTCGGGTTCGGCCGGCATCCGTCATCGGCTCTCGGTCGCCTTCGTCTGACGTGTCGGGCACGCGGCCATCGTCGCGTGGGTGCATGTGTTCGACCTCCGTCGCGGCATCGCCCGCCGCAGGTTCATCGGGAGTTCTCTCGGCGCGCCACACGCAGCCACTGTAAGCGCCAGGCCATCGATTTCCAGGCAGGCACTGCGGGTTTGCGCGGTTTAGCGGGTCTGCGCAGCGCCGTGGAAGACGCCTGGCACACCTGTGCGGCTCCGCGGCGTCTCTCTACACTGTGCGCATGTCGCCCAGGCGCGTGCTGATGATCAGTGCAGACGCGGGCGGGAACGTGCCACCGGCGCTGGCGATCGCCAATGAGCTCGCCGGTCGGGGGCATGAGGTGACGCTCGCGGGGGTGCGGCCGCGCGACTCCGGTGCGCTCGAGATGTCGGTCGAGCGAGTGCCTCTGGCCGCTCTCGCGCATGACGACTTGACCGATCCGGGCGGCTCGATCGGGCAACTCGCAGCGCTTCGCCATCTGACGATCGGCCCGCACGTGGCCGAGGATGTGCGCTCGCTGCTCGACAGTCGCCGCCCCGACGCGGTCGTGGTCGACTGCGCGATGCTCTCGTCGCTACGCGAAGCGCTGGGCAGCGGCGTTCCAACAGCGGCGCTCTTCCACTCGTTCGGCGCGTTCTGGCAGCGGTGGTTCATGCGCGGCCCCATCGATCTGGCATCCCGGCTGCTTCGCCTTCGGGCAGTCTCGCTCTGGGCAAGAGCCGACGTGCGACTGCTGGCCACCGACCCCGAGCTCGACCCTGCGTCACGCCGCGATTTCAGCCGCGATCTCAAGGGGATCCGGTTCGAATGGACGGGGACGACCGAGATCGGCGTGCCCCCGGCACCGCGCGAAGCAGGAGCGATGCCGCTCGTGCTCGTGAGCTTGAGCTCTGCCTGGATCCGCGGCCAGGCCGACGCGTACCGGCGCATCATCGCGGCGCTCGCCGACTCCCCCGTTCGCGCCATTGTCACGACAGGGGGCGCCGAGATCGAGAGTGAGCTGCGGGGCGGCTCGAGCGTGCAGGTGCTCGGTCGCGCGCCACACGCCGAACTGCTGCCGGAGGTGGATCTGGTGATCGGCCATGGCGGTCACTCCACCACGCTGAAGGCGCTCGCCCACGGCATCCCGGTGCTGGTGCTGCCGATGAACCTCATCTCAGACCAGCGGATGGTCGGTCGCATCGTGCAGGCGGCAGGTGTCGGACGGATGCTGCCCCGCAGTGCAGCGCTAGAACTGATCCGGGCGACAGTGCTCCATATGCTCGGCGACACCTCGCTGGTTCAGTCGGCAGCGCTGACAGGCGAACGTCTCCGCAGACAGCGCGGCGCGTCAGTCGCGGCCGACCGCATCGAGGATCTTTGGTCGCTACGTTAGGCACGTGACCGAAGCGACCCTGACGCTGCCCGATGGCCGGCTATTGACCTACCTGGACCTCGGAGACCCGCAGGGGCATCCGGTGTTCCACACGCACGGCGCCCCGAGCAGCAAGCTCGAGACCCGGTTCTTCGGTCTCGATGCTCACGCGCGCTCGGCCGGCATCCGGCTCATCGCCCTCGATCGGCCCGGGATCGGCGGTTCCACTCCCCAGGCGGGTCGAACGCTGCTCGATTGGGGCAGCGATGTGGCTGACGCTGCGTCGGTGCTGGGCATCGAGCGGTTCGGGTTGTTCGGCTATTCGATCGGCGCAGCCTCGGCGCTCGCCGCGCGCATGGTGTGCGCCGACCGTGTCTCAGCGACGTTGATCGTCTCGGGTGTGGGGCCCGCCGATGTGCCGGGCATCACCGAGGGCCGCTCCCCCGATGTGAGCCGCATCATCGCGATGTCGACCAGGATGCCGGGGCTCACTCGCGCCGGCCTGGCCTTCATGCGCTGGGGCACCAAGAACCCGGCAAAGATGATCGCCGCCACCGGCAAGGGCATGCCGCCGGCCGACCGCGCCGTTGCTGACCGGCCAGGCGCGGCGGAGCCGTTCGCCGCGTTCCTGCGGGATGCGCTTCGGCAGGGCACGGCCGGTGCGCTGCGGGATCTGCAACTGGTTGCGGGACCGTGGGGCTTCACGCCCACCGCTGCCGGCGGCCCACTCGGCATCTGGCACGGCAAGGCCGACACCAATGTGCCCGCACACGCCGCCCGCTGGCTGGCGACGGCGGTGCCCGGTGCGATCCGCACCGTGACGCAGGACGACGGCCACATCTCCCTGCTCGATTCGCGCGGCGCAGAGGTGCTCGAGTGGCTGTCTGCCGCCATTGCCGAGCAGGGCTCGCCACGCGTCGAGGCCGGAGGCGGCCGCTAGGGCTCCCTGCTCAAGCGTCGTGGCCGCGGGTGCCGGCCGTTCTCGCGTCGGGTCAGATTGGCCGTATGGCTGATCTCACGGTTGACATCGTGGTTCTCGGGTGGGGCAAGGCCGGCAAGACCCTGGCGGGAGCCCTCGGACGGCAGGGCAAACGAGTCGCGCTCGTCGAACGCTCTGCCGAGATGGCGGGCGGAAGTTGCATCAACATCAACTGCGTACCGACCAAGGCGCTGGTGCATGACAGCGGGATGCTGATGGGCGCCATTGTCAACGCCAACGCCAACGCCAACGCGCCGAGCGAAGCTGGAGACAGCATCCGCCGGTTCGCGAGCTCAGTCGCGCGCCGCGACACCCTCGTGGAGAAGCTCCGAGCGCGCAACCGGGCCCTGCTCGACGAAGTCGACATGATCACGCTGGTGCAAGGACAAGCGCGGTTCACCGCGCCCCGAAGGATCGAGGTATCGGCCGGACACGACCGCCTGCTGATCTCCGCTGAGACGGTGGTCGTGAACACGGGCACGGTCCCCGCGATGCCGGCCGTCGCCAGCGACGCCGCACGCCACGGCAGGCTGCACGATTCGACGTCGATCCAGCATGTCGACCCGTTGCCAGAGCGCCTGGTGATCGTCGGCGGCGGCTACGTGGGCCTCGAGTTCGCGGGGATGTTCGCAGGTTTCGGAAGTGGCGTCGTCCTACTCGATCGTCACGACGGATTCATGCGGGGAGAGGACCGCGACGTCGCGGACGCCGTGCGCGCGCTGCTCGAAGAACGCGGCGTCGAGGTGGTGCTCGGCGCCGAGGTCGAGGCGGTCGACGACACCGGCGATCGGGCCGTTGTCGCCTACGGAACTGCGGGTGAAGCTGCGCATACGCGCCATGTGGAGGCCGATGCGGTGCTCTTCGCCACCGGCCGTCGTCCCGTGACCGACGACCTGGGTCTGGATGCGGCCGGCGTCACCACTGATGACCGCGGATTCATCGTGGTCGACGATCGGCTGCGCACCTCGGCGGAGGGCGTGTTCGCGGTCGGCGACGTCAACGGAGGCCCGCAGTTCACGTACGTGTCGCTCGACGACTACCGCATCGTGCTCGACCAGCTCACAGGCGACGGCTCGCGCAGCACTCGAGATCGCGCGGCGGTGCCGTCGACGATCTTCCTCACGCCGCCATTGGCAAGGGTGGGCATGAACGAGACCGAGGCGCGGGAATCGGGTCGCGATGTCCTCGTCGCGGTCAAACAGGTCGCCGACATCGCCGCTATGCCGCGGCCGAAGATCGTCGGTGAGACCCACGGCCTGATCAAGGTGGTCGTGGATGCTGCGACCGACCGCATCCTCGGCGCCACGCTGTTCTGCGTCGACGCCCAGGAGGTCATCAACCTCGTGGCGCTTGCCATGCGGGCCGGCGTGACAGCGACCGAGTTGCGTGACGGCATCTGGACGCATCCCTCGAGCACGGAGGCATTGAACGAAGTGCTCGGCGACCTGCGGCCGCTCACCTGGTGAGTCGCGGCGTCAAGCGCTCAAGACCATGAGCGCTACGGGCATATCGATCGCGAAGTGGACCACCAGGAGATACGGCAGCACGCTCGGCCGCCAGCGGATCACCAGGGCGACGAGGAGCGCGAAGGGCAGGAACATCAGCGCTCGCCACAGCAGGAAGGAAGGGTCGAGGATGAACGGCAGCGCCGCGTGCTGCACTGCGTGGAAGAACGCCGCCGCAATCACACCGACCCAGGCCGAACCGGCCAGCGCGGTCAGTCGGGGCTGGACGTACCAGTAGTAGGTAGGCAGTTCAGTCAGGGCGATCGTGATGGGAAACAGCACGACACTGGCGATGGCGGCCCACAGGGGCAGCGGCTGCACGAACATGTCGAGCGCGACCTGCGGGTCGCCGAAGAGCAGCGTGGCCAGCCCCAGGTTGGGCGCCATGGAGACCGGCGCGGCGATGACGACCGCGCCGAGTGCCGTGAGCGCGTCGCGCTTCCAGGTCGCGCGCTGGGGCACGTAGATGGAGCGCAGGGCGCAGCCCTCCAGTCGAGCAAGCCGAGCCAGCACACCCAGGTTCACGAGGTTCGCAGCGGATGCCGCCAGCGGCCACCACGCGGCCGACGCCGCGAGAGGATCGTCGGCGCCGCCGAGAGCGAGAGCCCCAGCGATGATCGCCTGGAACAGCGCGAACAGCACGGTGCGAAGGAGCAGCATCGCGACCACTCGACGGCCGGTGTACGGCAAGGCACGGTCGTGGGTACGCGGTGAGGCGATCGTGGTGGACATCTCTTCAGTCGGCTCCTTTGCTCGCGACGGGCGCCACGCGCCGAACGCCGGGCTCCCCTCATGGCGAGCGCTGCTGTCACTGGGCGGAAGGCTCCCTCCCGCAGCGTGGAGACTATGGCTAATGTCATTAGCCTGTCAAGCAGACGCCTCTAGCGCCGAAGCACTGTCAATCGCCGAACTTCGAAGGTCGAGCAGACATTCCGCGAATTGGTGCGGGGCGAGATCACCGGTTGCGGAATGCAGTGACGGGCAGGTTGCCGCGCGATGACGGGTCGGGTTCGGATGAGGACGCTTCTCGTTCGCGGCCTTCGACCTCGTGGATCGAAGCACTCGCGGCACGGACTCCGAGACGCGAGAGGAGAACGTCCTCGCATCGGCCGGCGAGCGCCGCTGCTGCGGGCCCAAAGTCCTGCACGCCAGGAGGCCGCCGAGCCTACGGTCGGCATACGGGCGATCGAGCCACGATTCTTGGATCTGCGCGGCGGGAGGTGCGATGTCCGGCATTGCCAGATCGCCGTCAGCGGGGGACGTCGCTCCGAGAGGATCTCAGCTCGCCGGCCGGGTCGCCGTGATCACCGGCTCCACCCGCGGCCTTGGCCTAGCGATGGCGCGCGTACTCGGTCGAAGCGGCGCCACCGTGGTCGTGTCCTCACGCGACGAAGCTCACGTCAACGCGGCCATCGACCCCCTGCGAGCCGAAGGCCTCGACGTCACCGGTGTGACCTGCGACACCACCGTTCTCGCAGACGTGGAAGCGCTACGAGATCATGCCCGCGCCCGCGGGACCTTGTCCATCTGGGTCAACAACGCCGGCATCTCCGGAGTCTACGGACCGACCGCGAGCACCCCGATCGATGACTTCACCAGGGTGGTCCGAACGAATGTCATCGGGACCTTCCACGGCTCGCGGATGGCGCTACCGATCTTCCTGGAGCAAGGATTCGGCGACCTCGTCAACCTGTACGGAGAAGGGGACAACGGGCTCAACTGGTTCACCCTCATCACGCGCGGCCTGCGCAGTGCGCTCACCGGCCGACTCCGCGCTGCCAACCGCCCGAAGCTGGAGGTTTCGACCCTGGAACCGGCTGACACACACGGGGCTGAATCCATCCAGTTCTAGTGCAGGGCGAGTTCCGCGGTCTCGACTGAGGCTGTGACTTGACCTACTCGCAACGACCAACAACGAGAGCCCAGCCGATGGCCGGGCTCTTGAACGTGACACATGTCGCGACTCAGCCGAGACCTATGTCCGACTCATCACAATGGTGCCCCTGGAGGGACTCGAACCCCCAACCCTTTCCTTAGGACGGAACTGCTCTTCCATTGAGCTACAGAGGCGGACTCGCACGAGTCTAGTGGAGGCACCGCCGGGCCGTTCCGGGACCATATGCAGCAAGTACGGGAATCACTAGGCTGCGGTGATGGAGATCAGGCAGTTGCGCTACGCGGTGCTGCTGGACGAGCATCGGCACTTCGGTCGGGCGGCGCAGGCCGCCTACATCACGCAGTCGGCGTTCAGCCAGCAGATCGCGCAACTCGAGCGCGAGCTCGGAGTCCGCCTGTTCGACCGCACCCCCGCCGGCTCCACTCCGACCGAGGCCGGCACCCGGTTCTTGGAGCACGCGCGCACCGTGCTCGCGAATCTGGCCGTGCTGCAGGACGATGTGCGCTCCATTGCCGATGGGCACTCCGGTGTCTTGCGGGTGGGCATGTTCGGCGCAGGCGCCGGCGAGTTCACTCCGCTGCTCGTCGATGCCTATCGCAGCGCTGCGCCCGGCATTGAGCTCGTGTTCCACGAGCTGTCGATGACGCGCCAGTTCGACGAGTTGCTCGACGGGATCGTCGATGTGGCGATCCTCCACCCGCTGTGCGACCGAGACGACGTCGCGTTCACTCCCCTCTTCGACGAGCCGCGGCTCGCGGCGCTGCCAGCGCGGCACGAACTCGCCGACGCCGACGCGATCTCGGTCGCGGATCTGGCCGAGCAGCCGTTCGTGCTCGCCGGAACCGGAGTGCCCGACCCGTGGCGCAGCTTCTGGACCTGTGGCGACCCATGGCAGGGTGCCGGGCGCCCTCGCGCCGAGATGCGGTCGATCAGCGAGGGTCTCGCGGCGGTGGCCTATCTGCGAGTGGTCGACACGGTGCCCGCGACGTCGGCGCGGTATCACCGGCATCCGGGCGTGACATTCGTGCCGCTCCACGACGCCAGCTACTCATCGGTCGCAGTGGCACGCCGGGCCGACGACGGCCGCCCTGCGGTAGAAGCGTTCTGCCATCTCGCCGACCAGCTCGCCATCGAGCACCACGCGGTGGTGCCGGGCGCAGTGCGGCCAGCACCCGAGAAGTGAACCTCGGGCGCATGGCGTGGGTCTCAACCGACGCGCGCAGCCGCCAGTTCGTTGATCACCTGCGCCGAAGTCAGCACTCGGCCGAAGAACGTCGCGACCACGGCCTCCGTTGCTTTCTGAGCCCCCTCGAGCAGCGCACCCGTCGCGTCGGAGACCAACGCGACCTTGTAGTCGCGCATGAATGCGCTGCGCGCCGTCGATTCGCAACACACCTCGGTGAGCGTGCCCGTGATGATCACCGTGTCGATGCCGTTCAGCCCGCGGATCGACCGCAGCACCGAGTCGAGCCGGGTGTTGTGGAAGGCGTCGTAGCGGTGCTTGGCGATGACCACGTCGCCCGGCATCGGGGCGAGCTCGTCGACGATCTCGACGCCGTCGGTCCCCTCGCGCATGCCCAACTGCCGCAGCTTCGGGTTGTACGCCGTCTCGAGCGGCGACACGTCGAACTCGTCGAGCAGCACGTGCTGGGTGTAGATGACCGGTGCACCCGCCGAGCGTGCAGCGTCGCAGACGGCACGGATGCCGGGAATGGCGCCTCGTGCCGCCGGCACCTCCATCGGGCGCCCCTCCTCGACGAAGTCTCTCTGCATATCGATCACGAGCACAGCCGAGCGTGCCGGGTCGATTTCCCAGGGGGTCATGAAGCGCCCTTCCCTCTCGTCACTTCGAGGCGGATTCCGGTGAGCTCACCGGCGTTGCAGTCGTTGGCATCGGCTGCGCACGCGGAGACCGCCACGATCACGTCCTGATCGGCCCGCAGGTCGACGTAGTCGCCGGCGCGACTGGTAGGCAGCAGGATCGTCATCCGCTTGTCATCGCCGATGCGCGTATTCATGAAGACGTTGAACGGGTCGGTGACCCGGTCGAAGCCGATGCCGTGCGGCGCGAGGGCCTCGGTCAGGTGCTCGCGGCATCCCGTCTTGCCGGGGATCCCGAAGACCCGCTCGTACATCATGCGATTGCACGGCGGGAAGAGGATGTCGTGCACACCGACCGTGTCTCCCACGAGCGTGAGCAACGGCTCGCCGGCGGCTGTGAGCAGGCTGTCCCCGGGGCGCACATCGACACGATCGAGCAGCAATCGCGTGAAGCCCTGCGAGAAGCCCTCATGGGGAGCGCTCGCGGCATATACGACGAGGTCGGCGACCTGGCTGCCCTCCACATCGATCACGCGCAGCACATCACCCGCGGCGAGCGTCACCGCGCGGCCCGTAGCCGGAGGGATATCGATGACCTCAGGGACGCCGGTCACTCGCCCCTCGCCGGGCGCAGCCTGTGCACTCATCGCACCGCCTCCGTGGCCTCCGGCGCCTCTGCAGCATCCCCGCGCTCATCGGCCGCCCAGGCCGGGGCCGCCCCGTGCTTCCAGGCGAACCCGATTGCCGCAGCCGCCAGCAGGAGCAGCGGCAGGTAGGGCACGAGCCCACCGGCATCCATCGTCTGGAGACCCCAATTCGCGACCAGCAGCACCGCTTCAGCGGCGAGCGCCACCGCAGCGATTGCCGGGGATATGACAGTGACCCACACGCTGCGCTCACGCCGGGTGCGGCGGAAGTAGGCGATGACGGCGAGCGAGGTGAACGCCATCAGCGCGATGAGACCGAGCGCACCCAGCGAGATGAGCCAGGTGAACATCTGCTCATACGGGTGCGCACCTGCAACGAAGAACGCCAGCACCATCACGGCGGCGATGATCGTCTGCACGATGCTGCCCATGAACGGCGAGCGGTGCTTGGGGTGGATGCGTTCGAGCACACGCGGCGCCCAGCCATCCCGGGCAAGCGAGAACTGGTAGCGCGCAATCGCATTGTGGAAGCCGAGGTTCGTCGCGAAGGTGCTCACGATGAAGAGCACGAGCATGACGGCGACGCTCCACTCGCCGAGATAGGTCGCGGCAGCTCCGAAGATGAAGTTGCCCGGGTCTTCGAGCGCGACGCCGGCCGCCTCCTCGACGCCCCACGCCATCGCGAGCGACCACGAGGTGAGCATGTAGAAGCCGGCGATGATGAGCACCGCGGTGATGGCCGCGCGCGGGATGGTCTTGCGAGGCTCGCGCGCCTCCTCGGCATAGATCGCCGTCGCCTCGAAGCCGATGAAGAGCAGGAACGCGAACATCAGGCCGATCGCCGTGTTGCTCGACAGGAACTCACCCGGCGAGAACGGGGCGAGATTGATGCCGCTCGCACCGCCCTGGAAGAGGATGGCGAAGTCCATGGCGAGGATGATCGCCACTTCGAGCACCACCGCGACGCCGAGCACCTTGGCACTGACGTCGATGTCGAAGTACCCGAGGGTGCCCATGATCGCGATGCCGGCGAGCACCCAGACGATCCACGGAAGTTCGAAGCCGAAGTACTCGGCGGTGAAGATGTTGCAGAAGAAACCGAAGGTGCCCCAGATGGCCACCTGGAAGACGTTGTAAGAGAGGAACGCCACATACCCGGTGGCCCTGCCCATCCGCATGCCCAAGCCCTTGCCGATGTACACGTAGAAGCCGCCCGCGTTCGCGATGTGGCGGCTCATGGCCATGTAGCCGACCGTGAAGAGCACGAGCACGACGGCGACCACGGCGAAGGCGGCGGCGGTGCCGGACCCCGTGCCGAGGCCGAAGGCGAGTGGGAGGGCTCCGATCGTGCCCGACATGGGCGCGACGGTCGCGATGATGAGGAACACGATCGCGGCGAGGCCGATCGAGTCGGGACGCAACGTCTGCGTTGCGGGTCTGAGGTCTGCCATGGCGGCCATCGTGCCCGACGCTCCCAGAAGTGACGAGCACCATTCGCGAATCGGGCGATCGGTTCCGCTGATCGCGAGTGACGCAGAGGTCGCTGCTGTGCCGCCGTCGCGCGCTGCCAGCGCTCGGCGTTCCGCGACGTTCGCTCGGTTTCGCGTAGCATGCCGCTGGTGCCGCAACCGCCGGCGCAACTCGACCACGGGAGCCGCATGCCGCCTCGCCCACGCACCTCAGACCGCATCCATGAGCTTCTGCGCGACGCGATCGTGAGCGGCGAGCTCGCGCACGGATCGGCGCACTCCATCTATCAGCTGGCCGAGCAATACGGTGTCTCCCGCACTCCGGTGCGCGAAGCCGTGCTGCGGCTCGCGGATGCCGGGATGCTGCAGATCGAGCGCAACCAGGGCTTCCGCGTGCGCGGTGTGCGCGTCGACGACATCCGAGAGGTGTTCGAACTGCGGCTGCTGGTCGAGGTGCCCATGACGGCGCTCGCGGCACGCGCTACCGACGCGAAGGGCCGCGCGCGGCTCGATGAGTCGCTCACGGCGCTCGACAAGGCACTCGCATCCGGCGATCAGGCCGAGTTCAGGCGACGCGACCATGAGCTGCACGAGGCGATCCTGCAGCTCGCCGGCAATCAACAGGCTGCCGATCTGGTCGAGACCTTGCGCAACCGCACCGAGGCCCGGGGTGCGACGACGCTCGCCCGCGAACGCACCCTCGAGGACGTGCACGCCCAGCACGCCCCGATCGTCGAGGCGATCCGCTCGGGCGATGCGGATGCCGCGGCATCCCATATGCGCGAGCACCTCGCCTCGACGGGCACCATGCTCATGCACCAGGTCGCGGCTCGCACCGGCGAGCCCGTCGATGAGGGCTGGGCCGACCGCCTGCGATAGACGCTGGAGCCGCGGCATCCGATCGCGTAGCATGCTACTCATGACGATGACGGCGCCCACTCCTTCGAAGGGCGAGGCCGCAACGGATGCCGAGGGCGCCCGCCGCGATCTCGTCGCTCGCCTGCAGCGCGAACTGCGCGGCACGGTCGACGACGCCAAGCGCCGCCGCGCGGAGTACTCGACCGACGCATCCAACTACAGGGTCGTGCCCGACGTCGTGGTGTTCCCCGAGACCGCCGACGACATCGTCGCGTCACTCGCCATCGCCCGCGAAACGGCAACGCCGCTCGCGATGCGCGGCGGCGGCACCTCGATCGCGGGTAACTCGATCGGCCCCGGCATCGTGCTCGACACCTCACGAGCGTTCAACCGCATCCTGGATCTCGACCCGATAGCGCGCACCGCGCGTGTCGAGCCCGGGGTGATCATGGGCGCGCTGCAGAGAGCCGCTGCTCCGCACGGCCTCCGCTTCGGCCCAGACCCGTCGACATGGGCTCGCGCGTCGATCGGAGGCATGATCGGCAACAACGCCTGCGGTGCGCACTCGCTCTCGTTCGGGCGCACCTCCGACAATGTGATCGACCTCGACGTGATCGACGGCATGGGGCGGCGGTTCACGGCATCCGACGATCTCGGCGTCGTTCCAGGGCTCGAGGAGTTCACCCGCGCGAACCTCGCCACGTTCCGCACCGAGCTCGGACGGTTCGAGCGACAGGTGTCGGGGTATGGGCTCGAGCACCTGCTTCCGGAGCGCGGTCACAACCTCGCGCGTGCGCTCGTCGGCACTGAGGGCACCTGCGCGATCGTGCTGGGCGCGACGGTGCGACTGGTCGACGTGCCGAAGGCGCCACTGCTCGTCGTGCTCGGCTACCGGTCGATGTATGAGGCAGCGGATGCCGTGCCCGTGCTGCTCGAGCACTCCCCCGGTGCCATCGAGGGTCTCGATGCCCGCCTGGTCGACGCGGTGCGCCGCGCTCGCGGCGACGGCGCCGTCGAGGCCCTGCCGGATGGGGCGGGTTGGCTGCTCGTTGAGCTCTCGGGCGAAGACGAGCGCGACACCGAGCAGCGCGCCCGCCGGCTGGTCGCGGCATCCGGAGCGGTCGACTCGGCGTTGCTGCCTCCCGGCCAGGCGCAGCGGGCGATCTGGCGCATCCGCGAAGATGGGGCCGGGCTCGCCGGGCGCACCCAGTCGGGCAACCAGGCATGGCCCGGCTTCGAAGACGCCGCCGTGCCGCCCGAGCAGCTCGGCGCCTACCTGCGCGACTTCGACGCGATGCTCGAGGGCTACGGAATCGAAGGCATGCCCTACGGGCACTTCGGCGACGGCTGCATCCACGTGCGGCTCGACATCCCGCTCGACGAGAACGGCGACACGCTGCGAGCGATGATGGTGGATGCTGCGAAGCTCATCGCGTCGTACGGCGGGTCGCTCTCGGGCGAGCACGGCGACGGGCGGGCTCGCAGCGAGCTGCTCCCCTACATGTACAGCGACGCGGCGATCGCCTCGTTCAAGGGGTTCAAGCACCTCTTCGACCCGGAGAACGTGCTGAACCCTGGCGTGCTGGTCGATCCGCATCCGCTCGACGCCGACCTTCGGCGGCCGGCCGCGCTCAATATCGCCCGGGTCAACGGGTTCGCCTACGGGCACGACAAGGGGTCGTTCACGAACGCGGTGCACCGCTGCGTCGGGGTCGGCAAGTGCCGGGTCGACAACACGGCGGCCGGCGGGTTCATGTGCCCCTCGTACATCGCGACCGCGGACGAGAAGGACTCCACCCGCGGCCGCGCGCGCGTGCTGCAGGAGATGGTCAACGGCAGCTTCGTCAAGGACGCCTGGCGCTCCGAAGAGGTGCGCGACGCGCTTGAGCTCTGCCTCTCGTGCAAGGCCTGCTCGAGCGACTGCCCGGCCGGTGTCGACATGGCCGCCTACAAGTCGGAAGTGCTGCACAACAAGTTCAAGGGCCGCATCCGCCCGATCACGCACTATGTGCTCGGCTGGCTGCCGCGCTGGGCACGCCTCGTCGCGCCGATCGCTCCGCTGGTGAACGCGGTGCTGTCGCCGCGCCCCATCCAGAAGCTCGTGCTCAAGCTCGGCGGCATGGACACGCGCCGGTCGATCCCGAAGTTCGCCGGCGGGCGCTTCACCAGCCGGGCTAAGGAGCTGAGGGCGGATGCCGGGGCGGCCGCCTGGGGCGACACCGCTCGCCTCGCGGGGGGCGGGTCGCCGGGCGCCGCTGCGGCGAGTGTCGTGGCGGCGGGTGCCGTGGCGGCGAGTGCCGTGGCGGCGGGTGCTGCTGCGGCGGGTGCCGCCGACGGGGGCGTCGCGACCGGCCGAAAGGTGCTGCTCTGGGTCGACTCGTTCTCCGACTGCTTCTCGCCGGCGATCGCCGAGTCTGCGGTCGCGGTGCTGCGCGACGCGGGGTACGACCCGGTGCTGCCGCAGGCATCCGTCTGCTGCGGACTCACCTGGATCACGACCGGACAGCTCGACGCAGCGCGTCGCAAGCTGACCGCGCTGGTCAAGGAACTGCACCCGTACGCGGATGCCGGCATGCCGATCCTCGGGCTCGAGCCCTCGTGCACCGCGGTGCTGCGCTCCGACCTGCTTGAGCTGCTGCCGGGCGACGAGCGAGCGCGCAGCGTCGCGAAGGCGACGGTCACCCTCGCCGAGCTGCTCGCGGAGCGCGCGAAGCAGGAGCCCGCGTGGCAGCCTCCGTCGCTGGAGGGCGAGCGCTTCGTCGTGCAGCCGCACTGCCACCACCACGCCGTGATGGGGTACGCGACGGATCGCGGGCTGCTCGCCTCGCTCGGCGCCGAGGTGACCGAGCTCGCCGGATGCTGCGGGCTCGCAGGCAACTTCGGCATGGAGCAGGGGCACTACGACGTGTCGGTGAAGGTCGCCGAGAACGCGATGCTGCCAGCACTGCGGTCGGACGCCGGGGCCCGGCTGCTCGCCGACGGCTTCTCGTGCCGCACGCAGGCCGATCAGCTCGCCGACCGCGACGGGGAGCACCTCGCGCAAGTGCTCGCCGCCGCCCTCGCGAAGCCGTAGCGGCGACCACCGCCGCACTCTCAGCTCTCGTCGAGGCCTCCGCCCCGCCGGGCATGCGCCGCGCCGCGCCGCGCATCCGCGACGACAGAAACCCGCCCTGCGAGACGCCCGCCCCGCAGGCAGCCGCCCGGCCAGACATCCGCGCCGCCCGAAATCCGCCCCGAGGCCTGATGTGCGCGCCACTTGATCGCTTCCGCGCCACCAGGGCGCGGACACGCTTAGCTCGCGGGCAGGGCGCTTGGGTGTGCCGGTGGGCGCCACGGCATCCGCCGTGGCCCGCGTCGCCACCTACCTTGCGGCCCACCGCCCCTCCAAACACCCGCGCCGCCCGAAATCAGCCCCGAGGCCCGATGTGCGCCCCACTTGATCGCTTCCGCGCCACCAGGACGTGGCGCGGACACGCGGAAGTGGCGCGCGCGCCTGCCAGACCGAGCGCGGTTGCCCGCCGGCATCCGTCGCCGCCCATGCATCCGCGCGTCCGCACCCACGTCTGCGCCACTCGGAGACGGTTGCGCCAGGAGCATGCGGCGCAACCGTCCGCAGCTGGCGCAAGCGCTTAGTCGGGCGGGCGGGCGTGCGCGCGTGGCCCGGCGGGCCAGAGAGCAGACCAACTGGAAAGGCCCGGGTCGCGTGAACGACCCGGGCCTCCCGTACAAGCGCGGCGCGGCCTAGTGCCGGCCGGTCACGATGTTCGCGGCGGTCGCCAGGAACGACGTGCGAGCGGAGTCGCTGCGGGCCTCGAGCCGATCGGCCAGCGAGTAGATGCTGTACATGCCGTTCAGCGCCACCCAGCGAAGCGGCTCGGGCTCCCACTTGCGGATGCGCTTGTTCACCCACGGCATCCGCGTCAGCTCTGTGTCTTCGCGCAGGATCAAGTCGCGAAGCGTGCGACCCGCGAGGTTCGTGCTGCTCACGCCATCTCCGACGTACCCGCCGGCGACTGCAACACCCTGCTCATGATCGACCGACACCGTCGCCGACCAGTCGCGCGGGATGCCGAGCACTCCTGTCCACGTGTGGTCGATGCGCGCGTCGGCGAGCATCGGGAACAGCCGAAGCAGCGCCTGGTGCAGTTCGCGCACTGAGCGCTCCGCCGTCTTGCCGTGGTCGTCGGTCCGTGAACCCCAGAGGTAGGGAACGCCCGGACCGCCCAGCGCGATGCGGTTCTCCGCGGTCTTGTGGATGTAGCAGAAGAAGTGGGCGGCATCGCGCACCATGACGCTGCTCGACCAGAAGATCTCGTCGATGACGCGGTCTCCGAGCGGCTCGGTCACGATCATGCTGCTGAGCTTCGGCAGCCAGTCGCGCTTCTGACCCTTGAGCGACGGCGTGAAGCCCTCGGTGCCGCGCACGATGTAGTCGGCGCGCACCGTGTGACCGTCGACCGTCACGGCCTCGCGCGGCCGGATCTCGCTCACACCGGTGTTCTCGTAGATGCGCACACCCATGCGTTCGACGGCGTCCGCGAGGCCGCGCGCGAGCTTCGCGGGTTGCACGCGAGCGCAGTGCGGCGACCAGAGGCCGGCTGTGCCGCCCTCGAGCCGGGCGAAGTCGTCGAGTTCGCGACCTTCGACCCAGCGCAGGTCGTCGGCCCCGAAGCCCCACTCGGCCGCTCCTTCGAACTCCGCGCGAAGCCGCGCACGCTGAGCCGCGTTCGTCGCGATCGCGATCTCACCGTCCTTCGCGAGATCGGCGTCGATCCCCTCGACAGCGGCCACACGAAGCACCTCGTCGATGGTCCCGAAGATCTCGCGCTGGAAGTCGACGACGCTCTGCTTGCCGTGGCTCTTCGCGTAGCGGCTCGCCTGACCCGGAAGACCGTACGACAACCAGCCGCCGTTGCGGCTCGAAGCCCCGAACCCTGCGGTCTCCCGCTCGAGGATCACGATGTCGAGCTCGGGCTTCGCCTGCTTGAGGTAGTACGCACCCCAGAGGCTCGTGTACCCGGCGCCGACGAAGACGACGTCGGCTTGCAAGTCGCGATCCAGCCTCTCACGGCGAGCGCCCGGTGCGGTCTCGGCGAACCAGAACGACACATCGCCGTTCACTCGGGGGCGGGCAGTCAGATCAGTCATGAATTTCTCGTCTTTCACTCATCGATGCGTTCGGATGCCGCGGCACAGCGCGGCGGTCGTCCCGGCGGATCCGTGGCACCCGTCGACGGGGGCGGGCGGATACGCCGGCTGCGCTAGCCGAACGTGAGGAAGCGGTTCATGATGCTCCGACTGTATTGCGAGGAGGTGTGCAGATGGAAAGGGCACCCGGCGGAATGACCACCGGGTGCCCTTGACCTGAGGGATGTCTCCCGAAGGTCTACTTCATGCCGGCGGCTTCGCGGACCTTCTCGAGGAAGCCCGCTTCGTAGCCGTCGTAGAACGGTGCGGTCGCGTCGCGGTACGCAGCGAGGTTCGCCTCGTGCACGGTCACGCCGTTCTCCTCGAGGAGGGCGATGCTCGCGGCCTCGTTGTCGATGTTCACCTGGGTGCTGTCGATGCCGCCCTGGCTGAACTCCTCGATGAGCACCTGGCGGTACTCGTCAGAAAGGTCCTGGAACGCCTGCTCGTTCATGGCGAAGCCGAGGAAGAGCTGGAAGTGGTGCGTCAGGGTGAGGTGCTTGACGGCCTCGTACCACTTGGTCGAGGGGAACGAGTTGATGTCGCTCTCCGCGGCGCTCACGACGCCCTGCTCAAGCGCACTGTATGCCTCGGTGTACTCGACCGTGGTCGGCACTGCGCCCACGAGCTCGAACGTGCGGGTCCAGGTCTCGATCGGCGGCGTGCGCAGCTTGACGCCCTCGAGGTCGCTGGGCTCGGGGTAGCCGTCGGCGCCGAGGATGTTGCGAGTGCCGAGGAAGTAGTTGAGCGCCAGCACGCGCACGTCGGCGTTCTCGGCGAGCTCATCCACCATGCCCGCGAACATGTCGGACTCGTGGAAGGTCTGCGCCTGCTCGGTGCTCTCGAAGAGGAACGGACCGCCGAGGATGTCCATCTGCTTCGCGCCGAGGGCGGCGAGCGAGGCGGCATCCACGTAGCCGATGATGGTCTCGCCCGAAGCCGACTGCTCCAGGATGTCGGTCGTCGTGCCGAGCTGTCCGTCGGGGTAGATCTCGAGCACGAGGTTGCCGTCGGTCCGCTCTGAAACGCGCTCCGCGACCTCCTCGAGGGCCTTGTGCGTGATGCTGTCGGAGGGCTCGACGTGCGAGACGCGGATGGTCATGCTCTCCGCTGCGTCGCCGTCACCGTTGCCGCTCGGCGACCCCGCTGCACATCCGGCGAGCAGACCGCCCGCCGCGACCAGCGAGACCGCGACAGCGGCGCGCTTCATCATCTTCATTGATTCTCCTGTGGGTGGATTGCCCGGCCGATGGACGCGGCGCGGGACAGGCTGTGATTACTGAACAGTACCATTTCGAGACATTCGATGACGATTCGTAGCGACAAATACGCAAATCGTGATGTTTATGCAGCGCCGAGACGGTTGGCCTACCAATCCGAGCGCAGCCCACGCCAGGATCGCGCGATCTACCAGCCCTCGGTGAGCACCCGGTCGAGCATGGCCACGAAGTGGTCGACGCTCTCGCGGTCGAGGCACAGCGGCGGCTTCACCTTCAGCACGTTCTGCCGTTCTGAAGTGGCCTGCATGATGACGCCGAGCTCGAGCAGCCGCTCGCAGATGCGCGCGGTCTCCTCCTTGGCAGGCTCGAGTGTGTCGCGATCGCGCACGAGCTCGATGCCCACATAGAGCCCCATGCCATGCACCGCGCCGATCATCGGCTGGTGCCGCGCCAGGCGCTCGACTTCACCGATCAGGTAGGCGCCGACCTCGGACGCGTTCTGCTGCAGCCCCTCGTCGCGCATGACGTCGAGCACGGCGAGGCCTGCCATGGCGCTCGCCGGGCTGCCTCCGGCCGACGAGAAGAAGTGCCCCTCGCGGGCAAGCGACTCCGCGATCTCACGGCGGGTGATCACGGCGCCCAGGGGGTAGGCATTGCCCATCGCCTTGGCGATCGCGATCACATCGGGCACCACACCCTGCTGCTGGACGCCCCAGAAGTGGTCGCCCAGACGTCCGTACCCCACCTGAACCTCGTCGGCGATGCAGACCCCGCCGCGGGCACGGATCTCGCGGTACACGGCGTCGAGGTAGCCCTCGGGAAGCAGCACACCCCCGGCGTTGCCCAGGATCGATTCGCAGATGAACCCTCCGAGCTGCACGCCCGAGGCGTCGAGTTCCGCGAGCTGCGCGCGGAAGTCTTCGAGGTAGCGCTCCCCGGCGTCTGCCCCCCGGTACTTCCCGCGGTACGTGTTCGCCACGTCAGTCACGTGCACCCAATCAGGGCGGTTCAGCAGCGCGTTGGGGTTGTCGTACGCCGAGGTGGAGACGGCATCCGCCGCCATCGACCAGCCGTGGTAGGCCTCGCGCATCGCCATGATGTCGCGCCGCCCGGTGTGCAGCTGCGCGAGCCGCATCGCCAAGTCGACCGCCTCAGTGCCGCTGTTGACGAGCAGCACGGTGTCGAGCGACGGGTCGGGCGAGTGCTCGAGGAGTCGCTCGGTGAAATCAGCGAGCGAGCGGTAGAGGAATCGCGAGTTCGTGTTGAGCGTGAGCAACTGGCGGTTGACCGCTTCTGCGAGGCGCGGATGCCCATGCCCGACACCCGAGACGTTGTTCACCATGTCGAGGTACGCCCGGCCGTCGGTGTCGACCAGCCATTCGCGCCACCCGCGCTCGATCTGCGGGGGCCGCTCGTAGTAGCGCTCCTGGGCACTCGAGAACACGCGCTCCCGGCGCTCATGCTCGGCGACCGGGTCGAACCCTGCCACCCGGTCGATGCCGAGGAGCTCCGCCGGGTCGCCCGTGAGGTGCGCCCACGCAGCAGCCCTGCTCGGCACGACGAAGGCCTGCACACGGATGCCGTCGGCGCGCGCCCACGAGATCGTCGCCCGCGCGAGGCCATCCACTGGAGCCAGCGTGCCGAAGCCTTGGCCCTTGGCCACCGTGACTCCGCAGTCAGCCAGGGCTGTCTCGTCGACAGCGACGTCACCCTCGATCCGGACGACGCCCGCGTCACCGGCCAGCTCGACACCGCCCCCGACCGCTCGGAGCACTCCGTCGAACGGAGCCTCGAGCACGGCTTCCTGCCGCAGGAACACCTCCGTGACGAGCGCGAATGTGGCGGGCTCTGCGGCCGCCGGTCGATCGCTTCGCGTCAAGCGGTGCTGGCCGTAGGCGAACACGGCGGCAGGCGCCTCGGCGAGCGCAGCGCGAGCCAGCTGCTCCTCGGCATCCGGCTGCCGCCATCTGCCCTCGTGCAGAAGCGGGCTCGTCACGCTCAGGTCGATGATGCGGTGACCCGCGGAGTGCAGGGCGGGCAGCATCGGGTGGAACGGCCCCGCTCCGAGCGGATGCTTCGGCTCACGACCAAGCGCCGCACGGATCGCCGCCTCGGCCTCGTCCCAATCGATCCCTGCGGCCGCCTCGAAGACCGTCCACTCGTGCTCCATGCGCTCGAGCGCGTACTCGTTCGAGGCCTCCAGGCGCACCTGGTGCTCGCCGCTGACAACCAGCACGGCGCCGCGCAGCACCACGAGCGGCCAGAGCGCGCCGATTTCCTCATCGCTCAGCGGCACGATGCGGTCGAACGCACGCACCGCGTCGAAGACCGCCAAGGGCTCGTCGGACCGGTGGTGCAGGATCGAGGCCACGGTCACCGCCAGTTCGGCCACGCGCCAGCCATAGGCGAGGTCGCCGAAGTCGATGATGCCGTCGGGCACGATGCGGCCCGCGGCATCCCGGGTGCCGATCACGTTGTCGTCGGTCAGATCTCCGTGGATCGCCTGCACCGTCAACCGATCGGCGACGAGTTCCAGACGGGCGGATGCCGCGCTGCCGACCGCCTCGAGGCGGCCGCGGCGCAGGGGGTCCGCCACATCGGGAAGCAAGCGCTCGATGACCCGAGTGGCGTTTCGGAGGTCCCACTGCAGCGTGCGCTCGAGCGCTTCGTCGCGGTGGCCGGCGAGCTCGTGCACTACCGTGCCAGAGAGCGCTCCGAGCCGCTCGATGACCGCGCGCGAGAGATACCCCTGATCGACGAGTGATGCGCCCTCGATGAAGGTGAGCATGCGTACTCGCAATTCGCGGCCGTCTTCAGTGGTCCACGCGCAGACGGTGTCGCCCGTGCGACTCGCGACCGGAACCGGCACCTTCATGCCTCGCTCGGCGAGCCGCTGCAACACCTGGTGTTGCGCTCGAATCTCCTGTTCCGAGAACGCACTATTGTCGAACTTCAGCAGCACGCTGATGACGCCCTGGGGCCCGGGGCTATCGATCTTGAAGTTGCGGTCCTGATTGCTACCGAGCTCCCGTGCCTCACCGGAGACTCCGAAGAGCTCGGCGGCGATCAGCTCAGCCTCGGCCCTGGAGACGTCTGGGCGTACGAGCGTGCGGCCCTCGAAGAAGTCGAACACTGTGGTCAATTCATCCCAATCGCGCGCGTGATGCATATTCGGTACAAGACAGGAGCGATGAGTAATGAAAAGTGACAGCACTCATCAGTTCGATGATAAATCAAATGGGAACCACATGAACAACGGCGCTGCCCACACCCCCGAGAGCTCCCGTGACGAGCGCCTCGACGAGATCGACCGCACGCTCATCACCGCGCTGCAGGAGGACGGCCGCCTCGGCTATGCCGAACTCGGCGAGCTGGTGGGGCTCACTCCGGGCGGGGCTCGCCGGCGCGTCGTCCGCCTGCAGGAGCGCGGCGTGCTGCAGATCGTCGGCGTGACCGACCCCTTGAAGCTCGGGTACCGCAGCATGGCCCTCATCGGCATCGAGGTGAATGGCGACGGCGACGTCACCGAGGTCGCCGCGGCCCTCGACGCGATCGACGATGTCATCTACGTGGTCGCGAGCTCGGGGTCGTTCGACCTGCTCGTGGAGGTCATCGCCGAAGACTCCAGCGCGCTCTTCGACGTCATCACGCGCAAGGTGAAGCGGGTGCCGGGCGTCGCTCGCACCGAGACCTTCCAGTACTACGCAATCCATACCCACCGCTTCCAATGGGGCACTAGATAATCAGAAAACGACACTGAGCGCCGATTCTCATTCTCGAATCGATACAACTATGGTGTTCTGAGTCATCTAACCTGCGTCGGCCGTCAGGCTGATCCGGCCGACCCTCCGCGCGAGGGACACCGGCGATCACGATGCCGTGAAGGAAGTCCCGTGCCCAAGACCTATCCCCTGTTCCGTCGCGAGCGGCGCATTCCGCGCCTCCTGCTCGTGGTCGAAGAGTACGTACCCGGCGTGCTGCTGGCCGCCACGGCACTCATCATCTCAGCCGACGTAGTGATGCGCTACGGCTTCAACAGCCCGATCACCGGCGCCTCAGAAGTAGCCCTGATCTGCGTGGTCTGGCTCGTCTATCTGGCCGCTGCCGGTGTCGCCAGGCGCGGAGTGCACATCAACATCGACTTCCTGGTGAACCGGGTGAAGCCCCGCACCATCGCGATCTTCGATGTGGTCGTCGAGACGATCACACTCGTGATCCTCGGCGTGCTGCTGTGGGCGGCCACCGAGTACTTCCTCACCGGACGCTTCACGGCCCTGCCCGCAACGGGCATGTCGAAATCGTTCGTGACACTCGCCGTGCTGATCAGTCTCGCGCTCATGATGGTGCACTCGGCGGTATTCCTCGTGCGGGCGCTGCTCGGCGTGCGCGACCCTCGCTACCGGCGCTACGCGAGCCCGATCGAGTCGGAGGAGATCGAAGACCCGGATACCCGGGCGCTCCGCCGAGTCGACTCCGAGCTCGCGGGGGGCCGCACGCGGGGCGACACCCCGAGACGGTCTGCCAGCAGCCCCACCGAAGCCGCGGATTCCGATGAAGGGAGCGACCGTTGACCCTCATCATCCTGCTCGCGGTGCTGCTCGTGCTCTTGGCACTGCGCGTACCGGTATTCCTCGCACTGCTCGCGATCTCGCTCATCTACATCCTGAACGAGCCCACCGGGCTCAACGTCATCGTTCAGCGCATGACGAGCGGCCTCGAGTCGTTCCCGCTGCTCGCGATCCCGATGTTCATCCTCGCGGGCAGCATCATGGCCGGCGGCGGCATCGCCGAGCGGCTCATGGGCTTCGCCGCGACACTCGTCGGGCACTTCCGCGGCGGGCTCGCGCAGGTGAACGTGCTCAACAGCCTCTTCATCGGTGGGATGTCTGGCTCTGCCCAGGCGGATGCTGCCATCGACTCGAAGGTGCTCGTCCCCATCATGCGCAAGCACGGGTACTCGAACGCCTATGCGTCGGCGCTCACCGTTGTCTCGAGCACCATTTCACCGATCCTGCCCCCGAGCATCGGTCTGATCCTCTACGGCGTGCTCGCCGACGTCTCGATCGGCAAGCTGTTCCTCGGCGGTGTGGTGCCGGCACTGCTGATCGCTGTCGCGCTCACGATCGCGGTGCGCGTGCTCGCGAGCGTGCTCAACCATCCCCGCGCACGAGACCGCCGAGCGCGGCTCGGTGAGATGGCTGCGAGCTTCTGGCAGGCGCTCCCCGCGATCCTCATGCCGGTGCTGCTGCTCGTCGGCCTGCGAATGGGCGTGTTCACACCCACGGAGCTCAGCGCGATCTTCGTCATCTGCGCGCTGATCGTCTCGATGTTCATCTTCAAGCAGATCACCTGGCGCGATCTGCCCAAGATCATCGTGGATGCCGCGCTCACCTCGGGCATGCTCATGGTGATCCTCGCGGCCGCAGCCGTGTTCAGCATCATCGTGGCCTACGAGCGCTTGCCGCAGCAGCTGAGCGGACTGCTCGAGTCGATCTCCGAGAACCCCCTCATCCTGCTGCTCATCATCAATCTGCTGCTCCTGCTGCTCGGCGCCGTGGTCGATGCGATGAGCCTGATGATCATCATGACGCCCGTGCTCGCGCCGATCGCGGTCGGAATGGGCGTCGATCCGGTGCATTTCGGCATCATCATCGTGCTGAACGTCACGATCGGGTCGATCACCCCGCCGCTCGGCAGCACGCTCTACACGGTGACGGCGATCACCGGGGTGCGCATGGGCGAGCTCGTGAAGGCCTTCTTGCCGTTCTACCTGACGATGGTCGGCCTGCTCATGCTGATCACCTACGTGCCGGCGTTCTCCACCTGGCTGCCAGGCGGCATGTAGCGACGACAAGGGCCGGGGTTGCGATGGCGACCGGCACGGCGGCCTGGGTCCCGCTTCCCGGCGCCACGGTGGCGCGCATCGGGCTTCCCGGCGCTACGCCGCCGTGCCCAGGTACGTTTCCCAGTCGGGCTCTGCGCGCTCGACTCCGCTCATCAGCCAGGACGTGCCGAAGGGCGGCCTCGGGTTGACGCGCAGCCTCCACCCCATCTCCGCCGGTGTGCGGTCGCCCTTGACGTTGTTGCACTTCAGACAGCAGGCGACGAGGTTCTCCCAGCTGTCGCCGCCCCCTCGTGACCGCGGAACGACGTGATCGATTGTGGTGGCGCCGCCTTCGCAGTACGCACAGCGATGTCCATCTCTCCTCAGCACGCCGCGACGTGACACTGCGACCGAGCGCGCCTGCGGTAGACGCACATAGCGGCGAAGCAGGATGACCGAGGGTCGCTCCCATGAGCACGACGCCCCGATGACGGGGTGCTCGGCATCACTCGAGAGCACAGTCGCCTTCTCGTTCATGACCAGGAGCAGCGCGCGCTTGAACGACACGACAGACAGCGGCTCATAACCGGCATTGAGTACCAAGGTGCGCATCAGGCTCCCCTCGAAACGGCCTGCACGGCTTGCAGGCATTCGACATGCTGTACGGAGCTCTCCAGGCACCCGGTGGCAACAAAAAAGGGCATCGTCACAAGAACGATGCCCGAGTCGAGTGCGCGCCCAATCGCACGCACGTCCAGCTGCCGCGGCGTATGAGCCCGCGCGCGCAGCGACCCACGGTTTGAGTCAGCGCTCGCCGGTTCATCCGACCTCCCGAAGTGCTTCGAGTGCTCCAATGCACCAGAGTACGGCACGTCGCCCGTGAAGCCCCACGGGCGACGCTCAACGACCTCGAGGGGGCTTCACCCCCAAAGCGACAGGCGAGGCGCGCGAGCACCTCACCTGACAACGGCCGGCTGTGCTGACGGTGTCAGATGCCCACGCGGATGATGAAGTAGTTGTCGGTCCAGAGCGGGCGCGACGTCACGGTCTTCCCCGCGTACGGCGCGTCCAGGATCATGCCGTTGCCGAGCCAGATTCCGTTGTGCGACAGATCGCCGAGCACGACGATGTCGCCGGGGCGGGCGTCCTCGCGCGAGATGCGAGTGCCCAGCGAGGCCTGCGCCCGCACCGAGTGCGGCAGCGAGATGCCGTGCTGCGCGTAGACGTACATGACGAGACCCGAGCAGTCGAAGCCCGACGGGTCGGCGCCTCCGAAGCGGTACGGCACTCCGATGTACTGCTGGGCGACCGCGACGACCGAGTCGAGGCTGAAGTTGGGGTACGGCGGGTTCGCGAGCGCCTGTCCCACCGACATCCCGCTCTTGGCCGCGCCAGGGGTTGCGGCCCGAGTCACGACGGGCGGCGGCGGTGGCGGCAGGGTGATCGAGTAGCCGTCGCGATCAGTGGCGGAGATCGACGCGAGAGTGGCTTCGGAGACGTCGAGCGTCTGCGGCTTGTGCTCGACAACGCGCACGGCGCTCTTGTCGCCCGGCTCGTCGGCTGTGGTGGCGTACGCGGGCAGCACTGCGGTCGCGAAGAGACCGGGCACCGCGAGTCCCATCACTGCGACGCTCGCGATGTTCTGACGGAGCGTTCGAGTGATTGCGGTTCGGGTTGTCTTCTGGGGTTCAGTGGTTCGCGCTCGGGTCGCGCGGCGGGTGCTGGTCGTCAAGAGTGTGACCTCCTGCGCTTCGTCAGCCCGTGACTGCCCGTCTCAGAGTGGTGGATTCTCGGGCTGCGGGACGGGAACACGAAACGCCGCAGACCGACATCCTTCGCCGAGGAATGGCGCGAAAGACCTGATCACCGTAGCGGAGGGCGACTGGCCGAAAACAGGCGAAACCCCGAGAAAGTAACGAAACGGCAACGAATTGCAGGAGATTCACAGGTAACGGGGGTCGAAACACCGCGTTACCAAGGGGTAGACAGAACGCTCGCTCTAGAGTGCGACGTAGATGTGGGCCGCGACCTCGTTCGGCAGATCGAGGCCTGGGCCGAAGCCGTCCACCTGCACGGCGACATAGGTGCCCGACGCGGCGATCGTCGCCTCGGAGCCCGGGCGGACGCCGGCTTGATACAACTGCTGGAGCAGTTCGGGGTCGACCTGCACCGGCTCACCGAGCCGTTTTATCACTGCGGTAGAAGCTTCGGGTTGGGCGGCGACGCGCGAGAGCAGGTTCTCCACGCCCTCCAGGAACCGGCTCGATGGGTCTTCGGCGAATTCATCGAGCGCGGGAATCGGATTCCCGTACGGCGACTCGCTCGGGTTGCCGAGCAGGTCGAGCAGTCGGCGCTCCACTTGCTCGCTCATCACGTGCTCCCAGCGGCAGGCCTCATCGTGCACGTATGCCCAGTCGAGCCCGATCACATCGGCGAGGAGCCGCTCAGCCAGGCGATGCTTGCGCATCACGCTCGTGGCGCGCTGGCGTCCTTCACCGGTCAGGCTCAGGTGCCGGTCTCCCTGCACGACGACGAGCCCGTCCCGCTCCATGCGGGCTACCGTCTGCGAGACGGTCGGCCCCGAATGGCCGAGGCGCTCGGAGATGCGCGCCCGCAGCGGGATGATTCCTTCTTCTTCGAGGTCGAGAATCGTGCGCAGGTACATCTCAGTCGTGTCGACGAGATCCGTCATCAATCCTCCCCGGTCGATCCTCAATGCCATCCAGCCTAGTTGTCGGGCGCCACATCCCGGGCCGGACGGCACAGCGGCGGAGGTGGCGTGAGATGGGCCGGGCCTTGTGCGCGCCGTAGAATCGCTGCATGGCGACGCCCCTTCAGATTCCGGCAGAACACCTCCCCCGCGATGGACGCTTCGGCTGCGGGCCGTCGAAGGTGCGGGCCGACCAAGTCGCCTTCCTCACGGCGAATGCCGATGTGCTCGGCACCTCACACCGTCAGGCCCCGGTCAAGGACGTCGTCGGCCGGGTGCGTGAAGGTCTCGCTCAGCTCTTCCGTCTGCCGGCGGGCTACGAGGTCGTGCTCGGCAATGGCGGGGCGACCGCGTTCTGGGACGCCGCCGCGTTCGGCCTGATCGAGCGTCGGGCCGAGAATCTTGCGTTCGGCGAGTTCAGCAGCAAGTTCGCGAAGGCCGCCGCCGCTCCGTGGCTGGAAGCACCGCACGTCGTCAAGGCTGAAGTCGGCTCGCGAGCCGAGGTCGAGATCGTCGAGGGCGTCGATGTCTACGCCTGGCCCCACAACGAGACCTCGACGGGTGTCATGGCACCGGTGAAGCGCGTGCACGCGGATGCCGGCGCGCTCACCGTGATCGACGCGACCAGCGCTGCGGGCGGCATCGACTTCGACGCGGCCGAGGCCGACGTCTACTACTTCGCCCCGCAGAAGAACTTCGCCTCGGACGGCGGGCTCTGGTTCGCGCTGGTCTCGCCGGCGGCGATCGAGCGGATCGAGCGCATCGCGGCATCCGATCGCTACATTCCCGAGTTCCTCAGCCTGCAGCAGGCTGTCGACAACTCGCGCAAGAACCAGACGCTCAACACCCCCGCGCTTGCCACGCTGCTGCTCATGGAGAACCAGATCGACTGGATCAACACCGAGGGCGGTCTGAGCTGGGCGGATGCTCGCACGCGCGAGTCGTCGAACGCGCTGTACGAGTGGGCGGATGCGGTCGACTACGCCCGTCCGTTCGTGTCGAACCCCGAGCACCGCTCCCAGGTGGTCGTGACCATCGACTTCGACGATGCCATCGACGCCGCGGCCATCGCCTCGACGCTGCGCGCCAACGGCATCGTCGACACCGAGCCCTACCGCAAGCTCGGCCGCAACCAGCTGCGCATCGCAACCTTCACCGCCATCGACCCGGCTGACGTGCGCACGCTCATCGGCGCCATCGAGTACATCGTCGAACGCCTCGGCTGACTCCGCGGTGCCCGGCTCAGCGGAAGTTCGTCAGACTCCAGCAAGCCGAGTTCGCCCCACAGAGGGAACGTCGCTCCGTAATCGTTGAACAGTCGGATTACGCGCGTCATCCAGGGCCCCGGTGATCAGGCCTCGTCGCCGTCCTCGTCATCGTCCGACTCATCGTCGTCCTCATCGGAGGCGTCTTCGTCGTCGTGGTCGTCGTCGTGGTCGTCGTCGTCGTCGTCGTCGTCGAGGTCATCGTCGTCGTCGAAGTCGTCCTCGTCGTCGTCCGAGTCGTCCTCGTCGTCGAAATCGTCATCGGAGTCGTCCGAGTCGTCGTCGTCCGAGTCATCATCGGAATCAGCGTCGTCGTCCGTGTCCCCATGAGCATCGTGGTGCTCGTCGATGTCCACCCCATCGAACGGGTCGTCGCCGAAGTCGTCGTCGTGCTCGTCCTCGTCGTGGTCATCGTCGTGCTCGGCACCGTCGGAGTCGACCGGGCCGTCACCCTCGGCATCCGCCTGCTTGGCCTCTTCGGCAGCGGCCTGCGCGGCTCGCCACTCCTCGAGCCGTTCGGACCACGGCACCCACTCGGGCGCGAGAAGCGCGCTGTCGCCAGGCAACAGTTCGGCCTCGAGCACCGTCGGTGCCTCGTCGCCAACCGCGGCGAGGCTCACCTCCCAGTGCCACCCGGGGTAGCCGGGCAAGGCATTGGCGAAGCGAACGGTGATGAGGCCATCGTCGCCGTCTTCGCGGGCGATGACACCCCCGACGGTCTCCTGCGGGGTGATCTCGAAGAGAGCTGCGCGCGCGATATCGACCGGGTCACGCATCCAGATCGTCCGCAACCCGACGCAGCACCGCTGCGACCTTGTGCGCCTGAGCGCCCTCCGGGTAGCGGCCGCGGCGCAGCGCCGCGCCGATGCCGTCGAGCAGCTTCACCAGGTCTTCGACGATGATCGCCATGTCGTCGGCCGGCTTGCGCTTCATCTTCGTCAGGCTCGGAGGCGCCTCGAGCACGCGGACGGAGAGCGCCTGAGCGCCCCGCTTGCCATCGGCGATGCCGAACTCGAGCCGCGTGCCGCTCTTCACGGTCACACCGGCCGGCAGCGCGGATGCATGCAGAAAGACCTCCTGGCCGTCATCCGAAGCGATGAAGCCGAAGCCCTTCTCCTCGTCGTAGAACTTGACCCTGCCGGTAGGCATCTCTGGCACTCCTTGATGTGATGGAAATCAGCACCAAGCCTAGCCGTTGCCCCCTGCGCCTATCCTTGATCTCGTGGCACAGCGCGATGACAATCCGAGCCGGCTCGAACGCGTCTTCTCGACGCTCGTCGCGGTGGTGATCGGAGTCGCACTGCTGTGCTTCGTCGCCATGATCGTCGGCACGCTCACGCACGCCGATCTCGGCAGCGGCTTCTGGCCGATCGTCGCATGGATCCCCTACGTCGGGCTGCCGATCGGGTTCGTGCTCATCGTCGCACTGCTGATCCTCAGCGCGCGGCGGCGCGGCAAGGCCTCGAGGGATGCCGGACGCTAGCCCGTCGGCACTGACGCTCGCCGCGCAGCTCAGAGCCTCCGACGACGAGGCGCTGCGCGGGCTGTTGACATCGCGCCGCGTCGATGCCACCGGCATCCGCGACTTCTTCGATCTGGCCGAAGCTCTGCTCACGCCGGAATCGGTGCGGGCGACACTCGCCGGCCTCGATCGCTTCGCCCTCGCCGCGCTGGCGGCGGTCGCCCAGCGCAGTGGCGGGGCAGGGCTTGAAGGAGCGGCACTGATCGAGGGCGAGTCAGCGGTCGAAGGCGAGGCCGGCGACGACGCGATCGCGCGCGCGCTCGACCTTGCGCTCGTCGAGCGGCACGGCGGCGATTTCAGCGTTCCCGATCCGGTGCGCTCCGCACTGGCAGACCTCGCCGCGCACGGGCTGACTCTCGATGCGCTCCGAGCACCGCATCCTCCTATTCCGCTCGCACCCGTGAACTCAGCAGAGCGGGATGCTGCTGAGCGACTCGCGATCGAGCGAGCCACGGGCGTCGTCGTCGCGCTCACCGAACTGCTCTGGGAGCTCGCCCGGCAACCCGCCCGCCCCCTGGCTCGCGGTGGCATCGCGCTGCCCGACGCGAAGCGCCTGGCAGAAGCGGCCGCGGTGCCGATCGAGCGCATCGAACTCTTGCGTCGGCTCGCTCTCGCGGGTGCGCTGGTGGAGCGAACCGCCGCGGGGTGGGCGCCCTCGACCGAGGCGCACGACTGGCTGAGAGCGTCGGGCCCGGAGCGCTGGGCGCGACTGGCCGGCACGTGGCTCGACAGCCAAAGCCCCGCCACGCGGAAGGGCTTGCGCGAGCGCGCGCGCCAGGCGTGGAGGATCGGCACGCTGGCCCATCTGCGCTGGCTGTACCCGGCGGCTGACAAGCCCACGAGAACGCGCCTCGCGCACGACGCGGAACTCGCCGACGCACTCGGCTTCTCGGGCGGCGGCATGCTCACCCGGCCTGCCGCAGCGCTCGCGCTCGAGGGAGCGCAGGCGGCCGCGCGTGCGCTCGAGAGCGCATTCCCCGCACCGATCGAGGGCGTCTATGTGCAGCACGACCTGACCGTCATCGCGCCGGGTCCGCTGCGCCCCGATCTCGAGGCCGAGTTGCGCGCCATCGCCGACGTGGTGGCACCGGGCATCGCGGCGACCTATCGCGTGAATCGCGAGAGCGTGACGCGGGCGCTGGCGGCGGGCGGCAGCGCCGACAGCATCCGCGCCACGCTGGAGCGACTGTCGCTCACCGGCGTGCCGCAACCGCTCGCGTACCTCGTCGATGAGACGGCACGCCGATACGGGTCGGTGCGAGTCGGCGAGACCTCCGAGCAGCGTGAAGGGCACCGGGCCGCGCTCGCATATGTGCGGAGCGATGATGCAGCCCTGCTCGCGGCGATAGAGGTCGACCAGTCACTCGTGGCACTGCGGCTGCAGCGGACCGGCACGCACCGACTGCTCAGCCGGGCCGCCCCCGCGGCGGTGTACTGGGCGTTGAGCGATGCCCGCTATCCGGTGGCGTTCGAGCGCGATGAGGAACTTGTCGAGCCGCCGGTGCGCCCCGAGCGGCACCGCGGCTCGGCGGTGGAGCCGACGCATCCGACACCATCGGGGAACTGATCGCAAGGCTCCGCGAGAGCGAGGCGCGCAGCCCGCATGCGGCCGAGCAGGCGTGGCTGGCCCGACAGCTCGAGCTCGCGATCCGCGCCAAGGCCGAGGTCTCGGTGACCGTACGCATGCCCCACGGTGACGAGGTCGAGTATGCGCTGCAGCCGACCGGGCTCGCCGGCGGACGGCTGCGGGCTCGCGACCGCACGGCGGATGTCGAGCGCACTCTGCCGCTCTCGCACATCACGGCGGTCACCGAGCGCTCCTGAACCCCATCGGCTCGTGCACCACCGCCCCGCGCTCTGACCCCGCCGAAACTACGCAATTGTGGACTGGCTGCGGTGGCGAGTGGTGATTCGCGTAGTGTCGCGGTCTGGTCGAGCACCGCAGCAGTACGCAGGACCTGCCGCGTAGACTGGCTGCCCAATGACCGGCCCCTTGATCGTGCAGAGCGACCGCACAGTGCTGCTCGAAGTCGCGCACCCCGACGCCGCCGACGCCCGCCACGAGCTCGCCGTATTCGCAGAGCTCGAACGCGCCCCTGAGCACGTGCACACGTACCGCATCACGCGCCTCGGACTCTGGAACGCGCGTGCCGCTGGGCACACCGCCGAGCAACTGCTCGGCACGCTCGAGCGGTACAGCAAGTTCCCCGTGCCGCAGACCGTGGCGATCGACATCGCCGAGACCATCGACCGCTACGGACGGCTGGTCATCGAGCGCGATGCCGAAGGAGTGCTGACGCTGACCGCAACGGATGCCGCAGCGCTCCGCGAGGTCACGCGCGCCAAGGCGGTCGCCTCCTTGCTCTTCGAGCGACGTGACGAGCACACCTTCGTGCTGCAACCGTGGGCGCGCGGCGAGGTGAAGCAGCAGCTGCTCAAGCTCGGCTGGCCCGCGGAGGATCTCGCCGGATACACGCCGGGCACGCCGCACGACATCGACCTTGCTGAAGACGGCTGGGCGCTGCGCGGCTACCAGCAGCAAGCGATCGACAACTTCTTCCAGCATGGCTCGGGAGTGGTCGTGCTGCCCTGCGGCGCCGGCAAGACCCTGGTCGGTGCGGGCGCGATGGCGGAAGCCGACACGACGACGCTCATTCTCGTGACGAACACCGTCTCGGCGAGGCAGTGGCGCGACGAGCTGCTGAAGCGCACCTCGCTCACCGAAGACGAGATCGGCGAGTACTCGGGGCAGGTCAAGCAGATCAGGCCCGTGACCATCGCGACGTATCAGATCCTCACGGCCAAGCGGAAGGGCGCCTACGCGCATCTTGCGCTGCTCGATGCCAAGGACTGGGGCCTCATCGTGTACGACGAGGTGCACCTGCTGCCCGCTCCCGTGTTCAAGCTCACCGCCGACTTGCAGGCGCGCCGCCGGCTCGGGCTCACCGCGACGCTCGTGCGCGAGGACGGCCGCGAGGGCGATGTGTTCTCGCTGATCGGACCGAAGCGATTCGATGCGCCGTGGAAGGAGATCGAGGCCCAGGGCTTCATCTCGCCGGCGCTCTGCCACGAGGTGCGCATCGACCTGAGTGATGACGAGCGGCTCGAGTACGCGGCATCCGCCGACGATGATCGCTACCGCATCGCCGCCAGCACCCCGGCGAAGCTCGACGTCGTGAAGCAGTTGCTCGCAAAGCATGAGGGCGAGCGCATCCTGGTGATCGGGCAGTACCTCGATCAGCTGGCCGAGCTCGGCGAGGCACTCGACGCACCGCAGCTCACCGGCAGCACGCCCGTCGACGAGCGGGAGCGACTGTTCAATGCGTTCCGCGAGGGCGAGCTGAAGGTGCTCGTGGTGTCGAAGGTCGCGAACTTCTCAGTCGACCTGCCCGAGGCGACCGTCGCCATCCAGGTGTCGGGGTCGTTCGGCTCACGGCAGGAGGAGGCGCAGCGGCTCGGGCGGCTGTTGCGGCCGAAGGAGAGCGGACTGCCGGCGCACTTCTACACCCTCGTGGCCCGCGACACCGTCGACCAGGACTACGCGCAGAACCGCCAGCGCTTCCTCGCCGAACAGGGCTACAGCTACGAGATCATCGACGCCCACGACCTCTAGCCGCGCGAGCGTTGGCACCTTTCTGCGCCCTCGCCGCTCTCCGCCCCCTCTCCGTTCTCCGCCCCTTCCCCGCTCCTCTCCGCGCCCTCCCCGCTCTCTCCGGGCCCTCTCCGCGCCCTCCCCGCTCCCACCTCCCCTCCCCTCCCCGCGCCCTCTTGTCTTCGCCGAGATGCCAGTTTCTGCTGCTGTTTCGCCGAAATCGCAGCAGAAACTGGCATCTCGGTGGGGTTGGAGGGCGGATGCCGGGCTCAGCAGCCGCGGGGCGGGGCGGATGCCGGGCGCAGCAGTCACGCGGGACGGATGCCCGGCGCAGCAGTCACGCGGACGGATGCCCGGCTCAGTAGCCGCGCGGCACGGATGCCCGGCTCAGCAGCCGCGCGGCGGGACGGATACAGGCTCAGCCGCACGCGGGGCGGATGCCGCACCAGCCGCACGCGGAGCGGATGCCGGGTTCAGCCGTGGCGCACGCTGCGCAGCAGCAGGGTGTCGCCGCCCCGCAGCACGCTCGCGAGCCGCATGTCGGTGGGTCGAGCCGCCTCCGAGTGGGTGATGCGCCCGGCGGTGCCGGCTTCGAGGGTGGGCGAGACCGTGAGGCACAGTTCGTCGACGGCGCCCTGCGCGACGAGCGAGCCGAACAGCGAAGGACCGCCCTCGCAGTGGATCTGCGGCAGCCCCCGCTCAGCGAGGCTCCGTCGCATCTCGGCGGCATCGAGCCCCTCGTGGCCGCAGACGAGCACGTCGGCCACGTCGGCGAGCGCGTCTTTCCGACGCTGCCACGCGGGGTCGGCGGCATCCGCGCTTTGCGTCACGATGATGGGCCGCACGGGCGAGCGCTCGAACACAGCCCCGGCCGGATCGAGATCGAGCGCTCGAGAGACCATCGCGAAGGCCGGGTGCCGAGACAGACCGTGCGCCTCACGCCACTGCGCCGCACGCCCGTCGACCAGCTCGCCCGCGTAGCCCTCGACTCGCACGGTGCCTGCACCGACGAGGACCACGTCGGCGAGCCTTCGAAGCAGCGCGAACACCCGCCGATCCGCCGCGTCGCCGAGCCCGCCCGAGCGCCCCTGACGTGTGACGGCCCCATCGAGGCTCGTCACGAAGTTCGCGCGCAGCCACGTGGTCGAGCGATCCCCCACGCGATACGCATCGAGCAACTGCTCATCGGTGAGCGGCGCACCCGAGTCGCCGAGGGGCGAGATGCGGTCGTCTCGCTCGGCATCGGTGCTCCCGGCATCCGGTCGGGCGTCACTCATTGCGATCGCCCATGTTGTGCTTGAGGTAGGCAGGCTCGCGAAACCCGAGCACAGCCTCGGTGATCCGCACGGCCGCGACGGTCTGGTGCACCTGATGCACGCGCACGATGCGCGCGCCCTGCGCGATGCACAGCACCGCCGCTGCCAGCGACCCCTCGAGCCGCTCCTGCTTGGGCGCGTCGAGCGTCTCGCCGATGAAGTCCTTGTTCGACAGCGCCACCATGGTGGGCAGCCCGATCGCGGTGATCTCGCCCAGACGCCTCGTGAGTTCGAGCGAGTGCAGGGTGTTCTTGTTCAGGTCGTGCCCGGGGTCGATCACGATGCGCGACTCGGGGATGCCGGCGTCGAGCGCCGCCTCGACCCGCTGCTGCAAGAACTCGCGCACCTCGCGAGCGATGTCACCGTACTGCGGACGCGGGAACCAGGAGCGCGGCCGCGCAAGGCTATGCACGATGACGAGCGTGGCGTCGCTGTCGGCGACGACCCGTAGCATCTCAGGGTCGCTGACTCCGGTGGTGTCGTTCACCACCGCGGCGCCCGCCGCGATGACGCGTTCGGCCACTGCGGCGTGGAACGTGTCGACCGAGATGACGACATCGGATGCCGCCGCCACCCTCTCGACCACCGGCAGCACGCGCGCGAGCTCGTCGTCAGCCGCGAGCGGGGCACCCGGGGCGAACGGCACTCCCCCGATGTCGACCCAGTCCGCGCCCTCTTCCACGGCGCGCAGCGACGCCCGAACCGCATCGTCGAGCGCGAAGTTCGCTCCCTGGTCGTAGAACGAATCCGGCGTACGGTTGACGATCGCCATCACGGCGACCTGCCGGTCGAAGTCGAAGCGGCGTGCACCGATGATGCGCACCGGCTCGCGCAGCTCCGGCAGCATGAACCCGCCGGTCGGCACGCTCACGAGTGCGCCCGGCTCAGACATCGGCGAGCGCTACCGAGGGATCCTGCAGTCGGGTGCGGTCGACTGCGCGCGCTGAGCGGATCAGTTCCTGCACCTGCTCGTTGACGTCCCAGACGTTCACGTTCATACCGGCGACGACCCGGTCGTCAGCAAGCCAGAACGCGACGAACTCGCGCTTCTCGCGATCGCCGCGGACGATCACCTCAGCATCCTTCGTCAATGGCGGATACCCCGAGTACTCCATGCCGAGATCGTATTGATCGGTGAAGAAATACGGGATGCCGTCGTGCGACGCCCGGATGCCGAGCATGGACTTCGCGGCCGTCTTGCCGGTGTCGATGGCGTTGGCCCAGTGCTCGTTGCGCATGTGCTGCCCGATGACCGGGTGGTAGGCGCTCGCGACGTCACCTGCAGCGAACACATCGGGATCGCTGGTGCGCATGTGCTCGTCGACCACGATGCCGTTCTTGACCTCGATCCCCCCGTGCTCGGCAAGCTCCACATTGGGCACCACGCCGACCCCGACGATCACCACATCCGCCGGAATCGTGCGTCCGTCAACGACGACGCCGGTGACCTGACCGTCGGCCTCGGCGAACTCCTGCGGCTCGGACTCCAGCTCGAAGACCACGCCGTGCTCCTGGTGAAGTCGCAAGAACATGGTGCCGAGATCCGTTCCGAGCGGGCCGTCGAGCGGCACTTTGTCGCGACCGACCACCGTCACCTCGTTGCCGTACGTGCGGGCGGCGGCCGCGAGCTCGAGCCCGATCCAGCCGGAACCGATCAGCACCACTCGGTGATCGCCTGATTTGAGGGCGTCGCGGAGATGCTCGCTGTCGTCGATCGAGCGCAGGTAGTGCACGCCTCGCGCGTGGACCCCGGGAATCCCGATGCGTCGAGGGTCTGCGCCGGTGGCGATGAGGAGTCTGTCGTACGAGACCTTCTCGTCGTCAGCCAAGGTGAGCCGATTCGCGCCGACGTCGAGCCGCACTGCCCGGGCCTCGGAGACTACGTCGACGTCGTGCTCGGCGTACCAGGCTGCTGAGTGCGGGAACGCCTTCTCGCGTGGCTCCTGTCCGAGCAAGTACCCCTTCGAGAGCGGTGGTCGCTCGTAGGGCAGGTGCTTCTCCGCCCCGATGATGACGATGTCGCCGTCGAACCCCTCGTCGCGAAGGGTCTCAGCGGCGTTCACGGCGGCGAGACCGCCTCCCACGATGACGAAGCGATCAGTTCCCATGCCGTGCTCCCCACGCGCGAACCGAGGTCGCTGCCGCTCGGGTCGCGACCAGCGCCTTCACTCGCGGCGAGGCGCTTGGTGCTGACTCTATGACTCCTCATGTTCGCTGTCGAGAGCGGAGTCGACCTCAAGGGCAGTCAGTTCGCACGATCGGGGTCAGAGTGGACAGAACGGATGCGGCTGACGCATCCGGCGCGTTCCGATAACGCTCAGCGGCAATCCAGGAAACTCGCAGAGAATGGCGCATATGACCGAGGGGCCAAAGATTCTCGTCGTCGACGACGAACCGAACATCCGTGACCTGCTGACCACGAGCCTGCGTTTCGCGGGGTTCAACGTTCGGGCTGTCGCCAACGGCGCACAAGCGATCTCTGCCGTGATCGAAGAAGAGCCCGACCTCATCATCCTCGACGTGATGCTGCCGGACATCAACGGGTTCGGCGTGACGAAGCGCCTTCGCGCCTCGGGGTACACCTCGCCCGTGCTCTTCCTCACGGCCAAGGACGACACCGAGGACAAGATCACGGGACTCACCGTCGGTGGCGATGACTACGTGACCAAGCCGTTCAGCCTCGATGAGATCGTGGCGCGCATCAAGGCGATCCTTCGTCGCACCATGCAGGGCGACGAAGAGGCCGTCATCCGTGCCGGCGAGCTCACCATGGATCAGGACACGCACGAGGTGGTCGTCGGAGACACCGCCGTGGAGTTGAGCCCCACCGAGTTCAAGCTTCTGCGCTATCTGATGCTGAACCCGAACCGCGTGCTGTCGAAGGCGCAGATCCTCGACCACGTGTGGGAATACGACTTCAACGGGGATGCCGGGATCGTCGAGAGCTACATCTCGTACCTGCGCCGCAAGCTCGACCAGTTCTCGAGCGAACCGCTCATCCAGACCAAGCGCGGCTTCGGATACATGCTCAAGGTCAAGGCCTGACCCGGAAGGGTCGCCCCATCCCCATGCACGCCCGGCTCACCAGGTGGTGGAGCGGCATCTCGCTGCGCACCAAGGTCACCGGTGTCACTGTGCTGCTCGTCACGTTCGGACTGCTCGTCGCAGGAACCGGCACGATCAGCGTGCTGCGCGCGTATCTCGTCGACGAGGTCGACAAGAAGCTGACGAGCTCCTCGACGCAGTTCCAGACCCGCGTGACGTTCGAGCTATCGGCAAGCGGAGCGCTCCGCTGCGAGACGACGTCTGGTATCACCGAGTCGTACTACACCGCCATCGTCACCCCTGACGGCAAGCTGCTCTGCGACAACCGCGACGCGGCCGCGCAGACCCCCGATGTCAGCGGGCTGACACTCGGCGGCGTCACGGCGGCATCCGGTGCGCCGTTCACCCTGGGAAGCACCGACGGCAGCGGGCAGTGGCGAGTCGTCTCGACCATCGTGCCGGCCCAGCTCACGGCCGACTACGTGATCTTCGTGGTGGGCATGAACCTGCGCGAGACCAACGGCATCATCTCGCAGTTCGGCGCCATCTTCTTCTTCTTCGGCATCAATGTGGTGGTGCTCGCCGCCGCCCTCACACGACTGCTCGTCACGACGACGTTCGCGCCGCTGAGGCAGGTGGAGGCGACCGCAGCTCGCTTCGCCGACGGTGACTTCGACCAGCGGATCAGCGGGGCTACGCCTCCGAACACCGAAGTGGGCCGGCTCAATCGGTCGCTGAACGCCATGCTCAGCCGCATCGACAGCGCGTTCAAGGACCGGGCACGAACCATCGAGCAGATGCGCCGCTTCATCGGCGATGCCAGCCACGAGCTGCGGACCCCGCTGGTCTCGGTGCGCGGCTACGCAGAGCTGTACCGGATGGGCGCGCTGCGCTCGCCAGAAGACGTCGCACAGGCGATGGAGCGCATCGAGAAGGAAGCGGTGCGCATGGGTGAGCTCGTCGAAGACCTGCTCGCGCTCGCGCGGCTCGACGAGGCGAAGCCGCTGCAGCTCGCGCCTGTCGACCTCGTGCCGATCGCCAACGACGCGGCCCTCGATACGGCAGCCTATGCCCCCGACCGTGCGGTGACCGTGGTGGTCGAGCCGCCCGCACCGCGACAGCCGGCCGCAGCCGGCCCCGGCCAGCCTGGCGTACCCGCACCCGCGCCTGCCACGGGCGCGATCGGGCGCGCGGGTGCGACGCTCGCGAAGCTCCGCCGGAGGCCGCGACCGGCACCGCCCGCCGCCGTGGGCGCCGTGATCGCCACACCGGACCCCGGAGATGTACCGGCCGTGGTGTGGGCCGAGGAGAACAAGATCCGTCAGGTGGTGACGAACCTCATCGGCAATGCGATCCGCTTCACGCCGGAGGGCAGCCCGATCGAGATCGCCGTGCGCGTGGATGAGCAGCGCGGCATGGCCATGCTCGCCGTCGTCGATCACGGCGAAGGGATCCCGCCTCAGATCCGGGAGAAGATCTTCCAGCGCTTCTGGCGGGCCGACACCTCGCGGGCACGCGAGACGGGTGGGACCGGCCTCGGCCTGGCCATCGTCGCAGCGATCGTGAAGAACCACGGGGGCACAGTCGATGTGGTCGACACTCCCGGCGGAGGGGCCACTATCCAGGTGTGGCTGCCATTGGCTTCAGCACACCAACGAACGGATGCTGCCGCCCCCGGCAGCGCGTCGGGAGGCCAGCGCACCCAGGCTGTCGAAGCACCCCTCAACAACGACGCGCCTCCGCCTTCCGTCTCCTCCCCTGAGTGACAGGGATCCGCCCAGTCGGTGACGCTGCCTAGTCTCTGGCGGCGAGCTCGGAGCGGCCGGGCTTGCTGTCAGCGGCTGCAGCCGCAGGAGGAGGCGAAGCAATGTCCCGGTTCCAGGTGGACAGCGATGAAGTGCTCATGACCCAGCAGTCGGCGCTCGCGGTCGTCGAACGGATTCAAGCGGATTCGGCGACTCTGATGGCCCAGCTGAGCGGGCTGAACGGGTCGTGGACGGGGCAGGCCGCAGCGGCGTTTCAGCAGGCGGTAGCCGGTTGGCGCCAGACGCAGCAATTGGTGGAGCAGAACGCTCAGGCGCTACAGGCGGCACTCGCAGCCGCGGGCCGGCAGTACGCCGAGGCCGAGGCCGCGAACGCCGCGCTCTTCCGCCAGTAGCGCGCGGCGTGCGACGTCAGCATCCGCCCATCAGTGAACAAGCGGCACGGAAGCTGAAACGCGGCACAGATGCTGAAACGCGGCACAGATGCTGGAACGACGAGAGGGGCGGCTCCTTGCGGAGCCGCCCCTCAGGCGTTGTTTCGCCGTAGAGCGAACGATGAGGACTAGAAGTCCATGCCACCCGTCGGGTCGCCGCCCATGGGGGCCGCGTTCTTCTCCGGCTTGTCGGCCACGACAGCCTCGGTGGTGAGGAACAGACCGGCGATCGAAGCCGCGTTGAGCAGCGCCGAGCGGGTCACCTTCACCGGGTCGGCGATGCCTGCAGCGAGCATGTCACCGTACTGACCGGTCGCGGCGTCGAGGCCCTGACCCACGGGGAGGTTGCGCACCTTGTCGACCACGACGCCCGGCTCGAGACCGGCGTTCAGTGCGATCTGCTTCAGCGGCGCGTCGATCGCGACGCGAACGATGTTCGCACCGGTCGCCTCGTCGCCCTCGAGCGCGAGGTTGTCGAAGGCCTTCTGGCCGGCCTGGATGAGCGCGACGCCACCACCGGCGACGATGCCCTCCTCAACCGCTGCCTTGGCGTTGCGCACGGCGTCCTCAATGCGGTGCTTGCGCTCCTTGAGCTCCACCTCGGTGGCGGCACCGGCCTTGATGACTGCAACACCGCCGGCGAGCTTCGCCAGACGCTCCTGCAGCTTCTCGCGGTCGTAGTCGCTGTCGGTGTTCTCGATCTCCTGGCGGATCTGCTTGACGCGCCCCTCGATCTGGTCGGTGTTGCCGGCACCCTCGACGATGGTGGTCTCGTCCTTGGTGATGACCACCTTGCGGGCGCGGCCCAGCAGGTCGAGCGTGGCGTTCTCGAGCTTGAGGCCGACCTCTTCGCTGATGACCTGACCACCGGTGAGGATCGCGATGTCCTGAAGCATGGCCTTGCGGCGGTCGCCGAAGCCGGGAGCCTTGACGGCAGCAGACTTGAAGATGCCGCGGATCTTGTTCACGACGAGCGTCGCAAGCGCCTCACCGTCGACGTCCTCAGCGATGATCAGCAGCTGCTTGCCGCTCTGGATCACCTTGTCGACGATCGGCAGAAGGTCCTTGATGTTCGAGATCTTCGAGTTGACGATCAGGATGTACGGGTCTTCGAAGACCGTCTCCTGACGCTCGGGGTCGGTGACGAAGTAGGCCGAGAGGAAGCCCTTGTCGAACCGCATTCCCTCGGTCAGCTCGAGCTCGGTGCCGAAGGTGTTCGACTCCTCGACGGTGACCACACCCTCCTTGCCGACCTTGTCGAGCGCCTCGGCGATGAGCTCACCGATGGTGCTGTCAGCGGCCGAGATCGAAGCGGTGGCAGCGATCTCCTCCTTGGTCTCGACCTCCTTGGCCGAGGAGAGCAGCTCTTCGGAGACGGCCTGAACGGCCTTCTCGATGCCGCGGCGGAGAGCGATCGGGTCGGCACCGGCGGCCACGTTGCGAAGGCCCTCGCGCACGAGCGCCTGGGCGAGCACGACCGAGGTGGTGGTGCCGTCACCGGCGACGTCGTCGGTCTTCTTCGCGACCTCCTTGACGAGCTCGGCGCCGATCTTCTCGTACGGGTCGTCGAGCTCGATCTCCTTGGCGATCGACACACCGTCGTTCGTGATGGTGGGGGCGCCCCACTTCTTCTCGAGCACGACGTTGCGACCGCGGGGGCCGAGCGTGACCTTCACAGCGTCGGCCAGGGTGTTAAGGCCGCGCTCGAGGCCGCGACGGGCCTCTTCGTCAAAAGCAATGATCTTCGCCATGTGTGTTTCTCGTCCCTCCCGGACGTTCCCAAAGCAGTGATTTGGCACTCGACGCAATGGAGTGCCAACACATTCTTAGCACTCAGCACATGCGAGTGCAAGCGGCCTACGGGGCGGTGAAGGTGGCGGAGCCGGCGGTCGGCACGAGCTCGACCCAGGTGTTGCCCGGGGCGAGCCGCACGGTCACACCGTGGTCATCGATGAGGCGGATGGGCTCCGTCGCCGAGCCCTTGTGCCAAGTGGCATGCACGGTGGCGCCACCGCTCGAGACCCACGCCTCGCCCGAGCCGATGGATTCGGTCTTCGGGATGTCCTGACTCACGGTCACGGGCACGCGCACCACCACGACGTTCTCCGCGGTGAGCGGTGCGCCGGTCTCGTCGGTGTCGGGAGCGCCGCCCGTCATCGAGCGGGTCCAAACGGATGCCGCAGCATCCCAGGTCCAGGAAGGCGCCCCGAGACTGCCGAACACCAGCGCGATGCCGGCGGTCGGAGTGCCTTCCTTGGCGGCGGTCGACGATGCCGCATCGGCAGCGAACGCGAAGTACTGCGCGGGCGGCGGCAGCTCCGCGTGCTGCGCCACGAGTTCGGGCGCCTTGACGAGCACATTGTGCGGGGCGCGGCGATCGCTTGCACGGTAGAAGGTCGACGCAGTGTCGGACTGGCCGTGGATGGCGTTGTAGACGGGAGCCTGCTTCATCATCGCGACGAAGCGCTCCTGCCCGCCCGAGTAGGCGACCATGCCGCCGAGCGGAGAGATGATGTCGGGGTCCATGGGCCGGATGGAGCGCACTGGCCCGATCACCGGCGGCAGGTGGGACTGCCAGACCGCCACATAGCGGGTCAACCCGCCCTCGACCAGCTCCTCGAACACGATGTCGGTCTGTGCCAGTCCGATCTGCGGCCGCGCAGCCGGGTGGTTGTCGATCTTCGCGGCCAGCGACGGCCCCCCAGCTCCTGACCCCTCGACGGCTACGCCGGTCAGCGGCGCGATCGACACGGGCGGCGGCGCCTCATAGTCGGAGTGCCACGTCGGCTCGGGCTCTTCCACCGCGGGTTCAGCGGAGCTGCAGCCCACGAGCGCCGCCGCGAGGATGACGGTGGGAACGAGCAGACTCGCGCGACGACGAAATCCTTGCACGACGGCAAGACTAACGCCGCCCGGCGTACCGGACGGCGTTGGTCTGGGCGAGCCTCGGATCAGCTCGTCACGCGATGCGAACGGATTCTGCCTGCGGTCCCTTGCTGCCGGTTCCGACCTCGAAGGTGACCTGCTGGCCCTCTTCGAGCACCTTGTACCCGTTCATGTCGATGGCGGAGTAGTGGACGAACACGTCCTGTCCCCCGCCGTCGACCGTGATGAAACCGTAGCCCTTTTCAGCGTTGAACCACTTCACGGTTCCATTGGCCATGCTGTTACTCCTTGGTGCTGTTCGATACGGCGCCTGCGTGTGCGTGTGCCGGGTTGCGCCGCAGTAATCTGCGGTCTTCCGCGGCGCGGGCGCGCAGCACTGCGCAGTGGAAGAGCGACCAACACCAGATGCTAGCGACGACTGTGGTAAAGGAGAAGGATTTTTCAGAAGTTCGGTCGCGCGGCCTATGCGTCAGGAACCGAATCGGCGCCGAGCACGATGGTCACCGTGGCCCCCGGGAATGCGTCCGACTGCGCCACATCCCCGAAACCGAGCGCGAGGACGAGGCCCCGTGCGAGCGCTTCGTCGGCGGGCGTCCCGTAGTAGACGGTGGTCGTCTCGACATCGGTCTGAGCCGCATTGGTGCGGCTGCCGATCGGCCAGCCCTCGGCCGTCAGCCGGTCGCCGACCGCGCCCGCCAGACCGGTGGTGCCGGTGCCGTTGAGCACGGTGATCGAGACCTCGGGCCCGAGCGTGGACGGGTCGGTGACGGGCTGCACCTCTGGTTCCGTCGGTGTGGGTTCCGCCGGCGCCTGGGTCTGCCCGATGACGGGGAATTCGAAGGACACCTGATCGCTCAGCCGCGACAGCGCGAAGAGGCCCGCGAGCGTGAGTGCGATGACCGCAAGCACCCACCACGCGAACGTGATCCAACCGCGGCCGCGGCGCGGCTGTGCCCGGTGAGCGCCGACCCGCGCAACGCGGGGCAGGTCATCGAAGCGATCGCGAGGGAACTGGGTCATGGGTCTTTCGGTGTCGGGACGTGGCAGGTTCAGCCGAGCCGGCGCTCGGCGTGGGCACGCAGGCGGCGCTCGCGTGCACGATGCAGACGCCCCACCAACTGCGGGTCGAACCTGACCGCAGCCGGCTCATCGATGAGCGAATTCAGCACCTGATAGTAGCGGGCGGGACTGAAGCCGAACTCCTCACGAATAGCGGCATCCTTCGATCCCGCGCTGATTCTGGGCACCGCCTCGAAGCGCAGCACGCGCTCGTGGAGCGGAAGCAGCCCCGAAGCCGCGCGCCGCTCCGTCTCCGAGCCCGCATGATCGGAGTTCACAGGCAAATGCTAACGAGCGAGGGAGCGGCTTCCGGGATGCCTCGCCGCGTCATCCCTCGGGCGCGTAGAACGCGCGCGCAAGCGCATCGAGCACATCAGGGAATCGAGGCCCGAAACCGAGGATGTCACCGTCGGCCATATCGACGAACCGCCGGTGCTGACCGGCGTTCGTCAGGGCGAGCGCGGGCCGGTCCTCGAGGAGACCGTCGATTCCTCCCACGCTCTCGAGGCCGTGCGTCATGACGAGCACCAGATCGGGGTTCGCCGCGACCATCGCCTCGTCGGTGACCGGTTTCATGCCGTCCCAGCCGATCTCGGCAGCGACATCGCGCGCGCCGAGCGAGGTGATCAGGACGTCGGCGCCCGACTCGTCGCCGAACAGGTAGTAGATGCCCGAGGTGCCCCGCAGGTACAGGAACACGACGCGAAGCTTCTGCTCGTCGGCATCCGGTGCGATCTCGGCGATCTCGGCGATCTTCGCATCGATCTGCTGTGAGAGCTGCTGCGCGAGCGCCTCTCCTGCCGCGGGCGCACCCACGGCAGCGGCGACCTGCCTGGCCAGTTCGAGAATGCCTTCGATGCTCGGGTCGCGCTCGACGAAGACGACTGGCACGCCCGCGTCGCGCAACTGGAGCACGACGTCGATCGGTCCGATGCTTCCGTCAGTGATGACGAGCGTGGGGCGCAGCGAGAGCACCGCTTCGATGTTGATGGTGTGCGCACTGGAGGTCACGATCGGGAGCTCTTCGACTTCGGGGAAGGTCGACGAGATGTCTCGGCCCACGAGTCGGTCGGCGAAGCCCAGCCCGGCAAGGGTCGCATTGATCGATCCCGCCATGTCGAACCCGATGATGCGATCGGTGCTGGTCACCGTCACTTCGACATCGCCGGCGAGGTCGTGAGAGACGACGCGCACGGGAAGCTGCTGCTCGGGGGCGGGATCGATGGGCTCGATGTCGGCATCCGCCAGCACTGCCGTGCTGCCCCCCTCGTACGCGCGCGGGTCGTCGAGCACCTGCAACTCGCTCAGAGGCACGCGGGGTGCGACGCCGCCGGTCGAAGCGCCGTTCTGCGCTCCCGTCGACGGGGAGGTGCACCCGGTGAGCAGCGCAGCGACCACTCCGACTGCGGCCAGGCGGCGCACGCGCCGGCCGCGCAAGTTGCGCACGGCGACGCTGGCCGCGACCGCGCCCTTGTGGCGTGCTCGCGGGCGTCGTTCGCCGGTGCGCTCGGGTGTGATCATCGTCTCAAGTCTGTCGGGTTGCGGCCGGATGCTTGGTGGGAACGTGGACGCGGAGTCGGAACGTCGCTGATTCCTCCCTTCGAGCGCTCAGGAAGCGCGCCGCTTGCGCAAGGCCACCACACCCGTGCCGACGAGCCCGAGCGCCAGGAGCGCAACGAGCGTCCACGGGAGCCAGTCGACGGCTGAGGCGCCGGTGTCGGCGACCGGCGCGGCGGTCTTCTCATCGCTCGGCGAAGCGCCGGCATCCGTGGCCGAACTGCACCCTGGATCGACATTGAAGCTCAGCGAGATCGGGTCGAGCTCGGTACCCGCCTCGTAGGTGCCGAACGCATCGGAACCGGCGGCGGTGAGTGTGGCGGGCACATCCTTCAGTTGGATGCGGTCGCCTTCGGGCGTGCCCACGTCGCTGAGGTCGAGTTCAGCGAACTCCACCTGTGCGCTGTCGACCGATTCTCCCTCGCGCGTCTCGCCCGATACGTCGAGCAGCAGGGTGGCCTTGTCACCGCCATCGAAGCGGATCGCCGGGTTGCCGACCGTCGTGTTGAGCACTCCGCCGTGCCCGGTGAAGGTGACTGATCCAGTGAACGAGATCTCGCCCTTACGCGCGGCCGGGTCGTAAGTGCCGGCGCCGTTCGCCCAGCCGAACGCGGGCGTCTCATACGTCGCGCCGTCTGCCACCGTCCACTCGCCACGAGCGATCGTGCCGCTCACATACGCGCGGAACGCCTCCTTGAACCCCCACGAGAGCGCTGCATCGCTCACTGCGCAGGTGTCGGTCGCGAGCGCCGTGATGGCGATCGCTTCAGGGAGCCTCAGCACCAAGCCGCGCTCGACCGAGCCCTGGAGTGTGAGGGTGTGCTCGCCGCTGAAGCCTTCGGGGATCACCCCTGTCCAGGTGACCTTGCCGCTCGAGTCGGCGGTGGCGTTGTTGTCGAGCACGGTTGGCGTCGAGTAGAGCACAACCAGGATGCCGGTCTCGCCGGGCTGGAATCCCTCGGCCACGATCGTGATCTCGCTGCCGGCCTGCAGCAGGTCGGGCGCACCCGAGACGATGCTGATTCCGGCCGTCGCCGGCGGAGTCGGAGCGGGCGTTCTGGACGGCTTGTACTGCGCGATCACGACGTGTCCCGGCGCCGCCTGCGCGGGCGCGGGAGCTCCGATCACGAAGCTGAGCGGATCCAGCGCGGTCCCCGCGGGATAGAACGAGTTGAACGCCGCGACACCCTGCGGCGTCAACGTCGCTGGGACGGCGCGGTAGGTGATGGCCCCGTCAGCGCTGACCGTGCGCGCCGCTGCAGCGAGGTTCAAGGTGGCGACCGTCATGCGCTGCCCGCCCACACGAACGGACAGGCTGCCCCGCGCGGCCGATTCCACCGAGACGACAGGATCGGTGAAGACGAGGTCGAGGACCCCGTCGTGGCCCGTGAACCGCACGGTGCCCGAGTATGCGGCCGTGCCGGTTGCAGCAGCGCGGTCGAACGTGCCGCCCGCAGACTGCGCGAACACGAACGACGAGCCGGCGGTGCGCACGCCCGAGGTCGAGATGGCGCCTCGCGCGATCGAGGTGACATAGTCGCGGAAGCTCGCCTTGATGCCCCAGCTCAGGCTGCCGGGAGTGGCGACAGTGGGAGCGCTTGGGGTCGGCGCAGCGGGGGCCGGCGACGTCACTGGCGGCACGGGGGTCGCCGGGTCACTGGAGCCTTCGCCGGGCGCGGGTGCAGGCGCCCCGAACGCGATGGGCGTGAAGGTCTCGAACGCGGGGTAAGTCACACCGCCACCGGGGTAGGTGTAGATGCCGAACCTGCCATCTGCGAGGGCGCCCTCGAACAGCTCATCGACTGTGACCTCGACCTCGAAGGAGCCGTCAGCGTTCATCGGCACGGTGTCGGCGACGAGCGCCGCTTCGGCGGGAGCGAGCAGCCAGTGCACGTCCGCGGTCGCACGGGCCGTGCGCGGCGCACCGGAGCTCGGTTGCCATACCTCGAGGAACGAGCCGAAGGCGACGTAGACGCCGCCGAACCTGCCCGCGAGCGGCGGCCGAGTACCGTTCGTCGCGCCGTCGGCGGCCGGCACGAACCCGGTCCCCCGAACGGTCAAGACCTCGCCCGACGCCAAACCTGCAGTCTTCGACACGGTCACCGTCGGCTGAGGGGCGGGAGCCGGTGCCGGCGCTTCGAACGACACCGGCGTATACGTCTCGAATGGTGCGTACTTGGCGCCCGAACCGGGATAGGTGTAGATGCCATAGTTGCCGCCTGCCAGGGCACCCTCGAAGCCCTCTTCGACGACGATGGACACCTCGAAGGAGCCGTCGGGACCCATGGCGACCGCGCCACGCGCCGATCCCCCGATGGTGGCCACGTCAGCGGCATCCACGACCCACTTCTGAGAGGCAGGCAGAACGGAGCGCGAACTGCTCGGCGCGTCGGCACTCGGCCTCCACGTGTCGAGGAAGGAGCCGAAGACGACGTAGACGCCGCCGAACTTGCCGGTCAGCGGCGGCCTTGTTCCGTTCGTCGCGCCGTCGGCCGCCGGCACGAAGCCGGTCCCGCGAACCGTGACCACATCGCCCGAGCGCAGGTCGCTCGTGGCCGACACCGTCACGCTGGGGGTGCTCGCTTCAGCCGCAGGGTCGGACGAAGCGTCGTCGGCGTGCGCCGGCAAGGCGGTTCCCAGCGCACCCCCCGCAGCGATGAGAATGGAGACGAGCATCGCGAGGCCGCCACGCATAGATGCGCTGGCAGCAGGGGCTGCTGACACGGAAGAACTCCTGCGAGATCAGGGATGTGAACCGCAGTCGATCCTATCTCGCTGTAGGTGAGCCTAAGCTAACGCTCCACGACGGCAGACCTCGGGTCGGCGGCGTTTGACGGGCTTGAGGCACGGCGGAACATTGGCTGCCGCTACGACGTTAAATAGAACGAGGATCAGGCGGAGGAACTATGACGTACCAAGTGAACAAGACCGACGAGCAGTGGCGCGAAGAGCTCGACCCCGAACGCTATGCGATCTTGCGCCAGGCCGCGACGGAACGGCCTTGGACGGGCGAGTTGCTCGATGAGGAGCGCGCCGGCGTCTACACCTGCGCGGGATGCGGCGCCGAATTGTTCAAGAGCGGCACGAAGTTCGACTCGGGCTGCGGATGGCCGAGCTTCTACGAGGCAGTGCGGCCCGAGGCGGTCGAACTGCTCGAGGACAACAGTCTCGGCATGCAGCGCACCGAGGTGCGGTGCGCGAACTGCGGCGGCCATCTCGGCCACGTCTTCCCTGACGGCTTCGGCACACCGACCGGCGACCGCTACTGCATGAACTCGCTCTCGCTCGACTTCACCCCGAACAGCTGACAGCCGGCATCCTGGCCCGTCTGCCGGGCACTCTGCCGGGCGCTGCCAGCGGCGATCGGATCCGACTCTCGGATGACGGTCAACGAGCGCGTCGGCGGCGCGGCCTGATCGTGGCGACCAGCACGGCGACGAACACGAGCGCCGTGCCGAGGAGCGTCGTGATGTGCACGACCGTGCCTGGAGCCGGCAGCCACAGGTCGAGCACGAGCGATCCGGCGAGTTGACCTGCGACGACGCAGAGACCCATGAGCAGCACGCCGAGCGTGCGCACGATGAGCGCTGTCACCGTGACGAAGACGGCCCCCATCGCACCGCCGGTGTACAACCACCACTCCGACGGGAACGAGGTCGGCGGCGCCTCGAACGCCCAATGGATGCCGGTCGCGACGGCGAGCGCAAGCATTCCGACTGCGAAGCTCACCGTGGCTGCGGTGACGGCCGACATCGCGTGCTCGCGCAGTTGGCCGTTGGCCGCCTGCTGCCATCCCTGCATGATGCCGATCGCGAACGGTAGGACCAGCATCCAGAGCGGCACGTCAGTGCGCAGCCGGTCGGAGACCGCGAGCACGACGGCGAAGAGTGCGAGCACAGCCCCGATCAATCGCCACATGGTGATGCGCTTCGGGGTCATGCTGCCGAGACCGACTCGGTCGATGATGAGCCCACCGAGGATCTGCCCCGAGACCGCCGACACGGTGAAGAGAGCGACGCCAAGGGGTGCCGCTGTGAGGCTCTGGGTCAGCACGAACACCGCGCCCGAGAGCCCGCTCAAGGCGTACCACCAGGGCATCCGGCCGGATCGGATCGCGCCGGCGAGCTTGCCGAACCCGCGCCGGCTCGACGGGGCGGCGAGCGCGACGACGAGCAGGATGACGAGCCCGCTGCCGAACGAGATGCTGGCGGCCGCGAGCGGATCGCCCGTGGCGACGGCGAGATCGCCGTTCACGCGAGCCTGTGCCGCCATGATGGCGCCGACGACGAATACGACGAGCGCTACGAGCACGATGGTCAAACGCGGGGAGGTGCTCTGGCTCACCGCTCCAACGCTACTCCCAGCGCGCACGGTGCCGGGCCAAGCACCACCACGCGCCCGAGGCGCCGAACGATCACGCGCCCGAGGCGCCGAACGATCACGGGCGCGAGAGGCCGAACGACCAAGCGTCGCGCGCCGAACGATCACCGGCGCGGTCGAACCGACCCTCTAGAATGGAGGAGTCTTCGCCTCCTTAGCTCAGTTGGCCAGAGCACCGCTCTTGTAAAGCGGGGGTCGTCGGTTCGAATCCGACAGGGGGCTCTCTTCCGGCTTCAGTGGCAGGCGCGCGGGTTCGCTTCGCGCCGCGCCTCTCGGCATCCGCGATGCCTTCGGCGATCTACTGCTCAGGCGCGGGCGTCGGTTCCTGGGTCGACATCTTGTTGTAGACCGATCCGATCGCCTGCGTCATGACCTGTGCCAGGTCTTTCGAGTCGAACGGGTACGCGTAGTTGTACTTGGCGCCGTTGATCAGGATGGTCGGAGTCACCCGCACCGACTCGATGGATGCATTGGGGATCGGCCCGTTCAGCGCGCGCACGGTGGCTGCCTTGACCCACGACTTGAACTTCTGGTTCGCGATGCAGTCGGCGATCGGCGTACCTCCCGCACCGACCTGTTTGGCGACGTCGAGGATCTCCTCATCGTCGAGGCTCCCCTGCCCGCCGTCCGGCTGGGCCGCGAGCAGCGCCGAGTTGAAGCTGAAGAAGCTGTCGGGCGCGTAGTTCGCCACGCAGGCTGCCGCGTTGGCGGCGCGGGTGGAGTACTGGTGGCCCTGCGACTGACTGTCCAGGAGCGCGAGCGGGTGCACTTCGAGGCTCGCGGCGCCTTCTTGGATCCAGGCCGCGATCTGCTCGTTGTTCTCCTCATCGAACTCTGCGCAGTGCGTGCAGAGGTAGTCGACGTAGACACGGATGTCGATCACGTCGTCAGCGATCGGCTCGGACGGGACCGGCTGCTGCTCCGCAGCGAGCGGCCGGGTCGGAACCGCCTGGAGCCCTTCGCCGATCTTGATGCCGTCGCTGAGCATGTTGCGCGGGCCCGATGGCGCCGGCTTCGCCGAACTCGTGAGCATGAAGGCCACACCGGCGACCGCCGCGACGAGCACTACCGCGATGAGGCTGCGAAAGACCGTGCGATTGCGCCGCTGCTGCTTGCGGCGCTGCTCGCGACTCTGCTTGGCCTTGTCTCGAGCGAGCTCACGTCGCTCGATCGGAACCAAGGGCCCGTCGCCGGAACCGGTGCTCTCCACTCAAACCTCATTCGAAACGCGACAGTCGACACCGTGCGGGAACCACTGGCCGCTTGGGGCGCAAGAGGGCTCCGGAAACGGCCGTCAAGAATGCTAAACGCACAGTCTGGGAGTCTGCCAGTCCTTCCCCGAACGACGCCGGAGAGCGGGCTGCACGCATTTTGCCGCTGTTCCCCGCTCCGAACCGTCGTTGAGCAAGGGGCGCTCGCGCGAGGGGCATAATGACGAGAGGCGTCAACGCCTGCTCATTCACTACGGATCGTCCGGCACGTACCTGCCGGTGAAGGAGAAGATCATGGCCACTGTCACGTTCGAGAACGCGACGCGTCTGTACCCCGGGTCGAGCCGGCCCGCCGTCGATTCCATCGATCTCACGATCGAAGACGGCGAGTTCCTCGTGCTGGTCGGCCCTTCCGGATGCGGCAAATCAACCACGCTGCGCATGCTCGCCGGCCTCGAAGAGGTGACGAGCGGGAGCATCCACATCGGCGATCGCAACGTGACCGACGTGCCGCCCAAAGACCGAGACATCGCCATGGTCTTCCAGAACTATGCGCTGTACCCGCACATGACGGTCGCCGAGAACATGGGCTTCGCCCTGAAGATCGCGGGCGTCCCGAAGGAAGAGCGAGCCGAGCGCGTGCTCGAGGCCGCGAAGATGCTCGATCTCGAGCCGTACCTCGCCAGAAAGCCGAAGGCGTTGTCAGGCGGTCAGCGCCAGCGCGTCGCGATGGGGCGCGCGATCGTGCGCCAGCCGCAGGTGTTCCTCATGGATGAGCCCCTGTCGAACCTCGACGCGAAGCTGCGCGTGCAGACGCGCACGCAGATCGCCTCGCTGCAGCGCCGGCTCGGCATCACGACCGTCTACGTCACCCACGACCAGACGGAAGCCCTCACCATGGGCGACCGCATCGCCGTGCTGAAAGACGGCGTGCTGCAGCAGGTGGGCACGCCGCGCGAGTTGTACGAAGCGCCCACCAACGTGTTCGTCGCAGGGTTCATCGGCTCACCGGCGATGAACCTCTTCCCGGCGGACGTCGCCGACGGCGGAGTGCGGTTCGGCAGCATGACGGTGCCGGTGGAGCGGGCATCGCTCGCGGATGCCGGCGATAGCGTGACGATCGGTGTGCGACCGGAGGACGTGGTCGTGTCGCGCACCGGTGAAGGCCTACGGGTCGATGTCGACGTCGTCGAAGAGCTCGGAGCTGATGGCTACCTCTACGGGCACACGGAGGTGAACGGCAACCGGGTCGATATCGTCGCACGCGTCGACGGCCGTGATCACCCGGATGCCGGCGAGACCGTCTACATCACGCCCGAGCCGCACCACCTGCACGTCTTCGACCGCGAGTCGGGCGAACGACTCGTGCCCCCGATCACCGACTGAGGTGGGCAAGGTCTTGCAGCGGCCGGCATCCGTCGTAGTGCGGCCCGTGCAGCCATGAGCGCGCTCTCGGTCACCGCGGCCACGCCCGATCCGGCCCTGCTCGACCTCCCCTGGGACGTGCCGCTCGAACTGTGGCCGAACGACACCATCGCCGCGCTGCCGAAGGGAATCTCTCGGCACCTGGTGCGCTTCGTGCACCTCGGCGGCGAGGTCGTGGCGGTGAAGGAGACGCTCGCCGAGCTCGCTCGCAGCGAGTATGAGCTGTTGCGCACGCTGCAGCGGCTCAGCATCCCCTGCGTCGATCCTGTCGCGGTGATCGTCGGCCGCACACAATCCGACGGCGAAGCGCTCGAGCCGGTGCTGGTCACCCGGCATCTGCGCTTCTCGATGCCGTACCGCGCACTGTTCTCGCGCACGCTCCGGCCCGACACCGCGGTCCGCCTGGTCGACGCGCTGGCCCTGCTGCTCGTGCGCCTGCACATCGTCGGGTTCTTCTGGGGCGACGTGTCGCTGTCGAACACCCTGTTCCGTCGCGACGCCGGTGCGTTCGCCGCGTACCTGGTGGATGCCGAGACGGGCGAGTTCCACGAGCACGGCCTCAGCGCAGGGCAGCGAGAGCACGATCTCGAGATCGCGCAGGTCAACATCGCCGGTGAGCTGCTCGATCTGCAGGCGGGTGGAAGACTCGACGACGACATCGATCCGATCGAGACCAGCCACGGCATCGTGTCGCAGTACCGGTCGCTGTGGAACGAGCTCACGGGACCCGAGCAGTTCGCACAATCGGAGCGGTGGCGCATCAATGCCCGGGTGCAGCGCCTCAACGCGCTGGGATTCGACATCGAGGAGCTGTCGATCCACACCGACGAGTCGGGCTCCACCGTGCACATCCAGCCCAAGGTCGTCGATGCCGGCCATCACTCCCGCCGGTTGCTGCAGTTGACCGGGATCGATGCCCAGGAGAACCAGGCGCGCCGCCTGCTCAACGACCTCGACGCGTATCTCGCCCGGCATCCGGCTGCAGGCGACGACCCCGAGCAGCTTGCGCATGAATGGGTTGAGCGGGTGTTCGAACCCGTGGTGAACGCGGTGCCCCGCGAGCTGCGCGGCAAGCTCGAGCCTGCCGAACTGTTCCACCAGTTGCTCGACCATCGCTGGTTCCTCTCACAGCAGCAGGACCGCGACGTGCCGCTCGCCGAGGCTCTGACCAGCTACCTCGACAGCGTGCTGCGGCACCGCCGCGACGAGGCGGCGATGTACAACCCGCCGACCGGCGCGATCACCCTGCCGATCGACATCGTCGACGAGCCCGAAGCCGACTGGCGCTCGAAGGTCTGACCTCTTCGCGACCGACGTCCCGACTGACTGTGCGATGCGGGTCGGGTCACGATGGCCGCTCAGCCCGCGCGTCTCAGCGGCGGCGTCTCTACCCCGCTGCTTCGGCGCGCAGGCGCGAGACCTCGTACAGGGCGACGGATGCCGCGATCCCCGCGTTCAGCGACTCGGTCGCCGAACTGATCGGGATCGAGACCACGGCGTCGCAGGTCTCGGTGACGAGACGAGAGAGACCCTTGCCCTCGCTGCCGGCGACGAGCACCACCGGCCGGTCAGCGAACTCGAGACCGGGCAGCATGACATCACCACCCGCGTCAAGCCCGAGCACGAACACGCCCCGCTCCTTGAACGCCTTGAGCGTCTGCGTCAGGTTCGAGGCCATCGCCACCGGGATGCGCGCCGCGGCGCCCGCCGACGTCTTCCACGCGGAGGCCGTCATTCCCGCCGAGCGTCGCTGCGGCACGATCACGCCCTGCCCGCCGAACGCGGCGGTCGAGCGCACGATCGCTCCGAGGTTGCGCGGGTCGGTCACGCCGTCGAGGGCGACGAAGAGCGGCTTGGCTCCGCGCGCGATGACGGACTCGAGCAGGTCGAGCGGATGCTGGTACTCGTAGGGCGGCACCTTGAGTGCGATGCCCTGGTGCACCGAATCGGGCCCGGTGATCCGGTCGAGTTCGGGACGCATCACCTCAAGGATCGGGATGCCGCGCTGCGTCGCCGCGCCGATGATCTCCTTGACGCGGTCGTCCATCTCCAGGCGCGATGCGAGGTACAGCGTCGACGCGGGAATCCGCGCGCGAAGCGCTTCAACGACCGAGTTGCGGCCGGTGATGAGCTCGCTCTCGTCGGCCGAGCGCTTGGGGCGTGGCTTGGCCGCGGCATCCGCTCTCCCCGGTTGCCTGCCGTGCCGTGCTCGGGCGGACTCGAGGCGCTCCTGAGCGGCCTTTCGCTTGCCGGCCGGGTGCCAGCTGCGATCCTCGGCCTTGGGCGTCGGGCCGCGGCCCTCGAGGGCCTGCTTGCCCTGTCCGCCGGAGCCGACGGCCTTGCGCTTCTTCTTGCTGGCGCCTGGGCGCCCTGGCTTAGCCATCGATTCTCCAGTGCGATCCGGTCGGGGTGTCTTCGATCGCGATGCCGGCGACCGCAAGGGCGTCGCGAATGCGGTCTGCGGCTGCGAAATCCTTCGCCGCGCGTGCGCGCTGCCGGTCCTCGAGCAGTTGCTGCACGAGGGCGTCGAGCGCGCGGGCGCCGTCGCTTCCCGCCGTCTCCTGCCACTCCGGTGCGTGCGGGTTGATGCCGAGCACATCGGTCATGGCGATGACCTCGCCTCTCGCGGCGGCGGCAACGACGAGGTCTTCGTCGTCGAGTGCGGCGTTTCCCGCGCGCACGCGGTCGTGCAGCACGGCGAGGGCCTCAGGCACCGACAGATCGTCGTCCATTGCGGCGGCGAACTCGTCTGGCACGACGAGCACCGTGTCGGCCGCGAACCGCGTGCCGGCCAGGCGCCGCTCGGCCCGGGTGAGGAACACTTCGATGCGCTCGAGCGCCGCCTGCGCTTCTTGCAGGGCACCGTCGTGGTAGTCGACGGTCGACCGGTAATGGGCAGCGCCGAGGAAGTAGCGCACCACGATCGGCGGCGCGAGCTCCAGCAGTTCTGAGGCGTAGATCGAGTTGCCGAGCGACTTCGACATCTTCTGCCCGTTCACGTTCACCAGGCCGTTGTGCACCCAGTGACGCGCGAACGCATCGCCGGCCGCGGTCGATTGCGCGAGCTCGTTCTCGTGATGCGGGAAGCGCAGGTCGAGGCCGCCGCCGTGGATGTCGAACTCGGGGCCGAGGTACCGGCGCGACATCGCGGAGCACTCGATGTGCCAACCCGGCCGGCCCTCGCCCCACGGCGATGCCCACGACGCCGATTCAGGCTCGTTCGGCTTGTGCCCCTTCCACAGCGCGAAGTCACGGGGGTCGCGCTTACCACGGGTATCGGCATCTGGTGAGGCGGCCATGTCGTCGGGACGCTGCCGCGTGAGCTCTCCGTACGGCGGCCAGGTGCCGACATCGAAGTAGACGTCGCCCGTGCCGTCGTCAGCGACGTAGGCGTGGCCGCGGTCGATGAGCCGCTGGATGATCTCCTGCATCTGCTGGATGCTGGCGGTCGCGCGCGGCTCGTAGGTCGGCGGCTGGATGCGCAGCCTGTTGTAGCCGGCGGTGAACTCGAGCTCGAAGCGGTATGCGAGCGCGAACCACTCCTCCGTGCTGCCCTCGGCGTTCACGAGGATTTTGTCGTCGATGTCGGTGACATTGCGCACGAGCATGACTTCGAGGCCGCGGTGCGTGAACCACCGACGCCAGAGGTCGTAGACGAGAGCGCTCCGGAGGTGACCGATGTGAGGCGACGACTGCACCGTGGGACCACAGACGTACATGCCGACCTTGCCCGGCTCGCGCGGTTCGAAGTCGACGAGCGCCTGTCTCCTGGAGTCGTAGAGTCGCACGGTCACTCCCCAAGAGTACCGAGGCGCTGAGCGCTGAACCTGCGACCGCAGATGCGGGCGACGGTGGTGGGACCCGGCGACGCTGCACGTGCGTGGTCCGCGCCGAGCCGGCCATGATCGTGCGGAGGCCGACTGAGCGGGGCGCTCGTTCAGTCGAGCACGGCGGGGACGCGCACGATCAACGCAGTCGCGACCGCAGTCACACCCTCGCCTCGGCCCGTGAACCCCAGCCCGTCACTCGTGGTGGCCGAGACGCTGACGGGCGCACCCACCAGTGCGCCGAGGCGTGCCTGCAGTTCCTCGCGCCGGGTGCCGACTCGCGGATGCCGCGCGACCACTTGCACGGCCACGTTCCCCACGCGGAAGCCGGCGTCGGCGAGCAGGGCGATCGTCCGGCCGATGAACACGTCGCCGTGAGCGCCGGCGAGCGCTGGATCGGAAGTGCCGAACACCGAGCCGAGGTCCCCGAGTGACGCGGCGCTCAACAGGGCATCGCAGATGGCATGCGAGATCGCGTCTCCATCGCTGTGTCCGGCGAGGCCCACCTCTCCCGGCCAGTGCAGAGCGCCGAGCCACAGAGGCGCCGCCTCGTCGTAGGCGTGCACGTCGATGCCGACCCCGGTGCGCGGCAGTTCCGGCATCCGTTCCTCTCCGTTCCCTGCGACCACACCCTCGGCCCGGGCGAGGTCGGCAGGGGTCGTGATCTTGAAGGCGAGTGCGTCGCCTTGCACCGTGCGTACCGGACGCCCCGCCGCCGCGAAGAGCGACGCGTCATCGGTGTGCTCACCATCGACCGCCGAGTAGGCGTCGATGAGCGGCATGAGCGGGAACCCCTGGGGAGTCTGCGCGGCCGCCAGTTGCGACCGGTCGACCTGACCGAGAACGCGGCCGCCCGCGTCGACCCGTTTGATCGTGTCGATCACTGGAAGCGCAGGCACCACCCCCGCACCGCTCGCGCGCACCTCGGCGACCACCCGGTCGAACACCGCGGCCGGCGTGAGAGCCCTGGCAGCGTCGTGCACGAGAACGACGTCGCTCGCAGGGTCGACCGCGGAGAGCCCTGCCGCGACGGAGGCCTGGCGGGTTGCTCCTCCTTCGACGACCGCCACGGAATCGCGATCCAGCCCGGCGCGCAGGGCGAAATCCGCCGCGGTCTGCAGGAGCTGCGTCGGCACGACCACGACGGTGCGCACCTCACCGCGCATGCCGGTGATGGCGCGCAGCGCCCGGGTGAGCATCGGTTCGCCCGCGACTTCGGCGAATGCCTTGGGTACGCCGGCTCCCAGCCGCGTGCCGCTGCCCGCGGCGACGACGATGACGGAGACCGGATGCCGGGCGCGGGTGTCGACCATGCTTGCGATGCTAACGACCGCGCTCCGACACCGGCGCGCCGAATCAGCACGCCGGTCGAAACGGGCCGTTCAGCTCGGGAGCGTCAGGAGGCGAGCACCTGGTCGAGCACGGTCGATGCCTGCTCTTCGTCGGTCTTTTCCGCCAGCGCGAGCTCGGAGATCAGGATCTGGCGCGCCTTCGCCAGCATGCGCTTCTCGCCAGCCGACAGTCCGCGATCCTGGTCGCGGCGCCAGAGGTCGCGCACGACCTCGGAGACCTTGATGACATCGCCCGAAGCGAGCTTCTCGAGGTTCGCCTTGTACCGACGCGACCAGTTGGTGGGCTCTTCGGTGAACGGAGCGCGGAGCACCTCGAACACCTTGTCGAGTCCTTCCTTGCCGATCACATCGCGCACGCCCACGAGGTCGACGTTCTCAGCGGGCACCTCGATCGTCAGATCGCCCTGGGCGACGTTCAGCTTGAGGTAGGTCTTCTCCTCGCCTTTGATGACCCTGGTCTTGACTTCTGTGATCGTCGCGGCACCGTGGTGTGGGTAGACAACTGTCTCGCCAACCTCAAAAAGCATGGATTATAGTCCTTTCGAAGACGATCGAGTTTACCACAGCGGACTCTCACTTAGGCTGCCCTAACCACGGCGGCTCGATGGCACCGTTACGCTAGTCTCCAACTGGGTTTTTCCCGCGTTTCCACTCGCTACTGGAGGTCACAGTGAGCCACGGTGCCACGTTCAAGCGCGCTGCAGCATCGATTGCCGCAGCAGGAGTGCTGGCGATCGGCCTTTCGGGATGCGGGTTCCTCACGCCCCAGGCCACCACCAAGAACTACAGCGCGAGCGATGGCGTGAACGGCACGGTCGGCGATGTGCGATTGCTCAACATTCTGGCCCTCAGCTCGGACGGCACCGACCTCGCCCTGGTGGGATCGGTCTACAACGACGGCGACAGCGCGGTGACCGTGCGCTTCCAGGCGGTCGACGCTCCGGCCGTGACCGAGAGCGTGCGCGTCGAGCCCGGCCAGTCGGTGAGGCTCGGCATCGACGAGACCCTCGTCATGAGCGGGGTCGACGCGGAACTCGGCAGCATCGTGCCCATCTACGCGCAATACGGTTCCAAGGAGAGCGGCTCCGAGCTCCAGGTTCCGCTGCTCGACGGCAGCCTCCCCGAATACGAGGCCTTCCTGCCCGAGTCGAACTCCTGATCCGAACCGCCGGGTCGCGGATCGCACCGCAGCATCAGGCAGAACGAAGAACGGCGCCCCGAGGGGCGCCGTTCTTCGTTCACCGGCGGGTATCGCCTTGGCGCCGGAGTGACCGTCAGAGCGCTTCGATGCGGTAGCCCAGCCCTCGCACCGTGACCAGCAGCTCGGGCTCCGACGGCATGCGCTCGATCTTCGAGCGCAGTCGTTTGATGTGCACGTCGAGCGTCTTGGTGTCGCCGAAGTAGTCGGGGCCCCAGACGCGATCGATCAGCTGCCCGCGCGTGAGCACGCGCCCCGCGTTGCGCAGCAGTACTTCCAGCAGTTCGAACTCCTTGAGCGGCATGGAGATCTCCTCTCCCCTGACGGAGACGCTGTGCCGCTCGACATCCATGCGCACATCGCCCGCTTCGAGGATGGGCTCCGCAAGATCGTCGGTGTCGATGTGCCGTCGTAGCACCGCTCGGATGCGCGCCACCAGTTCGCGAGCGGAGTAGGGCTTCGTGACGTAGTCGTCGGCGCCCAGCTCGAGCCCGACGACGATATCGACCTCGCTGTCCTTCGCCGTCAGCATGATGATCGGCACCGTCGAAACCGCACGGATCTCGCGGCAGACGTCGGTGCCCGGCATCCCCGGCAGCATCAGATCGAGCAGCACGAGGTCGACCCCGCCGCGATTGAACTCCGCGAGCCCGGCCGGCCCGTCCTCCGCGATCACTGTCTGGTAGCCCTCGCGTTCCAGCAGGTACGCGAGCGGCTCGCTCAGCGAGGGTTCGTCTTCGACGATGAGGATGCGGGTCATGCCGTTCGTTCTCCGATCTCGATCTGCGGTGCGGCCTCAGCCCGAGGCAGTCGCATGGTGAAGGTCGAGCCGCGCCCGAGCTGCGACCACACCTTCACCTCGCCGCCGTGGTTCTGCGCGACGTGCTTGACGATGCTGAGCCCGAGCCCGGTGCCACCGGTGTTGCGGCTGCGGGCGGGATCGCCGCGGTAGAACCGCTCGAAGACGCGCTCGCGCTCCTCCTCGGGGATGCCCACGCCCTGGTCGGTGACAGCGATCTCGACCGCATCCTCACGGAGCGAGACGCCGATGCCGACATGCGAGTGGTCGGGCGAGTGCTGGATCGCATTGGAGATCAGGTTCTGCACGGCCATCACGAGCGCGGGTTCGTCGCCGTACACTTCGGCCCCGGCATCCCCTCGGCTGATCAAGCGGATGCCGCGCGACTCGGCAGCGACCTGGTTCTGATCGATCGCGACCGCGACGATGTGGTCGACCTCGATCAGCACTCGTTCGGCGAGGGCCTCGCCGGCCTGCAGGCGCGAGAGGTCGATGATCTCGCGGGTGATCCGTGCGAGGCGCTCAGACTCCTTGCCCAGCCGGCGTGCGAAGCGCGAGACCTGCTCGGGGTCGTCTCGTGCCGCCTCGATCGCGTCGGCGAGCACCGTGACCGCACCGATGGGCGTCTTCAACTCGTGACTGATGTTCGCAACGAAGTCGCGACGCACCTCTTCCAGGCGGATCGCATCGGTCAGGTCCTGGGCGAGCACGAGCACGTAGCGGGTTCCCAGCCGCGCGACGCGAACTCGGAGGGAGCTGTGCGCCTGGCTGAACGGCCCTCGCGGCACCTCGAGCTCGCGGGTCTGCGTCTCACCTGAGCGCCTCACCTCGTCGACCATGCGCACGATCTCGGCGTTGCTCAGGCTCTGATGCGACACCAGCCCCAGCGCGAGCGCTCCAGCCGACGCCTTGATGACGGTGTTCGACGCGTCGACGACGACCCCCACCGACTCGAGCACATCGAGTACCTGGTCGACGCCGTCGGGCACCACCGAGTTCACCACGGAGGCGGCATGGCGCCCTTGACGGGCGGAGGCGACGACGATCATGACGAATCCAGCGCCCACGAGGATTCCGAACAGCAGCGCCAACGGCACCAAGAGCGCGGGACTCATAGCCACAAGAGTAGTGTTGACAGCCAAGCGAAATGGCCGGGGACGATCGCATTGGCGCGGCCGTCACGAGGAGTTCACGTGCGGTACACGCCGAGTTCACCAAGCGCGGCCACTGTTGCTGAGGTTCGGTGGGGAGCCGGCCGGCTCGGAGGAGGGAAGCACCATATGCGCCTAGTGTTCCAGCAGGAACTGCACGATGTTCAAGACCGTCTCGTCGAGAGTGCTGAGCTGGTGGTGAGCGCGATCACGCGCGCGAGCGAGGCGTTCCGCACGTCGAACGTGTCGCTTGCCGAGCAGGTGATCGCCGACGACGAGAAGCTGGACCAGTTGACGGTCGCGCTCGACGAGTTAGCGATCAACATCCTGGCGCGTCAGCAGCCTGTGGCGCGTGACCTCCGCATCGTCGTGAGCGCCCTCCGCATTTCTGCATCACTCGAGCGTATGGGCGACATCGCGGCGCATATCGCACAGCTCGCACGCTTCCGCTTCCCTGAGAAGGTCGTGCCTCGCGAGCTGCGGCCGACGTTCGACGAGATGGCGGCCCACGACATCGAGGTCGCTCGTCAGGTCGTGGAACTGCTCCGCACGACCGACCCGCGCCTGGCCGACTCGATCCGAGCTGAGGACGACCGCCTCGACGAACTGCACCACAGCGTGTTCGAGCGGGTGCTCGGAGAGGACTGGGACCAGGATGCCGCGGTCACGGTCGACACGACGCTCGCGTCGCGCTACCACGAGCGCTTCGGCGACCACGCGGTGTCGATCGCGAAGAAGGTGCTCTACCTCGCGACCGGCGATTGGGTGCCCGAGACGATCGACGACTGACGCGCTGCCGGCGACGGTCTCTCCTCTGACCGTCGCCGCGCCGCAACCGCAGGTGCCGTCTCGGAGCCCCGCGGCGCATCCGTCTCTTAGCGCTTGCCCTGCGCAGCCACCGCTGCCGCACCGGCTGCCGCGGCCTCGGGGTCGAGGTACTCCCCCGGTTTGACGGGCATGAAGTCTTCGCCCAGTTCGTACACCAGCGGAATGCCGGTCGGGATGTTCAGACCCGCGATGTCTTCGTCGGAGATGCCGTCCAAGTGCTTGACGAGCGCGCGCAGGGAGTTCCCGTGTGCCGTCACCAGCACGGTGCGACCGCCGGCCAAGTCGGCCGTGATCTCGCTCTGCCAGTACGGCAGCAGCCGGTCGATGACGAGCTTGAGGCTCTCAGTGCGGGGCATCTCGTCGCCGAGACCGTCGTAGCGCTCGTCGCCGACCTGGCTCCACTCGGAGTCATCGGCGAGGGGCGGCGGCGGCACGTCGAACGAACGGCGCCACGTCATGAAGAGCTCCTCGCCGAACTCCTCGAGGGTCTGCGCCTTGTCCTTGCCCTGGAGCGCCCCGTAGTGGCGTTCGTTGAGACGCCAGCTGCGCTTGACGGGAATCCACAGCCGATCGGCGGTGTCGAGCGCAAGGTTCGCCGTCTGGATCGCTCGACTCAGCACGCTCGTGTACGACACGTGCGGCTTGAGCCCCGACTCGGCGAGCAGCTCGCCCGCTCGGCGGGCCTCACGCTCGCCCTGCTCGGTGAGTCGCACATCGACCCAACCGGTGAACAGGTTCTTCTCGTTCCAATCGGACTGCCCATGGCGCAACAGGATGAGGGTCGACGTCATGCTGCAAGCCTATTGCGAGCCGGGCCATGGGGGTGCCGGTCGGGCCAGCCGAGACCGCTGCGACGCGGCGCTGAAACGAACTCAGCAACGAACTCAGCGGCGCTGAAGCGGACTCAGCGCTGCACGCCGCCCAGGCGAGGCAAGCGCGGTACACCGGCTGTCGCCCCGGCGGTGGGCGGCACGATGACTCCTTGTGCCGCGGCGACCGCGATCCCTTCGGAGCGCACGGCGAGCGCGGCATCCGTCGGCACGTTCCTGCGCACGAGCGCGAGGGCGATGGGCCCGAGCTCGTGGTGCATCGCGGCGCTCGTCACCGCACCGACGACCTTGTCGTCGAGCTCCACCTCGTCGCCGTGCACCGGCAGCACCGAATCCGAGCCGTCGAGATGCAGCAGCACCAATCGTCGCGGCGGACGGCCGAGGTTGTGGACCTTGGCGACGGTCTCCTGCCCGCGGTAGCAGCCCTTCGCCAGGTGCACGGCGCTGCGGAGCCAGTCGAGCTCGTGAGGAATCGACCGCTCGTCGCCCTCGGTCGCGAGCCGAGGCCGCCAAGCAGCGATGCGAAGCGCCTCGAGCGCGAGAGTTCCCGCGAGCCGCTCAGCGGGGATCGACGACAGTGCGTCGCGCTCGACGAGCACTTCGCGGTAGGTCCAGTGGAGCCCGGGGTGCTCTTGAGCGGAGGCGTACTGCCAACCGCCGGAGACGATCTCCCGCCAGGGGTCGTTCCAGACGAGCGGGACGTCATTCGGCGCAGCGGGTTCGATGAGGCCGTCGGCGAATGCCGCGACCGTCGCGAACTCGGCCGTGCGGTCGGCGATCTCGACCTGCGCCATGAACTTCATGCGCCCGAGCCATTGCTCGAGCGGCGCGGCCTGCTCCGAATCGACCAGCAGCCACAGCGAGACACCATCCTCGACCACGCGCATGGCGTGCTCGATGCGGCCGTTGGGGTCGAGCAGGAGGGTCTCGGCGCTGTCGCCTGGCCGCAGGCCGATGAGCTGTTGCGACGTCACCGAGTCGAGCCAGGTCAGCCGGTCGGGGCCGGTGAGCGAGATCACGGCGCGGTCGTTGAGCGGGACGATGGCGCGTCCGGCCAGCAGTTCGCGCTGTTCGATGGTGGGGCTGCCGAAGTGATCGCGGCCGATCTCGAGCATGTTCGTCACTCCGTGCGGGCCAGTCGGGCTGAGGCGTGAGAGCGGAGGTCCTGACCGAGGGCGGCGATGTCCCAGGCCCAGAGCAGGTGGCTTTCGACGAGACCGTAGAGGCGCGTGGCCGCCGTGTACTCCTTCGCCGTCGATGAGCGCATGACGGCGTCGGTGACGAGATCGATTCGTGGGCCGTTCACGTGGCCGATGTAGAGCTCGTCGACGCCATCTGGGTGGATGATCGAGGCTTCGATCTCGAAGCCGTTGTCGGTGCGCAGCGTCTCGACCGCCTCGGCAGAGCCGAACCGACGTGCGCCGGTCCCAGGCAGCATCCCGGGCCCCGCGTCGTTCGCGGCCGGCTCATACCGGAGCCGCCAGTACCCGGCCTCGGCGGTGAGCGGCGAGCGGGACGGATCGTCGAGCAGCCAGCTGATGGACGAGTAGTTCAGCCAGGAACCGCCATCGTGGCTGAAGGAGACGCGCTGACCGAACTCGTGAGAGACGGTGTCATCGCCGACACGGTAGTCGAGGACTCCGGTGCCCTCCCACACTCCGATGAGCCAAGAGAGCGGAACGAGCTCCGGAGGGGTGCTCGCGTCGAGGTCGAACACGATCGCTCAGCTCAGCGCTGACCCCGGTAGAGGTTCCACACGACGACGCCGGCCGTGAACGCGATGGCAAGGCTCGCCACGAGCAGAAGGCCGGTGAAGAGGATCTCGAGAGCCAGAAGCATGCTGCCTATCCTAAACCCGAGCCGGGCAGGAGCACGGCGCTCGCGATCGCCAGCATCACCACGCAGCCGCTGATCGCCAACGCGGTGCGCCGCACGAAGCCTTCCTGCTGCTGCAGCGCGAGCTGCGCCGCGAACACCACGAGCACCGAGATGCCGAGGGTCAACACGATCGCGAGCGGGTAGAGCGAAGCGGGCGCCAGCACCGCCCAAATCACGACGGCAGCCGCCACTGCGACCCACACGGGCACGATGCTCAGCGGACGCCACGACATGGGCCCATGCTATCGGCGAGCACCTATGACCCGTGCGTGACAACAGTGTTGGCAGGAGCGGCACTGTCTTCGCCGGCGACATCGACTCGACGCCACTGCGCTGAACGCAGAGCCCGGCCGGCGATCAGCGCCGCCGCGAGCGCAAGCGCCACCCCGATGCCGGCGGTGACGAGCACGCCGGAGTCGAACGCTGCGCGAGCGGAGGCGACCAGCGCCTGCGCGGGCCCAGGGGGCAGCGAGTTCGCGAGCTCCAGCGCGCCGCCCAGCGTCTGGCGAGCGGCATCCGCCTGCCACGCAGAAAGACCGGGCGGCACCTGCAACCCGGCTTTGAACGTGGCGGCGAGGATGCTGCCCAGCACCGCCGTGCCGAGCACCGCGCCGACCTCATACGCCGTCTCAGAGACAGCCGAAGCGGCACCCGCCTTTGAGGGAGGCACGCTCGAGAGGATCAAATCGTTCGAGACGGTCTCGGCCAGCCCGATGCCGACTCCGAGCACGGTGAAGGCGACCATGAGCGCGAAATCCGAATCCAGGATGCCGGCGAGCATCACAGTGCCGTAGCCCGCGGCGTTGAGCGCCAGTCCCGTGACCACTGCCGTGACCGGTCGGATGCGACGAGCGAGCGGAACGACCGCGAGACCCGCCAGCACGGTCGCAGCGAAGCCGGGCAGCAGTACGAGGGCCGCCGTGATCGAATTGTGGCCGCTCACCAATTGCAGGTGCTGGGAGGCGAAGAGCAGGAACCCGACCAGTGAGAACACGCTGAGCAGGTTCGCCGCGACCGCGCCACTGAACACGGGGTCGGCGAAGAGCCGCATATCGAGCATCGGCACCGGGCGGCGGCGTTGCCGGCGCACGAACGCGGTGCCGAGCACGGCGGCCGCGACCAAGGCCAGCGCGCCGGGAACCGCGGCTCCCGCTTGCGCCAGAGACTTGATGCCCCACACCAAGGCCAGCATGGCGGCGATCACGAGCAGGATACCGACCACATCGACCGGGCCAGGTGTCGAGTCGCGCGACTCGGGCAGCAGCAGCGGTCCGGCGATCAGAAGCGGCAGCAGCAATGGCACCGCGAGCAGAAAGATCGAGCCCCACCAGAAGTGCTCGAGCAGCACCCCGCCGATGATCGGCCCGAGCGCGGCGCCGCCGGAGAACCCGGAAGCCCAGATCGCGATCGCAAGCCGACGTTCGCCCGCATCGGTGAAGATGTTGCGCAGCAGCGACAGCGTGGCCGGCATGAGCATGGCACCGAAGAATCCGAGCAAGGCGCGGGCCGCGATGAGCCAACCGGCATCCGGGGAGAACGCGGCGAGCCCGGAGACCACAGCGAACCCGGCACTGCCGACGAGCAGCAGCCGCCGACGGCCGAAGCGATCGCCCAGCGCCCCCATGGGGACCAGCAACCCCGCCAGCACGAGAGGGTAGACGTCGATGATCCAGAGCAGTTGGGCGGCATCCGGACGTACCGCCGAGGTGATCGCCGGCACCGCGAAGCTCAGCACAGTGTTGTCGATCGCAACGAGCAGCACCGGAAGCATCAAGACGACGAGCGCTGCCCACCGCCGTGCCGGTCGGCGCAGCGCGGGCATGTTCGCAGTCGCAGTTCGGGTAGAGGGCGTGCGGGGGCGGGTGCGGGTTCGCACGGGGACTCCTGATGCTGACTACAGGCCGCCATGGTCGATGCGGGTGCGCTCGCGGCCGAAAGTTCAGCACCCGCTCATCACTTTACCGTCTGGACGGTACAGTACGCGAACCGCCAGGCGATCAGAGGAACGCGAGCCGGTACAGTGACGTCGATGGCCCGATCAGAGACGCCGGTGCGCGAGCAGATCATCGTCGCCTTTCAGCAGTTGCTGATCGACGACGGCGAACGCGCCGCCACGCTCGACGCGGTCGCGGCCCGGGCGGGAGTTTCCAAGGGCGGCCTGCTCTATCACTTCAGGAGCAAAGACGCACTCGTCAGCGCTCTCGCGGAGAGGCTTCGCGAACTCGCCGACGCGGATGCCGCCGAGATGCGGCGAGCGCCCGAGGGAGCGGCCGTGCACTACGTGCGAGGCTCCGCTGAGGACGACTCCCCTCTCGACCGCACCCTGGTGGCCACCGCTCGCCTGGTCCAGGGTTCCGTCAAGACGGCACGGGATGCCATGCTGCACTGCCAACGGCAGTGGTACGAGGCGATCCTCGACGAAGTCGGCGACGCCGCCACTGCTTGGGCGATCCTCCTGCTCGGAGATGGCCTCTATTACAACTCGGTGCTCACCGGCTCGGCCCTTGACCCCTCCAAGACGCCCGGCGCGGCGGATGCCGAACAAGAAGCCGCAGACGCGCCGCCGCACGACCTCGAGCGTCTGATCGAGATCGTCGAGGTACTCAAGCGTCACGCGACCGAACGGCGCCGACGCGCCGAATAGACTGGGCACCCGCGAAGTCAGGAGGGTCGGCGTGGCGCGTGTGCTCGTGCTCAGCAACGCCACGGACTCGCCGCTGCCCTCGCTCGAACTGCTCGGTCACGCCGTGCGCACGCTGCCGGCGGACACTGCTTCACTCCCCCACGCCGCCGAGCATGATGTCGTGGTGATCGACGCGCGCGCCGATCTTCCGCGGGCGAAAGTGCTGTGCAAGGTCGCGGGTGCTGCCGCATCGGCATCCGCAGTGCTCGCCGTATTCGGCGAGGCCGCTCTCGCCGCCGTGCAAGTCGACTGGCAGTTCGACGACCTGGTGCTCACCACCGCGAGCCCGGGGGAACTCGACGCCAGGCTGCGCCTCGCCGTGGCGCGCGCGCATGAGCGTGGAAAGCAACCCATTCAAGCCTCCGGTGTGGTGATAGATGAGACGAGCTACTCGGCCAAGGTGCGCGGCGAGCCGCTCGACCTCACCTTCAAAGAGTTCGAGCTGCTGCGGTTTCTCGCAGCGAATCCCTCGCGCGTATTCACTCGGGAGCAACTGCTCAGCGAGGTGTGGGGCTACGACTACTTCGGCGGAACGCGGACCGTTGATGTGCATGTGCGCCGATTGCGCGCGAAGCTCGGCGACCTCGAGTCACTGATCGGTACGGTCCGGAACGTTGGCTACCGGTTCAATGTCACCGAGATGGTCGCCCCTGAAGGAGGAGCAGATGGCTCAGCAACGGGTTGAGCGCGAGACGCTTCAGCGATCGGACCCGACGGTCGAGCAATGGCTGCACGACCTCGCTCGCCGCGCGGCCGACGCGGATGGCGCCGCACCGTTCAACGAGGCGAGCATGCTCGAGATCAGCGAGGTGGAACGGTTCTCGGCCGACGGGCGAACCGTGGGTGCGGCCATGCTGCGTCGCGATGCGGCGGGTGCGCTCGAGGCGGAGTTCGCCGTGGACCCGCGAGAGCGCGAGAAGGGATACGGCGCCGCACTGCTCGATGCGATCCTCGAGAGACCGTTCTCTGCTTGGGCGCACGGCGACCATCCAGGCGCGCGCGCCCTCGCTGAGCGGTACGGCCTCCGTCGTGACCGCGTGCTGCTGCAGCTCATGGCCGACCTGATGGAGCGCGACGACGCGGATCGCGTTGGTGAGCGAGAGGTTGCGGGAGCCAACGTCGCCCGGGCGCCGGAAGGGTATCTGTTCGACCTGTTCCGCGAGGGCGAGGACGAGGCGGAGTGGGTCGCCCTCAACGCTCGGGTGTTCGCGGACCACCCCGAACAGGGCCGCATCACGGTCGAGACGCTCGCACCGAGACTCGCCGAGAACGGCGCCGACGACTTCCTGGTGGCCAGGGATGCCGGCGGCCGGATGCGCGGCTACTGCTGGCTGAAGCTTGGCAGCGACGACCAGGGCGAGGTCGGCGAGGTCTATGTGATCGGCGTCGATCCTGGCGAAAGCGGACGGGGTCTGGGACGTGCCCTGCTGGAGTCCGGCTTGGCGCGGCTTCGGGCTCGCGGCATCCGCCGCTCGAACCTGTATGTGGAGGCCGATAACGAGCCTGCGCTGCGGCTGTACCGAGCCTTCGGGTATCGCGATCACACCGTGGACGTGCTCTATCGTCGCGATGCCGATCGCTGAGCGAAACCGGTAACGGTCTCGCAACCTGAAGGTGCCAGGATGTGCGCATGGAGCGCACGAGCAACCTCGACGACCCATCGGTTGCGACCGATCGCCTCGATGACGACACCGACGAGCTGCCGCCCTGGATCGACGGCGACGACCTGCCGGTCGACCGGTTCCTCGACCGCGAGTTGAGCTGGCTCGCGTTCAATCAGCGCGTGCTGGAATTGGCCGAGGACGAGACCGTGCCACTGCTGGAGCGCGTCAACTTCCTCGCGATCTTCGCAAGCAACCTCGACGAGTTCTTCATGGTGCGCGTCGCGGGCCTGAAGCGCCGCATCATGACCGGAATCGCGGTTCCGACGAATATCGGCACCCCGCCGAGGCAGGTGCTCGATGACATCAGCCGCAAGGCGCACGAGTTGCAGGAGCGCCACGCGGCGGCATTCCGGGCGCTCGTGCCCGAGCTTGCCGAAGCTTGTATCGCGATCGAGACCTGGCAGCAGCTCGATGCTGATGATCGCGCGGCGCTCGACGAGGTCTTCTCGACCCGCATCTTCCCGGTGCTCATGCCGCTTGCCGTCGACCCCGCGCACCCGTTCCCGTACATCTCGGGCCTCAGCCTCAACCTCTCAGTCCGGGTGCGGAACCCCAACAGCGACAAGGTCGAGTTCGCGCGGTTGAAGGTGCCCTCGGTGCTGCCGCGGCTGCTACGACTTCCAGATGACGGCAGCGGGCGGTTGCGCTACCTGGCACTCGAGGACTTCATCTCGAACCACCTCGACGAGCTGTTCCCCGGCATGGAGATCCTCGAGCACCACGAGTTCCGCGTCACTCGGAACGAAGACGTGGAGGTCGAGGAGGACGAGTCGGAGAACCTCATTCAGGCACTCGAACGAGAGCTTCTGAAGCGCCGGTTCGGACCGCCGATCCGCCTCGAGATCACCGATGACATGGATGACGTGACCCTCCGGCTGCTCATGCAAGAGCTGGATGTCACAGAGGCGGAGGTCTACCGACTTCCTGCACCGCTCGACTTGAGCGCGCTCTTCGAGCTCAGCCGTATCGACAGGCCGGCGCTGAAGTACCGGAAGCACGTGCCGGTCACCCCGGCGCAGCTCGTTCCGGGCGAACCGACAGAGCGCGCCGACGTCTTCGCGGCGATCCGCTCACGCGACATCCTGGTGCACCACCCGTATGAATCATTCGCAACGAGCGTGCAGGCGTTTCTCGAGCAAGCGGCCTCCGACCCCGACGTGCTGGCCATCAAGCAGACGCTCTACCGCACGAGCGGCGACAGCCCCATCGTCGATGCCCTGATCGCTGCCGCGGAGGCCGGCAAAGCCGTGCTTGCGCTGGTCGAGGTGAAGGCGCGGTTCGATGAGGTCAACAACATCGGGTGGGCGCGGAAGCTCGAGAAGGCCGGCGTGCACGTGGTGTACGGGCTCGTCGGGCTCAAGACGCACTGCAAGCTCGCGCTCGTCATCAGACGCGAAGGCGACGAACTGCGGCACTACAGCCACATCGGCACCGGCAACTACAACCCGAAGACGAGTCGGGTGTACGAGGACATCGGCCTCTTCACCGCCGACCCGCAAGTGGGGAAAGACGTTACGCGGCTGTTCAATCAGCTGAGCGGCTACGCCATCGAGAAGAAGTTCAAACGGCTGCTCGTGGCGCCGCTGCACCTTCGCAACGGGCTGCTCAAACGCATCCGCGCCGAGGAGCAGAACGCGCGGGAGGGCAAGCCGAGCGGCATCCGCATCAAGGTGAACTCGATGGTCGATGAGGCGATCATCGACGCGCTGTATCGCGCGAGTCAGGCGGGCGTGCCCATCGACGTGTGGGTGCGTGGCATCTGCTCGCTCAAGCCGGGGGTGCGAGGTTTGAGCGAGACCATTCGAGTGCGTTCGGTGCTCGGTCGCTACCTCGAGCACTCCCGGGTCTTCTCGTTCGAGAACGACGGCAATCCCGCGGTGTTCATCGGGAGCGCCGACATGATGCACCGGAACCTCGACCGCCGCGTCGAAGTGCTCGTACGCCTCAGCGCCCCGGAGCACCTCGCCGAGATCGACGCGCTGTTCGACCTGGCGATGGCCGACACCACGGCTTCGTGGTGGCTCGACTCGGAAGGCGCCTGGACGCGCAAGAACCGGGGCCCGAGCGGCGATACTCTCGACGATATGCAGGACGTGCTGATGCGACGCCGATCGCTGCGGCGGCCTTCCTCAGGCGGTGGGGGCAGTCGCCGCCACGGGGGGAACCACTGGTGAGCGATTCTCGCGACGGCCTCGGTGCCGAGGTCGCGGGTGCCGCGGGCGTGCCCGTGCTCGCGGCGGGCGCGTTGTGCTGGAAGGCGGTCGGAGACGAGGTGCAAGTGCTCGTCGTGCGCCGCACCCAGCATCGCGATGTCTCGTTCCCGAAGGGCAAGCTGGAGCCGGGCGAGACGCTGCCCGAGTGCGCGGTTCGAGAGATCGCCGAAGAGACCGGGCTGTGTGTGGGGCTCGGCGCGCCACTCGGCACCATCGAGTACACGCTGCCGAGCGGCCGGCCCAAGATCGTCTACTACTGGCTCGCAGAGGTCGGCGAAGCGGCGATCGGCAATTCGACGTTCGTCTCGAACGACGAGATCGAATCACTCGAGTGGATGCCGATCGACCTCGCCCGGGAATCCCTGAGCTACGAGCACGACATCGACCTGCTCGATCGCTTCGCCGATCGTGTCGAGGCCGGCACCAACCGCACGTTCGCCATCATCGTGCTCAGGCACGGCAAAGCCGTCTCCCGAGACGCGTGGGACGGCCCCGACTCGACCCGCCCACTGCTCCAGAAGGGCGCCGACCAGGCCGCCAGCGTCGCTCACGGCATCGCTGCGTTCAGACCCAAGCGCCTGGTCACTTCGGATGCGACGCGCTGCGTGGCGACCATCGCGCCGCTCGCCCGGCTTGTCGGCCTCGACGCCAAGGAGAAGGCGGGGCTCAGCCAGGATGCCTGGGCCGATGGCAATGGACGGGTACCGCATATCGTGCGGCGCGTGTTCGACCGCGAGGAGTCGGCGGTGCTGTGCAGCCACGGCCCGGTGCTGCCCGAGATCGTCCACGATGTGGTCACGCGCACCGGCGCGGCGCTCGGGGATGAGCTTCGGCACGCTTCCTCACTTGGAACTGGCGACTTCTGCGCAATGCACGTCTCGGTGGGAGCACCGAACCATCGTCTGGTGGCGGTGGAGACGCACCAGCCGACGGTGTAGGGCTGGTCGGATCAGGCTTCACCGATCCGATTCGCGTCCGGCCGTTTCGACGTTCCTCAGGGCGCGCCAAGTGCGCGTGAGAGCGCCTCGCCCTGCTTGACCAGCTCCCGGCCGAACCGTTCGACATCGTCACGCCCGGTGCGATACGCAGGGGCGTTGATGCTGAGCGCCCCGACGATGGAGCCGGTCGGGCCGAAGACCGGCACAGCAGCCGCAACCACATCGCTGTCGGGACGGTGTGAGACGACGTACCCGTGGGGTGCGACCTGGGCGTCAAGAGCGCGACCAAGCGCAGTGCCCCTGCGCGGGATCACTCGTCCGGTCCACACAATGCTCTGCACCTCTCGAGTGGAGGGGATCTGCCGAAGGTAGAGCACTTCGTCTGAGCCCATGGGAACCCCGAGGCTCGCTGTCTCACCGGTTGCAGAGACCAGCTCGTCAAGGAAGTGGCCCGAAAGGTCGTAAACAGGGTCGTCGCGCAAGGCGGACGCAGCGAGCTGCTTCATTCCGATCCCGGCGTGATATCGGCCGCTGTCGTCACGCCGGATGAAGTCATGGTGAGCGAGAGTGCCCAGCAACCGAAGAGTGGTGCTCGGCGAAAGCTCCACTTCGCGCGCGATCTCTGACAGCGTCGCGGCCTCGGGCGCTTCGACCACCGCCTTGAGCACTCGCATCGCCCGGTCAACCGAGCGCGTTGCACCCCCGCCGCCGTCGTCTCCCGCCATCGCAATCCCTCCATTTGCCACCACGTGAAAACCTGTTGCGTCTAGTGGCAAGCATTCATATGCTGCACGATACACCAGACACTCAAGGAGGAGTTGCAGTGGTCGCACAAGGGACGGCAGCCGTCGCGCAGGCCGAGATACGAACCGAAGTCGAGTCAGTCGAAGCAGCGATCGCGATCATCGATGCGGCACGCGAAGCCATCTGGGAGAAGCCACCCGCGGAAGTGCTGGCTCTCGGCACGGGGCATGTGCCGCGCGGGACAGGCGCGAAGAACAACTACTTGTCGACGCTGATCTTCGCCGAGAACGAACTGCGCACGTTGACGGACGAGATCCTGTGGTTCGCCTGGGCCACAGCGACCCGGCACCCGGACATCGACCTTCGAACGCTCGTGACCTACATGGACGAGATCGCGCAGTACAAGGCGAACATGAACGACTATGTCGGCCTGCCTGAGGGCGGAGAGATTCTCAAGGTGTACGTCGGCGGCATCCGCATCGCGCAGAACGCAGACGAGTTCGCGAGGCTCACCGAGTCTGCGATGACGTACTTCAACCGCTTGCACGGCTGGGTCGACATCGTGTTCCCGTGGGGCCTGGTCGATGGATTCAAGCGCGTGAACCCGCTGCAGAAGATCATCGACGCGGCCGAGAAGCAGTGACCCACAGGCATACGACGAGAACGGACGCGAAGGAGCAGTCATGAGAATCGGTTTCAACCTCGCCGGCGAAGACGTCGCCGTGATCGAGATCTGGGAAGACAAGGTGCCCGAGCTCGCGGCGAAGATCAAGGACGCGCTGCCCTTCGCCACCTACCTTCAGCACGGCAAGCTCACCGGGGATCTGCTTCTGATGCAGACGAAGATCCTTGCCGACTGGGAGAACATCTTCTACCCCGAAGATCTCGCCGCTGAAGTGGCGGAGAAGAACACCGAGATCCGCGGAGCCGTGTCGTACTACGGCCCCCGGCAGCAGATCTCGATCATGTACGGCAATGACATTCCACCGGAACCGCTCCCGGTCTCAGCGATCGGCTGGGTGGTAGAAGGCGCTGACAAGCTCGAACTCATCGGCATCAAGACCTGGCTCGAGCCTGGAACGCGTGTGTGGATGACACTCCTCGAGGAGTGACCTCCGCTGCCGCGTGACGGATGCCGGCACTTGCGGCCGGCATCCGCGCCACTACAACTGAATACCGCTTGCATCCTTGCCAATGGAGTCAACATGCACACCTCGCGCACCACCCCTTCCGGTCGTGCCTCGGCGCCTCGCCGCGGTGGCAAGTCCGTTCTCGCCCTCCTCGCCGGCGCCACGCTCATGCTGAGCGCGTGCGCCTCCGACCAACCTTCCGAAGACCAACCCACGCGCCTGCGCGTCGGGTTGGTCTCACTGTCCACGTCGGACTCTCTTGATCCCGCCAAGGCGACCACGGTCGGCGGGTATGCGATCGCGCGGCAATTGTTCGACACGCTGGTGGAATACGGCACCGACGGCAAGGTGACGAACCGGCTTGCCGAGTCGCTCGAACCCGGCGATTCCGCCGACACCTGGACCCTGACCCTGAAAGATGCCAAGTGGTCGGACGGGGAGGACGTCACCGCCGACGACGTCGTGTACACCTTCAAGCGCTTCTTCGACGAAGAGCTGCCCCCTGCGAACTCACTGCCGTTCCTCACGGCAGATGGCGTCGAGAAAGTCGACGACACCACGGTCCGATTCAACCTGGAATACCCCACTGTCGTTCTTCCGGACGCTCTCACCTCGCCGACCATGGCGATCGTGCCGGAGGGTTTCGACCCGGAGAAGCCGATCGGCTCCGGGCCGTTCGTCTTGGCGAACCATGATCCTGGTTCGCGGGTGAGCTTCGACGCCAACGACGAGTACTTCCAGGACGGCCAGCCCGGCGTGGACACACTGGAGTTCATCTCGTTCCCCGACAGCAACGCCATGGTCAACGCTCTGGTTGGAGGCCAGATCGACGTCGCCTCTTCGATGGACCCCAGCCTCGTGCCGGTCGTCGAGGCCGGCGGCGATGGCTACAAGGTGTTCAACTATCCGACGAGCGGCACGCTCACCTGGCAGATGAATGTCGCCCAGAAGCCGTTCGACGACGTGAAGGTTCGACAAGCGCTTCGACTGGCCGTTGACCGGCAGCAGATCATCGACCAGGTCTACGACGGCTACGCCACGCTCGGGAACGATATCTTCTCGCCGTTCGACGAGGGCTACGACGACGGTTTGCCCCAACGAGAGCGTGACATCGAGCAGGCCAAGTCGTTGCTCGCTGAAGCCGGCTACCCGGACGGCGTCGACGTGGAGTTGACGGCCGCGCCGATCCAGCCGACCGCAGACCGCCAGAACGAGGTGCTCGTGCAACAGGCGGCAGAAGCAGGATTCCGCATCACGTTCAACAAGGTCGATGCCGCTACGTACTACGGCGACGCCTACGGCACCTACCCACTGTCGCTCTCGTTCTGGGGCCAGTTGAGCATCTTCGACCAGGCCGCGTTCACGATCGTGAACGACGCTCCGTACAACGCGACCAAGTGGCAGGATGACGAGTACAACTCGCTCTACGAGCAGGCAGTGCGCACCGTCGACGATGACGAGCGCATAGACCTGGTGCATCAGATGCAGCGCATCGAATACGAACGGGGCGCCTACGTCGTTGCGATCTTCGTCGACAACATCAGCGCCTACTCCGCGAAGGTCAGCGGCTACCAGCCGTATCCCAACGCGGACGGACCCAGCGGATACAACTTCAAGGACATGACCGTCAAGGAGTGATGTCGATGACGACGTCGGCGATAGCCCTGCGACGCGCGGCCGGAGAACACCCGATCGCACGCTACGTCGTGAAGCGGCTGATCGTCGGCGTCGTCATGCTGGCGTTCGTCTCCGTTGCAATCTTCTTCTTCACGCAGGCGCTGCCAGGCGATGTTGCCCGACAGGTGCTCGGACAGAGCGCGACGCCTGACCAGATCGCATCTCTGCGAGAGCAGTTGGGGCTCGATCGCCCGGTCGTCGTCCAGTACTTCGACTGGGTAGGCGGCCTGTTCACCGGCGAGCTCGGCCGCTCGCTCACCTCGGGGCTGCCGGTCGCCGAGGCAATTGCCCCTCGGGTAGCGAACAGTGCGGTACTCGTCGGCGTCACCGTGGCGATTCTGTTCCCCCTCGCGCTCGCGATGGGCGCGACCGCGGCCGCACGCCCGCGCGGGATCATCGACGGCATCGTCACAGTGCTGATACTCCTGGTCATCGCACTCCCCGAGTTCATCATCGCCATTCTCGTGATCGTCATCCTGGCGACCAACGTCGTGAAGCTCTTCCCGCCGACATCGATCATCGATTCATCGCAGCCGCTCTTCGCGCAGACCGACCTCCTGGTACTGCCGGTACTCGCTCTCGTGATCGGAGGCCTTCCCTACTTCACCGAATCGATCCGGACGACCCTGCGCGAGGAGCTCATGAGCGAGTACGTGACCTGGGCGCGTCTCACCGGCATCCGGGAGCGTCGAGTGCTCTGGCGATACGCCTTGCCGAACGGCATCGGTCCCGCGCTTCAGGTCGCCGGAACAACGCTCGTGTATCTCACGGGCGGCATCGTGGCAGTCGAGAGTGTCTTCGCGTTCCCCGGGATCGGCGCTGCACTCACCGCGGCCGTCGCCAATAGAGACCTCCCAACCGTGCAGACGATCACCATGCTGATGGCCGCGGTGGCGCTCATCATCTATCTCGTCGCCGACGTCTGCGGCATCCTGCTCACTCCCAAGCTTCGATCGGCGCTGGCGTCGTGAACACCTTGAGGAGAATGCGCCACGACGCGCGTGGCCTCACGGGCGGCGCGCTGGCGCTGGCCGTCGTGCTGCTGGCGCTGGTCGGACCGCTCGTTGCGCCGCACGATCCCGGCGCATTCGTCGGCAGACCCTTCCAATCGCCCGACAGTGCACATCCGCTCGGACTGGATGTGCTCGGGCGCGATGTGCTGTCGAGCTTGCTCAGCGGAGGACTGCTCTTCCTCGCCGAGGCAGTGGCGGCCACGATCATCGGGGTCGGACTGGGCGTACTCGCGGGGACCGTGCTCGCGACGCTGCCTCGTAAGCCGGCCGACATCGCACTGTCGTTCAACGACGCCCTCATCGTGCTGCCCCAGATCATCATCGCCCTGCTCGTGCTGACCCGACTCGGCTCGTCGCCGTTCACGCTCATCGCTGTCATCGCGTTCGCACATGTTCCGCAGTCGGCGAGGGTGGTTCGCGTGGCGGTGCAGCGGGTGACCTCAGAGGGCTACTTCGAAGCTGCCCGCGGGTTCGGCGCTCGGTGGGGGTGGCTGTTCTGGCGCGAGATCATGCCGAACATCACCGGCGTCGTCGTTATCGAACTCAGCATCCGCCTGGCGATCTCTTCGGTCGTGCTCGCGACACTCTCGTATCTGGGCTTCGGCGCGACCGCCGACGACTGGGGAAGCATGATCCACCAGAACCAGGGCGGTCTCACGATCCAGCCTCTCGCCGTTCTGGCTCCCGTCGCGGCGCTCGGCTGCTTCTTGGTCGGCGCGAATCTATTCCGCGACGGCCTCTCTCGCGCACTGGCGAAGGGAGCGTGAGCGACATGGCGACGGACACGGAGACCGGCGCGAGGGCGCTCGCCGTGGAGATCCAGGGCCTCGAGGTCTCGACCTACGACGGTCGGCCGATCCTCCACGCCATCGATCTGACCGTACCCAGGGGCCAGGTGCTCGGTCTGGCAGGAGAGACTGGCTCCGGCAAGTCGACGCTCGGGCTCGCCATGATGGGTCACTATCGACCGGGTCTGCGCCGCAGCAGCGGATCTGTGGTCGTTTCCGGACACGACCTTGCTTTGCTGAGCATGGGCGCTCTGCGCCGCCTCCGCGGGAATGAGATCGCCTATGTGCCGCAAGACCCGGTGATGGCGCTGAACCCCGCACTCCGGGTGCGAGAGGCATTCAGTGAGGCGGCTGGAGCGCATCAGCTGGCCACCGCCGATGCTGACGCCCGCCTGGTCCGGCTGCTTCAAAAAGTGGGACTGCCGCACGATCAAGCGTTCCTCAAACGCTACCCGCACGAGCTCTCGGGCGGACAGCAGCAGCGCCTTGCGATCGCCATCGGGTTCGCGCTCGAGCCATCGGTGGTTGTGATGGACGAGCCGACGACCGGTCTTGACTCGCCGACGAAGCTCGCGGTGATGGCACTTGTGCGCGAACTGAGCGAGAGCGTCGGCGCGAGCGTCGTGGTGATCAGCCATGACCTTCGGATGCTGATGGCGTTCACCGACCGCATGATCGTCATGTGCGAGGGTCGCATTGTCGATGACGCGGCGAGTTCAGCGCTTGAGCGCGAAGCGACGCACGCCTATACGCGGCGGCTGCTGGCGGCGCTCCCTGACCCGCTGGCGCATCGCTCACGACGAGAGAGTGGGAGCGGGGCGGTTGCGGCCAATGCGCTCGAAGTGCGCCAGCTTCGAGCCAGCTACAGCGGGATAGAGATTACGCACTCGATCGAGTTCGACCTCGCGTGGGGCACGTGCCTTGCGCTGGTCGGCGAATCAGGGAGCGGTAAGACCACTCTCGCGCGCTGCGTCGCCGGGTTCCACCACGAGTTCAAAGGCGAAGTGCACTGGAACGGGGAACGGCTGTCCGCTCGAGTCGGCCGCCGCACTCCGGAGCAGCTCGCCGGTGTCCAGTACGTGTCGCAGAACCCGTTTTCGGCGCTCAACCCGAGGCGATCCGTCGGTGCGAGCCTCGCTGCGGGTGCGAGACTCTCGGGAGGTCTGCCAGCCAAGGCGGCAGCGGCCGAAGCACGTCACATGCTCGAGCGGGTGGGCCTTCAGACGGAGCACTTCGATCGGATGCCGCGAGAGCTGTCAGGCGGCCAGCGTCAGCGGGTCGCGCTTGCACGCGCGCTGCTCGCTCGCCCCACGCTCCTGGTTTGCGACGAAGTGACATCGTCGCTCGATGTGTCGGTACAAGCAGAGATCGTGGCGCTGCTGCAGCGCCTGCAGCGCGAGGAACAGCTGTCCATGCTGTTCATCACGCATGACTTGGCACTCGTCTCATCGATCGCCGACCGCGTGATGGTGTTGAAAGAGGGGTCCTGCGTCGAGCAGGGCCCGGTGCAGCAGGTCCTCGAGCATCCGCGCGCCGAGTATTCCAAGCGGTTGCTCGCCCTCAATCGCACGATCGCCGACGAACGCATGGACCGGGAGTCGGCTCACGCCGGCGGTCCCGCGGCGTACCACACGACGCGAGCGGTCCACGTGCCGGCTGACCCGGCATCGGGCCTGCCTCGGGTGTCAGGGTAGTTGCATGACCGGGCAGCTCGTTCACCACCGAGGCGGAGGCGAACGCTCGTGACAAGCGTGCAGCTTCCGATGGATCCGCTATGGCCGCGTGCCGGCGGGTGGGCCGCGGATGCTGACCCCGCGGGAGGCCCGGTGGACCTTGCAGTGCTCGGGGTACCAGCGCACCTCACGTCGCTGTCGCCGACCAACGCCCACTTGACGCCGAGGGAGATCCGCGACGCCTTGCGGCGGTACAGTCCCTGGGCGATGTCGCTCGGTGCCGCGAGCGGTGGCGTGACGGAAGGCCAAGCAAGGTCCGCGCGAGTCATCGATGTGGGTGATGTGGCTGACCCCGACGGCGATGGCGGTGAACGGCGCACCATTGCGCTGGTCGCTCGGAGCGCTGCTCAAGCCGAGCTCGTGGTCGCGCTCGGGGGCGACAACTCCATCACGGTAGCGACGGCGATGGGTGTTTTCGGAGACCAGCTCCACCGCGCTGGGTTGGTCACACTCGACGCGCATTTCGACCTGCGGGAGGGCATCTCCAACGGCTCGCCGGTGCGCCGCCTGATCGAAGCGGGGCTCGATCCCTCTCGGATCGTTCAGATCGGTATCGCAGACTTCGCGAACTCCGCTGAGTATGCGCGCCGTGCACGCGAACTCGGTGTCACGGTCGTGCACCGCGACGAGCTGGTGGGCCGCGACGTGGGCGACGTGATAAAAGAAGCGCTCGACGTCGCTGGTGCCGCGGGAGGCCCGGTGCACCTGGATATCGACGTGGACGTATGCGACCGTTCCGTCGCCCCCGCCTGCCCCGCGAGCGTTCCCGGCGGTATTTCGGCATGGGAACTCCGCCGCGCCGCCCGATCCGCTGCCCGCGACCCCCGGCTCCGCTCCGCGGACATCGTGGAGATCGACGCGAGCGCCGACGCTCCCGACGGGCGCACTGTGCGGCTCGCCGCCCTCACCGTGCTCGAGTTGCTCACCGGAGTACTGGAGCGGCCAGTTGAGTCGCCCGTTGGGCATGCTCGCGAATCCTGAACGATTCGGGCGGCTTGCGGCTAGCCAGGCGCGCTCAGCAGTGCTCGACGCCGCCCATCCACATGCGCTCGATCAGCGGCACTCCGGGCCGATACGCCAGGTAGGCGTGCGAAGGGCCGCGGAGCACCACCAGGTCGGCACGCCGACCGGGGGCGATCACACCGATGTCGTCCCGTCGCAGTGCCCTCGCACCGCCGGCTGTCGCCGCCCACACGGCCTCACCGGTCGTCATACCCATCTCACGCACGGCGAGCGCCACCATCAGCGGCATCGAGGAGGTGAATGAAGAACCGGGATTGCAATCAGAAGCGAGCGCGACCGTCACCCCGGCGTCCAGGAGCCTGCGGGCGTCGGGATACGGCTGCTTGGTCGAGAACTCCACGCCCGGAAGAAGCGTGGCCACTGTCTCAGACCCGGCGAGCGCCGCGACATCCGCGTCACTGAGAAACGTGCAGTGGTCGACGGATGCCGCTGAGAGCTCGACCGCGAGTGCCACTCCCCCTCCGGCGCCAAGCTGGTTTCCATGCACGCGGGGCATGAGGCCTCTCATCGAACCAGCCTCGAGCACGCGTCTCGACTGCTCCACGGTGAACGCGCCGGTCTCGCAGAAGGCGTCGATCCATCGCGCATGTGGAGCGCAGGCATCGAGCATCTCACCACAGACGAGGTCGACATACTCGTCGGCACGGCCCTCGAACTCCGGGGGCACGACGTGAGCGCCGAGGAACGTCACCTCGGGCGTCACCTCGCGCGCAAGCCTCACTGAAATCGCTTCGGTCGCAGCATCCAGTCCGTAACCGCTCTTCACCTCGAACGTGGTCGTCCCCTGGTCGCGCAGTTCATCAACGAGGCGGTGCAGCCTCGTGCGCAGCACCTCTTCGCCTGCTGCGCGAGTCGCGGCGACCGTCGAGCGAATTCCGCCCGCCTCATAGCGATGACCAGACATGCGCGCCGTGAACTCGGCGGATCGATCACCGCCGAACACGAGGTGCGTGTGGCTGTCGACGAAACCGGGGATCACGGCGGCGCCGCCCGCATCGACGACCGCATCGGCGCCGTCCGGGGCTCGTTGAACGGATCCTACCCAGGCGATGCGCTCACCTTCGATGAGTACAGCGGCGTTCCAGAGCACGCCGACCGCACCGCCGGCGTCCGATCGACCTATTGGGACCGTCGCATCAAGGGTCGCGTCGTTGGTGACGAGTTCCCCGATGCCGGTGATGAGGAGCGTGCGCTCGGCGTCGGCGGCCTCAGCCGCGGCCGGGTCGGCGTGCTGGTCGCGATCGTGCCCCACAATCACGTCAGCCATCGGCGCCGTCGATCATCGGCAGGCGCAGGCCGCGCTCGCGGGCAACCTCGACCGCGCGCTCGTAGCCGGCATCCGCATGTCGCATGACCCCGCTGCCCGGGTCGTTGATCAGCACACGCTCCAGCTTCTGCGCTGCCAGCGCTGTGCCGTCGGCGACCACCACTTGACCGGCGTGGATGCTGCGGCCGATGCCGACGCCGCCGCCATGATGGATCGACACCCACGTTGCGCCAGAGGCCGTGTTGAGCAGCGCGTTCAGCAGCGGCCAGTCGGCGATCGCATCCGAGCCGTCGGCCATGGCCTCCGTTTCGCGATATGGCGACGCGACCGAGCCCGAATCGAGATGGTCACGACCGATCACGATCGGCGCTCTCAGAGCCCCCGAAGCGACAAGCTCGTTGAAGCGCAAGCCGGCGAGGTGGCGTTCCTTGTATCCGAGCCAACAGATCCGTGCGGGCAACCCTTCGAATTGCACCTTCTCGCCGGCCTGCGCGAGCCAGCGACGCAGCCCGGCATCGTCGGGGAACAGCTCCATCACCGCTCTGTCGGTCACCTCGATGTCGTGCGGGTCGCCGGAGAGTGCGGCCCAGCGGAAGGGTCCCCGCCCCTCGGCGAACTGAGGACGGATATAGGCCGGGACGAACCCGGGGAACTCGAACGCCCGATCGAAGCCGCCGAGTTGGGCTTCGGCACGGATCGAGTTGCCGTAGTCGAACACCTCGGCGCCGGCATCCTGGAACCCCACCATCGCGCGCACCTGCTTCGCCATCGCTGCACGCGCTCGCTCGATGAAGCCGTTGGGGTCGCGCTCGGCGGCGGCTCGCCACTCTGAGACCTCGATTCCTTCGGGCAGATACGAGAGCGGATCATGCGCGCTGGTCTGGTCGGTCACCGCGTCGAACCGGATGCCGCGATCGAGCAGTTCGGCGTAGATCGTCGCCGCGTTGCCAACCATTCCGATCGAGCGCGCCTCACCGATGTCACGCGCGGCGAGTGCCCTCCCGAGCGCCTCGTCGAGATCGCGGCTGTACTCATCGAGGTAGCCGCGCTCGGCCCGCCGGGCGAGCCTCGACTCGTCGACGTCCGCGATGAGTACAGCGCCGCCGTTCATCGTGACCGCGAGCGGTTGGGCTCCACCCATGCCGCCGCACCCCGCGGTGAGCGTCAGCGTGCCCTTCAGCGAAGAGGAGGCGACATCCGCACCGCGTTTCGTCGCGAGTGACCGCGCGACCGCCGCGAACGTCTCGTACGTGCCCTGCAGAATGCCCTGAGTTCCGATGTAGATCCAAGAACCCGCCGTCATCTGCCCGTACATCGTGAGGCCCAGAGCTTCGAGCCGACGGAACTCGGGCCATGTGGCCCAGTCGCCGACCAGGTTCGAGTTCGCGATGAGCACTCGCGGTGCCCACTCGTGGGTGCGGAACACGCCTACCGGCTTGCCGGACTGCACCAGCAGCGTTTCATCGCTCTCAAGGTCGCGCAGCGCTTCGACGATGGCGTCGAACGACTCCCAATCCCGCGCGGCCTTGCCGCTGCCTCCGTACACCACGAGCCGGTCCGGATGCTCCGCTACCTCGGGGTCGAGATTGTTCATGAGCATGCGCAGCGGCGCTTCGGTCTGCCACGACCTTGCGGTGAGCGCTGTACCGCGCGCGGCGCGCACCGGCGCTCGCTCGGTCTGCCGCTGTACTTCTGCCAGAGGTGAATTGTCGATCATCGTTCCTCCTTCTCGGAAACTGTCGACGGCATAGCGGCCTCCACCACCCGCCCTTCGAGCACCAGGGCGGTGATGGCTTCGATCTCGGGCGAGAGGAAGCGGTCGTGCCCCGGCTCGCCCGTCACTTCGGCGACAAGATCTCGCACCGCCGAGGTTGCGCGCGCGGGCTGCAGCGGCGCTCGCAGGTCGAGCGCGCGCACACCGCACAGCAGCTCGATGGCGAGCACCCGAGCAAGACCATCGATGGCGCGCCGAAGTTTACGGGCAGCCGCCCAGCCCATCGAGACGTGGTCCTCCTGCATGGCCGAGGACGGGATCGAATCGACGGACGCGGGCACGGCCAACCGCTTCAGCTCAGACACGATGCCCGCGGCGGAGTACTGCGCGATCATGAGCCCTGAGTCGACGCCCGGCTCATGAGCGAGAAACGCCGGCAGCCCGTGACTCCGAGTGGGATCGAGAGCGCGGTCGGTGCGGCGCTCCGAGATGCTCGCCACGTCGGCGATAGCGATGGCGAGGAAATCGAGCACATAGGCGACGGGGGCGCCATGGAAGTTGCCGTTCGACTCAATGCGCCCGTCGACTGTGATCACCGGGTTGTCGATCGCGCTGGCAAGCTCTCGCTCGGCGATGGTGCGCGCGTGCTCGAGTGTGTCGCGGGCTGCGCCGTGCACTTGGGGCGAGCACCGCAGAGAGTACGCGTCCTGCACTCTCGTGTCCTCGGGACCCCGGTGGCTGGCGACCATCGGCGAACCCTTGAGCACGGCTCGCATGTTCCTCGCGGATGCGGCTTGTCCCTCCTGAGGCCGCAGCGCCTGCAGATCCGCAGCGAAGACCGCATCCGTACCCATTTGCGATTCCACGCTGATCGCTGCGGCGATATCGGCGGTGGTGAGCAGCACCTCGAGGTCGTGCACCGCCAGTGAGAGGTGCGCGAGCATCCCCTCTGTGCCGTTGATGAGGGCCAGGCCCTCTTTCTCCATCAGCTCGAGCGGCTCGATGCCGGATGCCGCGAGCGCGTGTGCGGCCGGCATGCGCGCTCCCGAAGCATCCCGAACTTCGCCTTCGCCCATTGCTGCGAGTGCGACGTGGGCGAGCGGTGCGAGGTCGCCGGAGCAGCCGAGCGATCCGTACTCGCGCACGATCGGCACGATGCCGGCGTTCAGCAGGTCGGCGTACGTCTGAGCGACGATTGCCCGCACACCGGTACGGCCAGTCATCAGAGTAGACAGCCGCAGGAGCATGAGGCCGCGGACGATCTCTGTCTCGATCTCGGCGCCGGTACCTGCTGCATGCGAGCGGATCAGGCTGCGCTGCAGTTGGGCGCGACGGTCAGACGCGATGTAGGTCGTGGCCAGCGCCCCGAACCCCGTCGAGATGCCGTAGTGCGCACGACCGGTGTCGGCTAACTCGGCGACGAGGGCCCGGCTTGCTTCCACCCCGGCCAGTGAGTCGGGGTCGAGTACCACTCTCGCTCTTCCGCGCGCGACGGCCACGACCTGCTCAACCGGCACAGGACGCGAGTCGACTATGACCTCGCCGACCTCTGCTTCAAGCTGCCCGGACTTCGATGTCATGTTTGCATCCCAGCGCACCCGCTGTGCCGCGTATAGTCGAAAGCGATCGGATGTGTCTGGGATACCAGACGTGGCCCCGAAATCGACGGCGGTTTGTCGGCGCCGCACGAGGGAGCATCGTGGGAGATTCGAGCGCGGTACCCGCTGCTGAGCAGGCGCTCGGCATCCTGAGCTACATGGCGCGCCAGCGAGGCCCCGTGACCGCTGCGGCGATTGCGAACGCCCTCGCCGTCCCCCGCTCCACCACCTACCACCTGTTGGCGGTGCTCATTCGCCAGGGATTCGTGACACACCTGAGCGAGCGACGCCGCTACGGACTGGGCGTATCAGCACTCGAGCTCGGCACCGGTTACGCGCGCCAGGAACCGCTGGCCCAGCTCGGACGACCGCTCGTGGAGACTCTTGCCCGCACTGCCGGGGCGAACGCCCACCTGGCGGTCATGCACGGCACCGACGTGCTGTACATCGTCGAAGAGCGGCCGCGCCAAGCGCCGCGGCTGGTGTCTGGGCTGGGGGTACGTCTACCGGCCCACCTGACGGCGAGCGGAAGGGCAATGCTCAGCGCCATGCCCACCGAACAGTTCTGGGCGCTGTACCCCGATCGGGAGATGCTCGTCGAGCGCACCGGCCGCGGCCCCCGGACGGTGGCGGAGTTGCGCGATTGGCTGCGAACCGCGCGCGCCCGAGGGTACGCCACTGAGGTGAGCGAGATCACGCAGGGCCTGGTCTCGGTGGGCCTACCGGTGCTCGATCATCTCGGCTGGCCGACCGCTGCAATAGCGCTGACCTTCCCCGAAGCCGATGGCCGAGCGCTGGACGAGGTCGCTGATGAGATCCGGCCAGCCTCGCAGGAGCTCTCAAGGCGCATCGGAGGCGTCCCCGCACGCCTAGTTCACCGAGACGTCACCAGCCGGCCATAGGCTGTTCAGCATGCGTCGCGCCCTTCTCGTCACGACCGCCATGATCCTCGTGCTCCCCCTCGGCGGTTGCGCGGTGAATGAACTCGGGCTCGAGGGCAAGGGCAAGTACCACGGCACGCTCGTCGGTAGCGGGGCTTCATCGCAACAGGCCGCGCAGGAGGCCTGGATCGCGGGCTTCCAATCGGCCAACGCCGACGCGACCATCGAGTACGACCCCTCAGGATCGGGTGCCGGACGCGATAGCTTCATTGCGGGCGGCAGCATGTTCGCCGGCTCCGACCGAGCGCTCCACATCGACGAGATCGAATCATCGCACTTCGCCGCTTGCGCCGAGGGAAGCGGCATCGTCGAGGTTCCTGCGTACATCTCCCCCATCGCGGTCGTGTTCACGCTCGAGGGCATCGACCGCCTCGATCTCGATCCGACGACCATCGCCCGCATCTTCTCCGGAGAGATCACTCGGTGGAACGCTGAGCCGATCGCCGCGAGCAACCCGGGTGTCGAGCTTCCCGATCTCGCCATCACCCCGGTGCACCGCGCTGACGACTCGGGCGTCACCGAGAACTTCACCGAGTACCTCTCGGTGGCGGCTGCGGATTCGTGGCCCTACGAGCCCGATGGTGTCTGGCCCATCACGAACGGCGAGGCGGCACCGCAGACCTCCGGCATGGTCGCTGCCGTGCGGAACGGAGTCGGCACCATCGGATACGTCGACGCCTCGCGGGCCCGGGGGCTCGACGCAGTGGCGGTGAAGGTCGGCGACGAGTTCGTGCCCTACTCGGCCGAGGCAGCGGCTGCGGTGGTCGACGTCTCGACGGTGGAGCCGGGCCGCGGGCCTGCGGACCTCGCGTTCGATCTCGACCGCACGCCGTCGGCATCCGGCGTCTATCCGATCGTGCTCATCAGCTACCTCATCGCCTGCCAGGAATACCGGGAACCCGCCATCGGTGAACTCGCCCGGGGCTTCTTCGAGTACGTGATCAGCGAGGAGGCGCAGCGCGCCGCCCAGGAGCATGCGGGCTCCGCGCCGATGTCGGCGAGCCTGCAGCAGCGTGCCGCCGAAGCGGTCGCTACGATCCACTGACGGCTGCCATTCCGGATGCCGTCGGGCATCGCCGCGCCGCAGGACCGCGCTCACGGGACCGCGCTGGCAATCCCGGGCGCAGTCGCGCCGGCAGGCCGCCAAGCGGCGCCGCCTCTATTCCCTCTGACAAGCGTCCGCGTGCTGGCCGCGCAGACGTACTGCGCCGCCACGCCGCCAGCAATGCAGCCACGCGCTCACATCCTGTTCACCAGCCGTTCACCGAGAGTGGCCACGCTTGTTAACCGACGTTCCTAGCCTCGACCGAGGGCCGCAACGGTCCGAACGGAACATCACATTCCCCGAAAGGAACACCGTGAACTTCAAGCGTTACGGCAGCGTCGCTGCCATCGCTGTCGCGGGCAGCCTGCTGCTCGCCTCGTGCGCTGCGAACGAGGGCGACACCGGCTCGAGCACCGGCGACGAGGGCACCCCGTCGACGCTCTCGGGCACCCTCGTCGGCGCGGGCGCGTCGTCGCAGCAGTCGGCCCAGGAGGCATGGGTCGCTGCGTTCCAGACCGCGAACCCCGACGTGACCGTCGAGTACGACCCGGCCGGTTCCGGCGCGGGCCGCGACACCTTCATCGCCGGCGCGAGCTCGTTCGCGGGCTCCGACCGCGCGTTCAAGGACGAGGAGATCGCCGAGGACAACTTCGCCTCGTGCGTGCCGGGCACCGGCATCGTGGAGCTTCCCGCCTACATCTCGCCCATCGCGATCATCTTCAACCTCGACGGCATCGCGACGCTGAACCTCGACGCCGACACCGTGGCGAACATCTTCGCGGGCAACATCACCAAGTGGAACGACCCCGCGATCGTCTCGCAGAACGAGGGCGTCGAGCTGCCCGACCTCGCGATCACCGCCGTGCACCGCGCAGACGACTCGGGCACCACCGAGAACCTCACCGACTACCTCGCTGCGGCCGCACCCTCGGTGTGGACGTGGGAGGCCGACGGTGTGTGGCCGATCGAGCACGGCGAGGCTGCTCCCCAGACCTCGGGCGTGATCGACGCCGTCACCAACGGCACGGGCACGATCGGCTACGCCGACGCCTCGCGCGCAGGTGACCTCGGCACCGTCGCAGTCAAGGTCGGCGACGAGTACGTGCCGTACTCCGCCGAGGCTGCCGCGGCCATCGTCGACGCATCGCCCCTGGTCGAGGGCCGCGGTGAGGGCGACCTCGCCATCGAGCTCGACCGCGCCAGCACCGAGTCGGGCGTCTACCCGATCGTGCTCATCAGCTACCTGATCGCGTGCAACGAGTACGAGGACGCCGCTCAGGCCGAGCTCACCAAGGCGTACCTCGAGTACATCATCAGCGACGAGGGCCAGCAGCTCGCCGCTGAGAAGGCCGGTTCGGCCCCCATCTCGAAGACGCTCTTCGAGAAGGCGTCGGCCGCGGTCGCAGCCATCAAGTAACACCTTTGCACCACAGCTCTGCCCGGGACCGAGCTCGCTTGTGTGAGCGGCAAGGCCCCGGGCAGACTGAGGTGGTGGCCGATGTCATCACCCCGTTCAGAGCCCCATTCCCCCACCGCATCAAGGAATCGCCCCTCAGATGACTTCCGCACCGGCCAGACCAGCCCGCATCACGGCGAAGAAGCGTCTCGGCGACCGCCTCTTCTCGGGCGGTGCGACCACTGCGGGAGCGCTCATTCTCGCCATGCTCGCCGCCGTGGCGAGCTTCCTCGTGCTGCAGGGCGTGCCCGCGGTCACTGCCGACCCGCGCGACATGTCGATCCTCGCCGGCCACGAGAACTTCTGGACCTACGTCTGGCCTCTGATCTTCGGCACGCTTTGGTCGGCCGCACTCGCACTCCTCATGGCGGTGCCGCTCTCGATCGGCATCGCGCTCTTCATCTCGCACTACGCGCCGCGCCGCATCGCACAGGGACTCGGCTACATCATCGATCTGCTCGCCGCGGTGCCCTCGGTCGTATTCGGCCTGTGGGGCGCCAACACCCTCGCGCCCGCCGTGCAGCCGTTCTACACGTGGCTCAACGACAACCTCGGGTGGTTCCCGCTGTTCAGCGGCCAGGTGTCAGGAACAGGGCGCACGATCCTGACCGCGTCCATCGTGCTGGCGGTCATGGTCCTCCCGATCATCACCGCGCTCTGCCGTGAGATCTTCATGCAGACGCCAGTGCTGCACGAAGAGGCCGCGCTGGCCCTCGGCGCGACCCGGTGGGAGATGATCCGCATGACCGTGCTGCCGTTCGGGCGCTCGGGCATCATCTCGGCGACCATGCTCGGCCTCGGCCGGGCGTTGGGCGAGACGATGGCGGTCGCGATGGTGCTCTCCTCCGCCGGAGTCGTCACGTTCCAGGTGCTCACCTCCACCAACCCGAGCACGATCGCTGCCAACATCGCTCTGAGCTTCCCCGAGGCATACGGGCTGAACGTGAACGTGCTGATCGCCACCGGCCTCATGCTCTTCGCGATCACGCTCGTCGTGAACTCGATCGCCCGCTGGGTCGTGAACCGGCGCAAGGAATTCTCGGGAGCGAACTGATGACGACGACGCAGACCCGGACGGATGCCGCCCACAGCTCTGGGAACGGGCTCGAGAACGCGTACGCCCACGGCCGCCTCGGCAGACGAGTGCCGTGGCTGGTGCTCGGCGCCACCATGCTGCTCTCGATCGTGGCGTTCGCGCTGCTCGCCGCGGCCGGCAGCACCGACGGATTCAACATCGTCGGGGCGATCATGGTGGGAGCGCTCGGCTACGGCGTGGTGATCTTCATCACCTCGTTGCTGGTGGAGGGCATGCGGCAGGCGAAGGACCGTCTGGTGACCGCGCTCGTCACCACCGCCTTCATCATCGCGCTCCTGCCACTGATCTCGTTGCTCTACACGGTGGTCGTGAACGGCCTGCCCCGTTTCGACGTCGAGTTCTTCACCTGGTCGATGCGCAGCGTCGTCGGCGAAGGCGGCGGCGCCGTGCACGCCATCGTGGGCACTCTGCTCATGACGCTCACCGCTGCTGTCATCTCGGTGCCCATCGGCCTGATGACTTCGATCTACCTCGTCGAGTACAGCCGCGGCGGCCCGTTGTCTCGCGCCATCAACTTCTTCGTCGACGTGATGACCGGCATCCCGTCGATCGTCGCCGGTCTGTTCGCGTACGCGGTGTTCGCGCTGATCTTCGGTCCCGGCATCCGACTGGGAATAGCAGGCGCGATCGCGCTGGCGGTGCTCATGATCCCGGTCGTCGTGCGCTCCAGTGAAGACATGCTCAAGCTCGTGCCGAATGAACTGCGTGAGGCTTCATACGCGCTCGGTGTGCCGAAATGGCTCACCGTGCTGAAGATCGTGCTGCCGACCGCGATGGCCGGTATCACCACCGGTGTCATGCTCGCGATCGCGCGCGTGATCGGCGAGAGCGCGCCGCTGCTGGTGGCGGCCGGCTTCACCGCCAACCTCAACTACGACCTCTTCGACGGTCGGATGCAGAGCCTGCCACTGTTCGTGTACAACTCGTACATCGCCCAGGGCACCGACGCGCAGGCCTACCTCGACCGAGCCTGGGCCGGCGCGCTGACCCTCATCCTCATCGTGATGGCGCTCAACCTGCTGGCGCGCCTCATCGCCAAGATCTTCTCGCCCAAGAAGGGCAGATAGCCTGACCTCGTCACCGCGACGGCCAATGCCCGCGCGGTGCTGAACGCAAGCAAAGGAACCCTGTTGTCAAAGCGCATCGAAGTGAACGACCTCGACGTCTACTACGGCGACTTCAAGGCCGTCGAGGGCGTGACCCTGACGGTCGAGCCCCGCAGTGTGACCGCGTTCATCGGCCCGTCCGGATGCGGGAAGTCGACGTTCCTGCGCACCCTCAATCGCATGCATGAGGTGATCCCCGGAGCGCGCGTCGATGGTGAGGTGCTGATCGACGGCAGCAACCTGTACGGTCCCGGGGTCGACCCGGTGCTCGTGCGCCGGCAGGTGGGCATGGTGTTCCAGCGGCCGAACCCCTTCCCCACGATGTCGATCCGCGAGAACGTGCTCGCCGGCGTGCGGCTCAACAACCGCAAGATGGCCAAGTCGGAGGCTGACGACCTCGTCGAGAAGTCGCTGCAGGGCGCGAACCTGTGGAACGAGGTCAAGGATCGCCTCGACCGTCCGGGCTCGGGGCTCTCGGGCGGGCAGCAGCAGCGCCTGTGCATCGCGCGCGCGATCGCAGTATCGCCCGACGTGCTGCTGATGGATGAGCCGTGTTCGGCCCTCGACCCGATCTCGACCCTCGCGATCGAAGACCTCATCGAGCAGCTGAAGAACGACTACACGATCGTCATCGTCACCCACAACATGCAGCAGGCATCGCGCGTCTCGGACCGCACCGCGTTCTTCAACATCGCGGGCACCGGTAAGCCGGGCAAGCTCATCGAGTTCGACGACACCGACGTGATCTTTTCGAACCCGAAGGTGCAGGCGACGGAGGACTACGTCTCCGGCAAGTTCGGGTAGGCCCGGCCCCGGGCTCACTGGTCGGATCGGCGTTGAGCCTGCTTGGCTGCGCTCGACTCACGGCCTCATGGCTTCGTTCAGCGGCGCTCCGCGAGCAGCCCTCGTGAGAACCCCCGGCCACGGAAGCGGAACGTCGAGTCGTCGCTGACCGACGGCATCCGCTCGGATGAAGTCTGTGCCCGACCGCAGAACGCCTCTCGGCGCGAGGCCGCTCGAAGCGGCTAGTTTTGGAGCCCGGGGTTACTGCGGCCGGACCCGTCGAGTGTACGCGCCGCTTCTCAGTGCCTCAAGTTGCACGGATGCCGCTGGGCCCCCTCTGAGCGAATGCCCAGCCGCGCCTCGCGTGCGGCCCCGCTCACTCGCATCAGCTATCTGTTCGACCCCGGCCATCGTGCAACACAGCACCCAACAACCGCCGTGCAGCCGCCCGTGCCCCGCGGCGACAGCCATCAGTCGAGACTGCCCTTGCGCCAGAGCCGTGCGCAATCTGCCAACTCGAGCGCGGTCGACGAGTACCGCAGGCCGCGCTGCGTGAGCGCGCTCGCCCGCTGAGGGTTCACCAGTTCCTGGTCGTCGGCGATGCTCGTGGCGCCGGCGCTCATCAGCCGGCAGAACGACACCGCCCGGTCCAGCGCCACCCCGAAGTCGCCGGTGAACACTCCCCGGAGGATGCGGTCGGCGAGCTCTGCGATCTCGGCCGGTCCGGTGGGCTGCTGCGCTCCGGCGACCGCCGCGTCGATGGTGCCGAGCACTTCAGTGCCCCGCTGGAACTGCACGCTCGCGTGCTCCGGGTCTTGGCGAACCGCCGCTCGCAACAGATACAGCCGCCACAAGGCGCCGGGCAACGTCGTGGCACTCGTGCGAGCCCACAGCTCGGCGAGCGCGTCGATCCCGTGCTCGTCGGTGTAGGCCACGACGCGATCGATGATCGCCGGATCTGCGCCGTTGCGCACACGGTCGAGCAAGGCGTTCGCCGTGTCGTGCGCGACACGCAGCGTCTCCGCAGGGTCTTCCGCGCCCTGGTACGCCTCGAAGCGGTCGCCTGGCAGCTTCGTCGGCCGGTGGAATCGCTCGCTCACCGTTCAAGGGTAGGCGCGTACGCTCCGGGGTGGCTGGGTCCCTGTTCGGTTGGCGTCGTCTAACCTACCGATGTTCGACCTCGTCAGCGCCGTCGCGGCGAGGACCACCGTCGGTTCGGCCGGCACTCACGATGCTGAAGGCTGTGTGGCTTTGCGATGACTGGAGAAGACGAGACTCCTCCGCAACCGGGCGCCATCGTGGCGCGGCTTCTTGAACCCCGAAGCATCGCGCTCGTCGGAGCGTCGGATGACCTCCGCAAGCCGGGCGCACGCGTACTCCGGAACATCACCACGCACGGGTACAGCGGGGAGGTGTTCCCAATCAATCCCAAGCACACCCAGGTCCTCGGGCTTCGTGCACACTCCTCGGTGGAAGCGCTCCCGCGGGTTCCCGACCTGGTCATCCTCGCCGTTCCAGTCCCGGCGGCAATCCTCGCGCTGCGACAATGTGCAGCACGCGGCGCAGACATGGTCATCATGCTCGGCGCGCTCGCACTCGACGACCGAGCGCACCGCGACGAGCTGAACGCGGTGCTGCGCAAGCATTCCTCGCTCCGAATGCTCGGTCCGAGCAGTTTGGGCGTACACAGTGCGCGCTCGCAGCTCGCGGCGAGCTTCATGACCGCGACCGATGAGGAGTCGTTCCAATTCGCGTCATCGGGCGTGTTCATCGTCTCGCAGAGCGGCGGCGTGGGAGCGTACCTTTTCTCGGCCGCTCACGCAGCGGGTTTGCCAATCGGCGACTTCATCAGCACCGGTGCTGAGTTCAGCCTCACCTTCGCGGATCTGCTCCGCAGTGTCGTCGACCGCTATGCACCGCGACTGATCTTCGCCTACATCGAGGGGGCCGCCGATGCGCACGACTTCGTCGCAGCTCTCGAGCACGCTCGGGCCAAAGCCGTACCGGTTGTGATCCTTCGGGCCGGAACGACGCCCGAGGGGCGCAACGCCATCGCCAGGCACAGCGGGCTTCCTCCGTGGGACGATGAGGCCTGGCATGACAGCGTGGCCGGGACCGGAGCAGTCACCTGTTCCACCATCGAACAGGCCATTGACACCGGACGCGCGATCACGCACCCAAAGCGGCCCCGTGGCGATCGGGTCTCGATCGTTGCGGCCGCTGGCGGTGCCGCAATCTTGATGACCGACGCCGCCATCGCCAGCGGGCTCCGGCTCGCCCGGTGGACCGATTCAGAACGACGCGAACTCGCTGAGCTGTTGCCGCACCACGCGATCGTGGACAACCCGATCGACGCCACGGGAGCGATCTTCGCCCGCCTCTCTACACTGCGGGCGGTGCTGCAGCGATGTATCGCGCACGTGGGAACCGACATCGTGGTGTTCACGCTCGGGAACATGCCGCACGTTGACGAACGGCTGTTTCAGGAGATCGCGGCGATCTCCGCGGAGGCGCGAAAACTCGTCGCGGTCATCTGGGCGGGAGGCTCGTCGGACGCGGTGCGCCGACTCGCCGAGCACGGAGTCCTCGCCTTCGACGATCCCGTTCGCGCCGCGCAGTCGATCAGCACAATTCTCGTAAGGCAGCCCACGCTCGCCTGACCAAGACCGCTTGCGTCCATCGCCCGCGCTGGCAGCCCGAGGTCAGTCGAAGTCGTCTGGATCCATGTCGGCACGGGATGGGTTGTTCGTGCCGAAGACGAACAGCTGCCAGAGCTCCTTCGCGACCGGCCGCACCTCCTCGGGCTTGAGCCGTGAATGCGCCCGCGATGCCCAGTTGCAGACGCCGAACAGCGAGAATGCCACTGTTCTCGTGTCGCAAGCCGGGATGACCCCGAGCTCGATATCGCGGCGGAACGACTCCTCCACCAGATGCCGGTAATGTCGACGATTCTCGCGCATCTCGAGCCGCCGATCAGCGCTCAGTTCGCGCTGGTGCTCGAAGAACGAGAGCAGCATGCCGGGGTTCTCCGCGGTCACCTGAAGCTGTTCGAGGATGACCTCGTAAACGACTCTCGTCGACGAAACGCCGCGTTCCACGCGCGCCTGCTGCGACTCGATCAGCGGCATGATGTATTGCAGGTGGAGATCGAAAAGGATCTCCTCCTTGCTCCGGAAATAGTGATAGAGCGTGGGTTTCGCGATCCCAGCCACATCGGCGATCCGGTCCATGGTCGCGCTGTGGTATCCCATCTCACGGAACAGCTCGCTTGCGAGGCGAACGATTTCGCGCCGGCGCACTTGGCCCACGGGTCGCGTGCGGGGACCGACCGCTGGCGTCTCCGGCTCATTGTTCGTCATTCCCTGAGTGTTCCGTTCTTCTCAACCGATCGCAACGCAGGGCGCTTGACCCCAACAGGCCCATCCGGCACTATACCGGTATCGACCGACTAATCGGTCGGCGCACCAGGGAGAGCCCTCCCTCATCGCTGCTCGGAGGTCGAGTGAGAGAGTTCCAAACGCTGCAGACGGTGACGGATGCCGGCATCCTCCTCGTGACAATCAACCGCCCCGCTGCGAGGAATGCGCTTGATCAGCTTGCTCAGCGCGAACTCCGCGAACTGCTGCGCACGGCGTCCGATGACGACGAGGTGCGAGGTCTCGTGATCACCGGCGCGGGCGATGCTGCGTTCGTCTCCGGCGCTGATATCGGCGAACTTCGCGACCGGGACCTGCTGAGCGGGCTGCGCGGGGACGCGCAGCAACTCTTCAGCGAGGTTCAAGCGTTCGAGAAGCCTACCGTCGCAGCCATCAACGGGCATGCGCTCGGCGGAGGATGCGAGCTCGCGCTGGCCTGTGATCTGCGAATCGCAGTCGAACACGCGAAGATCGGGCTGCCAGAAGTGGGCCTGGGGATCATTCCAGGGGCGGGCGGCACACAGCGTCTGGCGCGTCATATCGGCGTCGGACGCGCGGTCGACATGATCCTTACCGGACGACTTCTCTCGGCCGACGAAGCCAGGGATGCCGGGCTCGTGAGCGATGTCGTGCCGCGTGATCGCCTGCTCGCGCGCTCGACCGAAATCATGCGGGGCATCCTGTCGAAGGCGCCTCTGGCTGTGCGGCTCGCGAAGCTGGTCACTCGCTCGGCGCTCGACGTCGATGAACGCACGGGCCTGATGATCGAACGCTTGGCGCAGGCGCTGCTCTACACGACCGACGACAAGCGCGAGGGCACGACCGCGTTCATGGAGCGCCGGAAGCCCGGGTTCAGCGGAAGGTGACCGTGCCCATGAAGAACATCCTGGTCGTCGGCGCCGGCGCGATGGGCGTGCAGATCGCGGTGCTGTGTGCCCTGCGCGGGCTGCACGTGACGCTCGCGGAGCTTGACGACGACACGCGAGAGACGGCGCGCCCGCGCGCGGCCGCCATCATCGGCAAGCACGTCGACAAGGGACGTGCGACGCGACCCGAAGCGAGTGCGGCGCTTGAACGACTTGAGTTCATCGCTCGCCTCGATGAGGTGACCGACATCGACCTGGCCATCGAGGCCGTGACCGAGGACCGCGAGGTCAAGCGGCGCGTGCTAGCGGAGCTCGAGCCGGCGCTTCCGGCCGATGCCCTGCTCGCGTCGAACTCGTCGAGCTTCGTGCCCTCTTCGCTCGCGACCGATCTCGACGACCGAAGCCGCTTCCTGAACATCCACTTCTTCAACCCGGTGCTCTCGATGCGATGCGTCGAGATCATCGCTGCGCCCGAGACCTCCCCCGGCGCTGTTCACCGAGCGACCCGGTTCGTCGAGTCGCTCGACAAGCTTCCGGTGATCGTGAAGAAGGAGATTCCGGGTTTCGTCGCGAACCGCATCCTGAACGCAGTTCGAGACGAGGCCATCCGGCTGCTGGAAGGGGGCTATGCCGATGTTGAATCCATCGATCTCGCCTGCCGTCACGCGCTCGGGTACCCGATGGGACCGTTCGAGCTCATGGACCTCACGGGTATCGACATCGGCTATCTCACCAAGAAGGCCCGCTTCGAAGAAACAGGCGATCCTGCCGACGCCCCATCCCGCACCGTGACCGCGCTCGTGGAACAGGGAACGCTGGGTCGCAAGACCGGCCAGGGGTTCTATCACTACGACACTGACTCGCGCAGAGGAGCGCCCGCGCTCTAGACAGCACCACGAGACCCACCATCGAGACAGCACCAACGAGACATTGCGATTGACCATTCGCAGAAAGGAGCCGGCCATGGCCCCGGCATCCCTGATCGACACCGACTCGAAATTCGACCCAGACGATCTCGAACTCCGGGATGCGGTGCGGTCGTTCTGTGACAACAGGTTCCGCCCCGGCGTCAGCGAGTGGTACGAGACGGGCGAGTTCCCGGTGCGTGAGGCCGCACGCGAACTGGGCGGTCTCGGCGTGCTCGGCATGCATCTCACGGGATACGGGTGCGCTGGCTCGAGCGCCATGGCCTACGGACTGGCGTGCCTTGAGCTCGAGGCGGTCGACTCAGGTCTGCGATCGCTCGTGTCGGTGCAGGGTTCCCTGGCGATGTTCGCCATTTGGAAGTGGGGCAGCGAAGAGCAGAAGGCGCATTGGCTGCCGCGCATGGCCCGCGGAGAGGCGATCGGATGTTTCGGGCTGACCGAACCCGACTTCGGATCGAATCCGGGCGGCATGCGAACATTCGCGCGCAGGGACGGCGACGATTGGGTGCTGAACGGCAACAAGATGTGGATCACCAACGGCTCGGTCGCGGACGTCGCGATCGTCTGGGCACAGACATCGCCGCAAGGTGACGCGTCCGGCATCAGAGGGTTTGTCGTCCCCACCGACACCGCGGGATTCTCGGCGCCCCAGATCAAACACAAGCTCTCGCTGCGCGCGTCGGTGACCAGCGAGCTTGTGCTCGACGAGGTGCGCCTGCCAGCCGCGGCTGTGCTGCCCGGTGCAGCAGGGCTCCGGGGCCCACTGACGTGCCTGAACGAGGCGCGGTTCGGCATCGTGTTCGGCGCGCTCGGCGCCGCGCGCGACTGTCTTGAGACGACGATCCGCTACTCACGAGAACGCGAGGTGTTCGGCCGACCGCTCGCCGGCTACCAGCTCACGCAGGCCAAACTCGCCGATATGACCCTCGAACTCGAGAAGGGCATGCTGCTGGCGATCCGTCTCGGCGAACTCAAAGACGGCGGCGGGCTCAAGCCCGAGCAGATCAGTCTCGGCAAGCTCAACAGCACGCGCGAGGCACTGGAGATCGCACGCGGCTGTCGAACCATCCTCGGCGCGGCGGGCATCACCGGCGAGTTCCCGGTGATGCGTCATGCGAACAATCTTGAGTCAGTACTCACGTATGAAGGCACCTCCGAAATCCACCAGCTCTCGATCGCGCGGGCGATCACGGGGCATGCCGCATTCAATTGAGCCGGCCCCACGCAACTGTGCGAGACGCAACCGGACGAGAGGAGCGGCGATGACCGGGCAGCCGGAGTCGCGTGGAATCCTCGTGAGAGATCACCACGATATCCGCGTGATCACTCTCCAATTCCCGGAGCGGCGGAACGCGCTCGACCTACCGGCAAGAGTCGAGTTGCTGCACGCTCTGCGCGCGGCCGAACTCCAAGCACGCGCAATCGTGCTGACGGGAGCGAACGGGTTCTTCAGCGCCGGAGGTGACATTCGCACGATGAGCGACGACCCGATCGAGGCAGGCGAACGCCTGGACGTGCTCGCTGCGATCGCGCAGCAAATCGTGCATAGCTCCACGCCCGTCGTCGCCGCCGTGGAAGGCGGCGCCTACGGCATGGGACTCTCGCTGGTGTCCGGCGCCACCTACGTCGTCGGCGCCCGGAGCGCGCGCTTCGAAGCATCGTTCGGGAAGATTGGGCTGGCTCCCGACACAGGCCTGACCTGGACCCTTCCTCGACGCATCGGACCAGCCAAGGCCCGCCGGATGATGCTCACCCTGCTCACACTCACCGGACAGACCGCGCTCGAGGCGGGACTCGTCGACGAACTCGTCGACGACGGCGACGCTCTGGGGCGCGCCATGGACGTGGCAGGAACACTCTCACGGCTCTCGGCACCGATGGTGGCGGGTGTCTCGCGTCTGCTGGCACACGAAGCGGGATCGCTTGCGGAGGCCGCCGCAGCGGAAGGTCGCGTGCAGAGCGAATTGCTGCGTTCGCGCGAGTCGATCGATCTGCGAGCACGGTTCCTCGAAGGGACCGTCAAGACGCGTCGAGCCACGGCGGGCGCCGAGCCGAACTGAGCTCGAGCCGACGGCATCCGAGCAGATCACATCGCCGCTAGGGCACGGCCCGTGCGCCGCCACTCCTCCTCAAGCGCGCCTGCGGCACGAATGGACCACTCGATGGTCGGCGTGCTTGCGACGCGGACGACGGCACCGATCGCTTCCAGGTAGTACAGGTGCGAGAGCACCTCGCCGAGGGCCGCGCGGCGCTGCAGTCCCGAGATTCCGCTCCACGGGCGCGACCATGAGAGGGCTTGCGCGACGTCGTGAGTCGACTGCCGGGGCAATGCTCCGAGCGCCATTACGATCTCGTGGAGACGCGCCCGATGGTGCGCGATGAGTCCAGTCGCGCGGGCCTCCGCCCCTTGGAATGCGTATTCGTGGCCGGGCATGACCTCGCGCGAGTCCAGTGCGCGCACTCGTTCGAGCGATTGCAGGTAGTCGGCGAGCGCGGTGGTGCGGTGACCGACCATGGACGAGACGTTGGGCGTGATCCTCGGCAGAAGGTGGTCGCCAGAGAAGAGCAGGCCGCGGTTGCGGTCTTCGAAGCAAACGTGCCCAGGCGTGTGGCCCGGGGTCCAGTGCACGATGAGTTCGCCGCCGGGCACCGCGAGCACTTCGCCATCACGCAGCCAGCGCCCCACGGTCAGCGGCGTCGGCGGAGCGGGCAGCGCATCAATCGCCTCGCTCGCCGCCTCGGGCATCGCGCCGACGAGGCCGAGCCACTCCTGCACCCGGGCCTGATGCCGCTCTGGTGGCTGCGGAAGCAGCACCCGGTCAGCCGGGTGCAATGCCACGCTCGCTCCGGATCGCGCGGCGAGTCGACCGGCCAAGCCACTGTGATCACGGTGGACGTGGGTGAGGAGGATGGACTCGACCGACTCAATCTCGAGACCGATATGACCGAACGCCACCTCGAGTTGCGCCCACGATTCGGGAGTCGGCCACCCCGGGTCGATCACGGCGGCGCGCCCAGCCTGGGCATACACGTAGCAGAACGACGCACGAAGCGGGTGACGCGGCATCGGCACCCGGATCGCCCACACGCCCGGGGCGACCTCGGTGACGGCTCCCGACGACTTCGCGTGGCTCATGATGAATTCTCCAATCCGCATGCTGATCAGGGGTTCTTAGCCACGAGGGCTGCCCGACCGATCGGTCGGTCGTGCTACACTCTTCTGCATGATACGGAGGCCAGTCAAGGGAGACGCCGTGACGTACCGCTCGGGGGTGCGCTTCTCGAGGATCGCCCGGAGCTCCGCCGGCAGCACGAGATGAGTCGCGCGACCGGAGATTTTTCATGGCGCAGCCTCGCGGTTCCCGTCCTACTGCCCACACTCCTCTACGCCACTGGCGCGGGCGCGATTCTGCCGGTCGTTCCGATGTTCGCGAGCCGGCTCGGGGCATTGCTGTTCGACGACGCCTCAACCGTTCTCGCCGTCGCGGGCGTGGTCGCCTCACTGCTCATGCTCGGCGAGCTCATCGGGAACATCCCGAGCGGCTGGCTCGTGGGACGCATTGGCGAGCGCAACGCGATGATCGCCGCAGCATGCCTTTCAATCGTCGGCCTCATCGTGTGTGTGCTCGCGACGACGCCATGGCACCTCGGGGCCGGTGTGTTGCTCACCGGGCTGGCGACCTCAGTGTTCGGCCTGGCCCGCCACGCGTTCGTGGTGAGCTACGTGCCGTTCAGCCACAGGGCCCGCGCGCTCGCGACCGTGGGAGGACTGTTCCGATTCGGGTACTTCGTGGGGCCGTTCATCACGGCGGCCGTGCTCACGATGTTCGTGTCATTCGAGTCGGCGTTCTGGATCCACGTGGCGATGTGCTTCGCGTCAGCGATCGTACTGCTGTTCGTGCGCGACCCCGCGAAGGCGATGAACGACCTCGCTGAAGCGCCGGTCGCGAGAAGCCGCGGGAGCCTGTTTCGCACCATCGCCGCTCGCAGCGACGTGCTCCTGCGACTCGGCTCTGGGGCAGCAGTGATCAGCGCTCTGCGTGCCGGGAAGATGGTGGTCCTGCCGCTCTGGGGCGTGAGCATCGGCCTGCCCGACGTTGCTACGACGACGATCATCGGGATCGCCGGCGGCGTGGATTTCGCACTGTTCTATCTCGGCGGGTGGCTGATGGACCGTCACGGACGCTTGTGGAACGCGATTCCCAGTACCGTGGGCATCTCGATCACGTTCCTCCTGCTGGCCTTCACCCACGATCTGGCTGCAGCGGTTCCCTGGTTCATCGTGCTCGCAATGTTGATGTCGGTGGCCAACGGGCTGGGCAGCGGCATCATTCTCACTCTTGGCGCCGACCTCGCGGATCCGGGCGACCCCGCACCTTTCCTCGGTGCATGGCGGTTCACCGGGAGTCTCGGCAACGCAGCGGCGCCGCTCGCGATCGCGGCAGTCACTGCGGCGATCTCGCTGCCTTTCGCAGTCGCCGCGCTCGGGGTGGTCGGGTTCGCGGGCGCGGGATTGCTCGCCAGGTACATCCCCCGCTACCCTGCGACCGAGCGACCTCTGCCCTCGACGCGGAACGACAGCGCAAGCGAATCGCACCCGGATACCCAGCCGTGATGGATGCTTACCAGCGCTGGTGCTCGGCCGTGTATTCGAGCACGGTCTCGACCTTCGAGTAGTTCGGACCAGCGATGCGCGCGAGCGGTTTGAGCTCGCGAGTTTCGATCTTGCCGTCACGATAGAGCGCCGTGTCGATGTGCGCGAGAGCGACCCTGCCGATGAAGAACTCCGACGGCGAGCCGTCGAAGGTCAGCACCTGTTCGAGCCGACATTCAAGCGCGATTGGTGCGGAAGCAAGGCGCGGGGTGCGGGTGGTCACCGAGGGGCACGTCTCGAGGCCCAGCAGTTCGACCTCGCTGATGTCGGCGGGCACCTGCGCCGAACTGCGGTGCACCAGGGCAGCCTCCGACTCGTGCGCGACGTTCAGCACGAACTCGCCGTCGCGAAGGATATTCACGGCAGTGTCCTTGCGGCCTTCCGCTCGCCGCCCGATCGAGATCCCCACCAGCACTGGCGCATAGGACACCATGGTGTAGCAGCTGAACGGCGCGAGGTTGACCGCCCCGCTCACGGCAGTCGTGGTCACCCAGGCGATGGGGCGCGGCACGATCACCCCGGTCATAAGCCGGTACGCGGCGCCTGCCTCGAGCTCAGACAGGTCGATGTCGGTCATCGGCATCGCACGTGGCCTCCGCCGGCAGTCATCTTGAGACGGTTCCCATCAATTGCGCGAGCGGCCGGAGGATCAACGGTCGTGCCGCCACCCAGGCCACGACCATGACGACCACCGAGGCGGCGAAGATCCAGAATCCCAGCCACGATGCGCCATCCCGTGCTGCATACATGTGGTTGAGGTTCCGGAGCGCTCCCGTCGCGAAGACCAGCGTGATGTGGGCGATGAGGAACAGCACGAAGTACAGCATCACGGGGAAGTGCACCGCTCTCGCGAGCTCGATGGGATAAAGCCGATTGAGGCGGGCAGTCGATGCGGGCCAGGCCGCCGACATCCGGAGGCCGCTGATGATCGCGAGCGGAGCTGCGACGAATACCGTGACGAAATAGGTGAGGACTTGCAGGCTGTTGTAGTTCACCCAACCGTTCTCGAGCGGCCAGTCAAGCGAGGCATACTGAAGCCCCGCCGAGAGTGCGTTCGGAAAGACCTCCCAACTCGTCGGCACGATGCGCATCCAATGCCCTGTCGTGAACAGCATCACGATGAAGATCGCGCCGTTGACGATCCACAGCACGTCGAGCGTCTGATGGAACCAGAGGTCAAGGCTGATGCGCTTCGGCGGACGCTTGGTACGGATCAGTCCGGAGTTGTTGCGTGTCCAGTGGGCTGCCGGACGCTGTGTGGTGCGGACCGACCACCCGCTGCGGACGATGAGCACGATGAAGAACGCGTTGAAGAAGTGCTGCCACGCGAGCCAGGCTGGGATGCCGACCGGCGCCGATTCCGGAAGTGCGACGTGACCCGGGTGGGTCATGACGAAGTCGGCGACCGCGGGCAACTCCCGCAGCCAGCGGGCGAGGACGATCAGCACGGCGACGGCGACTATGGCCCCGGGAATCGCCAGGGCGAGTGTCCGCCAGCGCGGTCGTGCGACATTGGTCGATGTCATCGGTCACGCTCCATGCTCAGCGACGTGCTTCGACCTCGGCGATCAGCGCCGGCACCACCGTGAAGATGTCGCCGACGACGCCGAAGTCTGCGATCTCGAAGATCGGCGCGGTCTCGTCCTTGTTCACCGCGACGATCGTCTTCGCGGTCTGCATACCAGCGCGATGCTGGATCGCGCCCGAGATGCCAAGTGCGATATAGAGCTCGGGCGACACGCTAACCCCGGTCTGGCCGACCTGGTGATCCTGGGAGATGTAGCCGGCATCGACCGCGGCCCGGGAGGCGCCAACAGCGGCGCCTAAAGCGTCAGCGAGGCGTTCTACCAGCTCGAACCCCTCTGCAGAGCCGACCGCCCGTCCGCCCGAGACCACGCGCTCAGCGGTGCGGAGCTCGGGCCGCTCGCTGCGCCGCGCATGCTCCGTGGCCTCCGTGATCACAGCAGTCGGCACGGTGGTGTCGTCGATCTCGAGCGCGGAGGCCGAGGCGGTCACCGGCGAGGGCTGTTCGCCAGTCGATCCTTCGCGGACAGTGGCTACCGTCATCCGATCGCCTGCGGTCGATGCCGTGAGGTATGCCCCGCCGAAGACGGAGTGCTCGCCGACGACTCGCTTGCCTTCGGCGTGCAGGCCGACGATGTCGAGGAGCAGCCCTGCATCGAGCCGCACCGCGACACGCGCCGCGACATCCCGGCCACGCACCGTATTCGCTATCAGTACGGCAGTCGGATTCCGTGCTGCTGCGGCAGCGACGAGCGCCCGCACTCGCGGCTCGGCGTCAGCGGCGCCCACGGCGGCCGACTCGGCGACCAGCACCTCGGCCAGCCCGAACGCTCCGAGGCGCTCGGTGACCGATGCGCTGTCGCCGGGGGCGACGGTGACGACGCCGACCGGCGAGCCGATCGATCGGGCGTGCGCGACGAGATCTGCCAGACCGGGGCGCACGTCGCCCGATGGCGTGAGTTCGATGGAAACAAGGACGGTGGTCATCGTGTGCTCCCGAGTATCAGATGAGGCGCCGGCTGGCGAAGAAGTCGGCGAGCGCTGCAGCCGCGCTGCCATCGTCGATGATCCGTGTGCCTGCCTGGCGCGGCGGACGCTCGGCGACCGACACCACGGATACGGCCGGGTGGAGGTCGGTGAGCCCGAGGTCGGCCGCTGTGAGTACCTCGACAGGCTTCTTCTTCGCGCCGAGGATGCCCCGGAAATTCGGGAAGCGGGCGTCGGGCATCCGCTCGGTGATACTGACGACACTGGGGAACCCAAGCCGCAGCACCTCATCGACACCGTCGGCGGACCGACGGCCGACGAGGTCACCCCCGGCAGCGCCGCCTGTGAGCTCGAACGAGTCGAGCCCGGTCGCCGAGGCCACGCCCAGGCGCTCGGCGAGCATTGCGGGGAGCACTCCGCCGCGTCCGTCGGTGGATTCGTTGCCCGCAATGACGAGGTCCCATGGACGCCGCAGCAGCGCGGCCGCGATCACCCGGGAAGTGATCGTGACATCGGCGCCCTGCAGCGCGTCGTCGCGAATATGGACAGCGTCGTCCGCGCCCATCGAGAGCCCTTTGCGGAGCGCGTCGAGCGCGCCCGCCGGGCCCATCGTCAGCAGTGTCACGGTGGTGGACTTGTCGGCATCCTTCAGGGCGAGCGCGGCTTCGATCGCCCGTTCGCTGATCTCATCGATGACCGCCTCGCTCACCGCGCGGTCGACACGCCCGGTTTCCGGGTCGAGTCGGCGCTCGGACCACGTATCGGGCACCTGCTTCACCAGGGTGATGATCTTCATAGTCGGTGCGGCTCCTCTTGCTCTCTCCCGCATTCGATTGCTGACACTGCTGACGCTGCGCTCGAGTTCACGGCGCCATGAAAGCTCCACCGTTGATGTCGATCGTCGCTCCGGTGACGAACCCCGCCTCATCGCTGCACAGATAAGAGACCAGCCCCGCGACGTCGGACACGTGCCCTTCACGACCGACCGGGATACGGGCGCGAGACGCCTCCTGCACCTCGGGGGCGCTGCGCGCCGACATCGGAGTCGCGATGCGCCCAGGAGCGACGGAGTTCACCGTGATGCCGTGCTTCCCGACCTCGAGTGCAAGCGTTCGCGTCAGGCCGTTGATCCCGGTCTTCGCCACGCCGTACGGCAGGCCCGCGATCCGCGCGCCCTGCCGACCCGAGCTCGAGGAAATGTTCACCACTCTTCCCCACCCGGAAGCGATCATCGACGGCAGCACCGCACGAGTCGCCAAGAACGGACCACGCAGGTTCACCCCCATCACCAGGTCCCACTCCTCTGTGGACGTCTCGGTCGGCGAGACCCGGTACCCGTTCTCCTGCTTCGGGGAGATCGCGGCGTTGTTGACAAGGCAGTCGACTCGGCCGGTCTCCGAGATGATCGTCTGGACCGCGTCCTGGATGCGCTCCTCGGATGCGACGTCCACCGACATGGCGCGCACTCCGGGGGCCGTCGCCATCCACTCGGCGTCGGGTGAGTCGAGGACCACGTCGAGGTCCCACACGTAGACACCGAACCCGTCGTCGGCCAGGCGACGGCTGATCTCGGCCCCCATCGCCCGACCGCCCCCGGTGACGATCGCCACTCGGTCCGACGACCTGCTCCGTTCAGGTGAGCGCGACATCAGATTCCCTGGTAGACGCCGGGGCGCTTCTCCGCGCGTGCCCGGAGCGCCTCCTGGTGATCTTCCGTCCTCATCGAGATCCGCTCCCAGGCGAGCGACGCGTCGAGGACTTGGCTGTTCACCGCGCTGACGTAACGGTTGATCGCGGCTTTCGTCGCGCGGACCGCATAGGGCGGCTGCGCTGCGATCTCGCGCGCAAGCGACAGCGTCTCGCTCTCGAGCGCGTCGGCGGCGATCTGTCGATTGACCAGGCCGAGCTCGACTGCCTCGGCGGCGCTCAGCATGCGGCCGGTCATCAGAAGCTCCTTGGCTCGCAGGGGTCCAACCAGGAGGGGCCACGCGACCGCACCGCCATCTCCGGCGACGAGTCCGACGTTGACGTGCCGATCGCCGATCGTGGCGGCATCCGACATGAAAACGACATCGCAGAACAGCGCGATCGTGGCGCCGAGCCCGGCTGCTGGCCCGTTGACCATCGCGATCAGTGGCTTTTCGACGGAAAGCATGCCCGAGATCAGGTGACGTCCGCGGGAATAGACCCGCAGGGGCTCATCCTTCTTGGCATGCCTGCCGGCCATGGTCTTCGTGTCGCCCCCCGAACAGAACCCTCGACCGGCGCCGGTGAGCACGACCACATTCGTGTCGATGTCGGCATCGATGGCGTCGAACAACTCTTGCAGTTCGTGGTGCATCTCGGGGCTGACCGCGTTCAGCCGATCTGGTCGGTTCAATGTGACGACCGCTATGCCGTCACCCTCGTATCGGACATCGAGGGTTGACCCTGATTTCAGCACTGTGCTCTCCTTCGTGTCGTGAACTCACTCAGAGGCCCGGGAAGACGGCATCCGAGCCTTGCTGGTCGTCTCGCATGGCCGCTCCCAGACTGCGCAGATGGAATCCCCGCGACCCGTAAGCATGCTCGAGCAGCTTTCCTCGCTTCATCCAGAAGTGGAGCGGATGCTCCCAGGTGAAGCCGATACCGCCGTGCACCTGCAACGCAGAGTCACCGACGACTCGCGCGGCATCGCTTGCGGAGGCCTTCGCCACGCTTGCGGCGGCCGCTGCGTCGGCAAGCCCTTGGCTGCACGCGTGAGCCGCGTACCAGGCGCAAGGCCGGGAACTCTCCATGGCCACCCACGCATCGGCGATCAGATGCTTCACCGCCTGAAAGCTTCCGATTGCCCGGCCGAACTGCTCCCGGGTCTTCGCGTGGTCGACCGTCATTTCGAGCATCCGCCTCGATACGCCGTTGAGCAGTGCCGAAGCCGCCCATACCGCGCGTCCGCGCGCATCGTCGGTCGCGCCCGCGGCGAGCCGTGTGGCGTCTGAGAGCACCGAGGACTCCACGCTCACCCGGGCAAGCCTGCTGGCAGGGTCGGGCGAGTGCACCTCGACGGTCGAGAACTGACGCCGATCGAGCAGGTGGAGACAGTCATCACGCTCAAGAAGCAGCACATCGGCCTCGGCGGCGAACATGGCGCGATCACCGCCGAACATCACCGTTGACGCCGCGATGCGCTCACCGCTGATCAGTCCTGGCAGGAATGACGCCCGCTGCTCGGCGCTGCCATACCGTTCAATGATCGGCACCACGACGGCCGCGGTGTCCACGAGGGGCAATGATGCCCCCGAATAGCCGATCTCTTCGATCGCGAGCACAAGATCTTCCGGCTGCACGCCGAGCCCGCCGACCTCCTCCGACGCGAGTGCGCCGGTGAACCCGAGCGCCGCTACCTCGCCCCAGAGGGCAAGGTCGAGGCTGCCATCGCTCCACGCCGCGCGCACACGGTCAAGCCCGCAGTGCTCGTTGAAGAACTCGCGCAGGCCGGTCGCGAGCTCGACGGAAGTCTCGTCGGCACCGTACGAACCGGTCATCGCTTCTCCTTCGGCAGTCCGAGCACGCGCTCGGCGATGATGTTCTTCTGTATCTGGTTGGAGCCGGCGAAGATTCTTGTCGCTCGCGCATGCCAGTACTCGGCTTCCCAACGGCCGTATCCATCGAGCACAGCCGAGTCGTCCGACAGGGCCGAAAGGTCGTTGAGGAGTTTCATCCCGGATTCATACAGCGCGGCCTCCATCTCCGACCAGAACAACTTGTTGAGACTCGCCTCCGGCCCGAACGCACCGTTACTGCTCTCAGCCAGCGTGCGCCCGACGTGATGCCGATACTTGCTGACCTGCATCACATGGGTGCCGAGCTCCTCAAGCGCTGCACCGTCGCGGCCGGCACCGGTCGAGGTCGTCAGACTGCTGAGCGTGCGCAGAAGCGGAACGTACTTCACATACGACCTGCGCCCGATGCCCCGCTCAAGCAGCAGCGCGCCCATGGCCACGTTCCACCCGTCATCGACCGCGCCGATGGTGTTCGCGACCGGCACCTCGACGTTGTCGAAGAACACCTCGGAGAACGTGCCGCGACCGTTGATCTGGCGGATTGGTCGCACCGAGATACCCGGGGTACGCATATCGATTAGCACGGCGGAGATGCCGCGGTGCTTGGGCGCCTCGGGGTTCGTCCGCACGAGCGCAAACATCCAATCGGCGTACGTGGCGCCTGATGTCCAGATCTTCTGGCCGTTGATGATGTACCGATCGCCCTCGATCCTCGCTGCGGTGCGCAGCGAGGCGAGATCGCTACCGGCATCCGGCTCGCTGAAACCCTGGCACCATACCTGCTCGCAGCGCAGGATGGCGTCCAGCCAGCGCTGCCGCTGAGCGTCGGTGCCGTGCTCCATCAGCGTCGGCCCGACGAGCATGAGCCCCTGGATGTTGAGTCGAGGCGGTGCTCCGATCCGTTCGTACTCCTCTTGGAAGATCATCCGGTGCGCCGCTCCCATACCGCGGCCCCCGTACTCCTTGGGCCAATGGATCGCCGCGTAGCCCCCGTCGTACAGTTCGCGCTCCCACGCGCGCCTGCGGTGCAACGCCTCAGGGCCGGTGAGAGCGCCAGGCTCTGTCAGGTCGGCCGGCAGGTGCGCTTTCAGCCACCCGCGAACTTCGTCTCTCCACGTGGCCACGTCGAGCGTCGTTTCTGTGAGCGCACTCATGAGTCAGTCACTGCTCCTCTCAGGAAGGCCAGCGCGTCGACGGCGACGGCACCGTTTCCATCGGGTCGAACTATCAGAGGGTTCACGTCGAGTCCGTCAATGCGGTCGCCGATCTCGCTGATCATGGCAATCACTCGACGAATGCTGTCGACGAGCGCGTCCACGTCCCCTCGCAACCCGTTGCGGTAGCCATCGAGCAGGCGATACGCGCGTAGCCGCTGCAGTGCAGCGCGGATCGCAGCGTCGTCGAGTCGCGGAACGCGGATGACGACGTCATCGAGCAACTCAGTGATCAGCCCGCCTGACCCGACCACAAGCAGCAGTCCGAAGTCGGGGTCGCGCTTCACCCCGATCAGCATCTCGTGGCCGGATGGCACCATCCGTTGCACGGTGAATTCGATCGTCAACCCGAGTTGCCGTTCGATTCGAGCCGCCATCGCTTCGGCCTCACGGTGCACTTCGGTTCCCGAGACGAGGTCGAGCACCACGCCACCAACGTCGGACTTGTGGAGCAGTTCAGGGTGCACCGCCTTGAGCACGACGGGGAAGCCGATCCGCTCGGCGGCGGAGGCGGCTTCGTCCGCATTGGGGGCGCGTCGCTCCTCGACGACGGGAATGCCGTACAGGCCGAGCAACTCCTTGCTGGCCACCTCGTCCATCGCCCCGGCGCCGCCGCTCGCGGCGATCAGATCAAGAGCGCGCGCCCGGCGCGCCTCGTCGACCGGTTCGCTGACCGCGCGGCCGGAACCGGCCGCGTTCGGCCGCCGCGCCGCGATCGCGCGGACCGCGTCGAGCGGTTCGGCGAAGCAGGGGATGCCGCGAGCGCTGAGCACAGCGCCTGGTTTGCCGCTGCCGCCAACCCAGACGACCACGAGCGGCACGGGTGAGGTGGCGGCCTTTTCGGTGATGATCTCGACGAGCGCGTCCTCGTTGTTCTCAAGATTGCCCAGCATGAGCAGTGCGACGTCAGTGCCGGGGTGTGAGACCAGCGTGTCGAGCACCGGCGCAAGCACCTCCGGCCGGCCGCCTGCTCCAGTCATGTCGATCGGGTTGCCGAGCGCTGAGAAGTGCGGCAGCGCCTCCCCGAGCCGCTGCTGCCAGTCGGCATCCCACTCCGCCAGCGTGAGGCCGAAGCGCTCGCAGTAATCGGCCACGAGGATGCCGGCGCCGCCCGACGTCGTGGCGACGCTCAGGCGAGGACCGCGAGTGACGTGCTCGACGGCCGCGAGCTCGACGTAGTCGCCCAGTTCGCGGATAGTGTCGAGCCGGTGCACGCCATACTGCTCGAATATCGCGTCGTACGCCTTGTCGCTGCCTGCGAGCGCGCCGGTGTGCGACGCGATAGCGCGCTGCCCCGTGTCTGAGCGTCCGGCCTTCATCATGGCGATCGGCTTACCGGCGGCCTGCGCTCGCTCAAGCGCTTCGATGAACCCACGGCCATCGCGGATGCCCTCGATGTACCCCACGATGGAGGTCACTGCAGGGTCGTCGATCGACGCGTTCAGCATGTCGGTGAGCGAGACGTCCATCTCGTTGCCGGTGCTCAGCATCGAGCCGAGTCCCACGCCCTTCCCCTGGCACTGGCTGAAGATGAAGGCCCCCATCGCCCCGCTCTGCGACACCAGCGCGACCCCGCTGTTGCGGAACTGAAACCGGTCCTGATCGAGCCCGGTGTTGATGGTCGCAGCGAGGTTCACCCGCGTCGAGACGATGCCGACGCAGTTGGGCCCGAGTACGCGGGTCCTGCTGCCCGCGACGACCGCCTCGAGCTCCGCCTGCATCGCACGGCCCTCGTCGCCGATCTCGGCGAATCCGGCTGAGACGATGATGACCGAAGGGATCTCCCGTTGAACGCAGTCCTCAAGACTAGCGAGCACGTGTCTGCCAGAGGTGACGATCATCGCGAGGTCGACCCGCTCTGGAATGTCACGTACGGAGGGGAAGGACGGAAACCCCTGCACCTCATCGCGCGCAGGGTTGACCGCATAGGCACGTCCGTGGAATCCGTAGTGCCGCAGATACCTGAGCGTGCGACCTGACGCCTTACCAGGGTCGGTCGACGCACCAATCACTGCGACAGATTCAGGGGACATGAAGCCGCGATACGACTCAGCGCTCAGGGATGCTCGTCTCGGCGATCGCCGCCCCAGCTCAATAGACGGCACGGCCACCACTCAGGTCGAAGACGGCCCCGGTCGAGAAGCTGCAGCGCGACGAGGCGAGGAAACCGATGAGTTCAGCGGCCTCGTGCACTTCACCCGGCCGGCCCAGCGGAATGCGCGAGATGAGGTACTCGTGGTAGTCCTGGTCGACCTTCTGGTTGATCGGAGTGGTGAACACCGTGGGGGCGATGGCGTTGACGAGCACGCCGGTTCGGGCCAGCTCTTTGCCGAGCGACTTGGTCAAGCCGATCACCGCCGATTTTGATGATGAGTACGCCGACGATCGCGCATTGCCCTCCATCCCCGCCATGCTCGCAATATTGATGACGCGGCCATACCCGGCCTTGATGAGATGCGGCAAGACGGCCCGGCACATCAGAAATGTGCCGTCGACATTGACGCGGTAGATCTGCTTCCAGTAGTCGTACGATGTCTCCCAAAGCGGGGCCTGCGGACCAGTGATGCCGGCACTGTTCACGAGAATGCTCGCGCTGCCAGCCTCTGTGGCGATCCGCTCGGCAGTCTCAGCCACCTGCTGCTCGTCTGATACATCGCAGTGCACCGTTTCGATCTCGAGCGTGCCGACGCGCGCGGCGACGATCTCGGCAGGTGCCGTCTGGTAGTCGCGGTCGACGCTGAACACCCGCGCTCCCCGACGTGCGAAGTGCTCGACTGCGGCAGCACCGATGCCGCTGGCGCCGCCGGTCACGATCGCGACTTGGCCTGCAAATGAATCGTCTGACATTGCTTTCCCACTCCTTCTGTCGGCGAGCTGAAATCTGATGACCGCGCTAGGCAGTCGCGGTGGCGTGCTCTTTCAACATCAACCACAGCCGTTCCTCGAGATCACGGAATTCCGGCGACTTGCGCAGCTCGGGGTCGCGCGGCCTATCGAACGGAATGTCAACGGAGTCGACGATCCGCCCCGGGCGGGCCGACATGACGAGCACTCGGTCGCCGAGGAGGATCGCCTCCTCAAGGCTGTGGGTGACGAATACCACGGTCCTGCCCGCGTCCCCGACGATCTCGAGGAGCTCCTCCTGCAGGCGACGACGGAGTTGGGCATCGAGCGCTGCGAACGGCTCGTCCATGAGCAGGATCTCGGGTTCGGCGACCAGAGCTCTGGCGATGGCGACTCGCTGCAGCATCCCGCCCGAGAGTTCAGAAGGATACGCCGACTCGAACTTGCCCAGGTCGAGCCGATCGAGCCACACGCGCACTCGCGAATGCTTCTCGGGCTTGGGCAGCCCGCTGCGTGCCAGACCGAGCGAGACGTTGTCGAACACGTTCATCCACGGGTAGACGCTGTAGTCCTGGAACACCATCGACGTGAGCGGCCGGTCGGTACTCGACTTCGAGATCTCCACAGCGCCCTCACTCGGTCGCTGCAGGCCGTTGATCATGCGTAGCAACGTCGATTTGCCGCATCCTGAGGGCCCGACGATCGTCAAGAACTCCCCGTCGTAGATATGCGCGTCGACGTTGTCGAGGGCGGGCACCTGGGTTCGCCCCCGGTAGACCTTGCTGACGTCACGAATCGTCGCCTTGATCTGTCTGGCCGAGCTGTCGGTCACCTCGAGACTCCCCACTTCGGTGTGCATGGTGTTGGTGTGCGCGGTGGTCATCGGATCGCAATCGCATTCGCCGGCGATCCGACGCCGCCGACCAGGTTCATGGGACTCGACACGACCATGGCCTCGTGTCTGCCGTCGGCAGCGCAGTCTGCGGCGAGGTCATCGAGCCACCAGAGCTCGCCAAGTGGCATGCCGAGTCGCGCCAGTACTCGGTGGTGCAATGAGCCCGCACTACTTGGAAGCGCCTCCACACCAGGCGAATCGGAGGCTACGGCAATGAACCCGTGGTCCCAGAGATACTCCGCCATCGCAGCGGATCCCTCGAGCCCGGGCGCCGCCCGCGAGTCACGTACTCGAGCGCGGGACTCTGCGTCCTGTTCGCGGAACCATGAGATCCATCCGGTCCGCACCACCAAGATGTCGCCGCGCCGATACTCGACGCCTGCCGCGCGGCGAACCGCTTCGAGCGCCTCGACATCGACCGGGGTTCGAGAGGCGAACGCGTCGGAGCCCGCCGCAGCGATCGCTTCACTGATGTCGAGCACCACGCCGCGTCCGACGATGCCACGGCTCGCCCAGTGATGCACGCCATGCTCGTCTCGACCGAGCCCGTTGTAGAACCCGAGTTCGGGGTCGGGCACGTGGAGGAACCCGTCCCACTGCGATGACGACTGCGGGTAGAAGTTGTCGACCACGTCATCGAGGTTGCCGCGGGGTGTCGTGAACACCCGGTGCCGCGGGAACTGACGCTGGAACAGCGCAGGCTCGGGCTGGTCGAGCGGAAGGTTCAGCGAGAACACGCGGCCCATGACCGCGGCTGAGAGCGCCCCGAGCACTGTCTCGGGAGACTGCCGATTCAATGTGCCGAGCACGTCGTCGGCGCCGAACACACCGTGCGCACTCCCCTCTGGCAGCTCGGCCCACGGCTTTTCGCAGGAAGGCAACCCTCTAGTTCGAGAGCTCATGGGTCTCCTCGGGGTCTCTGCGCAGAATCGCCGCATAATCATGGATGCGCCAGGGCATGTTGACGTTCTGACGGCCGAAGCGGTTCACGTAGTAGTTGCGCTCTTGCGGCGCCTCGCCTTCCCAGATGAGCCGTTCCATCTCCTTGTCCATCAACGAGTTGTAGGCCTCGAAGGCCTCCGGTCGGACGGCGCTGCTCCGGTGACCCGACTCGATCGTGCGCACCATGTGCCGGGCGATGTAGTCCACCCACAGTTCCAGCGCAGCCACGAGGCTGCCGCCTCGCGGCTGGCCGTTCGGGCCATACATGACATAGAGGTTGGGGAACCCCGGCACCTCGAGCCCCACGTAGGCGCGGGGTCCGTCTTCTGCCCAGGCCTCTTCGAGGGTCTGCCCCGAGGCGGAGTAGTACTGCGCCGGCAGCGTGTATTTCTCGGCGTCGAAGCCGGTGGCGAGCACGAGCGCGTCGCACTCGAATTCCGAACCGTCGCTGCATTCAACCGTCGTCTCATCCAGCGCCGCGACAGGCCGGGGAACGAGCGTGACGTTGGGCTGCACGACCGCGTCATACCACCCGTTGTCCACGACGAGTCGGCGGGCCAGCGGGGCATAGTCGGGGGTACAGGCGCGCTGAAGGTCTGGATCGTGTCCGAGCTTGGTCGCAATGTATTCAGTCAGGTTCGCGCGGAGGCCGTCATTGCGTCGGCTCACCTTCCCGCCGAGTGCCTGCCAGGCGCGGTCGTACTCCTGTGCATCGCCAAGCGAGCCTCGTATCAGTCGTGCGTTGTAACAGGACCACCGCCAGTAGAAGGGGATGTTGTCGTGCAGCCACTGTGTCTGCGTCGACACGTGCTCCTTGTATTTCTCGAGCGGCGAGATCCACTGGGGAGTGCGCTGGAATACATATACGTGTTCTGCATTGCGAGCGAGCCAGGGCATGATCTGCACGCCGGTCGAGCCGTTGCCAACGATCCCGACACGCTTGCCGCGTGGATCGAACTCGGGATCCCACTGGGCACTGTGCAGAACCGGCCCGCGGAAGCGCTCCATGCCCGGAAAGTCCGGCCACTTCGGCGTCGAGAACAGACCGGAGGCGCTCACGATGAAATTCGCTTCCTCGCGCCACTCGCGACCAGCAGCGTCGCGAAGCAGCACATTCCAGAGCGAGGTGTCGCGATCGAAGCGGGCTTCGACCACTTCCGTGTTCAATCGGATGTTCGGGGTCACACCGTATGTCTCAGCGACATGCTCGAGATACTCCCTGACCTGCTCCTGGGGCGCATAGTGCTGCTTCCAGGCGTACTCCACGAAGCTGTACTGGTATACGAAGCTGGTCGTATCGACTCTCGCCTCAGGAAACTGGTTGCGTTCCCATGTGCCGCCGATGCGTGACTGCTTGTCGACGACGGAGTACGGGATGCCAAGCTCTTGCAGGCGAACAGCCATGCCAATGCCGCTGAATCCAGTTCCGACGACGAGCGCCCGCCAGCCGGTCACATCCTGCCCTCTTGACCACACCGCTCGAGATGTCTCGACACCGGATACCTCCTCGAGGCCCAGTTCGCGGATGCCGAGGCGGAACTCCGCTGCGCTCGGCCGGCTGCCGAGTAGGAAGCCGATCGCATCGCGCACGCGCTCCTGATCGGCGCTCGGAGCCGCGTTGGCATCCGAACGCCGAGCGGAGTGCGGCGTCGCCAGGAAGTCGGCCGCGAGCTCGATGACACGTTGGGCGTCGCGCTCACCGAGGACATGCTCGATGAACGCGCCGCCGCGGCGCTCGCACTCGATCGTGCGCATGACCGCAAGCTCACGGTCGCCCGTCAGAAGGTAGAGGACCGCCCGGAGCACGTTCGTGTTGGCGTGACGAAGGTGCTCACGGATGTCGCTCCTGTTCAACGACACGGTCCCGTCCGCTGCTTCCAACGAGCGGTCAGTTGCGAGCGAGGAGGTCATTCGCAAAGGTCATGAATCGGTCGTCGATCACATCGGACTCGGCGAGTGGCGTGTCGTATTGAAGCAGGTCATCCCAGTTGCGCCAGGTCTCGTCGAATGTCGCCGCGTAGCCGGTGGGAAACGCCAACGGGAGCGTGTAGGTCGGGGTGGTCATCTGCTCGAGCGCGTCCTGCGGCTGTCCGAGGAGTTCAGCGAAGTATGCCTCCTTGCCACGGAGCCACTCGCCCTGCAATTCGTCACGATAGAGCTCCGCCAATGCAGCCACGAAGGCGAAGCCGACCTCCGGGTGGTCGCGCAGCATTGACTTCCCGAACGCGATCGAGCCGTTCGGGAACCCGGGCTCCATCTGACGTGCCGAGAAGGTCGCGTGACCCGCCTTCTCTACGACAGCGGTGATCGGCTCCTGAATCAGTCCGCAGAAGAGCGCGCCGTTCTCCAGAGCCGCAACCTGGTCGGACGTGCTCATCTGCACGACCTCGACCTCGTCGACCGGCACGCCTGCGGCCTTGAGGTTCTCGGCGATCTGAATCATGGAGACTCCGCGGTTGGCTTGCGACGAGCCGATCTTCTTGCCGCGCAGCATCTCCCAACTGAAGTCCTTGCCGCCCATCTCGTCGACCCTGCAGTAAAGCCCGTCGACGGCGTCGTCCGCCTGTATCTGGGTGGGAGCGACGACCGCGAGGTCGCTTCCACTGTTGATCGAGTTGAACATCCCGACATCCGGAGCGCTGTAGTTGCCGTCAAGCTGCCCCGTCGCCATGAGGGGATACGAGTCGACTCCCGGCATGTTGACGATCTCCACGGTGAGATTCCGTCGCTCGAAGGACTCGTACCCTGCCGCGGCCATGTAGAGCGGGATCGTGAACGCGGTCGGCGCCGCCGTTGCGATGGTGATCGTCGCCGGCTCAGTGAGCACCCCTTCCTCGTCCATGACACCATCAGCAATGAGTTGTTCGGCAGTCCCGAGGGCGTCCTCGTCTCCGTCGGCGGGTCCACTGTTGCCTGAGGCAGCCCCGCATCCGGACAGCGCAAGCGCCCCGACTATCGTTCCCGCGAATATCGCCGTAATACGCATAGATGTTCCTTTCACTCTTCGTTGAGGGATTGAAATTGCGAGTTCGAAACTGGGTGAGGTCGACAGGAGAGATCAACGACGTCGACTCGTCGATTTGGGACTCCAGGGAACAGCCACCCTGGCGATCATCTTCACGAGCTTCGTGAGCACGTATCCCAAGAGGCCCACGCAAACGATGCCGGCGTACATCCGCTCGGTGGCGAAGATCTGCCACGAGTTCCAGATCATGCTGCCTATGCCGCTTCCGCCCATGACGAACTCGACCCCGACGATCAAGAGCACTGCGTTCCCGACTGCGATCCGGAGCCCGACGAAGTACTCGGGGAGCACCGCAGGAAATATCACCAACCGCAGTCGTTGACTGCGGGTCAGTTCAAGCGACTCCGCAGTCTCCAAGTACCCGTGGGCAATACCCATGGTCGCTTCGATCATGCTGATCCAGGCGATGAAGAACGAGCCGATCGCGACGACGATGACACGCGGCATTTCTCCAAGCCCGAGCATCAGGAGCAGCAGCGGCAGAATCGCCAGCTTCGGCACGGTGTACAGACCCGAAAGCAGCGGGTCGAGCGAGGCACGCAGTGGGCGAATCAATCCCATGCTCACTCCGACGACAGTGCCGATGACGTTTCCCACTATCAGGCCGACCATGAGCGTTCGAAGGGTGACGGCAAGGCTCTCTAGGAGCACGCCGTCTTGCACGAGGTTCACGCCCGTCCTGGCAATAGAGCTCGGGGCGGGAAAAAAGCGGGTATCGATCAGGCCCAGCAGAGCTGCTAGCTCCCAGAGAACCAGGAAAAAGACCGGTGTGGCGATCGCCAGCACCGTGTTCTGCCGCGACACACGGCGGTTGAACTTCTCGGGGTCTCGATCTGTGATCCTCGGTTCAACGACAACCGTGGCAACGCGGGTAGAGCCTTGTCGCGACTTCGGTATCACAGTCAATTCCCATCAGCCCTTCAACTCTGAGCGGCTTGCGGTTCGCGAGCGGACCTGCATTCAGGCCCGCAGTCTTCGTCGACTTGCATCTCCCGACCGATTGGTCGGTCGTGCAACACCTTTCCGTATTGAGCGACGCGAGTCAAGGGGTGTCCTACTCGACTTGAGGCCGACCGTGCGAGCTCGGCCGTTGGATGCCACGGCTGGCCAGTGCGACACGACTAAGCTTGTCGCGGGCCTGTAGCTCAGCTGGCAGAGCAGCGGACTTTTAATCCGCGGGTCGCGGGTTCGAGCCCCGCCGGGCCCACCATGTGAGCGACCACCGCGTGCGCTGGAGTCGTCTCAGAGACACGAGACTGGTGGCAGACCCCTGCTCGGCTCCACAGTGGAACAGCGCAAGCGCCCCGGAGGGGAGACCCGACCCCGTCGACGTAACCCGAATTCGTGCACAGGCCGGGCCTCCCCGAACGGCGGGGAGGGCCGGGTGCTTACCCGCAACCAGGCCGTGCCCGCCATTTTGCATGATGATCCCTCAACTGCGGCGCCCGGAACCGGCGCATGCCTGAGAGTTCGCCGCGCAGCGCGATCCTTGCGACGTTTCGCCGAAGCGCTCTTGGCCCGTCGGTCGGGGGGGGGGGGGGGGGATCAGTCCCGTCGGCACCGTGTCAGTCAGCCTTTTCGACGCACCATCTCGGCGATCCACGTCGGCGCGTACGGGGAGGTGCAGTTCGGCGGGGTCGGGTAGTCCTTGAGCACTTCCAGGCGTTCGCCGATCCCGATCGCTCGATCGCGCAGATCGGGATGTTCGATGCCGATCTGGGCCAGGCAGGTGTTCATGGCCCACTGCAGACGCTCGGGCGCGTCCTTCATCTCCGCCTCGATCGTGTCGAGCAGGCCGGGGAGATCAAGACCATCCGACTTCTTGACCACTCGCTCCGATGTCAGCGCCCAGCCGGCGCTCGCTACCACCGGGTCTGAGTCGGCGAACCAGGCGAGGCGCAACTCCTCGGCGTGGGGGCTCTTCTTCACGATGTAGTTCACGAGCCAGTCGTGCACTTTGGGAGCGCGGGCCTCGCGGAGCATGGCGTCGAGTTCGCCGCGCTCGAACGTATTGGGCCGACTGACGAGAATCGCGAGCAGTCGAGCGGCGGTGTCATTCGTCTGCCAGAGCGCTCGAGCCAACTCGGGCTGCGCCTTGAGTCGCTTGGCGATGGCGCGCAACGCGCTGAGGTTCACCCCGTGGTCATCGCCGTGGCGCTCATTCACCGCCCGCATCCGCGGGTCGTCGAGCGCCGCGAGTTCGGCCATCAGATCGTCGACCACCGAAGCGGCCAGCGCCGTCTCAGTCACACGCATCTCCTCAACTGCCGAGTGCCCTCGATGCAGCCAGGCTACTCGCCAAGCCTGCCGAGTGGTCACTGCCTAGACTCTTCGCATGGCTGACTCCGCCCGCGTCGATGCGTGGATCTGGGCGGTGCGGTTCGCGAAGACCCGCTCGGCTGCCACAGAGGCATGTCGGGCAGGGCACGTGCGCATCAACGGCGAACGGGCGAAGCCGGCACAGCGGGTGCGCTCGGGCGATGAGGTGCGCGTGCGCGTCGCCGGGATCGAGCGGATCGCGGTGGTGCAGCAGACCATCAGCAAGAGGGTTTCGGCATCCGTCGCGGCAACATGCATGATCGACCTCACTCCTCCCCCGCCGCCTGCCGCGGAGCGCGAGCTCGTGCCTCAGCGCGACCGGGGCGCAGGGCGCCCGACCAAGCGCGACCGACGCGAGATCGAACGACTGCGCGGCCGTGGCGGACCGCCTCACTGAACCAACGAAGCCGCCGGTTCCCGCTCGCCGACGCAAAAGGGAACCGGCGCTCCATCGAATTCAGGCGCGCCGAATGACGGCCCGAAGGCTCACAGCGAAGCCGACCACGCACCAGGCACCAAGCACCGCGAGATCCCAGGCCGACGCGTTGTAGCTGTCAGACAGCATGCCCGCGCGCAGCAGATCGGCGGCCGGCCGGAACGGCAGCACGTCGTGCACCATCTGGAACCATTCGGGCAACTGGCTGGCGTGGAAGGTGATCGGCGAGAAGAGCATCACGAAGAACACGAGCACCTGGGTGACGAGCTGGGTGAGCATGGGAGGCAGCGCAAGCGCCAGTGCGCATCCCACCGCGGATGCCGTCACAGCGGTGAGCGTGGACGCGAGGAGCAGCACGGGCCAGTCGAAGCTGAAATCGAAGCCGTACCGCCAGTGCGCGACGAGCAGCGCTACCGCCACGCTCGGCAGGGAGACGGCCAACCAGACTGTGAGGTCTGCGAACAGCAGCAGCGGCCGGGGAACAGGGAGCGCGCGCAGATAGGTGAATGTGCCGGTCGTGCGGGCCTGCGCCACGCCTTGCGACACCATCACCAGCCCCATGACCATTCATCGGGCGAGGGAGTACCCTTCCACGCGGCCCTGACCGCGCAGCGCCGCAGCCCACCTGACCGCCGACTCAGCGGCATCCGGCGCGATTGTGAGCAGCACACGTCGCCCGACTCGCACTCGACGTGTCACCGGCATCGGAACATCGGTCGGTGGCAGCGTCGGGTCTTCGCCTTCCGGCGTCAACGAGAGCTCGAGGCGGAGTTCGTTGTCTCGGTCACCACGAAGTCGGCTCGGGGAGCCCGCAGCGACCACGGCGCCGCGGTCGAGCACGACGAGGTCGTCGACGACGCGCTCGGCTTCCACCACATTGTGCGTGACGAGCAGCACTCCGGCGCCTTCGTCTCCGAGCCGGCGCACTGCCGCCCAGAGAAGACGCCGTCGCGCGGCGTCGACGTCGTTCGTGGGCTCGTCGAGGATGATGAGCGGCACCCCAGCGACAGCGGCCATCGCAAACGCTGTGAGCCGCCGCACCCCTCCTGAGAGCCCGCCGCCGTCTGGCATCGCGCGACGGTCGAGCCACTCGCCGATGTCGAGCTCGTCGGCGAGCTCACGGGCGGCCCGCCGCGCATCATTGCGAGACATCCCTCGGATGCGACCTGCGATCTCAATGGCCGCGCGAGGCGTCAGACCGTCGAGCGGCGCCTGACTCTGCGCCTGCAGCGCAACGCACCTGCGAGCGGCAGCCGGATCAGCGATCGCATCCATGCCCGCCACCCGAACGGAGCCGCTGTCTGGCTTGGACAGGCCGACGACTTGCGAGACGAGGGTCGTCTTTCCGGCGCCGTTATGCCCGAGCAGCCCGACCACCTGGCCGGGCTGCACCGTCAAGTCGATCGCATCGTTTGCCACCAGCGCCCCGAAGCGCTTGGTCAGCGCCTCGACCTCCAGAACCGCTCTCTCCATACCGACCCTCTTTCAGATACCGTCGTTATTTCAAGTACTGACGGTATTTGACATACGCTCGGTATGTCAAGTCCGTATGATCGGCGTATGGAGTCGACGCCCTCGAATGCGGATGCGAGCGCAGGGCACACCCGTGCGCGGGCTGCGGGCAGCAGGGCGGCCCGGCAGCAGGAGACCCGGGAAGCGCTGGTCATGGCGGCGCTCGATGCGTTCACCCGGGTGGGCTATCACGCTGCCAGCCTCGACACGATCGCCGCCGAGGCGGGGTTCTCGAAGGGAGCGGTCTACTCCAACTTCACGAACAAAGCGCAGCTCTTCCTGGCGACGATGGACTTCACGATGGGCGCCCTGCGGAGCCAGGGCTGGGACCCGTTCGCTGCGGGGTCCGGGTCGGCGCCGGGTCGGGTATCAGACCACCGCGAGCCGCATGATGAGCACGAGGCTGATGCCGAGTCTCCCGCGACGAGCGCCCCGGGCTCGCTCGGCATGGGTGGCGCCGACACGAACCCAGAGGAGCTCGTGCGCGGCTTCGGCCTCGCGACCCTCGAATTCATCGCGGCTGCCGCGCGAGACGAAGCCCTCACGGAAGCGCTCCGCGAGCGTGTGCAGGTGATGATCGACGTCTACGCCGACCTCGCGAGGGCCAACCGGCCTGCTGACGACTCGTTGCCCGCCGAGGATGCCGCGAAGCTGATGGCGGCGCTGGATCAAGGCGTGTCAGTGCTCTCCCTCAGCGGCATCACGTCCATCGATGGCGGCCTGGTGCGCGTGGGACTGCAGCGCCTGCTCGACCCCGGCGCCGCCGCATCCGCTCCCGCACCCGAACGCGATCGATCGTCGCCGCTGCTCGACGTCGACCGCGTGCGCACCATGATGGAGAACGAGTCGCCCGACGCCTGACTCGTCTGCCCCGTGCCGGGATTGACTCGCGGCTCAGCCGAGCTCGACGAGCACGACGCCCGCGATGATGATGACGATGCCGAGCACCATCCGCTTGGTCAACGGCTCCTTCCAGATGGCGCGAGCGAGAACGGCAACAGCGACAATGCCGATCGCACTCCAGACGCCGTAGGCGATGCCCACCGGCATCCCCGCTTCGAGGGTGAAGGCCAGGAAGAAGAACGAGGCGACGTAGCCGATGACCACCGGGACCAGCCACCGGCGTTTGCGAAGCCCGTCTGAAGCGCGCAAGCTGAGCGTCGCCGCCACCTCGGTGACGATTGCGAGCGAGAGCCAGAACCAGCTCATGCGGCGCCCTCGTCTGGCTCGGCTGCCAGTTCTGTCTTCGGAGTGGAGGCCCGGCGAAGTGGGTGCGACCCCATCTCGACGACAACGACACCCACGATGATGAGCAGGATGCCGACGATCGCCGGTCCGCTCAACAGCTCGTCGAAGAGCACCGCGGCGAGCACCGCGGTGAGCGCGACACCGCAGGCGCCCCAGATGCCGTAGGCGATGCCCACCGGCATCCCGGCGCGAAGCGCGAGCCCCAGCAGCACGAACGCGGCCGCATAGGTGACGATCACGACCGGCATCCAGACGGCGTCATCGACCGTGGCCCTCAACGCGAGCGTGCCCACCACCTCGGTGAGGATCGCGGCCGACAGCAGCAGCCAGCGCTTCAACGGGGCAGCCGTGCCGCGAGATCGCATGTGGTGAGACTACTCACCACCGATCGCTTCGTGCGTCTACTCGGCGACGTGGCCGCACCACTCAGAGGCGGGAACTTGAGCCTTCGCCTCTTCGATGTGCTCACCGCAGCCGGCCCACGTCACTTTGCCGCAGCGGTTGCAGGTGACTGGCTGACACATGGTGACTTCCTCTCGCGGGTGTGCCCGGCGGCATCCTGCCGGATCGTCCGATCGAGCGTAACAGCGCCCGCTCCGCGTACTCTGCGCCGTAGCGGCTGAGGTGCCGGCTCGGCCTAGGCGGCGGGATGCTGCAGCTCGGCGGCCTTCACGACGTTGGCGAGCAGCATGGCCCGCGTCATGGGCCCGACCCCGCGCGGGTTGGGCGACAGGTGCCCGGCGATGGACGCGACCGCGGGGTCGACATCGCCGGTCAGCCTGCCCTTGCCTGTGGCGGGATCTTCGACGCGCGTGATGCCCACGTCGAGCACCGCGGCGCCGGGCTTCACCCAGTCGGGCTTGATGAGGTGCGGCACTCCGACCGCCGCGACCACGATGTCGGCCCGGCGCACTTCTGCGGCGAGATCGACCGTGCGCGAGTGCGTCAGCGTCACTGTGGCGTCGAGGCCCTTGCGGGTCAGCAGCAGGCCGAGCGGACGTCCGACCGTGATGCCTCGACCGACTACCACCACATGCCGACCCGCGATCGGCACGTCGTAGCGCTGCAGCAGCTCGACGATGCCAGCGGGGGTGCACGGTAGCGGCGAGTCGAGCTCGCCGGCGACGCCGAGCACGAGGCGGCCGAGGTTGGTCGGGTGGAGGCCGTCGGCATCCTTCGCCGGGTCCATCGCCTCGAGCGCGGCGTGCTCGTCGAGGCCGCGCGGCAGCGGAAGCTGCACGATGTAGCCGGTGACGGCCGGGTCGCTGTTGAGCCGGTCGATCGCGGCACGCACATCGGCATCCGTCGCCGTGGCCGGCAGATCGACGCGGATCGATTCGATGCCGACTTCGGCGCAGTCGCGGTGCTTGCCGGCGACATACGAACGCGATCCAGGGTCGTCGCCCACGAGGAGCGTGCCGAGCCCTGGCACGACGCCGCGCGCTCGCAGGGCCGCGATCCGCGAGGCCAACTCCGACTTCACGGCCGACGCGGTGGCGACGCCGTCGAGCGTGATCGCGGTCATCGGCTCAGCCTCCTCCACTCGATCAGAGCGCCTGGTACAGGGGGAACGCGTCGGCGAGCGCCTTCACCCGTGCGCGCGCCGAATCGATGTCGGCGCCAGGCATCAGCACCGACGCGATCACATCGGCGACCTCGGTGAACTCCGCATCGTCGAAGCCACGAGTGGCGAGCGCCGGGGTGCCGATGCGAACACCCGAGGTGACCATCGGCGGGCGGGGGTCGAAGGGCACCGAGTTGCGGTTCACGGTGATGCCGACCTGATGCAGCAGATCTTCGGCCTGCTTGCCGTCGATCGCCGACTCGCGAAGGTCGGCGAGCACGAGGTGCACATCGGTGCCACCCGTGAGCACGTCGATGCCGGCGTCACGCGAGTCGGATGCCGTGAGCCGCTCCGCAAGCAGCTTCGCGCCGCGCAGCGTGCGCTCCTGACGGTCCTTGAACTCGGGCTCGGCAGCGAGCTTGAACGCGACCGCCTTCGCTGCGATCACATGCATGAGCGGGCCGCCCTGCTGCCCCGGGAACACCGCCGAGTTGAGCTTCTTCGCGATGTCGGCGTCGTTCGACAGGATGAAGCCCGAACGGGGTCCGCCGATTGTCTTGTGCACGGTCGAGCTCACCACGTCGGCGTACGGCACCGGCGAGGGGTGCAGCCCAGCCGCCACCAGTCCGGCGAAGTGCGCCATGTCGACCCAGAGCGTCGCGCCCACTTCATCGGCGATCGAGCGGAAGGCCTCGAAGTCGAGCTGTCGAGGGTAGGCCGACCAGCCGGCGATGAGTACCTGGGGGCGCACCTCGAGCGCCTTCTCGCGCACCACGTCCATGTCGATGCGCATGGTCTCGGGGTCGACGCCGTAGGCGTGCGCCTCGTAGAGGCGGCCCGAGAAGTTCAGGCGCATGCCGTGCGTGAGGTGACCACCGTGAGCGAGCTCCAGGCCGAGGATGCGGTCGCCGGGCTTCGCGATGGCGTGCAGCACCGCGGCGTTCGCCTGCGCGCCGGCGTGCGGCTGCACATTCGCGAACTTGGCACCGAAGAGCGACTTCGCGCGCTCGATCGCCAGGTTCTCGGCCACGTCGACGTACTCACAGCCGCCGTAGTAGCGGCGTCCAGGGTAGCCCTCGGCGTACTTGTTGGTGAGCACCGAGCCCTGCGCCTCGAGCACGGCGAGCGGCACGAAGTTCTCGCTCGCGATCATCTCGAGGTAGTCGCGCTGACGGCCGAGCTCTTGCTCGAGGACCTTGGCGATCTCCGGGTCGACGACGCTGAGCGGTTCGTTGAACGTGGAGGGGAGGCGGTCGGACACGGAGTACTCCTTCACAGACACGGACATGACAAAACTAGTCGGGTGCGGGCCCAGGCGTGCGGCCGATCCGTGTCTGTCGCTCCCCGATGGTGACCCATCCGACGCCAGTCGCGACGACCCGATTCTATGCCCGGATGCCGCGAACGCGCAGCAGTAGAGTGAAGCTCACGATGCGCACCGTCATCCACTCCGGCCGCCTCATCCGCCCCTCCAGCGACGAGCGGCACCCGGAGGCGTGGATCGTCTTCGACGAACGAGGCATCATCGCGCTCGGAGGCGGCGACGACTGGCGGCAGCACTCTGTCGGCGATGCGGTCGTGGTCGATGCTCGCGGGTTGACGCTCACCGCTGGTTTCGTCGACATCCACTGCCATGGCGGGGGCGGCGCCTCCTTCGACAACGGCGCCGACGCGATCCGCCAAGCGCTCTCGCTGCACCGCGCGCACGGCACCACCCGCAGCGTGCTCTCATTCGTGACCGCCCCGCTCGAGGTGCTGGAGCGGCGGCTGGATGCCGCGGCATCCGTCATGGCCGACGATCCGCTCGTGGTCGGGGTGCATCTCGAAGGGCCGTTCATCGAGCACGAGTTCCGCGGTGCGCACGACCCGGCCCAGCTGCGCGCTCCGAGCGCAGCCGCGGTGCAGCGGCTCATCGAGGCGGGCCACGGGGTGATCCGCCAGGTCACCCTCGCCCCCGAACTGCCCGGTGCGAGCGAGGCCATCGCACTGTTCCGCGAGGCGGGCATTCGCGTCGCGGTCGGTCACACGGGCGCCGATTTCGAGCAGGCGCGGGCCGCCTTCGAGTCGGGAGCGACCCTCCTCACTCACGCGTTCAACGCCATGCGTGGCATCCATCACCGCGAGCCCGGACCGGTGATCGCTGCAACCGAGGCACCGGGTGTGACCCTCGAACTCATCAACGACGGCGTGCATGTGCGACCGGAAGTCGTGCGGCTCGCATTCGCCGGAGCGCCCGGCCGCATCGCGCTCGTCACCGACGCCATGGCGGCAGCCGGCTCGCACGATGGCGACTACGTGCTCGGCTCGCTGGATGTGCAGGTGCGGGAGGGCGTCGCACGCCTCCGCGACGGCGGCGCCATCGCAGGGTCGACACTGACCATGGATGCAGCGGTTCGGCGCGCGATCGAGGCCGGGGTGCCGGAGGCCGACGCCGTCGCCGCGGCGACGGAGACGCCGGCGCGCGCGATCGGTCTCGACCGTGCCGGTCGGTTGGACCCCGGTTCCGTTGCTGACATGCTGCTGCTCGATGCCGAGTGGAACGTTCGACGTGTATGGGCAGACGGTCGGGAGCTCACCCCGGCTGCCTGAGTGCTCGCGCCGCATCGTGCTCCGCGCACGCGGCTGGGCGGGACGCCCCCGGTCGGCCGCAGCTCTCGGTTCAGCGCAGGGCGCCGCGCATCACCCGACGGTCGGTGATGAAGGCCACCACTGCGCTGAGCGCGAGCAGCACCGCCGCGGGCCACGGCACGGCAATCGCTCCCCCGGCCTCCAGCACCGCGGCTCCCGCCAGCGCCCCCGTGCCGATTCCGACGTTGAACGAGGTCGTGAGGAAGGCCGACGACACGTCGCGCACCCGAGGCGAGGCCACCCGCAAGAGTCGCGTCTGCAGCAGCGTGGGCAAGAGGCCCATGGTCGCGCCCCACACGAGCGCAAGCACGAACACCGGCCACTGCCACGAGGCGGTCAGCGCGAGCGAGACGATCGCGCCACCGGCGACGATGATCGCCCCGACGAAGGTGCCGCTCGGGTACCGGCGGCCGATGGTGCCCGCGAGCAAGAGCCCCACTGCCCCGGCAAGCCCGTAGAGCAGCAGCACGGTCGGCACGGCCGCGGCATCCAGCGCTGGCACCTCGATGAGCCACGGCGCGATGTAGGTGTAGAACGAGTGCTGGCCGAGCATGATCAGGAGCGTCAGCACGCACACGACCACGACGGCGGGCAGGGTCGGGTCGCGGCGCACCGGGATGGCGATCTCGCCGGTGCGGAGCGGCACTCGGTGCTCCACCGGAGGAAGCAGCAGGCGCACGAGCACCGCGAGCACCGCGACGGTGACCGCCACCGAAGCGAACGCGAGGCGCCAGCCGAGCGCCTGCCCGAGCGCCGTGCCGAGCGGGACGCCCATGACGAATGCCGCGGTGCTGCCCATGTTAGTCACCGCGATGGCCTTGTTGAGCTGCGCACCGGTCACGAGTTGCACCGGGTATGCGCCGGCGACCGCCCAGAAGACACCGTGCGCGAGCCCCGCGATGACACGGGCCACGACGAGCACCGTGTAGTCGGGCGCGATCGCCGCGACCAGGTTCGAGGCGGCGAAGAGCAGCAGCACGGTCACGATGAGGGCGCGGCGCGAGTACCGGCGGGTGAGCGCGGTGAGCGGCGCGGCGCTCACCACGACGGTTCCCGCGAAGATCGTCACGAGCAGTCCGACCTGTGCCTGGCTCACGTTCAGCTCGCGAGCGATGTCGGGCAGCAGGCCGGTGGGCAGGAACTCGCTCACCGTGCAGCTGAAGATCGCTCCAGCGAGCACGAGAAGGGCCGGCCAGGGGAAGCCGCCGGTACGAACAGGCGCGGACATTGCCTTGCTTTCAGAGGACAGGGGAACGTTGTCGCCGTTCAAGCGGGATGCCGCGAGGCGCAGCATCCCTTCCAGCTTAAGACTCTGCTCGCCCGTCCTCTGCGCGCCTGCCCTCTGCGGGCGAGTGCTCAGTGCTGCATCGGAGTGCTTCTCAGACCGCTGCGCTGACCGCGCGCTCCGGCTTCGTGTTCCACGCGTGCCGGTAGTACTCCGTGTACTGCAGCTTGCTCGCGGCGGCCTCATCGATGATCACCGTGGCGTAGCGGTGGCCCTGCAGCACGGATGCCGGCATGACCGCTGCCATGGGGCCCTCCACCGCCGCGGCGATCGCGTCGGCCTTGTGCTCTCCCTGGGCGACCAGCACGACCTCGCGTGCGTCCATGATCGTGCCGAGCCCCTGCGTGAGGCACAGGGTCGGCACCTGGTCGAGCGAATCGAAGAAGCGGGCGTTGTCGGCCCGGGTCTGCGGTGCCAGCGCCTTCACGCGCGTGCGCGAGCCGAAGGATGATGTGGGCTCATTGAAGCCGATGTGCCCGTTGCTGCCGATGCCGACGATCTGCAGGTCGACGCCTCCGGCCTGCTCGATCGCCTCTTCGTAGGCGTCGCACGCCGAGTGGAGATCGGCCGCTCGGCCATCCGGCACATGCACGCGAGCGGGGTCCATCGACAGCCGCTCGACGACTTCACGGTGGATGACGCTGTAGTAGCTCTGCGGGTGCTCGAGCTCGATTCCGACGTACTCGTCGAGCGCGAAGCCGTGCGCCCGCGACATGTCGAGCTCGCCCCTCGCCACTGCGTGCGCGAGCTCGGCGTAGATGCCCAGGGGCGAGGACCCGGTAGCGAGGCCGATTGCGGCCGTCGGCTTCCGCCGCACGAGGTCGATGATCTTGCTGGCGGCGATGCGACCGATCTCGGCGGCATCCTCACAGATGACGATTTCCATTTCGAACTATCTTCCCCGATCGGTTCGTATTGGTCTGACAGGGCCCTGAGCCGGCCTGACGCCATCGCCGGCCACATCAGGGGCAGCAGAAGGCGTGGCGGATGCCGAGAGCGTAGCGACCGTCGCGGCGTCCACTCGCGCGTCGACCGTGCGCGTCGACTCTTCGAGCAGTTCGAGCACGTGCCGGTACGGCCTTCCCGTCGCACGGGTCATTCCCAACTCGCAGGTGCGGTTGCTCGACGCATAGGCCTCGAAGTCTTGCGCTGCGACAGTCGCGGCTTCGGGAGCCGTGGCGGCCGCGGTGAGCTCCGGATGCAGCAGGCCCCGGTCGCCCGCGAAGCCGCAGCACCCCCAATCGGCCGGCACCTCGACCTCGTCGGCGATGCGGGTGGCGATGGCAACCGTGCTTGCCGTGGTGCCGAGGCGATGCGAGGAGCAGGTGGGGTGCACGACCATCGACGCGATCGGCGAGGTGGCCTCGAGCTTCGGCAGCACGTGCTCGGCGACGAACGACACCGCATCGACCACGTTCAGCCCCGAGGCGCCGCCTGCGAGCGAATTCTCGCCGCCGGCACCGTCGTTCGCGGGATGCTCAGCGACGGGAGGCCCGGCAGCATCCGACGCGATCATCGCCATGAGTCCTTCAGTGCACGAAGACGCATCGCACACGACCGGGAGCGCGCCGCCCTCGGTCGCCTCGAACAGAGCGTCGAGCACGCGCTTCCGCATCGACTCGAAGCCGCGTGTGAACCCTTTCGATCGCCAGGGCGTGCCGCAGCAGAGGCCCTCGATCGCGTCGGGCACACGAACCGGCACGCCCGCGCGCTCACAGAGCTCGATCAACGCGCCCGCAGACCCCATGCCCCGCTCGCCGTCGCTCCCCTGCTCAGCGCCGAACATGGTGCCGATGCACGCGGCGAAGAACACAGCCACCGGCTTCTCGGCCTGCAGCGCCGAGCGCCTGGGACCGCCCGCTGGCATCGGTCGACGGTATTCCGGAACCCGTTCAGCGCCCAGCACCGACCTTGCAGCGCGACTGGCTCCGGTGACGAGCGGTTCGGGCATGCGATCGGCGACCGTCAATGCGGCCGATCCTGCACGCGCAACCCCTCCCCATCGGTGGGCGGCGCCCGACCACGCTGCCTGCTCCAGGCGTCCGACGCGCTCGGCGCGCAGACGCTTGACGAGGGCGCCGGTGTCGATGGCGACGGGGCACGCGGTCTGGCACATGCCATCGGCGGCGCAGGTCTGCTCGCCGTCGTACTCGTACTCGCGCTCGAGCTGCCGAACGAGGCGCTCATCACCGCGGTGCTCCGCTGCCGCCAGTTCGCGCCTGAGCACGATCCGCTGCCGTGGTGTCAGCGTGAGGTCGCGGCTCGGGCACACTGGCTCGCAGTAGCCGCACTCGACGCAGCGGTCTACCTCCTCCTCCACCGGCAACGCCGACTTCAGGTCGCGCACATGCGCGTCGGCGTGCTCAGTGATGATGACACCGGGGTTGAGCACTCCGCGAGGGTCGCAGAGCCGCTTGAGCTCGACCATGAGCGCGTACAGCTCGTCGCCGAACTGCTCCCGCACGAACGGCGCCATCATGCGACCCGTTCCGTGCTCGGCCTTCAGCGTGCCGCCTTCCGCCAGCACCAGCGCGACCAGTTCGTCGGTGAACGCCAGGTAGCGGTCGAGCCCCTCGTCGTCTCCGAACCGCTCGGTGAGCATGAAGTGGATGTTGCCGTCTTTCGCGTGACCGAAGATCACGCTGTCGCGGTACCCGTGACGGTCGAACAGCACGCTGAGCTCGCGGCAGGTGCGGGCGAGCGCCTCGGGCGGCACGGCGATGTCTTCGAGCAGCGCGGTGGTGCCCTGCGGGCGCGACCCGGCGACCGCCGCATAGAGACCCTTGCGGATGTGCCAGAGCGCGGCTCGCGCCGATGCGTCGCGCGTGAGCCGGGCGGGCACCGTCAGGGGCAGCGCGTCGAGCACCGGCTGCCCCGCGGCCACGAGCGCGTCGAGTTCACCGTCGGTGGCGGCTTGAAACTCCACCAGCAGGGCGGCGTGGTCGGCGACGGTGAACCCGCGCAGTCCTTCCTCGGCGAGCGTGTCGAGCTGGGCCACCCTGAGCGAAGCGGCGTCGAGCAGTTCGATCGTCGCGAAACCGGCCTCGATGAGCGCCGGCAGCGCCGAGGTGGCCGATTCCAGGTCATCGAAGTACAACAGCCCCGTCGCTGCATGCGGCAGCAGCGGAATGGTGCGCATGGTCGATTCGGCGACGAAGGCAAGGGTGCCCTCGCTGCCCACGACGACATGCGCGAGCATCTGCGCCGGCGTTTCGTGGTCGAGAAAGGCGTTGAGGCCGTAGCCCATGGTGTTCTTTCGGGCGAACTGCGTTCGCACCGACTCGGCGAGCGCGCGATCGCCGAGCAGTGTCTCGCGGATGCCGAGCAGCCCCCTGTAGAGCTCGGGCTCCTGCTCGCGCAACTGCTCGTCGGCATCCGGTCTGCTCGTGTCGATGACCGTGCCGCTCGGCAGCACGAGCGTTGCGGACTCGAGCGTGCGGTACGCGTTGTCGCGGATGCCGCACGCCATGCCGCTGGAGTTGTTGGCGATGACGCCGCCGATGGTGCAGGCGGCCTCGCTGGCAGGATCGGGACCCAGCTTCCGGCCGTGCCGTGCCAGCCAGGCGTTGGCCTGTCGCACGGTGGCCCCTGGCTGCACTCGCACGCGCCGACCCTCGTCGAGCACTTCGATGCGGCGGAAGTACCGGCGTGTGTCGATGAGCACGCCGTCGGTGACCGCCTGCCCGCTGAGGCTTGTGCCGCCCGACCGGAACGTGATCGGGGCATCGGCGGTCGCCTCGCTGAGCAGGCGTGCGACCTCCTCGATGGTCGACGCGCTCACCACCGCTTGCGGGGTGAGCAGGTAGTGCGAGGCGTCGTGCGCGAGCGCGAGTCGATCGGTCGCGCGGCTCCGCACGCGCCCGGGTGCGGCGGCTTCGAGCCGGTCGAGCAGAGCTGGGTCGGAGGCGGCGAGTGTCACTGTGGTCCTGGGCCTTTCGAGGCGGAGCGAGCGGCTGCGGTGGACGAAGAAGTCGTCGGCGCGGATGCCGGAGCGAGGAGCACGAGCACACAAGCGAGCGTGGCACCGACCGCGGTGAGCACGAACAGGCCGGTGCCCACTGAGCCGGGCACGAGCGCGATCGCTGCGACCGGGAGCAACGCTCCCCCGCCGGCTCCGCACGCGACGAGCAATCCGGTTATCCGTTCGGCCTGGACATCGCTGACCGCGGCGAGGCCCACGCCGAGGATCACGGCGTAGCACGGGGCCAGCGCCAGGATGGCGGCGCCGATGAGCAGCGCCGCGATGATCGGTTCCTCGACGACGCTGAACGCGGCTGCCGCCATGAGCACCGCCACGATCCCGAGGTTCGCAGCGGCGTAGCGCCGCGGGTCGCGGGCCGCCCGCAGCAGCAGCCATGCGATGCCGCGACCGAGGGCCATGAGCGCCCAGAACGCCGAAGTGCCGAGCGCGGCGTGGGCGGGAGTGAGCTCGAGAAGCTCGGACGCGAGCACAGCCGACCATCCTGAGACGATCGTCTCGATGCCGACGTAGAGCGCCAGGGCGACTGCGACCGACGCGAGCGCGATGGCCAGTCCCCGGCCTCCCCCGCCAGCGACAGCGGGCGATGCAGGGGCGGGCGGATGGGTTGCAGCGTCGAGGCCTGCTCCGCGGGCGGTTCCGCCAGGCGAGTGCACCGCGGCACGCATCGCGATGAGCCCCGCCGCCACGTGCACAGCGGCGACGGCTGCCAGCAGGAGGGCACGGGCGTCGAACGCAGCGAACACGACGATGAGAGGGCCAAGCGCGGCGACTGCGGCGACGGTCGCGGTGAGCGCCGTCAGCAACCGGGCGGCGCCGGCATCCGCGATGCGCTTGGCGACGATGCTGCCGCCGGCCTCGCCGAGGCCGAAACCGACGCCCGCGACGGCGGCGGCCGTGATGAAGAACGGCGGCTGACTGGCGGCGGCCATCGTCGCCAGTGCCACTGCTTGCAGCCCCGCACCGAGCGCCAGCGTACGAAGCGGCGTCAGTCGTGACGCGATCACCGTCGTGAGCAGCACGCCGAGCAGTAGGCCTCCGAATAGCGCCGGCACAGCAGGCAGATAGGCATCCATCGGCGTGGCCGCGGCAGCCGCGAGCGCGGGCAGCACTGCCGGCACCGAGGCGGCAGTGCCGCCGAGCCCGGCGAACGCGAGGAATACCGCGGCCGTCGAGACCCGCGGCGGCACGGCATCGGCGCTCACCGCCGGGCTTGCCCCGCTGCGCGTGCGCGATTCGGCCTGCTCTTCGTCGAGCTGGTCTCGTCGGTGTGCACTCATCGCACGGCCTCCGCATGCGTCGTGGCGAGGGCGCGGCCCACGGGCCGCCAGAGCTCGTCATGGCTCAGCGGCTCCACTTCGGGGGCGTGGAGCAGCCGGTTGGTGCCGACCGCCACGACGAGGTGCAGCGAGGGCACCAACGTCAGACTCGTGCCCGTGAACCCCGGATGCCAGAGCACCTCGACGCCTGTCTCGTCGATGGTCCGCCGACGCAGCCCTAGGGCTTGTGTCTCGTCGGGCCCAGCGCTGATGAAGGCGTCACGCACCGTCGCGCCGCACCAGGGGTCTTCGTGCAGCAACTCCCGGCCGAGCGTCAGCAGGTCGCTGATCGGCGCGAATAGACCGGCGTGGCCGGCAGCGCCCCCGAAGGCGTGGAAGGCGTTCCCGTCGTTCGCCTCGCCCACGAACAGCCGCTCACGCCACCCGCCGAACGACGTGTCGTCGTACGGCACGGGGTAGGGGTTCCGGGTGCGAAGCATCGTCTGCTCGGCGGCGTCGCCGAACGCACTGGCAGCCGCATCCCGTCTCATCTCATCGAGCACGAACGCCGTGCCGGTCATGCCCAGCGGTCGCAGCACGAGCGCGTCGAGCGCTTGCGGCAGACCGTCGCCCGTCACCTGCTCGATGACCATGCCGAGCACCATGAAGCCGAGATCGGAGTACCGATGCTCGCGGCCCGGCTCATAGCGCAGAGGCAGTTGCAGCACGGCGTGCCGCGGTTCGCGCGCCTCGCAGTACAGCGGCCACCACTCCCACATTCCCGCTCGATGCTGAAGCAGCAGGCGCGGGGTGATGTCGTCTTTGCCTGCCCCTCGAAACTGAGGCAGGATGCTGCGCACCGGGCGGTCGAGGTGGAGCAGCCCCTCGCCGGCAAGCGTCATCACTGCGGCGGTGGTCACAACCTTTGTGACGGATGCCAGATCGAATGGAGTGACGTCGAGCATCGGCGGTGCGCCCCCGCCGGTCGGGTCGTCACCACCCCTGCCGTAACCCTCGCCGCCAGGTTCCTGACCACCGCCGGAAGGCAAGCGCGTGCCACGCGCGACGACGGCCGAGCCGGCGCTGTTCGCCACTCCGACCACGGCGCCGGCCGGCCCACGAGTTCCGATGGGCATGCCCGAAGCGACGGCTTCGGCCAGGGCCGCCGGTTCCGATATCGCCGGGTTCAATTCAGACGCTCGCTCAGTGCGCCCGCAGCACCAGCGCCGCAGGCGCGATCGCTGCCGCGGGCACCACGAACCCCTCGCGTCCAGGGGTGAGCGCGCCCAGCACGCTCGCGCGGCCCGCCCCGGTGCAGCTGGGGACGATCGCCGGCACAGCGTGCAGTGACGCCCAGCCGAGCAGGGCGAAGGCGATCGCCTCCTTCTCTCCGGCCGGAGCACCGAACTCGTCGGTGCACCGAATCGTCACGCCCGGCAGCGCGTGCTCGAGCCGCTTCATGAGGTGCGGGTTGGCGCAGCCGCCACCAGAGGCCACGAGCGTGGTGACTCCGGCGCGCCGCACATCGGCTGCGACGGTTCGCGCAGTGAGTTCCGTGAGGGTGGCGACGAGATCGGCGAAGGGCACCGGTCGTCCGTACCGCTCGAGCGCGGTGTCGATGTAGTCGGGGCTGAAGAGCTCCTTGCCGGTGCTCTTCGGAACCGGCAGGCGGTAGTAGGGCTCTTCGAGCAGTTGCTCGAGGAGGGCTTCATCGATGGTGCCGGATGCCGCGATGGCGCCGTCGCGGTCGAAACCGTCGTCGATCCCGTTCGCAGTGACAACGGCGTCGATCAGCGCGTTCGCGGGTCCGATGTCGTACGCGTACGGCTCGGCATCCGGAGCGATCACCGTCATGTTCGAGATGCCGCCGAGGTTCAGCGCGGCCGCCGGCTCGCCCAGTCCACCGAGCAGCAGGGTGTCGAGGTACGAGACCAGCGGTGCCCCGTGCCCACCGGCGGTGATGTCGCGGATGCGCACATCAGCGAGCACCGAGATACCAGTGCGCTCCGCGATCCACGCGGGCTGACCGAGCTGGAGTGTGCCCAGCGCCCGATCGCCGTCGACCCAGTGGTACATCGTCTGGCCGTGCGAGCAGATGAGGTCGACCGCGCCGGCTGCTCCCTCGATCGCGCTCTCCGCTGCTGCTGCGAACGCCTGGCCGATCAGCGTGTCGAGTTCGCACACTTCGCGCATGGTCGTCTGCGCGGGCGGCAGCGCGTCGATGATCCGGCGGCGCAGATCGCCCGCGTAGGGCGTGCTGGCGGTGTGCTCGACGGTGCCGTGCAGCGTGTCTCCCTCGAGCCGGAAATCGACGATCGCGGCATCGATGCCGTCATGGGACGTGCCGGAGATCAGACCGAGAACCCTCACGCGCTTGCCTCCTGACCGCTCGCGATGGCGGCTTTCAACCTTCCACCGGCCGCGTCGAGGAGTTGAGCCGCCTGCTTCGCATCGACGCGGAGCTCGAGCATGAGCACGGCAAGCTTCACGCTTCCGCCGCACTCGGCGAGCGCGCTGAGCGCGCGGTCACGAGTGCTGCCGGTGATGGAGGTGATGATGCGCACGCTTCGCTCGCGCAGCTTCGAGTTGGTCGCGACGAGGTCGACCATGAGGTTGCCATACGTCTTGCCGAGCCCGACCATGCTGATGGTCGAGAACATGTTGAGCACCATCTTCTGGGCGGTACCGGCCTTCAGCCGAGTCGAGCCGGCCACGAGCTCCGGTCCGACGATGACTTCGATGGACCGCTCCGCGACCGCGCCGAGTTCGGTGTCGGTATTGCAGGACAGCCCGGCGGTGAAGGCGCCGAGCTCTCGAGCGCGACGCACCGCCGCGATCACGTACGGGGTGCGCCCGCTCGAGGCGATGCCGATCACGCTGTCGAGCGGCCCGACCCCTGCCGCATCGACCGCGGCCGCGCCTTCGTCTGCGTCGTCTTCCGCGCCCTCGACCGCTGAGACGATCGCGGTCGCGCCACCGGCGATGAGCGTGATGACCTGATCGGGGTCGGTGCCGAACGTGGGCGGGCACTCGGATGCGTCGAGCACGCCGATTCGTCCCGGGGTCCCGGCACCCACATAGATGAGCCGGCCTCCCTGACGCATGCGGGCGACGACCTCCTCGATCGCCGCGGCGATGTCGGGCACGGCTCGCTTCACCGCGGTCGCGACCTCGGCGTCGAGCTCGTTCATCAGCGCGGTCAGCTCGAGCACCGTGAGTTCGTCGATGCGAGCGAAACGCGGGTCGGCGAGCTCGGTGACGAGGGTGTCGAGACCGGAGACGGCCTGGGTCATTTGGTTCCTCTGTTCCTCGGGTCGAGCGCATCGCGCAGGCCGTCGCCGAGCAGGTTGAGCCCGACGACGAGCAGGATGATGACGGCGCCTGGCGCGAACATGGTCCACGGCGCGAAATTGACGAGTGTGCGGGCCTCGAAGATCATGGCGCCGAGCGATGCCGCGGGCGGCGGCGTGCCGAGCCCGAGGAAGCTGAGCGACGCCTCGGTGAGCACCGCCCACGACAGCGAGAGCGTGATCTGCACGATGACGATGGCGCCGATATTGGGAAGGATGTGCTGCCAGATGATCGCGAAGCGACGCATGCCGACCACGGTCGCGGAGCGGACGAAGTCGGCTTCGCGGAGCGACAGCACCGGGCCCCTGGCCACGCGCACGAAGATCGGAGCGTAGACGATCGCGATCGCCACCGCGATCGTGAACCAGGTGCGGTCGAACGCCGAGGCGAGCGAGAGCGCAAGCAGCAGCGGCGGGAATGCGAACAGCACATTGGTCACACCGCTGATCGAGCGGTCCGACCAGCCGCGGAAGAACCCGGCGATGAGCCCGCCCGCAGTGCCGATGATGGCGGCGAATGCGACCGCCACGACTGAGATCAGCAAAGAGTTGGCGACGCCCGACGCCGTGCGCGAGAGGATGTCGCGACCGAACTGATCGGTGCCGAACCAGTGCTCGCCCGACGGGCCCTGCAGGCGCACTTCAGGGCGCTGCGCGATGGGGTCGAACGGAAGCAGGTTGAAGACGGAGAGCAGCCCGAGCGTCACGACCGCTCCGGTGAGCAGCAGTCCGATCAGCCCGCTGGGGCTGCGAAGGATGCCGGCGAGCACCGAGCCCCGGCCCTTCGCGGGCGCCTGCAGCGCCGTGGTGTCGACGGTGACCTCGGCGCTCATTGCGCACGCACCCTGGGGTCGATGACCCGGTAGAGCAGGTCGGTGAGCAGGTTGATGATCACGAAGCTGAGTGCGATGACGAGCACGGTGCTCTGTACCACGGCGTACTCCTTCTGCTGGATGCCGATGAGCACCTGCCGGCCGATGCCGGGAATGGAGAAGATCTGCTCCACGACGACCGCGCCCCCGAGCAGGTAGCCGAACTGCAGACCGGTCATCGTGACGATCGGCACGAGCGCGTTGTGCAGCACGTGCTTCAACTGCACACGGACCGGACCCGCGCCCTTGCTGCGCGCTGTACGGACGAAGTCCATGGAGCGCACCTCGAGCAGGGCTGAGCGAGCGGTGCGCATGATGGGCGCCGCCAGGCCGAAGCCGAGCACGAGGGCCGGCATCAGCATCTGCTGCAGGTTCAGCCACGGATCTTCGGCGAAGCTCGCGAAGCCGCGAGCGTTGGGGTTGTAGCCGAGCATGGACGCCGAGAGCGCGAGCATGGTCGAGCCGAGCAGGAATGCCGGGATCGACAGGCCGGCGAGGCCGACCGTCTGACCGAACGCGTCACGGAGCGAGTTGGCGCGCGAGGCCGAGAGCATGCCGAGCGGCACGCCGATGAGCAGGCCGATGATGATCGAGAGCACGGCCAGCTCGAAGGTGATCGGCAACGAGTCGGCCGTCATCTCGAGCACCGACTGGCGCGACCGTGACGAGTAGCCGAGGTTGCCCGTCACGACATTGCCCAGCCACGAGAAGAACTGCACGACGAGCGGTTGATCCAGGCCGTAGTACGCCTCGAGCGCCGCTCGCTGGGCGGGAGTCAGCGCGGCGGCCTCGATGCCCAGCGTGGCGCTGATCTGGTCGCCGCGAGTCGCGCGCAGCATGACGAAGACGAGCACGGCCACCCCGAGAAGGGTGAGCGCCGCTTCTGCCAGCTTTCGGGCGATGGGGTGGCGGGTGATGGTTCTCATGGTTCCAACCGGGGCTCCCCGGTGCCGTCTGTGGAGTCGTCAGACGGCACCGGGTTCGCCGGATCTCGGGTCAGTTGCTGACCGTGGTGGAGCGGAGGTTCTGCAGCGACCCGTTGGCCATCGGCGTGAAGCCGTCGACCGTGTCGGTCGTCGCGGTGTAGGTGTAGCTGGTGAACAGCCAGATCCACGCCGCGTTGTCCTCGAGGTGCTGCGAGATCTCGTCGTAGATCGACTTGCGCTCGTCGGCGTCCATGGTCGCCTTGCCCTCAGCGAAGAGCGCGTCGAGCTCCGGCGAGTTGTAGCCGGCGACCTGGTTGAGGTTGCCCGTGCTCGGGAAGTAGCGGCCGTACATGCCGTCGGGGTCAGGACGCCCGCCGTTGAGCGCGACAGCGGCCTCGAAGTCGGCCGCGATCCAGCGGTCGACGTACGCGCCCGCCTCGAGCACCTCGAGGTCGAGGGTGATGCCGGCCTCCGCGAGCTGCGCCTGCAGGTTCTGCGCCTCGTTCACGGAGGTGGCGTACGAGCCCTGCGACACGATGGTCTTCACGGTGACGCCGTCAGCCATGCCCGCCTTCGCGAGGTACTCCTTGGCCTTGTCGAGGTCGCGTTCGGGGCACGGGCGCGCCTCGGGGTCGGACTTGAACGCGGGTGACGTGATCGGGCCGGTCACTTCGCCTTCGCCGAGGGCGGCGGTGTCGAGCACCTGCTGCCGGTCGATCGCGCACTGCATCGCGAGGCGCACGTTCACATCGGTGAGCGCACCCTTCGTCGCGTTGAGCTGCAGCGCGTGGTAGCTCAGCTGCGGGGTTCCCACGACCGAGATCCCGGAGCCCTCCGCGGTCTTCGCGACGAGCGGGTCGTTGAGCACCGCGAACTGCACATCACCCGACTGCAGCGCCGACACGATCGACGTCTCGTCGGCGATGATGCGGAACTCGAGCGAGGAGAGCGATGCGGCGTCGCCCCAGTAGTCCTCGTTGGCCTCGAGCTTGATCGACTGGTTGGGCGTGCGGTCGACGTAGACGAACGCGCCGGTGCCGTTCGGCTCGGTGTTGAGGTCCTCCTCGGTGTCGTCGGAGGAGAGCATCGCCACGTTGACGTTGGCGAGATTCGCCATCAGACCGGCATCCGGCGCCGACAGGGTCAGCGTCACCGTGAGCGGGTCGACGACCTCCACGTCGGTCACCGAGCCGATGCTCGCCGCTGCCACCGCGGCGGTCGCCTCGTCGCGGATGAGGTCGAGCGAGTGCTTCACATCGTCGGCGTCGAACTCGCTGCCGTCGTGGAAGGTCACGCCGTCGCGCAGCGTGAGCGTCACCTGGGTCCCGTCTTCCGACGGCTCCCACTTCTCGGCAAGGCCGGGCACGACGTTGAGCTCATCGTCGAACTGGGTGAGGGTGCCGTAGATGTTCTCGAGCACGTTGACGGCCTGGAACTGCGTGGCCTTCCAGGGGAAGAGCGTGTCGGGGTCGGCCGTGATCGCGGCGACCAGCGTGCCGGAGCCGCTCGTCGACTGGGGGTCAGGCTCATTTGCGCTGGAACACCCGGTGACCATCAGCGCGAGCGCTGCCGGGCCCGCGAGAATGGCGAGACCAGCTCGCTTCCGGGATGGGCGAAACGTCATTGTTACCTCCGCTATCGAATGGTTCGTCGCAGAACGACATCGGTACGGTGCAAGGCGGCAGTACCGAACTGAAAGGCACGTTAGCGCAAATAATTTTCCCGATCTACTGTTTTCTTGTAATTCTTTTTCCTATCCTTGGGTGACCGTCCCGAGTGACACGGTTCACGCGACTGAAGAGAGATAAGGGCCGCCGATGACGTCGACCACGCAAGACACGACCGCCAAGAGCACAGCGCTCGGCGCCGCGGGTCCGCTGCTGACCATCGACGACCTGAGCGTGGAGTTCGCGATGGGCGGCTCGACGGCATCCGCCATCCGCGAGGTCCGGCTCGAGGTCCACCCGGGTGAGGTCGTCGCTGTCGTCGGCGAATCGGGCTCGGGAAAATCGGTGACCTCGCTCTCGGTGCTCGGCCTTCTGGCCTCCAACGCGCGGGCGAACGGCAGCATCCGGTGGCGCGGACGCGACCTGCTGGGCTCCAAGGAGAGCGAGCTGCGTTCGCTGCGCGGCGAGGAGATCGCGATGATCTTCCAGGAGCCGATGACCGCGCTGAACCCGGTGCACACCGTCGGCGCACAGATCATCGAAACGCTGAGACTGCACCGGCCGCTGTCGAAGGCCGAGGCCCGCAAGCGGGCGATCGAGCTGCTCGGCATGGTCGGCATCCCCTCCCCCGAGACTCGTGTCGACCACTATCCCCACCAGCTCTCAGGCGGACAGCGCCAGCGCGCCATGATCGCCATGGCGATCTCGTGCGAGCCGAAGCTGCTGATCGCCGATGAGCCGACCACCGCGCTCGACGTGACCGTGCAGGCCGAGATCCTCGAGCTCCTTCGCTCACTGCGCGAGCGGCTCGACATGGCGATCCTGCTCATCACGCACGACATGGGGGTCGTCGCCGACCTCGCCGATCGGGTCGTGGTCATGCGCAACGGCGAAGTGGTCGAGGAGGCCGAGGTGCACCGACTGTTCGAAGCGCCCCAGCACGAGTACACGCAGGCGCTGCTCGCGGCGGTTCCCCACCTGGGCCAGACCCTGCAGACGAACGAGCGCGACGCCTCTCCGGATGCCGGCACCGCATCCCGCGATGCGGCGACCGAGCCGGCGCTCGTGCTCGAGAACATCGTGGTCGAGTACCCGGGATCGCGCGGCAAGGAACCGTTCCGAGCGATCGACGACGTGTCGCTCACCGTTGCCGCCGGCGAAGTGGTGGGACTCGTCGGCGAGTCGGGGTCGGGCAAGTCGACGCTCGGGAACTGCGCCGTCGGGCTGGTGCCGGCGGCATCCGGACGGATCCTGCTGCACGGCACCGACGTGACCGCGCTTTCGCCGGCGAAGTTCCGGCCGCTCCGCCGCGATATCGCCATGGTGTTCCAAGATCCGGGCTCCTCGCTCGACCCGCGGCGCTCGATCGGTGACAGCATCGCCGAACCCATGCGCGTGCACCGCACCGCTCGCGGCGCCGAACTGGATCGACGCGTCGGGGAACTGCTCGACCGCGTTCGCATTCCCGCGGCTTGGCGCAACCGCTACCCGCACGAGCTGTCTGGCGGCCAGCGCCAGCGGATCGGCATCGCGCGAGCCCTCGCGCTCAAGCCGAAGCTCCTGGTGGCCGATGAGCCGACATCCGCGCTCGATGTCTCGGTGCAGGCTTCGGTGCTCGACCTCATCCGTGAGCTGCAGAGCGAGCTGCGCTTCTCCTGCCTGTTCATCACGCACGACCTGGCAGTGGTCGAGCTGCTCGCGGACCGCATCGCCGTCATGCGCAGCGGCCGACTCGTCGAGCTGGGAACCACGCAGGAGATCCTGCGCGCTCCCGAAGAGGAATACACTCGTCGCCTGATCGCATCTGCCCCGGTACCCGACCCGGTCGAGCAGCGAATGCGCCGAGAAAGGCTGGTGCTCGCACCGTGACCGATTCCCGCACCCTGTTCGTGCGGATCCGCGCTGCGGTGCCCTCGCTGCGCCCATCCGAGCGGCGCATCGCCGAGTTCGTTCTCGAGCATCCTGAGCAGGCCGCGTCGCTCTCGATCACCGATCTCGCGGAGGCGTGCTCGACGTCGACGACGACCGTCGTGCGCTTCACGAAGAGGCTCGGGTACGACCACTACCGCGAGCTGCGCATCGACCTCACGCGTGAATCGACTCGCGAGACCCTCGAGCGCAATGCGCCGCCCGAGATGTCGAGCGACATCAACCGCACCGACACGCTGCCCGACATCATCGCGAAAGTGGCGATGAACGAGACGCTCTCAATCGGCGACACCGCGCAGGCGATCGATGTCGTAGCGCTCGAAACCGCCATCAGTGCGTTGGCCGGCGCCTCGCGCATCGATATCGTTGGCGTGGGCGCGAGCGCGTTCGTGGCCGCCGACCTGCAGCAGAAGCTCATCCGGATCGGCTTCGCGGCGTTCGCCTGGCGCGATGCGCACTCCGCGTGGACCGCGGCCTCACTGCTGGATGACAAGGCCGTCTGCATCGCCATCTCGCATTCGGGAACCACGATCGACACTGTGAATGCACTCCGCATCGCAAAGGAGTCGGGCGCGACCACCATCGCCATCACGAACTTCGGCGGGTCGACGCTCGGCGAGGAGGCCGACATCCTGCTGACGACAGCCGCTCGCGAGACGCAGTTCCGCTCGGGAGCGCTCGGCAGCCGCATCGCGCAACTCATGGTGGTCGACTGCCTCTTCATCGGCGTCGCCCAGCGCGCGTACGACGAGTCGCTCTCGGCCCTGCACCGCACCTACCGCGCGGTGCAGAGCCGCAAGCTCGACGCCTGAGCACCAAGGGCCTCTCAGCGGCCGGAACCTCCATGCCGTGGTGCATCGAGAATCGCTCGAAGCATCACCGCGAGCTCCCCAGCGCTTCCGGCGACCGCCTCGGCCCCGGCCTCGGTGAACCCGCCGGCGCCCTGATGGTCGACCGCCCACACCCGGCATCCGGCAGCGACCGCCGCCGTGACGCCCACAACGGTGTCTTCGATCGCCAGCACGCGGTCGGCAGGATGCCTGAGCAGTGACACCGCACGCCGATACACCTCGGGGTGAGGCTTGCCGTGCGTGCAGTCCGCACCCGTGATGATGCCGGCGAACGTGTGAGCGAGCGGGCCGAGCAGCGCATCGACCACATGCGGCGGCGCACTCGTCGCCACAGCCAACGGCAGCGCCGCGGAGAGGTCGTCGAGCACTGGACTCAATTGCGGGAAGACGAGGTCGACGCCTCTGCTGCGCTCGAGGAAGCGCTCGTGCAGTCCGGCGACGATCGCGTCGATCTCGGCCGGGGGCAGACGATGCCCCAGCACTTCACCCAGCACATCTCGCGAGCGCCGCCCCGTCGCCCCTGGCGCGAAGGCGCGCAGCTCATCCCACGGCGCATCGCGCACGAAGTCGAGCCACACGCCACGGTGCACCGACGGGGTGTCGACGAGCACGCCGTCCATGTCGAACACGATCGCGTCGATCGCCTCGAGCCCCGCCACTTCCGCGAGCCCGCCCCCGTGCATCTCCCCCTCGTGCACGGCAGAGACGGGAAGCAGTCCCTGTCCCTCATCCGCACGCTCACGCATCGCGACTCCCGACACCGTGTCGCCTCACGCCTCGGCAGGCACGGCGCCGGCGGAGCGCCGGAGCTCACCGTACACAGCCGTGTAGTCGGCATCCGGATCGTGCTTCGCCGCCCGTGCGAACAACCCGGCGAGCGCGGGCGCGACGGCCAGCCCTGCCTCGGCCTGCTCGTTGAGCACCGACAGCAACGCGAGGTCCTTCGCCGCCAGACGCAGGGCGAACCCCGCCTCCTCGGGCGGCTGGAGCATGGTGCGGCCGATATCAGCCAGCCCGACCCCACGGCCGCCGGTCGCACCGAGCGCGTCGAGGAAGACCTCCTGGTCGACCCCGAGGCGGTGCAGCAGCGTCATCGCCTCAGCCATGGCCGCGACCTGTGCTGTGAACAACTCGTTCGCCGCGAGCTTCGCTGCGTGTCCCGCGCCGGTCTCACCGAGGAAGAAGCAGCGCTTGCTCACGAGTTCGGCGACCGCGGCGAGGTCGCTGCCTTGGGGGCAGCCGAGCAGCAGGAGCAGCGATCCGGTGCGTGCCAGGGGCGGGTTGCCGAGCACACCGGCATCGGCGTAGTCGATTCCGGATGCCGCGAGCTCTGCGGCGACGCTTCTGCTGACGGTCGGGTCGCTCGTCGTGAAGTCGAGGACGCCGCGCACAGTACCGTCAGCGGCGAGGATCGCGTCGACGGCCTGGCGTACTTCGGTGGGCCCGGGCAGGAACAGGAACACCCAGTCGGCCGCAGTGCACAGCTCCGAGATGGATGCTGCGACGGGACGCCCGGCATCCCGCGCTCGCGCGCGCGTCGACTCGAGCGCGTCGTACTCGATGGTGTCGCGCCCGCTCTCGAACAGGAAACGCGCGACGCCGCCGCCCATCGCGCCGAGGCCGACGATGCCGATGCGCCCGCCGATCATGCGAACTCACCCGCCTCGGCCATCTCGCCGATCTGCTCGGCGATGGTGTCGAGCGCGCCGAGCCACTCGGCCTCGTCGATCACGAGCGGCGGCATGAGGAGAAGGGTCGAGGTGTACGCGGAGGGCTCGGCGAAGATGCCGCGCTGCAGCAGCCGGCGGGTGAGGGTCTCCATCGGCGGCCGCGGCAGCGGATCGCCCGACTCGTCGGTGAACTCGATGCCGAGCTCGAGCCCGATACCGCGCACGGCGGCGATACTCGAGTGCGCGTCAACGAGGGGTCGCAGGCGCTCCAGCGCCAGCTCTCCGAGGTGACGGGCTCGCAGCGCGAGCTGCTCGTCCTCGAGCACGTCGAGCGAGGCGGTGGCGGCTGCGCAGGCGAGCGGCACCCAGCCGAAGGTCGACGAGAACCCGGGGCCCGACACGGCGTCGGCGAGTTCACTCCGCATGAGGGCGCCGGCCATGGGAACGGCTCCTGAGGTGAGCGCCTTGGCGACGACCACGATGTCCGGTTGCAGCCCCCAGTGCTCGAACCCGAAGGTGTGGCCCATGCGGCCGAAGCCGGTACCGACCTCGTCGATGATCAGCAGCGCCCCAGCCTCGCGCGCCGCCGCTTGCACGGCCTGGTAGAACTCGCGATCACCGTGGATCACTCCGGGGTTGGTGAAGGCGGGTTCGAGCAGAATCGCCGCGGGCGGCGGGCCGCTGAGCAGCGCCTCGCGCACCAGGGCAGCGTAGTCGCGGCCGTTCGCGCGCAGCATGTCGGGAATCGGCGCGTGCCGGTGGAACTGAGAGGTCGGCACGTCGACGCCCTGCACCTGGGGCACACCCCCCGCCTGAAGCGCACCGAGCGTTCCGCCGTGATACGCCTCGGTGAACCCCACGGTCGCCTGCCGACCGGTGGCACGACGAGCCACCTTGAGCGCCGCTTCGACGGCTTCGCTGCCCGTCGCGCCGCTCAGGGCTTTGAACTCGCCGTCGACACCGGAAGCGGTCGAGAGCATGCCGCTGAGACGTTCGGCGACGCGCGAGCGGGCATCGTGTGTGCACCACGGCGGCGCGAACGCCAGTTCCTTCGCCTGTTCCACAACCGCGGCGACGATGCGAGGGTGGTTCCAGCCGGCGTTCGCGACGTTCCAGCCAGAAGTCAGATCGAGCACGCGCCGGCCGTCCTCATCGATCAGGTGCGCGCCCTCTCCGCTTCGCACTGCGAGCGGGATGCGGGTGGTCGGTCTGGCGACGAAACGGCGGTCGCGATCTGCGAGCCGTCGTGAGATTCCGTCGAGCGCGTGGACATCATCGAGCACGGTGGTCATCGTGCACCTTCCTCATCTGTGACTGGTCGGTCAGTGGTCGTTCGGTCTGTGGTCGTTCGGTCAGTGGTCGTTCGGTCTCGGTCGCGTGTCGTTGCGCTGGCCGTGTGGCCCCGGCACCGGTCGCGGCCACAACCGCGAGCGCGGCGAGCGAGACGAGACCGGCGCAGCCGAGCGACCAGGCCGCAGCGCCGGCCCCGGCCGCATCGATGAGCGCCCCCATGACGGGCCCGCCGAGTGCTGCGCTCAAGGCTTTCGCAAGCGATGCCGCCGTCGCCTGGCGGAGCGCCGCCACCGCTTCTGAGGCGAGCGACGCGACCATGGTCACTTGCGCGCTCGCCCAGAACGCGACGGCGAGGGCGTAGACGGCGATTCCTGCGCCCCGCACCAGCGGCTCGGACGAGACGACGATGAGCATCCAGGCGGCGACGAGTGCCGTGAGCGACGCCGCATACGCAGCGATCGGGGTGAGTCGTCTGCGCAGCGCGTGAACGATGAGGAAGGCAGGGACCTCGAAGACGGCGAGCGCCATCAACGTGACGAACGGCAGCGATGGCACCACGAGCCCGAGCTCAGCGGCCGCCGTCGACGAGAACAACGTCAGCACGAACGCCGAGACCGGCACAGGCAACCCGATGATGACGAACAGCACGATGCGCCCGCTGGGCGGTACTTGGGTGCGGCGCGCGGCGGTGGTGGCAGCGGTGCGGGAGAGCGCGAGCGCTGCGAAGCAGGCGGCCGCTACCGCGAACGCTGCCGCGGGCGCCGCTATGCCGAATGCGGTCGTCGCCATGGCGAGGCCGGCGATCCAGCCGATCGAACCGAAGACTCGGATGCCGGAGTAACCCGCGAGACGTCGAGCGCGCTGGAGCCGCGCTGACAACAAGGGCTCCACTCCGCCGGCCGAGAAGCCGAAGACGACCAGCACGCTCGCGAAGAGCAGCGGCAGCACGAGTTCCGCGGGGCTCGATGCGGTCGCGGCGGGTGCCGTCGCGATGACGGCCAGCGCGGCGCAGGCGCTCGCGGCGAGGAATCCAGCGACACGCATTCCCCGCCCGGGTGCCCGGTCATCCATCCGGCCCCAGAGGGGCGCCCCCGCGACTCCTGCGAGCGTTGACGCGGCGAGGGCCGCGCCCGTGAGCGGCGCAGGCGTTCCCCATACGAGCATCAGGTGAGCGCTGCCGGGCACGGCGATCGCCATGCCCGCGAAGAGAGCCGCGAAGCCGGCGCGATGCCCGTGGTCGCCGGCCGTCGGCCGCTCGATGGCTCGCGCCGGCACCAGCGCGGAGGCGGGCGAAGCCGACACGTCCCGCTGCTGCGCAGCGCCGCGCACGGGCTCCGGTTCGCCCGACTCAGTAGGCGCGGTCACGGGTGATCTTCGTCAATTGCAGGCCCGACTCGTCGCAGAGGTAGTCGTAGCCGACGGATTGGTACTCGGCATCCGGGTCGACGGACTGGTAGCGCTCCATGCGTGCGCGGCGGTCATCGGCATGCAGCATCTTCAGGTGGTAGAGGTCGAAGTCGACCTTCTGGATGCGGTCGGTGCCGTGGCACTGCATCGGATACCACTCGCCATGCCACTGCGCGGGGTCGAACTCGTGGTCGTCGCCGAGATTTCGGAACACGGCCGCCTTGCGCTTGAGACCCCAGAGTCCGTCGCTGCGGTAATGATCGGGCTCATCCCACACCTCGCGCAGGGCGAAGTCGAGCACGTCAATGCCGTGCCGGTCGGCGTCGGCGAGCAGTTGCGGCATCCGCTCCCAGAGTCGCCGTTCAGGCCGCTCGTCGGCGTCGAAGGCGATGAACCACTCGCCCTTCAGCTCCTGGCCCGCTCGCACCAGGCGCTCGCGATTGAGGGGCTCGTTCCAGCCGACCTTTTCGGCCGGGTCGACGGTGAGCAAGCGCGTGACGCACGGCGCTGCCCGCAGCAGCTCTCGTGAGGCGTCGGTGCTGCCGTCGTCGAGCGCCACCACGGCGTCGACCTGCGAGCCGACGCGGTCGAGCCAACCGGCGAGGTAGCGAGCGTCGTTGAAGACGGCCAGGAGCGCGACGAGGCGCGGGGTCATACGAAGGTGGGGTCGCTGAGCGGTGTACGACGAGCGGATGCCGCTTCGACCGCCACGAGCCTGGTTCCCGCCTGCGTGCTCACCCGGTGCGCCTCCCCTGCGCTGATGAGCGCCACATCGCCGCTGCGGAGCGTGGTGGGGCCGTCGATCGTGTCGACAGTGCAGGCGCCCTCGATCACCACGAGCAGTTCGTCGCTGTCCTGCGAGTGCCAGGCTCCGTCGAGCTCCCCGCCCCCGCTGTGGATGACGGTGCCGGTGTTGAGATGCCCGATGAGCGCGTTCGTCCACGCGGGAAGCGCAGTGGGCGGCGACTGCGCGATGCTTTCGCCGACATTGAGAATCGTGGCCATGAGTTCCCCCTCGAACTGTGACTGGACCCCGCTGTTGGAACGTTGCCGGAAGCGACTTCCGTGACCGTTGCCGAAGACCCCAGGTATTTTTTGTACCAGCAGAAACCCTAGCAGGGCAATGATTCACCATCGAGGCCTCGGCCGCCCCTCCGAGCCAATACCCTTGAGGGGTGACCTCGACTGCCCCTCACGCGGCCGCCGCCGCAGCGCCTTGGCCCAATCACTGGATCCTCACTCTCGTCTGCGACGACCAGCCGGGAATCGTCCACGCCATCAGCGGGGCCATCGTGCAGGCCGAGGGCAACATCACGGAGTCGCAGCAGTTCTCCAGTGAAGACACCGGGCGCTTCTTCATGCGCTTGCAGGTGGAGTCTTCGACCGACCGCGAGCACTTCGAACAGGCGCTTCGGCCGGTGACGGAGCGCTACGACATGACTTGGGCACTCGACGTCGTCGGGCGTCCACTCCGCACGCTCGTGCTGGTCTCCAAGGCGGGGCACTGCCTCAACGACCTGCTCTTCCGACAGCGTGCCGGCCAACTGCCGGTCGAGATCCCGCTCGTCATGAGCAACCATCCAGACCTCGGCGAGCTCGCGGCATTCTACGGAGTGCCGTTCGAATCGGCGCCAGTGACCGATGCCTCACAGAAGGCCGCCTTCGAGCGACGCATCCTCGAGGTCGTCGAGCAGCACGACATCGAACTCGTCGTGCTGGCCCGCTACATGCAGATCCTCTCCCCGGAGCTGTGCGATGCGCTCGAGGGCCGCGCCATCAACATCCACCACTCGTTCCTGCCCGGCTTCAAGGGCGCGAACCCGTACCGGCAGGCGCACGCCCGCGGCGTGAAGCTCATCGGCGCGACCGCCCACTTCGTGACCAGCGACCTCGACGAGGGCCCGATCATCGAGCAGAACGTCGTGAGGGTCGACCACTCGCAGAGTCCCGCCGAACTCATCTCGATCGGGCAGGACGAAGAGAGCCGCACGCTGACGCAGGCGGTGCGCTGGTTCGCCGAGCACCGCGTGCTGCTCGACCGCCACCGCACCATCATCTTCAAGTAGCGCGTCTACGACTGGCGCGCCACGGCCGAGCTGTGAGCGGCGGATGCCGGAGGCCGAGCCCCCGGCATCCGCCCTCGCTCAGGTCTGCGAGGTGGTCCCCGTCAGCGTCGGCACGGCGCCGGTGGGCGCGCCCGCGCCCGTGTCGGCTTCTTCACCGCCGCGGAACTGCGACATGTAGAGGTCGTAGTACGCACCGCGGCGCTCCAGCAGCGTCTCGTGGTCACCCTGCTCGACGATGCGACCCTGCTGCATCACCAGGATCGTGTCGGCGTCGCGGATCGTCGACAAGCGGTGGGCGATCACGAACGAGGTGCGATCGGTGCGCAGCGCGGCCATGGCGTGCTGCACGAGCAGTTCCGTACGGGTGTCGACCGAGGAGGTGGCCTCGTCGAGGATCAGCAGCGACGGATTCGCGAGGAATGCGCGCGCGATCGTGATGAGCTGGCGCTCGCCGGCCGACACGCTGCCTCCCTCGGCGTCGATGATCGTGTCGTACCCCTCGGGCAGCTGCCGCACGAAGCGGTCGACCATGGTGGCCTCTGCCGCTTCGACGACTTCCTCATCGGTCGCGTCGAGGCGGCCGTAGCGGATGTTCTCGCGGATCGTGCCGCCGAAGAGCCAGGCGTCCTGCAGCACCATGCCGATGCGCGAGCGCAGGTCATGCCGCGAGAGGTCGGTGATGTCGACGCCGTCGAGCAGGATCCGCCCGCCGGTGAGCTCGTAGAAGCGCATGACGAGGTTGACCAGGGTCGTCTTGCCGGCACCGGTCGGCCCGACGATCGCGATGGTGTGCCCCGGCTCCGCCGAGAACGAGAGGTCTTCGATGAGCGGATGCTCGGGGTCGTACGAGAACGTCACGTGCTGGAACTCGACGCGGCCGTCGGTGCGGGCGGGCAGCGTCGCGGTGGCGGTCTCAGGCTGCTGCTCATCGGCATCCAGCAGTTCGAAGGTGCGCTCGGCCGAGGCGACACCCGACTGCAGCATGTTCGCCATGCCCGCCATCTGACCGATCGGCTGCGAGAACTCGCGCGAGTACTGGATGAACGCGGTCGCGTCGCCGAGCGTCATCTGCCCCGAAGCCACCCGCAGCCCGCCGACCACGGCGATCAGCACATACGACAGGTAGGAGACGAAGGTCATCGATGGCATGATCATGCCCGACACGAACTGGGCCCCGAACGACGCCTTGAAGAGCGACTCGTTGCGGCGGTCGAACTCCTCGAGCATCTCGCGGTCACGGCCGAAGGCGCGAACGATGTCCTGCCCGGAGAACGATTCCTCGATATGACCGTTGAGCGCTCCCGTGTTCTTCCATTGCGCGGTGAACAGCTTCTGCGAGCGCACCCCGATCACACCGGCGATGATGCCGGAGAGCGGTAGGGCGATCAGCGCGATCAGCGCCAATTGCCACGAGACGATGAACATCATCGCGGCGATGCCGACGACCATGAGCACCGATTGCACGAGCTGCGAGAACGCCTGCTGCAGCGCGGCCTGGATGTTGTCGACGTCATTCGTCACGCGCGACATGAGGTCGCCGCGCTGTCGGGTGTCGAAGTAGCTCAGCGGCAGCCGGTTCAGCTTCTCCTCAATGTCCTGCCGCAGGCCGTAGACGGCGCGCATCACGAGTCCGTTGAGCAGGTAGCCCTGCAACCACATGAGCACCGACGCGACCGTGTACATGGCGAGCACGACGATGATGAGCCGGCCGAGTACCGCGAAATCGATGCCCTCGCCGGGCACGACCGATGTGCCCTGCAGCATGTCGGCGAACTGGCCGTTGCCGTTGGCGCGCGCCTGCTCGATGACCTGGTCGAGAGTCAGGCCCGCGGGCAGTTGAGCTCCGATGATGCCGTTGAAGATGGTGTCCATCGCCATGCCGAGGATCTTCGGCGCGATGACCGTGAGCACCACGGAGATCGCGACCAGCGCGACCACGACCAGCATCGCCGCGCGCTCGGCGCGCAGCAGGCCGAACAGACGCTTCGCCGAGGGCCAGAAGTGCTTCGGCTTCTTCGGCGGAGTGCCGCCGAACATGTCGCCGTCGGCCTCGGTCGGCACGAACTCCTCCGCGAACTCCTCACCGGCACCGTCGGATGCCGCATCCTTCTCGGTCTCGTCGATCACCGTGTCGCCGCCCACGCTTGAGCGACGGCCGCCGTTGCGCATGCGCCTGGCCATGTCACACCACCTCCGCGCTCAGCTGCGACTCGACGATCTCCTGGTACGTCGGGTTGTCGGCGAGCAGTTCCTCGTGAGTGCCTGAGCCGACGATGACGCCGCCGTCGAGCACGATGATCCGGTCGGCATCGACGATCGTCGAGACCCGCTGCGCCACCACGATCAGTGCGGCCTCGCCGGTCACGCGACCGAGCGCCTCACGCAGACGCGCGTCGGTGGTCACGTCGAGGGCCGAGAATGAGTCGTCGAACAGGTACACCTTGGGCTTCGCGAGCAGGGCACGAGCGATCGACAGCCGCTGGCGCTGGCCGCCGGAGACGTTCGAGCCGCCCTGGGCGATCGGTGAGTCGAGCCCCTTCGGCATATCGCGCACGAAGTCCTCGGCCTGCGCCACGCGCAGCGCCTCCCAGAGGTCGTCATCCGAGGCGTGCTCATCGCCCACGCGCAGATTCGACGCCACCGTGCCCGAGAAGAGATACGGCTTCTGAGGCACCAGGGCCACCGTGTCTGCCAGTTGCCTGCGGGTGAGCTCTGCGACGGGCACGCCACCGATCGTCACCTCGCCCTGCTGGGGATCGTAGAGGCGGGGCACGAGCGCGACCAGCGTGGTCTTGCCCGCGCCGGTCGAACCGATGATGGCCGTGGTGCGGCCGGGTTCCGCCACGAAGCTGACGTCATCGAGCACGGGGCGTTCGGCGCCCGGGTAGCCGAAGGTGACATTGCGGAACTCGACCCGTCCCTCGGTGGGGCTCGGCACCCGTTCCGTCTCAGGAACGACCTGGTGCGTCTCGGTACGCAGCACCTCGTCGATCCGCTCGGCGCAGACGACGGCGCGCGGAATCATCATCACCATGAAGACGCCCATCATGACCGCCATCAGGATCTGCAGCAGGTACTGCAGGAACGCGGTCAGGGCGCCAACCTGCATCTCGCCGGCATCCACCCGCTCGCCGCCGAACCACAGCACCGCTGCGGTGGCGAGGTGCAGGATCATCATGATCGCCGGGAACATCAGCACGAACAGGTTGCCGACTTTCACCGACACATCGGTGATCGCCTTGTTCGCACGGCGGTAGCGATCCGACTCGAACGGCTCTCGCACGAACGCCCGCACGACGCGGATGCCGGTGATCTGCTCACGCAGCACGCCGTTGATGCCGTCGATGCGGTCTTGCATCAGCCGGAACAGCGGCATCAAGAAGTAGACGAGCACGCCGACCACGAGGGCGAGCGTCGGCACCGACACCCACACGAGCCACGACAGGCCGAGGTCTTCGCGCAGCGCCATGATGATGCCGCCGATGCACATGATCGGGGTCGACACCATGAAGTTGAGCGTCATCAGCACCAGCATCTGCACCTGTTGCACATCATTCGTGCCACGGGTGATCAGCGTTGCGGCGCCGAACCGGTTCACTTCGAGCGCGCTGAGGGAATCGACCTTGCGGTACACCCAACGGCGAAGGTCGCGCCCGACAGCCATGGCCGTGCGAGCGCCGAAGTAGATGGCGGTGATCGCTGCGGCGGCCTGCACGAGACACACGGTGAGCATCAGCATCCCCGTGTTCCAGATGAACTCGAGGTCGCCGGAAGCGATGCCCTTGTCGATGATCTGAGCGTTCAAGCTGGGCAGATAGAGCGCGGCGATCGTCGCGATGAGTTGAAGGACCACGACCGCTGCGATCCACGCGGCGTACGGGCGCGCGGCACGCAAGGTCAACGAGAGCAGTGCCAAGAGTGTTCCTCGAGAGTGAGCGCGAGAGCGCAGCGCTGGTGATGGTGTGGGGACCGCGCATTGGAGGCCGCGCGGCCGTGCGGCCCAATAACACTACTGCGGAACCGAGCGCAAGGCTCGGATTCCGAGCGCGCTCACAATGATCTCTCTACTCTCGTAGCAAGCGTTCCCCAGACGCTGTGGAGGTTGGTCTCCGGTGCCGCAACCGCTCGCTTCGCAACGGCCCGAATGGCACGCGCTCGACGGCGAGCGCGTGCGGGAACTGCTGCGCACGCCCGATAGCGGTTTGACAGCGGTGGAGGCCGAAGAACGACTCAGCGACTACGGGGCGAACGCGCTGCCGGTCGCCCCGCCGACCCCATGGTGGCGCGTGCTGGCTCGACAGTTCGTCAGCCCTCTCATCGCCATCCTGGCGATCGCCGCAGCCATCACCGCCGCTCAGCAGCACTGGGTCGATACCGCGGCGATCGGGATGGTGCTCGCCCTGAATGCCGCGCTCGGCTTCGCGCAGGAGCGGAAGGCGGAGCACGACGTACGCGCTCTTCAATCGCTGGCGAGCACCAATGCGCTGGTGCTCCGCGATGGGGTCGAGCACGTCATCGAGTCGGCAGCGCTCGTGCCTGGGGACCTCGTGAAGCTCGAGAGCGGCGCTCAGGTGCCCGCCGATCTCAGACTGATCGCCGTCAACGGCCTGAGCATCGATGAATCGATGCTCACCGGTGAGTCCATCGCGGTCGCCAAAGGGGCCGACCCGGTAGCCGCCGATGCGGCGACGGGCGACCGCCTCAGCCTGGCGTTCAGCGGGACGTTCGTCACCTCGGGCCGCGGCACCGGGATCGTGGTGGCGACTGGCGCCGAGACGCAATTGGGCGCGATCAGCGGCCTCGTCGTCGGCCGCGCGAGCAAGACGCCCCTGCAGAAGCTCACTCATGCACTGGAGCGCCGTATCGGACTGATCGTGCTCGCCACGATCGTCTTCGTGTTCGGCGTCGGGTTGTTGAGCGGATACGCCGTCGACGAGATGTTCCGCACTGCGGTGGCGCTAGCCGTCGCGACGATTCCGGAGTCGCTGCCCATCATCCTCACGGTCGCGATGAGCGTCGGGGTCTCCCGGATGGCGAGACGCGGGGCCATCGTGCGCACTCTTCCCTCGGTCGAGACGCTGGGGTCGACCACGGTCATCGCGTCTGACAAGACTGGCACGCTCACCCAGAATCGATTGACGGTGGAGCAACTCTGGACCGCGCACGGCTTCGAGTCGCCCACGGGGCCGCTCAGCGACCTCGCGCTGCAGACTCTGCGTGGCGGCGCGCTCACGAACGAAGCCCAGCGCGGTCACGACGGAACGCTCCACGGGGATGCTGTCGACGTGGCCATGGCGGAGGCGGCGCTCGCCACGGGCGCCGTTCATGAGACCGAGCGCGCGGCCGATCCTGTCGCTCACACTCCATACGAACCGCAATTGCGCTACTCCCAGACGGTGCGACGACGAGCCGACGGCCGATCCGTGCTCTACGTCAAGGGGTCGCCCGAGACCCTGGCAGCGATGAGCACATCGCTCTGGGGCGAGGAAAACGGGTACTCGCCCGGCAGGGTGCTCGAGGCGAACGAGACGATGGCGCAGGAGGGGTTGCGCGTCATCGCGGTGGCGTTCCGGGTTCTGGAGCCTCATGAGGACGCGACGGCCGCGCTCGCCGACCCTGCCGGGCTGACCTTGCTCGGCATGGAGGGCATGGCCGACCCTCCTCGGCCGGATGTCGCAGCCGCCATCGCCGACTGCCGTCGTGCGGGCGTCGCTGTGAAGATGATCACGGGGGATCATCCGATCACGGCAGAGGCCATCGCCCGGCGCCTGGGCATCGAGACATCCAGCCCGCCCCTCACCGGCGCCGAGATCGCCGTGCTCAGCGATGACGAACTCGCTGCTCGCTTGACGAAGACCAATGTCGCAGCGCGCGTCTCGCCGCAAGACAAACTGCGCATCGTGCGCATCCTCGAGGACGGCCCGGACACCGTGGCCGTGACCGGCGACGGCGTGAACGATGCGCCCGCCCTCAGGGCCGCGGCGATCGGGGTCTCCATGGGGCGGTCGGGCACTGACGTGGCCCGGGAGGCATCCGATCTCGTGCTCACTGACGACAACTTCACCACGATCGTGCACGCCATCGAGCAGGGTCGGGTCACGTTCGCAGCGATCCGAAAGGCCACGTTCTTCCTGCTGTCGAACGGCGTGGCCGGTGTCGTCGCGCTCTCCATCAACTTGATCCTCGATCAACCGCTGATCTTCCTGCCGGTGCAGATCCTCTGGATCAATCTCGTCACCTGCGGCATCCAGGACATCGCGCTCGCGCTCGAACCCGCGGAGGGCCGCGAGTTGCATCGGCCACCCCGTTCGCGAACCGAGGGCGTGCTCTCGCGAACGCTGTGGATCCGCACCTTCGTCACGGGAGTGTGGATGGGCGCCTTCGTCGTGCTCGTGTACGGGTGGGCGCTGCACCAGGGCTACGACGACCAGCGGGCGCGAAGCCTCGCGATGGTGACGTTCGTGCTCTTCAACTTCTTTCAAGTCGGCAGCGCCCGCGCCGAGTACAAGTCGCTGTTCGCGCTCAGCCCCTTCCGCAACAAGGTGCTGCTTGCAACGGCGGTGGGGGCCGTCGTGCTGCTCTGGGCAGTGATGAGCTGGCCCGTCTCAGCAGAGCTGCTCGGGCTCACTCAGCTGTCGTGGGCGGAATGGCTGGGTGCTGGAGCGGTCGCATCGACAGTGCTGATCATCGTCGAGCTGGAGAAGCTCGCGCGCCACATGCGCGGCGCATCTCGCTAGCGCTCGAGCGCCTGGTCGACGCCCGATCTCGCCTGGTCTCGCGTGGTCGCCGGCGCCGCACCCTGGCTCACGCCAGCCAAGCGGCGGTCGCGACCCGGCGCGAGCGCCCGAAGAGCGGCGACGATGGTCACCAGGTCGATGACCTCTTGCAGCGTCGCGCCGACGATCGCGGGCAGCAGCCCGAAGGCCGCCACGACCATCAGCACGACGCTCAACGCGATCCCGATCCAGATGCTCTGCAGCGCGATCGCTACGGTGCGGTGCCCGATGGCGACGGCGGTCGCAACACGGCTGAGGTCGTCGATCAGCACCACGACGTCGGCCGATTCGCTCGCCGCTGTCGAGCCACGCGCGCCCATCGCGATGCCGACGTCGGAGACGGCGAGCACCGGCGCGTCGTTCACACCGTCGCCGACCATGACCACGGGTTTCGGTGTCGCCCCCTTCACGATGCGCACCTTGTCCTCGGGAAGCAGGTCGGCCGCCACCTCCGTGATGCCGATCTGGGCGGCGATCTGTCTGGCGGTCGCCTCAGTGTCACCGGTCAGCATGAGCGTCTCGGCCACGCCGAACCGCGTGAGCGCGTCGAGCGTGTCATGCGCCTCGTGGCGCAGCCTGTCGCGCAGCACCACCGCGCCCGCGTAGCGGCCATCGACGCCGACATACACGGCGAGTTCACCGGCGCCGAGCTCGACCGGGTCGAAGCTGCCGGTGTTCTCGGCCACGAACCGCGGCTTTCCGATCACCACTCGACGACCGTCGAGCACGGCGGCCACCCCGTTGGTCGCGACCTCGCTCGCGGACTCCGCCGCGATCAGGGTGAGACCGCGCTCGTTCGCCGCACGCATGAGCGACTCGGCGAGCACATGCGACGAGTACTGCTCGGCCGAGGCGACAAGCCGGAGCAGCTCCGCGTCACCGATACCCGTGCCGGGTGCCGGCAGGATCGAGACCACCTCGGGCTGGCCGTGAGTGAGCGTCCCAGTCTTGTCGAATGCGACGGTTCGGGCTCTGGCGAGCCGCTCGAGAGTGCCCGCGTTCTTGACGACGACACCCGCCTTCGCCGCACGACTCATCCCCGCCATGAACGCCACGGGCGCGGCGATGAGCAGCGGGCAGGGAGTCGCGACGACCAGCACTTCGGCGAATCGCACCGGGTCACCCGAGACCAGCCAGGCGACACCGGCGATCGCATACGCGACGAGCGTGAACGGCAGCGCGTAGCGGTCGGCGAGCCGCACGATCGGGGCTTTGCTCTCGGATGCCTCGCGCACCAGGTCGATGATCCGCTGGTACTGGCTGTCGGCCGCAGAGGCGGCGGCGCGCACTCGGATCGCCGAGGATCCGTTGACCGAGCCGCTCAACAGCAGCTCACCTTGGTGTCGCTCGACCGGCAGGCTCTCCCCGGTCAACGACGACTCATCGACGGTCGCCTCGGCGCTGACCAACTCGCAATCGACCGGCACGATCTCAGAAGGACGGATCAGCAACTCGTCGTCGGGCTCGACATCGCCGACGAGGATGTCGCGAACCCGCGTCTCGTCTCCGTCGACGATGAGGTGCGCCTGCTGCGGCACTCGCTCGAGCAGCGCATTGAGCTCGCGCTTCGCGCGCCCAGCGGCATAGTCCTCGAGCGCCTCGCCACCCGAGAGCATCAAGACGATGACGAGGCTCGCCCAGTACTCGCCGACTGCCACGGTCGCGATGATCGCGGTGACCGCCAAGAGGTCGAGCCCGATCTGGCCCGACAGCAACGAGCGGACCATGCTCCACCCCGCGCGGGCTGCCACGGCGAGGGTGTAGACGCTGACGATCCAGGGCACAGCGGCGGCAGCATCCGTTTGTGTGAGCACGAGCGACACCGCGCCGATGGCGAGCGTGATCGCCACTACGGGGTAGTGACGCACCGCCTGCCCGAACCACCGCATGACTCAGTTCTACGCGCACCGGTCGCCGAGTTCCAGCAAGCTCAGGCTTGCCTCAGCGCGCTGAAGCCACGAGCGACGAGCATTTCTGGTCGTCGCCGCGACGCCAGCCCCTGGCGCCGTCTCGGCGCCCGGCTCGGTCGTCTCGGCCATCGCACGACCCCACCGCAAACGAGAACGGCGCCCGCCTCCCGAGGGAGGGGCGCCGTTCTCGGCGGTGCGCTCGGCTCAGGCGAGCCGCGCCTTGAGGTTCTCGTCGAGGGTCGCGAGGAACTCCTCGGTTGTCTGCCACTGCTGCTCGGGGCCGACGAGCAGGGCGAGGTCCTTCGTCATCGCGCCTGACTCGACGGTCTTGATGACAACGTCTTCAAGCGTCAGCGCGAAGTCGATCAGGGCCTGGTTGCCGTCGAGCTTGCCGCGGTGCTGCAGGCCACGGGTCCACGCGAAGATCGAAGCGATCGGGTTCGTCGAGGTGGGCTTGCCCTGCTGGTGCTGGCGGTAGTGGCGGGTGACGGTGCCGTGCGCCGCCTCCGCCTCGACGACCTTGCCGTCAGGAGTGCTGAGCACGGAGGTCATGAGACCGAGCGAGCCGAAGCCCTGCGCCACCGTGTCGGACTGCACATCGCCGTCGTAGTTCTTGCACGCCCAGACGTAGCCGCCCTCCCACTTCATGGCCGATGCGACCATGTCGTCGATGAGCCGGTGCTCGTAGGTGAGCCCCTCCGCCTCGAACTGCTCCTTGAACTCGGTGTCGTAGATCTCCTGGAAGATGTCCTTGAACCGGCCGTCGTACGCCTTGAGGATCGTGTTCTTCGTCGACAGGTACACGGGGTACTTGCGGCTGAGGCCGTAGTTGAGCGACGCGCGAGCGAAGTCGCGGATCGACGCGTCGAGGTTGTACTGCACCTGCGCGATGCCGTCGCCGGGCGACTGGTACACCTCGAACTTCTGCGGCTCCGAGCCGTCCTTCGGGGTGAACTCGACGGTCAGCGTGCCCTCGCCCTGGAAGCGGAAGTCGGTCGCGCGGTACTGGTCGCCGAAGGCGTGGCGCCCGATGATGATGGGCTTGTTCCATCCGGGCACCAGGCGCGGAATGTTCGAGATGATGATCGGCTCGCGGAAGATCACGCCGCCGAGGATGTTGCGGATCGTGCCGTTCGGGCTCTTCCACATCTTCTTGAGGCCGAACTCCTCGACGCGGGCCTCATCTGGGGTGATGGTGGCGCACTTGACGCCTACGCCATGCTTCTGGATGGCGTGCGCGGCGTCGATCGTCACCTGGTCGTCGGTGGCGTCACGGTGCTCGATTCCGAGGTCGTAGTACTCGAGGTTGAGGTCGAGATACGGGTGGATGAGCGAGTCCTTGATCTTCTGCCAGATGATGCGCGTCATCTCGTCGCCGTCGAGCTCGACGACGGTGCCTTCGACCTTGATCTTTTCCACGGGCAAGTCCTCTCCTTTGACCGCCGACCATGTTACGCGACCTCGCTAGATCTCTCGATGTCGAGATATTTTTCCGGCACGGCGGATGCTGGGTTGCCGTCTTCCGATGGCCGAGACGGCCATCGGCGCTGGCGTCGCGGCGACGACCAGAAATGGTCGTCGCTCCAAGCTCCAGCGCGCTCGTGTCGAGATATCTTCTTGGAGCGTGGCGGCTCCTTCACCTCGAGGACGACGAAGATCCACCGCGAAGATGGGCAGAAGGATTACCCTGTGGCCATGACCGAGCTGCGACTGGAAGAACTGTCGGCGAAGAACATCGTCGCGGCGAACAGCCTCACGCTGCGCCCGGGGCAGGAGCAGTTCATCTCCCCGCCCTCGTACGCGATCGCAGACGCATACATCAACCCGGTGACCTCCTGGCCGCGCGTGGTGGTCGACGGTGACGACCACGTCGTCGGGTTCATCCGCGGCAACTTCGATCCGGATGCCGAGCAGGAGTACTTCCGCAGCTGCATCTGGCGCATCCACGTCGCGGCCGACCAGCAGGGGCTCGGTGTCGGCCGGTTCGCTGTGCTCGCGCTCGCCGACGAGGCGCGGTCGCGCGGCTTCAAGCGGCTCACCGTGATCTGGGAGCCGGGCGACAAGGGGCCGGAGCAGTTCTTCAAGAGCGTTGGCTTCAAGGTCATCGGTGAAACCGCATACGGCGAGAACATCGGGGCCCTCGAGCTATAAGTAAGCTGGACGAATGATCGAATCCACGGGTTTCACGATCCGGGTCGTCGAGATCGTCGTCTCGATCCCGGTTGGTCGCGCGCTCGCGATCTCGAAGGTCGCCGACCTCGCTGAGTCCGACGCCGACGCCATTCGCCACGTGCTCAACGCGCACCGCGAAGAAGGCCTGCCGTGGTGGCGCATCACGGGCGACGACGGTTCGCCGCTCTTCGGAGAAGAGGCCCCCGGCCGTGCGCTCGAGCGCTACCTGACGGAGCGCACGCCGATCATCCCCTCGAGCTCCGACTTCGGTTTCGCGGTGGATCTTCGCGCCGCCAGCCCGGAACCCACTGTGGTCGACACGATCGAAGCCGTCGCGGCCCCGATCGACCTGGCCGCGCCGGCCGTCCAGCCGGTCTCGGCAGCGGCCGCAGCGCACAACGCCTCGTTCGCGGCCGGCACGGGTGCCGACGCGGTCGCTGAAGACATCACGACGGATGCCGCTGCATCCGTCTCATCCCCCGACTCCCCTGCCTCGCCTCCGTCGCCCGAATCGGCGCCGTCAGCACCGTCCGCGCCCTCGGCCCCGGGTGACGCACCGACGCAGGTCATGACGCTCGACGCCGATGTGGAGTCGGTGCCGAGCGCTCCGGCGGATGTCGCTCCCCCGGTGTCGGCCGCTCAGCAGAGCGCTCAGGATGCCGCGGCGCAGCCCAGGCCCGTGCCTGCTGCAGCCGAGTTCTCGTTCGATGCTCTGCTTCGCGGCGATGACGAACGGAACAACGGCGAGTCGCGCTGATCGGCTCCGTTCTCCGGCCGGCGGTGCGCCGACGGGAGACGCGTTCACGGCTGCCGTGCTCGAGATCGTTGCGGCGATCCCCGCGGGGCGGGTGATGAGCTACGGCGACATCGCCGCTGCGCTTGGATCGAACGCGGCACGTCGCGTCGGACAGATCATGGCCTGGCACGGGGATGGACTCCCCTGGTGGCGCGTGGTTCGCGCATCGGGCGAGCCCCCGGCATGCCACGAGGGTGAGGCTCTTGAGCACTACCTCGCTGAGGGCACCCCGTTGACGCGCCGGGGCGAACGTCCTCGCATCGACATGCTCAGCGCTCGTCACCGAGAATGGCTTGAGAGAGCCGATGTCAATCAGCGCGTCGCGCGGTGAGTCCGCCGTCGACTACGATTTGCTGTCCTGTGATGTACCCGCTGTCGTCGGAGCTCAGAAAGCGGATCACCCGGGCGACATCGTCGGCCACTCCGACGTGACCAACAGGGATCACAGCACCGGCGCGTGCGAGGTTGTCACGCCCGAGCGAGTTCGCGCCGTCAAGAGTCTGCGGCGTCTCGATGAGCCCTGGAATGACAGCGTTCACGCGTACGCCTCGGTCGCTCAGCTCCAGCGCCAGAGCGCGGCAGAGACCGAGCACTCCAGCCTTCGCAGCAGCATAGTGAGCATGACTGCTCCAGCCATAAATGCCGCCCGCGATGGACGAGATGGCGACCATCGCTCCCGGGCCCGTCATGCGGGCCGCACCCGACCGGAACGTGCGCATGACCCCGGTTAGGTCCACGTCGATGGTGTCATTCCACAACGAGTCGACCATTTCCTCCAACGGAGACCTGCGGGCGATGCCCGCCGCGGCGACCACGATGTCGAGCCGCCCGTACCGGTCTATCGCGGCCTGCGCGAATTCATCGACCTGACTGCTCTCGCGCACGTCGAGCGGAACCGCGATGCACTCGCCGCCCGCTTTTTCCACGGCGGCAATGGCCGAGGTCGCATCGTGGGGATCGCCGGGGTAGTGGCCGATGACTGTGCGCACCCCCGCCCGAGCGAACGCGACGGCCGTCGCCCGGCCGATGCCGCTCGCCCCACCGGTAATGAGCGCGACTCTTCCTTGGAGACCGTCGTCGCGAGGGAGCCCGCTTCCGCTGGCCGTTTGCAACCGCGCTTCCGTGCTCAAGTCAGCACCCGTGCCGGGCGGGTGGGATTGCGACGCTCCCCCTCGAGAAAGACCATGTCGCCCCGCGCGATCGTCGCCCAGACCCGGTGGCCGAACGTCCTCCCATCGTAAGGAGAATGGGTAGCTACGCCCCCTAGCTCGGCGGAGTCGAACACCGCAGGGGTGGCGTCGATGATCGCGAGGTCGGCGTCAGCACCGAGCGCTATCGTCCCTTTGCCTGCAAGCGCGAACCGAGCGGCGGCGTTCTGCGACGTGAGCTCAGTGATCATCGCGGCAGAGATTTCGGGATCGCCGGCTCGGCGATCGAACATCATGGGCAGGATCACCGCGCTGCCATTTGGAATGCCGGGCCGGGCCTCCCAGATCGTCCTGTCGGCCTGCTTCGTTTTCGCATCGAAGGGGCAATGGTCGCTCCCCAGCACGTCGAGCGCGCCGCCCTTCAAGGCCGCCCACAGTGCGGCCTGGTCGAGCGCGCCTCGAAGCGGCGGATTCGCCTTACCCCACACACCGATCGGGGACTCACAGGTGAAGAGGAGGAAGTGGGGACACGTCTCGAACACCGCATCGACACCCACAGCGTGCTCCCGCAGCAGCGCGATGTCTTGGCCCACGCTCATGTGAGGGATGGTGACCGGGCAGCCCGTTTCGCGAGCGAACTGGAGCACACGCTGTACCGCTTCGGTCTCAGCCAGGCTCGGACGCGCCCTCGTCCACGCAGCAAGCGATCCATCGGGCTCATCGTGTTGCACTCGTGCTCGCGCCGCTTCGATGATCTCCATGTTCTCCGCGTGCACTGCCAGACGACCACCGGGAATCTTGGCAACCTCGGACATAAGCACGACGATGGAAGCGTCGTCGATTCCTCGGATGCCGCTCGGCGACGCCTCGGCCCCCTTGTACCCCATGAAGCACTTGAACGCGCGCACACCGAACTCGCGATGCAAGCGGGGGACTTCTGAGATCTGATCGGGCGACACGATTCCCAGCTGTGGGAACACGTCCACCGCGCTGCGCTCGGACACCGCGTCTGCGAGCTGGCCCATGATGTCGTCGTAGCCCCCAGCGGAGATGATGTACGGGCAGATCGTCGTCACGCCGCCCGACGCGGCCATGCGGGTTTCGGTAACGAGATCTTCGATCACCGTCTGGGGCCCGTTACCGAGGTGCACGTGCACATCGACCGCCCCGGGCACGACCGTGCGCCCGGCCGCGTCGAGCTCTTCGGGTGCCGACAGCATCCCGGGTTCAGTCATCGCGACGATCTTGCCCTCGGCGATGCCGATATCGATCAACTGCTCGCCATCCCGAGAGCCATCGACGCGCGCGTTTCGAATCAAGTAATCGCATCGGGCATCAGAGTCCATGCCGAACAGCGTGCCAAACTGCGCGCCAGACATCCAAGACCGAATACTGCAGTGAGTGAGACAACGGGAGTCCTAATCGTCCGGACACGATTATGTAGCAGCGCGTCCGAGTAAGGGATGAACTCGGTATTGGACATGACTGATACCGCGGTGACAGCGTGGCACGCATCAGTTCCAACGACGATCAGGAGCCACCGTGGTAACGACGCGCATTGCTGTCGCCCAGTTCGAAAGCACCGCCGAAGTACAAGCAAATCGCGACAAAATGGTCGCTCTGACGAAGGAAGCGGCGGCCGGCGGCGCCGATCTCGTCATGTTCCACGAACTGGCGACGACCGATTATTTCTGTTACGACGACGAAGAGAGCAAGCACTTCGCACTGGCAGAGCCAGTGCCGGGTCCATCGACGGACGCCCTGCTCGAGGCGGCCAGATCCACGGGTGTCGCGGTACTGCTCCCGCTGTACGAGGTTGATGCCGCAACCCGGTACAACACCGTGGTGTACCTGGACCCCGAACGCGGAATTCTCGGGAAATACCGCAAGACGCATATCCCCGTGCTCGGCGCAACGAATGGACAGAAGGGCGCGAACGAGGGCTTCTATTTCGATGCCGGCGACACCGGATTCGTGCTGCCCGGTCCCATAGCAGGTCTTTCGACCGGTTCTGCGATCTGCTACGACCGTCATTTCCCAGAAAGCGGCCGCGCCTATGCCATGCAGGGGGCCCATCTGCTGTTCGTACCGACCGCCTCCTATCGCGACTCCATTATCAAGGAGATCTGGAAAGCAGAGCTTCAGACCTTCGCCTTCCAGAACAGCATCTATGTCGCCGGTGTCAACAAGATCGGCCCCGTGCTCGGCGATGGAGTGAAGCCCGGCTCGCGTTACCCCGGTGGCTCCGTGATCTTCAGCCCCGAGGGTCGAGTGCTTGCCGAGTGCGGTGACGGCGAGGAGATCGCCTACGCGGATGTCGATGCGGAGCACTGCGAGCGAGTGCGCGCTGGAGCCATGAACTTCCTGAACGCGCGCCAACCGCAGCACTACGGGCTGCTCGTATCTTCAGGCGCGGAATAGTGGCTGACAGCGCGACAAGCGTTACGAGCCCCGGGAGCCTGCTCGGCTGGCGGGCACGTCGCGAGCTGCCGTATGTGCGTCGAGGCAGTGGCGTCTTCCTCGAAGCAGAAGACGGCGTCAATTACTTGGACGGCAGTTCCGGCGCGCTTGCCGCCGCGCTCGGACACGGGCGCGGCGACATGGCAGCGGTGCTGAGCAACCAGGCGATGTCCGTCGCGTTCGCGCACCGCACTCAGTTGAGGAATCGGGCGACCGAGGAATTGGCCGATCTGCTCGCCCAGCGGGCGCCCGGTGATCTCTCGAGCTCGATGTTCGTGAGCAGCGGCTCGGACGCCAACGAGCTCGCCCTCGCGCTCAGCATCAGATATTGGCATGGCGAGGGGCACCCGGAACGGCAGCATGTTCTAGCCCGAGGGCGCAGTTATCACGGCGCGACATTGGGTGCGCTGTCGCTCACGGGACTCGCGGAGCGCCGGGCGGTGATGGAACCGCTCCTGTTCGAAGTGCCACGGCTGCCTTCCCCGGGCCCCGATCTCGACGCCGAGGGTGAGAGCCGCCTCCTTGCAGAGTTGGAGACCGCTCTTTGCTCGGTGCAACCCCACCACGTCGCAGCGGTGATGATCGAGGCCGTGAGTGGAACGTCGGGCGGTGCAATTGTTCCGCCGCGTTCGTACACCGATCGAATTCAGCGCTTCTGCCGCGAAACCGGAGCGCTACTCATCGTCGATGAAGTCATGAGCGGGTTCGGCCGCACCGGAAGGCTCTTTGCATTCGAGCACCTCGGCCTCGAACCGGATGTCGTCACGTTCGGCAAGGGCGTCAGCGGTGGCTACTGTCCCCTCGGCGGTGTGATCGTCACTACTGCAGTGGCGGAACGACTCGACGAGCTCGGTGGCGTCGGTCTCGGGCACACGTACATGAACACGCCCCTGCCGAGCGCCGTCGGCCTCGCCGCGTGCAGAATCATCCTCGCTGAACAGTTCCTGTCGTCGGTTCACGCAAGAGGAGAGGAACTGCGGACACAACTCCGCCTGCTCCGAGAGCGGCACTCCGAGCGGATCAGCAGTGTTCGCGGTGTCGGGTTGATGAACGCGGTCGAGATAGTGGCACGCCCCGACGATCGACAGTCAAGCGCGGGTCTGCTGTTAGGCGCGATGAGGGATGCGGGTCTGCTGCTCTACCCGGCCACGTCTCATGTGCCTGGCTCTTCGACCACCCATGTCGTGATGGTGGCGCCTCCCCTGGTCATCACCGCCGAGGAGGTGAACGAGTTGGTCCGAAGGTTCGACCGAGGGCTGACACGGTACTTCGAATAGCTGGAGGGCCGAAGCCGGCGAATGCAACGGGAGCGTCAATGCCGACGCCCCGCCTACCAAGACAAAGGAGTTCAGGTGAGCACACAAGACAACGCGAGCGGGGAACCAATGGTCACCTCGCCGTCCATGATGCGCCGAGTCATCATTTCCTCTACGGCGGGCACCGCCCTCGAATGGTTCGATTACTTCGCGTACGGCACGGCCGCCGCCCTCATCTTCAATGCGGTCTTCTTCTCGAACCTCGACCCGGTAACTGGAACGCTCGTCGCGTTCCTGACTTTCGCAGCCGGATTCTTGATGCGGCCCCTGGGGGCGATCTTCTTCGGCCACTTGGGCGACAAGCGCGGTCGCCGTTTCACCCTGATCCTCACAATGACGATCATGGGCGGCGCGACCGGCCTCATTGGATTGTTGCCGACCTACGACGCAATCGGGGTGGCCGCGCCGATCCTGCTGCTCTTGCTGCGTCTTGTCCAGGGCTTCTGCCTGGGCGGTGAGTGGGGCGGCGCCACCACTCTCGTGCTCGAACACGCTCCGAAGAAGCGGCGTGCTCGTTACCAGATGTTCGTGCAGCTCGGGGCGCCGTTCGGCACCCTGATGTCAACCGGGCTCTTCAGCCTGTTCAGCAATCTTCCCGGCGACGGATTCGCCACGTGGGGTTGGCGCGTCCCGTTCCTCGTGTCGTTCCTGCTCTTGGCGATCGGCCTCTATATGCGACTCGGCATCGAGGAGTCGCCGCTGTTCGCGCGAGCGGCGCGTGCTCAGCAACTCGAGAAGGTACCGCTCGCCGCGCTGCTGCGGACCGCCTGGGGACGGGTCATCGCCGGAATCTTCATGGTGCAGCTCAGCGCGAGCGGTTTCTACGTTGTGACGACGTTCATGACCAACTACGGAACGGCCACGCTGAACCTTCCCCGCGATCTCATTCTGAATGCAATTCTCATCGGCACTGTGGTGCAGATTTTCATGATCGCGATGTACTCGTGGCTGGCGGACCGCTTCGAGGTGACCAAGGTATTCATCGTCGCCGCAATCGCGGCCTCAGCCTGCGCCTTCCCTGTCTTCGCCATGGTCGAGACGAAGGAGACCGCGCTGGTGCAGCTGGGAATCGTGATCGGCATCGCGCTGGTGACTTCGCCGTTCGGGATCGTCGGAGTGATCCTCGGTCGCTTCTTCACGGACGCGATCCGATACAGCGGCCTCGCGGTGACGTACAACATCGGAAGCCTGGTGGGTGGCTTCATGCCAGCGCTCGGTGTGACGATTCTTGCTACGTCGGGAGGCAGTTCGTGGGGCGTAGCGCTCTTGCTCGCGATAATCGGGCTGGTCTCGCTCGCCGGGTGCTTGCTCGGCATGTTGCTGATGCGGCGCCACCACGCCCGCAGTGGCGCTCGAAGCCTCTACGCGAGCGATGAACTGGATGCAGAAGCGATCGCCTAACCTCGGCATGTTTCGAGTCCCGTCCTAACGCTATACCTATTAGGACGGGACTCGTTATGCTCCCGCAATGGAACTGAGACACCTCACCGCATTCGTCGCGGTGGCCGAAGAACTGCATTTCGGTCGTGCCGCGGCCCGACTGCAAATGGCCCAGCCGCCCCTCAGCCAGCGGATTAGGCAGTTGGAGCGAGAGTTGCGGGTGGAACTCTTCGAACGAACGACTCGCGCTGTTCGCCTCACAGAGGCGGGCGAGGCGTTGTTGAAGCCCGCGATTCGGGTGCTGGACGATGTCGACGTCGCCATTCGAGCCGCACGATCGGGCGGGCGGGGTGAGCTCGGTCGAGTATCACTCGGGTTCTCAGGCGCTTCGAGTCACCTTCACCTTCCGCGACTCGCAGGCGCGGTGCGAGAGCACCACCCGGGACTGCGGCTGGTCCTCTCCCGCCAGAACTATGCCAACGATGCGCTCTCCGAAGTGGCTGATGGGTCGCTCGATCTCGCCTTCGTGCGACTGCCGATCAATCGGGACGGTGTGGCCCATCGCATCATCGAGCAAGAGGAACTGGTCGTGGCGCTGCCGGCCCATCACCGCCTGACCTCACTACCTCGCATCGATCTTTCGGATTTGGCAGAAGAACCGTTCGTCACATTTCCGGGTATCGTCGCGTCCTCGGTGCGCGATGCGCTCGTCCACGCGTGTGTCGAAGCCGGATTCAGCCCCCAGATCGCACAGGAAGCGCCTGATACCTACACGATCCTTGCGCTGGTGGCCGCTGGAGTCGGCGTGACATTGACACCGTCGTCCGTGCAGCACGCGCGCGATGACCTCATCTTCCGGCCGCTGTCCGGGCCTCCCCGAGTGCTGCACGCCGCGCTGGCTTGGCGCAGCAACAACCACTCCCCCGCCCTGCAGAAGGTGCTCCGAATCGCGGAAGAGGTCCTCCCGACCCCTGCCGCCGGCGATTAGGTGCGTTGCTCTCCTCAATGAGAGACGAATTCGATATTGGACACGTCCCAACGCCGTCAGCAGGCTTGAAGGCCTAGGCCTCCCGCCCGGGGATGCCACGACAGCCGAAGGTGACGATGAAGACGCCGAATGAGATCGCGGAGCTTGCCGGATCGCTGAGATCGCCGATGAAGTACGGATTCGCAGTCCTCGATCGCCCATCAGTTCCGGAACAGCTCGAACTCGCTCAACTCGCTGAAGAGAACGGCTATTCCTCGATCTGGGTCTGCGAGACTCGGCTCGCGCGGGACGCGATCTCGGTGATGGGCGCGATCGCCGCCCGCACACAGCGGATCCAGATCGGTTCGGGAGTAGTGAACACGTGGAACCGCAACCCAGCACTCATGGCAATGACGTTCGCCACATTGAACAACCTTGCTCCAGACCGCGTCATCATGGGGCTCGGTGCCTATTGGGACCCGCTGGCAGCGAAGCAAGGGATCGTTCGGTCGAAGCCGCTGACGCAGATGCGTCAATACGTCGACGTTGTGCGCCGGTTGCTCGCCTTGGAGGAAAACGTTACGTTCAAGAGCGATCTGTTGAGCGTCGACGGACTCAGCCTTGACCTCGGGCACGGGGATCCGCGAGTACCACAGAACGTCCCCATCTATCTGGGACCTACGGGTCCCAAGATGATGGAACTTGCGGGCGAAGTCGCTGACGGCGCACTGATCAACGGCCTGCTGAAGCCCGACTACATCGTCGAAAGCATCGAACACATCCGGATCGGCGCCGAGCGCGCCGGCCGGGCGCTCGATGACATTGCCAAGCCCGTGTACGTCAACGTCGCGCTGGACGAAGACGGCGACAACGCCAGGCGCGCGGCACGGCGGCTCTACGCCATGTACCTCGGGCAGCAGCCGCATATTGGCCTTGCCAGCGGGCTTCCCGAGGAATTTCTCGCGGAGGTGAAGCGCGTGGTCGGCCAATGGCCCTCCCGGCCCGAAGCCCTCGACGAGGCGACCGAGCTCGTCACCGAAGATATCGCATTGAACTACATCGCCGCTGGTACCCGTGAGGAGTGCCAGGAGCAGCTGAAGAAGTGGGAGGCGACGGGCGTTGACGAAATCGTCATTCTCCCGTTGACCGAGAACTACGAAGCGATGATCGAGGCGTTCCGTCCGGCGCCAGCACTCTCATCTGTGTAACGGCGAAGCGCAATAAGGATGGTTCATACATTGAACCGGTGGTTCATTCTGGTGGCACTCGCTCCCCATGATCAGCGATACTGAGAGGGGCATCGCTGACCGGCGCCTTACCACTACGGCAACGCCGCCGACCAAGGAGAGATCTGTGCTGAAACTGGGACTCAAGGCATCCGCTGAGCAATTCGCACCGCGCGAACTCGTCGAACTCGGAGTGATGGCCGAGGAGTACGGCCTCGACAGCGTGACCGCGAGCGACCACTTCCAGCCCTGGAGGCACAACGGCGGGCACGCACCGTTCTCGATCTCGTGGATGACGGCGGTCGGTGAGCGCACCAAGCGCGTCATGATCGGCACGTCGGTGATGACGCCGACGTTCCGGTACAACCCGGCCGTCGTCGCGCAGGCGTTCGCGACCATGGGGTGCCTGTACCCGGGACGGGTGATGCTCGGAGTCGGCACCGGCGAGGCGCTGAACGAGATCGCCACCGGCTTCGCCGGCGAGTGGCCCGAGTTCAAGGAGCGCTTCGCGAGGCTCCGTGAAGCCGTCGACCTGATGCGCGAGCTGTGGGTCGGCGACCGGGTCAGCTTCGACGGCGAGTACTACAAGACCGACGGCGCCTCGATCTACGACGTGCCGGAGGGCGGCATCCCGGTGTACATCGCTGCCGGCGGGCCGATGGTCGCCCGCTACGCCGGCCGTGCCGGCGACGGCTTCATCTGCACGTCGGGCAAGGGCATGGAGCTCTACACCGAGCAGCTCATGCCCGCCGTCGCGGAGGGCGCCGCGAAGTCGGGCCGCGAGCTCGAAGACCTCGACCGGATGATCGAGATCAAGATCTCGTACGACACCGACGCGGATGCCGCGCTGGAGAACACCCGCTTCTGGGCACCGCTCTCGCTGACCGCCGAGCAGAAGCACTCCATCGAGGACCCGATCGAGATGGAGGCCGCCGCCGACGCGCTGCCGATCGAGCAGGTCGCCAAGCGGTGGATCGTCGCCTCCGACCCCGACGAGGCCGTGGAGCAGATCAAGCAGTACATCGACGCCGGTCTGAACCACCTGGTGTTCCACAACCCCGGTCACGACCAGAAGCGGTTCCTCGAACTCTTCCGCCGCGACCTCGCACCGCGCCTCCGCGCACTCTCCTGAGCGTCGCGTGACCGCTTGCCCTGCGGCTCGCCGCTCGGAGGTGAGGCGCAGGGCAAGCGCATGGCTGCGGCACTCGCGCCCGCGGCGACTCAGACCAGCGAGTCGCGCCAGGCGCTGTGAAGCCGAGCGAAGCGGCCGTCACCGGCGATGAGGTCGTCAGGAGCGCCGTCTTCGACGATGCGGCCGTGCTCCATCACGAGCACACGGTCGGCGATCGCGACGGTCGAGAGACGGTGCGCGATGATGATCGCCGTCCGGTCGGCGAGCAGCGTCTGGAGCCCGCGCTGCACGAGCCGTTCGCTCGGGATGTCGAGCGACGCCGTCGCCTCGTCGAGGATCAGCACCGCCGGATCAGCCAGGAACGCCCGTGCGAACGACAGCAATTGTCGCTGGCCCGACGACACGCGCCCGCCGCGCTTGTTCACGTCGGTGTCATAGCCGTCGGGCAACGCGACGATGAAGTCGTGCGCGCCCACCGCTTTCGCGGCATCCGTGATCTCCTCCATGCTCGCGCCCGGCTTCCCGAGAGCGATGTTGTCGGCCACCGAGCCGCTGAAGAGATACGCCTCCTGCGTCACCATCACGATGGCGCGGCGAAGGTCATCCGGCTTCAATCGGCGCAGGTCGACGCCGTCGAGCCTGACGGCGCCTTCGCTCGGGTCATAGAAGCGCGAGATGAGCTTGGCGAGCGTCGACTTGCCGGCACCGGTCGTGCCGACAAGGGCGATGGTCTGCCCGGCCGGGATGTCGAGCGAGAACTGCGGCAGCACCACCCGCGCCGGTGTGTAGGCGAACGTGACCGAGTCGAATTCGAGGTGCCCCGCGGGATGACCGAGCGGTTCCGGATCGGCCGGGTCGGGCACGCCCGGCAGCTCTTCGAGCACGCCCGAGATCTTCTCGAGCGCGGCCGATGCCGATTGGTACGAGTTGTAGAACATCGCCATGTCTTCGGCCGGCGCGTAGAAGTTGCGCGTGTACAGCAACGCGGCGAGCAGCACACCGATCGCCAGTGAGCCGTCGACCACTCGGAACCCGCCGATCAGCAGCACCGCGGCGAGCGCGAGATTGCCGATGAGGATGAGTCCCGGTTCATAGGTGCCGAAAGCGCCAATCACCTTCGCGTTCGCGGAGCGATACTCCTCGACCTGCTCGGCGAACTCATCATCGTTGCGCCGTTCCTTCCGGAACGCCTTGACGGCACGGATGCCCGTCATGGTCTCGACGAATTGCACGATCAACCGGGCAGACGCCACCCGCGTACGCCGGAACAGCCGCTCGCTCTTGAGCTGGAACCACCGCGTGAGCACCGCCAGCGGCACGATCGATGCGAGCAGCACCAGGCCGCTCACCCAGTCGACGATGAACATCGCCACGCCGACGAACAGCATGTAGAGCCCGCCCTGCACGAGCTGGTTGAGTCCGGAGTTCAGCAACTCCTTGATCGCGTCGAGGTCGCTAGTCTGACGCGCGATGATGCGACCTGAGGTGTAGTTCTCATGGAACTCGAGGCTCAGCTTCTGCGTGTGCAGGAAGATGCGACGACGCAGATCGATCAGGATCGCCTGGCTCACGCGTGCCGTCAGCACGGTGTACCACGCGATGAGCACCGCGCCCAGTACGCCCGTCGCGATGTACGCGCCGACGGCAAGCCCGAGGGGCAGCCAATCATTGCGCAGCAGCGCGGGCAGTCCTGCATCGATGCCATAGGCGATCAGGGCAGGGCCGGCGACCTGCGCCGCGGAGCTGATCACCACCACCGCAGCCGTGAGCGCGACGGTGCCGCGTACGGGGTGCAGCAGTGAGCGGAGCAGCGCGAATGAGCGCCGCCTGAGGTGACGCCGCTCCTCCTTCGACAGGTGCTCGCGGTCTTCGCCTTCTACGCCGATGACGCTCATGCGGGGGCCTCCTCGCGCTCGGGTCGTGTCTCGTGCTCGAGCGAACTGAGCACGAAGCGGTAGTGGTCATTGCCGGCGAGCAACTCGGAGTGCGTGCCGACGGCCGTGACCCGCCCATGCTCCAGCAGCGCGACGCGATCCGCGAGCATCACCGTGGAGGGCCGGTGCGCAACGATGACCGCGGTCGTCGAGGCGAGCACTTGGCGAAGCGCCTGCTCCACGAGCGCTTCGGTGTCGACGTCGAGCGCCGAGAGCGGGTCGTCGAGCACCAGCACGCTGGGCTTCGCCGCGACCGCTCGAGCCAGGGCGAGGCGCTGGCGCTGCCCGCCCGAGAGGCTCAAGCCCTCCTCGCCGACCATGGTGTCGACCCCTTCTGGCAGCTCGTACACGAAGCCGGCTTGCGCGATCTCGAGCGCCTCGCGCAACGCGTCGTCGTCGGCATCCGGATTCCCCAGCAGCACGTTGTCGCGCACGGATGCCGAGAACAGCGTCGCGTCTTCGAACGCCATCGCGATGTGGCTGCGAAGTTCTTCACGGGTGAGGTCGCGGATGTCGATGCCGTCGAGGAGGATGCGCCCGCCTGTCACGTCGTAGAGCCGCGTCGTCAGCGCGGTGACGGTCGACTTACCCGAACCGGTGAGGCCCACAAGGGCGATCGTCTCGCCGGGCCGGATGTCGAGGTCGATGCCGTCGAGCAGATCGCGCTGGCCCGCCGGGGCGTCGTGGTAACGGAAGTGCACGTCCTCGAACGTCAGACGTCCCTGCGGACGCGCCACTGTCGAGGGCGCAACGGGGTCGACGATCGTGTTTCGCTCGTCCATCACCTCGAAGAACCTGTCGACGGCCGTGCGGGTATCGAAGGTCATCGACAGCAGGAATCCGATGGACTCGACCGGCCACCGCAAGACGGTCGCGGTCGCGAAGAAGGCGACCAGCGCGCCGACCGACACCTCGCCGGCGACTGCCAGCAGCACGCCGCCGAAGAGCGAGAGCGCGAAGGTGACATCCGGCACGAGCAGCAGCCACAGCCAGATGCCCGCGATGGCACGCGCCTTCTCCATCTCGGTGGTGCGGAGCTCCTCGGCCTGCTGCGAGAAGCGCTCCAGCGCGTGATGCCCGCGGCCGAACGCCTTGAGCACCCGGATGCCGTGCACCGACTCCTCGACCGTGGTGGCCAGGTCGCCCGCCTGGTCCTGGCTGCGGCGGGCGACGGCCGAGTACTTGTTCTCGAAGCGGTAGCCGTACACCCAGAGCGGCACGGAGCAGATGAGGAACAGCACCGCGAGCTGCCAGCTGAGCTGCCAGAGCAGCAGCATTCCGATGAGGATGGTGACGGTGTTCACCACAAGCAGCACGACGCCGAACGAGAGCCATCGGCGGATCAGGTTCAGGTCGCTCACCACACGCGAGAGCAGCTGACCGCTTGGCCATCGATCATGGAACGAGACCGGCAGGTCCTGCAGCTTCGCGTAGAAGTCCTGGCGCATGGCCGCTTCGACCCGCGTGCCCGGAACGAGCACGAACCACCGTCGGAGAGCGACCATGCCGGCTTCGAGCACACCGAGTGCGGTCACCAGTCCGACAGCGGGCCAGATCGCGGCGGGGTCGCCATCCGATAGGCCGCCGTCGACGAGTGAGCGCAGCACCTGCGGGATCAGCAGCGCCACCACCGCGCCCGTGAGGGCGGCGACGGCGCCCAGCACGATGCGCGGCAGCGCCGGTCGCGCCCAGGGGTAGAGACGCGCGATGGCGCGCGCCGTTGAGGGGCGTGACTGGCGGGGGTCACGTGGCTTGCGGCGGTCACGTGGCTTGTGGCGGTCGGTCGAGTGCGGTCGGGGCGACATCATGCTTCCTGAGAGCGTCGTGGTGTGACGCGGCTGCGGCGGACCATCGTGCGGCCTGCCGGATCGGCGGATGCTGCGGGCTCCCACGGCGTCGGCGCGAGGCGTATAGCCCCTGCACCGCTCGCGATGATCCCGCCTGCTGACGGGCGTCCTTCGGTCGCGGACGCGCGGCAGCAGCCGATCAGCTTATCGAGTCCGCAGGGGTGCCGACAAGCCCCGCTCAGTGCGGCTTTCGGCAGCGCTCGGCGCCGAGCTCAGTTCAGCGCGCAGTGCCGCGCTCAGTGCAGCGCTCAGTGCCCCCTCAGTGGAAGAAGTGGCGCTCGCCCGTGAAGTACATGGTCACGCCAGCCTTCTCGGCGGCCTCGATCACTTCGGCGTCACGCACCGACCCACCGGGCTGCACCACCGCCTTCACACCCGCGTCGATGAGCACCTGGAGTCCGTCGGCGAACGGGAAGAACGCGTCGGATGCCGCGACACTGCCCGCCGCGCGAGCGCCGGCGCGCTGCACCGCGAGGTGGCAGGAGTCGACCCGGTTCACTTGGCCCATGCCGACACCGACCGACGCTCCGCCCGAGGCGAGCAGGATCGCGTTCGACTTCACCGCGCGCACCGCTCGCCACGCGAACTCAAGATCGGCGAGGGTTGCGTCATCCGCCGGTCGACCGGTCGCCAACGTCCACTCGGAGGCCGGGGCGAAGTGGTCGTCGGGCTCCTGCACGAGCAGCCCGCCCGAGATCTGACGCAGCTCGAGCTCGTCGCGCTCGTAGTCGTCGGGAAGCTGCAGCAGGCGCAGGTTCTTCTTCTGCGTGAGCAGTTCGAGCGCTCCCGGCTCGAACCCCGGGGCGACGATGACCTCGGTGAAGATGTCCTTGATCGACTCCGCCGCCTCACGCGTGATGGTGCGGTTCGCGGCGATCACTCCGCCGAAGGCCGATACGGGATCGCACTCGTGCGCGAGCCGGTGAGCCGCCGCGATCGTGTCGCCGATCGCGATGCCGCAGGGATTGGCGTGCTTGATGATGGCGACCGCCGGCTGGGTGTGGTCGTACGCTGCGCGCAGCGCGGCATCCGCATCCACGTAGTTGTTGTACGACATCTCCTTGCCGTGCAGCTGCACCGCCTGGGCGATCCCGGCGGCGCCGTCGCCCACGTAGAGGGCGGCTGACTGGTGGGAGTTCTCGCCGTAGCGCAGCACCTGACCAAGCTCCGCGTCGAGGCCGATGCCGTCGCCCCACCCGGTGTCGTCGGACTCTTCGCCCTCGACGTCCGCTTCGAGGTCGGCGTCTTCGAATACCTCGTCGAGCTCTTCCCACGGGTCGTACACGTTCGCGGCGAACCAGCTCGCGACGGCGGCGTCGTACGAGGCGGTGTGGTCGAAGGCGATCGAGGCGAGCTGCCGCCGAAGGCCGAGCGGGGTTCCGCCCTGACGCACGGCATCGAGCACTTCGGCGTAGTCCTCGGGGTCGACCACGATCGCGACGTTCGCGTGGTTCTTCGCTGCCGCGCGCACGAGCGTCGGGCCTCCGATGTCGATGTTCTCGATGACGTCGGCGTCGGCGGCCCCGCTCATCACCGTCTCGGTGAAGGGGTACAGGTTGACCACGACGAGCTCGAAGGGCTCAATTCCGAGCTCGCCCAGCTGGCGCTCGTGATCTTCGAGCCGCAGGTCGGCGAGGATGCCGGCGTGCACGGCGGGGTGCAGCGTCTTGACACGGCCGTCGAGCGACTCCGGGAACCCGGTGAGCTCGGCCACATCGCGAACGTCCACGCCGGCCTCACGCATGGTGGCGGCGGTGGAGCCGGTCGACACCAGCTCGACGCCGGCCTTCGCGAGCTCGACCGCGAAGTCGGCGAGACCGGTCTTGTCGCTCACGGAGATCAGCGCTCGCTTGACCGGCACGACGTCGCGGTCGCGGTAGAGGCTTGGATCTTGGCTACGAGGCGCGCTCATGATCGTGCGAGCTCCTTCAATTCGAGACGGCCGGTGGCGATGTCGAGGATGACCTGCCGAAGCAGTTCGCGCTCGACGGGCTTGATGCGGTCGTGCAGGGTGGCTTCCGTGTCGCCCGGCAGCACTGGCACGCGCTGCTGGGCGATGATCGGCCCCGTATCGACTCCGTTGTCGACGACGATCACGGATGCGCCCGTCTCGACCACTCCGGCGGCCAGCGCGTCGCGAACGCCGTGCGCGCCGGGGAACTCGGGCAGGTAGGCGGGATGAGTGTTGATGAGCGCCGGGCTGAGCGCCGCGACCATCCGTTCGGGCAGCAACCGCATGAAGCCGCTGAGCACGACGAGATCAGGCTGCCATCGCTGGATCTGCTCGAGCAGTTCCTCGCCCCAGGCCTCGCGGGTCGGAAACCCGGATGGCGCGACCACAAAGGTCGGGATGCCGAACTCCTCGGCGTGCGCGAGCCCGCCTGCGTCTCGGTCGGCGCCGACCGCGACGATGCGCGCGGGGAACCCGGCATCCGCTGCGGAGTCGAGCAACGCGCGGAGGTTCGACCCGCCGCCGGAGATCAGGACGACCAGGCGCAACACCGTTCTAGCCTAGCGGCACGGCCTCGCTGCTCATGCGGCGGCGATCACGCGCGAACCCGGTCGCGAGGCTCCCCAGCGCGGCGGCCACGCCGATCTCCAAGGCCGCCCACAGCGCGACCGCGAGCGGGTCGGGGCCGACCGTGGCGAGCCGTCCGGGCCCCGCAGAACCAGCGGACGCCCAGGCGAGCAGACCCAGCGAGAGACCCGCCACGATGCCCGCTCCCGCTCCCCCGGCCAGGTGCATGAGCGGAGCACGATCACGCGAGGTCACGACAGTGAGCGCCCCTGCGAGGAACCCCGCTACCACGGGAACCTGGAGTCCCAGCACACCCCACTCGAGCTCGCCGGTCGGCAGCGCTCCGAGCACCGGCACTGTCGGCAGCGGGCCGAGTGCTGTGCCGAGCGGACCGACCGATGATCCCGCACCGATGGCGAACCCGGGGCCGATGAACCAGGCAGCCGTCCAGATGACGAAGTTCGGAAGGAGCGCGAGCTGGGCGAAGGTCACCACCGCGCCTCCGAGCATGCCGGTCTGTCCGGCCTCGTAGAGACGGATGATCTCGGCGTAGTGCGTGACGATCTGCACTCCCAGAGCGACAGCGGCCACCCCGACCACGATGGCCGCGGCGGCGGCGCCGGTGCGGAGAGCGGATGCCGCGACGTCCCTCACCGTGGGCGGCCAGTCGTCGATCCAATCGCGGATGCTGCTGCCGTGCTGCTCGGCCGGGTTGCGCAGCCTCTCTCGCGTCGACCCGATGAACAGGCCGATCGCGAACACCACCGTGGGCAGCAGCGGACCTTGCCAGAGCGAGGGGCTGACCGCCGGGAAGTCGGCACTCACCGTCAGCAGCAGCGACAAGAGGGCGAACGTGCCGAGCGCCACCGATTCTCCGATGAACCGGTGCGGGGTCTCGGCGATGCGCCGGCCCGTTCGGAGCGCGAGCAATACCGTGAGCAGCGCGAAGCCGAGCGCCGCGATGGTCACGACGAAGGCGGCATCCCCCTCCGCGATCCCCATCGACGCGGCGAGTTCCGGATCGACTCGGACGAGCACGTCCACGCCGTGGCCGACCAGCCAGAGATCGACGGCGGCCCGCCAGAAGACGTCCCAGCCGAGGGCGAGCTGAAAGTGGAAGCCCCAGAGCACCGTGGTGACCGCGAGCGGGATCGCCACCCCGACGGCGACCACGACCGCGGTCTCGAACGCGGCCAGAAGCATGGTGAAGCGGCGGTTCATACGCGCTCGACCCTAACCCCCGCGCGGTGCTCTCTCCGCGCGGCGCGCGGTGACACCCGGTGCCGTTGTCGCCTCACCGTTGCTCCGCGGCGTCCAGCCGGGAGACGACGCGACGAGATGACAGGAACTGCAACGAATGCTGCGGATCGTGTGCACTTCGTGGCATCTCGATGGCGAGTCCGGTCTGGGCGGAAATGACGGATGCCGGGGCGCGAACTCGCGGCCCCGGCATCCGGTCGACAGCCGGTGAACCCGACCCTGTGTGTGCTTAGAGCGACTGCAGGATCTCGCGCATCAGCTGCGCGGTCTCGGACGGCGTCTTGCCGACCTTCACGCCTGCGGCCTCGAGCGCTTCCTTCTTCGCCTGGGCGGTGCCGGCGGAGCCGCTCACGATGGCGCCGGCGTGACCCATGGTCTTGCCCTCGGGCGCGGTGAAGCCTGCGACGTAGCCCACCACGGGCTTGGTCACATTGGCCTTGATGAACTCGGCCGCGCGCTCCTCGGCGTCGCCGCCGATCTCGCCGATCATGACGATCGCCTTGGTCTCGGGGTCGGCCTCGAACGCCTCGAGTGCGTCAATGTGCGTCGTGCCGATCACGGGGTCGCCGCCGATGCCGATGGCGGTCGAGAAGCCGAAGTCACGCAGCTCGTACATCATCTGGTAGGTCAGGGTGCCAGACTTCGACACCAGGCCGATGGGGCCCTTGCCCGTGATGTTCGCCGGGGTGATGCCGACGAGCGCCTCGTCGGGCGTGATGATGCCCGGGCAGTTGGGGCCGATGATGCGCGTCTTGTTGCCCTTGGCCTTCGCGTGCGCCCATGCCTCAGCGGTGTCGCCGACGGGCACACCCTCGGTGATCACGACGAGCAGCGGGATCTCAGCGTCGATGGCTTCGATCATCGCGTCCTTGGTGAATGCCGGCGGCACGAACGCGATCGACACGTCGGCGCCGGTCTTCTCCATCGCTTCGGCGACGCTCGCGTACACCGGCAGTTCCTTGTCACCGTGCAGCACCGTGGTGCCGGCCTTGCGGGCGTTGACGCCGCCGACGATGTTGGTGCCGGCCTTCAGCATGAGTGCCGTGTGCTTGGTGCCCTCACCGCCCGTGATGCCCTGGACGATGACCTTGGAGTCCTTGTTGAGGAAGATTGACATTGTTCCGGAGTCCGTTTCTCGTTCAGGCAGCGTTGTGGGCGAGCTCGGCAGCCTTGTCGGCGCCCTCGTCCATGGTCGCGGCGAGGGTGACCAGCGGGTGGTTCGCCTCGGTGAGGATGCGGCGGCCCTCCTCGACGTTGTTGCCGTCGAGTCGCACGACCAGCGGCTTGTTGGCGGTCGAGCCCAGTTCGGCGAGCGCACCGACGATGCCCTTCGCAACCGCGTCGCAGGCGGTGATGCCGCCGAAGACGTTCACGAAGACGCTCTTCACCTGCGGGTCGCCGAGGATCACGTCGAGGCCCGCAGCCATGACCTCTGCTGACGCTCCGCCGCCGATGTCGAGGAAGTTCGCCGGCTTCACACCGCCGTGGTTCTCGCCCGCGTAGGCGACGACGTCGAGGGTGCTCATCACCAGGCCGGCGCCGTTGCCGATGACGCCCACCTCACCGTCGAGCTTCACGTAGTTGAGGTCCTGCTCCTTGGCCTTCGCCTCGAGCGGGTCGGCAGCCGACTTGTCTTCGAGCTGCTCGTGCTTCGGGTGGCGGAACTCGGCGTTGTCGTCGAGGGTGACCTTGCCGTCGAGCGCGATGAGCTCGCCGTCTTCGGTGAGCACGAGCGGGTTCACCTCGACGAGGGTGGCGTCTTCGCCCTTGTACACCTCGTAGAGCTTCACGAAGACATCCGCGACCTTCTCGACGAGGTCGTCATCGAAGCGAGCAGCCTTGGCGATCTCGAGAGCCTTGGCCTTGTCGATGCCGGTGAGCGGGTCGACCTCGATGCGGGCGAGCGCGTCAGGACGCTCCACCGCGAGCTGCTCGATCTCCATGCCGCCCTCGACACTGCAGAGCGAGAGGTAGGAGCGGTTCGCCCGGTCGAGCAGCACCGAGAAGTAGAACTCCTTGGCGATGCGCGCGCCCGCCGCGATCATGACGCGGTTGACCACGTGTCCCTTGATGTCGAGCCCGAGAATCTGCTCTGCCGCGGCATACGCGTCATCGGGGTTGTGCACGACCTTCACACCGCCGGCCTTGCCGCGGCCGCCGGTCTTCACCTGCGCCTTGACGACGACCGTGCCGCCGAGCTTCTCGGCCGCAGCCTTCGCTTCGTCGGGGGTGTCGGCCACCAGGCCGGGCAGTACTGGCACGCCGTAGGACTCAAAGAGGTCCCTGGCCTGGTACTCGAAAAGATCCACAGTGCTCTTCCAATGCTCCGTCGAGGGCGATGATCTTCCAGTGTCTTGACCTCGAGATAGTTCGATGTCGAGACAAATGGGCCGCGGGCCAGTTTACCCCCGCCGCTGAGCGCGCCACGGCCCGTGACGGTGGAGGCCCGTCCACCCCGCCCGGATTGACGAACTGGACGCCTAGAGCTTCTCGATCGGCGCGATCTTGATGAGCAGTCGCTTGCGGCCGACCTGGTCGAACTGCACTTCGGCGATCGACTTCGCGCCCTGCCCGCTCACGGAGGTGACGCGGCCTTCGCCGAAGTCGGTGTGGCGGATGCGGTCGCCCGCTGCGAGCGTGAGGTCGCCGTTGTCGCGCATCTTGCCCGTGACCTGGTTGGTCCACTCGGTCTTCACGCGCGGCTTCGAAGGCGCGGGCGGCAGCGAGTCGCGAAGGTTGAAGCCGCGCTCGCGGCGCGCATTGAGCGCCCTTGGCTGGCTGCCGCCGCGCGAGTTCGCCATGCCGGGCGACTGCTTCCACTCGATGAGCTCGGCGGGGATCTCCTGCAGGTAGCGGCTGGGCATCGCCACTGTCACATCGCCGAACTGCGCCCGGGTCATTGCAAGAGACAGGTAGAGCTTCTTGCGGGCGCGGGTGATGCCTACGTAGAAGAGCCTTCGCTCCTCGGAGGGGCCGCCGGGCTCCGAGGCCGACATCCGGTGCGGGAGGAGGTCTTCCTCGACGCCCGTGATGAAGACCGCGTCGAACTCGAGCCCCTTCGCGGTGTGCAGCGTCATGAGCGAGACGGTGCCACTGGAGTCATCGAGTTCGTCGGCGGCCGCGACGAGCGATACCTCGGTGAGGAAGTCGAGCAGCGTGCCATCGGGGGTGCTGCGTTGGAACTCTCGCGTCACCGCGACCAGTTCCTCGACGTTCTCTGCGCGCGCCTCGTCTTGCGGGTCGCGTGAGTTGCGAAGAGCTTCGAGGTAGCCGCTGCGCTCGAGCAGCGCCTTGAGCGTGTCGGGAACGGGCGTGCGCGGCGCGCGCTCCATCTCTTCGTCGAGCAGGGTTGCCAGCTCTCGCAACGCACCGGTGACCTTCGGCCCGAGCCCGAGCTGGTCTGCCTCGCGCATCGCCTCGCGCAGTGTGATGCCGCGGGTGTCGGCGTGCAGTTGCAGGGCCGCCTCGGTGGCGGGCCCGATGCCCCGCTTGGGCACATTCATGATGCGGCGCAGCGCCATCGGGTCGTCGGGGTTCGCCACGGTGATCAGATACGCCATCGCGTCTTTAATCTCGGCCCGCTCGTAGAACTTCGTGCCGCCGAGCACCCGATACGGGATCGCCGAGCGGATGAAGATCTCCTCCAGCGCGCGCGTCTGGGAGTTCGTGCGGTAGAACACCGCGATGTCGCGGTAGTCGACACCGCGGTCGTGCAGCGCCGTGATCTCGTCGGCGACGAACTGCGCCTCGTCGTGCCCCGAGTAGCCGGTGTAGCCGACGATCTTGTCGCCCCCGCCGACCGTCGTGAACAGCTTCTTGTCTTTGCGGTCGAAGTTGTTCGAGATCACCGCGTTGGCGGCGTCGAGGATGTTCTGGGTCGAGCGGTAGTTCTGCTCGAGCAGGATGACCTTGGCGCCTGGGAAATCGCGCTCGAACTCGACGATGTTGCGGATGTCGGCACCACGGAAGGCGTAGATCGACTGGTCGGAGTCACCGACCACGGTGAGCGACGCCGCTGGGATGGCGCCGTCGGCCGCGCGCTGGCTCGAGGAGTAGCCCTGCTCGGCTTCCAGCTCTGCTGCGACATGCGCTTCGACCGGTCGGGTCAGCTCTCTGATCAACGAGTACTGAGCGTGGTTGGTGTCTTGGTACTCGTCGACCAGCACATGCCGGAAGCGACGCTGGTAGAGCGCCGCGACCTTCGGGAACGCACGGAACAGGTAGACCGTCTGCGCGATGAGGTCGTCGAAGTCGAACGCCTTCGCGCGCTCGAGCTCCGAGCTGTAGCGCCGGAAGATCTCGACGAAGAGCGCCTCTTTCGGATCGTTGAAGTTCGCCTGTCGGGCGAAGCTGTCGACGTCGGCGAGCTCGTTCTTGAGCTTCGAGATGCGGGCCGCCACGCTTCCAGGCGTGAACCCCATCGTGTCGGCATCCGTCTCCTTGAGAATGCGCTTGATGAGCGCGCGAGAGTCGGCCGAGTCGTAGATGGTGAACGTCTTGGTGTAGCCGATCGTCTCGGCCTCGCGACGCAGGATGCGCACGCACGCCGAGTGGAAGGTAGAGATCCACATGCCGTCGGCGGCCTCGCGCCCGACGATCGCCTCGACCCGCTCGCGCATCTCGTTCGCGGCCTTGTTGGTGAAGGTGATGGCGAGGATCTGGCTCGGCCACGCTTCACGGGCCTGGAGGAGGCCGGCGATCCGACGAGTGAGCACGCTGGTCTTGCCCGAACCGGCGCCGGCGACGATGAGCAGCGCCTCGCCGCGGTAGAGCACGGCCTCGCGCTGCTGCGGGTTCAAACCGCTGAGGAGGCGTTCTTCGGGGGTGGTGACGCCGTCGAGGATGAAGGTCATTGCGCCGTCAAGTCTAGGTACCCCTGCCGACAATGAGCCCGACTGGCCGCCTGAGGTCGGCTGCGGGAAGATCCGTCCGCTCCCTGCCTCCGCCAGCACCGGTCGCCTTGTCGGTGCTCAGTCTCCGGTTCGCTCCCGACTCGTGCGACTGAGCCGCTCGTCGCGCGACAGCCGCGAACGCTCGATCGCATCGAGCACCAGGTCGGGGTGGTCGGCGAAGACGCCGTCGACGCCGGTGCTGAGCACGGCCTCGAACTCCGCGCGCCAATCGCCCCAGTCGGCCGCACTGCCCTTGCCGCGGTGCCGTTTCAGGAGGAAGCGGTTCTCGGGGCGAAGCGTCCAGGAGTACACCTCGAGCCCGTGAGCGTGCGCTCGTTCCACCAGGGCGCGACCGGTGAGGGGCTCTCGGGTGAGGCCGCCGAGCCTTATTGAAGATGCCGGCTCGCCGGAGCCACGGCCTCGCGGCTGCCGGGATGCGGCATCCTCGAGCAGCACCGCCTTGTCGACGCTGATGCCATGGATGCCGTTCCGTGCCAGCTCGGCGAGGTCGGCCTCGCTGCGCTGCTGCTCGTACGTGCGGGCCGAGCGACCGTCGCGCGCGACGAGGTCGGCGGCGGCCCCCGTCGCTTCGTGCAGGTAGATCTTCTTGCCGGGCACTCCTCGAATGATGAGCTTGTCGAGCACTGACTGCTCGAACGATTCGGTGATCAGCGTCTCGTCACGGACCCAACCTGCGACCTCCGTCGCGAAGAGCTCATCGAGGGGCAGGCCGATCGACTCGAAATAGGTCGCGTGCTTGAGCTCGGCGACGAGTCGCAACGGCCGGCCGGCGGCATCCGACGCCTCATCGATGAGTGGCAGGAGATCGCTCAACCGCATGATCGGGTCGAGCCCGTCGAAGGTGGCGTTCGAGCTGCGGATGCCGGGCAGGCGCTCCACCGCACGGAGCGTCGCGAGCTCGGGCCAGGTGAAGTCCTCGGTGAACCAGCCGGTCACCGACTCGCCGTCGATCGACTTGGTGGTGCGGCGGTCGGCGAATTCGCGACGCGTGGCGACGTCGGTCGTCTGCGAGATCTCGTTCTCATGGCGCAGCACGAGCACGCCGTCGCGCGTCGCGACGATGTCAGGCTCGACGGCGTCGGCCCCGAGCGCGAAGGCAAGACGGTAGGCCGTGCGCGTGTGCTCGGGCCGGTATCCGCTCGCGCCACGGTGACCGATGACGAGCGGGGTTCCGAGTGCGCGCACACCAGAACCCTAAACTGGCGGCGTTCGCGAGAACTGGGAGCGGGATGGGCAGCTCGGAACCGGGCGGGATGAGACGCGGCGCCACCAGGCGACGCGCGATGCCGCGCCGTGCCCCGAAGCAAGTCGCCGACGAGCCACCCCGCGGCGGCGGGCAGATGGCAGAGCCCACCATGGCCCTTCCGCTGCGCTGGGGCACCTGGCAGGGCCGCTCGATCGCGGGTGCGGCGCTCATCGTGGGGGGCATGATCGGGCTGCAAGCGGCCAGTACGACCTTCCTGCTGCCGTTGATCACCGGGACCGTGGCGCACGTCGTGGGCTGGTGGATCATGCCGGCTGCGGGATGGCGGCGCCACGTCGTCGTGTTTCCCTGCGGCGTGCAGATCTGGTTGATCCTCACCGGACCGCAGTCGATGTGGACGCTGATCGTGCCCTACCTCGCGTGGCTGCTCGTGCGCCATCGCCCGCTGCGCAGCTACGTGACGGGGCTGTTCGTCATCGCGTACGGAGTGTTCGCGGCATCCGTCTTCTCCGAGTACTCGCAACTGCTCCCCGCCCTCGCCGGGGCGATGGCAGTCATCGCCGGATCGGCCCTGGTTGCGCGGAAAATCGCGGGAGTGAGGCGAATCCACAGCCACCGGACACCATCGTTCCGATAGATTGTCATGAAGACTCGCACGGCGATCGAAGGAGACCCCTCGCCATGGCCAACCCTGCATTCAGCAACTCGCCCGCGTTCAGCGGCAAGGCGCCGAGCATGACCGTGGAGCAGCTCAACGAGCTCTACGGCCGCCCCTCGGCGACCGACCAGGACCGCCCCGCCGGCACTGCACCGCTCGCGCCCGCAGCCCCCGTGCTGCCCGAGGCGGAGCGCATGACGTACGAAGACACGATCATGAAGATCGTCATCAGCTTCGGTGTGCTGCTGCTCGGCGCTGCGGTGGGCTGGTTCGTGCCTGTGCTAGCGCTTCCCGCCGCGCTCGTCGGGCTCGTGCTCGGCTTCGTCAACGTCTTCAAGAAGCAGCCCTCGCGGGGGCTGATCCTCGCCTATGCGGCTGTCGAGGGCGTCTTCGTCGGCGGCATCTCGTACCTCTTCTCGACCATGTGGGAAGGCATCGTCACGCAGGCGCTGCTCGGAACCCTCGCGGTCGTCGGCGTGACCCTCGCGCTCTTCGCGAGCGGCAAGGTGCGCGCCACTCCGAAGCTCACGCGGATCTTCCTCGTCGCGATGATCGGCTACGCGGCGTTCTCGCTCGTGAACTTCGGCCTCATGATCTTCGGCGTGACCGACGGCATGTTCGGCCTGCGCAGCGTCGAGTTCCTCGGTCTGCCCCTTGGCGCCTGGCTCGGCGTGCTCGTCGTGCTGCTCGCGGCGTACTCGCTCGTGATGGACTTCGAGAACATCAAGACGGGCGTCGAGCGCGGCGTGCCCCGCGTCTACGGCTGGCAGGCGGCCTTCGGCATCCTGGTCACCGTGGTGTGGCTGTACCTCGAGATCCTGCGCCTCATCGCGATCCTGCGCGGTTCGGAGTGATCAAGCTCCCAGCGAGGGCCATTTCTGGCCGTCGCGCTTGATCACTCGGTCGGTCGTCTCGACCGACCGTCGCGGCCGCAAGCACTCGCGACCGCACGCCTGCCAGGTTCAACCGGACTGGTGCAAGGTTCTCGATGGTTCAAGAGAGAAGGCTCGGCTTCGGCCGGGCCTTTTCCCGTTCAGGGAGGATTGATTCATGACAGAACGACGGCAGGCGGATGCTGAAGTGCAGCTCGACGACGACACAGTGCGCGTCACGCGGTGGCGCTTCGCACCCGGCACCGAGACCGGGTGGCACACGCACGAACTCGACTACGTCGTCGTGCCCGTGACGGACGGCGCGCTCGTGCTCAACGAGCGGGGTGCGGACTCGCGGTCGTTCACCCTGGCGGCCGGAGCGTCGTACACCCGCACACCGGGCACTGAGCACAACATCGTCAACGAATCGGATGCCGAAGTGGTGTTCGTCGAGGTCGAGGTGAAGCGCTAGCCGGCTCCTCTGCCGGTGCAGCCGCTCGAACTCGGCGGGGGTTCGATGCAGCGGCGGTGGTTGCAACCGGGGCCGGCGCGGCGAACCCTCGCCGGGCTCGCGAGGGCGTGAGGCCGCGTAGGTCGGGCGCCGGGACGGCGCATGAGGGTCCGAAAGGGCTTGAGCCCGGGTTCGCCTGGCCAGCCCGGCTACACCTGGCAGACGTGCTGTCGCGAGTGCCTGCGGCCGCGACGGTCGGGCGAGACGCCCGACCGGGAACGAACACGCGGACTCGGCGATCCCGAGGGCCCGCCAAGTCGTGGGGTTAGACCTGGCAGGCGTGCGGTTGGCGAGGTTGAAGCCGCGACGGTTCGCCGAGACGTCGAACCGGGAATGACGGCGCATGAGGGCCCGAAAGGGCCCTCATGAACGCGCCGTCATTCCCACTCGATGGTGCCGGGGGGCTTTGAGGTGACGTCGAGCACGACGCGGTTGACGTCGCGCACTTCGTTGGTGATGCGGTTCGAGATGCGCGCGAGCACGTCGTAGGGCAACCGCGTCCAGTCGGCGGTCATCGCGTCTTCAGACGAGACAGGGCGCAGCACGATCGGGTGACCGTAGGTGCGTCCATCGCCCTGCACACCCACCGAGCGCACATCGGCGAGCAGCACGACCGGGCACTGCCAGATCTCGGTGTCGAGCCCCGCCGCGGTGAGCTCCTCGCGCACGATCGCGTCGGCATCCCGCAGCAGTTCCAGACGGTCCTTCGTCACCTCGCCGACGATGCGGATGCCGAGACCAGGGCCCGGGAAGGGCTGACGGTTGACGATCTCCTCGGGGAGCCCGAGTTCGCGGCCGATCGCGCGCACCTCGTCCTTGAACAGCGTGCGCAGCGGTTCGACCAGCTCGAACTGCAAGTCTTCAGGCAACCCGCCGACATTGTGGTGGCTCTTGATGTTCGCCGTGCCGCTGCCGCCGCCCGACTCGACGACGTCGGGGTAGAGCGTGCCCTGCACGAGGAAGCGGATCGGCTCCCCTTCCGAGGCCGCTTCGGCGACGAGCTCACGCTCGGCCTGCTCGAAGGTGCGGATGAACTCGCGCCCGATGATCTTGCGCTTCTGCTCAGGGTCGCTCACGCCGACGAGCGCGTCGAGGAACTGCTGCTCGGCGTCGACCGTCACCAGGCGCACGCCCGTCGCCTTGACGTAGTCCTCTTGTACCTGGCGGCGCTCATCCTTGCGCAGCAGCCCGTGGTCGACGAACACGCAGACGAGCTGGTCGCCGACCGCCTTGTGCACGAGCGCTGCGGCCACTGCCGAGTCGACGCCACCGGAGAGTCCGCAGATGACCTTCCCGTCACCGATCTGGGCGCGGATACGCTCGACCTGCTCGGCGATGACATTGCCCGCGTTCCAATCGGCCGGGATGCCGGCCGCTCGATGCAGGAAGTTCTCGATGACGCGCTGGCCGAACTCGGAGTGCTTCACCTCGGGGTGCCACTGCACGCCGTAGAGCTTTCGCTGGTCGTGGGCGAATGCGGCCACCGGCGTCGACGCCGTCGACGCCAGCACAGAGAACCCTTCCGGCGCGCGCACGACCGAGTCGCCGTGGCTCATCCAGGTGGTCTGGGTCGCGGGCTGCCCGGCCAGCAGGTCGCCGCCGTCGCCGCTCACCGCGACAGGAGTCGCTCCGTACTCGCGCTGGCCGGTCTTCGCGACCTCGCCGCCGAGTTGCTTCGCCATGACCTGGAATCCGTAGCAGATGCCGAGCATCGGCACACCGAGCTCGACGATGCCCGGATCGAGCGCGGGCGCACCGGTCTCGTACACACTCGACGGGCCACCGCTGAGCACGATGCCGGCCGGGTTCTTCGCCGCGACCTCCGCCGCGCTGATCGTGTGCGGCACGATCTCCGAGTACACGTTCGCCTCGCGCACGCGCCGCGCGATCAGTTGCGCGTACTGCGCACCGAAGTCGACGACGAGCACGGGCCGCGCCGCGGTGCCAGGGGCGCCGACCGTCGCGTCGGGAGTGTTCGCGGCACCGGATGCCTCGGCATCCGCCCCCGCATCCGTCTCAGCGGAAAGTGCGGTGTCGACGAGGTCGGTGTCGCTCTCGCCGGTATCGATCGAGGCTGCGACGGCGTCGCCTGGAGCCCCGTCGGAGGGCTGTTCGGAGCGGTCTGCGGCGCTAATCAGCAACCTCCACGAGCTCGGCTTCTCGGCTGGCGAGATAGCGCTTGATGCGCCGGGTCACATTGACCTCGACGATGAACGACAGGAATGGCACGACGCCGCCGGTGGCGAGCAGCACGAGCTGCAGGAACGGCCAGCGCATGAACGTCCAGAGACGGAAGCAGGCGATCAGGTACACGACATAGAGCCAGCCGTGGGCGATCAGGATGCCGATGCTCAGGTTGACGGCCTGCACCGTGCCCGAGGGCACGAACGCGATGAGACCGTATGCCCCGCCGAACTCGATCTCGGTGCCGAACGCGTACTTCAGCACCATCTCGACGCACAGGAGCAGCAGCATCACACCGGTGATGTAGGCGGTCACCTGGTAGAACTTCAGGCTGCCCCGGATCTGCGGAAACGTCTCGAGGCGGGGAGCAAGGGCCATGCCGGTCATTCTACCGGCGCACGCTGCAGCGGCTCCTGAGCGCCGGATGCTGCCCGCGAACCGCTGGAGGTCACTGCGGGGGAATGCGCGGCGCCGCCTGCCGCCGCGTTCGCCCGGGTCTCTGCGTTTGCTTCGGCCTCCGCGCTCGCTCCGGCCCCTGCCGCCTCGAGCTCGGCAAGTTCGACCTCGCGCTCCCAGGCATCCTTCACCAGCCGGTACCAGAGGTACACGGCGAACACGGCGAAGAGCGCCCACTCGATGGCATAGAAGATGTTGAGCCAGTTGAGCTCGAACTCGGAATCCGGCTTGGGCGAGTCGATGGCCTCCATACCGGATGCCGAGACACCGAGGTCGGTGTGCGACACGACGTAGCCGCTGTACACGCCGTCGACCTCGCTCCACTCATTGATGAGCTCGGCGACCGCGAGCGCCGACCGCTGGCCCTCCTCGTACTCCGATTGGGTCGGAGAGTCGCTCGGCAGGTAGCGCCCCTCGATCTCGATGGCCCCGAGTGCGACGAGCTCGTCGGCGGCCGAGTCGAACCCCTTGTCGTCGGCCTGCCATCCGACCGCGACCGCGAGGCTCGCGCCCTCCGTGGTGAGGAAGTGGCCGACCAGCCAATCGCCCGGCTCGCCGTGCTGCAGCCGCTCGGTGAGCGTCACGAAATCGCCGGCGACGAATGACCCCTCGACCGTGACCACCAGGCCAGCGAGCGTCTCGGAGACGGGCTGCTGGGGAGCGGTGACCGCCTCGATCGGATGCGGGGTCTCAGTGTCGCGCTCGATGACCACGGCCTGGTCGAAGCTGCGCTCGAGCTGCCATTGGCCGAGCAGCGCGAACGCCGCCGCGACGGCCAGACACGCGACCAGCACGCCGATCCACTTGGGCCGTCGGGCAACTCTCCACACGGGCCACAAGCCTAGTTCGCGCCGCTGCGCACCACCTCACAGCCGAGGCTCGGCATCCGCTCTCCTGCTGTCTGCGGACTCCGCCGAAACCAGCCGCCGACATGACAGGAAGTGCGCCCCCGGCGGCGAATCTGCAGCACTTCTTGGCATCTCGACGAAGGGATGCGGGGCGACCGCGCGACGAAGGGATACGGGGTGACTGCGCGACGGAGAGGCGCAGCAGCAGCGCGCTCGGCCAAGAGAGTCGGGCCCCCGCGCGACGGCGGTCCGGGTGCGCGGTCGCGAGGAGGAGGGCAGCGGCTACCGCGACGCGATATCGGGCGCCGAGAGCCGCACTCGATCGGCCGACTCGTCGTCGGGCTGCTCCTGGCTGGCGCGCTCGGCGGCGACCCGCTTCAGGTAGTGCTCGATCTCGCGGTCGATTCGAGCGGCATCCCAGCCGAGCGTCTCGCCCATCAGCCGAGCGGCGATCGGCGCCGCCGAGACCCCGCGGTCCCACGCCTCGATCGAGACGTGCGTGCGACGGGCGAGCACGTCATCGAGGTGCAGCGCGCCCTCGTGGGTCGCCGCGTACACCACCTCGGCCTGCAGGTAATCGTCGGCGCCGGGCAGGGGCTCGGCGAGCTCGGGCCGCGCGCGGATCAGATCGAGCAATTCGTCGGTGAGCACGCCGTGGCGATTGAGCAGGTGCTCGATCCGCGCGGTGTGCACTCCGAAGGCTCGCGCGATCTTGGCGCGCTTGTTCCACGCGGCGCGATAGCCCTCGGCGCCCAGCAGCCCGATGTCTTGAGTGCAACTGGGCGGGATGTTGCCGTCGAGGGCGGCAGCCGCCTCGTCGATCGCGTCCTTCGCCATCACACGGTAGGTGGTGAACTTGCCGCCGGCGACCACGACCAGACCGGGCACCGTGTGCGCGACCACGTGCTCGCGGCTGAGCTTCGACGTCTCCTCGCTCTCGCCGGCGAGCAATGGGCGCAAACCGGCGTAGACGCCCTCCACGTCTTCACGGGTGAGCGGCACGGCGAGCACCTCGTTCACTCGCTCGAGCAGATAGTCGATATCGGCCGCGGTCGCGGCGGGATGCGCCTTGTCGAGGTTCCAATCGGTGTCAGTCGTGCCGATCAGCCAATGCCTTCCCCAGGGGATGACGAACAGCACGCTCTTCTCGGTGCGCAGCAGCAGCCCGAGCTTCGAGTGGAACCGGTCACGAGGCACGACGAGGTGCACGCCCTTCGAGGCTCGCACCTTGAACTGGCCGCGCTCGCCGACCATCGCCTGGGTGTCGTCGGTCCAGACCCCCGTCGCATTCACGATCTGCTTGGCGCGGATCTCGAAGCGCTCGCCCGTCTCCAGGTCGTGCGCGACCACCCCGACGACCCGCTGGCCGACTTTGAGGAACTCTTCGACTCGCACGCGGTTGGCAGCGTGCGCGCCGTAGAAGGATGCCGTGCGGGCGAGGCTCGCGACGAACCGCGCGTCGTCGACCTGGCCGTCGTAGTAGCTGATGCCTCCGATGAACGCGTCACCCGCGAGGCTCGGAGCCGCACGCCGGATCTGCCGCTTCGTCAAGTGTCGATGCCACGGCACGCCCGGCGGACGACCGCCCGTGTAGCTGAAGAGGTCGTACAGCAGCATCCCGGCGCCGATGTACAGCCGCTCGAAGATCGGCTTGGTCAGCGGGTACAAGAAGCGCACCGGCTTCACCAGGTGGGGTGCGATGCGCTGCAGCAGCAGACCGCGTTCGATGAGCGCCTCTCGCACAAGCCTGAAGTCGAGCTGTTCGAGATACCGGATGCCGCCATGGACGAGCTTCGACGAGCGGCTCGAGGTGCCGCTGCCCCAGTCGCGCGCCTCGACGATGCCGACTCTGAGGCCGCGCGTCACCGCATCGAGCGCCGCGCCCGTGCCTACGACGCCGCCGCCGATCACGAGGATGTCGAGTTCCTTCGTGCGGAGCGCATCGATCGCGGCGGCCCGCTCGTCCGGTCCGAGCTTCGACGACCGGCTCACCGTACGCTGATTGACCGCCATTCGTCCTCCGTCATGCGCTCGTCTCCCTCACGCCGCCGGGAGCCCTCGGCATCCGCGCGGCTGGTGTCAGCGTCGGAACGACCCGACGACGACCTCGACCCGTTGGAACTCCTTGAGGTCGGAGTAGCCCGTGGTGGCCATCGACCGCCGAAGGGCTCCGACCAGGTTGGCACGCCCATCAGAGGTGCGCGAGGGCCCGAACAGCACCTGCTCGAGCGACGCGATGGTGCCGACCTCGACGCGGTGGCCGCGCGGCAACTCGGCGTGGTGCGCCTCGGCGCCCCAGTGCCAGCCTCCGCCCGGCGCCTCCTCGGCACGCGCGAGCGCGGTGCCGAGCATGACCGCGTCGGCACCGCAGGCGATCGCCTTGACGATGTCGCCGCTGGTGTTCAACCCGCCATCGGCGATGACGTGCACGTAGCGTCCGCCCGATTCGTCGAGGTAGTCGCGGCGAGCGCCGGCGACATCCGCGACCGCCGTCGCCATCGGCGCGTGGATGCCGAGCGAGGTGCGGGTGGTCGACGCCGCTCCCCCGCCGAAGCCGACGAGCACGCCAGCCGCGCCGGTGCGCATGAGGTGCAGCGCCGCCGTGTAGGTGGCGGCGCCGCCGACGATGACCGGCACATCGAGTTCGTAGATGAACTTCTTGAGGTTCAGCGGCTCGACGTTCTTCGACACGTGCTCCGCGCTCACCGTGGTTCCGCGGATCACGAAGAGGTCGACACCGGCCCCGATGACGGTCTCGTGGAACTCCTGCGTGCGCTGCGGGCTCAGCGAGCCGGCGACCGGTACACCCGCCGCGCGGATCTGCTCGAGGCGCTGCGTGATCAGCTCCGGCTTGATGGGCTCGGAGTACAGCTCCTGCATGCGCTCGGTGGCCGTGTCGTGCGGCAACTGGCGGATCTCGGCGAGCACCTCCTCGGCATCCTCGTAGCGCGTCCAGACGCCTTCGAGGTCGAGCACTCCGAGACCGCCCAGGCGGCCCATCTGGATCGCCGTCTCAGGCGAGACGACGGAGTCCATGGGAGCCGCGATGATCGGCGTGTCGAACTGGAAGGCGTCGATCGACCAGCTCACCGACACGTCGCGCGGGTCACGAGTTCGACGGCTCGGCACGACGGCCACATCGTCGAAGGCGAACACCTGGCGGGCACGCTTCGCGCGGCCGATCTCGAGCTCATTCACGAAACCAGCCTATCTGCGCGCGCGCTGGAGCTTGGAGCGAAGGCCCTTTCGGGCCTTGGCCGCGGCGCCAGCGCCGATGGCCGTCTCGGCCATCGGGTCAACATTCACCCCGGCAGTGACCAGCTTCAGCGCCAGATGGAGACAATCGCGCCAGCGCGTTCAGGCGCAACCGTCTCAAGTTGGCGCGCACGCTGGCGCTTGGAGCAGTATGGGCGCCTTAGGTCAGCGGCGGTAGTTCGGCGCCTCCGCGACCATCTGGATGTCGTGGGGGTGCGACTCCTTGAGACCCGCGGCGGTGATGCGCACGAACTTGCCCTTCGAGCGCAGCTCCTCGATCGACCTAGCACCCACGTAGAACATCGACTGCCGAAGTCCGCCGAGCAGCTGGTACACGACCGTGCCGACTGCGCCGCGGTACGCGACCTTGCCCTCGATGCCCTCGGCGATCAGCTCATCGTCGCTCGGCACATCAGCCTGGAAGTAGCGGTCGCGCGAGTACGAGGTCTTCTTGCCGCGCGCCTGCATCGCGCCGAGCGAGCCCATGCCGCGATACGTCTTGTACTGCTTGCCGTTCACGAAGATGAGGTCGCCGGGGCTCTCGTCGGTGCCGGCGAGCAGCGAGCCGAGCATGACCGACTCGGCTCCAGCCACGAGCGCCTTGGCGATGTCGCCCGAGTACTGCAGTCCGCCGTCGGCGATGATCGGAACGCCCGCCTCGCGCGCCGCGAGCGACGCCTCGTACACGGCGGTGACCTGGGGCACGCCCACGCCTGCGACCACTCGGGTGGTGCAGATGGAGCCGGGGCCGACGCCGACCTTGACGGCATCCGCACCGGCATCGATGAGGGCCTGAGCGCCCGAGCGCGTAGCGATGTTGCCGCCGATCACGTCGACGTTCTTGAACGCGGGATCGGCCTTGATGCGCTTGATGATGTTGATCTCGCCGGCCGACTCGCCGTTCGCGGTGTCGACCACGAGCACGTCGACACCCGCGTCGACGAGCGTGCCGGCGCGCTGCCAGGCGTCGCCGAAGAAACCGATCGCGGCGCCGACGCGCAGCCGCCCGTCTTCGTCCTTGGTGGCGAGCGGGTACTGCTCGGTCTTGTCGTAGTCCTTCACCGTGATGAGTCCGGTGAGCTTCCCGTCGCCATCGACAAGGGGCAGCTTCTCGATCTTGTGCTCGGCGAGGATCTGCATCGCGTCGTCAGCGGTGATACCGGTCGGTGCGGTGATGAGCGGCATCCGCGTCATCACCTCGTGCACCTTCGTGGTGGCCTTGGCGGCCGGCCGCACGAAGCGCATGTCGCGGTTGGTGATGATGCCCACGAGTTTGCCGTCGGGCTCGACGACAGGCAGCCCGGAGACCCGGAACTTGCCGCAGAGCTCGTCGACCTCGGCCACCGAGGCATCGGCGGTCGTGGTCACGGGGTTCGTGATCATGCCCGATTCGCTGCGCTTGACCTTGTCGACGTGGTTCGCCTGGTCTTCGATCGAGAGGTTGCGGTGGATGATGCCGATTCCGCCTTGACGCGCCATGGCGACCGCCATGCGCGTCTCGGTCACGGTGTCCATCGCGCTCGAGAGCAGCGGGGCATTGACGCGGATGCGGCGGGTCAGACGCGTGGAGGTGTCGACCTCGCTCGGGATGACATCCGTCGCCCCGGGCAGCAGCATCACATCGTCATACGTGAGGCCGACGAAACCGAAGGGGTCTGGCTGTTCCATTGTTCTCCTGGGCTCGGAACGAATCAGGGTCCCGGATGCCGCGCCGAACCCGGTACTCGATGTTAACCGACGGGCGCGCCAGGTATTCCGAGTGCGCCCGGCCGATGGATGCCGTCAGTGTTGAACAGGCGGCGAACGGTCAGCGCGAGGGCCCGGCGAACGCCATCGCGAACCCGGCCGCCCGAGCGCTGATGCACTCACCGAAGCTGAAGCATTCGGCGTCTCCCGCAGACACCTGCGCCAGTTGCGCCTCGATGGAAGCTCCGCCGTCGTCCTCGGCGAGCACGGCGGCGAGGGCCGCTTCGACCGCCGCCGCGTAGGCCTCGCTCGCTCCGGTGAAGTCGGCGAGCGCCGGCTCGAGCTGCTGCAGCACGGCGAGCATCTGCTCGCTCGGCGCGGTCGAGGGGGTCACGACGATGACCGGCAGACCCTCGCGCGCCTCGAGCACGACGGATGCCGGCGCGATGACGACGTCGGCACCGCGAGCAACCAGTTCATCGACGGCCGATGGGTTGCTCGCCGCCCGGTGGTAGACCTGGACCGGCCCGTCGCCGATGCTGCCCGCCTGGTTGATCTCGCGCACGGCGAGCTCGACCCCGGCAACGATCGCGGCGCCGCCGGCTGCGGCATCCGTCACCGTGCCGATCACGAGAACCCCGTCACCGCTCGGTTCGACCTCGATCGCGGGGGCGGCCGTGGGCTCCGGCTCGGCTGGAGTCTCGGGCGCGCAGCCCACCGCGGCGAGCGCGATGAAGGCGGCGAGGCCGATTGCGGCGGAGGTGCGAGCGCGCGACATGCAGTTCTCTCTCGTCGAGCCCGCCGCGGCACGCCGTTCGTGCTGGTTCACGAGGGGGCGCCGGGCGGTGGCCATCGACCGGCATTCGGACGGTCGGGGAACACGGACGAAACGACGCTATCGCCAGCTCATGCCTGGGGCGGGCAGCGAAACGGGCTCATCGGGATCGTGACGGATGCCGGGTTGTCCGCGGTGCGGCCGACGAGCCCAGCACGCGATGCGGCGTGTCAGAGACGGCCGCGCGCCCGTGCTCAAGCGCGCGCCGGTGCTCAAGATTGCGCAGAGACGGCGAACGGCCCGGAGGCGAAGCTCCGGGCCGTTCGAGAAGTGGTGCTGACCGTCAGCTCAGCGCACGACCACCGCGAGCACGTCGCGGGCCGAGAGCACGAGGAGGTCCTCGCCGCCGTACTTGACCTCGGTGCCGCCGTACTTCGAGTAGATGACCTTGTCGCCGACAGCAACGTCGAGCGGGATGCGGTTGCCGTTGTCGTCGATGCGACCGGGGCCGACCGCCACGACCTCACCCTCCTGCGGCTTCTCCTTGGCGGTGTCGGGAATGACGAGACCCGAAGCAGTCGTCTGCTCTGCCTCGACCTGCTTGATGACGATGCGATCCTCGAGCGGCTTGATGGAGACCGACACGGTTGTCCTCTTCTTTCTGACAAGATCCAGGGGTTAGCACTCTCCGCTGGAGTGTGCCAAAACACAGTGTAGGGGCGGCCTGGCACTCACGCAATCCGAGTGCCAACGCAGTTCGACCGCTAGCCCTCTCTCCGGAACGCGCGCCCCAGTGGGCCAAGATTGAACGATGGATGCGGGCGAACTGCGCGAGCTGCTCTCACTCGACGGGCTGCGGTTGCTTGATGAGCTGCCGCCGGCCGAGTCGAAGGAGGATGTCGTCACTGCGGTCGCCGGCCTGCGTCGGCAGGGGCACCCCCCCGCGCTCGTGGCGGCCGTGCTCTCGCAGCGCAAGCTCCGGGCCCGTGCCCGCGCGAAGTTCGGCGAGTTCGCGGAACGGATGCTGTTCACCGAAGCGGGTCTCGAGCAGGCCACTCGACTGCAGGTCGCCGCACTCCACGCCGGTCGTTTCGCGGACGCAGGTGCGACGCGCGTCGCCGACCTGGGCTGCGGCATCGGCGCCGACGCGCTCGCCTTCGCGAGCCTAGGACTCGACGTGGTCGCCGTCGATCGCGACGAGGTGACGGCTGCGATCGCGGGCTTCAACCTCGCTCCCTTCTCGAACGCCACCGTTCGCCAGGGCGAGGCGGAGGGCTTCGACCTCGCCGGATTCGACGGCGTGTACCTCGACCCCGCACGCCGGTCGGGCTCGCGCCGTCTCAATGACGCGGCCGACTGGTCGCCCTCGCTCGATGTAGCGTTCGGACTGGCGCGAGCCACGGCATCCGGTGGTGTGAAACTCGGCCCAGGTATCGACCGCGAGCTGATTCCCGCTGACTGCGAGGCGCAGTGGGTGTCGGTCGACCGCGAGGTGGTCGAACTCGGGGCGTGGTTCGGCGCGGCCGCTCGGGAGGGCGTGCGACGATCGGCGCTGGTGCTCGGCAAGCACGGAGCCGCGCGCCTCGACGGCGCCGCCGACAGCGAAGACGAGCCGCCTGGCGGGCTTGGCGAGTATCTCTACGAGCCGGATGGCGCTGTGATCAGAGCCCGGCTCATCGGCGACCTGGCGCGGAGCCTGGATGCGCGGATGCTGCATCCCACGATCGCGTACGTGACCGCGGATCGTCTCATGCCGACGCCGTTCGCGCAGGCGTTCCGCATCACGGCGACGCTCGCGCTCGACATCCGCTCATTGAAGCGCGAGTTCGCCGCCCGGGGCATCGGCTCACTCGAGATCAAGAAGCGCGGCGTGGACGTCGACCCGGCAGCGCTCCGAACGAAGCTCGGGCTGCGCGGCGATGCGGCCGCCACGCTGATCCTCACGCGGGTCGGCGAGCGCCGTCTCGCGCTGCTCGCCGAGCGCGTCTGAACGACCGTCGCCTCGCCGGAACGCGACGTCGCCCCCGCCTGGTGAGACGGGGGCGACGGAACCGTCCGAGCGCGTGGCATTCACCTCGCGACGACACGGAAGGCCAGGCCCGGAGCGAATGCCCCTGTCGGGCTTCACTCCGGCGCTCAGAGCATCAGTAGTTGTAGGTGTATCCCGAGTTGCCGAAGGCGGCGAACAGGGCGATCCACGCGATGATCGAGATCAGGCCGATCGCGATGCCGGCGAAGCCCAGGATGATGCCGGTGAGCCAGAGGCCCTTCGACGCCCAGGGCTCGCGCTTCTTGCCCAGGAAGCCGAGCACGACGGCGGCAGCCGGGATGAACAGCTGCAGGATGCCACCGATGATCGGAATCCAGACGACAGCGAGCGAGCCGATGACGCCGACGATTCCGGCGATGAGCGAGATGATGCTCAGCACCGGCGCCTTCGTGCCAGCGCCCGGCTGCGAGTAGGAGTACGGGGCGTTGGGGCCGCCAGGACCAGCGGGTGGGGTCGCGTACGGCGAGGCCCCCGAGGCTCCGTAGGGACTCTGCGGAGCCCCGTACGACTGAGCCCCAGGGCCGGGAGGCGGCATGGTCGCACCGGGCGGCGCACTCGGCGCGGCCGGCGGCTCAGGAGCGGGAGGCGGAACGGGCGCCCCGGGGACGTCGGGCTGTGCAGCGGCTTGCGCCTCGGGCGAAGTCGGCGCGTCGGAGCCTGCCTGCTGCGGCCGCTCGTCCGGATCCGGCGTGAGCGGCGGGGGAACGTTCGACATGATTGTGGCCTCCTCGGTGATGGGCTCAGTAGCTCGACATGGCCGCACCGGCCAGGATGAACGGCAGGAACGCCAGTACCAGGATGACGCTGAGCACGATGCCTGCATAGCCGATGATGGTTCCGGCCAGCGCGAGACCCCGGCCGTTCTCGCCGGTGCGCTTGATCTGCGAGAGCGCGATGTGACCAGTGATCACGCCGATGAGCGACATGCCGATGATCGAGGTGACGAGGGAGACGATCGCGAGCACGTTCGTCTTCTGTTGCTGCGCAGGAGCCGAGTAGTACGGCGTGGGCTGCGGGGCAGGCGTGGTCATACGAGGAATGGGTCCTTCCGGGGATTATTGAGCCGAAGTCGGCAAGGGCAATGCAACCAGTGCTGCTTTCAGGTGTCAATCAGCATCGAAAGTCGGCCAGTCACCAGGACGCCGCCTCGGAGCGGGTTTCCCTCCCCGGAGACAGCAGGAACTCTGGCCCAGGTGGCGAACCGGGAGTGGGCGCGTCGGCGGGAGCCGCAACCCGGGGTGGCTGCCGGCCGGCCTGGCGAGAAATGCCGAGCTGTGGCCCGGGTAGAACACCGCAAGGTGTTCGAGTGCCTCGTCCCTAGCACTGGAGAGGGAGGGCGGTCACCTCAACGGGATGCCGAACTCAGCAAGCAGCCTTGCGAACTTCGGCGCCGCGATGGCATCAGCCCAGGTCCAGCGGTGGAACGCGGCGACTCGGCGTCGCAGCGCGTCTTCCCGCCGCTTCTCCCGCACCACCACGTCAGCGGCGGTTCTCCCCTCGAGTTCCAGCGAGCGCGAGTACTTGACCATCCCGTCGAACTCGCCGATCGCACGGAGGCCCTCCCAGTAGAAGTCCACGATCGCGCTTCCGCCCTCGATGTCGCCGAAGCGCACCTGCAGCTGCGGTATGACGAACCCCAGTTCGATCATTCGACCGCGGCTCAGCGATTCACCGGCGCTCTCGGCCAGCGGGTCCCCGGCTTCGACAGCGCGCAGAGCACGCTGAGTTCCCAATCTCCGTGACGAGGTCGCAAGCTCGGCCAGAAGCTCCGCGCGGGAAACCGGTCTCCGCGGCGGCGCGGCACCCGCGAGCACGCCGCGAGCACTGTTGCCGCGATCGCCCCGGAGCGCCGCGTCGACCACGGCGAGCGCCGACGCGAATGGCAGAATCCGTGCGAGGTCGACCACTGTTCGTGACAGCGGCGTTGCGAGCATCCCGTCGATGTCAACGGGTTCGACTTCTTCGCCCGCTCGGTGCGTGACCCGGCCGGGCCATCCACTGCCTCCGCGGGCGCCGAAGTCGGCCACATGCACAGCATCGGGCCACCCGTCGATGATTGGAAGTCCGTGCAGCGCCGCCGCAGTGAGGTGCGAAGCGACCGGGGCCGACCTCATCGACAGAGCTTCCGCCCGGAAGCGCAGGACGTGGCGCTCGCGCGAGTCGAGCTGCGAGAACGTCGCGAAGTCGGCGAAGACGCCTCTGCGCACCCTGGCCAGCACCTTGTTGGCCACGCAGCGTTCGATGTCGCGGTCGGTCAAGCCGAAGTCGTGAAGCCGGCGCGTGGTGGTGAGCCCACGGCCCGCCGTGAGCAGCGCTGTGAGTGCCATCGCATCGTGAGTCATGCCGCATCCGACCATGTGAAGGCGAGTCGAAACCGCCGAGGGGTCGCACCCTGAGGCCGATCCTCGGCATGGCCCACCTGTGAAGGAACCGCGCGGTTTCGCGAGCGCCACCTCGGGCCGCCCGGTTCCACCCACCGGAGAGAGTCAGCCACGCCGGGCCCGGGTTCCCGCGCAGGCTCGGCTTCGCGGCCCGGGCCCGGCTGGCCGCGCGGGCCAGAGTTCGCGACGCTGGCCAGAGCAACAACTCTGGCCCAGGCGGACAACAGCACCCCGAACCGACGAAGAGCCGACTGCGCGACGGGGTTCATCCACTGCGGCGAGAGTTGGCCACGCCGGCCAGAGCAGCAACTCTGGCCGAGGCGGGTAACGGTCACCGGAGACGGGTGAGGTCCGGCCTGAGCGGTAGAGGGGCGGCGAGAGGCAGGGGAACAGGCGGCGGTGGGCGACGACCGCCGGTTGGGGTCAGGCCTGGATGTCGGTGACCGGCAGTGTGGAGTCGGCGGCGAAACCGAGGCCTGACGGCGGGCGCCCTCCCGCGACCAGTTGGGCCCCGAGCGCGGCGATCATCGCGCCGTTGTCGGTGCAGAGCGACAGGGGCGGAATCCGCAGCGCGATGCCGGCGGCATCCGCTCGTTGCTCCGCGAGCGCTCGCACTCGAGCGTTGGCCACCACCCCGCCGCCGAGCAGCAGCCTCGGCACTCCGAGATCGTTGCAAGCGGCGATGGCCTTGGTGACCAGCACGTCGGCGACCGCTTCGCGGAAGCTCGCGGCGACATCGGCCACGGGCACCGGTTCACCGGCATCCTGTCGCTGCTCGACCCACCTCGCGACGGCGGTCTTGAGTCCTGAGAACGAGAAGTCGTAGCGGTGCTCCGCCATGTCCTTCGGCAGGCTGAGCCCGCGCGGGAAGCGGATCGCGGTGGGGTCTCCGGATGCCGCGGCCGCGTCGATCTGCGGACCGCCCGGGTACGGCAGCCCGAGCAGCCGAGCCACCTTGTCGAATGCCTCGCCGGCAGCGTCGTCGATGGTCTCGCCGAGCAACTCGACATCGGAGATGAGGTCGCGCACGAGCAGCAGCGAGGTGTGCCCTCCTGACACCAGCAGGGCGATGGTCGGATACTCGACCTCAGCGCCGCCATCGTCGCCGGTGCTCAGCACATCGGCGCCCACATGTCCGACCAGGTGGTTCACGGCGTAAAGGGGCTTGCCGGTGGCGACGGCGAGCGCTTTCGCAGCTCCCACGCCCACCATGAGCGCGCCCGAGAGCCCCGGTCCGCTCGTCACCGCGATCGCATCCAGCTCATCGAGCGTCACCCCGGCTTCGTCGAGCGCCGTCGTCAGCGTCGGCGTGAGCGCTTCGAGATGCGCGCGAGCCGCGACCTCGGGCACTACGCCGCCGTACCGCGCGTGCTGCTCCATCGAGCTGGCGATCACGTTCGCAAGCAGTCTCGTGCCGCGGACGACGCCCACTCCGGTCTCGTCGCAACTCGTCTCGATGCCGAGCACGAGTGGGGCTGCCTCGGTCATGCCTCGCTCCTCTCCGCCCGGGGGTCTTGTTGCGCGCGATCACTCGCGGAATCAACGACGGCACTGCGCTCTGTGAACTCCATGCGCGCCTCGGGGAGCTGGAGTCGCATGACGATCGCGTCGACGCCGTCGGGCTGGTAGTAGCGCGGACGAACGCCGACCTGCGCGAAGCCCAGCGCGTCATACAGGTGGCGGGCCGGCGGATTGTCAGCGCGCACCTCGAGGAAGAGCTCGCGGATGCCGCGCCTGCGCGCTTCAGCGATGAGCGCGTGCATGAGCAGCCGTCCCAGCCCCTTGCCCCGCGCGCGCTCCTCGACCGCGATGGTCTGGATGTCGCCCTGCGCCGCACCGGGTGGTGCGAGCAGACCCGCGTAGGCGTCGACGACCTCGGTCGAGGCTCGGGGCTCGGCGGAGGCGTTGGTCTCGCTCGTGGCGGGAGTGCCGCCGGCATCCGTCGCGATGGCGACCAAGTAGTAGCGGTGCGCTCCCACGAGCTCGGCGTGCATGCCCTCGCGCGACCATGCATCGGTCGGGAAGGTGCGCTGCTCGATGCCCATGATGGCGTCGAGATCGTCGACCGAGGCGCGGCGCAGCAGCCAAGGTCCGCGGGCGCGCGGCGACCCGGCGTCGGTGTGCTCCGTCATCCGGTCACCCGCTTTGGGGCCTTGGCGAGCGTCACGTCGGGTGAGCGCAGGTACAGCGGCTCGGATGCCGCGAACTCTCGGCCGTGCGGGTGCATCGTCTCGGCGAGCATGCCGAGCGCACCCGCTGACACCTCGGATGCGTCGACTCGGCGGTACTCGTCGAGCCGGGTGACGGCGTCTTCGAGGCCATCGGGACGGGTCAGTGCCGGACCTTGCACACGCTTCGGAAGACCTTCGGAATCGGGCGCGGCATAGGTCGACCAGTACACCTCGCGCCGACGCGCGTCGCTCACGACCAGCACCGGATCGCGCCGGCCCGCTCGGAGCTCGGCGAACGCGACCGCGTCGTGGCTCACGACGCGCACGACCGGGCGGCCGATGCCGAAGGCGAAGGCGTTGGCGGCGGCGATGCCGACCCGCAGCCCCGTGAAGGGTCCGGGCCCCATGCCGATCGCGACGGCTGAGAGAGCGGATGCCGCCACCTGCGCTTCGCCGAGGCACTCGTCGATGTACGCGCCGATCACTTCGGCGTGCGAGCGAGTGTCCGAAGTCGCGCGTTCGGCGAGCACGCCGCGGTCGCGATCGACCACTGCGACGCTCGTTCCTATGGAGGTGTCGATGGCCAGCAGCACGGCATTCAGCCTACGCGCGGCTGCGGCCGCCGAATTCGGCCAGGAAACCGAGATCGCGCCAGCGTGGGCCGTGGCCGGTGACGGTGACGACCCTCGGCCGCGGAGCGTCGAGCTCGCCCTCATCGCTCATCGGCCTGTTCACGAGCCCAGGTGGCATCTCGGGCCCCGAACGATCAGCGGGGCGCTCAGCGGGGCGCTCGTGGGCGTCCGGGTCGCCCACCAAGGCATCTTCGTCGTCTTCGTCGTGCTCGTCGGCGGCCTCGCCTGCGGCGGCATCGCCCCAGCGCGCATTGCTGTCGAGTTCGAGCGAGGCTTCGACGGCCTCACCACGGCGGCTATCCCCGGCATCCGCACCGCCCATCGGCCGCACGATGTCGAGTTCGAGCCAGGAGTCGCTGATGCCGTCGAGCATGCCGGCGCCCCACTCGACCACGACGATCGATGATTCGAAGTCGATGTCGAGGTCGTCGAGTTCGACCGCGCTGCTCAATCGATACGCGTCGACATGCACGAGCGGAGGGCCGCCGTCGCCTCGCGGGTGGGTGCGCGCGAGCACGAACGTCGGGCTCGTGACGGTGCCACGCACTCCGAGTGCGGCACCGAGCCCCCGGGTGAGCGTGGTCTTGCCAGCGCCGAGCTCGCCGTTCAGCGCCACCAGGTCGCCTGCCCGCAATCGACGCGCGAGTGCGGCGCCGAGCTGCTGCATGCGCTCGGGCGTCTCGACCGTGAAACGCGTGATCACCGCTTCGCCCGTCACTGCACGAAGCTCCGCCGGGTGCGACCGCCGATGCGGGTGACGATCTCGTAGTTGATGGTCTCGCAAGCCTCCGCCCATTCCTCGACCGGTGGGTCGCCCGCGTTCTGGTCGCCGAACAGCACGGCGCGATCCCCGACGCGCACGGGGTGATCACCCATATCGACGACGAACTGGTCCATCGCAACCATCCCGGAGATGGTTGCGCGGTAGCCGTTGATCGATACCGGCGCGCGATTGCCGGCTGCCCTCGGGATGCCGTCGGCGTACCCGAGCGGTACCAGCGCGAGAGTCGTCGGCTGCTGGGTGCGATAGCTGTAGCCGTACGAGACACCGTGACCGGCGGGCACGGTCTTCGTCGCGACGACCTCTGCTGAGAGCCGCATGGCCGGTCGGAGTCCGAGCTCCGCCGAGGTCACGCCTTCCAGCGGCGAGAGCCCGTAGATCGTGATGCCGAGGCGCACCATGGTGCACTCGCCGAGCGGCATGCGCAGCGCACCCGCGGAGGCGTGCAGATGCACGAGCTCGGGATCGAGGCCGAACGAGCGCGCGGCGGCGAGATGCTTGGAGAACCGAGCGGCCTGGTCGGCGTCATCGGCGTCGCTCGTGCCCGACAGGTGGCTGAACAAGCCCCGCACACGCAGGCGGCCGAGTCGCTCGAGCTCGGCGGCGCGCGAGAACACCCGCTCGGCGCGTTCGGCAGGAATGCCGTTGCGACCGAGACCGGTGTCGACCTTCAGGTGAACGTTCGCGACAGCGCGCGCGGTCCCCGCGGCGGCCGCCTGCTCGAGCTGGTCGAGCGAGTTGATGCCGAGATCGATGCCCGCCTCGATCGCCGGCGTGAAGTTCACGTCCGGCGCGTGCAGCCAGGTGAGCACCGGATGCCGCAGCCCCGCGTCGCGCAGTTCGAACGCCTCGTCGAGATCGACCACGCCGAGCCAGTCCGCGCCGCCGTCGATCGCCGCCCGGGCGCTCTGGATCGCGCCGTGCCCGTACGCCTGCGCCTTGACCACGGCCATCACGTGGTCGGCACCGACGCGCTGCCGCATCGCGCTCGTGTTCGCGCTGATCGACCCGAGGTCGATGCGCGCCTCGCGAAGGCTCACGACTCCGCCACCACGTAGGCGATGGCCACACCGGCGTCATGCGCCATGGAGAGGTGCGTCGCGCGGATGCCGCGGTCTTTGGCGATCTCGGCCGCGCGCCCGCTGAGCTCGAGCCCCGGGTTGCGCTCGGCATCCGAGACGACCCGCATGTCGTGCCAGCGGATGCCGTCGGTCTCCCCCAGCGCCTTCATGAGCGCCTCTTTCGCGGCGAAGCGGGCCGCCAGTGAGCGCAACGGGAGCGTGCGTTCGCTCTCAGCGAACAGCCTCTCCACGAGGCCCGGAGTACGGCTCGTCGCGCGCTCGAATCGCGCGAGGTCGACGATGTCGACACCGACTCCCACGATCACGCGCGCGCTCTCTCCACTGCAGCCTTCTTCACGGGGTCTCTTCCCGGCCTCATCCATCACAACCCAGTCTGACGGGCCGGGGCCCGGAACGGACTACTCGACAGTGACCGACTTCGCCAGGTTGCGAGGCTGGTCGACGTCGAGGCCCTTCGCGGTCGCGAGGTCGCGAGCGAAGATGTGCAACGGCACGACGGCCAGCATCGGCTCGAAGAACGGTCCGGCGAGCGGGATCTGGATGACCTCGTCGGCGAACGGGAGCACGGCGGCATCCCCCTGCTCGGCGATCGCGATCACGCGCGCACCGCGTGCGCGGATCTCCTGGATGTTCGAGACGACCTTGGCGTGCAGCGATCGCTCGTCACGCGGGCTCGGCACGACCACGAAGACGATCTGACCGGGCTCGATGAGCGCGATCGGGCCATGCTTCAGCTCGCCCGCGGCGAATCCCTCTGCATGGATGTACGCCAGCTCCTTGAGCTTCAGCGCGCCTTCAAGAGCGACCGGGTACCCGACGTGGCGACCGAGGAAGAGCACCGATCGGGTGTCTGCCATCCAGTGCGCGAGCTCGCTGATGCGCTCGCTCGTATCGAGCACGAGATCGATCTTCGCCGGAACGTCCGTCAGCTCGGTCACCAGGTCGCGGTGGGCACGTTCGTCGAGCGAAGCGCGGAGCCGTGCGAGGTGCAGACCGAAGAGGTACAGCGCGGTGATCTGCGCGACGAAGGCCTTCGTCGAGGCGACTGCGACTTCAGGGCCGGCGTGCGTGTAGAGCACGGCATCCGACTCGCGGGGAATCGTGGCACCCTGCGTGTTGCAGATCGACAGCGTCTTCGCACCGTGCTCGGCCGCGTACTTCACCGCCATGAGGGTGTCCATGGTCTCGCCGGACTGGCTGATCGACACGACGAGAGTGCGTTCGCTCAGCACCGGCTCGCGGTAGCGGAACTCGTGGGCGAGCTCGACCTCGACTGGCACCCGCGCCCACTGCTCGACGGCGTACTTGCCGACCATGCCGGCATAGGCGGCGGTTCCGCAGGCGACGATGGTCACGCGGTCGATATCGCGCAGCGTCTGATCGAGTTCGGCGAGCTCGTCGAGTTGCACGAGCCCGTCGGTCACGCGACCGAGCAGCGTGTTCGCGACCGCTTCGGGCTCCTCGCTGATCTCCTTCGACATGAAGTTCGGCCAGCCGCCCTTTTCGGATGCGGAGGCGTCCCACGCGACCTCGAAGGGCTCGAACTCGGCCACGTTGCCGTGGAAGTCGGTGATGGTGACCTCGTCGGGGCGGATGGTCACGAGCTGGTCCTGGCCGATCGCGACGGCCCGGCGAGTGTGCTCGATGAAGGCCGCGACATCGGAGCCGAGGAAGTTCTCGCCCTCTCCCAGGCCGACGATGAGCGGAGAGTTGCGGCGGGCACCCACGACGACGCCCGGCTGGTCGCGGTGGATCGCGAGCAGCGTGAAGGCGCCGTCGAGCCGGTTCACCACCTGCTGCATGGCGGCTGTGAGGTCGCCCGTCTCGCGATAGGCGCGGCCTACCAGCAGCGCCGCGACTTCGCTGTCGGTCTCGCTGGTGAAGGTCTCGCCCGCGTCGAGCAACTCCTGCTTGAGCGCGGCGAAGTTCTCGATGATGCCGTTGTGGATGAGGGCGAGCTTGCCGTCGTCGCCGAGGTGCGGGTGCGCGTTCTCATCGGTCGGACCGCCGTGGGTCGCCCAGCGGGTGTGACCGATTCCGGTGCCGCCGTTGTCGAGGGGGTGGCGCTTGAGGTCGTCGGCAAGCACCTTGAGCTTGCCCGACCGCTTGCGGGAACCGAGGTCGCCGTCGCCGTCGATGACCGCGACTCCCGCCGAGTCGTAGCCACGGTACTCGAGCCGGCGCAGGCCGCCCATGAGCACTTCGATGCTCCGGTCACTGCCGACATAGCCCACGATTCCACACATGCGCTCGATTCTAGGGGGCGCTTTCCGTGCTGTTTCCGAGCGGATGCCGGGGCGGCGGCGCTCCGCCGCATGGCCCGGCCCGCGGGCGGTTCGCGCCACCGCGGCGCGGTGTGCCCGGACCGCACCGCGGATCGCGGCATCCGAAGTTCTTCTCGTATTAACTACGCTGACTGGAATGGGTTCCGCGAACGCCTCGAACGGCCAGCTCACCCCGTTCGTCGAGATCGGGCGTGATCGCTGGTCCGAACTCGCGCCCGCCGCCGCGATGCCGCTCACGGAGTACGAGCTCGTGCAGCTGCAGGGCCTCGGCGATGTCATCGACATGCGCGAGGTCGAAGAGGTCTACATCCCGCTCAGTCGGCTGTTGAACCTGTACGCCGCGGGCGCGCGTCGCCTGCACCGCGACGTCAGCGCGTTCCTCGGAGAAAAGGCCGGCACCACGCCGTTCGTGATCGGCGTCGCCGGATCGGTGGCGGTGGGCAAGTCGACCATCGCGCGCCTGTTGCGCGAACTCCTCGCGCGCTGGGATGACACCCCTCGCGTCGAGCTCGTGACGACCGACGGGTTCCTGTACCCGAACGCCGAACTCGAACGGCGGGGGCTGATGGAGCGCAAGGGGTTCCCGGAGAGCTACAACCGGCGGGCGCTGCTGCGGTTCGTGTCGCAGGTGAAGAGCGGCGCCCCAGAGGTGCGTGCCCCGTTCTACTCGCATTTGAGCTACGACATCGTGCCGGATGCCGAGGTCGTGGTGCGGCGCCCCGACATCCTGATCGTGGAGGGGCTCAATGTGCTGCAGCCGCCCACGCCAGGAGCGCGACTCGCTGTGAGCGACCTGTTCGACTTCACCGTGTACGTCGATGCGCGAACGGGCGACATCGCCGAGTGGTACACGCGCCGGTTCTTGAAGCTTCAGCGCGGAGCCTTCGCCGATCCGAAGTCGTACTTCCACCGGTATGCCACGCTCACCGAAGAGGAGGCGCGAGCGCGCGCCAAGCGGTTCTGGACCGAGATCAACGAGCCGAACCTGCTGCAGAACGTGCTGCCGACACGAGCACGCGCCTCACTCGTGCTGCGCAAGGCGAGCGATCACACCGTGTCGAGCGTCTTGCTTCGCAAGATCTAGCGGCGCCCTCGCCCGCGCTTCACTGCGGGGCGTCGGCCCGCGCGAGGATGCGGTTCGCGTGGGCGAGCACCGGGGCGTCGACCATTGCGTCGCGGAAGCGGAAGGCACCCGGCTCCCCCTCTGCCGCGACCAGCACGGCCCGCGCCCACTCGACCTCGTGCGCAGCGGGCCGATACGCCTGCCTGATCACCGGGACCTGGCTCGGGTGGATGCACGCCGACGCCGCGAAGCCCGACGCCGCGGCATCCTCCGCTTCTGCCGCGAGCCCGCCCAGATCCGCGAGGTCGACGTACACGGCGTCGATCGCGGCACGACCGTGCGCCGCCGCAGCGAGCAGCACCGTCGACCGCGCGTGCCGCGCCACGTCGCGGTAGCGCCCGTCAGCTCGACGGCTCGAGGTGCCGCCGGCGGTCGCCACGAGATCCTCGGCTCCCCAAGCAAGCCCGACGGTGTTGTGCACCGCCGCGAGCTCCGGCGCAGCGAGCACCCCTCGCGCCGTCTCGCACATCGCGATGACGGCATACTCCGAGAGCCACGCCACCTGCTCGACCGACTCGGCCTTGGCGAGCATGACGGTACGGTAGGCGGTCTGCGCGAGCAGTTCCAGGTCGGCTTCGAACGCGCCGCTGCTGCCGCCGTTGACGCGCACGATGGTGCGGTCTGGATCGAGCGGATGCCGGAGAACCGCATCGCGAGCCGCGGGCTTGTCGGCCGGGGCGACGGCATCCTCGAGGTCGAGGATCACCGCATCGGCCCGCGCGGCCGCCTTCTCGTAGCGATCCGGTCGATCGGCCGGGCAGAAGAGCAGCGCTGGCCCCATGGAGAACGACACGCTGCGAGCCTAGCGCCGCCCCGACCGACGATCAGGCCGGTCGCTCGACGAGCGGAGCGGGCTCGACGAGTGGAGCAGCCTCGACAAGCCGAGCCCGAGCCGCCTCGACGAGCCGAGCAGCGGGGTGCGCTCGTGCGCGCGTCAGTCGCGCATGGCGCACGCACGAGCAGTCATCAGGGCGCCGCGGAGTCAGCCGGCACCCGGGAGCCTCAGACCGCCGCGGCCTGCCGGGTCGCGGCGATCTCAGTGAGGGCCGCGTCGATGCCTGCCCCGATGTCGACCTGCATGCCGAGATCCCGCAGCCCCTGCCCCATCGCCGCAAGGCCGACGATCGGGTACATGCCCCGCGCCGAGGGGCCCATGTGCGCCAGACGCAGCAGGTTGCCGGCACCTTGGCCGCTCGAGAGCATGACGCCGTAGTTGTTGCGGATGTGCGTGCGCGCCTCGACATGGTCGACAGAGTCGGGCAGCCTCACCGACGTGACGCAGTCGGCCGCGATCTCGTCGGATGCCGCCCACAGCTCCAGCCCCATCGCGCGCACCCCCGCCCGCGTGGCACGCGCAGCGGCGGCATGGCGGGCGATCGCCTGCTCGAGCCCTTCTTCGAGCACCTGGTCGAGCACCGACTCGACGCCGTGCACATCAGAGACCGAGGGCGTGTACGGGAAGGCCTCGTTCTGCTTCCACTTGAGCTTCCAGTCGACCAGGGAGACGTACGAGTCACGCGGGGAGTTCGGGTTGTCGAGAATGCGCTCCCAAGCCCGATCGCTGATCGCGAGCAGTGCGATCCCTGGAGGGCCTCCGAGGCATTTCTGAGCACCGGTGACGACCACGTCGATCTGCCACTCATCGGTCTCGAACTCGAGCCCGCCGATCGACGACACCGCATCGATCAGGGTCATTGCGCCGTACTTGGCAGCGATCGGGCCGATCTTCGAGCAGTCGGTGACGGTACCCGATGGCGTCTCGGAGTGCACCGCGGTCACGAGTTCGATACCCGGGTTCTGCTGAAGGTATTCCTCCACCGCTTGGGGCGAGACGGCCTCGTTGTAGGGCACCTCGATCTCATGCAGTTCGGCGCCGAAGCTCGTGAGCCAGTAGCCCATGCCCTTGCCGAAGACGCCCTGCGCCAGGTTCAGGACTTTCATCCCGGGACGGGTCATCGCGCGCGCTGCGGCTTCGAGACCGACGATCGCCTCGCCCTGCATGAGCACGATGTCGTTGGTCGTCTTGAAGACCTTCGCGGCTTTCTCCTCCGCACGGTGGAAGGTGGCGATGAATTCGGGGTCGTAGTGGTACACGATCGGCGACCCGAGCGCCGCAAGCGTTCGCGGCGTCGCCATCGTGGGGCCGGCTGAGAGGGTGAAATCGAGTGGTGCTGTCGACACAGTGACTCCTTAAATCGGTGCTTCGATGCCGGGGTGGCTCAGCGAGCGCCTCGAGTGTACGGAACCGCCAGCGCCGGCGGGATGTACGCGCTGCGGGCGAACACGATGAGCGTGATCATCACGATGATGAACGGCAGCATCTTGATGACGTCGTTCGGCAGGTTGATGTTCGTCAGCTGGATGGCTGTGCCCACTGCGACCGAGGCCCCGTAGACGAGCGAGGCCACGACCACCCAGGAGATGCGACCGCGGGCGAGCATCGTGACGACGATCGCGATGTACCCCAGTCCGTGCGTCATGAAGGGCGTGAACGCCCCGGTCGAGAGCAGCGCGAGATACGCGCCACCGAGACCGGAGAAGGCTCCGCCTGCCAGCACCGCGAGCGAGCGGGTTCGCAGCACGCTTCCGCCGGCGGCATCCAGGGAGGCGGGTTTCTGTCCGGCCGCTCGGAGCCGGAGTCCGGGGTTCGTCTTGTGCAGCCACCAGGCGACCGCCGCCGCGATGAGCAGCGCCACGGTGAACATGCCCGGTTGCGAGAAGATGCTCGGGCCCACGACGGGGATGTCGCTGAGGAACGGGATCTTCCAGGGCGTGTCGAGACCGAGTCGCGGGTTGGTCGAGCCGTAGTTCTGGGTGTGCAGCACGCTCGTGATGCCGGATCCCGCGAGCGTGATCGCGATACCGACCACGATCTGGTTCAGCCCCAGCCACACGCTCAGCACGAGCATGATGAGCGAGCTCGCCACGCCGGCGAGCGTACCCACAAGGAGACCGAGCCAGAACGACTGCGTCATGAGCACTGCGACGAAGCCGAAGTAGCCTCCGATGAGCATGATTCCCTCGATACCGAGGTTCAGCACGCCAGACTGCTCGCCGATCGTCTCGCCCAGCGCCGCGAGCATGAGCGGCATGCCGGCGGCGATCGTGCCGATGAGGAATGCGACGAGGATCGCCTCGGTCATTGCTTCTTCCTTCCAACCGAGCCCAGACGAAGCGACTGGCGGAGCCCCTGTGGCAGGTAGCTCTGGCCGAGATCGCGCTTCATGCCGATGTACTCGATGATCGTCATGAACATCAGGATCAGCGCGACGATCACCAAGAGGAAGTCGACTGACAAGTTGCTCGCCTGCGCGGCGATCGTTCCACCGGTGGCCAGCACCGCGTAGAACGCGACGAGCGGGATCGATGCGAGCGGGTTGAGCCGGGCGAGGAACACGAACGGCAGGATCTTGTCGCCGTACGCAGGGTTCCAGTTGGTGCGCAGGTAGCCCCACAGGCCCATGATGTCGATGGCCGCGGCGAGCGCGATCATCGCGCCGCTGAGCACGAAGATGACGATCGTCATCCTGCGCGCGTCGATGCCCACGTGCTTCGCCGACTTCGTGCTCGCGCCGAACACGTCGAGCCGCAGGCCGAACGAGGTGCGCTTGAGGATGAAGTGGAAGGCGAGCACCATCAGGATCGCGATGATGAACCCGATGTGCACCTTCGTGCCCGGGATGTACGGCAGCATGCCGTCGAACGGCAGTTCACGCGTCTGCGGCACCGCCACACTCGCGTCTTGGAACGGCCCCTTCACCAGGATGTTGGTGACCGAGACGCCAATGAACGACATCATCAGCGTAGTGATGATCTCGTTCGTGCCGTACTTCGCTTTGAGCAGCGCGGGGATGATCGTCCACGCGGCGCCCACGACGATGGCCATGATGGCGAGCAGCGGGATGCCGATCGCCAGCGGGAACGAGACCAGGATGTCGGGACCGAAGCCCGCGACGATGGCCGCGCCGAGCAGGTACTGGCCGTTGTAGCCGAGGTTCCACAGCTTGCCGCGGAAGGCGATGATGAGGCCCAGTGCGATGAGCAGCAGCGGCGCCATCGCGATCATGCTGTTCTGCCAACCGTTGCCGGCGAGGCCGTAGTAGACGATGTCGCCGTAGAACTGCAGCGGGTCCTTGCCCAGCATGAGCAGCACCAGTGCACCGGCGAGCAGCGCGAGCACCACCGGGGTGATGGTGCGCACGAGCACGTCGACTGCGGCGCGGCCTCGGCCTCGTTGCTTGGGCTGCGGGACCGCATCCGTGGAGGGAGCGGGTTGCGGCGCACCGGTGGAGGGTGCGAGTTGCATATTCGTGGTCATGGATGGTCCTTGGGTCGCGGACTCAGGCGAGCGAGGGCTCGCGGGTCGAACCGGTCATGAGCTCGCCGACTCGCTCGCTCGTTCCCGACGAGTCGTTCGCGACCTCTCCGACGATGCGGCCCTTCGAGATGACGGCGATGCGGTCGGAGAGCTCCACGAGCTCGTCGAGGTCGGTCGAGATGAGGAGCGCGGCCCCGCCTTCCGCTGCGAAGCGGCGCACGGCCTCGCGAACACGGTGCACGGTCTTGAGGTCGAGACCGTACGTCGGCTTGTGGAACACGACGACCTTCGGGTCGTGCGACAGCTCGCGCGCGAGCAGGATCTTCTGGATGTTTCCGCCGGAGAGCGTACCGGCGCGCGTGTCCGCTCCCGGCGTGCGGATCTCGTACTCCGCGATCCGCTCGGCCGCTTCGGCCTGAACCGCCGAGCGGTTGATCTGCCCCCGCTTCCAGAAGGGTGCTTGGCCGATGCGCTTGAGCACGAGATTCACCGCGACCGAGAGGTCGCCCACGATGCCCTCGTGCAGCCGGTCGTCGGTGACGTACCGCAGTCCCAGCCGCTGGCGGGCGCGAACGCCGAGCTTGGTCACCTCGCGGCCCTCGAAGAGCACGGCGCCCTTCTGCGCCGAGCGCTGACCTGCGATGGTCTCGGCGAGCGCGCTCTGGCCGTGGCCGTCGATGCCTGCGATGCCGAGCACTTCGCCCGCGTGCACGGCGATTGAGACGTCTTCGATGCCGATCTCCATGCGGCCGGCGTGGCTCGAGACTCCGCGGAGTTCGAGGACGACAGGGCGGGATGCCGCGGCATCCGCGTCATGGTCCTGCCCGGCGCGCGTCGCACCGGCGAGCTCCTCCGCCTGGTCGGCGCTGACGTTGTCGATGTCGTCGCCGAACATCGCCTCGAGGATGCGCTTCTTCGCGGCCTCTTCGTCGTACTGGCTCAGCTCTTCAGGACTGATGTACGCGGCCATGCGGCCGCCACGAAGCACAGTCACGCAGTCGCCGATCGCGTATGCCTCGCGCAGCTTGTGCGTGATGAAGATCACGGCGAGCCCCTCGGCCTTGAGGCGGTTGACGCTCTCTTCGAGCTCGGCGATCGCCTGCGGTGTCAGCATCGAGGTGGGCTCGTCGAGGATGAGCACCTTCGATCCTTGCCACATCGCCTTGGCGATCTCGACCTGCTGCTGCTGCCCGAGACCGAGGTCGCCGGCGAGAGCATTGGGGTTGATGTCGGCGCCGAGCTTGGCGCTGACCTCCTTGAGCCGCTTCATCGCGCCCTTGCGATCCAGCGGGAGTCTGCCGGTGTCGCCGAGCATCAGATTCTCGAGCACCGTGAGGGTGGGGATGAGGGTCGTGTGCTGATAGACGACCCCGATGCCGTGGTCCATGGCGACGCGCGGAGAGCTGATCGCGACGCGCGCGCCGTTGATCTCGATGTGGCCGCTGTCGGGTTGCTGCATGCCGGCCAGGATGCTGATGAGCGTCGACTTGCCCGCGCCGTTCTCGCCGAGCAGGCAGTGCACCTGCCCGCGGCGCACCTCCAGGCTGATGTCGTCGTTCGCGACGACCCCTGGGAACACCTTGCCGATGCCCTCGAGCCTGACGAGGACCTCGTTCTGCGCGCCTTCCACCGGAGCGTGAAGGTCTGCACGATTCATGACTTGCTTCTCTCTCTGGAGCCGCGTCCCTGTTCGGAAACGACGTCGTCTCCTGATGTCGGGCGGCGTCCCGGGGAAGGCGTCTGAGCGCCCGCCCCGGGACGACCCGGTGTCGAGTGTTGCTGCGCGCGAGCGGCTTCGCGCCGATCAATCGGTGTCGATCGGCGCGGGCCGGCCGCGCTCGATGGATCAGTGGGCGTCGATGACGGCCTGGACCGCGTCCTTCGTCGTGGTCTTCTCGACCTTGACCGAGCCGTCGATGATGCCCTTCTTGGCCTCTTCGACCGCGGCGAGGATCTCGTCGGTGAGCTGGTCGCTCTCCTGCAGCGTGAGACCGCCGTTCTCGACCGTGAGCGAGTACGACTTCTCACCGAAGGTGCCGGCCTCGATGTCGGCGATCGCCTGCTTGTACGCGTCGGCGAAGTTCCAGAGCACCGAGGTGAGCACGATGCTCGGGTCGGTCACGGCCTCGGTCACGTCGCCGATGGTGGCGATGTAGCGCACCGGGTAGCCGGTGTTGGCGGTCTCGATCGCCTGCAGGTAGCCGACGGTCGCGCCGTCGCCCATGCCGAAGATGACGTCGGCGCCGGCCGCGATCACCTGAGCGGCCACGTTGCGTCCACCGGCCGAGTCGCCGTACTCAGCGGGGCCGATGTAGGCGAGCACGACGCTGATGGACGGGTCGACGCTGTAGACGCCCTGCGCGAAGCCACCCGACATGGTGAACCAGTTGAGGTCCTCCGCCGAGACCACGACGCCGACGGTCTTGGTCGTGGTGCTCATCGCAGCCGCGACGCCGGCGAGGTATGCGCCCTCCTGCGCTTCGGTCATGACGGTCGCGACCTTGCCGGGAACGTTCTGGTCGTAGTCGACCACGAGCACGGGAACACCGGTGCTCTGTCCGACGCGGGCACCGGCGGTGTTGAACCCGCTGGCGTGGGCGATGATGAAGTCGTTGCCCTTCTCGGCCACCTGGCTCAGGATCGTCTCGGTGTTGTCGTAACCGACGTTCGAGTTGTCATCGAGCTTGATGCCGAGTTCGTCGGCCACCTGCTGAGCAGCCCAGATGCCCTGCTGGTTCCAACCGTGGTCGGATTCCTTCTCGGGCGTGACGATGGCGAATTGCTCGACCTTCGTGCCTTCGGCCTTGCCGTTGTCACCGGTATCACCGGTGTCACCGCCTCGAGCAGTGCAGCCCGCCGTAGCGAGAAGAGCTGCTCCCAGCACCGCGGCGAGACCGACCTTGGCGAGCCTCCTGGGAAGAACTGTGGAACGTGACATAACGCGGAAGTATCCCTTCGTGTCAAGGACGTCGCGACTCCCTCGTCGCGCCGCAACTGCGGACTTTTTCTCAAAGCCTGCAGTTAGAGTGTCAACATATAAGAGCAGCGCCGGGGGTGTCAACAAGTTTGAATGCCGGTTTTCGTGCCCCTTTTCGCGGGGCGCGAAGGCTCCTCTGCCAATGCGCGAGCACGACGGAAAGCCGCGTGTGCACCTCGTTCGAAGTGCGCCTCACGCGGCAGCGTACTGCCGGTCCAGGGCAGGTTTCTCAGCGGCCCGGAGTTCGTTTCCGGACCGTGACCAAGGTGGCCGAGCGGATCGCTGGCTGGTCGGGTCGTTGCGCGATCACGCCTCTTCGCGTCGAATGGCGGCCTCTACCTCACGAGCAGCGGCCTGCACCGTCGCGACGAGCTCTTCGCGCCGCGCCTCGCCGATGCGGAACGACGGGCCGGCGATGCTGATCGTCGCCACGACGGTGTTCTCGACGTTCACGGCCGCGGCCACAGCCCAGATACCGTCGTCCACCTCGGAGTCGGAGATCGCGAGGCCGGCCTTCGCAATGGCTCGCAGTTCATCGCGGAACCCGTCGATCCGCGCGGGGCTGGACTCGTGCATGACCCGGCTCAGATACGACTCGCGTCGCGATCGCGGCATCGACGCGAGCAGCACCTTCGGCCCGGCGCCTCGATGCAGAGGCATGAGGTGGCCGGGCCGAAACGAGATGCCGAGCGTCAGGTCGGGCTGCGACGAGACCACGCAGACCGCACTGTCGCCGATGCGGCGCATGGCCAGCGCGGTCTCACCCGTCTGCGCGACGAGTCGGTCGACCACGGGCTGGGCGGCCGCTGCCACGTCGATGCTGGCCTCCGCAGCGGCTGTCAGCCGCAGCACCTGCGGCGACAGCACGTAGGTGCCACGGTTGCGCTCCTCGACGAGATACAGCTCGCGCAACAGCGCGATATAGCGGTATGCGCTGGGGATCGAGATGTTGTGCTGCGCGGCGACCTCTTCGATCGTGACTTCGGGCTTCGACTCGCCGAATTGCAGCAGGATCTGCAGCACGCGGCGTGCGCTGTCGACGCCCTTCGTCTTGTTCTGCGCCGCAGCGCCCGCGCCCTGCGTCGTGTTGCCCTGCGTCGTGTTGCCCTGCGTCGACGTCGACTGCATCGCCAACTCTCTCCTTTGCCGGACCGCTATCGGCCGCCCTCGCCAATCGGGCTGATCAGCGCTCGTACGTGCCGACCGTGCGGTTCTGCTCGATGATATTGTCCGCGTACTTGGCCAGGAACTCCTCGCGAGTCGGCTCGCCTTCCACCTTCGTGTCGAGCGCGTACACCCAGAAGTAGTAGTGGTGGGTGCCGTGACCGTGCGGCGGCTGCGGTCCGGTGTACGCCTTCTCGCCGATGCCGTTCGGTCCGGTGCGCCCCACGGCAGCGTCACCGCCGAGTTCGGTGGTGGACGGGTCGATGCCGTATACCGTCCAGTGCGTGAACCCGTTCGCCAGCGGCGCGTCGGGGTCGTGCAGGATCAGCGCGAGCTCCACGGCCTCGGCCGGCGCACCCGAGATCTGCACCCGCGGCACCTGGTTGCCCGTCTCGGCTGCGAACCGGTCGTCGATCTTCTCGAGCGTTCCGATGTCGGGGCTGGTGACCTTGAGGTCCTTGATGTTGAGTGGCATGTCGTGCCTTCCTTTCGGCCGGTCAGAGCCCGGCGATGAACGAACGGATGCTGTCCGCGATCGCTCGCGGTTGCTCCTCTGGAACATAGTGGTCAGCGTCGTCGACCAGCTGGTAGCCGAGGTCGGGACGCAGGCGCCTGGTGGCTTCGAACGCGGCCTGGGTGACCAGCGTGCTCTCCGCGCCGCGGATGTACAGCGCGGGCCGGGCGACGTCTTCGGTGAATGGTGCGAGGTCTGCTCGGAGCCCCGTGACAGTCTGCGCCATGGCTTCGGGCGAGGCGAGCGGGCGGAGTCCATCACCGTCGCGCACGTAGCCATAGTCAGCGCGGCGCACGATCGCCTCGCGCGGGATCTTCTGGTACCGGTTCTGCAAGTACTCGATGACCGCATCGCGATCAGCGAAGTGCTGGTCTCCACCGTTGACCCTGGCCTCGAGAGAATCGAAGACCTCTGTCTCGATGAACGGCGTGAAGTCGATGCCGACGAAGCCGTCGATGAGATCTGGGCGCCGGGCGGTCGCGACCGTCGCGTTGCGCGACCCGAGCGAGTGGCCGACTACGACGTCCTTGCCGCCATTGCCGCCCAATTGCTCGACCAGAGCGATGACATCGTTGCTGTAGTCGGTATGCGTGTATCCACTGGCAGGCTTGTCGCTTCGCCCGTGCCCGCGCTGATCGACCGCCACCACGGTGAATTGCGCTGCGAGATCCTCGGCGATCGGGCGCCACACATCAAGGTTGGCGGTGACGCCGTGGAACAGGAACACCGTGGTGTCGCCTGTTCCACGCACGCGCACCTGCAGCTCGATGTCACCGGTGTTGACCCGGCGATCCTCGAACCCGCCTGCCTGCACGCCTTGCTGCATGTCTTGCGATTCGACAGCCATCGACGGATCAGACCGGGTTGTCGCTCAGAGGGGCCGGCATGGCCTTACGAACAGCAGTGAGCTGGCGCACGATCTCGCCGCGCAGCGCAGCTACATCGCCCTCGCCGTACTCGAAGATGCCGCCGCCCGACTTGAAGCCCAGCTTGCCGGACGCAACGCGGTCGCTGATGAAGGCGGGCACCCCGTCGGTGTTCGACAGGTCGCGGTTGAGGTAGCCCGCGACGCTCGTGTAGATATCGAGCCCCGCCATGTCGAGCAGGCGCATCGGTCCGACGACCGCGAGCTTGTACCCGATCCCCCAGCGCACCGCGGTGTCGAGGTCGCGCTCAGAGATGACGCCTTCGTCGACGAGCGCGAGGCACTCGCGCATGATCGCGTACAGGACCCGGTTCTCGACGAAGCCGGGCACCTCGCGCTCGAGCACCGCCTCGTAGCCGAACGCGTTGACGATCTCGATGAGACGGTCGCGCACGGCGTCCGAGGTCTGCTCGCCCGGCACGACCTCGATCATGGGGATCAGGTGCGGCGGGTTCGACCAGTGCATGCCGATGAAGCGCGCAGGCGCGTTGAGCGCCTCGCCGAGTTTGGTGATCGGGATGCCGGACGTGTTCGACGCGATGATCGTCTCGTCGCTCACCTCGGCCTCGATCTGGGCGAGCACGCTCTTCTTGAGGTCCTCGCGCTCGGGAACGGCCTCGAGCACGAACTCGGTGCCGCGCAGGGCCTCGGCGATGTCGGTCGTGTACGACACGCTGCCGCCATCCACCTTGTTGCTGCCGAGGTTGTCGAGCACGCCCTCGCACATCGCGACGGCCTGCTCGGCACGGGTCAGGGCTTCGGCGACGACGTCGTAGACGCGCACCTGCGCACCGGCGCGAGCGAAGACGGCCGCGATGCCCGGGCCCATCGTGCCCGAACCTACGACCGTGACTACTGCTGGGATCGACATGGCATTCTCCTTCGAATGATCAGGGTGGGTTTCTCGAACTACATCGGCTGGGGCTCGCGCCCCTCGAGGCGGTCGAGCTTGCGGTTGAAGTACCACCAGTAGTTGTTGCGGGCGGCTTCGGGGTAAATGCGCCGGTTCTTCTCGACCGTCTCGTCGGCATCCGGGAACTCGAAGTCGTTGCCGCTGGCCTCGAGATCGATCTGGAACTTGGCCGACCACTCGAGGAAGATGCCGCACAGCGTGAGCGACTTCACGTCGGAGCCGACGAATGCGATGCCGTGGTTGGCGAGCAGCACGGCTTCGGCGTCACCGAGCGTGCGGGCGACCGCCTTGCCGAGTTCGACCGTGGTGATGATGTGGCTGGTCTCGTCGAAGCGGGGAACCCCGCCGTTCGCGAACCACACGCCGTGGTTGTTCACCGGGCCGAGTGTGCCCTTGCCTGCTCCGTAGACCGTCGCGAAGTGAGCGTGCGAGTGGCCGACGAAGTTGACGTCATCGCGCGCCTTCATGATCTCGGCGTGCAGCGGCCACTCGAGGTGGCGCAGCCCCTCGCCCTGCAGCACGTTCCCGTCGAAGTCGATCAGGATGTAGTCGTCGGGCTGCACCTCGCTCAGCGCCAGGTTGCCGCGCTTGAGCCACAGTCCGCGGCCTTCCGGGTCGCGGTACGACAAGTGCCCCATGGACATGTCACCGTGCCCCTCCATCTCGAGGATGCGGTGCGAGCGCGACAGATCGTCGAGCACCGACATGATCTCGGGCGGAGCGTTCAGAGGTCCAGGCTTCTTCATAGGTCGTGGATTCCTTTCAATCAGGATGCTGGTGAAGGCGGTGCTCAGGAGAACTGAGCGAGCGCCTCTTGCTTCGTCATGCCGCCGACCCGCGCGTGCGGGCGTGGGCCGCTCGCCACTGCGACGCAGATGAGGAGCTCATCCGGGCGCGGGCCGTCGGGGATGTGCAGCGTGATGCCGTCGTAGTAGTCGCGTACGTAGACCTCGTCCTTGAACGCGAGCGGGATGTCGATGGAGACGCCCGGGGCGGCGACCTTGGTCACCGAGGAGATCCAGGCGCGACCGCCGCCGACGGCATCCCGGAATCCGTTGCCGAACACCGTGGTGACGCAGGCCACAACGTGCTCCTGCTCGCCGTTGATCCCCGCGACTCCGCCCTTGCCGTAGCCCTCGACGGGACGCCCGCCGAGCAGCGCCGCGGCGCGCTTGCCGAGCTGGATGCCGAGTTCGCGACTCGGATCGGTGAGCGAGCTCAAATCCTGCTGGAACGGCTTCCCGGCGAAGGGGTTGCGGATGGCGACGCCGACGGCGGCCTTGACGAGGGGCTGTTCGAGCTCGTTCCCCGCCTCTCGAACTATCTCCTCGACCGCCGAGTACCAGGTGCGGACCTCATAGCCCGGCAGCGACTCAACCGACACTGATCATCTCCCTCGTCGTGGGGTCGTACCGCGCTGTCTCCAGCATCTGCGGTGTGAACTGGTTTCCCTTGGCCATGCTGCGGGTCTCGGCGAACCACGCCGAGCGCTCCTGGCACTCATCGGTGATCTGGCGTTCGCGGGCCTCCCAGTCGACGAGCGCCTGGGGCAGGTCGGCATTGGCCGCCTCGGTCGCTGCGACTGCGACGGTGTACGCGTTCGACATCGCTGTGCCGGCACCCTGCGCCAGCGCCGGGCACATGGCGTGGCCGGCGTCGCCGATGAGCGCGATGCGACCCTTCGTCCACTGCTTCAGCACGGTGGTCTGGTACCCGTCGTAACGGCCGTGGATTTTCGCGGCCTCCTCGAGCACCGGGGCGAGGTAGGGGTGGCTCTCGACCCAGACGTCGTAGTTGATCGGCACGGCCGACCCTTCCTTGTCTTCGATCGGTGCCATGAGCGCCAGGTACAACTCGTCGTCGTTGCACGGCACGTAGAGCACGCGGAGCACGCGCGGCTCGAGGTTCCAGAAGTCGATGACGTTGTCCCACTCGCCGGGGCCGAGGTCTTCCTTGCGGCGGGGGACGATGAGGCGGGTGATGCCGTCGCGGGATTTCGTGCGCTCGAGTTCGAAGTGGTTCGAGTCGCGCACCTTCGATGCCACGCCGTCAGCGCCGATGACCAGATCGGCCTTGCGCACTTCGCCAGAGGCGAGGGTCACCGAGCCGGCCGGATCGGCCGAGACGACCTCCGAGGCGACGCGGATGTCGACACCGCTGTTGCGAGCGGCATCGACGAGGGTCTCATGCAGGTCCTGGCGCGTCATCGTGCGCCACTCGAGACCCCAGAAGTCCTCCTTCGACTGCGTCACATTGTGCATGCGCGTCTCGTAGAACGGCGGCACCATCGACTTCGGCAGGAGCGGCTCGTATGCACCGATGGCCTTGAGCACCTCAAGGCTGTTGTGCCACAGCACGATGCCCGCGCCGAACGCACGCAGTTCGTCGCCCTTCTCGTGGAGCGTGACGCTCCACCCACGTTGTGCGAGCGCGGTGGCCACGGTGAGGCCGGCGAAACCGCCGCCGGCCACCTCTGCGTGGCGACCATTCGATTCGCTCATCTGGTCCTCCGGAATCTTTTGTCCTAAATCTCGCATAGCGAGACTCTCGTATTAGCTTCTAATAATTGAAGTGAATTGGCAAGAGAATGCCCGTCACAGCATCACGTGAGTGTCGTGACGGGCGGATGATTGCGCGTCGCGCGGGCGGTTCCGGGCGAATCACCCGCGCGACGCACGCTTGTGGGTCAGTTGCGAGTGTGACCGCCGTCGACCACGAGCGTCTGGCCCGTGACCCAGCCGGCCTCCTCGGAGACGAGGAAGGCCACCGCGGGCGCGATGTCGTCGGGCTGGCCCTTGCGGTTGAACGCCTGCATCGGGACCACATAATCGAAGCCCGAAGCGTGGGGGCCTGCCATGACGCCTTCGCTGGCGGTCAAGCCGGGGGCGATGGCGTTGATCGTGATTCCGTACTTTCCGAGCTCGCCCGCGAGTGCGCGCGTGAAGCCGATCGACGCACCCTTGGTGGCGACATAGTGGGCGCAGTTCGGCGTGCCTGCGACGAACGTGTTCGAGGCGATGTTCACGATGCGGCCGTACCCGGCCTCCTGCATCTGGTTCGACACGGCCTTGGTCATGAGGAACAGGCCGTCCATGTTGACCGCCATCACGCGACGCCACTCGTCGAAGGTGATGTCCTCCCAGGCGACCTGCGGCACGAGGGCTGCGTCGTTCACGAGGATGTCGACACGGCCGTACTTCTCCATCACCGCATCCACGAGTTCCTTGACGGACTGCTCGTTGCTCACGTCGACCTTGTGGGCGTAGCCCCCGATGGATGCTGCAACCTCGTTGGCCTTGTCGATGTTGATGTCGGCGACGACGACGGTGACACCGTCCTTCGCGATCCGGCGGGCGATAGCCGCGCCGATCCCCTGGGCAGCTCCCGTCACGATGGCGACGCGCTGTGCAGCCTGCTCAGCGTTTCCCATTGCTCACACTCCTTCGTATGGTTCGATCGCCGCGACGGATGCCGCGGCGTGCTGAATGCGGCGGACTAGTTGCCGCCGTAGTACTCGGGGGCCTTCTTCCAAGTGAGGAACGGCTCCATTTCGTGCGACGGGTAGAGGTCGGCGTTCTTCGCGCGGGCCAGGTACCGGAGGCGGCGCAGCGAATCCACCGAGTCGACCGGGTCGAGGTGGAAGCCACCGATGACCTCGCGCTCGATGCTCTCGTAGGTGTATGCGGCGTCGCCGCAGAACAGCATCGACTTCTCGTTCTGCATCTCGACGAAGAGCGAGTAGTGCCCCGCTGTGTGCCCGGGCGTCTCATAGATCCAGATCCCCGGAAGGATCTCGTGGTCGCCCGAGATCATCTCGTACTTCACGCCTTCGTAGTCGAAGGAGAGGTCGGAGTAGCCCAGACGCTCGAAGGGCTCGGGGACACGGGCGTGGCGCAGTTCCTCCTTGTGCACGAGCACGCGCGCGTTCTTGAGGTACTTATTGCCGCCGACGTGATCGAAGTGGAAGTGCGAGTTGATGACGATGTCGACGTCTTCAGGCTTGTAGCCGCACAGCTCGAGCTGCGCCGGGATGCTCTGCTCGGGAGTCTGCTCCGGCAGTTCGAAGGGAAGGACCCGCTGGGTGTGCTCGAGGTCGTAACCGGTGTCGTACATGAGCAGACCGTCTTTGTGCTCGACGAGCACGCTGTAGACGGGGAAGCGAACCGGCGTCCCGATGTCGTGGTGCCAGAAGACCTGGGAGCGGTCGATGACCAGGCTCCCTCCATCAAGCAGGTACACCTTGGGATCGGTCATTGACTACTCCTCCTTGAGTATCGATGCGGCACGTGGCGGGTGTGGCGCTCGCGCTGGCGGCCCAGCGCAGCTCTAGAACAATCTTCTTAGATGATCTGAGATTGATCGCACTCTATGAGAAACCGGAGCGGAGTGTCAACCCTTGTGGGAGAGGTCGAGCCTGACGGCATCCGAATCGTCGAACGACGGCATATCGGTGTAGTACGCCCAGTCATAGCAGTAATCGAGCGGCGGGTCATCATCGAAGGCGCCGATGCAGATCATGTCGCGCTGACGCTGCTCTCCTGCCTCGTCGAACGCGACCCTGCAGAGCACTTTGAAGTGGCTGGGCTCTCCGTCGATGGCGTGATCGGACGGCACCCAGCAGTCCACGAAGCGCGTATGCTCGGCCGCCGCGTCGCGCGCGGCAATCGGGGCGATCTGCGACAGCATCCGCTGGTCATCGGCGCCGAGGTCGTCGATCGCGCGAGCCGGCGCCGAGGGTGCTGAGCACGCCGAGAGCAGCCCTGCCACGGCAACGGCGACCGCAAACGCGCGGAAGGCCGCGCTCTGCCGCACGCCCGATCGGCAAGGACTCCTGCGGGCAATAACTTGGCTCATATTCGCACCATCTGATCCAGCTTTCGCGCCATGTACGATTCCGACATACTTTAGTGAGCGGGCGTTCACGCCTGCCTCAACGACGAGGAACAGGGAGCACAGACCCATGCCGCCAATCTCAGCGAACCGCGCCGGCGTCATTCTCGCGGTAGACGATGTCGCCGCGCTGACTGATTTCTACACCACCCACCTCGGCTTCACGGTCGAGGCGCAGTACGAGAGCCCCGCATACACGACGCTCGTCAACGGTGCCACCCGCCTCTCGCTCGCCGAGCAGGGCCACCCGGCGAACGATCTCCCCGGCTTCACCATGACGGTGCTGCCTCAGGGGCCGACCCCGAATCACTGCCTCGTGCTCGAGGTCGATGACTGCGACGCCGCGTACGAGCAGCTCCGCTCGGCCGGCGTGGAGGTTCGCTCGGAGGTGTTCCGCCCGCCGTGGGGCGGCGCACGCTTCTTCTTGACCGATCCTGAAGGAAACCTCATCGAATTGGAGACCCTGGCATGAAGGTCGTCCGCCTCGTCGGCAAAGAGCAGATCCGGGTCGAGGATGCACCCGACGCGCAACTGCAATCGGATGACGACGCCATCGTCCGCGTCACCCACAGCGCGATCTGCGGCGCCGATCTGCTCCCGTACCACGGCTACACGCCAGGATTCGAGTTCGGCACCATCCCCGGCCACGAGTTCGTCGGTGAGATCGTGGCGGTCGGCGATCGGGTGACCGCGGTGAAGCCGGGTATGCGCGTGGTGAACACGAGCATGACCTCCGACGGCACGTGCCGACACTGCCGGGCGGGCCGCCCGACCCAGTGCGAGAACCGGTCACTGTTCGGATACTCCGGCGTCTACCCTCGCCTGGACGGCGGGCAGGCTGAACTCGTGCGTGTGCCGTTCGCCAACCGTTCGCTCTTCGAGGTTCCCGAAGGGGTCACGAACGAGCAGGCGGTGTTCATCGCCGACATCCTGCCGACCGGGTTCGCCGGTGTGCGGCGTGCGGGCGTCGGCTTCGGCGACGTCGTGGTCGTGCTGGGCTGCGGACCGGTGGGGCTCATGTCGATCATCAGCTCTGCGGGCACCGCACGCACGGTGATCGCCGTCGATGGTGTCGCTGAGCGACGCGAACTCGCCGAGCAGCTGGGCGCGACCGCCGTGTCACCGGATGACGCGCCAGCCGCCGTCGAGCGGGCGACCGCTGGGCTCGGCGCGGATGTCGTCATCGAGGCGTCGGGCAGCGTCCCGGCCATGAAGGGCGCGTTCGATCTCGCGCGGCCTCAGGGAGTGGTGTCGGTCATCGGCGCCCACTTCGAGCCCGACTTCCCCCTGAACAACGGCACCATGTTCGAGAAGGAGTTGACGCTCGTGTTCTCGGTCGGCGACCCGTCGCGCGACCGAGAGCGCTTGCTCGCCGGCATCCAGGCCGGATCGATCGACCCCTCGCCGGTGCTCACGCACTCCATGCCGCTCGACGAGGCGCAGGAGGCATACCGCGCGTTCGACGCCAAGGAGATGACGAAGGTCGTTCTGACCACGGCTTGATCACCACATGCGGTGAGGCGTTGCGCCGGCGAGGACTGTCTCGCCGGCGCACCGCTTTTCGGCGCCGGAGCGTGCCAGGGCGATGACGCCCGCACGGCTGTTCAGGCGTATCCGAGTTCGCGGGCAGCGGCCTGGACGTGCCGGGCCAGTTCGAGATCGAGGTCGGTCACGCCGCCGGCCTCGTGCGAGGTGAGCCGCAGGTCGAGACGGCCGTAGCCCAGCTCGACGTCGGGGTGATGGTTGAGGGATTCGGCGGAATCCGCGACCGCGTTCAGCAGTCGCATCGCACCGGCGAAGTCCTTGGTGTCGAAATGCGCGACCAGCGCATCGCCCTCGTGGGTGAAGGCGGTGCCCTCCAAGGCGTCGGACGTTGCGCCGGAATCGAGCGTGCTCGTCACCAGGTGCTCCTTCGAACCGGTCACGGCGGATGCCGAGACTCGCCTCGGAGGGTACGTCTGCTGGTGCCCGGCGACAAGCATCGCCGTCTGGCCGTTAGACGGCGAGGCGCTCCCGGACGACATCCGCGAGCCCGTCGGCGGTCTGCTGGGCCGTGGCCTGATCCGCGGCTTCGACCATGACACGCACCATGGGCTCGGTTCCCGACGGGCGCAGCAGCACGCGTCCTGTGTCGCCGAGCCGGGCCTCTGCGGCTCGAACAGCTTCGGCGATGCCCTCGTCTTCGCTCATCCGCAGATGGTCGACGCCGCGCACATTGACGAGCACCTGCGGCATGACCGTCATGACCGAGGCAAGTTCGGCGATCGACTTGCCGGTGCGAGCCATCTCGGCGACGAGGTGCAGGCCTGTGAGCACGCCATCGCCAGTCGTGGCGAACTCGGTCATGATCACGTGACCCGACTGCTCACCGCCCAGCGAGAGACCGCGCTCGTTGAGCGCCTCGAGCACATAGCGGTCGCCCACCTTCGTCTCGACGAGCGAGATGCCATGAGCTGCCATGGCCCGGCGCAGGCCGAGATTGCTCATGACGGTGACCGCGAGAGTCTGTTCGGCGAGCTTGCCGCGTTCGGCCATTGAGAGCGCGAGGATCGCCATGATCTGGTCGCCATCGATGATCTTGCCGTCGCGATCGACGGCGAGGCACCGGTCGGCGTCGCCATCATGGGCGATTCCCACGTCGGCGCCCAGCGAGACGACCGCTTCTGCGAGCTTGTCGAGGTGCGTCGAACCGACGCCGTCGTTGATGTTGAGGCCGTCGGGATCTGCACCGATGACCGTGACATCGGCGCCGGCATCCGCGAATGCCTGTGGCGATACGCCCGCTGCGGCTCCGTGGGCGCAGTCGAGCACGACCTTGATGCCGCCGAGCCGGTTGGGGAGCGTGCCGAGCAGGTGCACGACGTAGCGGTCTTCGGCATCCGCGAAGCGGCGGATGCGGCCGACGCCTGCGCCGGTGGGTGCGAGCTTCGGCGCCGCGAGCGCGGCTTCGATGCGGTCTTCAACCTCATCAGGAAGCTTCTGACCACCGCGCGCGAAGAACTTGATGCCGTTGTCAGGCGCGGGGTTGTGGGATGCCGACACCATCACACCGAAGTCGGCGTCGATGTCGGCGATGAGGAACGCAGCGGCCGGGGTCGGGATGACGCCAGCGTCGAGCACGTCGATGCCGGAGCTCGCGAGCCCTGCGGCGACCGCCGAGGAGATGAACTCCCCCGACACGCGAGGGTCGCGCGCGAGCACGGCGACGGGCCGACGCCCGTAGCGCCGGCGTTCGGCAGCGTGCCGTCCCTGGGTCAGGACGACCGCGGCCGCCTGGGCGAGGCCCAGGGCCAGGTCAGCGGTGAGTGCACCGTTGGCCAGGCCCCGGACCCCGTCAGTGCCGAATAGTCGAGGCATGACGTCCCTGGATGCGCGGGACGATCAGCGCTTCGAGAACTGCGAGGCCTTGCGGGCCTTCTTCAGACCGGCCTTCTTGCGCTCGATGATGCGTGCGTCGCGCGTGAGGAAGCCGGCCTTCTTGAGGGTCGGGCGGTTATTCTCACGGTCGATCTCGTTGAGCGCACGGGCAACGGCGAGGCGCAGCGCGCCGGCCTGGCCCGAGGGGCCGCCGCCGGTGATGCGCGCGGTGAGGTCGTAGCTGCCGAGCAGGTCGAGCACCTTGAAGGGGTCGTTGATCAGCTGCTGGTGGAGCTTGTTGGGGAAGTACTCTTCGAGCGCACGGCCGTTGACCGTGGCCTTGCCGCTGCCCGGCACGAGGCGCACGCGAGCGATGGCCTCCTTGCGGCGGCCCACTGCGGCACCCGACACGTTGAGCACGGGGCGGGGGGTCGAGGCGGCGGCAGCGGCCGGCGTCTCGGTCGTGAAGCTCTCGGGAGCCTGGTCGATGGAGTCTGCGATCTTCGCCATGGGAGTCTCTCTGGTCCTATCCGGCGCGCTTACTGGGCGACCTGGTCAAGGGTGTACGGCGTGGGCTGCTGCGCGGCGTGAGGGTGCTCGGCACCCGCGTACACCTTCAGCTTCTTGATCTGAGCGCGGCCCAGCGAGTTCTTCGGGAGCATGCCGCGCACAGCCTTCTCGACGGCGCGAACGGGGTGCTTCTCGAGCAGCTCCGCGTAGGTGGTGGCAGTGAGGCCGCCCGGGTAACCCGAGTGGCGGTACGCCTTCTTCTTCTCGAGCTTGGCGCCGGTCAGGGCGACCTTCTCGGCGTTGATGATGATGACGAAGTCGCCCATGTCGATGTGCGGGGCGAAGGTCGCCTTGTGCTTGCCACGCAGCAGGGCTGCGGTGTGGCTTGCGAGACGACCGAGCACAACGTCGGTGGCGTCGATGACGACCCAGTCGCGCTGGATGTCAGCGGGCGTGGGGGTGAACGTGCGCGTCACAGTGCTACGGCTTTCTTGTCGAGGTGTTCGTGAATCCCGCTCCGGTCGGGCGTTCTGCAGCGGATCGCTGTGAACGCTCGGGTGGAGGGCTCAACCGGATGCCTGCCGACGGCAGACACCAACGGGAAAGTCTAGCATTCCCGCAGCACTGGCAATACCGCGCCGGTGCCGACCCCTACAGCGCGCCCGGTCTTGCTTCAGCACCGAGGCCCGGGTCAGCGCCAGCGGGCCCGGAGCGCCGAGTTCACTCCGAACGCCGCGCGCGCGTCTGCTCTGCGCGAGCGGCCAGCTGGTCGTCGGGCGGGTACCCCACCTGGGTGAGCGTCAGACCCTTCGCCGGCATCACATGGAATCGGTTCGTGCGCTCGCGTGCCTGCAGGATGCCCGGCACTTCGTCCAGGCCGATGCGCCCCTCCCCCACCGCGACGCACGCGCCGACCAGCGCGCGCACCATGCTGTGGCAGAACGCGTCGGCCTGCACCTCGGCGACGAGCACCCCCGCTGCGTCGCGGTGCCAGCCGAACGACTGCAGCGTGCGGATCGTCGTCGCGCCGTCGCGCGGCTTGCAGAAGCTCGCGAAATCGTGCAGGCCGAGCAGCGACCTGGCTGCGGCATCCATGGCTTCCACATCGAGCCGACCGCTGACCCAGACGGTGGAATGGCGCTGGAGGGGATCACGGATGCCGAGATCATCCGCCACGCGGTACTGGTACCGCCGCCACACCGCCGAGAACCGCGCGTCGAACCCCTCTGGCGCGCGGTCGATGGTCGAGACGATGAGGTCGTCAGCGTGCCCGGCGAGCCCGTTGATCCTGCGACGGAGCGCCTCCTCGGGAGCGAGCGGGCGCGCGTGCGAGCGGCTGCGCTGCTTGGCGAGCACCGCGAGCTCATCAGGTGTCAGGTCGAGGTGCGCGAGCTGCCCGGTTGCGTGCACCCCGGCATCCGTCCGCCCTGCGACCGTCAAGCGGTGGTGGCGTCCAGGAAGCACCGTGTCGAGCGCGCGCTCCAACTCGCCCTGCACGGTACGCAGGCGAGGCTGCCTGGCCCAGCCGGCGAAGTCGGTGCCGTCGTAGGCGATGGAGAGGCGCAAGCGCACTTCACCGAGCGTCGCGTTCGCCGTCGCGCCTTCCTGACCGTTCATCGTCCCGAAGTCTAGAACGCGCGCCGCCCAGCGGCGGTTCTCAGCGACGCCCGCCTAGGCTGGTTGCCGCCTCGCTCGAGCCCAGGTCTCCCATGCCCGAAGTCCACGCCGCCCAGTCTCCCAACCTCAACGCCGCTCAGACGGCTGGACCGTCGACCGCTCGAAACGCCGGGCGGCTGCTGGGACTGGACGGTATGCGCGCCGTTGCCGTCACCGCAGTGCTGGCGTTCCATCTGCTGCCCGGGGTGCTGCCGGGCGGGTTCCTGGGCGTCGACCTGTTCTTCGTCATCAGCGGGTTCCTGATCACCACGCTGCTGCTGCGCGAGCACGCGCGCTCGGGGCGCATCGACCTCGTCGATTTCTGGCGGCGCCGCGCCCGCCGCTTGCTGCCGGCGATCGGGCTCCTCGTCGTCGTCACGGCGAGTGCGGCGCTCGCCATCGGCGGCGACGCGCTGCACAAGCTCGGCTGGCAGGTGCTCGGCACTGCGACGTTCAGCTACAACTGGCTCGCGATCGCCGACGGCAACTCGTACTTCGACTCCACCTCGCCGGAACTGCTCCGCAACCTCTGGTCGCTCGCTGTGGAGGAGCAGTTCTACCTGGCATGGCCGCTGGTGCTGCTCGCGCTGCTGGTGGTTCGCCGACGCTGGGTTCGGGTAGCGCTCGTCGCCGCTGCAGCGGCAGCATCCGCCGTCGCCATGGGGCTGCTCGTGGACCCGGCCGACCCGACCCGGGTCTACTTCGGCACCGACACCCACAGCTTCGGGCTCACCATCGGCATCATCGTGGCGCTGCTGATGGGAGGCTGGCCGGATGCCGTCGGGCGCTGGCCGCGCGCCGTGCGCCCGCTGCTCATGCCCGCCGCGTCGGTCGCGATCATGGGAATCGTCGCGGCGTTCGTATGGCTCGACGGTGACGCCCTCTTCGCCTATCGCGGTGGGCTTGTTGCCGTGTCGCTGCTCACCGCTCTCGTGCTGGCCGCCGCCGTCGCACCCGGCTCCGCTCTCGGCCGAGCGCTCGAGTGGGCGCCGTTCCGCTGGATCGGCACGCGGAGCTACGGCCTCTACCTCTGGCATTGGCCCGTGTACGTGCTGCTGCTCGACGCGCTGCCCACCTGGCAGGGAGCGGAGTTCATGTGGCAGCTCGCTGCACTGTCACTCGCCATCACGGTGGTGGCCGCCGAACTGTCGTATCGCTTCGTCGAGCAGCCAGTGCGGCGCCTGGGCTTCCGCGCGACGCTCAGCGCGTACCGGCGAGCCTGGGATGCCCCGCGCAGTCGCATCGCCGCGGCCGCTATCACGGCGGTGGTGGCAGCCGCGGGCACTGCAACCGTCGTGGCGATCGCGCTCGATCCCGGCACGAGCAGTGCGCAATCGCAGATCGCGCGCGGTCAAGCTGCGCTCGACGACACGGCATCCTCGGGGCCGCGCGGTGGCGACGCACAGCGGGACGATGGGTCAGAAGCAGGGGCTGGCGAAGCCGGGGCCGGCTCGACCTCTCCGGTAGACCGTGCAGATTCAGCGGCGCTCCCGAGCGGCGACCAGATCACCGCCATCGGCGACTCGGTCATGCTGGCGGTCGTGCCTCAACTGCAGGCGCAGTTCCCCGGCATCCGGGTCGACGCCGTCGTCTCACGCCAGATGCGACAGGCACCGGAGCTGTTGCAGCAGGAGAAGGACGCCGGCACGCTCCGCGACACGATCGTCGTCGGTCTCGGCACGAACGGCTCGATCGGTATGGACACGCTCGAGCAGGTGCGAGAGATCGCCGGCCCGGAGCGGCGCATCGTGCTCGTCAATGTGCAGGCGCCGCGGGGCTGGACGCCCGAGGTGAACGCCGCGCTCAGCGAGTTCGCGCAGCGCTATCGCAACGTGGAGCTCGCCAACTGGCGCGATGCGATCGCCCCCAGGCTCGATCTCCTGGCGCGCGATCAGATCCATGCGGGAGGGGATGCCGCCGGCGCCGTGTACGCGTCGGCGCTCCGCGACGCGCTGCAGCGCCTCGCGCTGCTGCCGCCGGTACTCGACCGGCACGACTACTGGCTCGGCGACTTGCCCCAGTAGGCGAATCAGCACGCGCACGAGGCGAACTCCGGGAGCGGCACTGCGCGCCGACATCAGTGCCCCGGACAGCGAAAGACCCCGCTCCATCAGGGGCGGGGCCTTCTGCAGTACTGCGGGGCGCTGGGCTACTTGGCCTCGTCGGCGCCTTCTTCGGCGTCGGCCGGAGCTTCCTCAGCGGCGGGCGCGTCAGCAGCGGGCGCGTCAGCAGCATCCGTCGTCTCGGTCTCCGTCGCGTCAGCAGCGGTCTCGTCGGCCGCTTCCTCAACTACGGTCTCGTCGGCAGCCGGCTCGTCGGCGGCAGGCGCCTCAGCAGCGGGCGCGTCGGCCTTCTTCGCCGCGGCCTTCTTCTTCACGACCGGCTCGAGCACGAGCTCGATCTGCGCCATCGAAGCGTTGTCGCCCTTGCGGAAGCCGAGCTTGGTGATGCGGGTGTAGCCGCCCTCACGCTCTTCGACCAGCGGCGCGATCTGCGTGAACAGCTCGTGCACGACGCTCTTGTCGGTGATCACCTGGAGCACACGACGGCGCGAGTGCAGGTCGCCGCGCTTGGCGAAGGTGATGAGGCGCTCGGCGTAGGGGCGCAGCCGCTTCGCCTTGGTCTCGGTGGTCTTGATGCTCTTGTGGGTGAAGAGCTGCGCGGCGAGGTTCGCCAGCAGCAGGCGCTCGTGCGCCGGTCCGCCACCGAGGCGGGGTCCCTTGTTGGGCTTAGGCATTTCTTGGTTTCTCCGTTGTCAGAAAGTCGTCGGCGTCACGACGACGTGATCAGTTGTTCTCGTCGTCGTAGCCGCCGTAGAAGTGGGCCCCGTCGAAACCGGGAACCGCATCCTTCAGCGACAGGCCGAGCTCGACAAGCTTGTCCTTGACCTCATCCACCGACTTCTGCCCGAAGTTGCGGATGTTCATCAGCTGGGCCTCCGAGAGGGCGACGAGCTCGCTCACCGAGTTGATGCCCTCACGCTTCAGGCAGTTGTAGCTGCGCACCGAGAGGTCGAGGTCTTCGATCGGCATGCTGAGCTCGTTCGACATGACGACGTCGACCGGAGCAGGCCCGATCTCGATGCCCTCAGCAGCAGTGTTCAGCTCGCGGGCGAGGCCGAAGAGCTCCACCAGCGTCTTGCCGGCCGACGCGATCGCGTCGCGCGGGCTGATCGCGGGCTTGGTCTCGACGTCGACGACGAGGCGGTCGAAGTCGGTGCGCTCACCGGCACGAGTGGCCTCGACCTTGTAGGTGACCTTGAGGACCGGCGAGTAGATCGAGTCGACCGGAATCTGACCGGCCTCGCTGAACTCGCTGCGGTTCTGGGTCGCCGACACATAGCCGCGACCGCGCTCGATGGTCAACTCGAGCTCGAACTTGGCCTTGTCATTGAGCGTCGCGATGACGAGCTCAGGGTTGTGGATCTCCACACCGGCGGGAGCCGAGATGTCGGCGGCGGTCACCTGGCCGGCACCCTGCTTGCGCAGGTAGGCGGTGATCGGCTCGTCGTGCTCGCTGGAGACGACCAGCTGCTTGATGTTCAGGATGATCTCGGTGACGTCTTCCTTCACACCCTCGACGGTCGTGAACTCGTGGAGCACGCCATCGATGCGGATGCTGGTGACTGCCGCGCCCGGGATGGACGAGAGCAGCGTGCGACGCAGCGAGTTGCCGAGGGTGTAGCCGAAGCCCGGCTCGAGCGGCTCGATGACGAACCGCGAGCGGAACTCCGAGATGTTCTCTTCCGTGAGAGTGGGGCGCTGTGCAATGAGCACTACTTGTTCCTTTCGGCAAGGTGTCCGCTATATGACACCTGTGAGGAGGGTTTGCCGGGCGACGAGCCGGTCGGTTGTGTTGAGTTGTATCGCGACGCACGGTGGCCGGAGTCGTTGCCGCTCCGGCCACCGTGCATCACGGGAGACTGGTGCTCAGACGCGACGGCGCTTGGGCGGGCGGCATCCGTTGTGCGCCTGCGGGGTGACGTCGTTGATCGAGCCGACCTCGAGGCCCGCTGCCTGCAGCGAGCGGATGGCGGTCTCGCGGCCCGAGCCCGGGCCCTTCACGAAGACGTCGACCTTCTTCATGCCGTGCTCCTGCGCCTGACGCGCAGCCGACTCGGCGGCCATCTGCGCGGCGTAGGGCGTCGACTTGCGCGAGCCCTTGAAGCCCACGCCGCCCGACGATGCCCAGCTGATGACTGCGCCGCTCGGGTCGGTGATCGAGACGATGGTGTTGTTGAACGTGCTCTTGATGTGCGCCTGGCCCATCGCGACGTTCTTCTTGTCCTTGCGGCGGGGCTTGCGCGCGGCCGACTTCGGTGTTGCCATAGGTGTCTTCTACTCCTGGAGTCCTTGGAGCGCGGGCCGGGGCCTAGCGCGCCTTCTTCTTGCCGGCGACGGTGCGCTTCGGGCCCTTGCGGGTACGCGCGTTGGTCTTGGTGCGCTGACCGCGCACGGGCAGGCCCTTGCGGTGGCGGAGGCCCTCGTAGCTGCCGATCTCGACCTTGCGGCGGATGTCGGCGGCGACCTCGCGGCGGAGATCACCCTCGACCTTGAAGTTGCCTTCGATGTAATCGCGAAGGGCGACGAGCTGATCGTCAGACAGATCCTTCACGCGGGTGTTGCCGTCGATCCCGGTGTCAGCGAGGGTCTTCAGCGAGCGGGTACGGCCGACACCGTAGATATACGTCAGTGCGACTTCCACGCGCTTCTCGCGCGGGATGTCGACGCCGGCAAGACGTGCCATATTGGCTTCTCCTGGGAGTGAGTGGAGGTATGGGACAGCACCGGTGCCCGGGCCTCCGCCCCGGGGTGTCCACGCGAGCGTCCGCGGACGCCCTCGCTTTGTGGTGTTGCCTGGTTGCTATTGAGTTGTGAGTCTCTGCGCGAGCGCAGTGCGTCCGCTGCGCGGCAGATGCCGGTCGTCGGGCCGTCGAGGCCCGTCCGATCAGCCCTGACGCTGCTTGTGGCGGGGGTTCTCGCAGATCACCATGACGTTGCCGTGGCGACGGATCACCTTGCACTTGTCGCAGATCGGCTTGACGCTGGGGTTGACCTTCATATTGGTTCCTTGGATCGCTGGCCTCGTACCCAGACGGTGGCCTGGGCCGTTCCTTTCCAGCAGACGATTACTTGTAGCGGTAGACGATGCGACCGCGGGTGAGGTCGTAGGGGCTCAGTTCGACGATGACCCGATCCTCAGGAAGGATGCGGATGTAGTGCTGGCGCATCTTGCCCGAGATGTGAGCGAGCACCTTGTGCCCGTTGGTCAGTTCCACCCGGAACATCGCGTTGGGAAGTGCTTCGAGCACCGACCCCTCGATCTCGATGACGCCGTCTTTTTTGGCCATAGCCTCACTGTCGCTAAGAATTCGTACTGCTGGTCATGCGTTCGGTGTTTTGGCAAGGCTCACGCCACGCCCGACACCAACGCTCAAGCTTACGTGATTTCCCACGTAATCGCCACTTGCGGGCTATACTTCCCCGACCGCACCTCCCCGGCGCGCGGGGCGTCGGGGTGTCGGAGCGGGAGTCGCTCAGGGGATCGGCACAGGTGCGACGCCGAACTCGGCGAGCCCGGCCGCTCCCCCGTCTTCGGCGGTGAGCACCCAGATGCCGTCCGCGTGCACGGCGACCGAGTGCTCCCAGTGCGAGCTCGCCGAACCGTCGGCGGTCACGACCGTCCACTCGTCGTCGAGCACCCGGGTGTCGATTCCGCCGAGCGTGACCATGGGCTCGATCGCGACGACGAGACCCGGCTTGACGGCGGGGCCCTTGCCGCTCACGGCGTAGTTGAACACGGGCGGATCTTCGTGCATCGATCGCCCGATGCCGTGCCCGATGTACTCCTCGAGGATGCCGTACTGGCCCTCGCGTCGGATATCGGCCTCGATCGCGGCGCCCACCTCGTTCAGGTGCTTGGCGCTCGCCAGTGCCGCGATACCGGCCCAGAGTGAATGCTCGGTGACCTTCGAGAGCCGCTGCCGCTCCTCGACGAGCGCGGGGCGGTCGGCATCCGGCAGCACTACAGTGATGGCCGAGTCGCCGTTCCAGCCGTCGACGAGGGCGCCGCTGTCGATGGAGATGATGTCGCCCGGCTCGAGGCGGCGCTCGTCGGGGATGCCGTGCACGACCGCCTCATTGACCGAAGCGCACACCGTGTGCGAGTAGCCGGGAACGAGCGCGAAGTTGGGTTGGCCGCCCAGCGAGCGGATTGTCTGCTCGGCGATGCGGTCGAGCTCGAGCGTGGTGACGTCCGGCCGGATCGCCTCGCGCACCGCGGCGAGCGACGCGGCCGTGACCTCGCCCGGACGCACCATGGCTCGCAACTCGTCGGGCGTCTTGTAGATGCCCCGACCTCGGAAACGAACCATCAGGCGGTGACGGCGATGCCCCGGGCAGCGAGGGCTTCGAGAATGCGAGCCGTGACGTCTTCGACACTGCCCAGGCCGTCGACCTCGCCGACGAGTCCGCGCTTCGCGTAGACCTCGATGAGCGGCGCCGTCTGCTCGGCGTACACCTCGAGGCGACGACGGATCACGTCTTCGGTGTCGTCGGCGCGCCCCTGCTCGACCGCGCGCTTGAGGAGTCGCGCGACGACCTCGTCGGTGTCGGCGGTCAGCAGCACTACCGCGTCGAGCTGGGCGCCCTCGGCTTCAAGGATGCGGTCGAGCTCGACCACCTGGTCGAGCGTGCGGGGGTACCCGTCGAGCAGGAAGCCGCTCGCAGCGTCATCCCAGGTGAGCCGGTCGGCGACGATCGCGTTCGTGAGTGAATCGGGCACGTACTCGCCGCGATCCATGTACGACTTCGCCTCGATGCCGAGGGGTGTCTGGGCGCTGACATTCGCGCGGAAGATGTCGCCGGTCGAGATCGCCGGGATGCCGAACGACTCGCTGAGCCGCGCGGCCTGCGTGCCCTTGCCTGCCCCAGGAGGACCGATGATGAGCAGGCGCACGCCGGAGGCGCTTGAGGGGTGTGCGTCGGTCATCGGAGGAGCCCTTCGTAGTGTCGCTGCTGCAGCTGCGCGTCGATCTGCTTCACCGTCTCGAGGCCTACGCCGACGATGATCAGGATGCTTGCGCCGCCGAACGGGAAGTTCTGGTTCGCCCCGACGGTGGCGAGCGCGATCAGCGGGATCAGCGCCACGATGCCGAGGTAGATGGAGCCCGGCAGCGTCACGCGCGTGAGCACGTAGTCGAGGTACTCGGCCGTGGGACGGCCGGCGCGGATGCCGGGGATGAAGCCGCCGTACTTCTTCATGTTCTCGGCGACCTCTTCGGGGTTGAAGGTGATCGCGACGTAGAAGTACGTGAAGCCGATGATGAGCAGGAAGTAGACCGCCATGTAGAGCGGGTTGTCGCCCGAGGTGAAGTTGTTCTGGATCCAGACGACCCACTCGGCAGGGCTCTGCCCTGACGCGGGCTGATTGAACTGGGCGATCAGCGCAGGCAGGTACAGCAGCGACGAGGCGAAGATGACCGGGATGACGCCGGCCATGTTGACCTTGATGGGGATGTAGGTGTTGTTGCCGCCGTAAGTGCGACGCCCGACCATCCGCTTCGCGTACTGCACGGGAACGCGGCGCTGCGACTGCTCCACGAACACGACCGCGGTCATGATGACAAGCCCGATCGCGATCACGACGAGGAAGATCTCGAACGACTCGGCCACGGCGATCGACCAGAGCGCGCTCGGGAAGGTCGCTGCGATCGAGGTGAAGATGAGCAGCGACATGCCGTTGCCGATGCCGCGCTCGGTGATGAGCTCGCCCATCCACATGATGAGGCCGGTGCCCGCGGTCATGGTGATGACCATGAGCAGGGTCGCGTACCACGACGGGTCGCTGATGAGCTGGCTGCACTCGGCGACGCCCGAGGCGCCGAACAGGGCGCCGCTGCGCGTCACCGTGATGAGCGTGGTCGACTGCAGCACGCCGAGCGCGATGGTGAGGTAGCGCGTGTACTGCGTCAGCTTGGCCTGACCGGCCTGACCCTCCTTGTAGAGGGTCTCGAAGTGAGGGATGACCACGCGCAGCAGCTGCACGATGATCGACGCGGTGATGTACGGCATGATGCCGAGCGCGAACACCGAGAGCTGGAGGAGCGCGCCACCGCTGAAGAGATTGACGAGCTCATAGAGCCCGGAGGTGCCGGCGTTGCCGGCAAGACAGGTCTGAACGTTCGCATAGTCGACGAACGGCGCGGGGATGAACGAGCCGAGCCGGAAGAGGGCGACGATGCCGAGCGTGAACCCGATCTTCCTGCGAAGGTCGGGAGTACGGAAAATCCGCGCTACAGCACGAAACACGGGGCCTCCAGGGTGGCGAACGTCGTTATGGGGGCGGCTCAGATGTGAGCCGCCCCCACGGAACGACTACTTGACGGTGCCGCCGGCCGCGACGATCTTCTGCTCAGCCGAGCTGGAGACCTTGTCGACAGCAACATTCAGCTTAACCGTAATGTCGCCCTGGCCGAGAACCTTGACCTTCTCGTTCTTGCGAACGACGCCCTTGGCGATCAGGTCGCCGATGGTGACGTCGCCACCGTTGGGGTAGAGCTCAGCGAGCTTCTCGAGGTTGACCGCCTGGTACTCCACGCGGAACGGGTTCTTGAACCCGCGCAGCTTGGGAGCGCGCATCACCATGTTGAGCTGGCCGCCCTGGAAGCCGGGCTTCACCTGGTAGCGGGCCTTGGTGCCCTTGGTGCCGCGACCCGCGGTCTTACCCTTCGAGCCCTCACCGCGACCAACGCGGGTGCGCTCCTTCTTCGCGCCCGCGGCGGGGCGAAGGTGGTGCACCTTCAGCACCTGCGGGCGAGGCTCGACGGCATCCGTCTTCTCAGCCTTCTTCGCAGGAGCCTTCTTGGTCTCGTCTGCCTTGGCAGCGTCGGCCTTCTTGGCGGGCGCCTTCTTCTCGGCGGTGGCCTTCTCAGCCGGGGCCTTGGCGGCCTTCTCGGCCGGGGCCTTCTTCTTGGCTTCTTCGTCAGCCATCAGTCAATCTCCTCGACCTTCACCAGGTGAGCGACGGTGCGCACATACCCACGGTTCTGTGCGTTGTCCTCGCGTACCACCACATCGCCGATGCGCTTCAGCCCAAGGCTGCGCAGCGTGTCGCGCTGGTACTGCTTCTCACTGATCTTGCCCTTGATCTGCGTGATCTTGAGGCGAGCGGCCATCATGCACCTGCCTTCGCTTCGGCCTCGGCGCGCACCAGGCGGGCCGGGGCGACCTCGTCGAACTCGAGGCCGCGGCGCGCTGCGACCGCGCGGGGCTCCTCGAGCTGCTTGAGGGCCTCAACAGTCGCGTGAACGATGTTGATGGTGTTCGACGAACCGAGCGACTTGCTCAGCACATCGTGGATGCCGGCGCACTCGAGCACCGCGCGCACCGGACCGCCGGCGATAACACCGGTACCGGCGGCTGCGGGGCGCAGCAGCACCACGCCCGCCGCCGCCTCGCCCTGCACGGGGTGAGGGATGGTGGCACGCACGCGAGGCACGCGGAAGAAGTTCTTCTTCGCCTCTTCGACGCCCTTCGAGATCGCCGTCGGCACCTCACGGGCCTTGCCGTAACCGACGCCGACGAGACCGTTGCCATCGCCCACGACGACTAGCGCGGTGAAGCTGAAGCGACGACCGCCCTTCACGACCTTCGACACGCGGTTGATCGTGACGACGCGCTCGAGGAACTGGCTCTTCTCGGCGTCGCGGCTGCCGCGCTCACGGTTGGGGTTGCGCTCGCGGCTGCCACGACGGGCCTCACGAGGCTCGTTGGTCGGCTCGGAAGACGCTGCCGTCTCCACGGGTGCCTCTGCAACCACTTCTTGCTCCTTGTTGTTCTCGCTCACAGGTTCAGTCCACCCTCTCGAGCTCCCTCGGCGACCGCGGCCACGCGACCCGCGTAGCGGCTGCCTCCACGGTCGAAGACGACCGATTCGATGCCGGCATCCTTCGCACGACCGGCCACCAGCTCACCGACACGGCGTGCCTTGGCGGTCTTGTCGCCGTCGAGTGCGCGCAGGTCGGCTTCCATGGTCGAAGCCGACGCCAGCGTCACACCCTTGGTGTCGTCGACGACCTGCACGAACACGTGCCGCGACGAGCGGGTGACGACCAGGCGCGGACGCTCGGCCGAACCCGCGATCTTCTTGCGCAGACGCGCGTGGCGACGGTCCTTCGCGGCGGACTTGCTCTTGCCTCGCGTTCCGATTGCCATTACTTACCAGCCTTTCCGGCCTTGCGGCGCACGACCTCGCCGGCGTAGCGCACGCCCTTGCCCTTGTACGGCTCGGGCTTGCGGATCTTGCGGATGTTCGCTGCAACCTCACCGACGGCCTGCTTGTCGATGCCGCTGACGGTGATCTTGTTGTTGCCCTCGACGGCGAACGTGATGCCCGCCGGCGGCTCAACCGTGACCGGGTGCGAGAAGCCGAGCGCGAACTCGATGGCCGCACCCTTCTGCTGCACGCGGTAGCCGGTGCCGACGACCTCGAGGCCCTTGGAGTAGCCCTCGGTCACACCGATGATCTGGTTGTTGATGAGCGTGCGGGTCAGGCCGTGCAGCGAGCGCGACTCGCGCTCGTCGTCGGGACGGGTGACGAGCACCTGGCCCTCTTCGACCTTGACCTCGATGGGGCTGGCGACGGCGAGCTTCAGCTCACCCTTCGGGCCCTTGACGGTGACGTCCGAGCCGTCGACCGAGATGGTGACGCCGGCGGGGACGGGAATGGGAAGACGTCCAATACGTGACATGGCCGATCACCACACGTAGGCGAGGACTTCCCCACCCACGCCCTTCTTGCTCGCCTCGCGGTCGGTGAGGAGCCCCGAGGAGGTCGACAGGATGGCGATGCCGAGGCCACCCATGACGGTGGGGATCTCGGTCGAGCGCGCGTACACGCGGAGGCCGGGCTTCGACACGCGCTTGATGCCCGAGATCGAGCGCTCACGGTTCTGGCCGTACTTGAGGTCCAACGTCAGGGTCTGACCGACGCGGGCGTCTTCGACCTTCCAGTCGGCGATGTATCCCTCACGCTTGAGGATCTGGGCGATGTTGGACTTCAGCTTGCTGCTGGGAAGCGACACCGACTCGTGGTGAGCCGAGTTCGCGTTGCGCAGTCTGGTCAGCATGTCTGCGACCGGATCTGTCATGGTCATGAGGGAAGGTTCTCTCTCTCGTCTGGTATCGACACCCGTTCCGCGGATGCCGACCTGGGCGGATTGCTATTCGGTTGTAGTGCTCAGCTCGCGTCGTCGGCCTTGAAGGGGAATCCGAGCGCCCGGAGGAGCGCACGACCTTCTTCGTCCGTCTTGGCAGTGGTCACGACCGTGATGTCGAAGCCGCGCACGCGGTCGATCTTGTCCTGGTCGATCTCGTGGAACACCGACTGCTCCTGCAAGCCGAAGGTGTAGTTGCCGTTGCCGTCGAACTGCTTCGGCGACAGGCCGCGGAAGTCGCGGATGCGAGGCAGGGCCAGCGAGAGCAGGCGGTCGAGGAACTCCCACGCGCGGTCACCGCGAAGGGTGGTGTGCGCGCCGATCGGCATGCCGTCACGCAGCTTGAACTGCGCGATCGACTTGCGGGCCTTGGTCACCTGCGGCTTCTGGCCGGTGATCGCGGCGAGGTCGCGCACGGCGCCCTCGATCACCTTGCTGTCGCGAGCCGCCTCACCGACACCGGTGTTGACGACGATCTTCACAAGACCCGGCACCTGGTTCACGTTCGAGTAGCCGAACTGCTCAGTCAGCTGCGCGATGATCTCGCTGCGGTACTTCTGCTTGAGGCGCGGCTGGATTTTGCCAGCCACAGCGGCAGTGTTGCTCATCAGAGGGTCTCACCTGACTTCTTGGAGTAGCGGACGCGAACGGTCTTGGTGACACCGTTCTTCTCCACCGTCTCGGTACGGAAGCCCACGCGGGTCGGCTTCTTGGTCTTGGGGTCGACCAGCGCGACGTTCGACACGTGGATCGGCGCCTCGTGCGTCTCGATGCCACCGGTCTTGGTGCCGCGCTGGGTCTGGCCCACGCGAACGTGCTTGGTGACGAGGTTGATGCCCTCGACGACCACGCGGTTCTTCTCGGGGATCACCGAGATGACGCGACCCTGCTTGCCACGGTCACCGCCGCGGGCCTGCGTGGCGCCGCTGATGACCTGCACGAGGTCACCCTTCTTGATGTTTGCCATGACTAAATGACCTCCGGGGCCAGCGAGACGATCTTCATGAACTTCTTGTCGCGAAGCTCACGGCCGACCGGTCCGAAGATGCGGGTGCCGCGCGGCTCCCCGTCGTTCTTCAGGATCACGGCGGCGTTCTCGTCGAACTTGATGTACGACCCGTCGGGACGGCGGGTGTTCTTCTTGGACCGCACGATGACCGCCTTGACGACATCGCCCTTCTTGACGTTGCCGCCGGGGATGGCATCCTTCACGGTCGCCACGATGATGTCGCCGAGGCCGGCGTAGCGGCGGCCAGACCCTCCGAGCACACGGATGGTCAGCAGCTCCTTCGCGCCGGTGTTGTCGGCGACCTTGAGCCTGGATTCCTGCTGAATCACGTTCTGAACTCCTTATCGAAGCAAGCCCAGGGGCTTACTTGGCCTTCTCGACGATCTCGACCAGGCGCCAGCGCTTGGTAGCGCTCAAGGGACGGGTCTCAGCGATGACCACGAGGTCGCCGATGCCGGCGGTGTTGTTCTCGTCGTGCACATTGCGCTTCGACGTACGACGCATGACCTTGCCGTACAGCGGGTGCTTCTTGCGGTCCTCGACCTCGACGACGATAGTCTTGTCCATCTTGTCGCTGACGACGTAGCCGCGCTGCGTCTTGCGGTAGCCGCGCACGAGATCCTCGGCGGCGACCTTCTTCTCGGCCTCAGCCATTACTTGGTCTCCTCGGTCTCAGCGGCCTCGGGAGCGGCCGACTCAGCGGCATCCTTCTTGGCCTTGCTCTTCTTCTCGGCCTTGGCGGGAGCCTCGACCGGGGCGGGGGTGGCACGAATACCGAGCTCGCGCTCACGGATCACCGTGTAGATGCGAGCGATGTCGCGCTTGACCGCACGGAGGCGGCCGTGGTTCTCCAGCTGGCCGGTCGCCGCCTGGAAGCGAAGGTTGAAGAGCTCTTCCCTCGACTTCTTCAGGGCGTCAGCCAGCCGGTCGTCTTCGAACGTGTCGAGCTCGGCGGGTGCGAACTCCTTGGAACCGATCGCCATTACGCGTCGCCCTCCTCGCGCTTGATGATGCGTGCCTTGAGGGGCAGCTTGTGGATAGCACGGGTCAGGGCCTCGCGAGCGAGTTCCTCGTTCACACCGGCGACCTCGAACAGGACGCGACCCGGCTTGACGTTCGCGACCCACCACTCGGGCGAGCCCTTACCCGAACCCATGCGGGTCTCGGCGGGCTTCTTGGTCAGCGGACGGTCGGGGTAGATGTTGATCCACACCTTTCCACCACGCTTGATGTGACGGGTCATCGCGATACGAGCGGCCTCGATCTGACGGTTGGTCACGTAGGCGGGGGTGAGGGCCTGGATGCCGAAGTCACCGAACGTGACCTTGGTGCCACCCGAGGCCTGACCGCTGCGGCCCGGGTGGTGCTGCTTGCGGTACTTGACTCGACGGGGAATAAGCATGGTTACGCCTCAACTCCTGCAGCGGCGGGCTGCTCGGCGCGGGGGCCACGGCGTCCGCCATCACGACGCTCGCGCGAAGGCTTCTGGTTGGCCTGCTCGCGGGCAAGTTCCTTGTTGGTGATGTCGCCCTTGTAGATCCAGACCTTCACGCCGATGCGGCCGAAGGTGGTGCGGGCCTCGTAGAAGCCGTAGTCGATGTTCGCGCGGAGCGTGTGCAGCGGCACCCGGCCCTCGCGGTAGAACTCCGAACGGCTCATCTCGGCGCCGCCGAGACGACCCGACACCTGGATGCGGACACCCTTGGCGCCGGCGCGCTGCGCGCCCTGCAGACCCTTGCGCATCGCGCGGCGGAAGGCCACGCGGGCGCTGAGCTGCTCGGCGATGCCCTGGGCGACCAGCTGTGCGTCGGCCTCGGGGTTCTTCACCTCGAGGATGTTGAGCTGGATCTGCTTGCCGGTGAGCTTCTCGAGGTCGGCGCGGATGCGCTCGGCCTCGGCGCCGCGGCGGCCGATGACGATACCCGGGCGAGCGGTGTGGATGTCCACACGCACGCGGTCACGGGTGCGCTCGATCTCGATGCGGGACACGCCCGCGCGGTCGAGGTCCTTCGTCAGCATCCGGCGGATCCTGACGTCTTCCTCAACGTAGTCGGCGTAGCGCTGGCCGGCCTTGGTGCTGTCGGAGAACCACCGCGACACGTGGTCGGTGGTGATACCGAGCCGGAAGCCGTACGGGTTTACTTTCTGGCCCATTTACTTCGTACCCTCCTCAGGCGTGGCGAGCACAACAGTGATGTGGCTGGTGCGCTTGTTGATACGGAAGGCACGACCCTGCGCGCGCGGCTGGAAACGCTTGAGGGTGGTGCCCTCGTCGACGAATGCCTTCGCGATGTACAGGTCTTGCTCGTCCAGGTAGGCGCCGGCGGCATCCGCCTTGACCCGTGCGTTGGCGATCGCCGAGGCGACCAGCTTGTACACGGGCTCGCTCGCGCCCTGGGGGGCGAACTTCAGGATGGCCAGGGCCTCGGAGGCCTGCTTGCCGCGGATCATGTTGACGACGCGGCGGGCCTTCTGAGGCGTAACGCGGATGTGTCGCACGCGTGCGATCGACTCCACCATGTTTCTTTCCTCCTCACGTCACCGCGTCAGCGGCGACGGCCCTTCTTGTCGTCCTTCACGTGTCCACGGAAGGTGCGGGTGGGCGCGAACTCGCCGAGCTTGTGCCCGACCATGGTCTCGGTGACGAACACCGGGATGTGCTTGCGACCGTCGTGCACGGCGATGGTGTGACCGAGCATCGAGGGCACGATCATCGACCGGCGCGACCAGGTCTTGATGACGTTCTTGGTGTTGGCCTCGTTCTGCGTGACGACCTTGCGAAGCAGGTGCTCGTCGACGAAGGGGCCCTTCTTCAGACTGCGTGGCATCTTCTACAACTCCTACTTGCGCTTCTTACCGACGGTGCGACGACGAACGATGAGCTTGTCGCTCTCGAGGTTCGGCTTGCGGGTGCGGCCCTCAGGCTGACCCCACGGGCTTACCGGGTGGCGACCACCGGAGGTCTTGCCCTCACCACCACCGTGCGGGTGGTCGATCGGGTTCATCGCGACACCGCGCACGGTCGGGCGGACGCCCTTCCAGCGCATACGGCCGGCCTTGCCCCAGTTGATGTTCGCCTGCTCGGCGTTACCGACCTCGCCGACGGTCGCGCGGCAGCGCGCGTCGACGTTGCGGATCTCGCCCGAGGGCATGCGCAGCTGGGCGTACGGGCCTTCCTTCGCCACGAGACGAACGGATGCCCCGGCGGAACGCGCGATCTTGGCACCGCCACCGGGCTTCAGCTCGATTGCGTGAACGACCGTACCGACCGGGATGTTCTTCAGCGGCAGGTTGTTGCCGGGCTTGATGTCAGCCGACGGACCCGACTCGACGATGTCGCCCTGCTTGAGCTTGTTCGGCGCGATGATGTAGCGCTTGGTGCCGTCCACGAAGTGCAGCAGCGCGATGCGCGCAGTGCGGTTCGGGTCGTACTCGATGTGCGCGACCTTGGCGTTCACGCCGTCCTTGTCATTGCGACGGAAGTCGATGACGCGGTACTGACGCTTGTGGCCGCCACCGATGTGACGCGTGGTGATGCGGCCCTGGTTGTTGCGGCCACCGGTCTTGGCGAGCGGGCGCAGCAGCGACTTCTCGGGGGTCGAACGGGTGACCTCGGCGAAGTCCGCGACCGACGAACCGCGACGACCAGGGGTCGTGGGCTTGTACTTGCGAATAGACATGTCTTGTTCCTCTGGTCCCTTATCCGACAGCCGTGAAGATGTCGATGGAGCCCGACTTCAGGGTCACGATCGCGCGCTTGGTGTCCTTGCGCTTGCCGATGCCGAAGCGGGTGCGGCGGGTCTTGCCGGCGCGGTTCAGCGTGTTCACCGAGGCGACCTTCACGCCGAAGATCTTCTCGACCGCGAGCTTGATCTCGGTCTTGTTCGAGCGCGGGTCCACGATGAACGTGTACTTGCCCTCGTCGATCAGGCCGTAGCTCTTCTCGCTGACGACCGGGGCGATGATGATCTCGCGGGGGTCCTTGTTGAGAGCGGCCATTATGCGCTGACCTCTTCCTTCTTGGTCTTCGACGCGACGAACGCTTCGAACGCAGCCTTGGTGAAGACGATGTCGTCGCTCACGAGCACGTCGTAGGCGTTCAGCTGGTCGGCCGGCAGCACGTGCACGGTGGGCAGGTTGCGCACGCTGAGGTACGCGTTGTCGTCGTCGCGCTCGAGCACGATGAGGACGTGCTTCGACTGGGCGACATTCGACAGGAGCGAGAGCGCGCCCTTGGTTGAAGGACCCTCGGGGGTGATCGCCTCGACCACGTGCACGCGTCCACCGCGAGCGCGGTCGGACAGGGCGCCGAGCAGTGCGGCGGCGATCATCTTCTTGGGGGTGCGCTGCGAGTAGTCGCGCGGCTGCGGGCCGTGCACCACGCCACCGCCGGTCATCTGCGGGGCACGGATCGAACCCTGGCGGGCGCGGCCGGTGCCCTTCTGCTTGAACGGCTTGCGGCCGGCGCCGGAGACCTCACCACGACGCTTGGTCTTGTGAGTGCCCTGGCGCGCTGCGGCGAGCTGCGCCACGACGACCTGGTGGATGAGCGGGACGTTGGTCTGGACGTCGAACAGCTCGGCGGGCAGCTCGACGGAGCCGGCCTTCTTGCCGTTGGCGTCGAGGACGTCGATCGAGGTAGCCATGAGAACTACGCTCCCTTCACGGCGTTGCGAACGAACACGAGCCGGCCGCGCGCGCCGGGAACGGCGCCCTTGACCAGCAGCAGGCCCTTCTCGGCGTCGACCGAGTGCACCTTGAGGTTGAGCACCGTCACGCGGTCGCCGCCCATGCGGCCCGCCATGCGCTGGCCCTTGAACACGCGGCCGGGGGTGGCCGAGGCGCCGATCGAACCGGGCTTGCGGTGGTTGCGGTGAGCACCGTGCGAGGCGCTCACACCAGCGAAGTTGTGGCGCTTCATCACACCGGCGAAGCCCTTGCCCTTGCTGGTGCCGACGACGTCGACCAGCTGACCGGCCTCGAAGATGTCGACGGTGAGCTCCTGGCCGACTGAGTACTCAGCGGCATCCGACGTGCGGAGCTCCGTGAGGTGACGGCGAGGGGTCACACCGGCCTTGGTGAAGTGGCCGGTGGCGGGCTTGTTGACCTTGCGGGGGTCGATCTGACCGGCAGCGATCTGAACCGCGCTGTAGCCGTCGACCTCTTCCGAGCGGATCTGGGTGACGACGTTGGGGCTGATCTCGACCACAGTCACGGGCACGAGCTTGTTGTTCTCGTCCCAGACCTGGGTCATGCCGAGCTTCTTGCCAAGGAGGCCCTTGGTGGTCTTCTTCGCAGCAGACACTGGTTCCTCCTTAGAGCTTGATCTCGATGTTGACGTCTGCGGGCAGGTCGAGGCGCATCAGCGAGTCGACAGCCTTGGGCGTCGGGTCGATGATGTCGATGAGGCGCTTGTGGGTGCGCTTCTCGAAGTGCTCTCGGCTGTCCTTGTACTTGTGAGGCGAACGGATCACGACGACCACGTTCTTCTCAGTGGGAAGGGGCACCGGGCCTACAACGGTCGCGCCTGCACGGGTCACCGTGTCGACGATCTTGCGCGCCGAGGTGTCGATGACCTCATGGTCATACGACTTCAGTCGAATGCGGATCTTCTGTCCCGCCATCTCTGACTCTCTCTCCTGTCAAGGCGTCGTACATCCCGGGGGCTGCATTGGACGCCGTAGTAGCACTACTGCTGTCGCACCACTGTTTTTCTGTCAAATCTCACCGACTCCGCCCCCGGCGCGCACACGCCAGGCTCGCGCCAGGCACACACGTCTCCCCGATGAACGGAGGAAGTCGATTCAAGTCGTGTTCTGCTGCCCGCGGCCTAGACTCAGCGCGCCTGAGGCGCGGGTCTATGCACTGCCCTGACAGTGATCCACGCGTAGCGCGCGGAATGTTGAACTAGACGAGTTTAGCGGCATGGTTCGCATTGCTGCAAACCCGGGCGTGTCGCGCGCGGTTCCGCGGAATCGTGCGGGAGTCGCGGGCGGGGCACGGATGCCGTGGGGCGGGGTTCACGGCATCCTCGCAGCCTGTTGCATCTTGGGGCACTTCCGTACCTCGTCGGGCGCCGTTGCGCGTGTGGCCACTGGCGCGAGGGTTTGCTGCAGTCGCGGGGGTTGGAACCCGCGCAGGTGCACTGAACCCTCGTGACAGCGGGTGGGGACTGTGGCACCGGATGCCTGTGGCCAAAGAGGCGATGTGGACCGCGTGAACACGTACCGTCGCGCTCTGTCGCGAGGGTTTGCTGCACGCGCGGGGGTTGGGCCCCGCGCAGGCGCACTGAACCCTCGCGCCACCGGGTCGGAAACGATGGTCCGGATGCCTGCGGCCCAAGAGTGGTGTGCACCGCGTGAGCACGCACCCCGACGGATGCGCTCGGGTTTGCTGCAGTCGGGGCTCTCGCGAGGGTTGCTGCAGTGGCGCTCTCGCGAGGGTTCGCTTCAGTCGCGCGGGTTGGAACCGTCGCGGGTGCAGCAAACCCTCGCGACGGCGGGTGGACACCCGGTGCAGCCGCGGGCCGATGTGCAGGCAGGCAGGCAGGCAGGCAGGTAAGCGAAAGGGGCCGGACCCGAAGGTCCGACCCCTGACGTTGCAGCGAGTGCTACTTGAGGATCTTGGTCACCGTACCGGCGCCCACGGTGCGGCCACCCTCACGGATGGCGAAGCCGAGGCCCTCCTCCATGGCGATCGGCTGGATGAGCTCAACCGTCATGTCGGTGGTGTCGCCGGGCATGACCATCTCGGTGCCCTCGGGCAGCGTGATGACGCCGGTGACGTCGGTGGTGCGGAAGTAGAACTGCGGGCGGTAGTTGCCGTAGAACGGGTTGTGACGGCCACCCTCATCCTTCGACAGGATGTAGGCGGTGCCCTCAAACTGCGTGTGAGGGGTGACCGAACCCGGCTTCACGACGACCTGGCCGCGCTCGACGTCCTCGCGCTTGGTGCCGCGGAGGAGCAGACCACAGTTCTCGCCGGCCCATGCCTCGTCGAGCTGCTTGTGGAACATCTCGATACCGGTGACGGTGGTCTTCTGCGTCGGGCGGATGCCGACGATCTCGACCTCGGAGTTGATGGCGAGGGTGCCGCGCTCCGCACGACCGGTGACGACGGTTCCACGACCGGTGATCGTGAAGACGTCTTCGATCGGCATGAGGAACGGCTTGTCGCGGTCACGCACCGGGTCGGGGATGTTGTCGTCAGCGGCCTGCATGAGGTCGAGGATCGACTGCGTCCACTTCTCGTCGCCCTCGAGCGCCTTCAGCGCCGAGACGCGAACCACCGGAGCGTCGTCGCCGGGGAAGCCCTGGCTCGACAGCAGCTCGCGAACCTCGAGCTCGACGAGCTCCAGGATCTCCTCGTCGTCGACCATGTCGGACTTGTTGAGGGCCACCATGAGGTACGGAACGCCGACCTGCTTCGCGAGCAGCACGTGCTCACGGGTCTGAGCCATCGGGCCGTCGGTCGCCGCGACCACGAGGATCGCGCCGTCCATCTGAGCGGCACCGGTGATCATGTTCTTGATGTAGTCGGCGTGACCCGGGGCGTCAACGTGCGCGTAGTGGCGCTTCGGCGTCTCGTACTCGATGTGCGAGATGTTGATGGTGATACCACGCTGGCGCTCTTCAGGAGCGGAGTCGATCGTCGCGAAGTCGCGCTGAACGTTGGTCGCCGACGGGTACTTGTCAGCAAGCACCTTCGAGATCGCGGCAGACAGCGTGGTCTTGCCGTGGTCGACGTGACCGATCGTTCCGATGTTGACGTGCGGCTTGGTCCGCTCGAACTTGGCCTTAGCCACTGTGGGTCCTCCTCAGGACTCTCTCGTGTCGGCGCCCGGCCTGGATGGTCGAGGCGTTCACTGGTTGGTGTGTATTTATGTTACTCGGGCTCGGCGAGCCCTCGCGCGGTGGGCTACTCGCCCTTGTGCTTCTGGACGATCTCGTCGGCGACAGCCTTCGGGACCTCCGCGTAGGACTCGAAGCTCATCGAGTACACGGCGCGACCCGAGGTCTTCGACCGAAGGTCGCCCACGTATCCGAACATCTCCGACAGCGGCACGCTCGCACGCACCACCTTGACGCCGGTGGCGTCCTCCATCGACTGGATCTGACCGCGCCGCGAGTTCAGGTCGCCGATGACGTCACCCATGTACTCCTCAGGGGTGCGCACCTCGACGGCCATCAACGGCTCGAGCAGAACCGGGTTCGCCTTCCGAGCGGCCTCCTTGTAGGCCATCGAACCGGCGATCTTGAACGCCATCTCCGAGGAGTCGACGTCGTGGTAAGCACCATCCACCAGGATGGCCTTCACACCCACGGTGGGGAAGCCCGCAAGCACGCCGGTGTTCATGGCGTCACGGATGCCGGCATCCACCGAAGGAATGTACTCGCGAGGCACGCGGCCACCCGTGACCTGGCTCTCGAACTCGTAGATCTTGTCACCCTCGACCGCCATGGGCTCGAGGGAGATCTGGACCTTCGCGAACTGACCGGAGCCACCAGTCTGCTTCTTGTGGGTGTAGTCGTACTTCTCGACCGTCTTCTTGAGGGTCTCGCGGTACGCAACCTGCGGCTTGCCGACGTTCGCCTCGACCTTGAACTCGCGCTTCATGCGGTCGACGAGGATGTCGAGGTGCAGCTCGCCCATGCCCTTGATGACGGTCTGGCCGGTCTCGGGGTTGAGCTCGACGCGGAACGTCGGGTCTTCTTCAGCGAGCTTCTGGATCGCGGTGCCCAGCTTCTCCTGGTCGGCCTTGGTGTTCGGCTCGATGGCGACCTCGATCACCGGCTCCGGGAACGTCATCGACTCGAGCACGACCTGGTTGTTCGGGTCACAGAGGGTGTCACCGGTGGTAGTGTCCTTCAGGCCGATGACCGCGTAGATGTGCCCGGCGGTGATGCTGTCGACCGGGTTCTCCTTGTTGGCGTGCATCTGGAAGATCTTGCCGATGCGCTCCTTCTTGCCCTTGGTCGAGTTGACGACCTGGGCACCGGAGTCGGCACGACCCGAGTAGACGCGCACATAGGTGAGGCGACCGAAGAACGGGTGCACGGCGACCTTGAACGCGAGTGCCGCGAAGGGCTCGCTCGCGTCGGGACGACGCTCGACGACCTTTTCCTCGTCGCGCACGTCGTGGGCCTCGACGGCCTCGACGTCGAGCGGGCTGGGGAGGTAGTCGACGACCGCGTCGAGCATGGGCTGCACGCCGCGGTTCTTGAACGCCGAGCCGCAGAGCACCGGGTAGATCTCGCTGTTGATCACGAGCTTGCGAATCGCAGCCTTGATCTCGGGGATGGTGATCTCTTCGCCGCCGAAGAACTTCTCGAGCAGCGCGTCGTCGGTCTCGGCGACGGTCTCGAGGAGCTGCTGGTGGTACTCCTCAGCCTTCTCCTTGAGCTCGGCGGGGATCTCGGTCGTCTCGTACGAGGCGCCCATGGTCACATCGCCCTTGGCGTCGCCGGGCCACACGAGGGCCTTCATCTCGACCAGGTCGACCACGCCGACGAAGTCGCTCTCCGAGCCGATGGGCAGCTGCAGCACGAGCGGCTTCGCGCCGAGGCGCTTGATGATGGTGTCGACCGTGAAGTAGAAGTCGGCGCCGAGCTTGTCCATCTTGTTGACGAAGCAGATGCGCGGAACGTTGTACTTGTCGGCCTGACGCCACACCGTCTCGGACTGCGGCTCAACACCTTCCTTGCCGTCGAACACGGCGACGGCACCGTCGAGCACGCGGAGCGAGCGCTCCACCTCGACGGTGAAGTCGACGTGGCCCGGCGTGTCGATGATGTTGATCTGGGTGCCGTTCCAGAAGCAGGTCGTGGCGGCCGACGTGATCGTGATGCCGCGCTCCTGCTCCTGCGCCATCCAGTCCATGGTCGCGGCACCGTCGTGCGACTCACCGATCTTGTGGTTCACACCCGTGTAGAACAGGATGCGCTCGGTGGTGGTGGTCTTTCCGGCATCGATGTGCGCCATGATGCCGATGTTGCGGACCTTATTCAGGTCGGTGAGCACGTCGAGTGCCACGGGGTTCCTCCGTTGTGGGGTTGGAGCGATTTCGTTGCCGGATGCCGCAAGCCTCCGTCGTGCGGTGGCCGCGGCATCCGGCACTGGTTCTTACCAGCGGTAGTGCGCGAACGCCTTGTTGGACTCGGCCATCTTGTGAGTGTCCTCACGACGCTTGACCGCGGCGCCGAGGCCGTTCGAAGCGTCGAGGATCTCGTTGGTGAGGCGGTCGGTCATCGTCTTCTCACGACGAGCCTTGGCGTAGCTCGTGAGCCAGCGGAGGGCGAGCGTGTTCGCACGGTGAGGCTTGACCTCGACCGGCACCTGGTAGGTCGAGCCACCGACGCGGCGGCTGCGGACCTCGAGGGTGGGGCGCACGTTGTCGAGCGCCTTCTTGAGCACGGTCACGGCATCCTGGCCCGACTTGTTGGCCACGTTCTCGAGCGCGCCGTAGACGATGCGCTCTGCGAGGCCCTTCTTGCCGTCGAGCAAAATCTTGTTCACCAGCTGGCTGACGATGGGCGCGTTGTAGACCGGGTCGGCGACGACCGGGCGCTTCGGAGCAGGTCCCTTGCGAGGCATTACTTCTTCTCCATCTTCGCGCCGTAGCGGCTGCGGGCCTGCTTGCGGTTCTTCACGGCCTGGGT
>NZ_JASATX010000002.1:0-245219 GCF_029952955.1 Ruicaihuangia caeni | reverse complement strand
GCCCTCGCCGGGGATGTAGGCGGTGACCTCGGTGCCGTTGGAGAGCTTCACGCGGGCGACCTTGCGAAGGGCCGAGTTCGGCTTCTTCGGGGTGGTCGTGTACACACGCGTGCACACGCCGCGCTGCTGGGGGTTGGCCTTCAGGGCGGGCGCCTTGGTCTTCGCGACCTTGGGCGTGCGACCCTTTCGGACCAACTGCTGAATAGTTGGCACTGAAATTGCTCCTTGTTGGTGCTGCACGGTGACAGCGGTTCGATGTTCGTCATCAGACCCACCGTCCGCGACGAGCGTCGCGGATCTCGCGGTGAGTATGCCGTGGGGGCCGCTCGCGGGGATGAACCCGTGACGCAACCCGACTTCGGTGCGGCCTCCGCTGTTCTCACGTATCGTTTTCAGGCACGCACGAACGGGTGCCGAAGCACACACCCGAGCAAGAATAGTCGCGCGCAGGCAGGCCGGTCAAATGCTTCCAGCCGCGTATTCACTGTGAACGGATGCGGTGGGCACCCGTGTTCATCGGCGCGCTCGACCGCGGCTGAACGAGCCGCGGCAGGGATTCTCGCGACCCCCGCCGCGAGAGTCGCTGCGATCAGCGGTATGCGATGTTCGCCTCGGCTCGCGCTGCGGCCTGCTCACGATCGTACTGCTCTCGCGCCTCGATGTTCCGGGCACGGACGCGTCGGCCGCGCGCTCCGCTCGCCGCTCCGAACCAGATGGGAACCTCCCGCGCCAGCACGAATACCGACACTGCGAGCGGGTGGAACCAGAGGTCGAGGCGGCGGAAGTCGTCGACCGTGCCGCCGGCGCTCCAGACCGCGACCGCCACGAACGAGAAGTACGTGAGGAGCGCGACCACGAGGCCACCGAGCGCGTGTGCCCACCAACCGGCCCTGTTGACGAGCACCGCCAGCAGCACATAGGTGACGGCGAACACGGCGACCGGTACCCAGAACGCGGCGTTCAGGAAGAACGAGGTGACGGAGTCGACCTCGAACACGCCCTGGTTCACGACGGTGATCAGCAGCATGGCAGCCCCGGCGTAGAGCAGCGCGAAGATGATGGCGGCGGCGATGGCGAGCAGCGCTCCGATGCCGCGGTTCCCCCGGTCACGGGGCGGGTTCGGCTGGGTGACGTAGACCACCTGCGGCTGCACCGGCTCTGCGGGAGCGGAGGGATAAGCGGTGGTGGCGGCCGCAGCGGTGTACGCGGCCGTGGCCCCCGCCGGTACGGACTCGGGCGCGCTGGCGACGGGTTCAGCGGTGGTCGGAGCCACGGTCTCAGATGAGGCCTGAACGGTCGCCGGGGTACCGGCATCCCAATCGCGATCGTCGGCGACACCGGCAGCGCCGGGCGCAACGGGCGCGGGCGGCGGCGGCGCCGGAGTGTAGGCCGGGGCGGATGCCGGTTCGATGAGCGGCGTCGGCTCGCCTCGGCGGTCGGCCTCGTCGGACACGGGCGTCGCTCCATGGGCGACACCGGGTCCGGCGCCGAGGTCTTCGTCGTCCCGGTTCATCGCCGACTCGAACCCGGCTTCGCGTTCGGCATCGTCACGCGCTGCCATGCGCTCAGCCTCCGCTCGACGCGCGTCGTGCTCGGCGGCGGCACGCAACGCGTCGTCTTCAGAGGGCGCCTCGGCGGCGTCGCGAAGCGGGTCATCAGATGGCGTGCGACCGGATTCGTCGGCTGGGCGGATGATCTCGTCTCCACCGAATTCGGGGTCGCGCGACGGCTCGTCGCGGTGCGGGGTCTCGTTGCTCATGTCGGCTCCTACCCTGTGCGCAAAGACGGTGCCATCATCGGCGAACCGTCGCGATGTTTGCACTTTAGCAACGTGAGTGCGCCTCGCCACCGGCTGCGAAGCGTCGATTCAGCGGCGACCTTCCGTTCCCGAAAGAGGTCGACGTGGGCACCGATGAGCTCTGTCGGCGAACTAGCCTGCCCCAGCGATCGCTTGAGCGTCGGGTACCACGTACAGGAAACCCGCGACCGTGCCGCCTGGGCCACCGTCGGAGCCGCCTTCGAGCGACCATGACGTCGACGTTGCGAGTACGAGCCTGTCCGACGACTGCAGCGCGTTCAAGAAGCCGATGAAGCCTTCCTCATCGGCATCGACCGTCATGGTGAACGGAATAGAGTGCAACCCTTCAGGAACCGACACCTGCACCGGAACCGCGTTGGGCTGCGCTGCAGCCCCTCCGTCGTTAGTCGACCCTTCGCTGGCGGAGCCTTCGCCTGCATTTGGCTCTTGAGGAGCAGCCGTCGCCGGGGCGGGGACGGCCTCGGCTTCAGGCGCCTCGCCCTCTTCGAATAAGAACGAGACGATGTGCGTCGCGTTGTTGCCCGCGGCATTCGCGAGGTAATCCACGAGATCTTCGTATTGCCAGGACGCGGGAAGCGTCTCGCGGAGCGTATCGACCTTCGCGCGAATGACGCTGAGGTTATCGTGCTGCGTCCGCATCTCGACAAGGCGAGCCTCGTGCGCGACATTCAGCGCCTCGACCGTGCGACGCTCCTCTGTCGCCGCAGTAGCAGTGCCGAGCACGGGCATCACCGCCAGGAACCAGCCCAGAACGATGACGAGTGCCGCGACGACAGCACCACCGATGACCCACATCCTCGTTGCGGTCATTGGTCGTCCTCCTCTTCGTCAGCCGCGAAGCGTTGTGCGAGCCACTCTCCGTCGACGTTCATGGTGATGACGGTGACGTAGGCATTCCGCTCCTTCTCCCAAACGGAAGCGTCAATGGTCACGTCGGCGACGCCCTTCATCTCGCCGACGGCTCTCGACCAATCTGTCATCGTCGGCAAGTCCGGCGTGGCGACCTGAAAGGCAACGCTCGCCACGCGCGGCTGACGAAGAGGACCGGAGGGACCCATGGGAGCAGCCCAAGGCACATCAGTAAGCAGGTCGAGCGCCACCAGCCTCGCGCCGGGCGGAAGCTGCTTTCGCGCTGGCGCGAGCACCTCGGCCCACAGCACCTCGGTTCTCATGCCGAACTCTCGAGCGGTCTGAAGCTGGTCGATCTGGGTCTCGAGAATGCTCGCCTCGCCGTACTTCGCCTGTTCGCCGAGGAGCTCGATCGTGCGGTTCTGCGCCTGCTCGAGCGCGCCCCGGGTGATGTCGCTGTAGCGCATGGCAACGAGGTACCCCGCGACGACGACGCCGACCGCGGCGACCACCGCAAGCATCATGAGGCCGCGCGTCGTACGAGCTTTGGCACGCTGGCCGACCTCGGGAGGCATGAGATCGGCACGTGCCGGAGGGCCGATGATCAAGCCGTTGTTGCGTGCCATCAGCGGGCTCCTCTCACGAGGCCGAGTGCCGTCGCGAACGAATGGCTCCGCTCGGCGGGGACACTCTCTCGCACAGTGTCGGGGACCTTCAGGTCGACGAAGACATCGCCGTCGCGCACCTCAGCGCGCGTCAGCTCCATCAGAGCTTCGCTGAACCCGGACAACTGGGCGCCGCCTCCGACCAGGAACATCCGGTCGATCGCCGCGCCCTTCTGCTGGTGGGAGAAGTAGGCGAGCGTGTTCGAGATGCTGCGCAGCAGTTCGTTGGTCGCCTCGCGGATCACCTCGACGGCGTGCACATCTTCGGGCGCGACCCCTTCGAGCGCGAGTCCGAGCCGGCGCTTCAGCGTGTCAGCATCCTCGGCATCGAGCTCGAGCCTGCGCACCAGCGCCTTGGTCACGTCGTCGCCGCCCATGGGCACGATGCGCACGAACAGCGGCACGTGCCCGCGCGCGATGACGACGTTGGTGGTGGTCGAGCCGACGTCGATGACCGCGACGATCTGCCCCGCGACGGGGTTCGGCACGAGCGCACGGTACAGCGCGAACGGGATGAGGTCGACCCCTGCCGGGGTGAGTCCCGCCGCCTCGACCGCCTTGACGTTCGCCACGACCGCTTCTTTCACCGCGGCGATGAGCAGACCGTTAACGACGGGCCCGTGCTCGCCCTGCGCCTCGGTGGCGGGGTAGAAGTCGAGCAGCGCATCGTCGACCGGCACGGGCAGCATCTCCTGCACGTGAAAGGGCAGGCCCTGCTTGACCTGCTCGAGCGGGGCGCGTTGCACGGTGAGCTCGCGCACCATCACCTTCTGGTTGCCCATGCCGAGCACGACCCGACGGCTCCTGAACTTGCCATCGGCCCACAACTGCTTGAGGGCGGTGACGACCGTGTTGTGCTCGATCACCTCACCTCCGCGCACCGCTCCGTGGGGCAGCGGCATGTGGCGCAGCTTGGTGAGCGCCGGGCGCGACGAGGTCGCAGCGGTGACTTCGGCGGCGCGGATGCTGCCATCACCGATGTCGAGGCCGACGATTCGCGTGGCCATGGTCCCCCCTGGTGTGCTGTTGTTCGAAGTGAGTGGTGCTGGGTCGGTCAGTGCTTGTGGGCTGCTGCTGGGTCGTCGAGAACTGTTCGCGTGGGTCAGAGGCCGATCAGTGCGAGGTAGCCACCGGCGATGGGCTCCCCGACGACGAGGCCGAGCCACGCGCCGGCGATCATCCACGGTCCGAACGGGATTCCGCTGCCGCGCTTCGCCTTGCGAGCAAGCAGCAGCGCCACCCCGAACACTCCCCCGAGCACGAAGGCCGCGAACGCTCCCACCGTGAGCTGCCCCCATCCCTGATATGCAAGATACAGCCCGAGCACGCCCGCCAGCTTCACATCGCCCATGCCCATTCCGCGCGGCACGATGAGCGCGAGCAGCAGGTAGGCGGCGAACAGGATGCCGGCGCCGATGGCGGCTCGCACGAGCACTTCGGGGGTGCCCGCGATGAGCGCTGCGGCGGAGAGCGCAGCCCCGGCAACCAGGTAGGAGGGCAGCACGATGCGGTTCGGGAGCGTGCGGGTGTCGAGGTCGATGAGCGCCAGCGCGATGCTCACCGCAGCGAGATACAGGTACGCGCCGAGTTCGATGTAGCGCGACGCGGCCGGAGCCTCAGTGGTCTGCGCGAGCGACCACCACGCGACGAGGCCGAAGGCGAGCGCGGTGCCAGCCTCGACGAGCGGGTATCGCATGGAGATCGGCGCGGCGCAGTGCCGACACCTGCCGCGCAGTGCGATCCACGAGACAACCGGGACGTTGTCGATCGCCCGGATGCGACTACCGCAGTTCGTGCATGCGCTGGGCGGGCTCACGATCGAGCGCCGGGCGGGCACGCGATGCACGACGACGTTGAGGAATGACCCGATGAGCAGGCCGAAGACTGCGCTGAGCGTGGCGACCATCAGCCGCCCGCCGGCAAGTCGCGGTAGCTCAGCCTCGCACCGAGGGTCGCCCCCGTCTGCACGGGCTGCGTTACACCGCCGGCCAGGTCGACGCCCGGGATTCCAACCGGCACGAATGTGAAGGCAGCTTGCTGATGGAACTCAACCTCGCCGCCGTAGAACTGACCGCGGAATGGGCGATCGCTCTGGACCTTGCAGGGGGTGTAGGCGATGGCCGCGACGTGGTCGCCGAACTTGGCCTCGTCGGTGTTGTAGATGCCGCCAGTGAGACTCGCAGGTGGGGCGCAGGTGGGACCGTCCCCGGCAACGTCGTCCGGCACGATGAAGTGCAGCTTCCGGTCCTGGCTCGCGTTGAAGTACAGCTTGTCGAACTGGAACTCATGGGCGAGCATCACGATGTCGGTGTTCAGAGTCACCGGATCGAGGTCGTTCCTTGTCCAGATCTTCGTCGTGGGGCATTTTGCGCGGAAGTCGATGACTCTGGGTGTCGTGTAGGTGGACATGTTGTACCAAGCCGTCGTGTTCTTGTCGATCGTGCAGGGCCCCGTCCAGTTGACGATCTGATAGCCCTGCGCCTGCCAGAAGGCATGGTCGCCGGGTACATCGACCCACTCAGGGATCGTGGGCATGGCCACTCCGGCACCGAACTGAGAAGGCGGGGTGCCGCCGATCGTGGACGCGGTGACCTGGCCAGTGCCGGTGCCTCGAACAATCCCACCGATGTTGCTCTTGTTGATACTCGTGTTGCCGTTCACATGCACCGAACCGGCGACGTCGCACATGTCGAGCTTGGCGTTCCCGTCTCCGACGATGAGATCGCCGCCGATCTTCGCGCCATTCGTGCACGTGACATTGCCGTGCTTGATCGAGACGGAGGTGGCGAGGCTCTGATCCGGTGAGCTGAGCTCGAACTTCTTCAGTGCACCGGCCATGTTGTACGCGTACACCGCCGATCCGGCGACTGGCACGTGCGTAATGATCGGGTCGTACGAGTGCACTGTCTCGATGGTCACCTGATCGCCACCGGAGACGCCCGCAACCCCCTTGGCTTCCGCGAAGCCCGTGGCGAGAATTCGTACCTCTGTCGAAACGTCGCTCGGACAGCCGACCGCCCAGCCGGCTCCTTCGTTGTGCTCGATCGTCACTGAGTAGCGAGGCACGCTGCCCGCCGGCGAGTCGATCACGTCGACGCACGCGCCCGTTGCCATGAGCGCGGCGGTGGCGACGTCGATACCTGCTTCGGCGGCAGCACGTGCTTGCACTTCGGCGCGCGAACTCGACGAGACGCCGATCGCCTGCGTGGTCACGACGGTGACCGTCGCCGTGACGATGGCGAGCACCGCCATGACACCGATGACGGCGACCATGGCGCCGCCCCGCTCGTCCTGCGCCGTCCGTCGAATGCTCGACGGCCGCAGGGCGGATCGACTGCCGGCCTCTTGGGCGCTTGGCGCGATGCGGTTCAGAAGCATGTCGGAGTCACTCCTGTCAGTGCGGGTTGCCGGCTGGCGGCAGCAGTATCGATGAGCACAGTGACGCCGTCGCCGTTCGCGACGTCGAGCACGATCGCTGCGGCATCCGGGGCTGAGGAAGTGAACACCGGCGCGGGGATGCCGCCGCCGATGTGCGGCTGCGCACCGGTCGCAAGCAGTGACCAGCTGTCGGTCGCCCCCGCGGCAGAGATGAGCCAGGCGGCGACGCTCGCGTCGTCGGCTGGGGCGCTGCCGCCCGCGTAGCGCGTGGTGCGCACTTCGCCGGAGCCCACGAGGAACGCCTCGCAGTGCGCAGTGGGCGGAGTCGCTCGGGCGTCGTCGACCACCTGCACCAGAAGGATCGCCGGGTCGCCGGAGACCGCTCGCACCACTGCGGCGTCACGCACCGCCGCGGTCACCGCACGGGCGACGAGTTGCCCAGAGTTCGTGGATTCGGCGGAGTCGGCGACCGTGCGCTGCGTGATGAGCGAGTTGATCAGCAGGCCGCCGGCGATGGTCAGCACGACCAGCGAGAGCAGCATGTAGACGAGCAGCTCGATGAGGGTGAACCCGCTCTCCCCCGCCCTGAAGCTGGCGCGGGTCGAACGACGAACAGCGCCGGAGATGACTCCGCCGGGCGGCATCACGGCTGCTCCACGAGCACGCTGGTCGCGGCGCGTGCGAGTTCGTCGCCGTTCGACGCATCGGTGACCCGCACGGAGACCGCAATAGTGCCCGGGTATGACCCAGGGCACGCCCCCACCGAGACAGTGGGCTGGTACTGCACACCGCGAGTGTCAGTGACGACGGGAGCAGACCCAGCGAGCGCGGTCACGGTACCGCACGCCAATGGAGCACCAAGCGCGCGCACGCGCTCGAGCTCGCTGCTGACGAGCTGGCTCGCTGTGCTGAGCGTCGCGGTGCGCTGCGATGTCGTCATGCCGTTGATGATGAGCGGCAACGCGGAGATCGCGAGCAGGCCGAGCAGGAAGATCGACACCACGATCTCGATGAGGCCGATACCGGAGTCATCGCGGTCGAGTCGTGTGATGCCCATCTCAGCTCCCTTCGGGTCGGGTGCCAGGGTGGTGCGGGATTCCTCAGAAAGGAAGGAGCGCAGGGGGTCGGGATCAGCGACCCCCTGCGCGTCGCGGGCGACGAACTAGCAGGTGCCGAGTTCAGCGCCGGTCGACTCCGTGATCTTGAAAGTCGGCGTGGCGGACGAGTCAGAGGTTGCGGAGAGGCAGAAGGTCGAGGTGTTGCTCGCCGCACCGATCGCGACTTGGCTCACACCATCAGACTGCACATAGCCGAACTCCTGAAGCTGTGCCAGGGTCGGCACGGCCTCATACTTGGTCACCGCCGATACGTACGCCACCTTGGCGATTCCGAGGTCTGACTTCGCAGCTGCATCCTTCGCCTGGTCCTGCTGACCGAGGAACACGGGCACCGCGATGGCGGTGAGGATGCCGATGATGAGCACAACGACGAGGAGCTCGATGAGGGTGAAGCCCTCTTCGCGCTCTTCGAGTTCGCTGCGCTTCTTGGCGAGGGCCGAGTTGATGCTGGTGAACATGTGATTGTCCTGTCTATCTGGGTAATGGAATGACAGGGAGCCCCCCAATGAACACAAGCCCCCCTTACATGATGGTCGATATTTTGAGCGGTATTCGCAATACCCGCATTCGGGGGCGCTTTCGCAGCCTGCTCTGCTAGCGCACGAGCTCGAACATACTGAACATCGGCAGGTAGAGCGCGACGATCATTCCTCCGACGAGCACACCGATGAGCGCGATCATGAGCGGCTCGATGAGCGCGGTCAGTTGCTCAGTCGTCGACTGCACCTCGGCGTCGTAGAAGTCGGACACCTTGCCGAGCATCGTCTCGAGCGAACCCGAGTCCTCACCGACCGCGATCATCTGGGTGACCATGGGCGGGATCGTCGGCTCTTTCGCGAGCGGTTCCGCAATCGACCGCCCTTGCCGCACCGCCTCCTGCACACGAAGCATCGTCTGCTCGATCACCCAGTTGCCCGAGGTCTGACCGACGATGGCAAGCGACTGCAAAATCGGCACCCCGGCGCCGATCATCGTGGACAGGTTGCGCGTGAAGCGTGCGATCGCGACCTTGCGGAACAGCATCCCGAACACTGGGAGCTTGAGCTTCACGGGGTCGACGCGCTTGCGAACCGCTTCGGTGTGCTTGTTCTTGCCCCACCACACGGCGAACACGAGCCCGCCCACGACAAGGAACGGCACCGACCACACGGCGACGGGCGAGAGCCACACGAGGATCTGCGTCGGCAGCGGCAGCGATCCGCCGAGGCCGGCGAACATCTTCTCGAACACCGGCACGATGAAGATCAGCATGGCAAAGGTCGCGGCGATCGCCATGAAGAACACCACCGTCGGGTAAGTCAGCGCCGACTTGATGGTCTGCCGCAGCTTGAGCTCGGCCTCGAAGTTCTCGGCCGACGAGTTGAGCGACGAGTCGAGGAACCCGCCGGTCTCACCCGCACGCACGAGGTTGAGCATGATCGGCGGGAACACCGTCTCGTGCTTGGCCATGGCCTGCGAGAGCGAAGCACCCGACTCCACATCGTCGCGCACCTTGCCGAGAGTCTCGGCGAGCGGCTTGCTCTCGGTCTGCTCGGCAAGGATCGTGAGCGTGCGCAGCAGGGAAAGACCCGAGGCGACCATGGTGGCCATCTGCCGGCTCATGACTGCCACATCTTTGAGATCGACACGCTTCTCGAAGAGCCCGCCAAGCGTGATCTCCCGATTCAGACCGCCGGATGCTGCTTCGGAGATCGCGATCGGCGTGAGGCCCATGGTGCGAAGGCGCGCCACGACCGCGGCCTCGCTCGCGGCATCCACTCGCCCCTTGACGACTTTGCCGGTGGCGTTGCGGCCGGTGTAGCTGAAGGTCAGCAGGGTCGACATCTCAGTGGCCGCCCATCGTGTGCCGCTCGAACGGGTCGGCGAAGCGAGGGCTGCCGTCGCCCGAGGCATCCATGCGCGTGATGAGCTGCTGCAGTGTGTCGACGTCGTGCGCCTTGTCGAGCGCGGCGGCCTTGGTGACCGTGCCGGCGTTGACGAGGTCGGCGAGGTGCTGGTCCATGGTGCGCATGCCGAGCTCGCGTCCTGCCTGCATGGCAGAGCCGATCTGGTAGGTCTTGCCTTCGCGGATGAGGTTCGAGATGGCCGGGGTGACGAAGAGCACCTCGGTGCCGACCGCGCGGCCCTTGCCCGACGCGCGCGGCAGCAGCGTCTGACAGACGATCCCCTGCAGCGTTGACGCGAGCTGGCTGCGCACTTGACCCTGCTGGTGCGGCGGGAACACGTCGATGATGCGGTCGACCGTCTGCGCGGCGCTCTGGGTGTGGAGCGTCGCGAAGACGAGGTGCCCGGTCTCGGCAGCGGTCAGCGCCACCGAGATGGTCTCGAGGTCGCGGAGCTCGCCGATGAGGATGACATCGGGGTCTTGTCGCAGCACGTGCTTGAGCGCCTCGGCGAAGGAGTGCGTGTCGCCGCCCACCTCGCGCTGGTTCACGAGCGACTTGTGGTTGCTGTGCAGGAACTCGATGGGGTCTTCGACCGTCATGATGTGGTCGGCGCGTTGCCGGTTGACCAGATCGATGAGCGCCGCGAGCGTGGTCGACTTGCCGGAACCGGTGGGACCGGTGACGAGCACGAGCCCGCGAGGGAGGCCGGCGAATCTCGAGATCTCTGCCGGCACTCCGAGCTCGGTGAGCGGCTTGATCGTCGTCGGGATCAGACGGAACGCCGCACCGTAGCCCGAGCGCTGCTGGTACAGGTTCACACGGAAGCGCGCGTTGGGTGAGATCGAGTAGGCGAAGTCGAGCTCCAGCTCGCGCTGGAACGTCTTCCACTGCTCGTTGGTGACGATGGAGCGGAGGGCACGCTCGGTCTCTTCACGAGTCCACGGCGACGAGCCGGGGATCGGACGAAGTGACCCGTCGATGCGCAGCATGGGCGGTGACTTGGCGCTCACGTGCAGGTCGGAACCGCCCTCGTGCAGCACCTTCTCGAGCGCCTCGAGCAGCGACGGCTCGGTGGTGCTGCGCACCTCGTCCCATTCGCTGCCGATCTCGACCGCCTTGTAGGCGGGCGGGGGCGCTGCCGAGAGATCTGGGGTGGCGGGCATCACAGGCACGGCCGGCTGCACGACGGGCTGAGGGGATGCTGTCGGAGCGGCTGGCGGCTGCGAGCCGTACCCGGGCGCTGCCTTCGCCGAAACGCCGTGGCCCGGGACGCTGACGGGCGGGGACGGCGGGGCCTGCTGCGCAACCTGCTCGGACGGCGATGTCGGCGAGGGCTGCGCCGCCGGCATCCGGGGCAGCGGCGATGTCAGGAATGGCGCGTCTTGCACCGGGGCCGAGGGCGCGACGTACGACGCCGGCGGCGGCGGGGGCGAGGACGGCGATCCGGCTGACCCGGCACCTGCGCTTGCGTCGCCGCCCTGCCACTCATCGCTGCGCTGCCGAGCATCACGGCGTGAGGCGAAGCCCCCTGGCTGCTCGCCGAACGGCTGATCCATCGCGTCCCCCATCATTGCTGTTCGTTCCTCGTCCGAGCCGGCTCTACGCCACGACTCGGAGCACCTCGTCGAGACTCGTGAGGCCGAGCATGGCCTTCGCCAGTCCGTCTTGCCGCAGCGTCAGCATCCCCTGGCTGACCGCCATGCGGCCGATCTCCATCGCCGACGCACGCTCGACCGCGAGCCGCTCGATCTCCTCGGTCACCGTCATCACCTCGTGCACCGCGACGCGGCCCCTGAACCCGGTGTTGGAGCAGTGGCTGCAGCCCACAGGGCGGAAGAACTCGCCCAGCTCAGTCGCTGCACCGCCCTCGGCGAAGCCCATGCGAAGCAGGTCAGTGGGAGTCGGCTGGTAGCCCTCCTTGCAGCGATCGCACAGTCGCCGCGCGAGACGCTGCGCGACCACGCAGTCGACGGAGGAACCCACAAGGAAGGGCTCGATCTCCATCTCGACGAGACGCGTGATGGCACTCGGCGCGTCGTTGGTGTGCAGGGTCGAGAGCACCAGGTGGCCGGTGAGTGCCGCCTCGATGGCGATCTGCGCGGTCTCCTGGTCGCGGATCTCACCGACCAGCACGACATCCGGGTCGGACCGGAGGATCGATCGCAGCGCGCTGGCGAAGGTGAGCCCCGCCTTGGGGTTCACCTGCACCTGATTGATTCCCGGCATCCGGTATTCCACGGGGTCTTCGACCGTGATGACGTTGATCTCGGGTCGAGCGACCGTATTGAGCGTCGTGTACAGGGTGGTGGACTTGCCCGAACCGGTCGGGCCGGTGACGAGGATCATGCCGTACGGCTTGGTGTACGCCCGACGGAAGGCCTCGTAGTTGTGCTCGAGCAGGGCGAGCTCCTGCAATTGCAGCGAGGTGCTCGACGAGTCGAGGATTCGCATGACGACCTTCTCGCCCCACACCGTCGGCAGCGTCGCCACCCGGAGGTCGATGGTGCGACCTGAGTGGCGAACCGACATGCGGCCGTCCTGCGGGATGCGCCGCTCGGCGATGTTGATCTCGCTCATGATCTTGAGCCGCGAGATGACGCCGTTCTGGATCGCCTTGGGGGCGCGCTGCATCTCGTGGAGCACGCCGTCGATGCGGTACCTGACACGCACATCGTTCTCAGCCGGTTCGATATGGATGTCGGAGGCGCGGTCGGCGATCGCCTGGCCGATGAGCAGGTTGACGAAGCGGACGATGGGGGCGTCGTCGTCGAGATCGTCGGGGCCCTCGCCCTCGTCTTCGGCGTTCTCCTCCTGCAGCACCGAGGTGAGGTCGCTGAGCTCGTCGTCGGCTCGGTAGTACTTGTCGATCGCCGCGAGCAGGTCTTCACGTTCGACGACCACGGGCCGCATGCTCATGCGGGATGCCGCGCGCACATCGTCGATGGCTATGACGTCGCCCGGGTCGACCATGGCGACCACGAGCTCATCGCCATCGATGGCCAGCGGCATGACCTCGTGGCGGCGGCAGAGCGAACTCGACACCAGGGCGATGGCGCCGGTCTCGACCGGGTAGTCGACGAGTTCGACGAAGGGCAGGTTCAGTTGCGCGGCGCGGGCCGAGGCGAACTGCACCGGGGTGATGGTGCCGTTCTCGACGAGGCGCAGCGCTGCGGTCTCATCGGCGAAACGGTCGCCGGTGAGTTCATCGAGACTCTCGATCGGCACAAGGCCTCTCAGAATCAAGATTTCAGTGAGGGATGTCATGGTGTGGTCTCCTCACCTCGGGTGCGGCGTCTTCCCCCAAAGTCGCCACGGCAGGACACGAACTCCAGAAAAGCAAGTCAAGCAGCGCCCCATCGACTGATGCACCCCCAATACGGGGATGACTCAATACTGCCGTGGGCGCGGGCTTCCGCCGATCAACCGTGCCGATGGTAGGCGGTTCGCGTCGTCAGCGAGCCCGGTGGATCGCCACCTCGAAGTCGCCGAGACGGAACGAACCGGTCACCTCGGTCGGCACGTTCACCTCGACCGGCACCTCGCTGCCGTCTTCCGCGACGAGCGCGACGCCGTTCGTCGAATGCAGATCGACCACGTACCAGCGGCCGGCGCGAAGCTCGAGGCGCGCGTGCGTCTTCGACACCGTCTTGTCGTGGTCGTCGAGCGCGATGGTCTGCGCGTCGCTCGATTCACCGGCGGTGGGGTTGCGACCGAGCAGCACCACCGGCTTCTCGAGGTCGACGCGCGTGCCATCCGCAGTCTCGAGCGACCACAGCGAACGCCGGGGCACGACGACCGTCGCGTCGAAGTCGTCATCAACGGATGCCGGAGCCGCTCGTCCCACGATGATGGTCGCCTCATCGTCGAGTTCGAGGCCTCCGTCGTGGGCACCGGACGGGACAGGCGCTGCCGTCGCGGCGCTTGTTCGGGAGGACTGCTCCGCGACGGAGGGCTGTTCGAACGGGGAGGACTGCTCGACAACAGGGCTCTTCAGTGGCACTTCGATGACCTGCGGGGCACTCTGAGACGGCTGCGCAGGCGAGGGCAGCACCGGTGAGGCGGGCGGAGCCCACGGGTTCGCCGTCCGGCTCGGCGGCTGCACAGGAGGGCGAGGCGGCAGCGAGGGCTGCGGCATGCCGGGCGCCGCGGTCGAGGGCAGCATCCCGAGTGTCGGCGAGCCGTGCCCGGCCGCCGTGGCCGTGGCCGCCGGCGATGCAGCACTAGACGGCGCGACGGGGCGCAGCTCGAACGGCGAGCGAGCGGCATCCATTGACGCGCCCTGGAATCCGCCGACGATGCGCACCTGGGTGGCTTGCCCCTCGCGAGCGCGCAGAGCTCCGGTCGGCGACGCTCCGCCGAACCCCAGCACGCTCGCCCACACGGGGAAGAGCAGCAGCGCGAGCACGGTGTGCCCCGCTCCCTTGCCGAAACGGCCGTTGACGCGATGCACCGCGATGGCCAACACCACGAGGCCGACCAGGTTCACCAGCGGGAAGACCTGCGTGAGCACCCAGAGCCACGAGAAGCCGCCGAGCTGGAAGAGCACCGCGGTGTTGAGGAACGGCACCCACGCCTTCCAGCCTGGCTCGCCGAGCTTCGCGAAGAGGCGAGAGAGCGCCAACGACGACCACACGTACAGCGCGATGAGCACGCCCAGCGTGATCAGCACCCAGCCGAAGACCAACCGCAAGTCGATTCCGTAGTCAGGCACCCCGGTACGGTACCGGGTTTCGGCGACCCGGCGTGCTCACGCTCCCCTGCGTCGCCGACGGCTGCTCGTTCGAGCGGCACGCAGCGAGCGCCGCACAGGCCGGTGCGAGCCGGTTCTGCGCAGACCGCGCGGCAGTGAACGCAGTGAGATCGCCGCGCGCAGCCTTCCGCGTGCTCCCGCGGATGCGGCCAGCTCGGCGCGTTCAGCATCGACCAGCGCCCACACCGCTGCAGGGTCGTGACCGACCGCGCCCGGCGGAGCGAACGCGGCTGCGTCGGCATGCCGGGCGATCTGCACGGCTCGCGGGCTGGAGTGCAGCACCGCGAGCTCCTCCCTCGTGAGCGCCCCCTGCCGTGCTCGCGAGTGGTCGACCGCGAGATCGACGTACTCGTCCCAGGCGCCGGTGACCCGCGAGGCAGCGTCGGGCGCGCGTCGCCGCCTGCGTCGACGGCGCACCTTGGCGGCGATCACGCTGAGGAACGGCGCGCTGAGCACCGCGAGCGCGAGGAGCGTCCAGCCAGCGACGGTGAGCACCGGCCACAGCCACGACAGGTCGAGCCCGGGGTCGACGGCATCCGGTGAGCGCTCATCCCCTCCGCTCGGCTCGAGCTGGGGCGGGCGCTGCTCCCTCGCGTTCTCGGGAACGACCTCGGTGTCGAGGCGGGGGTCGCGCAGCGTGTCGTCGTCGGGTGCGAGCGGATGCCGGGCCTGCGGCGTCGCGTCGACGGCTGCCCACTCGCCACCGGCACCACCGACCTCCACCCAAGCGGTGAGGTTGCCGCCGCGACACACGCCGTCTTCGCACGCCGGAATGCCCGGCGCCCCGGCCGCGGTGCGCGCAGTGCCGTCGAGCACGAACCCGAGCACCACACGCGCGTCGAAACCCAGCTGCCGCGCGATGAGTGCCGCCGCCACCGCGAATTGCTCATCGTCGCCGACGGCCGCGACCAAGCGCTCATTCGACACCGCCTCTGTGCTTCGCTGCTTCTCGATGAGCGCCGTGAACAGCGCATCGATTCGATCTGAGGAGTGGCCGGCGAGACTCGGCTCGAACCGATAGCCGGGAAGCGCGCGCGCCCATTCGGCGCCCGAGGCGGGAAGCTCGAGCGCGTGGCTCCGGTAGCCGCGCTCGCGCAGCCGCGAGATCAGCTCGGCGAGCGCGGCGGCGTCGTCTCCGAGCCGTTGCGAGGAGACCCACTCCTTCAGCGACTCCGGGACCACTTCGGCCAGGGCCCCCATCGGCGCCCGAGGATTGCTGAGAGCCTCCAGGCGCACGGGTTCGGAGGGCTGCTCGACATCGAGCAGATACCGGTCGCCCTGACGCAGGCGTTCGAGTTGCACCGCTGCGGAGGCGGCGTGATCGTAAAAGAAGCCGTCGCTGAGCGCGTCGCGGCGGTCGCCCGAGAAGCGCACATCGAGCAGTCGCCCGGCGGACGGCATCCACACGCCCTCGTAGCCGAGGATCTCGATGTCGAGGGTCGCCCGTGCACCGTCACCCGGTCGTTGATGAGTGGGCACGCGCTCGAACACGGATGACTGCCCCGAGAGCGCGGGGATCCCCGGGTCTTCGCTCGCCGGAGCGTCCGGAGAGTCCGGGCCGGCTGAGACGGCCGAGAGACCCACGGACGCTCGCGTGCCGTCGTACCCTCCCAGCACCGCGAGGCGCAGCCTGTCGACCTCGCCTTCACCGGTCACCCGGAACAGCTCGCGATCGAACCAGTCATCGGTGAACGAACCGCGGTACGCCGCGAGCGGGCTGGGCTGCTGCGCCAGATGCTCAGCGGGGTCGACCGCGGTGCGAAGCACATCACGCGTGGCGGAGGCGCTGAGGGCGGATGCGGTGGGCACCGCTACCGCGATCGCGGTCAGCAGCACGACCCCGGCGAGCGCGGTGCGGCGAAGGCGGGCGCCGAGCGGGGCACGAGGCTTGCGCACTCTCACAGCCGGAGCCGAGGCCGGAAGCCCGGGTGCGGCCGGGCGTGCACCCCGGCCGAGCGCGCGGCGTCGGCTGTCACGGGCGTGCCAGGCGAGGTACCAGATCGCGACCGCGAACCCCGCCGCACCGAGCGCCGCCTCCCGAGGGGCGTGGAGCGCCAGTGCACCCAGCCGCAGCGACTCGCTGCTCGCACTCGTTCCGAACGCGATGCCGAACATCTGCGCGACCAGCCAGGGCACGACCACCAGCAGCGGGAGCCTTCCGCGCCAGGCGGAGCGGAAGCTCACGACCGACGCCGCGAGGAACAGGATGAACGCGGGAACGAGCAAGGCGTGGTACGAGCCCACCGGCATCGAGACCGTGACCAACTGCTTCCACGCGGTCACGGGCGCTGCAGCGAGTTCGACCAGCCCGCGCAGCGATTCCTCTGGCGAACTCAGCGAGCGCGGCATGGCCAGCGGCAGGCCGAGCGCGAAGTACCCGACGAGGATCGCGAGCAGCACCGCGGGCCAGCGCCAGCGCCTCAGCACGGCAGTCAGGGCGATGGCTGCGCCGGCGAGCATCGCGCCTCCCGCCGTGACGACGAGCCACACGGTGCGGTAGATCGGCCACACCGTGGCGAGCGCGATGACGGCGAGCGCAATGACGAACACGGTCGCGATGAGCGCTCGTGCGACCGCTGCGCCGCGTCCACTCGCAGAGCGTCTCGGCCGAGCACCGGCTGCCGCCTCGGGGAACGCGGGCGGCTCCCCCGCACCCGCGGAGGTCGCAGCGTGCGGCATCCGCTCGCTCATCGCGCCCTCCTGCCGAGCAGCGCCCGCAGATCATCGAGCAGGGCGATGGTGAAGACACCGGTGCCGGCGAGCTCGCGGAACGAGGGTTCACGATCGGGATCGCACAGCACCGCGACCACGGCCGCATCGGCGGGGAAGGCGAGCGATAGCGACCGCAACTGCCTCGGGCTGACCCCCGATCCGCAGACGATGAAGACGATCGACATGTCGGGTGCGATGCGCGAGGCCAGCGCGCACGCGTCGGCGAGGGGCATGGCGAGCGGCGAGCGCTCGACCGTGCTCAGCTCGTCGAGCAGCAGATCGGGCGTGCGCACTGTGAGGGAGCGGACCGAGCGGATGCTGGCGCGCGCGAACTCGGGGACCTCATCGCCCGCGAGCACCGCGAGCTCCCGACCGTCGCGCAGGGCCCGGGCGCCCAGCGACCCCGCGACGCTCACCGCGAGCTCGTACTCCTCGTCGGCGCCGAACTCCGCATCGTTCATGGCGAGCATCACGACGATCCGCGAGCGCCGGCTCTCTTCGAACTGCCGGACCATGAGGGTTCCGGTCTTGGCCGTCGACTTCCAGTGGATGTGCCGCTGGCCATCGCCGGTGGCGTACTCGCGAATCGCGTGGAACGAGAGATCGGAGTCGACGATGCGGCGCGTCGGATTGCCCTCGAGGTCACGGATGACGCCCGCGCTCGTGCTCGCAAGCGCGGTCGTCACCGGATGCACGTGCAGCCGCTGCGGCTCGGCCCAGTCGACCTCGCGTCGGAAGACGCCGAGTGGATCGCTGCGCACCGAGGTCGCCGGCCCGACCATGATCACGCCGCGCCGCTCGGTGGGCACGACCACTTCATCGCTGTGCGCGTTGCCTGCTCGCAGGAACGGCACCGCGACATCCGTCAGGGCGTCACCGATCGGGATCTCGACGGTTCCCGGCAATTGAGCGGTGCGCGATGCATTGGTGACCGTGAGATCGCCGACGGCGGCATCGCCCGCCACCACGCGCGCCGCCCGCAGCTCGAAGCGGATGTCATAGGCGCGCCCTCCCGCGAGGAACGGCAGGGCGAACAGCACGAGGGCAGCGCCGATGGCGCCGGCGACCACGAGCTCGGTCCAGCCGAGCCCGAGCCCGAGCGGCAGGAGCACGAACGCTCCCGACAGCGCCAACCAGCCGATAGGCGTCACCGTGCCCGCCACCCAGCGCCGCGCAGCGCCCGCGGCGTCACGCAGACGCTGCCACGTGCGCACGCCCCGCACCGCCGTCTCGACGAACGCGCCGGCTCGCGTGGTCGCGTAATGCGTGCGCGTCGAGCCGCCCGTCGAGGTCGAGGTCGACGTCGAGGTCGTCGATGAGGCGGTGCGGCCGAGGTCGCTGTCGGTGCGGGGGCTCACCCGATGTCGCTCCGACTGGGGGGCACCGTGTCCATGAGGATCTGCCCGATCACAGCGCCGGCCGTGACGCCGTCGAACTCCGCCTCGGGGTCGAGCACGATCCGGTGGGCGAGCACGTGCTCGGCCAGTCGCTTCACGTCGTCGGGCGTCACGAAGACCCGGCCGTGCGCGGCGGCCCAGGTCTTCGACGCCTTGGTGAGCGCTCGCGCCCCGCGCACGCTCGACCCCATGCGCACCTGGCGCGCGGTGCGCGTGGCCTCGATGAGGCGGGCGATGTAGTCGTACACGAGCGGGTGCACATACACGGCCCGTGCGAGCTCGGAGAGCGTGAGGAGGCCCTGGGGCGTGATCACCGGTTCGAGGTCGTGACGGATATCGCTGGTGCCTTCGAGGATGCGGATCGTCGAGGCGAGGTCGGGGTACCCGAGCGACGTCTTCATCATGAACCGGTCGAGTTGCGCCTCGGGCAGCCTGTACGTTCCCGCCTGCTCGATGGGGTTCTGCGTGGCGATGACGAGGAACGGCGACCCGGTTGACCGCGTGACACCGTCGACCGTGACGCGACCCTCCTCCATGGCCTCGAGCAGCGCTGACTGGGTCTTGGGGCTCGCCCGGTTGATCTCATCGGCGAGCACGATGTTCGCGAACACCGGCCCGGGGTGGAACTCGAACTCCCCGCGCTTCTGGTCGTAGACCGTGATGCCCGTGACGTCGCCCGGCAGCAGATCGGGCGTGAACTGGATGCGGCTGCTGGTGCCCTGCACGGTCTGCGACATCGCGCGCGCGAGCGAAGTCTTGCCGGTGCCTGGGAAGTCTTCGAGCAGCAGGTGGCCCTCGCTGACCATGGCGGTGAACGCGAGTTCGATGACGTGCCGCTTGCCGAGCACCGCCCGTTCGACGTTGCTCGCCATCGCGTCGAACGTCGACTCGAACCAGGAGGACTGCTCGTTCGTGATCGTCATCGGACTGGTGATGGTCATCGTGTGGGTGCTTTCTCGGTGGGATGGGCGATGCGGGTGCATGCCGTCAGGAGGTGAGAGGCGACGGGCGGGCCGGCCATGGAGGTCATGGTGCGCATGCGACCTCCGCTGCGATCGTGCCAGCCTTGTCATCGAGGCCCTGAACAGCGGCTGCGGTCCAGGCCAGGTTCCACTGGACGTTCCGCACTCGCGTGGCGCCCGCGGGCCAGGTCGACGCGTCGGTTCCCGCGACCCACGCTCCGCCGCCCTCGGCGTCGGGCACGTACGCCTCGAACGCGGTGAGGGTCGCGGCCGCGAGCGATGCCTCGCCGCCCGTGAGACTCAGGGCGATGCCGGCTGGGGCGCTGACGCGACAGGTGACGTCGACCTGCGGCATCCGCACCTGCCATGCGCGGTCCGCCTGCACGGGGGTGACGGCCGACGTCGGCCCGCAGCGGGTGAGGTCGCCTTCGAGGCAGTATTTGACGCGGATGCCGGGGTCACGACCCCAGACGGTCGAGCCGCCGTCGTAGTTCTCGAAGACCGCGTCGAAGCCCTGCGGCGGCGCGGTCGCTGCGGTCGGTTGATCGATGGTGTACCGGTCGCCTCGATCGGTCACGGTGTACCGGTACGTGCTGTCTCCCGGCGCGGGCGGCGCCACCCACGTCGTTGCGGTGCCGAGCGTCTGCTGCGCGACGCCGTACCCGTTCGAGTAGCAGGCGATCACCGTGTAGCTGCGGTGCTTCGCCAGCGACCCGATCGTTGGCGAGGTCGAGACCTGCCCGGCTGCCGTCGCCTGCAGCCCGGTCCCATCGCGCCCGACCGTGCAACTGGCGATCCCCGATTGCGTGGCGATGTAGCGCACCTCGTCGGGCCGGTCGCTGCTGTTGCGACCGAAGGTCACACCTCGAACCGTGATCGAGTTCTCGGTGGTCGAGAACGAGACCCCCGCGGCGTCGATCAGGGGCGATCCGACTGCCCGTACGGTGACGGTCGCGGTCGACGCCGATGGTGCACGCCCCGGCGGCAGGGGAAAGTCGCTCAGTGGCGTCACCGTCAGCTCGTGCGAGCCGGGCGCGAGGGTGAAGCGCACGGTCGTCTCGCCGCGGCGCTCGGCGCGCACTTCGGCAGGGGCGCCCGCCGCACCACTGATGGCGTAGCGGTCAGCGCGCGGCTCCGATTGGGCGATCCTGAGCTCGACCGAGCCCGACGACGCCGTGGTCGCCGAGGAGTCGTAGCGGGATTCGGCAGCGACTGCGCCGACCGTGGGTGCGACATACGTCCAGGCTTCGATCGCGCCCGTCGCCTGCGACTCACCGATCGCGTTCACGGCGCGGGCCGTGTAGCGCTGCCTGTTGTCGTACCGCTCGCCGGGAATCGGGTCGCAATTGCCCGAGGTGCTGCAGGTGCCCACCTGACGCGATCCGTTGTAGAGCGCGAAGCCCTGCAGAGCCGGGTACGCGGCAGACGCTTCGCCCGGCGCGACAGCGAGTGTGACGGTCGAGGCATCGAACCCGACCTGGCTGACGGATGCCGGTGCCTTCGGGTAGCCGAGCAGGTCGACTGTGACCGAGCCGTTCCGCTCGCCGGCGCTCACCTTGCCCTGCGCGTCGCGCACGACGAACGACGTCTCGCAGGTCGCGCCCGGGGCTCCCGGCATCCATGTCGCCTTCACCCGGCGGCTGTCGGCGACCGAGAAGGTGACGCCGGGGCATGTGCCGGGTTCCACCGACGCGAGCTGCAGCGGTGTCGAGCGGTAGAGGTTCGCCTCGCCCGGGGCGCCGATGACGTCGATGAGGCAACTCGTGCCCTCCGAGGCCCTGCACTCACGGGCAGTCGTCCCGCCCTTGGGGAGCTCTGTGGGTGCCGGCCCGACCTTGAGCGTGATGAGTGCGGGCGCCGCGGCCGGATGACTCGGCAGCCGCACCGCGACGGTGTTCTCACGACCGGGCGACGCGGTGTCGAGCGCCGAGAGCACGAGTGTCGCCCCGCGCTGCTCGACAGTGAACTGGTCGCCCGAGTACTCGGCGATGAACCGCAGCGATTGCCAGTCCTCGCGTCCGTTCCACTCCACCATCTGCCGCAGGTCGTACTCGATCGGGGTTGCGGCGGGGCTGTGCGTGAGCGACGCGGGTCGAAGCTCGGGCTGCGGCTCGGGCGGGACGACCGTGAGCGGCACGACCAGGTCGGTGTACTCGGTCTGTCCGTTGAGCCGCACCGGCACCGTGCAGCTGTCGCTCCAGGGAGCGCCTTGGCCGGCTCGGTACTCCACACGCGTGCCGCTGCTCCCCGCACACCTCGCACCGGCTCGCTGCCCTGACGGGCGCACGCCGTCGCGCGCGAGCTCTAGCCGCTCGCCAGCCGGGTAGGCGACGAGGTCGGCCATGTCGAAGACGAGCGATTCGCCCTCGTCGACCGTGAGCGGGGCGAAGTCTGACTTGAGCGCCAGCACGATCTCCGAGGTGGCGGCGATGCGCAGGAACCCGTACGTCGTCATTTCGGTGCCGTCGAAGGCCGTGCCGGTGACGGCGAACGGCAGCAGCAGGCCTTCGTCCGGTGCGGTGCCGCTGATTCGCCAGCCGTCGACTGCGACACCGGCCGCGTCGCCCGCGGCGGTGTCGAGCACTCGCAGTCGCAGTTCGGTCAGGTCACCCGCCGACCACGACACCTTGCCGCTCACGACATCGATGCCGCTAGCGAAATCGCCTCGCTGCTCGAAGGAGACCACCGTGTCGGCCACGATCGGGTACTGGGGCACCGCCTCACGCACCGCGCGCAGCACGATGAGCCCAGCAGCCACATCGCCCCGCTCGTTCTCGGCGGTGTAGACGAAACTGCGGATGCCGGGCGTCTCGCCCGCGAGCAGCTCGACGCGGCCGTCGTCGATCACCCCGAGTTGCGCGAGCGCCTGCTGATACTCGTCGGTGCCCATCGCCGCGTCTGGGACGACGCTGAGCAGCGTGAGCTCTCCACCCGTCGGGTCGAGGTCGTTCGCCGTGGGCTCGACGACGACCCGGTTGCCCTCGCCCGCAACGACTTCGTAGTAGTCGCTGAATGTGACCGGGCTCGGGTCGGATTGCTCGTCGAGCACGCCGATGCGGGCGATGGCCACGCCGGTCGCCCCGTGCCGGTCGCGCACCCGGTACTCGAACTGCACCTCGCCGCGCTGGCCCCGCACGCTCGTGTACCTGATCGAGGTCGCGGTTGGAGAGATGGTGGCTGTGCCGGCATCCGGCTGGGAGACGATGCGATCGAGCTTCACCGAGTCGCCGTCGGGGTCGACGCCGAACGCCGAGAACGGCAGCTCGACGGTCTCGCCGGCCAGCACTCGGCCGACGAGCGTGCGCGGCCGTGGTGCGCGGTTCTCGCCATGCGGCAGCACCGTCACGGTGACATCGGCGGTGTCGGCGAGGTGCGGGGCTCCGGCGACCGAGACGCCGTATCGCAAGGTGTAGGTGCCGGGCTCGGAAGGGGCCAGGTACCGCAGCGTCTCGCCCGCGGCGAAGGCGAGCCCCGCCGATTCCGGATCGCCCGAGCCACTGCTGCCGGAACCGTCTGCCCCGACGCGCTCGATCGACTCGGGGTGCAGCACCAGCACGTTTCCGTCGGGCGCGACGTCATTCGCGAGCACTCGGATATCGACCTGGGCACCCGCACGCACGGTGACGGCGTCTTCGACCGCGATGGGGGCCTGTGGCACCGGAGCCGGCAGCAGCACGACGGTCGCCTCGCCCTCAGTCGTGAACGCTGCGTCACCTGACCCGTCGGAGACGGTATAGCGCACGACGCCGAGCAGCCCCGGCTGACCGTCGGCGGTGCTGCCTCGCACGCGCAGCATCGCTTGGCCGACCACGTCGACATCGAGGGACGCCCCGGACGCGGTTTCGGTGACCGCCTGGCTGAGCAGCAGCACGCGCCCGGCGGGGTTCGACACTGCGGAGAACACATCGACGCTCGTGTCGGTCTTCGGGCGCACGAAGACGGTGACGGGCGCCGTCGTAAGGGCACCGGCATCCGCATCGACCGTGATCCGGGCCTGCGCGACCAGTTCGCTCACGCCGTCGCCGACCACGTAGCTCACCAGGTACGAGCCTGGTTCGCGGGCGGTGAAGTCGAAGGTGCGGCTGCCCCTGTTGACGGTGACGGATGCCGCCGCGGCAGCGCTGTCGGGCACGCTCGCGGAAGCGATCGCCACCGGACCGGACTCTCCGCTGATGTGGGGCATGGGGTCGACGGTGAGGGTGCGACCGACCACCGAGGCGAGGGCGAAGGGCTCGGCCGTCAGCTCGGGCACCGGGCTCACCTGCATCACGAGCGGCCGCTCGGCGATCGCTCCTCGCGAGTCGGACACCCGCACGACGATGGTCACCGAGATCGGGTCGGATGCCGAAGGGTCAGGATGCTGATAGACGACGCGCCCATCCGGGGTCGTCGTCACCGATCCGACCCCGCTCTGGTTCACCGCGGAGTGCAGGTACACCGGGTCGCCGTCGGGGTCGACCCAGCCGTGCAGTACGGGCACGCGCACGGTGCCCCCCGCGCGGAGTTGCGGCTCAGGCCAGTCGAGCAGGCACTCCGCGACTCCCGCCGCACCCGATGCCTCGGCCGATGCGCTGTCGACTCCGCACCACTGCGGAGCGCCGTTCTCCTCGTCGCCGCGCGCGTGCACCGTGACAGTGGCCGGCTCCGATCGAAGCCCATCGGCGCGCGTGCCGTCGGTGACGGCGTAGCTGAACGTCGCACTCCCCTGAGCGCCTGGCGCGAGCCTGAGCGCCACAGCCTGCTGGTCGGCCACGAGGCTCACTTCGCCGAACTCGGCGGGCAATCGGGTGAGCGAGTCGGCGGCGATGGTGAGCACATCGCCGTTGGCGTCGTGATCGTTGAGGAGGACCGGTAGCAGCGTCAGGCGCCCCGGTCGCGCCCCGAAGACATCGGGCTCCGCGACGGGCGGTCGCGGATCGGTGATCTCGGCGACCTGCTCGGCGTCGTCGGCGCGCTCCTCACGCTGATCGCTGTCGAGCGACCAGCGCTGCGAACCGGCGACGAGCCTTCCGTCTGGAACGGTCCAAGTCCAGCCGGAGCGCACATCGTTGAGCACAACGGTGCCGCCGTTCCGCTGGAACACCGGCGTCGGCTCGAGGGGCGGGGTGGCACCCGCGTAGTCGAGCCGCCGTTCGGCTCCCGTTCCACCCTCGCTCGCACTGGGCCGGCCTTGGGTGTCGCCTGTGCTCGGGCCGGCGACGCTCGACCAGAGGACGCCGCCGGCGCCTGCCATGGGCAGCCATGCCGCATACCGCTCGGCCCCGACCACGATGGGGGAAGCAGGCGCGCCCAGGCGCCCAGCGCCGCCGAACACGGTCGCCAGGGTGCCGCTGTCGAGTTGCACTTCGAGGAGCGAGGCGGTGTCGGCGACAAGCGCCCGTGCACGATCGGGCGACGCGTCTTGCAGCATCGCCCCGACGCCGAGGCCGGTCTCGATCGGTTGAGGCAACGTCGACACCCACAGCCTGGCGGTCGCACTGTCGAGCAGCAACCACCGGTCGCCCGCTACAGAGAGCTGCAGGCCGCTCTGGCCCGTCGGGCCTGCGGCACCTCCGTCGTCCGTGCCTTCAGCCGCGTCGGACCCGGGGATCGCCCCCGGAGCGTCGGGCACCGCGTGCTCGGCGACGACCCGCTCCTCGGCGATGTCGTACTCGAGCACGGCGCCGGAACCGGGCGAGTAGCTGAACAGCCTGCCGTTCTCGGTCACGGCGATCGCTGCGGCGCGGTACTGCTCCGTCGGCTGCTGCGGGTCGTCGGTGGCCGCGATCCCTGCGCCCGGGTCGACGGATGCCGCAGCATCCGCCGATCCATCGATGCGGCCGGCGAAGACCTGACCCTCAGCAGTGAGGTATCCGATCCATTCGCCCTCGGCGCTGATGGACGTCGTGCCGGACGGTGTGCCGGCGAAGGCGGCGTCGTCGTCGTTGAGATCGGCCGGCCTGGCCGGATCGATGCGCGCCACGCGTTCGTTGTTCTGTGCGAAGAGCAGCGCCGCATCGGCATGCTGGGCGAGCGCTGTCGGCCGTGGCGCCGTCTTCACCGCATCGAGCTCGCCGAGCGTCGTGTTGACTCGCGCGTAGCGGTTGCCGTCACCGCTCTGCAGCACCCACACGCTGCCGTCTTCGAGCGGGGTCTTCTTCACGTCGTAGCCGGTCGCGAACACCGCTGCGCCCGTGGCGACGAGCACGGCTGTGGCGGCGGCGACCGGCGCGGTGAGGCGGTGTCGCAGGAGCCGACCGAGGGCACCGCGGCGGGGAGGGGCGCCGCCCAGACGAGCTCCGCCCCCAGGCGGAAGACGGTCTCCGGGCATCATCCGCCCCCGGTGACGAGGGCAATGCCGGTGCCGACCGCTCCCGCGAGCAGCAGCCCGGCTGCGGCGTAGCCCGCCACCATCGCGCGTCGGCGTCGGCCACTGCGACCGGGCTCACCGCCGGTGCCGCTCTCGTGGACGTCTCCGCGATCACGCCGCGCCGACGCCCGCTGCGACCGGGGCCGTCGCGCCGAATCGACTTCGACCTCGGAGATGGTCGCGCCGCGCATCACGGTGTCATCGAAATCGATGGGTGCCGCGGTCGCAGCCCACTGCTCGGATGCGATCTCGAGAGGAGTCGGTGCGATGCCGAGCTCGTACTGCACGAGCTGCAGGGCGTGCGCGACCTCCAACATGCTTCCGGGCCGGGCTGCTGGGTCTCGCTGAAGCATCCGGCGCAGCAGGGCGTCGAGCGACTCGGGGACAGCGGCCCCGTCGATCGGTTGGTACCGCGCGCGGAGGATGCGCGCCCGAAGCTGATCGCGCGACAGCTTGACCCCGGGGGCTTCGAATGGAGTCCGCCCGGCGATGAGCGAGTACAGGGTCGCCCCGAAACCCCAGACCTCGCTCGCGACGGTGCCGCTCGTGCGCTCGTCGACGACCTCTGGTGCGCTCCACGGGAGCGACATGGCGATGAGCTGCTCCGATCGCCCGCCGGCGAGCGAAGTGGCGATGCCGAAGTCGGCGAGCACAGGGGCGCCGAACTCGGTGGTGAGGATATTCGACGGCTTGATATCGCGGTGCAGCAGCCCGGCCCGGTGAGCGGTCTCGAGCGCGCTCGCGATCTTCACGCCGAGATGCAGCGCGGCAGCCGGCGGCATCCGTTCCTGGCGGTACCGGGCTGCGGCGGAACCAGGGCAGTACTCCATGACCAGGTACGGACGACCGTCGGCTGAGATGCTCGCCGCGTGCACCGTGACGATCGAGGGGTGAGCGCTGAGCCGCGCCATCACATCCGCCTCGGAGTTGAACATGCGGATGACGTCGTCATCGACCACTTCGCGCAACAGCACCTTGACCGCGACCGATCGCCTGGGCATGTTCTGCTCGAACAGGAACACGTCGGCGAAGCCGCCGGTGCCGAGCGGCCGCACGTAGCTGAAGCCGGAGAGCACGGGCGGCGCCGACGGCATACGACTCGCCACGAGACCCCCCGGAAATACTCGTCGACCGTCTGCGGTGTGCGTTGCGCTTCGATGCCACTCGAGCGCCGGCACGGGCGCTGATCGCGCGCTGACTGCGTGGCGAATCGGCCTTGTTCGAGCCTAACTTTCGCTGCCTGAGGCGGCAGGGGGAGGTGGAGAGCGCCGGTCCCCCAATGCGGGGTACAGGCGTGCGCCGTGCCAGATGCTCAGGCGACGGACTCGGCGTAACCGAGCTCGGCGCCGGAGCGCCACGAGTTGAGCGCGACGATCGCGGCAGCGACGGTCGAGAGCACCGCGACGAGGGCGAACACGAGCACGGCGGTGTCGTCGAGCGGCTGACCCGAGGCATCCGCGTCGCGCCAGAGCAACGGGAGCGCACCTGCGAACCCGAGCCCAGCGAAGCCCAGCCAGCTCTCGGCTCGGAATTGCGCCGAGACGAGCCGCCAGAATCGCTGAGCGGATGCCGGTCGATCGGGCGTAGCGTGCTGACGCGGCGAACGGTCCGGCGCGAACAGGGCGTATCCGAGCTTCTTCAGCAGCGATGCCAGCATGACGCCGAGTGATCCGGCTGCGACGAAGCCGTAGAACGCGGAGAGCACCCAGAAGTCGTCGGAGGCGTCGGCCACCCACGCCGCCGGCCCGTCGTCGGCGAGCGCGCCCAGCACCGGCGCGAGCACGATGAGCGACCACACGCCGACCGGCACGATGAGCCCGACGAGGTGCACGGTCAGCGGAACCGGACGCAACTCGAACGACACCGAGCCGCCTTCGAAGAAGCCTCGCTCGAGGTGCAGTTGCCACGCGGCCCGACGGAACATGATGCCGAGAAACAGCAGCACTCCGCCCAGCAGGAAGAGCACGCCGGGCAGTGCGATGGCGTTGTTGAGGAGCTTCGACGCATCGCCGGTGGTGAGCGCATCGCCTCGGAGTCCGGCGAATGCCGCGATGATGAGGGCCACCGTTCCGAGTGCCAGCAGTGCGATCCCACCCCAAATGAACGGGCCTGGCTTCGGCAGGGTCGCGGCACCGCTTCCCTGCTTGCGACGTTGCGCCTGCTTCGACCTTGCCGCGATCTGCTCGCGACGGCGCTTGGCCTCGCTCATCGTTCGACCGGTTCGGGCTCGGCTTCGGGCGCGGCGTTTCGGCCGGGCGCTGAACTGGGGGCGGCATCCGCTCGGTACCAGCGGATCGAGTCGACGATGGCGTCGAAGAGCGCCACGAGCAGTTCTGGGTCGCACTCGACCGGCACATCGGCGACCAGCTGCAGCAATTGCGTGCCGTCGGCAGTGGGCAGCAGGTACTCGAGCTTGAGGTCGGGCACGGGCTCCGAGCCGGGGCGCAATTGCACCGAACGCCAGGTGCGCGCAGTCGGGCCGGGCTCGAGTTCGAGCACCTCGGCGCCCGGCAGTTGCTTGCGCAGGGCATCGCTCACCCGGTCGTCGGGTGAGACGGCATCCGACCACGGGACGAACTTCATGATCATGGATGCCGGGAACGGCACATCGGGGAGGATCTCGAGCGACAGTGCCAGCTGCATCGCACCGTCGGCGCGGGCCCGCTGCACGACGTCGCGCAACTGATCGCGAGCCTGTCTCCGCGCTGTGGCGAGACGATCGTCGCGGCCGACCCGTTGCTTCACGAGCGCGACGACCGCGCGATCGGCCGCCTCGGCATCGTGGAGGGGAATGCTCGCCCACGTGCCGGGCAGCACGATCGTGAAATCGGCTTGCCCCACCGTCACCGCTCGCGTCATTCGAGCGCCCCGAGCCGGAAGGTCACCGTGTCGACGATCGCCTGCGTCTCGGCGCGCATATCGCCGAACGTCGCGAGGTCGGAGACGGTGAACGTGAAGTGAAGCATGTCTGAGGCGCCGTCGGGAAAGACGCCGAAGACCGTGCGCTGCTCGAGATGCCCTTCCGCCTGACCGGGCTCGAGGTATTCGAGGCGCTGCAGCATGCCCACCACCTCGCGATCATCACCGCGCAGGCGCCAGAAGTCGGCCTCGCGCGAACGCGTGCCGAGCGGCATGGTCTCGACCGACTCGGCGAGCGCACGCTCCAGCTCGTCAGGCCCGTCATCCGGTTCGAGTTCGAGCTGCTGCACCGTGATGAGGCACCCGATCGTCATGGTGAACTGCGCTCGCACCGAAACGACGGCCGTGAACAGCGGGTTCGCGCGGCTCAGCAGCCGGTCGCGGAGCTCGGCGAGCGACTCGATGATCTGGCCTGTGGCCCCGGCATCCGCCCGCTCGCGCACATCGTCGATGACCGCGCGCGCCCAGCGCTCGGAGTCAAGGTCGTCGTGACCGAACAGCGGGATCGGGTAATAGTCCTCCGGCACATCGAAGTCGAAGTCGAGGATCTCGAGGCGGCCGGGGGTCACCGTTCTCTGATCCGGTTCTCGATGCCGACGCTGATGTCCTTGAGGATCGAGTCGGGCTTGAGCGAGACCTCGAGCGGCGTGAGCGTATTGATGAGCGTCTGCCCTGTGCCGAGCACCTTGCGCCCGTCGATGATGGCGAGCGTGACCTGGCCGCCACGCGACAGCGACTTCCAGGCTTCGCCGGTGAGGTCGAGATCAAGCGTCTTCAGGCCCAGCGGGTTGCCGCGGAAGCTATGCCACCCCGTGGCGAAGCCGTCGGAGAAGCGGGCGCTGAACGTGCTGCCCTTGCCGAGGCCGAGCTTGAACGGGTTGAGGCCGTCGCTGAGGAAGGTCTTGAAGCTGTTGCCGTTCTTGAACAGGTTGCGGTACTCCCCGCTCTTGAAGGAGTTCTTCGACGCGCCGAACACCTTCTTGAAGGCCTTGGAGTTCAAGAAGTCATCGCCCTTCGTCATCACCTTGTTCATGGCGTTGAACTTCGCCAGCTTGCCGAAGTAGCTGAAGATCTTGCCGCCGAACGCCGCGAGCACGAGACCGACAGCGGCGAACACGACATCCATGATGCCGCCTTCGCCACGGGTGAGCTTCACCACCGCGTCGATCATGGCCATGATCGCGCCGAGGATCGCGAGCCCCACGAGCACCGCCCCGAGGATCGGCACCCACGAGAGGAAGATCGCGAGCACACCGGCGATCTCGCAGATGATCTTGAGCACATCGCGGATCTTGCCGATGTCGTCCCACCAGCTGTCGTTGAGCTGATCGCCGACCTTGCCGTTCACGACATCGTTGATGTCTCGGCTCGCCGCTTGAGCTGCGCTGTCCTTGTCGCGCTTCGCGGCGTGCCACTTCTGCAGAGCGGTCGTGACAGCGCTGCGCTTCCGGCTGACATCATCGGCGGCGTTCTGTGCGGCGGTCTTGGCCGCGGCATCCGCTTCGGGGTCATCGGCGGCGCGGTCGGCGCGGCGCTGAGCGGCTTCGGCCGTGTCGAGCGCGGAGCGAGCGGCACTGATCTCAGCGATGGCCGCATCGGCGTCGTCTTGCGCGTGCTTGAGCTTGCTCGAGTAGTCGAGCAGCGCAGTGGCAGTGAGGGCGTAGCGCTGCTGAGCCTTGCCGATATCGCGCGATACGTCGCTCAGCGACCCACGGAGCGCCTCGATCGCCTTGCTGCGCTGGTCGTCGGCATCCGCGAGGCGGTCGAGCGTGTTGAGGGACCGCGTGATCGCGTGACCGATCTCCTGGTAGTGCTGCGCCTTGGTGCGCACGAGGGCAGCGTCGCCGGTCAGCGGCTGCCCCTCGTAGTCTCTGTTGCTCACTCCCCCGCCTCTCGTTCGCCCCTGGCGACCTGATCCATTCTCGCCGCGGTGCCTCGGCGGCGCTCACGTCTTGCGTGTCTCGCTGCTGCGTCGAGGCCGCGTGTCATGCCGCTGCCCGCGCCGTCGTCTTCGATGTCGATCACGCCGGCACGGCGCTTGGGGCGTTGGCCGCGGTCTCGGCTGCTGCTTCCTCGAGCGCCCGCACGAGCTCCTGGTCGACGGCATCCAGGTTCTCGCGGATCGCCTTCACCTGCTCATAGAGCGCCTTGACCTGCTCGGTCATGTTCTTCCGCCGGTCGTTCCACTTCCGCGAGAACTCGCGCACACGATCCTCGAGGCCGTCATCGCCGACGGCAGCAGCGACCGAGGCGCTGAAGTCATCGGCGTTCTCGTACTCAGTGGCGATCGCGAGCAGGTCGTCCTCGAGCTGCTGCAACAGGGCGGTCTGCACCTGCAGGTCTGCCATGTGGTCCCCCTGGTGTTGTCTGAGCTGTTCAGTGGTGCGCGGTTGTGGTGGTGCGGTCGGTGGGTGGTGCGGTCGGTGATGCGGCGGCCGTTGGTGCGGTCGGTGGGCGGTGCGCGGTCGTGCCGCGTTCTGTCGTGCGGCGCCGGTGCCGGAGGCTGCGGGCCGGCGCCGGCAGCGGGTGCGTTGCCGCCGAGCGGATGCAGCACGGTCGGTCGGCGGATGCGTGCGGCCGGCCCGCGGATGCGATGCGCCGGTCAGCGCGGTGATCGTGAGGTGCTGCGGCCGACCGTGTCGCGCCTCGGCCCGGTGTGGGACCGGTGTCGCGGCTGGCGGAACTGCGCCTCGGCCCGGTGTGGGACCGGTGTCGCGGCTGGCGGAACTGCGCCTCTGCGCGGTGTGGGACCGGTGCCGCGTTGGCAGACGCCGCGAGCGGGTGCAGCGGCGGCGCAACGGCATCGGGATCGGCATCGGCATCGGCAACGGCAACGGCAACGGCAACTCACCGCGGCCCGCACGCGGCGACCCGCCAAGCAGACCGCATCCGCACCGCCTCGAGGCGCTGGTCCCGGCGCTGCGGCCGCGGCCGCCCGCGAAGCCCGCTGCGTCAGCCGCTGATGGCGCGGCCGAGCTCCTCGTCCACGTTCTTGAGCGCCTCTGCGGCCTTGATGAGGAACTGCGACATGCCGTCGAGGCCGCCGACCGTCTCGGTCGCGCCCTTGGTGAACTGCTCGTACGAACTCTGGAACGCGCCCGATGCGGCATCCGTCACGAATCCCGCGTTCACGAGGTTGTTGATGAGCACCTGCAGCTCGTTGAGCTTCGAGGTGAGCTCCTCCTTGCCGGTGGTGAGGCGGCCAGCGGCGTCGTTCATCTCCGAATAGGTGACATTCATGTTCGCCATATGCAAACTCCTTCGCTTCGCGGCAGGCCCCCTGACCCGGCCGATCGTCTTCCACGCTAGCGGGATCTCCCCAACCCGCCCATGGGGAGGACTCCCCATGCTGACTGGCCCCCTCAGCATCCGTCGCCCGCCTCGAACATGTCTGCGCCACTTACGGCCAAGCGCGCCACGTATACCTGGCGCGAATGTCCGCTGTTGGCGCAGACGTACGCTTTCCACCTCAGCGCGCAACTCTTGGCAGCCCCGCGGCCTCGAGTTTCGCGCAGAGTTGCTCGGGCTTCATCACATCGCGCCATCCCCAGCGCACCACGCGGAAGCCAAGGGCGCGCAGGCGATCCTCTCGGTACTTCTCATCGAGCACGACTTGCTCGACCGAGCGCCCGCCGCGATACCTCTCGTCGAGGTACTTGAGCTCCCCGTCCGCCTCTCCGACAAGGCGATGCTGTGGCCACGCGAAGTCGGGGCGGCCGATCAGCCCCGCGCCGTCGCAGAACTCGCGCTGCAAGTCGGGAAGTGGAAAGCCACATTCGATGATCACCACGCGGCTCGCCGATTCCAGCGGGCTCTCGGCACAAGTCCTCGCAAGCTCGATCATTCGCGCCACGCGGCGGTGTGCCCGCATCGGCCCGCGCCGCGCAAGCGCTTCGAGCACCTCACCAGCGGTGCAGCGAGCCTCACCACGGCCGACGAACAGAGCGCTATCGGCCATAGCGACACCGGCGGCGAGCGGCAGCACCGCTGCCATGTCGACGAGCGTTCTAGGAAGCGAGGTCAAGCGCAGCCCGTCGATCGTGGTGATGTCTAGCTCACTGATCGGCGCCACATGCTCAACTACACCGTTTCGCGAGCGTCCGCTGCGACTCCTGCTCAGAATGTGGACCTCGGTTGGCCACGTGCCGATCAGAGGGAGCCCATGGAGCGCTGCGGCCGACCAGTGGCTCATGACCACGTCGGAAGCGCGGGTGCCCGCGACCGCTCGCGCCCGGAGTTGCTGACGGTCGCCCTCCGGCATCCGTTGCCACACATCGCTGATCACATAGGCACCGCGTCGCACCCGGTGTCTCTCTCCGCGGGCGACCGATCGCGCGAGTTCTCTTGCAGTCATAGCGGGCGAAAGAAGCGTTGAATCGCGAACGAGCAAGAGCTCCGGATGCTGGGTCATCCGTACAGCGTCGCTCGCGATCGAGCGGTCGCAGGCGAGTGTCTGCCCAGGCGTAACCAGCCGTTCGGTGCGCGCGTTGTGGAGGGCGAGCGCAGCCACTGGCGGGAAGTGAACGCGCCGCGTACGGACTTCCGCGCCAGGTACACGTGGCGCAGAAGTCCTTACATGGCGCAGTCGCCGGTATGCAAGACGAGGGGCGCAGCCCCGCAGCCCGCGCGGTGCGGCGCGGCGCGGCGCGGCGCGGCGCGCGGCTACCCGGGCAGCGGGAGCTGCACGCGGCTGGCCTTGCCCTTCGCGACGAACATGCCGCGGCCGGGCGGGAACTCGGAGCGGGCGATGCGCGGCAGCGCCGTCTTCAGCAGCGCCTCGCCCTCGATGCTCTCGGGCTGCAGCAGCAGTCCACGGCGGGCGTTCTTCACCTCGCCCATGAGCGGCCACGACGAGCTCCACGCCGAGGTCTCGGCCTCGGCGATGAGCAGGTGCTCGCTACGCTTCGCGGTCTTGATCAGCTCGACGAGCGGCTGGTCTGCCGCTGACTGCAAGAAGTCGTTGATCGCCTCGACCACGACGACGATGCGGCCTTCAGTGTCGGCATCCGACATCGCCTCGGCGAGCACCTTCGCGAGTGAGGCCACCTCCTCCACAGTGGTCGCCGTACCGGTCCAGTGGTCACCGCTACCGACGACGGAGCGCGGGTTTCCGAAGTAGTACAGCCGCGTCTCCTCGTCGTGCCGGCGCAGGGCCGCCGTGAGCGTCTGCAACGCAGTTGTGCGCCCGCTCGCAGGTCCGCCCGCGACCAACAGCACTCCCTCAGGCTCGAGGGTCGCCGGCTCGAGCTCATCGTTGATGCCCACCACCGGAAGGCCGTCGATGTGCGTCGGCAGCTCGGCCTGCGCGAACTCCTTCGGCAGCGAGCCGATCGCGGCCGCCTCGGTCACGCCCGCCCGGCACATCGACTCTGCCAGTTGCTGCAGCGCGGCCGACTGCTCAGCCACACTGGCGCTGCCGCCGAGCACCGCGAGCTGGGTCTCGGTGCAGTCGATGATGGCGCGCCCGGGCGGTGACTTCGGTCCGAGCACATCGCCCGGCACGTCGAGCTGCGCGTACCCCGACTCGTCGGCGAGCCGCAGCACCACCTTGCGAGGGATGCTCGAGGCGATCGACGACGGCACTCCCGAGGCGCGGTCGGCTGTCAGCAGCACGTGGACGCCGAGGCGTCGACCGTCGGAGAGGATGTCCTTGAACACGTCGAAGTGCGCCGACCGCCCGCTGCCGATCTCCCAGCCGTCGCGGAACGACGGGAACCCGTCGATGAGCAGCAGCAGCCGCGCCTCCTCGGGCCGCCCGGCCAGCCTGCGGTACTCGGTGATGCTGCCGGCGTTGGCCTCAGCGAACAACGGGCCGCGCCGATCGAGCTCGTCCTTCAGCATCCGGAACAGGCGCACGATGCGTTCGCTGTCGTCGCCCGAGACGATCGACCCGACGTGCGGCAGCTCTTCGAGCATGCGCAGGCTGCCGGCCGCGAAATCGAGCCCGTACACCTGCACTGGTCCGCCGCGAGGGGTGATGCCCGCAGCCGCGGCGAGCGTGCGCAGCGCCGCACTCTTGCCCGAGCCGCCGGTGCCGTAGAAGGCGAGGTGGCCGTCGGCATCCGGTTCGAAGTACAGCACCCTCTGGTCTTGCACCTGCGGCATATCGGCCACGCCGAGCACGAGCTGCGAATCGGTGCGCTGCTTGAGCTTCACCAGGTCGTAGACCGGCGCCAGTTCGTCGAGCCAAGGACGGCGCGGGGCCGGGATGCCGGCGCCACCGGCCGCTGCCACGATCGAGCCGACGAGGCGCTGCTGGTCTGTCGGTCCGAGGTCGCGCAGCTCTTCGACCACGCCGCTGTCGGGTTCCGTCCAGCGCTGCTCCGACCCGAAGCGCAGCTCCGCCACCTCGATGCCCGCGCGCTCGGGCTCGCGGGTGGTCCAGCCGCCCGCGTAGGCCGATTGGAAGAGCGCGAGTCGCCCCGGCCCGGTCTTGGCGACGCCGCGGCCGGGTAGACCGGGGTCGAAGTGCGCGGCATCCTCGACGCCCACGACGTCCTGGCTGTCTGACTCGTCAGCCATGCGCAGCGCCACGCGGAGGTTGGTATTCGCGCGCAGGTTGTCACGGATGACGCCCGCGGGTCGCTGCGTGGCCATGATGAGGTGGATGCCGAGCGACCGGCCGCGCTGGGCGATGTCGACCACGCCGTCGACGAACTCGGGCACCTCCCCCACGAGCGCTGCGAACTCGTCGATCACGAGCACGAGCGCCGGCGGGCTCTCCGGGTCGCCGCGCTTCTCGAGCTCAAGCAGGTCTTTGGCCTTCTTGCGGTTGAGCAGGTGCTCGCGGTGGTGCAGCTCGGCGCGAAGGCTCGTGAGCGCGCGACGCACCAGGTGCGGGCTGAGGTCGGTGACGAGGCCGACGCAGTGCGGCAGCGAGACGCAGTCGGCGAACGCCGAGCCGCCCTTGTAGTCGACGAAGAGGAACGTGACCCGGTCGGGGCTGTACTCGGCTGCCATGCCGAGCACCCACGCCTGCAGGAACTCGCTCTTGCCGGCGCCGGTCGTACCGCCGACGAGCGCGTGAGGGCCCTGCGTGCGCAGGTCGAGGTGCATCGCGTCGACTCCGGCCGACCCCACCGTCGCGCGAAGCTTGCCGGCGCGCCTGGGCTTCAACGCGCGGCCCGGCGTGCGGTCATGAATCGACTCGTTCTGACGCCAGCGGTCGATCACGGCGTCGCTCGACTCGACGAGGTCATGGCCGAGCAGCGTCACCAGCGAGACCGAGCGCGGCAGGTCACTGGAGTCTTCGACCAGCGCCCCCGCATCGATGACCGGGGCCATGCGGCGGGCGAAGTCGAGCGCCTGCTCCGGCGACACGACCTCGGTCACGACGTCGGTGATCGTCTCGCCGAGCCGCACGAGGCCGACGGTGGCGTGCTGCCGCTCGGGCTCGATGTGCAGGTAGGTGCGGCAGACGGCGGGAAGCTCGTGCACGTCGGCGGCGAGCCAGACGGGGTAGACGCCGGCATCCGCCGCCGACTCGGCGAGCTGCACGAGCCTGGCGCGGTCGAGGTCCGCGTCGTTCGAGATGAGCACGACGACTGCGGGCACTGGGGACGGCGTGCCGGTGGATGCCGGCGAGCTCGACTGACCGACCTCGTTGCCCCGGTCGAGGGCCGCGCGCCGCTGCTCCATCGCCCCGCGGCGTTCAACCTTGTGTCCGGCGAGGCGCTGGGCGATGAGCCCTTCGATCGCGGAGAGCACGGCCGCACCGCTCGCGGCGCTGTCGGCGAGATGCGGCGTGCTGCCGAGGGGACTGTGCGCCGACGAGGTGTGCGGCATCCACTTGAGCCATGAAAGGGGTTCCGACCACCGCGGCGTGACGATGGTCGCGACTGCGAGCTCGGCGGGCGAGTGCAGCGCCGTGAGCTGCACGAGCACCGAGTTCACCGAGCCGATCGCGGTGTCAGGTTCACCCGCGACACCGAGCGCGCCGGCGTCGTAGAGGTTGTCGATGATCGGCACGCCGGGCACCCGCTTGGTGCGCTCGACGAGGGCGTCGAGCCGCTCTTGGAACTCGGGCAGCATCTCGGGGCTGTCGTGCGAGGCGATGCTGTTGCGCGACAGCATGGTGCCGATGCCCAGCCGCACGTTCAGGAACGACCAGTGCTCGGGGCGGCGCGTCCACAGCAGCGGGCTGCGGCGCACGGCAGCTTCGTATGCGTCGTAGGTCGAGGGCGATTCAGCGAGCCGCGCGGACTGCTCGACGACCGCCTCTTTCGACATGAGGCCTTCGAGGCTCTCGATGCGACTCTCGAAGCGCTCGATCATGCGCTTCTGCTTGCGCTTCTCGCGCTGCTTCTGGGTGAGGTGGTTGCCGAGCAGCATGAGCGGCGCCATGAACACGAAGAGCAGCGAGAACACGCGGCCGGTGAGCGCGAACATGCTCAACCCGAGCAGCACAGGCGCGATGAGCGCCAGGTAGGGGAACGGCTGCTCCTCGGGCTCGGTGGGCACATCGGGGGCGGCGAACTCGCGGCCCCGGTAGCGCTGCTCCACCTTGGGCGATCGGTTGAAGAAGACCGGACCGGCCTTGGTCGCGGCGGCGGCCGAGACGTGCTGGAGCACCGTGATGAGCACGCGGGTGTCGCCGAGCAGCAGCGTCTCTTCGCGCTCGACCCGCAAGCGGGTGACGATGCCGCCATCGACGACGACCCCGTTCGCGGACCCGAGGTCGACCACGCCGACCGCGTCGCCCACCTCGAGCCGCAGGTGGCGCTTCGAGACCAGCTTGTCGTCGAGCACGATGTCGCAGTCGGCGTCACGGCCGAGCGTCCAGCTGCCCGATGCGAGCGGAACTGTTCGCCCGGCGTCGGGGCCGTCGAGGATCTGCAGCGTCGCGACTGCCGGGCCCCGGCGGCTCTCGGCGGCCTCGAAGTGGTGGCCCGCGCGTGTGAGGGTCACGGTGGCGCCCGAACCGATCCAGGCTTCTCCGACCGGAGCGTCGGCCGGCAGCAGCATCGGCTCGGCGAGACCCGGGATGGTGGCACGCAGCGTCAGGTCGGTGTGCTCGAGCGGGGTGGCGAGCGGGTCGACCCGGTTGATGGTCTGCGCCACCTCGTTGATGGTGGCCCCGGCATCCGTGGTCACCACGATGTCGCTCGACGAGCCGGACGGGCGCGACAGGGTCAGCTTCAGACGCACCGTTCTACCCTACTGAGCGGGGTGCGATGCGGATGCCGGAGACCGGCCTGCGCTCACCGTGGCGCACGCCGAGATGACACAAAGCGCGATCGGCAAGCGCTTGACGCGTGCACATTGTGTCATCTCGACGAGCGAGCTGCGGATGCCGGCGAAGGGCGCACACCGGCGGATGCCGGGCGGCGGGGAGCGGGCGGAGTGATGGCGGATCCGGGGCGGGTCCGGATGCCGGGGCGCGCATCAATCCGCGGCGAGCGCCTCGATGGGTGACACGCGCGTCGCCCGGCGACTGGGCGCCCATGACGCGACCACGGTGAGCACCGCGCTGGCAAGCACCACCGCAGCGATCACGATCCACGGCACACCGGGCATCACGATGCCGGGACTTCCGTTGACCGACCCCATCATCGATTGCGCGCCGATCCACCCGTACACTCCGCCGAGCAGCAGACCGATAACCAGCGCCGCCGCGACGAGCTGGGCGCTCTCGGCGAGGATCATGGCGCGGATCTGCCGCGCCGAGAACCCCAGCGCGCGAAGCAGCCCCAGCTCGCGAGTGCGCTGCAGCACGCTCAGCGAGAGGGTGTTCACCAAACCCACCGCTGCGATCAGCGCACTGAAGCCGATGAGCAGCGAGACCACGCCTACGACCATCGCGAGCACCTCGGAGATGCCCTGGTAGAGCTCGGGCTCCGCTTCCATCGCCGCGCGAGTCATCTGCTCGAAGCTCGCCACCGCGACGCCGAAGGTCGTGACGAGGGTCACGCCGATGACGAGTCCCACGGTGGACCGAGCGCTGCGCTGCGGGTAGCGCAGCGCGTTGCCTGCCGCGAGTGATGCTGCAGGGCGGGAGCCCAGGAGACGGCCCATTAGACGCAGCACGGGCGGGATCACCGCATCCGCTGCGAGTACGACACCGGTGAACGAGATGATGCCGCCGAACAGGCCCACCAGCACCGCGAGCGGCGTGAGCAATCCGAGCAGGAGCGCACCCGCGAGCAGCACACCGCCGATCACGACCAGCGTGACCGCGGCGGCGTTGCGGCCCCGCCTGCCCGTGACCTCCTCGTGCCGAAGCTCGGTTGCGTTCGAGAGCGCCTGCAGCGGCGTGACGGTGAGCACGCGTCGGCACCCGATCCACGAGGCCAGCCATGTCGTGAGCAGCACTCCCACGATGGGCACGGCGAGCACCGGCCGTGCATAGGAGAAGCCGACATCGGGCAGGAATCCGGTGGCCACGGCGGTGCGGTCGAGCGCGACGGCGATCGCGGTGCCCGCCACCGCGCCCGTCAGAGAACCGATCACGCCGACTGCGAGCCCCTCGCGCGCGATGGTGTTGCGTTGAGCGCTCGCGGTCGAGCCCAGCAGACGCAGCAGGGCGATGGACCGCACCCGTCCGGCGACGATGGTCGCGAACGTGTTCGAGGTGACGACCGCTCCGACGTAGGCGGCGATCACGATGAACACGAAGGCGAGTAATTGCAGCATGAACGCGACAGTGCCGCTCTCGCCGGCGACGTCGTCGGCCGCGACCACTGCAGACAGCAGCCCGGTGATCTGCAGCAGGCCCACTCCGAAGGCTGAGGCGATGGCGGCAACAAGGATGCTGGCGCCGTGGCCGTGCATCGCCGAGGCTCGCGGTGCCCTCCGCGGCCGGCGAACTTCGGGACCGCGGGGCCGGTCGTGCTCAACACGCGCACGGCTCACACGGCGACCCCCCACGCGGTCGCCGCGCTCACCGATCTCATCGTGGAGAGCGAAGGCGCTGCGCCCGCTCATGCCGGAACCTCCATCGAGAGCATGAACTCGCTGATCTGCTGCGCCGGCATCCGCTCCCGATCGGCCACGAGCCGGCCATCGGCGAGAAAGAGCACCCGGTCGGCATAGGCGGCGGCGATCGGATCGTGGGTGACCATGGCGATGCTCTGGCCGTACCGCCGACTGGCGTGCTGCAGCAACTCGAGCACCTCACGGCCCGTACGCGAGTCGAGGTTGCCGGTGGGCTCGTCGGCGAAGAGCAGCGCCGGGCGGGTTGAGAGCGCGCGGGCGATTGCGACGCGCTGCTGCTGCCCGCCGGAGAGCTCGTGGGGGCGGTGCGCGAGGCGGTCGGCGAGGCCGAGCGTCCGCTCGAGCTCGGCGATCCAGGCGGCCTCGGCATCCGTCGGCCTGCGCCCGTCCAGTTCGAACGGGAGCCGGATATTCGCCCGCACGTCGAGGGTCGGCACGAGGTTGAACGCCTGGAACACGAAGCCGACGCGGCGGCGGCGCAGCAGGGTGAGCTGCGAGTCGCTCATGTCAGTGATCTCATCGTCGCCCAGCCAGCTGCGGCCGTCGGTCGCGGAATCGAGGCCGGCCATGATGTGCATGAGCGTCGACTTGCCCGAACCGCTCGGCCCCATGATCGCGGTGAACTCCGCCGCCCGGATGCCGAGGCTGATGTCGCGGAGGGCGTGGACTCGGTTCGGATCGCTGCCGTAGCTCTTGCTGAGATGCTGCACCCGGGCGACGAGGCCGAGGTCCGTCGTGGTGATTTCCATGCTTCGACGCTACGAAGCGGCTTCGGGCGGCGTCGTCATGCTGCGGTAGCGATCGCATCATCCTCGAGGATGATTCGCGCTCGGGCGCCGGTGCGCGGTCAGACGACCAAGCGGTGCTCGTAGGCGAAGACCACCAATTGCACCCGATCACGCAGCGCGAGCTTCGCCAGCACTCGACTGATGTGCGTCTTCACGGTGGCTTCGCTCAGGAACTCGCGCTCTGCGATCTCGGCGTTGCTCAGCCCCCGCGCGGCGAGCAGGAAGATGTCGCGCTCGCGCGAGGTCAGCGTCGAGAACGTTTTCGGCGGCGCCGGAGCGGTCGCCCGCGAATCGAAATGACGGAGGAGCTCACGGGTGGCGCCGGGCGCGACCACCGCAGCGCCCGCGTGCACGGTACGGATCGCCGCGAGCAGGAACTCCGGAGCGGCATCCTTCAACAGGAAGCCGCTCGCTCCACCACGAATGGCGCGCGTGGCCGCCTCGTCGAGGTCGAACGTCGTGAGCACGATGACCCTCGGCAACTCGCTGCCCCGCGCGCTGGCCGCCGCGACGATGCGCTCGGTCGCTTCGATGCCGTCCATGACCGGCATCCGGATGTCCATCAGCACCACATCGGGACGCGCCCGCTCGACAAGGTCGACCGCCTCGCGCCCGTCGGAGGCTTCGCCAACGAACTCGAGGTCGGGTTGCGAGTCGATGAGCATGCGGATGCCGGCTCGGAACAGCGCCTGGTCGTCGACCAGCACGACTCGGATCGGTGCACGGGTCATGCGGCACCGCCTGGGACGTGTTGCGTGGCGCCGAACGGGAGCCAGGCGCGCACGACGAAGCGCTCGCGCTCCGGCTCGGCGGTGAGGCTGCCGCCGACGAGCGCCATGCGCTCGGTCATGCCGGGGATGCCGTGACCTCGGTGGATCGCGAGGCTGTGCGAAGGGTAGGACTCTCGGCTCTCGCGAGCATCGCGACCGTCCCGAGCATCGCGACCGTCCCTGCCGCTGTGAGCGCGAAGCGAACTGGCGATCGTGATGGTGAGCCCGTGCGTCGCCCAGTCGAAGCGCAGCAATACCGGCTGGCCGGTGTCGGCATGACGCAGGGCGTTGGTGAGCGACTCCTGGACCACGCGATACACGGCGAGCTGCTGCACGATCGTCAGCGTTCCCGGCGCACCCGTCACCTGACGTTCGACCGCGAGTCCTGCGGCCTCCACCTGCGCGAGCAGTCGGTCGAGGTCGCCGAGTCCGGGCTGAGGGCCTTCGGCCTGGCGGTGCCGCAGCTGCTCGAGCAGCACGCGCACATCGGCCAGCGCCTCTCGCGACGTTGACGCGATGGTGGCGAGCGCGGTGTCGACGGCAGCGGGGTCGGATCGACCGACATAGCGTGCTCCATCGGCCTGCGCGACGACCACAGCGAGCGAATGAGCGACGATGTCGTGCATATCGCGCGCAATCCGCGTCCGCTCCTGCTCGATGGTCATCTCGCGCGCTGCAAGCTCGGCCTCGACGCGGTTCTGGCGGGCACGGCGCCATGTGCTCGCGAGGATGCCGAGCGTCCACGAGAGCAGGAACAGCGTCAGCGATCCGCCGAAGAGCAGCAGCGCCGGCACCACCGCGGAAGCGATTCCCGCCGCGCTGCCCAACTGCTCGGAGAGCGTCGCCACCGCCTGCGGCAGCGCGAGATGCACCGTGACGATGGCGGCTCCGACGAAGGCGGATGCGAAGCCCATCCACCGGGTCACTGTCGTGCCGTACGCGGCCGTCGAGTAGAGCACCACGAGCACCGCGATGTTCGCCGGATGGGGGCCCATGCCCGCGAGCACCTGGGCCAGACAGACGAACCAGGCGGCCAGCAGCGCGATCAGCGGGTTCAGCCGACGCACAGTGGCCGCCGACGCCATGCCGAGCAGCACCAGCACAGAGCCAACGCCGCCGAACCCGGCGATCGGCGCCGCCAGGAGCGCAAGTGATGCAGGAACGACGATGTCGACCACGAGCTGGGCGGTCGTGAGCCGTCGCGACGCGAACACCGACGATGGGTGTTCGGCCACGGCATCCGAAGCGGCTGAGAGGCTCACCCTCTCACGCTACGGCCCGCGCGACCCCTGGAACGTCGTTCGGCCCGCGGCGAGTGCCGACTCAGCGCGAAATCATCCTGCAGATGTAGACGCAGGCGCCACGCGCGAGCGCCGAGATGTCAGGTTCTGCATTCGTCAAGCGCTTTGAGTGCGCGAAAAGTGTCATCTCGACGGTGTACTCACGGCGTTCGCCCCACCGGAGGCGGTGAGGCCGCTCGGAGGGCGTCAGTGCGCCGGTTGCGGCAGGGCGGTGATTGGAGCGGATGCCGCGGGGTGCAGCGAGGCAGCTCACACGTCGTCGGGGTTCTCCCACGGCCAGCGCGGTCGGCCGGTGCGGTCGATGCGCAGCGTGAGCACCCACTGGTAGAGCACCGTGATGACGAACGCGCTGAGGCCCACAGTAATCGCGTAGGGGCTGATCAGCGTCGCGCCGACGAAGAGCACGAACGCCAGGGGCTCCCCTGTGCCCGTGGCGGTGAGCAGACCGCCGACGAGCACGTACACCGCGATCGCGGCGATACCCATCGCGAACGCGAACGGCACGGAGAGCCGCTGCTGGTCAGCGGGCGTGTTCATGCCGTTGATCATCAGGAAGACCAGAAGCACCACGGCTGAGAGCCCCACCATGAGCGGTCCCACGATGCGGCCGACATCGGGATCGCTGATCGGGTCGGTTCCCGAGTACAGGCTGATCAGCCCGAACGCGGCCACCACGATCGCCACGTGCAGCACGACCGCGAAGACCGCGAGAAACCCGGCGTACCGACGGTAGGGGTCCATGCCTCGAGCCTACGCCGAGCCCGCGAGCGCGAAGACCGGGCGCAACGTCGCAGCCGCAGCGCGACGGCAGGGACGCGTCGGGGCGCACTCCCGAGTTCCGAGACCGAGGCCGGAACGAACGAGGGCGCACGAGGGCGCCGAGGGCGCCGCCGTGACCACGCGGCGACGCGGCAACGGGGCGACGCTTCGCGCAGACGCGAAGAGGCCCCCGGCGTGGTGCCGGGGGCCTCTCGCTGAGTGCGACGACTCAATCGATCGAGCGGGGTCAAGCGGATCGACCCGCTCGATCGACGGATGCCGCTACTGCACGTTGTCGCTCGGGAACTCCTCCGACGTGAAGCTGTCGAAGTCGACGAAGCTGAGGTCCGCGTCGCTGAAGCCGCCGTCGTCCGCGAAGATGCGGTTCGGGTAGCGCTCGGCGCGGGCTTCCTCGGTCGGCTCGACCGTCACGTTGCGGTAACGCGACAGGCCGGTGCCGGCCGGGATCAGCTTTCCGATGATCACGTTCTCCTTGAGGCCGAGCAGCGGGTCGCGCTTTCCTTCCATGGCCGCCTGGGTGAGCACCCGGGTGGTCTCCTGGAACGACGCGGCCGACAGCCACGACTCGGTCGCGAGCGACGCCTTGGTGATACCCATGACCTCGGCGCGTGCCGACGCGGTCTTCTTGCCCTCGACGAGCGCAGCCCGGTTGAGGGTGTTGTACCGCGAGCGGTCGACCAGCTCGCCGGGCAGCAGCTCGGTCTCGCCGTGATCGATCACGGTGACCTTGCGCAGCATCTGGCGAACGATGACCTCGATGTGCTTGTCGTGGATCGGCACGCCCTGCGAGCGGTACACGCCCTGCACACCCTCGACCAGGTGCTGCTGCACGGCACGCTCACCGCGGACGCGCAGCACCTCCTTCGGGTCGAGGTTGCCGACGTGCAGCTGCTGCCCGAGCTCGACATGCTGGCCGTCTTCGACGAGCAGCGTGGCGCGCTTCAGCACCGGGTAGATCACAGGCTCATCGCCGTTGTCGGGCGTGAGGATCAGGCGGCGCTGACGCTCGGTGTCCTCGATCGTGATGCGGCCGGCGGCCTCGGCGATCGGGGAGGCACCCTTCGGGGTGCGCGCCTCGAACAGCTCGGTGACACGCGGCAGACCCTGGGTGATGTCGTCGGCGGATGCCGAACCACCCGTGTGGAACGTACGCATCGTCAGCTGCGTGCCGGGCTCACCGATCGACTGCGCGGCGATGATGCCGACGGCCTCACCGATGTCGACCAGCTGACCGGTCGCGAGCGAACGCCCGTAGCAGGCGGCGCAGACGCCGACAGCCGACTCGCAGGTGAGGACCGAGCGCACCTTGATGCTGCGCACGTCGGCGGCGACCAGCGTCTCGATGAGCACGTCACCGACGTCGGCACCGGCATCCGCGATCACTTCACCGGCCTCGTTCACCGCGGGAGCGGCGAGCGAGCGGGCGTACACCGAGTTCTCGACGTTCGGGTCGCGCGTCCAGGCACCGGTGTGGTCCTGCACGGCGATCGGCAAGTCGAGGCCCTTGCTGGTGCCGCAGTCGTCCTCGCGGATGATGACATCCTGCGAGACGTCCACGAGACGACGGGTCAGGTAGCCCGAGTCGGCGGTACGAAGCGCCGTGTCGGCCAGACCCTTACGCGCACCGTGCGTGGCGATGAAGTACTCCGCCACCGACAGGCCCTCGCGGTACGAGTTGATGATCGGGCGCGGGATGATCTCACCCTTGGGGTTGTTCACCAGACCGCGCATACCGGCGATGTTGCGCACCTGCAGCCAGTTACCACGAGCGCCCGAGGTCACCATGCGGTTGATGGTGTTGTCTTCGGGGAAGTGCTCACGCATGGCCGCCGCGACCTCGTCGGTCGCCTTGGTCCAGATCTGGATGAGCTCCTGGCGGCGCTCGAGGTCGGTCGTCAGACCCTTCTCGAACTGGTCCTGGATCTTCTGCGCCTGCTGCTCGTACTTGGCCACGATCTCGGCCTTGTTCGGAGGCGTGATGACGTCACTGAGGGCGACGGTCACACCCGAGCGAGTGGCCCAGTAGAAGCCGGCGTCCTTGATCGCGTCGAGCGTCGCGGCGACGGTCACCTTGGGGTACCGCTCTGCGAGGTCGTTGACGATCTGCGAGAGGCGGCCCTTGTCGGCCACAGCCTCAACCCACGGGTAGTCAGCGGGCAGCATCTCGTTGAACAGGGCGCGACCGAGGGTCGTCTCCTTGAGCACGCGCTCGCCGCCGACCTTCTCGCCCGACATGCGGATCTTCACGAGGGCGTTCAGGTCGAGAGTGCCCTGGTCCTTCGCGAGGATCGCCTCGGCGACCGAGGAGAACGCGCGGCCTTCGCCGGTAGCGCCCGCCGCGACCGAGGTCAGGTGGTGCAGGCCGATGATCATGTCCTGCGAGGGCAGGGTCACCGGGCGGCCGTCGGACGGCTTCAGGATGTTGTTCGAGGCGAGCATCAGGATGCGGGCCTCGGCCTGAGCCTCGACCGAGAGCGGCAGGTGCACCGCCATCTGGTCGCCGTCGAAGTCGGCGTTGAACGCAGCACACACGAGCGGGTGGAGCTGGATCGCCTTACCCTCGACGAGCTGCGGCTCGAACGCCTGGATGCCGAGACGGTGCAGCGTGGGCGCACGGTTCAGCAGCACGGGGCGCTCGCGGATGATCTCCTCGAGCACGTCCCACACCTGCGGACGCGAACGCTCCACCATGCGCTTGGCGCTCTTGATGTTCTGCGAATGGCCCAGGTCGATCAGTCGCTTGATGACGAACGGCTTGAACAGCTCGAGCGCCATCTGCTTGGGCAGACCGCACTGGTGCAGCTGCAGCTGGGGGCCCACGATGATGACCGAACGGCCCGAGTAGTCCACGCGCTTACCGAGCAGGTTCTGACGGAACCGGCCCTGCTTGCCCTTCAGCATGTCGCTGAGGCTCTTGAGCGCACGGTTGCCGGTGCCGGTCACGGGGCGACCACGGCGGCCGTTGTCGAACAGCGCGTCGACGGCCTCCTGCAGCATCCGCTTCTCGTTGTTGACGATGATCTCGGGAGCGCCGAGGTCGAGCAGACGACGCAGACGGTTGTTGCGGTTGATCACACGGCGGTACAGGTCGTTCAGGTCACTCGTCGCGAAGCGACCACCGTCGAGCTGCACCATCGGGCGCAGCTCCGGCGGGATCACCGGAACGACGTCGAGCACCATCGCCGCCGGCGAGTTGCCGGTCTGCAGGAACGAGTTGACGACGCGCAGACGCTTGATCGCGCGGATCTTCTTCTGGCCCTTGCCGTTGGCGATCTGGTCGTGCAGATCTTCTGCCTCGGCCTGCAGGTCGAAGCTCTGGAGGCGACGCTGGATCGCCTCCGCGCCCATGTACGACTCGAAGTACTGGCCGTAGCGGTCCTGCAGCTCCTGGAAGACGCTGTCCTCAGGCTTGAGGTCTCCGACCTTCAGGTTGCGGAAGTCGTCCCAGACGCGCTCGAGCTGGTTGATCTGCTCGTCGTAGCCCTTGCGGAGCTGCGCCATCTCCTTCTCGGCGGCGTCCTTGGTCTTGCGCTTCTGGTCGGCCTTCGCGCCTTCCTCTTCCAGCGCGGCGAGGTCGTCCTCGAGCGTCTTCATGCGCTCGGCGATGCGAGCGTCACGCTGGCTCTCGAGCGTCTTCAGCTCGAGACGCAGCTCGTTCTCGAGGTCGGGCAGGTCTTCGTGGCGCCCCTCCTCGTCGACCGAGATGACCATGTACGCGGCGAAGTAGATGACCTTCTCGAGGTCCTTCGGCGCCATGTCGAGCAGGTAGCCGAGGCGGCTCGGCACACCCTTGAAGTACCAGATGTGCGTGACCGGAGCAGCCAGCTCGATGTGGCCCATGCGCTCGCGGCGCACCGAGCTCTTGGTGACCTCGACGCCGCAACGCTCGCACACGATGCCCTTGAAGCGCACCCGCTTGTACTTGCCGCAGGCGCACTCCCAGTCGCGGCTGGGGCCGAAGATCTGCTCGCCGAAGAGGCCGTCCTTCTCGGGCTTCAGCGTGCGGTAGTTGATGGTCTCAGGCTTCTTTACCTCGCCGTAGGACCACTTGCGGATGTCGTCGGCCGTCGCGAGGCCGATCCGCAGCTCGTCAAATGAGGTTGCGTCGAGCAATGTTCTCTCTCTCATGAAAAACGTCGAACGTGTCCAGTGGTCCCGGCTCAGATCTCGTCGACCGACGAGGACTCGAAGCGGGCGGAGATGTTGATGCCGAGTTCCTCAGCGGCGCGGAAGACCTCGTCATCCGTGTCCTTGAGGCTCAGCGTGGTGCCGTCGGCCGAGAGGACCTCGACGTTCAGGCAGAGCGACTGCATCTCCTTCATGAGCACCTTGAAGCTCTCGGGAATACCGGGCTCCTGGATGTTCTCGCCCTTGACGATCGCCTCGTAGACCTTGACTCGGCCGAGGATGTCGTCGGACTTGATGGTGAGGAGCTCCTGGAGGGCGTATGCCGCGCCGTATGCCTCGAGCGCCCACACCTCCATCTCACCGAAGCGCTGACCACCGAACTGCGCCTTACCACCGAGCGGCTGCTGGGTGATCATCGAGTACGGACCGGTCGAGCGCGCGTGGATCTTGTCGTCGACCAGGTGGTGCAGCTTGAGGATGTACATGTAGCCGACCGAGATGGGGTCGGGGTACGGCTCACCCGAGCGACCGTCGAACAGGCGTGCCTTGCCGGTCTGGTCGATGAGACGCTGGCCATCGCGGGTCGGCAGAGTCGAGTCGAGCAGACCCGTGATCTCGGCCTGCGAGGCGCCGTCGAACACGGGCGTCGCAACCTTCGTGCCGGGCGCGACCTCGCGGGCACCCTCGGGCAGGCTCGCGGCCCACTCAGGGTTGCCCTCGATCTCCCAGCCCTGCTTGGCCGCCCACCCGAGGTGGATCTCGAGCACCTGGCCGAAGTTCATGCGGCCAGGAACGCCGAGCGGGTTGAGGATGACGTCGACCGGCGTGCCGTCTTCGAGGAAGGGCATGTCTTCGACGGGGAGGATCTTCGCGATGACGCCCTTGTTGCCGTGGCGGCCCGCGAGCTTGTCACCGGCGGTGATCTTGCGCTTCTGCGCGATGTAGACGACCACGCGCTGGTTCACGCCCGAGCCGAGCTCGTCATCGTTGTCAGCGGAGAACTCCTTGACCGCGATGACGGTTCCCTCTTCACCGTGGGGCACCTTGAGCGAGGTGTCGCGCACCTCACGGCTCTTCTCGTTGAAGATCGCGCGGAGCAGGCGCTCCTCGGCGCTCAGCTCGGTCTCGCCCTTCGGGGTCACCTTGCCGACGAGGATGTCGCCGGGGCGGACCTCGGCGCCGATGCGGATGATGCCGCGCTCGTCGAGGTTGCTCAGGAGGTCGAGCGACACGTTGGGCAGGTCGCGAGTGATCTCCTCCTTGCCGAGCTTGGTGTCACGGGCATCCACCTCGTACTCCTCGATGTGGATCGAGGAGAGGGTGTCGTCCTTCACCAGGTTCTGGCTGAGGATGATCGCGTCTTCGAAGTTGTGACCCTCCCACGGCATGAATGCCACGAGCAGGTTCTTGCCGAGTGCGAGCTCGCCGTTCTCGGTCGCGGGGCCGTCGGCGATGACCTCGCCGGCTTCCACGCGGTCACCGGCGTTGACCACCACGCGGTGGTTGTAGCTCGTGCCCTGGTTCGAACGGTCGAACTTGCGCAGGTAGTAGTACTGCACGCCGCCCTCGTCGAGCTGCACGCTGACCACGTCGGCCGAGACCTCGGCCACCACACCCGGCTTCTCGGCGGTGATGACGTCGCCCGCGTCGATCGCGGCGAAGCCCTCCATGCCGGTGCCGACGATGGGGCTCTCGCTGCGCAGCAGCGGAACCGCCTGACGCTGCATGTTGGCGCCCATGAGCGCACGGTTCGCGTCGTCGTGCTCGAGGAAGGGGATGAGCGAGGTGGCGACCGACACCATCTGGCGCGGTGACACGTCGATGTACTCGACGCGGTCGGCGTCGACGAACACGACCTCGGAGCCCTTCGGGCGGGCGAGGACCTTCGACTCGGCGAAGGTGCCGTCGGCGTTCACCGGGGTGTTCGCCTGCGCGATGAGGTACTCGTCCTCTTCGCTCGCGGTGAGGTAGTCGATCTGGTCGGTGACCTTGCCGTTCTCGACCTTGCGGTACGGGGTCTCGATGAACCCGAACGAGTTGATGCGCGCGAAGGTCGCGAGCGAGCCGATCAGGCCGATGTTCGGGCCTTCAGGCGTCTCGATCGGGCACATGCGGCCGTAGTGCGAGGGGTGCACGTCGCGCACCTCGACGCCGGCGCGCTCACGGCTCAGACCACCCGGGCCGAGCGCCGAGAGACGGCGCTTGTGGGTGAGGCCCGCGAGGGGGTTGTTCTGGTCCATGAACTGCGAGAGCTGCGAGGTTCCGAAGAACTCCTTGATCGCGGCAACCACGGGGCGCACGTTGATCAGGGTCTGCGGCGTGATCGCCTCGATGTCCTGCGTGGTCATGCGCTCGCGCACGACGCGCTCCATGCGGCTGAGGCCGGTGCGCACCTGGTTCTGGATCAGCTCGCCCACCGCGCGGATGCGGCGGTTGCCGAAGTGGTCGATGTCGTCGACGTCAGGGGTGATCTCGACCTTCTTGCCGCCGCGAACGCCGGTGATGGTCTGGTTGTCGTGCAGAGCGACGAGGTACTTGATCGTCGCGACGATGTCGGAGACGGTGAGCACCGAGTCGCTGATCGGCGCGTCGAGGCCGAGCTTCTGGTTGATCTTGTAGCGACCGACCTTCGCGAGGTCGTAGCGCTTCGGGTTGAAGTAGAAGTTGTCGAGGAGCGCACGCGCCGCCTCGGCCGCCACCTGCTCGCCCGGGCGCAGCTTGCGGTAGATGTCCTTGAGCGCGTCTTCCTTGGTGAGGATGGTGTCCTTCTCAAGGGTCAGCTCGATCGAGGGGAAGCCCTTGAACTCGTCGCGGATCTCCTCAGTGGTGAGACCGAGGGCCTTGAGGAACACCGTGACCGACTGCTTGCGCTTGCGGTCGATTCGCACGCCCACCTGGTCGCGCTTGTCGATCTCGAACTCGAGCCAAGCGCCGCGGCTCGGGATGATGCGCGCCGAGAAGATGTCCTTGTCGGACGTCTTCTCCTGCGTGCGCTCGAAGTACACGCCCGGGCTGCGGACGAGCTGCGACACGACGACGCGCTCGGTGCCGTTGACGATGAAGGTGCCCTTTTCGGTCATGAGCGGGAAGTCGCCCATGAAGACCGTCTGGGTCTTGATCTCACCGGTCTGGTGGTTCATGAACTCGGCGTTCACGTAGAGAGGCGCAGCGTAGGTCTTGCCGCGCTCCTTGCACTCGTCGATCGAGTACTTCGGCTCTTCGAGCTCGGGGTTCGCGAACGAGAGCTGCATCGTCTCGGCGAGGTCTTCGATCGGGCTGATCTCTTCGAAGATCTCCTCGAGCCCGGACTGCTGCCCGGCGTCGCCGACGCGGGCGCGCCAGGCGTCGTCGCCGATGAGCCATTCGAAGCTCTCGGTCTGCAGAGCGAGCAGGTCAGGAACCGCCAGCGTGTCGGAGTATTTGGCGAACGAGAGCCGTGATGCGGATCGGCCGTTCTTGAAGGACTTGGACTTATCAGGTGATGCGTTGCGCGCAGCAGCCAAGGGAAATAACCTCCGGAGGCCCAATGGGCCGTGGCATGTCGGAAAGGAGAATGCTCATCTCAGATCCACCCCGCCGCTATACTCGGGGTGCGCTGCCATCCGCAATATGACGGCATGAACGATCATGGAGCGCAAACAACTACTATAGGTCGGCTCGGCTCGCCGTGTCCACTTCGTTCTTGACCTTGCTGCGTTCCTGGGGTATTTAGGGGCTCACGCTCAGGAAAGAATAGGACCGTGCCCGCCACAACTCTCAAGCTGAGCGGCCTCAGAGCCGAGATCGCGCCGGACCGCTGGGTACCCGGCGCGTACCAGCTGGTGGTCGACGGCACCCCGCAGTCCCACGTCAATCTCGACGACCCGACGCAGCTGTTCTTCGAGTATGTGCAGCGCATCGGCCATGTCATCGACCAATTGCCGCCCGGACCGATCACCGCCGTCCACCTGGGCGCGGGCGCTCTGACGCTCCCCCGGTACGTCGACGCGACCCGGCCGGGCTCACGACAGCAGGTTATCGAGCTCGAACCCGATCTCATCGACTTCGTGCGCGAGACGCTGCCCCTGCCGCGAGGCGCGTCGATCCGGATGCGCTACGGCGACGCGCGGGAGGTGCTCGGCAAGCTGCCGCAGGGGCTGCGTCAGAGTGCCGATCTCGTCGTCGTCGACGTGTTCAGCGGGTCGCGCATTCCCCCGCATGTCACGAGTGTCGAGTTCTACCGGCTCGTCTCCGAACTGCTCACGCCCGACGGCATCGTCGTCGTGAACATCGCCGACGGTCCCGGGCTCGCCTTCGCACGCGGCCAGGCGGCGACCATGGCGGCGGTGTTCGCCGAGGTGGCGGTGCTCGCAGAACCACAGATCTTGAAGGGGCGCCGGTTCGGCAATGTGGTGCTCGCGGCATCCCGTTCGGAACTGCCCGTCGAGTGGATGCCGAGGCTCCTCGCAGGCGGGCCGCACCCCGCGAAGCTCGTGATCGGCAAGGAACTGCGCCACTGGATCGCGGGCGCGCGAATCGTGACCGACGCCACGGCGGTGGCCTCCCCTTCCCCCGCCACCTCGCTGTTCGGCCAGAAGCGGCCAAGCGACAAGCGGTCCGACGAGAAACGGCCCGGCGAGAATCCCGAGGACTGAACCGTGCGTCAGGCGAGACCGGGCACAGCCACCGCGAGAGCAGCGGCAAGATTCCTCGGAGCCGCCCTCGCCCTCGCCGCGCTCGTCGTGACGGGCTGCGCCCCGGCCGGCAGCGGGCCGACCTCGGACCCGAACCCGACCGACCCATCCTCTACGGTTCCGCCTACTGCGCCGTCGGCCCCGAATGGCGCGCAGCTGCTGCAGCCGGCGGGCGCGCCCCGGGACCTGGCGACGAGGCTCGAGGTGCCGTGGTCGGTGATCTCGCTGGGCGACGGAGCGGCGCTGATGAGCGAACGCGATACGGCCCGCGTGCTCGAGTTGACGGCATCCGGTGACGTACGAGAGGCAGGTGTCGTCGCCGGCGTCCAAGCCGGTGGCGAAGGCGGTCTGCTCGGCATCGCGCTCTCGCCGCTCGGCGATGAGCTGTACGCCTACTTCACTGCCGTAGATGACAATCGCGTGATGCGGATGCCGCTGCTCGGCGAGTCCGGCGAGCGCTCGCTCGGCGCGCCGACGCTCGTGCTGAAGGGCATCCCCAAAGCAGGCAACCACAACGGCGGGCGCCTCGCGTTCGGCCATGACGGGATGCTGTACATCACGACGGGAGACGCCGGTAGCACCGAGCACGCACAGAACCTCGATTCCCTCGGCGGCAAGATCTTGCGCGTCACCCCGGAGGGACGCGTGCCCGACGACAACCCCTTCGGACACAGCCCGGTCTTCTCATATGGACACCGGAACGTGCAGGGCATCGCGTGGGACTCCACCGGGCGGCTGTGGGCATCGGAGTTCGGGCAGAACACCTGGGACGAGCTCAACCTCATCGAAGCGGGCGGCAACTACGGATGGCCCGCTGTCGAAGGCCGGGCGGATTGCGCCGAGCCCGGGTCGCCCGCGTGCGAGTCGGCGCGATTCATCGACCCGGTGCTGCAGTGGCGCACTGACCAGGCGAGCCCCAGCGGGATCGCGGTCATCGGCGGCACGCTCTTCATCGCCTCGCTCAGGGGCGAACGCCTCTGGACGGTTGATGTCTCGGGGTCCGCGATCGGCGAGCCGCGCGAGTGGTACCGAGGCGAGTACGGCCGGTTGCGCGATGCGGTGGCCGGCCCGGGCGGCACGCTCTGGCTGCTCACGAACAACACCGCACGCGGCACGCCGCGCCAGGGTGACGACAGGCTGATGGAGGTGCGGCTCGATGTGAGCGGCCGGGGTTAGCCTGTGGAAGCACCACACCGGTAGGGACACATCGTGAGCATTGTTTTGGGGTACGACCCGGTCACGCTTCGAGAGAAGGTCGACCTGCAGGCGCTGGGCGCTCGGCTCGAGGAGATCGGCGAGCTTCGCAGCACGTCGGCACTCAATGAGAAGGTCGGGCTGCTGCGTCTGGCCGGCCAGCTCGACGAGGCGCTCGACGTGGCGAACGCCGCCGTGCGTCTCGCTCGCTTCGGCGGCGACCGTGAAGAGCTCGTGCTCGCACGGGTGCGCCGCGCTCAGGTGCAGCAGTATCAGGGCAAGTACGAGACGGCGCTCGTGGAGCTCACCGACTGCGCCAACGAGGCGAACGCGCACGACTGGCCCGCCGCAGAAGCCTTCGCACTGCAGCATCGCGGCAAGGTATGGTTCGACCAGCGCGAGTACGAGAAGGCGCTTCGTGATTTCCGTGAGGCGCTCACCATCCGGGTGCGCATCAAGGCGAGCGCGAACCAGATCGACAGCTCGATGGTCGCGGTCGCGGTCGCGGAGTCATTCGTCGCGCCGGAGCTAGTGCAGCACGGACGGGCGGATGCCGCCGGCGCCGGCACTGCCGCTCCCGACCTCGAGCACGTTGCGCCCGCGCACGCCGGTAGCCTTGCGCCGGTCGACATGAGCGCCGCGGCATCCGCCTTGCATGAGGGCGACGTCGCCGCGTCGATCGACGCCGTCGAAGGCGTGCGCCCTCGCGGAACCGACGCGCTGGTGCCGCGCACCGGCGCCGCCTCGGCGAGCGCTGGTATCGGAGCCGGCGGTGGACTCGGCGGTGGAGTCGGCGGTGGCCTGTGGTCAGCGGCCTCGGCGCCCTCGAGCGGCGAACCCGCTGCCGTCATCGATGCACCCGCGGTGGACCCCGCGAGCACCGACACCCCGCTCTTCGACCTGCGCGACGCCGACGGCCAGCGCCTCGACCAAGGAGGCGCTTCCGAGCGCGGAGCGCAGTAGTGGCCGAGCTCGACCGCGTGCGCCGGTGGGCAGAGGCATTGATCCGCTTGCACCTCGATGACACCTGGCGTTTCGAATTCGACCACGCCAAGCGTCGCGCCGGCGCGTGTCACTACGGCGACCGCCGCATCACGGTCTCGCGCCACCTCGCCGCCAAGTTCGACGACGATGCGATTCACCAGGTGCTGCTGCATGAAGTCGCGCACGCTCTCGCCGGGCCGGGCGCGGGTCACGGCAAGGAGTGGAAGCGCATCGCGGGTGAGCTCGGCTACGTCGGCGAGCGCACGCACGACGGCCCCATCGCTGACGAGTTCGCGTCATGGATCGGCACGTGCCCGCGCGGTCACCGGCACTACCGATACCGCCGGCCGAAGTCGAAGCTGGCGTGCGGCATCTGCTCACGCCGCTACGATCCCGCGAACACCATCAGCTGGCTGCGCCGCGAGCGCGCCGCCTGACACTGCACTGCTGACACCGGGCTGCTGGCCCACGCGCGCTGACACCGCGTGTCGGCATCGCATGTCGGCACCGCATGGTCGACATGCAGTGTTCGCACCCGCCGTCGGCGACGCACTTCCCGATTTCTTCATGGGCCGTCGTGGTCGTACGCTCACCGTATGAGCACCAACGTTGTTGTTCGACCTGTCCGCACCACCGATGCCGAGGCGCTCGGGCGTGTGCACGCCGCCTGTTGGCACGAGACCTACGACCAGCTCGTGAGCAAGGCCGCTCTCGAGAACCTCTCACCCCGTCGCATGGCCGAGCTCTGGAACCATTGGGCGAGTCTCGGCGACGAGTACAACCAGTTCGCAGCACTCGTCGAGGGTGAGATCGTCGGCTTCGTCGGCTCGGGACCCGCGCGGGATGAAGACGCCCCGCGCGAGCGCGAGCTGTACTACATCTATCTGCTGCAGCAGTATCAGGGCACCGGAATCGGTCAGCAGCTGTTCGACGCGGCGTGCGGAGACCGGCCCGGCTACCTCTGGGTGCCCAAGCAGAATGCTCGTGCGCACAGCTTCTACCGTCGCAACGGCATGGTCGCCGACGGCGCCGAGCGCATGGAGACGCTGCTCGGCGAAGAGATCTGCGAAGTGCGCTTCGTCCGCTGAGCCGCCCACGGCGGCGCGTCGATCGGACCGGCGCGCAGATCACCGGGGCGCACTGATCACCGCGGCGAGCGCAGCACCACCACGTCGTCTGATGGCGTGAAGTCGACCGTGGTGACGCCGTGCTCGACGACGGACGCCGAGTTCTTCACGAGATGCTTCATCGCGCCGCGCAGTCCCGTGTACGCCGCAGCCGCAGCCGCCGCCTCGGGCGAGCAGTGGTCGAGACCCACGGCGGTGAGCGCGTCGACGACCGCCCCCGCCGCGAACAGGTCTTCGACGGCGAAGCGAGGCTCCGCGGCATCCGTCTCCCCACCGGCGTCAGGATCGCGGGCCGGAACGACTGCGCTCACCGCATGACCCGCGGCGACCACGGCGACGGTGAACCGATCGCCGCGTTCCTCCTGACGCGCGAGCACCCACTGGGCGACGGCGACCGCGTTCTGCAGGGAGCCCTCGACGACAAATGGCGTGAAGGCGCTCGGCGAGCCCGCGGCATCCGTGCGCACCTGATCGACCCAGACCGTCACATCGGCGCCGTCTGCGATGCGAGCGGCGCCAGCCCCGCCCCAGTCGAAGCGCACCTGGTAGCGACGCTGACCGGCCCACGGGTCGGAGCTTGTGGGGAGAGTTTCGTCAAGGCTCACGCCGCGATGCTAACCGCGTCGCCGTGCCCACCCTGGAGTGTGACGCGACACTACGCGAATGTGCACAAGCACCGGTTCGGAGTGGTCATTCACGTAGTCTCGCCGCCGCCTCTGCTGGCCAGGCGGCTGCCCGGTTCGGGCGCGCGGGCGAGCGCCCAGCTTCGTGCCGCTAGACTTGAACCACTCTGAGCGCGATTCTGCGCTCGTGCGTCGCGAGCGCTTCCCTCACGGGCCCGGCCGATTCACTCTGATCCGGCCCGTTCGACACTTTCTCTCGGCGAACGAATATGCCGTCGGCATCTTCGCCTATCCGCTCTCGCGACCGGCACTGATCGTGCGCGAGGGTGCAACGAATCAGGAATTCCTCTTTGTCTATTACTTCACCGGCGACCGCTGCGTCGTCAACGTCCTTCCGCGCGCTCGGCGTGCCCGCTCCCCTCGCCTCGGTGCTCGAGGCCGAGGGCAAGACCTCAGCCTTCCCGATCCAGGCCGACACGCTGCCCGACAGCCTGAACGGCCGCGATGTGCTCGGCCGCGGCAAGACCGGATCGGGCAAGACGCTCGCGTTCTCGATCCCCCTCGTCGCCCGACTCGGCACCTCGCTCGCCGGTGGCAAGCGCCGCGCCGGGCGTCCGCTGGGCCTCGTGCTCGCACCGACCCGCGAGCTCGCCACGCAGATCGCCACGGCGATCGAGCCGCTCGCGAAGGCATACGGCCTCGTGACCACGACCATCTTCGGCGGGGTCTCCCAGAACCGCCAGGTCACCGCTCTGAAGGCCGGTGTCGACATCGTCGTCGCCTGCCCTGGACGGCTCGAAGATCTGATCCAGCAGGGCTTCATCAGTCTCGACGCGGTCGAGATCACCGTGCTCGATGAGGCCGACCACATGGCCGACCTCGGCTTCCTCCCGGGTGTCACGCGCATCATGAACGCCACCCCGGCGGGCGGCCAGCGTCTGCTGTTCAGCGCCACGCTCGACAACGGCGTTGACAAGCTCGTGAAGCGGTTCCTTCGCAATGAGGTGCTGCACTCCGTCGACGAGGCCAACTCGCCCGTCGCCGCCATGACGCACCACGTGTTCATGGCAGAGACCGCCGAAGCGAAGACGCAGCTCGTGCGCACGCTCGCTTCGGGCACCGGCCGCCGCATCCTGTTCATGCGCACCAAGCACCAGGCCAAGAAACTGGCCCGGCAGCTGACGCAGTCGGGCATCCCGGCCGTGGATCTGCACGGGAACCTTTCGCAGCCGCAGCGAGACCGCAACCTTCAGGCGTTCGGCAGCGGGGCGGCACGCGTGCTCGTGGCCACTGACGTCGCCGCCCGCGGCGTGCACGTCGACCATGTCGAACTCGTCGTGCACGTCGACCCGCCGGCCGAGCACAAGGCGTACCTGCACCGTTCCGGCCGCACTGCGCGGGCCGGTGCGGAGGGTGATGTCGTCACGATCATGCTGCCCTCGCAACGCGACGACGTGCGGATGCTGTTGAAGAAGGCGGCCATCACGGTGAGCCCGCTCGCGGTGCACCCCGAGTCGCCCGAGGTGGCGGCGCTCGTCGGCGAGGTCGCGGCGTATGTCGCGCCCGCCCCGGCCGGAGCCCCTCAGGCGGCTCAGCAACGATCGTCGACGCGCAACTCGAACTCGAGTCGCGATGGCGCTGCACCCGCACGCAGCCGCAGTGGTCGTGGTCGCCGCCGCGGAGGCAGCGCGGCGGCCGGCGCCAACGCCGCCACATCGAGCGCTTCCAGCACTGTCGGCGGCCAGCGCGGCGGAGCCACCGGACCCGCACGCTCCACCGCCACGAGCGGTCGCGCAGCATCCGCCGGTCAGCAGCGCGTTGCTGCGCCGCGGGTCGAGCGCCGTCCCGGCCGCCGCGCACAGGGCTGATCGCTCGAGGTGGTCGGCGGCGATCAGCTGTCGACCACCGATCGATCGGCTGGCTGGCGCGCTGGCTCGCTGGCTGCGGAACTGAACCGCACGTCGGCCGACCCCTCGCCCAAACGTGCGCGCTCGGCGAACTCGCGCCCGTTGCGCCCGGCCCTCGGGTAAGAATGGAACATGGCTTCCGTGGGCACTCCAGACCCCAACTCGGCGTGGCTCTCTGACGATGAGCTCGCGATGTACCGGCGACGGATGCCGGTGCTCTACGTCGAGGCCGTGCCGGTGCGGGTCGACGGACTCGGCGTAGTGACCGAGGTCGGCCTCCTGATGCGCGCGAACTCGGAGGACGAGATCACGCGCACCATCGTGTCGGGCCGCGTCATGTACGGGGAAACCCTGCGCGACGCGCTGTTCCGTCACCTGGAGAACGATCTGGGGCCGATGGCCTTCCCACAGTTGCCGGCGTCGCCAGTGCCGTTCTCGGTGGCCGAGTACTTTCCCCTGCCGGGGCTCACTCCCTATATGGACAGCCGCCAGCACGCGGTGTCACTCGCCTATATCGTCCCGGTCACGGGCACGTGCGATCCCCGTCAGGACGCCCTCGAGCTCACCTGGTTCACTCCAGAAGAAGCGGCCTCGCCGCGCATCGTCAGCGAGATGGAGGGCGGCCGCGGCACCCTGCTGCGGGCAGCGCTCGCTTCGGCCGGCGTGCTGCCCTGAGGTTTCGCGGCTGACTCACGGCTGAGTGGCGCGCACTGCTCCCTCAGCTCTCGGGTGGCCTCGGCGTCGGCTCGACGTCGCCGGCATCCTTCCGGAACGCCGAGATCATGCCGTTCGGCTCCAGGTAGGCCACGCGCACGTGCTGGATGTCTTCAATGCCTTGCAGCCGAAGCTGAGCGTCCAGCTCTGCACGGCTGAGGAACTGGCGACGCATCGCGTGCTTGTTCGGCGGGCCGTTCTCGATGAGCGGTTGCTTGCTCGGTTTGAGCACGCGCCTGACCCGAGGGAACCGGTATGCCAGCGCATCGAGGCGATGCTCCACGCGAGAATCGTCAGCACCGAGATGAACCCATCGGTGATCGAAGTGGACTCAGGGGCGAGCCCCTGCCCGATCGCTTGGGCGATGAGCACGATCACCAGCAGGTCGGTGAGCGCGAGCGAGCCGGACTCGCGCTGCCCGGTGATCCTGAGCAGGATCGTCAGTCCGATGACTACGAGAGAGCCGCGCACCACCGATTCCAGCACGGGAATCGACGGCACGAAGATCGAGGCCCAATCCATTGGGAGTTCCTCCTGCCTTGCAGCACGGACGAGTTCCGGCGCCCGACATGGACGCGGGCCGAGCGGCCGCTTTCACCGAATCGTGACCCGGGCGGCCGGGCGCTGCTGGCGGTCTCGGCGCTCGGGCAGACGGCATGCAGCAGAATCGAAGGATGCGAATCGATGCGGATGCTGTGCTCTGGTCGGCTGCCGAGAGCGAACGCGAGGGTCGACCCCTGCTGGTCGTCATGCACGGGCTCGGCTCTAATGAGGGCGACCTCTTCAGCCTGACTCCCTACCTGCCCAAGGAGCCGGTGGTCGCGTCACTGCGCGCGCCGAACCGCTACGGCGGCGGCTGGTCGTGGTTCGAGCCGAACCCCGACGACGAGGCGCGGGCGCGGGAGATCGACGCGGCATCCGCTGCCGTGCTCGAATGGCTCGACGCGCAGGCCTTCACCTCGGTCGGTCTGCTCGGCTTCTCACAGGGCGGCGCGATGAGCGCACAGCTCATGCGCCACCGCCCCGAGCAGTTCGGGTACGCGATCAACCTCTCGGGCTTCGTCGTGCCCACTCCTCACGAGGGGGATGCTGCGCTGGCCGAGCGCAAGCCACCGGTGTTCTGGGGCATGGGTTCGGCGGATCAGGTCATCAACCCGCGCTTCATCGAGTACACGCGGGAGTGGCTGCCGGAGCACTCGACGCTGACGTATCGGCCGTATCCGGGAATGGCGCACGAAGTCGTGCATCAGGAACTGCTCGACATCGCGGAGTTCATGGCGCCGCTCGTCGAGGGCTGAGTCGGATCGCTGCGGTGAGCGTGCTGCTGCCCTCGCGCGAGGGTTTGCTGCATGAGCGACGGTTACAACCCGCGCGGCTGCACCAAACCCTCGCGAGAACGCAACCGCTTGGCTCCGCTCCGGTCGCGTGACGGATTACCGAGGGTGGCGAGCGGTCTGCCCTCGCGCGAGGGTTTGCTGCAAGCGCGACGGTTACAACCCGCGCGGCTGCACCAAACTCTCGCGAGAACGCAACCGCTTGCCCCGCACCGGCCGCGTGCCGGACTACCGAGGGTGGCGAGCGGTCTGCCCTCGCGCGAGGGTTTGCTGCAAGCGCGACGGTTACTACCCGCGCGGCTGCACCAAACCCTCGCGAGAAGCGGATGCCGGGGCGGTAGCGCGGCCTACGGGGCAGTCTCGCGCGAAACGGATGTCGGGGCGACGGAAGCGCGGCCGGGTCCCGCGAGCGTAGGCCTGGCCGGAGACCGGGCAACGGCAACGGCAAGGGCAAGGCAAAGGCAACGGCAACGGCAACGGCAACGGCAACGGCAACGGCAACAGCAACAGCAACAGCAACAGCAACAGCAAGGGCAACAGCAACAGCAACAGCAACAGCAACAGCAACAGCAACAGCAAGGGCAAGGGCGAGGGCGAGCCAGTGTCGGCGGCATCCGTAAAGATGGTCGCGTGACCGCGCTCGATCGATTCTCGCCCGCCACCGCTGCGTGGTTCGCGGGCGCGTTCGAGGCGCCGACCGACGCGCAAGCAGGCGCATGGGAGTCGATCTCGACCGGCGCGCACTCGCTCGTGATCGCGCCGACCGGGTCTGGAAAGACGCTCGCGGCGTTCCTCTGGTCGCTCGATCGGCTCATGGTCGACCAACGCGACCTCGACCCGAAGCAGCGCACCAGAGTGCTGTACATCTCACCGCTAAAGGCGCTTGGCGTCGACGTCGAGCGCAACCTTCGGGCTCCACTGATCGGCATCACTCAGACCGCGCGCCGACTGGGGCAGCCCGCGCCGGAACCGACGGTAGGTGTGCGCTCGGGCGACACTCCCCCTCAGGAGCGTCGCGCCCTGCAGCGCACGCCGCCCGACATCCTCATCACTACGCCTGAGTCGCTCTATCTCATGCTCACGAGTTCGGCGCGTGAATCGTTGCGCAATGTCGAGACCGTGATCATCGACGAAGTGCACGCGGTCGCAGGCACGAAGCGGGGCGCGCATCTGGCGCTCTCGCTCGAGCGGCTCGACCTGCTGCTCGAACGGCCGGCCCAGCGCATCGGTCTCTCGGCCACCGTGCGTCCGCCGGAGGAAGTGGCGCGCTTCCTCGGCGGGGCGGCGCCCGTTCAGATCGTCGCGCCGCCCAGCGGCAAGCGCTTCGACCTTCGCGTCGTCGTGCCGGTCGAAGACATGACTGAGCTCGGCGGCACGGGCGCTGACGGCGAGCGATCCGGATCGATCTGGCCGCACGTCGAGGCCGAGTTGCTCGAGCGCGTGTTGGAGCACCGATCGACCATCGTGTTCGCGAACTCGCGCCGCATCGCCGAGCGCCTCACCGGGCGCATCAACGAGCTGTATGAGGAGCGGCTGGCAGAGGCGACCGCGGCAGAGCTGCCGCCCGAGCCACCGCCCTTGCGCGATGAAGCCGATGACGGCGCGCGTGACGCTGTCAACGCACTTCGGCCGCAGGGAGCCTTCACGTCGATGCCCGCCCAGCTCATGGGCCAGTCGGGACAGGTCTCGGGGGCCGAACCAGTGCTCGCCCGAGCGCACCACGGCTCGGTCAGCAAAGAGCAGCGGGGCGTGATCGAGGACGACCTGAAATCCGGCCGGCTGCGGTGCGTGGTCGCCACCTCATCGCTGGAGCTCGGCATCGACATGGGCGCGGTCGATCAAGTGATCCAGGTCGAATCGCCGCCTTCGGTCGCCAGCGGCCTGCAGCGCATCGGCCGCGCCGGTCACCAGGTGGGCGGCATCTCGAAGGGCATCATCGTTCCGCAGTACCGGGGCGATCTGGTTCCGGCAGCGGTCACGAGCGAACGGATGGCCGCCGGAGCGATCGAGCAGCTCGTCGTGCCGTCGAACCCTCTTGACGTGCTGGCGCAGCAGACTGTCGCTGCAGTGGCCCTCGAACCGCTCGAGGTGGAGACCTGGTTCGACACCGTCAGACGAAGCGCACCGTTCTCGGCGCTCCCCCGCAGTGCCTTCGACGCAACACTCGATCTGCTCGCCGGGCGATACCCGAGCGATGAGTTCGCGCAGCTCCGCCCGCGAGTCGTATGGGACCGCGTTCACGGCACACTGACCGGACGCCCCGGAGCACAGCGGCTCGCGGTGACCAGCGGCGGCACCATCCCCGATCGCGGGATGTTCGGCGTCTTCATGGTCGGTGATGCGACCGGCGGCACTCGCGTCGGCGAGCTCGACGAGGAGATGGTCTACGAGTCACGAGTCGGGGATGTCTTCGCCCTCGGCACGACTAGCTGGCGCATCGAGGAGATCACCCACGATCGCGTCGTCGTGAGCCCCGCCTTCGGCCAGGCGGCGCGAGTGCCGTTCTGGCGCGGTGACCGCCCGGGTCGGCCGCTGGAGCTCGGGCGGGCCCTGGGCGCGTTCATGCGAGAGATCGCGTCATCGCCCGGTAGCGCTGCGGAGCGGCTCCGAGGGGCAGGGCTCGACGAGCGCGCGATTGCGAACCTCACCGCCTACCTGCGAGAGCAGCAGGATGCGACCGGTCACGTGCCGAGCGATCGCGTGCTCGTGGTGGAGCGCTTCCGCGACGAGCTCGGCGATTGGCGGCTCGTGCTGCACTCGCCGTTCGGCTTGGATGTGCACGCGCCCTGGGCGCTCGCGGTGAGCGCACGCGTGCGTGAGCGCTACGGGATCGACGCAGCGGCGAACGCCTCGGACGACGGCATGGTCGTGCGCTTGCAGGAGACCGACGCCGAGCCTCCAGGCGCCGAACTGTTCGTGTTCGAGGCCGACGAGCTCGATCAACTCGTGACCGACGAAGTGGGCGGCTCGGCGCTCTTCGCGTCGCGATTCCGGGAGTGCGCGGCCCGAGCGTTGCTGCTGCCCAAACTCGACCCCGGCAGGCGATCACCGCTGTGGCAGCAGCGACAGAAGGCGTCACAGCTGCTGGCCGTCGCCAGCAAGTACCCGGCGTTCCCGATCGTGCTCGAAACCATGCGTGAGGTGCTGCAAGACGTCTACGACCTTCCCGGGCTGATCTCGCTGATGAAAGACCTCTCGAGTCGCAAGGTGCGCCTCGTCGAAACAGCCACCGAGCAGCCGTCGCCGTTCGCGAGATCGCTGCTGTTCGGGTACGTCGGGCAGTTCATCTACGAGGGCGATTCGCCCCTGGCCGAACGCCGGGCAGCAGCGCTCGCACTCGACACGACGCTGCTCGCCGAACTGCTGGGCCGGGCCGAACTGCGTGAACTGCTCGACCCCGCGGTGATCCGCGACGTCGGTCAGGAATTGCAACGACTGACACGTGACCGACTCGCGGCGGATGCCGAGGCTCTCGCCGACCTGCTGCGATTGCTCGGGCCGTTGACCGCCGAAGAGATCGCCGAGCGGGTCGAACCGGGCAGCACCCCCCTCGGCTGGTTGGACGAGTTGGAACGCGCCAACCGGGTGATCCGAGCCCGCATCGCGGGCGTCGAGCATTGGGCCGTCGTCGAGGATGCCGCTCGCCTACGCGACGCGCTCGGAGTGCCGCTGCCCATCGGAGTGCCCACAGCCTTCCTCGAGCCGGTGGCCGACCCGGTCGGCGATCTTGTGAGCCGGTACGCGCGCACGCATGCGCCCTTCACGATCGCTGATGTCGCATCGCGCTTCGGCCTCGGCACGGCTGTCGCTCACGACGCCTTGCGCCGGCTCGCCGCTGACCGTCGGGTACTCGAGGGCGAGTTCACGCCCGACGCCATCGGAACCGAGTGGGTGGACGCCGAGGTGCTGCGACGCCTTCGTGCCAGATCGCTGGCCGCGCTGAGGCGCGAGGTGGAGCCGGTGCCGCCCGACACCCTGGCGCGTTTCCTGCCCATGTGGCAGCACGTGGGCGGGCGACTGCGCGGAGTCGACGGGGTGCTGCAGGTCGTGGAGCAACTCGCGGGAGTTCCGCTGCCGGCATCCGCCTGGGAGTCGCTCGTGCTGCCGTCACGCGTTTCGGACTACGAACCGGGGATGCTCGACGAGCTCACCACCAGCGGCGAAGTGGTCTGGGCCGGGCATGGGGCGCTGCCCGGGCACGACGGCTGGGTCAGCCTGCACACGGCGGAGTCTTCGCCGCTCACGCTGCCCCTGGTGAGCACTGGTGTCGGCACGGCCCGTAAGGCGACAGGCGGGGGCACGACCGACGGCGCTTCGATCGACGGCGCAGCGATCGACGGCGGCATGACCGACGGCGGCACGACCGACGGCGGCATGACCGGCGGGGGTACGACCGACAAGGCTGCGATCGACGTCGACAGCCGCACCGACGCCGCGGGCGAGTCGAGCGGCGGTGTGGACGATGCTCTCGGCGAGCTCGAACTCGCCATCATGGCGGCGCTCGCAGGTGGCGGCGGCTACTTCTTCCGGCAGTTGTCGGATGCCGTAGGGGCAGGGCGCGGCGTTGTCGACGACGCCGACCTGGCCACCGCACTCTGGAACCTCGTGTGGGCCGGCGCGGTGACGAACGACTCGTTCGCGCCGTTGCGAAGCAGTTCGGGAGTGAGGCGCACGCCTCGCCCGCGAAGCTACCGCGGGCGAGGGCGCGCCGCACTGCCGAGCCGATCGGGTCCGCCGACGGTCGCGGGACGTTGGTCGGTGGTTCCGACCGCGCACGACGACCCGACGATGCGCGCGGCCGCCGCCGCCGAGCAACTGCTCGAGCGGTACGGGGTGGTGACGCGCGGATTCGTGCAGTCTGAAGAGCTGCCCGGCGGCTTCGCGCTCGTGTACAAGGTGCTGAAGCGGTTCGAGGAGTCGGGGCGTGCCCGCCGGGGCTACTTCGTCGAGGGGCTCGGAGCGGCGCAGTTCGCCACAGGGCCCACCGTCGACCGACTGCGCTCGTTCAATCGAGACGACGCGGCGGATGCCGACCGCCCGCCCACCGCGATCGCCCTCGCCGCGACCGATCCGGCGAACGCTTACGGTTCGGCGTTGCCGTGGCCAGAGGTTGAAGGTCACCGTCCAGCCCGCAAGGCAGGCGCCATTGTGGTGCTCGTCGACGGCGCACTCGCGGTGTACCTCGAGCGCGGCGGCAAGAGCGCGCTCACCTTCGGGCACGCCGCGTCTGAGCAGGGATTAGAGGCTGCGGCATCCGCTCTCGCCGGGGCCGTCCGGCGCGGAGCCCGGTCGCTGCGCATCGAACGCGTCAATGGCGAGTTCGCAATCGGCACCGCGTTCGGCCTCGCCCTCGAGCGCGCTGGATTCGCGCCAACCCCGCAGGGCCTCCGGCTGCGGGTGTGAGTGGGATGCGCGCTGGGTATGCTCGGCGCGTGGGCGGGGCGCGATGGTGGGGGCTGGGCGCGATCGCCTGCCTCGTTCTCGCGGTCTTCGCCGCGTCGCAATTGCTCGGCATCGGCACGGGCGATGCCGGCTCACCGGAACCTCCCGTCGGCACGACCGAGTACACGGTCGAGCATGTGCACGACGGTGACACGCTCTTCGTCAGAGCGGATGACGGCAGCGACATCAAGGTGCGACTGATCGGCGTCGACACTCCTGAACTCGAGGGCTCCGAACCCGCGGAATGTTTCGCTGCAGAGGCCCGTGACGACCTGCGTCGATTGCTGCCGGATGGCAGTTCCGTGCGAGCGCTCGCCGGCGTCGACCGCATCGACCCGTACGGTCGCGCATTGCTCTACCTGTGGAACAGCGATGGCGACTTCGTGAACCTCGAACTCGTGCGCGAGGGCGCCGCCGAGGCCGTGCGCATCGGCGCGAACGACGCGTATTGGCCCGAACTCAGCGCTGCCGAAGCGAAGGCGCGCGAAGCGAGAGCCGGACGATGGGGCGCCTGCACCCAGCCGGGAAGCGCTAGCGGTTGAAAGCGCCGGTGAGGGCGACGGTCAGGTCGGGCGATCAACGACCCCGCTTGCGCTTCGGCCGCGGCGGGCGACGGCTCCCCGTAGAGCCTTGAGCAGACGTCCCTCTCGTTTGCTGGCGCCTCGCACCAGACCCGCCGGATCGCCCGCCCGCAGAAGCGCTCGTCGACTTGGCGGCAGGCGGGGCCGACTCGCCATCGGCGCTCCCACGCGAGCTCTTCGCACCGCGACCCCTCACGATGCCGGCCAGGTCTTCGATGAGTGGTGAGGAAGAATCCCTTCGCCAGACCAGTGCCATGGCAGTGGCGCGGGCGTCGGTGAGCACCACCGCTCGTACATCGCGACGCGAGTACAGTCGGGCGACCGGCTGGGGCATCACGGCGATCCCGGCCCCCGATGCCACCACCTCGATCAGTTGCTCATCGCCGAGGGGGCCGGACTCGCCGTACTTCTCCCCCAGTGCGACCGGGTCGAGAACCTCGCCGGAAAGTTCGGCGAACTCCTCACCGCTCAGCTCACCGAAGTCGGCAAAGGCGTGATCGCGGGGAAGCACGGCGACCTGGGTCTCCTCGTAGAGCCGGATGACGTGCAGCTCCTCCACCGATGTCGGGTCGACCTCGGAGGGCAGGCGCAGCAGCGCCGCGTCTGCGCGACCGTCATCGAGTCGCGCGCGCACTTCTTCGAGCGGTACCCGTTCGGCATCCATCGGAGTCTCCGGATGCCGCTCTGCCCAGACGCGCAACCACTTCGCCGGGGTCGCGCCGGGCACATAGGCGAGCGTGAGCCGCGGCGAAGTCATGCGCTCAGGCTACCTGGCGGCTCCGGGCGCTAGTCGCGGGCGAGCCAGCGGAGCGTGAAGGCGCGGGCGAGCAGCCGATCGAGAGGAGGCAGGGCCAGCATCCGGATCGCGGCAGACCGCAGCGCGTGCATGAACGGGCCGGCGGCGCGGCCCATCGCCATGTTGAACTCGGCCTGCACCGCGGCTCGAAGTGCGTGACGGCGCTCGCGAGCCGCCCATGTCGCCAGGGTCGCGTCATCGTCGTCGGAGTGATCGTCCGAAGTCCCGGGCCCGCTGTGGCCGCTTCGGAGCGCGTGTGCGATCACCCGTGAGAGACGCTCGGCGCCGACGAGTCCGAGCGCCATGCCCTGCCCACCGATCGGGCTCAACTCGTGGGCGGCATCGCCCGCGAGCACGACGCGGCCCTTCACCATCGGCTCGGCGAGATGCTGCCGAGCGATGAAGGTGCTCGCCTCGGTGGGAGCGATCACGGCTCCCGTGCGCCTGTGGATCGCGGTCGCCAGCGCGGATGCCGCCCCCTGCCCGCTCGGCAGCCAAGCGGGCCGCGACCGATGCGGCGGCACGAGCCGCGCCACCCAACGCCTGCCGCCCGGCAGCGCGAACGACTCGGCGACGCCCTCGCGGTCGAACCACAGTACGGCCGACTCGAGCGGGGGCCCTGCTGCGCCGTGGGCCTCCCCATCGAGACCGGCGCCGGAAGACCCGTCGCCCAGGGTCGAAGAGCGTCCGATGGACGGTTCCGGCGACTCCACATCGGCCATGACGTACGCCGCTGTGCCGCGCAGTCGCCGCCATTCAGCGCCGATTGCGCGTCGTACCGCGCTCCGAACCCCGTCGGCACCGATCACATATCGGGCCGTGAGGCGGTGCTCTGTCTCGGCGTTCGAAGATCGGGCGTCCCTCCAGACGACCGCGACGGCGCCGTCGAGCTGCTCAAGTCGTGTCACCTCGGCTCCCTCGCGCAAGATGTCGGCGCCCAACGCGGCGAGCCGGTCGCGCAGCATGCGCTCGAGCTCCTGCTGAGGCAGCGAGAGCACTGCCTCCTCGAACCGCAACGAGCCGAGCACCCGATCGCGATCACGCGCCGATCCGCCTTCGATCGGGCGGCCCGCGCTGCGCGCCCGGTCGAGCACGCCTGCCTGTCGGAGCACGTGCAGCGCCGGCGGGTGCATTCCGATCGCGCGGGGTCGGTCCCAGATGCCGACCCGTCGTTCGAGCACCACCACATCGAGCCCCCGCTGGGCGAGCAGCACGGCGGCGAGCACACCGACCGGTCCGCCACCGACGACGGCGACGTCATGCTCAGGATGCGTCAGCGCGGCGTTCACCGCGGCATCCGTCATCGTTCCCTCCCGACGACGGCGTTCGCGGTGGCGGCCTGGTCAGTCTGGTCAGTCATGGCCTGCTGCGCGCTCGCTTGCTCTGTGCTTGCCTGTGCGGCGCCCACCCGCGCTCCGTCCGGTTCCGCGTCCGGGTGGCCGCCGCTGACCTCGCGCATCAGGAGCAGGCGCCCGGGTACTGCCCGGCGGAGCCGCCATCCGGGGCCTGCGACGCGCGCGAGTTCGGGCAGCGTGAAGCTCTTCCGAATCGAGGTGAGTCCGTCGTCGCGGATGAACGAGCCGGCGAACCATGGCCAGGTCAGCGCACCGAACGCGCGGTAGGCCCAGGCGCTGCGCTCGATATCGGAGTGCAGCACGAGTCGGCGTGCGAGGGCGAGCGTCTCGTCGAGGAACTCGCGCGGCGCATCGAGGTGGTGCAGCACATGGTTCGAGATGACGATGTCGAACCGCTCACCCGCGTCGAGAAGCTCCCGCGTGCTCGCCTGACGGAACGTCAGCCCCGTCGGTGTCGGGCGCGCACGGGCGAAGTCGAGGGCGCGCGGGTCGGGGTCGACCGCGGTGATGGCGACCGGCATCCCGTCTGCCCGTGCGAGCCTGCTGATGAGGCGCGCGATGTCGCCACCGCCGCTGCCGACGTCGAGCACCGTGGTCTCGCGCGCGGGATCCAGGCGCGGCCGAAGGTACCGCCTCCAGTTGGAGCGCCAGCCCGACACGATCGGGTTGACGATGCGGAAGCCGAGGTAGGTGCGTCGCAGCACCTCTCGGTCGCACTCGGGGTCGTCCATGTGCTCGCGAAGCTCCGGATGCCGGTGCGCCAGTTTCTCGGAGCGGATCGGCGCGAATCTGCGCGTCCGCGCCGAGGTCTGTGCCCGGTCCCGCCCGCCGGAACCGCTCGATGAGGCGACCATCAGCGCACCGTCATGAGACCGGACTCGACCGTGAGCCCGGGACCGAACGCCATCGCGAGGACCGTGTCGCCGGGGGCCGCCCGATCGAGCAGCGCGTCGAGCACGAAGAGCACCGTCGCGCTCGACATGTTCCCGAAGTCACGGAGCACATCTCGAGACGGTCCCACCTGCTCGTCACTGAGCTCGAAGCGTTGCTGGATGCGGTCGACGATGCTGCGCCCGCCGGGGTGCACCGCCCACCACTGCACATCGGAGCGCGCGCCGGAGCGCACGGCGTCGGGCACGTCGTCCGTTGCAACCGCAGCCGTCGCAGTGGCAGTGGCCGTCTCGGCTGCGGGTTCCGGGGCCGACTGAACTACGGGCGGCCCGGCGCTGCCGTCGAGCAAGCCGCTCGCGTCATCGGGCACCGGCGCGGTGAGATCGAGCAGTGAATCGGATGTCGCGCTCGGTGAGGCGGCGCTGAAGGGACGCTCGAGCAGCGGGGCGAGGGCAGCGTCGATGTGCTCGCCGATGATGTGGGGCACATAGCTGCTCAAGACCATTTCGAAGCCCTCGTCGCCGATGGTCCAGCTCATGGCCTCTTCCCCGACCGGCGTGACGCGGGTCTCGAAGCGGTCGAGCGTGAGACTCACCTGGTCGCCGACGTCATCGCGCGCCGTCACGAGCGCGGCGGCAGCACCGTCAGCGAACAGCGACGCAGCGATGATCTGGTCGGGATCGTTCGACGACCTCACGTGCAGCGTGCAGAGCTCGACGCTCACGACCAGCACGACTGCTTGCGGATCGGCGTCGCACAACTGGGCGGCGAGCCGCAGTGCCGGCATCGAGGCGTAGCAGCCCATGAAGCCGAGGTTGTAACGCTGCACGTCGGGGCGCAGTCCGAGATCCCTCGCGATCAGGAAATCGGGGCCGGGTGCGAAGAAGCCGGTGCACGACACCGTGATGATGTGTGTGACTTCGCCGGGCAGGATGCCGCCGCATCCGTCGATCGCCGCTTTCGCCGTCGCGACGAACAGTTCGCCTGCGGCGCGCGTGTACAGCTCGTTGCGCTCTCGCGTGCCGGGCATGTGCAGCAACCGCTGATCACGGTCGAAGAAGCGCGGGTCGTCGGCCTGCCGGTCGAGCGTGAGCTCGTCGATCACGGTGTGCCGCCGCTCGATGCCCGATTGGTCGAAGGACGTCGTGATGAGACGTTGCGCGAGCCGGTTCAAGCCGGGCTGCGCGAGGAACACGTCGCGCACCTGCTCCTGCACGAGCACGGTTTCGGGGACGGCGGTCTCGAGCGAGACGATTCGGGCGACCATGCCCCATGCTAGACACCGCAGCACGGAGCCCGGTAGCCCTTGCGGGCGTTCGAATTCCGTGCCGCCGGTGTCGAGCGAGAGGTGCTAGGCCTCGCGAGGCGGAAAGACCCGCGGGTGCGCGTTCGCCATGTGCTCGACCACGCGGATCACCTGGTTGCTGTAGCCGAACTCGTTGTCATACCAGACGTAGAGCACGAGGTTCTTGCCGTTGCTGATGGTCGCGAGACCGTCGACCACCCCGGCGCGGCGCGACCCGACGAAGTCGGTGGAGACGACCTCGGGCGATTCGATGTAGTCGATCTGCTGGCGCAGGTTCGAGTTGAGCGAGAGGCCGCGCAAGTACTGGTTGACCTCGTCCTTGGTGGTCTCGGTCTCGAGCGTGAGGTTGAGGATGGCCATCGACACGTCGGGGGTGGGCACGCGGATGGCGTTGCCGGTCAGCTTGCCCGCGAGCTCCGGCAGTGCCTTGGCGACGGCCTTGGCGGCACCGGTCTCGGTGATGACCATGTTGAGCGCGGCGGAGCGCCCGCGACGGTCGCCCTTGTGGAAGTTGTCGATCAGGTTCTGGTCGTTGGTGTACGAGTGCACCGTCTCGACATGACCGTGCACGACGCCGAACTTGTCGTTGAGTGCCTTGAGCACTGGCGTGATGGCGTTCGTGGTGCAGGATGCCGCAGACACGATGGTGTCGGCATCCGTGATGCTCTCGTGGTTGATGCCGTGCACGATGTTCTTCATGTCGCCCTTGCCCGGCGCCGTGAGGAGCACTCGTGCGACGCCCTTCGCCCGCAGGTGCTGACCGAGGCCGTCGAAGTCGCGCCAGCGGCCGGTGTTGTCGACGACGATCGCGTTGTCGATGCCGTATGCGGTGTAGTCGACGGTGGCCGGATCGTTCGAGTAGATCACCTGGATCAGGGTGCCGTTCGCGAGGATGGTGCTGTTCTCCTCGTCGACGGAGATCGTGCCGTCGAAGGGTCCGTGCACCGAGTCGCGCCGCAACAGGCTCGCACGTTTGACGATGTCGTTGTCGCTGCCCTTGCGCACCACGATCGCCCGCAGGCGAAGGCCCGCGTTCGGGCTCTCGTGGTCGACGAGCAGCCGGGCGAGCAGTCGCCCGATGCGGCCGAAGCCGTAGAGCACGACGTCGGTGGGCTCGATGCTCGCGGACGCGCCGATCACCGGGGCGAGCTCTTCGCGCAGGAAGGCGTCAAGGTCTGGTCGGCCGGCAGCCTGGTGGCGCAGCACGAGCTTCGCGATGTCGATCGAAGCAGCGCCCAGGTCGAGGCCGGCAAGCGCCTGAAGCAGAGCCAGCGTGTCGGTCGTCGCCAACTCCTCGCCCGAGTGCTGACGCGCGTAGCGATGAGCCTTGACGATGCCGAGTGCTGACTTGTGGACGAGCCGGCGCCCATGGATCGAAGTCACCACGCCGTGGTTGCGATGGAGGGCACCGATCAGCGGAATCATCTGTTCGGCTGCGGCCTCGCGATCCATCCAGTTCTCGAGCGCGGTTTCTGGCGACTTGGGCATGCTTTCCTTCCGAACAGCGGGATCCCTTCCATCCTGTCAAGACGGATGCCGTCGCGCCGCCGTTGCGCCGGGGAAAGGTGACTGGAATCCCGGCACGACGAAACTTTTCCCAATCTTTTCTAGGCGCGTGTGGTTGGAGACCGCGCCAGGCGGAGGAGCGATTGCGAGGCCAGCCCGGCTAGCACAGGCGGCGCACAGCACTACCGCCTTGTCTCGCGCAAGCAGCGGGTCAGGCGGGAAGCGCCGCAGTCTCCCGGTTCGCCAACGGCGCTACGGTCGCGGGTCGCAGGTCGAGGCGCCGCAGCAGTTGCGCGTTCAGCGCGACGACGATCGTCGAGGCCGACATGAGCAGTGCACCCACTTCCATCGGCAGCGTGAACCCGACCGGCGCGAGGACACCCGCCGCAAGCGGCACCGCCGCGACGTTGTATCCGGCTGCCCACCAGAGGTTCTGCCGCATCTTGCGGTACGAGGCGACTGACAGATCGCGCACAGACAGCACCGCCCGCGGATCGGATCCGGCCAGGATCACGCCAGCCGATGCGATCGCGACATCTGTTCCTGCGCCGATCGCCACGCCGACGTCGGCCTGCGCCAGGGCCGGCGCGTCGTTCACCCCGTCGCCGACCATCGCGACCACGTGCCCCTCGCGCTGCAACTCGGCCACCTTGTCGGCCTTGTGCTCGGGGCGCACGCCTGCGTAGACCCGGTCGATGCCCAGTTCGGCGGCGACCCGGTGGGCCGCGGGCTCCGCATCGCCGGTGATCATGACCACCTGGATGCCGGCCTCGTGCAGCGCCGCGATGGCGGCACTCGACTCCTCGCGCACGGCGTCTGCGAGCGCCAGCGCTCCGATGAGGCGGCCATCACGGGTCACGTGCAGCACGGTCATGCCCTCGGCAGCCCAGTCCGAAGTACCCGCTATCGGAGCGAGCCCGGCCTGGTGCAGCAGGTGCGGCCCGCCGACAGCGATGACGCTGCCGTCGACCCGCGCCCGCACTCCGACAGCGGCCGAAGCCTCGAAGTCGGTCGCGGTGCTGAGGCCGATTCCGCGTCGCTCGGCCTCTCGCACGATCGCCCTGGCGAGCGGGTGCTCACTGTCGCGCTCCGCCGCTGCGGCGAGCGCGAGCAGTTGTGACTCGTCTGCCTCGGCGCCGGGGACGACGAGCACTGCGGTGACTTCGGGCTCACCGAGGGTGAGCGTGCCGGTCTTGTCGAACAGCACCGCCGTGACCGACCGCATCGTCTCCAGTGCGCGCCGGTCTTTCACGAGCACGCCTGCGCGAGCGGCGCGTTCCGTCGCGATGGAGACGACGAGGGGGATCGCGAGGCCGAGCGCGTGCGGGCACGCGATGACGAGCACGGTGATGGTGCGCACGATGGCGTCGTCGGGCATGCCCAGCATCCACCACACGGCCGCCGTGATCACCGCCGCGCTGAGAGCGAACCAGAACAGCAGTGCCGCGGCCCGGTCGGCGAGCGTCTGCGCTCGCGACGACGAGCTCTGCGCCTGGTCGACGAGCCGACGGATGCCGGCGAGCGCCGTATCGTCGCCGACCGCCATGACCTCGACCCTGATCGCCGTGTCGGTCGCGACGCTTCCCGCCACCACCCGGTCTCCTGGGGACCGTGTGACAGGGGTCGACTCGCCCGTGATCATGGACTCATCGATGTCTGCCGTTCCGGTGACGATGTCACCGTCGGCGGGAACTCGCCCGCCCGGCCGCACGATCACCACGTCGCCCACGCGCAACTCATCCGGACGCACTTGCTCGATCGTGTCGCCGACCACGCGCTCTGCCTGGTCGGGCAGCAGCGCGGCGAGGCTGTCGAGCGCAGAGGCGGTTTGCGCGAGCGAGCGCATCTCGAGCCAATGGCCGAGCAGCATGATCACGACCAGCAGCGCGAGCTCCCACCAGAAGTCGAGATGGTGATCGAGGAAGCCGAGGGTCGCCCCTGCGGACGCGAGGAACGCCACGCTGATCGCGAGCGAGATGAGGGTCATCATGCCCGGTTTGCGCGAGCGCAGTTCGTCGACGGCGCCCGCAAGGAACGGACGCCCCCCGATGCCGAAGATGACCGTTCCGAGCACTGGGGAGACCCACGAGATCCCGGGTATGGAAGGAATGCTGTAGCCGACCAGGTCGGCGAACATCTGGTTGAGCAGCACGACGGGCACGGCGAGAGCCAGCATCAACCAGAAGAGTCTGCGGTACATGAGCGCATGCGATGCGCCGTGGGCCGCGTGGCCCATCGCGCCGTGGTCGCCGTGATCGCCGTGATCGCCGTGATCGCCATGATCGCCATGAGCGGCATCATCGCCGTGCGTGCCGTGTGCGCCGTGATCGGCATGCGCTGGCGAGAGAGCGTGCGTGTGGTGGTCGCTGTGCTCGTCGTCAGCGGTGCGGTTTTCGTGCTCTCCGAGCGCGACTTCGTGCTCGTGAGCGCCGTGACTTCCGTGCTCGCCGCTCAGCGGGCCGTGGCTCTGCTCATGGCGATCGTGCCCGAGGTGCTCATTGTGCGATGGGTGCTCGCGCTCGCCGCCACCCTTCCCGTGCTCAGACATACGACGACCCTATACCCACCCGGGGTATAGGGTCGTCGTCGTTACGGAAGTGTTCAGGAAGACGTCGCTACGAAGCCTTCACTTTCGACTTGCTGGAAGTGGCACTGCCCTTGCGCCCGCCCGACTTGGCGCCTGCCGACTTCTTGCCGGAGGCGGCCTTCTCAGTCGAGGTTTCAGCGTCGGCGGCTGCCTGCGGCATCCGATCCTCCGCGCTCACCATCCAGGCCAGTTGCTCGAATCGTTCGATGATCGCGTGCAGAAGGTCGGCGGATGTCGGGTCTTCTTCCTCGACCGCGTCGTGCACAGCGCGCATCGTGCCGACGACGCTCTCCAACCGGTCGGTGATCATCACGACCGCGTCGGTCGTCAGCACCTCACCGGTCGGGAAGTCGTCGAGGCTGGCGCTGCCGGCCACGGTCGCCGCGCTGCCATCCGGCACCGCCTGCAGGGCGCGCATGCGCTCGGCCACCTGGTCGGCGAATCGCCTGGCATCGACCGTCACCTCGTCGAGCTGCAGATGCAGCCCACGGAAGTTCGGGCCCACGATGTTCCAGTGCGCCTGCTTCGCTTGCAGGCTCAGCGCGATGAGATCGACGAGCACCGCCTGCAGAGAAGCGCTCAGGTCTCGCGAGGCCTTCACTTGGCCTCCTTCTCATCGATGAGCGACGGCTCGTCTTCGAGCATGTCGGCCAGCTCGGGGCAGCGCAGCTTTGCGAGCGCGCGCTGTTCGATCTGGCGCACTCGCTCGCGGGAGATGCCCAGCACTCCGCCGAGCTGCTCCAGGGTCATCGGTTCGCGATTGTCGAGCCCGAAGTGCATGCGCAGCACATCAGCGTCGCGCTGCGGAAGCGTCTTGAGCTTCTCCTGCAGCTTCTCGCGGCGCATGCCGGCGCTCACGATGTCGACCACGGGCGCGGTGTCGTCGTCCATGATGAGATCGCCGAGCTCCGAGTCGGCCTCGTCACCGACGGGGATGTGGATCGAGACCGGCGTGCGGTCGGCCTCGATGTAGCGCTCGATGTTCTCTGCACTGAACCCGGTCTCTTCGGCGAGCTCCTCCGCAGTGGGGGTGCGACCGGTCTCGATTTCGAAGAGGGCAGCAGCTCGACGCACTGCGGTGATCTTCTCTTCGGTGTGCACCGGAACCCGGATGAGGCGAGCCGAGTCATAGACGCAGCGGTTCACCGCATGCTTGATCCACCAGGTCGCGTAGGTGGAGAACTTGTACCCCTGCGCGAAGTCGAACTTCTTGACTGCACGGTCGAGGCCGATGTTGCCCTCCTGAATGAGGTCGATGAGGGGCACGCCGGTGTTGGTGTAGCGCTTCGCGACGCTCACTACCAGACGCAGGTTCGACTGGATGAAGCGCTTGTGCGCCGCTTCGCCCTCATGGATCAACTGGCGAAGCTCTCGCTTCTCCTTCGGCGTGAGCGAGTCGCCCTTCGTCTCGAGGCGCTCACGTGCGAAGAGCCCGACCTCGATGATCTGGGCGAGCTCGGTCTCTTCCTGAGCTGTCAGCAGGGGGTAGGTGCCGATCTTGCTCAAGTAGTCGTGCACCACATCAACCGACGCATCGGCGGGCGTGGCGGACGGGCGCGAAGCCCGGGAAGGAACACGCGATGCGCTGGTCTGCTCGCTGGAGATGACCGTGGTGCGTTCGCGAAGGGCGGTGGTTCGTGACATTTCGTCTTCCCATCTGCTCGCGTGACCACCCCTTCGGGTTGACCGAAAGAGAGTGACCACTGGGTCTACCCCTATTGGAGGGGAGAACGCGCGTTCTGTCAAGCGAATTGTTGGCGAGGCAGTGTCAAGGAGGCCCCGATCAGGGCCATCCTTAGAGAGCCCCCGTTCTACCCGGCCCCCGACGTCCCGGGCTCGCACAAGAGGTAACACTTGTCTGACCAGCAGAAATTTCGCCCGAAGCCAGGTGCTCGCGACCGCATCCTCGATGCCGCCTACGAGCTCTTCTCACGCAGAGGAGTTCGCGAAGTCAGTGTCGATGAGATCATCCGCCGGTCAGGCGTAGCGATCGCAACCTTCTACCGTCACTTCTCGTCGAAGAATGAATTGGTCGAAGCGTTTCTCACTCGGCGAGAGCAACTGTGGACCTCCGAGTCGATCATCGAGAGCGCCAAGCAGCTGGGCAGCACTCCGCGCGAGCGTCTGCTCGCGATCTTCGACGTGTTCGCCGACTGGTTCGAACGCGACGACTTCGAGGGTGACTCGTTCGTGAACGTGCTCATCGAGATGGGGCCGCAGCATCCGCTCGGCCAGACCGCGATCACCCACCTCAGCCACGTGCGCGCCGGGGTCGAGCAGATGGCCAGAGAGGCCGGACTCAAGGATGCCGCAGACTTCGCCAGCTCGTTCCAGTTGCTGATGAAGGGGGCGATCATCACCTCGACCATGGGCGACATCGAAGCCGCCTACCGCGCGAAGCGTTTCGCCGCTTGGCTCATCGAGCAGCACACCCCCGACCCGGCGGAGTCATCGGGTTCGGAATGATCGACCGGGCGTAGCAGCCCGCCGCTCTCTGCCCACTGCTCATGGAGCGCCGCGTCGCCGCGGCTACTCGGGCTGGCGAGGGTCGCCGAGCATTGCCCGCAACGCCGATTCCACCGTCATACCGGGCGAGAGCTGAATCGTCTCGCCCTGCATGAATCGGTCGACGACGCGCGGGTCGACGTAGCTCGATCGCGCGACGGCGGGGGTGTTCCCGAGTGCTTCGGCGCAGGCTCGCATGGCTTCGCTCACCGCCTTGGTGCGTTCACGCACGGTGCTGCCGGCGGAAGAGCGCGCGAGCGATTCGGCAGCGATCGCCGTGCCGCGGAGTGTTCTGAAGTCCTTCGCCGTGAACTCGCCGCCAGTGCGCTCTTTGATGTACGCGTTGATGTCGGCTGGCGTGATCGGGTGCAGGGTGCTCGCATCGGCTGGAGCGCCCTCATCCACCGACGGCCTCGGCCACACGAGCAGCGGTGCGTTCGCGGGCCGACCCTCGAGCAACTCGCCAACGACGTGCGCCAGATCGGCATCCCGGATGCTGGTGTTCCACGGCTGCCGGCTCTTTCCGGGGAACCGCAGCTCCACGACGTCGCCGTCGACTCGTGCGTGCTCGCACCGCAGCGTCGCGAGACCGCGGCTGCCGTGCGCGAGGGCATACCGCGCATGACCCACGCGCAGTGAGCCGAGATCGATGATGCGGAAGGCCGCTGCCAGCGTGCGCTCTCGGCTCGGTTCAGGGTCGCGCAGCGCCCTGGTCACGAACGCTCGGGCCGTCGGCAGCGACGCCGCGAGCGCGAGCGCGCGCTCGAACTTGAGCCTGTCCTTCTGCTCGCGCCACACCGGGTGGTAGAGATACTGCCGTCTCCCGGCGTCGTCGACGCCCGTCGCCTGAATATGCCCGTTCTCGTGCTCGCAGATCCAGACATCCGTCCACGCCGGAGGAATCACCAGGGCGTCGAAACGCTGCCGGAGCACCGGATCGCGGACAGTCTGGCCATCGGCGTCGCGGTAGCTGAAACCCGCTCCGGCTCGAACCCTGGCGTAGCCCTTTCGACCGGGGACGCTGCGGCGGAGGCGGGGCACATGTGCACGATAACCCTGCTCGAGTCGACCGGGGCAGGGGTGCAAGAACGTGAACGCGACGCCTGGACCGACTCTTGCCGCTCCCCTGGTCGGGGGGTACCGTCTGGCGCAGAAAGGTCGTCCGGCAGACACTTGCCGGGCGAGAAAGGGAAGGGAGGCACCGACGATGAGCGGAGCCGACAAGTTCGAGAACAAGGCCGAAGAGCTCAAGGGCAAGGGCAAGGAAGCGGTCGGTGACATGACCGACGACGAGAAGCTCCAGGCCGAGGGCAAGCTCGACCAGACGAAGGCGAACCTGAAGCAGGCCGGCGAGAACGTCAAGGACGCTTTCAAGGACTGAGCCGGTTCACCGGATACCCGCCCGCAACGCCAGTTCGAACAACGAACGACTACGGAAGGAACATCATGAATCTGCTCTTCGTCATCATCGCCATCGTCGCCATCGTGCTGCTGATCACCGGTGGTTTCGTGCAGTCACTCAACTTCTTGCTCTGGGTCGGGCTCATACTGCTCGTCCTGGCGATCATCGCCTTCCTCATTCGAGCGTTCACCGGGCGCCGCCCGTAACCAGGGTCGCTGGACAGCGCTAGCGCCTCCACGATCAGCGAAGCCCCCCACCCGGGTCTGTGGGGGGCTTCGCGCTGCTCAGCGTCAGCGCGCGACGTCGATAGTGCTGGCGCGGCGCTCGGTCGTCTCGATCACCATCCCGCGCAAAGCCAGTTCTTCGAAGAACTCCTGGAAGGGCACGCTGCTCTCGGGCAGCCATACTCCTGGGGTCGCGATCACCCCATTGCCGATCATCTCCGCCACGATCGACGGGGGTACGACGGTCTTGAGCATGCCGGCGGGCACGTTCCAACCCTCGTGTGACCCCGTGCACATGTACAACTCGACCTCAACCGTTTCGCCGCGTCGTGCTCCGCGAACGATCACTCGGGTCGCGCTGTACTGCTCTTCCTTCTCAGCCGGTCGGGGGATCCACTTCGTCGCCTCGACCAGCACCTCCGCTGGAGAGACTTCAACACCCCCCACTTCGATCTTCGTCTGCTTCGTCATTCCGATGGAGGCGAGAAAATCCATCTGTCGATGGAAGGCTGCCGGCATGGCAATGCGGAACGACGCGTTCTCCAGGCCTTGTTGCCGGAACGAGCGGTACAGACTCTCGGGCTCCGGATGAGTCGTGTAGATGGGAAATACCCGACCGATCGGCGGCGGAAACTCGACCCACTCGCCTGTGCGCGGCGGTATGAGCACCCGCTCGCCGCCCTCGATCGCGACCGCGCTCGATTCGTACTCGTCGATGATGGCGGCGAGGTTGAACGGCCAGTGAAACGGACTGCTGCGCTCAGTGAGATCGTTCATGGCCACAGTCATCTCGATGTCGCGCACGGTATCGAGCCTTTCCGCGCCGGCGCGCGCCATGACGTTAGTCATGCCCGGCGCACTGCCGGCGCCGAGCACAGCGATCAGCCCAGCTTCCGCGAACTCTTCATGCCGGGCGAGTTGGACCTCGGTGTCTGCGTACGCACCCCCGAGGTCGACGTAATGGCAACGCAGGCCGAGGGCGATGTCCATCGCATAACGACCGAGAGGCGACGGGCCGGCCATGATCAGGACGTGAGTGCCCGCGAGCGCCTCTACCGACGCTGCAAGGTCGCGTAGATCGATCGCCACCGCTGACATGCGCGGGTCGCCCCCCAGGTCATCGATCCGTTGCTCGAGTGGGCCCGCCGCGACATCGGCGAGGAGAATCTCGGTCGCCGAACTGAAGTCGAGAAGATCGTGTAGCAATCCGCGCGCTTGAATGCCGCCGGCTCCGATGAGGGTGTACTTCATCGCTGGTGTCTCTTTTCTGGTTCTCTGGTGGTCGCGTTCTCAGGAGACGAGATTCCGGGGCACACCGTCGAAGAACGCTTCGATGTTCTCGACGGCGATCTCGAGTACCCGCCGAGTCGCGCCCTTGGTGAGCGACCCGATATGCGGTGTGACGAGCACGTTCGCGTGCTGAAGCAGAGGATCATCGGCCGCAAGGGGCTCCTCATGGAACACATCAAGCGCTGCCGAGGCGATGCGCCCAGAATCGAGGGCGTCCAGCAATGCGGCGCGCTCGATGAGTTCGGCGCGCGCGGTGTTGACCAGGGCACTGCTCGGACGCATGCACTGGAGCAGGTCGCTCCCGATCATGCCGCGAGTCTGCTCATTAAGACCGAGATGCAAGGACACTACGTCGCTCGTTGCCATCAGTTCTTCGAGCGGTACAGCGATCGCACCGCGGGGCGCGTTCGGGGCACCGGGCCGATCTCGGTTCCAGCACTGCACGCGGATGCCCAGCGCGAGCAAGAGTTCGACGAAGCGACGCCCTATGCCACCGAGCCCGACGACGCCCACGGTGACATCGGCCAGGTCGCGCGACGTTGTTGCGGTCTCCCACTTCCCCTCGCGCACAGCCCGGTCAGTGTGAAGCTGCTTGATCGTCGCGAGGGTCAGCGCGAGAGCGTGCTCCGCGACTGTCTGGTCGGCGTACCCCGGTGTGTTCGTTACCGCGATGCCGCGCTCGCTCGCGACCCCCAGGTCGACGAAGTTGGCGGCGCCTGTGCCGGTGAAGGAGACGACTTTCAGCTTCGGCGCCGAACGAAGCACTTCGAGCGGAAGATGCCAGCCGAGGAGGATGCCGTCGGCATCCTTGATGCGGTCGATGAACTCTTCGTTCGAGGTCGGCGCCTGGGAGTGGAATTCGAAACTACCGAGGCTCTCTAGGCGCTGTCCGAGCTCACCCGCGAGCAACTCGGCCGCGAGCGGGTCCCCGTCTGCAAACACGATGCGTTGGGCGCCCACCGGGCCGCCATCGCGGCGGCCCGGTGTCGCAGTGCCGGTGAACGTCACGCCTTGATCCAGTCCTTGCCCATCTCCCAGAGTCGTGAGGTCTCGGCGCGCACGGTCTGCAAGTACCACTTGCCGTCGATCTTCGAGAGAGTGTCGTAGTAGCGAGCGAAGGCGAGTTCGCTGAGCTCGTTCCCGTTCGCGTCCTTGACCACCTCGTAGATGTGGGCGTACCACTCGGCGGTGGCTTCTGTGCCCGACTCCGAAATCTCGATCCATGGGCGGATCAAGTAGTGAGCGCACCACAGGTAGTCGCCTCGGATCTCTTCGATGAACTTCTTGATGTTCTCGCGGCCGGTGTACTTCCCGTGGCCCGGGCCCTCCCAAGAGCCGTCCTCCGCGAAGAGCTCGGAGAACGCGACGGGGTCGTGGTCGTTGTCACACGCCTCCACGTACTTCGCCTTGAGGTTGTTGATCTCGTGAATGTCTTCTAGCCGCGTGATTCGCTCTTCAAGGGACAGTCCGCGCGTAATCGTCTCGGTCGCAGTCATGGTGTCTTCCTTCTTCTTGTGGGGTGTTGCGATGGGCTGGTCGGTGGTACTCGCCGTGTCACGTGAGCGACGGCAAGAGGGTGGAGAGCGCGGGCACCGCGACCACGATGGCCAGCGCGACGATGAGGCAGAGGTAGAAGGGTCCGAGCTCCCGTACGAGCGCGCCGAGCCGAGATCCGGTGATCGACATGACCGTGAAGAGGATCGTTCCCACCGGCGGCGTGATGCCGCCGATTGCGAGGTTGAGCGCCACGATGATTCCGAAGTGCACCGGGTCGACGCCGATCTCGACAGCGAGCGGGGCGAGTATCGGAGTCGCAAGAATGATCAGTGACGCCGGTTCGATGAGCATGCCGAGCACGAGCAGCATCACGTTGATGATGATCAGCAGCATCCACTTGTCTTCAGTGATCGACAGCATGGCCTCGGCGATGACCTGCGGCACGCGCTCGGCACGGATGACGTAGCCGAACGCGCTCGCAGCGCCGATGATGAGCAGCACCATGCCGGTGGTCTTCGTCGCTTCGCTGAGCAGGGGGCCCAGGTCTCGCACTCTCACAGTGCGATAGATGAGCATGCCGATCACGAGCGTGTACACCACCGCGACCGCTGACAATTCTGTCGGCGTGAATACCCCGATGCGAAGCCCGACCAAGAGCAGCACCGGCATCATGAGCGCCCAGAACGCGCGACCGGTGCTCCTGAACACCACCGACGCGGTTGGACGCCGCAGCGCCGTTGGTTGATAGCCACGACGCTTGGCGACGAAGAACACCGTCAGCGACATGCTGATCGCCATCACCGCGGCAGGCAGCAAGCCGCCCATGAAGAGGTCGCCGATAGAGACATTCGCCTGCAGGCCGTAGAGAATCAGCACGATGGAGGGCGGAATGAGCACCGCCAGGAGGCTGGATGCTGCGCTCACGGCGCCCGAGAAATCACGACCGTATCCGTGCTTGACCATCTGCGGAACGAGGACTCGCGAATCCATCGCGGCATCGGCATTCGCGGAGCCGGACATGCCGCCCATGACCACGCTGTTCAGCACGTTCACCTGCGCAAGTCCGCCGCGCGTGTGCCCGACGAGCGTATTCGCGAAGCCGACGATGCGCTCAGCTATGCCGCTATGCGACATGATCACCCCGGCGAGGATGAACAGAGGGACCGCCAACAGGGGGAACGATTCGAGCCCGCCGGAGAACTGCTGGATGGCGATGAATGGCTTCACCCCAGGAGCGAGCAGCAGATAGCACAGGGATGTCGCGAGGATCGCGAATGCGACGGGCACGCCGAGCAGCAGCAGAAGCAGCAGCACACCGAAGAGCAAGGCAGTGATCATCGGGAGACCTCCTCCACTCGAGTGGGCACAGGTCGTGTCTTGAACTCGTCCTCGTCAATCACCTGGCGCTGGGCGGGCGCGACGTAGCCGCCCCGTAGGATCCCGCGCACGGCAAGTGAGATGTCGCGCAGGTAGTAGACGAGCATGAGCGCTGCACCAATCGGGATCGCGATGGTGGTGAAGCCGCGAGAGAGACCGAGCATGGCAACGACTCGGCCGCTTGTCTGCTGAAAGAGCTGGAACCCGAACCAAAGGAGAAACGCAACGACCGCGATCACAATCAGCAGACGCACGACGTCGAGCCAAGCGCGGACGGTTCCACTGAAACGCCCGATGAGGGCGTCCACGACAATGTGTCCACGAAGTCGCGCGACTGCGGCTGCGCCGAGCATGACCTGCCAGACCAGCAGCATGGCGACGATCTCGCCTACACCGCGGATCGGGTGGTTCAGGACGTATCGCATGAAGACATCAGCCGCGATCAGCAACGCGGTAGCCAAGAGCAGGAGCGATGGCAGCACGTCTTCTATGAGCGCGACAGACCGGCGCATCCATGGCCTGAGATGATGGGTCATAGTTCCTCGCAACGCTGCGGGTACGAATCTTTGGGGGCCGCGGGCCGGTCGACCATGACCGGCCCGCGACGCGGTCTACTTGCCGTCTCGGATGGCGAGCAGCTCGTCGACCACCGCCGAGTCCCAATCCGGGAACGCGTCGTAGAAGGCCTTCGATGCCTTCCGGTATGCGGCGACGTCGCCCTGGTGGAAGGTCACGCCGGCGGCTTCCATCTCGGTGCGCGCCTCAGCAGCGAGGTCGGTGGCGAGATCCGTCGCCTCCTTGCCACCCTTGAGGAACTCATCGAGCAGCACCTCCTGGTACTCGCCGGGCAGGCTCTGGAACAGGTCCTCCGGCATGGCGAAGCCCATGAAGAGATTGAAGTGTCCGGTAAGGGTCACATGCTTCTGCAGTTCGAACAGCCCATAGTCGCGGATGCTGGGGGTGTCGAGTTCGGCGGCATCGACCACGCCTTGTTGCATGGCCGTGTACAGTTCGGACGCGTTCACGGTCACCGGTGTGGCTGCGAGCGCCGTGCCGAACAGCGCCTCCCAGGTGGGCAGCGGTGGGATCCGGATCTTGGTGCCCTCAAGCGCGTCGGGCGTCGTGTACGGCTTGGGGCCCACGATGTTCCTCGGACCGGCGAGCCAGTTGAGGGCCAGGATCCGCAGGTTCGCGCTCTCGGCAAGCTCGTCAGTCCAGCCCGTGAAGAGGTCGCTTGAGACGACGCGCTCGACTTCGTCGTAGTCGGAGACCAGGAACGGCGCGCCCAACATGCCGAATTCGTCGACTCCGTAGGTGGAAGCCGTGGCCGCGTCGAGATAGCTGATGACCGCCTGGCCAAGGGACGCCTGCTCAGTCGTCTCGGTGGTATTTCCGAGTTGGCTGGCTGGGAACACTTCGAGAATGATGTTGCCGTCCGTGCGCTCCTTGACGCGCTCGGCGACCTCCAGCACGATCTGGTTCGCGGGGTTCGCGTCGAGCATGGTGTGCGCGACGCTGATGGTGATCGGTTCGAATTCCTCTTCGGCCGGGGCTTCGGGCGTGCCCTGCGCACAGCCGGCGACGAGCAACGCCGACACGGCGACTGCGCCGAGTGCTGCTGCTCGCGTTGTGCGAGTCTTCATGGCATTCATGGGATTCGCTGCTCCTTCTCTCTTGGTGGCCCTCGACTTCGCTGTCGAGGGAGCTGGTGCCGTCGAACCGGTCTCAGGAGCGCCGTCAGCGGGACGACGGCTCCCGCTTACGGATGACGTTGAACGTGAAACTGTCGGCTCGGTGGTAGTCGAGCGCTAGGAGAATGGGCCGCCCGCTACGCGCGATCACCTTCTGACGCATGACTAGCCATGGCTCGTTCTGCTTGACCCGGAGGGCGCGCGCGGCGTTGGCAGGAAAAGCGTCTGCCTTGATCGCCGCATAAGAGAAGTCGGGAGCGTGGCCGAGCGACTCCATGATGTCGAAGAGAGAGCCGCTCCAGTCGATCTCGTCGAGACTCCCTGGGATAAGGTCTCGCGCGAAGGTGTCTGTCGAGTAGACCAGCAGGGTGTCGTCGCGATACCGCGCGCGCTCCAAGCGCACCACGGCCGCGTCGAGCCCGAGATCGAGATCCGTCGACTCCTGCACTGACGCGGTCGAGACGGTCACGCTCAGCACCCGATTCTCGGGCCGATAACCACGCGTCGCCATGAGGTCCGTCACGCCCTCGAGCGTGGTGAGTGGCCGGTCGATCGGGTTCTGCGCGGTGACGAAGCGACCCTTGCCCTGCCGGGAGCGAACCCAACCCTCCTGCTCGAGCAGCCGTAGCGCTTCGCGAACCGTGGGACGGCTCACCCCGAACAGTTCGGTGAACTCGCGCTCGGTTGGTAGCGCATCGCCCGGCCCAAGCTCCATCTGTCGGATCTGGTCGATGATCTTGTCGCGAAGAACGGCCGCGAGCGGTCGTCTGTCCGCCGTATCGATGTTGTCTGTCATGTGGCCACCTTAGAAGCGCTGGCCGTTGAGCCGGTTCGCCACGAAGCGAGTTCTTCTGCGGTGGCGTACGACGGCATGCAGAACTCACGCGTCACTGACCACGCAGAGGCGCGAATGCCCGCAGTCGCGGCATCCAGCAGACAACCGCCGGCGTCGAGGGCCGCGGCGAGCGCTCCGTTGAATGCGTCGCCCGCCCCTGAGGCGTCGCAGGGGTGCACGTCGATGCCAGGAAGCACAGTCGTGGTTCCGCGATCGAACACCTCGGCACCGTCCGCGCCGCGAGTAACGATCACGACGTCAACGCCGGTGGCGTCTGCCACCGCCGAGGCTGATGCCTGCCTGGAACCGACGAGCAGATCCGCCTCGTGGGAATTGGGGGTGATGATGTCGCACTTCTCAAGGCTCAGCCCGATGAAGGCATCGGCCGGACTCGGATCGAGGATGACGGTCGGTGCGATGCGCGCACCGACGAGTTCCAGAGCCAGTTCTGCTGTGACCTCCCCTTGCAGAAGTGCGATGTCAGGCTGCAGATCCTTGAGGGCGGCCTCAACCGATCCACGATCGATTCGAGCTCCCGCACCTGCGAAGGTTCCGATCATCTGCGTTCCGTCGGGCGCCAGGTAAATGCTGCTCATGCCGGTGGCGGCTCCATCGACGACACTCGCCCGAGACGTGTCGACGCCATACGCGCTCATCGCTGCGAGCCCCTGCCGCCCGGCGAGGTCGGCACCCACAGCCCCCACGAAGAAGGTCGCGGCACCAGCCAGCGCGCTCGCCACCGCCTGATTCGCAGCCTTCCCGCCGTGCGATTGCACATAGCGGCGCACTTCGACACTCTCGCCCGGCATGGGGAGGCGGTCGACGAAGAGATAGTGGTCGGGCACATACAACCCGATGGCGACGACGGTCATTTGGTTCGCTCAGTCCTTCTCGATCACTCGAGTCCGGTAACGATGGGAAGCGCTGAAGCGCGATCGACCGTGATATCGACATTCGGGTGCCGGTGTGCGAGCGTCACCGGCAAGTCGACGTCGGGCTCTGTAGTGAGCGCCATCACTCGCACGATGTACTGCTTCCAGGCGCCCCCGTCGGTGAGGAGCCTGAGCCTGCGAGCGGAGAGGATGTCGGCCATCCCCACCGTCAGGGCCATCGGAGGGATCCCTTGAGTGAATCCACCGCTCGTTCGGTGCGAGTGGGCAACGATGGTGTCTTGCAGCAACGGCACGACGCGCGTCTTCGAGGCAGCCAGCTCGTCGACCGTGTACTTGTGCCAGCGCGTGGAGGGCGGCTCATTGAACGCCACGTGTCCGCGGTAGCCAAAACCGGCGTACGTCGTGTCAAGCCCCCCGACTTCCGCAATGGTGCGGCTGAAACCGTCAATGTCGGCGATCGTCGGATAGACGATCTGCTCGGCGGGTGGCAGCAACTCGGGGTCGAGCAGGTCGTAGATGTGCCGCTGACAGTACCCGCGGAAGCTGAACGGGTGGGTCGGCGGCACCTCGCGGCCCTGCCAATCCAGCCACTCATCCATGTGGAACGCCCAGACGTTCTTCCAGCTGATCCGTTCGCGGTTGCAGATCTCGGCCAGCAAGGGGTACTGGTCCTTGGGGCCAACCGGCAGCAGCCAGCGCGTCGGCAGTCCTTCGGCATTCCTTAGCTTGAGCTCGTCGGCCATCTCGCGGGCGAGCCAGCGGTACAGCGATGCTCGGTCATCGAGAATGAGCATCGGGTGGCGCGATTCGCTCGCGAGATCCTCGGGGCTCATGGTGAGATCCCGTTGGGAGAGATCGGTGGCGTATGCGGCGTAGCTGCGCTGCAGCGTGGGCGATGGCGTCTGGTCAAGCATGCGTCGTTGCATTCCTCTCAGGGCGGGATCCCGACCCGTACCGACCGGCACCCCGTTGATATGACGAATGTATGACCGCCAAGTGAAACTTGTCAAGCAAGTCAGTGAAATTGGTATCCCAATGCCTGGGAGTGGGCCGACATGGACGTGTGCCTGACCGAAGGGTGCTCGATCGATCTGCGCTCCCATGAGAAGAAGCCCCCGGGGTCTCCGGGGGCTTCTGACGGGAACAGGGTGAGCGCCGCCGCTCGCGGCTCACCAGTTCGGAAGGCGGGTCAGCTGTACAGCATCCCGCCGTCGACCAGGATGGTCTGCCCGGTGACGTAGTCGGAGTCGGGGCCGGCGAGGAACGACACGACCTTCGCAACGTCCTCAGGCGTCTCGATGCGGCCCAGCGCGATGCCATCCACGGCTTCCTTCAGGTTCTGGCCGATGGGCTTGCCGTTGAGCTTCGCGAGCTCCGCGTCGATGAGATCCCACATGCCGGTGCCGACGATGCCCGGGGCGTAGGCGTTGACGTTGATGCCCTTGGCAGCGAGCTCCTGCGCCGCCGCCTGAGTGAAACCGCGCACCGCGAACTTCGACGCGGAGTACGCACTGAGGATCGGGTAGCCCTGCACTGCTGCGATCGACGCGGCCGACACGATCTTGCCGCCGTGGCCGAGCTCTTCGAACTTGCGAGCCGCGGCCTGGATGCCCCAGAGCACGCCGTTGATGTTGATCTGCCAGATCTTGTCGAGCTCTTCAGGCGTGATGTCGAGCACGGGCTTGATCTGGGCGATGCCGGCGTTGTTCACGATCACGTCGAAGCCGCCGAGCTTCTCGGCAGCGGTGTCGACCGCGGCATCCACCTGGTCCTTCTGCGAGACATCCGCAGCGACGAACACGCTCTTGCGGCCGATCTTCTCGATCTCGGCGACGACACCCTCGCCCTTCTCGCGCTGGGGCTCGATGTCAGCGATCGCCACGTCGAAGCCGTCTTGGGCCAGCCGCAATGCGATCGCGCGGCCAATGCCCTGCCCAGCGCCTGTTACGAGTGCGACCTTGTCTTGAACTGCCACTGTTCTTCTCCCGTTCTGGAGTCTTGGAGTGACGGCGGTCGTGATCGGTGATTCACGACGCTGGTGCTTCGAGCGTGTTGCGCTTCGAGATGCACGGACCGGAGTGTGTCCGATCCCCATCACAGACGACAACGGGTCATCCGGGAGAAATATTCCTTTGCATGGATTTCGGAGGATCGGATGCCGCGGCTCCGTCACCGGAACGGCGACGAGTCGGCGGCAGCGGCAGCGTCAGTCGCGCAGTTCCGCGAAGCCGGCGAGCCCGCCCGAACGATTCCTCGCCACGAACGCCGCGATCGCGACCGCCACGATGGTGAGCACATACGGCAGCGCAAGCACGAACTGGATCGGGATCGCCCAGCCTTGGAGCTGTGCGGCAATGCCGATGGCGGTCGAGATGCCGAAGAACACACAGGCGCCCGCGACACCCCAGACGGCGGCGGCTCCGAAGATCACAGCGGTGAACGCCACGAAGCCCCGGCCGGCGGTCATGTCCTGCGAGAACGAGTTCAGGCCGCCGAGGGCGAGCTCAGCGCCTCCGACCGCGATCAGCGCACCGCTCACAACGAGCGCGATCAAACGCGTGAGGGAGGGCGAGTATCCCGCGCTGCGCGCGGCGAATGGGAAGTCACCGACCGCCGTCACGCGGAGCCCGAACGAGGAGCGGCGCAGCAGCACCCACATCGCGAGCGTGACGATCGGCAGCAGCAGCGTCGTGATCGGCAGCCCGGAGATCATCGCGAGCGGTGATGAGGAATCGGCGGATGGCACCAGGATCGGCAGCCCGGCCGGCGCGCGGATGGCGCCCTGGGTCTCGAAGATCGCGATCTGCAAGAACGACGCGAGCGCGAGCCCGAGCGTGGTGAGCCCGAGACCCACGATGATCATGTTGCCCTTGAACACCGCGATGGCGAGCCAGAACGCCACCGAGAGCGCGACCGAGGCGAGCACCGCCGCGAGCAGGCCAAGCCATACATTGCCCGTGCCGATGGTGACGGCCACGGACACGAAGGCGCCGACAGCCATGAGGCCCTCGAGCCCGAGGTGGAAGACGCCCGCCCGGTAGGCGATGAGCCCGCCGAGGGCGACCCAGAGCAGAGGGCCCGCGTCGCGGAGCACCGTCGCGATGAAGTCAAACACTGCTGCTCCCCTCGCTCGACGCGGTGGTGGTCGCGGCCGGGGTCGGCTGACGCTCCGCCTGCTGTGCGCGCTCGCGTCGACGCTTGAACTGCCACCGCAACTGCAGCGTGATCATCACCGCGATGACGCCCTGGATGAGGTCGAGACCGGCGCGCGGCAGGTCGGACACCACCGGCAGGTACTGCAGTGCCGCCTGGAGTCCACCGAAGAACACGGCGGCGATGAGCACGCCGGGCACCGAGAGCAGCCCGACAAGCGCCACCAGCACTGCGGTGAAGCCGAGGTCGGGCGAGAAGTTGCTCACCAGGCGTCCAGCCGGGCCGAGCACGTGCATCGCCCCCGCCAGGCCTGCAGTGGCACCGGCGAAGGCGAAACTTGAGAGCACCATGCGGTTGGGGTTACCGCCCTGCCAGCGCACCATGACGGGGTTGCGCCCGGCGAGCTTCGAGGTGAGACCGCCCTTGGTGCGCGCCATCCAGATCCACACGGCGGCGGCGAGCAGCAGCGTGATGGCGATCAGCGTCGGGGATGCACCGAACGCATCCGACAGTCGCACGTCTTCTGCGACGCGCTCGCTGGAGGCGACCTGACCCGATCCCTTGACGTCCTTCAAGGGTCCCGAGGCCACGTAGTCGAGCACCAGCACGCCGATGAAGTTGAGCATGAGCGTGGTGAGCACCTCGTCGGCGCCGGTGTACACCTTGAGCACCGCCGCGATGAGCGACCACAGCGCGCCTGCCACCACTGCGGCGACGACCGCGGCGACCGTCACGAGCCACGCCGGCCCTGGCAGGTGCAGCGCGATGGCAGTCGACGCGATCGCGCCCGTGTAGAGCTGGCCCTGCGCGCCGACGTTGAAGAAACCCGCGCGGAAGCACACTGCGACGCCGAGACCGATCACCGCGAGCGGCAGGGCCCATCGCACCGTGTTGATGAACGCACCCGGACCGGCGATGGCCCCGTCGACCAGTCCGACGCCGATCGCGCCGATGTCGTAGCCCGCGGCTTGGAAGATGACCGCCGCAAGCAGGAAGGCGAGCACGACGAACCCTGCCGCCTGCAGCACCGGCTTCAGATCACGCATCCTGGGCTCCCAGTGTTTCGGTTCCCGACGGTGCGGCGACCGAATCGGTGCCGCCGTCGCCGCCCAACATGGCTCGACCGATCTCGTGCAGGTCGGCGCTGGGCGGCAACTCGGCCACGTGGCGGCCGCCGCGAAGAACGACGATGCGGTCGGCGAGTCCCTTGAGCTCTTCGAGGTCGGTGGAGATGAGCAGTACGCCGTTGCCGCGGTCGGCCAACTCAGCGAGGCTGCGCTGCACGAAGGCGATGGCGCCGACATCAAGGCCTCGCGTGGGCTGCGCCGCGATGATCAGGCGCGCCTCATCGTCCAACTCGCGAGCGAGAATGAGGCGTTGCACATTGCCGCCAGACAGCTCACCCGCGTTCTGGTCGAGCCCTCGATACGAGACGCCCCAGGCGTCGAGCCGTCGGCGAGCGGCAGCGCGAAGCTTCTGCACGGCGAGCAACCGTCGCGGCGAACGGAGCACTTCACCGAGCGCGTGGTTCTCCCACACCGCGCTGGTCGAGCTCACACCCTCGACGTTCCGTTCGAAGGGGATCACCCGCAGGCCGTGACGGCGTCGCTCGACGACGCCGAGCTTCGACACTTCCACCCCGTCGAGTTCGATCGAACCGGTGGCATCGCGGATGCCGACGAGGGCCTCGACCAGTGAAAGCTGACCGTTCCCCTCGACGCCCGCCACACCGACGATCTCGCCGGGGTCGACCACGAGGTCGACCTCGTGCAGGCGGGCATCGCTCGGCGACGCTACGGTGCTCAGGCCACGCACGTCGAGAATGGCGGTGCGCACGCCTTCGCCACTGGCCGGGCGTGCCTCTTCCGCTGGCGCAGCATCACCGCGGCGGGCCGCATCCCCGGCGGCGACGGCCACGGCATCCCCCTCCAGGCCGGAGTCGACGTCACCCGGTGCAGAGCCGGCCGGGCCGGTGTCGCCGATGATATGGCGGGTGACCTCGTCGGCGGTCACCTCGGCGATCGATGTCTTGGGCAGGGTGACGATGCCGCGGTTCAGCACGGTCACGGTGTCTGCGACTGCGAAGACCTCGCTGAGCTTGTGCAGCACGACGATGACGGTGAGGCCCTCGGCGGCCAGGTCCCGGATGCGGCCGAGCAGCGCGTCGACCGCCTGCGCCGGCATCGACGCCGTGGGCTCGTCGAAGATGATGACGCGTGCCTCACCGCTGAGCGCTCGAACGATCTCGACCGACTGCCGCTCGGGCACCGAGAGGTCACGGATGCGGCGGCTCACGTCGAGGTCGAACCCGAGCGCGTCGACGCGTCGCTGCCACTCGCGCACGAGACCTCGACGACTGAAGAACGACCGCCGCTCCGAAGAGAAGAATTCGAGCGTCTCGGCGATCGTCATCGAGGGCGGCGACGAGAAGTGCTGGTGCACCATGTCGACGCCCTGACGGCGCGCCTCGGTGACGCTTCCAGCGCGAAGGGGCGCGCCGCCGAGCAGCACGCGCCCCTCGCTCGGCGTGTAGATGCCCGTGACGACGCGCGAGAACGTCGTCTTGCCCGCTCCGTTCTGGCCGACGACGGCGTGCACAAGCCCCGGCTCGAAGCGCACGTCGACGTTCTCAAGCGCAGTGAACGCGCCGAACCGCATGCTCACCCCCTGGAGGGTGAGCACGCGGTCGACGTTCACGCTGTGTGCGGACACGGGCTCTGCCGGCGCAGAATCAGCGGTCACAGACATCGGGCATCGGGCAATCGGTGATTGCGCGTCAGATGCTGCTCGGGTCGAAGATGACCTCGACCTCGCCCGCGATGATCTTCTGCTGCAGGGCCTCGGCCTGCACCGACGGCACATCCGCGACGCGCGGGCTGCTGCCCGCGAGGAAGCTGTCGGCGAACTGCAGTCCGACCACGCCCGCGTCGAGGCCGACCTGCTTGTGGCCGGCAGTGTAGCCGTCTTCGAGGGCCTCGGTGACCGCGTCGACCAGCGCCTGGCCGAAGCGCAGGAACGAGGTGCCCACGACGGTCTCGGGGTACTCGGCGGCGACCTCACCCGACGCGTCGGCGAACACGAGCGCACCGCGCTGCTGCGCCGCCTCGATCACACCGAGCGAGCTGCCCGAGGCATCCGTCTGAATGACATCGGCGCCCTGCGAGATCATGCCGAGGGCGATGTCGCGGCCCTTCGAGGGGTCGCTGAAGCTGCCGACGACGCCGCTGAGCACCTGCGCGGCGGGGTTCGCCGCCTTGGCGCCCGCCTCGAACGCGTGGAAGTTCGCGCTCAGGATGGGCGAGCTGTCGCCGCCGACCCAGCCGACGACGCCGCTCTGCGAGAGCTTCGCGGCCGAGAAGCCCGCGATGTAGAACGCCTCGTGGATCTCGAAGCCGAGCGTGGTCACGTTGTCGAGCGGCTCTTCGCGCTCAGCAGCGAAGATGTGCACGAACTCGGTGTCGGGGAAGTCGGGGGCGACCTGGGTGATCGCGTCGGTGAGGTCGGGGAACGCGGTGACGATCACCGAAGCGCCCGACTGTGCAGCGTTGCGGAGCGAGCTCTCGAACGCCGAGGGGTCGGTGACCTCGAGGTACTTGGTGTCGACGTCTTCCTGCTCGCCGACCTGCTTCAGGCCCGCGACCATGTCATCGATCGAACCCGAGTCGCCCGCCGGCTGGCTCGAGAGGTAGACGACCTGACCCTGGTCGGCGTCGCCGCCGTTGCTGCCGCTCTCGGCCGGGCCGGAGGCGCAAGCGGTCATGGCGGCTGCGAGCGTGATGCCCGCGGTGAGGCTCAGGGCGGCGCGCACGGTACGGCGCACTGGTGAAGTGGTGATTGTCATGGCGATCTCCGGAGTGGGTGCTGGTGCAGTTTGGTTGATGACGGTCGAACGGATGCTGTGAGCTGGGTCGCGCGAGCCGGTGTGCTGTGGCGCCGGCATCCCGCTGAGTCTGCGGTCGGCGCGCTCAGTCGCGCGAGACTCCCCCGTCGAGCGCGAGGGTCTCGCCCGAGATGGAGCGCGCACCGGTCGATGCGAGGAAGACCACGGCGGCCGCGATCTCGTTCGGCTCCTGCATGCGCCCGGTTGGGATGTCAGCGGTGAGAGCGGCGCGCTGCTCGGCGAACGGCAAGCCCGTCTTCGCAGCGATATCGCGCGCGACCTGGTCGATCATCGGTGTGTTGACCGTGCCGGGTGCGATCGCGTTCACCGTGATGCGGGGCGCGAGATCCTGCGCCGCAGCGCGCGTGAGGCTCACGAGCGCACCCTTCGAGGCCACGTAGTCGGCCTGGTTGGGGAAGCCGCGCTTGGCGGCGACTGACGCGATGTTCACGAACGCGGCATCCGCCACGCCGCCTTCTGCCTCGAGCCGGCGTGCGACCTCGCGCATGATCACGAACGGTGCGCCGACGTTGATGTCGAAGGTGCGTGTGAAGTCGGCGGTGTCGATCTCGAAACCCTCGCGCCAGGCGTAATAGCCGGCCGCATTCACGACGATCTGGGGAGTGCGCTCGAGGCCCCGAATGGTGCCGGCGAGGGTGTCGAGGTCGGCGAGGTCGACGACGATCGACTCGACGTGGTCGTCGTCGGCCGCCACGCGGTCGAGCGCGTAGATCGTGCTCGCACCGGCTGCGGCGAGCGCGCGCGTGATGGCTCGGCCCATGCCTCCGGCCGCGCCGGTGACCAGAGCGGTGGCGCCGACCAGCACTCCGGCCGAGATCGGGTCTGCGGCAGGGGCGGCTGCGGCGACGGATGCGGTGGTGCCGCTCATCGGATGACGTCCTTCCAGGTGTTCTCAGAGTGCGATGCCCGCACGGCGTCCATCACCGAGGCATTGCTGAGGCCATCCGCAAGGCCGGCCACGCCCGCTTCGGTGGCGGTGCCGGTGTAGATGGCGCGGATGCAGTTCTCGATCGAGGCCGTGTCGGAGTCGAGTCCGGTCGTGAGCGACCCCTCGACCTTGTGCGAGATCGTCAACTGATCGGGGTGTGTGCTCGACCAGACGGCCGACCGCAGGGTGCCGTCGATGCGCAGCTCGATGTCGTCAAACGAGCCGTGTGCGAGCTCAGTCGCGTACACGTGCCCGAGCGCGCCTCCCTCGAAGCGGAGTTGGGCAGAGACGAGGTCTTCGTTCTCGGGTTCGAACTCGCCGATCTCGCTGCCGGTGTCGAAGGTCCGCTTGCCCATGTTGGCCGACATGGCGCTGACTGACTCGATGCGCTGACCGAGCACGAACTCGGCGAGGTCGAACCAGTGCGAGCCGATTTCGGTCACCACGCGGCTCGGACCCACAAGGCTGGGGTCGAAGCGCCAGTCACGCGACGAGGGCGCGGCGTTCCATTGCTGCCGGTAGGAGCCGAAGACCGAGACCACGCGACCTAGGCGGCCGTCCGCGATCGCGGCACGCAACTGCTGGATGCCGGCATCCATGCGGCGATTGAAGGTGAGGAAGAGGGAAGCGCCCGTGCGCTCCAGCTCGCCGGCGATGCGCTCGACCACGTCGCGGGTGGGCGCCAGAGGCTTCTCGCACACGATCGTGAGGCCGCGCTGCGCGGCGAGCATGATGGGCTCCTCGTGCTGCATGGGCGTCGAGCAGATGTGCGCGTGCGTCGCGCCAGGGGTGTCGAGCAGCGCTTCGAGCGACTCGGCGGCGGTCGTGCCCCAGCGCTCGGCGACACGCTCACGGCTTTCGCGACGCGGGCTCCAGACGGCGAGGGGACGGATGCCGAGGAGCGCCAAGGCGGCGATGTGGCGCTCGGCGATGTAGCCCGAGCCGACGATGACGGGGCGGATGTCAGCGATTGCCGTGTCGGGCACTGAGGGGACTCCTTCGGGACGAGTGCGACGACCGTAACAGCGTTAACCGCTTAACGCAAGTCGACGAGAAGTGGAACGCGAGGAGTCGAACGAGCCTGCCAAGTCCTGGGCGGCGACTTGAAGGAACCTCCGGAAACCTGGGAGATCACGCAGAGGGGGTGGTCTCCCCGCAGGGTCGGTGCTTCACTCACCCGCAAGGACTGTCGGCAACGGCCACGGGGGTTTGAGGGTGGACTACGGGGAGGGTGCAGTCGGGGCTGCACGACCTCTGCGCGCGATTCGTGCAGTGCTGATCGCACTGCTCGCGCTGGTCGCCGGTGCCGCTCTCGCCCTCCTGCTCGACTCGGGCGCAGCCCAGGCCGCTGATGACACCGGCGATGGCGCCGGCCTCGGGCGCTTATCCGCTGAGTCGAGCACGGCCCCCGGCGAGACACCCGTGCCAGTGGCGAGCGCAGCCGAGCAGCTCGGCGCAGTGGCCGCTTCCATCGGCAACTCGGTGGTGTCGCGCGCCGACGCAGCCTCCGCCGACGACGTCGCCGCGCGTATAGCGGTGATCGCTGAGCCGGCGGTCGAGTCGGTCGTGGAAGCCGCCACCCCCGTCGTCGACTCAGTCGCCGACGTTCGTGGAAGCGACGGTGCCGAGCGGATCGAGTCGCCCGTTTCAGACGTGCAGCAGTCAAGCGAGACGACGAGTGCAGAACTGCCTGCGCTCGCGCCAGTCGACGACTTGACCGGGATCTCGGTCGGCCCTGCTCTCAGCTCCGTCGACGGCGCGCTTGTCGCCCTTCATGAACTCACGCAGGCGGTCGTAGCGACCGGTGTCGAGGTCCTCGACGCTGCAGGCGGTTACATGAGCGAAGGATTGCAGGGCTTCGCCGACTGCGTAGTCTCCCCAGTATTCGAATGGGTTCCGGCCGCCGCTGGCGAGGCCTCGGTTGATGCCGCAGCGCCTGCGCTCGACGTAGCGACCGCACCGACGGCGCCCGAATCCGCCGCACCACGCGCCGCGACGGTCGGAGCGCTCGAGCCTGGCGCTGACGATGCGCACTCGGCTGCGCCAGCGGTGGCCGGTTCATCGACGCCAGCCCAACTCGACTTCAACACGGTGAGCACCGCCGGCGCGGCGACCGGCTCCGGCGGCGGCTCTTCGACATCCGCCGCGGAAGCGGATTCGGCAACGACCGCGCGTGTGGATGCCGGACGAGCATCGCTTCCGCTGAGCACGATCGTGCCCGCTTCACCCACGTACGGCTTCGACTCCACCCCTGACTGAGTGGGCCCGGCTCCGCGCCACGCGGAGCACGGCACCTACGCGCGCTTCCGCGCGCCAACTCACTCAGGAAGGAATCAAGTCATGAACAAGCTCTTGTTGAAGAGCGCGTGCGGCGTGGCATTCGCTGGCGGCCTCTGGCTGCTCGGCACCGCCACCGCCCACGCCGCGGAGACGTCTGGCGACGACGGCATCGCGTCTGGCAGCCAGGTCGCGCCGGTCGTCACCACGCCGATCTCCGTCGGCGGCAATGCCGTCAGCCTGCTGGGCGATGCCGAGGCCGCCGGTGGCGAAGGCGCTGGCGACCCGAGCGCGACGACCGACGCAGGCACCGCCAGCACGTCGGGCGACGACAGCGTGGTCAGCGGCACTCAGGTGGCGCCGGCTGTCACGGCACCGATCTCGGTCGACGGCAACGCCATCAGCCTGCTGGGCGACTCGAGCGCGGCGGGCGGTTCGGATGCCGAGGCGACGAACCTCGCGCCCGGCGACGCCACGACCAGCACCTCGGGCGATGACGGCATTGCGAGCGGCACCCAGGTGGCACCGGTCGTCGTCGCGCCCATCGCCGTGGAGGGCAACTCGCTGAGCGTGCTCGGTGACGCAGCCTCGACCGCACCGGAGGGAACGGCTGGAGATGCTGGAGCGCCGGCTGACAGCTCGACCGTCACCTCAGGCGAGAACGCACTGCTCGGTGGCACGCAAGTCGCACCGATCGTGACCGCGCCTACTGAGGTGGACGGGAACAGCGTCGAGGTGCTCGGCGACTCAGGTGCGCTGAGCGAAGAAGCGCTGCTGAACGGCTCCGTGCTTGACGGCGGCGTGCTCGACGGCGTGGTGCTCGACGGCACGGTGCTCGACGGCACGGTGCCCGATGGCATGCCGGCAGAAGACGCGATCGGGGTTGATGTGTTCGACACCGCGATCATCGAGCCCGGTGCGGGCGATGCCGAGTGGATCGGTCTCGACCTGCTGGGAACGAGCCCCGAGGACGCAGTGATCCGCGCGGCGGCTCTGGGCGACGAAGGCAAGCTGCTCGACGCAGACGTGCTGACCAACCCGATCGAGGAAGGCGTCATCGGCGCTGGCGGCGTGGAAGTCGTGCTCGGTGAGGCATCGGACGCCGGACTGGTCGGCGTGGGCACGACGGGCACCGCTACGGTTCGCTCTGCTCCGGCGACGTTCCGGATGGCACTGGCTCCGAACTCGACGGCGGTGGCGGTTGAGAGCGCACCGGCGACAAGTGAGGGTACGGCGACCTTCGCTCCCCTCATGATGCGCGCGCCGCTCGCGTTGAGCACTCCGCTCATGGCCGTGGAGCTCGATGCTGCGCTCGACTCCAGCACTGGAACCGTGGCTGAGGTTCCGGCGCAGCCGAGCGCCACGCCGCCATCCACCGGCACCGAAGCGGTCGTTGCGGCTCAGCGCGACGGGTTCGTCATCGAGCTCGACGAGTCAGCGGTGACAGCCGGGTCGGGGTTGAGCGCGGCAGCGCTTGCCTCCACGGGCAGCACTCCGATGCTCGGCCTGGCAGCGCTGCTGCTCGCGACCGGCCTCGGCACCATCGGCCTCCGCCGCTTCGCCGCCGCGTAGCCGTCGGCCGATCGGCTCATGCGAAGCGGATGCCGGGTGCGGCACGGGCTGCACCCGGCATCCGCGTGCCCCGGCATCCGTCGTCCGCGCTGGCTCGATCCCTAGCGCAGTACAGCGCGAGGGCCGGTGGATTCTCGGACCACCAGTTCGGTCGGCACGGTCTCGACACGCACGTCACCGCCGGCAACGCGACTCGCGAGCATCTGGCCCGCCAGCCTGCCGATCTCATACGTGGGCATGTGCACCGACGTGAGCGAGGGTTCGATGAGCGACGCCGGCGCGAGGTCGTTGAACGAGACGAGCGAGAGTTCGCCGGGCACCGACCGCCCGAGCCGTTGGCTTGCGGCGATCGCGCCATAGGCGAGCGACTCATCGCCGCAGATGACGGCTGTCACGTCCGATGTGAGCCAGTCGCTCACTCGATCGGCCACCATGTCGGCCCGAATGTTATCGAGCAGCAGATCGGGCAGGGCGAAGCGGATGTCGTGGGCCTCGAGCGCGTCGCCCAACCGCGCGCGGCGCGTCAGCAGCGTGTCCGCTCGCCGGTCGAGGCCGATATAGCCGACTCGCTCGTGCCCCGCCGCCGAGAGGTGAGCGGCGACCGCGGCTGCTCCCGGTTCGAAGTCGTAGCGGGCCAGCGAGCAGTGCTCCGGTGCCGAGTCAGCGTCGATGACGACGGTGGGCAGCCCAGGTGGTACGAGGTCGAGCATCTCGCGCTCGGGGCTTGCAATGATGAGGCCGGCGGGCCCTCCGCGGAGCGCCCGCTGCAAGGCCGCGCGCGTTCCGCCGCCCTGCTCGCGCTCGTGCCGCAGCGGCATGGTCAGTGCGAGGTCCCAGCTCTCGTCGATCTCCGCGGTGATGCCGTCGAGGATGTAGCTGAAGAACGTGTACCAGACGTCGGGGAACACGAAGGCGAGTTGTCGCGACTGCCCGGTCGAGAGCTGCTGCGCGGTGCGGTTGGGCACATAGCCGAGGGCCTCCACCGCCTCGCGGATGCGCTCGCCGACCTGGTCGCTGATGCGGCCGGCGGTCTTTCCGTTGATCCACAGCGACACCGCGGCGGGAGTGCACCCCGCCCGGGCGGCGACGTCGGCCGCGGTCACTCGCTTGATCACGTCGTCATCCTGCCAGTCGCTGAGGGTCCCGGTACAACGGACGAGAGCTCGGGCGCGCCCTGGCTTCGCGGCACGCCTTCGCCACACGCCTCGCGTCGGGCGCATGAGACGCTACGTATGTGGCCAACTCACCGACCGGCGACTCGATGGTGCAGCGCGTGGTGCGCGTGCTCGAGTCGTTCGACAGCGGCCGCGTCTCGCAGACGGCCAGTGAGATCGCCAGAAGGTCGCAGCTCCCGACCTCCACGGCGCACCGGATCGTGGGCGAGCTGGTCGAAACGGGCCTGCTCGAGCGCGACGAGAGCGGGGCGGTCCGAATCGGCCTGCGCCTGTGGGAGCTGACCACCAGAGGCTCCCGGGCGCTCGGACTGCGCCAGCTCGCAATGCCATTCATGGCAGAGGTGCAGGCGGTCGTGCGCGAGCACACTCAACTCGCCGTGTTGGAAGAGCACGAAGTGCTGTTCATCGAGAGGCTCTCCGCACGGAACGCCGGCGCCAACGTCACCCGGATCGCCGGGCGGCTGCCGCTGCACGCATCCTCGTCGGGACTCGTGCTGCTCGCCTTTGCCCCGCCGGAATTGCAGGAGGCGGTGCTCTCCGGGCCGCTGCGCGAGGTGTCGCAGGAGACCATCACCGACCCGCGGCGATTGCGTTCGAAGCTCGCAGAAGTGCGGCGCCTGGGGTTCGCGTCGGCACCGGGGTTCATCGAGCAGGTCTCGTCGGGCATCGCGGTTCCGGTGCGCGACGGTTCAGGCACCGTGATCGCGGCGCTCTCCGTAGTGCTCCCCCGTGAGCGGGCCGGCGACCAGGAGGCGGTGCTGGTGCTCAAGCGAGCGGCATCGCGAATCACCGAAGCGATCGCGGCGACCGGCTTTCTTTCCCGTTGATCGAGAAGCGCCGACCGAACGCCGCAGGTTCGACACGATGCTGTTGCCATCCGTCCCGCGTCGTGAAGGAGCGCCGATGGCCTCAACAGCCCGAACCCAAGTCGCGATCATCGGCGCAGGCCCAGCGGGCCTGATGCTCTCGCATCTGCTGCACCGTGCCGGCATCCATTCAATCGTGATCGACGGACGGAGCCGCGATGCGATCGAGCAGACCATCCGCGCCGGAATCCTGGAGAACGGCACCGTCGATCTGCTCACGTCGGCTGATGTCTCGCAGCGCGTGCTCGCCGAGGGCCATCGCCACGACGGCATTGAACTGCGCTTCGAAGGCACTGGCCACCGCATCGATTTCGCCGACCTCGTCGGACGCGCGGTGTGGCTGTACCCGCAGCATGAGGTGCTCAAAGACCTGATCGCAGCACGTCTTCGAGACGGCGGCGAGGTGCGCTTCGAATCGACAGCGACCGAGATCATGGATGCCGACAGCGACGCGCCGCGCGTGATCGGCACCGGCGCCGACGGGCACTTGTTAAAGATCACCGCCGACTTCGTGATCGGCGCGGATGGCTCGCAGTCGATCGCGCGCGAGACGGTGACCGGGTCTCGCACAGGCGGCCACTTCCGCGAGTATCCCTTCGCCTGGTTCGGCATCCTCACAGAGGCGCCGCCGAGCGCGCCGGAGCTCATCTACAGCGCCTCGCCGCATGGATTCGCCTTGATCAGCCAGCGGAGCGACACCGTGCAGCGCATGTACCTGCAGTGCGACCCCGAGCTCGACCCGGCCAGCATGAGCGACCCGGAGATCTGGGATGCGCTGCAAACCCGCGTGGGCGGCGGCCTCATCGAGGGCCCGATCTTCCAGCGCGACGTGCTGCGCTTTCGCAGCTTCGTCGCGCACCGGCTGCGCCGCGGCCGGGCCTTCCTCGTCGGAGACGCGGCGCACACCGTGCCGCCCACCGGGGCGAAGGGCCTCAATCTCGCCGTCGCCGACGTGCTGCTGCTGAGCGGCGCGCTGCAGTCGTTCTACGAAACGGGCTCCGAGGCCCACCTGGACGCCTACCCGGAGCGCGCGCTGGACCGCATCTGGCGCGCCCAGCACTTCTCATGGTGGATGACCAGCATGCTGCACGCCGCGCCCGACGCCACCGAGTTCGATCTCCAGCGCCGCTTCGGCGAACTGCATTCGGTGACGTCATCGCGCGCCGGGCGCACGTATCTCGCCGAGGCATACACCGGCTGGCCGCTCGCGACGTTCTGAGGACGTTCGGAGAAGAGTGAAGCTGCCCCACCCTCACCGCGGAGGTGTTAGGTTAGCCTGCGCTAACCATTCGACTCCGTAGGCAAAGTCATGCTCCGTACACCTCCGTCATTCCCGTTCCTGGGCGGCGGTCCCCGCGACGTCGCACTTATCGAGGGCGGGCGCGAGGTGCTCTACGAGGAACTCGCCTGTCGCGTGGCAGAGCGAGCTGAGCGACTAGGTGACACCCGTCGCCTCGTGATGATCACAGCAGGTAACGCGGTCGAGCCGATCGTTACATATCTCGCGGCCCTGGCGGGACGGCATCCGGTGATGTTCGTCGCGGACGACGAGGCGGGACGGCGTAGTAGAGAAACGTTTGTCGAGCTGTTCAACCCTGACGTCGTGGCCGCCGGACGCGATGAAAGCTGGGCGTTGTGCGAGCGACGACGAGGCACGAGTCACGAGCTGCATCCGGAGCTCGCCATGCTCGTGGGCACCTCGGGGTCGACCGGATCGGCGAAGCTAGTCCGGCTCTCTCACGAGAACCTCAGAAGCAACGCGGCCGCAATCGCGCAATACCTGAACCTGACTCGGGACGATCGTGGAGTCACCACGCTCCCGTTGCAGTACTGCTACGGGCTGTCTGTCGTGAACAGCCATCTGACTGCCGGGGCGAGTGTCGCGCTGACCGATCGGAGCGTGTCGGACGAGCAGTTCTGGCGGGACTTTGCGGCTGTTGGCGCGACGTCGTTCGCTGGGGTGCCCTATACCTTTGAACTGCTGGAGGCGAGTCGATTCGAAGAGCGCTCGCTGCCGAGTCTGCGATACATCACTCAGGCCGGTGGCCGTCTGGCTCCGGAACTTGTTCGCCGCTACGCTCGGCTGGGCAAGGATCGCGGGTTCGAGCTGTTCGTCATGTACGGACAAACGGAAGCGACCGCTCGGATGGCCTATCTCGAACCCGGCCTGGCAGAGACGAAAGCCGGAGCGATAGGCGGTCCGATACCGGGAGGCTCGCTCCGGGTCGACCTCGAAGCCGGTACTGACGTCGGGGAACTGGTCTACTCGGGTCCGAATGTCATGCTCGGCTACGCACACAGCGCCGCAGACTTCGCGCTAGGTCGCACCGTGCACGAACTGCGCACCGGTGACCTTGCGCGACATCGTCGGGACGGCCTCTTCGAGGTCGTAGGTCGCATGAACCGCTTCGCCAAAGTGTTTGGACTGCGAATCGACCTCGATGAGCTCGAGCAGCGGCTTGCAGCCGATGGGTTCGACGTGCGACTTGCGTCGGCCAACGAGCGCCTGCTGGTGTTCGCGCTGGCCGAGCGACACGTGGCTGGCGCGCGCCATCGTGCAGCCGCGGTGATTGGCGTGCCATTGCACGCCGTAGAGGGCTTCGCCGTGGCCGAGTTCCCCCGAACCGCGAGCGGCAAGCCCGACACCGCGGCACTCGTGCGCTTCGCCGAACGCACGCGAGCGCCTCACGGAATGGCCGATCGCAGCGCGCCGAATCCGCAGCGCTTCTCCGGTGATGCGGCGTCCACGGCAGCGTCGATCACTGCGCTGTACCTTGAACTCCTGGGCCGTCCTGACGCTACCCCCAATGACTCCTTCGCATCGCTGGGGGGAGACTCCCTCAGCTACGTCGAAGTCTCCTTGCGACTGGAGCCAATCCTCGGCAAGCTCCCCCGCGACTGGCCGTCAATGACGCCGATCGAACTAGCCCAGGGCGGAACACCTCCCTCCGAGTTGCTCCCCGGCACAGTGAATGAACTCGACGGCTGCGACGACTGGAACGCATCGACGGCGAGTCGCGCTCCTCGCCTCGCACCGGGCGCGGGCGCGCCAGACCGGAAACACGCTACTGATCGGTCCAGATGGTCCGGAACGCAGCGGGTCGACACGGCCGCTGTCCTTCGCGCGCTCGCGATCGTGCTGATCGTCGGTTCTCACGCAGACCTTTTCCGACTCCAGGGCGGCGCACACGTGCTCCTGGCCGTCGTCGGCTACAACCTGGCCAGATTTCAGCTGGCAGACGTTCCAGGGGCCGGTCGCACTATCAAGCTGCTGCGGTCAGTCGCCCAACTCGCTGCGCCTGCCGTGCTGTGGATTGGTTCGGTCGCGTTGATCACCGGCGAGTACCGAGCGACGACCGCCCTGCTGGTGAACGCGTTCGTGCCGGGCCCCGATCGATGGACCGACCAGTGGCAGTTCTGGTTCTTTGAGCTGGCTGTCTGGATCATGCTCGGCCTTGCGGCGCTCTTCGCCGCGCGTCCGCTCGATCAGCTCGATCGTCGACTCCCGTTCGCTTTTCCACTCGCGCTGGTGGTGGGCGCTCTAGTCGCGCGATACGCGGTCACCGGGGTCGAGAGTGGCCTCGTGGAGCGCTACACAGTCGCCGCCGCACTGTGGATCTTCGCGATCGGCTGGGCCGGAGCCCGGGCCCGGCGCCTTGAGCAGCGGGTTCTCCTCTCGCTGATCACCGTCGCGGGGACCCTCGGGTTCTTCGCCGACCCGGCGCGCGAGGCGGTCGTGATCGCCGGCGTGCTGGTACTCCTATGGCTGCCGACGCTGCGGTTGCCACGGATCTTGGTGCCGGCGACGTGGGCGCTCGCTGGCGCCTCGATGTTCATCTATCTGACGCACTGGCAGGTGTTCCCGGTTTGGGAGAGCACTGCGCCGGTGGTAGGCACTGTGCTCTCCCTGGCAGTCGGCGTTGCCGCGTGGCGCGGGTACCGCGCTCTCGAGCCGCTCGCGCTCAAGGCACTGGCCAAGGTTCCGCTGGCCGGGCGTTCGACCACACCGGAGCGTGTGACCAGGGAAGCGATCCACGGCTAGGCGCGTGCGTGGGAGCGCATCTGAGAGGCGGTGAACCGGCGGGGGCGGCTCTTCAATGACGCAACGTTCCCTACGCGAGTTGCGTGACCACCTCGACGCCGCGCGTGAGCGTGCTGCGAATCGGCGAGCGAGCCTCGACGAGCCGCACGAGGTCTTCGAGTTGCTCGCGCGTAGCACCTGGGTCCTCGAGGTCGATTCACGACGGCTTCGCCCGAAGCGATGGGTCGCCGCAGGAGAAGGTGGATGCGGTGTTCGACTACCTCGCCGATGCGGTGTTCGACTACCTCGCCGAGCAGGTGGGCGACGAGGCATTCCGCGGCTGCGCGTTCGTGATCGCCGCCGAAGTACCCGATCCGGACAGGCCGCCAATGCGCTGGGCGCGCACTAACAAGCGCGGCCTGCACGATGCCTTCGTTCGCATGCTCGGGGGGATCGGCGACAGCGAAGCGATCGCGGACCAGCTGTGCATCCTCTATGACGGAGCGCTCGCGACCAGTGCCATCAGACCGCAAGCCGGAGCCGTCGAACTCGCGCGGCGCATGGCGCGCAGCATCCTCGACGCCTCGAAGTGAATGAGGCGGTGGAGCTGAACGCCCCACCGCCTCACCTCGATTTGCATCAGTGCTGAGACGACTCAGTCACGGCAGTTCAGGCGCGAACCGCGAACCCGCCGGTCCAGCCGATGTGCTCACGCACAGCGAGCACCATCTGCAGGAAGCCCAGCGCCTCGAGCTCGCGAGCACGCTTGAGCGAGCAGGCATCCGCCACCGCGAGGCCCCCAGCCTTGACGACCTCGGCGACCGATGACTTGGCTGCACCATCGTCACCCGCGATGACCACTGTGGTTGCGGCTCCATCGAGTTCACCGGAAGCGAGGGTCGCGGCGAAATTGGTGTTGAACGCCTTCACGACGCGGGCACCGGGAACCGATGCGGCGAGTTCGGCAGCAGCCGAGCTGTCGGCCGGCACGGTGAGCCCGTCGAACGTGGCGAAGTTCACGGGGTTGGTGACATCGACGAGCACCTTGCCGTCGAGCTTGTCGCCGTACGTCGAGACGATCTCGGCAAGCGCCGGGTAGGGCACGGCGAGGACGACGATCTCGCCCGTGAGCTCTTCGCCGACTGCCGCGGCCGCACCGTTCACCTGCGTCGCCAGTTCGGCCGCCTTCGCCCGGTCGCGGGCGACGACCTGCACAGCCGCGCCGCCCTTCGCAGCGATGGCCGCGATGGCGGCGCCCATGTTCCCGGTACCGATGATGGAGATGGTGGTCATTGTGTTCCCTTCGAGAAGTAGTTGCCACGGCAACTTGCTACTCAATGCACAACACGGTTGCCGCTGCAACTATTCCCGAGGCCTTCGTTAGACTCGTCGCAATGGATCGCTCGGTGCCTCGAATGGATGCCGCGGAGTCGCGCGCCTGGCTCGCGCTCGTCAGCACTGCCGAACTCCTGCCGGCCGCCCTCGACGCTCAGCTGCAGGCGGATTCGCAACTCACCCACTTCGAGTTCATCGCACTGACCGTGCTGAAAGACGCAGAGCACAACACGCTGCGCATGAAGGAGCTCGCGGCAGCGACCAACGCGACACTCCCCCGGCTGTCCAAAGTGGCGACGCGACTGGAGAGTCGGGGGCTCGTCGAGCGACAGGCACGATCCGACGACGGGCGCGCGATCGACGTGCGCCTCACGACCGCGGGCCGGCGCGCACTGGTGCTCGCAACGCCGGGCCATATCGAGACAGTGCGCCGCCTGGTCATCGACCACCTCGCCCCCGAGCAGCTCGACGCACTGGCCGACGCGCTGGAACCGCTCGTACAGCGGCTGGACCCGCAGGCGCGGTGGGGGCCGAAGAGGATCTCCGGGCGGCGCTGAGCTAGCTCGCCGCGATCGCGCCGAACCTCACGACTGCTGTTCAGCGATCAGCGCCCAGAAGTGCGCCAGGGTCGCGGCGCCTTTCTCAACCACCGCGAGATCGACCCGTTCATCCGCCGCGTGCCAGTTGTCGGTGACCAAACCGGTGCCGAAGAACAACACCGGAGCATCGAGCATGCGCGCGAGAAGCTCGGCAGGTCCGCCACCGGCGTTACCCATTCGGCCCACCTCGGCAGACTCGAATCCGGCGCCCATGGCGGCAGCGAACGCGTCGAGCTGGGGCGATTGCGGGGTGCGGTACGGCTGCTGCGCAGTGAGCTCTGACAGCGTGAGTTCCCACTGCAGCCCAGTCGCCTCGCGCTCAAGCCATTCCCGCAACTGCTGACCCACTTCTTCAGTGCGCTGACCGTCGACGATGCGGATGCTGAGTTCTGCCGTCGCGGTAGCGGGAATCACTGCGCGAGGCAGCCCCTCCGTGTCGCCGCCCTCGATGCTGATGACTTCGAGCGAGGGCCGGGCCCACAGAAGTTCCGGGATCGTGAACCCTTCCTCCCCGCCGACTCTCGGCGTGCGCGTCTCCTCGAGCCAGGTGCTCGGCGTGATCGGCAGTGCCGCGTACTCCGCGCGCTGGGCGGCGTCGGGCGTGCTCACTCGGTCATAGAAGCGCGGAAGCGTGATGCGGCCGCGCTCGTCGTGAAGACGCGCGAGCAGGAAGGCCAGGTCGAGGATCGGGTTCGGGGCCGGCCCGGAGACGGCGCCGCTGTGCACGTCGCGCTGCGGACCGTGCAGCGTGACAGTGGCTCCCAGCATCCCTCGCACAGACGTGCAAACCGCGGGGTAGTCAGCATCGACGAGCGTCGTGTCGGAGAAGAGGACGAAGTCGCACCCGAGATCGGCGCGATGCTCGTCGAGCAGGGATTGGAGATGCGGCGACCCCAATTCCTCTTCGCCCTCGATGAGGAGCTTCACGTGCACCCGAGGAGCGCTCCCGTGCGATCCCAGGTGGGCGCTGAGCGCTCAGAGGTGCATGAGCGCCTGCGCCTTGGCGTCGGAGGAGCCTCGTCCGTACAGCAGACCATCTCGAATGAACGGGTCGAAGGGGTCGCCGACCGTCCACTTGTCTCCCGCCAGAGCTCGCACGTCGTGGTGACTGTAGACCAGCACAGTCGGGGCGCCCGCGCCGCCAGGGGTCGGCCACTCAGCGAATACGGCGTTGCTGTCGCCCTGCGGCCACACCTCTACTCGCGGGAAGCCGTCGGCGCGGCAGTACTCCGCGAACAACTCAGCCGAATCGAGCAACGCTCTGCGGTGCTCCTCATCACCGGCGATGGAAGGGATTCGCACCCAGTCCAGCAGGCGCTGCCTGAACGACTCGGATGTCGAGGTCAGATGCTGCCGGATCTCCTCCGTTCGTTCTGACAATCCGTCCTCGCTTCCGTGACGCTCGCGCTCGGCCTGCCGCTCACGCATCGGCAGGTATCCTGGCCTCACTGCGCAGACTAATCCCGACGAGCAGCGCAAACCGCCCCACGAAGACTAAGGTTGATAGTTTCACTATCGATAGTTACAGTGTCGATGTGAAGATCTCCCAGCTCAGCCAGGCTGCAGGGGTATCCCCCGCCACCGTGAAGTACTACACACGCGAGGGCTTGGTGCCCGCCGGAAAGCGGACCGGCTACAACCAGACCGAATACGACGACGGGCACGTCGCGAGGTTGCGGTTGATCAGAGCACTCATCGAAGTCGGGTCGCTCTCGGTCGCGACCACGCGCGACATCCTGAAGGCGATCGACGATCCTCAGCTTCCGCTCGGCGCCCTGCTCGGTGAAGCGCAGAAAGCGGGAACCCAGGAACGGCAAGGGAATCCCAGCGACAGGTCGATGGCGCGCGTGGAGTCGGTGATGCAGGCGCGCGGGTGGAAAACCCATCCAGGCAACCCCGGAATCCAGCTCGCCGCGGGCGTGCTCGACGCCTACGACTCGATCGGTCGACCCGACCTTGCCGACACGCTCCCCCGTTATGCAGAAGCCGCCGACATCGTCGCCAAAGCAGACCTCGACGCGGTTGAGCGGAGCGGTGACCGCGACCGTATGGCGGAGGCGGTCATCGTCGGGACAGCGCTCGGCGACACCCTGCTCGCCGGCTTGCGGCGCATCGCTCAGGAGAGCCAGTCGGTTCGCCGCTACCCGCACGCCGCTCGAAACTCCCAGGAACGAGAAGCACGATGACGAGAACCGCACACTCCATCTCGACGGAATTGAAGCCCGAAGCGGCGTTCAGGTTTCTCGCGAACGTCGAGAATGAGGTGCAGTGGCGGCAGTCCATCGAGGGCTCGCGCTACGTCGGTGCCGGGGCGCCTGCGCTCGGGGTCGACGGCGAGACAGATGTGGCGATGGGTTCGAAGTCGCTGACCATGCGCTGGACGATCGTCGACTTCGCAGAGGGTCACCGCGTCGAGTGGCGGCTCGACGGCGACCCCTGGCACGGCGGCGGCAGCTACACCGTCACCCCGCGCGACCGCGGCAGCGAGATCCGCGCAGCACTCGAAGTGAGGCTGAACGGCGCCGCCCGGGTGTTCGAGCCACTCCTGGGCTTCCAGCTTCGGCGCGGCCTACGGGAAGACCTTCGCCGCCTTGAGCGACTGTTGCCCAGAGTGGGTTGACCGTGCAACTCGGGGTTGCCACGCTGCTCCAGCGCGCCACTGACGGCGCGGCGGAGTTGCGGCCGGCGTCCCGTGCGCACGGCGTGTGAGACTGTGACGGCGAGAAAGGCGATGAAGATGTCAGAACTCTTCGACCGCGGCGAGGCACGCATTCGATGGATCCGATCCCGGATGCCGCTGCTGGCCGACGCGCGCACAGAATTCGCGGCGCGACAGCCTTTCGCCGGCCGGCGGGTCGGGATGTCATTGCACCTCGAGCCGAAGACCGCAGTGCTTCTGGAAGTGCTCGCCGCCGGTGGTGCCGAGATCGTCGCGACCGGAAACTTCGGCACGACTCAGGACGACGTGGTCGCGTTCCTTCGTGGACAAGGCATGACGGTGCTGGGCTCGCGAGACGATTCTCTCGAGCAGCACCACCGCAACGTCGCGGCGGTGATCGACGCGAAGCCCGACATCCTGCTCGACAACGGCGCAGACCTCGCAGCGGGGATCGTCGCCGCAGGCATGGCCGACTCCGTCATCGGTGGCACCGAAGAGACCACGAGCGGCGCACTTCGACTGCGTTCCGAACTCGCCGGCAAGCTGCCGTTTCCCACGATCGTGATCAACGACAGCCTCCTGAAGGCGATCGGCGAAAATCGTCACGCGGTTGGGCAGTCCGTCGTGGAGAGCATCATGCGGATCACGAACCTCATGATCCCCGGAGGCCGCTTCGTAATCGCCGGTTACGGCTGGTGCGGGCGAGGCATTGCCCAATACCTTCGGGCGTTCGGCGGACGGGTCGCGATCGCCGAGGTCGATGAGATCAAGGCGTTCGAGGCGGCGCTCGATGGCTACCGCGTCGATGAGCTTGAGAATCTCGCCGAGTGGGGCCAGGTGTTCGTGACCGCGACCGGACACCCTGGCGTCATCACCAGGGACATCATCGACCGCATGAACGACGGCGCCGTGCTCGCAAACGCCGGCCACTTCCCTTGGGAGATCGACGTCGATGCGCTCTACGCGGATGCCGAACGCCTCACCCAACTCGACTCGGCTATCGAGCGCGTAGACCTCCCCGGAGGCCGCCACATCGTGCTGCTCGCCGGCGGCCGGATGGTGAACCTCGCCGGAACCAACCCGAAGGGCAACTCGCTCGAGTCAATGGACCTCGGGTTTCTGCTGCAGTCGCTCTCATTGGAGCGCGTCGCGACCGACCCTGAGAGCCTCATCGCCGGAGCGCAGCCCGTGCCCGACGACATCGAACGCGAGATCGCCCGCCGCTTCGTCAGAGCGCTCGGCGCGAACCGCTGAGCCCGCATCCGGCCGGCCGACAACGAACGACTGAACCCCTCGACTTCCGCATCATTCCGCGGAAATCGAGGGGTTCAGATTGGCGGTGACGGTGGGATTTGAACCCACGGTGGAGGGTCACTCCACACGACTTTTCGAGAGTCGCACCTTCGGCCGCTCGGACACGTCACCGCCGAAAAGCTTAGTACACGCTCGGGGATGCTCAGAACGCGAGGCTCCAGCATCCGCGCCGCTTGATTGTCGGATGCCGCGGCTACGCTTTCGAGCATGGCCCGACCCACCGCGAACTTCCGATGCTCCGAGTGCGGTTGGGAGAGCGCGAAATGGGTGGGCCGTTGCGGTGAATGCCAGGCCTGGAACACCGTCGACAGCGTCGACGCCCCCACTCGTGCTGTACCGAGCGCGCGCATCAGCGCGGCCCGCGTGGCGAAGCCCATCACTGAGTACACCTCGGGCTCGATCAAGCGCACGACCACGAGCATCGAGGAACTCGACAGAGTGCTCGGAGGCGGGGTGGCGCCCGCAGCCGTGATCCTGCTGAGCGGCGAGCCAGGCGTGGGAAAGTCGACCCTGCTGCTCGAGGTTGCGAGCCGGGCGGCCGCCCAGGGCACGAAGGTGCTCTACGTCAGCGCCGAAGAATCGGCCTCGCAGGTGCGGATGCGCGCCGAACGCACCGGCGCCCTGTGGCCCTACCTCTACCTCGCGTCGGAGACCGACCTCAGCACGATTCTCGGGCAGATCGACGCAGTCAAGCCCCAGCTGCTGATCGTCGACTCGGTGCAGACCGTGTCGAGCTCGCTCAACGACGGGCTCGCCGGCCAGCCCGCACAGGTGCGCGAAGTCGCCGCCACGCTCACGCGCGTCGCCAAGGAGCGTGACCTGCCGACGATCATCGTCGGTCACGTCACGAAAGACGGCAGCATCGCCGGTCCGCGCCTGCTCGAGCACCTCGTCGACGTGGTGTGCCATTTCGAGGGCGACCGGCAGTCGACGCTGCGCTTCATCCGCGCGCTCAAGAACCGCTTCGGACCAACCGACGAGATCGGATGCTTCCAGATGACGGGCGAGGGCATCGAGGAGGTACCAGACCCGAGCGGCCTGTTCCTCTCCCGGTCGGTCACGCCTGTGAGCGGCACCTGCGTGACCATCGCGATCGAGGGCAGACGACCGATCCCGGTCGAGGTGCAAGCGCTCGTCGTCGCTTCGAGCGCCCCGCAGCCGCGGCGGGTAGTCAATGGGGTGGACTCGTCGCGAGTGGCGATGCTGCTCGCCGTGCTCGAACGCCGAGCCGGCCTAAAGCTCTCGAACGCCGACGTCTACGTATCGACGGTGGGCGGCATCCGCCTCACCGAGCCGGGCGCCGATCTCGCCATCGCAATCGCCGTCGCGAGCGCGGCCCGCGATATGCCGATCATCACGGATGCCGCGGCCTTCGGCGAGATCAGTCTCGCCGGCGAGGTGCGCTCCGTCTCCGCCTCGGCCCAGCGTGAGAACGAGGCCAGACGGTTGGGCTACGAGACGATCATCGGCGCCGATTCACCGCATGTGCGAGAGGCGCTTCGGATCGCGTTCGACACCGGTTCGCGCCAGGAGATACGGGGCGCTCGCCCGTTCTAGGTCTTGCGGCAGCACTCAGCAGTCCAGGAGCGCATGCGGGAAAAGGTGTGCCTGCGAACCCGGGCCAGGACGACCTCGCGCGGGCCCAAGTGCGCGGCGATTCGTGGCTGCGCAGCTGACGAACCACGCGAAACCGCAGGTGTCAGGCAGCTAGAGGCGCAGCGCCTTCAGCACCTCGGCAGGCTCAGCCTGCATCGCGTGCGGTCCGGCGACGTCGAACCACACCGCTTCGAGCACACCGAGGTTCTGCTCGATGAAGTCAGCCAGCGTCGCCGCGTCGTACCCCAGCACCCGATGGTCGTTCTCTTGCGGCACCATCGCGACATAGGTCTCGGGCGAACTGAACAGCAACAGCATGTACTTGTCGCTCTCGCCCCGTCGGAACACCCGCACCTGCGGGTCGCCGGGAACCCCTGGCAGCAGCGGAACCACGACCCGATCGTTGCGCAACGCCAGCGCCACCGCCGCGGTGTCCTGCTTCGCCAGCGCGTCGGCGAGCATGGTGGTGCGGGGCAGCTGCTGTGCGGCGGCCTTCGAGGCCTTGCCGGGCTTGCGGGGCTTCTTCGACATGCTTCAAGCCTAAGCATCCAAGGCAAGTCGCAGCCGTCGACGGCAGGACGTCAGTAGAGCATGAACTGGCGACTCGAGGCGGCCTCGAGATCGCCGAGCTTCACCGAGAGGTGGTAGCTCGCGCCCCCTGCCGGAACCGCCGGGCGCTCAGTGTCGCAGGTCTCTGGCGTCGAGCGAGTGCGGTCCCACGTGAGCGGCGCAGTGGAGATCGCTTGCGCGGGTTCGATGCGCACTTCGGCGGGTGCGGCATCCGTCTGGCAATCCTTGGACGACCAGTACTTCTCAGCACCGCTCGTGATGAGGAACTCCATCACATCGGTGCCCGCGTTCAAGAGGCACGCGGCAGTACCGGTGTTGGTGACCGTCATCGTGACGAGCACCGGCTCACCCGGTTGGTAGCTCGTCTTATCCGTCACCGCTTCGACGGCGATTGTCCCGGGCTTGCACGCCGACAACTCGCCGTCACCGGCGGGAGCAGCAGCGCCTCCGTCGTCGACCGAGCCACCCGCACCCGATCCACTTCCGTCGGCCGCAGGGGTGTCGGCGACCGTGCTGGAATCGCCCTTGTCGCGCGTCTCGCCTTCAGCAGCTCCGGGGCGCACGACGATCAGCACCACGACGACGATCACGGCGATCAGACCGAGCAGCACCATGATGCGCCGCCGCCAGTAGACGCTGGGCGGCTGCGGGCCCACCGGATTGCGGAGCGTCGACATGCCCTCAGGCTAACGAGAGATGCTTCAGCATCCGCGTATTGCCGAGGGTGTTTGGCTTAACGTGTGCCAGATCGAGGAACTCGGCGACGCCCACATCGGGCGACCGCATGAGCTGTGCCTGCACCTCGGCGTCGACCACGTCGTCGCCGATCGGCTCGAAGCCATTGCGCGAGAAGAACTCCACCTCGAAAGTGAGGCAGAACAGACGGCTCAACCCGAGCTCGAGCGCATCGTGCTCCAGGGTGCTAAGGAGGGCGCGACCGACGCCACGGCCGAGCCACGGCTCCGCGACGGCCAAGGTTCGCACTTCACCCAGATCTTCCCAGATGACGTGCAACGCTCCGCACCCGATCAGCTCACCAGCCGCATCTTCGGCGACCCGGAACTCCTGCACCGCCTCGTAGAACACGACGCGTTCCTTGCCGAGCAGGATGCGGCGATGCACGAGCGGCTCAATAAGTCGCATGATCGCGGGCACATCGCTGGTGCGAGCGTGGCGAACGGTGAATGTCATGCCAGGCGGTTTCCGGTTCCTCAGGGGATGTCGAGCTGCAGACGTTCAGCTAGCAGCGGGTGATCGATGAACTGAGCGTAATCATCGATGGTCTGCTCAGCGGTGATGGCCCGAATGACGACCTCGTCGACCGCGCCGAGATACTCGTCGAGCAGGGACCCTGCATCAGACTCAGACGCGCCCGTCATTGCGGAGGCATCGAGCGTCGTCTCCAGCGCCGTGACACCGAGACGTTCGAAGTTCGCGGCGTAGGCGGGAACCGCCTCATACCGCCGCGCCTCGGCGACGAGCGCCTCGCGAGCCGCCGGGTCGACGATCGTTCGCACGTACTGCACGACGTGCGCGGGGCGGGGTCGGGTGAGCGACGCGGCCTGAGCATCAGCCGCCGCTTCGGCTGCGGCATCCGGAGTCAGCCAGTTGAGCACGACGCCGTCGGCCTCTCGTGCGGCGAGCTCCCGCATCTTCGGACCGAGGGCGCCGACGACGACCGGCACACCGATCTCGTCGCGGAGGACAGCGACCGCCTCACCGACCACCGCAAGCGCGCCCTTGGCGACCCGACCTGACCCGATTCCGATCGTCAGGCGATCGAGCGGGAGACCGAGACGGTCGACGGATGCCGCGATCTCGAGAGGCGGTCGACGGTCGATCGGAATCACGCCCGTGGCGAGTTGCAGGGTCGCGGTGACCTCGGCCGCGACCGCGATCGAGGCGAGCGCGTCACCGGCCGGGGTGTCATTCACCCAGAGCGTATGGAAGCCCGCGGCCTCGAGTCGGGGTGCCAGCTCGCGCACCACCGCATGGTCGAGCGAGCCGGCGATTCCGAGCGAAAGCCGGGCCCGGTCGTCCGGGCCCGGCTTCGCGGGGTGCTGTTGCTCGATGATCAGGCGCTCTCGCCCGTCGCAGCCGGCCCCTCCGCAGAGCCGCTGTGACCCTCGCCGGCCGCGATGGCGGCAGCCGCCACCACATCGCCGATCTCGTCGCGGCCCGGCTGACGGCTCGTGGTGAACACGAAGTCGTCATCGGCGAAGTCGACCTTCACGTGGTCGCCGGCGTGCAGCTCGTTGTGCAGGATCTTCTCGCTGAGGCGGTCCTCCACCTGCTGCTGCACCGCGCGGCGCAGCGGACGGGCGCCGAGCGTCGGGTCGAAGCCGATCGTGATGAGCTGGTCCTTGGCGGCATCCGTCAGTTCGATCGTCATGTCCTGGTCGAGCAGACGCTCACCCAGGCGCTTGATGAACAGATCGACGATCTGCTTCAGCTCTTCCTTGCTCAGCTGCGGGAAGACGATGGTCTCATCGACGCGGTTGAGGAACTCGGGCTTGAAGTGCTTCTTGAGCTCTTCGACGACCTTCGCGCGCATCGCCCGGTAGCTGTTCTCGGTGTTGCCCTCGAGCGTGAAGCCGACCGGACCGCCGGTGATGTCCTTCGTACCGAGGTTCGTGGTCATGATGATCACGGTGTTCTTGAAGTCGACCACCCGGCCCTGACCGTCGGTCAGACGACCCTCTTCGAGCACCTGCAGCAGTGAGTTGAAGATGTCGGGGTGGGCCTTCTCGATCTCGTCGAAGAGCACCACGCTGAACGGCTTGCGACGCACCTTCTCGGTGAGCTGGCCACCCTCTTCGAACCCGACGAAGCCCGGAGGGGCACCGAACAGGCGCGAGACGGTGTGCTTCTCGCCGTACTCGCTCATGTCGAGCGAGATCAGCGCGTCTTCGTCGTCGAACAGGAACTCGGCGAGCGCCTTGGCGAGCTCGGTCTTACCGACACCGGTGGGGCCGGCGAAGATGAACGAGCCAGAGGGGCGCTTCGGGTCCTTGAGGCCTGCGCGCGTGCGGCGGATGGTCTTGGCGAGCACCGAGATCGCCTCGTGCTGGCCGATGACCCGCTGGTGCAGCGCGTCTTCCATGAAGATGAGCCGTGCCGACTCCTCCTCGGTGAGCTTGAACACCGGGATGCCCGTCGCCTGGGCGAGCACCTCGGCGATCACGCCCTCGTCGACGGTTCCGGATGCCGCGACCTCACCGGCGCGCCACTGCTTCTCGAGGCGCAGCCGCTCGCCGAGCAGCTTCTTCTCCTCGTCGCGCAGGCTGGCGGCCTTCTCGAAGTCCTGGTCTTCGATGGCCTCTTCCTTCTCGTGGCGCACCTGGGCGATGCGCTCGTCGAACTCGCGCAGCTCGGGCGGCGCCGAGAGGATCGACAGACGCAGGCGGGCACCCGCCTCGTCGATCAGGTCGATCGCCTTGTCGGGCAGGAAGCGGTCTTGGATGTACCGGTCGGAGAGGTTCGCCGCGGCGACGATCGCGTCATCCGTGATCGACACCTTGTGGAACGCCTCGTACTTGTCGCGAAGACCCTTGAGGATGTTCACGGCGTGCGCGACGGAGGGCTGCTGCACCTGCACGGGCTGGAAGCGGCGCTCGAGCGCAGCATCCTTCTCGAAGTGCTTGCGGTACTCATCGAGCGTGGTCGCGCCGATGGTCTGCAGCTCACCGCGGGCGAGCATGGGCTTCAGGATGCTGGCGGCGTCGATGGCGCCCTCGGCAGCACCTGCACCGACGAGCGTGTGGATCTCGTCGATGAAGACGATGATGTCGCCGCGCGTGCGGATCTCCTTGGTGACCTTCTTCAGACGCTCTTCGAAGTCACCGCGGTACCGGCTGCCGGCGATGAGCGACCCGAGGTCGAGCGAGTAGAGCTGCTTGTCCTTCAGCGTCTCGGGCACCTCGCCCTTGACGATCGCCTGAGCGAGACCCTCGACGACGGCGGTCTTGCCGACGCCGGGCTCACCGATCAGCACGGGGTTGTTCTTGGTGCGGCGGGAGAGGATCTGCATGACCCGCTCCATCTCGTTCTCACGGCCGATGACCGGGTCGAGCTTGCCCTCGCGGGCCGCCTGGGTGAGGTTCCGACCGAACTGGTCGAGGATCTGCGAGCCCTTCGACTCGGTCGCCGTGTTGTCGACACCGGCCGACACAGGCTCCTTGCCCTGGTAGCCGGAGAGCAGCTGGATCACCTGCTGGCGCACCTTGTTGAGGTCGGCGCCGAGCTTCACGAGCACCTGCGCCGCCACGCCTTCGCCCTCACGGATGAGGCCGAGCAGGATGTGCTCGGTGCCGATGTAGTTGTGGCCGAGCTGGAGCGCTTCGCGCAGGCTCAGCTCGAGCACCTTCTTGGCACGCGGGGTGAAGGGGATGTGGCCGGTCGGCTGCTGCTGCCCCTGGCCGATGATGTCTTGCACCTGCTCGCGCACGGAGTCGAGCGAGATGCCGAGCGACTCGAGCGCCTTCGCGGCGACGCCCTCGCCCTCGTGGATGAGGCCGAGCAGGATGTGCTCGGTGCCGATGTAGTTGTGGTTGAGCATCTTGGCTTCTTCTTGCGCCAAGACGACAACCCGACGGGCTCGGTCGGTGAATCTCTCGAACATGTCAACTCCTCGGGCGCCTCCCAGGTCTGGCGCCGTTACATCGAGAGTAACGACGCAAGGGGCCGCGGCATGCCCCTGTTCGCCGTGGGCGCAGCGCGTAACCGAATGGAGATGCGGATGCCGTGACCGCGGTTGCGCGACATAACGACTGTCGATATGTTATCGATATTCGTTGGTATCGATGATCGATAAGGAAATGCAGCCATGGCATCACGACCGCCTCAGCGAACCACGCGCCTCTCCTCCGCACGTTCAGGCCTGCGCGGCTCAGAGCGGTTCTCGCTCTGGCTGCTCGCGGCCGTCGCCGCGACGATCGGAGCATTGAGCATCGTCGGGGCGGCCACCTCGATCGTCGGCCTCTTCGATGCGCGCGGCGCGTCAGTGCCGCTCTTCACCGACGCGCCAGTGCCAGACGACGCGGCAACCGGTTCTGCCACGATCGTCAGCGGCGCCTTCACCGAGGCACAAGTAGTCATCGCCGGGCTCGAGCCTTGGTCGCTGGTGCTCCTCGCCGGCGGGATCGCTGTGGGCGCGCTGATCTTCGCGGCGCTTGCGGCGCTGTTCGTCGCACTCTGCGTGGCGGTGCTGCGCGGCAAGCCGTTCGGACGCTCGATGACCTGGATCGTCGCGACGGTGAGCGTCACGTTGATCGTCGGCGGGCTGACCTCGTTCGCGCTCACGGGCATCGGTCAGTTCTGGATCGTCGATCAGCTGAACGCGAGCCCGGGCGACACGATCTTCCCCACCGCGACCGCGGGTGACCTCACGCCGGTGTTCATCGGCATCGGCCTCGCCGCGATCGGTGCGGCGTTCGAGATCGGCGCGCGGCTCCAGCGAGACACGGAGGGGCTGGTGTGAACGCGGCACGCGATCGGCGGCGTGCGGAGGGCAGCGCTGGTCGGCGCGACGGCGAGGTGAACGACGCCGAAGGAACCGGCATCCGCTGCCACTTGGACGAACTGCTCGCAGCCCGCGGCATGACGCTCACCGAGCTGAGCCGCGTGGTCGGTGTCAGCGTGGTCAACCTCTCAGTGCTGAAGAACGACCGCGCGCGAGCGATCAGGTTCTCGACCCTGCACGCCATTTGCGCAGCGCTCGAGTGCGAGGTGGGCGACCTGTTGACCACCGATGTCGACACCTAGGCTGCCGGTATGAGCAACCTCGAGATCGCGCCGTCCGAGACCGTGTGCGAGGCGGGCGCTGCTTCGACGGCCGTTGAGCCGGTCATCGAGATCATCGAACCGCGCGAGGTGCCGCTCGGCGGGCCGCGGGCGATGGAGGTGCGGCGCACACTGCCGCAGAAAGCCAGATCGCTGATCGGCGCGTGGTGTTTCGCAGACCACTACGGACCGGATCCGGCGGGGCCGCGGCGGATGGACGTTCCGCCGCACCCGCACACCGGGCTGCAGACCGTGACCTGGCTCTTCGCCGGTGAGATCGAGCACCATGACTCGAGCGGCGGGCACGCGATGGTCCGGCCGGGGCAGTTGAACCTCATGACCGCCGGCCGCGGCGTGCAGCACTCCGAGGTGTCGACAGCGGCACAGGGCGTGCTGCACGGTGTGCAGCTCTGGACCGCGCTGCCCGACCACGCGCGCCACGGCCGCGCCTTCTTCGAGCACTCCGAGCCGCCAGTGCTCGACCATCAGGGCGCGAGAGTGAGCGTATTCCTCGGCTCACTGCTCGGCTACACGGCCGAGGCGACCACCTTCACGCCGCTCGTGGGCGCGCAACTCGACCTGCCTGCGGGTGTCTCTGTCGAGTTGCCGGTCGACGAGCGCTTCGAGCACGGTGTGCTGGTGGATGCCGGTGAGATCTCGTTCGAGGGAACGCCCGTGCCGCGAGCGTCACTCGGCTACCGCGCGCCTGGAGCGACGACGCTCAGCATCGCCAACACAGGCGACTCGCTCGGCCGCGTCGTGCTCATCGGAGGAGAACCGTTCGGCGAGCAGATCGTCATGTGGTGGAACTTCATCGGCCGCACGCACGACGAAGTGGTCGCCTTCCGCGAGCAGTGGCAGCGCGAAGTGATCGACGGCGAGACGGATGCCGGGCGCTTCGGCCGCGTCGAGGGCTACGTCGGTCGCGACGGCGCCACGGGCAAGGCGCTGCCCGCCCCGGCGCTGCCCAATGTGCGGCTGCGCCCGCGCGGCTGAGGCCCCCGGCATCCGGCGGCGGCGTTCGGTATCTGCGCCACTTGCGGCCGCTTGCGCCAGGCGCATCGGGCGCAAGCGGCTGTAGTTGGCGCAGATGCCGGTGCGGGGGCGCTAGCTTGCGGCGGCGGGGCCGGCGTCGCGGGCGGCGCGCTCGGCCTCGAACTTGGCGCGCTCTTCGGCCTCGATCTTGGCGTAGCTGTCGCGCTCATTGCGGTCGGCGCGGATGATCGAGCGCAGCACGAACCAGAAGATGAGGCCGATCAGAATCGTCGGCGTCACCGAGAACACCGCGTTGGCCCAGAACTCCTCGATCACGGCGTCAAGTCTACGCGGCGATGGCTGAGGCCGACCTGGTCGGTGCGCGCCACTTCGTCGCGACCGCGCCACAAGGAGGTGGCGCGGATGCGAGCAAGTGGCGCGGGAGGAGGGAGGGTGCGCCGGACGGGCGCGGTGAGCGTCAGCCCTTGAGCAGGATGCCGATGATGCCGGAGACCAGCAGGTACGTGCACGTGACGGCAAGGCCGACCCAGCCGATCGCTGTCCACGGCGGCGCAGAGCGGCGAGACGCAGACCGATCGCGCGACGCACCCTCGACATCCCGCTGGCGCTCCGGCTCGGTCATCTGGCGGCCTACTTCACCAGCGGGAAGAGGATCGTCTCGCGGATGCCGAGGCCGGTGATCGCCATGAGCAAGCGGTCGATGCCCATGCCCATGCCACCCGACGGCGGCATGCCGTGCTCGAGCGCACGCAGGAACTCCTCATCGAGCTGCATGGCCTCGAGGTCGCCCTTCGCGGCGAGCTTCGCCTGCTCGACGAAGCGCTCGCGCTGGATCACCGGGTCGACCAGCTCGGAGTATGCGGTCGCGAGCTCGAAGCCGCGCACGTACAGGTCCCACTTCTCGACCACGCCCTGCTTGGTGCGGTGTGCGCGCACCAACGGGCTGGTGTCGACCGGGAAGTCCATGACGAAGGTCGGCCGCTCGAGGCCCGGCTTGACGTAGTGCTCCCAGAGCTCTTCCACGTACTTGCCGGGCAGCGGATGCGGCACCTCGATCTCGACGGCATCCGCCATCTTCTTGAGCTCTGCCATCGGGGTCTGCGGCGTGACCTCGACGCCGGCCGCCTCGGAGAGCGACTCGTACATCGACAGCCGCGCCCAGTCGCCGCCGAGGTCGTACTCGGTGCCGTCGGCCCACGTGACGATATGGGAACCGGCCACGGCGAGCGCCGCATTCTGGATGAGTTCCTGAGTGAGGTCGGCCATCTGGTGGTAGTCGCCGTAGGCCTGGTACGCCTCGAGCATCGCGAACTCGGGGCTGTGCGTCGAGTCGGCACCCTCGTTGCGGAAGTTGCGGTTGATCTCGAACACGCGCTCGAGCCCGCCGACCACCGCGCGCTTGAGGAACAGCTCGGGCGCGATGCGCAGGTAGAGCTCGGTGTCGAACGCGTTCGAGTGCGTGATGAACGGGCGCGCAGCCGCTCCGCCGTGCATGGTCTGCAGCATCGGGGTCTCGACCTCGATGTACCCGTGGCCTGCGAAGGTGTCGCGGAGCGAGGCGACCGCCTTGGCGCGGGCGATGACAGTATTGCGCGCCTGCTCGCGAGAGATGAGGTCGAGGTAGCGCTGGCGCACGCGCGTCTCCTCGCTGAGCTCCGAGTGCAGGTTCGGCAGCGGCAGCACCGCCTTCGAGGCGATCTGCCAGCGGTTCACCATGATCGACAGCTCACCGCGGCGACTCGTGATCGCCTCGCCCTCCACGAAGACGTGGTCGCCGAGGTCGACGAGTTCCTTCCATTCATCGAGCGATTCCTGACCCACCTCAGCGAGGCTCACCATCGCCTGGATGCGCGAGCCGTCGCCGGACTGCAGCGCGGCGAAGCACAGCTTGCCGGTGTTGCGCGAGTGCACTACGCGGCCGGCGACGCCGACCGTGACGCCGGTCGAGGCATCCGGTTCCAGTCCCTCGAATCGCGCTCGTACTTCGCCGATCGAGTGAGTGATGGGCACACCGACGGGGTAGGCGTCACCGCCGGCGTCGAGGATGCGAGCGCGCTTGGCGAGCCGAACCGCCTTCTGCTCCGAGACCTCTGCCTCGGTGAGTTCGGTGGTTTCGTCGGTCATGCGTACTCCTGGTTCATGTGCGCGCGGAAGGACGGCGGCAACCCGTCCCATGCTAGTTCGTGCCGCGCTGTCGCTCGGGCCGGCGGTCGCTCGGCTCGCCCTGAGCGACCGCCATCGAAACCGGGGGCTGTCGGACTCCAGGAGTTGGCGCCAGCGTAAGGCTTCAGGCCTCAGGCCTCAGGCCTCAGGCCTCAGGCGAAGCGCACCGCGCGAGTGTCGATGAGTCTGGCCGAGCCGACTCGCGCCGCCACCACAGCGCGTGCATCGCCTCGGAAGCGGGCCCCGACTGGTTCGAACGTCGCCGTGTCGACGATCTCGAAGTAGTCAGGATCGACTCCGGATGCCGTGCCCAGCACCTCGCGGCCGGCGTTGAGCGCCGCGTCGACCCCTGCCCCCTCCGTCGCGGCGTCGTGAGTCGCGGCCAGTGCACGGCAGAGCGCGAGCGCCTGCTCGCGTTCCTGGTCGCTGAGGTAGCGGTTGCGGCTCGAGAGCGCGAGTCCCTCGGCATCCCGCACGATGTCGACCACCTCGATCGAGACCGGGAGATCGAGATCGGCGACCATCTGCTTGACCAGGAACACCTGCTGAGCGTCCTTCTCACCGAACACCGCAACGCGCGGCTGCACGATGTTGAAGAGCTTCGCCACCACGGTGAGCATCCCGTCGAAGTGGCCGGGCCGCGAGGCTCCCTCGAACGTCGATCCGACGGGCCCTGCGGTGACCCGCGTGGCGGTCTCGCCATGCGGGTACATCTCACTCGCCGACGGAGCGAAGACGAGGTGCGCACCACGGGTCGCAAGCGCTTCGAGGTCGGCCTCGAGGGTACGCGGGTAGCGATCGAGGTCCTCCCCCGCGCCGAACTGGAGCGGGTTGACGAAGATCGACACCACGACGGTGTCCGCGAGTTGCACCGCACGATCGACGAGCGCGAGATGCCCGTCGTGCAGCGCGCCCATCGTCGGCACCAGTGCGATGTCGGCACCCTGCATTCGGGCGCCTCGTAGGCGCTCGCGCAGGTCCGCGATGCTCGTGATCACCTCTGGACGACTGATCGACTGGGTCATCGTTCATCCTCCGGGTCGGCCAGGTCATGCTCTGGGGTGCCGCCGTCGGGATCATCGCGGGTGCCGCTGTGGCCGGCAGGCCCCGGGAACGCCGGCAAGTCCAGTTGCAGGTCGGGCTCGAACGCGGTCGGATCCACCGGGTCGGGGTCATGCTCTCCCGCCGCGGCGAGGGCGTTGTCGATCGCCGATCGAACCAGCGGGCCCAGCACAGCGCCGGGACGCTCAACACCCACGCTGCGCAGGATGCCGGCCGCCTGCCGCACGATCTCGCTGGAGAACCCCGTCGCAGTATCGATCGCCTCGGCGTATGCCCACCGATCGCGCTCGTCGATCAGCACCGGCTCGGCCCCCATCTCGACGACGAGTGCCTGGCCGATCGGCTGCACCGGCACCGGCGCCGTGACCGCGCACCAGCTCTCGCGCAGGCGGGCCAGGTCGATGCTTGTGCCGGTGAACGACATCGCGGGGTGCACGGCGAGCGGGATCACTCCGGCCTCCAGCGCCGGTTCCAAGACGTCGATGCCGAACCGGGGCGAGGTGTGCAGCACGAGCTGTCCGCGCTGCCAGACTCGCGTCGCCGTGAGGCCTGCGATGAGGCCCGGCAGCTCGGCATCCGGCACTGCGATGATGACGAGTTCGCTCACCTCGATGAGCCGGGGCACCTCGAGGATCGGCACGCCGGGCAGCATGGCGTCGGCCCGTTCGCGGCTCTCGTCGGACACAGCCGCGATGCCCACGAGGGCGTGCCCGGCTCCCGCAAGTGCCGCGCCCAGCACGGGGCCCACTCGACCCGCGCCGATGATGCCCACGCCCAGGCGCCCCGCTCGCCGGTTCACTGCGAGTGCTCCCTCGATCCGGTGTCGAACTCGGTCGCCGGCTGCTGGGGTGGCATGTCGGTCGCCGGCTGCTGGAATGGCGCGCCTTGCTCCGGCTGCCGAAGCTGCTCAGGCGAGTGCTGCGCGAGCGGCTGCGTCAGTGGTTCCTCGACCGCGACCATCGACTCCGACCTCCAACGGTGCGATCGATCGGATGCCGCGGCCTCGACTGTGCGCGCTGCGATCTCGTCGAATGCGGTGGCGAGCTCGTCCATGTCCATGGCGCCGAGGGATGGGGTGATGGGGCCGGCGACGGTGTGCACGTGCAGGGCGCCGAGTCGCAGTGATCGAAGCACCGGGCCCTGTCGCATGCTCGTGCTCTGCACCCGGGGTTGCGGCACGATGATCAGCGTGCGCCAGATCGCGCCCTTCCGGATCACCACTCCGCCTGGCACGAGCGTGAACCCGTTGCGTCGGCGGCTGAACCAGCGCAGCGCCTGCGCGCGCACCGGTGAGTTCACCCAGCCCTCGTCATCGCCACGCGACGTCAGCCCGCGCATGATCTGCTCGTGGTCGCCGACCTCTGGCGCGATGAGCGCGAGCACCCGCGCCACGTCGAGGCGGTCGCCAACGGGCAAGATCGTGGTGTTCTCCTGACCGGCCGCGCCCTTGGTCGATGACCGCGACGCGCGGTTGACCTTGATGTGCCACCAGTCGAAGGGCCGCCACAGCAGCGTCTGGCTGATCTGGATCGAGTGGATGCGGCCGGGCGGCAGCGTCTCATTGCTCGTCGACAGCAGTCCGAACCCGACCCGCACGCCATCCTCGGTGCCCGCGATCGAGTACCGCAGCGACTTGGTGAACCGCGACACGAGCACACCGCCGAGCGCGAGCAGGCCCGGCACGAAACCGACGAGCAGCAAGAACTCACCGGTGATGAACGCTGAGACGCCGACCGCGATCAGCATCGCGACGATGGCGATCGAGATATCGCTGAGGGCGAGGGAGCCGGCGAGCCGCCCCGGGTTGAGCTGCACAACCGATTGAGGCGGCGCGGCATCCGGATCGAGCTCGGGAGCGAGGAACTCGGTGATGCGCTCCCCGATCACGCCGCCGTGCGCGGCAGGAGTCGTCGGGCTCTCGGCGGCTCGTCTCGTGCCGGAGGCGAGCAGCAGGATGTCGCGGCGCAGATCGTCGGCCTGCTTGCTGTGCAGGTATGACAGCTGCACGTTCGCGTCGTCGCCGGCCTGATTGACCTCGAGCTTCGCGGCGCCGAAGATGCGCGGAATGAATGGGCGCACCACGTTGATGCCCTGGATGCGGTCGAGCCGCGCCCGACGATTCGTGCGGAACAGGATTCCGCTCCGCACCTCGACGAACTCGTCGGTGATGCGGAAGCTGTGCATGCGCCAGCTCAAGTAGAAACCGGCCACGACGATCAGCAGCACGGCGCCGGTGACGAGCAGCGCCCACCCAAGCAATCCCTCGCCGATGATCCAGTCGACCGGATCGCCACTGTATTCGCCTGCGCCGATGAAGGAGTCGATGATGCGTTCGCGCGCGTTGGCGATGATGACGCCGGCGATCGCGATGAGGGCGATCCCACCCTTGAGCAGCGGCGTAGCCGGGTGCAGCCTGTGCCACTCGCCGTCGGCGAGACCCGTGCTGCCGCTGGTGTACGGGCGCCCATCGGATGCGGGGGGCGCCCCGCCGGCATCCGGCACGGGGTATCGCGGGTCTGCGTCGGTCACAGACCAGCCCTCCTGGTCTCGGCGAGCGCGATCAGCTCGTCGCGCAGGCGCTCGGCCTCGGTGTGCGGCAGCCCGGGGATCGTCACATTGGTCGATGCCGCGGCGGTGACGAACTTCAGCTCACTGAGGCCCATGGCACGCGTGATGGGGCCCCGGTTGATGTCGACGAGCTGCATGCGCCCATAGGGCACCGCGACGAAGCGTTGGAAGAGGATGCCGCGGCGGAACAGCAGGTCGTCACCGCGCAGGCGGTACCCGATCGACCGCACGCGGCGCGGCGTGAGCGCGATCACGATGATGAACACCGCGACGATCGCCGCCGGCACGACCCACAGCCACGTCTCACCAGTGAACAGCGCCGGCAGGCTCAACCCGCCACCGAGCACGATCGCCGCGATGACGTTGCCGATCAGCTCGACGACGATGTAGCGCGGCGACACCCGCTGCCATTCGTGCTCAGGCAGATCGAGGCGGGTGGGGAGGGCGTGGGACACGGCGGCCTTTCACTACGGCTCACAAGGGTTCTTGGTTCGGTGGCGCACGGCGCGTGAGGCACCCGCAGCGCGTGTTCGACTCTAGCGGCGGGGCCCGAACGGATCGTCTCGGCCGACTCGACCACTCCAGCTATCGGAACGTTCGCGAGAATCGCCGGCGCGCCGATCGTTGCGGCCGTCCTCTTCGCGCTCGCGTCCGGTGCGTCGCGCGGCATCCTTCTCAGCATTCGAGTCACCGTCGCCGTGCTCGTCGCCGGGCGGCAGCGAGCACATGCGCTCGGCGATGAGGGCTCCGGTCACGAGAGCGGCGCCGCCCACCACGCTCGCGGCGGACAGGAGCACTGCGCCGCCGGCGGCCACGACGCTCCGGCTGAGCAGGTACACGATGACGCCGATGCCGAAGCCGCCGATGAGCGAACCGGCGAGGCTCGACGCCTTGGCGAGCACCAGCACGCGGGTGGCGTAGAAGGGATCGATCGCGTTGAGGGTGCGTGCCTTCACGGCTTTGCGCACCGGCCGGGCAAGCGCGACGAGCACCGCGCCGATCAGCGCGAGAGCGACGGCCAGGGTGATCGGCGGCACGAAGACCGGGCGTCCGGCCGCCGCAAGGCCAGTGTCGAGCATGATGCCTGCCGCGAGCCCGATGACGGCGAGCACGAGCAGTGAGACCGGGCCGGTGCGCTTCACTGTGCGCCCTCTCGCCGTGCGCCCTCTCGCCGTGCGGCATCGAGCGGTTGCGAGTCGTCGAGTCGTTGCGAGTCGCCGAGCCGTTGCGAGCGGCCGAGCGCCGCAATCAGGTCACGCACCGCTCCTCGCCCGGGCAGGGTCGCGTCGGGTTCGACCTCGAACCACGGTTCGAGCACGAAGTCGCGCTCGTGAGCGCGCGGATGCGGCAGCGTCAGTCGCTCGCTCTCAAGCGTGCGGCCGCCGTAGTCGATGAGGTCGAGATCGAGCGTGCGCGATCCCCAGCGCTCGGCCCGCACGCGGCCGTGCGCGTCTTCGATGGCGTTCATCACGTCGAGCAGCGAGGGCGCGGCGAGCGAGGTGGTCACGAGGGCGACACCGTTGAGGTAGCCGGGCACCGTCTCGTCGCGGCCCTCCAGCGTGATCGCAACGGAGTCGATGAGTGTCGAGACGGCATCGACGCGGATGCCGGGGGTCGCAGCGAGGTCGCGCACCGCCTGCTCGAGGGTCGCGCGCCGATCGCCGAGGTTCGCCCCCAGCGCGATCACCGCGCGCACCGTCTCGCGACGCGATGCCGCGACGGGGCCGGATGCCGCGACGGGGCCGGATGCCGCGACGGGGTACAACGCCGCGACCGCGTGAGCCCCGGCATCCGCCCCACCTGCTCGCCGAGATGACACTTTCTGCTGCGATTCCGCCGATTCCGGTGCAGAACGTGTCATCTCGGCGGACGCTTGGGCGGAGGTTTCGGCAGGCGACAGCGTGGGGGCGTCGGCGGGGCCGGGAGCGGGGGCGTCGGCGGGGCGGCGGGCGGCGCGGGTGATGGTGACCGAGACGTCGCGGAACGGCACGGCGATCGGCGCCTCGGGCTTGTGCACCGTGACGGTGACGCGCTGCACCGCCGGGCGTGCGAGCACGACTGCGGCGATGCGCTCGGCGAGCGTCTCGATGAGGTCGTGCGGCTCTCCCTCGATGACGGCCACCACGTCGCCGGCGACTTCGCCGTAGTGCACGGTGCGTTCCAGCTCATCGCTCGCGGCAGCGGCACTGAGGTCGAGTTCGAGGTCAACGTCGGCGATGAACGTCTGACCGTCTCGCCGTTCGAAGTCGAATACGCCGTGGTGCCCACGCGCTTGCAGGCCCGTGATGGTGATGCGGTCGAGCGAGCGCGTCATGTGAGCCGCTCCCGCTGCTCTCCCGCAGACGCGGGCTCTCCGTCAGCCTCGAGCCGCGGCTCGAGCGCTGCGCCATGCCCGGGATGCGCCTCGCGCCCAGAGGTCCAGGCATCCGCTACCTCCAGGGCTGCTCTCGTCGAGGCGACATCGTGCACGCGCACAGCCCATGCGCCTGAGACCGCGCTCAGTGCGCTCACCACCGAGGTCGCCACGTCGCGATCGCCCGCGAGGTCTCCGAGGAAGCGCTTGCGGCTGTGGCCGATGAGCAGCGGCCGTCCGAGCGAGCGCAGTTCGTCCATGCGCGCGAGCAGCTGCCAGTTGTGCGCGCGCTGCTTCGAGAACCCGAGCCCGGGGTCGAGCACGATGCGCTCCAGTGGGATTCCCGCGGCGACGGCCTGCGTCATCCGCCGCTCGAGACCGGCCCGCACCTCGTCGACGACGTCGTCGTACCGGGCGCGCTCGTCGTCGGGCGTCGAATCGGTGCGCCCAAGGAGCCCCCGCCAGTGCATCGCGATGTAGGTGGCCGGCGTAGCCGCGACCGCCGAGTACATATCCGGGTCGGCGAGCCCGCCCGACACGTCGTTCACGAACTCGGCACCAGCCTCCACGCATGTCGCCGCGGTCGCGGCGTGCATGGTGTCGATGCTCACGCGGATGCCGCGAGCCGCCAACTCGGTGACAACCGGCAGCACCCGCTGCAACTCCTCGTCGGAGGTCAGCGGTTCGGCGCCGGGTCTGGTCGATTCACCACCGATGTCGATGATGTGTGCCCCATCGGCGACGAGTTCGACGGCATGGCCGATGGCGGCATCCGCGTCGAACCAGCGTCCGCCGTCGCTGAACGAGTCGGGCGTCACGTTGACGATGCCCATGATGAGCGTCACGCGATGCCGCCGATCAGGGCCATCACCTCGGCACGGTGCGCGGCGGTGGCGAGCTCACCGCGGCTCGCCATCGTGACGGTGGTGCTCGCCGCCTGTCGCGTGCCGCGCGCGGAGACGCAGCTGTGCTGCGCGTCGACGACCACGAGCACGCCGCGCGGGTCGAGGCCGGTCTCGAGCGCATCCGCGATCTCTTCGGTGAGCCGCTCCTGCAGTTGGGGACGCGAGGCGATGGTCTCGACGACCCTCGCGAGCTTGCCGAGGCCGACGACCCGTTCACCCGGAACGTACGCGACGTGCACCACACCGATGAACGGAAGCAGATGGTGCTCGCACATCGATCGGAACTCGATGTCGCGCTGCAGCACGAGTTCACCGGTCTCCGGCCCGACCGCGACGGTATCGGTGAGATGGGTCAGCGGGTCGACGCCGATGCCCGCGAAGAACTCGGAGTACGCCTGGGCCACGCGCTCGGGCGTGCGCTCGAGCGTCGGGCCGCCACCGAGCGCGGCGACGATCTCGCGCACCGCGGCCTCGACGCGAGCGACATCGACGCCCGTCGCCGTGCCGAGCGTCGCCGCGTCCACAGGTCGGTCGGTCGGCACGGATGCCGGTGCTCCGTGCGACTCTCGCTGCATCGCGTGCTGCTCGGACACTCTCTGCCTGCCTAGGTCGTGATTCCGCTGGACGGGGCGGGGCCGCTGTGCTCCTCGGAGTTTCGCACGTGCTCGTCGATGTTGGGGGCGTCCGCGCCGTGGGCGCCGGCGGCTTCGTCTCCCGTCGCACCGACTCGGGCGGCCGATTCGCCGACCTTGCGCGACCGATCGGAGGCGACTCGCCCCTCAGTGGCGTCCCGGTCGATGGGCGCCTTCGACGGCATCGCCACCGGGGGCACGTTCGACGAGGGACGGTTCTCGCTCGAGAGCCACTGCGGGCGCTCGGGGAGCTTGCGCACATCGGCGAAGAGCGCCTCGAGTTGCAGGTGGTCGAGCGTCTCCTTCTCGAGCAGCTCGGAGGCGAGCTTGTCGAGGATGTCGCGGTTCTCGTTGAGCACCTGCCACGCCTCGTCGTGCGCGGTCTCGATCAGCCTGCGGATCTCGGAGTCGACGGTCTCGGCGATCGATTCGGAGTAGTCGCGCTGCTGACCCATGTCGCGCCCGAGGAAGGGCTCGCCCGAGCCGTGGCCGAGCTTCACAGAGCCGACCTCGGCGCTCATGCCGTACTCGGTCACCATGCGGCGAGCGATCGACGTGGCCTTCTCGATGTCGTTCGATGCGCCGGTGGTCGGGTCGTGGAACACGATCTCCTCGGCCACCCTGCCGCCCATCGCGTAGGTGAGCTGGTCGAGCAGTTCATTGCGCGTCACCGAGTACTTGTCTTCCACCGGCAGCACCATCGTGTAGCCGAGCGCGCGACCGCGAGGGAGGATCGTCACCTTGGTGACGGGGTCGGTGTGCCGCATCGCCGCTGCCGCAAGCGCGTGCCCGCCCTCGTGGTACGCGGTGATGAGCTTCTCCTTGTCGTTCATCATGCGCGTGCGCCGCTGCGGGCCCGCCATCACTCGGTCGACGGCCTCGTCGAGGGCCCGGTTGTCGATGAGCTGGGCGTTGCTGCGGGCGGTGAGGAGCGCTGCCTCGTTGAGCACGTTCGCGAGGTCTGCACCGGTGAATCCGGGGGTCTTGCGGGCGAGCACGGCCAGGTCGACATCGTCGGTCATGGGCTTGCCCTTGGCGTGCACGTGCAGAATCTGCTCGCGGCCCTTGAGGTCGGGCGCCTCGACGGTGATCTGGCGGTCGAATCGGCCGGGGCGCAGCAGCGCCGGGTCGAGCACGTCGGGACGGTTCGTGGCCGCGATCAGGATGACGTTCGTCTTCACGTCGAAGCCGTCCATCTCGACCAGCAACTGGTTGAGCGTCTGTTCGCGCTCGTCATTGCCACCGCCGATGCCGGCGCCACGGTGACGACCCACAGCGTCGATCTCGTCGATGAAGATGATGGCGGGCGCGTTCTCCTTCGCCTGGTTGAACAGGTCGCGCACGCGGCTGGCACCGACACCGACGAACATCTCGACGAAGTCAGAACCCGAGATCGAGTAGAACGGCACTCCGGCCTCACCAGCGACGGCGCGGGCGAGCAGCGTCTTTCCGGTGCCGGGAGGGCCGTAGAGCAGCACGCCCTTGGGGATGCGCGCTCCGACGGCCTGGAACTTCGCGGGCTCCTTGAGGAACTCCTTGATCTCCTGCAGTTCCTCGATCGCCTCATCGGCGCCCGCGACATCCTCGAAGGTGACCTTCGGGCTCTCCTTCGACACGAGCTTCGCGCGCGACTTGCCGAACTGCATGACCCGACTGCCGCCGCCCTGCATGCTCGAGAGCAGGAACCAGAAGATGAGACCGATGATGATGAACGGCAGCAGCAGGCCCAGCAGGCTCATGAACCAGTTCGTCTGCGGCACCTGGTCGTCGAACTGCACATCCTTGGCGTCCGTCACGGCCTGCACGATCTCGGCGCCGCGCGGCGCGACGTAGTAGAACTGCACCTGTGTGCCGTTGTCGCCGTCGGCCTTCTTCAGGGTCAGGTCGACTCGCTGCTCACCGTCGACGATGAGCACCTTCTCGACGTTGGTCCCCTTGAGCAGGTCGAGTCCGTGCTGCGTGGTGACCTCACGGAACCCCGAGCCGGTGATCAGGCTGAAGCCGATCCACACGGCGATGGCGCCCACGAGCACATAGAACACCGGGCCGCGGAAGAGGCGCTTGAAATCCATAGTCTTGCCAGGCTAGCGCGCGGCGACTGTGCTCAGCCCTCGTGTTCGCCGTAGGGGTACTGCAGGCGGATGCGGTCGGCGCGAGGTCGGCGACGAGCGAGTCAGAAGCGGTGCTTCACGCGGTCGGCCGGTCGCGGCATCCGCCCGATCAGGAATAGACGTGGGGCGCGAGCACGCCGATGCCGCGCAGGTTGCGGTAGCGCTCGGCATAGTCGAGGCCGTAGCCGACGACGAACTCGTTCGGGATGTCGAATCCGACGTACTCGACCGGCACATCGACCTTCGCTGCGTCGGGCTTGCGGAGCAGCGCGCACACCTTGACCGAGGCGGCCCCCCGGCTCTGCAGGTTGCCGAGCAGCCAGCTCAGCGTGAGGCCCGAGTCGATGATGTCTTCGACGATCAGCACATCGCGGCCGGCGAGGTCGGAGTCGAGGTCTTTGAGAATGCGCACGACACCGCTCGACTGGGTGCTCTTGCCATACGACGAGACCGCCATCCAGTCCATGTCGACGTGCAGCTTGAGCTCGCGCGCGAGGTCGGCCATGACCATGACGGCACCCTTGAGCACACCGACGAGCAGTGGACGCCGACCTTCGTAGTCGCGCTCGATCGCTCGGCAGAGCTCGGCGATCTTGTCGACGATCTCGCGTTCGGAGATCAGTTCGCGGTCGAGGTCATCGCGGACGTCGGCGAGCTCCATATGCAATCTCCAGGGTGCTAGCGGCGCGTGTGCTGGCGTGTGGTTTGCGTCATGCGTCGGCGTCGTGCCCGAGCGGGTCGGCGGTGAACACGACGCGGTCGCCGACGCGTTCCACTCTAATGCCGGGCAGATGCAGTGCTCCCTGGCCCCGCCAGTCGGTGACGAGGCGCGCCACTTCGAGCGTGTGCGCGCGGCTGAGCGACCGGTGGAACTCGGCATCGACGACCTTGCGGATGAGCCGGTTGCGAAGCGCGGCCGGGTTCGCGGCGAGCGCTGCGACGGGGAGCGAGAGCCCGCCCTCTTCGAGTTCGGCGAGCTCCTCGATGAGTTCATCGGTGAAGCGGTCGAGCGCCTCGGCATCCTCGCGCAGCACATCGGCGGTGCGCGCGAGCGCCTCGACGACATGGGCGCCGAGCGCGCGCTCGAGAGCGGGGAGCGCTTCGGTGCGCACTCTCACGCGCGTGAACGAGGTGTCGTCATTGTGCGGGTCGGCCCAGGCGGTGAGACCGAGGTCGGTGCAGCTCTGCTCAGTCGTCGAACGCCGGATGCCGAGCAAGGGCCTCAGCAGGAGCGGGCGAGCGAGCTGCGGGCCGCCAGTTTGCTCACCCGCGTATGTGGCAGCGGCGAGCGGCACGCACTCGCGCATGCCGCCGAGGCTCAATCCCCCACTGCCGCGCGCGAGACCGAGCAGCACGGTCTCCGCCTGGTCGTCGAGCGTGTGGCCGGTCATCACGGCGACCGCGCCGGTCTCCTGGGCGACGATGGCGAGTGCTGAGTAGCGAGCGTCGCGGGCGGCCGCCTCCGGCCCTCCGGCTTCGCCCACCTCGACGCGCCGCACGACCACGGGGTCGAGGCCGAGGGCGCGCGCCGTCGCCGCGGCATTCGCTGCGACCAGGGCCGATCCGCTCTGCAATCCGTGGTCGACGATGACCGCACCGGCACGCAAACCGTGGCGCGGTGCCTCGAACGCCGTGGCGGCGGCGAGCGCCAGCGAGTCGGACCCGCCGCTGAGTGCGACGAGCACGAGGCGGCCATCTGCTTGGTCTCGGGTCGCGTCTGCGGTCGCGCCGTCGGGGGCGTGTGGGGCGGATGCCGCGGGCGTGACATCGCGGGGCGGGGCGGCGTTGCCGGCATCCGTTCGCTGCCGGTCGTCGGGAGTGCGCGCCTCGGCGTCGAGGCGCCGAACGAGCACCCCTCGCACGGCGCGACGCACGTCGGCGATCGCCGGAGTGAGCCGCGGACGTCGCGGGGCTGGTCGGGCGGCGGTGTCGGAGGCCTGCCCAACGGCGGGCTCCGGAGCCGGCTCGGGCGGCACAGAGCGCATCCAGTAACGTTAACGCAGCATTCGATCCACCCTGAGGAGCACGTCATATGGGCGCTTACGACGCCGTTATCGAGATCCCCCGCGGGAGCCGCAACAAGTACGAGGTCGACCACGAGACCGGCCGCGTGTTCCTCGACCGGGTGCTCTACACGACGTTCGTGTACCCGACCGACTACGGCTACTTCGAGAACACCCTCGGCCTCGATGGCGACCCCGTCGACGTGCTGGTGCTGCTCGAGTACCCGCTGTTCCCGGGCGTCGGTGTGAAGGTGCGACCGGTCGGCGTGTTCAACATGACCGACGACGGCGGCAGCGACGCGAAGGTCATCGCGGTGCCGGCGAAGGACCCCCGCTGGGACCACATCCAAGATGTGGGCGACATTCCTGAGTACACCCGCAAGGAGATCGAGCACTTCTTCGAGCACTACAAGGACCTCGAGCCCGGCAAGTGGGTCAAGACCGAGGGTTGGGGCGACGCCGCCGAGGCCGAGGCGATCATCGAGGCCGGCGTGAAGGCGTTCGCTGAGCAGCACTGAGTTTCGCGGGATGGTGCCGAGCGTTGGCCGCTCAGCACGCCTCAGACTCGCATGGAGCGGGGGTTGCCTTCGGGCGGCCCCCGCTTCGCGTTTGTGCCGCTAGTGCGTGGTGCCGCCCGTGCGCGGTGCCGCCAACGCGCGGTGCTGCCAATGTGGTGCCCCCGTGCGCGGTGCCGCCAACGCGCGGTGCCGCCAACGCGGGGTGCCGCCAATGCGCGGTGCCGCCCGCATCCGTGCGCATCCCTGCCCGGTCGCGTGCGCCCACACCTCCGCCGAGATGCCAAAATCTGCAGCTCCTGCCGCCAAAACACCGCAGATCTTGTCATCTCGGCGAAGGGAGAACGACGAAGGGAGAAGGGCAAAGGGAGAAGAGAGGAGGGGCGGATGCTGGGGCCGGAGCCGTGGAGCGTGTGAAGGCGTCCGCGGGCTCAGCCGGTCGGGCGGCCGACGTAGGGAACGAGATCGCCGTAGCGCACGGGCTTGATGCGCACCGTCTCACCGGGATACGGCGCCTCGATCATCTGGCCGCCGCCGAGGTAGAGCGTGACGTGGTACTTCGAAGCGCCTGTGGAGCCGCCGGCCGAGTAGAACAGCAGATCGCCGGCCATCATCTGGTTGTACGGCACTAGACGTCCGCGGGCGGCCATGGTGTTGTACTGGTTGGTCGCCGAGTGCGTGCCGATGCTGACGCCCGCGGCGCTGTACGACATGAGGGTGAGCCCCGAGCAGTCCCAGTAGGTCGGGCCTCGACCGCCGAGCTGGTACGGCTTTCCGAGCTGCGCCTTGGCGAACGCGATCGCCGTCTGCACCGCACCGGGTGAGGGCGTCGGCGGAGGCGGCGGAGGCGCCGGCGCCGGGCTCGGCGATGGCGAAGGTGAAGGGCTCGGCGAGGGTGAGGGCGACGGCCCTGGCGCCGGGCTGGGTGAAGGCGACGGCAACGGGCTCGGCGAGGGTGAGGGCGCCGGGGCGGGTGCCGGTGAAGGGCTGGGCAGCGGCGGCGGCACCGCCGGAGGTGCGCCGGCGTTCTGACGGCGCTCCCACTCGAGGCCTTCGTAATAGCCGCGCTCGACAGCAGCGCTCGTTCCCTTCAGCGCCGCGAGTTGCGCGTACAGCTCGTCCAGCACGGCGGACTGCTGCCCAGCAGCGGTCGACGACGAGTCTGCTCGAGCCTGAGCGGCAGCGAAGACGGATGCCGCGCGCTCGGCGAGCCGATCGCGTTCGGCTGCTGCGGCATCCGCTGACCGCTGCAGCGCCAGCGAGACGTTGCGCTCCGTGATCGCCTGCCCGTACAGCGAGCTCGACTGCGAGCTGAGCTGACTGAGCCGGCCCATGCCACGCAGCAGCTCGTCGGAGCTCGACGCGCCACCGCCGAGCAGTGTGAGCGTGAGGTCGCCACCCCCGGAGCGCGAGAGCTGCGCGAGCAGCTGCCCGGCGCGGCGAGCCGATGTCTCTGCCCGTTCGCGAGCGGAGTCCGCCTGTTTCTGCAAGCGGGCGGCGCGCTCGACCGCGCGCTCATGCTCGACGACCGCGGCGTTGTACTCCTCGCCACGCTGCAGCGCGAGTTGTCCGAAGGCTGCGGCATCCGACGAGAGCGATGCCACCAGCGCCTCGAGCTCGGCCACCTTCTGCGCAGCGGTCGCGGCGTCTGACCGCGCGGCTTCGACCTCTTCCCAGGTGGGGAAGTCGGGCTGTGCGTGCGCGGCCGTGACGCCGAGCCCGATGCCGAGGCTCGTCGCGGTCAGCAGCGCGAGCAGCGTCGCCCTACGGCGTCGCATGCCCCCACCTCGATGTCCCCCGGTCGATCACTGCTCAGCCGATCGGGATCCCGTGGTTGCGGTAGTACGTCACAGCGTTCGTGGCGACGCCGTTGATGCGCACCTCGAAGTGCAGGTGCGGGCCGGTGGAGGCGCCGGTCGACCCGACCTGCGCGATCTGCTGCCCGGTCTGCACCTGCTGGCCGTAGCGCACCATGATGCCGCCGTCGCGGATGTGCGCGTACCCGGTCGATACGCCGTTGCCGTGGTTGATGAGCACGAAGTTGCCGTAGGTGCCGAGACGGCCGGCGTAGGTCACGGTGCCACCGGTAGCGGCGTAGATGGGTGTGCCCATGCCAGCGCCGATGTCGGTGCCGGTGTGCAGGCGCCAGTAGTTGTAGACGGGGTGCAGCCGGTTGCCGTAGTGCCCGGTGATCCAGCCGTTGACGGGCCAGACCCAGCCGTTGACCGGCCCGCGGGTGCTGGTCGATCCCCCGCCGCCGTTCGCCGCGGCTGCAGCGGCCGCTGCAGCGCGGGCGGCAGCGGCCCTCGCCTCGGCCTCCTTGCGGATGCGCTCGCCCTCGGCATACTCGGCCTCGGTGTTCGCGCGAGCGAGGCTCAGCACTTCGAGCTGCGCCTTGAGCTCGACGGCGTGCTCCTCCTGCTCGGCGAGAGCGGCGTTCGCAGCATCTGCAGCCTGCTGAGCGGCGATCTGCTTCGCCTCGGCCTCCGCGCGCAGTTCTTCACGCACTTCCCGGGCGACCTCCGCTTGGTCGGCCAGTGACTGCGCGGTGTTCATGTCTTGCAGCGCGCGGACGTAGAGGCCCTCGGACTGCTTCGTGATGCGGCTGGCATAGCCGAGACGCTGCAGCAGGTCGTCGGCGTCGCCGGGGTTCGCGAGCAGACTGGCGCTGAGGTTGCCGCCGCCCTGACGCGACAGCTGCGCGGCCATCTGGCCGGCCTGCTGACGCGAGGTCGCGGCGATCTCGCCGGCCGCGTCGGCCTGAGCCTGCAGGTCTTGCGCCTTGAGTGCCGCCTCCTGGAACGCCAGGTCGGCCTCTTCGAAGGCGTAGCCTGCTTCTTCCGCGGCAGCGGTCTTCGCGGCGACATCGGCCTCGAGGTTCTTCAGCAGCGTCTGGATGCGCGAGATCTCGGCCTTCTTCGCCGTCTCGTTCGCGCGGGCCTTGCGCACGTCGTCCCAGCTCGGATAGTCGGCGGCATAGGCCGGCTCAGAAGCCGCGTCGACGATCGCGCCTGAGAAGAGGATGCCGACGGCGACGACAAGCGCGACGAGAGGGCTGCGCCGCCAGCGAGCCCTGCGGCTCGCGGTCGCGGAAGCACTGGCTGTCCGCGCTTCGGTCGCTGTCGTACGCGCAAAGAAGCGCCGGCCTGCTCCTTGGCGGTCGGCGCGGTCTTCGCCCTGCTCGGCGTGCTGCGAGTGCAACTCGTTGGCTTCCATCGCTCCCCAGATACCAGTGTCGCGCGTTCCCCTGCGCTGGTGTTTATAACGTTGTTCACACTGTCAACAGCATCAACTCGGTCAACACTGACTTCCAGCATCCTAAGGGCAGAGAGCCCGAAAGTCTCAACAACCACTTGAAACTATGTGACGGATGCCGCAACTCTGGGTTCATCGCGGGCGCGTCGCACGGGTCACGGAAGCAGCCGAGTGGCCCCTGAGAGCCGAGCGCCGCTCGGTTTTGCATCTTCAGGCTCGTTACGTATGATTGACCCTCGGCAAGCTAAGAGGTTCACACTTCACGGCCCCATCGTTTAGTGGCCTAGGACACCGCCCTTTCACGGCGGCAGCACGGGTTCGAATCCCGTTGGGGTCACGTATAGAATTGAATAGCTAGGCCCTGTAGCGCAGTTGGTTAGCGTGCCGCCCTGTCACGGCGGAGGTCGCGGGTTCAAGTCCCGTCAGGGTCGCTCTGGCGAAAAGCCCCTTTCAAGGGGCTTTTCTCCTACTGAGGCCGAATTCGTTCGGCCTCTGGCTCTGTAGCTCAGTTGGTAGAGCGTTCGACTGAAAATCGAAAGGTCACCGGATCGATGCCGGTCGGAGCCACAAGGGTGATCGTTACAATCACCCCAGAAACCCTCGCGTAGCTTCTACATCGCGGGGGTTTTGCTTTTCGCCGGTGAGACCCGGATCGTCTCAACGCTGAGCCCGGCGCTTGAAACGCCTCCGAGGTCGCGCTTAGCCTTCTGCCGGCTCCGCTTCGTGATCCGACTACTCGTAAGCCTCGCGGCGGTGAGCCACCCGCACCACCGTCACGACAAGCACATCGTCGAGGACCTCGTACAGAACCCGGTAGTCGCCCACCCGGATCCGCCAGGCGTCGCTCTCGCCGACCAGCTTCTTGCAGCCGTCGGGGCGAGGGTCGCCTTCGAGTACGGCAATAGCGAGCAGGATGCGGCGACGGATTCCCGTGTCGAGCTTCCGCAGTTCCTTCGCGGCCGCGGTGGTGAACTCGACGCGGTAGCGACCCGAGTCGCGACTCACTCGGTGATCTCAGCGAGCAATTCACCGAGGCTGACGCGCCCGCCGTCATCGGCAGACTTGGCTGCGCGGTACTCGGCGACGTCACGCAGCATCTCCAGGTGCTCCAGCAACTCAAAATCGTCGGTGCCAATGAGCACCGCCGCTGGCTTGCCGTTCTTGGTGATCTGCACGCGCTCGTGCCCGTAGCTCACTCGACCAACAGTGTCGGCAAGACCCTCGCGCAGCTCGCGAATCGTGACAGCGGACGTGATGGTGCTCATAGGGCCATGTTAGCAACTATGTACATAACAGCCACAGATGCATTTGTGAGCACGTCGGCTTCTGGCACCAAAGACGCGGCTCTTCAGACCAGGGTCATCACCATGACGAGGAGGGCGTTTCAATAGGGGATGTGCAGGGCAACGAGACCTCGATGAACGCTCTTCGCGATACGGCAGACACGGCGGCCATCGCCGCGACGCTGCGCGCTGCCGGTTCGGTGTTCGCGGAGGAGGAAGCGGCTCTCCTGGTGGCTGAAGCATCCACCCGGCAGCAGCTCGAGCGGTTCATCGAGGAGCGCGTCGCCGGTGTGCCGCTCGAGCACATCGTCGGGTGGGTCGAGTTCCGAGGGTTGCGGGTAGCGGTCGAGCCTGGCGTCTTCGTTCCGCGGCGTCGCACGGAGTTTCTCGCGGAGCTCGCCGCAGCCGATGCCCGCGAAGGCGATGTCGCCGTGGACCTGTGCTGCGGCAGCGGGGCGATCGGCGCCGTGATCGCTCACGAGGCGCCGGGGGCAGACGTCTATGCGAGTGACATCGACCCGGTTGCCGTCGCGTGCGCGCGTCGCAATCTACCGCCCGAGCGAGTATTCGAGGGCGACCTGTTCGACGCTCTCCCGGGGGCACTCGCCGGAACGATCGACGTGCTCGTCGCCAACGCCCCCTACGTGCCAACGGGTGCTGTGGCGCTCATGCCGCGCGAAGCCCGACTGCACGAGCACCTCGTCTCGCTGGACGGCGGCGACGACGGGCTCGACGTTCATCGGCGCGTCATCCAAGCGGCAGCGACGTGGATGGCTCCCGGCGGGGTCGTGCTGATCGAGGTCAGCGAGCGCCAAGCGCCGGCGCTGGCCGGGCTCTTCGAGCAGGCCGGCATCCGACCATCCGTTCTCCACTCCGAGCAGTGGGACGCGACCGTTGTCATGGGCCGAGTGGCGGGCGGAGTGGCGGGCGCGGATGGCTCGTGCCACGGATCGCCTCAGCGGTATCGCGCCTCGTAGTGCGCGTCATCCGCTTCGAAGAGGGCGTAGCGCACCCCCTTGATGAGCCTCAGGTCGTAGTCGACCGGGTTTCCGTCCGCCGTGAGCGATTCCAGAGTCTCGTCGCCCGAGTCGACCGGAAGCATGCCCCACAGCAGTCCCTGGGCGAGCGGGTCGACGTCGATGTCGAATGCGAGCCCGCCGTCTGCATTCGCGCGCACGTTCTCGAAGTTCGAGGCTTGGCGGCCGTCGGTGAAGTCCAGCAACTGGCGCGCGGAGATCATCGGAACACCCCGTCGCGTCGCGATGTCCATGAGTTGCTGATCGAAGTTGTCGCTGAAGTCGAAGTGCGTGCCGAACGCCCCGTAGTAGCCGCGCTCGTCCTCGGCCGCGTCGATCAACTCCTCGATCGCCGCTGTTGACCCGTTCCACGTCTCGTTGACGAGATGCGACTCCTGCTGGAAGACATCCAGCATCCGACCGGTCTCATCGCTGAAGCGCATGGGAAGCGCCGATCCGGTCATGTACCCCGGACGGCCGTCGATCCAGCTCGGCGGCCAGTTGTAGTAATCCATGTCGATTCGGATGCCCCACTTCTGGTCCTCCTTCGGCAGGCCGAGCCAATTGCTGTAGGCGATGCAATGCAGTCGATGACCCTTTTGATCGGGGAGATCGGGGTACCTCGCGCGGAACGCCAGCATGTGGCGGGTGAACGCGTCAGCCAACGACTCCGGCGTCCAGTCGGCGCACTGCGTGGAGACGTGCACTCCCAGATCGAACCCCAGGTCGGAGTAGTGCTCAGCATCTTCTGGAGACAGCGGCGTGGACGGGTCCAACCACACGCTCGCCTGGGGGCATTCCCATTGCGCGACGTCGCAATCGTCCGGCGCAGCCGAGACCATCCGCTGCAGGAACGTTCGAGTCCCGTCCTTTGTCGCATGATCGTCCGCCGCCATGACGATCGCGGCGTTCTCGCCGTGCGGCAGGTACCAGAACCGCGGCAATGGCGACGTGGATCCGTGCAGTTCCTCGAGCACGTTGCTCAGCAGACGCATTTGCTCGTCTGCCTGCGGGGTGCCGATCCTCGACAAGTCCAGCGGGTCGGGTTCGCCATTCGAGCCCATGAAGAGGTCGTTGGGCCGGATCGGTGGCGACCCGTCGCGCTCCGAGCCGGCAGCCGCTGGGTCGCCCTGCCTGGTGTACATGACCGAGGTCGCGAGGTCGTAGCTGAATGCGGCGACGCGCCCGCCGCCGTCCCCTACGTCGGTCAAGGTGAGGGCAGGGTACTGCCCACGGCTCTCAGCACTGGGTAGCAGGGTCGCGGCAGTCTGGCTCACCGATCCGCTCGAGTACAGCAGGGCGTCCCCTTTGAACTGCATGGCCTCGGCCGTCAGCCCTGCACCCGGCTGAGCATCGGTGTCGATCTGCAGGTAGGCGTTCTCGAGCGTCTCACCGGTTGGCTGCAGCCCGGCGAGCTCGGCCAGTTCCCCCTGTGGCTTCATGGTGACGAGGTCTCCCCCACCCAGCACCCAGGCCCGGATGTCGGAGATGTGCGGCCCTGTTGAGCTCATCGCACCGAGAATGACGACTGCGCGATCCGCCAGCAGCTCGCCCGACACCTGCTCGGGCGTCGCAGTGTCGAAGCTTGTGTACCCTTCCGCCCGCAGCACTTCAGCCAGATAGGAGTCGCGCGTGCCGTCGCGGGCGACGAGCAGGATGCTGCTGCCGGAGTGAGCGGAAGCCCCGCCAGAGGAATTCGCCGCGAGACTCGACGGCGCCTCGACAGTGAACGACCACGAATCGATGACGTTGCCCTCGCTCGCGCCAGACGCGTTCTCCTCGACCTTCACCGCGTACTTCCCCGCAGCGAGAGGCTCATCTGGTGTGAACGACAGCGCTCCCGAGCCGTTGGCCTCCGTACGCCCCTCGACCGCGTCTCTGTTCGACCCAGTGAGGACGATGTCGAAGTCCTCGTGCGCTTGGAACCACCCGGTCTCCAGTTGCACGTGGACCCCCGCGGTGTCGGGCCCTACCCGGGCCGCTTCGCCCGGGTAGCGGGCCACTACCTCAGTCGCCCACGCCCCGGTGCCGACCGCGACGACGGACATGCCGGCAACGACCGCCGCGCACGCCGACAAGCCGATGAGGATGCGGCCGCTCTTGCGCAGAGGTTCTTTTCGGGTCGGAGACTGTCTTGTCACCCTGGGGCTCGGGATCGGATCGGTGCGGTTTTCGGGGGCGTCTGTCGTGCCGACGGCAAGACTCGGGTCGCCACGCGCCGCCAACGGGTCGAACAGATCGTGACACCCAGTCTCCGTCGCGCATGGCGTACGTCAAGACGCTCAGGCGAAGCGAACAGATACAGCGACCGACCGGCGCCCTCGCTCCTGCACATCCACAGAGTTCAACCGCAACCGCGATCAAGCCGTGACCCAGCAAACTCTCAGCCGCTCATTAGCACTCGACGCATGAGAGTGCTAAAATCGGGGCCGAGCCACGAAGCCACGTGGCGTCCAAACAAGTGAAAAAGAGGTGATTTGTCATGGCTATGTCGATGTCATTTGATCCTTTCACTCAGTTGGACCGGCTGGCACAGAGCCTTTTCGACACAAGCCGTCAGCCCAGGATCATGCCTGTGGATCTCTTCAGAGAGGGCGAGCAGTACGTGCTGAGCGCCGACCTCCCCGGCATCGATCCCGGCTCGGTCGACGTTGACGTCGATGGGCATGTGCTCACGATCCGTGCTGAACGCACCGCAGCGACCCGAGAGGGCGCACGCTGGCTCACGCAGGAGCGCCCATTCGGTTCGTATATGCGCCAATTCACCATCGGCGACGATGTCGACGTCGAAGGCATCTCCGCGAGCTACGACAACGGTGTGCTCAGTGTGGTCATCCCGATCGCCGAGCGCGCGCGACCGCGCAAGATCACGGTCGAATCCGCATCGAAGTCCAACAAGGCCGTCACGGCCTAGCGCGAAGCGCGAGTACGCCTGACATCGGCGCTTCGCCGCCGCGGTCGCAGACGATGCTCGTGTCGCATCCAAGCGCCGCGCGACGCAGGAGAAGCGGCTGCCGGGCACCGCCCGGTGGCCGCCTCTTCTCGCTCGTTCTCGCACGTCCGCTTCCGGCATCCACAAGAGCGCCGAAGCACATTCATCAGGGAGGCTCGTATGACCACATTTCAAGCGTTTCCCAGCCGGTTCAACGCGGGGAACATCAGGCGAAACGGCGAGCGGCTCCTCAAGCACTCGCAGGAACTGGTCTCCCGGGCCGCGACGGAAGCGGCTCGGCTCGGTCGCTCGGCAGGCACTGCGTGGGAGCGTGTCGGAACCCTTCCGAAGCTGGTCGTAGTGGTGCTCGGTTCGGCTGCGACCCTCGGGCTGATCGCGATGGCGAACACCGCTGTGCTCGCCTCGATCTACATGCCGCGCTGGCAAGCCTTCGCGGCGCAACTCGGCTTCGACCTCTGACGTCGTCGAGCCCTCACCCCAAGCCCTCGCACCCTCCCGGAAACGACAATGCCCGCCGTCAAAATCAAGCCCGCCGCATCCTTCGAGCCACCCGACATCGATGGCCTCGCCTTCACGCGACTCTCTACGACAGAGTGGCGGGTGAGCGACGCGACCATCGACCCCAAGAACGCCGAGTCGCTGCTCGGACTGCTCGAGGAGACCGCCGACTCGTACTCACTCCTCTGGCTCGCGAGCGGCGACGGGCCCAAGGAGTACGAGTTCCGGTCGATCGACGAGTTGAACGCGTTCTTCTCCTTGCACTCGGTCAAGTGCCCAGGCACCCCTGGACCGCTCGAGGCTGGAGCGGCCGCCGCCGCAGGTGGTCTGCCGGAGGACTCCGCTTCTCGGCCGAGCTGACCGGCGCGGCTCAGCTCGGCTCGGCGCGGCTCGGCTCAGCTGGCCTCGGATCGGCGCGGTTGCCGTTCGCGCGAGGGTTTCGTGCAGTTGCGAGGGATGCAACCCGCGGACCTGCAGCAAACCCTCGCAACGCGGCCATCTGGCGCACGCGCGCCCCGAGCGTACGTTGTCGACTGAGCCGCAACGAAGCTCCGGCCGCTTGCGGCGACGAAGGCGAGGCGATTCGGATGTCGAACGCGAGCGAAGTACTGCCGAAGCTCGATAGCGAACTCGAGTGGCAACGCGCGCTGTACAAAGACCTGCACCGCCATCCCGAGCTCAGCATGGAGGAGCACCGCACGGCCGGCATCGTCGAGCGCCGGCTCAGGGAGTTCGGCTACGACGTGCAGCGGTTGGGCGGCACGGGTGTCGTCGGCATCCTTGCCAATGGCTCGGGGAGCGCCAATGGTTCCGGGAGCACTGTGCTGGCTCGCGCCGACATCGATGCACTTCCGGTGACCGAGGCGACGGGCCTCGAGTACGCGTCGACCGTCGATGGCGTCATGCACGCCTGCGGGCACGACATGCATGCGGTCGCCCTGCTCGGTGCGGCGAAGCTGCTCGCCGACCACCGTGATGCGTGGTCGGGGACGTACGCGGCCGTGTTCCAGCCGGGCGAGGAGACCGCCGCCGGCGCTCGAGCGATGATCGCCGACGGGCTCGCCGCAAAAGTGCCCAAACCGGATGTCGCCTTCGCACAGCACGTGATGCCCCAGGAGGCCGGCACCATCGGCACCACGCCCGGGCCCGTGCTGTCGGCCGGCGACTCGCTCAAGATCACGGTGCACGGCCAGGGGGCTCACGGGTCGATGCCGCATCTTTCGATCGACCCGGTGGTGCTGGCGGCATCCATCGTCACGAGATTGCAGGCGATCGTCTCGCGCGAGGTGCAGCCCGGCCAGTTCGCGGTGGTCACGGTGGGTGCGATCAATGCCGGCACGAAGTCGAACATCATCCCCGACAGCGCCGAGCTGCTGCTGAATCTGCGCACGTACGACCCCGACCTGCGCAAGCGAGTCATGGCGTCGATCGAACGCATCGTGCGAGGCGAGTGCGCGGCGGCGGGTTCGCCTCGCGACCCGCAGTTCGACTACTACGACCAGTTCCCGCTGACGAGCAACGACCCAGCCGTCACTGAGCGAGTGACCGCGGCGTTCACCGGCCACTTCGGGGAGCACGCCGTGTTCCGTGTCGCTCCCGTTACGGCATCCGAAGACTTCAGCGAGCTCCCGGATGCCTTGGGCTGCCCTTACACCTATTGGACGGTCGGGTCGGTCAACCCCGAGCGCTACCGCAAGGCAGTGGCGAGCGGCACCGTGCTGCAAGACATTCCGGCCAATCACTCGCCCGCGTTCGCGCCGGTCATCGATCCGACCCTCGGCATCGCGACCTCGGCACATGTGCTCGCGGCGCTCGCCTATCTCTCCAAGCAGGCGACCAACGAGGTCGCACCGTGACGACCTCAGCACCAGAACGGGCGGCCACCGAATGGAGGCCGACCGACAAATGGCTGCTCGGTGTCGTGCTCGCGGTCATCAACTTCTGGTTGTTCGCGCAGACGCTGCTCAACGTCATCCCGGGCATCAAAGACGAACTGGGCGTCGAGCAGACGCTGGCGAATCTCGCGGTCTCGATCACGTCGCTCTTCTCGGGGATCTTCATCGTGGTCGCCGGCGGGCTCGCCGACCGCATCGGGCGAACCAAGATCATGTATCTCGGCATCTACTTGAGCATCGCCGGGTCGATCATCATCGCGCTGACGCCCGAGAACCTGGGCGCGCTCACCTCCGGCATGCTGCTCGCCGGGCGGGCGGTGCAGGGCCTCTCGGCAGCCTGCATCATGCCGTCGACGATGGCGCTGGTGAAGGCGTTCTACGAAGGCAAAGCGCGACAGCGCGCACTGTCGTACTGGTCGATCGGCTCGTGGGGCGGGTCGGGCTTCACAGCGCTCTTCGGGGGGCTGATGGCGTCGTCGCCGCTGGGCTGGCGCTCCATCTTCTGGATCTCGATCGTGCTGTCGATCCTCGCGCTGTTGCTGCTCCATGGCACACCCGAGTCCCGCGCTGAGCGCGACCCCGAGAACGCTGATGCGCGCTTCGACTGGTCGGGGCTGATCTTCTTCATCGTCATGCTGATGGCGATCAACATCTACATCTCGCAGGGCCCGCACATCGGGTGGCTCAGCCTCATCGGCCTGAGCCTCGTGGCCATCTTCGTCGTCAGTGGGCTCGTCTTCCTGCAGATCGAGACGCGCAAGCGGAACTCGTTCGTCGACCTCAAGCTGTTCCGCAATGGCACCTTCACCGGCGCGACGCTGTCGAACTTCCTGCTGAACGGCGCCGCCGGCACGCTGATCGTCGCGCTCGGGCTCGTGCAGATCGCGGGCGGGCTGAGCTCACTGCAATCGGGGCTGCTCACGCTCGGCTACCTCGTCGCCATCCTGCTGACCATCAGGGTCGGCGAGAAGCTGCTGCAGCGCTTCGGCCCGAGAAGGCCGATGCTCTGGGGCAGCATGATCACCGGTGTCGGCATCCTCATGTGCTCGCTCACCTTCCTGCTCCTCAGCGAGTACCTCGTGCTCACCTTCATCGGCTTCACCCTGTTCGGCGTGGGGCTCGGCTTCTACGCGACCCCGTCGACGGATGCCGCCCTCTCGAACGTGCCGGATGCGCAAGTCGGGGCGGCATCCGGCATCTACAAGATGGCGTCCTCGCTCGGCAATGCGATCGGCGTCGCGATCTCGGCCGCGCTGTATGTCGCGGGCCAGAACGTCAATCCCGAACTGATCCAGTCGTGGGGCCTCTTCATCGGCCGTCAGGACAATGTCGCACTGCGCTTCGGCGGCGCGATCGGGCTGCTGTTCAACGTGTTCATGGTCGTGGTGGCGATCGCGTCGATCATCGTCAGCGTGCCAAGAGACCGCCCGAAGGAGGAGGAAGAGGCTCGACCCGACGTCGTGGCTCCCCCGGCCTTCGGAAACTGAGCGGGTCTGACGGAGGGCGCTTGCCGCCTACCCTGGAACCATGACCCCGCGACCGCCCACGATCGTCGACCTGGCCAAGAGCCTCGGCCTGTCGAAGACCACGGTCGCGGCAGCGCTCAGCGGCACCGGCCGGGTCTCCGCGGTCACGCGAGAGCGCGTTCAGGCGGCGGCGCGTGCTGCGGGGTACATCGCGAATCCGGCCGCGAGAAGCCTGCGCATGCGACACGGCGGGGCGCTCGGCCTCTATGTGCCATCCGACATCCGCGACATGGAGTTCTACATGGGCTTCGCGTTCGGCGCAGTGGACGCCGCGGGGCGGCATGGCTACGACCTCACCCTGCTGACCACCGTTCCGACTGAAGCGAATCCCTGGCGCGCGTACCGCGGCGTGATCGTCATCGATGCGCTGCGCGACGACCCGATGCTGCAATCGCTCACCGACTCCGACGTGCCGCTGGTGGTCGCGGGCGAATTGGATGAAGAGGCGAGACGGCACACGACGGGTGTGATCGCCATCGAGCACGCGGAGGAGAGCTATCGGGCGCTCGACGCGCTCGCGAGCCTGTCGTCGCACCATCCGGCGATGATCGGGGCCGAGCTTCGCGACGAGACCTCATGGACCTCGCAGGTGCTGGCGGGATATCTGCGGTGGGCAGCCGACCATCGCGTCGCGCCCGTGCACCAGACGCTGCCGCCGTTCGCCACCAACGAAGAGCTTCAGCACGCGGTCGATGCCGTGCTCAGCGACCCCAGCGTCGACGCGATCCTCTTCGGATGGCAGGATGCCGCGGAGCGCGCTCGACTGATCCTCTCCCAACCGCAGTACGCCTCGCGAAGCCTCCGAATCGGTGCGTACGCCAGCCGCCCGAACGCGAAGGCGCTGTCGACCTTCGACGTGACGCTCAACCTGGAACCGCATGGCTTCGGATTCGCATCAGTCGAGCTGCTCCTGGCGACCGATTCGGGCGACCAACAGCCGGTCATGGCGCGGTACGACCCGACGCTCTCGACCGCAGCCGAGCCGTCGCCGGTGATGCGCATCCCCGCGGGCTGAGCGGCCAGCTGAGCGGCACCGAAATCTCGCACCGGGCTCACGCCCGAACCGACAGCGAAGACCTCATGCTTTGACACGGCCGAGCGGCAGGTGTTAGTTTCACTGCCTGCCGGAACGTTCCGTCACTATTTGTTCTCGACCAAGGAAGGTCATCCCGACATGGACATCCTCATCGGCTACGGGGGCCTCGTTCTCTTTCTCATCATCACGATCGTCGCGATGGAGCGAGCGCGAAAGCCCGATACCGACTTCAGTTCGTACGCAACGGCCGGCCGCTCGTTCGGTCCGATCTTCGGCACGATGGCGTACGTCAACACGTTCTTGCCCGGCACCGTGTTCATCTCCTTCGCAGGGCTCGCCGCCCTGAGCGGGATCATCGGGTACTACCTGATGGCCTACGCCCTGCTCGGCGTGCTGCTCATGGTCGCGCTCTCGAAGCCGGTGTTCCGCTGGGGCAAGAAGTTCGACCTCGGCACGCAGTCCGACCTGCTCGCGCTGCGGTACCGCTCGCGCCCGGTGCGACTGGTCGCCTCGGCGATCGGCATCATCGCGACGATCCCGTGGATCGTGCTCGGGCTGCAGTCGCTGGCACTGGTCTTTGAGTACCTGTCGGCCGGGTCGCTCGTGCCGATCATGGCGATCGTGCTCAGCGTCGTGGTCATCGGCGTCCGTCAGATCTGGACGGTCCGCCACGGCATGCGCGGAATCATCATCAGCGACATGGTGCAGGGCATCTTCGCCTACCTCATCGGCACCGTGATCGCGATCGGCCTGCTCGTGATGCTGCTGACGAACGGGCACGGGTTCTCCGACGTGCCCGAGGGCTTCACCTCGCTGCTCGGCCCCAACGAGGAGTACGGCCCCCTCTACGCGGTGGCCATCACGCTGACCGGCGCACTGGGCACCTGGTGCTGGCCGGACATCTTCGTGCGGCTCTTCACCGCGCGCAGCAGTGGCACGATTCGCAAGACCGCAGGGCTGGCTGCGCCGCTCATGCTGGTGTTCACCACCGCCGTGCTCACGGTGGCCTACCTCGCCTCGTCCGACGAGCGCGTCGCGGCGGCGCCCGACCACGTGTGGTTCATCGTCGCGGGCGACGCCGGCATCTGGGTGCTCACGCTGGCCGCGATCGCGGTCGTCGGCGCGACCCTGGGCAACGTCGGTGCCAACATCCAGGCGGTCGGCGCGCAGGCTGCGAATGACATCGTCGGAGTCGTGCGTCCGGGATCACGGGCCGACACCCGTGTCGCGAAGTGGGCCGTGGGCATCACGACCGCGGTATCGGCGCTGATCGCGCTCTCGACGCTGAGCTCGGTATCCGGACTCGTGGGCCTCGCCCTGATCTCGTACCAGGGCATTGTGCAGCTGGCGCCCACGCTGCTGCTCGGCATCTTCTGGAAGCGCGCCACGGCCGCAGGCGCCGTCTGGGGAATGCTCGTTGGCTTCACCATGGCGAGCGTGCTCCAGGCCCTCTACCCGGTGCAGATCCCGTGGCTCGGAGGCCTGACCTCAGGCCTGGTCGCGATGATCTTCAACGCGGCGACCCTCGTGCTCATCTCGGTGCTGCGCCCGCAGTCGGCTGAGGAGAAGCAGCGTGTGGACGACCTCTGGGCGCTGGTGAAGGCCGAGCGCGACCCCAAGACGGAGTCGGCCGACACCGCTCTGGTCTCCTGAGCGGCATCCTGCCGGCGGTTCCCACTGCGGAGCCGCCGGCAGGTGCGTTCGTGTCGTACTAGGAACATGCAATGACACTCGAACAACGAGTCCGGCCTCGCGCCGCCGACGTCTTCACGTCGCGCGCGCTCATTCCCGCCACAGGCCACGGGGTGCTGGACGGGTGGGATGTCGCCGTCAAGGACAACATCGACGTCGCCGGACTGCCGACGACAGGCGGCACCCGGTTCCTCAGCGACAACGTCGCCACCGCCGACGCGAAGGTCGTCGCGAGCCTCCGCGCGGCCGGCGCGACGATCGTCGGCAAGACCAACCTCCACGAGTTGGGGCACGGCATCACCGGCGTGAACCCGACCTTCGGCACGACGCTCCATCCAGAGAACCCCGACTACACGGTGGGCGGATCGAGCGGAGGCAGCGCTCTCGCCGTCATGCTCCGGTATGCGCGAGTCGCACTCGGCACCGATACGGGTGGGTCGGCGCGGATCCCCGCGGCGTACACCGGGCTGGTCGGGTTCCGTCCGAGCACCGGGCGCTACCCGGCATCCGGCGTCATTCGCATCTCGCCCTCACGTGACACGGTCGGAGTGCTCGGGAGGAGTGTGGCGGATGTCGCGCTCGTCGATCGAGTACTCGGCAGTGTTCCAGCAGCTCCGTCGCCTTCGGCTGCGTCGCAGTCGCCCGTGCTCGGCGTGCTGGAGGAGGCCTGCGAGTGGTTGACGCCGGCGCGCCGAGCACTGTTCGAGGAGGCGATGTCTCGTATCGCCGCGACTGGGGTCGAGGTGATGCTGTTGAGCGAGCAGCGCGAGCTCGACCGGTGCTTCGAGCTCGGAATCGTGGTGCTCGCATACGAGACGATCCCCGCGATCAAGGACTACCTCGGCGCCGCGCACGGAGCCGACGCCGTGCAAGCGCTGATAGAGGTGTCCGAGAGCCCGGATACGCGCGAGATCCTCAGGGCAGCGCTCGATGAGCCGGTCTCGCCCGATGAGTACCGGTCTGCGAGAGCTGAGCTCGCGGCGATGCACGAACGATTCGTCTCGGCGCTGGGCCGCTCACGCGTCACGACGCTCGTGTACCCCACGACCACCGGCGAGCCGCCGAAAGCGCTCACGCTTTCACAAGACGAGGCGGAAGCCCAGCTCCGTGCCGTCGTGCTGAACTCCACCCCCGCGACCCTGTTCGCGACACCGGCGATCTCGCTGCCGGCGGGCGTCTCAGAGGAGACCGGCATCGCGGCCGGCATCACCCTCGAGCGAGCCGCCGGCGACGACGCCGACTTGCTGCGCGATGCGACGCTCGTCGAGGAGATCCTCGCCGGCGATCGACTCGGCTGAAGAGCTGAACGTCTGAACGGCTGAATGGGTGGACGGCGGATGCGGTCGGGTCGACCGGTTCCTCCGGGACCGCGCCGCGGTCTCCGCCTTCGACCGCTGCCGCGCGATTCACTCCGCGGCCAGCCGCCGTGAGCCTGTGCTGAATGGAGTACCGGTGCCGGTTCGATCGACACGATGTCCATCGACGCGCCAGCCGCAGTGAACCACAATTGAACGGCACACGCCGAGCGAGGCGACTACCGTCCATGAGCACTGCATTCGGGAGCCAATGAACAGCGAGACAGCAACGGATCGACGTGAAGACGCCCATGCCGGGCGACGCGGCGTGTTGTTCTCGCTCACGGCATCCGCTCTGTTCGGCGCGATCTTCTTCATGCCGACGCTGCTGCAGCCGCTCACCCCGGAACAGATGTACGGCTGGCGGGTTGCGCTGGCGCTGCCGTTCATGCTGGGCCTGCTCGCGCTGGTCAAGGAGTGGGGAGCGATACGCACGATCGCCCTGCGCCTGAGGCGCCAGCCGTGGCTGGTGCTCGTGCTGATCGTCAATGGGCACCTGCTCGGCCTGCAGTTGTGGCTCTTCGCCTGGGCTCCCACGAACGGCGAAGCCCTGAGCGCCACGCTCGGCTACTTCCTTCTGCCGCTCACCATGGTGGTGCTCGGAGTCATCGTCTACCGCGAACGACTGACCGGCTTGCGCCTTGTCGCAGTGGCGTCCGCCGTGGTCGGGATCGGCGCGGCCTTCATCACGGCCGATGGCCTCTCGTGGCCGATCCCCGTGATCGCCCTGGGCTACCCGATCTACTTCATCTCGCGCCGGAAGTTCGGACTGGATGCCCCGGGCGCACTCTGCTTCGAGCTCGCCGCTCAGTTGCCGATAGCGCTGTTCTTCGCGATGCAGCCATCGTCGCTGGGCACCATCGGCGAATCGCCGATGCTCATCCCGGCACTGCTCTTCTTCGGCCTGATCAGCGCGGTCGCGCTCAGCTCGTACATCATCGCGAGCCGGCTGCTCACGCTCGGCATCTTCGGCCTGCTCGGCTATGTCGAGCCGCTGCTGCTCGTGCTCGTATCGACCGCGCTGCTGCACGAGACCATCGAGCCGAACGAGTACATGCTGTACGGCGGCATCCTGCTCGCCGTGATCCTCATCGCGATCGAGGGCGTGCTCGAGCAGCGACGCGCGACGCATCAGTTCCATGACATCACGAGCGACGTGACCGGTGAGAAGCCGGGCGAGGAGCCTCTGACCGGGCCGATCCACGTCGTGTGAGCCGGCGACTTCCGGCCGATAACCCCCGAAGTGGGACGCCGGTATTTTCTCGGCGATGTCACAGGTTGCTGCCAGGCTCGCTCTATGACTGACCCGAATATTCATCCCGCACCCGAAACCATCCCTGCGCCGCAGGCGATTCCCGCCGGCTGGTACGACGACGGCTCCGGTGGCCGACGCTACTGGGACGGCGCCCAATGGACCGACGCCGCACCCGGCGAGGTTGCGCCAGCCGCTGCAGCAGCAGCAGCAGCTGCGCCGTCACCCGCCAAGCCCAGCGTTCTCGGCTGGATCGCATTCGCGGCCGCGATCGCCGGCTTCGTGTTCGCCTGCGTGCCCGGTGCCCTCATCGTCGGCTGGATCCTGCTCCCCGTCGCGTTCGTGCTGTCGATCGTCGCCTTCTTCATCAAGGGCAAGAAGTGGCCCGTGATCTCGGCGCTGATCATCTCGGTCGTCGGCACCATCGTCGGCTTCGTGGTGTTCTTCAGCCTCGCGGCCTCGGCGTTCGAAGACGCCTTCAACGAAGCCCCGCGCGTCGGCTCGTCTCCTGAAGTCGCGGCTCCCGCAGCGGGCGATGCAGAAGAGGATGCCGGTGAGCCGGCGGGCGATATCGGCACCCGCGCGAACCCCGCTCCCCTGGGCACCACCATTACGACCGACGAGTGGGAAGTCGTCGTGAACAGCGTGACGCTCAATGCGGACGAGGCTGTGCTGGCGGCCAACATGTTCAACGAGCCGGCCCCCGACGGGCTCATGTACATCATCGTCAACGCGACGACGACCTACCTCGGCGAGGACTCGAGCAGCGACTTCCTCGTGAGCTACGCCTTCGTCTCGGATTCGGGAACCGTGTACACCAACTCCGAGACCCTGGCAGTCGCGCCTGATCCAATCGTGGGCACCGAGCTCTACACGGGAGCCTCGGCCACGGCGAACACCGTGCTCGCGATCCCGGTCGACGCCGCCGGAGCGCTCCGGGTCTCCCCCGGCTTCTTCGCCGACGAGGCCTTCGTCGCGATTCAGTGACGCGCATCCGCGCATGAGTGGAGGGGCTCCGGAGAAACCGGGGCTCCTTCTGCTTTCCGGTGGCGATCACCGATGCAGCGGCTGATGCAGCAGCCGAGCACCGCTGCAGCGACCGATCACTGATGCAGCAGGCTCGGGTCGTGGAGGCCGGGTCGGTGTGAGCGCACGAACGCGCGATGCGCAGCCTCGCACGCGGCCCGTAGGGTGCGGTAGTACCCGATGAGGCGGCGCCCCTCGGGTTCGCCGGTCACGGCGCGATACCCCACCTCGTCGCCGAGTTGCAGCATCCGCACGATGGCGTATCGGGTGCCGAGTGAGTCGATCATCCACCACTCGCCGGGCTGCTGCTCGCGGGCGGCCAGGATGGGATGCCAATTGGGCGAATACCCGTCACGCGCGCGGGCGGCAGCGTCGATGCCGTCTTGCACACGGTGCGACATGGCCATGAGGTGCTCCTGAGAATCGAAGCAGCCGGCCCTGCAATGTCGATGCTACCTCCGGGTCACGACACCCCGGATGCCGTTGCTACAACTCCCGCTCCGACACCGCGAACGTGTCGCACGCCCCTGTGCCGCCCTCGTAGCCCTCGGTGAACCAGCGCTGGCGCTGCTCACTGGAGCCGTGAGTCCAGGTGTCGGGGTTCACCTGACCCTGCGAGCGCTGCTGCAACCGGTCGTCGCCGATGGCCTGGGCAGCGTTGAGGGCGTCAGCCACCTGCTCGCGCGTGACGGGTTCGAGGAACGGCGTGCCCGACTCATCAGGAACAGTCGACGCTTCACCGACCCACGCGCCGGCGAAGCAGTCGGCCTGCAGTTCGAGGCGCACGGCATCCGAGCCCGCACCGGTGTCACCGCGCTGCGCCTGAGCCATGATGCCCGTGATGTTCTGGATGTGGTGCCCCCACTCATGCGCCACGACATACATCTGCGACAGCGAGCCGCCCTGCGCGCCGAACCTCGTGCGCAATTCGTCGTAGAAGCTCACATCGAGGTAGACGGTCTCGTCGCTCGGGCAGTAGAACGGCCCCACTGCGCTCGACGCCGCGCCGCATGCGGTGTTGACGCCCTGGGTGAACAGCACGAACTCGGGCAACGTGTACTGCTGGCCGAGCTCGCGCTCCCAGTAGGAGTCGAGCGCCTGAGCCGTGAAGTCCATGCGGCACTCGACGTTGGCGTTCGCGTCGGCGCCGGTCTCGCACTGCTCGATCGCTGTTCCCTGCTGCCGCGTCGTGGTGTCGGTGCCGCCCGCGAGACCCGACAGGTCGAAGCCGGTGAACTGTGCGATGAGGAACAGCACGATCGCGCCGAGTCCTCCGCCGCCGACCGCGAGGCCGGTGTTGCGTCCTCGGCGGCTGACGCGACTGCCGCCGCTGCGCGCATTGGGGTTGAACGTCATGCACCGAACGGTACCCGTGGTGATTCAGCCGCGGGAGGTCGGGACCACCGACACGGCGGAGCAGCGCGGCAGGGTCGAGCAGCGCGCCAGGGCCAAGCAGCGCCGCAGCATCGGGGCGCGCGGCGGCAGTGTCACACCTGGGAGTCGCCGCGAAACGCCCGGCGCACCCGCTCGACGATCGTCGAGGCGGGCGGTTCGTTGTACTCGGGCGACATGGTCTGCCCCGACATCCGCTGGATCGCCTCCATCACCGCGTCAGTGCCGTGGCGGCGCGCGCGCCCCGAGCGCGCCTCGCCGAACCTGCTCAGGTCGAGCGGCTCGCCGAACTCGACCGTGACCTTCGCGAGCCGCAAGCGGCTCGAGCCGACCGGCTGCAGGTCCTGCGTGCCGGTGAGCGCGACCGGAACCACCGGCACGTCAGCGGTCAGCGCGAGCCACGCGACGCCCGTGCGTCCCTTGTAGAGGCGCCCATCGAGCGACCGAGTGCCCTCCGGGTAGATGGCGAACGCCTCACCGCGCTCGAGGATCTCGAGCCCCGAGTCGAGCGCGTCCTGAGCGGCCTTGCCGGCACCGCGCACGACGGGCACCGCGCCGATCGACGTGAAGAAGGAGCGCGAGACCCAGCCCTTGAAGCCCTTGCCCGTGAAGTAGTCGGCTTTCGCCAGGAACGACACCGACCGGGGTGCGACGAGCGTGATCACGACGCTGTCGATGAACGAGAGGTGATTGCTGGCGAGGATCACCGCGCCCTGCTTGGGCACGTTCTTTCGACCGATCACCTTGGGCCGCCAGATCGCGCGGGCGATGGGCGCCAGCACGGCGCGCGAGAGCGACTTGATCACCGGTTCAGGGTAGTAGGTGTTCTATGCCCGAGAAGGCATGCGAGCCGTCACGCGACCGAGTCGGATGCCGCGGCGTACGGCGCGACGATCTCGAGCACCGCTTCACCGAAGCGCTCGAGCTTCTTCTCGCCCACTCCGCTCACGGTTCCGAGCGCGTCGAGCGAGGCGGGCTTCAGCAGCGCGATGCCGCGCAGCGTGGCGTCGGCGAAGATCACATACGGCGGCACGGCCTCCTCGCGCGCGAGCGCGAGGCGCCACTCGCGCAGGGCTTCGAAGAGCGACGCCGCTTCGCCCGGCAGGTCGCCCGCCGGCGCACGCCGCTTGGCGGCTGAGCGGGTCGGTCGCGACGCCTCCTCACGCAGCCTCACCTCGTGCTCGCCTCGCAGCACCGCAGCGCTGCGCTCGGTGATCGTGAGCGTGCCGTACCCGTCGCTCGTCACCGCGAGCAGACCCTGGGCGAGCAGCTGGCGCACGATGCCTCGCCATTGCGACTCACCGAGGTCGGCTCCGATGCCGAACGTCGAGAGGCTGTCGTGACCGAGCTGCGATACGCGGTCGGTCTGCTTGCCGAGCAGGATGTCGATGATGTGGCCCGCGCCGTACTGCCGGTTGTGCTCGCGCTTGAGTCGCACGATGGTCGAGAGCAGCTTCTGCGCGGGCACGGTGCCGTCCCAGCCTTGCACCGGCTGCAGACAGGTGTCGCAGTTGCCGCACGGGCTTCCCGGCTCGCCGAAGTAGGCGAGCAATTGCACGCGGCGGCACTCGATCGTCTCGCAGAGCGCGAGCATGGCGTCGAGGTGAAGCGACAGGTTGCGGCGGTGCTGCTCACTGCCCTCGCTGTCGGCGATCATCCGCCGCTGCTGCACGACGTCTTGCAGCCCGTACGCGAGCCACGCCGTCGACGGAAGCCCGTCGCGACCGGCGCGGCCGGTCTCCTGGTAATACCCCTCGACCGACTTCGGCAGATCGAGGTGCGCGACGAAGCGCACATCGGGCTTGTCGATGCCCATGCCGAACGCGATCGTCGCCACCATCACGATGCCGTCGTCACGGAGGAAGCGGGCCTGGTTCGACGCGCGAACGGATGCCGGCAGCCCCGCGTGATACGGCAAGGCCGGCACCCCGTTGGCTTCGAGGAACTCGGCGGTCTTCTCTACGGAGTTGCGTGAGAGGCAGTAGACGATGCCGGCGTCGCCGTCATGCTCGGCGCGGATGAACCGCAGCAGTTGCTGAGTCGCCTGCTGCTTCGGCTCGATGCGGTACTGGATGTTGGGGCGGTCGAAGCTCGACACGAACTCGCGTGCGCTGCCCAGGTCGAGGCGCTCAACGATCTCGCGCCGCGTCGCCTTCGTCGCGGTGGCGGTGAGCGCGATGCGGGGAACCGTTGGCCATCGCTCGTGCAGCGCCGACAAGCCGAGGTAATCGGGCCGGAAATCGTGGCCCCACTGCGAGACGCAATGGGCTTCATCGATCGCGAAGAGCGCGATCCGCCCGCGATCGAGCAAGGCGCGCGTCGATTCGAGGCTGAGCCGTTCGGGGGCGAGATAGAGCAGGTCGAGCTCACCCGAGAGGTAGGCGCGCTCGACGTCGGCGCGCTGCGCGGGGTCTTGCGTGGAGTTCAGGAACGCGGCGCGCACGCCCAGCGCTGCGAGCGAATCGACCTGGTCTTGCATGAGGGCGATGAGCGGCGAGATCACCACGCCGCAGCCCTCTCGCAACAGCGAGGGGATCTGGTAGCACAGGGACTTGCCGCCGCCGGTGGGCATGAGCACGAGCGCGTCGCCGCCCCTGATCACCCGCTCGATGATCTCGGCCTGTTGTCCGCGGAACTGCTCGTAGCCGAAGACACGGCGCAGCGTCTCGAGCGCAGCGGCGTCGACGGTCGAGGTCTCGGAGGCGGGGGTCACGCCGCTAAGGGTAGCCGCGGCATCCGACACCGCACTGAGCCTGCCCTGTCCGTTGCTGAACCGTCGGCGAACGCGCTCAGGTAGAGGAATGGGATGCCGCGGGGCTCGACGGCCGCCACAGCTCCACTCCCGGGGCATCCGGAGTGTCGAAGCCGAAGAGCTGGCCGTAGAACGACAGCTCGGCCTGCACCGAGTGGATCAGCGTCTCCGCCCGGCGGAAGCCGTGCGACTCACCCGGATACCCGACATAGGCGTGGGGAACGCCGTTGCGCTCGAGTGCCGCGCGCAGCCGCTCCGATTGCGCCGGCGGCACGATCGGGTCGTCGAGGCCCTGCAGCAGCAGCACTGGATGCCGAAGCCGATCGGCCATCGCCAGCGGCGAGCGTTCGCGGTAGACCGCCTCGTCGGAAGGCAACGGGCCGATGAGCCCGTCGAGGTAATGCGATTCGAAATCATGCGTCTCGTCGGCGAGCGCCAGCAGGTCGGTGACTCCGTAGTACGAGACGCCGCACGCGAATACGTCGGTGGTGGCGAGTGCCGCCAATACGGTAAGCCCGCCGGCCGAGCCGCCTCGGATCGCGATCCGGGCCGGGTCCGCGAGGCCGGCATCGATCAGCCCTCGCGCAGCTGACGCCGTGTCAGCGACGTCGACCACGCCCCACTGGCCGCGCAACCGATCGCGCCAGGCTCGTCCGTAGCCCGACGACCCGCCGTAGTCGACGGCGAGCACGCCGATCCCCCGCGAGGTGAAGTACGCGTTCACGAGGCTCAGCGCCATGGACGAGCGTGCCGTCGGACCGCCGTGCACCGTGACGATGTAGGGCGGCAGCTCTCCTGGCGCGCCCACGGCTTCGGGATTCCGCGGTCGGTGCACGATGCACGGCACTCCCCCGAGCCGCATCGGCTCGGCGAGCGGCAGATAGTCGGTATCGGGCGGGCTCGAATCACAGGAGCGGATGCTGCGGCGCCGGCCATCGGCCGGGTCGACCAGATGCAGCGTGCTCGGCGCCGACCAGCCGCCTCCGATGACGAGTGCCTCACCGGTCTGGGGCTGGACATCGGCGAGCGTGATCGAGGTGAACGGCAGTTCGAGGTCGCGCGGGCTCCCGGCATCCGGCCCGGTGCTGATCACACACAGCCTGTCGGTGCCCGTCTGCGGATCGAACGACACGGTCAGCAGGCGCGGCGCGGCGCCAGCGTCGCCATGGTCGCGGTCGCGGTCGCGGTCGTGGTCGTCGTCGTGGTCACGGTCGTGGCCGTCGGCACGCGAGCTCACCGGCAGCGGCGAGTACCACCGCGTGCCGAGTTGCCATAACGGGGCTGCATACTCGGCAGCGTCGCTCAGCAAGGGTCGAACGACAGGCCTGTCTGGCCGACCGCTGCTCGGAGAGACGGCGCCCAATTCGATCATCGCGGGGTTCCACCATCCGCTGCGGTCGGAGACGATCACGAGCGTCTCGTCGCCCACCCACTCGGGTTGCAGCACCGACTCATCGGGCCCTCCGGCGATCGTCGTCCACTCCATGACTGCGCCGTCGACCACGGTGCCGAGCCGCAGTTCGGTGCCGTCCCACGGCATCCGGGGGTGGTCCCACGCGATCCATGCGAGCCGGGTGCCGTCGGGAGACAGCCGCGGATACGCGAGAAAGTCCGACCCGGCGACGACGGATGCTGTGCGGCTGCCGTCGAGGGCGATGCTGACGATGTCGCGCTTCACCGCGCCGTCGGCGGCGTGACGTTCCCGGACGGCGAGCACCGCACCGTCGGCGGGAGTCAGTTCGCCGAAGCGTTCATCGACGTCGCTGCCGGTGATGGCCACGGGCTCCGAGGCGCCCGCGTCGAGCCGATACACGCGCTGATCGCTGTGCTCGACGAAGACCAGGGTCGGCCCGCTCGGGTGATCGGCGGCGATCACCGCCCAGGCGCCGCCGCCGTACTCGTGCACTCGCGAGCGTGCGCTCCACGGCGCGGGCAGCACGTCGCGCACTCCCGCGTCGTCAGCAGCGTTCGTCGAGTCCGCGCTCCCGGCATCCGCTCGGTCGCGCCCGACCTCTGCGAGCGCGACGGCGCGCACAGCGAGGCGGCCCTGTTCGGCCGGCCGCGATTCGAGCCACCAGACCTCGCGGTCTGGGCCCGCGCCGACAAGGAGCCCGCCCGAGACGGGGTGCCCACCCGCGACGATGCCGGCCGCCGACAGCGGCGACGGCCATGATCCGTACGGCAGAGACGCGGGCTCACTCACGGGCACACCCTACGTTGAGCCGGGCAGGCATGCGACCGATCGGCCACCGGCGTGCGCCCGCCGAACGCCGGCGAATCAGCAATCAGCGGTTGGCCGAGACGCGGGGGCGCACCGTGGCGGGCACTCCGGCGATCAGCGAACCTGCCGGAGCCGATTTGAGCACGACCGAACCCGCCGCGACGACCGAATCGTCGCCGATTGAGATGTCGCCGAGCAGCGTCGCCCCGGCCCCGATCATCACACGATGACCGATCGACGGATGCCGCGCCCCAGCCGTGTCGCTGCCCTTGCCGCCGAGTGTGACGCCGTGGTAGATCAGCACGTCATCGCCGATCGTCGCGGTCTCGCCGATCACGACGCCCATGCCGTGATCGATGAAGAGCCGCTTTCCGATCGTCGCGCCGGGGTGGATCTCCACCCCGGTCAGGAAGCGCACGAACTGCGAGACGACGCGCGCCAGCAGCTTGAGGTTCGCCCGCCAAAGGCGGTTCGCCACGCGGTAGCCCCACACCGCATGCAGCCCCGAGTACGTGAGCCAGATCTCGAACGCGCCCCGCGCGGCCGGGTCGAGGCGCTGCGCGGCGCGAATGTCGTCGCGCACGCCCATGGTCAGTCGGCGAGGTCTTCGAAGAGCACCGTGGAGAGGTACCGCTCACCGTAGCTGGGGATGACCACCACGATCGTCTTGCCTGCGTTCTCGGGCCGCGCCGCGACATCGAGCGCAGCGTGCACCGCTGCCCCCGACGAGATGCCGGCGAGGATGCCCTCCTGCGTCGCGAGGCGACGAGAGGTGCTCACGGCGTCGCCGAGGTTGACGTCGATGACTTCGTCGTAGACCTCGGTGTCGAGCACGTCGGGCACGAAGTTCGCGCCGATCCCCTGGATCTTGTGCGGGCCGGGCTGGCCGCCGTTGAGGATCGGAGACTCCTCGGGCTCGACGGCGATGACCTGCACGCCGGGCTTGCGCTCCTTCAGGAGCTGACCGGCGCCCGTGATGGTGCCGCCGGTGCCGATGCCCGCCACCAGGATGTCGACCGCGCCGTCGGTGTCGCGCCAGATCTCCTCGCCAGTGGTGGCGCGGTGGATCGCAGGGTTCGCGGGGTTGGCGAACTGGCTCGCCGCGACGGCGCCCGGCGTCTCATCGATGAGCTGCTTGGCGCGCTCCACGGCGCCGCGCATACCCTCCGAGCCGGGCGTGAGCACGAGCTCAGCACCATAGGCGCGCAGCAGCATCTTGCGCTCGCGGCTCATGGTCTCGGGCATTGCGAGGATGACGCGGTACCCGCGGGCGGCGCCGACCATGGCAAGCGCGATGCCGGTGTTGCCGCTGGTGGCCTCGACGATGGTGCCGCCCGGCTTCAGCTCGCCCGACTTCTCGGCAGCATCGATGATGGCGACGCCGATGCGGTCCTTGACGCTCGCTGAAGGGTTGTAGAACTCCAGCTTCGCGAGCACGGTCGCCTGCAGGCCCTCGGTCACCCGGTTGAGGCGGACGAGCGGAGTGTTGCCGACGGCGTCGGCGATCGAGTCGAGTACGCGGGGCATGGGATTCCTCACCTGGTCGGACGTTGCAGCGGTGACAGCAAGCTGGGATTCACGGTACCAGGGCTCGGAATCCCCGACTCGACCATGACGACGATGGCGACACGAACAGGAACGGATGCCGCGGCGGCAGCCACGGCATCCGTTTCTGTTGCGACGACGCTACTGCTGGGTGGGGTCACCCTTGGTCGTCATCTCGGGCGCTCGGCCGATCACTTCGACAGCCCGCGTGATGCGCCGGGCTTGAGCATGACCGTCACCGGTTCCGCGACTGCGCTGCCGTCGGCGAACCCTGGCGCCGAGGCGGTCACCATCACGGTGATCTCGGCGTCGAGGTCGTCTTCGGTCAGCCGGTAGTCGGCTGCGGTCGCTCCGGGGATCGGCTCGCCATCGCGCAGCCACTGGAAGCTGAGCTCGGGCTTCTTGACGCTCCACTTGCCCTCGTGCGCCTTGAGCGTCTTGCCGACGCTCGCGTTGCCCGTGATCCACGGCGCCTTGGTGCTGGTGATCGCCTCGAGCGGCTGCTCGATGATGATCGGCACTTCGACGGAGGTGCCTGTCTCGACCACTGTGACGACGAGGGTCGCGACACCGGCGGGCAGTTGCGGGATGGTCACGGTCACCGATGCTCGCCCCTGCTCGTCGGTCGTGTCGACGATGGTGCCGTCGATGGTCGCCGAGCCCAGCACGGTGTCGCCCAGCGCGACCTCGACGGTGCCGGTCGTCGGACCGCCCCGGCTGAACAGCAGCGACGAGAGGTCGAGCGTCAACGAGTCTCCGGGCACGAATGGCCCCGGAGCCGACATGGTCACGCCCGCCGAGCGCTGCACGTAGTCGGGCGATGCCGTCGGATTCGCGACGAAGTAGTCGACCATCGCCTGCAGGTCGACCCGGCCGCTGTCAGCGCGCCCGCTCCCCTGAGCGAGCGTGGCGAAGTTGTCGCCGCCCGCCGCGAGGAAGGAGTTCGCGACGATCTTGAAGGTGTCGGTCGGTTCGATCAGCCGGCCGTCGAGCCACATGTTCGTGATTCGCTCGCCCTGGGCAGCGGTCGGATCGTACGTGTACTCGAATCCCTGGGACAGCCCGAGCTTGAGGAACGGCCGAGACGCACCGGCCGGCTGCCACTGCTCCTCGAGCACCTGCTTCAGCTGAGCACCGGTGAGTGTCATCGTCACGAGGGTGTTGGCGAAGGGCTGCACCTCGGCGGCTTCCCGATAGGTGAGGTTGCCGTTCGGATCGTTGGCGCCCGACGAGGCGTACAGCAGGTCGGTGCGGAGTCCTCCGGGGTTCATGAGCGCGATCTCAGTGCTCAGTGCACTCGTCGCCCACAGCTGCACATCGGCCACGAAGTTGCCGAGGGTCGACTCGCCTCCGCGGTTCTCCGGGAACGGCACGCCGTTCGGATTCTGGGTGCTCGGCGGTTGCGGGTTCTGCACCGCGCGATAGAAGGAGTCGGTGATCTCGCCGACCTTCACGCTCCCGAGTTCAGCGGCCACGGCGGACGCCTCGGCGACGATCTGCGCGACCTCGGCGTCGGGCGTGAACCCGGTCATGGGCAGCACCTCGCCGGTGAACGAGAGGATTTGACCGGTATCGGGGTCGACACTGAGGTTCAAGTGCCCGTACTGCATGCCGTACTGGCCCGCCGAGATGACGAGCCTCGGTCGCTCCATGCCTGGCACGGTCACCTCGTGGTAGTAGGCGAGGTGCGTGTGACCCGAGACGATCGCGTCGACGTCAGGCGAGAGACCCGTGACGATCCGACCGAACACCGAGTCGTCGGTCGACGATGAGAGGTCGGGGGTCGCGGCGCCCTCGTGCACGAGCAGCACAAGCACTTCCGCCTCACCATTCGCCTCATCGCCATCGCTGAGCTCGGCCGCGACCCGGTTCGTCTCCTCGACGATGCCGCGCACTTCGAGCGACGCGATGCCGTCGGGGCTCACCAGCGACGGAAGCTCCTCGGTGACGCCGCCGATGTAACCGATGCGCACACCGTCGAACTCCTGGATGAAGTACTCCTCATACGCCGGCTCACCGGTGGTGCGGTCGTAGAGATTCGCCGCGAGGTACGGCCAGTCGGCCGCCGGCAGCACACGCTCGTCGACGTCGGCTCGGCCGGCGTCGAACTCGTGATTGCCGAACGAGCTGGTGTCGAGGCCGATCGCGTTGAACACCTGGATGGTCGGCAGATCGCGCTGAATGAATGACGTGAACGTCGAAGCGCCGATCAGGTCGCCCGCTGCGACGAACGAGGTGTTCGGGTTCTGGCTGCGCCAGTAATCGACCATGCCGCCCATCTGGGCGGCACCGGGAACCGAACCATCGGGCGCGAGGCGTCCGTGGAAATCGTTCACCGTGAGGATCTCGATCTCGACGGGGTCTGCGGCGAAGGCCGGCGGGGTGACGAGGGCTGTGAACCCGAGCGAAAGGGCCGCGATGGCCGCGGCCCCTATGATCCGCCGCGACCGCGACGGTTCGGTGTCTGTTGTGTCCATGTGTGACGGCCTCCAAGGTCATCGCGCCGGGCAAGCGGGCGCCGATTCTGAAGTGCAGATCCCCCGAATGGGGGACGTTGGCCGTCAGCCTAGGGGTTCGCGATGCTCGAGCACCAGACCCCCGAAACCCAAGAATCTAAGAACGGGCGGTGAACGGCATCCGAGTCAGCTGCGAACTTCGCCGGGGCGCGTCAGAACCAGAGGTCGGCGAGCAACTGCAGCGAGCGATCCCGCACGCCGGCGTCATAGGCGTATGTCACGGTGATCAGCTCATCAGCGCCGGTTCGCTCCACGAACGCCTCGAGTCGGGCCTTGACCGTCGCGGGAGCACCGACCGCCTTGATCCGCAGCATCGGGTTGCCCTGCTCGCCGGTGCTGGGAAGCGTCGCTGGATCGACCGGTGGCTGCATCTTGCGCCGAAGGCCCCGCTGGATGTCGAGGAACATCTGCTCGACGACGGTGAACTCGCGCGCGGCTTGCTCGTCGGTGTCGGCGACCATCACATTGATGCCCGCCATCACGTACGGCGCATCCAACCGAGCGGTGGGCGATTCGGTCGAGAAGGTCTGGCGGTAGACCTGGATGGCCTGGTCGAGCTGGTCGGGGGCGAAATGCGAGGCGACGGCGAACGGAAGCCCGAGCTGCCCGGCGATCGAGGCACCGCTCACGGTCGACCCGAGCACCCAGATCGGCACCTCGGTGCCCGCCGATACCGCCGAGACGATCGGCGAGCTGTGAGCCTTACCGGCGTCACCGAACCACCCCTGCAGGTCGTAGATGCTCCTGGCGAACGCCTGCGGTTCCGCCGACGAGCGCGCGAGAGCCTGAGCGGTCAGCATGTCGGTGCCCGGAGCCCGGCCGAGCCCCAGGTCGATCCGGTCGCCATGCATGCTCGCGAGCGTGCCGTACTGCTCCGCCACCATGAGCGGGGCATGGTTCGGCAGCATCACTCCCCCGGAGCCGACACGGATGCGCTCGGTGACCGATGCGGCCTGCGAGATCAGGAGCGCGGTCGCGCTCGCCGCGAGGTTCGTCGTGTTGTGGTGCTCGGCGAACCAGAGTCGGCGGTAGCCGAGACAATCGGCCAGTTCGGCCGAGCGCATCGAAGCGGCGATCGCATCTCGGGCGGTGCGGCCCTCGGGGATCGCGACCAGGTCGAGGATGCTCAGAGGCACAGACAACGCGAGCGGTCTCCTTCGGGTGATGCTTCACTGCGGCGATTGCCGCCGGTCACCCACTCTCTCAGCCGTAGCTGACAGGCCGGACCCTCGCACACCTGACGGCAGTGCTCGAGACGTACGCCAAGAACGACGGATGCCGGGTGGCACCTGCCGTGAGCGCATGTCGCGCCCCGGGGTGCCGCCCGGCATCCGTCAGTTCGTTGTTGCTCCTGGCGTCAGAGTGCCGCGAGTTCCTCGAGCAGCTCGTCACCGGCGGCGACGTTGGTGTACTCGGCCGCGATGTCGGCGCGCTCGAGCAACTGGTCGACCCGACGACGGCGGTTGCGGCCCACGAGCGTGACGACCGTGCCGGGCTTGCCGGCGCGGCCGGTCCGACCGGCGCGGTGCAAGTAGGTCTTGTACTCGTCGGGAGCGTCGGCCTGGATCACCAACGAGATGTCGTCGACGTGGATGCCGCGAGCGGCGACATCGGTCGCCACCAGCACGTTCACGCGGCCGCGAGTGAGCTTCTCGAGGTTGCGCGTGCGACGCGACTGGTTGAGATCGCCATGCAGGCTCACCGCGGGGATATCGGCGTCTTCGAGCATCTCGGCCAATTGCTCGGCGTATGAGCGGGTGCGAGTGAAGATGAGCGTCTTGCCGTCGCCCGCTGCGAGCTGCTCGATGATCGCCGTCTTCTCACGGTGGTCGATCAGCAGCACACGGTGATCGATGGTCGACGAGGCCTGGTCTTCGCCGGCGACCTCGTGCACCGACGGGTTCACGAGGAACTCGTCGACGAGGGCAGCCACACCCGTGTCGAGCGTCGCGCTGAACAGCAGCTTCTGGCCGCCGGGAGCGGTGCGACGGATGATGCGCTGCACCGGCTCGAGGAACCCGAGGTCGCACATGTGGTCGGCTTCGTCGAGCACCGTGATCTCGACCTGGCTGAGGTCGAGGCGACCCTGCTCCACAAGGTCCTCGATGCGACCGGGCGTGCCGATCACGATGTCGACACCCCGCTGGAGCGCGCCGACCTGGCGCGCCTGGGGCACACCGCCATAGATCTGGGTCGTGAAGAGGCCCACGCTGCGGGCGATGGGCTGCACGGTGCGGTCGATCTGCAACGCCAGCTCGCGAGTGGGGGCGAGGATGAGCGCGCGAGGGCTGCGGCCGAGCTGACGCTTCTTGCCGCCACCGTTCGCCATCAGTCGTTCCACTGCGGGGGCGCCGAAGGCGATCGTCTTGCCCGAGCCGGTACGCCCGCGGCCGAGCACATCGCGGCCCTCGAGCACGACCGGGATGGTCGCGGCTTGAATCGGGAACGGGCTGACCGCACCCAGCTCGGCGAGCGCCCGGCCGATGTTGTCACCAAGGCCCAAGTCGCCGAAGGTCACGCCTTCGACGTCCTCTGCGACCGTCATCGCCGCCTCGAGCTTCTCGAGCACGACATCGTCGTTCGCGGTGGACGGCTTGGCGTCGCGCGACGGGTAGTAGGAGGATTCGCGGCGGGCCGGCTGGTCGTCGCGCCGGTCATAGCGGGGCGCACGGTCGTCACGGTTGAAGCGGTCGTCACGGTTGAAGCGGTCGGAACGCGGCGCACGGTCATCGCGATTCTGGCGGCCGGCGCGGTCGTCGCGCTGGTAGCGGTTCTCACCGCCGAACCGGTCGTCACGCCGGGGACCGCGATCGGCGCGCTCGAAGCGGTCGCTGCGAGGCGCCCGCTCCGACCGGTCGAACCGGTCGTTGCCGTAGCCGCCGGAACGCTCGCCGCGCTCGGCACGACCGTCACGCAGCGGCCGATCGCCACGCTCGTAGCGCCCCTCGCGCGGTGCACGGTTGCTGCGGTCGTAGTCGCCCCCGCGGGGTGCTCGTCCGAATCGGTCGTCGCGCTCGCGGGGCGCACGGTCGAAACGGTCGTCGCGCTCGCGCGGCGCACGGTCGAAACGGTCGTCGCGGTCGCGGGGTGCACGGTCGAAACGGTCATCGCGGGGTGCGCGGTCGAAACGGTTGCGGCTCTCCGAGCGCTCATTGCCGTAGCGGTCGCTGCGCGCGGGACGCTCGAAGCGATCACCGCGCTGGCCCCGCTCGAAGCGGTCGCCGCTGGGCCGGCCGTGCCCGAAGCGACGGTCGCTCCGCGGCTCGCGGGGGCTCCAGTCGGGGCGCTCTGTCGTGCGCCCGCCGCGGGGACGCTCAGCGTCGAGGCCGCGGGCCTCACGACGCTCGGCAGTCCAACGAGGCTTCTTGGCGCTCGTGCCGCTCTGCGCGGCGGACTCTTCACGGAAGCCGCGGTGCTTGGGGCTCTTGCTGCCCGGCTTGGAGCCGCGAGCGGCGCCGCCCTGTGCCGAGGGTCGGTCGAAACGGTTCTGGGCACGCTTCGGCGCGCCCTTGTCGAAATTGGGCATAGTGCTTTCCGGGTTTTCGCGATTGCATGAAAAGAAACCCGGGCATCCATTGGCCGGGGCCGATCACATCAGTGACTATTCATCAGCGGAAGTGCTGTGAAACCGGCCCGCAAGACCACAAACCCACGCGCAGCGACTGCGCCTGTCTTGAGCCGACTGCTCAACGATACAGGATGCCGCAGCCGCACCCTGAGAGACCGCCCGGCTGACCCGCTCCCCAGCCGAGAGCGGGCAGCCGCAGGGCAGGCTTACAGCTCGAAGTCCACCGTCGCGAGCGACGCCTTCACCGGGCCCGAGATGTCGAGCACCTTCTGGTGCGCCGGGTGGGTGCTGTAGACGTGCAGGTCTTCGAGGCTGTCGAAGTCGGCGACGATCGCGAGCTCGTGCGAGTTCGGGCCGTGCAGCGTGTCTTCGCCGATCGACATCATGCGGATCTGAGGGATGTGGTTCGGCAGATCCTTGATGATCTCGATCCACTCCTGCCGCTGCTCGGCGGTGAACTCCGGCTTGAACTTGAAGACGGCGACGTGGCGGATCATGGTCGTTTCCTTTGCTGAGTCGGATGTCGGTGGGTCGGGGCCACCGCTGAGCGAGCGCTCCGGCGGCGCGCGTGATGGCCGGTCAGGCGAGTCCTGTCGCGCGAGGCACGAAGCCGCTGCGCATGCCGCCGTCGACGACGAGGTCCTCGCCGGTGATGTACTTCGAGCGGTCGCCGAGCAGGAAGGCCACAGCATCCGCGATGTCCTGCGGGTCGCCGAGGCGTCGCAGCGGAATCGTCTCCTCGCGCCAGCGGCGCAATTCCTCGTTCTTCGCCGCGGGCGACATCGGCGTCATGATCATGCCCGGCGACACCGTGTTGGCGCGCACACCGGCGGGGCCCCACTCGTATGCCAGTTGTTTGACGAGGATCAGCACCGCCGCCTTGCTCGCGCTGTAGGCGCCGAGCGGAGTAGCAGGGTGGTGGCCGCTGGTCGATGAGATCGCCACGAGCGAGCCTCGTGTCTCTGCAAGGTGCGGGTACGCCGCCTTGGCGAGCAACCACGTGGGCCGCGTGTTCACCGCGAAGTTGTACTCCCACTCATCGAGCTCGAGTTCCATGAGCGGGCGCTGAGCCATGGTGCCGGCCGCGCTCACGATGCCCGACAATCCGCCGAAACGCGCAATCGTGGCGTCGACGACGAGCGCCGCGGCGTCGGGCTCGGCGAGGTCGGCGCCGATCAGCTCCACCTCGGCGCCGAGGTCGCGCAACTCGGCCGCCAGGCCCTTCATCGACTCGACACGGCGTCCGACGAGCGCGAGCCGAGCGTTCTCTGCACCTGACAGCGGCTCACGGGCGAGCGTGCGTGCGATCTCCTGCCCCATGCCGCCGGCGGCACCGGTGATGATCACGGCGGTCATCGGGACACTCCGTCCTCGACGGCGGCGTCGGACTGCCCTGCAGTATCGGACTGCCCTGCGGTATCGGACTGTGCTGCAGTATCGGACTGCCCTGCGGTCTCGGGCTGCTCTGCGGTATCGGACTGCCCCGCGGCGTCCGACGCGTCCGCATCCTGCCGTCCGGTGCGGTCCAACGCGTCTTCGATCGCGAGGTGGGCGAACACGACCGCGGGGCCGAGCGTGATGCCCGGGCCCGGGTACTTGTCACCCATGATCGACTGCATATCGTTGCCGAGCGTGTAGAGGCCCTCGATGCGGGCGCCGTCGCCGTCGAGCACGCATCCGGTCGCATCGGTGACAAACCCGGTCGAGGCGCCGATGTCGCCCGGGTAGAGGCGGATCGCGAAGTACGGCGCACTCTCAAGCGCGCCGATCGAGGGGTTCGGCTTGTGCGACGGGTCGCCGTTCGCGCGCTCGTACACGGTCGTGCCGCGCCCGAAGTCGGGATCGACGCCGGTCTTCGCGTAGCCGTTCAACTTCTCGACGCTCGCACGCAGCCGCGCCGGTTCCATGCCGAGCTTGACCGCCAACTCCTCGATGGTCTCCCCCTGTACCAGGTAGCCGTCGAGCAGGCGGGCGCGAGTGCCCCAACCGCCCGGCCGCACCGCACCGATGCCGTAGCGCTTGACGGCCTTCGCATCGCCGATGAGGAAGCTGGGCATCGCCTTGCCGTCCGGATGCTGCTGCATGGCGAGGCCGACCCGGTGATACGACGCCGACTCGTTGACGAAGCGGTCGCCTTGCTGGTCGACGATGATGAAGCCCGGCTTGCCGCGGTCGAGCGCGAAGTGCGGGTAGACGCCGACGCCGCCGCCCCGGCGCGGAGGCAGCGAGACAGGTGCCCAGAAGCCGGCGGTGTCGTCGACGCGGCCGTAGTGGCCACCGAGGCGTTCGACCTCGTCGTGCAGTTCGCCGGTCGAGCCCGGAGCGATGGGGCTCCACTCCATGTCGACACCGGGGAAGAGCTGCTTGCGGCGCTCCGGATGCCGGTTGAACCCGCCGGTCGAGACGATGAGCGCCTGACCGACCTGCACTCGCCGCGTGGTGCTGCCCTGCACGAGCGTCACGCCGGTGACCCGGTCGCCGTCGCGCTCGATTCTGCTCACCGCGGTGCCGACGATCACGGGCACGCCGCGCTTGTGCAGCGAAAGCATCAGCCGACCGATGAGGGCGTTGCCCATCGTGAGCCGTGTGGAGCGCGGGTACCGCACGCGCGTGAGCACGTGCTTGGCGAACAGCAGCCCCGCGTGCACCACATTGGCGATGTTCGAAGCCTTGAATGGGGCCCTCGCCACCTCGCTGAGCTTCGGGATGTCCTCACGGCCGAGCATCATGCCGCCCATGACGGTGAACTCGGGGGTCTGCCGACGCACCTGCGCCAGCAGCGGCTTCGGCAGCGCCCGTCCGTCGAAATCACGCGATTCGAGGGCGCGCCAACCGGTCGACGACTCTGGCAGTTCCGCCATGTAGTCGGGGTGGAAGTCGCGAGCGTTGAAGGCCACATCGCTCTCGGCCTCGAGCAGGGCGATCGCGGCAGGCCCGGTCTCGAGGTAGACGCGCCGCAGCTCGGCATCCGACGTCTCGCCCACCGCGGAGTCGAGGAAGCGCGAAGCCGCCGACACATCGTCGGCAGGGCCGCCGGCGACGATGGAGCGCTCGGTGCCCGGCACCCAGAGCGTGCCCGCCGTCAGGGCGCTCGTCCCCCCGACGAAGCGGCTCTTCTCCACCACGAGCACGCTTGCGCCACGGATCGCCGCGAACAGGGCGGCGCTCAGCCCTGCAGCGCCCGCACCGGCGACGACGACGTCGTAGCGGGCTCCCTCGGCGATCGACCCGAGGGCTGGCGGCAGGGTACGGCTGGTCTGGCTCATATCTCTTTCTGTTCTTTCTGCGCTCGGCGATGAGCGCCTCGGGCACGCCGGCGAGGCGCTGCGTCAGGTCGGGCGCCGCTCACCGTCGAGGCGAACGAATGTCGCGGCTGCGGCCTTCGGCGTTCGGTTCACTCGGCATCCTCGAGCAGGGGTCGAACACCGTTCTCCGCGATCATTGCGAGCTCCGAAGCAGCGGCCCGCATATGCGGCACCAGCGCGACCGCCGTCTGCCGGTCGAGCCGGGCGTTCGGGCCCGCGACACTCAGGCATCCTGCGGCGGGCTTGCCGGGCGTGACGATCGGCACCGCGACCGCGGCCGTACCGAGTTCGTATGTGTTGTCGGAGTAGCAGTACCCCTCTTCGCGCGCGCGGCGCACCAGCGGGAGCACGTGCTCCACGTCTCGAGGCGAGCCGGGACCATACTTCTCGCCGTCGAACCCCTGCTGCTTCAGCAACTCGATGGCACGCTCCTCCGGCATGGTCGAGAGCCACGCGATACCGGTGGCAGTGCTCGCGAAGTGCACCTCGAGTCCCGGATGCGGGTCATAGCGCAGCCCCGTGCGCGAGCCCTGACTCTTCGCCACCCACACGAGGTTGTCTCCGTCGACGATGCCGATGCGCACGAGTTCGCCGGACAGCTGCGCCAGACGATCGAGCACCGGCCTCGCGAGGTCTGCCAGCGGAATGCGAGCGAGGTGCTTGAGGGCCTGCGACACCAGGCGCAGACCGAGGATGTAGTTGCCCTGCGAGCCGTCTTGACGCACGTACCCCAGCTCGATGAGCTCGCCGAGGGTGCGATGCGCCGCGCTCTTGGGAATGTTCAAGCGCTCGGCGATAACACCGAGCGGGAGCCCGTTCGGCTTGCCCACGAGCAGGTCGATGACCGCGATGCTGCGCTGGATTGCTGCGACCATCAGCGACCTCCTCCTCGTATCGTGAACGGGACGTCAACGCCCCAGGCTGGGTTGCGGGCCACTTCGCTCATCTCTCCGACCTCACTGGTCCGTTATGCGTCGCCGCCCCGAGACGGCAGAATATCAGCGAATCGGAACGGCGTTCCGAAAACGTAGGGAGTGGGATGACGGGCAGTCGAGAGACGCACGCCAGAGGTTGGCAACCCGGCGTCGCCCTGCTCGTCGCCGTCACGCTGTCGATGGAGCACCTCGACGGCACGATCCTCGTGACCGCAGCGCCGCAGATCGCGGCGGACTTCGGCACGGCATCCGCCGATGTGAACCTTGCGATGACGGCGTATCTGATCGCCGTCGCCTGCGCCATCCCGCTAGGAGGCTGGCTCGCAAGCCGCTTCGGTGCCCGCCTCGTGTTCTGCTCATCGATCGCGCTGTTCACCGTCGCGTCGGTCGCCTGCGCGTTGAGCGGCTCCCTGTTCGCGCTGACGGCCGCGCGAGTGGTGCAGGGGATCGCCGGCGGCATGATGGCGCCCGTCGGCCGGCTGATCGTGCTGCGCGGCACAGAGAAGGGCGAGTTGCTTCGGGCGATCGCGCTCATCACCTGGCCGGCACTGCTCGCACCCGTACTGGCACCAGCGCTCGGCGGCGTCATCACCGAATTGTTCAGCTGGCACTGGATCTTCTTGATCAATGTGCCGGTCGGCATCGCTGCGTTCGTCGCGGCTCTGGTGCTGGTGCGCGACAACAACCGTGCACGAGTGCCCCTCGACTGGCGGGGGCTGCTGCTGCTGACGGGCACCGCGCTCGGGGTGATGACCGGCGTGGAGCTCGTCGCCGCGGGTGACGCCGCGCTGTACGGCATCGCGGCACTGATCGGCGCGATGGCGTTGGGCGCTGCGGCCACGTGGTGGCTGCTGCGAGCGCCGGCCCCGCTGCTCGATGTGCGCGTGCTGCAGACCCACACGTTCAGGGCGAGCAATACGGGCGGCTTCGTGTTCCGCCTCGTCGTCAGTTCGGTGCCCTTCCTGCTGCCGCTGCTCTTCCAGGACGGCCTGGGCTGGTCGCCAATCGAGTCGGGGCTCGCGGTGACAGCGGTGTTCATCGGCAACATCGGCATCAAGCCGCTGACCTCGCCGGTGCTGCGTCGATGGGGCTTCCGCTCAGTCATCATCGCGGCGGGAGCGGGCAGCATCCTGTGCCTGATCGCGTTCTCGCTCTTCTCCGCGACGACACCGTTCTGGCTGGTGTTCGCCGTCGCAGTGCTCAGCGGCGCCTTCCGGTCGACCGGATTCACGGCGTACAACTCGATGCAGTTCGCTGATATCGCGAAGTCGCAACTGCCCTCGGCGAACACCCTCTCGGCGACGCTCGCGCAGCTCGCGACCGGCCTCGGCATCGCGGTCGGGGCGACCGTCTTGCGGGTGGCGCAGCCGATCTTCGAAGGGGCCGACGAATTGGCCCCGTACCGCGCGGCATTCGTCGCGGTGGCAGCGCTGTGCGTGGCGAGCGTGCTCAACACCATCCGGCTCGCACCGGATGCCGCTGCCGATGTCGCGCGCCGCCCCGCTCGTTGAGCCGCCCCGCGCGCGGCCTGGTCACACACGGTACTGCGCTGCGAGCCGCACGGGGGCGTTGGGTGCACCGTAGCCGTCATACCCGCTGCGACGCTCGACGACCTCGAGGAAGACGTCGTCGATGGCCTCGGTGTAGAAGTGCAGGAAGTCTCCGTGCTCGTCGCGGTCGTACAGCAGGTTCAGCGCCCGAAGCTCGCCGAGGAAGGCCTCGTCGAGGTCGAACCGCGACTGGAGATCGTCGTAGTAGTTGTCGGGGATCCGCAGTTGCTTCAGCCCATTCGCGACCGCCTGCCGCGCCAGCGCGCGCACGTCGGTGCAGGCGAAGGCGATGTGCTGCTCGTGGAAACGACCGTGGTGGTCGCCTCGGCCGAGCGGGGCGAGATTGAGCGCGAGTCGCACCGCTCGGTCTTCGCTGCTCACGACCTGACTGCGAACCAGTCCCATCGGCGCGGTGATGTCGAGCGACGGCTGTGCGCGGAGCCCCAGCACGCTCTCGAAGAAGAGCACGGCCTCGTCGAAGTGCTGCCATGGCTGCGCGAGGTTGATGTGATCGATGCCGGTGATCAGGCCATCGTTCGGCACCGTGTGCTCGAACTCGACCATCCACGGCGGCCGGCCCTGGTCGTCGAGGCGCGCGAACGAGATCTCGGTGCCGTCGGGGGCGCTCACGACCTGCAGCACCTCTTCGCCGAGCTGCTGGGTGCGCTGCACTGACGTCGCATGCAGCTGCAGCGCCCGCGAGCACGATGCGAGGGGCTCGACGACGTCGAACCCGATGCCGGCCACTTGCAGCCGTCCCTCGGCCCCGCGCTGCGCGTTGATGATGACGCGGGCGTCGCCCTGCGACCAGAGCTCGACCGCCGGCTTGGAGCGGTGCCGACCGCTATCGGCGAACCCGAGCTGATCGAGCATCTGCCGGAGCCGCGTGGGTTCGGTGCCCTTCAGCTCGGCGAAGTTGAAACCGGACGGTTCGTCGACGGCCGGCAGGGTTGCGAGGCGCACGTTGCCCTCGCCGCGCTGCTCGGAGGCCAGCCGCTCACGCGCCTGCTCCTGTAGCCAGATGAGCGAGCGGAGCCCGTCGATCGCGGTCCGGAAGGGATCGGCCTGGCGGAACGTGTCATTGAAGATCTCGAGCGAGACCGGCCCGTCGTATCCCGTGCGCAGCAGGTGAGCCATGAATCCCGCGAGGTCGAATCCGCCCTCGCCCGGGAACACTCGGTAATGACGGCTCCACGACAGCACATCCAGCTGCATGCGGGGCGCGTCGGCCAACTGCACGAAGAAGATCTTCTCCGGATCAAGCCGCTCGATGGGCTCCACGGGCCAGTCGCGCGAGAGGATGTGGAAGCTGTCGAGCGCCACGCCGACGCTGGCGTGGTCGGCCGCCTGCACCAGCCGGTACGAGTGCTCGAAATCGTTGACGTACTTGCCCCAGGCGAGCGCTTCATAGGCGAGGCGCACGCCGTACCGCGCGGCGAGGTCACCGAGTCGGCGCAACTGGTCTGCGACCACAGCGTCGTCGTTCACCGTCGCAGTGGCGACGTTGCTGCAGATGAGCGCCAGGTCGATGCCGAGGCGGTTCATCAGCCGGAACTTCGCCTCGGCGCGGCGAAGATTCTGTGCGAACAGCGCCTCGTCGACCCCCTCGAGGTCGCGGATCGGCTGGTAGAGGTCGAGCGTGAGCCCGAGATGCCGTGCGAGATCGCGGATGCGCTCCGGGCTGTGCGGAGACACGACGAGGTCGAGCTCGAAGATCTCGACGCCGTCGAAGCCGGCCTCAGCGCACGCGTGCAGCTTCTCTTCGAGGGTGCCGCTCAGGCACACGGTCGCAATCGAGGTGCGCATCGTCTTCTCCAATCCGCTCGGCGGCCTCCGCCGCCAGTCAGGGCGTCAGAGCCCCTGGGCGACCATCTCCACGAGATGGGCCCGCATGCGTTCGACATCCGGCTCGATACCGGTGATCAACCGCATCGAGTCGACGGCCTGCCCGACAGCCATGTAAGTGCCCTCAAGCACTCGGCATCCGCGCTGCACCGCCGTCTGGAGCAGTTCGGTCTGCACGGGGCGGTAGACCACATCGGCCACCCAGTGCCGTGGCTCGATGAGCGCGGCGTCGAGGGGCAGACCGGGATGGTGATGCATGCCGATCGGGGTGGCGTTCACGAGCCCGTCTGCCTCGGCGAGCGCCTCCGAGAGCCGGTCAGGGGTGATCGAGTCGACCTGGCGGTCGGGGAAGAGCGCCCGCAGGGATGCTGCGCGCGCCTCGGCCTTCGCCGGGTCGACCTCGCTGAGGCTCAGCCGTTGCACGCCCGCGTCGAGCAGCGCATAGGCGACCGCGGCACCGGCGCCTCCCGCGCCGAGTTGCACCACGCTTCCGAGCGGTGCGCCTTCGAGCGCCGCGTCGAGGGCCCAGCGGAACCCCGAGAAGTCGGTGTTGTGACCGATCAGCCGGCGGTCACCGTCGACGAGCACGGTGTTTACCGAGTCGAGCCGCCGTGCATCGTCGGAGACCTCGTCGAGCCCGGCGCTCACCGTCTGCTTGCAGGGGTAGGTGATGTTGAAGGCGTTGAACCCGAGGTCGGCCGCGGCGCGCAGCAGTTCGCCGGCATCCGCCCCGGGACGCCCGATCACGTCGAGGTCGATCGGCCGGTAGAGATACCGGATGCCGAGCGCCTCCGCCTCGCGCTCGTGCATGGGCGGCGTGAGTGACCCGGTGATGCCCGAGCCGATCAGTCCGACCAGGTACGACTCGTCGACCCGGCTCATGTCAGGCGCTCGGCTGCGCGTTGCCCAACAGGGTGTCGAGGTGACGCAGGCCGAGCTCGTAGCCGTGCGGTCCGGCACCGGCGATGACCGCGTCGGCCGCCTTCGACACGTATGACATGTGCCGGAACTCTTCGCGCTTGTGGATGTTGGTGACGTGCACCTCGACGATGGGGCGCTCGGAGGCGAGCAGCGCGTCGAGGATGGCGATCGAGGTCGACGTGAACCCGGCCGGGTTGATCAGGATGCCGGTGCCGCGCTCGCGGGCCTCCTGGATCCAGTCGATGATCTGGCCTTCCCAGTTGCTCTGCCGGAACTCGACAGTGAGGCCGAGCTCGTCGGCGAGCGCATGCAGCCGCTGCTCGACGTCGGTGAGCGTCGTGCTGCCGTAGATGTGCGGCTCGCGCTTGCCGAGCAGGTTGAGATTCGGTCCGTTGAGCACCAGTACGGTGCGGTTCGAGGCTGCGGTCATGGTCGCTCTCTCAATCGTGGCGCGGGTCGACGTACGGGGCCGCCGGGCCGAGATCTCGGCAGGGAGCGACTCCGCGTTCCATTATCGGCGTCAGCGTTCCATTTCTTGCACCGCGTGCCGATCAATGGAGTCGCGTCGTTCCATCTCGCCCCTTCGACGAGCCGCACGACGCTCCGAGGCGCCCTCGACGAGTGAGTACAGCGCCGGCAGCACCACGAGGGTGAGCAGCGTCGATGAGATGAGACCGCCGATCACGACGATGGCGAGCGGTTGTGAGATGAAGCCGCCATGCCCCGTGATGCCGAGGGCCATGGGAACGAGGGCGAAGATGGTCGCAAGGGCGGTCATGAGAATCGGCCGCAGGCGTCGCGCGGCACCGTGCACGATGGCGTCAGGCACGGTGTAGCCCCGGTCGCGGAACTGGTTCACCAGGTCGACCAGCACGATCGCGTTGGTGACGACGATGCCGATGAGCATGAGCACCCCGACAAGCGAGGGCACACCGAGCGGCACCCCGGTCGCGACCTGCAGCAGGATGGCGCCGGTGGCCGCGAACGGCACCGAGATCAGCAGCAGCAGCGGCTGCCGCAGGCTGCGGAACGTTGCGACCATGACGACGTAGACGATGAGGATCGCGACCAACAGGGCGATTCCGAGCTGCTGGAACGCGTCGGCCTGCTGCGCAGTCACGCCGCCGAGCTTCACGGTGACCCCTGCCGGGAGATCGAGGCCACTGACGGCCTCGTCGATGGTCGCCGAAGCGGTTCCGACGTCGTCGGAGTTCGGCGTCACCGACACCGTGGCGCTTCGCACACCCCTGATCGCCGTGATCGAGGCCGGCCCATCCGCCTCTTCGACGCTTGCCAGTGCGCTGAGCGGCACGGGTCCTGCCGAGGTGAACACGGGCAGGGTGCGGAGCTCATCGATGCTCGCGGGTGTCGATCCTGTGTCCTGATACACCGTCAGGACGGTGCCGTTGAGGCTCAATGAACCGATCGGGAGTGGCTGCATCGCCTGCGCGACCAGCCCATCCACCGCGAGTTCGCTCAGTCCGCGTTCGGCTGCTGCCGTACGGTCGACCTTCACAGCGATGTACGGCTGCGTCTGCGAGAGGTTGCTCGAGGCCTCAGCGGTCACGTCGAGCGCCCTGACCGTCTTGAGCACGCGATCGGCAGCGGTCTTCAGCGCTTCGGGCGAAGCGGCGCTGATGTTCACCTCGATGTCGCTCGAGGCGAACCCCGAGCCGGCAGCGGCGAGCTGCACGGTGCCGACACCCTTGAGTGAGGTGAGCCGGTCACGCACACGCTGCTGCAGTTCGGGTTGATCGGCCGTCGCGTCGGTCGTGATCGAGTAGGTGATGTCGGCCGAGCCGCCGAAGGCGGCGCGCAGCGAGTTGCCCTCCGACCCGATGGAGGTCTGCACCGTCTCGATGCCGTCGATGTCGAGCAGGGCCGACTCGACCTGGCTCGCCGCCTCGTCCTTGGCGTCGAGGCTCGCGCCGAGTCCGAGCTGCTGCGTGACCGTCAGGGTGTTCTGCCCGCTATCGCCGATGAAGTTCGTCTTCATGCTGGGCACGAGCGCGACCGTGCCGCCGAGCACCGCCGCAGCGAGCAGCAGCGTGATGGCGGGGCGCTTCAACGTCCAATGGATGACCGGAAGATACCCGCGCTGCAGCAGCGTGGGCCGGTCGAGCTCGTCTTCGTGCGAGACGACCGGGGATCGGCGCTCTCGGCGCGACAAGGTCGGCGACGACGCCGTCGTTGCGGATGCCGGGGCCGCGGCATCCGCTTCCTGGCCAGCGTGCACGGCCGCCTGAGGTTCTTCGGCTTCCGCGTGGGCATGCGGCTCGCCGGCAGCCAGTTGCTCGCGAGCCAGGGAATCGGCCTTGCGCCCGAGGAACCAGTACGCGAGCACCGGAACGATGGTGAGCGACACGAAGAGCGATGCGGCGAGCGCGATCGTCACCGTGAGCGCGAATGGCCGGAACAGTTCGCCGGTGATGTCGCCCACGAGCGCGAGCGGCAGGAACACTGCGACGGTGGTCACGGTCGACGCGGTGATCGCGGCGGCCACCTCACGCACGGCGGTGGTGATCGCCAGCATCCGGTCCTGCCCGAGGCCGAGGTGTCGCTTGATGTTCTCGATCACGACGATCGAGTCGTCGACGACGCGGCCGATCGCAATGGTGAGGCCGCCGAGCGTGAGGATGTTGAGTGTGTACTCGCTCGCCCAGAGCGCGATGAACGTGATGAGCACGGATGCCGGGATCGAGATCGCCGTCACGAGCGTCGAGCGGATCGAGAGCAGGAACACGAGGATGACGATGACGGCGAAGGCGAGGCCGAGCAGACCCTCCGTGGAGAGCGCCTCGATCGACTGCTCGATGTACGGGGCCTGGTCGAAGACCACGGTGAACTGGGTGCCCTCGCCGAGCGCGGCTGCGAGCTCGGGAAGCGCATCGCGCACCGCGTGCGAGACGTCGACGGTGTTGCCGTCAGGCATCTTCGTGACGGCGATGGTCAGTGCCGGCTCGCCGTTCACTCGCGAGAGGCCCGTGGTGGGGTTCTCGGTGAGCTCGACCGATGCGACCTCGCCGAGCGTGGCCGGCGACGATCCGCCGAGCACGGGCAGTGCCCGCAACTCCTCGAGCGAGGTCACGCGCGTGCCCGCCTGAACCGCCAGACTGCGGTCGCCTTCGACGATCGATCCGGCAGGCAGGAGCGTGCCGTTCTCGTCGAGTGCGTCGCGGATGGCCGTGGGGGCGAGCCCGCGCGCGGCGATCTGCGCGGCATCCGGTGTGATGGTGATGCGTTGACCGGGATCACCGAGCAGGCTGGCTTCGCGCACGCCGTCGAGCTGCTCGATGTCGGTGAGCGTCGACGCCCGCAGCAGGTCGGCGAGTTCGCGCTGATCGAGGCCGCTGGTGACCGCGAGCTGGATGACCGGCAGGTCGTCGATCGTGCCCGTGATCACGCGCGGGTCGACATCTTCAGGCAGGGTGCCGCCGATGCGGTTGATGGCGAGCTGCACCTTCTGCTCGGCAGCGACCAGGTCGGTGCCGTACTCGAAGCTCGCGTTGACGAGCGACATGTTGGTGCTCGACGTCGCCGTGGTCGATTCGAGCCCTGAGATCCCCTGCAGCGCGGTCTCGATGGGCAGGCTCACATCGGTGTTCACGACCTCCGGCGCCGCACCCGGGTACGCGGTGACGATGACGACCTGGGGGAAGCTGACCGAAGGGATGAGCTCCTGCTTCAGTCCGTTCAGCGCGATCACGCCGAAGAAGCCGACGACGACGGTCACCAATGCGATGAGCGCCCGGTTGCGGAGGCTGAAGACGGCGAGCAGGTGCATGAGTGCTCCGGAGGGTGGCGGGGGCGGGTGCCAGGGCATCGGCATCCGCAGCCAGTATCCCAGTGAGCGAGTCGGCTGCGCTCACGAAGTCGTGTGGCCGCTCCGCTGTGCCGCGGGGCGGTACGGGGACGGCTTGCGCGGATGCTCTGGCTTCCCCCTTGGATACGCTTGACGCTCTTATGCGTCCCTGGTTGCTCATGCTCTGCCGCGTCGCCCAGATCACCGTCGGGCTCGCGGTGCTCGGCACCGGGATCGGGCTCCTGCTGCAAGCCGGCCTCGGCCTCTCGCCCTGGGAGGTCTTCGCCCAGGGCATCGCCGGGCGCATCGGACTGAGCTTCGGCACCACCGTCGTGATCATCAGCGTGGTCGTGCTGCTGCTATGGATCCCGATGCGAGAGCGCCCAGGTCTCGGCACCATTGCGAACGGATTGCTCGTCGGCCCCTTCGCAGAGTTGTCGACGTGGGTGCTGCCCCAGGTCTCGGAATGGTGGGAGCGCGGCCTCGCCTGCGCCATCGGTGTGCTGCTGACCGGGATCGGCACGGCGTGCTACATCGCGGCCGGGTTCGGCTCGGGTCCGCGCGACGGACTGATGACGGGTCTGCACCGCATCACTGGCAAGCCGGTGTGGGCGCTGCGCACGGCGATCGAGGTGACGGTGCTCGGCGCGGGCTGGCTGCTCGGCGGCACTGTCGGCATCGGCACCGTGTTCTGCGCGTTCACGGTGGGCCCGGTCATCGGGTTCTTCCTGCCGCGGTTCGTGCTGCCCGGGGCTCCGGTTCGAGTGCGGCCGGCTCGTCAGACGGATGCCGCTGCTGCTGCTGCCACGCGTACAGGTTCCGCGCCGCCGTCTTCCGACGCCTCAGCCTGAACCCCCGGACTGCTGAAGCACCGGCCTCCGCCCGCGCCGCGGGCCGGTGGGCGAACCGCGCTCTCGGCGACGACGGGCGTAGGTTCAGGTGAAGACCGCGCTCACGGCCAGAGTTGCCGCCGTCGGCGGGGGTTGCATGCCTGGCCCGCGGGGTGAACCCTCGCCGAAGCGAAGTTGCGCGCCGGGGTCAGGGCTAACCCTGAGCCGACCCTGGAAGTCGAGATATATCTTGATCCACCGACACTCGAGATATATCGTGAGTTCAGCGCGAAGGACGCGCTCCCGGCATCCGTCGGCATGAGAGATCCCGGCACTTCGCCGGCCAATGAATGAGGACTCCGATGGCACAAGAGAAGTGGCTGGTCTCCGAAGCGAAGACGATCGACCTCGACGGAGTGCGCTCACTCAAGGTGGCGCTCGTCGGCGGACAGATCGACATCGTGGCGCACGACGAGCCCGGCGTGCGCGTCGAGGTGCACTCGGTCACCGGCAAGGAGCTTCGCATCACGCTCGATGGCGACCGCCTCGAGCTCGATCACCCCCAGCTCGGCTGGGAGAACTTCATCGAGGTGTTCCGCACGTTCAGCGGCAAGGCGAAGGCCGAGGTCAGCGTGCTCGTGCCCCGGGGCATCGCGCTGAAGTTCGGCGTTGTGAGCGCCTCAGCCCTGGTCAGCGGCCTCACCACCGACCCGACCCTCAGCACGGTCAGCGGTGACCTCGTGATCGACGGCGTGCGAGGCAACATCACTGTGAACACGGTCAGCGGCGAGGTGTCGCTGCGCAACCATGAAGGCTCGGTCGACGTGCACACCGTCTCTGCGGATGTCACAGCCAGCGGTCGCATCTCGAAGTTCACCAGTGACAGCGTCAGCGGTGACATGTTCCTCGATCTGGTCGGCACCCCCGACGAGATCAGGAGCCACTCGGTGTCGGGCGACCTGACGGTGCGCCTCGAACCGGGCGTGCCGGCGCAATACCGCATCAACACGGTGAGCGGCGTGCTGCAGCTCGACGATGCCGAGATCAAGGGCGTGCGCGGCAGTTTCACGAGCCGGTTCGGCACGCTCGATCAGCACTGGCTCGAGCTTCGCGCGAACTCGGTGTCCGGCGATGTCAGCGTGCTGCACGCGGTGAACGCATGAGAGCGCCGGTCTTCGGCCACGGCCACCTTCGGCTCTACCTGCTGAGCTTGCTCGCCGAGCGCTCTCAGCACGGCTACGAGCTGATTCAGGCGCTCGAAGACCGCTTCGGCGGCACCTACACGCCGAGCGCCGGCACCATCTACCCCCGCCTGGCGAAGCTGGAGTCGGAGGGTCTCGTCACGAAGACCTCCGACGGCCGCAAGACGGTCTACGAGATCACGGATGCCGGCCGAGCCGAGCTCGCGTCGCGTCAGACCGAGCTCGACGACATCGAGCAGCAGGTCACCGATTCGGTTCGCCGACTCGCCGACGAAGTGCGCGCCTCGGTGAGCGAAGCGATGAAGACGCTGCGCGCCGACCTCGCCGCCGCCGGGCGCGAAGCACAGCGCGAGGTGCGCTGGAAGAAGCGTGGCGCCCAGCAGCAGACCGCGAACGAGACCGGGCCACAGCCACAGGCAGCCACAGCGGATGCCGGCACTCCCGGTCGCGAGCCGGGGCAGGCGCCTGCACCGGCCTCGCCTGCGCCGGGCTCGTCTGCGCCCGCCTCGTCGGAGTCGACGAGCGATGCCAGCGTGCGCGGTGAAGCCAGCGCGTTCGAGCCCGAAGCGACAGCTGAGACCCAGGACGCCGCCGCTTCCGGCTGGGCAGCCGACACGGCAGCCACCGACACGGAGGCAGAGCCGAGCGCCGCCGCCTCACGCGTGGCGCTTCGGCGAGCTGAAGCGGCGCTCGCGTCGTTCCGCGGCGACCTGCGCGCCGAGCTGCGAACCCGGGCCGCCCGCGGGCGCCTCGACGACGCACAGGTGGAACGTCTCGAAGCGGCGCTCGAAGCCGCCCGCGCCACGCTCCGCTGAAGCCCCGCGCCCGACAGCCCCGCGCCCGACAGCCCCGCGACCGGCAGCCCCGCGACCGACCGCCTCTCGGCTGACCGCCCTACGGCCTGAAGATCCGCCGAGACTACGCGAATGACCACTCGACCGCGCCGGGGGTGGTCATTTTCGTAGTCTCGGCGGGCGATGCCGGGGGAGCATGGGCGGGCACAGGGGCGCTGCGCGCCGCGCGGGCGAGTCAGCGGGCGAAGCCGACCGGCACGTAGAGGTCTTGAACTCGATCGTTCAGCGCGGTGTGGTCGTTCCGGGTGAACAGGCCGCACTCGTCGACGCGGCAGTCGACGCCCTCGCCGACGGGTGATGGCACCTCGATGTACGCGGTGAAGGTTCCCGTCTCGGGGTCGTCGTAGCTGCGGGCGCCGAACAGGCGCCAGGCCCAGTCGTCGTTGATCCAGTTGCTCGGCGCGAACTGCACCGAGCCCTCTTCGAATTGCTCGCCCTCTTCGGTCGATGGCACGCCTCCGAGGCATGGCCCGGGTTTCTCGCCCGCCGGCGGGATCTTGCAGACCGCCACGTAGATGCCGCGAGACGGGTCATAGCCCGTGCCGCTCACCACCAGGCGCTCCCCCTCGACAAGCGCCGAGGTGTCGACGGTCGCTCCCGGCTCGGCCGGCAGGATGTCGATGCGCCGCTCGCGTCCGTCGTCACCGAGCGCGGTGGCGCTGAGTGGCCACTGCTCCTCGCTCTGATGCTGGCCCGACGAGCCGCCGCTCTGGTGCGTCAGGATGGGCACCGCGACGATCGCGACGGGCACCAGCACGACCGCGAGTGCGATGAGCACCACCCACGGCCAGCGCCGCCGACGTTCACGAGCCATCACGTGCGAAGTCTAGCGATCGGCCCCTCGCGCCCCACTACGCTGCTGGAGTGGTCCGCAGCGCGATAGCCGTCTTCGTCGGGGGCGCGATCGGCGCGGCCGGCCGGTACGCCATCGACCTGGCGCTGCCGCACGGGTCCGGCGAATTCCCCCTCTCCACGCTGCTGGTGAACGTGCTCGGCAGCTTCGCGCTGGCTCTGCTCGTCGGGGCGCGATGGGAACGGATGCCGCAGCCCGCGCGTCTGGCGTTGGGCCCCGGCCTCCTCGGTTCCTTCACCACCTTCTCGGCGGTGGCGGCATCCGCCATCGAGTTGTCGCCGCCGTTGTTTCTCGGCTACCTCGTCGTCACATTGCTCGCCGGGTTGGTCGCAGCGTTCATCGGTCTGCGAAGCGGTGCTGCCCTCGGCCACGCCGCCACCGGGAAGGGACGCAAGCCATGACCCTCCTCGCGGTGGCGCTCGGCGGCGGCTTCGGCGCGCTCGCCCGCTTCGCGGTGACTCGGGCGGTGCGCGGCCCATGGGGCGTGCTCATGGTCAACGCCGTCGGATCGGCCGTGGCTGGCGTAGTGCTCGCTCTGGCGAGAGGCGGCGGGCTCGATGATGCAGCGACGACAGCGCTCATCGCGGGATTCGCCGGCGGACTCACGACGTTCAGCACGTTCAGCGTCGAGACGCTCGAGCTCGTGCGCGAGGGCAGGTCAGGCGTCGCCCTGCTCAGCGTCTCGGCGAACCTCGTGCTCGGCATCGGCCTCGCTGTCGCCGGATACGTCCTCACGGCTGCGGCGTTCTGGGCCTGACTCCCGCTCCAGTGCTTCGGCGCGACGCTCGATCTCCATCCGAAGCCGTTCGAGCCGAAGCCGTTCGCGAGCCGGCGGGACGATCACAGTGAGCGTCAGCACGCCGACCACCCCGACGATGACGGCGAACACCACGGGCACCCAGATCAGCAGCACATCGGCCAGCGACGGATTCACGACTTCCTCGACACTCACTTCCTCGACAATTGCGCGATCACTTCACGCGCGATGGTACGACCGGCGCGGTTGGCGCCGATGGTCGATGCGGTCGGTCCGTAGCCCGCGAAGAACACGCGCGGGTCCTTCAAGGAGGTGCTGCGCGTCACGGTGACACCGCCCGCCTTCTCCCGCAGGCGCAGCGGCGCCAGATGCCGGAGCTCGGGGCGGAACCCGGTGGCCCAGATGATGACGTCGGCTCGCTGGAACCTGCCATCGGCGAACCGCACCCCGTGCTCCTCGACCGAGGTGAACATCGGATGCCGGATGAGCGCGCCACGGTCGATCGCAGCCTGCATGCGCCGCGTCAGCGGAACGCCCGTGCCGCTGACGATGCTCGGCAGCGCGCGGCCCTCGCGCGCCGCCTCCTCCTGCGCGGCGACCGCCGCGATGGCGGTCTCGGTGTCGAGGTTCTCCTGCTCGTGCAGCCACTCGACGGGCCGCCGACTCACCCAGGTGACGGATGCCGCGACCTCCTCGAGCTCCATGACGAACCCGATCGCGCTCGTGCCGCCGCCGACGACGACGACGTCGAGGCCGCGCAACGCGTCGGCGGAGCGGTACTGGGCGGTGTGCAGCATCCGCCCCTTGAACCGGTCGAGTCCGGGGTACCACGGCACGAATGGTGAGCCCCAGGTGCCAGTGGCGTTCACGATCGTGCGCGCCACCAGCGAGTGCTCGCTCTCACCGGCGGTGTAGCGCACGACAAGAGCCTCGCCCTCGTTCTCGACACGGAAGACGGATGCCGGGCGCACGACCCGCATGTCGTAATGCTCCTCGTAGCGGCGGTAGTACTCCTCGACCACCTGTCGCGCGGGAAGCGATCGGTCAGCCGTGTCGAAGCTGACCCCGACCTCCTGCATGCCGGGCAGGTCGGCCACGCGATGTGCGACCCCGAGCCGCAGTGACTCCCAGCGGAACTGCCACGCGCCACCGGTCGAAGGACCGCGGTCGAGGATGATCTGATCGACCCCGGGCTCAAGACCCAGTCGCCGCAGGTAATATGCCACCGAAAGACCGGCCTGACCGGCACCGATGACGGCCACCTGGGCGTCAATGCGATCGGCTGGCACCTCGCCAACACTACCGGCCGGCGCGGGTCCTGAGCCCCGATGATGGCGGGTGCCGCATGATAAACTGTCGGTCGGTATTCCAAGACCGGTTCCGCTGATTTTTACGCATAGAGGGGGTCACGCATGGGGCGCGGCCGTCAGAAGGCAAAGCACACCAAGGTCGCTCGTGAGCTGAAGTATTTCAGCCCAGACACGAACCTCGACGCGCTGGAGCGAGAGCTCGCTGGCAACGCCCGCCTCGAGGAAGACCTTGAGGCGTGGCCCGAGTACGCGCAGTACGACAAGTACGGCGACGACGACGAAGAGAAGTCCAACATCGCCTGACCGCGATGCGACATGCGAAGAGCCCGGCTTCGGCCGGGCTCTTCGCATGTCACGACTCTTCGGGTGCGCCCGTGAGAGCGCGAGTCCGTCGGGCGGACCTCAGCCCGAGTAAGCCCCCACCAGGCGCACGGCGCCGCCGTCGACTCCCTTGGCACCCTGCTCGAAACCGGTGAGGTCGCGAGCGCTCGTGCTGACGCTGCCTGCGACCCACGCGGGGATGCCGCGGCGAGTGCTCTCGGCGACGACCCAGTCGGCGGCATCCGCTGCCACGATCGCGAACATGCCGATGCCCAGGTTCCACGTGCCTTCCGCGTCGCCCAGGGCCATACCGCCCCAGTCGGCGAGCACCCGGAAGACGGATGCCGGCGACCAGCTCGCGCGGTCGACCTCGGTCCAGGCGCCCTGCGGCAGCACGCGCGCGAGGTTCGCGGCGATTCCGCCGCCGGTCACATGGGAGAGCGCGTGGATCGCACCCGGCCGCTCATCGAGCATGGCCGCGAGCGGCGCTGTGTACAGACGAGTGGGCTCGAGCAGCACCTCCCCGACCATGCCGCCGAGGTCGTCTGAGTGGTCGGTGTATCGGATGCCGTGCTGCGACAGGATATGCCGAACGAGGGAGTAGCCGTTGCTGTGCAGTCCGCTCGAGGCCATCGCCACCACGACGTCACCGTCGCGCACCCGCTCCGCGCCGAGGGCTTGATCGGCTTCGACCACGCCCACTGCCGCGCCGGCGACGTCGTAGTCGTCGGGGCCGAGCAGTCCGGGGTGCTCGGCGGTCTCGCCGCCGACGAGCGCAGTGCCGGTGGCTGAGCACGCCTCGGCGATACCGCGCACGATGTCGGCGATCCGCTCGGGCACGACCTTGCCGCAGGCGATGTAATCGGTCATGAACAGGGGCTTCGCGCCCACCACGATGATGTCGTCGACGACCATGCCGACGAGGTCTTGCCCAATGGTGTCGTGCTTGTCGATCGCCTGGGCGATCGCGACCTTGGTGCCGACGCCGTCGGTCGAGGTCGCCAGCAGCGGCCGCTCGTATTCCTTGAGGAACGAGACGTCGAAGAGTCCTGCGAAACCGCCCACTCCCCCGATGACCCCGGCGGTGTGGGTCTTCGCCACCGCCGCCTTCATGAGCTCCACCGCGCGATCACCCGCCGCCGTATCGACTCCGGCCTCGGCGTACTTGTCCATCGAGTTGTGCTCCAGGTGGGTGTGCGAAAATCGGGCGAAAGCACCTTCCACTCTACGTTCTGGAGCTCCTCCCGCATGTGCGGCATCGTTGGCATCGTCTCATCGCAGCCAGTCAACCAACTCATCTACGACGCACTCGGACTCCTCCAGCACCGCGGTCAGGACTCGACCGGCATCGCGACGTGCGAGGGAAGCACGCTGCACATGTTCAAGGCGCGCGGGCAGGTGCGCGAGGCATACCGCACGCGCGACATGCGCACCCTGATGGGCGGCATGGGCCTCGGCCACGTGCGCTATGCCACTCGCGGTGTCGCGACGCGTGACGAAGAGGCGCAGCCGTTCTACGTCAACGCCCCGTACGGCATCGTGCTGGTGCACAACGGCAACCTCACGAACACGCGAGAGCTCACCGACGCGCTGTTCCGCACCGACCGTCGGCACATCAACACGTCGAGCGACACCGAGTTGCTCGTGAACGTCTTCGCCCACGAGCTCCAGCAGGAGGTCTCGGGCCTCGATCTCGATGCCGACCAGGTGTTCAACGCCGTTTCGCGCGTGCACGAGCGCGTCGAGGGGTCGTACGCCGCCATCGCGCTGATCGCCGGGCATGGGTTGCTCGCGTTCCGCGACCCCTTCGGCATCCGCCCGCTCATCCTCGGCGTGCGCCGCGAAGACGGCGAGCAGGACGAATGGGTCGTGGCGAGCGAGTCGCTCGTGCTCGAGGCCGGCGGCTACGAGATCGTGCGCGACATCGCGCCCGGCGAGGCCGTGTTCATCGCGATGAACGGTGAGATCGCCACGCGGCAGTGCGCGCCGAACCCCGTGCTCATCCCCTGCTCATTCGAGTACGTGTACCTCGCAAGGCCGGACTCGATCATGAACGGCATCTCGGTGTACGACGCCCGGCTTCGCCTCGGCGACCGGCTCGCAGACACCGTGGCGAAGCACGCGCCGCTCGGTGACATCGATGTGGTCATGCCGATCCCCGATTCGTCGCGGCCGGCCGCCATGCAGGTCGCCCAGAAGCTCGGCATCGAGTATCGCGAAGGGTTCTACAAGAACCGATACGTCGGACGCACCTTCATCATGCCGGGCCAGGCGGAGCGGCAGCGCTCAGTGCGTCAGAAGCTCAACGCGCTGAGCACCGAGTTCAAGGGCAAGAACGTGCTCATCGTCGACGACTCGATCGTGCGCGGCACGACCTCGAAGGAGATCGTCGACATGGCCCGGCAGGCCGGCGCGAACTCGGTCACGTTCACCTCGGCCGCACCGCCCGTGCGCTACCCGCACGTCTACGGCATCAACATGCCGTCACGCCAGGAGCTCATCGCGCACGGCCGCAAGATCCCCGAGATCGCCGAGCTGCTCGGCGCCGACCACATGATCTTCCAAGAGGTCGACGACATGGAGCAGGCGATCCTCGAGGGATCCGACGTCACCTCGCTCGAGATGAGCTGCTTCACGGGTGATTACGTAACGGGCACCGTCACCGCCGAGTACCTCGCGTGGGTGGAAGCGAACCAGGCATCCTAAACCCCTGCCGGAGGGCGTTGAAGCTCGGCCGGCTCGGGCCCGCTTGAATTCGGTCGGCTCGGGCCTCCTCGAGCTCGAGCAACTGCGACCCGGCTTCGCCGAGCCGGGCGTCGATCAGGCGTTCGGCTGGTCGCCTTCGGGCATGCCACCGTCGAGCCGCTCGCCCGGCGCGTTCGGGCGCCGGGGGTCGGGGTCGGGTTCGAGCTGCGAGTCCGACTCCGACAACCGGGTCTCCTCGCGCTCCGCGATAGCCGGGGCCGCTCGGCGGCTGGAACTCCAGTCGACGATGACGGCGATCACGGCGGCCACACCGACGCCGATCGGCACTCCATAGACGAGGAGCAGGCCGAGCGTCGGGCCGAATCCCACGTTCTCATCGATCGGGAACGCCACGGTGAGGATGAACGCGACGATCGCCCCGACGATGGCGCCGGCGATGAGGAACATGCCGATGCGGGGCGCGCGGCGCACGCGCACTTCGTCGGTCGGGGGAAGATCCTCGGGTTCGGCGTTCACTCCTCCATTGTCGCCTACGCGAGGCGACCCGGGGCCTTGGGCTGCGAAGCCCCAACACCGACGTCAGCGTCGCACGAGCGGCAGCACCGGCGAGAGATCGGCCCGACTGCCGGATGCGCTGATGCGCGCCGCGGCCAGTGCATCGGGCCACTGCAGCGAGCCGGTGGCGAGCGCCACCCAGGTTGCGGCATCCATCTCGACCACATTGGGCGGAGTGCCGCGCGTGTGCCTGGGGCCTTCGACCGCCTGCACCGCGCCGAACGGCGGAACTCGAACCTCGACGCTGTTGCCAGGAGCACGGTCGGTGAGGCACTGCAGCAGGTAGCGCACCGCCAGCGCGACATCCGGCCGAGGCGCCCCACCGGCGAGCACCGCGTCGACGGCGCGCAGGCCTGCCCCCTCATCGATCCTCGCCCGCGCCATGAGGCCCACCGTACTCGTGCGCGACGCCCCCTCTGATGCGGCGCCGCCGCTGTGAACCCGACGGCATGCTCGCGCACGGGTTCGCGCTCGCCCTCGTCCTGGCGCTCGCTCCCGCCGTACGAAGGCGGAAGCCAGGTGCGCCACACTGAAATGGTGACTTCGAAGACGGATGCCGGCCGACCCCGCGCGACGACCCACCTGAAGCCCACTAGTGCCGACCAGGCCGAAGCCTGGAGCAGCGGCCGACTCGCCGCCCCCGATCAGGTTCGTCCAGGGGTGTGGTCGATCGCGATGGGCATGCCGGGACTGGTGAACTCGCTCATGACGGTCATCCGCGACAGCGAGGGAGCTGTGCATGTGATCGACCCGGCCCTCGACACCGAGGAGAACTGGGCCGCCACGCTCACGACCTTCGAAGCGCTCGGGCTCGACCTCGCCGATGTCGCGACGGTCGTCTGCACGCATCTCCACGCCGATCACTTCGGGCTCACCCAGCGCTTCCGGGATGTCTCCGAGCCCGAGGTCATCGCGCACCGGATCGAGCAGGACTGGTTCAGTGCCGGAGTCGGCAATCCGCAGCAAGACCGAGCGGCCGACTTGGAGCGGTGGGGCGCCCCGGCATCCGTGCGCACGGCGTACTCGGAATGGCAGGATGCCGAACCGCCGCGCGATGCCCAGTTCACCGCGGATCGCCTGGTCGTCGAGGGTGAGACGATCCGCCTGGGCGAGCACGCCCTCGAGGTGATCCACACCCCGGGGCACACCGCAGGTCACATGTGTCTGCACGACGCCGAGCACGGGCTGCTCTTCACGGGCGACCATGTGCTGCCGACCATCAACCCGGGCCTGGGGCTGGGCGGCCGCATCGATCCGAATCCGCTCGCCGCCTACCTGGACTCGCTCGAGCGCATCGCCGCGTACGACCACGCCGAAGTGCTGCCGGGGCACGGGTTCCGCTTCCGAGGACTCCGCCAACGCGCGGAGCGGCTCGGCGCGCACCAGCGCTCGCGCGGCCAAGCGGTCGCGCATCTGGTCGAGCAGCATCCTGGGGCGAGTGTCTGGGACACCGCCTCCCGGGTCTCGTGGACCGGAGGCTGGGAGGCCCTCGGGCCGGTGGAGCGCATCTCAGCGCTCGCGCAGACCGAGATGTTCATCGCGGCAGCTCAGGCCTGAGTGCGCCAAGTACCCTTGCAAGGGTGAGGATTCTCGTACTCGGCTCAGGTGCCCGCGAACACGCCATCATCACCGCGCTGCTGCGGGAGGACGCGGGGCACGAGATCACGGCGGCCCCCGGCAACGCCGGGATCGCGCGTGAGGTGCAGACCGTCGCGCTCGACACCACCAATGGCGCCGTGATCGCCGATTACGCGGTCGACAACGACATCGAACTGGTCGTCATCGGCCCCGAGGCTCCGCTCGTCGCAGGCGTTGCGGATGCTGTGCGCACGCGTGGCATCGCGGTCTTCGGCCCCGGCAAGGCCGCCGCCCGGCTCGAGGGATCGAAGAGCTTCGCGAAGCACATCATGGAGTCGGCCGGGGTGCCGACCGGCCGGGCCGACCGCGCCGGCACGCTCGACGAGGCGATCGAACTGCTCGACCGTTTCGGCTCGCCGTACGTGGTGAAGGCCGACGGGCTCGCCGCCGGCAAGGGCGTCATCGTCACCGACGACCGCGACGCCGCGATCGAGCATGCCCGCCACTATCTGCAGCAGGGTAGCGTGCTCGTCGAGGAGTTCCTCGATGGCGAAGAAGTGTCGCTCTTCGTGCTGAGCGATGGCCACAACGTGCTGCCGCTCAGCCCGGCGCAGGACTTCAAGCGCGTCGGCGACAGTGACACCGGCCCGAACACGGGTGGAATGGGCGCCTACTCGCCGCTGCCCTGGCTGCCCGAGGGCTTCACCGAACAGGTGCTCGAAGAGGTCGCCGTGCCGACCGTGCGCCAGCTCGCGGCCGAGCAGACGCCGTTCATCGGCCTCCTGTACTGCGGCCTCATCATCACCCCTCAGGGCATTCGCGTGATCGAGTTCAATGTTCGCTTCGGCGATCCCGAGACTCAGGTCGTGCTGCCCAGGCTTCGCACCCCGCTCAGCGAACTGCTCTTCGCGGCCGCCACCGGCGGGCTCGCCGGGCGTCCTTGGCCGGAGTTCAGCGACGACGCCGCGGTGGCCGTCGTGCTCGCGAGCGAGGGCTACCCGGAGGCGCCCATCACCGGCCGCCCGATCACCGGTCTTGACGAGCTCGACGGCGTCAGCGTCGCGCACGCCGCGACCGCGGCATCCGACACGGGCTTCACCGCCACCGGCGGTCGCGTGCTGAGCGTGGTGGGGACGGGGCGCGACATCGCTGAAGCGCGCGAGGTGACGTACCGCGAGATCGCGAAGATCGGGCTCGAGGGCAGCCACTACCGCACGGATATCGCCGCCCGGGCTGTGTGACCGCGACATCGCGCATGTCTGCGTCGCCCAGCGCGCTGCCGGCTGCTGGCGGCATCTGAGAGTTGCCTGCCGGCTTGGCGGCAGCCACTGTGCCGGGTTCCGCGATCAGGTCACCATATGAGGCGACGACTCCGCAGCGAATTCGTCGAGGCCGGCAGTGGCTTGGCGCTGAGCGGCGACGCGGCTGGTGCGATGACGTTGCGACTGACCGTCCCTGATCGAGAGAGATCGACTCCGAACGGGCCGTCGCGGGCCCCCAGCCAGAGGCGGGACCCGCGACGGCCACGTTCTAGACGTTCTGGCCGTTCCGGCCGCCCTGCTTCGCCGGTCGTCGCGTCGCCGCCGTCAGGTGTGGCGAGCCGGCCCCGCCGCTTCGATGATGCGCTGCATCTGCTGGGTATCGAAGCGATAGACGCGCACGCCGTCGCCGATGCGCGGGACCGTGAAGGGCAGCACTCGCACACCCTGCTCGTGCACGCGCACGAACGCCGCGCCGCTGCCGGCGACCGCCCCCTCGAACTCAGGCGGTGAGAATTGCTCCGACTGGTTGGTGATGGCGGGAGCGAGCACGACGGGGATGCCCGCCACCTGGTCGACGATCGCCGCGTGGTAGTGGCCGCCGAGCACGACCCGCACATCGCTGCCGCGCAGCACGTCGATGAGCGCCTCGGGATGCTGCAACTCGAGCGCCCTCAGCAAGGGGGTCTCGGCGGGCACAGGCGGGTGGTGCAGCATCAGCACTGTGCCCCGCTCGGAGGGCGTGGCGAGTTCCCGCCGCAACCACTCGAGTTGCTCTTCGCCGATCGCGCCGTAGCCGGCACCGTGCACGTGCGTATCGAGCACGATCACCCGCATCCCGTCGACCACGGTCGACGAGTAGACAGGATGCTCGCCGGGCTCGAGGCCGGCATCCGTCATGGCCTGACGGAACCCCGGAGTCTGATCGTGGTTGCCCAAGCAGTACGCCACTGCCGCACCGCGCTCAGCCGCCCACGGTTCGACCATCGCGCGCAAGCGCCGGTACGAATCGACTGAGCCGTCGTCTGAGAGGTCGCCCGTGCAGGCCACGAGATCGACCCGGCGTACCGGCTCGAGATGACCCAGCACCGACTCGAGCGCTGCCACAGTGTCGGTGACATCGTGGTGCAGCGCCCCGCCCTCCTTGAAGTGCGTGTCGCTCAGGTGGACGATCGTGAACTCGTCGGTCATGCTTCGATCCTGCCGCCAGCCGCCGACACGCGCCGAGACGCGCGGAGACGCGCGAAGACGTGCTGCCGGTCAGCGGAACGCGGCGAACCCGGTGAGCGCGCGCCCCAGCACGAGCGAGTGCACCTCGTCGGTTCCCTCGTAGGTCGCCACCGCTTCGAGGTTCGCCATGTGGCGCATCACGGGGAACTCCGAGGTGATGCCATCACCGGCGAGGATGCCGCGCGCTGTCCGCGCGATCTTCTGCGCCTCGCGCACATTGTTGAGCTTGCCGACGCTGATCTGCTCAGGGGTGATGGCCTCGGCATCCTTCAAGTTTCCGAGGTGCAGCGCGAGCAGCATGGCCTTCTCGTACTCGACGAACATGTCGGCGAGCTTCTGCTGGGTCAGCTGCATCGCGCCGATCGGCTTGCCGAACACCTCGCGGCTCTTCGAGCGCTCGATGGCGACCTCGAGGCAGGTGCGAGCCGCCCCGACCACGCCGAACACGATGCCGAAGCGCGCCTCGTTCAGGCAGCTGAACGGGCCGGAGAGCCCCGCTGCTCCGGGGAGCCGCGCACTCTCGGGGAGGCGCACGTCGTCGAGCACGATGTCACACTGCACCGACGCGCGCATGGCGAGCTTGCCCTCGATGGCGGTCGCCGTGAACCCGGGAGTGTTGGTGGGAACCGCGAAACCGCGCACGCCGTCTTCGGTCTGCGCCCACACGATCGCCACATCGGCCAGGGTTGCGAGCCCGATCCAGCGCTTCGTTCCCGAGATCACCCAGTCATCGCCATCGCGCCGGGCGAAGGTCTGCATGGCTGCGGGGTCGCTGCCCCCGGTCGGTTCGGTGAGCGCGAAGCAGCCGACGAGCTCGCCCTTCGCCATGCCGGGAAGCCACTGCTGCTTCTGCTCCTCCGAGCCGAACTTCGCGATCGCCGACATCGCCAGGGAACCCTGCACCGACACGAAGGTGCGCCAGCCGCTGTCGATGGCCTCGAGCTCCATGCAGACCAGGCCGTAGCTCACGGCGTCCGCGCCGGCGGTGCCGTAGCCCTCGAGGTGCATGCCGAGGAACCCGGCCGCGCCCGCCTCGGCGATGAGTTCGCGCCGGAAGTGCTTGGCCTCGAAGTCGTCTTCGATGACCGGTGCGATCCGCTCCGTGGCGAACTGGCGCGCCCGTCGCTGCCATTCGCGCTGCTCGTCCGAGAGCAGGGCGTCGAGGCCGAGCAGTCGCTCAGTGGTCAGTTCAGCGGTCATCGTGCCGTTCACTTTCTGGTCGGTGGGGATGCTGGTTGGCGAGGTCGAGGTGGGCGCTGGATGCGGCAGCGGATGCGGGCGGCTCGGACGCGGGAGCGGGCTCGGATGCCGCGTCGTGCCACCAGGCGCCATCGTGAGCGCCGAGGGCCGGTGGCGCGGAGCGGTACACCGGTGGCGTGGCGGAGAGGCGCAGCGCGCTTGCGACCTGCCGGCCGGGAGCACCGGCATCCGGGTCGTCGATCTCGACGATCGGGGCAAGGCCCAGTCGCTCGGCGAGCTCGAACCCTTCGAGCACCGTGTTCACACGACCGGCCGGTACGCGGGCCTCGGTCAGCGCCATCACCCAGTGGTCTGCGGGGCGCTGCGCGAGCGCGGGCTCGATGAGCGAGCGCAGTGCGTCGCGGTTTCCGACCCGCGCCTGGTTCGTGGCGAACCGCGCGTCATCGGCGAGCTCGGGCATGCCGAGCACCCCCGCGAAGGAGGCGAACTGGCGGTCATTGCCGACCGCGACCGCGAGGCTCGCATCCGCCGCGTGGAACGTCTCGTATGGCGTGATCGACGGATGCCGGTTGCCCAGCCTCGCGGGCGAGCGACCCGTCGAGATGGCCGCCGACGCCTGGTTCGTAAGCGCCGCGAGCAGCGACGAGAGCAGGTTGACCTCGACGTGCTGACCGCGCCCGGTCGCGTCGGCGTGTCGGAGGGCCGCCTGGATGCCGATCACCGCGTTGAGGCCCGTGATGACGTCGACGAGTGCGACGCCGGCCTTCGTGGGCTCGCCATCGGGGTCGCCCGTGATGCTCATGAGCCCGCCCATCGCCTGCACGAGCAGGTCATAGCCGGGAAGGTCGGCACCGGCGCCCGAGCCGAAGCCGGTGATCGAGCACATGACGACCCGAGGGTTCGCGGCGAGCAGCCGTCCGTGGTCGAGACCGAATTTCTGCATGGTGCCGGGCCGGAAGTTCTCGACGACCACGTCTGCGGTCGACGCGAGCTGCCACGCGCGCTGGCGACCCTCGTCGCTCGCGAGGTCGAGTGCGATCGACCGCTTGTTGCGATTGACGCTCGCGAAGTAGGTGCCTCGGCCCGCGGAGTCGGCCGGCGGGATCCAACCTCGGGTGTCGTCACCGGCCGGGCTCTCGATCTTGATCACATCGGCGCCGAGGTCGGCGAGCATCATCGTGGCGAACGGACCGGCCAGCACCCGAGAGAAGTCCGCGACTCGAACCCCGCGCAACGCGCTCGTCGCGTGTGCGGCGTGGTCGGCGTGGCTCACCCGGGCTCCTTCGCTGTTGGACTGCCTTCGAGACTATCGCTCGCCGGCATCCGCCCCGTTCACTCGGCGGGCGCGAGGGCACGCTGAACAGGGCACGCTGAATAATGGGGAGGGTGATCACCGAACTGCCCGGCTGGGCGCACGAGTACTCCGGCAAGGTGCGAGAGCTGTACCGCCCGATCGACGAGCAGGCAGCGGATGCCGCCAGCCCCGCGGTTGATCGCATGCTCGTGGTTGCGAGCGACCGCGTGAGCGCCTACGACTTCGTGCTCGAGCCAGGCATTCCTGGCAAGGGCGAACTGCTCACCCGGCTGAGCTCGTGGTGGTTCGAACAGCTCGACGTGCCGAATCACGTGCTCTCGACCGACCCGGTGTCGGCCGGCGGCCTCGTGCCCGATGCCGTCGCCGGACGCGCGATGGTCGTCAAGCGCCTCGACATGTTCCCGGTCGAGTGCGTGGTGCGCGGGTACCTCTCCGGCAGCGGTTGGGAGGAGTACCGGCGAAACGGCAGCATCTGCGGCGTGCCGCTGCCGGTCGGGCTCAACGACGGTGACCGGCTGCCGCGCCCGATCTACACCCCGGCGTGGAAGGCTCCGTTGGGGCTGCACGACGAGAACATCACCTACGAGCGCACGATCGAACTCGTCGGGGCGAATGCTGCGGCGTCCCTCCGCGACCTCTCGCTGTCGATCTTCGCGCGCGCGAGCGAGATCGCCGAGGCGCGCGGCGTCATCCTCGCCGACACCAAGTTCGAGTTCGGGCGCGACGCGGATGGCACCATCACGCTCGGCGACGAGGTGCTCACCTCTGACAGCAGTCGCTACTGGGACGCCGCCGCCTACCACCGCGGCGAGCGGGGGCAGAGCTTCGACAAGCAGATCGTGCGCGACTGGCTCGCGGCCAATTGGGACCGCTCAGGGGTTCCCCCGGTTCTTCCTCAGGAGATTGTCGAACGTACATCGGCTCGTTACCGTGAACTGATCGGGTTGATGACGGGAGCGTGAGTGAATGAGTGCGGCGATCTTGCGGGTCGATGTCGAGCATGCCGACAGCGTGCTGCTGAGGGCCGCACAGCGGGCAGAGATCGCTGCGCGATACCGCGACCCGGCGCGTGAGCCCGGCCGCCTCTCGTCGGAGGACTTCTCGGCGTTCTATCTCGCCTATGTCGACGGTATGCCGGCAGGATGCGGCGGCGTCATGTGCCTCGGCGACGAGAGCGCGGATGCGGCGACCGGCAGTGACGGCGGCGCCTTCCCCGCGGGGTTCACCGATGCCGCAGAGGTCAAGCGGATGTACGTGAGCCCGGCCTACCGGGGTACCGGGATCGCCCCCCAGCTGCTCGCAGAGATCGAGTCGTTCGCGCGCGAGCAGGGGCGCACCCGGCTCGTGCTCGAGACGGGCACCGGGCAGCCCGACGCCATGCGGTTCTACGAGCGCGAGGGGTTCTCGCGCATCCCCAATTTCGGGCCCTATGAGACCGAGGAGCTCTCGGTCTGCTACGCCAAGCTGCTCTAGCTGGTCGACGGTCTAGCAGGTTCCCTTGCGAACCCTCGTGTGCGCGCCACATGCTCGTGAGCGCGCCACGAGGATGTGGCGCGCACACGACGAGAAGGCGCGCTCCGGTCGGTCAGGCGTACGGAGCGCGAGGTGCGGCGACGCACTCGACGGAGCGCAACGGGAATACCTGCGGGGCGGCATCCGTTGTTGCCTATGAGAGATAGTTGCCTCAACAACGAAAGTGACGATTATGGCTGAGATCCTGCCCGCCAAGACCGATATGGGCGCGGTGACGCTCAAGGTCGCCAACCTCGATCGCATGATCGGCTTCTACCAGCAGGGCGTTGGCCTCGACGTGCTCGCCCAGGAGGGCGACTCGGCCGTGCTCGGCCGCCCAGGGGTTCCCGCGCTCGTGCTCGAGGTCGCCCCCGAGCTCAAGCACGCGCCGATGAACGCCGCCGGCCTGTTCCACACCGCGATCCTCTTCGACTCGAAGGCCGAGCTCGCCGCTTCGGTGTACTCGGTCGCCCGCAAGTACCCGCAGTCGTTCACCGGCAGCTCCGACCACTTCGTGAGCAACGCCTTCTACTTCGACGACCCCGAGGGCAACGGCGTCGAGCTGTACTGGGACAAGCCCCGCGACGAGTGGGAGTGGCGCAACGGCGAGGTGCACATGGGCACCGTCTTCCTCGATCCCAACGCGTTCCTGCGCGAGAACATCACCGAGCAGGGCCTGGAGGGCGCGGTCGAAGGAGACGCGAAGGTCGGCCACGTGCACCTCAAGGTGGGCGACATCCAGACCGCGAAGCAGTTCTATGTCAACACCGTCGGCTTCGAGGTGACGATCGCCTACGGCACCCAGGCGCTCTTCGTCTCGGCAGGCGGCTACCACCACCACCTCGGCATGAACACCTGGCAGAGCGCCGGTGCCGGCACCCGCACGCCAGCACTCGGGCTCGGTGAGGTGTCGATCGAGGTGCCGGATGCCGGCGAGCTCGACGCTCTCACCTCGCGGCTCAAGTCGAAGGGCGTGCAGGTGCGCAACGACGGCCGCGAGGTGACCTTCGACGACCCGTGGGCGAACCTCGTGCGCGTGGTGGCTGCGCCGGCGGCGGCCTGACCGCAGCACCCGGACGCGCCAGGGCGTTCCCGGCATCCTGACGATGAGAGCGGCCCACCCCCTCAGGGGTCGGGCCGCTCTCTCATGTTCGCGCGCCCGATGAGCGCGTACGAAGTCGGCATGCCCCTCGTCCCGCGCGTCGATACGGCAAGAGGCCCGACCCCCTGAAGGGATCGGGCCTCTTGCGTTCGGTCACCGGCCCCGGAAGGGGCTCGGCTCAGGCGGCGTCAGCGTGACTCAGGCAGCAACGCGGCTCAGGCAGCAACGCGACTCAGGCAGCGACGCGGCTGACCTCGGCGCGGATCTTCGCGCCCAGGTCGGCGTCGACGTTCGTCCAGTACTGGATGAACCGCTCCTTGATGGCGTCGATCGTCAGGCCGGCGTACTGGCCGAGCAGCGTCTCGAGGAAGCGCGCCTTCTGCTCGTCGTTGAAGACCTCGCGGTACAGCGTGCCCGCCTGACCGAAGTCGTCATCCTCGGAGTGCAGGGACTGCGCCGCGCGCACGAGCTCTCCGTCGGTCTCCCAGCTTCCCTCGCCGGCACGCGACGGGTCGGCCGAGGCGCCGCCGAACGAGTTCGGGGTGTAGACCGGGGTCTCGGGCGAGTTGAAGTGGTACCGCATGTTGCCCTCGTGCTGGTAGTTCTCCACGTGGGCGGCGCGGGGCTGGTTCACCGGCAACTGGTTGTAGTTCGTGCCGATGCGGTAGCGCTGCTGGTCGGGGTAGCTGAACACGCGGGCCATCAGCATCTTGTCGGGGCTGATGTCGGTGCCCGGCACGAGGTTCGACGGTGAGAACGCCGCCTGCTCGATCTCCGCGAAGAAGTTGCGCGGGTTGCGGTTCAGCGTGAAGTGGCCGACCTTGACGAGCGGGTAGTCGGCGTGCGACCAGGTCTTCGTGATGTCGAAGGGGTTGAAGCGGTAGGTCTTCGCCTCTTCGTAGGGCATGATCTGCACGAAGATGTCCCACGTCGGGAACTCGCCGCGCTCGATCGACTCGTACAGGTCGCGACGGTAGTGGTCGGCGTCGACGCCCGCGAGGCGCTCGGCCTCTTCGTTCGTCATCGCCACAACGCCCTGGCGGCTCTTGAAGTGGTACTTCACCCAGAAGCGCTCGCCCTCGGCGTTGATCCACTGGAAGGTGTGCGAGCCGTAGCCGTTCAGATGACGCCAGCTCAGCGGGAGCCCGCGGTCGCCCATGAGGTAGGTGACCTGGTGCGCCGACTCGGGCGAGAGCGTCCAGAAGTCCCACTGCATGTCGCCATTGCGCAGGCCTGAGGCACCGAGACGCTTCTGCGAGTGGATGAAGTCGGGGAACTTCATCGCGTCGCGCACGAAGAACACCGGGGTGTTGTTGCCGACGACATCGAAGTTGCCCTCGGTCGTGTAGAAGCGCAGCGCGAAGCCGCGCACGTCGCGCCAGGTGTCGGGCGAGCCCTGCTCACCGGCGACCGACGAGAAACGCAGCAGCACCTCGCCCTTGGCGCCGGGCTGGAACAGCGCCGCGCGAGTGTACTTCGACACGTCTTCGGTGATCTCGAACTCGCCGAATGCGCCGCCGCCCTTGGCGTGCGGGTTGCGCTCGGGGACGCGCTCGCGGTTGAACGCGGCGAGCTTCTCGACGAGCGCACGGTCGTGCAGCGCGGTGATGCCGTCAGGCCCCGTGGTCAGCGAATGCGCATCGCTGGCGAGGGGCGCTCCGCTCTGGGTAGTGGTGTAACCGGTCATGGTTCTCCTTAGCTGCTCAGTGGTTCGGTCTTGCAAGTGGGATCGCGGCTCAGCTGGTGCGCTGCGGCCGCCGTGGTCAAGGGCGAGCGGATGCGGTCGCGATGTCGCTCGCGCGGTCGCTGGTGCCGCCCGCCGCCTCCGTTACGACGCAGTCGACGCAGCGCCCCCAGAAGGTGACTTCGGCTTCTGCGATGGCGAAGCCCTGGGTCTGGCTGGGCACGAGGCATGGCGCCGCGCCGTGCACGCAGTCGACGTCTTCGACGCGGCCGCAGCCAGTGCAGACGAGGTGGTGGTGATTGTCGCCGACGCGGAGCTCGTAGCGGGCGGGTGAACCAGCCGGCTCGATGCGGCGGGCGAGGCCGGCCTCGGTGAAGGCACCCAGCACGCCATAGACGGCTTGCCGCGAAGTGGCTGTCAGCTCCGGCTCGACCATGCGGAACACCTGGTCGGCATCGGAGTGCGGCGCGTACCGCAGGGCGCGGAGCACGGCGAGCCGCGGCGCGGTGACCTTGAGGCCAGCGGCGCGGATCGTGTCGGCATCCTGCGTGTTCATCGACATCCATTCTATCAGTTGTCTTGACACGATCAAAACAATGACCGGCTCAAGACAAGGCTTGCGACAAGGACTGTCGACCAGGGTCGTTGAGCGGGAAGCATCCAGACATGGCTCGGTAGACTCGTGGCATCCCCGCCACCTGTGAACCCCCCGGAGTCGCTGTGCCCACCATCGTCGTCGACGTCATGCCCAAGGCTGAACTGCTCGACCCCGCCGGCAAGGCCGTCGCCGGGTCGCTCGCGCGCCAGGGGAAGGCCCACATCTCGGGTGTGCGCATCGGCAAGCGCTTCGAGATCACCGTCGATGAGGTGAACGAAGCCGTGCTCGCGGAGGTGCGCGAGATCGCAGAGAGCATGCTGTCGAACTCGGTCATCGAAGACGTCATCGACGTGCGCGTCGCCGAGGACCACCCCGCCGCGAACGCGGGCGAAGCCCACGCCGAGGCGAGCGTGAGCCGCTGATGCGCGTCGGAGTCGTCACCTTCCCGGGCTCGCTCGACGAGCGAGACGCGCAGCGCGCCGTGCGGCTCGCGGGCGCCGAGCCGGTGGAGTTGTGGCACAGCGACCACGATCTGCAGGGCGTCGACGCGATCGTGCTGCCGGGCGGCTTCAGCTACGGCGACTACCTGCGCTGCGGCGCTATCGCTGCGCACTCGCCGATCATGCGTGAGGTCGTCGACGCGGCGAACAGCGGTATGCCGGTGCTCGGCATCTGCAACGGCTTCCAGGTGCTCGTCGAAGCGCACCTTCTGCCCGGCGGGCTCATCCGCAATGACCACGGCCAGTTCGTGCGGCGCGACCAGCAGCTGCGCGTCGAGAACACCTCGACCGCGTGGACGAGCGGCTTCGAGCAGGGCCAGGAGATCACCATCCCGTTGAAGAACGGCGAGGGCGGGTTCATCGCCGACGCCGAGACGCTCGCCCGCATCGAGGGCGAAGGCCTGGTGACGTTCCGCTACGTCGGGCTCAACCCGAACGGCTCGCTCAATGACATCGCGGGGCTCACCAATGAGCGCGGCAATGTCGTCGGACTGATGCCGCACCCCGAGCACGCGGTCGAGGCGGGCTTCGGCCCCGACACCTCGACTCGCATGCGCTCGGGCGTCGACGGCCTCACCTTCTTCACGAGCGTCGTCGAGCAGGCGCTCGCGCGGGCGTGAGGATGTCGGAGCCGAGCAGCAGCGACACCGTCAGCGACGCGGCGGTTCCCACCGCCCCACCGCCGAGCGGTCACCGCTTCAGCCCCGCGCAGGTGTACCGCGTCGTGGCGGTCGCCGAGGCGATCACGTGGACGCTGCTCATCGCTGCACTCATCGTGAAGTACGGCTTCGACCCCGACACGGCGCTGCTGTTCCCCGCCGGCCTGACCCACGGCTTCGTGTTCGTGGCCTACGGCGCAACCGCGATCGTGGTGGGGCTCAACCAGCGGTGGAAGCCGGGGCTCGTGGCCCTCGGCATCCTGACCGCGATCGTGCCGTACGCGACGATTCCTTTCGACCGCGCGCTCGAGCGTCGCGGCCTGCTCAAGGGCGACTGGCGTGTGCACGACTCCGGTGACCCCCGAGACAAGCGCGTGATCGATCGGATGCTGCGCTGGTTCCTCGCGCGTCCGTGGCTGCTGCTGGGGCTCATCGTCGCCGCGGTGGTGGCGGTCGTGGCCGTGCTGCTCGTGCTCGGTCCTCCCGGCGAGTGGGGCAAGTAGCGCGCTCGCTGCTCTGGATGCGGCTCTCGGCTCGGGCGCAGTGAGCCGCCGGTAGACTTATGCCCTGCGGCATCCGCATGTTTTCACGCTTTCCAAGGCATCCGGCCAGAGCTCAGGAGCACGCCATCGTGACCGACGTTTCCACTTCCTCAGCGCACGCTTCGGCCCCGACGCCGGCACGCGGCGTCGCCGACACCGTCGAGCACGCGATGGCGACGCCCGAGCGCGAGCAGCCGTACGAGGCGCTCGGTCTGAAGGCCGACGAGTACGCGAAGATCCGCGAGATCCTGGGTCGGCGCCCGACCAGCGGTGAGCTCGCGATGTACTCGGTCATGTGGAGCGAGCACTGCTCCTACAAGTCGAGCAAGATCTACCTGCGCCAGTTCGGCAAGAAGGTGACTCCGAAGATGAAGGAGAACCTGATGGTCGGCATGGGCGAGAACGCCGGCGTGGTCGACGTGGGCGAGGGCTGGGCGGTCACCTTCAAGATCGAGAGCCACAACCACCCGAGCTACATCGAGCCGTTCCAGGGCGCTGCGACCGGCGTCGGCGGCATCGTGCGCGACATCATCTCGATGGGTGCACGCCCGGTCGCGGTGATGGACGCCCTGCGCTTCGGGGCCATCGACGACCCCGACACCGCCCGCGTCGTGCACGGCGCAGTGAGCGGCATCAGCTTCTACGGCAACTGCCTCGGTCTGCCGAACATCGGCGGCGAGACCTGGTTCGACCCGGTGTACCAGGCGAACCCGCTCGTCAACGCCCTCGCGGTCGGCGTGCTGCGTCACGAAGACCTGCACCTCGCGAATGCGCGCGGAGCGGGCAACAAGGTCGTGCTCTTCGGCGCCCGCACCGGTGGCGACGGCATCGGCGGCGCGTCGATCCTCGCGTCCGACTCGTTCGACGAGGGCGGCCCCACCAAGCGCCCTGCGGTGCAGGTCGGCGACCCCTTCGCCGAGAAGGTGCTCATCGAGTGCTGCCTCGAACTCTTCGCGAAGGAGCTGGTCGAGGGCATCCAAGACCTGGGTGCTGCGGGAATCTCGTGCGCGACGAGCGAACTCGCCTCGAACGGCGACGGCGGCATGTACATCGAGCTCGACAAGGTGCTGCTGCGCGACCCCTCGCTCACCGCCGAGGAGATCCTCATGTCGGAGAGCCAGGAACGCATGATGGCGATCGTGCACCCCGACAAGCTCGACGAGTTCCTCGCCGTCGTGAAGAAGTGGGATGTCGAGACCTCGGTGCTCGGCGAGGTCACCGACACGGGGCGCCTCGTCATCCACTGGCACGGCGAGGAGATCGTCAACGTCGACCCGCGCACGGTGGCCGTCGACGGCCCGGTGTACGAGCGGCCGGTGGCCTACCCGACGTGGATCGACGCGCTGCAGGCCGACACGGCATCCGCCCTGCCCCGCCCCACCTCGGGCGAGGAGCTGCGGGACCAGGCGTTGCGCATGCTCGGCTCGCCGAACCTGGCCGACAAGAGCTGGGTCACCAACCAGTACGACTACTACGTGGGCGGCAACACCGCACTGGCGTTCCCCGATGACGCGGGCATGGTTCGGGTCGACGAGGAGTCGGGCCTTGGCTTCGCCGTCGCGACCGACGCGAACGGGCGCTACTGCCAGCTCGACCCCCGCCAGGGTGCGCAGCTCGCACTGGCCGAGGCGTATCGCAACGTCGCGGTGTCGGGTGCGACGCCTGCAGCGGTCTCCGACTGCCTGAACTTCGGCAGCCCCGAGAACCCCGAGGTCATGTGGCAGTTCTCGCAGGCGGTCGAGGGTCTCGCCGACGGCTGCATGGAGCTCGAGATCCCGGTGACCGGCGGCAATGTGTCGTTCTACAACCAGACCGGCGATGTGCCGATCCACCCGACGCCGGTCGTCGCCGTGCTCGGCGTGATCGACGACGTCGCGCGCCGCATCCCGTCGGGTTGGCAGGATGCCGGCGACAACATCTACCTGCTGGGCACCACCGCGCTCGAGCTCGACGGCTCGGCGTGGTCCGGGGTCATCCACGACCACCTCGGCGGCCGCCCGCCGGCGGTCGACCTCGCGCGTGAGAAGCAGCTCGCTCAGCTCATCGCGGCCGGAGCGAGCGAGTCGCTCATCGCCTCCGCGCACGACCTCGCGGACGGCGGTCTCTGGCAGGCGCTGGCCGAGAGCGTGCTCCGCTTCGGTGTCGGCGCCCGCGTGTGGCTCGACGAGATCATCGAGCGCGACGGCGTGGATGCCGCCACGGCGCTGTTCAGCGAGTCGACCGCGCGTGTGCTGGTCTCGGTGCCGCGCGAAGACGACGTGAAGTTCCGCGGACTCTGCGAAGGCCGCGGGTACCCCGCACTGCGTATCGGCGTCACCGACTCGGTCGCCGCCCTCGAGGTGCAGGACCTCTTCACGGTCGAGGTCGACGAGCTGCGCCGCGTGCACCGCGCCCCGCTCGCCGAGGCCTTCGGGCCGGTCGTCGGGCAGTAGCGCGACCGAGCGCAACCACTTCTTGCGACGACCCGCCCCGGAAGGGGCGGGTCGTTCAGTTCACTCGCCAGCGAGCCAGCGAGCACCGCGCGCATAGAGCGCATCGACTTCGGGGCCCACCAGTCCCGGCATGTCTCGTTTCACCGGGTACCCGATGCGGGACTGCGCATACGCGAGGTGCCGGTACCCCACCGGGAAGCTGTTCAGGAGATCGCGGTCGAGGTCGGGCCACTCACCCGTAAGCGAATGCAGACGATCGATCTCGTAGATCGGCTGGCGGTGCGAGACCTTCCACTCCCCCGCCTGCCGACTGAAGAAGTCGTAGAAGCGACCGGTGCACACGATGTCGCACTCGACGCCCTCGACTTCGGCACGCTGGGTGATGGTCATCTTCGTCTGGGCGATGGCGCGGTCGCCGGCCACGTCGATGGACGAGCCGCCCAGGAAGTGGAGGATGCGGACCCCTCGGTTCCACCCGTCGATGCTCGCCCGGATGAACTCTTCGGCGGTGCCCTGCTTCCAGGTCGCCATCATCACTCCGTCATCGGCCCAGACCGTGCGGAACCGGTCCCAGTCACCGGCATCGCGCCAGACCGCCCAGTTCTCGATCACCTCACGAATCGATCGGCGGTCGGCTTCGACTGCATCCGTCACGGACGCTCCCCCTCTGCTCGGCGATGAACTACGAGTCGAACTATGAGTCGTTGGGAGCAGAGGCTGCGATCTGCTCGTGGTGCTGGATGACCTCGGCGACCACGAAGTTGAACCATTTCTCGGCGAACGCCGGGTCGAGTTCGCTCTCCTCGGCGAGGGCGCGCAGCCGTGCGATCTGACGGCGCTCGCGCTCGGGGTCGGACGCTTCGAGGCCGTGCTGGGCCTTGAGCCTGCCGACCTGCTTGGTGAAGCGGAACCGCTCGGCCAGCATGTGGATCAGCGCCGCGTCGATGTTGTCGATGCTGCGGCGGTAGTCGGCCAGCTGCTCGCGCACGTCGCGGTCGTCGGATGCCATACATCGACCCTAAAACATGACCAGCGGGTGCCGGAGCCAGCCGCCCACTCACGGGCTCCGATGCAGCGGCGCTACGCGAGGAACGGCGGCCGGCGGAACATCCACCGGGGACGCTGGGCGAACACGATGCCCAGGAGCACCAGCACTGCGCCGAGCGGCTCGTTCCACGACAGCGTCTCGCCCAGCACCAGGACTCCGAGGGCCACACCGATCACCGGTGCGACATAGGTGACCATCGAGGCCCGGGTCGCACCCCAGCGGTCGACGATGGTGAAGCTCCAGATGTACGCGATGCCGGTGCCAAGGCATCCGAGCGCCAGCAGGCTCCCGAGAACACCCGGGTCGATCGGGAACGGATCGGCGAAGGCCATGGGCGTGAGAAGGAGCATGGCGCCTGCTGCCATGCCCACGCTGTAGACCGCGATCTGCACGCCCGAGTAGCCGCGGGGCATCACGAAGCGCCGCACGTAGCCGAATGAGATGCCGTACATGAGCGTCGTGCTGACGAACGCCAACTGCGGAAGGAGGTCGCCCGACAACACGGCGTTCCACGGCGCGAGCACGATGAGCACTCCGACGACTCCGACGAGCACGCCGGCGAGCTGCGGCCTCGTGAGCCGTTCGACTCGGAATGCGAGGGTCACCATGAGGGCGGTCGCGATCGGGGTGAACGCGTTGAAGATGCTCGAGAGACTGGTGTCGAGATACTGCTGGCTCCACGCGACGACCCAGTGCGGGGTGAAGTTGTTGAGGAGGCCAAGCACGAGCAAGTGCAGCCAATCGATGCGGCGCCGGGGCAGCGGCATCCGGAGCATGAGCGCGATGATGACGAGGGTGAAGCCCCCGAGCACCTCGCGCGACCAGACGAGCTGGAACGGCGTCAGCCCGCCGTCGAGCGCCACCCGCATGAAGAGGAAGCTCGACCCCCACACGATGCACAGCCCGGCGAACATCAGCGCCGTGGTCGGACGGGCTACGGGGCTGGGCACCTGATCACGTTATCCTGCGCAGCGCCGGCCGTTACGCGGGGGTACCGTGCAATGACGTGCTGCAGACCGGCACACTGCCCCGATCTGCAGACCGGGACGAAGTTTGACAGAGTGGGACCATGCCCGAAGCGCGTTTGTTCAGCCAGTCGGCTCGAGCCTACATCGACGTCGTCAGCCGCATCCGACCCGATCAGTGGGATGCGCCCGGCCTCGGCGTCTGGAACGTGCGGGGCCTGGTCGGTCACACCGCCCGCGCCATCCTCACCGTCGAGAACTACCTCGAAGCCGATGAGCCCGGGGCGATCTCGGTTCCCGACGCCGAGACCTACTACACGACGGTGTTCGAGCAGTTCACTGACAACGAGGCGGTCGCCGCCCGCGGTGTCGAGGCCGGCGCGTGGCTGGGAGACAACCCGGTGCTCACGCTGCGCGAAGCACTCGAGCGCACCGAGAACCTGATCGCGGAGCAGCCTCCACGGCGCATCGTCTCGCTCGGCGGCAACGGGATGCTGCTCGAGCAGTACCTGCGCACCCGGGTGTTCGAGCTCGTCGTGCACACGCTCGACATCTGCGAGGCCACGGGCATCGAGCACTCCCTGCCGGATGCCGCCATCTCAGACACTGCCGCACTCGCCACACGCATCGCAGTGGCCCGCGGCTTCGGCCGCGAGATGCTCTTCGCACTCACCGGCCGGGCTCCGCTGCCCGAGGGGTTCTCGGTCGTCTGAGCCGCATTTCCCGCGCGCGCTGTTCGCGCTCGAGCCTGCAGACGCTGGTCTCCGAAGAAACGGCCACGCCTCGACGGTCGGTGGGCGCCCGCCCGAGAGCGGTAGGCAGCTGCTCCTAGTCGACGAGGTCGTGGCGCACGATGACCTCTTCGCGGCCCGGGCCCACGCCGATCACCGAGATGCGCGCACCGCTGAGCTGCTCCACGGCGAGCACGTAGTCCTGCGCCGCCTTCGGCAGGTCGTCGAACGCGCGCGCACCGGAGATGTCCTCACTCCAGCCCTGGAACTCCTCGTAGATCGGCTTCGCGTGGTGGAAGTCCGACTGCGACACCGGCATCTCGTCGTGCCGCACGCCGTCGACGTCATAGGCGACGCACACGGGGATGCGGTCGAGGCCCGTGAGCACGTCGAGCTTGGTGAGCACGAAGTCGGTGACGCCGTTGATGCGCGCCGCGTACCGCGAGATGGGAGCGTCGTACCAGCCGGTGCGCCGCGGACGGCCCGTGGTGGTGCCGAACTCCCAGCCCGCTGAGCGCAGGAACTCGCCCGACTCGTCGAAGAGCTCGGTCGGGAACGGCCCGGCGCCGACGCGCGTCGTGTACGCCTTCGCGATCGCGATGACGCGGTCGATGCGGTTCGGGGCGATGCCCGAGCCAGTGGCCGCGCCGCCTGAGGTCGCGTTCGACGAGGTCACGAAGGGGTAGGTGCCGTGGTCGACGTCGAGCATGGTCGCCTGACCGCCCTCGAAGAGCACGTTCTTGCCCTCGTCGAGCGCCTTGTTGAGCACGAGCGCGGTGTCAGCGACCAGTGGGCGCAAACGCTCGGCGTACTGCAGCAGGTCGTCGACGACCTCGTTGACGCCGATCGAGCGGCGGTTGTAGACCTTGACCAGCAGGTGGTTCTTCTGGTCGAGTGCCCCCTCGACCTTCTGCCGCAGGATGTTCTCGTCGAAGAGGTCCTGGATGCGGATGCCGACCCGGTTGATCTTGTCGGCGTACGCCGGGCCGATGCCGCGACCGGTGGTGCCGATCTGGCGCTTGCCGAGGAACCGCTCGGTGACCTTGTCGAGCGTGCGGTGGTACTGCGTGATGACGTGCGCGTTCGCGCTGACGAGCAGCTTCGACACGTCGACGCCTCGTGCGCTCAGCGCCGTCAGCTCGTCGAAGAGCACCTCGAGGTCGACTACCACGCCGTTCGAGATGACGGGGATGACACCGGGCGTCAGGATGCCGCTCGGCAGCAGGTGCAGCGCATACTTCTCGTTGCCGACGACGACCGTGTGGCCGGCATTGTTGCCGCCGTTGAACTTGACGACGTAGTCGATGCGCTCGCCGAGCAGGTCGGTGGCTTTGCCCTTGCCTTCATCGCCCCACTGGGCTCCGACGATGACGATTGCTGGCATGGTGATCCCTTTCAGGGTCGATTGGGGGCAGCACCCCAGTCTAGTGACGGCCGTCTGCGCCCCCGCTTTGAGCCGGTCTCACGGCAGTCGCGCGTGCTGCATCACCCACGAGTGCATCGCGACGGCCGCTGCGGCGGAAGCGTTGATCGAACGCGTCGAGCCGAATTGCGTGATCTCGAGCACGGCCTCGCAGGCGGCGAGCGCGGCGGCGCTGAGCCCAGGGCCCTCCTGCCCGAACAGCAGCACGCAGCGCTCCGGCATCCGAAAGCGTTCGATGGCCACCGAGCCGGGCACGTTGTCGATCCCGAGAATGGGGAGCGAGCGCTCGGCGCACCACTCGACGAAGTCATCGACATCGGGATGGTGCAGCACGTGCTGGTATCGATCGGTCACCATCGCGCCGCGCTTGTTCCAGCGCTTCCGCCCGATGATGTGCACCGTCTCGGCCGCGAACGCGTTCGCGCTGCGCACGATCGAGCCGATGTTCATGTCGTGCTGCCAGTTCTCGATGGCGACATGGAACGGATGCCGGTGCGCGTCGAGATCGGCCACGATCGCCTCGACCGTCCAATACCGGTACTTGTCGATCACGTTGCGGGTGTCGCCCGTCGCCAGCAGGTCGCGGTCCCATTGCGGGCCCGTCGGCCACTCGCCCTGCCACGGACCTACCCCGTGCGTGCTCGAGCCCTGGGCACCCTCGGGCTCAGCGCCTGCGGGCGGCACGACGGGGTGGCCGCCCGGGTCGTCGGGCTGGGGCTCTGGAGACGACCAGCGGTCTGATGAGGGCGATTCCACGGCCTCAAGGCTAGAGCGTTCCAGGTCTGAGCGGATCGCCACGCGAGCGCGGCCGGCCGCTCGACCGCGGTATCGCTGTTAAGGTCGCTCCTGTGACGGCGACTGAAGGCTCCGCCACCGGGGGCGCGAGACGGTGGCTTCCCGACGGACCCGACCTGATCGTGGCGAGCGACAACCTCGAAGCGATCGCGGCACTGCCCCCGGCATCCTTCACCCTGATCTATCTCGATCCGCCGTTCAACACCGGCCGTTCACAGCAGCGGCAAGGCGTTACGACGGTGGCGAGCGCCGGCGGCTCGCGCGTCGGGTTCAAGGGGCGCCGCTACGAGTCGGTCAAGACGACGCTCTACGGGTACGACGACCGCTTCGTCGACTACTGGGAGTTCCTCGAGCCGAGGCTCGTGGAGGCGTGGCGACTGCTCGACGACCGCGGCACGCTCTACCTGCACCTCGACTACCGCGAGGTGCACTACGCGAAGGTGGCGCTCGATGCGCTCTTCGGACGCGAGTGCTTTCTCAACGAGATCGTGTGGGCGTACGACTACGGCGCGCGCACCAAGCGACGCTGGCCGTCGAAGCACGACACCATCCTCGTCTACGTGAAGAACCCCGACGCGTACCACTTCGACGCCGAAGCGGTCGATCGTGAACCGTATATGGCGCCCGGTCTCGTGACCCCCGAGAAGGCCGCGCGCGGCAAGCTGCCCACCGACGTGTGGTGGCACACCATCGTGTCGCCGACCGGTCGCGAGAAGACGGGTTACGCGACTCAGAAGCCCGAGGGCGTGCTGCGTCGCATCGTCCAGGCATCGAGCGCCCCGGGCGACTGGGTGCTCGACTTCTTCGCGGGCAGCGGCACGACCGGCGCGGTGGCAGCGGCGCTCGGTCGCCGGTTCGTGATGGTCGATAGCAACCCGCAGGCGATCGAGGTCATGCGGAGACGGCTGCCCGCGGCATCCGTCATCGACGAGCTGGTCACGGCGGATGCCGAGAAACCGGGTGTTGTATCGGCGTGACCTCGCCCGCACAATGGTCTCCAACCGAGGGGGCAGGCGATGGCGACTTCCCGACAGTGGCAGCTCGAGCACGACAGCGCCGTGCAGAGCGAGCGGTACAGCGTGCCGGCGATCTTCGGCCCGTTCGCCGATGCACTGCTCGAACGCGCTTCGATCTCGCCCGGCGATCGTGTGATCGACATCGGCTGCGGCACCGGAGCCGCAACGCGCCCGATCGCGAGGCTCGCCGGCGAGAGCGGGCAGGTCATCGGAGTCGACGTGAACCAGGCGTCGCTGCAGGTGGCGGCCTCGGTGTCGCCGACCGACGGCGCGATGATCGAGTGGGTCGAGGCGGATGCCGAGCACCTGCCGTTCGACGACGGCTCCTTCGACGTGGTGGTCATGGCTCAGACGCTGCAGTTCTTGCCCGACCGTGCGGCAGCCCTCCGGGAGGCGCGACGCGTACTGCGATCGGGCGGACGGCTGGTGGCGTCGTTCTGGGCCAGCACCCACAGCAACCCCTACTTCGAGGCGCTCACCTCGGCGCTGCTCCGGCTCATCGATGACACGACCGCTCGGGGCGTGGCGTCTGTGTTCGCGCTGGCGAAGCCCGAGCCCGCCGTCGAATCGGCCGAGGAAGCCGGATTCTCAAGCATCCGTCTGGAGCAGGTGACGCTGCGCCTCGATCTCACGCCGGTCGCGCAGTTCCTGCCCCAGCACATGGCGGGCACGCCCATGGCACGCGGGTGGAGCGCCGCGAGCGACTCCGCGCGGGCGCATGTGGTCGAGCAGGTGACCGAGGCCATCGCGCGATTCGGCCCGCAGGTCCCGTTCTGCAGCCACGTGCTGGTCGCGACCGCGTAGATCCGCTGGGCGAGGCGTCGTCGAGGCGGTCCCACCTACGGGATGAGGCTGCCCTCGATCGGCTCGCCCGATGAGCGGCTCACGAAGCAGGAGTAATCGCGCATCCCGGCGTCCCACTGCTCCTCGGTCACCGCGAAGCTGCCGTCGATCTGGATGTCGGCGTACTGGCCCGCGAGATCGAGCAGGATCGTGCCGGGAGCGGAGCACAGCGCTGACAGCTGCACCCGCAGGGCCTCGGTGCCGGGGAACGGCGCCGCAGCGTCATACTCGGGGAAGGGCTGCTTGATGGTGAGCTGCGCGCGGTGCGGGGTTGCGCAGTCGACGACGGTGAACTCCTCGGCCCACGGGTTCGTATAGGGGTCGATGCACTCGCCCCCGCCGAGCTGGTCCCACTCATAGGTGCCCGGCGCAACGGGCCCGGCCACCGGCAGCGGCGTCTCGGGCTCTTCCTCGGGTGGCGCTTCACTCGCGGCCGGCGGGGCCGCGGGCTCGGCCGGCTCGCCCTCCTGGGCGGCGCCGATGCGTGTGCCCAGCAGGAACAGGGCCAGAAGCGCCAGTACGGCGACGAGAGACCCGGCGACCCAGAGCAGCACCTTCTGCCGCTGCGGGACGCCGCCCGCTCCCGCCGAGCCGGCGTCACGCCGCGACGGGGCATCGCCCGTGGGGTCACCGCCCGGGCCATCGCTGATCGCGCCGATCACATCCGGAACCGTCGCTGCTGCATCGCCGTCTGGAGCCGGAGTCCAGGTGGAACGACGCGCCGCGCCGCTCACGGCGTCGTCGGGAGCGCTTGACATCAGTCGTCGGCCGAACGCGCGGCGAGGCTCCTCATCAGGGGCGACCGGAGCGCTCGGCACAAGCGGCTCACCGAATGGGAAGCGGGCCTCCCCCGCGGTGGGCGGCTGGGGTTCAGGCTGCTCGTCAGACGGCGCGATGTGCTGAGGCGCAGGAGGTGTGAGCTGCTCGGGCTCCGGTGCTGCGTCTTGCGACAGCTCAGGTCGCACCGGCGGGCGAGGCGGCTCGGGCGCAGAAGGAGCAGCGTCGTGAGGCCGAACAGGGCTCGCCATGCCCGACGCCGGCAATCGCTCAGTCGGCGGTTCTGGAAGCGACTCAGTCGCGGGCACGGATGCCGCCGGCGTCGCGGGCTCCTGGCGTTGAGGGGCTGGGGGTGTTGCGGCATCCGCACGGTCGGCGGCTTCGTCGGCCGCCTCGGCGCGAGACTCCCGCAGCGGGAGCCTGGGAACGATCGGCTCTTCCGGGTACTCGCGGAAGGCGTCGGCCCCGAAGACGTCGTCAAGCGTGTCGGGAGACTCCTCGTCGCCCGGCTGCTCGCCGCCGGACTCTCGGGGGTCGCGGGCGTCGCTCACTGCGGCGTCAGCCCCAGGTCTTCGAGGGTGATCGCGGCGAAATACGGGTAGCCGGCTGCTTCGATGCGCTCCTGGGCGCCTGTGCTGCGGTCGACCACGACGGCGACGCCGACGACGGTCGCACCTGCCTTCTCGAGGGCTTCGATCGCCTTCAGCGGTGAGCCGCCGGTGGTGGAGGTGTCTTCGAGCACGACGACGCGCTTGCCGGCGACGTCTGGCCCTTCCACCTGCTTGCCACGACCGTGGTCCTTCGGCTCCTTGCGCACGACGAAGGCGTCGTAGCCCTTGCCGCTCACAGCGGACTGGTGAAGCACCGCCGACGCGATGGGGTCGGCGCCCATGGTGAGGCCGCCGACCGCGTCGACGTCGGGCACCTGAGCGGTGAGCTCTGCCATGACCTGGCCGATGAGCGGGGCCACACGGTGGTCGAGACTCACCTTGCGGAGGTCGATGTAGTAGCTGGCCTTCTTGCCGCTGGTCAGCGTGAAATCGCCGTGGAAGACAGCTTCTTCCTTGATGAATTCGATCAGGCGGTCGCGCGCGTCACTCACCCCGACATCGTACCGACCTGCGCGCTGGAGCTTGGAGCCGCGCGGCGCTCAGAAGATCATCGGGCGGTCGTCGTCCTCGTGCTCGAGATCGAGCTCCGCGACGACGGGCACGTGGTCGGAGGGCGCGTCACCCTTGCGCTCGTCGCGGTGGATCGCGGCATCCGTCACGAGGTCGGCAAAGGCCGAGGAGCCGAGGATGAAGTCGATGCGCATGCCCTCGTTGCGGGGGAAGCGGAGCTGCTTGTAATCCCAGAAGGTGAACCCAGTGGGCACGAACGGGCGCACCACGTCGCGGAACCCGACGGTCTCGAACGAGGCGAACATGTCGCGCTCAGGCTGCGAGATGTGCGTCGAGTGGCCGGGCACGAACGAGGGATCGCCCATGTCGGCGTCGGTGGGGGCGATGTTGAAGTCACCCATCAGCGCGAGCGGCATGCCCGGGTGCGAGGCGAGCCATGCGGTCGCCTCGTCGCGAAGCGCCGCCAGCCAGTCGAGCTTGTAGACGTAGTGCGGGTCGTCGAGCGTTCGACCGTTCGGCACGTAGAGGCTCCAGAGGCGCACGCCCTCGACCGTGACGCCGAGCGCGCGGGCCTCCTTCGGAAGGTCGGGGCCCTCGTGGCCCTTGAGGAAGCCCGGCTGCCCGCGGAAGCTCGTCTCGACATCGGTCATCGGAAGCCGACTCGCGAACGCGACGCCGTTCCACTGGTTCAACCCGTGCGCGACGATCTCGTAGCCGGCGTCCTCGAACACCTGGGTCGGGAACTGCTCGGGCTTGCACTTGATCTCCTGCATGCCCAGCACATCGATGTCTTCGCGCACCAGCCAATCGGCCACGCGCGCCGCTCGAGTGCGGATCGAGTTCACATTCCAGGTCGCAACACGCATGCCGCCAAGTGTAGGGAGCCCACGCCGGCGCTCAGAGCGAAGGCTCCCATCCCGGCGCCCGAGACTACGCAATTGACCAACCCTCGGCACCCCGAGTTGTGATTTGCGTAGTCTCGGCGGAGTCCGGGCAGAGGGGTGGTGGGCGACGGGGCGCGCCATGCGCCGCACGCGACCAGTGGTCGGGTGGCTCAGGCCGCGACGAGCACCCCGCTCAGCGCTTCGCGAGCTTGGACGGCCACCAGATGGCGCGGCCGATGTCGTACGAGAGCGCCGGCACGAGCAGCGAGCGCACGATGACGGTGTCGAGCAGCACGCCGAACGCGACGATGAACGCGAGTTGCGCCAGGAACAGGATCGGGATCACGCCGAGCGCCGCGAACGTCGCCGCGAGCACCACGCCGGCCGATGTGATCACGCCGCCGGTGACCGCGAGCCCGCGGAGCACCCCCTGCCGAGTGCCATGAACGATCGACTCCTCGCGCACGCGCGTCATCAAGAAGATGTTGTAGTCGATGCCGAGTGCCACGAGGAACACGAAGCCGTAGAGCGGCACCGCCGGGTCGGCCCCCGGGAAGTCGAGCACGTGGTTGAACACGAGCGCCGAAACGCCCATCGCCGTGCCGAAAGAGAGCACGACCGTCGCGATCAGGAGCACCGGCGCGAGCACCGATCGCAGCAGCAGCATGAGGATCACGAGGATCACCAGGAGCACGACCGGGATGATCAGGTTGCGGTCGTGCACCGACGCATCATTGGTGTCGATCGCCGTCGCGGTGACGCCTCCGATGCGCGCCTGATCGCCGAGCTCGGCGCGCAGCTCGCGCACGGTCTGCTGAGCGGCGTCGGAACCCGCGGCATCCGTCAGCGTCGCCTGCAGCAGCACGCGGCCGTCGACCACCGTAGGAGCCGGCGCCGGCGTGCCGGGTGGTCCGAGCGGCTGCACGCCGTCGGCGGTGACCGGGGCGCTTCCGCTCGGAGAATCGGCGGCAAGCACCGAGACCGCGTCGACGCCGCTGTTGTCGAGCAGCACCGCGGCCGTCGCTTCGAGTCGGTCCTGATCTGTGAGCACGGCGGCCGGGCTGCCCGAACCAGCGGGGAAGTGCTCGGCGAGCACCGCCTGCCCATCGCGAGCGTCGGACTCGCTCAGCACGAGCGCGGCCTGGTCGACGCCATCGGCCTTCAGCTGGAAGACACCGAGCGCGGCAACAGCGAGCGCGAGAGCCGTGGTGACCCAGATGACCCTCGGGCGACGAGCGATGCCCCGCGCGAGCGTCGCCCAGATGCCACGCTTCGGCAGCGCCTCGTCGTCGGCGGTGCGCGCGGGGTCGTAGGCGGTGCGACGCGGCCAGAACGCTGCCCGACCGAAGGCCATGAGCAGGGCGGGCAGGAATGTGAGTGCCGAGAGCACCGCGAACACGATGCCGATCGCCGCCACCGGGCCGAGCGAGCGGTTGGAGTTCAGGTCGCTCAGCAACAGGCAGAGCAGACCCGCGATGACAGTGCCGCCCGAGGCCAGGATCGGCTCGATCGATCCCTTCAGCGCGGCGCGAGTGGACTCCCACCGGGTCGCGTGCTCACGAAGCGCTTCGCGGTAGCGGGCAACGTAGAGAAGGGCATAGTCGGTCGCCGCGCCGATCACCAGGATGAACAGGATGCCCTGCGTCTGACCGGTGAGCACGAGCACATCGGCCTTCGCGAGCCACCACACCGTGAGCAGCGCGACGCAGAGCGCGAACAAGCTGGTGGCCAGCACGAGGAACGGCAGCAGCGGCGAGCGGTAGACGATCACCAGGATCAGCAGCACTGCGCCGAGCGCGACGAGGAGCAGGAGGCTGTCGATTCCGCCGAAGGCTTCGACGAGGTCAGTTGTGAAGCCTGCCGGTCCCGTCACGTGAGCGGTCACACCGGCGGGGAGCCCGTCGCGAGCTTTCTCGCGCAATCCGTCAACGGCCACACGCAACTCGGAGTCCGCATCGATCGGCACGAACACCTGCACCGCTCGTCCGTCTTCGGACGGCAGCGGCGGCGAGACTCCGCTCTCGACGCCCGGCACATCCTCGAAGCCGTTGACGCGGTCGGCGATCGTCTTGAGCGCGTCGCTGTCGAGCTCGGCATCGGCGGCGAAGACAACGACAGCCGGAATCACCTTGGCTCCGCTGAACTTCGGCAGCTCCTGCTGCACGACGGTCGCGTCGGCGCTCGCGGGCAGATAGCTCGTGCTGTCGTTGGACGAGACCTCCGACACCTTGCCGAAGTAGGGCCCGCCGATGCCGGCGGCGACCAGCCAAACGACGATCAGCACTGCCGGCAGCAGGATTCGCAGCCAACGGCCCGGCGTGCGCGCCGCGCCGCCGAGGGCACGACTGCCACCGTCCCGGACGCGCCGGGGTGTGTTCGGCTGCTGTGATGTCACCGGGTGCCCCTATCTTGCTGCCTCACGTTAGCAAATACCGAACGCCTCTCACCTTCGGATCAGCCGAGAATCCGGGCGCTCGAGGGCTCAGTGGAGCAGCGCCGCGGCCGCAGCCAGCACCGCCACCGATCCGACCGTCGTGATGAGGATCGTGTCGCGGGCGACGGTCTCGCCGCGGCCGTACCGCTGGGCGTAGTTGAACACGTTCTGCGCGGTCGGCAGCGCGGCGAGCGCGACGACCACGAACAACTGATGCCCCGAGATTCCGAGCGCCGATCCGAGCAACCACGCAGCCAGCGGCATCGCGAACAGCTTCAGCGCAGATGCGGTGAGCACGTCTCGTCGACCGGTGCCCGGTTGCAGCAGGCGCTGCCCGTGCAGCGACATGCCGTAGTTCATGAGCATGAGAGGCACCGCCGCCGCCCCCATGATGCGGAACGGCTCGAGCGCCGCCTCGGGGACCGGCACCTTGGTGAGGGCGAGCACGAGACCGATGGCGGAACCGATGATGATCGGATTGCGGAACGGTTGAGCGAGGATGCGACCGACGGATACCCCGCCTCGAGTGCTGAGATCGAGCGCCGTGAGCGACAGCGGGGTGATGAGCAGCAGTTGCAGCAGGATCACGGGCGCCACCCACGCCGCGTCGCCCAGCACGTACACCGCGACCGGGATGCCGATGTTGTTCGCGTTGACGTAGCCCGCCGCGAGCGTCGTCACGACCGTCTCGGCGGTCTTCCGCCGCCAGACGAATCTGACGACGAGGAACATCACCAGGAAGACCGACAGCGCAGCGAGCAACGATGCGAGCATCAGCGGCGAGAACAGCCGAGCGGGGTCGGCATCGGCGATCACTGTGAGCAGCAAGCACGGCGACAGCACGAAGAAGACGAGCTTCGCGAGCATGTATCGCGCCTCATCGCCGAGCAAGCCGGTGCGCCTGACCAGGTAGCCGGTGGCAATGATGACCGCGATGATCGCGAATCCGACGAGAACCCCCAGCACCTGGTCATTCTGTCGCGGCGAGAGCCCGCGGCTCGCTCGAGTCCCGCAGAGCGGGGCGCGACCTCCGTTGCGGTTTGCGCAAGCCGGGGTTCTTTCGCAATTTCCTTGCCTGCGGTGACCCAACTGCGCCGCTTCATTGCGGCTGGCTCATGCCTTTGCGGCGATCATCCGCGTACGCTGAAAACACGGGTGCGCACGAGCGCGCCCTGACATCCACGCCGCCGGAACAAGGGAGCTTCGGCGGCGGCCGCTTCGCGCAAGGAGGCTCGCGATGACCCAGACGCAACCACGCGCCCTGGCCGAGACAGCGGCCCTCGACACGGCGGCGTTCGACGCTCGCGCGTTGCAGCAGCATCCGGCCTGGCATGCGACGAAGACCGCAGCGAGCGCGCTGCGACCGCTGCAGCAGCGGGATGGCAGCATCCCGGATGCCGCCGCCCACGCCGACGCCGCGGAGCACGTGGCCACGTTGGCGGCTGCGCTCCGCTCGCTCGCCCCTGAGCTCCCGCACGACGCCGACTATCTGACCGCCTGCGCCACCGACTTCGAGCGGTGGGCCGCCGAGGGGTTCGGGGTGCCGGATTTCATGGACTCCCTGTCGAAGTTCCACCCCGAGCAATCGCGCGCCGATGGGGCGGCCCACGTCGTGGTGTTCCCGATGGTGACCCAGAACGGCTCACCCGACCGACTCGTCGAGGCCGTCTTGATCGAGGTGATCTGGCCCGAATTCATCGCCGATCTCGAGGCGGGCGACTTCTCCAACCCGATGTTCGTGCCGATTCGGTTCATCGACTTCACGGGCGGGTACGACACCAACTCAGCGGTGCTGTTCCCGGAGACCGTCGCAATGCGCGAGCTCGTGTCGTTCACCTGGGGCGCCATCTTCGCCGATCGCGAAGCGGCGAGGTTCCGCCGGGTCGTGCGGGCGGCATCCGAGATCACCCGCCTCGAACTGCCCGACGATGCACTGCGCCTGCTCGATGACCAGGGCCTCTGCGAACAGACCTTCGTGATGTGGGACCTCATCCACGACCGCACTCACATGCGAGGCGACCTGCCGTTCGATCCGTTCATGATCAAGCAGCGGATGCCGTACTTCCTGTACTCGCTCGAGGAACTGCGCTGCGACCTCACCGCCTTCCGTGAAGCGGTCAGGCTCGCGGCATCCGACGAGACCGACGAGGTGACGCGCGACCGAGCACGGCTCGTGCAGTTCGCGGTGCTCTTCGACCGCATCTTCCGGTTCGCGCTCACCGGCTCACGAGTTCGGAACTACGACGGGCTCGGCGGGCAACTGCTTTTCGCGTGGCTGCACCAGCGAGGCGTGCTGCACTGGACCGACACCCGGCTCTCGATCGAGTGGGACGAGGTCGCGGCGGCGGTGACGGCGCTCGGCGACAGCATCGACGAGCTCTATTGGCGGTCGATCGACCGCCCGAAGGTCGCGCACTGGCTCGCGGCGTACGACCTCGTGCGCTCGACCCTCGAACCGCACCCGGCGTCGCAGTGGGCGCGCGGTCTCCCCGACGACGTGCTCTCGGGACCACCCCGCGGCATGACCGACGCGGTGCTCGACGATGAGTTCCCGCTCTCGATGTTCTACGAGGCGCTGCAGAAGAAGCTGTCTCCGGTCATCGAGTCGACCGTGGGCATCACCGGCCGCGACTGACGCTTCACTACAGTTGAGCGGGTGCTCGAACTGCGGGGAATCGTCAAGAACTTCGGAGACCGCCGCGCGCTGAACGACGTGAGCTTCGCCGTGCGCAGCGGACGGATCACCGGCTTCGTCGGCGGCAACGGTGCCGGCAAGACCACTGCCATGCGCGTCATCCTCGGCGTGCTGAGGCCGGACGCCGGCGCCGTCACCCTTGACGGGCAACCGTTGACCCCGGCGGTCCGCAGCGGCTTCGGCTACATGCCGGAGGAGCGCGGCCTCTACCCGAAGATGAAGGTCGCCGAGCAGATCGAGTACCTCGGCAGACTCCACGGCATGGCCGCGGCCGATGCGAGGCGCGCTACTACGGAACTGCTCGAACAACTCGACCTCGCCGACCGAGCCGACGCGACGGTCGAGAGCCTCTCGCTCGGCAACCAGCAGCGGGCGCAGATCGCCGCTGCGCTCGTGCACGATCCCGGGGTGCTGGTGCTCGACGAGCCCTTCTCCGGTCTTGACCCGATGGCGGTCGATACCGTGCTGGCCGTGCTCAAGCGCTTCGCTGACAAGGGCGCGAGAGTGCTGTTCTCCTCACACCAGCTCGATATCGTCGAGCGTCTCTGCGATGACCTGGTCGTCATCGCAGGCGGAGAGGTGCGCGCGGCGGGCTCGCGCGACGAGTTGCGGGCCGCCCACACGAGAAATCGCTACGAGCTGCACACGTCCAAGTCGACCGAGTGGCTGCACAGCGAGCCGTCGCTCACAGTGCTCGAGCTGGATGGGGGCCGGGCGGTGTTCGAAACCGACGAGCCGGCTGCAGCCCAAGAGGCTCTGCGACGAGCCTCGACGACGGGACCGGTGCTGAGGTTCGGCCCTCTGCACCCGTCGCTCGCCGACATCTTCAAGGAGGTCGTCCGATGACGAGACCGCTCGGGATGGTCGCCGCTGTGCGGCTCGTCGCCGGCCGCGAGATCCGCATGAAGCTACGCAGCAAGGCGTTCTTGATCGCGACGGGCGTGCTCATGCTGCTCGTGGTAGCGGCGGTGGTGGTCGGCGGCATCGCGGGGTCGAGCGAGTCGACGACGAAGGTCGCGGCTACAGGCGCCGCCATAGAGCAGTTGCGTGCCGTGCCCGGCCTCGAAGTGACCAAGGCTTCGGATGCCGCTTCCGCAGAAGGGCTAGTGCGCTCCGGCGAGGTCGAGGCCGCCGTCATCCCCGATCCTTCAACGGCGCTCGGCCTGACGGTCGTCGCGCTCGAAGCGGTTCCCGGCGGGCTCGTGCAGTTGCTCAGCGTCTCTCCCTCGGTCGAGCTGCTCGAGCCACCCACCCAGAACCCCTTCCTTGCCTATCTCGCTGCGATCGGCTTCGGCATCATCTTCTTCGTGTCGGCCATGACCTTCGGCATGACGATCGCGCAGTCGGTTGTCGAGGAGAAGCAGACGCGCATCATCGAGATCCTGATGTCGACGGTGCCGGTGCGGGCCCTTCTCGCCGGGAAGATCCTCGGAAACAGCGCGCTCGCGTTCGGGCAGATCTTGGCGATCGGGGGTCTGGCAGCGATCGGGATGGCAGCGACCCGACAAGAGCTGCTGCTCGGAGACATAGGACCGGCGCTGGCCTGGTTCGTCGTGTTCTTCCTGTTCGGGTTCGTGCTGCTGGCCGCCATCTACTCGGCCACCGCCGCGCTCGTCTCACGTCAGGAGGACGTCGGCACTGCCACAGCGCCGGCGACGTACCTCGTGATGATCCCGTATTTCCTGGTCATCTTCTTCTTCGACAATCCGCTTGTGCTCGGCATCATGTCGTACGTGCCGTTCTCGGCTCCCGTCGGAATGCCGATGCGGGTGTTCCTCGGCAGCGCCGAATGGTGGGAGCCGCTGGTCTCGCTGGCGGTGCTGCTGGTGTCAACGGCGCTCGTGGTACTGCTCGGAGCGCGCATGTACTCGAACTCGCTCCTCCGAACCGGCGCCCGGGTGCGCCTGCGGGAGGCGCTCGGCTCGCGCTGAGCAACGTCGCCGCGCTGAGCAAAGTCGGTGCTCGCGCTCCCGCAGGCAATCAGGGATCGTTTCGGCCGGGGCCGCGCTGTGCGGCGCGAGTAGAGTCCACGGTGTAGGTGCTTCACCCGAAAGGCGGTGCCGCAATGGTGTGGAATCACGGGTTCGGCGCGTGGTGGATGTGGATCCCCGGACTGCTGCTGATGGCGCTGGTCGTCGCCGCGATCGTCGTGCTCATCGTTCTGCTCACGCGCTCGACCGGGCAGGGACGGGGATGGACCGGTGGCATGGATCACGGCGCTCCGCCGCATGACCGGGCACGGCAACTGCTCGAAGAGCGGCTCGTGCGTGGCGAAGTGACGCCGCAGCAATACCGCGAACTGCTCGAGACGCTCGAGTCGGGCCGGCGCGGCAGGTCGGAGTCGTGAGGCGGCTGCACGACGCCACTCGGCGCGGATTCGCCAGCGACAACTACGCGGGCGCCCACCCCGAAGTGCTGCAGGCGATCGCCGAGGCGAATGAGGGGCATGAAGTCGCCTACGGAGAAGACGCCTACACCGCCAGACTGCGCGAGATGATGCGCGAGCACTTCGGGCCGGATGCCGAGACCTTCCCCGTCTTCAACGGCACCGGCGCGAACGTGACGGCGCTCATGAGCCTTTTGCCGCGCTGGGGCGCCGTCGTCTGCGCGAAGACCGCGCACATCAACACCGACGAGAACGGAGCCCCGGAGCGCGTCGGAGGGCTCAAGCTGCTGCCGGTCGAAACCGTCGATGGCAAGCTGACGCCCGAGCTGATCGACCGTGAGGCCTGGGGCTGGGGCGATGAGCACCGGGCCCAGCCGCTCGCCGTGAGCATCACTCAGACGACCGAGCTGGGCACGCTCTACTCGGTGGACGAGGTGGGATCGATCGCCGAGCACGCGCATGCGCGCGGCATGGCGGTCCACATGGACGGCGCCCGGTTGGCGAACGCGGCGGCCGCTCTCGGAGTCCCGTTGCGCGAGTTCACGAGCGACGCGGGCATCGATGTGCTGAGCTTCGGGGGCACGAAGAACGGCGTGCTCTTCGGTGAGGCGGTCGTCGTGCTGAACCCGGCGGCATCCGACGGACTGCTGTATCTGCGCAAGCTCACGATGCAGCTGGCGTCGAAGATGCGGTTCGTGTCGGCGCAACTGCTCGCCCTCCTCGACGACGATCTCTATCTGCGCTCAGCACGGCATTCCAACCAGATGGCGGCTCGGCTGCGACGAACCCTCGAGGAGCGGATCGCCAGCGGTGAGATCGCGGGGTTGGGCTTCACGCAGGCGACCCAGGCCAACGCCGTATTCGCGACATTGCCTGAGGGGGTGGCCGATCGCCTGCGCGAGCGGTTCCGCTTCTACGACTGGGATGCCGCCCGCGGCGAGGTGCGGTGGATGACGAGTTTCGACACCACGGAAGCCGATATCGACGCGTTCGCCGACGCCATCGCCCGCGAGCTCTCCGCCTGAGCCTGCTGGCGCGCTGGCGCACTGGCGCCGGCGAGCGACCCGGCCCGGGTTCGGAGCTGTTCGGATCCCGGCACTCCCGGGCCCTTACCGAGTTCCGCCCCTTGACAACACGGACGAACGACTGGCGCGGTCGCTCCCACAGGGAGGCAACCGCGCCAGTCGCGCTACGCGCTCAGGTCAGCGCGCGAGCGGCTCGACCAGTTCTTCGTCGTCGGCGTCTTCCGAGCGCTCGATGACCACGAGGGTGCTGCCCGTCGCCGCGGCGTGCAGCCGCTTGCGATGCACCCACCACTCGACAGCCACGCCGAGCACACCCACGACGCCGACGCCGATCACAGTCGACCAGTCGGTCGCCCACCCTGCACCCGACTCGCGAGGCCATGCCACGTTGACGATCTGGAAGAGCAGCCAGATGAGGGCGAGCACACTCACAGCACGACCGGCGCGGCCGAGGAAGAGGTCGGGCTCGTCATGCCATGAGCCGCGCACGCGCGCGATCGCCATACCGAGGATCGGGAAGAGGAACGAGATGAAGAAGCCCACGGACGAGAACGAGATCAGCGCCATCTGAATCCCCTCGCTCTGGAAGGGGATGAAGAGCAGCACGGCCACGACCGCGGTCACCAGCACGGCGACTCGAGGCAGACCGGTGTCACCCGACAACCTGGTCAGGGTGCGAGCGAAGGGGAGCTCGCCATTGCGGGCGGTGGCCCAGACGATGCGGGAGACCGTGATCTGGATGGTCATGAGACTTGCGGCGAAGGCGATGACGAACAACGCGAGCACGCCGCGGAACACCGGCTCGGGGAACGTCGCGGCCATGATCGCGACGGCGGGGTCGGCAGCGTTCTCGGGGTTCTGCAAGAACTCGTCGCTCGGCACGGCGAGCGTGAAGGCGAGTGTGCTGAGCAGCACGATGCTCATGATCGCGAAGAACGACACCACCATGGCGCGCGGCACGGCGCGCTTCGGCCGCTTCACTTCTTCGGCGATCGAGCTGGCGCTCTCGAATCCGATCGCGAAGTAGCTCGAGAAGGCGATGGCCATCACGAAGGGCGCAGCGAAGAAGACGCCGTCGAATTCGCCGAGGGAGGCGGGCGAGATGTAGTCGAGCGTCTGATGACGCTCGAAGAAGAGCAGCCAGATCGCCACACCGACGGAGCCGACCGCTTCGGCCACCAGCACGCCGACCATGAGGATCTTGATGAACACGCGCCCCGCGAGGTTGACGACCGTGGTCAACGCCAGCAGCCCGACCGCGAGCCACGTGACGAAGCCCGGGTCTGCCGCCGGAATGTCGAAGATCGGCGGGATGAGCACTGCACCCGCGTAAGCCACCGCCGGAAGCGTGATCAGCAGGGTGCAGATGTAGGTCCAGGAGGCGAACCATCCATACCGGTGGCCCAAGAGCCTGCGCGACCACTGGTAGATGCCGCCGGACTCGGCCCACTTCGACGCGAGCACACCGAGCGTGAGCACCACGACGAACTGGCCTGCGTACAGCACCAGGCCGCCCCAGATGAACGCCGGCCCCGAAGCCGAGAGACCGACTCCGAGCACGCTGTAGAGCGCGACGATAGGAGACACGAACGCGAAGGCCACCGAGAGCGCTGAGAACATCGTGAACTCTCGCTTCATCGCGGTTGGTGCAGCTGCCACAGAAACTCCTTTGATTCTTCGGCCAGGACCGGATGCCGCGCCACCGAGCAGCGGTGCGACGATACACGCGGCGCTCGATCTCGGATCGCCATCGGTCCGGGGAAATGCTAAAGGATGTCGAAACGTTTAGGCAAGGGGTTTCTTCTCCTGGGGCGGCTGCCTTAGCATCGGTGCTAAACGCTTCGGCAACCGATGCTCGCTCGCCTGCGTGAAGGCCTCTTGATCGCAGCTCGTTGAACCCCCAACAGAAGGGCGCCAATAATGCTCCGTTCGTCGCTCCGGGTGGAGGTCGTTCAGGCCACTCCAGCACCGAGAGACATCGCAGCCAATCTCGAAACCACCGCAGCGATGGTCGAAGCGAGTGCGGCCGACGTGATCGTCTTCCCCGAACTGTTCCTGACGGGATACCAGACGGCTGCGCTCGAGGAGCTCGCGATGCCTACTACCGACGCGAGGCTCGGCTCGCTCGCCGCACGGTGCGCGGAGCGCGAGACCGCGCTGCTGGTCGGATTCATCGAACGCGCGGCCGAGGGATACTACGACGCCTACCTCGCCATAGACGCTGACGGCACGATCCTCCCCGCGGTGCGGAAGACCCACCTGTTCGGCGCCGAGGGCGACGTCTTCCTCGCGGGCGATTCCCTCGACCCGATCACGCTCTGCGGAACGCCGATCGGAGTGATCAACTGCTTCGAGCTCGAGTTTCCTGAGGTCGCTCGAACCCTCGCATTGAAGGGCGCGGCACTGCTGCTCGCGGGGTCGGCGAACATGCACCCCTACTCGGAGGATCACCGCATCGCCTCAACGGCGCGCGCGCTCGAGAACCGCCTGCCCGTGGCCTATGCGAATCGCGTGGGCTCGGAGTCGGGCCACACCTTCTGCGGCTTCAGCAGGATCGTCGATCGAGACGGCTCTCTTCTCGGCGAACTGGGTGAGGACGAGCAGGGATCGCTGGTGGCCGACCTGGCGGTGAACGCCACGGTGCCGACCGAGGTCGCCATGCTCGCTCAACGCCGACCCGAGCTGTACAGCGGTTGAACACGAACGCGGGGCCGGCATCCAACCGACCCCGCGTTCGTGACTGCCGTTCTCAGCCGACGCGCACCGGCGTGCTGGGGCAACCGGCGTGGAACGCGAGCGCCTCGATGGCGATCCGCGCCGCGACCAGCTGAGTGCGGGTCGAGTGGTCGAGCGACGGAGCGGGCTCGGCGATGTCGAGTCCGATGAGACCAGCCGGCGCGATGCCGCGCACGATCTCGAGCGCCTCACGCATCGTCATGCCGCCGGGGGTCGGCGCACAGGTGCCGGGCGCGAACGCCGCGTCGAGGGTGTCGACGTCGAAGGTGAGGTAGAAGCCGTCTTCGCCCACGCGCTCAAGAATCTGCTCGACGGCCCATACCGTCCCGTTCTGCCAGATCTCCTCGAGCCAGATCACACGGATGCCGTTGTCGCGGCAGTACTTCAGTTCGGTCTTCGGGTTCATCCACCCGCTGATGCCGACGAGCACCATCTTCGAGGGGTCGTATCCGTTGTCGACGGCACGCGTGATGGTGCAGCAGTGATTGAGCTCCTCGCCCCCCACGTTCGGCGCCGCATCCAGATGAGTGTCGAACTGCACCCATCCCGGGTTCTCCGCAGCCTTGCGGGCTGCTTTCCCGACCGGGATGCTCACCGAGTGGTCACCCCCGAAGACCACCGGAATCGCCCCGGCGGCGACGATCTCGGCGATGTCTGCTTCGACCCGCTCGAACGTCTTCGGAGTGTTTCCGAGCGCCACGTGGCAATCGCCGCCGTCCGCGAGCGGCAGGTGCTGGAAGAGGTCGAAATCGTAGGTGGCCTGGAAGTTCGTGAACTGCACCGACGTCTCGCGGATAGCCCTCGGCCCGTAGTTCGCGCCACTGCGACTGATCGTGGTCGCGTCGAAGGGGAAGCCGTACACGACGGCCTTGGCACCCGACGCGATGATCGCCTCGCGCTTCAGCTCCACCTGCGGCACACCCATGAAGGTGCCGCCGAGACCGCCATGCAGCAGTCCGTTCCACATGGTCTCGTCGAAGGAGGTCCCTGCCGTGTCGCTCATGATTCTCTCTTTCCACGCTGCCGCACAGCGCATCTCCGTTGATGATCAGTGCTCGCTCGGACATTGCCGCACCTTCCGTGAAGGCGTTGCCGAAACGATTCGGCTCAGCGTAGCACGGCGGTCCCCGCGCCCGTCGAGCGCTTTTGCCGACGTCGCAGCCGGAGGATGCATGGGCCGCCGGTATCCTGGCCCGAATGCCGAAACGTTCTGAGATCGCGGACCTCGAAGCCGCATTGCAATCGCACCTCGAAGCGGTGTCGAGCCGCGTGACGTCGCTGCTCGAAGCCCAATTCGAGCAGCTGTCGCTGCAATGCTCGCCGGCGGAGCTCGTCGGCTCCCTGAATGGGGGCAAGATGTTGCGCGCGCGCCTCGCCTGGCTCGTGGCGAACGCCTTCGGAACCGCCCCGAGAGAAGACCTGGTGCGAGCCGGCGCGGCCATCCAGCTGCTCCACTCGGCCTCGCTCGTGCACGACGACATCATCGACGACTCGGCGGTCCGGCGAGGCCGCCCGACGCTGCACATTCTCACGGATGCCGAAACCGCCATCCTCATCGGCGATCTTCTCGTCGCGATGGCGTTCGAGCACGTCGCTCCGCTGGGCCGCGAGGCCACGGCGGCACTCGCTTCGGCCTTCACCCAGCTCTGCCGGGGCCAGCTCAGCGAGGCCTCTCTCAGCTGGGGCGATGACGCATGCGAGCGGCTCGAGGAGTATGCGAGGCTCAAGACGGGCGCGCTGTTCGGTGCGGCGTTCGAGCTCGGGGCGCTCTCGACGGGGATGCAGGCAGCTGAACAAGCCCGCTGCCGAGCGGCCGGCGAGTGGATCGGCGTGGCGTTCCAGTTCGCCGACGACCTCCTCGACGTGCAGACCGACGTCTCCGACCTCGACAAGGACCACGGAGCAGACATCAGGAACGGCATCCCGACGCTGCCGATCTGGCACGCCTACCACTCGCTCGGTGGATCCGCCGAGGAACCCGGGGCACAGGCGCTCGCGGCCGCTTCGGCCTCCGAGGCGAGCCGCGCCTTCACCGTCGGGAAGATCGCGGAACTGGTCGAGCGGGCCGAGGCAGCACTTCCGACCGCACAGCGGCCGGAACTGCTCTCTGCCGCGATCACGGTGACACTCGGCTCCCTTGCTCAGGGAGGCGCCCCAGCAGACGGAAGGCCACTGCCGTGAACCCGCGCCGCCCCACCATCAAAGATGTCGCTCGCGAGGCCGGCGTCTCTGTCGCCACCGCTTCAGAAGCGCTCAACGGCAAGGGACGCGTCGCCCCGGCCACGAGGCAGAACGTGATCGAGGTCGCTGAACGACTGCACTACACGCCCAGCCGAACCGCGAAGAATCTCAACGCGGGCCGAACCGGCACGATCGCGCTGGCGGTGTCGCCGATGTCTGGCGGAGGAGGCGCGGGATCGCTGCAGCCCGAGTGGGATGTGGAGTACTACTTCCGGGTGCTCAACGGCGCGAGCGCTCGCGCGTTCACCAAGGGGTTCCTGCTGTCGATGATCCCCTTCCACGGCACCTCTCACGGGTTTCTCAACTCCACCGATGGGCTCATCGTGGTCGACCCCGGGGCAGACGACGACCTCGTCGACCAAGCCGTTCGAAGAGGCATCGCCTGCGTGACGATCGGCCGCAACTCGCGCGAGGTGAGCTGGGTCGACAACGACTTCTTCACCGGCACAACGCAGTCGCTCGACCATCTCTCGGCCAGGTCGCCCGCGCTGTTCCTCAGCGAGACGACGTCGTCCTATGTGCGCGACGAGCTCTCCGCCTACCTCGAGTGGTGCGCTGCCGCAAACGCCAACCCGACGATCATCCGCTCCCCCGGACCACTCGTCGACGAGGCGGAGCCGGTCATCAGCGCCGCACTGAGCGCCGATGACCGCCAGTTCGACGCGGTGGTCACCACACTCGACACCCTCGCGATCGCGACCGAGCGCAGCGCGCGGCAGCTCGGCATCGACGTTCCGGAACGACTGCAGATCCTGAGCCTTGCCGACAGCCGGTACCTGCACTTCGGCCTGCAGCGCTCGATCACCGCCCTCGACCTGCACCCGGTCCGCCTCGGCGAGCTGGCGGTGGAACTCCTCGTCTCTCAGATCGAAGGCGACCGCGAGCGGCGACAGGAGCTGCTTCCCACCTCACTCACGATTCGCGAATCGACGAACGCGACGCCTGCGCGGTGACGAGCGGGCGGGCGGATGCCGACGCACTGCCCAGGCGCCATTGGTATTCTGCTGAGCGGGCCTCGACATCAGGGTCCGCGGACGAGGGAGCAGTACCCGCCCAGCGACAAGACTGACCAACCGGAGGTCGTTTCGTCATGGCGTGGATCGTGCTGATTCTGTCGGGGGTGCTCGAGGCCGTCTGGGCCACCGCGCTCTCGGCTTCCAAGGGTTTCAAGCGCATCCGGCCCGCGCTGGTGTTCGTGGTCGCGTTCGTCTTGAGCCTGGTGGGTCTCTCGTGGGCCATGCTCGAGATCCCCACGGGCACGGCGTATGCAGTGTGGACCTCGATCGGCGCAGCGCTCACGGTGGTGTGGGCGATCGTGACCGGCAAGGAGAAGGCCAGCCTCGTCAAGCTTCTGCTCGTGCTCGGGATCGTGGCGTGCGTCGTGGGCCTGAAGGTGTTCTCGTGAACGCGGCGTGGCTGGTGCTGCTGATGAGTGCAGCGCTCGAGGCCGTGTGGGCCACGGCCCTGGGGCAGTCGAACGGGTTCACGGAACCCGTCCCCACGGTGGTGTTCCTGGTCGCCGGAACGCTCAGCATCGGCGGGCTCGGCATCGCCATGAAGCGCCTGCCCATCAGCGTCGCGTACGCGGTGTGGACGGGCCTCGGCGCCGCACTGACGGTGAGCTACGCGATGCTGACCGGCGAGGAACCCTTCTCGGTGGTGAAGGTGCTGCTGCTGGCGGGACTACTCGGATGCGTGATCGGACTCAAACTCGTCGGAACACGAGAAGGAGACCACGACTCGGGCGCCGCTGCGATGACCAAGACTCCGGAGTGAGGCCGTCCTGCGCAGCAGGGCGCCGCCTCCCGTCATGCCGTGTCGACGCCCTACTGCGAACGGATCGGTCGAGCGCGGACTCCGCGTGCATCGCGCCTCAGCCCAGCTCGGCGACCCCGGCGCCCACCAACTCGTCGACGATGCGCGCGGCGAGCTCAGCGGCCGGGTTCTTCGAGTCGTCGGGGTAGAGCGCGTGCGAGCTCGTGAGCTCGCGGCTGCCATCGCTGCTGTACGCGCGGGCCGACACGAACAGCAGTCCGTTGTCGAGTTCCGCGGTCACCCCGAGGGGTGCCGCGCACACATCGCGCAGTCGCTCGAGCACCGCGCGCTCGGCGGTCGTGGTGAGCCTCGTAGCGCGATGGTCGAGGGCGCTCACGAGCTTCTCGTCGCCCCGACGGACCTCGAGGGCCAGCGCGCCCTGGGCGGCCTTCGTCGGCCACTCGCTGAGCGAGAAGCTCTCGGTCGCGGCATCGCCGCGGCCGAGCCGGGTCAGCGCCGCGGCGCCCACGATCACAGCATCCAGCTCGCCGTTCTCCACCCGGGCCAGCCGGGAGTCGAGGTCGCCCAGCACATCGACGGGTTCGAGCTCGGCGCGCTTGGATCGCAGCTGCGCTCGTGCGAGCGGCGAGCCAACGCCCACTCTCGCGCCCGCGTCGAGGGTCTCCAGCGTCAGGCCGTCGCGAGCGCACAGTGAATCTCGCGCGTCGCCCCGCTTGACGATCGCGGCGAGGCTGAGGTCGGGCCGCTCAGTCGTGGGCACGTCGCTGAGCGAGTGCACCACCACGTCGCACTCCCCTTCGGTGAGGGCCGTGCGCAAGGCGGAGACGAACACCCCCGTCGAATCGAGCGGCGCGAGTTCGGGCGCGAGACCGTCGCTCTCGGTGTGCACTGGCACGATCTCGACCGACGTGCCCGCTTTCCGGGCCAACCGCTCGACGATCGATTGCGTCTGCGCGAGCGCGAGCGCGCTGTCGCGCGAGCCGACGCGGATGCTCACGCAAGTACCTCGGCGAGTTGGGCACTGCTCACGAGGCGACCCGTGAAGAAGGGCACCTCCTCGCGCACATGCAGTCGAGCCTCGGCCGCGCGCAGGTGCCGCATCAGGTCGACGAGGTCGACGAGCTCATCGGCTTCGAGACCCAAGAGCCACTCGTAGTCGCCGAGAGCGAAGCTCGCCACGGTGTTGGCCTGCACCTGGGCGTATTCGCGGCCCATGCGCCCGTGCCCGCCGAGCATCCGACGGCGGTCCTCCTCCGGCAGCAAGTACCACTCGTACGACCGCACGAAGGGATACACGGTGAGCCAGCGCTTCGGCTTGGTGTCGCGCATGTACGCGGGGAGGTGGTCGCGCGAGAACTCGGCGTCGCGGTGCACGCCCATGGCGTTCCATGTCGGCAGCAGCGGCTGCAGCAATGGGCTCCGTCGCAGGATGCGAAGCGCGGCCTGCAGCCCCTCGGGCTCAGCACCGTGCAGCCAGATCATCGCGTCGGCGTCGGCGCGGAGTCCTGATACGTCATAGAGCCCCCGCACGGTCACTCCGGATGCCTCGACCTCGGCGATCGACGCGTCGAGCGCGGCGGAGGCTGCAGCATCCGCGGTCCGGCCGTTGGAGTTAGGGTCACGGCGCAGCACGGCCCAGAGCGTGTAGCCGAGCGTGGTGGAGTCAGTCGATGCAGTGTCGGACACAGTGGTGCGAGCTCTCTCGTTCGTGGGCGGGACGGCTGGTGGAAGAGGCAGCCGCGGGCGGATGCCGTGGCCGAGCCCTCTTGGCGAGGGGCCGGCCGCCTGATTCCGTCGTGAGGGGTCGGTGACCCGTTCCGCAGGGCTCAGTCGTCGCCGCTCACGCGCCAGACGATGAGTCCGACGATGGCGGCCACGACCGCTGCTCCTCCGGCCACCCACGGTACCGGGTCGCGCTTGAACGATAACCGTGCGCGCTCGATGGCGATCCTCGCCTGCTTCTTCACGTTCAGCTTGTCCTCGAGCTCGTCGAGGGTCGCCTCGAGATCGGCGCGGCGGGCGGCGGCGTCTGCCGCGAGCCGTTCGGTGTCGTTCATCGCTCCTCCGGTTGGGGCGAAGTGCGGGAGAGCACGCCCATGATGGTGAAGTAGTCGCGCTTCACCGAGTCGATCGTCTGCTCGGGAACCGGCGGCATCGCCTGCTTCAGCTGCCGCACACCGAGCATGACCAGCACGGCGATGACGATCAGCAGCAGGAGCGCGACCAAGAGCGCCGCGAGCCAGCCGGGCATCACGAGCGAGAGCGCGAAGATCGCGGCAGTGAGCAGTACGCCGACGAACAGCAGCACGATCACCGCGGCGATCAGCAGGAACGCGACGCCGATGCCCGCCAGCTTGAGCTTGGCGACGATCTCAGCCTTGAGCAGCGCGAACTCTGCCCGTACGAGGTCTGCGACCACCCCGGGAAGATCGCTCATGAGCTGGAAGAGCGAGCGCCGGCTTCCGTACCGGCGGCCGGCCTCGTCGCTCATGTGGTGGGTCCCTCCGCTCGACTGGGACCTGCGGCGCCCATGCCCTCGGGGGTGCCGGCCCGCGGTTCAGAGGCCGCGGAATCCGGAGCGATCTTGTCGGTCGAGGTCGACGCGCCCGACTCGGGGGCTCCAGCCGACTTGCGGCTCTTGCCAGCGCCGTTGCCGTTCTTGGCGGCGCCGTTACCGTTCTTGCCCGCGCCGCTGCCGCTCGACTCGTGGCCGGCTTCACCGCCGGCCTTCCGCTTCTCCGACGCCTTGGTCGCGAGCTTCTTCGTGGTCTCTGCCAGGAACCCGACCACCTCAGGGGCCTTGTCCTTGACCATGTCGCTGACCTCGTCGAAGCGCTTCTGCATGGGGTCGCTGTTCCAGAACCGCATTGCAGCGCTCTTCATCTTGTCGTACCTCGCTCGCCCGGCGCGCGCGCCGAGCACATAGCCGAGTCCGAGACCGGCGGCGAAGAGAAGCTTTCCTTTCACGGTGACCTCCGATGATCGTCGTCCGTCGTGCGTTCCCCAGACTAGTCCGGTTCGGCTATCGCGCCCGGGGCCGGTTATGGCTGACTCGGCTGCGGCATGGGCGCCGCTGCGCCGAGGCCCGCGTGCGCATAGACGAGCGCCGGATGCCGCACCGTGACCGAGACGACCTGGCCCGGCCGCGGCAGTTCGAGGGCAAGTGCTCGGCTGCGCACGATGGCGCCGCCTGTGAGTTCGAGCGTGACGAGCCCCTCATGGCCCACGAACGACAGCTCCGTCACCGTCGCGGCGACTCCCACGCCCTCCGGTTCGATGCGAAGCCACTCGGGGCGGAACACGACGCGCACGCGCGAGCCGCTCGCGGGCGCCTCGCCCACGAGTTCGGCGGGCACTCGCCCGAGCACGGTGTCGACCGATCGGCCGCCGGCATCCGCGCTCCACACCCCGTCGAGCTCGACGGTGTCGCCGACGAACCTCGCGACCCACGGCGTGGCCGGGCGGCGATACACCTCGGCGGGTGTGCCCCACTGCAGCACCCGGCCGCCCATCATGACCGCGACGTGATCGGCCAGCGAGAGCGCCTCCTGCTGGTCGTGGGTCACCAGCAGGGCCGTTGAGCGCTGGTCGCGCAGCACGTCGGCGACCTCGCGCCGCAGCGGTACGCGCAGCATGGGGTCGAGTGCCGAGAACGGCTCGTCGAGCAGCACGAGATCGGGCCGCGGAGCGAGCGCTCGGGCGAGCGCCACGCGCTGCGCCTGTCCTCCGGAGAGCTGCGCCGGCGTGCGCTTCACATGGTCGGCGAGGCCGACCAGCCCGGCGAGCTCGGTGACCCGCGCGGCACGCGCCTCTGGGCTTCGCCAGGCAGGGCCGCGCAGACCGAACGCGATGTTCTCAGCGACAGTGAGGTGTGGGAAGAGCGCCGCATCCTGGGGCACCCACCCGATGCCCCGCCGCTCAGGCGCTACACGCACCTTGCCGCCCGAGAGCAGCCGATCGCCGACGCGCACCTCGCCATCGGCGATCGGCACAAGCCCGGCGATCGCCCGGAGCAGCGTGGTCTTGCCGCAGCCGCTCGGCCCGAGCACCGCCACGATGTCGCCGCGTGGGATGGCGAGCCCGACCCGGCTCAGCACCGGCAGTTCGCCGAACGCGACCGAGAGGTCAGCGATGTTCACCCAGCTCACGACTCATCCTCTCTCGCGGTGCTGCGAATCGTGGACAGCAGCACTGCGGGCACCGAGGCGACGAGCAGCAGCGCGGCAGCATACGGAGCGGCCCCGCCGTACTCGGCGGCGGCGGTGCGAGTCCAGAGCTCGGTCGCGAGCGTGTGCACCGAGGTCGGGCGCAGCAGCAGCGTCGCCGGGAGCTCCTTCATGATGGCGATCGCTGCGAGCAAGCACCCGATGGCGATATTCGGCGCTGCGAGCCTGGCCGTGACGCGACGCCATGACGCCGCCGGCGTATCGCCGAGGGTTCGAGAGACGTCGATGAGGGCCGGGGCGACGGCCGCGATGCCGCTCCGCGCGCTGCCGATGGCCCTGGGCATGAAGAGCACCACGTAGGCGAAGAGCAGCATGAGCAGGCTCTGATACGCCCACGGCACCACGGCGAGGCCGAAGAACACGAGCGACAGGCCGACGACGATGCCGGGCAGGGCATGGCCGAGGTAGCCGATCCCCTCGATTCCTCGGCTGAGCCGATCGCGATACCGCGCGGTCAACGCCGCGATCGGCAGGGCGAAGACGAGCACGAGCAGCGAGCCCACGACCGCCAGACCGAGGGTGGCGCCGACGGCGCTTGCGAAGCGCGGCAGGTCAAGAGCACGGATGCTCTCTGCGCTGAAGAGGCGCACGCCCAGTCCCAGCACGGGCACGGTGACGCTGACGACCGGTGCGGCCAGCACGACGGCGAGCGCAGCCCAGAGCCACCGCCTCGGCATGACCCCGCGCGGGAGCGGGCGCGCGACGCGGGTGACGGCCTGACCTCGAGCTCTCCGCTCTGCCCAGACCACGATCAGGGCGAGCGCGACCAGCACGAGCGCGAGCACGGCGGCTTGCTGCCGATCGAAGCTCGCACTGTACGACGCGTTGATGCCCCAGGTCAGCGTCTCGAACCGCAGCATCGACACCGCACCGAACTCCGCCAAGGAGTAGAGCCCGACCAACAGCGAACCGGCGAGGGCGGCCCCGCGCACCTGGGGCCAGGTAGCGGAGAAGAAGGACCGTATCGGTCCGCGGCCGAGCGTGCGGGCGACGGCTTCGAGGTCGCCGGAACTGCCCCTCCATGCCGCCGCCACCGGCAAGGTGACATAGGGCACGCACACCGCGGTGAGCACGGCCCAGCTCGGCCAGAAGCCGTTCAAGCCTGGCGACCAGACGAGCCACCCGTACGCGACCAGGTATGACGGAACGGCGAGCGGCAGTGCGCTCAGCAGCAGGATGGTGCGCTCGGCCGGCAGACGCCACCGAGAGAGCAGCCAGGCGCTGGCAACTCCGAGCACCAGGCATGTCGCGGTCACCGAGGCGGCGAGCGCCACCGAGTTCAGTGCGAGCTCGAGCACTCTGGGGCGCAGCAGTGTCGCGACGAAGCCCTCGGTGCCCGCCTCGACCGCGCGCACCGCGAGGTAGACGACCGGGATCAGCGATGCCGATGCGGCCAGCGCGGCCGCGGCTGCCAGCAGCAGCGGCGGCCGGGTGCGCTCGCCGACCCCGGCCGTCGTGGTCACAGCAGGCTGTACTTGCTCAGCAGCGCCTGGGTGTCAGCGAGCGATTCCAGGTCGGAGAGGTCGAGTTCGGGGTTGATCAGGCTCTCGAGTGCGGGCAGGCCCTCTGGAGCGTCGACACCCGGCAGCAGCGGGTACTCGAAGGTCTGCTCGACGAAGTACTGCTGAGCCTGCTGCGAGACGAGGTAGCGCACGAACTCGAGGGCGTCAGCATCCGACGCTCCGTTCTGCAGCACGCCGGCGCCGGTCACGTTCACGATCGAACCCGGGTCGCCGGCCTTGGGGTAGGCCAGCTGGGCGCGCATGTTGTCGACGCCCACTTCGGCCGCGAGCTGGTACCAGTAGTAGTGGTTGATGAGTCCCGCGTCGAGCGCACCATCGTTGACCGCCGTGAGGATCGCGTTGTTGTTCTCGAAGATCTGCGGGTCGTTCTCGCTGAGGGCCGCAACCCACTCGTCGGCCGCGGCGTCGCCCTCCAGCACGCGATACGCCGTGACGAATGACTGGAAGCTCGCGTTGGTCGGTGCGACGCCGAGACGTGACGCCCACTCGGGCTCGACGAGCGCGTCGACCGTGTCAGGGATGTCGGATGCTGCGAGCTTCTCGCTGTCGTAGACGACGACGCGCGCCCGGCCCGTGACACCCACCCAGCTGCCGTCGGTCGAGGTGAATCCCGCCGGCACCGCGTCTGCGATGTCGTCGGGCAGGGTCATGAACATATCGGCCTTCGCGAGCGCGCCCAGCGCTCCGGCGTCCTGCGAGAGGAACACCTGGGCGGGAGTGCGGTCGCCCTCCTCGAGCAGCAGCGCGCCCATCTCGGCGGTGTTGCCGTAGCGCACCTCCACCTCGATGCCGGTCTCCTGCTCGAACTGGTCGATCAGCGGCTGAATGAGCGCCTCGTTCCGACCCGAGTAGAGCGTGAAGGCGCCATCGCTCTCGGGCGCGTCCGAGGTGTTCTGCTCAGCGGGCGCAGGTTGTCCGGCCGAGCAGCCGGCCAGCACCGCCACCGCGGCGATCGAGGCGAAAAGGGTGGTCATGGCGCGAGAGCGAGTGCGCACAGAGGCTCCATAGGGGGTGATAGGCGGCGAGCGCCGCCGAGAAAAATGTCGTGCTTAGGGTAGCCTTACCTTGGCCTTCGCGCCAACTCGAGCGGTGCTCATAGGCATCCGGCCGCGCAAGAGGCCCGATCGGCTCAGGCCTGCGCGGCAGCCGCTGCCCGCGCGGCATGCGGCAGCGCCGTGACGATGCGCTCGAGGGCGACGTCGTCGTGCGCGGCCATGACGAACCATGCCTCGAACACCGATGGCGGCAGGTTCACCCCCTGCTCGAGCATCGTGTGGAAGAACGGCGCGTAACGGAACGCTTCCTGCTGCTTCGCTTCGGCATAGTCGCGCGGCGGCTGCTCCGCGAACGCGATCGAGAAGAGCGTGCCCGCTCGCTGCACGGAGTGCGTCACGCCAGCAGCGCTGAGTGCCGCCGAGGCCTCACGCGAAATGGTGTCGGCGAGCTCATTCAGCCGGGCATACACAGCGGCGTCTGCGAGGCGCAGCGTCGCGAGTCCTGCGGCCACCGCGAGCGGGTTCCCGCTGAGGGTTCCCGCCTGGTAGACGGGGCCGAGCGGCGAGAGGTGATCCATGAGGTCTGCGCGTCCACCGACGGCGGCGAGCGGCATCCCGCCGCCCACGACCTTGCCGAACGTCATCAGGTCGGGCGTCCACTCCGTGCCCCCGGGCACCTCACCCGTCGCTTCGAGGCCCCACCACCCGGCACGGCCCGCGCGGAAGCCGGTGAGCACCTCATCGAGGATCATCAGCGCGCCGTGCTCTCGCGCGATCCGGACGAGAGCGGCGTTGAACCCGGGCATGGGCGGCACCACGCCCATGTTGGCCGCGGCGGCTTCGACGATCACCGCGGCGATCCGGTCACCGTGCTCGGCGAACGCCGCGTCGACCGCAGCGAGGTCGTTGTAGGGCAGCACGAGCGTCTGCGCAGCCGTCGCTGCAGTGATGCCGGCGGATGCCGGAAGCGCGAGCGTCGCGAGGCCCGACCCTGCTTCGGCGAGCAGCGAGTCGGAGTGCCCGTGGTAGTGGCCAGCGAACTTCACGAGGAGGTCGCGGCCCGTCGCGCCGCGGGCCAGGCGGATCGCGGTCATCGTCGCCTCGGTGCCGGTCGACACCAGGCGCAGCTTCTCGACGGGCGACGCACCGTTCACAACGAGCCGCTCGCGCACGAGCTCGGCGAGCTCGGTCTCAGCGGGGGTCGACGCGCCGAAGGACAGACCCTTGGCGGCGGCCTCCTGCACGCGGGCGACGACCTCGGGATGGGCATGGCCGAGCAGAGCCGGGCCCCACGATGCGACCAGGTCGATGTACTCGCGCCCCTCCACGTCGGTGACTGTGGCGCCGCGCGACGACACGAAGAACCGGGGAGTGCCACCCACCGACCCGAATGCGCGAACCGGCGAGTTGACGCCGCCGGGAATCACGCGTTGCGCCCGTTCGAACTGCGCTGCGTTGTCGAGCCCCCCGTTGTCGAGCCCCGCGTTGTCGAGCCCTGCGTTGTCGAGCCCCGCGGCGATGCCGGTGTGAGCCGTTGCCTCGCTCATGCCTCCCCTTCCTTGAGCATGGCGGCTGCTTCGACCGCCCAATAGGTGAGCACGGCGTCCGCGCCGGCGCGCCGGATACCGATGATGCTCTCGATGATCGCGCGTTCGCGGTCGATCCAGCCGTTGGCGGCTGCAGCCTCGACCATCGCGTACTCGCCGCTCACCTGGTACGCCCACACGGGGACGTCGCTCATCGCGGCGACATCGGCCAGCACGTCGAGGAACGACATCGCGGGCTTCACCATCACGGCATCCGCCCCCTCATCGAGGTCGAGTGCCGCCTCATGCAGCCCCTCGCGACGATTGGCGGGGTCCTGCTGGTAGGTCTTGCGGTCGCCCTGCAGCGACGACCCGACCGCCTCGCGGAAGGGTCCGTAGAACGCAGAGGCGTACTTCGCCGCGTAGCCGAGGATCGCAGTGTCTGAGAATCCCGCGCCGTCGAGCGCGTCGCGCACCGCGGCGACCTGGCCGTCCATCATGCCCGAGAGACCCAGCATCGCCGACCCGGCGGCCGCTTGCGCGAGCCCCATCTCGCGGTAGCGCACGAGGGTCGCGTCGTTGTCGATGCGTCCTTCAGGGTCGAGCACACCGCAGTGACCGTGGTCGGTGAACTCATCGAGGCACAGGTCGGTCTGCACGACCAGAGCGTCTCCGACCTCGGCCGCGGCGAGCCGTGTGGCGACGTTGAGGATGCCGAACTCGTCGGTGGCGCCGGAACCCACCGCATCCTTCTCCTCCGGCACGCCGAAGAGCATCACGCCGCCGATGCCCGCCTCTGCCGCCTCATGCAGTGCGCGACGGAACGAGTCGAGCGAGTGCTGCACGACGCCCGGCATCGAGCTCACCGGCACGGGGTCATCGATGCCCTCCCGAACGAACATCGGGAGGATCAGCTCAGCGGGGTGGAGGCGTGTCTCGGCGACGAGGCGCCGCATCGCGGGTGTGGCACGAAGGCGGCGAGGGCGGTGCGCTGGGAACGTCATGGGCTGTTCTCCTCGGAGGTCGGCGCGAGGTGCGGATGGTGGGCGGCGGCGAGCGCGTCGATGAGCGCCCGAATGCTCTGGCGAGCGGCGACGACGTCGACCGCGAGCCCGGCCTCCGCTGCCTCTTGAGCCGTTCTTGGACCGATGCAGGCGATCACGGTGGACGGGTCGAGTTCGGGGGCGAGCTCGACGAGGGCGCGGGCGACGCTCCCGGAAGTCACGAGCACGGCATCGAGCGGACCCGCCAGCACCGCACGACCGGCGTCGTCGGGCGAGGCCGTGACGGTGCAGTAGGCGCCGACCTCATCGACCTCGAGTCCGTAGCCTCGCAGCCCGTCGACGAGGGTCGGCGCCGCGATCTCGGAGAGCGGTGCGAACACCCGCAGTCCCGGCATCCGTGCGGGCCATTCTTCGACGAGGGCGCGTGCCGAGAAATCGGATTCGGGCACGAAGTCGACGTCGACGCCGGCGAGCTCGAGGGCCTCAGCCGTCGCCTCTCCCACGGCGGCGACCCGCGTCGTGGGCGCGACCGCCACGAGGGGGCCGGGGCTGCCCGAGCCGGGTGCCGCGGCATCTGCGAGATCGCCCACATGCGCACCCGCCGCGCCGGCCAGTGCGCTCACGGTCGTGGCGCTCGTGAAGACGACCCAGTCGTACTCTCCCGTCGCGAGGCGGGAAGCAGCAGCGGCGAGCGCGGCAGGGTCCGACGGCGGGGCGAACGCGATGAGCGGCACGATGACGGGGTCGGCGCCTTCCGCGCGAAGGCGGGCCGCAGCGCGCGCGCCCCACTCCCCTGCGCGGGGCACGAGCACCCGCCAGCCGGCGAGACGCTGAGGATGGGCTTCGGTCATCGCCTCGATCCGAGGGGCGCCAGCGTCGCGGCTCCGGCCCCGAGCAGTTCGTCGACGATTCGGCGAGAGAGCTCGGCTGCGGGCCGTTCCGCGTCGTCGATGAGGATGCTGTGAGCGCTGCGCAGCGAGCGCGTGCCGTCGAGCGCGTAGACGTGCGCCTCGGCGTGCAGTTCAGCCCCGCGGGCATCGCCCTCGCCGCCACCGCTGACACGGGCGACCACGCCGACGGGCGCAGCGCAGCCGGCTTCGAGACGCGCGAGCACGCCCCGTTCGGTGTCGACGGTCAGTCTGGTCACCACGTCGTCGAGCGCCGACACGAGCGCCTCATCGCCCGCCCGAACCTCGAGCGCGAGCGAGCCCTGCCCGGGCGCGGTTGGCCAGGCCTCGAGCGGGAACGCTTCGGTGACGGCATCGGCACGGCCGAGCCGATTCAGACCCGCGAGCGACAGCACGACGGCATCCAGATCGCCCGACTGAACCCTGCCCAATCTGCTGTCGACATTGCCGCGGATGTCGAGCACCTGCAGATCCGGGCGCCGGGCGAGCAGCTGGGCGCGGCGCCGGGGCGAGCCCGTGCCGACCCGGGCGCCCGCCGGTAGCGTGTCGAGAGTCAGCCCATCGCGAGCGCACAGCGCGTCGCGGGCGTCTTCGCGGCGCGGCGTCGCAGCGATCACCAGCCCGTCGAGCGGTGTGGTCGGCAGATCCTTCAGCGAGTGCACGACAGCGTCGCAGCGGCCTTCGAGCAACGCAGTGCGAAGCGCCGCCGCGAACACTCCCGTGCCTCCGAGCGAGGCCAACGAGGCGGTGGTGCGGTCGCCCTCCGACACGATCGGCACGAGCTCGGCGGCAGCACCGGTCATCGTCTGCAGGACTTCGACGGTCGCGCGAGTCTGGGCCATGGCGAGCGCGCTCGCCCTCGTGCCGACTCTGATCGTGGCGGGAAGGGCCGGGCTGGCGGAAGGCGGCGTCACGGGGCGACCCCGGCTGCGGCGGGCTTGAAGCCGGCGCGCACGTTCTCGCAGCATCCGGGTCGGCACACGTCGTACCAGGGGCCGAGCGGCGTGAGCGCGGGACGCTCGGCCACCGGCGTGCCCTGAACGCGTTCCATCACGAGGTCGACTAGGCCCGAGACGTATTCGGGGTGGATGCCGGGGGTCGGCACCCGCACGGCCGCGAAGCCGCGGTCGCGTGCGGTCTGCATGGCCTCCTCATCGAGGTCCCACATGACCTCCATGTGATCGCTCACGAAGCCCAGCGGCACGATCACGACGGCGCGGGTCTGCTCGGCGTCGAGCTCCTCGATCGCGTCGTTGATGTCGGGCTCGAGCCAGGGCATCTCGGGCGGTCCCGAGCGCGATTGGTAGACCAGGCTCCACGGCGCGTCGCTCTCGGCGAGCTCCATGACGACCTCGGCGACGGCCTGGTGCTGCGCGGCGTAGGCGCCGCCCTCGCCGAAGGAGTGCCCCCTCGGGCCGGAGCGCGCGGCATCCGTCATCGGGATCGAGTGCGTGCTGAAGAGCACATGCACCTGCTCATCGGCGAAGCCTTGGTCCTCGAGCTCGTCGAGCGCGGCGCGCACACCCTGCGCGAAGGGTGCGACGAAGCCCGGGTGGTCGAAGAACTGGCGCACCTTGTCGATCTGCACGGCAGCCGGTGACGTTCCATCGCCGAGGAGGCCGGTCGATTCGAGCGCCATCGCGAAGTCTTCGCGGTACTGGCGGCAGCTCGAGAACGAGCTGTAGGCGCTCGTCGCGATGGCGATCAGCTTGGTGAAGCCGCGCTCACGCGCCTCGCGAACGGTGTCGGCCAGGTAGGGAGCCCAGTTGCGGTTGCCCCAGAGCACGGGGAGATCGATGCCGCGGCTCGCGAGCTCCTGCTCGATCGCGGCCTTGAGCTGACGGTTGTGCTCGTTGATGGGACTGACGCCGCCGAAGTGGCGGTAGTGCGTCGCGACCTCTTCGAGTCGCTCATCGGGGATCCCGCGGCCGCGTGTGACGTTGCGGAGGAACGGGATGACGTCGTCCTGCCCCTCGGGGCCGCCGAACCCGGCGAGCAGAATCGCGTCGTACTCGACAGGCTCGGTGATGTGCGGGTCGCCGCCGGCGCAGGCAGGAGTCGCGCCCAGCACGGTCACGGGCAGCTCGGGGCGGAGGTCGGCGTCGGGGCCGGAGCCCGAGCCGGAGCCGGGTGCCGGTGAGGCCGCACGTGATGTGGGGGCGAAGGTTCCGGGGAGGTTCGACTCGGGCTCGCTGCCGCTGCGCGCGGCACTCGAGGGCGAATCGTCTGCGGGCACAGCACGCTCATCTGCCATGTGGGTCACGCTAGCGAGCCCTCGGTGAGAATCGGCCTAACGTCTGAGCGCCGACAGCGCGCTCTGGCCGACGGGCGCCCCTGCGACGACGCGCGTCGGTTCTGGCGCGGGCTGCGCTCGCGGCCAGAGTTGCCGCCGTCGGTCGGGGTTGCACCCCTGGCCCGCGAGGCTAACCCTGGCCGAGGCGGCGTGGCGCACCCTCGGCGGTCTCCCCGGCGATGTCGTGTGCCAGTTCCCGGGCCGTGCGGCGGGCGTGCGCCACCACCGCGGCCAGTCCCCCGCCGGCGGCCGTTTCTCCCACGAGCAATACGCCTTCCGGCACGGGCGACTCCGATACCGCGGCACGCTGCCACGTCACGATCGCGCTCTCCACCAGGTCGGATGCCGTGAGGCGCACGCCGAGCAGGGTCGACGCGTCGCGCAACGCGATCGTAGGCAGGTCGGCATCCGCGCCCGCGTACGAGAGCCGCACGACGTGCAGGCCTTCGCCCTGACCCGCCGCACGTTCGGCGAGCCATGGCCATTTCGCGGTCTGATGGGTGAGCGCACGGGCGCGGATGCCGGGAGCACCGGGGGCGACGAGGAGCCCCGTACCGCGCGGGGCGGCATCGAGCTGCGCCGACCGGAGCACGAGCACCGCCACCACAGCGGGCCTCGTCGGCGAGGGCCCGAGCATCCCCGGGGCTGCGACGACGACGCGTCCCGCGACGTGCTCACCGCCCGCGAGCTGAACGCCGTCGGGGCTCACGGACTCGACGGCCGCCCCGAGCCGCACGTCGACGCCGAGAGCGTGCAGCTCCAGCTCGAGCGAGTCGACCAGCCGGGCGATGCCGCCGCGGATCCCCGCCACGGCTGCCCCGGCCGGCGCTGCGCGCCGCAGCTCTCCCACCGCGCGCGACAGGGAGCCGGAACGAAGGAGGGCCGCGCGAAGTCCGGGTGCCGCGCGATCGACGGAGAGCTCGGCCGGACTCGCGCTGTGCACGCCGGTGACCACCGGCGACACCAGACGGTCGTGCACTGCCGCACCCATGCGGATGCGCACGAGGTCGCCGAGCGACTCGGCATCGGCTCCGACGCGGCGCGGCATCACGCGATCGACAGCTGCTCGCGCGGCCCCGAAGATGCCGACGCTGGCGATCACGTCTCGGGCGAGCGGCTTCGACGGAATACCGAGCAGTCCGGTCGAGGGCAGTGGCCGCGCCGCCCCGGTCACCGGTTGCAGCCACGCCCGCAGGGGCGCGGGTGCGACGATGTCGGCCTCGAGTCCGAGTTCGCGGGCGAGGTCGGCGACGGTGGTCGACTTGGTCGCGAATGCCTCGGCGCCGACATCGAGGTCGAGCCCGGCGAGCGTGAGACGCCGCACCTGGCCGCCGAGCCGGTCGGAGGCTTCGAGCAGCGTGACACGGATGCAGCTGCGAGCGAGCTCGCGGGCGACCACCAAGCCGCCCACGCCGCCGCCCACCACCACCACAGGCGTGGACGCGCTGCGCGGCGAGGCACCGCGCTGCGCGTCGTTCACGGCATCCGTCACAGGGAGTGCACGAGCTCCACGACGCGAGTCAGCACGGTCGGATCGGTCTCGGGCGGCACGCCGTGGCCGAGGTTCACGACATGCGCCGGGGCGGCGCGACCCAGCTCGACGACGCGCCGCACGTGCGCTTCGAGTGCGGGCCAGGGGGCGCTCAGCAGCGCGGGGTCGATGTTGCCCTGGAGCGGAACATCGCCCCCGAGGCGTGCTGACGCGACGTCGAGCGGCAAGCGCCAGTCGACGCCGATGACATCCGCCCCAACCGCCCGCATGGCCGGCAGCAGCTCGCCGCTGCCGACGCCGAAGTGCACCTTGGGCACATCGAACCCGCGCAGGTGCGAGAACACCCGTGCCGAGTGCGGCGCCACCCTGCGCACGTAGTCGGCCTCCGACAGCGAGCCGACCCACGAGTCGAACAGCTGCACCGCTGAGGCACCGGCCTCGACCTGCGCGCGAAGGAACTGGCCGCTGACATCGGCTGCCCAGTTCAGCAGCATGGCCCAGGTGTGCGGGTCGGAGTGCATCAGTGAACGCGCGCGCAGGTGGTCCTTCGAGGGTCCGCCCTCGACCAGGTACGCGGCGAGCGTGAACGGTGCACCAGCGAACCCGATGAGCGGAGTGGAGCCGAGTTCGGCGACGGTCAACGCGACGGCCTCGCGGATGGGCGCGAGCGCCTCGGGGTCGAGGGGTCGAAGCGCGAGCACATCCGAGGCGGTGCGAATCGGCTGGGAGAGCACGGGCCCGCGCCCGGGCACGATCGAGACGTCGACGCCGGCGAGCTTCACCGGAATGACGATGTCGCTGAAGAAGATGCCGGCGTCCACGCCATGCCGGCGCACGGGCTGCAGGGTGATCTCGCTCGCCATGGTGGGCGTCAGGCAGGCCTCGAGCATGTCGCCGTTCGCGCGCAATTCGCGGTACTCGGGCAGCGATCGGCCCGCCTGTCGCATGAACCAGACGGGCATCCGCTCAGGGCGTTCACCCCGGTAGGCGCGGATGAGGGGGGACGACGAGGTGCGTCCATCGACGAGCGGATGATCGTGAGCGAGCGGCATGCGCTCAGGATATGGGCGAGATGCTCTACCTATACTGTGGGCCGTGCTTCTCTGTCTCACCGCCAGTCATCGAACCGCCGAATTCGGGCTGCTCGAACGACTGTCGGCGGCGGCTCCCGGCGTGACCGACGCCCTTCGTGAGCGGGGCCGTGAGCGTGGAGATGTGCGAGGCGCCGTCGTGCTCGCCACCTGCAACCGCTTCGAGGTCTACCTCGACTCATCGGCGCTCGACTCGCTCCAGACCGTCGCAGACGGCGCGGGAGTGGATGCTGCGGAGCTTCGGTCCAACCTTCAGGTGCTGCACGGCGACGATGTCGTGCGCCACCTCTTCTCGGTCGCCTCGGGCCTGGAGTCGGTGGTGGTCGGTGAAGACGAGATCTCCGGCCAGGTCGCCAGGGCACTCGAACAGGCCCGTGAGGAGGGTCTGACGTCGTCGGCGCTCGAACAGCTGTTCCAGAAAGCCACAGCGACGAGCCGCACCGTCAAGACCGGAACGGCGCTCGGGGGCGCGGGCCGCTCACTCGTTCGTCTCGCGCTCGAACTGGCCGACAGCCGGGTGATGGACTGGGCGACGCACCGCGTGCTGCTCGTCGGCACCGGGCAGTATGCCGCGACGACCGTCGCCGCATTGCGAGACCTCGGCGCGACCGATATCCGCGTCTACTCGGCGAGCGGGCGCGCCGCCGGCTTCGCCGCCAAGCACTCGCTCACTGCCGAGACCTCGCTCGACGCGGCCATCGACCGCGCCGACCTCGTGATCACCTGCACGACCACGGAGCGGCCGGTGATCGAGGTCGGCCACGTGCGCCCCGGCCGGCGACTGTTCGTCGACCTCGGGATGCCGCGCAACGTCGACTCGCGCGTCGCCGAAGTCGCGGGCGCCGAAGTGCTCGACCTCGAGACGATCAAGCTGCACGCCCCGCTCGAGGAGGTGCACGCCGCCGCTGAGGCTCAAGAGCTCGTGCGGGCCGCGGCATCCGACTTCTCGAACGACGTCGAGATCGGACCGTCGGTCGTGGCGCTTCGCCAGCACGTCGAGGCGGTGCTGCAGGGCGAACTGACACGAGGCCGTGGAGCGTCGCCAGAAGTAGCCGCCGCGCTGCGTCACTTCGCGGGCGTGCTGCTGCACCGACCGTCCGTGCGCGCACGCGAACTGGCGGCCGAAGGCCGTGCGGAGGAGTTCACGCGCGGCATCGATGCGCTCTTCGGGCTCTGCCCGGCCGAGAAGAGCCGCCGGGATGCCGAGAGCGCCACGGGCGAAGCAAGCGCCTGACGCCGACGGCGCTGACGCCGCACCGGCACCACAGCCCCGTGCGCAACTCACAAGCCCTGAGTGCGCAATAGCGCGGTGTCGTTAGCGTGAGCCCGTGCGAGCCCGTCGAACGGTCATGGTCTACATCGATGGCTTTGCGCTCTACAAGGGACTCCTCCAATGAATCGCCCCGGGTTTCGTGGAGGGTCTGATTCCCCGAGAGGATGATGGCCATGCCAGCACTGAAGAAGTATCCGCAGGAGTTGCGGGAGCGAGCGATGCGGCTCGTGGAAGAAGCACGGAAAGAGGATCCGGAGCTGTCGATGCATGCGGCAGTGACTCGGATCGGGCAGCGCACTGGGGTGAATGCTTACACGCTGCGCGGCTGGATGAAGCAGGCCGCGATCGACGCCGGTGAGCGTCCCGGGGTGAGCACCGCAGATGCGAAGCGGGTCAAGGAGCTTGAGGCCGAGGTGCGCGAGCTGAAGCGTGCGAATGAGATCCTGCTGGCGGCGTCGAGTTTCTTCGCGCGGGAGCTCGACCCGCGTTTGCCGTGGTAGTCGCCTTCGTCGACGATCACCGGGACCGGTTCGGGGTCGAGCCGATCTGCCGCGTGCTCACC
>NZ_JASATX010000010.1 GCF_029952955.1 Ruicaihuangia caeni | reverse complement strand
CGTTTGCCGTGGTAGTCGCCTTCGTCGACGATCACCGGGACCGGTTCGGGGTCGAGCCGATCTGCCGCGTGCTCACCGAGCACGGCGTGAAGATCGCCCCGTCCGGGTACTACGCGTTCAAGAGCCGGCCCGCGTCCGCGCGCTCGCAACGCGATGCGGAGTTGAGCGTGCAGATCGAGCGGGTGTTCTGGGACCGCAAGCTCGGGCGCGGGATCAGCGGCGCCCGGAAGATCTGGCGGCTGCTCAGACGCGAGGGCATCGTCGTGGCCCGGTGCACGGTCGAGCGCCTCATGCGGCAGCTGGGACTGCGCGGGATCCGCCGCGGCAAGCAGTTCATCACCACGAAAGCAGACAGCCCATCGTTCCGGCCGCCGGATCACGTGCAGCGCTGTTTCCGTGCGGATCGACCGAACGAGCTGTGGGTGGTCGACTTCACCTATGTGCCGACGTGGTCCGGGATGGCGTTCACCGCGTTCGTCACCGACGTCTTCTCTCGCCGGATCGTGGGGTGGCGAACTATGAGTCGAATGCCGACCGATCTGCCACTGGATGCCCTCGAGATGGCGCTATGGGTGCGTAATCGCGCAGGCGAGGACGTTACCGGGCTCATTCAACATTCGGACGCCGGAGCTCAATACACCGCGCTGCGCTACTCCGAACGGCTCGCGGACGTCGGCGCGATCGCCTCCATCGGGACCGTCGGGGACAGCTATGACAATGCCCTCGCAGAGACCGTCGTCGGGCTCTACAAGACCGAGTGCGTCAAGATCGACGGCCCATTCCGCACCGCCGACGACCTCGAACTCGCGACCCTGTCATGGGTGCACTGGTTCAACGAGCACCGCCTGCACTCCTCGATCGACTACCTCACGCCGATCGAGAAGGAGAACTGCTACTACCGTGAGATCAACTCCCAGAACCAGTCGGCTCTGGGAGAACTCGCCCTCCACTAAACCCGGGGCGATTCA
>NZ_JASATX010000001.1 GCF_029952955.1 Ruicaihuangia caeni | reverse complement strand
TGCGCCGATGGTACTGCAAGGGCGACCTTGTGGGAGAGTAGGACACCGCCGGACCTCATTCCGGAACTGGCCACCCCGTTGGGGTGGCCAGCTCTGTTTAACCCGAAGATTCGAAGAGCGGTTTAACCCGCGGATTCAAAGGATCGCCGGGTACCGTGGTCAGCGGCTCGACGAAGCCCGGCCTGAACGAATTCAACAAGGAGTCACGCGGTGAGCGATGCCGAGGAGCGCCCGAAACGACCGGGCGAGACGCCGAATGGGCGACGGTCCGACGCAGGTCGCCCACCTCGTGGTCGTCCCGGCGCTGCACGTGGCGAGGGCGGCCGTCGCGGATCGGCCGACGGCGCCGCTGGGCGAGGGCGCCCGGCATCCGGAGAGGGGTCCGGGCGGCGTGACGGCGGCTTCAAGCCCCGTGGCGACAGCGACAGACAGCGACGAGACGACGAGCGTCCGCGCCGCGACGGCGACTACCGCCCGCGGCGCGAAGGCGAATACCGCCCTCGAGGAGACGATGACCGTCCACGTCGTGCTGACGACCGCCCTCGTCGCGAGGGCGAGTGGAAGCCGCGCCGCGAAGGCGACGGTCCACGGCGGGGCGGCGAGTTCCGTCCGCGCCGCGATGACGAGCGTCCGCGGCGTGACGGTGAGTCACGCCCACGTCGCGAGGGGGAGTGGAAGCCTCGCCGCGAAGACGACCGGCCTCGCCGCTCGGGTGACTCCGGTCCTCGACGCGACGGTGACTGGAAACCTCGCCGGGAGGCTGACCGTCCGCGTCGCGACGGAGAGTTCAGGCCGCGCCGCGACGATGGCGGAGCTCGCCGAGATGGGCGTTCGCGACCAGGCCAAGAGACTGGCGGCGCCCGCCGCGATGGCGACTGGAAGCCGCGCCGCGAGGGCGACAGATCCTCTCGCAGTGGCGACTGGAAGCCTCGCCGGGACGACGACCGCCCGTGGCGCGAGGGCGACTGGAAGCCGAGCGGCGGCGACCGGCCGTATCGCGGCGATGGCGACGGCGCCCGCGGCGGAGGGCAGCGGCCGCACCGCGACGGCGCCGGGCGCGGTTACGACCGTGGACCCGGGGCCGGCCAGGGCCCGCGACGCGACGGCGATTTCCGTGAGCGCGAAGAGCGCAGCATCCGTCCTCCTCAGGCTGAGCGGGCTCGGCGCAACGAACCGAAGATCCCTGACGATGTCACCGCCAAGGAACTCGACCGGATTGCGCGCAATCAGCTGAAGACGCTGACCGCTGAGAACGCCGACCTCGTCGCGCGGCACTTGGTGATGGTTGCGCGCCTCATCGAGAGCGATCCCGAGCTCGCGCACCGCCACGCCGAAGCAGCGGCGAACAAGGCGGGGCGCATCGGAGTAGCGCGCGAGACGCTCGCTATCACCGCGTACACGGTGGGCGACTTCGCACTCGCGCTGCGTGAGCTGCGCACTTACCGGCGTATCACCGGTCGAAACGATCACCTGCCGATGATGGTCGACAGCGAGCGCGGCCTCGAGCGTCCGGATCGTGCCCTCGAGCTCGGCCGTTCGGTGCCGAGAAATGAGCTGCCGGTTCCTGTTCGCGTCGAACTCGCGATCGCGATGTCGGGCGCGCGACTCGACCAGGGCCGCCCCGATGAGGCGCTCGGCGAGCTGCAGATTCCCGAGCTCGACCCGAACACGGCCTACTCGTACAGCCCCGCGCTGTTCGACGCGTATGCCGTCGTGCTCGAAGAGCTCGGGCGCAATGACGAGGCCGCGGAGTGGTTCGCGCGCTCGGAGCGCGCGCAGGAGGCGCTGGAGAGCGCCCGGCATCCTGAAGGCGACGAAGGGATCGACGAGGTCATTGAGATTCTGGAAGAAGAAGTCGAGTTCGACGAGGACGGCGGCGACGCCGGCTCCGGAACAGCGCGACTCGGTGGCGAGAGCGGCGACGTCTCGGCAAGCCTCGATGAACTCGGCGGGGAAGAGATCGTCGGTGACGAGCCCGTCGACGACGAGCTCGGTGACGGCGACGGAGAGCCGGCGCACGACTGACCCTGCGTCCCGCGAAGCCGCCCTGAGGTCGCAAGGACCGCAGGACCGACTGCTTCCGGCATCGAATGCGCGCGCGGCCGACGCCAAGACTCCGCTCGACGGTGCGGAGTTGATGCTCGCCGACCTCGACGGTGTGGTGTACCGCGGCGACGTCGCGCTTCCATATGCCGTGGAGAGCATACGGCGAGCCGCGTCGACTGTCCGGGTCGCCTACCTCACCAACAACGCTGCACGCACGCCGAGCACGGTCGCGAATCAACTGCGCGAGTTCGGGCTCGAATTGGCTGACGACGACGTGGTGACCTCACCGCAGGCCGCTGTGCGAGCGCTCGCTGAACTCGTGCCGCCGCCCGCCACCGTGCTGGTGGTCGGTGGTGAGGGCCTCACTGCCCAGGTCGAGTCCGCTGGCTACACCGTCACCCGCTCGGCCGACGATCGGCCCTCAGCGGTGATCCAAGGGTTCCACCCGGACGTCGGCTGGCGACAGCTCGCCGAAGCGTCGTTCGCGCTGCAGAGCGTCGACGGCGCCCCCGGCATCCCGTGGGTGTCGACGAACAGCGACTGGACCATTCCGTTGCAGCGCGGCATCGCTCCAGGGAACGGGTCGCTCGTCTCCGCCGTGCACCTCGCGGTCGGGCGGCTCCCGGTGACCGCGGGCAAGCCCGAGCCGGCGATCTATGAGACCGCGCTCGATCGCTATGGCACGCGCAACGCCGTGTTCGTCGGTGACCGCCTCGACACCGACATCCGCGGCGCGAACCGCGTCGGCATCGACTCGGTGCTCGTGCTGACTGGCGTCGATGGCGCGAAGCAGCTGCTCGCCGCTGGGAAGGGCGATCGCCCCACCTATATCGTCGACGACCTCAGAGCGCTTCACGAACCGTATCCGCCGGTCTTAATCGACAGTGACGGTGCGGTGACCGTGGGCGCGGCGTCGGTGATCATGCGCCGTAACCGCGTTGAAGTGCTCGCCGACGATGGAGAGCCCATCGACCTGCTGCGGGCAGCATCCCGAGCGATCTGGGAGACCGGTCTTGCGATCTACGGCATCGATGTTCCGGATGCCGTGTTCCGCCGACTCGGCATCGAGCCTCCGTCGCGGTGACGTTCTGGGTCGAACCGCGGTACGGGTGCTTGGAGCCGCTGTGGCTTCGACCGGCTTGCTCCGCAGTGGCGGCTCAGCGAGCGGGGATTACGCTGTGGGCATGGATCAGGGGAGCGATGCCGCGGTGAAAGAACCGGTGGGTTCGAATGCCGGGCAGGAATTCGTGGCCGATACGGCGCGCGACGAGGCCCTCGCCGAGGAGTTGCTCTCGCGCGTCGCATTGATCGAGGACCAGCCGCTCGAGCAGCGCGCTGAGGCGTACACGCAGCTCTTCGAGGAGCTCAAGTCGGCACTCGAGGCCGGCGACCTTCCTCGCGCATGATCGACGCCTCGGCCGACTCAGGGAGCTCGGCCGCTGTCGCCGGGGAGCTCCGCCGGCTGGACGCGGCACTCGCCGAGCGTGGTCTCGCCCGCTCGCGCAGCCACGCCGCCGCTCTCATCGCGGATGGCCTCGTGTTCGTGGACGAACGGCCGGTCACCAAGGCGTCTGCGAAGGTCGCCCCGAGCCAGTCGCTGCGGGTCGAGGGCGCCGACCACTATGTGAGTCGCGCCGCCCATAAGCTTCTCGCCGCTCTCGACGGCTTCGACATCGACCCCGCAGGACGAGTCGCGCTCGACGTGGGAGCTTCGACCGGCGGCTTCACGCAGGTACTGCTCGAGCGCGGCGCACGCGAGGTCATCGCCCTCGACGTCGGGCATGGGCAGTTGGCAGGGCCGATCCGGGCCGACTCTCGGGTGACGGTGATCGAGGGCTTCAACGCGCGGGAGCTCTCTCGCGACAACCTGGCGGAGGTCGTCCAGGACTCGGCGTCGCGCGCTTCGGGCTCGCCGGCATCCCAGCCTTTTGAACTGCCCACGCTCGTCGTCGGCGACCTGAGCTTCATCTCTTTGACGCTCGTGCTTCCTGCGCTGGTTGCGACCTGCGGCCCGGACGCCGACTACGTCTTGCTGATCAAGCCGCAGTTCGAGGTGGGCCGCGGCGGCGTGCGGGAGGGCATCGTGCGCGACGCAGGTTTGAGACGCGAAGCGATCAGTACGGTCTTGTGGGCGGCGCATGACGCGGGGCTCGCCACGGCGGGCCTCGTGCCCTCCCCGATCGCGGGCGGGTCGGGGAATCGCGAGTATCTGGCCTGGTTCAACCGGGTTCACGGGGCGCTTCCGACAGAATGGGATGAGCGGATCGAGGCGATGCTCTGAACGAGCTTGCACCGAGCGGAGAGGCGCATCGCCGGCGCTCGACCGCATTGCTCGACACGAGGAGGCCCATGTGACCACGACGCGGTACTTCCTCGTGGTCGCGCACACCGGGCGTGAAGAGTCTCTTGAGTCTGCTGTCGCCGTGTGCCGACAGCTCACAGAGGCCGGCACAGTGCCAGTGCTCTCCCGCGACGAGCACGCAGAGATGATCGCCGTCGCGCCGGATCTCGAGCGCATGCGCGTGCTCGGGCGCGACGTCGAGGTCGACGACCTCGAGCTCACCATCGTGCTCGGCGGCGATGGCACGATCCTGCGGGCCGCAGAGCTCACACGCGGAGGCGCGGCGCCCCTGCTCGGCGTGAACATGGGGCACGTCGGGTTCCTCGCCGAGAGCGAGCGCAACGAGCTCACGGCGACCGTCTCACGCGCACTCGCTCGAGACTACGAGGTCGAAGAGCGCATGACCCTGAAGGTCGAGGTCGAAGCCGACGGAGCGGTCGTCTATGAGACCTGGGCGCTCAACGAGGCGACCGTCGAGAAGCGAAGCCGAGAGCGGATGCTGGAGGTCGCCATCGAGGTCGACGCTCGCCCCCTGTCGACCTTCGGCTGCGACGGTGTGGTCATGTCGACCCCGACCGGCTCGACGGCCTATGCCTTCTCAGGCGGTGGCCCCGTCGTATGGCCGAATATCGACGCCATGCTCCTCGTGCCGCTGAGCGCGCACGCACTGTTCGCGAGGCCGCTCGTCGTCGCCCCCGAATCGGTGCTCGCGATCGAGGTGCTCGCGCGCTCTGAGAACGGCGGCGTGCTCTGGTGCGATGGCCGGCGTGCCCGCGACCTCGAATCCGGAGCCCGCGTCACTGCCACCCGATCAGAGGTGCCCGTGCGGCTCGCCCGGCTCGACCCGGCGCCGTTCACCGACCGCCTCGTGCGCAAGTTCCAGCTTCCCGTGCACGGTTGGCGAGGACCGGCCCGCGAGCACGTCGCGCCAGGCGAGCGGTCTGGCGCCAGCGCTGAGCAGCGAGCCACTGAGCAACGAGCGACTGAGCAGCGAGCGGCAGAGCGGGGTGCGGAGCGGGGGAGCGGCGCGTGATCGAAGAGATCACCATTCGCGACCTCGGCGTCATCGAGCAGGCCACCCTGCCGCTCGGCCCGGGGTTCACCGCCCTCACCGGCGAGACCGGCGCAGGCAAGACCATGGTCGTGACCGCGCTCGGACTGCTGCTCGGCCAGCGGGCCGAGAGCGGCGTCGTGCGGGCGGGAGCGTCGCAGGCGGTCGCCGAAGGACACTGGCTGCTTCCGGAGCAGCACGCTGTGCTCGACCGAGCGAAGGATGCCGGCGGCTCCACCGACCCGGCCGGCAGCGACGGGGCGGGAGCCGCCGTCGAGGCGCTGCTCATGTCGCGCTCGGTGTCGGCCGAGGGGCGCAGCCGTGCTTGGGTGGGCGGCCGCTCAGCGCCCGCGGGGTTGCTCGCGGAGCTCGGTGAGCAGCTCGTCGTGGTGCACGGGCAATCCGACCAGTTGCGCTTGCGGTCCCAACAGGCCCAGCGCGACGCTCTCGACCGCTTCGCGGGTGCCGCGCTCGCCGATGCGCTCGGCCGCTATCGCGAGCGGTACGACGGCTGGCAGCGACGCCGCGGCGAACTCGATGAACTCGTCACCGAGCGCGACCATCGGCGCCGCGAAGCCGAAGAGCTCCGCGCCGCCATCGATGAGATCGAGGCGGTATCGCCTCGGACGGGTGAAGATGCGGCCCTCGCCGAGCAGGCCGAGCGGCTGACGAACCTTGAAGAGCTGCGGGCTGCGGCATCCGCCGCGCATGAGGCGATCGCGACCGAACGGCTCGACGACGGCGTCGATGCGATCGGCATGGTCGAGCAGGCCCGCCGCGCGGTCGAGCGCGTCGCGACGCACGATGCGGCGCTCGCGCCGATCGGCGAACTGCTCGCCGGGGTCTCGTTCCAACTCGCCGAGGCGGCCACGCAGCTCGCCGGCTACCTCGATGGCCTCGACCTCGAAGCGTCTGGCGAGCTCGATGCGGTGCAGGAACGCCGCGCCGCCCTCGCCTCCCTGACCCGCCGCTATGGCGAATCGATCGACGAGGTGCTCGAGTACTTCGACCGTGCCGGTCTCCGCCTGCTCGAGCTCGACGGCGACGACGACCGCATCGAGGCGCTGACCGCAGAGGTGCAGGCGGATGCCGAGGCGCTCGACGCACTCGGCTCCGAGGTCACCGCGCTCCGCCGCGAAGCCGGCGCGGCTCTCGCCGACCGGGTCAGCGAGGAGCTCGCTGCGCTCGCGATGCCCGACGCCCGTCTGGTGGTGGAGGTTGACGAGCGCGAGGAGTTCGCGGCGCACGGCCGCGACGCAGTCTCGATCCTCCTCCAGCCGCACCGCGGTGCCGACCCTCGTCCGCTCGGCAAGGGCGCCTCTGGCGGAGAGCTCTCGCGCGTGATGCTCGCGATCGAGGTGGTGATCGCCTCGAGCGATCCGGTGCCGACCTTCGTCTTCGATGAGGTCGACGCGGGCGTCGGGGGAGCGAGCGCGATCGAGATCGGCAAGCGCCTTGCGAGGCTCGCGCAGACCGCGCAGGTGATCGTCGTCACCCACTTGGCGCAGGTTGCGGCATTCGCGAACAACCACCTTCGCGTGGTCAAGGAGCACGGTGAGGTCACCGCCTCGAGCATCCAGCAGCTCGAGGGTGACGCGCGGCTCGAGGAGATGGCGCGGTTGCTCAGCGGCCTGAGCGACTCGGAGAGCGCGTTGGCGCACGCTCGCGAACTGCTCGACGCGGCATCCGCTGCGGTCACGTAGGCATTGGTCACGTAGGCCTCGGTCACGTAGGCATCGGTCACGTTTCGGGATCGGCGGCCGCACGTCCGACGACCTGTTCCCGCACAACCGGCGCGCGTACGGTGCAGGTATGGCTATGTCTGAAGAATCACGTGCTCAGGCGTTGAACACCGAGGTCGCGCGATACGTGAGGCAGGGCTGGACGGTCGAGTCGGCATCGATCGGGCAAGCGGTGCTCTCGCGCAACAAGCGGATCGGCTGGTTCTGGAACACGGTGCTGGTGTTCATCACCGGCGGTCTCTGGCTCATCTACGTGATCTACCGCGCCCTGAACCGCATCAAGGAGACGATGGTCGTCACGGTCGACGCCTACGGCCGCGTCTTCACCCGCTGAAGCGCCACGCCCGACCCCTCGCCTCAACTCGCCCCCGGCGGCTGTCTTCCCGACGCCGGCCAGAGTTGCCGACGCGGGCCAGAGGAGCAACTCTGGCCCTCGCGTGCAAGTCTGGCCGGGAAGGGGGATCTCGCGGCAAAGAGGAGTGCGCTGGACAGCATGCTCCCGCCGGCCACCACGGCGGCCCGTCACGCGGCTGAGCGAATCCGGCATCCGCCGCGCCGGATTCCCAGCGGCAGGAACGTCAGCGTCGGTTACGATGTAAACCCGTGGTGGACAATCAGGGCGCGACCGTAACCAAGCACATTTTCGTCACGGGCGGGGTCGTCTCCTCACTCGGCAAGGGGCTCACCGCAGCAAGCCTCGGCAATCTGCTCACCTCACGCGGACTCCGCGTCGTGATGCAGAAGCTCGACCCGTATCTCAACGTCGATCCGGGCACCATGAACCCGTTCCAGCACGGCGAAGTGTTCGTGACGGATGACGGGGCCGAGACCGACCTCGACATCGGCCACTACGAGCGCTTCCTCGACATCAACCTCAGTCAGGCCGCGAACGTCACCACCGGCCAGATCTACTCGCAGGTAATTGCGCGCGAACGGCGCGGCGAGTACCTCGGCGACACCGTGCAGGTGATTCCGCACATCACCGATGAGATCAAGCGCCGCATGCGCCTGCAGGCCTCCGAAGAGCCGCAGCCAGACGTCATCATCACCGAGATCGGCGGCACCGTCGGCGACATCGAGTCGCAGCCGTTCCTCGAGTCGGCACGCCAGGTGCGTCACGAGCTCGGTCGCAAGAACGTGTTCTTCGTGCACGTCTCGCTCGTGCCGTTCATGGGCGCGTCAGGCGAGCAGAAGACCAAGCCCACGCAGCACTCCGTGGCCACGCTCCGCTCGATCGGCATCCAGCCCGACGCGCTCGTGCTGCGCAGCGATCGCCCGGTCACCGAGAGCAACCGGCGCAAGATCGCCCTCATGTGCGACGTCGAAGAGGCTGCGGTGGTCAACGCCATCGACATGCCGAGCATCTACGACATCCCGACGATGCTGCACGAGCAGGGTCTCGACGACTACATCATCGACCAGCTCGGCGTCGAAGCGACTGAGCTGCGCTGGGAGGGCTGGCAGCGCGTGCTCGACGCGGTGCACGACCCCAAGCGCGAGGTGACCATCGGCCTCGTCGGCAAGTACATCGACCTGCCCGACGCCTACCTCTCGGTCACCGAGGCGTTGCGCGCCGGCGGCTTCGCCCACCAGGCGAAGGTCAAGATCAAGTGGATCCCCTCCGACGCGTGCGAGACGCCGGAGGGCGCGGCGCGCGAACTCGGCGACATCGACGGCATGTGCGTGCCGGGAGGCTTCGGCATCCGCGGTATCGAAGGCAAGCTCGGGGCGCTGAAGTTCGCGCGTGAGAACGGCATCCCGACGCTCGGCCTCTGCCTCGGCCTGCAGTGCATGGTGATCGAGTACGCCCGCAACATGGCGTCGCTGCCTGGAGCCTCGTCGACCGAGTTCGACCCCGACACCGAGTTCCCGGTCATCGCGACCATGGCCGAACAGGTCGACATCATTGCCGAGGGCGACCTGGGCGGCACCATGCGCCTCGGCCTCTACACCGCCGCGCTTGCACCCGGGTCGCTCGCCGCCGAGCTCTACGGCGCCGACTCGGTCGAGGAGCGGCACCGTCACCGCTACGAGGTGAACAACGCCTACCGCGACCGCATCGCCGAGGCCGGCCTGCAGTTCTCGGGCACGCTGCCCGACGGCTCGCTCGTCGAGTTCGTCGAGCTGCCGCGCGACGTGCACCCCTTCTACATCGCCACGCAGGCGCACCCGGAGCTCCGTTCGCGCCCCAACCGCGCGCACCCGCTCTTCCGCGGACTCGTCGACGCCGCGATCGAGCGCCAGGAAGCCAGCCGCCTGTTCGAGGTCGCCGAGAACGGTGAGACCGGCGATTCCGGTGAAACGGCAGGCGAGAGCACAGGGGCGGATGCTGCAAGCTCCGTCGTGACCGGCGCGGCGGTTTCCTAGCCCGCCGTCGCACCCATCCGGCCTCGCTCGGAAGCGAACCCGCCAGCCGCTCAGCTCGCGCTGTCGAGCTCGCGGGAGTTCGCCAACGCCAGCGCGGTGTCGGCGAAGACCTGCGCGGTGGCGACGACCGACTCCCACGGTGCGAATTCGTCCTCGCAGTGCGAGCGCCCATCGCGCGTCTGCGTGAACAGCATGGCGGTGGGGCCGGCACCCGCGAGATGAACGCTGTCGTGCCCGATCGTGCCGACGGTGTGCTGCCAGCGGATGCCGCGGGCGTCGGCGGCGCGCTCCAGCATCCGTTGAATGCGCTCGTCGAATGCGGGGCTGCGCATCGACCAGAAGCGGTCGATCTCGACGCCGACACCCTCTTCGCCTGCGATGCTGCGGAAGAGTGCTTCCAGCTCGTCGAGCCGGCGGTCGAGGGTCTCGTCGTCGTGGGCGCGAACATCGAGGCTGAACTCGGCCTCGTGCGCGATCACATTGGTCGAGCCCGGTTCCACGCGCATGCGGCCGACCGTCGTCTTGAACGCGCCGTCAGCCACGGCCGAGTCACGGGCCGCCACGATCATGCGCGCGGCCGCGACCACGGCCTCGTGCCGACCGCCTGGGCCTGGACCTCCTGCGTGCCCACCGGTGCCGGTCACTCGCACCATGTTCCAGCGCACCGGCTCGACACGAGGCACGATGCCGACCAGCGCGCCTGACTGCTCGAGTTGCGGTCCCTGCTCGATATGCGCTTCGAGTGAGGCGAAGAAGTCGCCGACGCGGTGCTCGGGCTCGCCGAGATAGCCGATGCGTTCGAGGGCGTCGTCGAGGCGGATGCCGTCGGCATCCGTTCGCGAGTGCGCGTACGCGGCGTCCCACTGACCCGTGATCACGCCCGTGCCGAGCATCGCCGGCGGAAAGCGCGCCCCCTCCTCGCCCATCCAGTTCACGACCACGACCGGACGCTGCGTGCGAGCGTCGGCATCGTTCATGGCCGCAACCGTCTCGAGCGCGATCGCCACCCCGAGGATGCCGTCAAAGCGGCCGCCGGGCACGACCGTGTCGAGGTGCGAGCCGATCAGCACCGGCAGTGCAGCGTCATCGGCCCCGCGTCGGCGGGCCGTCATGTTGCCGACGTCGTCGAATCGCACCTCGAGCCCCAATTCGCGCGCCGTCTCGGTGAACCGGTCGCGCGCGGCCTTGTCAGCATCGGAGGCGGCAGGGCGCGACACTCCGCCTTGGGGTGTTCCGCCCACGTCGGGGGAGGCGAACGCGTCGAGGTACGCGCGCAGACGTTCGGGGTCGATGCGCAGCGAGCCGGCATCGGAAGCCGGAGCCGAAGACGAAGACGAAGACGAAGACGAAGACGAAGGCGTGGGCGTGGCGGACACGGCGCGCTCCTACTCCGCTCGAAGCGGCATCGCGATGCAGCGGATGGGCGACGCCGAGGCGCCGCGCAGCTTGAGCGGCAGCCCGATGAACGCGAACTCCGAGACGCCCGCCGCCGAGAGCTCCTCGCAGTTGAGCACCTCGATGATCGGCACCCCGGCCTCGTTGAACAGGTACATGTGCACAGGAATCCACGTCGACTCGTTCTGTGCGGGCAACTGCTCGATCGCGACATTGTCGGCGCCGACGATCATCGCCCCCTGCTCGACGAGCCACTTCGCGCCGTCGAGGTTGAGGCCCGGCTCGTCGGTGAGGAACGCCGCGGCATCCGGCCACTCGCGGTAGCGCCCCGTGCGGATGATCACCACGTCGCCGGTCTGCACCGTGACGCCCTGGCGCTCTGCGGCGGCTTGCAGGTCGTCGGGGCCGATGCCGTACGAGGGCTCGAGCTGCTCGACGCCCTTCAGCGCGGCGATGTCGAGCATCACGCCTCGCGCGATGATCGGCGGGATGGTGTCGACGCCGCACTTGTTCCAGGTGCGGTTCCCGAAGTGCTCGTGCGCGTGGTACCCGTTGAAGATCTCGCCGTGACAGCCGAAGTGGTTGAGCGCGTCGATGTGCGTGCCGCTGTGGGTGTACATCGCGATCGCGTCGCCCGTGTAGCTCGTGAGCTTGTTGGCGTCGTCGTCCAGGCCCAGCGGGTTCGTGACCACATCGCCGGCCGGGTCGTGCGTCTTGTAGATCTGATACGCGGGGTCGCCGAGCGCGCTCCAGGTCGGCATCCCGACGAAGTACTCGCACGAGAGATCGAACACGCGCGATCCGTCGACGCGGGCCAGCACGTTGACGCGCGACTCGGGCGTGATGTGGTTGAGGGCGCCGATCTCGTCGTCGACACCCCACGGGCTCTGTGCAACGGTGAACTGGTGGGCCATGACGTGCCTCCCTGTCGGGCGCGCCGAGCGGCGATGCACAGCTGCGTGCGGTCTTCCGGCGCGGGTAGCGAACGGATGATGACCGGAGCCCACGGCGTGAGACCGGCCGATGGTGGGTCCATGATCGACCCGCGATGGCCGGTGGTCAAGGGATGCCGCTGCGCGGCCCTGGATGCGGATGCGGGATGCGGGCGCGGGATGCCGGGGGTGAGCGACGCGTACCGGTTGCCCGGGCGCCAGCGGCGCATGCCGGCTACCCATGCCCTTCCCGCAGGCGCCGGTTTCCCCACGCGCCGAGCGCCCCCACTCGCGCTACTCTCGGGGAATGGCTGATCGAGCGGACTCGACTGGCAAGGGGCCCACGGGAGTTGAAGCCCCTGCGGGTGAAGAGGGCACAGCATCCTTCGATGAGTCGCAGGCTGTGGAAGGGGCCGCAGCACCGGGAACGGAGCCAGAGGGCACCCGGGCAGACGACGGAGTGCTCGTCGCCGACGCCTCGGCAGAGCCGCTGATCGCCGACGAGGCGTGGCCGGTCGAGGTCGTCGAGCATGAGCGCGCGTTCGAGGGCATGGTCTGGAACATCGACCGAGACCGCTTCATGTACCGCGACAGCGGGCTTGTGCGCGAGTACATGGCGCATCCCGGGGCCGTCGCGGTGCTCGCGATCGACGAGCACGACCGCGTGCTGCTGGTGCAGCAATACCGGCACGCGGCGCGCGCTCGCCTGTGGGAACTGCCCGCCGGTCTGCTCGACGTCGACGGCGAAGATCCGCTCGAGGCGGCCAAGCGCGAACTGGCCGAAGAGGTCGATCACGAGGCCACCCAATGGGAGCCGCTCATCTCGAGCCTGCCGAGCCCAGGCGGCAGCAATGAGGCAATCACCGTCTACCTCGCGACCGGGCTGAGCGAGACCAGCGAATCATTCGATCGAGAGCACGAAGAAGCCGATCTCACGGTGCGTTGGGTACCGCTCGACGAAGCCGTGCAGGCGGTGCTCGAGGGCCGGGTGCGAAACGGCATCCTGCAGACCGCGCTGCTCGCTGCGCAGGCGCGTGGATTGGGCAGCGGTCGTTTCAGCGGTGGCGACGCTCGCGATGGTGTCGAGCGAGGGGTAGAGGGCTACGGCGGCGATGCAGGGCGCGTCTGACGCGGTCGAGGAGCGCGCAGCATCCGCTGGGCCTGAGCCTGCACCTGGACCCGCACCTGAAGCTGCACCCGAACCCGAACCGGCGCGACCGACGCCGCTGAGCCGTGCGATCGATCGGTACCTGCGCCACATCACGATCGAGCGCGGCCTCTCGGCAAACACCGTCGCCGCGTACCGGCGCGACCTCGGCAGCTATGCAGCGCACCTCGCTCGCGCGGGCATCAACGAACCGCGCGCGATCGCGGCATCCAATATCTCCGAGTTCGCTCAGTGGCTGCGCACGCGATCTGAGGCTCCGTTGAGCGCGTCGTCGCTGGCGCGAGTGCTCTCGTCGGTGCGCGGCCTGCATCGTTTTCTGCTCGATGAGGGTCTGGTCGACGAGGATGTCGCGGCTGACACGCGCCCGCCGAAGCTGCCCTCGCGCCTGCCCAAGGCCATCAGCTTGGGCGAGGTCGAGGCGCTGCTCGCCGCGGTCAGCGGTGATGATGTGCGCGACCTTCGCGACCGGGCGCTGCTCGAGTTGCTCTACGCCACCGGCGCCCGGGTCTCGGAGGCTGTGGCGCTGAATGTCGACGACGTGATCGAGCTCGGCGGCGGGGCAGCGGGTTCGGGCGGCGGCATGGGCAACCAGGATGACGACGGCGGCCGCCGTACGACCGGCACGGTCGACGTGGTGCGGCTCCTCGGCAAGGGCGACAAGCAGCGCATCGTGCCGCTCGGCAGCTACGCGCGCGACGCGCTGGAGGCGTATCTGGTGCGTGCGCGTCCGTCGCTCTCGGAGCGTGGGCGGTCAACGCCGGCGCTGTTCCTCGGCATGCGCGGGCAGCGGTTGAGCCGGCAGAACGTGTGGTTGATCATCCAGCGGGCGGCGGAGGTCGCCGGCATCCGCTCAGCCGTGTCGCCTCACACGCTGCGGCACTCGTTCGCCACGCATCTGCTCGAGCGGGGTGCCGATGTGCGCGTCGTGCAGGAGCTGCTCGGACACTCAAACGTCGCCACCACGCAGATCTACACGATGGTGACCGCCGACACCTTGCGCGACATGTACACGTCGGCGCACCCCCGCGCCCGCTGACCGAGGCGCCTGTTGTGTCGCCCGTGATCGCGGCGCTCGCGCGCCCGCAAGCGCGCTCCGAGCGGTCGGAACCGACGCCGACCCGACTAGCGACGAGGGATGAGCGAACAGCGCCAGACGCTCAGGCGCCGAGGATCGCGGCCGACCAGTCGGCGACGCGCGCGAGCAGCTCGGCATCCACGGGGCGCTTGACGTCCTTGCGGTAGTCCGCCAGCGACGGCTCGCCCTCCTGCGTTCGCAGGATGTGGCTCAGCTTCGGCATCGCGATCGTGGTGACCGGCCCCGCCACGCTGTCGCGGATCACGTCGAGGTCGCCAACCGGCGTCTGCAGATCCTTCTCGCCGGTGATCGCGAGCACGGGCACCGTGATCTTCGAGTACGACAGGCTCGGGTCGTGCGCGACGAACTCGCGCATCCACTTCGCGTTGATCTTGCGCCCTTCGATGCGCATCACGTCTGCCGTGCTCGCACCGATCTTCTCGTGCGTCTTGCGCGACTTCTCGACCAGGTCGGTGCGCATGAGCTTGAGCACGAACCGCACCCAGCCTGGAAGGCTCGGCGCGATCTTGGCCGCCTGCCACGCGAGCAGCGTCTTGCCCGGCTGTGCTGAGGCGCTCAGCAGCACGACACCACGCAACTTCTGGGCGGTGCCCTCACCGAGCACGGCTTCGATGGATGCCAAAGAGGATGCTGCAGCGGATGCCGCCACCTCGTCGCTCGTGCTTGCTCCGCCGGTGGTGCCGTTCGCCGCGGCCGCCGGTACCGCGTTCCGAGTGGCAACCGGCCAACCTGCTGCGTGCTCGCCCGCGACGAGGGCTCCCTCACTGTGGCCCACGACGATCACGCGGTCGGCGTCGACCTCGGGAGCGTTGCGGAGCGCCTCGAGCGCGGCTGCGGCATCCGTCACCCCGTCGTAGAACCCGGCGCTGAGGAACTCGCCACCCGAGGCTCCGACGCCGCGCTTGTCGTAGCGCAGGGATGCGATGCCGCGCTCGCGCAGCGCCTCGGCGAGTTGGCGAGTGATATCGAGCGGAAGCTGCTTGATGCTCGAGTCGCGATCGACCGGACCCGAGCCGGGGATGATGAGCGCGGCCGGGTACGGAGCGTCGCCCGCGGGCAGCGCGAGGGTTCCCTCGAAGCGAGTTCCGTTCGATTCGAAATTGATGGTGCGGTCGGCCACGAGGGGTCCTTTCGACTGCTGAGGGTTCTGGGGTTACGGTTGTTATCGCTAGTGAGACTATTATCAGTATTGATAACGTTGTGCGCAAGCCGAGTGTGGTGAGCGCCTCCGGAGGCGGTTCGGTCGGACTCGGTGCGTCTCAGTTGAGCGGTGAGCGGAGGAGCAGTCATGGGGGAGTCGCGAGCGAAGGCGACGGGCGCGATGTCGGCGACCGAGGTGCTGTCGCACCCGGTGCGCCTCCGGGTCGTGCAGGCGCTGCTCGGCGGACGCTCGCTCACCACGGCCGAGCTCCGCGACGAGCTCGGCGACGTGGCGCCAGCCACGCTCTACCGGCAGATCGCCGCGCTCGCTGCAGGGGGAGTGCTCACGGTAGTGGCCGAGCAGCAGGTGCGTGGGGCGACGGAGCGCACCTACGCACTGGTCGAAGAGGCGGCATCCGTAGACGCTGAGCGGGCGCGTGAGCTCTCGGTCGACGATCATCGGCGGCTGTTCGCGACCTTCGTCGCCGGACTGCTCGCCGACTACGACCGCTATCTCGACTCGGGCTCGCAAGCCGACGGGCTCGACCTGGCCCGCGATCTGGTCGGCTACCGCCAGCGGGCTCTCATGCTCACCGACGACGAGCTCGTCGCGATGCTCCGCGAGTTCAGCGAGGTCATCGGTCGCTACGACGCGCTCGCCGGAGGGGATGAAGCGGCCGCCGCCGCCGACCTTCGGGCGGCGGACGGCGAGACCGAGGCCAAGCGCGACGACGGCCGTGGCGCTGGCGAGGCGATGACCGCGGCACCGGATGCCGAGGCTGCAGGCACCGGCATCCGCACGCGCCGCTACTTATCGACGATCGTCATGCCCGCCCGCTGAGGCGCCCGCGTGCGCCACGCTCGCGCGACCGCTGTGCGGTCACGGGGGGCGATGGCCCGTGGCTTGGAAGTCGCCCCTCCCCGGCAACTTGGAGCCGCGCGTGCGGTGTCGGCGATGGTTTGAGTCGCTGGCGGTGGTTCTATCCGGGGCCAGCGAGTCAAACCCTCGCCGACTTGAGCCCCTGCCGGTTGCGAGCAACGAGCGAGCGGCCCGCGCGCCGCAACCTTCGACCACGGGTTGAGGTGACTTAGCGGAGCGGGCCGTGTGCTGTCAAGGGTGTTGAAAACCCGCCGTTAGGCTCGTTTCATGACTGCTCCGCGCGATACCTCAGCCGTCCTGCCAGACGTCGCCGAGACGTCGCCCGCCCGTTCGAGCAACTCCAATAACAGCAAGCCCAAGAACGCCGAAAAGTCCGCAGCCAAGGTCGGCCCCACCGGCAAGCCGCTGCGCGACTTTCCCGCTCCGGCCCCACTGAAGAGCCACGGTCCCGCCCGCATCATCGCCCTCTGCAACCAGAAGGGCGGGGTCGGCAAGACCACCACGACCATCAACCTCGGCGCCTCGCTCGCCGCCTACGGTCGCCGCGTGCTCGCCGTCGACTTCGACCCACAGGGCGCGCTCTCCGCCGGTCTCGGCGTGCAGACGCACGATGTGCCCAACATCTACGACCTGCTCATCGGCAACCTGAAAGACGCCAAGCAGGCGATCGTCGAGACCGCCGTGCCCGACCTGCACGTGGTCCCAGCGAACATCGACCTCTCGGCGGCCGAGGTGCACCTGGTGAACGAGGTCGCACGCGAGCAGATCCTCGCTCGCGTGCTGCGTCAGGTCGTCGACGACTACGACGTGATCCTGGTCGACTGCCAGCCCTCGCTCGGTCTGCTGACCGTCAATGCACTCACTGCCGCGCACGGGGTGCTGATTCCGCTCGAGGCCGAGTACTTCGCGCTGCGCGGAGTGGCGCTGCTCATCGAGACCGTCGACAAGGTGCGCGACCGCCTCAACCCGGCGATCGAGCTCGACGGCATCCTCACCACCATGTTCGACTCGCGAACGCTCCACGCCCGCGAGGTGCTTGAGCGCGTGGTCGACGCGTTCGGTGACAAGGTGCTCGAGACTGTGATCGGACGCACCGTGAAGTTCCCCGACGCGAGCGTCGCCGGTGCGCCGATCACCGAGTTCGCACCCGAGCACGCCGCGGCGAAGGCGTACAAGCAGCTCGCGCGAGAGTTGATCTTCCGTGGCGCAGCCGCCTAGCGCGGCTGAGCAGGCCAAGACCGAGACGGATGCCGCCACCCCCGGCTCGGCTGCATCGCCGACCGACACGGCGGTCATCGACACAGCGTCGCGCCCGGACGCGGTGAGCGACGCCACGCCGAGCTCCGTAGCAGTGGGCACCGAGACCAGAACCGGCAGCCAGCGCGCCGGCGACGCCCAATCCGCGGATGCGGGACCCGCGGACGCCGAACCCGCGGGCGACGCCCGCACCGACGCTGAGGGCGAGGCCCCGGCATCCGGATTCCGCCTCACCCTCAACAACTTCAGCGGACCATTCGACCTGCTGCTCTCGCTGATCACCAAGCACGAGCTCGACATCACCGAGGTGTCGCTCAGCAAGGTCACCGACGAGTTCATCTCGTACCTCAAGGGCCTCGACACCGACGAGGAGCTCAACGAGGCGAGCGAATTCCTCGTGGTCGCGGCCACGCTGCTCGATCTCAAGGTGGCGGGGCTGCTGCCGCAGGGCGAGCTCGTCGACGCCGAAGACGTCGCGCTGCTCGAGGCGCGCGACCTGCTCTTCGCCCGCCTGCTGCAGTACCGCGCGTTCAAAGAGGCCGCGCAGTGGTTCGAGCAGCACTTCGAGGCTGAGGGGCACCGCAAGTACCGCTCGGTGCGGCTTGAGGAGAAGTTCCGCAAGCAGACGCCCGAACTCAAGTGGACGCTCAGTCTCGACGACTTCGCCGCTCTCGCGCTGCTCGCGCTCACGCCGCGGGAGATTCCGACGGTCGGGCTCGATCACCTGCACGCGCCGCTCGTCAGCATCCGCGAGCAGGCGGCGAACGTGGTCACGCTGCTGCGCAGTGCCGGTGCGCTGACGTTCCGCGAACTCATCGCGGGGGTCGAGCAGCGCGGCGTGGTCGTGGCGCGGTTCATCGCGGTGCTCGAGCTCTACCGGCACGCGTCGATCTCGTTCGAGCAACTCGAACCGCTCGGAGAATTGACCATCAGGTGGACTGCGGAACACTGGTCTGAGGAACAACTCGCCAACCTTGGGGCCGACTATGACAACTGACAGCGATCGCACGGATGCCGTGACTGCCGGCGCAGCGCCCCGCGCTGACGCCGCGACGGTCGATGACGCGGTCGCGGTGGGTGCAGGCGATGCAGATGCAAGGGCTGCAGCCAGAGGCGATGCGGGTGCCGATGTCGTCGGCACCGAGACCGATCCCGCCGGCACTGAGACCGATCCCGCCGGCACTGAGACCGACGCAGATGACCGAGGCGAGGCCACTCGATTCGAGGGCGATCTCGAACGCGTGCTCGAGGCGATCCTCATGGTCGCCGACGAACCGCAGAGTGTCGTGTCGCTCGCGTCGGCACTTGGGCGCCCCGTGCGCGAAGTGCGCCACGCCATCGCGAGGCTGAAGGCTGACTACGACGGCGAGGTCGCACCCGGGCCGGTCGTAGCGGGCGAGGCTGGCACCGGCGACGGTGAGGCCGGCACCGACACCGGCTCCAACAACGGCGCGGCCCCGGCGAGTGCCCCCGGCATCCGTCGCGGATTCGAACTGCGCGAGGTCGCGGGAGGTTGGCGCATCTATGTGCGCAGCGAGTACGACGATGCCGTACGCGGGTTCGTGCTGACGCAGACGCCGACGAAGCTGTCGCAGGCGGCGCTCGAGACGCTCGCGGTGATCGCGTACAAGCAGCCGATCTCGCGCGGTCAGGTCGCCGCGATCCGCGCGGTGAACGTCGACTCGGTCGTGCGCACCCTGCTCGGCCGCGGGCTCATCACCGAGGCGTTCACGGACGCCGAGACCGGCGCGATCCACTACGCCACCACCGACCTGATGCTGCAGCAGCTCGGCATCAACTCGATCGACGAGCTGCCGCCGATTTCGCCGCTGCTCGACGACGGGACCGCTGGGTTCGAGGAGCGCGCGAGCTGATGCATCGCGATGACGAGCGCGCGCGGACGAGTGAGCAGGGGCACGAGCACAGGCACGAGCTGGATCACCAGGACGAATCGGAGCACCGTCGGGGGAGCGCCGAAGAAGCGTCTGCGCGCCCAGACGCGCAATCAGTCGGCAACAGTACAGCCGACACCGCCCCGCAAGGCGAGCGCCTGCAAAAAGTCATGGCCGCCGCCGGCGTCGCATCGCGGCGCGTATGCGAGCAGCACATCGCCCAGGGTCGGGTCGCTGTCAACGGCGAAGTCGTAATGGAGCCCGGTCGCCGCGTCGACCCTGCGATCGACCGCGTCACGCTCGACGGCACCGCGCTGCAGCTCGACACCACTAAGCGATACCTCATGCTCAACAAGCCCGTCGGCGTCGTGAGCTCGATGAGCGACGAGCAGGGCCGCCCCGACCTCACCCGCTTCACCGCCGGCTACGAGGAGCGCCTCTTCAACGTGGGTCGCCTCGACCAGGCCACCAGCGGGCTGCTCGTGCTCACCAACGACGGCGAGCTCGCGCACGTGCTCGCCCACCCGTCGTTCGGCGTCACCAAGACCTATATCGCCCGTGTCGCCGGAGACGTGAGCCCAGCCACGATCAAGCGGCTGCTCGACGGCATCGAGCTCGACGATGGCCCGATCGCCGCCGACAACGCCCGCGTGCTCGCCGGATCGGCCCGTGGCGAGAGCCTCGTCGAGCTGACCCTGCACTCGGGCCGCAACCGCATCGTGCGACGGATGCTGGATGCTGTCGGTCACCCCGTGAAGGCCCTCGTGCGGCGCCAATTCGGCCCGCTGCACCTCGGAACCCTCCGTGAGGGGCAGCTGCGCGAGCTGACCAAGGCCGAACTCGGGGCGCTGCTCACGCTCGCTCGCGACCCCGAGAGAGCGGCACGACAGGAGCGTCGAAAGGCGCGGAACCGTCCGAAGCAGAAGCCCGGCAAGGGCGACCAGACGCGCGACGGTGGCCGCGAGAGCAGGGGTCGGCGTGAGTCAGCGGGGGAGCGCCGCACCGGTTCAGGTGGTGGCGCGCGTACTGGCGCCCGCACCGAACGTGACCGCGAGCCGGACAAGACCCGCGACCGCAAGCCCGCCGCGAAGCGCGATGGCAGCCGCAACGCAGGCAGCGCGAAGACCGGTGGCCGGGAATCTGCGAGAGTAAAGTCCGCGAAGCGGCAGGCATCCGCCGGTGGTCGCCAGTCCAAGACCGCCTCATCACGCAGCCAGCAACAACGCGGCAGCCAGCCCCGCGGCACGGCCCGCAGCAACCAGAAACGAGGAAGACAGCAGTGAGCGAACGGCGCCTCAACGAACAGGTGCGCATCGTCGGCAGCGGCCTGCTCGGCGCGAGCATCGGACTCGGGCTGCGCGACCACGGGGTCGATGTGATCGTCGCCGATGTGTCGCCGTCGGCGCAGCAGCTCGCGATCGACTACGGCGCCGGCCGTGCACCCGCCGAGGGCGACAACCCTGGACTCATCGTCGTCGCCGTGCCGCCGGACGTCACCGCGCGGGTAGTCGCCGCCGAACTCGCCGCCTACCCGAACGCGCTCGTGACCGACGTCGCGAGCGTCAAGCTCGGCCCGCTCGAGCAACTGCGCGCCATGGGCGCCGACCTCAGCCGCTACCTCGGCACGCACCCCATGGCCGGGCGGGAGCGCGGCGGCCCCATCGCCGCTCGCGCCGACCTGTTCCTTGGCCGCCCGTGGGTGCTCGCCGGCCACGACGACATCACCTACAAGCGCGCCGCCGCGATCGAAGACATGATCCTCGACCTCGGGGCGGTGCCGATCGAGCTCACTGCCGAGACGCACGACGAAGCGGTCGCGCTCGTCTCGCACGCGCCGCAGGTGGTCGCCTCGCTCATGGCCGCGCGTCTCGTCGACGGGCCGGATGCCGCGCTCGGCCTCACCGGGCAGGGGCTGCGCGACGTCACGCGCATCGCCGCGAGTGACCCGGGCTTGTGGGTGCAGATCCTCGGTGCGAACGCGAGCCCGGTCGCCGAGGTGCTGCGGGGACTGCGTGACGACCTCGACGCGGTCATCACCGCACTCGACGAACCGGATGCCGGGGGCTCTCGCCGCACGATCGCCGAGGCCATCGCGGTCGGCAACACCGGAGTCGCCCGCATTCCGGGCAAGCACGGCCAGGACCGTCGCTTCGCGCAGCTTGTGGTGATGGTCGACGACCGCCCCGGCCAGCTCGCGAAGCTGCTCACCGAGGTGGGCGAGGTCGGCGTGAACCTCGAAGACCTCCGGCTCGAGCACTCGCCGGGCGCGCAGATCGGCCTCGCCGAGCTCGCCGTGCTGCCCGAGGTCGAGCACAAGCTCGTCAGCGAGCTCGAGGCGCGCGGCTGGCGCATCGCGGCGGTGTCGGCATGAGCGCCCAAGGCAAATCCCAGCACGAGCCTCAGCAACATGACGCGGCCGCGCACGCGCAGCCCGCGGCATCCGCCCCCATGATCGTCGCGATCGACGGACCGGCCGGCAGCGGCAAGTCGTCGGTGAGCAAGGCCGCCGCGCGCGAGCTCGGGTTCGCCTACCAAGACACCGGTGCCGCGTACCGCGCGTTCGCCTGGTACTGCGTCGAGCAGGGCGTCGACCTGCACAACCCCGACGACGTCACCGACGCAGTGCCTGGCTTCGACTACGCGATCGGCACTGACCCCGACCGTTACTACGTGCGGGTCGGCCGGCACGACGTGACCGACGACATCCGTGAGCCCCGCATCTCGGCCGTGGTGAGCGCGATCGCGCGAGTGCCGGCGGTGCGCGAGCGGTTGACGGCGATCTTCCGCGAGATCATGGCGTCGACCGAGCGTCCGGGAATCATCACCGAGGGCCGCGATATCACCACGGTGGTCGCGCCCGAGGCGCCCGCCCGCATTCTGTTGACTGCAGACGAAGACGTTAGAATGTCGAGGCGTTCGGCGGAGCTCGCGGGCACGCAGCCCGAGCACCTCGTCGCCGAACAACTCGGTGCGAGAGACCGGCTCGACTCGCAGGTGGTCGATTTCATGTCGGCCGCCGACGGAGTGGTCACGATTGACTCGACCCACCTGACCTTCGACGAGACCGTGCGCGCTGTCACCGACCTGGTGCGCGCCACGATGGCGACCGACCGCAACTGACCGCCCGCACGAGCGCGGCGGCGGGGCCCACGAACAGGATCACCCATGACTGCTGACCACGACACCCCGCGCGACGACTTCGCCACCGGGCGCGGCTTCGACGCCGCCGACCTGGCTGCAGACAGCGCTGCCGACGCCACAGAATTCGACGGCGCGGAGTTCGACGGCGCCCAGCATGATGCCGGCGAGTTCGACGACAGCGCCTTCGAGCCCGCCGCCGATGACGAGGCCTTCGCCGAGCGCCTCGCCAGCATCGACGAAGCGGATGCCGAGGCCCGCACCCGCTCGCTGCGCGCCGGGCTCGAGGAGTACGAGCTCGAAGACGAAGACCTCGACCTGCTCGAGGGCGTCACGGTCGGCGAAGACGGCATCATCACGATGCCCGCGCTGCCGGTGCTCGCGATCGTCGGCCGCCCCAACGTGGGCAAGTCGGCGCTGGTCAACCGCATCATCGGCCGCCGCGAGGCCGTGGTCGAAGACGTGCCGGGCGTCACCCGTGACCGGGTGTCGTACAAGGCCGAGTGGAACGGGCGCCGCTTCACGGTGGTCGACACCGGCGGGTGGGAGCCCGATGCCAAGGGCATCAACGCCTCGGTGGCGGCGCAGGCGGAGGTCGCCGTCGACCTCGCCGACGCCGTGCTGTTCGTCGTCGACGTGAACGTCGGCGCGACCGCCACCGACGAGCACGTGGTGCGGATGCTGCGCTCCGCCAAGAAGCCCGTGCTGCTCGTCGCGAACAAGGCCGACGACCCCCGGCAAGACTTCGAGGCCTCCGCGCTGTGGAGCCTGGGGCTGGGGGAGCCGTGGCCGGTCTCCGCCCTGCACAGCCGCGGCGTTGCCGACCTGCTCGACAAGGTGCTCAAGGTGCTGCCCGAGGTGTCGAAGGTGGCGAAGGAGGAGTACGGCGGGCCAAGGCGCGTCGCGATCCTCGGCCGCCCGAACGTCGGCAAGTCGAGCCTGCTCAACAAGGCAGCCGGTGAAGAGCGCGTCGTCGTGAACGAGCTCGCGGGTACAACTCGCGACCCGGTGGATGAGCAGGTGGAGCTCGGCGGGCGCATCTGGCGCTTCGTCGACACCGCCGGCATCCGTCGCCGCGTGCACCTGCAGAAGGGTGCGGACTTCTACGCCACCCTGCGCACGAGCGCCGCGCTCGAGAAGGCCGAGGTCGCCGTCGTGATCATCGACGTGACCGAGCCGATCAGCGAGCAGGATGTGCGCATCATCGACCTCGTGCTCGAATCGGGCCGCGCGCTCGTGCTCGCTTTCAACAAGTGGGACCTGCTCGACGATGAGCGCCGTCGGTATCTCGAGCGCGAGATCGAGCAAGACCTTGGTCACGTGTCGTGGGCGCCGCGCGTCAACATCTCGGCCCGTACCGGTCGCCACCTCGAGAAGCTCGTGCCCGCGCTCGAGCTCGCACTCGACTCGTGGGATACCCGCATCCCGACCGGCAAGTTCAACGCGTTCCTCGCCGAGCTCACCGCCGCGAACCCGCACCCCGTGCGCGGCGGCAAGCAGCCGCGCATCCTCTTCGGCACGCAAGCTTCGACCCGCCCGCCGACGTTCGTGCTGTTCACCACCGGCTTCCTCGACCCCGGCTACCGCCGCTACATCCAGCGCAAGCTGCGCGAGCTGTGGGGCTTCGAGGGCACCCCGATCGTGGTGAACATGCGCGTGCGCGAGAAGCGCAAGCGCTAGCCGGGCTTGTCGATCGCCAGCGCCGAACGGATGCTGCGCCTGGGGGGAGTCGCGTAACGCACCGCCGTCGCTCGCTCGCCGTTCAGCCGAGTGCGGCAGACTGAGACGATGACCCAGCAGCAGGCTCCGCCGCCCCTCGGGCCACGCGACCCTGCGGACGCCTGGGTCACCGGCCCCGACGGACGCCGCTTCTGGGGCCGCTTCGGTGCGGCCGGCTTGCTCGCCATCGACCCCGCGCGCGGGATTCTGCTGCAGCACCGCGCCACCTGGAGCCACTTCGGCGATACCTGGGGCCTGCCCGGCGGCGCCCGCCACGAGCACGAGTCGGCCTACGACGCCGCCCTCCGCGAGGCCGAGGAAGAGGCAGGCGTGCCCGCGGATGCTGTGCGCCCCCTCTTCGAGACCGTGCTCGACCTCGGCTTCTGGTCGTACACGACAGTCGCCGTCACCGTCGAGCACCCCTTCGAGGCCCGCATCGCCGACCTCGAGAGCCAAGCCCTCCGCTGGGTTCCCACCGCGGATGTCGGCAGCTTGCCCCTGCACCCCGGCTTCGCAGCCGCCTGGCCCGCACTGCACGAGCGCCTTAGCCGCGAAGTTCCCTAGTGCCTTCTCGCGCGCTGCACTCGAGAGTGCGCAAGTCGACTCAGGAACCGCGCTACTATAGACAGGTTGCTCTGAGCGTGCTTGGGGCATCGGGCTGTGGCGCAGCTTGGTAGCGCACTTGACTGGGGGTCAAGGGGTCGCAGGTTCAAATCCTGTCAGCCCGACCAAATAAGTTGAAACTCTCTCACTATCGCTGCTTGTGGAGCTAGCGCCCATGTGCTGGCCAAATGCGCTCGCGACCGGCCTGAATCTGACGGTTCGAAACGTGACGACCCATACGCAAGACGAACTGGACGAGCAAGGGGCGATGGAACGTCTCGCCGCCCACAGCTACCTCGCGCGCGTGCGCGACGCGTGTGTGAGATATGCCATGCCGACCCAACGGAAGTCAAGCCCGTGATTCATGTCTGGGTTTTCCGGGGCTCGCAGGCCCCGCTTTACGGAATTGACGCCGGATGTGCGTGGTGCGCCCTCATGCAGCGCTGCGCGTCTATTGCCGCCATGCGCGTCTCGAGTCTGGCACTCTGGAGATGTGAAGCACTGGCAAGAGCGACTCCAGGCTGCCTTTCCGAGCAACTCGGCTTTGTTCAATGGACAAGCAAATGACTTTAGTTTCGTGGTTCAGTCCATCAACTTGATCGGCGGCGAGTCCATCCCTCTGCAGCGTGCTGGTGTAACGGCGGTCGTTGGCGCAAATAACGCGGGGAAGTCGACGGTACTGCGGGAGGCGTGGGAGAAGCTCGCTCATCGCCCCGGTCATCCAGAGGTGCCTCGGATCGCAGTCGAGTCCCTGACGCTGGCTACCAGCGGAACGGCTGCCGACGTGATCTCATGGGTCGGAGAGAACTCGACGTTCATTCAGCGAGATTCGACCGCGGGCTTTCAGCGGGCCCAAACTGGTGTCGTAAATCCATCCCAACTCCTTCGGGGCTGGAATACCCACCCTCCAGCTGAGCTCGGAGAACTGGCAAATTTCTTGGTCTTCTACGGGAATGCGCAGGGCCGTTTCGGCATCGGCGGGGCGGCTGAAATGCGCGAGAACGTAGATGATCCGCCGCAACATCCTGTCCATCGTCTTCAAGACTCGAAGGCCCTGCTCGATGAGTTGAGCGCTGTCTCCGAAGAGATCTTTGGCAAGCCCCTGACGCTGGATGGTCTTGGGAGGACACTTAGGCTGCGCGTGGGCAGCGTGGGTCTTGAACCCCCACGCATTGACGACATCTCCCAGGCGTATCGCGACAGGATGGCGGAGTTACGGCCACTCGACGAGCAAGGCGATGGGATGCGCAGCCTGATGGGCCAGCTTCTGCCCGTGGTGACGGCGTCGTACAAGCTCCTACTCATCGACGAGCCCGAAGCATTTCTTCACCCGCCCCAGGCGCAGGCGCTGGGTGCCGAACTCGGCCGGATAGCCGCCCGTGAGAAGCTCCAGATCGTGCTGGCGACGCATGATCGTGGCCTCTTAACGGGCCTACTGCAGTCCGGGGTTGACGTTTCCGTGGTGCGGCTCGCGCGAAGCGACGGCCCAACGCGGGCGAGTCGACTCGGCGCGGCTGAACTACGCGCGCTGTGGACTGATCCGGTTCTCAAATACACCAATGTTCTCGACGGCCTTTTCCATCGCATGGTCGTGGTCGCCGAAGCAGAAGGTGACTGTGCGTTTTTGGCAGCTGCGCTCGACTGCCCTAGTCGGGCTGATGGCCCTCTTCCCCGGAACGAAATTCTGTTCGTTCCTACGGGCGGAAAAGATGGAATGGCGAAGGTCTGCTCGGCCCTATCAGCGGTAGATGTGCCTGTGGTTGCTGCGCCCGACCTGGACATGCTCTCCGACAAGTCGAAGTTGTCAGTGCTTGTGGGATCGGTCGGTGGCGTATGGACCGAGGAGCTCGATCGGCTTTGGAAGGTCGCTACCGCCGACCTGACTGCGCCTCGCGAACCGGCGAACGTTGGCCATGTGCTCGACGCCATCACCGCGCTTCTCGCGGACAAGCGGAGCGAGCCCTACTCCAAGTCGTTTAAGGACGCGGTAGCGGCGCAACTGCGAACGACTGCCTCGCCGTGGGCCTCGGTCAAAGAGCACGGGATGTCCGCCTTTCGCGGCGAAGCAAGGACCGCGGCCGGCGAACTGCTGACAAAGCTCGACGAAGCCGGCGTGGTCCTGGTCGAACACGGGGACCTCGAGCGCCTGGCACCCGAGGTCGCAGTGCGAAAGGGTCCGGGTTGGCTTCAGGCTGCACTAGAAAGAGGCGAGCAGTGCAACGCGCTCACGCAGCGCCATGTCGATCGCATCGTCGCGTCTGGGGCGAGGCGGGTCAACGCAGGCAGTTAGCCGAGTAGAGCAGACGCCTCGGGGATCTCCTGGCAGGTCGCATCCACCAGGGTGAATCTTGGTGTGCCAGCCAGCTTGATGCCGGAGCCTCGATCATGGATCTCCGGCTCAGGGATGTAGGTGCTCCCGCCCGCCGGCCCAGCCCCTCGACCAAGTGAACTGGTGGGCCGGCGTCGGCTGCACCTAGAAAGCTGTAGTGCTGGAAGAGCCACCGCCTGTATGCCGAACTGGGCGATCGCACACCGGCCGAGATCAGGGTTGCACGCCACGTCAGCAGGACCCGCGTGGCTTAGCGAGTCGTCCGTCACGACAACAGACCCAGGAATTCGGGTAGTGATCGAGCAACGGGGGTAAGAGCGTCTAGATTGCATCGGAATCGTACGCTAGTGATTCCAGACCCCGGGGCCACCAAGGGTCGCGGTACATCGCTAGCGGCAAACGCGAGGAAGGGTTCTGCGCCGATAGTCGCGAAAGTAAAGTCCTCCGCCGACTCGATGTCGCCTGCGAGCGTGCGCAATGCGATTCGGTTGACTCGCGCAGCTACCGGTCCCGGCAATCGTTGCAGCAGACTTTCTAGTAGGTCGATGACGGAACGCCCGGAGGGATCGTCGGCTATGGCCAGCGAGGCTACCAAGACTGTCTTGGGATCTCCGATCGCCAATTGATCCAGAGCGAACTCATGATTACGTACGGACCCAGCCGTAGTCTTTACCTCGATGCGAGCGCTAGGCAGCGAGAAGTCAAAACGATCGCCAGGGGTACTATGCCACGCCGTCGCTAGCGGGGTTGGGTCCTCGGCAGAAGCGATCAACCACAACTCGCCCCATAGCCCCGTCACGGTCGATGTCTCGATCACGCCACGTTGAGCCACCAAGTCCGCCAGGCTATCGAGGAAGTCGACTATTTCCGCCGAAGTGGGGTTGTCCGCCAGGGTCGAAAGCAACGCGGCCGCTACTACTGCGAAGGACGAGAGTAGGTCGTCATTGCCCCTCCGGAGCGCAACCATGGCGAAGCGCCTCTGCAACACCTCGTCGCTAGCGGCGTCAACGATTGTGAAGTTGTCCCCCGTCAGGATGTGCAGTGCCTTGAGGCGGCGCTCATCGACGAATGTTTCCTGGTCGACTTCGAAGAGGACAAAGCGTTCCTTGTGCGCGGAAACCGCCACGAAGGCATCGTGGCGGTCAGGGACGCGTCGTGCATCGAGCGCCCCGTCCCCGAGCGGACGGTCCCCGAGCGTATGGAACGCCTCCAATATGAACTCGGCTGTACCGGCGATGTCGCTCAAGTTTCAATGAACCAGTCGTTGCTCAGGCCGTCAGGGAAACTCACTGCGAACCATGGGACACGATCGTAGGTTTCGCCCGGAGGCGGCGAGTCAGTGAGCGCGAGGGTTCTCAGTTGGATAGTCACCTCGTCGGGTGAACGGAACGTCCGGTCACCCGAATAGTTGACCGCGGCGCCCCTGGCGCCCGAGGGGTTCATACCCACGAGGAGGTTCTCTTGAACCACGCTAAGTTGACGGCCGGGGCCGGCTGGAACGTCGAGTTCGCTCATGAAGACGAGCGCTGCCGATTTCGGATCATCGTTTCTCGGCTCTCGGATGACTCGAGCCAACTGCATTGCGATCGCCTGTAGCAGCATCGAGTCTTCGGCGTGCCCGGCGCGGATTTGGAGCAGGAACTCCAGGGCTTCTTCGAGTTCGATCCCGGTGACCGCGAGATTTCTCTTGCCGCTTCGACGGTCAACAGCATCAGGAAAGAGGGTTCCATCCACTGCTTCGTTCCGCGTGCGCGCCAAAACCGCGGCAAACAATTCTTCGTTGGCGAGTCGGATATCTTCACCGAGATGCATCCACTTGGGCCAGGCCCATTGCCGACTGGCCCGCCTTCGAGCTACTCTCCGCCCGATGACTGCGGTGCGAGTGGGACTTGCGAATTGACCGTGCAGCACAAAGTCACGCTTCCACACCGATAGAGGCTTGCCCTCGTGGCGCTTCAGTCCTGCGCGAAGGAACTCTTCGTTGTCGACGTAATCGACAAATGCGTCTCGCGCATCTGAGCGAAGATAGACCCTGCAGTAATCAATGTAGGCAGCTCTATATCCGAAGAATCGTGCACGTTGCTGCAAGACGTCCGCGTTGCCGGCGATGGGCCGTGGCATGTACGTGACGGTTAGGCCCTCAACGGTGAATCCGCGATCAAGCTTCATCCCGCCGATCAACAGCCAGTAGAAGTCCGATGTCCAGTCGATATCCTTTTCCGCTTGCTGCGTCGAATTGACTTCAACCACGCGGAGCTCTTCGGTGAGTTCTGGGATGCGAGAGATTAGGTCCTCGAAGGTACCCAACTCTTCAACGGTTTTCGCCAGTTCTTCGTATGCAGCCTGAAAGCCGACCAAGACTTCGTCCCGATACTCGCCACCGGCTTCGATACCTTTTTGCCAGTCTTCAAGGAGATGCCGGATCCACGATCGATATTGCCGGTGGGGCGCTGTATTCTGATGTGCCTGCACCATCATTGACCGGTTCTCCTCGATTCCCTTTCGACTCGCGTCGGCAATGCCGAGGAGAAACACTCTTAGCGCATCCTGCAGGCCCTGCGGCGGTTCGGTCAGCGGGTTGCGAGGGTCGTAGGTCTCTGCGTCCGGAACCACGACTACCAACTCCTTGACTCGGTCTTGGAAGAAGGCACGGCCGCCGGTGTAGTCCGGCCCGCTGGACAGAACCTTGGCGTAGTGTGGATCGAGCCGATCAGCAGTAGCGAGGAGCAAGTTCGCCTGGGGCGTGGCCGTATATTGGACGAACGAGTGGTGGGGGAGCGCCGCGCGGAGGCTTGCTACCGCTGAGTAGGTTGGGCTTTCGTCGGATGCGCCAGAGAGACGGTTCCTGCGCGCTCGAGTATTGGGTGTTGCCTGGTCGCTCTCGTCATCGATTATCAACACCGGAACACCGCTCAAATCGAGTCGCTTGAGCGCGGCCGCCGCGTTCTCAACGCGGCCCGCGTGCTTCAAGACGGTCAGTACTAGCGCTGGCTTCTCCTGAAGAGCTGCTCCGTCTCGATGTCGCTTCCAACTTTTTAGGGCAGATTGGATTGCGGGAAATGATGGACCGTTGACTTCGGGGTTGTCAAACAGCTTCCAGCTTCGCTGTAACTCGTCAAGACCAAAGTCCTTTCGAAGTCGGGCCTCGCTCTGGCCCTTGAGATTTGTGGTTGTCCCCGCGAGGAGGATCACGACTCCGAAGCCATTGTCGGCCGCGAGCGATGAAAGAGTTGTGAACGAAAGAGTCTTGCCGGATTGAACATATCCGACGACCAGAACAACCGAACTACCTGCCGGCGCAGTCGGTGGTATGCAGTGGCCCAGGATCGATTTTGCTTCGGTGAGCACTGTGCTCATGTCGATCGCGCCCCGACCGCTCGATTTGGATGCGATGAACTGCTGTGTCCGCTCGCCGATCTCAGGTTCCCAGGCGTTATTCATCCCAGCATTCATCGGCGCGATTGTGATTGTCACCCTTTGTCCTCTGTTCCGTCGATACTCGAGAAAGTCTCTCGCGCGAGTTCGTTGATGCGTCGGATGACGCTGTGTGATTTGGCGCCGCTCCGCTTCCCAAGAGCGAGCGCCAACCCGATCGTGGCTGCGAAAGCCATGATCATCTCGGAGTTCTCGTTTGCCGCCCCGAGGAACTTGCGGCTGAAGGGATGGGCGAGGCTGACAGTCACTTTGACCCGTGTCTCCGGAAGTCGAGAGGCTGAGTGCGCACCGGGGACTTCCGCGCCAACTGCGATCCAATCGGGTATTCCGTCTTCAAGCGTCGCCTCCAAGTCCACGGTCCAAACCTCGCCCTCCAGCACGACCTGAGCCGAACGATTGATTGAAGCGAAGTCACGAGACTGCGTCACAGTGTCTGGGATGTGCTCTTCATCGTCGGACCGCTGAGCTATGACTCTGGACGCAACCGTGTCGAAGTGCTCCTCGACAGAAGTGGCGACTTTGGTGACGGCTTCTTCTACGGGCTTCCGATGGTCGGCGATCGGCTGGAGGCGATAGTTTGACGCCTGCTTGAGGAGATCAAGATCGCCGTCTGATAGGGCGGCTTCGAGTGCCTCGAGGAAGGCATCCTCGTAGCCGTCCCAGCGGAAGCCGTCTTTGGTGTGGCTCACCTCGAAGCCTTCCAGGGTCAACTCGCCGTAGAGACGCTGGTAGGTGTGCGTTGTCGAGCGTCCAAAGATCTCTACAGGACGGTATGTTTCGTCTGCACTTCCCAGAATGAGTCGGCCCCGTCGCATTAGCGCAAAGCCAGCCTCGGCAGTGGAACCCTTGGCGCGCAGGCCCGCGAACCCATACACACGATGGGTCTCGTCGAGGCTGAAATCTATCTTCTTTACCCAACGCATCACCGCACCGCGTGGATCGCTTGCGCGTGGAGCAACTAGGGGCTCAACCTCTGCGAACGTTAGCTTCTCTCCTCGGAACACGAGCTCGAGGTTTCCGGTTCGAAGGAATTCGCGGTAGATGCTGGAAAGGTGAGCCTTGATCTTGCTTAGCGTCTTGGTTTGTGGGATGTGATTTAACCGGAACAACTCGATTGTTGTGAAGTGCGAGTTCGCTTCCGTGGGTGCCTCGCGCACGTGGATAGTGTCCCGCTGGTTATCGCGGATCTCATCAATATCAAAATGCACTGTTCGCTCAACGGCATCGCCCGCGACCGAGGTGGTTACCTTCCACTCTCTTGCGAACCAGGTAGCTGCACTTTTCATGCCCATACCGAACTCAGATAGCCCCGTGCGATCGGGGGGGGCCTGTGCAGCGCGGAATGCACGAGGGAAGTCCGCAGGATCAATTCCTCCTGCGTTATCGCGAATGACGACTCGGCCGCCATCCTCTGGGTACAAGTCGATCGTGACTCGGAGCGGCCTGCCTGGGGATGCGAGTCGGTGTTGCAGGGCGCTGGCGATGGAGTTGTCGACGAACTCCGCTAGTGCGAACCAGGGCTTGTAGTTCAGATGTCTGAGCACGCCCAGGATGTTGACTTCCGGTCGGATGTTTATGTCCACGTGCGCTTGGATCTCCGCCTCAGGCAGCGGCCTTCGTCGAACCGCTGGCCAGCCCAGGTTTGGTCTTGACTAGACCACGAAGGAGTGGCTCAGCTATGGCCCTCACCACGCTCGCATTTACAGCGTTGCCAAGCGCTTTGTAGGCCGTGAGATCGCTCTCCGGCAGTCTCACCTCCCCAAGGCTTTGGAGTTGTGCACACTCACGAGGCGTCATGTATCTCCGTACACCGACGAGGTCGCTGCCAAGGATGGGAACTTGCGTGTGTGTCATTGCGACGAGACTGGGGGCAGTCGTGGTGCGCTTCACTCGAATTCCCGACGCTCTCACCTGCAGGACAAACTTGTCGATCCGGCGTTCGTCGCCTTGAGCGTTCCACTCAAACTTCTGAAGGCTCTGCGGTAAGTCCCAGGGCTTCCAAGCTTCCATCCAGGGCGCGATCCAAGAACGGTTCGTCCAGAAGAAGTCTCGATTCTGACGAATAAAAGCTCGTTTCCAGGTAGGAAACCTGTAGTCCCCGTCACGGCGAGCGTAGCTGGGTAGCAGTTCGTACTGACGCTCGCGTGTAAGTCCAGAGAGTTCATGCCCAAAACTCCCCATGAATCCATCAAGCTCGCGCGGGCCCTTCTCGGCCCAGATTGCCGGAGGCGTTCCCTCATCATCAAATGGGTACGTAGCGCCGAATTCCATGGACCAGATCGGAAACGAAGGAAGCTTCACGTCTGCGGGAGAACGTCGGAGAAAGTCATCCCACATGTCAATCGCTCGGAGCGTCTGGGGCGGAATCGCACGGCTTGGTAGAGCTGAATCGTCAAGAACGGTTCGGATGTCAGTCTTCTGGTGCGTTGGCTCTGGCCACTGGAAGTCCCTAAGTCCATCTAGGGATCCGACAAAGTATGCGCGCTCCCGGATCTGTGGGACCCCGAACTCGTGGGGGGAGTATTTGCGCCACTGGACGGTGTAGCCGGCCTGCTTCAATTCTGTGAGGATCGTGTCAAGAGTCTCCCCCCGCTTATGCCGCAGGATGTTCGGAACGTTCTCCAGAATGAAGCGGCGAGGCTGTCTCACTTTCAGAATGTCTAGCACTTTGAAGAAGAGTTGACCTTGAAGGGTGTGCGCGAAGCCAAGTTGCTCGCCCGCTTTCGAAAACGGTTGACAAGGGAACCCCGCGGTTAGGAGATCGTGCTCTGGTACTTGGGTACGTATGACTCTCGCGTCGTCGAGGGTGTTCACGTCGGACCACACCGCGGTACCGGGGAAGTTCTGGGAATACAACCGATTGAGCGTCGGCTCCCACTCGGCGGCAAAGACTCCTTGGCCGCCGAGTCCTTGCAGCGCGATATGGAATCCGCCGAGACCTGCGAAGAGATCTATGAAACGAAAACGTGCGTCACGCTCCATCATGTTTCCTACCCTTTGATCGCTGGCAGCGCTCAGCCTATTGGCAAGCGGAGACATTCTCGGGTACCGTCGGCCGCGTGGCGGCCTACGTGGTGGTGATGTCGTGGCGATAGTGCGGAAGTTCATTGTCGGTGACCGGGACGTTAAGGCACCACAGTCGGAAGTTGACGGCTACGTGCAGCGGGTCCTCGGCGACGACGGCACGGTCTACCTCTACCTCTATAACTATGCGGAGGGCGGCCCGAAGCCTGGTGCTTCGCCGACGCAGAGTATGCACTTTGACTACACGGCGGCCAAAGCCCTAAAAGCGATCCTTGACGAGACGTTTGGGTCCTTCTAACGCCTGTCAGTCTGCTGAGGTCCCTAGGCGGATTGAGAGCAGTCGGTGCCAGCGCCATTCACGATGTGTCCTGCATCCCCCCAACAGGATCGGCCGTTGGGGCGTTAGCGGCAACTGCGCTCCATAGCGCCCTCGCTCGCGGGTTGCACCGCCGCGTGCTCGACGCTTGGTGCGCACCGTTGGTTGTCGGTGCGTCGGTTGTGCTTATTTCCCACGCACTCTAAAGTGCATAGCGAACAAGTTCTTGAGCCGAAGGGGTCTCGTAATGTCCGTTGAGACGCAACGCAGCGTCAACACCTCGCTGGCGCGGGGTGCGATGAGTCTGCCCGAACTCGTCTTCACCGCACTGGCGACGCTTGCGCCGCTTACCCTCGTCGCGGCGGTCATGCCGCTGCACTTCCTCGTGGGCGGCGCCGCGGTGCCGGGCGGGTACATCGTCGCGGCCGCGGTGATGGCGCTGTTCGCGGTGGGGTTGAATACCATGCTGAAGTACGCCCGCAGCGCTGGTGCGTTCTACCTCATCATCGCGAAGGGTCTCGGCAAGGAGACGGGCACGGCATCCGCGATGCTCGCCGTGCTTGCCTACAACGCGCTGCAGGTCTCGACGTACGGCGCCATCGGCGTCTACGCGGCCGACAGCATCGCCCGCTGGACCGGCGTCACGCTGCCGTGGTGGTTCTACGGCCTCGTCGTGCTCGCGATCGTCGGCTTCTTCGGCATCCGCGGCATCACCGCTAGCGCCCGGGTGCTCGCCACCGTGCTGGTGCTCGAGATCCTCGCGCTCGTCGTGCTCGCGATCGCCGTGATCGCCTCCGATAAGTCGGGCCCCGTGCCAGTCGAAGCACTCAACCCCGGCCTCATCCTGCGCCCCGAGAGCGCGGCGATGTTCGCGCTGATCTTCGGTGCGTTCATGGGCTTTGAGTCGACCGCGATCTACTCCGAAGAGGTCAAGGGCGGCGCCCGCACGGTGCGCCGCGCCACCTACATCGTCGTCGCGTTCATCGGACTCTTCTATGGCTTCATGGCCCTCGTCGTGCTCACGGCCTACGGCTTCGATGGCATCGACGCGGCTGCGGCCGATGACCCGGTGGGTCTCGTCGTGCAGCTCTTCGCCGTGTTCACCAACCCGGTGGTTTACGAGGTGATGAACATCTTGCTCATCCTCAGCGCGTTCGCGGCCCTGCTCGCCCTGCACAACGCGTCGAACCGGTACGTGTTCACGCTCGGCCGCGAAGGCATCATCCCGCGCGTCTTCGCTCACACCGGCGCCAAGACCTCGTCGCCGTGGGTCGCCGGCATGCTGCAGTCGGCCGTCGCCCTCGCGGTGCTGCTGTTCTGCATCTTCGGCAACGTCGACCCCTACACCGGGCTGTTGCTGCTCGGCAGCGCGATCGGGTTCCTCGCGATCATCCTGCTGTGGGCGCTCTGCTCGCTTTCGGTGCTGCGCTACCTGCGTCGCACCCACCCCGACGAGGGTCTGTGGCGCACTACCATCGCGCCGGCACTCGCGTTCGTCGGACTCGTCGCCGCGACGGTCGCGGTCATCGTGAACTTCGACCTGTACTCGGGCGGCGACCCGGTCGTGAACGTGGTCGTGTTCGCACTCACGATCGCCGCGGCGGTCGGTGGCATCGCTCGCGCGCTCTACCTCAAGCGCAATAGGCCCGAGGTGTACGCGGTGCTCGCGACGCAATCCGCAGCCGACGACGAGGAAGAGCCGCAGCCGCAGGCCGCGACCTCCTGACCTCGCCGCATCAGCCCCGGCGTGGGCCGAACCCCTTCAAGATCGGCCCACGCCGGCCAACCTCTGACACCTCGTGAGGCGAGCGCGCGGCATCCGCACCACTCGCCTTCACCTCGCACCACTGGAGCACCATGTCGACCGACACCAAGCTGACGGCACCCGCCGCTTGGTCGCCGCGCGGGTGGCCCTCCGAGCGCCCGTTCACCACCGACAGCCCCGAGACCTGGGTGTACACGCCCCGGTACTCATACCTGCCAGGCGAGACGGTCGAGCTGCACATAAGCACCACCGCGAGCGAGTTCGAGCTCGAGGTCATCAGAGACGGCGCGCACCCCGAGACCGTGCATCGCGCGCACACGCTCACGGGCGTGCGGCAGGAGACGCCGGCGGATGCCTACGCCGTCGGCTGCGGGTGGGAGCCGACCCACCACTGGAGCATCCCAGACGACGCCCCCGCCGGCTTCTACCTGATCATCGTGCGCAACCACACGCCTTCGGGCGAGGTGTGGGAGCGCGAGCACTTCATCATCGTCAAGCACGCGACCGACCACCGCGCGTCGATCGCCCTGATACTGACGACGGGCACGCTGAGCGCCTACAACGACTGGGGCGGCGCCAACCAGTACCGCGGCATCGGCGACGACCCGCGCAACGAGATCGGCTCACCGCTCTCATCGACGCAGCGACCGATCGCGCGCGGGATGCTGCGCAAACCTCCCGGCGTGCCGCAAGAGTTCCACTCGCACACCCCACCGATCGACGCAGCGCCGCGGTACCCCGCCTACGAGTGGGCGCGCCTCAACGGGTACAGCCGCCACCACGCCGACGCGTTCTGGGCCACCTACGAGCGTGACTTCGTGATCTGGGCCGAGGGCCACGGCTACGAGCTCGACTACCTCACACAGATCGATCTGCACGAGGACCCGACGGCTCTTGACCCCTATGATTGCGCGGTCGTGGTCGGGCATGACGAGTACTGGTCGTGGCAGATGCGCGACGTGATCGACGCGTTCGTTGAGCGCGGCGGCGGATTCGCCCGGTTCGCCGGCAACTACCAGTGGCAGGTCCGGCTCAGCGACGACAGCACCACGCAGTACTGCTACCGGCTGCCGTCACTGGACCCGGCATCCGACACCACACCCCACCTGACCACCACGGTCTGGGAAGCCCGCAGCGTCGGCCGCCCGGGCGCGACCACGGTCGGGCTCAACGGCCTCGGCGGCACGCTCACCCGCTACGGCGTCGCCGCGCCCCGATCGTCCGGCGGGTTCACCGTGTACCGCCCCGAACACTGGGCGTTCGCAGGCACCGACCTGTACTACGGCGACCTGCTCGGCGGCGCACCCGCGTTCCTCGCCGCCTTCGAGGTCGACGGAGTCGAATACACCTTCCGCCGCGGACTGCCGTTCCCCACCTTCGAAGACGGCGCCCCCGACACGCTCGAGATCCTCGCGCTGTGCCCCGCAGTCAAGGGTGAGGAAGACCGCTTCAACGGCACCCAGCCGCTGGGCAGCTCAGACAGCGGCATCCAAGAGCTGTTCGACGCGCTCGGTGACGAGCTGCCCGATTACGTGCGCCAGAACGAATCTCGAGGCTCGGGCATGATCGCCACCTTCACCCGAGGCGCCGGCGAGGTGTTCAACGGCGGCTCGACCCAGTGGCCGCACGCGCTCAGCACCGGCGACCCGTTCGTGTCGCAGGTCGTGCGCAACGTGCTCGACCGCTTCACGCGACGAACCGGGCGGTCCGGTTGATTCGGACTACCCGCCAGTAGACCTGACCGCGCCGACCACGCTCGACCTTCCGCAGGCGAGCATCACCACGAACCAGAGAGAACCACCGTGCACACCACCACCGTCGAGTACGAGCCGATCGACCTCACGCCGGTCTTCACCGCACCGGCCGACATCATGGAAGACCCGCTCGAGATCACGCTCGGCCAGCGCTCCCTGCACGGCCTGCCGTTCTCATTCGGAACCCCGGATGCCGCCTTCGCCCTCGCCGCGCCGGGCGGTGAGCCCGTCACGGCTCCCGTGAACGACGAGGCCCGCTGGCTCGTGTTCGCCCACGCCGTGCTCGAGCCCGACCTGTTCGAAGGCGGCTCGATCGGCGAGACCGTCGGCGCATACCGAGTGGTCTTCGACGACGGCGAGACCGTCGATGTGCCGCTGCGCCAGCGGTTCGAGATCGGCCCCACGCCGCGCAAGTGGTCGGGCCGCGCGCTGCCGCTCGACTGGGGGCAGACGCCGTTCCTCGCAGTCAACGACGCCGAGCACGAGCTCATGGACCGCACCTGCGGACGCTACGACGAAGCCGGCGCGCGCCTGGTCGAGATCGAAGACCCGCAATCACGCGTGCCCTACGTGTTGCCGTACCGCTTCTACCTGTGGGCCTGGCAGAACCCGCGCCCCGACGCCCGCATCGAGCGTGTCGAACTGCGCGGCGAACGCCACACCATCGTGCTCGGCGCGCTCACCCGCAGCCTGCTCGACGAAGAGCCGCTCATCCGCGAGGTCGCGCGCGAGACCCTGTTCACCTTCGCCGACGGCGAGGCCGATGAGACCGTCTCGATCGAGGTCGACCGCGGCAGCAGCACCTACCTCTACAAGGTCGCGCGCTCGCAGCCGCACGCCGGCCTTGACGTGAGCAGCTGGGGCGGCACTCGCGAGCGCGACGACATCGGCTACGCCCGCATCGCCGCCGCACCGTCCGCCACGGTCACGGTGCGCCGCGGAGCCGAGACGCTCGGCTCGTTCCGGTGGCGCGACCTCGTCGAGCACGGCGAGCTCGCGGTCTCGGCATCCGTCACCGCGAAGCTGCCCTCGGCCGACCGCACCTGGGTCACGGGCGAGGTGCGGGATGCCGACACGGGTGAGCTCGTGGCATGCCGCATCCGCTTCGAGTCAGCCGACGGCATCCCGTTCGCCCCCTATGCGCACCACGCCCACATCAACTCCGACGGCGGCACCTGGAACCTCGACATCGGGGGAGACGTGCGCCTCGGCGCCCACACCTACGCGTTCATCGACGGCCGCTTCGAAGGCTGGCTGCCCGACGGCGAGGTGACCGTCGAATTGGCGCGCGGGTTCACCTACCGCCCGGTGCGCCGCACCATCACGGTCGGCCCCGATTCGACCCGGTTCACCCTCGAGGTGCAGCGCGAGTTCGACCCGCTGGCCCGCGGCTACGCCGGTGGCGACACGCACGTGCACTTCGTGTCGACCAAGGGCGCCGAGCTCGAGGCGCGCGCCGAAGACCTCGAAGTGGTGAACCTGCTGCAGACCCAGTGGGGCCACCTCTTCACCAGCACCGAAGAGTTCTCGGGACGCCCCGAGCAGTCGCCCGACGGCCGCACCGTCGTCTTCACCGGGCAGGAGAACCGCACCAACATGCTCGGGCACATCAACCTGCTCGGCATCCGCGAACCGATCTTCCCCTGGTGCACCGGCGGCTCAGAAGAGGCCGACCTCGGCGGCGGACTCGAAACCACGCTCTCGCGCTGGGCCGATGAGTGCCACGCGCAGGGCGGCACGGTCGTGCTCGCGCACTTCCCGGTGCCCTACGGCGAGACCGCAGCGCTGCTCGCCACCGGACGGCTCGACGCGGTCGAGACCATCGCGTTCGACCACTACAACATGAACGAGTACTACCGGTACCTCAACGCCGGATTCCGGATGCCGCTCGCCGCAGGCACCGACAAGATGACCGCCGAAGTGCCCATCGGCATGATGCGCACCTACGCCGCAGTCGACGACCCGTCGCAGGTCGACTACTGGGCGTGGTCGCGCGGCATCAAGAGCGGCAACACCATGGTCACCAGCGGTCCGCTGCTGTGGGTCACCGCAGACGGGGCGCCGATCGGATCGGTGGTGCAGACGGCATCCGGTTCAACCGCGCAGCTCGCGATCGAGCTCGAGACGGTATTCCCAGTGAGCGAGATCGAGGTGATCGTCGACGGCCGCGTCGAGGCGCGCGTGCCGGTGCCCGAGGGCGCGACCCGTCACCAGGTCGAGCACGCGATCACGGTGCATGAAGACTCGTGGGTCGCGGTGCGCTGCTTCGGCAGGGATGCCGCCAAGCACCACGACAACTGGGAGCGCCCCGTCTTCGCGCACACCTCACCCATCTACTTCGCCACCGCGGGGCAGTACGCCAAGACCGACGAGGGCACGCTGCGCAACATGCTCTCGATCGTCGAGGGCGCCCGCCGCTACGTCACCGAGCGCGCCCGCACGAACTGGGCAGGCAGCGCGACCCAGCGGCACGGGCAGGCCGACCACATGGCATGGCTCGTCGAACCGTTCGACGAGGCCACCCGCGCACTGCACGACCGGCTCGCCGCCGCCGGCTTCGAAGCCTGAGAAAGGAACCACCAATTGTCTGATCTGTCTGATCTGTCTGATCGATCACTCGTCTACCTCTCGGCGACCGAGGCGCTGCAGCGATTCCGCGACGGATCGCTGCTGCCCTCCGAACTCATGGCGGCGCTGCTCGCCCGCATCGACGAGGTCAACCCGGGCCTGAACGCGTTCACCGCGGTGTACGCCAAAGAGGCCATGGCCGGTGCACGCCTCGCCGACGAACGCTGGCGTCAGGGCACCGCCCGCCCGCTCGAGGGCATCGCGCTCGCCGTGAAAGACAATGTGCCGATCACCGGGCACACCGTCACCTACGGCTCGAAGCTGTACGCCGACAACGTCGTCTCCGACACTCATCCGGGCGTCGCACGGATGCTTGAGGCCGGCGCCGTCGTGATCGGCCGCACCACGATGCCCGAGTTCGGTGAGGCCGGCAACTGCTACACCCCGCTGTGGGGCGTCACCCGCAACCCGTGGAACCGCGAGTACGGACCCGGCGGGTCGTCGTCGGGGGCGGGCGTGACCCTCGCCGCCGGCATGACGACGATCGCCGACGGGTCCGACATCGGCGGATCGATCCGCATCCCGGCATCCTGCTGCGGTGTGTACGGGTACAAGGCGCCGTTCGGCCGCAACCCGAACGACCTGCCCAACACCTTCGACCCCTACATGCACTACGGCCCGCTCGCGCGCACCGTCGAAGACGTGTGCCTGATGCAGAGCATCATCGCCGGCCGGCATCCCGACGACATCAGCACCGTCAACGAGACCGTCGACTACACGGCCCTGGCCGATGTGAAGGGCTGGAAGATCGCGTACTCGATCGACCTCGGGTACTTCCCAGTCGACACCGAGGTGCGCGACAACCTGCTCTCGCTCGTCGAGGGGCTGCGCGCGCTCGGCGCGACCGTCGAGGAGGTCGAACTCGACTGGGGGACCGAGGCGTTCGACGCCTGGCTCGCCACGAACTCCAGCCGTGGTTCCGCCGCCCGGTTCGTGCACGACTTCGAGCGCGACGTCGACCAGTTGGCCGACTACACCGCCGACATGATCGCGCACGGCAAGTCGCTCACGCCCGACGACCTCACCGCGGCGCTCGAGGTGCACGTTGCGATGTACGGGCGCATGGGGCGGATGCTGGAGGAGTACGACGCGTTCCTCTGCCCGACCACCGCGCTGCCCTCCGTCGGCGCCGACCGCTCGCCGCTCGACCTCGCGATCGAGATCAACGGCGAGATCGTGCCGGAGAAGATCGCCGAGGCCTGGTTCATGACCTACCCGTTCAACATGCTCAGCCAGCTGCCCGTGCTGAGCATCCCGAGCGGCATGTCGTCGATCGGCGTGCCGACCGGCGTGCAGGTCGTCGGCCCCGCATTCGACGACATGAAGGTGATGTCGGTCGCGCGCGCTGTGGAGAAGCACGTGTACAAGACCGACTTCTGGCAACTGGAGGTGAGCGCGTGATGAGCGTGGATCAGATTGTTACCCTGTCGCCGACTGCGCTGGAGGGCTCTGTGCCCGACCCGGCGTCGTACGACGAGGTCAGCGACGGCTGGACCGAGACCGAGTACCGCGCCGACTTCGGCAACTCGGCCGTCGAGGGCGGCTATTGGACCGGTTCGGCCGGCAGCGTCGCATTCGAGTCATGGCCGTACACCGAGCTGTGCGTCGTGCTCCGCGGCCGCGTCGCCGTGGAAGACGAGTCCGGCGCGCGCCGCGAGTTCGGTGCGGGGGAGTCGTTCGTGATCCCGCAAGGGTTCAAGGGCGTGTGGCACACGCTCGAAGACACCGAAAAGGTGTTCATGGGGGTGCACCGGGCGCAGTAGCGCTCGGCGCAATCGACGCGAGGTCACGCGGGCGCAATCGACGCGAGGTCGCGCGGGCTCGAAGCCGGCCGTTCCGAGAGGGGCGGCCGGCTTCCCGTCGCGGTCGCGCCAGCGATAAGACAGACACCAAGTGGCTGCTTCGGGTTCAGATGCTACGCACAGCCCACGCTCAGAAAGGTTGTAGGCTCCGGTGGTGCTCGATCGTTGGGACCCGCTGATCCTTGTCCATGCCGTAGCGGCCACTTATGCCCTCGGCTTCGGCGTCGTTCAGATCTTTCGGCGCCGCAAGGGCGACCGGCCTCACCGCATCGTCGGCTGGACGTGGGTGGTCGCGATGGCGCTGGTCATCACCACCTCGTTCGGCATCCGCACGATCAACGGCGGGTTCGGGTGGCTTCACGCCCTCTCGCTCTTTACTGCGTTCACGGTGACCATGGGCATCATCGCGGCGCGACGTCACCGGGTGAAGTCGCACCGATCGTTCCTGCTCGGCAGCTACTTCGGGCTGCTCGGCGCATTGATCGGCGTCGTGGCGGTGCCTGATCGCCGCATCCCCGACACAGCAGTGCATCACCCTTGGCTTGTCGCCGCGTTCATCGCGGCGATCGCATTGACCGCGGCGGCGTCGGTGTGGGGCATCGTGAACCTGCCAGCGCGTGGGCCGAAGAAGGCGGCCGGCCAGGTGTCTGAGTCGACGGCGGAGAACTCTGAGGCGCTGCCGCGCTAGTCGAGGCCCGCACCGTCATGGCGGAACCGCAGCTTCACGCTGCTGCTCTGCCGGGCTGCTTGAGCTCGTGAGTGTGGCACCCGCCTACTCGCCGGTCGCGGGCGTCAAGAACCAGAGCACCGTCGCACCGTCTTTGGGCGACGCTGTCCAGTGGTGCGACTCTTTCCCGTCGAAGGTGAGCGAGTCGCCCTTAGCCAACACCCACTGCTGATCTTGGATCTCCATCGTCAGCTCGCCGTCGAGCACATGCACGAAGTGCACGTTCGAGTTGACGGTGTAGTCCTGCGAGTTCCCCTTGGCGCCGGGCTCGATGATCGCGTGGATCGCCTGCACACGCGATTCCTGGCGCGGAGTGAGCAGCTTCTCGAGGGAGCCCTCGGTGGCCGACGACAGCTTCGGCGCGTTCTCGAGCTTCACGTGCGCGGCATCCGTGCGCGAGAGCAGAGCGCCCGCGTCGATGTTGAGCGCGTTGCAGAGGTTGATCAGGGTCGCAACGCTTGGCGAGGTCAGGTCGCGCTCGAGCCGGCTGATGAACCCCTCGGTGAGGCCGCACGCATCCGCGACCTGCTTGATCGTCATGTGCTTCGCGAGCCGTGCCCCGCGCAGTCGTGACCCGATGCGAGCACGCTCGGGATACTGCTCTACTGCAACGACTCGCATCTGTTCGGGCCCCGTTTCTCGCGCTTCTCTCCACAGTATCGGAGGGCAAGTGCGGTCTCCGCGGTCTGCGAGTGAACGGGCGAAGTCCGTGCGAAGTCCGTGCGAACGCCACGGCCCGGCCGGTCACGAGGTCATAGCGGAGGAGGGTCGGTGGGGCCGAGCGCGTGATCGTCGGCGTGCGCGTCGTTCGCGGCATCCGCACTGTCGCGCTCCTTCAGTTCCACGAAGAACGCGTGTGTGTCGGTGGAGCCGATGTTTGCTCCGGAGTGGTCTTGCGCGTCGAGCCAGCGCACCTGAAACGCGTCCAGATGGAGATCGCGAGTGCGCTCGCCTTGCGTCAGGCGGCGGTCGAAGTCGGAGAGCGTGATCATCACCGAATCCGGGTGACTGTGAGTCACTGTCGCGTCGCCCGGGCGGTCGAAGTACTCGAGCACCCTCACGCGCGCGTTCTCGAACACCACTCGGTACAGCTTTGGGTTGACGTCAATCGGATCAGGCATCGTCGACCTCCAGCGAGAAGCAAACCTCGCGTCGGCGCAATCGTAGGTCCGGCGCCGGGCACACGTTAGAGGTCTGTGGCGACTCATCGGCAGCAGAGGAGCGGCTGATTGAGGCCGGCCTACCCGGTTCGGTCCGGGGCCATGTGGCTGGGTGCGCGATCACATCGAATCGACGCATTCCGGGGCACGTCGCGACCTGAAAAAGGTTCGCGTACCGATATGCTGCGAAACGTCGTTTGCGCGCCGGTGACCGCGACCCCTCCCGAGGGTGGCGGAGCGTTGCGTTGACCGCCTTACCCTGACCCGGCACCACCCGACTCCTGGAGCACTCGTGCGCCCCTTCGCACTGACCCGCAAACCCGCCCGCGCTGCGACGTCCATCTCGCTCGCCGCAATCATCTCCTGTGCCCTGGTTGTGGCAGGAGCACCATCCGCAGCCATGGCCGCAGATGTGCCAGTCACGACGGATGCCGAGCTGGCCACGGCGCTGAACACCGCGCCCGACGGCGACGTCGTTGTCGTCAATGCCGATTTCGCGCTCGGCGCTGCGGCAACGGTGGCGAATTCGATCGCGCTCGATCTGAATGGACACGCGATCTCTGTGGCGGGTCTTACTGTCGCCGCCGGCAAGGCATTCACGATTCGCGACACCGCTGGCGGTGGCGCCCTCAGCGCTACCGCAGGCTTTGCGGCCGGCATCACAACCCATGGCGCCACCCTCACCATTGAGAGCGGCACGATCACGGCCACCGCAGGGCACGGTGCCGGCATCGGTGGTGGCGACGGCCAGGACTGCGGCACCATCAACATCACCGGCGGCACCGTGACCGCCACTGGCAACTCTGATGGTCCGGGCATCGGCTCGGGCTGGGCATCCAACGGTCCCTGCACGATCTCGATCTCGGGTGGCCAGGTCACTGCCGTCGGCGGCAACCTCTCATCGGGCATCGGCAGCGGTTGGTATGCGCCTGCCCCTGCGACCGTGTCGATCACAGGCGGAACCGTGGTCGCGACCGGCAGTGCGAATTCAGCGGCGATCGGCGGCAGCGAAGGCAGCAACGGCGGAACCGTCACGATCGGCGATGGTGCAACGGTGACGGTCAACTCGACGAACGGCCGGGCCTTCGGCGGGGGAGTCGGCGGCGGCTTCGGCACGGTCACGATTGGTGGAACCGTCATCGTGCCGGCATCCGCATCGATGATCGTTCCCGCGGGCGGGGCGGTCACGGTGACCCCGACCGGCTCGATCACGGGCGACGGGGCCCTCGGTGGCGCAGGGACGCTCGCCAACAGCGGGACTCTCACCGTGGCGTCGATCGACAGCGTCGAGAACGGCGGCACGCTCGCCGTCGCGGGCAACAACTACGTCGTGACGTTCGACTCGAACCACGTCGATGCGGCCCCGGCATCGACCGCACAGCGCGTCTATGCGGCGTCGCTGGATGCTGCGCTGCTCGCTTTGCCCGCGCCGACGCTGACCGGGCGCACGTTGACCGGATGGAACACGCTCGCCGACGGCACCGGCACCGCGTTCACCAGTGCGACCTCGATCAGCGGTGACCTCACCGTCTTCGCCGTGTGGAACAACCCGACGCCGCCGGTGACGCCTGCTCCGCCGGCTGGCGGCGGAGCGGCTGTTCCGGCCGCCGACAGCGGAACCGGGCGCACCCTCCCGCAGACCGGTGTCGACGCCAGCCTCGGCTGGCTCGCGCTCGCGCTGCTCGGTCTCGGAGCCGCAGCTGGCGTCGTCTCGCGGCGCCGCGAGCGTACGCAGGGATAGTCCGTACGGCGCTGGGCGGCGGCGATAACCGCCGCGGCCCAGCCCGCCACCTCACGGAAAGCTGACGCGCCCGTCGTCGCCGATCGTCCAGCCAGGGTTGTGCGCGATCTCCCAGAGCACGCCGTTGGGGTCTTCGACCTGCGCGTGGAAGATGCCACCGTAGTCGCCGGGCTGTGGCTGCTTGCGCACCGTTCCTCCGCAGGCTGCCATCGCTTCCACGAGTCGGATCACGGCGTCTCGGCTCTCAACGTTGTGCGCGAGGGTCACACCTGACACGGGCGCGGGACGCGGTAGCCCGAGGTCTTGGGCGAACTTGTCTTCGCGGAAGAAGCCGAGTATCAGCCCGGGCGCGAGCTGAAAGAACACGATCTCGTCGGCTACATCGAGGGTGGGCGTCCAGCCGAGGCCGTCGACGTAGAAGGCGCGAACGGCATCTAGGTCGTGGGTCGACAGGGTGATGAAGTGCAGGCGTTGCTGCATTGCCTGCTTGGGGTCACTCGAGGTCAGCTTTGCGGCATCCGCGTGGTCCATGGCCGCAGCGTAGCGCCAGGCGAGCTCGCACGTCTGCCGAAGGGGGCTGCCGGTGTGAGCCTACGCCCGCGCTATGCCAGCGACAGGAACAGCTTCTCGAGCTCCTCGGGGTTGGTCTTCGACTCGTCGCCCGAGTCGGTGAGGCATTCGCGCAGCGCGGTGGAGATCACGAGGAACCCGGCGCGGTCGACGGCCTTCGACACCGCTGAGAGCTGCTGCACGACGTCGCGGCAGTGGGTGTCGCCCTCGACGGCGGCGATCACCGCGGCGAGTTGACCGTGCGCGCGGCGCAGACGGTTGACGATCTTCCGCTTGGCTTCGGGGTCGTATTCGGCGTGCGTTGTGAGGTTCTCGGTCATTGCGGCGCCCCTCTCAGGTCGAGTTGACATTCATGATACCCCAGGGGGTATTATTTCCAGCACGGATTGATACCCCCGGGGGTATCTCCGACATTGTTGAGACAGAGAGATTGGAAACGGCTTCATGTGCCGAGCAACGAAGTGCAACACCTGTGGCAAGACCACCTGGACCGGATGCGGTGAGCACATCCAAGACGTGAAGCGTCAGGTTCCGGCATCCCAGTGGTGCAACGGCCAGCACTCGCGCGCCGAGGTGGAAGCGGCTGCCCAGGGAGCGCGCGGCGGCGGGTTCCTCGCGCGCCTGTTCGGCCGCTGACGGCATCCGCACCGCATCCGACGAACACCCGCCCGCCCAAACCCGACCCGACTCACCCGAGAAACCCGAGGAACGCACCATGCTGCTGGAACGCATCTACGACGAAGACCTCGCCCAAGCGAGCTATCTGATCGGCTGCCAGGCGCGCGGCGAGGCGATCGTCATCGACCCGCGCCGTGACATCCGCGTCTACTCCGACCTCGCGAAGAAGCACGGCATGACGATCACCGCGGTCACCGAGACCCACATCCACGCCGACTACCTCTCGGGCACGCGCGAACTGGCCGCAGCCACCGGCGCGACGATGTACGTCTCTGATGAGGGTGGCCCTGAGTGGACCTACGGCGAGGCATTCGACGAGGCCGTGCGCATGCGCGACGGCGACACGATCCGTCTCGGCAACGTGACGATCACCGCGGCGCACACTCCGGGCCACACCCCGGAGCACCTGTCGTTCCTCGTGACTGACGGCGCGCAGGCGAGCGAACCCGGCTTCATGATCACCGGCGACTTCGTGTTCGTCGGCGACGTGGGCCGCCCCGACCTGCTCGACGAGGCAGCCGGTGGCATCGACACCCGCTTCGCCGGCGCCAAGCAGTTGTTCGCCAGCCTGCGCGACCGCTTCCTGACCCTGCCTGACTATGTGCAGGTGCTGCCCGGTCACGGTGCCGGTAGTGCGTGCGGCAAGGCACTCGGCGCGATCGACTCGACCACCGTCGGCTACGAGCGCGCGTTCTCGTGGTGGGGCAAGTACCTCGAGGCGGGGGATGAGCAGGGCTTCATCGATGAGCTGCTCAACGGGCAGCCCGACGCCCACGCCTACTTCGCGCGCATGAAGGTGCAGAACCGCGTCGGGCCCGCGCTGCTCGGCGAGCTGCCCGACCTCGCTGAATACAGCGCCGACGACGTGCGCGCCGAATTGGCCGCCGACGCGGCGATCTTCATCGACACGCGTTCGCATGGCGCAGTGCACACCGGCACGGTTCCGGACGCGCTGAACATTCCCGGTGCCGCCAAGGCAGCAACATACGGAGCTTGGGCGATCGACCCGGATGCCGAGCAGCGCCCCCTCATCGCGCTCGCCGCCGATCGCGACGAGGCCGAAGAACTGCGCGCACACCTCATGCGCGTGGGCATCGACACCGTGACCGGTTTCATCTCCTCGCTCGACGGGCTCGACCTGGTCGCGCCGCGCACCGTCTCACCCGAGGACCTCGACGGGCTCGACCGTGCCCTGCTGCTCGACGTGCGCAGCAAGGCCGAATACGCGGCCGGGCATCTGCCCGGTGCCGAGCAGTTGAGCGCGGGTCGCGCCCTGTGGAACCTCGATCGCTTGCCGTCCGAGGGGACCATTGTCAGCTACTGCCGCAGCGGCCTGCGCAACAGCGTGGTCGCGAGCGCACTGCGTCGCGCGGGGTTCGACGTCGTCGAGCTGGAGGGCTCGTACCTCGGGTGGGTCGCGGCGCAGTCAGCGGGGCGAGCAGCGGCGTAGCCGGCGGCCTGGCCGGTGCCCGGAGCTGGCGCGGTGCGTCAGAGTCCGTCGGTTCGGTGGGCCACCGCCGACAGCGGCCCCGTAGGCTGGCGAGGTGGCGACCGGGATCGGACAAGCGCGACGCGACCTCGAGTCGCTGTGCGCCCGCGGGGTGGACTGGGCGCTTGATCCTTCCCGGTTCGGCGTCGACGCGGCATCCGCTCGTCGTTCCGGAGTGCTGGTGCTGTTCGGGGTGCTCGATCGCGAACCCGCCGACAGCGACGGTCCCGTGCCCGCTGATCTCGACGTGCTGCTGCAGCGGCGATCGGCGACCATGCGCCACCACGCGAGCCAGATCTCGTTCCCTGGTGGGGGAGTCGACCCGGCGGATGCCGACATCACGGCGACTGCGCTGCGTGAAGCCGTCGAGGAGACCGGCCTCGAGCCCTCGGGCGTCGACGTGCTCGGCACACTGCCTGAGCTGCCGCTGTCGGTGAGCAGCAACCTTGTCACGCCGGTGCTCGCATGGTGGACTCGTCCTTCGCAGGTGGCTGCGGTCGATCACCGCGAGACAGTCGATGTGTTTCGGATTCCTGTGGCCGACCTGCTCGACCCCGCGAACCGGCTCACGGCGGTGCGACGGCGCGGCGCGCAGACATTCCGTTCACCGGCGTTCGACGTCGAGGGGCGCCTCGTGTGGGGATTCACCGGCATCGTGCTGTCGAGGCTGTTCGACGAGCTGGGATGGACCGTTCCATGGGAGGCCTCGCGCACGACCGAGGTGTGAGCGTCGTCTCAGCCGAGGGTTCCTCAGCCGAGCGCGATGAGGAGCGCGAGCACGGCGAGCACGAGCGCGACCGGCGTCATCACCGCCCGCTCGATCCGCGAGCGCGAGATGGCGTTCATCACGACGCCGAGCGCGAGGAATCCGAAGACCACCCACATAGCGACCTGCGCGAACCCGTCGGGCAAGACGTCGACGACATCGGCGCGCGCGAGCGCGATCACCGCGATGAACCCATAGACCAGGATCGACACTGCTGAGCCGATGCGGTATCCAGTGGGCAGGACGCCCGCGTGCTGGCCGCCCCAGGCGGCGCGCCCCCACGGTGCCCCGAGCGCGAGCGCGGCCTGAAAGAGCGTGAGCAGCCCGATGACCGCGACGAACGCCACTGCGACAAACATGAGCAAAGCATAGCGATCAGCGAGCGCCTCACTTCGCGGGGTGGTTCGCGCCGCTGCTCAACCGAACCACGGGATGAAGAGCGCCGCGACGATGGCGCCGACGAATCCGAACGCCCACAGAGCGCGCACGAGCGCGGCACGGCTCACTTCAGAGCGAAGCTCATCGAACGCCGAAAAATCCGGCATCGCAGGCAGGTCGGTGCTGCTCCAAAGAGCGGGCGCGGATGCCGCGGCCACCAGTCGCTCGACGGCATGCGGCTCCAGCGCTCGCCGCTGCTTCTTCAACCACCGTGCCAGGCGAGTCGCATCCAGCACTCGCACGTGTTCCGGCTGCTGCTTGATCGTGATCGAGCGGGCACCCACGACGACCACGAGCGCGCGGGCGGTGACGGGCTCACCCACGGCTGCTGTGAGGAGACGACTCGCACGGCGCGCCTCGTGCTGAGCGTTTCGCAGGTGGTCGGTCTCCTGGCCGTTCACGAGCAGCCGCCGAGCGCCGACCCACACCCGTGCTCCACGGTGCGCCTTCGTGTTGATGGTGAATACGCCACCTGGCCCGATCACGACGTGGTCGATGTCACTGCCGGCCTCGCCGACCGGCACCGAGTGCATCACGCGCCATTCGGCTCCGAGCACTGCGAGACACTGGGCCACTTCGAGTTCGCCCAGGGCGCCTGTGAACCACGACCGTGCCTCACCATGCAGCGGGTTGCTTCCAACGAAGCGACCGATGCGCGATCTTGGCCGCACTGACTGCTGCAGCCGTAGACACTCGGCCACGACGCCCGAGGCCGGCAGGCGGTCTACCAATGAAGCGGTGAACTCGATCGGTTCTCGCATGGGCTCATCGTGCCAGTCGTGAGGCTCTGTTGGGCCGCCCAGTTCGTGGGGGCTCTCCGCCGAGACCCCGCAGGCGCTTGACCTTGACGCAACGTCAAGCTCTAGCGTGTTGAGTGATGGACGCGCCTGGTGCGCATCACTGGCGGGAGGAGGCGGCATCCGTGGACTGGTCGATCCAGGAGGTGGCCCGTATGGCAGGCACAACGAGCCGGGCGCTCCGGCACTATGACGACCTCGGGTTGCTTCGGCCCAGCCGAATCGGCAGTAACGGGTACCGCTACTACGACCGAGCCTCGCTCGTGCGGCTGCAGCGGCTCCTGTTGATGCGCGAGCTCGGGCTCGGCCTCTCAACGATCGGCGAGGTGCTCGACCAGCAAACCGATGAAGCATCGGCGCTCACAGCGCATATCGAGTGGCTGCGGCTCGAGCAAGAGCGCATCAGCCGACAGATCGCGTCGATCGAGCGCACCCTGGTGGCCCTGGGCGGCGACGCAGCAAGCACCCACAAGAGGGTGGACAACGACGATGAAGGAGCACTGACCATGAACGACATGTTCGACGGGTTCGATCACACGCAGTATCGCGAGGAGGTCGAACAGCGCTGGGGAAAGGATGCCTACAAGCGCAGCGCCGATTGGTGGGAGTCGAAGACTGAAGCGGAGCGCTCCAACTGGCAGCAGCGAGCTCAGTCGCTCGGGGCGGCGTGGCTCGCGCTCGCCGAAGCGAAGGCAGACCCGCACGGTGCAGAAGCACAGGACGCGGCGGCTCGCCATGTCGATTGGCTGCGCGGTATTCCCGGCACTCCCGCCGAGCGCGGAGACGCCGCGACCGTGCGCGCGTATGTCGAGGGTCTAGCCGAGATGTATGTCGCCGACGAGCGGTTTGCCGCCAACTATGGCGGAGCGGAGGGCGCTGCGTTCGTGCGTGCGGCGCTGCTGCACTACGTGGCGACGGCGCTCTGAGGACGACTCGACCTTGCAGCGGCTGCGGCGCTCCGGTCGACTATGCCGAGCTGACCGAGCGTGCGGTAGAGCCGTCACTGAAGGAGCGCTTCAGGCAAGCGCCGAGGCGACCGCTTCCTCGACCGTGTGATGCGCGAACCGGAAACCCGATCCGGTGAGCACGCCCGGCTCGACTCGCGCGTCGCTCGTGAGCAGCGAGTCGACGGCGTCCCGACCGAGCACCAGGCGCATCGCCCAAGCGGGCGCCGGCACGAGGAACGGGCGGTGCATGCGACGCGCGAGGGCGCGCCCGATGTCGTTCGCGGTGGCGGCAGTGGGCGCGGCGAGGTTGACCGGGCCCTCGATTTCGCGCTCGATGACGTGCCTGATCGCGTTCACCTCGTCGCGCAGCGAGATCCACGGCCAGTACTGCGTGCCTCGGCCGATCGGGCCGCCGAGGCCCAACCGGGTGAGCGTGATCAGCGGCTTGAGCACGCCTTCGCGGTGCAGCACCGGAGAGGTGCGCAGCAGCGCCACCCGGGTGCTCTCCGCCGCGCGCATTGCCTCGGCCTCCCACTCGACACAGAGCCGAGCGAGAAACGTGTCGCCGGCCGGGGCTGACTCGGTGAGCAACCGCCCTGGTGCCGAACCGTAGTAGCCGACGGCAGACCCCGACAGCAACGCCGGCGCGTCGGTGCCGAGCGAGCGCAGCGCGTCAACCACCGCTCCAACGGCCTGAAGCCGCGATTGGCGCAGTGCGTCGCGGTACTTCGGGGTCCACGGCATCCTGCCGACACTGGCACCGTTGAGCACCACGACCGCCTTGGCGCCTTCAAGCGCTTGCGGATCAAGCGGCGTACCGCGGGTGAGCCATTCCACCTCGTCGGACCCGCGGCTCGGCCTGCGCACGAGCCGAACCACCTCGACGCCGTCGAGCTGCAGCGAGCGCACGAGCGCCCGGCCGATGAGCCCCGAAGCTCCCGCCACCACCACGCGACTGCCGACCATGCCACCATCCTGCCCGCTACGGTTCATCAACGCCTCCGGTGTCGTCTCCTGCGCCGTCGTCGGCACTCGGCTGCCTCGCCGCCGCGGGGGAGACGCGCTCCCACCGCTCGATCGGCCCCTCGACGACGGTGAAGAGCGGATGCGTTCGCGGCCGCTCTTCACGCAAGCGCGCGGCGTCGTGCGGGCTGCGCAGGCTGAGCTTCTCGGTGAGGCGCTGCCACTCGTACTCGACCTGCCCGGAAGTCACGGTCAACGGCGGCACACCGGTGCTCGGGCGCTCGATCTTTGCCGCATCGAAGCGGTATCCGCGCCGGCGCGCTTCGTCGGCCACGCCCGCCAGGTAGGCACCGACCGCAGCGAGCGGGTCATCTGCCGCGCGGAAGCGCTCAAGCTGCGGATGCCGCACATACCCGCGGGTGCGGCCGGCGAGCACCGCCTGCGCGAGCAGCGCCTCGCGCCAGCAGGCCAGCAGCCCGGCGCGGTCGAGATGCTCGGGGTGCAACGACCAGAGCCTCACGAGGCGTCACGCCCTGCTCGATCGATCGTCATCTCGCCTCGCCTCCGCACGGCAATCGTATTCGGTTCGCGGCACCCGATCGGCCGGCTCGCGACTCACGCAACGGCCGCAAGTCACGGCGACCGTCGCACGCAAGCCCGAGCCGGGGTACCGTGCAGGGCATGTGGTGGACCGTGATCGTGATCTTGCTCATCCTCTGGCTGGTGCTGTCGGTTCTCGGCTTCGTGCTCAAGGGCTTGTTGTGGCTCGCCGTGCTGGGCATCGTGCTCTTCCTCGGCACGCTCGTGTTCGGGTTCTTCCGCAGCCGCTCGCGCACGTGACCAGGCGTTCGCGAACCTTCTCCCGACGGGCGCGCTGGTAAGGGCGCTCTGGCGTGTCGCAGCCCGGGCAGTGAAGGATATGCCGCATGACTGTGACCGCCTTCGACAAAGATGTCGACTCTCTGACCTTGACCTTCGTCGTCGAGCTGCCGATCGGGATGGAGCGTGCCTGGCAGTTCTGGGCAGACCCTCGCACGCTCGAGCGCTGGTGGGGGCCGCCGAGCTGGCCGGCTACCGTCACGCAGCATGACTTCGTGCCGGGTGGCAGCACCCGGTACTTCATGACTGGCCCCGACGGTGACACCTCGCACGGGTGGTGGACGATCACCGAGCTCGAACCTCCTCGCCTCCTCGCGTTCGAAGACGGCTTCTCGGATGTCGACGGCACGCCGATCGCCGAGATGCCGACCACCCGGGCCAGAGTGACGTTCGAACCGCTCGAGGCGGGCACACGCATGACCATCGCGAGCACGTGCGCCTCACGCGAGCAGTTCGATCAACTGATCCACATGGGCGTCGAAGAGGGCATGACGCAGGCCCTCTCACAGCTCGACGCGCTCATCGACGAAGAGGTCGCCCGCGAGGAGTGAGCTCAGCCGAGGAGTGAGCTCAGCCGCGGTCGGCGAGCCGTGCGACCGCCGGCATATCGGGCGCGGCCCAGTCGAGCGTGCGCAATTCGGATGTCGGAAGCCACAGCATCCGATCATGGTCCGTGCTCTGCGCCGGCAGCGCGCCGTCGGTGACGACCGCGTAGCACGCGAGGTCGATCGGGCGCCTGCCCGGCCCCACCTCGGTCACGCTGCGGTCGATGAGCGGGCCCACCTCGATCGATACCCCGAGCTCTTCAGCGATCTCGCGTTGCAGCGCCGCGCGCGGATCTTCGCCCGCTTCGACCTTGCCGCCCGGGAACTCCCACTTCCCGGCGTCGGGTTTGTGCGCGGCGCGACGGCAGGCCAGAAGGCGGCCATCGGCATCCGCGAACACTGCAGCGACGACGTGGAGCACGAGGGCAACGCTACCGGGCACCGGTCGGTCGAATTCACGACCGGTGCCCGGGGCTGCTCCTGGCACCGCTACTGGAACGCGGGCACCACGTGCTCGATGAACAGTTCGAGCGAACGCTTCTTCTGCTCGTGGGTGAGGCTGTTGTCGCTCCAGAAGCTGAACTCCGTCACGCCGAGCGCCTCGTAGTGCTTGAGCCGCTCGATCACCTCGGCCGGGGTGCCGATCATCGCCGTGCGGTGGAGCGACTCGGGGCGGAACTCCGGGCGCTCGGCGAACTTCTCCTCGGGACTCGGCTCGAGGAAGCCGTTCGCCGGCGTCGTCTTGTTGCTGAACCACGCGTCGAAGGTGCGGTAGAAGCGGTTGATGCCTTCTGCTGCCGGGCGCCAACCGTCCGGATCGTCCTCGGCGTGCACGAACGTGTGCCGCAGCACCATCAGGTCGGGGCGGCGTTCGATCTCCGGGTGAGCGGCGACCGCGGTCTCGAACTTGTTGACCAGGTCTTCGACCTCCTCGTCGCCCTTCATGAGCGGCGTCACCATGACATGGCAGCCGTTCGCCACGGCGAAGTCGTGTGACGCGGGGTCGCGTGCGGCAATCCACATCGGCAGGTCGGGTTGCACTGGCTTCGGCACGCTGGTCGAGGTCGGGAACTGCCAGAGCTCGCCGTCGTGGGCATAGTCGCCCTTCCAGAGTTCGCGGATCGCCGGAACGATCTCGCGCAGATGCTTGCCCCCATCGGTGGCGGGAAGGCCGCCGGCCATGCGGTCGAACTCGAACTGGTAGGCGCCGCGCGCCAGCCCCAGCTCTGCCCGACCGCCGCTGATCACATCGAGCAGGGCTGTCTCGCCCGCCGCCCGGATCGGGTTCCAGAACGGGGCGATGATCGTGCCGGCACCGAGTCGGATGCGGCTGGTGCGGGCAGCGAGGTAGGCGAGCTGCGGCATCGGGTTCGGCGAGATGGTGTACTCCATCGAGTGGTGCTCACCGATCCAGACGGTGCCGAACCCGCCTTCCTCGGCCATGAGCGTCAGCTCGGTGAGGTTCTCGAACGCCTCCTCGTAGGAGACGGTCTCGTCCCACCGCTCCATGTGCACGAATAGCGAGAAGCGCATGGCTGACTCCTACTCCTGCCCGGCATTCGCCGACGCGGCGGTCGACGCGCTCGCGGCGCCATTGCGTTCGGCGATGGTGACGTTGTTGCGCGCCCAGTGCTCGTGGTCGACCTCGCGAATGATGACGGTGATGTTCTCGGGCGCGGCGTCGACCGTGGTCTCGGCGGCGTTGTGCAGGGCATCGATCAGCGCGCGGAGCTGTTCCGGGCTTCGGCCCCTGGCGAGCGATACGTCGATGAGTGGCATGGCGTTCTCCTTATCCGCGCATGACGAAGGGGTCGGCGACCGGTCCTTCGTCGGTGTTGATCCAGATGCTCTTCAGCCTGGTGTACTCGTTCATGGACTCGAGCCCGTGCTCGATGCCCACGCCCGAACTCTTGAACCCTTGCCGGGGCGACATGGGCGACATGGCCCGATAGGTGTTGACCCAGATCGTGCCGGCGTCGAGACGCCGGGCGACTCGGTGTGCCCGCGCCAGGTTCTGGGTCCAGACACCGGCGGCGAGACCGTACTCGGTGTCGTTTGCAAGGCCGATGAGCTCGTCTTCGTGCTCGAACGGCATGATGGCCGCCACGGGCCCGAAGATCTCCTCCCGCACCACGCGCATCGAGTTGTCGACATCGGTCAGCACGGTGGGCGAGTAGAAGTAGCCGGGCAGCGACACATCGGGGCGTCCTCCACCGGTGTGCACCGTGGCGCCTTCCTCGGCCCCGAGCCTCACGTAGGAGTCGACTTTCTCGAGCTGGTCGGCGAACGCCAGGGGACCGAGCTCCGTGTCATCGGCGAGCGGGTCGCCGACCCTGATGGAGTTGGCGCGCGCTGTGACGCGCTCCAGCAGTTCGTCGTACACCGCGCGATGCGCGAACACGCGGCTCCCCGCAATGCAGGTCTGACCGGCGGCGGCGTAGATGCCGGCGATGACGCCCATGGCGGCGTTGGCGACATCAGCATCCTCGAACACGATGTTCGGGCTCTTGCCGCCCAACTCCAAGGTGCACCCGATGAACCGGCTGGCGGCTTCGGCGGCGATGCGCGCGCCGGTGGCCGTCGAGCCGGTGAACGAGATCTTCGCCAGCAGCGGGTGGCTCACGAGGGCGGCGCCGGCCTCGGACCCGAAGCCAGTGACGACGTTGAACGCACCGTCGGGGAATCCTGCCTCCGTGGCCAGCTCGGCCAGCAGCAGAATCGTGCGCGAGGTGTGCTCGCTGGGCTTGACGACCACGGTGTTGCCCGCGGCGAGCGCCGGCGCGATCTTCGACGTCGTCAGCGTGAGCGGCGAGTTCCACGGTGTGATCGCACCGACCACTCCGAGCGGCTCGCGCTGCGTGTAGTTGAGGATCGCGAGGGATGTCGTCGGGATCTGCGAGCCCTGAACCTTGTCGGCGAGCCCCGCGTAGTAGTAGTAATACTCCGGCAGCGCCGCGAGCTGCCCTCGCATCTCGCGCAGGAGCTTGCCGTTGTCGAGGCTTTCGTATCGTGCGAGATCATCCGCGCGCTCGCCGATGAGATCGCCCAGCCGACGCAGCAGGTGCCCGCGCTTGGTGGCACTGAGACCGCTCCAGCCGGGCGAGTCGAACGCCTCGTGTGCGGCTCGCATCGCGCGGCCGACGTCTTCGGCGCTGCCGCGCGCCGCCTCGTACAACGGCTCGAGCGTCGCCGGGTTGCCGCTGGCGAAATAGGCGCCGTCGGCGGGGGCCACGTATTGGCCGCCGATGTAGTGCTGCAGTCTGGGCAGTTGGTCGGTCACGATGCGGCTCCTTCTGCACGTGGCGTTGCGGCCGGGCTTGCGGTGCTCGCCAGTTCGGCGACGGTGATGAAGTCGGCGATCGCACGTGCCAGCGACCCTGGATTCTCGACGGGCAGCATGTGCCGCGCCCCCGGTACGATCTCGACGCGGGTGCCGGGGATCGCGAGCGCCAGGCGGTATGACATCTCCGGCGTCGAGCCGGGGTCGTGCTCTCCTGTGACGGCGAGCACCGGCATCCGAATGCCCGACAACTCGGTCGCGATCTCCTGGTCGGCGTGAGCGAACACCGAATAGGCGTGCAGATACGACTCCTGGTCGTTCGCCAGCAGCACTCGCTCCGTCTCCGCGATCGTCTCGGCGCTGACGGTGGTGCCTGCCGGGAACCACCGCTCCAGGGATGCTTGGACGCTCTCGGCGAAGTGCCGCTCCGCGTTGCGCAGACGCCCCTCGACGGCCGCGCGTTCGTCGGGAGTGCGGCGGCATACCCCGCTCACGCAGGCCAGGGTGAGCGTTCGCTCTGGAGCGTGCCGAGCGAGGTGCTGGGCTATGAGCGCTCCGAGCGAGAACCCGACGACGTGCGCGGGCGTCTCCGGCATCCGTGCGAGCACATCGTCAGCCAATTGGCCGAGCGTCTGCGGTCCGCGAAGCGGCGGGCGCTCGCCGTGGCCGGGCAGATCGAGTGAGATGACCTCGCGGTCGGCCATCGCGGCATGGCCGGAGAGCGCTGCGCGCAGGGGGCGCCACATGGTGCGGTCGAGCCCCACGCCGTGAAGCAGCACCAGCGGCGCGTGCTGGGCGCTGGTGGGGGAGGAGATCGCGGCGGTTGCCATGGACGTGGCCGTACTCACTGCTCGGTCGAGAGGGGCGCGAGCCGTTGCTGCGGACGTCCCTGCGCGGCGGCCACGAGCCCGACGACGATCTCGTGCGGGTGCGGTGCGTCGGGGATGCGCACCTCGACGCTCTGGTGGTGGGAGCGGATCGTCGCGTCGGTGATGTGCTTGAGCGGAACATCGAACACGGCGCCGGCGACGGCGCGCTTCTCGACTGCGGGCAGCAATGTGGTCGCGCGGGCCGCGGTGCGGAAGTGGTCACCGAACTTGAGCGTGTGGATCAGGGCCGAGCCGTGTTCGATCTCACCGTCAGTGCCGACGATCGCGGCCTTGCCGTAGGCCTCAACCGGTGAGCCGAGTGCCTCGACGACGCGTGGTGCGAGCAGCGCTCCGAGCTCGGATGCCGTGCGCTCGATGCCGTCGCTGAGATCGTCCACGAATCCGTGACCGTGCCAGGGGTTGTCGATCACCGCCGCCACCACCGCGATGCGCGCGGCCGGTTCGACCGGTCGTCCGCCCTCAGCGACGACCTCCTCGACGATCGTGATGATCTTGCGGATGTTCACAGTGCGATTCCCTTCAGGATTTCGGAGGTGACCGGCAGGTCGGTCGCCCGATCGCCGATCCGCGCATGCGGTCGTGGCCCGGTGGATACCGCGGCGATCACGGCGATCTCGTCGGTGTGGGGTGCGTCCCGCAGCGATACGTCGAGGCTCTGATAGTGGCTGCGGGTCGACGCGGCGGTCTTGTGCCAGAGCGGAACACGGATGTTGCCACCGGGGGCCGCGCGCCCGTCGGCGAAGCAGAGGATCGACGTGCCCCCGAGCGCCTCGCGCACGAGGTTGCCGAAGTACGGGGTGTGGATGAGTGCACCCGCATGCTCGAGCTCCCCGTCGAGGCCGACCACGGCGGCCTTGCCGAAGGCCTCGACCCGCTGCGCCCCGCCCACGGCATCGAGCAGCCGGTCGGTCAGCAGCTTCGCGAGCACCGGCGCGATTCGTACCGTCTCGGGTTGGAGGTCGAACTCAGTCGAAGTGCCGATCCAGGGGTTGGCGATGACCGCCACCGCGCTGGCTCGAAGAATCAGCGCCGGCTCGCCGCCGGCGCTCGGAAGCTCCTCGGTCGAGGTGATGATCGAGCGGAGCCCGATGAGCGCACCGATCTCCTCGAACTCACGCAGCGTCGAACGCTCGAAGAGCTCGAAGCTACGCGGAGCGAGAGTGTCGGTGGCGGTCATGCATCGGTTCCTTTCGGGTGGGGCGGAGGCTGACCCCAGCCCGGCGGTGAGCTGGGGTGCGAGCGAGCGAGCGCGGCGGCGGTGATCAGGCATCCGGCCGTGCGTGCGATGCCGCTTCTTCCGCGGCGAACGCACGGAATACGGCGGCGCTCGAGGCGTCGACGTGGGAACGCATCGCCACTTCGGCTCCGACGTGGTCCTTCGCCTCGATGGCGGCGACCACGCGCTCGTGCTCGTGCAGTGACGATCCAAGCCGACCCGGCTGCCCGATGGAGCGGGTGACGAGCCGGTGATAGGCCAACTGGTTCATGAGCCGGTCGTAGTGCTCTTCGAGCTTCTGATTGGCCGAGCCCGAGATGAGGATCGCGTGGAACTCATGCACGAGCGACGCGTAGCGCTCCCCATCACCCTGGCGTACGGCTTCAGCGGATGCCTCGAGATTCCGCTGCAGCGCGGCGACTTCGGGCACATCGCCGCGTCGCGCGAGCAGCCCGGCGGCAAGGCCCTCGAGCCCGCCCTTCAACTCGAACAGTTCCACGATCTCGCGGCGGGTCGGCTGTCGCACGAAGGTGCCGACGCGAGGCCGGATCTCGACCAGCCCCTCGTTCTCGAGCTGCTTGAGTGCCTCGCGAATCGGTGTGCGGCTGACCTCGAACTCCTCGGCGAGGAAGAGCTCGGGCAGCAGCGCCCCGGGCGGGTACTCGCCGCCGAGAACGAGCGCGCGCAACCGGTCGAGCAACGGTGCCTGTTCGGGCAGCGGCGACTCAATCGTGGCGGCGTTCGCGGTCTCTTGCATGCCAACAATGTAGCTTGCATGCAACAGCACGTCAACAACCGCCGCTGAATATCGGCACTTTCGCCAATTTGCACGGAGCGCTTGACGGAGGTCGACGTCGTCGCTACGTTCTGTTGCATGCAAACGATCAAAGAATCGGTGACTGTCGCCTGGGCCGCCGCCTGGGATCGCGGCGAAGTCGATGCTCTCGATGCCGTGCTGCACCCCGACTACCGTCGGGAGAGCGCGAACCGGGGAACGATCACCGACCTCGCGACGCTCAAACGCGACATCCTTGAGGTGCGTGAGGCGTTCCCAGACCTCGTGACGACGCTTGACAAGGTCATAGTCGACGGCGACGATCTGGCGATCTTCTGGAGCACGACCGGCACATTCAGTCGTCCGCTCGGGGGAGTGCCGGCGACCGGACGACGCGTGCGCACGACCGGGTCGAATCACGCCACAGTTCGCGATGGCGTCATCGTTCGCGAGCGCGTCACATGGGACCAGAGCGAATTGCTCATCGACCTCGGAGTGCCCTCGCTCCGATCTGCATTCGAGGCGGACGCGGATGAGGTCGTCGTCGACGACCTCTCGGGCGCCCTCGGGCTCGATGCGCTCAAGGGCTTCAATCGTCAGTTCATCACCGGGGTGACGGTGGTCACCACAACCGACGCCGACGGCACGCCTCGAGGGCTCGCCGCGAACTCGTACGCCTCGGTCTCGTTGGAGCCGCCCCTGGTGCTGGTCTGCGTGCAGAAGACCTCGTCGACCTATCCGGCGTTGTTCGCCTCCAGTCACCTCGGCATCAACATCCTGAGCAATGCCCAACGTGGCACCGTCGCGACCTTCGCCTCGAAGGAACCCGATAAGTTCGCGCACCTCGACTGGCATGCCGCCCCGAACGGCAGCCCGCTCATCGAGGGGTCGTCGGCCTCCATCGAGGCCGAGATCAAGGAACGCCTGCAGGCCAAGACGCACACGGTGTTCATCGCCAAGGTCACCCACGCCGAACTCGGCGACGCGGTGCCGATGATCTACAAGGCGGGTCGCTTCTTCGACGGCGAGCACTTGCAGGAACTCGAAGCCGCACCCGTCTGAACTCACCACCTCCTTGCCCACGCCCCACCCTCACCTCAGGAGATTCGATGACGAACCACCAGCCTGACCAACCCGGCACACCGATCTACGGGTCATCCGTGCTGCGCACCGAGCCCTTCGCCACCGAAGAGATCCCCACGACCGAGCGCCATGGCCACCCGCGCCAGCAGTTCACCCTCTGGTTCGCCGCGAACATGGTGCTCGCGGTGCTCGTCTCGGGATTCTTCTCGTCGCTGTTCGGCCTGTCGGTCATCCAGGGACTCACCGCGGTTGCCGCAGGAACCCTCGTCGGCGCGATTGTGATGGGCCTGCTCGCGGGCATCGGCACCAAGCTCGGCGTGCCTCAGCAGGTGCAGGGTCGCGGCCCGATGGGCTACTTCGCGAACTTCGTGCCCATCGCCCTGCTCACGATCATCTCTGCCATCGGCTGGACCGCCGTGAACACCGTGTTCGCCGTGATCGCGCTGCAGACCCTCATCGAGGTGCCGTTCTGGATCGCTGCGGCCGTGATCTTCGCCGTGCAGGCCGTCTTCGCGATCTGGGGCCACAACCTCATCCATATGATCAACAAGGTCGCCACGGTGGTGCTCGCCATCCTCTTCGCAGTCATCACGGTGCTGTCGTTCCAGAAGGTCGACTTCGCAGTGGGGGTGAATCCCGAGGCTCCCTTCTACATGGGGGATGTCGCGGGCTGGCTGACGTTCGCCGGGTTCTTCTTCGCCTATGTCATGACCTGGACGCCGTTCGCCTCCGACTTCTCCCGCTACCTCTCGCCGAAGACCTCGCACACCAAGGTGATGGCATACACGGCCGGCGGTTCCTTCGCCGCGATGATGTGGCTCGGAGGCATCGGAGTGCTGGTGTCGAGCTTCGCCGGCGAGCTCGACGCCATCCCGGCGCTCGCTGAGCTCACCGGCACGTGGGCGCCCGTTGCGATGTGGACCGTGGTGCTCTCGACGCTCCCTGTGAGCGCGATGAACCTCTACGGCGGCTCGCTCTCGCTGCTCACCATCCGCATCCCGGTGAACCGGATTGTCGGGGTCATCGTGATCGCGGCTGCGAGCCTCGGGGTGACGTTGCTCATGCAGACGAACCCTTACGGCAGCTTCTATGACTTCTTGCTGATCCTGGCGTACCTCGTTGTTCCGTTCAGCACGATCCTCCTGCTCGATTACTATCTGCGGATGCGCAAGCTCGGCAGGATCGCGGTCGACCAGCTCTTCGACACTCGGCGCGGCATCGAGTGGGGCTTCGTCGCCTGGGTGCTCGCTTGCGCCTTCTCGTCGCTGTTCTGGGCCTCGACGCTCTACACCGGCCCTCTCTCGAGCGTGTTCGCCGACTTCGGTGATGTGTCGTACCTGGCCGGGGCCATTGCCGCGGTAGTCGCGTATCTGGCGTTTCGTCCGCTGCCCGCGCTGTCGAGCCTTTTCGGCCGGAAGGACACCGAGCTGGAGTACGCGAATTGAACCACCCCGCGTCGACCGATTCGACGGCCCTGGTCGTCGTCGACATGCAGCGAGTGTTTGCTTCACCCGACAGCGAATGGCACGTGCGCGGCTATGAGGGGGCGGCCGCGCATGTGACCCGCCTGGTCGCGCAGTTCTCAGGCCCTGTGGTCTGGACGAAGTTCGTCCGCGATCCCGACGAGCGGGGAAGCTGGGGCGCCTACTACGATCGCTGGTCCGGATGCCGCGAAGAGCCGGGCTCGCCGGCGTGGGACCTTACCCTTCCCACCGCCGAGAGCCACGAGGTGCTCGCGCTCCCCACGTTCTCGAAGTGGGGAGCGGAGCTCGCCGCGCTCACTGGCGACGCCGACCAGCTCATCGTGTGCGGTGTCGCGACCGATTGCTGTGTGCTCTCGACGGTGCTAGGCGCGGTCGACGCGGGGAAGGCCGTCACTGTGGTGACCGACGCGTGCGCGGGGATCACCGACACAGCGCACGAGCAAGCGATCGCGCTGATGCAGTTGCTGTCTCCGATGGTCACGCTCGCGACGACGGCCCAGCTGGTCGGTGGCAGCGCTCAGCGTCGGGGAGCCGAGTCTGCTCAGGCGAGCGCTGAATCGCCGTAGTGCATGAGGTCGCCCGGGTCATAGTGCGCCTTGGCCCGGGCGAGCCGGGCGCGCACCGCAGGTGACCAGCTGTGCAGGTGCGACGTGACGCCGTTGAGGCGACCGCGGAAGTTCACCATGGTGTAGCCATTGCCGTACGGTTCCATCGCCTCGAGGAGCCGTTCGAGCGCACCCCTGACATTCGGCGCGTCGGTTGGGGTGAGCGCGCCGACCGCCATGAGTGAGAACGCGGCGTCGCGACCGGTGATCGCATCGTGCCCGCTCGTCGACCCACGGACCGCGACTGCTGTGGAGTGCGCGAGCGCTCCGCCCATGAGCCGCACCTCGGCCATGAGCAGCGGCGTGTTCGTGCCGGCTCCCACTTGCTGCAGCAGGGCGGCCTGCGCCTCCGGGCCGAACTCGCGCAACAGCATGCCGGCGTCTTCGAACGGCAGGGGATCCTGCGGGTCCATGTGCACCGCGTCCAGTTCGAGCATCGTCGTCGAGGTCACGGTGTCCATGATCGGGTTCGATACCGCCCGCATGGGCGCGAGCAGGGCATCGGCCTCCTCCGTCGTGCACTCGCACGCGAATCGCAGGTGCGCCACGAACTGCTTGCGCAGCGGCATTGGCACGCCCGGCATGTCGGGAACCCTGAGCAGAGCGACCGACGCGGATGCCTGCAGGGGGAGCGCCGCGGTCCACTCCGAGAATGCGGAGAGCACCTCAGCAGCATCCGCACCCGGGTACATGATGCCGCCCGCCATGAGGGCCCCGATCGGCAGCAGGTCGAACGTCATCGAGGTGACGATGCCGAGGTTGCCCTTCCCGCCGCGCAGCAGTTCGAAGAGCTCAGGATCGCTCTCGGCGTTCACGGTGTGGAGGCCACCGTCGACGGTCACCAGCTCGCACTCGCGCACCCGGTCTGCCGCGAAGCCGTACGCTCGGCCGAGCACCGGCAGACCGCCTCCGAGCGTGTATCCGACGACGCCGACGTCGCCGGTCGAGCCTGACAATCCGAAGAGGCCGTGCATGGCCGAGCGCTCGTGCACGCTCTTCCACTTGACGCCGGCGCCGACGGTTGCGGTGCGGTCGATCGGTTTGATCTGCACCTCTTGCATGCGGCTCGTGTTGATGAGCATCCCGCCGTACATGGTCTCGGCGTGCCCGTGACCGGTCGCCTGCACGGCGATCGGTAGGGCCCGGTCGCGAGCCCAGTTCACCGCGGCCACGACCTCGCGTCCATTGGTCGGGAAGACCACCACATCCGGTTCGTGCTTCGTCGCCAGGTTGAAGCAGCTGACCGCAGCGGCGTAGTCCGGATCGTCGGGACGCACCAGAGGGTAGGTGAGCGCCCTCTGCAGTTCGGCGGCCGAGTTGATATCCCGCATGGCGGCACCTGCCTCATCGCTCGCGTCGACGGCCTGGTTCACTCGGGCGGGTGGATGCCGGCCCCGGCGCTTTGCAGGGAGTATGCGCCTCGCGATGAACCCGGTCAAGAGGCATCCGCGCGTGCTGGCCGACATGGGCACGCGCGGCTGAGAGCCGCCCCAGACTGGGCCGCGCTCGCTCGCTAGATTCGAGGCGTGCGAGAGACATTGCGTGCCGGTTCCAAAGTCCTGATCACCGCAGCGGTGGCTGCTCTGGCGCTCGCCGGGTGCTCACCGACTTCGGCCGGCAACTCCGAGTCGGGCCGCGATGGCGAGGCGCACAGCATCCTTGCCGAGCACGGTCTCGACGGACTCGACCCGGTATCGCTCGTCGACGAGCTCGATCGGATGCCGCTCGCCGACCGCCCCGACGACCTCGTCGTCTCGGTGCGCCCCGACATGCTGCTCGTCGGCTCGCCGGAGAACATGGACGCGGCCGCGCCGATCGCGTTGCCAGACGACCAGTTCTATCTCTCGATGGCACCGTTCGTCGACGTCACGCACGCCTGCACCTTCCACAGCCTCACCACGTGCGTCGGTGAACTGCAGAACGAAGACATCACCGTGCGGATCACCGACGAGGCGACCGGCGAGGTGCTGCTCGACGAGAGCACGCGCACCTTCGACAACGGCTTCATCGGCTACTGGCTGCCCGCCGACCGGGTGCTCACGGTCCACGTCGAGCACGACGGCCGCATCGGCACGACCGAGGTCTCGACTGGAGCCGACGATCCGACGTGCCTGACGACGCTGCAGCTCGCCTGATCGCCGCTGGAGGCGGCGGCCGGCCTACAGCAGTTCGGCGCGCAGTTCCTCGGGGGAGCGGGGCGACAGCAGCCCGGGCGGCACGTCGAATACGGTCTTGGCTCCGTGCTGACCCGCCGCGGCCAGTCGGTGCACCGCACGCGCATACGCGACCAGCACGCTCGAGGTGAACTCGGGGTTGCTGTCGAGGGCGAGGCGGTACTCGACCACCTGCGAGTGCTCGGCGCTGGTGTTGCCGCTCCGGATCACGAAGCCGCCGTGCGGCATTGCCGCGTGGTCGCGTGCGAGCTCCTCGGCAGAGATGAAGTGCACGGTGGTGTCGTAGTCGGCGAAGTAGTCGGGCATGGTGACGATCGCCTCGCGCACTGCCTCGGCATCCGCGCCATCTTCGAGCACCACGAAGCACTCGCGGGTGTGCTTCTCACGGGTCGACAATGCGGGACGGATGCCGCTGCGCACCTGTTCGATCGCTGCCTCCACGGGCAGGGTGTACTGCACGCCCCCGGCGACACCGTCGAGGCGGCGGATCGCGTCGGAGTGGCCCTGGCTGAGGCCGCGGCCCCAGAACGTGTAGGTCTCGCCGTCTGGGAGCACCGCCTCGCCGAACACGCGATTCAGCGAGAACAGCCCCGGATCCCAGCCCGCCGAGATCAAGGCGGTCGTGCCGGCCTCGGCCGCGGCAGCGTCGACGGCCGCAAAGTGCTCGGGGATGCGCGCGTGAGTGTCGTAGCTGTCGACGATGTTGAACGACGCCGCGAGCTCCGGGCTCTGCACGGGGAGGTCGCTCTTCGACCCGCCGCACAGCACCAGCACATCGATGGTGTCGCGGTGGTCCGCGAGAGCGCTCCAGGGGAAGACCGCTGTGCCGGCTGCCGCGCTCACTGTCTGGGGATCCCGCCGCGTGAATACGCCGACGAGCTCCATGTCGGAGTTCTTCGCGATGGCGGCTTCGACGCCGCGCCCTAGGTTGCCGTACCCCGCTATGCCGATTCGAATCTTGTCGTTCATCGTCGTCTATCGTTTCACGCCCAGCGTGTCGCGAAAAAAGCCCGACTAGTTCAACTTTGAATATGTTACGTTGAACTAGCCATCCAATGACGGACCAGGCCTAGGAAGGAACTTGCACTCTCGTGATCAATCTCCTTGAAGGCGCACGGCGAAGCGGTCTCATCGCAGCCGGAGCGCTCACCGCAGCACTCACTCTCACCGCTTGCGCAGGCGGCCCCGCTCCCGGTTCCGATCCGGTCGATGAGGATGTGCTCATCGACCAGGCGGCCTGTGAGCGCAACGCCGACGTTGGCACCATCACCTATATCTCCGGTTACGGCTACTCGGCGAGCGCGGGGCAGCTCGACGTGTTCCTCGCCGAAGAGTTGGGCTACTTCGATGCGCTGTGTCTCGACGTCGAGATCAACGCCTCGGGTGCCAACGGGCAGCAGCTCGTCTCCTCGGGGCAGGCGCAGTTCACCGCGTTGGGCTCGGCATCCGACGTCATGCTGGCCGCCGCCAATAGCCGCAACCTCACGGCCATCGCGACCTATGGCAGCGTCTCGCCCTTCTCGATCTTCGCCAACGAGAAGATCAAGAGCCTCAAGGACCTCGAAGGCGGCACGCTGGGTTACTTCATCAACCTGACGCCCACCGCGTCGAAGATGCTCGACCAGGCGGGCGTCGACGTGTCGAAGGTCGAGCTGGTGAAGATGACCAACTACGACCCCACTGTCGTGCCCCGGGGCCAGGTCGACGCGATCGTCGGCTACGCCTCGAACCAGCCGCAGACGCTCAAGGCGATGGGGGAGCCGTTCAACGAGTTCCTGCCCGACGACCTCGGCGTGCAGGGCACCTACAACGTCATGGAGGTGAACAGCGAGTTCCTCGAGAAGAACCGTGAGGTCGTTGCCGACTTCATGCGGGCCACGCTCAAGGCGCTCGACTTCTGCCTCACCGACAAGGACGAGTGCATCGACATGATCAGCGAGCTCGCCGCTGAGAACAACCAGGGCGAGGCTTTCCCGCGCGACCAGCAGGAGCGCACGTGGGGCGTCGAGTCGACATGGGTTCGCAGCAACCCTGACCTTCCGCCGGGTGTGCAGACCGAGGAGCAGTGGCAGTCGGAGTACGAGCTGGTGCAGGAGTACGGCGGGCTCACCGACCTGCCTGCCCTCAGCGAGATGATGGACACCGAACTCGTCGCCGGCCTGTACGACGACAACGGCGAGCTCATCTGGCCGGGCGAGTGAGCAACTCCATGCCCGCGCAACAACAGCACGACCAGCAGCGTCTCGCGCACGAGGCGATGCCGCTCGACGAGGGCGGGCCCACCCGGGCCCCCCTCGCCGGGGCGGGAGCCGGTTCGCAAGCGGCCACGGAAGCAGCAGTGCAGGCGGCCGCGCGTACCGGCGGAGTGCGCATCAGCAATGTCTCCAAGAGCTTCGGCACCGACGAATCGCGCACGCTCGTGCTCGACGGCATCGACCTCAGTGTCGGCATGGGCGAGTTCGTCTCGGTCATCGGACCGAGCGGATGCGGCAAGTCGACGCTCCTCAAGGTGATCGCAGGGCTCACGGACGCCGACGGCGGTGAAGTGACCGTCGATGGCAACCCCGTGAGCGCCGCCACCAAGAACAAGATGATCGGCCTCGTGCCGCAGTCGCCTGCCCTCATGCCATGGCGCACGGTGCTCGACAACGTAACGCTGCCGATGTCGGTCAACCGCGGCGCCAACGGCGGCCGGTCGATGCGCGACCCGGTCGAGCTGCTCGAATCGTTCGGGCTCGGCCACGCGATCGACAAGTATCCGGCGCAGCTCTCCGGCGGCATGCAGCAGCGCGTCGCCATCGCTCGCGCCTTCGTGTTCGACCCGAGCGTGCTCCTGATGGACGAGCCCTTCTCGGCACTCGACGAGATGAACCGCGATCAGCAGCGCATGGGCCTGCTCGACTTCTGGCAGTCGAACCGCAAGGCCGTGATCTTCATCACCCACTCGGTGCCCGAGGCGATCATGCTCTCCGACCGCATCGTCGTGATGGCTGCGCATCCGGGGCGCATCGCCGAGATCATCGATGTCGACCTGCCGCGTCCGCGGAGCGTCGACGACTACGCGACCGACGAGTTCCGTGATCTCGAAGGCATCGTGCGCGCGAAGCTTCGCGCCGTCATGGAGCCCGGCGCCGCAGACGCGGCGGCCGGTGGAACGGGGGAGACGCGATGACCGAGGTTCGCGTGCGCGGCGCCCAGTTGACCGCGACGGAGGCCACAGCGACCGTCGGTACCGCGAGCGCTGTGCCGAGCGGTCGTCGCAAGCCCCGGCATCCCGGCCGCCACGTGCCCGCGTCGAGGCGCTGGTACAAGTGGCGCATCTGGCTGCCGCCCGCCGTCACCTTCGTGATCGTCGCCGTCGTGTGGCAGTTGCTCGCGCTGGCCAACCCCTACGTCATCCCCACCATCGACGCGATCGTGGCAAGTCTGCTGCGCGATCCGCAGATGTACTGGGTCAACATGCTCGTGACCCTGCAAGAGGTGGTGATCGGTGCTACTGCCGGCATCCTCGTCGGATTCCTCATCGCCGTGGTCATGGCCGAGTTCGAGATCATGGAGCGCGCCGTGATGCCGCTCTTCGTCGTGATCATGGTCACGCCGATCGTCGCGATCGCGCCCGCGCTCGTCGTGGCCTTCGGCTTCGGCATGATGCCGAAGTACATCGTCACAGCTCTCGTGGTCTTCTTCCCGATGCTGGTCAACTCGCTCGCGGGCCTGCGCGACGTCGACCAACGCACGCTCGATGTGATGCGCACGCTGCATGCGAGCCGCTGGGAGATCTTCCGCGATCTGCGCTTCCCCGGGAGCATGCCCTTCGTGTTCGCCGGGCTGCGCGTGGCGTTGCCGCTCGCGATCGTCGGCGCGGCAGTGGCCGAGTTCGTGGCCGCCGGGCAGCAGGCCGGTCTCGGCTCGCTCGTGACGATCGCCGCCGCACAGGCCAACCTGCCGGTGACGTGGGCCAGCATCGTGCTGCTCTGCGTGCTCGGCGTGCTGATCGTCTCCTTCCTCGCACTGGTTCGCAACCGCGTGCTCTGGTGGAGCGACGGGGAGACCGTCGCCCGCTGACCTGCTGCCGCATCGCGTCGGCAGCGTTCTCTCCCACACAAGGAGCAAAGAAATGAAAATGCTTCGCTTTGGTCTCTTCGAGAACGCCCAGGCGAACGACTCCGGAACCGCCACCTGGCGGCATCCGGCGAACGAGCGCGACCACTTCGAATCGCTCGACTACTGGGTCAAGATCGCGCGCATGTGCGAAGACGCCCGCCTCGACTTCCTCTTCCTCGCCGACGCGTGGGGCTGGTCGGAGGTCGACGGCGAGCGGTTGCCGATCAGCTCTGAGGAGGGGCTCGACTTGCCGCGCCTCGACCCGGCCATCGTCGCGGCCGCGCTCGTGGCAGCAACCACGCGCCTCGGGCTCGTCGTGACCGGCTCGACGCTGCTGGAGCAGCCGTACTCATTCGCCCGCCGCATGGCGACCCTCGACCACATCTCGAAGGGTCGGGTCGGCTGGAACGTCGTCACCACGGGCACGGCCGAGACGGCGGTCGAGGCGTTCGGGATGCCCATGGTCGCGCATGACAAGCGCTATGACATGGCTGACGACTTCATGGAGGTCGTCTACAAGCTGTGGGAAGGATGCTGGGAGCCCGACGCGCTCCAACGCGATAAGGCGGGGCGGTACGCCGATCCGGCCAAGGTGCACCGCATTGAGCACGAAGGGCCCTTCTTCCGCTCGCGCGGCTACGGGAACACCTCCTACTCGCCGCAGGGCACGCCCGTGCTGTTCCAGGCCGGCTCGTCAGACCGAGGTCGCAAGTTCGGCGGCACGCACGGGGAGTGCATCTTCCTCGGCGGCTCACCATCGAAGCTGCCTGATCAGGTACGGGCCATTCGGGCCGAGGCCGTCGCGGCGGGTCGCGCCGCCGATTCCTTGAAGATCATGTCGGCCTTCTCGTGCGTCGTCGGCGCGACTCGTGAGGAAGCGCAGCGAAAGTTCGAACTGATTCTCGAATCGCAGCGGCCGGAGGTAGCGGTGGCCTCGTACGCCATGTTCACTGGCCTTGACCTGTCGTCGTACGCTCCTGATACGCCGATGACGGAGCTGCACACCGAGATGTCGCAGACTCAGGTGCAGCGCTTCGCCGGGCTCACCGTGGGTGACGTGCTGAAGGACTGGCACGCATATGGCGTGCGAGGAAAGCCGGTGGTCGGCACCGCCGAAGACGTCGCCGATGCGATGTGCGAGCTGGCGGAGCGCGCTGACCTCGACGGGTTCCTGCTCACTCCGGTGGTGCAACCCATGTCGACGGTCGACTTCGTCGAGCAGGTGCTCCCGATCCTGCGCGAGCGAGGTGTCGCTGCCCAGGACTACCAGGGTGAGAGCCTGCGCGAGCGCCTGGTCGGCACGCCTTCGCCGGTGCTGCGCGATGACCACCCGGGCGCCGCGTACCGGGCGCAGCTCGCGGCAGCGCGGTAGGGCACTGACAGCATCCGGCCGGCTTGGTGCCATGCTCCGCCGGCCGGATGCGCCGTCGGGAGGCTTGTGTCGGCATCCTGCGCACTGCCGGGGGTCGTATCTGGTTTTCTATGGAGCGGCGGCGCCCGGTGCGCTCAGGCGGTCTCGCCGGCGAAACGGTACTCGCCCGCCTCGAGCCGGCCGCGCAGTTGGCGCGCCCACTCCTGCTCGCCGCGCAGACGAGCAGTCGAGTACTCGAAGAATTCGCGCACATACTTCGGCGTCGAGCTCGACCGCTCCACGTCGTCGATCTCGTATGAGTTGCTCTTGATGCGCGCGTCGATCTCATGGATGCGATGCTCCAGGGCCTCGATCACCTCGCCCCGCTTGAGCGCGTACATGAACGAGGTCGTGGCCATGATGGGCTTGATGTCGAAGGTCTCGACCGTCCAGAGGGCGCGGCGCAGCATCCGCATGAACTCGACCTCGCCCTCCGGCGTGAGTTCATAGGTCGTGCGCTCGGGGCGGTTGCCCTCGATCTCTACGCCCGCCTCGCTGATGTAGCCGTCCTTCTTCAACGAACGCAATGCGTTGTAGATCGAGCCGGGTTGGATGTTCGCCCACTCGTCGACATGCCAGGTCAGCAGTTCTCTGCGCAGGAAGTAGCCATGCACCGGCTGGAACTGGTACACGGCGCCGAGCACGACGAGGCGTGTGGTGGACGACATGGCTCTCATCGTATGGGGAGCCGAGCCGACTCAGATGCTTGCGCGCCGCCCGGCACGTTAGTAGCGTTGTGATTAATCAAACTTGAATATCAACGCTGGTGACGCCGCTCAGGCGAGAGGCGCATCATCGAGGATGTATGGAAGAGGAAGAAGCCATGCCAGTACAGGCGCACGCCACGTTGGATCAGCTGGCCCTCCGCGAAGCGTTCTCGCTGTATCCGACGGGTGTCGTGGCTCTCTGCGCGCTTCGCGAAGGAGCGCCCGTCGGCATCGCTGTGAACTCGTTCACCTCGATCTCGCTCGACCCGCCTCTCGTGGCCGTCAGCATCGCACGTACCTCGACCACCTGGCCGCTGCTCGCCGACCGCCGCCTCGGGCTGAGCGTGCTCAGCGCGGAGCACGGAGGGCTCGCGCGAGCGCTGGCGTCGCGCAGCGGCGACCGCTTCGCCAATGCGCAGTGGCGCGCGACCGATGGGGGAGCAGTGCTCATCGAGGGCGCAGCGCTCTGGCTCGAGTGCGACCCCTGGGCGCGCTATGACGGCGGTGACCACGAAGTCGTGCTGTTGCGGGTGGAGCATGCCGAGACGTTCCCAGGTGTCGCGCCGCTCGTGTTCCACCAGAGTCGCTTCCGTGCGCTCGACGAGGCGTGAACGTGCCCCGGCAGTGAATCGTCGCCGTCCGAGCGCCTGTGGCTGAGCTCGCTCGGCTACGTGCGCACTGTGCCGCCTCTGCGCCAGTCACGCTGACGCGGCCGTTGACGCGCGTGGCAGTGGCGGGCTTCCGGCGGACGATGCACCGTTGAGGAACGCCTTGAGGGGCCAAGAGGCCCTCGCATGCCGAAGCGCCGCGCACAGCGCAGAAGGCGCAAAGCGGCGCATGAGGCGCGGGGAAGTGCGAGAACAGTGAAGAACGGAGTGCACGCCGTGGCGGAAGCGCACGAGACAGCCGATCAGCGCAACGCGATCGGACGCACCGAATGGGTGATCGCGGAGGGGTACATCCCCTCTGGCGGCACCGGCGGATCACCGGCGCTCGAGAGTCACGAGACGGCCTGCATCCTCAACGCTTCGGACTCTCCCGCGAACGTGGAGATCACCATCTACTTCAGCGACCGTGAACCCGCTGGGCCGTACCGGCTCACCGTGCAACCGCGACGCACACTGCACCAGCGCTTCAATGACCTGAGCGACCCCGAGGACGTGCCACGCGATACCGACTATGCGGCCGTGATCCGCAGTGACGTGCCCATCGTCGTGCAGCACACGCGGTTGGACTCGCGTCAATCGGCGCTCGCACTGCTGTCGACCATCGCCTGGGCGGGGTGAGCGCGCAAGGCGAAGCGGCGTGCGGGACGCGTCATCAGAGACGCCCCGCACGCCGCAGGAGATGTGGTGCCGCGGCACCACCTCATTCAGCTCAGATGGAGCGGATCTTCTCCGCCTGAAGCCCCTTGGGGCCCCGTGCCGTCTCGAACTCGACGCGCTGGTTTTCCTCGAGGCTGCGGTAGCCGTTGCTCTCGATCGCACTGAAGTGCGCGAACACGTCGGCGCTGCCGTCGTCAGGGGTGATGAAGCCGAAGCCCTTTTCCGCGTTGAACCATTTCACGGTGCCAGTGGCCATGATGTTTTCTTTCTTGTTGTTGAGTCGAGCCGCGACTGCGGCCCGTTCGGCCGCGCCGCGGGGGCGCAGACGTGCGTGGGGATGCGCTCGACATCCGAGGAGACAGCGACGAGGCGCTGCTCGAGCAGGCATTCCAGCGACCGGATGCCGCGATCCTGTGCGCCGGAGGCCGTCGGCGCCGCTATGACGCAGCTCGAACGGCGAGTGGCAGGGGTCATGAAGGGCGCGGCGGCACGAAGAGCCGTGCGCGACGACGCCGAGCACTGGCCATGTGCGGCGGAGGGTGATGCGATGAAGATACTGCGTCGATTCCTAATTGAGATTCGCGCCTTCGTTGGCGCTCATCGAAAGTCTGTGGTGACAGCCTCACACCCGGCGGAACCGATTGACCATGGGACAGTCGAACGGATCACGTGCGGCGAGGCCGACCCGATTCAAGTACTCGATGACGATCGCGTACGAGCGAATCAGATTCGTCTCAGTGTAGGGCACGCCCAGCGTTTGGCAATGCTCGCGCACGATTGTGCGTGCTCTCGCGAGGTGCGGCCGGGGCATATTGGGGAACAAGTGGTGCTCGACCTGGTAGTTCAGGCCGCCCATGAGCGCCGAAGCCCACCAGCCGCCGCTGATGTTCCTCGAGGTGCGCACCTGCTTGCTGAAGAAGTCGAGCTTCTCGTCGGCTCCGATGATCGGCATGCCCTTGTGGTTGGGCGCGAACGAGGCGCCCATGTAGACGCCGAAGACCGCGAGCTGCACACCGAGGAATGCAAAGGCCATGCCGAGCGGGAGGCTCGCAAAGATCACCGTGAGGTACAGCGCGAACCGAATAGCGATCGCGGTGAGCTCGACCCATCGGCCCTTCACCGGCCCGCGCGCGAACAGGGTTCGGACCGAGCGGTAGTGCAGGTTCAAGCCTTCGAGCAGCAGCAGCGGGAAGAACAGGTAGCCCTGCTTGCGAGTGATCAGGGCGATGATGCCGCGTTGCTTGGCGGCATCCTGCTCGATGAACGAGATGGTGTCGAACTCGATGTCGGGGTCCTTGCCCACCTTGTTCGGGTTCGCGTGGTGCCTCGTGTGCTTGTTCATCCACCACGCGTAGCTCATGCCGACGACGAAGGTCGCGAGGAACCGTCCGAGCCGGTCGTTCGCCGGGCCGGAATGCAGCACCTGGCGGTGCGAGGCCTCATGAGCGAGGAAGGCGAACTGGGTGAAGATCACGCCGAGGGCCCCGGCGATGAGCAACTGGAGCCAGCTGTCGCCGAGCAGCACGAAGCCGAAGCCCGCGCCGACGAGCGCGGCCGTCAGCCCGAGCCCGAGCATCGCGTAGAACCGGTGCGTGCGGCGAAGCAGTCCTGATTCCTTGATCACGCGCGAGACGGCGGTGTACGACTGCGTGATGTTCGGACGGTCGGTCTTGGGGGTGGTGCCGCGCACGGCTCCGAGGGTCGAGGTCAGACCAGGGGTGGAATGAGTGGTGGAGATGAGAAACCCAATGAATCGGCGGCCAGAGCCGCAGCGGCGAGAGCCGCACGTACGCCAAAGGCAGAACGCCGATCGCTGGTTCCGAGCCTAACCCCGCTTGCCGTGAGGGGGCTGGCAGTTCGCCTTCTCGGTGGTTCGCCGGGCGCCGCCCGCCATTGGTTCAGCCGAGCAGTCAGCCGAGCCAGGTCACCGGCACGATCGCGGTGAGCACCGCCGCGATCGCGAAGATGCCGGTGCCGAACGCGATGAGCGTCCACTGCGTGCGACGGCGCCTGACGACGGCCGCGACACCGAGCAGGAACAGCGTGATGGCCATGAGCGTGGTGTTGAGCTCGAGACGGTCGGAGTAGGCGTTGTAGAGGTCGCCCTCTTCGATCATCGCGGCGCTGGCGCTGTCCTGCTCCTGCCAGGCGCCGAAGCGGGCGGCGAAGTACTCTTCCGAGTCGAACGGCCCGACGTAGCCGTCCGCGGCATCCTGCTCCTGCGACCAGATCATGGCTGCGTCGAGCACTTCATCGACCGAGACGAAGTGCAGAGTGTCGAACTTCGTCGACGCGGCTGCGGCGATCGCCGGGTCGGGGTTCTCCATGTCGACCGTGAGCTCGGTGAGCCGCGCGAAGGTCTGCACGTCCTGCACGAAGAGCTGGTTCGCCTCGAGGTAGAGCGACTCCGCCTCGGTCTGCGCGCTCTGGCCCTTCGCATACGACGAGTCCGTCATACCGCCGTAGAGGGCGGCCTGAAAGGTCGCCCAGGCAGTGAACACCGATGCGACGCCCAGCAGGATCACGATCACCAGCTCGGTGTTGCCGAAGAGGTCGGCGAGCCTGAAGCCGCGATCGGGCCCCTCCGACGCGGACGGCTGCGCGGCTTCTGGGGTGGTCTGAGTGGTGTCGAGCGTCGTCACTCGTGCTCCTGAGCTGTTCGGGAACGCGTCACCTCGCTGTCGAGCGATCGCGATCGACGACATGAGCGGGCGTGCGGGTGCGGGGGATGATCGGGGCGCCGCGGGTGCGGCGAGAGTACGGTACTGCGCCGGATGCCGTCAGCGGTGTCGTCGGCGCGGAACTTCCCGCGTTTTGGGGGTGTGCTCTCCGACGTGCGCGGAAGTCTGGCGCGAGCCTCGCGGAGCGCACAGAATGGCGGCGCGGGCCGCGCCCTGCGGTGCCACTGGCGAGGGCTGTCGGCGCAGACACTATTCCCAAAAGGTCTTGGAGGACGCCATGGCGCAGCTCAACGCTTATCTGCAGTTTCGCGACAATGCGCGCGAGGCGATCACGTTCTACCAGTCGGTCTTCGGCGGCGATCTGACGCTCAGCACCTTCGGCGAGTTCGGTATCACTGACGACCCTGCGCACTCGAACATGGTCATGCACGCGCAGTTGATGGCCCCGGGAGGGCTCGCCCTCATGGCTGCCGATACGCCCCCGGGCATGGACTACAACGGCGGTTCGAGCATCTCGCTCTCCCTCAGCGGCCCGGCCGGCGACGATGCACTGCTCAGGGGCTACTGGGAGAAGCTGCTCGAGGGCGGAGAAGTCCGAGAACCGCTTGCCCAGGCGCCGTGGGGCGACAGCTTCGGCATGCTGCGCGACCGTTTCGGCATCAACTGGATGGTCAATATCGCCGGGGCGGGAGAGGGCGCCGCGGGCTCGGGCATGGGCGAGAGCGTCGCCGAACCCGGCGGCGAGGCGTCCGGCGCGGCCGACTGAGGCGTGCGCCTCTCGCCCGATGCTGGTGCGCAATGCCATCCTGAGGCCATGGGCATGTGGGTCGGGTGGATCGAGTTCGACATCCTGCTCGGCGATGTGCATTCGCTGAAGGAGAAGCGTTCCTACGTGCGGCCCCTGATCGCCGATCTCCGCCGCAAGTTCCAGCTCTCGGCATCCGAAGTCGACCATCTCGATCTGCACCGCCGCGTGGCGGTCGGTGTCTGCGCCGCCTCATCGGCGAGGCAGCACCTGGTCGAGTTGATCGATGACGTCGAGCGGTACGTAGCCAACCGTCCAGAGATCGACCTGTTGGCGAGCCGCCGCGGCTATCACCACTCGGAGGACTGAGCTGCCTCGAAGACCGAGCGCTGGAAGAGGAAGAGGCACAAGGCCGTTCGGCTCTGGTGCCGCGGACGGCCGGAGAGCACGATGAACGCCATGCAGAAGATCACGCCGTGCCTGTGGTTCAACGAAGAAGCCGAGCAAGCAGCGATGTTCTATTGCTCGGTATTCAGGGAGGGGCGCGTGCTCTCGGTGTCGCGCTACGGACCGGACGACCGGATGCCGGAGGGCACCGCTCTCGTGGTCGAGTTCGAGCTCGCGGGGCAGCGGTTCCAGGCGCTCAACGGTGGTACCGACTTCCCATTCACCGAGGCGATCTCTCTCTCGATCGAAACAGCCGACCAGGCTGAGACCGACTACTACTGGGAAGCGCTCACCGCCGGCGGAGGAGCTCCCGGCCCGTGCGGCTGGTTGAAGGACCGGTTCGGGCTCTCATGGCAGGTCGTGCCGAAGGCATATGTCGACTTGATCTCGACGAGCGACTCCTCGGCCGTCGCTCGTATCAACGCGGCCCTGTACACGATGCAGAAGATCGTCATCGCCGACCTCGTCGCGGCTCGCGACGGCGAAGCAGCCGGCGACGCGGTCGGCGATCCTCGCTGAAGTGACCTGGTCGTTCGTCCCGTGAGCGCATGCCGTGCTCGCTCGCTCTCGGGTGCGCCGACGCTAGACTGAGCCGCAACTGCAGTGCTGCGGGGGCGCACGACTGCAGCGCTCCGGAGCTCTGCGACATCGGGCGACGACAAAGGCAGGGCCGGTGAACATCAGCCGACACGCGCGACTGGGTCGCGGGCTGCTTGCCGCCACGCTCGCCGTGCTCACCGCCGCGCTCTCACACGGCATCGCCGATGGTGCGGCTCCCAGTGTTCTCGCGCTCGTGCTCGGTCTCGCGGGAGCGGCGCTCGTCTCCGTTCCCCTGGCCGGTCGCAAGCTCAGCTGGGCCGCGCTCGTCGCCGCGGTGGTGCTGAGCCAGGCGATCTTCCACGGCCTCTTCACGCTGTTCGGGCCGCAGCACAGCTACGTCACCGGTTCGGCAGCGCGGGCGTCCACTCAGAACCACGCTCATCACCTGGTGACGCTCGCTGATCTCGGCGCAACGCAGGGAGCGGCTGTCAGCGCCGTCGACGCCCACGCGGGGCATGACGACGCCGTCATGTGGGTCGCGCACCTCGCTGCCGCGGTGGTCACGGTGCTCGCGCTGCGGCATGGCGAGTCGACTCTGTGGCGCCTGTTCGAACTCGCACTCGGCTGGCGGGTCGAGCGGATGTCGCAGCCGCTGCGACCGATCCGCCTCTCGCCGGCGCGCCTGCTCACATCGTTCACCGCTCCGCTCCGCCCCGTCTCCCTCACGATCGGTGGCGCCGCTCGCTATCGCGGGCCTCCCGTGATGTCTGTCTGATCAGACCGACCATCACGATTTCGCGCGCCGCTGACGCGTTCGACGCCGCCTGAGCCGGCGCGACGCCGCCTGCAGCAGCGCGATGCCGCCCGTCGGGCGGCCGAAGGAGCAACCCTTGAACACGAACACGAACACGAACACGAACACCCTCGCCCACGGCATCCTCGATAAGCACAGGAAGCGGAGCATCGCTCGCGGCCCTCGGAGCCGCTCGGTACTCGCCGCGGCGGCTCTCGCGATCGCCGCCGGCCTCTCGCTCGCATCCTGCGCCCCTCAGGCCGGCGCACGAGGCACGGAAGCGGAGAAGATCGAACTCCATGACGTCTGGGCCAAGGCGGCCCTGCAGGCCGACGGCATGACCGGCATCTTCGCCGAGGCGGTCAATGCCTCCGACTCGCTCGTCACGGTAACCGGTGTCGAGAGCGAGGTTGCCGGCGTCGCCGAACTGCACGAGATCGTCATCGACGATCGCGGGGCGAGCGTCATGCGCGAGAAGCAGGACGGCTTCGAGATCCCGGCGAACGGCACGCGCACCTTTGCGCCGGGAGGTGACCACCTCATGCTCATGCAACTCGAGCGAGACCTGAAGCCGGGGGAGAGCGTGGCGTTCACGTTGCGTTTCGCCGACGGGTCGAGCAGCGATCACGTGGCGATCGTGAAGGAGTACGCGGGCGCGAACGAGAACTACGGCGACCACGACCCCGACGGCGATCACGATCACGGCCACGACGGCGATCACGATCACGGCGGCGAGGACCACTGATGCCCGCCGAGCGCATCACCGACTCCCGGACGCGGAGCGAGCGGGGCGTCTCGCGGCGGCACCTTCTCACGGGAGGCGTCGCCGCGGCTGCCGGTGCCGCAGTGGCGCTCGGCGGCGATCGTGCCGCTCGGGCCATGGTCGCCGAGTCCGAGTCGGGCAGAGCGGATGCCGCTGGTTCTTCCATCGTTCCGTTCTTTGGGGCGCACCAAGCCGGAATCGCGACGCCGCCGCAGGCGCACGCGGTGTTCATCGCGTTCGATCTGCGCGATGACGTCGATCGTGACGGCATCCGCCGCCTGCTCGTGCTGCTCACCGACGATGCGGCCAGGCTGACCGCCGGCCGGCCGCCGCTCGGCGACCAGGAGCCCGAGTTGGCCGAGCACCCGGCGAATCTCACCGTCACCTTCGGGTTTGGACCCAGACTCGTCGAGCGTGTCGACCCCGGCAAGGTTCCTTCCTGGCTGGGGCCGCTGCCATCGTTCGGGATCGACCGGCTCGAAGCGCGGTGGAGCGATGGCGATCTCATGCTGCAGCTCGCGAGCGACGACCCGGTCACGCTCGCGCACGCCCTGCGGATGCTGCGAAAAGACGCGCGCGCGTTCACCACGGTGCGATGGGTGCAACCGGGCTTCCGGCGCGCGCACGGAACCGAACAACCGGGTGCGACCATGCGCAACCTCTTCGGGCAGCTCGACGGCACCGTGAACCCTCAGCCGGGCTCAGACGACTTCGACCGCCTGGTGTGGGTCGACGATGCCGGCTGGCTCAGCGCAGGAACGAGTCTCGTGCTGAGGCGCATCGCCATGGATCTGGATGCCTGGGACGAACTCGACCGGCCGGCGCGGGAGCAATCAGTGGGGCGCACGCTCGCCACGGGGGCGCCGCTGACCGGAGCCGACGAGCACGACGAGCCAGATCTCACGGCGACGAATGCGATCGGGCTGCCGGTCATTCCCGCGTTCGCTCACATTCGTCGGGCTCGCACCGGCGACGTTCGAGAGAGGATCTTCCGCCGGGCGTACAACTACGAGACGCCGGAGGGTTCGGCAGGGCTGCTCTTCGGCTCATTCCAAGCCGATCCCGAGCGGCAGTTCGTGCCCATCCAGCGGCGGCTCGACGAACTCGACCTGCTCAATGTGTGGACCACGCCGATCGGATCGGCGGTCTTCGCCGTGCCTCCTGGCTGCGCTGAAGGCGGGTTCATCGGCGAGTCGATGTTCTGAGCTCGTCGGATGCTGCGACAGCTCTGGGGCGGCCCTGCCACCGCCCCAGAGCGACGCCTTCCATTCGCCCCGGCCGTTCCCCTAGGCTGGTCGTTCACGATCGCTGCTGCGTGCTTCGCAGGGAAGCCCGTAGTGCGACCGTGCGCCGCGGCATCCGTGACCCGGACGCCGCAGCGACGCTTGGAACTGGCGCTGCCGTGACGTTCAGGAAACGACCGTCGCGCTTGGTTCCTGCGCTCGGCTCCGAGCGCGACAATGCTTCGATACGCTGGTTACAGGAGGGGTTCACGATGGCTGACGCCGGATTCGACGATCGCACTGACGATGGTCGTGAGCGCGCGTCCAAGGAACCCGACGCCGCGCCGCAGAGCTCTGAGCCGCCCGCCGATACGGTCGCGCGTGACAACGAGACGACCGCGACGTTCAACCACGACTTCGGTGCACTGCTCTCTGCGATGGAGGCGGGGGTCTCCACCGAGGAGCAGGAGGCGCTCCGGGCGCTTCCCTCGGGCTCTGCTCTGCTCATCGTTCGCCGCGGACCGAATGTCGGTGCTCGGTTCCTGCTCGATGCCGATGTGACCACCGCCGGTCGTCACCCCGACGCCGACATCTTCCTCGACGACGTCACGGTGTCGCGCAAGCACGCGGATTTCGTGCGCGTCGGAACGAAGTTCGAGGTGCGCGATCTCGGCTCCCTCAACGGCACGTACTACAACGGCCAGCGTGTCGACTCGGCGACGCTCGTCGATGGCGGCGAGGTGCAGGTCGGCAAGTACCGGCTGACGTTCTATGCGTCGCGCCTCGACCTGACCAGCCCGGCGGCCCGCTAGTGGCGCGCTCTGCGGCCGCGCGAGTCGCGGCAGCACCGGCCCCTACCCGCGCGCAGTTCAGCATCGGCCAAGTCCTCGCACGACTGAACCCCGATTTCCCCGAGCTCACGCCGTCGAAGCTGCGCTTCCTCGAGGAGCGGGGGCTCGTGTCGCCCGCGCGCACCGAATCGGGGTACCGCAAGTTCTCGCAGGCCGATCTCGAGCGGCTGCGGCTGATCCTCTCGATGCAGCGCGATCACTACCTGCCGTTGAAGGTGATTCGCAGCTACCTCGACGAACTGGATGCCGGCCGCCAGCCCGAGTTCCCCGGGCGCCCCGATGTGGCGCTGCCCTCCATGCTCATCGCCGAGCGCAGGTTCACCCGCGAGGAGCTCGTGCGAGAAGCGGGTGCGACGCCCATGCTGCTCGGCGACGCGATCTCAGCCTCGCTCATCGCCCCGAGCGATCTCTTCAACGAAGAGGCGCTGAGCGTGCTGCGCGCACTGGTCGAGCTCCAGCGGAGCGGCATCGAGCCGCGGCATCTCCGTACGTTCCGGGCGGCGGCCGAGCGAGAGCTCGGTCTCATCGAGAGCGCCCTCGTTCCGATCGCAAAGCGGAACGATGCCTCCAGCCGTGCCAAGGCGGCCGAGCTCGCGCGAGAGATCGCGGCTCAATTGGAGGTGGTCAGGGGTAGCCTGATCAGGACGGCGCTCACCCGGATGGACGGATAAGCGACCGGGCGTTCGACACGCCGCATCGTTTTTCACGACCGAGGCCGAGATGGGCGAGGGGTTCGATACGGTGGGATCACTCCCGCGAAGTATCAACTTCAACATGAAGGTTAGGAAGTGCCATGAGCGAACTCAGCCGTAGCGAGGAACAGCGCTACGACCTCGGACTGCTCTTCACCGACGGTCTTCCTGAGCTCGACGACGCAGCCGGCTATCGCGGGGCCGTGGCTGCGCGCGCGGCGGGCATCAGCTACCGGCAGCTCGACTACTGGGCACGCACCGACCTGGTGCAGCCGACGGTCAGGGGAGCAGCCGGCTCGGGTTCGCAGCGGCTCTACGGGTTCCGCGACATCCTCGTCCTGAAGCTCGTGAAGCGACTGCTCGACACCGGCATCTCGCTGCAGCAGATCCGCGTGGCGGTCAACCAGCTGCGCGAAGCCGGCATCCATGATCTCGCACAGACGACGCTCATGAGCGACGGTGCGAGCGTGTACCTCTGCACGTCCAACGACGAGGTGATCGACCTCGTCAGCCGCGGTCAGGGCGTGTTCGGCATCGCCGTCGGCAAGGTGCTGCGAGAGGTCGAGACGAGCCTCGTGGAGTTCGACACGGCGCGCGAAGACCCGATGGACGAACTGGCCGCACGCCGGGCGTCACGCTCGAAGACCGCCTGACACACGCCACCCACGAGACGGATGCTTCGGCATCCGTCTCTTTCGTTGCGGCGATGCAGACTGGGTCTGTAAGGCCCTCAGGCCGAAAGCTCGCCAGCGCTGATCGCCGTCGCGGCGATCAGACGAGTGAAACCCCCGCGCATAAACCGGATGCCGAGACGGCATCCGGCGCTGGCGTCGCGGCGAAGGCCAGAAATGGCCTTCGCTCCAAGCTCCAGCGCGCTACGCGGAAAGTTCGATGCGCCCAGTGCGCACGATCCGCTCGAGCAGCTGGTCGAAGTTATGCGCCATCTCCTGCGCGCTCTCGCCCGGCCACACGTGGAGCGGCTTCGCCGCGCCCTGCGCCTGCTGCAGCGAGGTGCGCTCAGGCAGCTGGGGGCTCAGCACGAGCGGGCCGAACATATCGCGCAGCTCCTTGATGCGGAACTGGTGCTCGAGCGACTGCACGCGGGCGCGGTTCACGATGATGCCGAGCGGCTGCAGCCGAGGTGAGAGGCCCCGCCGGATCTCCTCGATGGCGCGGAGGGCGCGGTCTGCTGCTGCGACCGAGAACAGCCCGGGCTCGGTCACGACCGCGACTCGGTCGCTCGCGGCCCACGCGGTTCGTGTCAGAGCGTTGAGGGAAGGCGCGCAGTCGATGAGTACCAGGTCGTACTCCGACTCGACGTGCGCGAGCGCCTCCTCGAGCTTCCAGATGTCGCGGATGCTCGGGTGGGGTCCGTCGAAGTTGATCGCCGAGGGACTGCCGATGAGCACGTCGACCTTGCCCGGGCGGCCACGAGTCCAGCCGCTCGGCGCGATGGCCTGTCGCACCGTCTTCTCCTTGGGAGAGGTCAGCACATCGGCGATGTTGAGGTGGCCCGCAGCCTGCACGTCCATGCCGGTCGAGACATCCGACTGCGGGTCGAGGTCGACCACGAGCGTGCGAAGACCCTTGGCGAACGCCGCCGACGCAAGGCCCAGCGTGACGGTGGTCTTCCCGACGCCCCCCTTGAGGGAGCTCACGCTCAGTACATGCACGAGAAGAGACGATACCTTCCCGAGACTTAAAAGCCCTAAATCTTGCTGGGAGCGCGTGCGAAACGCGGGGTTCGCCCGATCAGTAGGCTCAACCCGACTGGAAGGGGCTCAATGTTCAAGAAGATTCTTGTCGCGAACCGCGGCGAAATCGCTATTCGTGCATTCCGCGCCGCCTATGAACTCGGTGCGCGCACTGTCGCGGTGTTCCCATATGAGGACCGCAACTCGATGCACCGGTTGAAGGCGGACGAGGCGTATCAGATCGGCGAGGTGGGGCACCCTGTGCGCGCATACCTCGACGTGAACGAGATCATCCGCGTGGCGAAGCTCAGTGGCGCAGACGCCATCTACCCGGGCTATGGATTCTTGTCAGAGAACCCCGACCTCGCGCAGGCGGCCGCCGAGCACGGCATCGCGTTCATCGGTCCACCGAAGAGCGTGCTCGACATGGCCGGCAACAAGGTGACCGCCAAAGAGCACGCCGTCGCTGCGGGCGTGCCGGTGCTCAAGTCGTCTCCCGCGACGACCGACGTCGACGTGCTGCTCGCTGCGGCCGACGAGATCGGCTTCCCCGTCTTCGCGAAGGCCGTGGCCGGTGGCGGAGGCCGCGGCATGCGCCGGGTCGACACGCGTGAGGAGTTGCGTCCCGCACTCGAAGCCGCGATGCGCGAAGCCGGGAGCGCGTTCGGCGACTCCACCATGTTCCTGGAGCAGGCAGTGCTTCGCCCTCGGCACATCGAGGTGCAGGTGCTGGCCGACCAGACCGGCGAGACCGTGCACCTCTTCGAACGCGACTGCTCCGTGCAGCGTCGCAACCAGAAGGTCGTCGAGATCGCTCCCGCGCCGAACCTCAGCGACGAACTGCGGCAGGCGCTCTACCGAGACGCCGTGGCGTTTGCGAAGTCGATCGGCTACGTGAACGCCGGAACCGTCGAGTTCCTCGTCGACACGATCGGCGACCGCGCCGGCCAGCACGTCTTCATCGAGATGAACCCGCGCATCCAGGTCGAGCACACCGTGACCGAAGAGATCACCGACGTCGATCTCGTGCAGTCGCAGATGCGGATCGCGGCAGGGGAGACTCTCGACGATCTCGGCCTGCATCAGTCGTCGATCTCCATGCACGGGGCAGCGCTGCAGTGCCGTATCACCACTGAAGACCCGGCGCAGGGCTTCCGGCCCGACACCGGCAAGATCACCACGTACCGGTCGCCCGGTGGCGCCGGCATCCGTCTCGATGGCGGCACGATCGCCTCGGGCGCCCAAGTGAGCCCGCACTTCGACTCGATGCTCGCGAAGATGACGACCCGCGGCCGCGACTTCGCGTCGGCGGTGCGCCGGGCCCGCCGCGGCCTCGCCGAGTTCCGCATCCGCGGCGTGTCGACGAATATCCCGTTCCTGCAGGCCGTGCTCGACGACCCGGCCTTCATCGAGGGTGACCTCTCCACCGCGTTCATCGATGAGCGTCCGCAGTTGCTGAGCGGCAATCGCTCGCGAGACCGTGGCACCAAGATCTTGAACTGGCTCGCCGATGTCACCGTCAACCAGCCGTACGGCTCTGGCGAGGGCCTCATCGATCCCGCCGAGAAGCTGCCCGCCGTCGACTTGGAGGCGCCCGCGCCCGCCGGTTCGCGTCAGCGGCTGCTCGAGCTCGGCCCGGTGCGGTTCGCGGCAGACCTTCGAGCGCAACGAGCGCTGGCCGTCACCGACACGACGTTCCGCGACGCCCACCAATCGCTGCTGGCGACGCGCGTGCGAACCAAGGACCTCGCGGCGGTGATGCCTCACGTCGCGCGCCTGACATCGCAACTGCTGTCGGTCGAAGCCTGGGGCGGTGCGACCTACGACGTCGCGCTGCGCTTCCTCGGCGAGGACCCGTGGGAGCGACTCGCGCTCTTCCGGGAGCAGCTCCCGAACATCAACCTGCAGATGCTCCTGCGCGGACGCAACACCGTCGGCTACACGCCGTACCCGACCGAGGTCACCGACGCGTTCGTGCGAGAAGCGGCGGCCACCGGCGTCGACATCTTCCGCATCTTCGACGCGCTCAACGACGTCGACCAGATGCGCCCCGCGATCGATGCCGTGCTCGCCACGGGCTCCACGGTCGCCGAGGTGGCCCTGTGCTACTCGGGCGACATGCTGAGCCCTGACGAAGATCTGTACACGCTCGACTACTACCTCCGGCTCGCCGAGCGGATCGTGGAGGCCGGCGCGCACATCATCGCCATCAAGGACATGGCCGGGCTGCTGCGCGCGGGCGCAGCGTCGGTGCTCGTCAGGGAGCTGCGAGCCCGCTTCGACCTGCCAGTGCATGTGCACACGCACGACACTGCGGGCGGGCAGTTGGCGACGCTGCTCGCAGCGGCACAGGCCGGCGCGGATGCCGTCGACGCAGCGAGTGCTCCCATGTCGGGCACCACGAGCCAGCCGTCGATGTCGGCGCTGGTCGCGGCGGTCGCGCACACGGATCGCGACACCGGCCTCTCGCTCGACGCGGTCTCCGACCTGGAGCCGTATTGGGAAGCGGTGCGCCGCGTGTACCGTCCGTTCGAATCCGGTCTGCCCAGCCCCACCGGCCGGGTGTACCGCCACGAGATCCCCGGCGGGCAGTTGTCGAATCTGCGCCAGCAGGCGATCGCGCTCGGGCTCGCCGACCACTTCGAGAAGATCGAGGACTGGTACGCCGCAGCGAATCGGATGCTCGGCCGGCCGACGAAGGTCACCCCGTCGAGCAAGGTGGTCGGCGATCTCGCCCTGCACCTGGCCGCCATCGACGCCGACCCGGCCGACTTCGAGCAGAATCCGCAGAAGTACGACATCCCCGACTCGGTGATCGGATTCATGGCGGGCGAGCTGGGGGATCTCCCGGGAGGTTGGCCGGAGCCGTTCCGCTCGAAGGTGCTCGAAGGGCGCACCGTGAAGCTGGGCGTCACCGATCTCACCGACGACGACCGCGCGGCGCTCGGCGGAGAAGCCGCTCAGCGTCGCAGCACCCTCAACCGTCTCCTGTTCCCGCAGCCCACCAAGCAGTTCGAGGAGCTTCGCGAGGAGTACGGCGACCTCTCGGTCGTGAGTACGATCGACTACCTGTACGGGCTCAAGCCGGAGGCTGAGCACGTCGTGCAGATCGAGCCGGGCGTGAACCTCTTCGTGAGCCTCACGGCGATCGGCGAGGTCGACGACAAGGGCCAGCGCAGCGTCATGGCCTCGCTCAACGGTCAGCTGCGTCCGGTTCCGGTGCGCGACCGCTCGGTGAAGGTCGAGGAGCGAGCCGCAGAACGCGCGGATGCGTCGAAGCCCGGCCACGTGGCCGCGCCCTTCGCGGGTGTGGTCACGATCCAGGCCACGCCCGGCGCACTGGTCAGTGCGGGACAGGCGGTCGCGACGATCGAGGCGATGAAGATGGAGGCGTCGATCACCGCCCCGGTGGCCGGCACCATCGTCCGCATCCCGATCGCCGGAACGCAGCAGGTCGAGGCGGGCGACCTGCTCGTCGAGATCGAGCCGGCGCGGACCGATGCGCAGTCCCCGGAGCGCGCTGACGGGCAGGAGACCTCGTCGCAGCGGGCATCGTAACTACGATTGGATAGCGGTGGATGCCGTTCGCTTCGGTGAGCGGCGTCCACCGCGACCCGCGTGGATCGCTCGCCGAGTCGGCGAACGTTGCTCGCATCGCCGCGCCGGCCGGGATCGGCTTGCGCTCTCAGTTCCATCGCGCTGCTGCACGGCGGCGAAGGCTCCACACGCCCTCGCCCGATGCTCAGCGCGTTCGCTCGTTCGGAGGACCAGACACCCATGGCTGTGCGCGACATCCGTGTATTCGGAGACCCGGTACTCCGATCACCATCTGATCCGGTCGACCCTGCCGACCCCCGGGTGCGCGCGCTCGTCGACGACCTCGTCGACACCGTGAAAGTGCCTGGCCGGGCGGGCGTCGCCGCCTGCCAGATCGGTGTCAATTTGCGGGCATTCAGCTACAACGTCGACGGTGAGATCGGCTACATCCTCAACCCCGTCATCGCGGAACTCGCTGGTGAGCCCGAGTTGGTCGGCGAGGGCTGCCTCTCAGTGCCGAACCTGTCGTTCCCGCGCCGTCGCTATCCCTTCGCGCGCGTCACCGGCATCGATCTCGACGGCAATCCGGTGGAGCTGCAGGGCGAGGGCCTCATGGCACAGGCACTGCAGCACGAGTGCGATCACCTCGATGGTCACCTCTTCATCGAGGGACTCGAGGGCGAGACGAAGCGCGAAGCGATGCGGCAGATCCGCAACGCGCCCTGGTACTGACGCGGGTACCGGCGCGCCGCGGCTGGCGCCTTCACAGGGAGACGAACGGGCCCGGGCACAAGAAACCTCGTGCCCGGGCCCGTTCGTCGGTTGAGCCGGAGCTCAGTGCGCCAGGGAGTGCCCCTGCGTCTCGGGCTGCACCGAGTACATCTGCTCGATGACGTCGGCGTAGTCGGCGAGGATGCGGTCGCGCTTGATGCTCAGCTTCGGCGTGAGGTGTCCGGTCGCTTCGCTGAGCTCATCGGTGAGCACCGTGAACTTCCGCACCGATTCCGCCCGCGAGACGCGCTGATTCGCGTCGTCGATCGAGCGCTGCAACTCGGCGAGCACCTTCGGGTGCTTCGCCGCGGTCTCGACGCTCATTCCGGCATCCTCACCATTGTTGTGCAGCCACACCGGGAGCATCTCGGTGTCGAGCGTGATGAGCGCAGACACGAACGGCTTGCGATCGCCCACGACGATGACCTGCCCGACCAGCAGGTTCTGACGGATCGGATCCTCGAGCGCGGCCGGGGCGACGTTCTTGCCGCCGGCGGTCACGATGAGCTCCTTCTTCCGGCCCGTGATGACCAGGTAGCCGTCGTCGTCGAGCTCACCGATATCGCCGGTGTTGTACCACTCGCCGTCGAACGACGCTGCAGTCGCCTCGGGGTTGTTCCAATACCCGGCGAAGACATTGACGCCCTTCACCCAGATGACACCGTCGTCGTCGACACGGATGCCGGTGCCCGGCAGCGCCGGGCCTGTCGTGCCGATCTTGAACTTCGTCACCAGATTCACCGTCGCCGGTGCGGTCGTCTCAGTCAGCCCGTAGCCCTCGAGGATCTTGATGCCGAGGCTCCGGTAGAAGTGGCCGAGGTACAGGCCGAGCGGCGCCGAGCCCGAGACGGCATATTTCACGCGCCCGCCGAGCGCTGCGCGCAGCTTGCTGTACACGAGCTTGTCGAAGAGCGCGAACTGCAGCTTGAGGCCCAGTGGCACCTTGCCGGCGTCGAGCGCCTTCGAGTGCTCGACCGCGACGTGGGCCGCCTTGCGGAAGATGCGGCCCTTGCCGCCGGCCTCCGCCTTCTGCTCCGACGAGTTGTACACCTTCTCGAACACGCGCGGCACGGCGAGCAGGAAGGTCGGCTTGAAGGTCGCGAGCGCCGGGAGCAGCTGCTTGGTGTCGGGCTGGTGCCCGACTCGGACGCCGGCGTGCACCGCGAGGATCGAGATGAAGCGGGCGAAGACGTGCGCGGTCGTGATGAACAGCAGCGTCGATGCGCCCGGGGCCACGACCTCCTTCATCGCCTCCGCGGCGTTCCGCGAGAGCTCGACGAAGTTCGAGTGAGTCAGCACGCAGCCCTTGGGCTTGCCGGTAGAGCCCGAGGTGTAGATCAGGGTGGCCATGTCGGAACCCTTTGCGAGCGAGCGACGGCGCTCGACCTCGGCGTCGTCGACCTCGCTGCCGCTGGCGATGAGCTTGTCGAGATCCTCGAGGTCGATCTGCCAGACCTTGCTGACCTGCGGCACATCGCCGGCGATCTCGTCGAAACGCGCGAAGTGGTCGGCGGTCTCGAGGATCGCCGCGGTCGCACCGGCATCGGTGATGCTGAACTTCATCTGGCTCGGTGACGAGGTCTCGTACACCGGCACCAGCACAGCGCCGGCGAACCAGACCGCGAAGTCGATGAGCGTCCACTCGTATCGGGTCTTCGACATGAGCGCGATGCGTTCGCCGGGCTGGATGCCGGCAGCGATGAACCCCTTCGCGAGTGACCGTACCTGTGCGAGGAACTCGCGCGCCGAGATGTCGTCCCATTCACCGTCTTCCCGCTGCAGCGCGAACAGCGGAGCGTCCGGGGTCTCCTCGACGCGCTTGAGGAGCAGGTCGGTGGTGTTCGCCGCGGGGTCTGCGGGGATGACTGCGGGTACGGAATATTCCTTCACGGGGACTCCTTCGGCACCGTTTCGGCGATAGGGGTACGTACTCTCAACTGTACCGTCCCACTCTTCGCGCGCGCCCGAGGCGCTGGCGCGCGGAGAAGCGGTCAATAGACTCGGTCGGGTGCTGACCATCGGGATCGATATCGGCGGGACCAAGATCGCCGGCGCCGTCGTCGCGAGCGACGGACGCATCGTGGAGGAACGCCGACGAGCCACCCCGGCCGACGACGTCGACGCGGTGCTCGACGCCATCGCCGGCGTCATCGAAGAATTGGCCGCCACGCATCCCGCCCGCGCGGTCGGAGTGGCCGCCGCCGGCTTCCTCGATGCCCAGCGTTCCCGTATCGTGCAGGCGCCGAACCTCGCCTGGCGGAACGAACCCCTGCGAGAGCGCCTCGAACAGCGCGTGAGCCTGCCGATCGTGCTCGAGAACGACGCCAATGCGGCCGGCTGGGCCGAGTACCGCTTCGGCGCCGGCCGAGATGTCGCGCATATGACGATGCTCACGATCGGCACGGGCATCGGCGGCGCGATCGTCATCGACGGCAAGCTCTTCCGCGGCGGTTTCGGGGGAGGGGCGGAGCCCGGGCACACCCTCTTCCAGCCCGGCGGACTTCCGTGCGGGTGCGGCGCGGTCGGGTGCTTCGAGCAGTACGGCTCGGGCAGCGCGCTGTTGAGAATGGCAGACGAGGCGGCGGATGCCGCGGGCCCCGGTTCGGCCCTCGCGAGCGCGCGCGGAAGTGAGCCGGTGCTCCCGGCATCCGCTCTCATCCGCCTGCTCGAAGACCGAGACCCGTCGGCGCTCGCGGTGCTCGAGCGTCTCGGAGAGAACATCGGGCGCGGCTGCGCGTCGCTCGGGGCAGTGCTCGACCCGGAACGATTCGTGATCGGCGGGGGAGTCTCCGTCGCGGGCGAGCTGCTGCTCGAACCGATCCGCCGCGCCTACTTCGCGGCTGCGCCGGCCGCAGAGTGGCGGCCACGGCCCGACTTCCGCGTCGCGCAATTCGCGAACGACGCGGGCGTCATCGGAGCGGCTGAGCTCGCCAGGGCAGAAGCACCGCCCTCATAGCGAGGCGTCAGCGCCGCAGTACAGTTGAGCCGTCCGCCGAGAGCAGCGAGGAAACCCGGATGTTCTACTGGTTCATGAAGAACCTGATCGTCGCACCGATTCTGCTCACGCTGTTCAGGCCGTGGGTCGTCGGGCGGGAGCATGTGCCGTCCAAGGGCGCCGTGATCATCGCGAGCAACCATCTCTCGTTCATCGACTCGATCATTCTGCCGATCGTGCTCGACCGGCGAATCTCGTTCCTCGCCAAGAGCGACTACTTCACAGGGCGCGGGTTGAAGGGGTGGCTCACTCGCTCGTTCTTCCTGGCGGCCGGGCAACTGCCGATCGACCGCTCCGGCGGCAAAGCCTCTGAAGCGGCGCTCAACACGGGGCTCCAGGTGCTCGCTGCAGGCGAGCAGCTCGGCATCTACCCGGAGGGCACACGCAGCCCCGACGGCCGGCTGTACCGCGGTCGCACCGGCATCGCGCGCATGGTGCTCGAGGGGCGCGTTCCCGTGGTGCCCGTCGCCATGATCGCCACCGACGAGGTCATGCCGATCGGCAGCCGTTTGCCGAAGATCCGCCGTCTCGGGGTCGTGTTCGGCGAGCCGCTCGACTTCAGTCGTTACCGCGGGCTGGAGGGCGATCGGTTCATCCTGCGCGCGGTGACCGACGAGATCATGCACGAGCTGCGCAAGCTGAGCAATCAGGAGTACGTCGATGTCTATGCGTCGAGCGTCAAGGAGCGCACGCCCTCGTCGAAACGGTGACGCTCCCTGCACGCGAGTTCGGGGAGGTCGCTCGAGCCGGCCGCTTGAGCCGGCCGCGGCCCGAATGCCGGGCCACTGAGTGGGACGCGCTCCTATAGGCTTGCTCGAACGTCGCTAGTGCGCGCACGCGTCAATGGGCGCGGCGCCGTCGGCATCCCACCACTCACTCACTGAAGGAATACCCGTGTCGAAGTCCGCACCCGCCATGCTCGCAGATCCGGATCTGTTGGCGGGGCTCGACTATTGGCGCACGCTTCCCATCAAGCAGCAGCCGGCATGGCCGGATGCGGATGCCGTGGGAGCCGTTGTGGCCGAGCTCGCCACCATGCCGCCGCTGGTCTTCGCCGGCGAGGTCGACAACCTTCGAGAGCGCATCGCCAAGGCCGCACGCGGCGAGGCGTTCATGCTGCAGGGCGGCGATTGCGCTGAGACCTTCGCCGGAGCCACAGCGGATCAGATCCGCGACCGGGTCAAGACCATGCTGCAGATGGCCGTCGTGCTGACGTACGGCGCGTCGATGCCCGTTGTGAAGGTCGGTCGCATGGCCGGGCAGTTCGCCAAGCCCCGCTCGAGCGACACCGAGACGCGCGGCGATGTGACGCTTCCGGCATACCGCGGCGACATCGTGAACGGCTACGACTTCACTCCCGAGTCGCGCCAGGCCGACCCCTCGCGAATGCTCCGCGGCTACCACACCTCGGCCTCCACGCTGAACCTGATCCGCGCATTCACGCAGGGCGGGTTCGCCGACCTTCGCGAGGTGCACAGCTGGAATCGGGGCTTCGCGGCGAACCCGGCGAATCAGCGCTACGAGGGGCTCGCCCGCGAGATCGATCGCGCCATCCGTTTCATGGAGGCCGCCGGGGCCGATTTCGACGAACTGCGCCACGTCGACTTCTACTCGAGTCATGAGGGACTGCTCATGGACTACGAGCGGCCCATGACCCGCATCGATTCCCGCACAGGCACGGCGTACGACACCTCCGCGCACTTCATCTGGATCGGCGAGCGCACGCGCGATCTCGACGGCGCGCATGTCGACTTCTTCTCGCGCGTGCGGAACCCGATCGGCGTCAAGCTCGGACCGACGACGACGCCCGACACCATGCTGCGGCTCATCGACAAGCTCGACCCGCAGCGCGAGCCCGGGCGGCTCACGTTCATCACGCGCATGGGCGCCGGCAAGATCCGGGAGGCGCTGCCACCGCTCCTCGAGGCAATCAAGAACAGCGATGCGCAACCGCTCTGGATCACCGACCCGATGCACGGGAACGGCATCACTACGCCGACCGGCTACAAGACACGACGGTTCGACGACATCGTCGACGAGGTCAAGGGCTTCTTCGAGGCACATCGCGCGGTCGGTACGCATCCCGGCGGGCTCCACGTCGAACTGACCGGCGACGACGTCACCGAGTGCATGGGCGGTTCCGAGTTCATCGACGAGGCGACGCTCGCGACGCGCTACGAGTCGCTGTGCGACCCGCGGCTCAACCACAAGCAGTCGCTCGAGCTCGCGTTCCTGGTGGCGGAGGAGCTCTCGAAGCGCTGATGCAGGCGTGCTGCCGGGCCGAGCGGGAACGCCTCGTTCCGGCCCGGCGGCAGCGCGTCAGCTTCGCGGGTCCGCTTCGCCTCCGGCCTCGATGATCGGAATGCTCGAGGTGTGCTGGTACGCCTGAGTGCGCCTCGGGATGAACAGCGCGAGCAGGATGCCGACGACCACGACCGCCGCCCCCATCACGAAGACGGTGCGGTATGCGTCCTCGGTCGGCAGCGGACCGTGCGGCGTATCGATGCGCGACCCCGCCAGGATGAGCCCCACGACGGTGGCAGACACAGCGGAGCCCAGCGTGCGCATCACGGCATTCAGACCGTTCGCCGCGGCCGTCTCAGTGGCCGGCACCGAGTTCATGATCAGCGTCGGCTGGGCTGCGTAGGCGAAGCCCACGCCGATCCCCATGACGGTGCTGACCAGCAGCACATGCCACACCTCGGTGATGAGTAACGCGCCGAGCACGAACGCGAACGCGATCACGGTTGAACCGAGCACCAGGCTCGTCTTGGGGCCGCGAGCGGTCGACAGACGCGCGGCGAGCGGCGAGACGAAGAACATCATGAGGCCGCTCGGCATGAGGCAGAGGGCTGTTATGAGCAGAGGCTGGCCGAGACCGATGCCGTTCACCGTCGGCGCCTCCAGCAGCACCGGCAGCGTCGCTGAGGTCACGAAGAACGCGAAGCCCACGGTGATGGAGGACAGATTTGTGAAGAGCACCGGGCGCCGAGAGTTGACCCGAAGATCGACGAGCGGCGAGGGGTGGCGCAGTTCGTATGCGGCCCAGCCCACCAGCACGACCGCCCCACCCACGAGGAGCGCGAGCGTCGGTGCGCTCGTCCAGCCCCAGTCCGCTCCCTTGGAAACCGCGAGCAGCAGGCAGGTCAGACCGATCATGAGGCCCACTGCACCGAGGTAGTCGAAGCGTCCGGCCGTGCGCAAGGTGCTCACCGGAATGATCCACAGCACGACCACGAAGAGCGCGACGCCGGTGAGGGCTGCGGCCCAGAAGAGCACATGCCAGTCGAAGTTCTCAGCGATCACGCCCGCGATCGGCAGGCCGACCGCACCGCCGACACCCAGCGTCGCGCTCACGAGCGCGACCGCTCCAGGCAGGTTCTTCGGATGGATCACGTCGCGGAGCACGCTGATCGAAAGAGCGATCACCCCCAGCGAGATGCCCTGCAGCACGCGGCCCACCAGCATCGGGATGAGCGTGAAGGAGAGTGCCGAGATGAGGGAGCCGGCGACCAGGATCGCCAGCAGCACCAGCACCATACGGCGCTTGCCGTACATATCGCCCAGGCGCCCGCTCACCGGGGTCGACACCGCAGAGGCGAGCAGGGTCGAGATGAGCACCCACTGAGAATCGGCGACCGAGGTGTCGAGCAGCTCGGGCAAGCGGGGGAGCACCGGCACGATGATCGTCTGCATGAAGGCTGCCAGCAGACCGGTCGCGGTCAGCGCCGCGATCATCGCCCGGTCGCTCGGCCTGCGGGTGAGTCGCCTTCGTTCCGCCTCGCTCAGGACCGACTCGCCGGATGGCAGGGATGCCGTCGGCGGAAGTCGTTCCCCCATGCCGGCCGTCACCCGCGGAAGGTCAATTGCACCGTGACCGTGGCGCCCTTGTCGACGCTCGTGCCCCCGGCGGGATCAGTGCTCTCCACCCTGAACTGCCCCGGCGCGACATCGGCGATCGGGCTGTACTTCACCTTGAAGCCCGCGTCTTCGAGCACCTTGCGTGCCTTCGACCACGGCTCTCCGGCCACGTCTGGCACTGCCACCTGCTCGACCCCGCGTGAGGTGATCAGCGTGAGCTCGGCACCCGTGGATATCGGTCCCTCGGGGATGATGGCGCGGATGACGTTCCCCTTCGGAACGGTGTCGCTGTACTCCGAGTCGCCGAGCACGCTGCGCAGCCCCACGGCCTCCAGCGCCTGCTGCGCTTCCTCGGGCGACAACCCTGCCACGTCCGGGATCGGCCCGAGCGAGACGACGAGGGTCGTCTGCTGCAGCTCGCCGTACTCAGTGGCTGATGCGAGGCTCGAGCCCGCGGCATCCAACAGGTCGATGACCTGCCCGGCGGGCGCCTCGGCATTGAAGTACGTGATGCTCTCCTCGGCGACGGTGAACCCGGCGCCCTCGAGCGCGGGGCGAGCGACGTCCTCCTGCGTGCCGATCACGGTCGGCAGCGGCAGCATCTGCGGCCCGATCGAGAGGAGCAGGGTCACAGTCGTTCCGCGGTTCACGGTGCTGCCGAAGGCGGGGTCGGTCGCTGCCACAAGACCGGGTTCGATGAGCGGATCGTGGATCTCGCCGGTCGCCTCGGTGGGCTCGAGCCCGAGTTCGATCAGAGCATCGCGGGCGGCATCCGGCGTCAGGCCGGCGAGGGAGTCGGGAACCACAACCTGCGAGCCCGGGCCCGCACCGAACCACCAGCCGGCGCCGACTCCGGCTCCCGCGAGCAGGAGCACGAGCAGCAGCGCGATCCACCCTCGCCGGCGCCGAGCGCGCGTGCGCGTGCCGAGGCGCGCGGCCGGCTCCTCTGCAGGGGTCTCCGGCGCGGCCGTCCTCGCGGTTCGGCGAGGACCGAGCACCTGCGTCTCTGCTGTGCTGGGCGCGGTGGCGCCGAGCACGGTCGTGGCGGATGCCGGGAGCACCATGGTCGGTTGCGCGCCGGTCACGGGCTGTGGCGATGACTGCAACAGCTGCTGGACCTCCGTGAGGTGCAGCAGCAGTTCTCCGGCATCCGCGGGGCGCTCGTCAGGGTCTCGAGCGGTCGCCCACAGCACGAGCTCGTCGAGCTCGGCCGGCACCCGGTTGTTGACGCTGCTCGGAGCGGGCACCGTGTCGTTCGCGTGCTGGAACGCGATCTGCATCGGCTGCTCGCCCTTGAACGGCTGTTCGCCGGTGAGCATCTCGTACATCATGATTCCCGCCGCGTAGATGTCGCTGCGGGTGTCTGCGATGCCACGCGTCACGAGTTCGGGGGAGAGGTACGCGACCGTGCCGAGCAGTGCCGCGCCGGTGGCGGTGTTGGCCGAAGCGGCGCGCGCGAGGCCGAAGTCGCCGATCTTGATGCGGCCGTCGTCGGCGAGCAGTACGTTCTCGGGCTTCAGGTCGCGGTGCACGATGCCGGCCCGGTGCGCCGCCGCGAGCCCTGACAGCACCGCCTCGGCGATGTCCATCGTCTGCTCGGCGGTGAGCGTCGAGTACTCCTGCAGCAGTTCGCGCAGCGTGATGCCGGGCAGGTACTCCATCACGAGGTAGGCCGAGTCGGCATCCTGCCCCTGATCGAACACGTTCACGACGTTGGGGTGCGAGAGCCGGGCCGCGGAGCGCGCCTCCTGAATGAAGCGCTGCGTGAACTGCTCGTCGTCGGCGAGGTGGTGGTGCATGATCTTCAGAGCCACCTGGCGCTCGAGCCGGCGATCGATCGCCAAGTACACGGTCGCCATGCCGCCGCGAGCCACTCGCGAGCGCACCTCGTAGCGCCCATCGATGAGCCGCCCGATCATCGGATCGGTGGTCTGGCTGCTCGTGGTCACCCGTCGAGTCTACGGGCGAGGCACTGATGATACGGGGAGCGACGCTGTGCGCTGAACGGCACTCATGCGCGCCCCGTTCAGCGCAACTCGGAGTACCAGGCGCGGGCGCTCGTCTCCCACTTGGCGTACGCCTCCGGGTGAGCCGAGACCTGCACCGCCTGGGCGGCCTTGGTGAGGGTCATATCCTGCCAGCCGGGGATGTCGAGCAGGCCACGCGTCACGCCCCGGTTGGGGTTCTGCGGGCCTCCGTAGAACAGCTTCGCGGAGTGGGTCGCGTTGAGAATCTGGGCGGGAGTGCCCCACCCGGCGCTCGGCCGCTGCTGGAAGAGGCCGAGCGAGTCGCGGTCGCCGTAGTCGATGTTGCGCAGGCTCGACTCCTGCATCGCGGCGGCGAGCGCGATCACGATGCCGTACTCGGGCACGCCGAGCGAACGGCCGACATCGACGATGATGCGCGCGTTGGCTCGCATTTCGGCGGTCAGCGGGGTCACGGTCTCGCCGGTCTGAACCACCGCTGCAGCCGGGATGGTCAGAGTGCGACCGGCATAGATCATGCTCGACGACGTCAGACCGTTGGCGTCGAGAAGCGCACGAAGCGTCACGCCGGTCTTCTGGGCGATCGCGGTGAGCGTGTCGCCCCGAACGATCGTGTACGTGCCTCCCGCGAGGGTCGAGGGTCCGCTCACGACGGGCGTGGTGGGCTCGGCGGGGGTCGGCGCCGAGACGGTCGGAGCGGCGACCGAAGCGGCGCTGAGCCCCGGGATCGCGATGGTCTGGCCCGGGTAGATGATGCTCGACCAGCTCAAGCCATTGGCAGACAGCAGCGTCTGCGTCGACAGCCCGTGGCGGGCGGCGATGCCGCTGATCGTGTCGCCGGTCTTGATCGTGTAGCGGCTGCCGGAGGAGACGGCGGCGGTGGGCGCCGGCGCCTGCTTCGGCGCGGCGGTCGTTCCATTGGCGAGCTTCAGCACCTGGCCGGGGAAGATCAGCGACTTCCATCCCAGACCGTTCATCGCCAGTACGGATGCCGTGGACAGCCCGAACTTCGCGGCGATACCGCTCACCGTGTCGCCCGACACGACGCGGTAGGTCGAGGGGGCGGCAGCAGCGGCGAGGCTTCCTGTCGTGACCGAGTCCGGTGCGACAGCACCCGCGATCGCCTGGTCGAAGGCCTCGCGCAGTTGCTGCTTCGCGCGTGCACGTTCGGCGGCGGAATCGACGGATGCCGAGGAGGCGCCCCGCTCGGAGTGCGCGTGTCGTTCGTGATCGCGCTGTTCCAGCCCGTGGGCTGCGCTGATGCCCGTGACGGCGACTGAGCCGGCCACCACGATCGGCACGGTGTTCAGCAGGCTGCGACTCAACGCGTATGAGTCGATCCGCGATGAGCGAGGGAGTGGCTGCGACGCAACGCCCGGCGTGAGGCCGGCGAACACACGGTGTGCATTCGTCGTCGAGTGCTGGTTCTGCTCCATGTCGCGTCCCTTGCTCCTGCTCGCGGCCCCGTGTCGGCGCACGACATCGAATCGGCGCACACGCTCAAACGTGTCACAGAAGATTATTCAAGTCAATCAGAGTGCCTATTGATACCAATGTGATTTGAGTTAACGCGTTCGTAACATAAAGAGGCTCGCCGTGCCCGGGGTACCGCGTGGCACCCTTGTGTTGTGACCGAAATACCCAGTGCAGTCGACCCCGACGTCACCGAGAGCAGCATCCCGAACCCCGAGCCCGCGGCATCCGAGCACCGATCGTCTGAGGCGACCGACGGCGACGCGTGGCTGACCGTCCCTGACCTCGTCGAGCGCCTCGGCGTCTCGCCCGGCCGCGTGCGACGGCTCTTCGAGGAGAAGATCCTGCTCGCCACGCGCGTCGACGGCGTGCTCAAGGTGCCCGCTCTGTTCCTTGACGGCGCGGCTCCGCTCAAGGAGCTGCGCGGCACGCTGCTCGTGCTCGCCGACGCCGGCTTTTCCGACGACGAGGCCATGCGCTGGCTGCTGGAGCACGACGAGGTACTCGGCGCGCGGCCGATCGACGCACTTCGAGCGGGGCGTCGGTCTGAGGTGCGCCGCGTCGCTCAAGCGCTCGGCTTCTGAGCCCCCGGTAGGCGTTTGACGCGTCTGTGAGGAGCTGACGCGCCAATGGGAATGCGGGCGTGCGCGTGGAGGATGCGGCCGCCCGCGTGCTTCCTGGGCGGACAGAGCGGCACCTCGGGTTGCGCGCGTCAGTAGGCGCGGGCCGGCGATGGAAGTGTCGTGAGGCGCCAGCCGGCCTTGGAAGTCGCGTGCCTCAGGACTCGCGGCTGGCGACCGAGTCGGCGAGGCGCCTGAACTCACGAGTCGCCGCGGTGCTCAACGGTGCGCCGTCGAGTGCGGCGACGGCTTCGGAGACGTGATCGGCGATCAGGTGCTCCACATCGGCGAGCGCGCCGCTGTCACGAATGGTGGTCTGCAGCATCTCGATCTGATGCTGGTCGAGCGACGGGTCGCCGAGCAGTTCATCGAGCAGTCTTCGAGCCGGTGAGGGGAGCCGGCGCCGTGCGATCGCGATCAGCGTCGTGTGCTTGCCCTCGCGCAGGTCATCGCCCGATGGCTTCCCTGTGATGTGCTCGTCTCCGAACACTCCGAGCACGTCGTCCCGCAGCTGGTAGGCCACGCCGAGCGGGAGCCCGAAGTCCCGCAGGGCCGCGAACTGGGCGAGCGAAGCGCCACCGAGACTGCCGCCGATGGCGAGCGGGGCCTCGACCGTGTACTTGGCCGACTTGTAGACGATCACGCGCCTGGTGCGCTCGAGGGAATCCGCATCGTCGCCGTGCCGCCAGCTCACCTCCTCGAGCATGTCGAGGTACTGGCCCGCGGTGACCTCTGCGCGCATGCGGGTGAACTCGGCGCGTGCCGAGTGCGCGGCATCCGAGCTGCGCAGTGATCGAAGGCCGTCGTCGAGCAGTTCATCGCTCCAGCCGAGCAGTAGGTCGCCCAGGAGCAGGGCTCCTGACTGTCCGAAGTGCCGCCCATTGCCTTGCCACTCGGCGCCCGCGTGCAGCGACTCGAAGCGCCGATGCGCGGAGGGCATGCCCCGGCGGGTGTCGGAGTTGTCCATGATGTCGTCGTGCACGAGAGCCGCCGCGTGGAACAGCTCGAGCGCGGCCGACGCCTTGACCGCGGTATTGAGATCTGGGTGCTCCGACGGCTCGGCGAGCGGGTCGAACTCGTCGTAGCCGGTGACCGCCTGCCATCCCCAATAACAGAACAGCGCGCGGAACCGCTTGCCTCCGCTGAGCAGCGCGCGGCTGAACTCGATGAACGGGTCGAGATCAGGGGAGATGGCCTGCAAACGGTCGTGGTGGTCGGCGAGGAAGCGGTCGAGTTCGCGCTGAACAAGGTCAACTAACCGCGTACTCTCAGCCACCTGCCTAGCCTAGCCTTGGGGGCGCGCATACAATTGAGTGCACAACACCACGCGTCGAGCCCGAGCAAGAGGGGGTGCGAGATGCCACTGTCTGAGCAGGAGCAGCGTCTCCTGGAGGAGATGGAGCGAAGCCTCTACCAGCACGACGCGGATTTCGTCGCGACGGTCGGGTCGCACCGAGGCAAGCCGAACTACACGATCATCGTGGTCGGCGCGCTCATGGTGCTCGCCGGGATCGGCGTGCTCGTCGCGGGCGTTGCACTGAGCCAACCCATCGTGGGCGTGCTCGGCTTCATCCTCATGTTCGCGGGCGTACTGCTGATCGTCGCGCCGCCGCGGAAGCTGCAGCGCCAGCCTTCCTCCGGATTCAATGCGTCGAAGCCCGGTGGCTCGGGCAAGGCAGGGTCGAGCTCGTTCATGGACAACCTCAACGATCGGTGGGACCGTCGCGCTGACGGGCGCTGACCCGCATCCCTCCACTTCGAACCACGCCGGCCTTCGGGCCGGCGTTCTGGTTTAACACGCGGCCTCGGCGCGGCCCGACCCGGCCCGGCCCGGCCCGGCCTTGCCGGTAACCCCATGTGCCTATAACCCCTTGCCGCTAACGCCTTGGTGCGCGGGTTTGCTGCACCCGCGATGGTTGCATCCCGCGCGGCTGCAGCAAACCCTCGCGAAGGGGATCTTGAGCAGTTCGCGCAGGGCCACCGACGAGGCCCGCCGCCGCGCCGCCAGTTCGTGCCGCACTGCCACCTCGTGCTGCTGTGCCACCTCGTGCTGCTGTGCCACCTCGTGCCGCTGCCACCTCGTGCCGTGCTGACGCGTACGCCGGTGCAGCGTCGGTCCGCCGACCCCGCCGGTCGCTGGTGCGCGGGTTTGCTGCACCCGCGATGGTTGTATCCCGCGCGGCTGCAGCAAACCCTCGCGTGCGCTTGACCGTCGCGCGCTGTGCTGCCTCCGGACGTGCGAGCCCAGCTCAGCGTTCGGCCGCATGCCCCTCCACCGCGCTCCACCGCGCCAATCCAGGGCTAAACCCCAAATTGGGGCGGCGAAAACAGTGAAAACCCTAGAGTTGTGGTTGAGAGTGGAGTAAAGTGGAGGCATTGAATCCCGTGGGCCGGCGGAAGGGGGTGACGCAGTGCTCCTCGGTACGTACGCCCCCAAGCTCGACGAGAAGGGCCGCATCATCCTTCCCGCGAAGTTCCGAGACGAGCTCGGCGACGGAGTCGTGCTGACCCGTGGCCAGGAGCGCTGCATCTACGTCTTCTCGAACGAGGGCTTTGCAGCGCAGCACGACAAGATCCGCGAGGCACCGCTCACGAGCCGCGCGGCGCGAGACTTCTTGCGGCTGTTCCTCTCGGGGGCGAGCTCGGAGGTGCCTGACAAGCAGCACCGCATCACGATTCCCCCGATGCTGCGCGACTATGCGCAGCTCGACCGTGACCTCACGGTCATCGGCGCCGGCAACCGCGCCGAGATCTGGTCGACCGAAGCCTGGAACGAGTACTACGCGGCCCAGGAGGAAGCCTTCTCCAACACCGAGGAGGAGGTGATTCCGGGACTCTTCTGACCCTGTGAGGTGACTCCCAGCCGTTCAGCGCCCTGTCGCACCTTCCCCGGTGACAGGTCGGAATGGATGGGGATCACTCCACAGGATCACGACCCGAACGCTATGGCCCCGTTGCATATCCCCGTACTGCTCGAGCGATGCGTCGAGCTGCTCGCGCCTGCCCTGCAGCGCGAGGGCGCGGTCGTCGTCGACGCGACGCTCGGGATGGGCGGCCACTCCGAAGCACTGCTCGAGCGTTTCCCCGCGGTGACGCTCGTCGGCCTCGACCGCGATCCCGACGCCCTTCGGCTCGCAGGTGAACGGCTCGCTCGCTTCGGCGACCGCGCGCGCCTCGTGCACACGGTGTACGACCGGATGCCTGAGGCCCTCGACTCTCTCGGCATCCGCGCGGTCGACGGCATCCTGTTCGACCTCGGTGTCTCATCGCTCCAGCTCGACCGCGTCGACCGCGGGTTCTCCTATTCCAAGGACGCGCCGCTCGACATGCGCATGGACATGACGAGCGAGCTCACGGCGGCGCGCGTCCTCGCTGAGTACAGCGAGGACGCGCTGCGCCGCATCTTCTTCGAATACGGAGAGGAGCGCCTCGCCGGCCGCTACGCCCGGCGCATCGTCGAGCAGCGCCAGACTCGCCCGTTCACGACCTCGGCGGAACTCGTCGAACTGATCCAGGCGGCGACTCCTGCAGCCGTTCAGCGCGCGGGGCACCCTGCCAAGCGCGTGTTCCAGGCCTTGCGCATCGAGGTCAACCAAGAGCTCGAGGTGCTCAAGCGCGCCATTCCCGCCGCGCTCGACTCACTCGCCGTGGACGGACGCATCGTCGTCATGTCGTACCAATCGCTCGAGGACCGCATCGTGAAGCGCGAACTGCAAGCGCGCACGACCTCGAGCGCACCCGCGGGGCTGCCCGTCGAACTGCCCGAGCACAAGCCGGCGTTCCGCCTGCTCACGCGAGGGGCTGAACAGGCCAGCGCCGAAGAACAGCAGCTCAACCCGCGCGCGACCCCGGTGCGCCTGCGCGCGGCAATGAGGATCAGGAGCACCGCATGAACCTCGCACGCGTACTCGCCGAGCCGCAACCCACGACTCCCATTCCCGCGATCCCCGGCCGCGCGCCGCTGCGCGCCGTCGAGGTTGCGCCCTCGCGGGACCAGCGGAAAGCGAGGCCGCGGACGCTGTACGCGGCGATCACCGTCGCGGGAGTCTTCGGCATCCTCATCGCCCAATTGCTCATGAGCATCGCGCTGGGAGAGGGCGCGTACCAGATCTCGGCGCTGCAGGGCGATCAGAAGCAGCTGGATCGCCGGGCCGAGACGCTCACCGAGCGACTCGATCTGCTCAGCTCGCCGCAACTGCTCGCGACCAGCGCCGAGTTCCTCGGCATGCGCAACGCCACCACCCCGGCGTTCCTGCGCTTGAGCGACGGCGCCGTGCTCGGGGCACCTGCAAGCGCGGGCGTTGCCGCTGGAGCGGTGACCGGCCCGGATGGTCAGCTGCTCGTTGCCAACTCTCTGCTCGAGCAGGGAGTGCTCGCCGGCCAGGGCGTCGCCGCGGCGGGCGCGCTCGACGAGGCGCCGCCGGCAGCGCCCGCTCCCGGCACGTGGGTCGTCGTCGGTGACGCATCTGCCTCAGGCGCGGCAAGTGCATCCGGCGCGGCTGCGACCTCCGATCCGGCGGCCGCAGGCGCGTCGAGCGGCTCGGCAGTCGCCGGCTCAGTATCGTCGAGCACCAGCGGCTTGCCGACGCCGAACACCCACTGACCGGTCGCTTCGTCATTGCGCGAGGCGCGATCAAGTCGGCCGAGGGCCGAACGCCCACGTCGCTCGTCGGTCGGGGCACACAACACGACTACCGATGACGGCACGATTCAAGCACCCGGGAGGCGGAGTCAGGTGAGAGTTCAGGCCAGCCCTGCACGACGGAACCGTGCTCGACTCGCGGTATCGCTGCTGGCCGTGATGATCCTCGCTCTCGGGTTCGTGGTGCGACTCGTCGATATCCAGGTCGTGCGCGCCGCAGAACTCAACTCTGAGGCCGAGGGCAATCGTTCGATCCCCGTCACCACCTACGGCACGCGCGGCGACATCATCGATCGCAATGGCGTGCCGCTCGCAGCGAGCGTGATGCGCTACGACATCACCGCGGCACCGGCGAACATCAGGGACTTCAAGCGCCGGCTCGATGACGGTACGACGCTGACCATCAGCGTCGATCGCGCCCTCGAGGAGATCGCCGCGATCACCGGGCAGGATGCCGCGGCGCTCAAGACGCTCGTGCACGATGCGCTGCGCGACACACCCGACTCGCTCTGGATGCTCGTCGAGAAGGGCATCACCGGCGAGCAGCTCGGCAAGGTGCAGGCACTCCGCATCCCGTGGGTGTACTTCGAGAACCGGCCGAGCCGCACCTACCCGAATGGCGCTGTGGCCGGGAATCTCGTCGGCTTCATCGGCACCGATGGGCCGCAGGCGGGGCTCGAGTACAGCGCCGACACGTGCATCGCCGCGACCAACGGGAGCTCCACGTACGAGCGAAGCGGCGACGGCGTGAGGCTGCCCGGGAGCACCGTCGTGCAGGAGGAAGCGGTCGACGGCGGAACACTGCACCTCACGATCGACTCCGATCTTCAGTGGTTCGCCCAGCAGGCCCTGGCCGAGCAGGCGATGGCGGTCGGCGCGGAGTGGGCCACAGCGACCGTCGTGCAGGTCGACAACGGGCACATCCTCGCCGCCGCCGACTGGCCGAGCGTCGACCCGAACGATGTCAACGCGAGCAACGTGAACGACCTCGGCTCGCGCCTGTTCACCGCACCCTATGAGCCCGGCTCGACCTTCAAGGCGATGACCGTAGCGATGATGATCGACGCGGGGCTGGTCAGCCCGACCACCAAGCTCATCGCGCCCGGACGGTTCACCATCCCCGGCGGCTACGGCGAAATCACCGACGCGTGGGCGCACGACGACCTGCCGTACACGGTTGCAGGCATCCTCGCGAACTCCTCGAACACCGGCATCTCGGTGCTGACCGACATGATGAGCGCGGAGAAGCGCCACGCATACATGGAGGCCTTCGGCGTCGGTTCGAAGACGGCCGTCGGGTTCCTCGGGGAGGATGCCGGCAAGATCACAGACCCCGCGGCCCTCGACGTCATCACGAACTACACGGAGATGTTCGGTCAGGGCATCACCGCGACGAGTGCGCAGGTCGCGAGCATCTACCAGACGCTCGGGAATGGGGGAGTGCGGATGCCACTGACCCTCGTCACCGGATGCGAGCACCCGGACGGCACGATCGATCATCTTCCGCCCACAGACGGTGTGCGGGTGGTCTCGGAGAAGGCCGCCGACGAGACGGTGCAGATCCTCGAGAACGTCATCTCGCAGGGCGGCCTCAGGCATAACGCACAGATCCCCGGGTATCGTGTTGCAGCCAAGACCGGCACCGCCGAGGTCGCGGAGAACGGGCGCTACGGCGGCCAGCGGATCGTCTCGGTCGCCGGGCTGGCCCCGGCCGAAGACCCGAAGTACGTCGTCGTGGTGACTATCGGCAAGCCGGATACGATGAAGACGTCGGCTGCTGCGGCGCCGACGTTCAAGAAGATCATGACCCAGGTGCTCACGACGTACCGCGTCACCCCCTCCACCGTGCCGGCCCCGAACATACCGCTGACATGGTGAGCAGCAGCCCAAGAAAGTGAACGACGTGACCTCACGGATACCACCGGTCTTGCGACCGGAGCATCCTTCATCCTGTTCTCTCTCTCAACTCGTCATCGAGTTCGGTCTCGAGCACCGGGGTTCGCTCGCCGGCCTCGAGGTGACCGGTGTCACGCTGAGCACCGACGATCTGCAGCCCGGCGACCTCTACGTCGGCGTGCAGGGCGCGCACGCGCACGGCGCGTCCTTCGCCGAGAAGGCTCGGGATGGGGGAGCGGTCGCCATCCTGACCGATGAGCGCGGAGCGGAACTCGCCGCGGGCAGCGGGCTGCCGATCATCCTGGTCGACTCGCCTCGCGCGGCACTCGGTGCCGTCTCGGCGTGGGTGTATCGAACGGCCGAGAACCCGCCGCTGCTCTTCGGCACCACGGGGACGAACGGCAAGACCTCCGTCTCATACCTGCTCGAGGCGATCCTGAAGCAGCTCGGGCTGATCACGGGGCTGAGCTCCACCGCAGAGCGCCACATCGGCGAGACGACCGTCGTGAGCCGGCTGACCACGCCCGAGGCGAGCGAGATGCACGCGCTGCTGGCACGGATGCGCGAGCACGAGGTGCGCGCCGTGGCCATCGAGGTCAGCGCACAGGCCCTCAGCCGGCACAGGGTCGAAGGCATCGTGTTCGACGTCGTCGGCTTCACCAACCTCAGCCACGACCACCTCGACGACTACGCCGATATGGAGGAGTACTTCGAGGCGAAGCTCGAGCTCTTCACGCCCGAGCACGCGCGCCGCGGGGTGATCTCACTCGACACGCCATGGGGCCGCCGGGTCGTCGAGGGCTCAAGAGTGCCGGTCACGACCATCACCTCGCTGCCTGACACGGATGCCGAGTGGCGTCTGGAACTGCTCGACGAGCGTGCCGAGTACACCGAATTCACGCTCCACGGTCCGGAGGGTCGTTCGCTGACCACACGGGTTCCGCTCATCGGACGCCACATGGCGGCGAACGCGGGCCTGGCCATCGTCATGCTGGTCGAGGGCGGATTCGAGCTCGAGGCGATCGCCCACGTGCTCGACCGCGACGGCGGGATCGTCGCCTACCTGCCCGGTCGCACCGAGCGTGTCTCGGGCGATCGCGGCCCGACCGTCTACGTCGATTTCGGGCACAGCGCTGACGCGTTCGAGAACACGCTCTCCTCCGTTCGCCGGTTCACCACCGGCCGCACGATCATGGTCTTCGGAGCCGACGGCGACCGCGACCCGAGCAAGCGACTCGAGATGGGACGCGTCGCGGCGGAAGGCTGCGACATCCTGGTGATCACCGACCACCACCCGCGATTCGAGGACCCGGCCTCGATCCGGGCGACGCTCATCGAGGGTGCGCGCATGGCGGAGAACCGGCCGGAGATCCACGAGGTCAGCCCCCCGGAGCAGGCCATCAGGGTCGCCGTGTCGCTCGCTCGCGAGGGAGACTCCATCCTCTGGGCCGGACCCGGCCACCAGGACTACCGCGACATCCGCGGCGTGCGGACCCCGTACTCCGCGCGCGATGAGGCTCGTCGCGCCCTCGCCGAGGCGGGTTGGGCGTGATCGCGCTCACCCTGCACGAACTCGCCGCCGCCATGAGCGGCCGCATCGTGCTCCCCAAGGGAGCAGAACGATCGTCGGTGCTGCACGCCGCTGCGCATGCGGCCGCGACCGAGACTCACCGTGACGAGGCCCACGCGCTCGTTTTCGACGGCTCGGTCGAGACCGACTCACGCCTCGTCGGCCGCGGCTCGATCTTCTTCGCGCTGCCCGGCGAGACCACCGACGGTCACCGCTTCATCGAGCAATCGGTGGATGCTGGGGCCGCATTGGTCGTGGTCGAGCGGGAGCAGGAGCACCTGGAAGTGCCACAGATCGTCGTCGCTGACGGCGTGGTGGCACTCGCTGCGCTGGCGTCGGCCGTGGTCCGCAGGGTGCGCGCCGAGGGCCGGCTGAGCGTCATCGGGATCACGGGCTCGAACGGCAAGACGTCGACCAAGAACATGTTGCGCGCGATCCTCTCCGCAGAGGCGCCCACGGTCGCGCCCGAGGGGTCGTTCAACAACCACGTCGGTGCACCGATCTCCATGCTGCGCATCGACCATGGCACTCGCTACCTCATCGTCGAGATGGGCGCGAGCGGCGCGGGCGAGATCGCGAGGCTCGCGGCGATCGCAGAGCCGGATGTCGGCGTGGTCCTGAAGGTCGGACTCGCACACGCCGGCGAGTTCGGCGGCATCGAGGCGACCCAGCGTGCGAAGCAGGAACTCGTCGAGGCGCTCGGCGAGGACGGAGTCGCGGTGCTCAACGCCGACGACGGTCGAGTCGCGCAGATGGCCGACCATACGCGCGCTCGGGTCGTCTGGTTCGGGCACAGCGCGACGGACGGTCTGACCGCCCGCGACGTCGAGACGTCGGCCGCCGGAACCGGTTTCACCCTGCGGGGCGTCGGCTCCGCAGCCGATGCCGGTGAGCACCACGTGCAGCTCCGCATCATCGGTGAGCACCACGTCATGAACGCTCTGGCCGCGTTGACCGCCGTCCGAGAGCTCGGGGTGCCGCTCGATCGAGCGATCGAAGCGCTCGAAGGGATGCCGCGGGCCGAGCAGTGGCGGATGGAGCTGCTGCCCGAGCGCAACGGCGTGACCGTCATCAACGACGCCTACAACGCCAGCCCCGATTCGACCGCCGCCGCGCTCAAGACGCTCGCGCAATTGACCGCTGACGGTGCGGGACGCTCGGTCGCGGTGCTCGGTGAGATGGCCGAGCTCGGCGAGTTCGCCGACGAGGAGCACGACCGCATCGGGCGGCTCGTGGTGAGACTGAACATCAAGCAGCTCGTGGTGGTCGGCCAGGCAGCACGGCACATCCACAACGCGGCGGGCCTCGAGGGGTCGTGGAGCGGGGAGTCGATCCTCGTCGACACCATCGACGAGGCCGAACGGGTGCTGGAGACCATGCTGCGGCCAGGAGACGTCGTGCTCGTGAAATCGTCGAAATCTGCCGGGCTCCGGTTCCTCGGCGACCGGATCGCGGGAGTCGAGCGATGATCGCACTACTGCTCGCGGCCGCGTTCGCGCTGACGTTCTCGCTCTTCATGACGCCGCTGTTCGTGCGCCTCTTCCACCGCCTGGAGTGGGGCCAGTTCATCCGCGACGACGGACCGCAGAGCCACCACACGAAGCGCGGAACGCCCACCATGGGCGGCATCGTGTTCATCCTGGGCGCGGTGCTCGGCTATGTGTTCGGGCACGCGTTCGCGCCGAGCGTCCCTTACACGTCGAGCGGCTGGCTCGTCGTGCTGCTGATGGTCGGCCTCGCCATCGTAGGGTTCATCGACGACTTCATGAAGGTGCGCAATCAGCGCAGTCTCGGGCTCACCGGGTGGGCGAAGGTCGCCGGACAGGTCATCGTCGCGGTCGTGTTCGCGGTGCTGGCGCTCCAGTTCACGAACGAGCACGGACTCGCACCTGCCTCAACCGCGGTGTCGCTCGTGCGCGACATCGAATGGCTGGACTTCGCGTTCTTCGGCACCGTCATCGGCGGCATCCTGTTCGCCATCTGGGTGATCGTCATCGTCGTCAGCACCTCGAACGGCGTCAACGTCGCCGACGGCCTCGACGGACTTGCGACCGGTGCGTCGATCCTCGCGATCGGCTCGTTCGTCTTCATCGCCTTCTGGCAGTTCAACCAGGCGTGCCACAACCCCGGTCTCGACCCGACAGTCGCCTACAAGTGCTACGAGGTGCGTGATCCTCTCGATCTCGCGGTGATCGCCGCCGCCATCGCGGGGAGCCTCATCGGCTTCCTCTGGTGGAACACGTCTCCGGCTCAGATCTTCATGGGCGACACCGGGTCGCTCGGCCTGGGCGGCGCGTTGGCGGCGCTGGCGATCCTCACCCGCACGGAGCTCCTGCTGGTGCTCATCGGCGGACTGTTCCTCATCGTGACCGGATCGGTCATCGTGCAGCGCGTGTACTTCAAGCTCACCAAGGGCAAGCGCATCTTCCTGATGAGCCCGCTGCACCACCACTTCGAGCTCAAGGGCTGGGCCGAGGTGACGGTGGTCGTGCGCTTCTGGATCATCGCGGGCCTGTGCGTCGCAGCCGGTGTGGGCCTGTTCTACCTGGAGTGGGCGAACCGGTGACCGAGCTCGACGACGGCGCCCGCGAGCCCCGCGACCTGAGCTCGCTCACCAGCTGGCACGCCGATTGGCGAGGCCTCCGGGTCGCGGTCTACGGGCTCGGTGTGACTGGATTCGCCGTGGCGGACACCCTCACAGAGCTCGGCGCTGACGTGCTGGTGCTGGCGGAGCGGGCGTCGGACGACCACCGTCGGCTCCTCGATGTGATCGGTGCGCGACTCTTCGAAGGTGCGCTCTCGGCCCCACCGGCGGCCCTTGTCGACTTCGATCCCGAGTTGGTCGTCGTCTCACCCGGATTCCATCCCGATCACCCCCTGCTCGAATGGGCGGAAGCACAGCGCATCGCGATCTGGGGCGATATCGAACTCGCATGGCGCCTGCGCGACAAGAGCGGCATCGCGGCCGAATGGCTCTGCGTCACAGGCACCAACGGCAAGACCACCACCACGCAATTGACCGCGACCATGGTGCAGCAGTCGGGGCGCCGCGTCGCCCCGGCGGGGAACATCGGCATCCCGGTGCTCGACGCCATCCGCGATCCGCAGGGATTCGATGTGCTCGTCGTCGAGCTGTCGAGCTATCAACTGCACTGGATCAACCGCAACCCAGGCGGTGAGCTCTCTCCGTGGTCGAGCGTGTGCTTGAACATCGCAGACGACCACTACGACTGGCACGGCTCCGCCGAAGCGTATCGTGACGCCAAGGCGAAGGTCTACGACAACACGAAGGTGGCCTGCGTCTACAACAAGGCCGACGTCGCGACGCTTCGCATGGTGGAGAACGCGGATGTCGTCGAAGGCGCGCGTGCCATCGGCTTCGACCTCGGCGCGCCCGGGCCGAGCGATTTCGGTGTGGTCGACGGCATCCTCGTCGATCGCGCGTTCCTCGAGGAACGCCGCACGTCCGCGCTCGAATTGACGACGGTGGGGGAGTTGCAGGCGCTCGGTCTCGGCGCGCCTCATACGGTCGCCAATGTGCTCGCGGCATCAGCGCTTGCTCGATCGGTCGGCGTGACGCCGGCCGAGATCCGCGACGCGCTGAGACGGTTCAAGGTCGACCATCACCGCACCGAGGTCATTGCGGTCGCTGATGAACTGCGCTGGGTCGACGACTCGAAAGCGACGAACCCCCATGCGGCGGATGCGTCGCTGAGCGCGTACCCGTCGGTCGTCTGGGTCGTCGGCGGGCTGTTGAAGGGCGTCGACATCGCACCGCTTGTGCAGCGGCACGCGGCACGGCTGACCGCCGCCATCGTGATCGGCGTCGACCGAGCGGCCGTGGTCGAGGCGTTCGGGCGACACGCGCCGGCGCTCCCGGTCTACGAAGTGGATGAGCCGGAGACTGAACAGGTCATGCGGCACGTCGTGGAGTTCGCAGCGGCCGCCGCCCGACCGGGCGACACTGTGCTGCTCGCTCCCGCCGCCGCATCGATGGACCAGTTCACCGACTACATGGACCGCGGTCGGCGCTTCGCCGAAGCGGTCCGCCGCCATCTGGAAGGGGGCTCGGATGACAACCTCGGCCGAACAGCCCCGCACCCGGAGCACTGAGCCCGAGCAGTCGAGGGGGCGCGGGAGCGAGCCACGCACCGCCGTGGTCGCGATCAAGCGGATCTTCGCCGCCGAAGGCGCGAACTACTTCCTGCTGCTCGGCACCACGATCTTCCTGGTCGTTCTGGGCCTGGTCATGGTGCTCTCATCGTCTGCCGTCGAGTCGTTGCGAGACGGCGGCGGCGGGTTCAGCGGCTTCACCAATCAGGGCCTCTACGCCCTCATCGGCGTGCCGCTGATGCTCGTGGTCTCACGCCTGCCGGTGTCGTTCTTCAAGCGATGGGCACCGATCGGGATCGCCGTCGGCATCGTGCTTCAACTGCTGGTGTTCACGCCCCTCGGCTGGGGCTATGGCGGCAACAGGAACTGGCTGAGCCTCGCCGGGTTCTCGATGCAGCCCTCCGAGCTCGTCAAGCTTGCGCTCTGCCTCTGGCTCGCCTGGGTGCTCTCGGCGAAGCCCGAGCGGCTGCACGACTGGCGGCAGCTGCTCAAAGTCGTGGCCCCGGTGGCGGCGGCGTCGATCGGCCTGGTGCTCGTGGGCAACGACCTCGGCACGGCGGTGATCATGCTCGCCATCGTGTTCGGCAGTTTGTTCTTCGCCGGCGTGCGGCTGCGCTTCTTGGTGGTCCCGGGCATCCTCATCGGAATGTTCGGCGTGCTGTTCGCGCAGCTCAGCGCCTCGCGCCGCGCGCGTATCGAAGCATGGCTCAGCGGCTGCGAGACCGACTATCTCGACACGTGCTGGCAGGTGCAGCACGGCACGTGGGCGCTCGCCTCCGGTGGTGTGTTCGGTGTCGGTCTCGGAAACTCGCGCACGAAATGGTCATGGCTGCCCGAAGCCGAGAACGACTTCATCTTCGCCATCATCGGGGAGGAGCTCGGCCTGCTCGGGGCCGCTGTGGTGCTCCTGCTCTTCGTGGTGCTCGCCATCGCCTTCGTCCGCATCATCCGCCAGCAGCGCGACCCCTTCTCCCGCATCGTCGCCAGCGGGATCATGGTGTGGGTGATCTCGCAGGCCTTCGTCAACATCGCCGTCGTGCTCGGCATCCTGCCCGTGCTGGGGGTGCCGTTGCCGCTCATCTCGGCCGGGGGTTCCGCGCTCATCACGACGCTCCTCGGCATCGGTGTGGCCCTCGCTCTCGCGCGCAATCGCGCCATGCCCACCGGAGCCGTGGGCGCACCCGCCTCGGAACGGGGCGGCGCTGCATGACCACCTACCTGCTTGCCGGAGGCGGGACCGCCGGCCACGTGAATCCGCTGCTCGCCGTCGCCGACCGGCTGCGCGAGCGCGAACCCGACGCGGAGATCCTCGTGCTCGGCACCGCGGAGGGGCTCGAGGCGCGTCTCGTGCCGGCGCGCGGCTACGAACTGCTCACAATTCCCAAGCTGCCGCTTCCCCGCCGGCCGAATCGGGCCGCGCTCGGGTTCCCGAAGCGGCTACTCGCGACCGTCGAGCAAACCCGGCGGATCATCCGCGAGCGCCAGGTCGACATCGTGGTCGGTTTCGGCGGGTACGTCTGCCCGCCCGCGTACCTGGCTGCGCGGCGCGAGAGGATCCCGATCGCCATCCACGAGGCGAACGCGAAACCCGGCATCGCCAATCGCCTCGGCAGCCTGCTCACGAAGCATGTCGGCGTCACCTTCCAGCACACCAGGCTCCGCCACGGAACGGTGGTCGGGATGCCGCTGCGCAGCGAGATCGAGACGCTCGACGCGCGTGATGCCCGCGGCGAGGCGCTCGCGTTCTTCGGGCTCGACGCCGAACGGCCCACGCTGCTGGTGACGGGTGGTTCGACGGGTGCGCGTCGCATCAACGAGACCGTGCGCGAATCGGTCACGCTGCTGCTGGGAGCCGGATGGCAGGTGCTGCATCTCACCGGCGAGCGCGCCCAGCTCGACGACCCCGGCCTCGACGGGTACCGATTGGTCAAGTACGTCGACCGCATGGAGCTCGCGCTCTCGGCCGCGAGTCTTGCGGTGTCGCGGTCTGGAGCGGCGACCGTCACCGAACTCGGGGCGCTCGGCATCCCTGCCGTCTTCGTTCCCTACCCAGTCGGCAATGGTGAGCAGCGCTACAACGCCCTCGACATGGTCGAGGACGGCGCTGCCCTGCTGGTGCGCGACGAGGAGTTCACTCCGGCATGGGTGCGCGACCACCTGGTGCCGCTGCTGCTCGACCCGGCGCGCGTCGCCGATATGACAGCACGCGCTCACGCCGCCGGTCGACGAGACGGAGCCGACCGGATGGTGGAGCTCATCCGGAACGCCTTGGCCGACCGCCGAGGCCTGAGCGCGTAAGTTAGTGGCGATGATCAAACCCGACCTCTCGCTCGAACTGCCCGAAGACCTCGGCGCCATCCACTTCGCCGGCATCGGCGGCTCAGGCATGAGCGGCATCGCCCGCTTGTTCATGGGTGCCGGTCACCGCGTGACAGGCTCCGACGTGCGCGATAGTCAGGCGATCGCCGAGTTGCGCGCGATGGGCGCCACCATCACGATCGGCCACGATGCGGCCAACGTGGGGGATGCCGACACACTGGTCGTCACCGGGGCCCTCTGGGAGGACAACCCCGAATACCAGTACGCGCTCGCCCACGGCATCCCCGTTCTGCACCGTTCGCAGGCGCTCGCGTGGCTGATCAACAAGCAGCGCCTCGTCGCCGTCGCGGGCGCCCATGGCAAGACGACCTCCACCGGCATGATCGTCACCGCGCTGCTGGCCCTCGGACGGCATCCGAGCTTCGTCAACGGCGGTGTCATCCAGCGTCTGGGCGTGAGTGCCGCGTTCGGAACCGACGAGCTCTTCATCGCGGAGGCCGATGAGTCCGACGGCTCGTTCCTGCTCTATGACACCGCTGTGGCGTTGATCACCAATGTCGACGCCGATCACCTCGATCACTTCGGCACCCACGAAGCCTTCGACGACGCCTTCGTGCAGTTCGCCGCGGGAGTCGACGAGTTCGTGGCGATCTCCTGCGACGATCCTGGCGCGCTGCGCGTGAGCGAGAAGCTCCGCGCCGAGGCACCTCAGGTTCGGCTGCTGACGTTCGGCGAAGCCGCGAGCGCAGATGTGCGCGTGAGCGACATCGCTGAGCAGGGTCCGGTGTCGTTCACGATCCACTGGCGAGGCTCGGAGTACCCGGTCTCGATGCGCGTGCCCGGGCGCCACAACGCGATCAACGCCGCGGGGGCCTTCACGGTGCTGACGGGGCTCGGCATCCCGCCCCACGAGGCCGCTCGCGGCATCGGCGAGTTCGAGGGCACCGGTCGCAGGTTCGAACTGCACGGCGTCGTGCGCGGTGTGAGTGTCTACGATGACTACGCCCACCACCCGACCGAAGTCGCCGCCGCCTTGCAGACCGCGCGTTCAGTGGTCGGCGACGGCCGGATCATCGCGATTCATCAGCCGCACCTCTACAGCCGCACCCGGATGATGGCCGGCGAGTTCGCCGAGACCTACGAACGGCTCGCCGACCACACGGTGGTACTCGACGTGTTCGGTGCGCGTGAGGACCCGGAGCCCGGGGTGACCGGTGAACTCGTCTCGCGCCGATTCCAAGACCCGGAGAACGTCGACTACCTGCCGGATTGGCAGCAGGCAGCCGATCAGGCAGCGCGCATCGCGCGCGAGGGCGACATCATCATGACCCTCAGTTGTGGCGACGTGTACCGCATCATTCCTCAGGTGCTCGAGTCTCTCGAGCGGGTCGAACCTATCGAGCAGTGATGCAGGGGCCACTCACGCTGCGAGCATCGATGTTGCACCCGTCGCCCCGGGGCGCGTCGGTTCCGAGCGCATCGATGCTCTGCGCAGTCGCGCCTTGCAGCGGCACCGGAGCCCGTCGACGGATGCCCCGGTGAGACGGCCCGAGGGGTTCGACGAGGCACCGCCTCAGCCCGTTCCGCCGCAGGACTCTCCGCACGGGTCAGCTCGCGTGCCGCTGGGGGAGCGGCTGCGCCGGCTGAGATCGACGTCGCGACCGGGCCCAGACAGTCAGCGCGCCGGGTCCGAGGTCGACGGCCTGAGTGCGAACGACGCCGATACCCGAGCCCAAGCCGCGCCCATGGTGCAGCGCGACGCTCCTGCTGCTTCGAGTCGGCGAACGGGCGACCCTTCAGCGGGCTCGAACCTGCCTACCGAACCGATCCCCGTGATCGACCCGGCCGCGCAGCCCGCTGCGGCAAGCGCCGGGCGTACGGCTGAGGCGCAGTCCGCGGGCGCCGATGCTCGCGAGCATGCTGAGGCGCCACCCACAGCAGCCGAGCCCGCGGCCGGCTCGCGGCAGCATCCCCTCGCCCCAGGCGAGCGAGCGGAGCGCCGTGCGGCCCGGGCGCTCCGCCGCGCCGAGAGGGCGCGGCGACGCTACGAGCGCGCGGAGGTCCGGCGCTTCACTCGCCGCTCTCGGCGGCGTCGAATCGTCGGGATCACGGTCGGTGGAGTGTTCGCTGCGCTCGTGGGCGCCGTCGCCCTCGCCGTGTTCTCGCCCCTGTTCGCGTTGAAGACCATCACGATCGAGGGAACGCAGCGCATCGACCAAGCCGCCCTGCACGACGCACTCGAACCGCACCTCGGCACCCCGCTCGCGATGCTCGACCACAGCACTCTGCGCGACGACCTCAGCGCCTTCCCGCTCATCCGCTCATTCGTCACAGAGACCTTGCCCCCCGACACGCTCGTGGTGCGCATCGTCGAGCGGGAGCCGATCGCCGCGATCGCCACGGCCGATGGCTTCCAACTCGTCGACCCCGCAGGGGTGGGCGTGCTCTCGAGCGAGGCGCCGGTCGAAGGGATGCCGGTCGTCGACCTGCGAGGGCAGAGCACCGACTCCGTGGCGTTCCGCTCGGTGGTCGAAGTGCTGCTCGCGGCGCCGCCGGAGCTCCGCGGGCGCATCGTGGAGGTCGTTGCGGCGAGCAAAGACGACGTGACCCTCGTGCTCGACGGCATCGGCCAGACGGTCGTGTGGGGGAGCGCTGAGGAGTCAGCGCTGAAGGCCCGTGTGCTGGCTCGGCTCATCGCGACCGTGGAGCCGGGGCGTGCGGGCGAATTCGACGTCTCGGCGCCGACGATCGCGATCTTCCGCCCCGCGTAGCGGCGTCCCCAACGATTTCCTTCGCGACACGCGGCACGCCTCGCGGCGCGCAGTCGCCGTGCCGCCTACCTTCGAAATCAGGAAATGCATACTGAGCATAACTTTAGACCTCAAGTAGAGGTTGAAGGTTCCACCGGAGGCCGAACGTGACCACAAACCAGAACTACCTCGCCGTGATCAAGGTGGTCGGCATCGGGGGCGGCGGCGTCAACGCCGTCAACCGGATGATCGAACTCGGGCTTCGCGGAGTCGAATTCATCGCGATCAACACCGATGCCCAGGCGCTCCTCATGAGCGACGCCGACGTCAAGCTGGATGTCGGGCGCGAGATCACCAGAGGACTCGGCGCAGGTGCCGACCCCGAGGTCGGCCGTCGCGCTGCTGAGGACCACGCCGAGGAGATCGAAGAGGCCCTCGCGGGCGCAGACATGGTCTTCGTCACCGCCGGTGAGGGCGGTGGCACCGGTACGGGTGGCGCCCCGGTCGTGGCGCGCATCGCCAAGTCGATCGGCGCGTTGACGATCGGCGTCGTGACCAAGCCGTTCAGCTTCGAGGGCAAGCGCCGCCAGGCGCAGGCCGAGGCGGGCGTCGCCACCCTCAAGAACGAGGTCGACACGCTCATCGTCGTGCCGAACGACCGTCTGCTCGAGATCAGCGACCGCGGCATCAGCATGCTCGAGGCGTTCGCGACGGCAGACCAGGTGCTCCTCGCCGGCGTGCAGGGCATCACCGACCTCATCACCACTCCGGGTCTCATCAACCTCGACTTCGCCGACGTCAAGAGCGTGATGCAGGGTGCCGGTTCGGCACTCATGGGCATCGGGTCGGCGCGAGGTGCCGACCGTGCGATCAAAGCAGCCGAACTCGCCGTGGCATCGCCGCTGCTCGAGGCGAGCATCGATGGCGCCCACGGTGTGCTGCTGTCGATCCAGGGCGGCTCGAATCTCGGGATCTTCGAGATCAATGACGCTGCCCGGCTCGTGCAGGAGGCCGTGCACGCCGAGGCGAACATCATCTTCGGCGCCGTCATCGACGACACGCTCGGCGACGAGGTTCGGGTGACCGTCATCGCCGCCGGCTTCGACGGCGGAGAGCCGTCGCCCAAGGCGAAGGCCGCCAGGCGCTCCAGCTACCTCGAGGCGGGTCAGAGCGGCACCCAGCAGGGCGGCGGCGCACAGGCAGCAGGCGGCTCGGCCGCGCCTCGAGATGCCGCAACCAGTGCACCCTCGGCTCCCGCGGTCGCGGTGCCGTCGGCGGCTCCCGCGGCATCCGCGGCGCAGGGCAGCTCCTGGGGTTCAGAGCCTGAACTGCCGCGCACCCGCAGCTTCGACCGTGACTTCGACGACGACGGTGAGCTCGACGTGCCCGAGTTCCTCAAGTAGGCAGGTCACGTGGTCGACGAGCAGCTCGCTGCGCGCCTCGAACAGGTGCGTGCCGATATCGCCGACGCGGCACGAGCGGCGGGGAGGGATGCTGCGGAACTCACGACGATCGTCGTGACGAAGTTCCACCCGGCATCCCTGATCCGCGACCTCGTGGCACTCGGCGTGCGCGACTTCGGTGAGAACCGGCATCAGGAGGCGCAGGCGAAGGCCGCGGAGCTCCACGACCTCGACCTCCGGTGGCACTTCGTGGGGCAGCTCCAGACGAAGAAGGCCCGCCAAGTGCGACGCTATGCCGACGTCATCCACTCGATCGACCGTGATGCCCTGGTCGATGCGTTGGCCGAGGGCGACCGCGTTCAGTGCTTCGTGCAACTGAACCTCACCGACGACCCCGCTCGCGGTGGCGTGGCAGACGCCGAGCTCGAGGCGCTGGTCGAGCGCGTGCTCGCTGCGCCGGCCCTCGACCTGCTCGGTGTCATGGCCGTCGCGCCGCTCGACGAGGATCCCCGTCGGGCATTCGCGCGGGTGAGGGCTGCGTCGGAGCGGGTACGGAGCCTGGCACCGGATGCCGGGGCCATTTCTGCCGGCATGTCGCACGACTTCGCCGAGGCCATCGCCGAGGGTGCGACACACCTGCGCATCGGATCGGCAATCACGGGAAACCGCCCCGAGCGCCTTTAACCTCGAAGCACGGATCCACCACGGAGGAACAATGGCAAACCCGCTGCGCAAGACCATGGTCTACCTGGGCCTCGCCGACGAAGAGTACGACGACGAGCAGCCGCAGCCCGCTCCTGCCGCCGCGTCGCAGGCTTCGACTCCGCAGCCGAGCGCGTCAGCCCCGGCACCTCAGCAGAGCGCTGCTCCCGCGGGCCGGGCACCGGTCACCCCGCTGCGCCGAGCTTCCGCACCACGACCCACCCAGGCGGCAGAGATGAACGAGATCCTCACGGTGCACCCGCGCCAGTACAAAGACGCGCAGGTCATCGCAGAGAACTTCCGTGAGGGCATCCCGGTCATCATCAACCTGTCGCAGATGACCGAGTCGGATGCGCGCCGTCTCGTCGACTTCTCGAGCGGTCTCACGCTCGGGCTGCGCGGCAAGATCGAACGGGTCACTGCCAAGGTGTTCCTGCTGTCGCCCGAGCACATCGCTGTGAGCGGCGAGCAGCCCGAGGCGGACTCGGACGTCGAGGCCTCGTTCTTCTCGCACCAGTAGTCTGGTGCGGTGATTGTGTCGATCATCGCGAGCGTTCTCTACTACGTCCTACTGGTCTTCCTCCTCGCGATGTGGGCTCGGTTCATCTTCGACTGGGTGCGGGTGCTGTCGCGCAACTGGCGTCCGAAGGGATTCCTGCTCGTGGTCGCCGAGGCGAGCTACACCGTGACCGACCCGCCCATCCGCGCGATCCGCAAGATCATCCCGCCGCTGCGCATCGGTGGGGCCGCGATCGACTTCGGATGGACCATCGTGCTGATCGCCTGCATCATCCTGATGCAGATCATGGTGGCTATCGCGTGACCCCAGACCGAGGGGTTCCGACGCGCCGACACCCGGCGGGAGCGCCTCGAGGGGTCGCGCGCGGGCGCTAGGCTTGTGCGCAGCATCCGCGCATAGGCCGGAAGCCGCTAGCCGTAGCTGGCGATACTGTCTGCGACCAAGACTTGTAAGAGGTGACGGAATGGCGCTCACGCCTGAAGATGTAGTCAACAAGCGGTTCCAACCGACGAAGTTCCGCGAAGGCTACGACCAGGATGAGGTCGATGACTTCCTCGACGAGGTCGTTGTCGAGCTGCGCCGCCTGAACCAGGAGAACGACGAGCTTCGGCAGCGCATCACCGAGCTGCAGGCCGGCGGCGCCGTCGCACCGGTTTCGGTTCCTTCCGCCGCTGAGCCGACTCCCGAACCGGCCGAGCCCGCGCCCGCGACCCCTGTTGCCGGCGACGACATGGCGGGCACGCACAACCTGCTGCAGCTCGCACGCCGTCTCCACGAGGAGCACGTGCGCGAGGGCATCGAGAAGAAGGAAGCCCTCATCGCCGAGGGCCAGGCGACCGCCGACCGTCTCGTGGCCGAGGGCGAGGCGAAGCACCGCCAGCAGCTCGACTCGCTGAACCAGGAGCGCAGCATCCTCGAGCGCCGCCTCGAAGAGCTCCGCAGCTTCGAGCGCGACTACCGCCAGCAGCTGCGCGCCTACATCGAGGGGCAGCTCCAGGAGCTCGACGCAACCAACGGCGCGCCCGCATCGCCTGTCGGGTCCGCTGCCGCACCGAGCGCACCCGTGGGCTCGGCCTCCGCCCCATCGCAGAGCTTCACCGGCTTTGGCGGAGGCGCCTGAGCCCGGGGCGGTCGCGCCGGCGACGAGGCTGAGCGTTCGCTCGCTCGTACTCATCGTCGCCGTCGCCATCGTCGCGTACGCGCTCGACCAGGGCAGCAAGCTCTTCGTCACGAGCTCGCTGCCGCTGGGCGAGGCCGTTCCGGTGCTCGGCGAGGTGCTCGAGTTCAGGTATGTGAAGAATCCGGGCGCCGCGTTCTCGCTCGGCGTGGGCTACACCTGGATCTTCTCGATCGCGGCGGCCGGCGTGGTCGTGTTCGTGCTGCTGTTCGCTCGGAAGATCCGTTCAGCGCGGTGGGCCCTGCTGTTCGGGATGCTGCTCGGCGGCACGCTCGGCAATCTCACCGACCGGCTCTTCCGCGAGCCGAGCTTCGGTCAGGGCCATGTGATCGACTTCATCCAGGTCTGGGGCTTCCCGGCGATCTTCAACGTCGCTGATATCTTCATCGTCTCGAGCATGGTGCTCTTCGTGCTGCTGACCCTGCTCGGAGTGAGCCTCGACGGCCGGCGCCATGCGAGCGAGGCCGTTGCCGGCAGCCCGACCGGGTCGCGCGAACCTGAACCGCCGTCAGGTGCAGAAGACCGCTGAGCGAGCGGTCACGGCATCCGATCATTCATCACCGAACCAGGAGTCGTCACCATGGAAACCCGAAGCCTTCCGGTGCCCGACGGGCTCGAGGGGGAGCGGGTCGACACGGCGCTCGCGCGGCTGCTCGGGTTCTCGCGCAGCTTCGCCGCTGAGGTGGCCGAAGCGGGCGGGGTGACGCTCGACGGCGCGGTGCTGGGGAAGTCCGACCGGCTGCACGCCGGGGCCTGGCTCGAGGTCAGCTGGCGGCCGCGCGAGCAGCCGACGATCGTCCCGACGCTCGTGCCCGAACTCACCGTGGTGCACGATGACGATGACATCGTCGTGATCGACAAGCCGGTCGGCGTGGCGGCCCACCCCGCAGTCGGATGGACCGGCCCGACGGTGCTCGGCGCACTCGCGGGAGCGGGGTTCCGCATCTCGACCTCCGGCGCCGCAGAGCGAGCGGGCATCGTGCACCGCCTCGACGCGGGCACGAGCGGTCTGATGGTCGTGGCCAAGAGCGAGCGCGCGTATACGGCGCTGAAGCGCGCATTCCACGACCGTCAGGTCGACAAGGTGTACCACGCGGTGGTGCAGGGGCACCCCGACCCGCTGCGAGGCACGATCGACGCACCCATCGGCAGGCACCCCTCGTCGAGTTGGAAGTTCGCGGTGGTCGCGGGCGGAAAACCGTCGATCACCCACTACGAGACGATCGAGGCGTTCCCCTCCGCGTCGCTGCTCGAGATCCACCTCGAGACCGGACGCACGCACCAGATCCGCGTGCACATGAGCGCTCAGCGGCACCCCTGCGCGGGCGACGCGATGTACGGCGCCGATCCGACGCTGTCGGCGAGGCTCGGGCTCACACGGCAGTGGCTGCACGCCATGCGACTGGGCTTCAGGCATCCGGGCACGGGCGAACCGGTGGAGTACACGACGCGGTACCCCGACGACCTGCAGCATGCCCTCGATGTCCTCCGTGGCACGTAGGCTGGGAGTCCCTCCCTCGGCCGCGCCCCGACCGTCGATCGAACAGCACCACCCGGAGACGACTTGACCGCTCGCGACGATTCCTTCGTGCACCTGCACGTGCACAGCGAGTACTCGATGCTCGACGGCGCGGCGCATGTGAAGCCTCTGATCGAAGCGGCCGTCGACCAGCGGATGCCGGCGATCGCCGTCACCGACCATGGCAACGTCTTCGGCGCCTACGACTTCTGGAAGACGGCGACGTCTGCCGGTATCAAACCCATCATCGGCACGGAGGCGTATCTCACGCCGGGCACGCACCGCACCGATAAGACGCGCGTGCGCTGGGGCAATGGCGGTGAGGACGACGTCTCTGGCGCCGGTGCCTACACTCACATGACGCTGCTGTCGGAGACGACCGAGGGCATGCACAACCTCTTCCGATTGTCGTCCCTCGCCTCGATCGAGGGCTACTACTTCAAGCCGCGCATGGACCGCGAATTGCTGAGCACCTACGGCAAGGGACTCATCGCGACGACCGGGTGCCCGAGTGGCGAGGTGCAGACGCGCCTCCGTCTCGGACAGTACGAGCAGGCCCGTCAGGCTGCCGCCGACTTCCGTGACATCTTCGGTGCGGAGAACTACTTCGCCGAGGTCATGGACCACGGCCTCGGCATCGAACGCCGCATCATGGATGATCTCTTCCGCCTCGCGAAGGATCTCGGCCTGCCGCTGGTCGCGACCAACGATCTTCACTACACGCACGCTCATGACGCCGCGAGCCACGCGGCGCTCCTCTGCGTGCAGTCGGGTTCGACGCTCGACGACCCCAACCGCTTCAAGTTCGACGCCGACGAGTTCTATCTGAAGTCCGCCTCGCAGATGCGGCACCTCTTCCGCGACCACCCTGAGGCCTGCGACAACACGCTGCTCATCGCCGAGCGCTGCACCGTCGAGTTCAACGAGAGCGCGAACTTCATGCCGCGCTTCCCGGTGCCCGAGGGCGAGACCGAGGAGACCTGGTTCATCAAGGAGGTCGAGAAGGGGCTGCACTACCGCTACCCGGCCGGCATCCCCGATGACGTGCGCAAGCAGGCCGATTACGAGGTCGGCGTCATCGTGCAGATGGGCTTCCCCGGATACTTCCTCGTGGTCGCCGACTTCATCAACTGGGCGAAGAACAACGGCATCCGCGTCGGTCCGGGGCGCGGTTCCGGTGCCGGCTCGATGGCCGCGTACGCCATGCGCATCACCGATCTCGACCCGCTGCGGCACGGTCTGATCTTCGAGCGGTTCCTCAACCCCGATCGTGTTTCGATGCCCGACTTCGATGTCGACTTCGACGACCGTCGTCGTGGCGAGGTCATCAAGTACGTCACCGACAAGTACGGCGACGAGCGCGTCGCGCAGATCGTCACCTACGGCACCATCAAGGCCAAGCAGGCACTGAAAGACGCCTCGCGAGTGCTCGGCTTCCCGTTCGGCATGGGAGAGAAGCTCACCAAGGCCATGCCGCCCGCGGTGATGGGCAAAGACATCCCGCTCACCGGCATCTTCGACCCGGAGCATCCGCGGTACCGCGAAGCGGGCGACATCCGCTCGGTCGTCGAGACCGATCCTGAAGCGAAGACCGTGTTCGACACGGCGCTCGGGCTCGAGAACCTCAAGCGGCAATGGGGAGTGCACGCGGCCGGCGTGATCATGTCGAGCGAGCCGCTGATCGACATCATCCCGATCATGAAGCGCGAGCAAGACGGCCAGATCGTCACGCAGTTCGACTACCCGGCCTGCGAGTCGCTCGGCCTCATCAAGATGGACTTCCTGGGGCTGCGGAACCTCACCATCATCGACGATGCGCTCGACAACATCGAAGCCAACCGCGGGTTCCGCCCCGTGCTCGAAGAGCTCGAACTCGACGACCCAGCCGCCTACGAACTGCTCGCTCGCGGCGACACGCTCGGGGTGTTCCAGCTCGATGGCGGGCCCATGCGCGGCCTGCTGCGGCTCATGAAGCCTGACAACTTCGAAGACATCTCCGCTGTGCTCGCGCTCTACCGGCCCGGTCCGATGGGCGCCGACTCGCACACGAACTACGCGCTGCGCAAGAACGGGCTACAGCCCATCACGCCCATCCACCCCGAGCTCGAAGAACCGCTCGAAGAGATCCTCGGGGGCACCTACGGCCTGATCATCTATCAGGAGCAGGTCATGTCGATCGCGCAGAAGGTGGCCGGGTTCTCGCTCGGCCAAGCCGACATCCTGCGCCGAGCGATGGGCAAGAAGAAGAAGTCGGAGCTCGACAAGCAGTTCGAGGGTTTCAGCGCGGGCATGAAGGAACGCGGCTATTCGGATGCCGCGGTGAAGACCCTGTGGGACATCCTCCTCCCGTTCTCCGACTACGCGTTCAACAAGGCGCACTCGGCGGCATACGGGGTGGTGTCGTATTGGACGGCCTATCTCAAGGCCCACTACCCGGCCGAGTACATGGCCGCACTGCTGACGAGCGTCGGTGATGCGAAGGACAAGCTCGCGATCTACCTCAACGAGTGCCGCCGGATGGGCATCAAGGTGCTGCCGCCCGATGTCAACGAGTCGATCGGCTTCTTCGCCGCCGTGGGCGACGACATCAGGTTCGGTCTGGGCGCGGTGCGGAACGTCGGCTTCAACGTGGTCGAGCTGATCCGCGGGGCCCGCGACGAGAAGGGCCGGTTCTCGTCATTCCACGACTTCCTGGCGAAGATCCCGCTTCAGGCCGCGAACAAGCGCACCGTCGAGTCGCTCATCAAGGCCGGTGCATTCGATTCACTCGGGGCCACTCGCCGCGCGCTGCTCGAGATTCACGAGAGCGCGGTCGAGAGCGCGGTGAAGGTCAAGCGCGACGAGGAGCACGGCAACGTCGGCTTCGACTTCGACTCGCTCTTCGACGAGCCGCAGCAGCACGAGCAGGTGCCCGACCGTCCAGAGTGGTCGAAGCGCGACAAGCTCGCCTTCGAGCGGGAGATGCTCGGTCTCTATGTCAGCGATCATCCCCTCGCAGGTCTCGAGGTGACGCTCGCCAAGCACGCCTCGCACACCATCGCCGACCTCATCGCCGGTGAGACGGTGCGCGAGGGCGAGACCGTGACGATCGCGGGTCTGGTCACGAGCGTGCAGCACCGCGTGGCGCGGTCCTCAGGCAACCAGTACGGAATGGTGCAGGTGGAGGACTTCGGCGGCGAGATCACCGCGATGTTCATGGGCAAGACCTACCAGGAGTTCGCGCCGCTGCTCGAGAACGACAGCATCGTCGTCCTCAGGGCGCGGGTCAATGTGCGCGACGACGGCGTGAACCTGCACGCGGTGAGCATGTTCGTTCCCGACGTGGGGGATGCGCTCGGCTCCGGGCCGCTCACACTGACGGTCCCGGAGCAGTACGCCACCACGACGGTCGTGCACGGTCTGCGCGAGACGCTCGGCCGCCACGCGGGGGAGAACGAGGTGCGCCTGCGAATGGTGAAGGACGACACCGCGCGGCTCTTCGAGTTGCCGTACCAGGTGCAGCTCACGCCCGACCTCTTCGGAGAGTTGAAGAGCCTGCTCGGACCCCACTGTCTCAGCTGAGCGCGGATACGATTGAATCGTCATGATTCAGCGCATCGACCTCCGCGGTCGCACCCTCGACCACGCCGAGCTGCTCGCACTCGTTCCGCGTCCGGATAGCGACGTCAGTTCGGTGGCGCCGCAGGTCGCGGAGCTGATCGCCGACGTGCGTGAGCGCGGCGAGACCGCGCTGCTCGACCAGGCTGAGCGCTTCGATCGTGTGCGACCGGCATCCGTGCGCGTCGACCCTCAAGCGCTCCGTGACGCCGAGGCCGCCCTCGATCCAGCGGTCCGTGAGGCGCTCGAGGGCGCCATCAGCCGCGTGCGACTGGCGACAGCAGCCCAGGTGCCGCCGGCGACCACCACCGAACTCGCACCCGGAGCGGTCATCGAACAGCGCTGGCACCCGGTCTCGCGCGTCGGGCTCTACGTGCCGGGCGGCAAGGCCGTGTATCCGTCAAGCGTCGTCATGAACGTCGTTGCCGCCCAGGTCGCGGGCGTGCGGTCGATCGCGCTCGCGTCGCCTCCGCAGCACGACGCGGGAGCATCGGTGCACCCGACGATCCTCGCAGCGGCCTCGCTGCTGGGTGTCGATGAGGTGTACGCGATGGGCGGCGCCGGCGCCATCGGCGCGCTCGCCTACGGAGTGCCGCAGATCGGGCTCCTGCCCGTCGACGTCGTCACCGGTCCGGGCAATGTGTTCGTCGCAGCGGCGAAGCGGGCCGTGCAGGGCGTCGCGGGTATCGACGCCGAGGCCGGGCCGACCGAGATCCTCATCATCGCCGACGACAGTGCCGATCCCGACTTCATCGCCGCCGACCTCATCAGCCAGGCCGAGCACGATGAACTCGCCTCGTCCGTGCTCGTCACCGACTCGGTGGATCTCGCTGACCGCGTCGAAGCGGCTCTCACCGGTCCTGCCGCGGCGACGCGGCACGCCGAGCGGGTCGGGGTCGCGCTCGCCGGTCGCCAGTCGGCCATCGTCGTCATGGATTCGATCGCGGATGCCGCGGCCTTCAGCAATGCCTACGGCCCTGAGCACCTCGAGCTTCACACCAGTGATGACGACTCCCTGCTCGCGATGATCGACAACGCCGGGGCCATCTTCATGGGCTCCTACTCGCCGGTCAGCCTCGGCGATTACCTTGCCGGTTCGAACCACGTGCTGCCGACCGGCGGCCAGGCTCGATACTCGGCGGGCCTCGGGGCGTACACCTTCCTTCGGCCGCAGCAGATCGTGCGCTACACGCGCGACGGCCTGCGCGAGGTGAGCGAACGCATCGTCGCGCTGAGCGGGGCAGAAGACCTGCCTGCCCACGGCGAGGCCGTGACGGCGCGCTTCAGCAAGTGATTGGTTGCAGCGGAATAGGCTGAAGCACCATGTACTGCCCGTTCTGCCGCCACCCAGACAGCCGCGTGGTCGATTCGCGCACCAGTGACGACGGCTCGTCGATCCGCCGGCGCCGCCAGTGCCCCGAGTGCGGCCGTCGCTTCAGCACGACCGAGACCGCGAGCCTGAGCGTCATCAAGCGCAACGGGGTGATCGAGCCGTTCAGCAGGGAGAAGATCGTCTCGGGCGTGCGCAAGGCGTGCCAGGGCCGACCGGTGACCGACACCGACCTCGCCCTGCTGGCACAGCGGGTCGAGGAGTCGATCAGGCAGGGCGGAGCCTCCCAGGTGGAGGCCAACGACATCGGACTCGCGATCCTGCCTCCGCTGCGCGAGCTCGACGAGGTCGCCTACCTGCGCTTCGCGAGCGTGTATCAGGGCTTCGACTCGCTCGAAGACTTCGAGCAGGCGATCGACGTGCTGCGGAGCGAGCACGCGGCGGCGGCGTCTGCCGACGCGAACGACGAGACCGACTCGACTCCGGTGGCCCGTTCCACCGGTGCGGCGAGCTGACGCATGTACAAGCTGCTCTTCCGCGCGGTCTTGACGCGCCTCGATCCCGAACGCGCCCACCATCTGGCCTTCGCGGTGATCAGGGCGTTGCCTCGTGTCGGCCTGGGTCGTATTGCCGCGCGGGCGTGCGCTCCCGATCCATCGCTCGCGGTGCAGACGCTCGGCCTCCAATTCGCCTCGCCCTTCGGCCTCGCTGCCGGGTTCGACAAGGACGGCAAGGGCATCGCCGGCCTCGGCCAGCTGGGCTTCGGCCACGTCGAGGTCGGCACGATCACCGCCAAGCCGCAGCCAGGCAATGAACGCCCCCGTCTCTTCCGCCTGCTGGCGGATCGAGCACTGATCAATCGCATGGGCTTCAACAACGAGGGCGCGGCGGCGGCGCTTCCGCGGCTTCGGGCTGCAGCATCCTCCCCGAATCGTCCGGTCATCGGTGTGAACATCGGCAAGTCGCGGGTGGTCGACGTCGACGATGCGCTGGACGACTACCTCGAGAGCACCAGGTCACTCGCGCCGGTCGCCGACTACCTCGTCGTCAACGTGAGCTCGCCGAACACGCCGGGCCTGCGCGGCCTGCAGGAGCTCGAGCGTCTCGAACCGCTGCTCACGGGTGTGCGCGATGCGGCCGGAGCGACTCCGGTGCTCGTGAAGATCGCGCCAGACCTCACCGACGAGCAGGCGGAGCGCATCGCCGCGCTCGTCGTCCGGATCGGCCTCGCCGGCATCATCGCGACCAACACCACGCTCTCTCGTGAGGGACTGCGAACGGATGCCGCGACCGTCGCCGCGATCGGGCCCGGCGGAGTCAGCGGCCCGCCGCTCAAGCACCGCTCGCTCGAGCTGTTGCGCCTGCTTCGCTCGCTGGTACCGGCCGAGCTCTGCATCATCTCGGTCGGGGGCGTCGAAACCGCGGAGGATGTGCGTGAGCGATTGAACGCGGGGGCGACACTAGTGCAGGGCTACACCGGGTTCATCTACCGCGGCCCGCTCTGGGCGAGGCAGATCAACCGCGGACTCGTCCGGCGCGCCGCCTGACGGGTCGGCGCTGATGGCGCCTCGATTCAGTCGACGGAGTCGCTGCATCGAGCGCGCGACTCACACCGCGTAGCGACCGCTCGCTGTGGCCAGTGGCCGGTCACTCGGGGTACTGGCCGCGCTTCACCTGGGGCTTGGGCAGGCGCATCACGCGCATCTGCAGTCCGCGCATGGCCGCGTACCAGCGCACACCGCGCTCGAGGCGGTCTGCTCCGAACTTCGCGCTCAGCTTTCGCCGCACCTGCCACCCGAGGAAGATGCTGTCGAGCACGGCCAGGCCGAAGAACACCCACAGGGCGACCATCGAGATCAGCTGGATCATCGGATCCTGCACGAAGGTGATCACCAGCACGATCAGCATGAGGGGGATCAGGAACTCGCCGACGCTGAACCTCGCATCGACGTAGTCGCGCACCCATCGCTTCTGCGGGCCGCGGTCGCGCTCGGGAAGGTAGCGCTCCTCACCGTTGGCCAGACCGATGCGCGCCCGTTCGCGGGCCACGTTGAGCTTCGCCCGGGCCTCGCGCCGCGCCTCTTTGCTCTGATCCGCGACCAGTGGGCGCTTGCGAGCGGCTTCCTGCTGGCGCCGGCTCGGCGTGGGGCGTCCCTTGCCCTCGACGGCCGACGGCTCGTCCGACGGCTTGTCGGCGGGGGAGTGCGAAGCGCGATCAGTTGTCTTAGCCATGAGTCCTCAGAAGTCGGGTCTCCCTAAGATTACCCGCATGACTGCCAACCCCGCCCCGGCCAGCGAGCCGGCACCGGCCGCACAGACCGAATCTTCGCACGGGGCGGATGCCGCGACATCCGGCTCTGTCGCCGACGCGCTTCGCGAGGCCGTGCACCTCGGCCTTCCCTCCACCATCGCCGACTTGAGCGCGCTGGCGCGCATCCCCTCGGTGTCGTGGGACGGCTTCGACCCGGCCGAAGTGCTGCGAAGCGCGAAGGCGGTCAAAGGCCTGCTCGACGGGCTCGGAATCTTCGACAGCGTGCGGATCTCGAGCGCTCCGATCGGAGCGGCACTCAGCGGTGCAGACGCGGTCGGTGGGATCGACGAGCGGCCACACGGGCAGCCGGCTGTTCTGGCAACCCGGGCCGCAAGGAACGGCAAGCCCACTGTGCTCCTCTACGCCCACCACGACGTGCAACCGCCAGGCGATGAGTCGCAGTGGCGAACCCCTCCGTTCCAGCCCACGCTGCACGAGGGGCGGCTGTACGGCCGGGGGACCGCGGACGACAAGGCGGGAATCATGGCGCATGTCGGCGCGATCCGCGCTCTCGTCGAAGTGCTGGGCGAGGACTTCGACCTCGGACTCGCGGTGTTCATCGAGGGCGAGGAGGAATTCGGCAGCCGCTCGTTCAAGAACTTCTTGCAGCAGCATCGTTCCGAGCTCGCCGCTGACGCGATCGTCGTCGCCGACTCGGGCAATTGGGACGCCGACACCCCTGCGCTCACGGTCGGGCTGCGCGGCAATGTGACGTTCAAGCTACGCGTCGAGACGCTCGACCACGCGCTGCACTCGGGCATGTTCGGGGGAGCAGTCCCCGACGCCATGCTCGCCGCCACCCGATTGCTCGCGACCCTTCATGACGCCGACGGCGCGGTGGCGGTCGAGGGCATGAGTTCGCACGAGCAGCAGACACCCGAGTACTCGGAAACGCAGTTGCGCGATGAATCCGGACTGCTCGAGGGCGTGCAGCCTGTTGGACGCGGCAGCCTTCTCAGCCGCATCTGGGCCCAGCCCGCGATCACCGTCACGGGGATCGACGCGCCGAGCGTGCAGCATGCCTCCAACACGCTGCTGCCGAGCGTGACGGTGAAGGTCAGTGCACGTGTGGCGCCGGGACAGTCCGCGGCATCCGCCTACGAAGCCCTGGAGCGTCACCTGCGCGCGCACGCACCATTCGGCAGTCGGCTCGAGTTCAGCGATGTCGATCTGGGAGATCCGTTCCTCGTCGACACGGAGGGGCCGGCGGTGGCTGCCGCGAAGCAGGCCATGCATGACGCCTGGGGGCGCCCCGCTGTGGAGATGGGCGTCGGAGGGTCCATTCCCTTCATCGCCGATCTCGTCACCATGTTCCCGGATGCCGAGATCCTCGTCACCGGTGTCGAAGACCCCGATTCCAGGGCCCACGCGCCCGACGAATCGCTGCATCTGGGAGTGTTCCACCGGGCGGTCTTGACAGAGGCGTATCTGCTAGCGGCCCTCAACTCGCGCGCGTAGACTGCCAGGCGTCTTCAGAAGGAGAGATCATGACCGATACGACGATGGCTCCCGCGCATGGTGTGAAGCTCAGCACTGCCGCCGCCGACAAGGTGCGCAGCCTGCTCGAGCAGGAGGGGCGCGACGACCTGCGGCTGCGCGTGGCCGTGCAGCCGGGCGGATGCTCGGGTCTCATCTATCAGCTCTACTTCGACGAGCGCCTGCTCGACGGTGACGTGACGGTCGATTTCAGCGGCGTCGAGGTGGTCGTCGACAAGATGAGCGTGCCGTATCTCGACGGCGCGAACATCGACTTCGAAGACTCGATTCAGAAGCAGGGCTTCACCATCGACAACCCGAACGCGGCGGGGAGCTGCGCCTGCGGTGACTCATTCCACTGAGTGCTCATCAGACCTGGTGAAGGGGTGTCGGCCGCACGGCCGGCGCCCCTTTCTGGCTATAGACTGAAGTACGTCGCACTTATTCACAGCACTTTCTGAGGGGTTGACGTTGCGCTCTAATCGCCGTTACCGATGGGCTGCGATCCCGATCGGACTTGGGATCTCGATCGTTCTCGCCGGATGCACGCAGGCGCAGCTGAACGGCTTCTTGCCGGGCTCGACCGAGACCACCGATCACGCCGGGCGCATCGCCGGCCTGTGGGTCACCTCGTGGACGGTGCTCACGCTCGTCGGCCTGATCACGTGGGCGCTCATCCTCTGGGCAGGCGTCGTGTACCGCCGGCGCAAGGGCCAGACCGGTCTGCCCGTGCAGTTGCGTTACAACCTCCCGATCGAGGTCTTCTACACGATCGTGCCGTTCATCCTGGTCATCGGCTTCTTCGCCTTCACGGCGCGCGACCAGGAGGCCATCGAGGCCCCCATCGCCGAGCCCGACGTGCAGATCGAGGTCTTCGGCAAGCGCTGGGCCTGGGACTTCAACTACGTGACCGACGACGTCTACTACCAGGGCGTGCAGGCCCGCGAGACGCGCGACGACAACACGATCGACCCTGAGACGCTCCCGACGCTCTACCTTCCGGTGAACCAGAAGGTCGAGATCAAGATCGAGTCGCGTGACGTCGCCCACTCCTTCTGGATCGTGGACTTCCTCTACAAGAAGGACATGCTCCCGGGCAAGACCAACTACATGTACTTCGAGCCCCTCGAGACCGGCACGTTCGCCGGCAAGTGCGCGGAGCTCTGCGGCGAGTACCACTCGCTCATGCTCTTCAACGTCAAGGTCGTCGAGCAGGACGAGTACGAGGCTTACATCGATTCACTGCGCGCCGAGGGCAATGTGGGTCAGGTCGGTGCCGAATACGACACCAACCAGAACCAGCCCGGCAACGAGAACCTGCGTGGCGGCGAGTAGGGCGGGATAGGACTATGAGCACAACCATGACCAATGCCCCGACCGTGAGCGGCATGACGCCGCGCATGGAGCGCAAGGGCAACATCCTGGTCAAGTGGACGACCTCCACTGACCACAAGACCATCGGGTACATGTACCTGATCACGTCGTTCATCTACTTCTGCCTCGCAGGTGTGATGGCGCTCGTGATCCGTGCGCAGCTCTTCGCGCCGGGGCTCGAGATCGTCGCCACCAAGGAGCAGTACAACCAGCTGTTCACGATGCACGGCACGATCATGCTGCTCATGTTCGCGACGCCGCTCTTCGCTGGCTTCGCAAACGTGATCATGCCGCTGCAGATCGGTGCGCCGGATGTCGCCTTCCCCCGTTTGAACGCGTTCGCGTTCTGGCTGTTCAACTTCGGCTCGCTGCTCGCGGTCGCCGGGTTCCTCACGCCTCAGGGTGCGGCGTCGTTCGGCTGGTTCGCCTACACGCCGCTGTCGAACGCCACCTTCTCGCCGGGCCTCGGTGGGAACCTGTGGGTGCTCGGCCTCTTGATGAGTGGTTTCGGCACGATCCTCGGTGCGGTGAACTTCATCACGACGATCATCACCATGCGCGTTCCTGGCATGACGATGTGGCGGATGCCGATCTTCTCGTGGAACACGCTGATCACCTCGATCCTCATCCTGATGGCCTTCCCTGTGCTGGCCGCAGCGCTGGCCGGCCTCGCGATCGACCGTGTGTTCGACGGGCAGGTCTACAACCCAGCAAACGGTGGGGCGCTCCTCTGGCAGCACCTCTTCTGGTTCTTCGGACACCCAGAGGTGTATGTCATCGCGCTGCCGTTCTTCGGCATCGTCTCCGAGGTCTTCCCTGTGTTCAGCCGCAAGCCGATCTTCGGATACAAGACTCTCGTCTACGCGACCATTGCGATCGCTGCCCTGTCCGTGACCGTGTGGGCTCACCACATGTACGTCACCGGCTCGGTGCTGCTGCCGTTCTTCGCGCTGATGACGATGCTCATCGCCGTACCGACGGGTGTGAAGATCTTCAACTGGGTCGGCACGATGTGGCGAGGCTCATTGACGTTCGAGACTCCGATGCTGTGGGCGATCGGCTTCCTGGTCACCTTCACCTTCGGTGGTCTGACCGGTGTCATTCTCGCCTCGCCGCCGTTGGACTTCCACGTCTCCGACACGTACTTCGTGGTGGCGCACTTCCACTATGTGGTCTTCGGCACCGTGGTGTTCGCGATGTTCTCCGGCTTCTACTTCTGGTGGCCGAAGTTCACCGGCAAGATGCTGAACGAGCGTCTGGGCAAGATCCACTTCTGGCTGCTGTTCATCGGGTTCCACACGACCTTCCTGATCCAGCACTGGATCGGCGTGGTCGGCGGTGTGCGTCGTTACGCGACCTACCTGCACGAAGACGGCATCACCTGGATGAACCAGCTGTCGACGATCGGTGCCGGCATCCTCGCCGTCTCGCTCGTGCCGTTCTTCCTGAACGTGTGGATCACGGCGCGCAATGCACCGAAGGTGACCGTGAACGACCCGTGGGGCTACGGACGCTCGCTCGAGTGGGCCACCTCGTGCCCGCCGCCTCGCCACAACTTCACGTCGATCCCGCGCATCCGTTCGGAGTCGCCGGCGTTCGACCTGAACCACCCCGAGGTCAACCTGCCCGCACTCGCACCTGCCGGTGCCCCGGCTCGCGCTGCGAACGACGAGAAGGACCGCTGATCCATGAAGAGCAACGTCGTCATCTACTGGACGCTGGCCGTATTCTTCCTGTTCGTCGCCACGATGTACACCGTGTGGGCGTACCTGTACTACGGGTACGTCGAGTGGGTAGGTGTCGTCGCGGTCTACCTGCTGGCCGTGCTGTTCGCGTTCCTCGCTTTCTACTTGGGCAAGGTGTACAAGGCTCAGGGCGGCGAGCTGCCCGAGGACCGTTACGACGCGAACATCGACGATGGTGACCCTGAGATGGGCCATTTCGCGCCGTGGAGCTGGTGGCCGATCGCACTTGCGGGTGGGGCTGCCATCGTGCTGCTCGGAATCGCTGTGGGCGCGTGGATCGTGCCCATCGGCGTTGCGATCGTGCTCGTGGCGCTACCCGGATGGGTCTACGAGCACTACCGCGGAAACTTCGTGCACTGACCGTGGTGCACTGACGCGAAACCGTTGAAGAGCGGGCGAATCCTTCGGGACTCGCCCGCTCTTCGCTTGTGTGCCCGAGATGGGCCTATCCCTGCACCTCTTGGTGCCGGAACGTCCGTTTGGCGCAGCGGTTGGTCAGCAGCCGGGTCCTGCGGGATTCGTGCCGCAGTGCTGATCGACCAGCACGGTCTGCGCGCTGAGGACCGACACGACGAGGTCGTTCGCAGGAGCGCTCAGCTCTCCAGGAACCGGTTGCCAGGGGCCGCCGGCGTAGCGGTACTCGGCGCTGTAGCGGACAGTGAGCGCGACCGTGAAAGTCCCTGGAGAGCCGTAGGCGTGACTCGTCGAGGTTGGGCTGAACTCGCTGAGTTGCAGCGTGGCCCACGTGGCTCCTGGACCGTGCGCCTGGCGAGTCACACCGTCACCGTAGCTCCAGTCGTAACGCAGGGGTGAGAACCTCACCTCGGCGGGCGCTCCCAGCAGCGTTGCGGATCGCGTGTGCCGCGAAGCCGCTGCGATGAAGTTCGCGTCGAGACCGACGATCGCCCATCCGTCCGGTTCCATCGACTGCCTCGGACGCTCCACGAAGAACGACGCGACCTCCTCGATCGTCATACTCGGACGCCCCGGGATGCCGCCTCTGTCGTCGCCGGTCCTCGGGGGAGCCGCAGCACGGGGCGGCGCCGTGCTGTACACCAAGTCGCAGAGCACTCGACTCCCAGCCCTCGCCCACACCGGGCAAGGCGGCGGAGGCGGCGCCTGCCTGGGTCGCGTTGCCCAAGATGCTTCATCAGTGCCTGTCGAGCTCGGTCGCGTCTGCTGTGCTTCGGCTGCGCCGCCCGCGGCCGGCGCGGCCGCGCGGCCTGGAGAGCTTCTCTTGCCAGACTGGCCTGCGGAGATGCGAACGTCCACACGGTCGCCATTTGCGAGTGCTCGGGAGCTACAGGAGCCGAGTATTTCCGCCGCCGGTGCGCACTGGCCGGCAGTTTGTGACGCTGATGACAGTGGTGCCGATAGCAGCAGCGTGATCAACAGAAGTCTGTGCCAGGCCAACGATCCGCCTCGTCAACGAGAAGCCGCGGTGGCGTGCCGGTCGACACCATTTGGAGGCTGTAAGGCGTCTTGGCGCTGCGGTCAAGGGGCGTCACATCCTCTCCGGCATCGTTGGTAAGCGTCGTCTCCGAAATGTCGAGGCACGCATAGATCGACACATGAGCTAGCCCATCGGACTCGAAGTAGCTCTGGAGTGCCATTGACGCCCATATCGGCGCTCCCTGCATGGCTACACCGTTGCTTGCGAAGTCAGCGTAGGTACCAAGCAGAAGGTCGCTGTGCTCCGCCGTTGCGACCTCACGCATGCGCATCGCATCCTGACCGCCTTCGGAAGCGATTTCGGTTGTGACTTGGAGATATCGCTCCGCGGCTCGCTCGGCCGCAGCAAACGCCTCAGCCTCGGATACGAATACGCTCTCCGCCACCTCGCTGCTTTCGCGGATCTGCGCTGGAGCGGGGGAGCAAGCGCTCAAGAGCACGGCGAGTATCCCAAGGAGCGCCGAGACCCTGGCATTCTGACGTGCGGTGGAGTCCACGCGCTGTGATCTCGGTGGTTTGAAGCGGGGCGAACCGAAGGGCATGCGGCCACGGTAGGGGAGCGGCATCCGGGGTGCAGGAGTTGTCCACACGCACGAGAACGCCCCCGGGGGAATGGATCCCGCAGGGGCGTTCTCAGTGGTGACTCAACGTCAGAGCCGCTGCATCACTCGTGGTGGTGTGCGCGCTCCAGCTCGCTCCGGGTGACCGGCTCGATGCGGTCCTCGAAGAACCAGCGCGACAGACCGGCACGCACGCGCTGTCCGACGGTGATGCGGCCGCGCTCGTTGGGGCGGATCATCAGCGGACGGTACGTCTCGTGTGCGACCAGGCGCCAGCGGTCGTACTCGTTGAGGGGCTCGTGCACCTCGATGTACTCGCCACCGGGCAGACGCACGATGCGGCCGGTCTCGAACCCGTGCAGAGCGATCTCGCGATCCTTCTTCTGCAGCGCCAGGCAGACGCGCTTGGTGATGATGTACGCCGCGATCGGCCCGAGGATGAGCGAGATCTGCAGCGCCACGATCACGCCCTCGATCGTGAGCATGAAGTGCGTTGCCATCAGGTCGGAGCTCGCGCCCGCCCACATGACGCCGTAGAACGTCACACCGGCGGCACCGATCGCGGTACGCGTCGGAGCGTTGCGCGGACGCTCGGCCATGTGGTGCTCGCGCTTGTCGCCGGTGATCCACGCCTCGATGAAGGGGTAGAAGGTGACCAGCACGAGGAAGACCATGATCACGAGGATCGGGATCAGGATGTTCATCGACCAGGTGTAGCCGAGGAACACGAACTCCCAGTGCGGTGGCACCAGACGCAAGGCACCATCGGCGAATCCGATGTACCAGTCGGGCTGCGTACCCGCCGACACTGGCGACGGGTCGTACGGGCCGTAGTTCCAGATCGGGTTGATCGTGAAGACCGAAGCGATCAGCACGATGGCGCCGAACACGATGAAGAAGAACCCGCCGGCCTTGGCCGCGAACACGGGGAGGATCGGCGAGCCGACCACGTTCTGGTTCGTGCGACCGGGCGCCGCGAACTGCGTGTGCTTGTTAACGATCAGGAGCAGCATGTGCACGCCGATCAGCGCGATCAGGATCGCCGGCAGCAGCATGATGTGCAGCACGTAGAGCCTCGGAACGATGTCGTGGCCCGGGAACTCGCCGCCGAAGAGCAGGTACGAGATCCAGACGCCGATGACCGGCATCCCCTTGACCATTCCGTCGATGATCCGCAGACCGTTGCCGGAGAGCAGGTCGTCAGGGAGCGAGTAGCCGGTGAAGCCCTCGGCCATTGCCAGGATGAACAGCACGAAGCCGATCACCCAGTTGATCTCGCGAGGCTTGCGGAACGCACCCGTGAAGAACACGCGGAGCATGTGCAGCCCGATCGACGCCACGAACAGCAGCGCCGCCCAGTGGTGCACCTGCCGCATGAGCAGACCGCCGCGGATGTCGAAGCTGATGTCGAGGGTCGACGCGTACGCGACCGACATCTCGACGCCCTTCAACGGCACGTACGAGCCCTGATAGTGCGTCGCGGTCATCGACGGGTCGAAGAAGAACGTCAGGAAGGTACCGCTCAGCAGAATCGCGACGAAGCTGTAGAGCGCGACCTCGCCGAGCATGAACGACCAGTGGTCGGGGAAGATCTTGCGACCGAGCTCGCGCACGAATCCCGACGCGCTGGTGCGCTCGTCGATGTAGTTCGCGGCTGCGCTCGTGAAGCGCATCCCGGGACCAGGCTTGGTCACGGTATCAGTGGTTGCAGTGCTCAACGCTCACGCTCCCAGAAGCTCGGACCGACAGGCTCGTGGAAGTCGCTCTGCGCGACCAGGTAGCCTTCTGCGTCCACGGTGATCGGAAGTTGGGGGAGGGGACGTGCTGCCGGTCCGAAGATCACTTCGCAGTGGTTCGCCACGTCGAACTCCGACTGGTGGCAGGGGCAGAGCAGGTGGTGGGTCTGCTGCTCGTACAGCGCCACGGGGCATCCGACGTGGGTGCAGATCTTCGAGTACGCGACGATGCCGTCGTACGACCAGTCCTTGCGGTCCTCGGCTTCGTTGAGCTCCTCAGGACGCAGACGCATCATGAGGACGACAGCCTTGGCCTTCTCCTCGAGGTAGCCATCTCCGTGGCCGAGCTTCGCCAGGCTTTCGGGGATGACGTGGAAGACCGAGCCGACGGTGACGTCGGAGGCCTTGATCGGTGCGCCGCTCGGGTCGAGTGCGAGCCGTGTGCCCTTCTCCCACATGGTGTGGCGGAGCAGCTCGTGGGGCTCGTCGGCGGGTGCGAGGTCGCGGAACAGCACCACAGCGGGGAGCGGGGCCACGACCAGCGCGCCGATGAGGCTGTTGCGGAGGAGTCGACGGCGGGTGAAGCCGGATTCGGCATTCGCCTGCTGGAAGATCTCCACCGCGCGAGCGCGGGTCGCCTCGGTTCCGCGGGTGTCGTGCCGGGGCTCGACCTCCTCGTGGCCGTGCATGAGGGACTTCGCCCAGTTCACAGCACCGAGGCCGATGCCGAACAGGCCGAGCGTGATGCCGATGCCCAGCATGAGGTTGTTCATGCGGGTGGAGGTCATGTTGCCCGGCTCGATGGGCCAGATGAAGTATGCGGCGATAGCGAAGACGCTGCCGATGAGCGAGAGCCAGAACAGCCAGATGATGCGGCGTTCCGCCTTGCGCTCCTGCGCCGGGTCGAGATCGGTGACTCGCTGGTGGTCAACCGGAAGGCCGGGGTTCTCGAACCGGTCGGCCGAGATGACAGCAGTACCGGAAGTGACCGTTCGTGGCTCGCTCAACTCGACAGCCGACCCGTCAGCCGCGCTGTCGTGGTGCTCTGCCATGCTTTTCCCTTTCAAAGAACGTTCGCGGATCGAGATCGCGCGCGACTAGTTGGACCGAGCGGTCAGCCACACGGTGATCGCGACGAGGCCGCCCAGACCGAAGATCCAGATGAAGAGGCCTTCCGAGACCGGGCCGAGGCTGCCGAGGTCGAAGCCGCCCACAGAGGGGTTCTCGCTCACGTAGTCGAGGTACGTGATGATGTCGCGCTTCTCTTCGGGGGAGATGTTCAGGTCGTTGAAGACCGGCATGGCCTGCGGGCCGGTGACCATGGCGCCGTAGATGTACCGCGCGTCGAGCCCCTTGAGCTGCGGGGCCCACTTGCCCTCGGTGAGCGCGCCACCGGCGCCGGCGACGTTGTGGCACATCGCGCAGTTGATGCGGAAGAGCTCGGCGCCCTTCGCGGCATCGCCGGTCGCCTCGAGGAAGCGCTCGTCAGGGAGTGCCGGGCCGGGGCCGCTCGAAGCGACGTACGCGGCCATGGCGTCGATCTGGTCCTGCGTGAACTGCGGCGCCTTGCGGGCCGCCTGCGGGCCCTGGAATGCCATCGGCATCCGGCCAGTTCCCACCTGGAAGTCGACCGCCAGGGCACCCACGCCGACCAGCGCCGGGCCTTCCTTCGATCCTTCGAGGTTCAGCCCGTGGCAGGAGGCGCAGTTCGCCGCGAACAGCTTCTTGCCCTCCTCGATGAGCTGCTCGTTGGCTGCGGCGGCCTGGCTCTCGGCGGTCGCCGTCGTGGTGGCCAGCGCGTAAGCGCCGCCCGTCGTGAGCAGGCCGATCGCCAGGAGCGCGACGGTCGCGAGGGGAGAGCGACGGCCGGTCGACCGGTGCTTACGTGAAATCTTCGCCATGATGCTGTGTCTGTCTTCTCTTTGGTGCGCCGACTGGCTTATCTCAGGAAGTAGATGATGAGGAACAGGCCGATCCACACCACGTCGACGAAGTGCCAGTAGTACGACACGACGATGGTGGTGGTGGCTTCCTTGCGGCCGAAGTTCTTGGCCGCGTATGCCCGCCCGATCGTGAACAGCATGGCGATGAGGCCGCCGATCACGTGCAGGCCGTGGAAGCCGGTGGTGATGTAGAACGCGGAGCCGTAGGCGTTGGAGCTGAGGCTGACGTGCTCGCTGACGAGGATCGCGTACTCGTACGACTGACCGACCACGAAGATGGCGCCGAGGATGTAGCTCAGCCAGAACCACTCGATCATGCCCCACTGGCTCGGCTTCCAGCCGGTCCGGCGTGCCTGGTGGCGCTCCGCCGCGAACACGCCGAACTGCGCGGTCACCGACGAGAGCACCAGGATGACGGTGATCGTCGCCGCGAGCGGCACGTTGAGGACGGAGGTCTCACCCGCCCACAGTTCAGGAGAGGTGCCGCGGAGTGTGAAGTAGATCGCGAACAGGCCCGCGAAGAACATGACTTCGCTGCCCAGCCAGACGATCGTTCCCACAGCGACGACGTTTGGGCGGTTGATCAAGGGCGCGCCCGTCGGCCTGGAGAGAGAGGAGCTGGTCACGTCCTCCATTATGTCGGAAATCTGGGGAGGGGCTGAACCGGGATGCGGCCAGTCCCGATGTTTCCGCATGCCGCCACGCGCCCGCTCCGAGAAGGGGGTGTTCGAGGCGCCTCATGGAAGCGTGAGAGGCACGCGAGTCCGGGCATATTGTTGATGCATGTCGTCATCGCCCACTTGGCCGGACCTGCTCACGACGCTGCTCGAAGGGGAGGACCTGAGCATCAGCGAGTCCGCCTGGGCGATGCAGCAGGTGATGGATGGAAAGGCGTCGGAGGCGCAGCTCTCGGCCTTCCTGGTCGCTCTGCGCGCCAAGGGCGAAACGGTCAACGAACTCGTCGGGTTCCGCGACGCGATCATGCACTCGGCGCTGCCGCTCGCGGTCGATCCGATGGCGGTCGACATCGTCGGCACCGGGGGAGACCGTCACGGCACGGTGAACGTTTCGACGATGGCGTCAGTGGTCGCCGCTGCAGCGGGTGCACGCGTGATCAAGCACGGCAACCGCGCGGCGAGCTCTGCGTCAGGCGCCTCCGATGTGCTGGCGGCGCTCGGAATCGACCTCACGCTCGACCCGAAGCGGGTTGCGGAGATCCTCGATGAGGCGGGCATCACATTCGCGTACGCGGCGCTCTTCCACCCGGGCTTCAAGCACGCGGGCGCAGTGCGCAAGGAACTCGGCATCCCGACGATCTTCAACTATCTGGGGCCGCTTGTGAACCCGGCCAGAGCGGAGGCGTCAGCCGTGGGCGTCGCCTCGGCGGCGATGCTGCCGCTGATCGCGGGCGTCTTCCAGACGCGCGGCGCGACGGCCCTTGTGTTCCGCGGCGACGACGGTCTCGACGAGCTCACCACGACCGGGCACAGCCAATTGGTCGAGGTGTCGCGCGGCATGCTCACCGAGCACGACATCGACCCTGCCGACTTCGGGATGCCGCGGGCGGAGCTGAGCGATCTGATCGGCGGAACACCGGAGTACAACGCCGAAGTGGCTCGTCGCACGCTCGCGGGGGAGCAGGGGCCGGTGCGCGACATCGTGCTGCTCAATGCTGCGGCAGGCCTCGTCGCATGGGATCTCGCACGCGATCACGAACAGTCGCAGCGACCGATCCGCGAACGCTTCGCCGAGCGCATCGCCGACGCCGCGTCGACGATCGACTCCGGAGCTGCGACGGCCAAGCTCCGGGAGTGGGCTTCGGCAACGCAGCGCTGACCGGCGGCGCACGCGCGCCGGGCAGCACACACCAGGTCGATCTTGAAGAAGATTCCCTGGTGAGGGCGCGAATCGCTCACGGGCGAAGGACGGCGGATGCTCAGCATCCGACTGTTCCATTTCTGGCCCATGCGGGTTAGCCTGTACGAACAATTCAAGGTTTGGGCACCGTCCGGGCGCTGGAAGCGAATCGACGCGATGCGATGCTCATGTCCGAGCACAATGTGGCCGAGCAGGCCTCGACGACTCACCTCGATGCTGAGTCGCGGCCGGGGAACATGGACAGAGGAACCCCATCGGTTTTCCGCTCGATGAGCCGCTTTTCGCAGTCCCGCCCGGGCGGTGCTCATCCTCTGCGGTGCTCGTCCTCTTGAGTGTGGCTGCAATCGCGCGTCGCGCTTGACTGCAGTCCGGCTGCGGGGCGTCCTCGTGCGGGGCGTCCTCCTGCGCGACACAGACGACCCGCCGCTTGTCGCCGTGGTTGGCGACGAGACGGTTTCCCTTCACCCGGTGCCCTGTGGGCAGCGCCGAGGTTCGGACGTACGCTGTCGCCATGAGCGAGAAGACGAGCCAACGAGATTCCGGCGACGGCTTCGTGCGGATGACCGATTGGCTGAATGAGAAGCTGTTGAAGGCGTTCGGGCCACCGCCTCTCGGACCTTACGACGACACGCAGGAGAGCGATGTCGTGCAGCGGATGGGGAACGCGACGTGTCCCCTGTGCGACCACCCGATGTCGGAGCACTTCATCGACCACTCCACCAGCAACGCGAAGTTGCTGTGTCCGGTCGATCACAAACCGGTGCACGAGTCGATGGAACGGTTGAACGAGGTCGGCATGCCGAAGCGAGCGAAAGGCGACGAGGCCGATTGAGCTCGACCAGGGCGCACCTATTCGTCGAGCGCCCCCGCCTTGCGCTGAAGCGTCTCGCGTTCCTTGCTGTTCGCCGTGAGCGACGCGGCCGCCAGGAACGCGGCACGCGCTTCCCGCGTCCTTCCGAGTCGCGCGAGCAGCTCGCCACGGACGCTCGGGAGCAGATGGGATGCCGGCAGCGGACTTCCTGAGGCGAGCCGGTCGACCATCTGCAGGGCCCGAGCGGAATCACCAGCCATTGAGACGGCGACCGCCCGATTGAGTTCGACCACCGGGCTCCGGCTGAGTTCTGCGAGCGCCTCGTACAGCAGCGCGATCTGCTCCCAGTCGGTGGTGTCGACGGTCGTTGCGGTCGCGTGGCACTCGGCGATCGCGGCCTGCAATTCGTAGTACCCGCGACCCCGGCCCAGCGCATCCGACCGCGCAAGAGCGGCGCTGCCTCGAGCGATGGCGCTCCGATCCCACCTCGATCGATCCTGATCCGCCAGCAGCACCGGCGAGCCGTCCGCTGCCGTTCGCGCAGCGAACCGAGATGACTGGAACTCCATCAGCGCGACCAGCGCGTGGGTCTCAGGTTCGCGCGGAGCCAGACTCGCCAGCATCCGCCCCAGCCGCAATGCCTCGCAGGCGAGTTCCGGCCGCAGCCATCGATCACCGCTGGTGGGGGCGTAGCCCTCCGTGAAGATGAGATAGATCACGGCGAGCACGGCTCGGAGTCGTGGCGGCCAATCGGCCGGTTCTGGTGTCTCGAACGGGATGCGAGCGGCCGCAAGCGTCTTCTTCGCGCGCACGATGCGCTGCTGCACGGCGCTCGTTTGAACGAGGAGCAGTCGGGCGATCTCCTCGGTGGTGAGTCCACCGACGACGCGAAGCGTCAGTGCCACTTGCACGGGTCGAGCCAGCACCGGGTGGCAGGCCACGAAGATGAGGCGCAGCAAGTCGTCTTCGATCGGCTCCCATGCCCGGTCATCCAGGGTCTCGAGGTCGGCGGCGATCGTGCGGTACTTGCCCTCAAGCGTCGCCTGCCGCCTCCAGGTGTCGATCGCCTTGCGCTTCGCCACTGTGGTCAACCACGCAGCGGGATTTCTGGGCACGCCCGTGCTCGGCCACTGCGTCATGGCATCGATCAGGGCATCTTGCGCAAGATCTTCCGCGAGCGCCAGGTCACCGGTGACGCGTGCTATCGCTGCGACGATGCGCGCACCTTCGATCCGCCAGATCGCGTCGATGGAGCGCGCCGTCGCCGGAGGGTGAGCGGGTGGAGGGGCTCCGTCATCCATGCCGGGGCCCGCTCCGCGCATGGATCAGGCCGTGCCCAGCTGCTCGCGCCATCCGACCTCTTTCTTCACATACTCGTTCTCGGAGTACGCCTCGAAATCGCTCTCGTCGGTGACCCGCCGCACTTCGAGCTTGGCGCCGGGGCCGAGCGGGCAACGCTTCGCCCACTCCGCCGCCTCTTCGCGGCTGGATACCTGGATGATCCAGAACCCATTGAACAACTCGTGCGTCTCGCCGTACGGCCCGTCGGTGACGAGGGGCGGCTCGTCGCTGAAGTCCACCACGAAGCCTTCGCTCGGATCGGAGAGCCCTTCACCGGCGAGCAGCACGCCCGCCTCGATCATCGACTCGTTGTACCGCCCCATCTGGTTGATGATCTCTTCGAAGTCGACTTCCTTCGAGGCTTCGATCGCGGCATCGGTCGCGCGCATGATCAGCATGTACTTCATCGTCTGCTCCTTAGAGTCGAGGCGCCCAGCACGCCTCTTACTATTGCGTCGAACGGCGAAGTGCGAAATCGACACGGCGAAGAAAGATCTCCGAAGAGACGTCTTGCAGGTGCAGCGTCATCAGAAAAGCGTCGGCTGCATGATGGCTCGGGCGGCTAGAGCAGGCATCTCAGCGGCGATCAAGCCGGTGCTGCGTGCAGCTCGTGGGGTGGCCGAGGCGGCCGGCCCGGGGGAGGGGCGACGACCGGCGGGACGCGTCTGCGCGGCATCCTGCTTGGAAAGCCGGTGCTTCTTGAGCAGAGGCGCGATTCTGGCGGCGAGCTCGGAACGGTACTCCACCGGCGCGTATGAGCGGCGCGAATACAGCGACCGATAGTAGGGGACGAGTTCGGGATGCCGTTGCCCGAGCCATTGCATGAACCACTCCCGCGCCCCGGGGCGCAGGTGCAACGTGCCGTACACCACACGGCTGGCGCCCGCGGCGGCAATGCGCGAGAGCGCGTAGTCGAGGTGTTCGCGACTGTCGGTGAGCCGGGGAAGGACTGGCATGAGGAACACCGTGGGGCGCAGCCCCAACTCCGCCGCCGCCGTGATGGAGGCGAGGCGTGCCGAGGCCGTCGGGGTGCCGGGCTCGACCGATTGCTGCAACTCGTCGTCGAAGATCGCGATCGACGTGGCGATGTCGACCGGCACCTGCTGAGCGGCCTCGCTCAGCAGTGGGAGATCACGTCGCAGCAGTGTGCCCTTCGTGAGCAGCGACAGGGGAGTGCCGGAGGCCGCGAGTGCCGCGATGATGCCAGGCATGAACCGGTAGCGGCCCTCCGCGCGCTGGTAGGGGTCGGTGTTGGTACCGAGGGCGACACGCTCCCGACGCCACGACGGTCGTCCGAGCTCGGCCGCCAGCACGTCGACGACGTTCACCTTCACGACGATCTGCCGGTCGAAGTCATCTCCTGAGTCGAGCCCTAGGTACTCGTGCGTGCCTCGTGCGAAGCAGTACGTGCAGCGGTGGAGGCACCCCCGCATCGGGTTGATCGTCCAATCGAATGGCATCGAGCTCGACTTCGGCACCTTGTTCAGCGCTGACTTGGCGAGCACCTCGTGAAACGTCACCCCGTCGAAGTCGGGAGTGCGCACCGTGCGCACGAACGTGTCGAGCCGGGCGAGGCCCGGCAACGCGTTCTCGCTCTCGGTGTCAGTGGAACCGTTGACTGCTTGCCCTGCCCAACGCATACTCGTATTCGAACATACGTTCGAGCCCCTCGCAAGCGTTCCTTGGGTGGGCGGCGGGGGAGTTGGAGAGAGGATGCGCCATGCTGACACAGCCCACCGCGATCGATCCGGAAGGCATGCAGCGCAGTGCGGCGTTCGCTCACGGTATGGTCGCGCCAGCCGGGCCGACGCTGTACATCGGTGGTCAGAACGGGGTGGACGGATCGGGTCGGATGCTGGAGGGGCTCGCCGCGCAGACGCAGCAGGCGCTGCGGAATGTGCTCGCCGTGCTCGAGGCGGCTGGGAGCGGGCCCGACTTCGTGGTCAAGCTCACGATCTATCTCGCGCCGGGCGTTGAGGTCAACGAGGCGTACGCCGCCGCGGCTGAAGTGTGGGGTACACGGCGCACATCGGTGACGGTGCTGTCGGTCGCGCCGGCGAAGCCGGGTGCGCTCGTCGAGATCGATGCGATCGCCGCGGCGCCCAGTTGATCAACGGTGTGCAGTTGATCCACGGTGTACAACGAATCGTGCTTCCTGGGCCGAGCAGTGGCCGGCGTCGGTCTGCGCGGGCCGGGACGGGGCAGCGGTCGACCTCGCTAGACCTGACATAATGGTGATTATCGGCGTCTGTTTCAGTGCTGGAGTTGGGCACGCCGGGCTGTGACAAGTGCACGCACGGCATCATCCGGAATCGGGTTCTCTGGCTGGAATCTGATCGTTCCTTTGTCGAGACCGATGCCAGGGTGTCCGTCGAGCTCCGGCGAAACCGCTGTGACGACGTCCGCGCTGTACGGATACACGCCGATGTGCTTCTTCATGCGCATGACCGAGATCAGCGGCTTGCCGTGCAGCGTGAGCGCCGGCATGCCGTAGCCCTCACCTTGCTCGGCATCTGGAGCGACTTCACGCGCGACTCGATACACGTGCTCGATGATCGCGCGATCGCTGTCAGACAGCGTTGCGACGTAGTCGTCGATGGTTCCCACGTCAGCATCCTGACGCCTGACAGCGCTGCGCGGCAGGCAGCTCGGGCGCAGTATCGAGGCATGAGACGCGTCCATGTGCTCGTGCGCGGGGATGTGCAGGGCGTCGGCTACCGCTTCACGATGCAATCCGTGGCACGAGATTCAGATGTGACGGGCTGGGTGAGAAATCGTCGAGACGGAACTGTCGAAGCCGAAGTGCAGGGCGATTCGCAGCACGTCGACCGTGTGCTCGAGTGGATGTCGGTGGGTCCGCCAACCGGACACGTCGAGTCGGTCACGGTCACCGATGTGGAGCCGTTCGACGAGTCAGGCTTCCGACTGGTCGCAACGGTGTGACCGACGCAAGGTCCTCATCGTCAGCTCGCCGCCTGCTTCAGCAACGCTTGGATCCGTTTCCTCGCGGCATCCGTCAACTCCGTGATCGCGAACGACGTCGGCCACATCTCGCCGTCATCCAGGTTCGCGCCTTCGTCGAACCCCAGTGTTGAATAGCGCGTACCGAACTTCGCCGCCGCTTGGAAGAGCAGACGATCTTCCCGTCTTTGAGATAGGTCGGCATGCCATAGCGAAGTTTGGTCGTGAGTTCTGGCACAGTCTCGACGATCAGCTTGTGAACGCGTTCTGTGAGCGAACGGTCCGGCTCCGGAAGCTCGGCTATCGCCTCTCGTACGGCCTGCTCCGGATCTTTCTTGCTCTTTCCCGTGCGGCTCGTTCTGAGTTCGGCCGCGCTCCCTTCATTGCCTTTCGCTCCGCCTCCGAGAAACTCTCAGATACGGTGCCATCTGACTGCTTTGCGCTCATCGTGACTCTTCCCTCTCGTGCGATGTGATTTCGCGGCGCTCCCAGTAGGGCGGACCTGCCGAACAGCTAAGCGACCTTGACGTATTCTGCGAGGTGCTTGCCGGTGAGGGTCGAGCGGTCGGCGATGAGCGCCGCGGGCGTTCCTTCGAATACCACTCGTCCACCGTCATGGCCGGCTCCCGGTCCAAGGTCGATGATCCAGTCGGCGTGCGCCATCACCGCCTGGTGGTGCTCGATGACCACGACGGATCTCCCCGAGTCGACGAGCCGATCGAGCAGGCCGAGCAGATTCTCGACATCGGCCAGGTGCAAGCCGGTCGTCGGCTCGTCGAGCACGTAGACCGCCCCCTTCTCCCCCATGTGCACGGCAAGCTTGAGCCGTTGACGCTCGCCGCCCGACAGCGTCGTGAGCGGCTGCCCGATGGTGAGGTAGCCGAGGCCCACATCGACGAGCCGCTGCAGGATGGCATGGGCGGCAGGGATGCGCGCCTCCCCCTCCGAGAAGAACGACGCGGCTTGGGTCACGGGCATCGCGAGCACCTCGCTGATGTCACGGCCGCCGAGCTTGTACTCGAGCACCTCGGCCTGGAAGCGATTCCCGCCGCACTCCTCGCAGGTGGTCTCGACGCCGGCCATCATGCCGAGGTCGGTGTAGATGACGCCGGCGCCCTTGCACGCAGGGCAGGCGCCTTCAGAGTTGGCGCTGAACAGTGCCGGCTTGACGCCGTTCGCCTTCGCGAAGGCCTTCCGGATCGGTTCGAGCAGCCCCGTGTAGGTCGCGGGGTTGCTGCGCCTGGAGCCTTTGATGGCACCTTGGTCGATCGAGACGACGCCGTCGCGTCGCGATACGGAACCGTGGATGAGCGAGCTCTTCCCCGAGCCGGCCACCCCGGTGATGACCGTGAGCACGCCGAGCGGGATATCGACGTCCACGTTCTGAAGATTGTGGGTGGATGCACCGCGCACCTCGAGCGCCCCCGATGGCCGGCGAACGGCATCCTTCACGCTCACTCGATCGTCCAAATGCCGACCCGTCAGAGTGCCGCTCCCTCGCAGGCCGTCGACGCTCCCCTCGAAGACGACCTCTCCCCCGGCTGTACCGGCGCCCGGGCCCAGGTCGACGACATGGTCGGCGATGGCGATCGCCTCGGGCTTGTGCTCCACAACGAGTACGGTGTTGCCCTTGTCGCGCAATTGCAGCAGCAATTCGTTCATGCGCTGGATGTCGTGAGGGTGCAGTCCGATCGTCGGCTCGTCGAAGACGTAGGTGACATCGGTGAGCGACGAACCGAGGTGACGGATCATCTTGGTGCGCTGCGCCTCACCTCCTGAGAGCGTTCCAGACGAACGGTCGAGACTGAGATAGCCGAGACCGATCTCGACGAACGAGTCCAGCGTCTCGCTGAGCGACTTCAACAACGGAGCGACGGTCGGCTCATCGAGTTCTCGCACCCATTGCGCGAGGTCGCTGATCTGCATCGCGCAGGCGTCGGCGATGCTGAGTCCCTTGATCTTCGAAGACCGAGCCAATTCGCTGAGCCGAGTGCCGCCGCACTCGGGGCATGTGCTGAAGGTGATCGCGCGCTCGACGAACGCGCGGATATGCGGCTGCATCGCCTCCTTGTCCTTGCTCAGGAACGATTTCTGAATCTTCGGGATCAGGCCCTCGTAGGTGATGTTGATGCCGTCGACCTTGATCTTCGTCGGCTCCTTGTGGAGCAGATCATGCAGCTGCTTCTTGGTGAAGTCGCGGATCGGCCTATCCGGATCGAAAAACCCGCTCCCCCGGAAGATGCGCCCGTACCAGCCGTCCATGCTGTAGCCGGGAATGGTCAGCGCGCCCTGGTTGAGCGACAGATTCTCGTCGTACAGCGCACTCAGGTCGAAGTCGGTGACCGAACCGAGGCCCTCGCAGCGAAGGCACATGCCACCGGTGACGCTGAACTCGCGGCGTTCCTTGACGGTAGTACCCGCCCGTTCCATCGTGACGGCGCCGGCGCCGCTCATGGACGCGACGTTGAACGAGAAGGCCTGCGGTGATCCGATATGCGGGCGACCCAGCCGGCTGAACACGATCCGAAGCATCGCATTGGCGTCGGTGACCGTGCCGACAGTCGACCGCGGGTTGGCGCCCAGGCGCTCCTGATCGACGATGATCGCCGTCGTGAGGCCCTCCAGCACGTCCACGTCGGGACGTGCCAGCGTGGGCATGAATCCCTGCACGAACGCGCTGTAGGTCTCGTTGATCATGCGCTGCGACTCGGCGGCGATCGTCGCGAACACGAGGGAGCTCTTGCCGGATCCTGAAACGCCGGTGAAGACCGTGAGTCGCCGTTTCGGGAGCTCGACACTCACGTCCTTGAGGTTGTTCTCGCGAGCGCCCTGCACACGGATCAACTCGTGCGTATCTGCGGGGTGCGCCTGCTCGCGCTCGGGCTTCTCGCTCGGCGAGGTACTGGTGCCGGTCGAGGCAATGCTCATAGGTGTCTCCGTCGGTGAAGAAGTCGTCGCGAGGCGCTGGCCCTGGTGGGCGAAGCGCCGCCGCCGCGGTCTGTCGGGGGTCGGCGTCGCGTTCCGGTCAGTCGCGTCGCTGCTGGATGCGGAGCATGTTGCCGGACGGGTCGCGGAACGCGCAGTCCCGGATGCCGTACGGCTGGTCCGTGGGCTCTTGCACGACCTCTGCGCCGCTCGCCTCCAGCTTCGAGAAGACACCGTCGAGGTCGTCGGTTGCGAGGTTGACGCCGAAGTAGCTGCCCTTCGCCATGAGCTCCAGCAGCATCCGACGCTCATCGTCGGTGATGCCGGGTGCCGCCGTCGGCGGCATGAGCACGATCGCGGTATCGGGCTGATCAGCGGGACCGACGGTGATCCAACGCATGCCCTCGTAGCCCACGTCGTTGCGCACCTCGAAGCCGAGCGTGTCGCGGTAGAACGCGAGCGAGGCATCCGGGTCTGTGTGCGGGAGGAAGCTTTCGTGAATGGTGATGTCCATGTCGATCACGCTACTTTCGCTTCACCTGATGACGCTTCTCGATTCCTGACCGGTCTGGTCACCTGCTTCGCCACGCACGGGGCCATCCCCGCCGTCGACTGAGCGTTCCGTCGATACGCGCTGGGCGGCATGCCGACGAGTTCGGAGAAGCGCGTGCTGAACGTGCCCAGCGACGTGCAGCCGACGGCGAAGCAGACCTCGGTGACGCTGAGATCCCCGCGGCGCAGCAGCGCCATGGCACGCTCGATGCGGCGTGTCATCAAGTAGCTGTAGGGAGACTCGCCGTAGGCGAGCCGGAACTGACGGCTCAGGTGACCCGCGGAGAGATTGACCCCGAGCGCGAGTGCCTCGACATTGAGCGGCTTGGCGTACTCGCGGTCGATCCGATCGCGTACGCGGCGAAGCAGCGCGAGATCGCGCAAGCGCTGGGCCTCAGCCGGCGTGCTGGTCACGTGCGCGATGGTGCCACAGGGGGGCCGGACTTGTCCAGTGATGGCCGACGACGTGCCACCCGTCGGCTGGTGCATTTGGTTATCCGTGAGCGGCTACCGTACGCTCCCGGTCAGGCGCACCGCCTCGACAACGGCGTCTTGACGGTGCAGCCGTGCGCCTGGCACGAACGGCCACGCTTGTTCGCCTCGCGACCAGAGGACGAGACGTCGACTCAGCGGTGCGGGGGGAACATCGGCAACTGGATGATGCCGGTGCGGTTCTCGTCGGTCGGCAGGTGACGGCGCCACCAATTGAGGATCAGCTCGAAGCGCTGCAGCCTGTGCCGAGGCCTGCCTGTGCGCGAGAGCTCATGGTTCTCGCCGGGGAACAGCACCAGTTCGGCATCCGTGCCGTGCTCGCGCAGAGCCTGGTAATAGCGCTCGGCCTGATCCACCGGGCATCTCAGGTCGTCTTCGGAGTGCATGATCAGCGTCGGCGTCTTCACGAGATGCGCTCGGTCCTGGGGGTTCTGCGCCGCGACCAGGGTGCGATCAGTGCCCAAGTACTCCTGCCCGAAAAACGTGCCGATGTCGGAGTTGCCCGCGAACGCCGTCGCGTCGAGGAACCCGCGCTCGACGATGGCGGCCTCGAACCGATGCTCGTGCGATGTGATCCAGGCGGTCAGGTAGCCGCCGTACGACCCGCCCATGATTCCCACGCGGCCGCGATCCAGGGTGCGGTGCCGGTCAAGCGCGCCGTCGAGGAACGCGAGCACATCCTGCATGTCGACGGTTCCCATTGCGTGCCGGATGCTGCGCCCATGCCGCTGTCCGTAGCCCGCCGAACCCCGCGGATTGCACATGACGACTGCGTATCCTGCGCTCGCGTACACCTGCGCCTCGTCGAAGAGGGAGTGCAGATACGAGGCATACGGGCCGCCGTGGATGTTCAGCAGCACCGGATGCGGTCCCTCCCCCTCCGGCAGGACCACCCACCCGTGCACCGGGTAGCCGTCACTCGATGCCACCTCGAGCTCGAGCGCACGACGGATGCCTGCCCGCCGCAGGGGGGCTGAGAAGTCTGTGCGCAGGTCGTATCCGCCGTCGCGCAACACCACCAGATCGCCGTAGGTGTGGCCGGCGGCAAGGGTCAGCGCGATACCGCGACCCTCGGCAAGCGCCTGCGACCCGTTCACCACCACGGCTCCCGATGTCAGCGGAGCCACACTGGTCGTCGCGGCTCGGTCGCCCTCGCGGTGCTCGACGAGCCGCAACTGCACGGTGCCGCGCGTGAGCTCGTGCACGAGCACGCGATTGTCGTCGAGCACGGTCATGCCGGATGCCGCTTGCAGGTCGACGCTTTCCGCGTCGGTCAGTCGTAGCGCGGGCGATGCGCCGTCGAAGCGATACAGTCCCGTGTTCCGCGCGACGAAGTCCCTCGCAGTGTGGCCGAGTTCCTGGGCCAGGAAGAACAGTGCTCCACCGGGCGCGTGCTCGACGAGCGAGATCGCGCGTGGGGGCTCATCGCCCGTGAGGAGCCGCGGAGTCACCGAACGCCGGTTGAGCGCGATGCGCCACAGGTCGGTTCGCAGGTCATCGTCGCGTGACTCGTGCCTCGCAGCGACCGCGACGATCGATTCGGAGTCGGATCCGAAGCAGAACGCGGTGAAGTGGTACTCCCCCGTCGTGAGTCGACGCGCATCCGGCACGGCCGTCGGATGCTTGGGCTTCGGGTCGCGCACGCCCGGTGCGACCGGGTATACCGGTTCGTCGTTCAGCGCCGGAACGTCGAGCACGAAGAGGCGCATGAACCGGTCACTGACGAACCCCACACCATCGGCCCGATAGCGGCGCCTGGTGATGTGGCGCGCGGGCTCCGCCGACGGCGGGAGACCGTCGATCGTGCCGTAACGTCCCTCCTCCGGGTCGAACGCTCTGAACGCGATGCGCTTCGAATCGGGAGACCACCGGAACTCGATGACGCCGAGCGCAGCGTCGGTGAGCGGTCTCGGTTCACCGCCCACGGCATCCATGAGCCAGACCTGCGGGTGCTCGCCTGCAGCCGTCGAGCGCAGGAAGGCGACCATGGTGCCATCCGGTGAGAACTGCGGATCGGTGTCACGGAAGCCGCGAGTGATCCGGCGCTGACGGGCGCGGCCGCTCAACGCGACCTCCCACAACTGACCGACGTACGCGTCGGCGCCGAGGTGCGGGTACGTCGCCGAGACGATCGCGCGGTCGCCGCCCGGATGGACGCTCGGCCGCGAGATGCTCTTGAGAAGGGGCAGCTCGTCGGCTCGCAACGCGATCAGTCCTGAGCGCGCTCGGGCTCGAAGGAGGACGTGTCGCCGACAAGCCTGGTGTGGTCTTCGGGCACGGGATCGACGGCCGCCTGGGCGACCTCTGCCGCGAACTCGCTCACGTTGTACAGACGGCCCGCAGAAGCCTTGCGCTGCTCGATCGCGCCGGGGTTCAGGCGCTCGAGCAGGGTCGCGGTGATGGTGCCCTCGATCATGTCGCCTGAGACCACGACGAACTCGATGCCGGCGGCATCCAGCTCGGGGATCAACTCGCGCAGCGCATCTTCACCGGCACGCTTGCTCAGCGCCACGGGAACGTACTCGGGCATCGTCGGAGTGGTGCGGATGAAGTGCGCCTGGTGGCTCGTCACGAACACGACCCTGCTGCCGCGATCGAGCAGCGGGAGCGCACCCTTGAGCGTGTTCACCTGCGCGTCGCGGTTGAGGCGCATGGCGTAGTCCTCACCCATGCCGCTCTCCATGCCACCCGAGGCATTGAGCACCAGGACGTCAAGGCCGCCCCACTGCTCCTTGATCTGCCGGAACATCTCGGCGACCGAATCGGGGTCGGTGAGGTCGGCGCCCACGGCGATCGCGGAAGCGCCGGTGGCCTCGAGCTCGGCGACGAGCTTCTCAGCACGGGCCGCCTTGTTCCGGTAGTTGATCACGACGCTCGCGCCCGCCGCCGCGAAATACCGCGCCGTATCGGCCCCGATCCCTCTCGACGAGCCCGTCACGAGCGCGCGTTTGCCGGCCAGAGCATCGGGAGCGAGAGCAGCGTTCACAGCATCCGACCCTACCCCAGGGAGCGCTGGCGCCCCTGCGATGGTCGGGAGCCGAGGAGCGCTGTCGCACGGCTCTGGTAGTTTCGGGATCACAGCACGCGAGGTGAAGCGGAGGCACTGTCAGCGATGATCGACGTCACCTCGTACCTGTGGATCGTGTGGCTGATCTTCGTGCTGATCTGCGTCATCATCGAGTTGCTCACGCTCGAGTTCACGTTTCTGATGATCGCGTTCGGCAGCCTGGCCGGTCTCGGTGCGAACCTGCTCGGATGGCCCTGGTGGCTGCAGATCGTCGTGGGTGCGGTGGTCGCTGTGCTGCTGATCCTCACCATCAGGCCGCTGCTGCTCAGAGTCATGCGGCGCGGGGCCGACCCGACGCCGAGCAACGTTCCCGCGCTCATCGGCATGCGCGCTCGGGTGCTCGAACCGGTTGACGCGATCAGCGGGCTCGTGAAACTCGCGAACGGCGAGACGTGGTCGGCACGGCTCGCCACAGCATCCGCCGCCGCGCTCGAAGCGGGCAGCTGGGCCACAGTGGAGTCGATCGCCGGTTCGATCGCCATGGTCGCTCCGGGCGAACCGACTCCTGATCCGTCTGCGACGGAAGAGAGGCAATGACCATGCTCTCCCCTAGTGAGTTCATCGGGCAGTTCTTCATCATCGCGTTGCTGGTGGTGCTGGGCGTCTTCGTGCTCGTCGTGCTGATCCGCGCGATCCGCATCATTCCGCAGGCGTACGCCGGCGTTGTGGAACGGCTCGGCAGATATCACAAGACCCTTCAACCGGGTCTCAACGTGCTCGTGCCCTTCATCGATCGGGTGCGCCCGCTCGTCGACATGCGCGAGCAGGTCGTCTCGTTCCCTCCGCAGCCGGTCATCACCGAAGACAACCTGGTCGTCTCGATCGACACCGTCGTCTACTTCCAAGTGACGGATGCCCGGGCCGCCACCTACGAGATCGCCAACTACCTTGCGGCGGTCGAACAGCTCACCACCACGACCCTCCGCAACGTCGTGGGTGGGCTCAACCTCGAAGAAGCGCTGACCAGCCGCGACGAGATCAACAGCAAGCTGCGGATCGTGCTCGACGAGGCGACTGGGAAATGGGGGCTCCGCGTCAGCCGGGTCGAGCTCAAAGCGATCGACCCGCCGCACTCGATCCAGGACTCCATGGAGAAGCAGATGCGCGCGGAGCGCGACCGGCGCGCGGTCATCCTCACGGCCGAGGGCACGAAGCAAGCTGCGATTCTCGAGGCGGAGGGCAGCAGGCAGGCGGCGATCCTCGAGGCAGAGGGCGAGGCCAAGGCGCGCGTGCTGCGGGCGCAGGGCGAGGCCGAAGCGATCACCACGGTATTCCAGGCGATTCACGATGGGCGGCCCGACCCGGAACTGCTCGCCTACCAGTACCTGCTCACGCTGCCGAAGATCGCCGATGGTGCCTCGAACAAGCTGTGGATCATCCCGAGCGAGTTCAGCGAGGCGCTCAAGGGTGTGGGCGAAGGGCTGTTCGGGGCCTCGCAGCGCGCGGCAGCGGCATCGAGCGCGGCAGGCGCCTCGTCGACTACTCCGCCCGGCTCTGCCCCGATCGTCTGAGCCGATGTACTTCTCGCCCGAGCCGCCGCGCGTTCTCGCACACCGAGGGTTCTCACTCGAGGCACCAGAGAACACCTTGCTGGCGTTCGCGAAGGCGATCGCCGCGGGTTGCACGCACATCGAGACCGACACGCGGGCGACCGCAGACGGCGTCGCCGTGCTCTGCCACGACCGCACGCTGGAACGCGTGGCAGGCGAGGGCCGGCGCGTGTCGTCGTGCACCATGGACGAGCTGAGAGCGATCGATCTCGGCGAGGGTCAGGGCTTCTGCTCACTGGAGGAGGCCCTCAACGCATTTCCGGAGACGCGGTTCAACATCGACATCAAGTCTGCGGATGCCGTTGGCCCGACCGTCGCCGCGATCATCAAGGCCAAGGCGATCGATCGCGTGCTGGTCACCTCGTTCGACGAGGGCCGGCGGCTGAAGGCAGTCAACATGCTTCCCGGCGTGGCCACCTCAGCGGCGTCGCGGAGCCTCGGTGTCGCGTTGATCGCCGCCAAACTCGGGCTCGGCCAGGTCGTGCGAATGGCGTTCAAGGGCATCGGGGCGGTGCAGGCTCCCGAACGCGCCGGAAGGCTCAAGGTCACCACGCGCCGCGTCATCCGCGCCTGGCAGCGCGCCGGGCTCGAGGTGCACATCTGGACCGTGAACGACCAACAGCGGATGCGTGAGCTTCTCGACCTCGGCGTCGACGGCATCGTCACCGATCGGCCAGACCTCGCCTTCGAGGTGCTCCGGGAACGCGGCCAGCATCGGCCCTGACGCGATCGCTCGCGCAGCATGCCGGTCCAACGCCGCACGTCCACCACTTCAGTCACCCCTACCGCCTCCGGCCGCCGAAGCATGGAACAAACGCACAGGTGGACGCGTTATACCTATGAGTTGCGTTTCAGGAAGGAGGCCTCAGCATGGCGGATCGCAGTTTGCGAGGTATGAGGCTAGGAAGCCAGAGTCTTCAAAGCGAGGAGGGCGTCGAGTTCTCAGCGCGTCGACGGGTGACCTATCGCGCGGAAGACGGCACGACGTTCGAGGTGGTCTTCGCGGCAGACGCAGAAGTGCCTGAGACGTGGGAGTCGCCGAAGTCAGGCATCGAAGGGCGTCTGGTGGGCGAGGATGGCGAACTCGTCAAGACCGAAGCGGTCGAGGAGAAGCCCGTGCGCACGCACTGGGACATGCTCCTCGAACGGCGTTCGCGAGCAGAGCTCGAGGAACTGCTCGAGGAGCGCCTGCAGATTCTGCGCGCGCGGCGCGGCCAGCAGCAGCAGAAGCTCGGCGCGTGATGGCGTAGCAGCTTCACTCAGCGAATGAAGGGTCAGCTTCGGCTGGCCCTTTTTCGTGCCGCCACGGCGCCCGATGTGGCGAGCCGGGTCACTCCGAGCGCCGCGACCACCAGGACCGACGTGATAGCGATCGTCCACTCGAGCGGCGCTCCGAGACGCAGCGCCGGTGTCTCGGTCGAGCTCAGCGGAATCTCGCGCACCATGGCGTCTTGGGTGTACCACTCGAGTTGATCGAGAGTCGACCCGTCGGGCGCCACGATGGCGCTCGTGCCGACAGTCGAGATGTTGACGACCGTGCGCCCCAGCTCAAGGGCCCGAATGCGCGCGAAGGCGAGCTGCTGCACGCTCTCGTCGGTGCGGCCGAAGTCTGCGTTATTGGTCTGGGCGAAGATCACCTGGGCGCCGTCGCGCACCGACTCCCGCAGCAGGCCGTCGTCGACGATGTCGAAGCAGATGTTCACCCCCACGCGCACACCGGCGGGCAGTTCGAAGACCGAGTCAGTGGTGCCCGGCGTGTACTCGCGCTGGATCAGCCCGATCAGGTCAGGCGCGAGCGGCTCCCAGAACTCGCGGTCGGGAACATACTCGCCGAAGGGCACGGGGTGCCGCTTGTCGTAGATGTCCGCCAGCCCCTCCCCCGGCAGCCATAGCAATGAGCTGTTATGGATGACATCGGGCTCGCGTTCGGTGATGGTGCCGGCGATGAACGGAGCGTCGAACGTGTCGGCCACGAGATCGAACGCCATCGCGGCGTAGTCGTTTCGCAGCGGATCGAGGTCGGAGCCTCCCTCCGGCCAGACGACGAGATCGACATCCTCCCCGCGCAGCGCCATGGTCGCATCGAGCTGGTCGCGCAGGTTGTCGCCGCTGTCTCGCTGCTGAAAGTACCCGGTCTTGCCATTGCCCTGCACTGCAGCGATCCGCAGCTGACCGTCGATGGTCACAGGGAATGCGGGCGTGCCGAGCATCAGGACGAGCACGACGGATGCCGGCACGAACCGTAGCGTCGCCCGCGCCTGCTGCGTCAGCACGGCCTCGATGGCGAGCGCCACGAAGAACACCATCACGAAGCTCACGCCCGAGACCCCGAGCCACGCGAACAGCGTGCCCAGCGGACTCTCCGACTGCGACTGGGCCACCCTTCCCCATGCGAACCCCCCGTACGGCCACACGCTCTGCACCGCCTCCCGGGCGGTCCAGAGCCCGGCGACCAGGGCGGGCAGGGCGATGAGGCGCACCACGATGCGCCGCCGCAACCGCAGCAGCATCCGGTAGGCGATGCCGATCAGCGTCGCCCCGATTCCTCCGAACAGCGCCATGACCACAGAGAGCGCGGCCCAAGGCACCGGTCCGAGGAAGAGCGTGGCCCACTGGATATGCAGGAGGTAGAAGCTGAGGCTGCCGACGAGGCCGATGTGGAACGCCCAGCGCGCGGGTTGATTGCGCAGCGCGAGCAGCATCATGGCGATGCCGAGGAATGCCAGTGGCCAGACGCCCAGGTCTGGGAACGCCGCGTCGAGCACAGGGCCGGAGGCCGCCGCGAGCAGCAGTGCGACCCAGGAAGGGATCGTCGGTCGCGGGTCGAGGGGCAATGGCGTGTTCATCGGGCTCGATCGAGCCTACGCGACACTGCTGTACGCCACGACGCCGCGGCGCACCGCTTCGAGCGCCTGTCTCGCCACCCGGTCGACGGGACTCTGCGCCACCACTGAGAGCTGGTCGAGCAGGTCGATGGTCTGCTTCGCCCAGCGTACGAAGTCACCTGCAGGAAGATCTGCTTCGCGCAGCACCTCATCGAGACGCCCGCCCTTGGCCCACCGGTGCATCGCGAGGCACAGCCCGGTCGCGAGCGGCTCACTGCCGGGAAGCTTGTGGTCGTGCTCGAGGTCGTCGAGCCTCGCCCAGAGGTCACGCGTCTCGTCGAGCGCTTCTCGGAATCGTCCGCGGGGAAGGTCGGCGTCGTGCTGCGACCCCTCATCTCGTCGAGGTTCGTACACGATGGCTGTCGCCATCGCGGCCAACGAGGGCGCGTCCAAGCCGTCCCAGACGCCTCGCCGGAGACTCTCGGCCACCAGGAGGTCGCGCTCTCCGTAGATGCGGCGAAGCGCGCGGCCGTGCTCGTTCAGCACGATGCGCCCGTGCTGGTCTCGTTCGAGATACCCGCCCTCGAGCAGCACATCGACCACGCGGTCGAAGACCTTCGCAACCGCGCCGGTGCGTCCTTTGATCTGCGAACTGAGCCGATCATGCTCGCGCTTGAGACGCCACCAACGCTCCGCCCAGCGGGCATGCGCCTCGCGATCGGCGCAGCTGTGGCACGGATGCTGCCGCATCCGTTTCCGCAACGAGGTCAATTGGCGCTGCCTGCGTTCCCGTTCGCCCCGGCGATCGGCGGGAACGCTCCGTCGCTCCAGATCGCTGAGCTCGCGCCGCATGGCGGCGTACTCGCGGAAGTCGCCGAGGTGGCACTGCATGGCTTCCTCATACCCGCTCAACGACTGCTCCATCTCGCGCACCTTGCGAGCGAGGTCGACGACGGAGCGGTCGGCTTGGAACTGGGCGAAGGAGCTCTCGAGAATGCGTCGAGCCCGTTCCCGACCGAATTGCTCGATCAGGTTCACGGCCATGTTGTACGTCGGTTTGAAGCTCGAATTGAGCGGGTAGCTTCGGCGGGACGCGAGAGCGGCGACGGCCTGCGGGTCGAGCCCTGACATCCATTGGATGACCGAGTGGCCCTCGACGTCGATGCCGCGACGACCGGCTCGGCCCGTGAGCTGCGTGTACTCCCCCGGCGTGATCGGTACGCGGGCTTCGCCGTTGAACTTCTCGAGCTTCTCAAGCACGACCGTGCGAGCGGGCATGTTGATGCCGAGCGCGAGCGTCTCCGTGGCGAACACGGCTTTGAGCAGCTTGCGCTGGAAGAGCTCTTCGACGACCTCCTTGAATGCGGGCAGCAAACCAGCGTGGTGAGCCGCGACTCCGCGCTGCAGCCCGTCGAGCCACTCCCAGTACCCCAGGACGGCGAGGTCTTCGTCGAGCAGGGTTCGGCAGCGCTCCTCGGCGATGGCGCGGATCTCGTCGCGCTCGTGCCGTTCGGTGAGGCTCACACCGGCTCGGAGCACCTGGCGCACCGCCGCGTCGCAGCCGGCTCGGCTGAAAATGAAGAAGATCGCCGGCAGCAGCCGTTTCGACTCGAGCAGGCGGACGACATCCGGGCGGTCCATGCGTTCGAACCGGCCGGGCCCCTGGGGTCCGCGACCGCGATGGCGCCGGTCGCGCGCCGAAGGGTGGCCTCGGCCCGTGCGATCCGCCCGGTTCGCGGCGTTGGTGAGGCGGATCAGTTCGGGATTGACACGGTTCGCCGACACGTGCGCCGGGTCGGTGTCGAAGAGGTCGACGAGCTTCGTGCGCACGAGCACGTGCTGGTCGAGCGGTACCGGACGCTCCTCTGAGACGATCACGTCGGTATCGCCTCGCACAGCCTGCAGCCAGTCGCCGAACTCCTCGGCGTTCGACACCGTGGCGCTCAACGAGACCATGCGCACCTGCCTGGGAAGGTGGATGATCACTTCCTCCCAGACGGCGCCTCTGAAGCGATCTGCGAGGTAGTGCACCTCGTCCATCACGACGAACCGGAGGTCCGGCAGCAGGTCGCTGTCGGCGTAGAGCATGTTGCGCAGCACCTCGGTAGTCATCACCACGATGCGCGCGCTGCTGTTCACCGAGGTGTCGCCGGTGAGCAGGCCCACCTCTTCCGGTCCGTACTCCTCGACCAGCTCATGGAACTTCTGGTTGCTCAGCGCCTTCATCGGCGTCGTGTAGAAGACCTTCGCGCGCGCGTCGAACATGGCGAGGAAGACCGCGAACTCGGCGACGATCGTCTTGCCGGCGCCGGTCGGCGCCGCGACCAGCACGCTTCGGCCGGCCTCGAGGCTCTCGCAGGCGGCGAGCTGGAAGGGGTCGAGGTCGAAGCGCTGACGGTCGCGAAACGCCTGCAGCCGAGGGGTCGAACTGCGGCTGCGGGATGCCGCATACCGCTCCGCGGGAGAGAGCGCCTCGGTGCCGGTCATGGTGCCTCCGCAGAGCCGCGGTCGGAGCGAGTCATGTGGAGCACCGTGCTCAGGCCTCGGCCAGGCCCGCGTCGAAGGCGGCCGCGTCTCGCTTCGCCATACGACGATCGTGCAGCCAGGCGACACCCGCGGCAATGAAGTAGAGCAGCACCATGGGAATCATGAGGAGGAACATCGACAGCACGTCTGCGGCCGGAGTGGCCATTGCGGTGAACACGGCGATCACGAGCACCGCGACCCGCCAGCCCTTGAGGATGGCCTGAGCGCTGAGCACACGTGCGAAGTTCAGCAACACCAGGAAGACGGGGAGCACGAAGGCGACGCCGACCGCGAGCAGGAGCTTGATCGTGAAATCGAGGTAGGTCTTCGCGGTGAGCAGGGAGACGTCTTCAGCCGGGGCGAAGCTCGTGAGCAGCGTGACCATATTGGGCAGCACGAGCCAACCCGCGAGGCAGCCGCCGAGGAAGAGCGGCACCGCGCTGCCGAGGAACCCGATGGCGAACTGCTTCTCGCGGCGCTGCAGAGCGGGCATGAGGAACGCCCAGATCTGGTAGAGCCAGACAGGGCTGGCGATCACCAACCCCACCGCGAACGCGATCTGGAGCCTGGTGTCGAATGCCTCGGTGACATAGGTGTAGCTGATCTCAGCAGTGCGGCCTTGTTCCTCAGCGATCCGAAGCACTGGCTCGCGCAGGCGCGCCCAGACCCAGTCGGCGACGATGAAGCCGCCGACAGCCGCCGCGACGATCGCCGCGGCCGAGATGAAGAGCCGTTTGCGCAGTTCGAGCAGATGCTCGCCGAGGGACATCCTCGCTTCGCGGTTCGAGCTCCGTTTCGCGCGACCCGCCACGCTGCCTACTGCTTCGATTCGGTCTCGGAGGTCGGCGCGTCGCCGGCGCCGGTCTCGGCGTCGCCCTTCTGCTCGGTCTTGACCTCGTTCTTGAAGATCTTCATCGATTGACCGAGGCTTCGTGCGAGGGCGGGCAGCTTGGGAGCGCCGAAGAGCAGCAGGATGATGACCAGCAGAATGATCGCGTGCCAGCCGTTGAGGTTAGCGAACATGGGAGCACATCCTTCGAGTCGTTGCGGTGCCAGCGGTCAGTCTAGCCACCATGGCTGTGGACTCAGGCGTCGTATGCCGCACGCGCGTCGCGCGCCCAAGCGCGCACCGCCTCGCGCGCCTCCGGAGGTGAGAGCACTTCGACGAGTCCGGGAAGCGCTGCAACCTGACGCTTCAAGGTGTGGAAGTGCGCGACCCGGGTCTCCACGCGAACCCGGTCGCCCGCGGCCGCGATCTCCGCATCATCGGAGACGAACTCGCCCAGGAGAGGCAGCGCGGCCGGCACGACCTCGAGGGTCACCACCACGCTCGCCTCGGCATCGTTGAACAGCCTGTCGTCCACGAGCCGATGCACGGCTGCGGCTGCGGGTCGCCCGGTGTCTGCCGCCTCGTCGAGAACGCGCACCTCCGACATCCGATCGAGTCGGTACGTGCGCACCGCCTCGCGTTCGACATCCCAACCGCGGAGGTACCAGTCGTTGTCGACCGAATCGACGCGCAGCGGTTCGACCCGTCGCTCGTGTCCCTCCCCCTTGGCGTTGCGGTACCAGAACGCCAGGCGGCGGCCGTGCTCGACAGCCGACCTGATGATGGCAAGCGCCCCATCATCGGTCGAGGCCTCGATCGATACAGCACTGATGGCACCTGAAGCGCCGCGCGAGAGTTTGTCGGTCAGCGATGCGATCGCCGCTCGGTCGGATGCCTCGGGCAGCGCCGCGAGGTATTGCAGCCCCGCGATCAGCGCCGATGCCTCGCGAGCCGAGAGCCGCGGTGCGTCCTCGATCGCGACCAGATTCGTGAGCACGATGATGTCGTCCTGCTCGAAGTCGTCCCAGGCGATGTCGAAGAGGTCGTCGGGCTGGTACGCCTTGGTGGTTCCCGGGACGCCGGTCACGACGAGCAGTCGTACGGCCTCGCGGATCTGGGCCGCGTCGACATCGAAGTGCGCGGCTGCCTCCGCGACCGAGACACGGCCGCGATCACGCAGATACGCGACGAGCGAGAGCAGGAAGGCGAGCTTGTCCTGCGCGTGCGGAAGCCGTGGGTGCTCAGCCATGGTCTCCCCCGACGCGATCGAGCCGTGAGCGCACGGCGCGCTTCAACTCCTCGGGTGCGATGACGACGACCTCCGGCCCGTATGAGCAGAGCTGATCGGCGAGCACAGACAGATCAGTGAAGTGCACGACGAGCAATCCGTCGTCGCGCCTGCTCGTTCCCGGACGTCGGAGCAACCGCGACTCGGCATCCGTGGATGGCTGTGCCTCGAGGAGTGCCGACTGCTCGGCCCAGAGCTTCTCCAGTTCCGCGCGTGATTCCGCGGCGGGATCCCCGTCACGCGCCGGCAGTTCGGTCTTGGTGATGGTGACCGGCGTGGTGATTCGCGACAGCAGGAACGTCTTCCGCCGGCCGGTGCCGGGTTCTTCGGCGTACAGGTGCCAGAGCTCGGCGAACCGCGTGAGAGCGAGCGGTGCGAGCTCGCGCTGGGTCGCCGCATCCTCGCCCGGCTTGAGGTACCCGAAGCGTACGACGCGCCGCTTCTCGATCGCGGAGCGCAACGGTTCGAATGCGGCGTCGCGCACCCGGAGCCGAGGCGCGTACTGCAGCGCGAGCTCGGCTGTGTCGACGCCGAGCCCGGAGAGCTTCAGCATCGCGCGGCGCGCCTCGGCCGATGCCGCGCCGTCACGCCACACCATCGCGGCGAGCTTGAGCAGCGCGCTCTCCTCAGGCGTGAACGCGATGTCGTGCGGCAACTCGTACCCGACGCGCGGGATGCGATACCGCGTGTTCTGGTTGTTCCCGGGCTCTCCTGGCGGCTCGAGCGTCTCAAGAGGAACGCCGAGCTCGCGGATGTCGTCCTTGTCGCGCTCGAACTGCCGCTCGAGGTTCGTGAGGTCGCCGCCGAACTCGTAACGCTCGCGGTACCCCTGAACGGTCGAGAGGATCTCGTTCTTGGTGAGCCCGTGCTCGCTCGTGAGCAGGGCCAGCACCAGGCTGAACAGGCGCTCCTCAGCGCGAATCCGCTCGGCCATGCGGCCCCTTACTGGATGCCGAGCACGTCGACGACGTAGACGACGGTCGAATCGGCCGAGGCGCCGCCGGGGCCCGAGCCCTGAGGGAAGCCCTCGGATGGCGGGATCACCGCCACGAGCTGCGACCCGACAGGTGCTCCGACGAGCCCCTTCAGGAGCCCTGGGGCGATGCCCTGGGCGTCGTCCTCGATGTCTTCGATGAGCCAGCTGGCCGGAGCCTTCCGATCCCAGGTCGACTGGAGCACGCGGTTGCGTTCCCAATCGAGCGCCGTGAAGTGCACCACCACGCGGTCGCCCCGCTCGACGACTTCGCCGCCACCGCGCTTGGAGAGGGCGAGCCGCAGGTCGTCTGGAGCCGATTCGTTCGGAAGCGTGATGCCAGGCGTGCCGTCGGGAGCGGTGACGACTGCCGGCATCCCGTTCGTCGCAAGCTGGTCGGGCCCGTTCGCCTTACCGAGGAACGCCCGCTCGACGTCGACGACCGCGATGAGCGTGACATCGTTTCCGATCCCGATGTTCAGCAGCGCATTCTCGCCGTACACCGCTTCGACAGTCGTGGCGGAGGCGATCCGGCCTCCGGGTTTCGCGCACTCGACGATGGAGCCGAAGAAGTCTTCGTCGTCGCCGGCGACGCGACGCACAGGCTGGTCGGGGTCATAGCTCGTCTCCGTGAGCACCTGGCCGGTCTCGCCCAGATACAGCGTGACCTGCATGTCGACGACCTGGCCCTCTTGGATGCGGTCGCCCTCCCCCTCGACGAGCACTGACCGTTCAGTGTCCTGCGCGATGAGCGGAGTCGGGAAGCTGGCGCGCGGCTGCTGACCGACGGGGCCGGTGGCTTCGACGAGCTCGGATGCCTTGCCGGGTTCGAAAGGGCCGCATCCGTTCGCTGCCGACGAGGATGCCGTGCATGCGGTGAGTGACGCGAGGAGCGCAGCGGCGATGGCGAGCGCTGGGGTCTTGCGCACGGGTCCTACTTTCGATCGAGGCAACAGGTCGTCTCAGTCGTTCAGGCGGTGACCGCCATGACGCGGCCTGGATCCGCACGCCGGCGCGGTCCTGGCTCGCATTACTCTACTGTGCCGGTTTCGTCAGGCGCTCTGCCGCCGGCGGTTGCCGAAGGGATGTGCCCGCCGCCCGACTCCGCTTCTGCGTCAGGATCGCTGTCTCCCTCGCCGCTCGGGATGTGTCGGCGGCGCTCGGCGAGCCGTTGGGCTTCGCGAGCAGCCTTGCGAAGCCGCTTGTCGCTCACGTCCCGCTCCCCGAGTGCCCCCGGCGTCCACAGCTCGACATCCTCTTCTGAGAACTCCGTCTTCGAGGCCCGCCGCTTCAATTGGGGCAGCACCGTGCCAGGGGCGAGCCGACGGGCCGTGACGAGGAAACCGGTGTGACCGACCATGCGGTGATCGGGGCGCACGGCGAGCCCTTCGACGTGCCAGCCTCGAATCAGCGTCTCGAAGGGTTCGGGGTGCGTGTAGTCGCCGCTCGCGCGCATGGCTTCGACCACCCGCGAAAGCTGCGTGACCGTCGCGACGTAGCAGATCACGAGCCCGCCGGGGGCGAGTGCGTCGGATACTGCATCGAGGCACTCCCAGGGAGCCAGCATGTCGAGCACGACCCGGTCGACCGAGCCCGGAGACACAGTGGCCGGCAGAGCCTTGGCCAGATCGCCCACCGTGATCGACCAATTGTCGGGCGCCTCGCCCATGAATGCCGTGACGTTGCCCTCGGCGACCGCCGCGAAGTCCTCGCGCCGCTCGAATGAGAGCAGCCGGCCCTCATTGCCGATCGCCCGGAGCAGCCACAGCGAAAGGGCCCCGGATCCCACACCGGCCTCGACCACGGTGGCGCCGGGGAAGATATCGGCGAACGCGACGATCTGGGCGGCATCCTTCGGGTAGACGATCGCTGCCCCGCGCGGCATGGACATGACGAAGTCGTTGAGCAGCGGACGCAGGGCCAGGTATTCGTCGCCGTTGCTGGCTGTGAGCACCGAGCCGTCGTCACGACCGATGAGCTCGTCGTGCGCGAGCACGCCGCGGTGGGTGTGGAATGAGGCACCCGGCTTCAGCGTGATCGTGTTGAGGCGACCTTTCGGGCCGGTGAGCTGCACGCGCTCGCCCGGCCGGAACGGCCCTCTGAAGGCCCCCGGCCCGGTTCCGGGAGCCGCGGGCAGGTCTGCGGTCGGCTCGCTCATGCGGCGCGCCGGATGCCGTGCAACTCGGCGAGGTCGGCGAGTACGCGGCCCTCGAGCGTCGGCCACAGCGTGTACACCTCGCTCTCGGGGATCGGCGCGTGCGCGAGCACGCCGATCGCGGTCGCGCCTGCGGCCACCGCGGAGCGCAACCCGGGCTCGGAGTCTTCGATCGCCACCGAGTCGGCCGCGTCGACGCCGATGCTCTCGGCACCGAGGAGGTATGGCTGGGGGTGCGGCTTCGCATGGTCGACGCTGTCGCCGGTCACGATCGCGTCGAACACCTCGAACCCGATCGCCTCGACCACCTGGTCGGCCATGCGTCTGAACGACATGGTCACGAGTGCCATCGGCAGTCCCGCTTCTCGCGCCTCCGAGAGCAGTTCCCTCGCGCCCGGACGCCACGGCACGCGCTCGGCGATCTTCGCCATCACGCGGTCGGTCAACTCGTCGATGATCGCGGCCTCATCCATCGCCACGCCCTTGCTCCGGAGCAGCCGGGCAGAGTGCCACAAGCCCTGACCGATGAGCTGCTTCGCGTCATCGATGCCCCATTCGCCGCCGTACTCTCGCACCAGGGCGACCTCGGCTTCCATCCAGTAGGGCTCGGTGTCGACGATGGTGCCGTCCATGTCCCAGAGGATCGCGGCGGGGTTCTGCGTGGTCACGCTCATCGAGTCTAGACGGCGCGCGTCATAGTCTTGAGGGCGCAGGGTCGACCGCGCGCGTAGTCGCCGCGCGGTGGTCCAGTCGAGGTCGCCGTAGAGATGGCGAGGCAAGGAGACCAGTGAGCGATTCACCCGACTTCACCCGAGGCCGACTGCTGGTCATCGCGTTCGAGGGGTGGAATGACGCAGGCGACGCGGCGAGCGGCGCCGTGGCTGAACTGCGCGATCGCTTTCCGCTGCAGCCGGTGTATCAGGTCGAGTCGGAGGACTACTTCGACTACCAGTTCAATCGCCCGATGCTCCAGCGCGACGACTCCGGTGAGCGCGTCATCGTGTGGCCCTCGGTGACGCTGTACGGTCCGTTCGGTGCCGCCGGCGAATTCGGCGCGGATGCCGACACTCAGCGCGAAGCAGCGGTGGTGGCTGGCGAAGAAGCCCCGAGCGCCGAGTCGGCACCCACCGACTTCCAGGGCGAGCTCTTCGTGCTGCTGGGCAGTGAGCCGTCACGCGGCTGGAAGACCTTCACCAACGAGATCCTCGACGCCGCTATCGATCATGGGATCACGGGGATCGTGATGCTCGGTGCGATGCTCGCCGATGTGCCGCACACGCGACCGATCTCGATCTTCGCGACGAGCGAGAACGACGAGACGCGTCGCCGTCTGAACCTCGAGCGCAGCACGTACGAAGGCCCGACAGGCATCCTGAGCGTGCTCGCCGATGCTGCTGAGAGAGCCGGGATTCCGAGCGTCATGGTGTGGGCGTCAGTGCCCCACTACGTGCACAATGCGCCTTCTCCCAAGGCGACTCTGGCGCTGCTTGACAAGCTGCGCGATCTGTTCGGCGTGGAGGTTCCGCGTGAGCGCCTGGTGAACGAGTCGCTCGCTTGGGAGGCGGGCATCGACGCGCTCGCCGACGATGACGACGAGATGTCGGCGTACATCGAGCAGCTCGAGCAGGCGCGTGACACTGTCGAGTCGCCGCTGGCGAGCGGTGAAGCCATCGCCGAGGAGTTCGAGCGCTATCTGCGTCGCCGCGGAGGGCCCGGAGGTGCTGCTGCTGCAGGAACCGGCGGACCGGCGACGGCGCCAGGCGGGCGGATGCCGGGGCTGCCGGATGCCGGCAGCGCCCCGTCGAGCCCGAACGCGCCCGACGACCAAAGCGCAGAGTCAGAAGGTGGTTCGCGCGACGTTGCGGCCGATGACGACAGCGCCGATGACCGCGGCGCGGATGACCGCAGTGCCGACGGCCTCAGCGGCGACGGCCTCAGCGGCGACGGCCTCAGCGGCGACGACGACGCTCGCGGCGCAGAACGCGGAGACACCGGCTCTGATGACGCCGACGGCGGCGAGCCGGGCACGGACGACCCGAGCGCCGGTCGCGACTGAGGAGCCCGCCCGCGCAGCGTCACGTCGCAGCGCAACGGGCGGTCGATGTCTTCGCTACAGCTGGATGCCGAGTAACGCCCGGATCGCGTCGAGCTCCACGATCGACGGCGCTCGCCCTGCGGCCACCTGCCGATCGATCGCAGCGATTGCGGCGGGCGTGTCGAGGTCGTGATGCAGCGCGTCGCGCAGCTCGTCGAGCAACCGGAACTCCGGTCGCGCCTCCTGCTTCGTCGCCCACTGCAGCCAGCGCTGCAAGCGGGCCACCGCATCGGCGAGCACCTCGTCGGTCCACTCCCAGTCGGACCGGTAGTGGTGAGCGAGCACCGCGAGCCTGATCGCTCGCGGGTCGACCCCGTCGCGCCGAAGCGCAGAGACGAAGACCAGGTTGCCGAGCGACTTCGACATCTTGGTGCCCTGGTACGCGACCATTCCCGCGTGCGAGTAGATGCCGGCGAGCGGCTTGCCGGTGAGCGCGGCCATGTGACCGGCGCTGAACTCGTGATGCGGGAAGATCAGGTCGGATCCCCCACCGTTGACGGTGACCGGGATGTCGAGGTACTCCCCCGCGATCACCGTGCACTCGATGTGCCAGCCAGGCCTTCCCGCGCCGACTGCGGCCGGCCAGGCAGGCTCCCCGGGTCGCTCCGCGCGCCAGAGCAGCGCGTCGAGCGGGTCGCGCTTGCCGTCGCGTTCAGGATCGCCGCCGCGTTCGGCGGAGAGCTTGAGCATGGTCTCGCGCGAGTATCCCGACTCGTCGCCGAGGCGCCATGGCGTGACCCTCGCTGCCGCAGCGCTGTCGAAGTAGACGTCGTCATCGACGCGGTACCCGATCCCCTGCTCGACGAGCTGCTCGACGGCATCTGCGATGGGGTCGATCACCTCGGTCACCGCGATGAAGTGGTCGGGCGGGATGACCGCGAGGGCCGCCATGTCTTCGCGGAACAACTCCGTCTGCTCACGGGCGATCTCGCGCCAGTCGCGGCCGGTAGCGGCAGCCCGCTCGAGGAGCGGGTCGTCGATGTCGGTCGTGTTCTGCACGTAGCGCACATCGAGGCCGGCATCGAGCCACAGGCGGATGAGCGTATCGAACGCGAGGTAGGTGGCCGCATGGCCGATGTGAGTCGCGTCGTACGGGGTGATGCCGCAGACGTAGATCCCCGCCGTGCCGTCGGCCGCGGCTTCGCGCAGTGCGCTGCTCGCGGTGTCGTAGATCACCGGCACGCGGCCGGTGCCGGGCAGTCGGGGAACCGCGGGACGGTTCCAGGACTTCATGCCCCCAGCCTAGAGGGGCTGGAGGACGCCCGTGCTCAGCAGCACGAGCAGAACCGCGCCCAGGAGCACCCGATATACGACGAACGGCATGAACGAGCCGCGTTGGATGTACCGCATGAGGAAGGCGATCACGGCGTAGCCGACCACGAACGCGACGACGGTCGCCACCGCAGTTTCGGCATAGCCGTAGTAGCCCGCGGGCTCCTTCACGCTGTTGACCAGTTCGTAGAGGCCGCTGCCGAAGACGGCGGGCACTGCCAGCAGGAAGGCGTACCGAGCCGCCGCGGGACGGTTGTAGCCCAAGGCACGCCCCATGGTGGTGGTCGCTCCGGAGCGCGAGACTCCTGGGATCAGCGCGAGCGTCTGGGCAAGCCCGAACCAGAGCCCGTGGGGGTAGGTCAGGTCGTCGAGGTCTCGGTCGCGCTTGCCGTACCGGTCGGCGATGCCGAGCAGGATGCCGAAGACGATGAGCACGATGGCGACGAGCCACAGGCTGCGGAACACGGAGCGGATGCTCTCCTGCGCGAGGTATCCGACCACGACGATCGGGATCGTGCCGATGATGATGAGCCAACCCATGCGCACGTCGGGGTCGCCCGGGGCGATGGCGGTCGCGCCAGGACGGGTGGCGTGGCGGGCGCCGCCGCTGTGCACCGCGTCGCGGGCGGATGCCCCGGCATCCGCACTGCTTCTCGGTCGACGCGCACGGGAGCCGCCGAACACCGCGCGGAACCATCGCCCGATGATTCGGGTGATGTCGTTCCAGAAGTAGAGCAGCACCGCGAGCTCGGTGCCGATCTGGGTGATGGCAGTGAAGGTGGCGCCGGGGTCGGTGGCGCTCGGCAGGAACTCGCCCACGATGCGCAAGTGGGCGCTCGAAGAGATGGGCAGGAACTCGGTGAGGCCCTGCACAAGGCCAAGGATGATCGCCTCGATGAATTGCACGCGGCTCCCGTCAGTGATGCGACGCCCGGGCGCCCGAGCTCAGTAGCTGAGGAGCAGGTCGGTGAGCACCTGCCTACCGAAGGTTAGTGCGTCGAGCGGCACTCGCTCGTCGACACCGTGGAACATCCCCGGGAAATCGAGCTCGGGGGGAAGCTTCAGCGGAGCGAAGCCATACCCCTTGATGCCGAGTGTCGCGAGCGCCTTGTTATCGGTGCCGCCGGAGAGCAGGTACGGCAGCACCTGAGCGCCGGGATCGTGGCGCTGCAGCGTCGAGGTCACAGCGTCGACGAGCGGCCCCTCGAACGGCGTCTCAAGTCCGATGTCGCGATGCAGCACCTGCACCTCGATATCGTCGCCGACGATCTCGCCTATCTGGGCGAGTGCCTCGTCTTCGCCATCGGGCAGTGTGCGGATGTCGATGAGTGCTTCGGCGCGTTCGGGGATGACATTGTGCTTGTAGCCGGCGCTGAGCACAGTCGGATTCGTCGTGGTTCGGAGCGTCGCGCGGATGAACCCGGCGGCGGTACCCGTGGCGATGGCCAGCTCGTCGGGTCCGACCTCTTGCGGGTCGGCTCCGAGCAGCCGGGCGACCTCGTGCAGCAGGCGATCGGTTGTGGCGGTCAAGCGGATCGGCCACTGCTGGCGTCCGAGTTTGGCGACGGCCTCGGCCAGTCGCGTGACGGCGTTGTCTTCGACGAGACGAGAGCCGTGGGCGGCTCTTCCCCTGGCGATGAGCTTCGCCCAGACCAGGCTCTTCTCGCCCGTCTGCAGCAGGTAGGCCCGTTGCCCGTCGAGCGTGATCGAGTAGCCGCCGACCTCGCTGATGGCCTCCGTGGCGCCCGCGAAGAGCTCTGGACGATGCTTCACGAGGTGGCCCGAGCCGAGCACTCCCCCGGCCTCTTCATCCGCGAAGAACGCGATCACGAGATCGCGAGCGGGCCGGCGACCAGACCCGATGATCTCCTGCAACGCGGTGATGATCATCGCGTCCATGTTCTTCATGTCGACCGCGCCGCGTCCCCACAGCATCCCGTCGCGGATCACGCCCGCGAACGGGTCGACCGTCCACTCGGCCGGGTCGGCAGGTACGACATCCAAATGCCCGTGCACGACGAGCGCCGGCTTCGAACGATCAGCACCCTCCACACGAGCGACCACGCTGGTGCGACCGGGCTCGGAGTCGATCAGCTCGGGCTGGAGCTCCAGCGCGCGAAGGTGGGCCGCCATGTATTCAGCCGCTTCGGTCTCGCTGTTCGCGCGGCCCTCGCCCCAGTTCGTCGTGTCGAAGCGGATGAGGTCGCGCGCGATGATGGCCGTCGCGTCGAGCAACTCGTCTGGCTGATCGTGCTCGTGGGCAGTCATACCGCTCACGCTACCGGCAGGCGGCGACACCCGGCCGGCCGCCCCTGTGAAGGCGCCATCAGGGTCGTGGCAGGGATGCGTCTGAGGCGTCAAAAGGCCTTCGATTTCCGTGCTATCGTCGTACGTCGGCGGGTGAGCAACCCGCTGAAATCACCTGAGTCCGGGTGGCGGAATTGGTAGACGCGCTAGCTTGAGGTGCTAGTGCCCTTTATCGGGCGTGGGGGTTCAAGTCCCCCCTCGGACACCACTTGTCATGAGTCGCGACATCGTTGAGAAACGGGTCGCGACTCGGTCGTTTCGGCGCGGCTTCGGTCGGGTTCTCGAGGCATCGATGTGACCGGCGATCGGCCTGGGGCGGCTCCCACGACCGCCCTAGGGTGAAATCGTGTCTCACTCTTCTTCGTCGGCACCGTCGGCAGCGTCGGCTCGTGCGACTGCGTCACGACTGCAGGACAACCACGCGTTCCAACTCGCCGCGCGCACGGGGTTCGCGGTCAACGGTCTGCTCCACCTGCTCATCGGTGGGATCGCGTTCGGCATCGCCTTCGGCTCCGGCGGTGAAGCGGATCAGGGCGGTGCGCTGAGCGGACTCGCGGCGAGCCCCGGTGGTGTGCTCGTGCTCTGGGTCGTAGCCATCGGGTTGCTCGCGCTCGGGCTCTTCCAGGTGCTCGAGGCGCTCCTGATTCGCGGTACCGATACCACTGCCTGGACCGGCCGAGCCAAGGAAGGCGGAAAGGCGATCGCCTACCTCGCGATCGGGTTCTCCGCGGCAAGCACTGCGATGGGCAGCGGGAGCGACAGCGAGCGCCAGACGCAGGGCATGACCTCGACCCTGCTCTCCACGCCCGGTGGTGTGTTCCTCGTGGTTCTCCTCGGGCTCGGTGTTCTGGCCATTGGCGTGTACTTCATCGTCAAGGGCGCGAACAAGAAGTTCCTGCGAGATATCGCTGCGCCGGCGGGCAAGGCCGGTCGCTCGATCACGATGCTCGGTCGCATCGGATACTTCGCCAAGGGCATCGCGATCGCTGTCGTCGGCATCCTGTTCTGCGTGGCTGCGATCACTTCCGACCCGAGCGAGGCCACCGGTCTCGACGGCGCCCTCAAGTCCCTCGCCGAACTGCCACTCGGGCCGGCGATTCTCACCGTCGTCGCTCTCGGACTCATGGCCTACGGCGTGTACTGCTTCGCCCGCGCGAAGTACGCGCGGCTGTAGCTTTCGCCGGCGAGGGCCACCGGCACGCGTCGGCACCAGTCATCGGCAACTTCGCCGCCTTCGCCTTGACGGACCACCCTCGACCGACTCATAGTCGTGCACGTCATGCGAAGCACACCATCACCGCCGCGTCGCTGGCCCTCCCTGCTGATGCGGGTTCGGAGCCTCCCTCGGTGGGTCCGCGTCGCTCTCGCGCTGGTGGCCGTCGTTCTGGGCGCCTACCTGATCACACGGCCGACAACGTCACTCGACGTGCTGGCGATCGCCGTCGGCGTCGGCTTCGTGCTGCAGGGCGTGATCGTGCTCGACAGCGAGGATGAGGGACCACCGCCCCGACGTTGGGAGTCGCGTGCACGGGTCGCGGTCGCCGTGCTCTGGGTCTCCGCCGGCGTCTTCGTGCTCTTGTTCCTGGGTCTGACGGTGCGTCTGCTCGCAGAAGTGATCGCGATCGCGCTCGTCGCCAATGGCATCCTCCAACTCATCGGCGCCTTCCGGCGCTCACTCGCCCTCGACGCTCGTATCGCGGCCATCGCATTCGGCGCCGCATCGTTCGGGTTCGGCATTCTGGCGGGCTTCTGGCCCGATATCACGTTGTTGATCGCCGCGGTCGCATTCGGGGCGCAGCTCATCATCTCGGGCATCGCCGAAGGCCGGCACGCCTTGCACGGCGCACCTCCCGAACGCACCTCGACGGCCCGACCGCTTCACAGGTTCGCTCGCACCACTGCGGCAGTGGTCAGCCTCGCGCTGGTGGGCGCGGCAGGAGTCGTCAGCATCGGTCTACGCGGTGCGACACCGGTGGTCGACGAGTTCTACGCGGCCCCACGTGACGTGCCCGACGAGCCGGGGCAACTGATCCGCAGTGAGCCGTTCAGCCGCGACGTGCCGAGCAATGCCACCGCTTGGCGCATCCTCTACACCACCACTCGGGGAGACGGCAGTCCCGCGGTCGCCAGTGGCATAGTCGTCGCGCCCACTGAGGGAATCGGCTACCGGCCTGTCATCGGATGGGCGCACGGCACGACCGGTTTTGCACAGCCGTGCGCGCCGTCACTGCTCGAGCGTCCGTTCGCGTCGGGCACGCTCTTCGTGCTGACACGGGTGATCGAGGCAGGATGGGCGCTTGTCGCCACCGACTACATCGGCCTCGGCACCGCCGGCCCGCATCCGTACCTGATCGGCAGGGACTCCGCGCACGCGATACTCGATGCCCTTCGGGCGTCCCGACAGCTCACACCCGGTTTGATCGGCGGCGAGTCGGTGATCTGGGGACATTCCCAGGGCGGCGGCGCGGCACTATGGGCGGGCGCGCTCGCCGAGGACTACGCGCCGCTGGTCAGCGTCGAGGGCGTCGCGGCACTGGCGCCGGCTTCTGAGTTGAATCGCCTGATCACCCAGCTCTCGCGGGTGCGAGGCGGCAGTGTCATCGAGTCGTTCGCGCTGGCCAGCTTCGCCGCCAACTACCACGATGTCACCTGGCGCGAATACGTCCGCCACGGCGCCGAACCGATCGTGCGAGCGATTTCCGAGCGCTGCCTCACCGAGCCCGGGGTGCTCATCTCTGGGCTCGAGGGCCTTGCCCTTCGCAGGGATCCGGCCGTCTTCAAGAAGAACCCGCTGGCTGGGCCGTTCGGCGCGCGCATCATGGAGAACATCCCGCCGGCCACAGTGTCGGCTCCGCTGCTGGTCGCCCAGGGGGAAGCTGACGAGTTGATTCCACCCCGCGTGCAGCAGGCCTTCATCGAGCGGATCCGTGAGGCCGGTCAAGACGTCGACTACCGCACCTACCCGGGACGCGACCACATCACTCTCGTCTATCAGACCTCACCGCTGATGGACGAACTGTTCGCGTGGAGCGCCGAACGCTTCGCGGGTGTCGAGGGTGTGGCCGACTGACGGACTACGTCGGGTCAATCAAGCGCCTTCCTCTGCTCGAGGAGCCGGATGTACTCGGTGATACGGCGGGCGCGAGTCTCCGGCCGTTTGAGGCTCATGAGCCGGAAGAGGAACGCGAACCGCGCCTGGGCCGACAAGGTCGCGAAGAATTCGGCGGCGGTGGGTGAAGCGTCGAGGGCTGCCTGGAAGTCGTCGGGCACTGCGGCATCCTTCTGCCGGTAGGCCGCCTCCCAACGGCCGTCCGCCTTCGCGCGGTCGATCTCGGCCTGACCAGCGGGGCGCATTCTGCCCTCTCGGATGAGGCGCTCCGCATGCTCACGATTGAGCTGCGACCAGGGACTGCGCGAGCGGCGGGGAGTGAACGACTGGAGCATGTAGTCGTCATCGAGCCGCGCCGATTGCCCGTCGATCCATCCGAAGCAGAGCGCGACATCGAGCGCTTCCGCATATTGGATTCCGGGGGCCGTGCTGTTCTTCTTGCGAAGCTGCAGTCGCACGCCATCGGGCGACGGATCGCCGTCGAGGTAAGCCTCCCAGTCCGCCGTCGTGTGCGGGTGGAAGAGCGGCTTGTCGGCGAACGACACCATGCACGCACGATAGCGAGCGCTGAACCCTCTAGTCACCTGCGGTGAGAGGCGCGATGACGCGTCGAGGACGAGCGACTTTCGCAGGAGCGACGCGGATGCGGGTTGTCGGCCGGCGCGGCGTCAGGCCTCAGCCCGGTCCTGCCCCCTGCTCGCGGCCACGTCGCGCAGTGCCGGCTCGAGTTCGGGCCAACGGAAGACGTACCCGCTTGCGCTCAAGCGCTCGGGCAGCACCCAACGGCTCTTGAGCACGAGCTCCGGTTCGGTACGCAGCAGCCACATCGCGGGTTCCAGCATCCACCGAAACGCCGGCAGTCCGATGGGCTGCCTCACCACCTTCCGCAGGGTCGCCATCAGTGACCGGTTGTCAGAAGGGTTCGGGCTCGCGACATTGACCGGTCCATCGAGCTCGGGATGCGCGATCACGTGCCGAATCGCCCCCAGCACGTCGTTGATGTGCACCCAGCTGAACCTCTGACGCCCGCGCGTGTGATGCATCGGTGCGCTGCCGTCGCCGCTCGGATCGGGGCCGATGCCGCGGTACCTGCGGTGCGGAAACCACCAGCCGTCATGCTGCGCGCCACCGAGACCGAGGCGTGCGAGCGCGAGCAGCATCGCAGTAGCCGGACCGTCGCCAAGGACGATCGCGATACGGAGTGCCACGCGACGCGTCTCGGGCAACTCGTCCGCGAAGAGCTCCCGCTCCCAGCTGCGCGCCACATCGACCGAGAATCCGGTTCCGTACTCCCCCGCGGTCTCGGTCATCGGTCGATCCATCGCGTGCCGGTAGATCGTCGCGGTGCTGGCGTTGATCCACACTCGGGGCGGTGTCTCGCATGCCGCGATCGCCCCGCGCAGTTCGCGGCTCGTGTCGGTGCGCGAGCGGAGCACCTCGGCGCGATTGCGGTCGGTGTACCGGCAGTTGACACTCTTGCCGGCCAGGTTCACCACGACGTCGGCGCCTTCCAAGACGCGGCGGATGGAGTCGGAGTCGCCCCAACGCGCGTGCGGCTCGCCCCGGCCGATGCGCTTCACCGTGTAGCCGTGCGAAGCGAAGTCGGCGGTGAGGCTCCGCCCGATGAACCCTGATGCCCCGGCTATCACCGCTGTCTTGGCCACGTCGCGAGCCTATCGGCCCGCCACCCGCTGGGTCAGCGTGCCAGAGTGTCGATAGGCAGTGCCGATGGTCGACAGTTCGCAGCGTCAGCGGCGTGGGAGTCCTCGATACAGTCGTGACACTTCAACCGCACCGAGCAAGGAGCACTATGTCGATGGCGACGACCGAGACCACCCTGGCAACAGTGCCGCACTGGATCGACGGCAAAGAGGTCACGGTTGACGGCGGCCGTACCGCACCCGTGTTCGACCCTGCGCTCGGCATCGCCACGAAGCACGTCGGCCTCGCGGATAGTGCCGAGATCGAGGCGGCCATCGCGAGCGCGAAGGCCGCCTTCCCGGCCTGGCGAGACCTCTCACTCGCGCGTCGACAGGCGGTGCTGTTCAAGTTCCGCGAACTGCTCGATGCTCGCAAGCACGAACTCGCCGAGATCATCACCGGCGAACACGGCAAGGTGCTCTCGGACGCGCTCGGCGAGATCTCACGCGGACAAGAGGTCGTCGAGTTCGCAACGGGCCTGGCCCACCACCTCAAGGGCGAGTTCTCCGAGCAGGTGTCGACTGACGTCGATGTGTACTCGCTCCGTCAGCCACTGGGAGTCGTCGGCATCATCTCTCCGTTCAACTTCCCCGCCATGGTTCCGATGTGGTTCTTCCCCATCGCCATCGCCGCAGGCAACACCGTTGTGCTGAAGCCGAGCGAGAAGGACCCATCAGCCGCCATCTGGCTTGCGAAGCTGTGGAAGGAGGCGGGCCTGCCCGATGGCGTGTTCACCGTGCTCAACGGTGACAAGGCAGCGGTCGACGGGCTGCTCGAGCATCCAGACGTCAAGGCGATCTCATTCGTCGGCTCGACGCCCATCGCCAAGTACGTCTATGAGCAGGGCAGCAAGCATGGCAAGCGCGTGCAGGCGCTCGGCGGCGCGAAGAACCACATGCTGGTGCTTCCGGATGCCGATCTCGATCTCGTTGCCGACTCGGCGATCAACGCCGGTTTCGGCTCGGCCGGCGAGCGGTGCATGGCCATCTCCGTGGTCGTGGCCGTCGAACCCATCGCCGACGACCTCATCGACAAGATCGTCGACCGCATGCGCGGACTGAAGGTGGGAGACGGGCGCCGCAACTGCGACATGGGGCCCCTCGTCACCGAGCAGCACCGTGACAAGGTCGCCTCGTACATCGACATCGCGGCAGCAGACGGCGCAACCGTGGTCATCGACGGTCGCGGCATCGAGGTGGACGGCGAGGCGGACGGCTTCTGGCTCGGCCCGACCCTGCTCGACAAGGTGCCCACCACTTCGCGCGCGTATACCGAGGAGATCTTCGGCCCGGTGCTCTCGGTCGTGCGAGTGGGCTCGTACGAAGAGGGCGTCGAGCTGATCAACAGTGGAGCGTTCGGCAACGGCACGGCGATCTTCACGAATGACGGGGGCGCCGCGCGGCGTTTCCAGCGCGAGATCGAGGTCGGGATGATCGGCATCAATGTGCCGATCCCTGTGCCGGTGGCGACCTTCTCGTTCGGCGGCTGGAAGTCGTCGCTGTTCGGCGACACCAAGGCGCACGGCGCCGAGGGCGTGCGCTTCTTCACGCAGCAGAAGGCCGTGACCGCCCGCTGGCTCGACCCGAGCCACGGCGGCATCAACCTGGGCTTCCCTCAGAACTGACTCAACGCCGCTCCGCCGGAACTGACCGCGAGCCGTGCTGCCAACGGCGGCCGCGGTCAGTACCGGTGGGCACACGGGGCCGGCGAGCGAGGTCATTCCCTCGCTGGCGCGGTGAGTTGCAGCGCATTCCACACTTCCGCGCGAGCCGCGAAGGCGTCGAGGTCGAGTCCCAGGAGCGCGCTTGCGAGATCGACCCGGTTGCGGAGGGTGTGCCGGTGCACGCCCAGCGCTCTAGCCGATGGATCCCATGCGCCATTGTGCGAGAGCCAGACCACGAGCGACTCGCGGATCGACTCAGCACCATCAGGATGCCGGTCGAGCGGCTCGAGCAGACGATTCGCGACGGCACGCGCTCCCGATTGCTCGAGCATCCCTAGCAGCCCTTCATCGACCAGTTGGTCGAACCGCACGGCCGGATGGAATGCAGAACTGCGCCGCAGAGCCAGCGATGCCTCGCCCAGCGCATCACTGAACCGGCTCCATTCGGCCGGCGCCGAGAACCCGCTGTGAGCCTGGTGCCCCGACAGCAGTTGCTCGATCCAGCGGGTGTCGTCGGCGTGACAGACGACCAGCGTTCGTCCGTCGCGCTCGCCGAAGAACAGCCGTCCGGGGTTGCGCTCGGCGGCCAGTTCGAGCGTCGCGAGCAGTGCGTCGCCGCTGGGGTCGCCCACGGCGTCCTGCCCGCCCGTGCTGACGCGCGCGACGCGGATGGGCTCAGCTGGCAGTTCGCCCCATAGGGGACGGACTGAGCTGCGAGCCACGTCGATGGCGCCGGCGAGGAGCAGTTCGAGGATGCCGGAGCGAAGGGTTCTTCGCGCCGTGTCGAGGGCGCGACTCTGCTCGAGCGCGATGCTCGCGAGCGCGATGACGCTCTCGACGAGATCGACGCCTGCTCGATCGAGCTCGGCTCCGGTGCCGACCACCAGCGCACCGCGCACGCTGCCGTGATGGCCGACGGTCTGGATGGTGATCTCGGTGTCCTCGATGGTGATCCTCGCTGCGGCCGCTCGCCCCTTCGACAGCGTTCTGCGCACTGCAGCCGACACCCGTTCGTCGATCGTCGCAGGCACCTGCAGCTGCGCGGGAAAGGCGAGGCGGTCACCGGCCGCGTCGAAGAGCGCGACCCAGCATCCGAGATTGCGTTCGAGCTCCCGCAGGATCGCCGCGAGACCGTCGGGCCGGAGCGCGGCCCTCGCCACAGAGCGCTGGGCGCGCAGTGATCGCTCGAGCTGTTCGCGCTGGTCGCGGTCAGTTGCGTCGCTGACGAGACGGATGATCGCCATGAACGGGGTGCGATCGGCGACTTCGATCAGCGGCAGCCGGTGCTCAGCGCAAGCGTCGATGAGCGCGGGTGGGATGCTGTCGTGCACGATCTGCGTGGCGAACCCAAGCGCGGCGACACCGCAGTCGACGAGCCGCTCGACGTACGGCTGAGCCTCTGCGGGCGCCGGCCCAGCGAATTGGAGGCCGTCGGTGAGCAGGAGGCCATCGGGCTCGAGCCACGGCGTCGGATCGGCCAGGTCGGAGTTGTGCGCCCAGAGCAGCGGGCGCGCGAGCTGGTCGGACGAGAGCGAGATGGCGGGGCGCAGCCGAAGCCCTTGCGTCGCGAGCAGGGTGCGAAGATCTGCTGACATGGGGCCTTTCAAATGCGGAAGTGTCGATCCGAAGTGATTGACATCGACAGTGTGGCGGTCGCTGTCGGCCGGTCGCAAACCGGAGAATCGTGATCGTCCACGAGTGAGGAGTCCCAGTGAGCATCACGACATCGAAGAGCGACCGCCCCGTCGAGCCCAGCGGAGGGCACAGCCGCGAGTCGCAGGCGGGCCGCGCGCCGCTCCCCGGTGGCAGCAGTCCGATCGTCGAGGCCGACCGCACTCACGTCTTCCATTCCTGGTCTGCCCAGGCGTCGCTTTCGCCTATCGCCATCGCCGGCGGTCTCGGCTGCACCGTCTGGGACGCCGACGGCCGTGAGTACCTCGATCTCTCGAGCCAACTCGTCAACGTGAACATCGGGCACCAGCATCCGCGAGTGGTCGCTGCGATCCAAGAGCAGGCGAGCGTGCTGGCCACCGTCGCCCCCGCGCACGCGAATGCGACCCGAGCGGAAGCGGCACGCCTCATCACTGAGCTCGCCCCTGAAGGCCTCAACAAGGTGTTCTTCACGAATGGCGGCGCCGACGCCAATGAGAACGCCATCCGCATGGCACGGCAGTTCACGGGACGCGACAAGGTCATCTCGCACTACCGCTCGTACCACGGCAACACCGGGTCGGCCATCGCGGCGACCGGTGACTGGAGGCGTGTGCCAAACGAATACGCGCGCGGGCATGTGCATGTCTTCGGCCCCTACCTCTATCGCAGCGAGTTCTGGGCCGAGACGCCCGAACAAGAGGCCGAGCGCGCGCTGCACCACCTCGAGCGCGTGATCCAGGCCGAGGGTCCTTCGAGCATCGCGGCGATGCTCTTCGAGACCGTGCCGGGCACCGCCGGCATCCTCACGCCCCCGCCTGGCTATCTCCGTGGGGTGCGCGAGATCGCTGATCGGTACGGCATCGTGCTGATCCTCGACGAGGTCATGGCCGGCTTCGGGCGCACGGGCGAGTGGTTCGCGTTCGACGGCTACGACGTGCGCCCAGACCTCGTCACCTTCGCGAAGGGCGTGAACTCCGGTTATGTCCCTGTCGGCGGTGTCATCATCAGCGACGCGATCGCGCGCCACTTCGACGACACCGTGTTCCCCGGCGGGCTCACCTACTCGGGCCACCCGCTCGCGGCTGCAAGCATCGTCGCGACGATCGAGGCGATGCGTGATGAGGGCATCGTCGGCAACGCCGCTCGCATCGGCGCCGATGTCCTCGGGCCTCGCCTGCGCGAGCTCGCGTCGCGGCACGAACTGATCGGCGAGGTGCGCGGCAAGGGCGTGTTCTGGGCGGTCGAACTGGTCGCTGATCGTGTCACGAAGGCGCCGCTCGCCGCGGCGGAGATGGCACGGCTCAAGAACGAGTTGCTCGCGCTGGGCGTGCTGCCGTTCACTGCCGAGAACCGCCTGCACGTGGTGCCCCCGGCAGTGATCACGGATGCCGAGGCCGAGCGCGGCATCGCGGCGATCGACGCCGCGCTTTCTGCGATGTCATAGGCGCCCCTGCTGCACTCGACTGCATCGCGCTGCGGCACGACCGCGCAGCGCGATGCAGCATGGGGGCATGTCGCCCGACTCCCCCGAGCACGATGCCGAGCGCGACGACCCGGTCCGGAACTCTGCGAGAGACGAGGCGCTCGACGGTCGCGGCGCCGCGGAGGCGGACCGTACCGAGGAACAGAACGCCCAACGGACCCCCGGGCAGGCCGCCGGCGTGCGGCGCGCTTCGCAGCACCTCGATCTCGCCGCGAAGACCGGTGCCGCGCTGCTCGGCAGCACGGCGCCGGCGATGGAAGTCGTCGACGCCATGCTCGACATCGTTGAGCACGGGGGTGTCGATCACGTCGATGTCGATGTCACCTACAGCCAGATCACGCTGACGCATCGCCCTCGAATCGGACCGCACTCGGTCGAGCTCGAGCACATCCGCGCGCGTACCTTCGACTACGGACGCTACGTGCACGCCGAGATGCTGGTGCAGCGGTTCCTCAGCGGTGAGCTCGAACTCGACGACGCGCTCGCGCAAGCCGGCCGGTTGCGACGTGACGCCCACCGCTATCCCTGGTGGCTCACGCGTCTGGCTGCCGGTACGGCCGGCGTCGCCGCAGCGGTGATCTTCGGCGCTGGATGGATCACCGCGGTCTTCGCGTTCATCGCGAACGTGATGGTCGACTGGCTGTTCGCCCGGCTGAGCTCACGCGCGTGGCCCGTGTTCTTCACCCAGGCCTTCGCGGGCGTCATCGCGGTCGCCGCCGCTGCCGGGGTCAACGCGATCAGCCCGGAGGTCGACTCTTCGCAGGTCGTGGTCTCCGTGATCATCATGATGCTGGCCGGCATGACCTCCACCGGCGGGGTGCACGACCTCATCACGGGCTGGTACCTGACCGGCGTGGGACGGCTCGCCGAAGGGGTGGTCAACACGGTCGGCCTCGTCGTCGGCATCCAGATCGGCATCGCGCTCGCGCATGGCGCGGGCGCCGCACTCACCATCACGCCCGAGGTGCGGTTCGGCGCAGATCCGCTGCTGCTCACTGCGCTCACGAGTGCGGCGCTCGCTGTGTGCTTCGGCGTCTGGGCACAACTGCCTCCTCGATCGTTCCCTCTCGCCGCCCTGCTCTCGCTCATCGGATGGGTGCTCTTCGGGGTTGCGATCGATCGGGACATCGATCCGGTCTGGGCCTCCGGCATCGCCGCCGTGGTGATCGGGCTCGCCTCTCCGGTCGCCGCGCAGCTCGTCCGAGTGCCGTCGTGGATCCTCGCGAGTGTCGCGATCGTTCCGCTGCTGCCGGGCGTGGCGCTCTATCGGGGGCTCTTCGCCGGCGCGGACGGCGATGTCGGCACGGGGATGCTGCTCCTGCTCTCGGCGCTCGGCACAGCGCTGGTGCTGGCGAGCGGCATCACGCTCGGGCAGTACTTGACGGCGGCGCTCCTGCGTGGACCCTTCAAACTGCGCAGTCGCTTCGTGCCGCAATTCCTCGGACCCTTCAGCACCTCCCGGGAGCGCATCGATCGGCTCAGTGAAGCGCATGACCAAGAAGAGGATGAGCGCTCCGTCGATTGAGCGACATGCGACATGGCCCCAGAGTTGGGGTGCGGAGTTCGGTGGGAGATTCACTACCCGCTACCGTGATTGATCGTGCCGCCACCGTGAAGCTCGCTGCTTCGATCCGGCTGAGCACCGGCTGCCGCGGCATCCGACCCCCTTCACTCCTAGGAGCCATTCGTGAGCGAACGCGCGAACACCGCGCCCGCCGGCAACGATCTGCCCGGCGAATCCGACAGCCATCACCGCCGCGGAAGCGGCAGCAACCTGCGCGAGCGATTCGACTCGTTCTTCGAAATCAGCCGCCGAGGCTCGACTCTCGGGCGCGAGGTGCGAGGAGGCCTGGTCACGTTCATGACCATGGCCTACATCGTGATTCTGAACCCGCTGATCCTCGGCGGGTTCAGCGCCGATCAGGCGACGCTCGACGTGGCGGGCGGGTGGCTCGAAGCGACGCAGGTCGCCGCCGTCACCGGGCTCACCGCCGGCCTCATGACGATCCTCTTCGGGCTCGTCGCCAACCTGCCGTTCGGCATCGCGGCCGGCCTCGGCATCAACTCGTTCCTCGCGGTGAGCGTCGTCGGCCAGGTGACCTGGGCCGAGGCGATGGGGCTCGTGGTCATCAACGGCCTGATCATCGTGCTGCTCTCGGCGACCAAGCTGCGCGAGATGATCTTCCGGGCCGTTCCCCCGCAGTTGAAGACAGCGATCACGGTCGGCATCGGCCTCTTCATCGCCTTCATCGGGCTCGTGGATGCCGGCTTCGTCCGTTCCAGCGGAGCGGCCTCCCCGCCGGTGCAGCTCGGCGATGGCGGCTCCGTCGCTTCCATCCCGACGCTCATCTTCCTGCTCGGGCTGCTGATCATGGGCATCCTGATGGCGCGCAGAGTCAAGGGTGCGCTGCTCATCGGCATCCTGGTGACCACGGTCGTCGCAGTGATCGTCGAAGCCGTCATGAAGCTCGGCCCCGGGTTCGCGAACCCCGGCGGCTGGAGCCTCAACACGCCCGTCATCCCCGAGCAGATCATCTCGCTCCCCGACTTCAGCCTCATCGGCGCGTTCAGCTTCGGCGCGTTCGAGCGGATCGGCGCGCTTGCGGCGATCATGCTCATCTTCACGCTCGTGTTCACGAACTTCTTCGACGCCGTCGGCACGCTCACGGGGCTCACTCGTGAGGCCGGCCTGCAGGACGCGAAGGGCGACTTCCCTCGGTTGAAGTCGGCGCTCATCGTCGAGGGCGTCGGCGCGGTGGCCGGTGGCGCGACCTCGTCATCGTCGAACACGATCTTCATCGACTCGGCTGCCGGTGTCGGGGAGGGTGCGCGCACCGGTTTCGCGAACGTGGTGACGGGCGTGCTCTTCCTGCTGGCGGTCTTCTTCACTCCCCTCACCCAGGTGGTCCCGCTCGAGGTCGCGGGAGCGGCTCTGGTGGTCGTCGGTGTGCTGATGGCAGCGCAGATCCGCGAGATCGACTGGAGCGAGTTCTCGGCGGCCATGCCGGTCTTCCTGACCATCATCGTGATGCCCCTCACCTATTCGATCGCGAACGGCATCGGCGTCGGCTTCATCACGTGGGTGATCCTGCGGGCGACCGCGGGCAAGGCGCGTGAGATCTCGCCCCTGCTGTGGATCGTCGCGGCGGGCTTCGCGCTGTACTTCGCGCGTGGACCGATCGAGACGCTGCTCGGAGGCTGACGCCCAGCATCCGACGAACGGCACGGCCCGGGACGAATTCCACGTCCCGGGCCGTGCCGTTGAAGGGCCCGATGGGCGTTGTGGCCTTGCAGTAGGGTCGCCTGCATGGACATCGTGCTCGTTCCCGGTTTCTGGCTCGACGGCTCGTCCTGGGAGCAGGTGACCCCAGCACTGGAGCGAGCGGGCCACCGCGTGCATCCCCTCACGCTTCCCGGCCTCGAGTCGGTGGATTCGTCGAGGAGCGGCATCGGTCTGCGCGATCACATCGACGCCGTGGTCGCGCTCGTCGACGCGCTCGACCCCGGCGTGGTGCTCGTGGGTCACTCGGGCGGCGGGGCCATCGTGCACGGCGTCGTCGACGCCCGTCCCGACCGTGTCTCGAGAGTCGTCTATGTCGACAGCGGTCCGCTCGGCGATGGCGGAGTCATCAACGACCAGTTGCCGGTCGACGGCGACGAGATCCCCCTCCCCGATTGGGATGTCTTTGACGCACCCGACCTTCGCGACCTCGATCCGGAGCTTCGCGAACAGTTCCGGGCGCGTGCCATCCCCCAGCCGCGCGCGGTGGCTCAGGATCAGCAACGGCTGAGCGATGAGCGCCGCTTCGATGTGCCGGCCACGGTGATCGCCTGCGAGTTCAGCCGAGCAGAGCTCGAGCAGTGGATCTCCGCCGGCAGCCCGTACATGGCCGAGCTCGCACGCGTCAAGGACTTCGAGATCGTGGAACTGCCGACGGGACACTGGCCGCAGTTCACCCGACCCGCCGAACTCGCCGAGGCGATCCTCGCGGCGGTCAGCAAGGAGTCGGCTGCTCCCACGGAGGGATCCGCCGTTGCGGCAACGGCCTCGGCGGATTCGCCGCGCTGGGAGTCTCGTGCCGTGATTGCGACGGAACGGCCTGAACGCTGGTCGAAGCAGCTCGTATCGCATCTGGGACGCCGAGCGGCCATCGAGGAGACGAGTGAAGGGCGGGCGCTCGCACTCAGCAAGGGCACCGGCATCGTCTCGACCGGCGACGGCGCGCTCACCCTGATCGCCCGCGGGAGCGACGAAGAGCACACCGCGGCCGTGCAAGACATCCTGCAGCGGCACCTCCTGCGCTTCGCTACCCGCGAGCAGCTCACCATCGAGTGGGAGCCGATCGCACCGATCGACTGATCGGCTCTGCCCACGGATGCCGGTCGCAGTATCACCGAGGTGCGGTCCCGCCGCGAGGGCTACGCTGGCGGCACGTTCCCGTGCGAACTCGCGCGGCCTGAAGATCGAGGTGACCTGTATGACGACCCCAGCGCCCATGCGCGTCGACGAAGGCATCGTCATCGCGAAGAATCCTGACGCGTCTCGGTACGAGCTCCGCGATGGCGATCGAGTCATCGGTTTCGCGCACTACTCCGACCGCAATGGCGAACTCGCGTTCGACCACACGGTGGTCGGCAAGGAATACGGCGGCCGAGGACTCGCCACAAGGCTTGCCGAGTACGCCTTCGCCGATGTGCGATCGATGGGTCGAACGCTCGTTCCCATGTGCTCGTTCATCGAGGCTTGGGCTCGCAAGCATCCGGAGTATGACGACATCGTCGTGTGGGGGGGTGCCGACGGGCAGGAGCGGCACGAGCGGGCTGCGGAAGGCGGCGCCGCCGAGGCGGCGAGCGGCCGGTGACACTCGCCGAACGGGTCTATCTCGACAAGCAGCACCGGTCGGCGTTCCTCGCGCTGTCGGCCCTGGCGAAGGAGGCGAAGACCGCTGCGCTGAATGCAGGGCTCGACGAAGTGCTCGTCGAGCTCGTCAACATGCGGGTCTCCCAGCTCAACGGTTGTGCCTACTGTCTCGACGTGCACCATCGCACTGCCCTGCGCGTGGGGGTCACCGAGCAACGGCTCGCGGTGCTGCCGGCATGGCGTGACACCGCGCTGTTCGATGAGCGGGAGCGGGCGGCACTGGCACTGGCGGAATCGATCACGCTCCTCCCCGAGCCTGCCGTTCAAGACCGCGAGTACGCCTTCGCCGCGTCGGTGCTCAGCGAGGAGCAGTTATCGGCAGTGAGTTGGGTGACCATCGCGATAGGGTCGATGAACCGCATGTCGATCGCGAGCCGGCATCCGGTGCGGCCGCGATGATCGACGCCGGCCCCTGGCCGCGCATTGAACCGCGAGCGGATCGGACAATGAGGGCGGTTCAAAGACTCCGTTGACACCGACTGGCCCCTGAGTAGCGTTGGCGCCATGGATGCGGCGATCAGCATCGAGGGGCTCGTCAAGCGATTCGGCGGCACAGTGGCGCTCGACGGTCTCGATCTCGAGATCCCCGTGGGCGAGGTGCGGGGCTTCCTCGGTCCGAATGGCGCAGGGAAGTCGACCACGATCCGGGTCCTCCTCGGACTGCTGCGCGCCGACAGCGGCAACGTGCGGGTGCTCGGGCACGACCCGTGGCGAGAGCTCGTCGACCTGCACCGACGCCTCGCCTACGTGCCGGGCGACGTGACCCTCTGGCCCTCGATCACCGGCGGCGAGGCGATCGACCTGCTCGGCCGACTGCGAGGGGGCCTCGATGAGCGGCGCCGCGCCGAACTGCTCGAGCGCTTCGAACTCGACCCCAGAAAGCACGGACGCACCTACTCCAAGGGAAACCGGCAGAAGGTGGCGATCGTCGCGGCCCTCGCATCGCGCGTCGAACTGCTCGTGCTCGACGAGCCGACGTCGGGCCTCGACCCGCTCATGGAAGCGGTGTTCCAGGACGAGATCCGTCGCGAGAAGGCGGACGGACGCACGATCCTGCTCTCGAGCCACATCATGAGCGAGGCCGAGGCGCTCGCCGACCGCATCAGCATCATCAGAGACGGCCGAGTCGTGCAGACCGGCACACTCGCGGAGATGCGGCAGCAGGCGCAGAACACCGTGCATGCGACGCTGCGCCGGCCACTGGCCGGTCTTGCCAGGATGCCGGGGGTGCATCGCGTGGTCGAAGACGGCGACACCGTGCGCTTCGACGTCGACACGACCGCCCTCGCACCCGTGATCTCGGCGCTCGGCGCCGCCGACGTCGTAGCCCTGGAAGTCGCGCCACCGTCGCTCGAGGCGTTGTTCCTCAGCCACTACGAGCCGTCCGGCGCGGGTGGGGCCGCTCCTCCCCCACGTGGGACGACGGCTGAGAGCGAGCGGCGGCACGGTAGGCACGCGGCGCACGAAGCGTCACTCGGATGAGCGCAGCCACCGGCATCCGGCACCTCGTTCCCGTCGGCATGCGCCACGACGGACCTCGTATCGCGCCGTGGGTCGTCTTGATCAGCGCGCTGGTCGCCACCTCAGTGCTCGCGTACAACCTGCTCTTCACGGATGCCGCCTCCATCAGGAACCTCACCGTCTCCCTCAGCGCGAATCCCGCGTTCAGTCTGCTGTTCGGGCCGGTCGAAGACCTCTCGACGGTCGACGCGTTCACCACCTGGCGCTCCCTCGCGCTCGGCGACTTCTTCGCGGGCATGATGGCCATCTTCATCGTGACGAGGAACAGCCGGGCGCACGAGGACAGCAACCAGGCGGAACTCGTGGCCTCTGGTGTGGTCGGGCGGAGTGCCCGACTGCTCGCGGCAGTCGCGATGGCGGCCGTCGCAGCCGTCGTGCTCGGGGTCGTTTCCTGGGTCGTGAACATGCTGTGCGGAGGCGAACCGATCGCAAGCCTCTGGCTCTCGGCGACGCTCACGGCAAGCGCTCTCGTCTTCGCGGGCGTCGCGGCGATCACGTCACAACTCGCATCGACCGCCGGCGCCGCGAACAGCATCGCGATCGTCGTGCTGGGTGCGGCCTACCTGCTGCGCGGCATCGCCGACTCGACGCCAGGACTGGAAGAGCTCATCTGGTGGACGCCGCTCGGGTGGGCCGAGCGCATCGAGCCCGTCGGAGCTCAGGATTGGCGCCCGCTCGTCGCCTGCGTGGGACTCGCGGTCGTGCTGGTCGCGGTCGCGGCACTGCTGCAATCCAGGCGCGACTACGGTGCCGCGCTGATCCCTCAGCGTGCCGGACGCGCGCGCGGCGGACTGGTCGCGAGCAGCTGGGGGCTGGCGCTACGGCTGAACCGCGCCTCCGTGATCGGCTGGCTGATCGGATTCGCACTCATCGGCACCGTGCTCGGCAATGTCGCCGCATCGATCGGAGACGAGTTCACGAAGAACCCGGTGCTGCGGCAGATCATCACCGCGAGCGGAGGCGCGAGCGACGACCTCATCTTCGCGTATATGGCGACGCTGACGCACCTGCTGGCGATCATTGCGTCGGCGTTCGGCGTGCAGGTCATGATGCGCATGTATTCGGAGGAGAGCACTGGTCGCACCGAGGCCGTGCTCGCCGGAGCGATCACGCGCCAGCGCCACCTCGCGGGCCACGCGGCAATTGCCTTTCTCGCGCCGGCTGTCGCACTGGCGCTGGGCACGGCCGCCCTCACCGTGTCGGCGCGCGCCGCCGGCAGCGATGTCGACGCCGGCGAGCTCCTTGTGCAGGGCCTGTTGGCAGTGCCCGCGGTCTGGGTGATCGTCGCGCTGGCGGTCGCGCTGGTCGGAGCTCGCCCCGCCGCGAGGCTGCTCGCCTGGATCGCGGTGGTCGCCATGTTCGGTCTGACCATCCTCGGGCCCACATTCAACCTGTGGGAATGGGTGCTCGCGATCAGTCCCCTCTGGCACATCCCGGATGTCTCGGCTTCGGATGCCGATTGGTGGCAGCTGCTCTGCCTCGCTCTCGTGATCGTGCTCTTCACCGCGATCGGGTTCATCGGGTACCGGCGGCGCGACCTCCGCTTCGGCAAGCCCTGACCCTCGGCCATTGCGCCCCGGGTGCGCGATGGCCGATATGGCGTCGAGCGGGGTGCTCGCTGCGGCCGCAGCCGCTGAGCCGCCTGGTCTCAGGCGTGGATGACGACCACGGCGGTCGGGATATTGACGAGCACGTCGTGGCTGACCGACCCGAGCAGTACGCGGGGCAGGCCGCGACGGCCTCGGTTGCCCACGACGAGCAGGCGCGCGCTCTCGGCTGCGTCGACCAGCGCCCAGGCGGGGTACCCCCGCACGACGCTGCGCTTGATCTCCAGGTCGGGATACTGCTCCGAGAGGCCCGCCAAGGACTCCGAGAGCACGATCTCCTCATCCGACGAGATGCTCGAGACCATATCGTCGCTCGGCAGGTACTCGATCCCCCAACCCGCCGGGAGATCCCACGCGAGCACGGCATGCAGAGGCTCGCCCGAACGATCGGCCTCGGCAGCGGCGAATGCGATCGCCTTGAGAGAGGCCTCCGACCCGTCGACGCCCACGACGACGCCGCGCCGCTCCGCGCCGTCGGTGGAGGGGATGACCGCCACGGGCGTTGTCACGCTCTGAACGATGTGCAGGCTGCGAGAGCCGAGCATGACGCGCTCGAACCGTGAGGGCTTGTGGGTGCCGATGACGAGCAGATCCGTCTCGGAGGCGCGCTGTCGCAGCTGGTCGACTGGGTCGCCGCGGAGCAGCACATCGCGGATGGCGTCTTCGGCGAGGGCGGGACGCGCCAGCTCGCGCGCGCGTGTGAGCGCCTTGCGGCTCTCGGCGAGGATGAGCTCCTCCGACCAGGTGAGGCGTCCCACCCATTCGTCGTCGATGACGTGCACGAGATCGAGGGTCGCGTGATGATCGGCTGCCCACTTCGCGGCCCAGGCGACAGCCTCGTCGCTGAGACCGGACGGGTCGACTCCGACGGCGACGGTATGAGTTGCCATGGCGCGTTGCTCCCCTCGTGCTGCGACCGCCGCGGCGCGCCGGTTCTGCGTTCAGCATACGCAGCGACCTGCTTCGAGTCTTCGCTTCGGTGATCTGCAGCCCATTGTCAGTAGGCGGTGACACACTCGAACATATGTTCGATACTTGAGAGAGGGAGGTGTAGAACGGTGAGAGCAGCGGGGATGGAGACGGCGGATGCCGTGCGCGAGCTCCGCGATCGGATACGGCGGCTTGAACAGCCTCGCTTGCGTGAGCGCACTCTTCCGACGCTTCCCGGGCTGGCTGAAGTGCTGCCGGGGGGTGGATTGCGGCCGGGGGCGAGCTATTCGATCGAAGGCTCTGCCCGTCTCGCCATGTCGCTCATGGTCGGGCCTGCGTCGGCAGGCGCCTGGTGCGGGGTCGTCGGCATGCCCGAGTTCGGGGTCGAAGCAGCGGCTGGCGTCGGGCTCGAGCTCGAACGCGTGGTGCTGATCCCCCGGCCCGGCGAGCACTGGCTCGCTGTCACCGCCTCGCTCGCCGATGCGCTCTCTGTGGTGCTCGTCAAACCCACCGCGCGCGTCGGTCATGCGACCGCATCCAAGCTCAGCGCGCGGTTGCGTCAGCACGATGCGGTGCTCATCGCCTTCGGCGATTGGCCTGAGGCAGAGGCCCGCCTACGTCTTGAAGAACCCCGCTGGCAGGGGCTCGGCCAAGGCAGCGGACATCTCACCGATTGCGAGGCCACGGTGACGGCGGTCGATCGTTCCGGGCGATCTCGCAGCGCCAGGTTCTCGGTCGGAGAGGCATCCACAGGCATGTTCGCCGTCGCTTCCGATGAGGTCGTGTCCGGCCGGCTCGAATCCGACACACTCCACTCCGGTATGCGCGGTTTGTCTGGAGCAGTGCGCGCGGCCGGCCGCTCCCGACTTCAACGGGTCTCTTGAACCGACCTCGAACCGAGTCTCCCGAACCGTCATCAACTGAACTGGGCTCCGAACCACCATGCACCGCTCCGACCATTCCCCCACCCGCACCCTGGTGCTCTGGGTCCCCGATTGGCCCGTGCTCGCCGCCGCGCAAGCGCATGGGGTGCCCGCCGATGCCCCGATCGCGCTTCGGTATCGCGGCATGGTGCACGCCTGCTCGAGCGCCGCTCGCGCGGAGGGGGTGAGGCGGGGGCTGCGCATTCGCGAAGCGCAGGCCCGATGCACCTCGCTTCAGGTGTTCGATCACGATCCGGCGCTCGAAGCCAGACTGTTCGAACCCGCGATCACTCGCCTCGAAGCCTCTACTCCTGGGGTGCAGGTGCTGCGTCCGGGGGTATGCGCCATTCGCGCTCGAGGCGTCAGCCGCTACTACGGTGGCGAGCAGGCGGCGGGGCTCGCGCTCGCCGGGCAGCTGGCCGAACTCGTGCCGACAGCATCCGCCGGTGTCGCCGATGGCCCCTTCGCGGCCGAGCATGCCGCGAGGCAGGCCGGTGCCGGCCGTGTGCTGGTCATACCGCCGGGTGACAGTGCCGAGTTCCTCGCGCCCTTGCCGGTGTCGGTGCTCGGCGTGCCCGAGCTCACCGGACTGCTGCAACGGCTCGGCATCCGCACGATCGGTGCATTCGCCGACCTCGACGCGCTCGATGTCGCTGAACGATTCGGCGCCGAAGGCCTGCGCCTGCACGGCATCGCCTCGGGCAGTGATGGCAGGCGGGTGCAGCCGCGAGTGCCGCCGGAAGAGTTCGAGACCACGATCGCGTTCGAGCCTGCCGTCGAGCGCATCGACCAGGCGGCCTTCGCGTTCCGTGAGCCCGCCGAGCGGTTCATCGCGCAGCTCACTGCGGCGCGTCTGGTGTGCACAGCGCTGCGCATCGAACTGGAGACCGACGACGGCGGCGGTTCCGAACGCGAGTGGTTGCACCCGCGCACCTTCTCGCCCGCCGAAGTGGTCGACCGGTTGCGCTGGCAGTTGCAGGGCGGTTCGACGGGCAGCGGCCTGCTCTCAGGGCTCGTGCACGTGCGCGTCACGCCGGTCAGTGTCGACTCGATCGGCAACCACGAGCGCGCGCTCTTCGGCGATGTCTCTGATGAGCGGGTGCACCACGCGCTCTCCCGAGTGCAGAGCATGCTGGGGCATGAGGCCGTGCTCACCGCCACCATCGGCGGAGGCCGGCATCTCTCGGAGCGTGCGGTGCTGGTGCCCTGGGGAGAGCGGGCCACGGTGCCCCGCAACCCTGCGCAACCCTGGCCGGGCAGCCTGCCCGACCCGCAGCCCTCGCTGGTCTTCCCTTCCCCGCTGCCGGTCGCGGTGTTCGACGAGCGCGGTGGTGAGGTCAGCGTTGACGCACGCGGCGCACTGTCGGCACCGCCCCACCGCCTCACCACGACGACCGGCGGCACCCGACGGATCGAGAGCTGGGCGGGGCCCTGGCCGCTCGAGGAACGATGGTGGGATGCCGCAGCCGCGCGCCGAGAGTACCGCTTCCAGCTCGTCGACTCGACGGGAGCTGCCTGGCTGCTCGTGCTCGACCAGCACGGGTGGCAGATCGAAGCGAGGTACGACTGATGGGCTGGAACAATCCGCCGATCAGCTGGTCGGAGTACGAGCGGCGCCTCTCCGGGGTGCCCGCATCCGGACGCCCGCCCGGCAATGGCTCGGGCGCGACCGAGCCAGCCGGAGCTCAGCAGCCGATGCAGGCGACGGATGCTGCGAGCACGGCTGGAGCGCCGGCCTCGAGCGTGCGCTACGCCGAACTGCACGCCCACTCGACCTTCAGCTTCCTCGACGGTGCGAGCACTCCCGAGGCCCTCGTCGAGGAGGCGTCGCGGCTCGGCCTGCACGCGTTGGCCATCACCGACCACGACGGACTCTACGGAGCGGTGCGCTTCGCCGAGGCGGCAGAGGAGACATCGCTGCAGACCGTCTTCGGAGCGGAGCTCTCGCTCTCGCTCAGCGCGCCGCAACTCGGGGCCGCCGACCCCGAGGGCGACCACCTGCTCGTACTCGCCCGCCGTGATGAGGGCTACCACCGGCTCGCCGCTGCGATCACCGACGCCCAGCTCGCCGGTGGCGAGAAGGGGCGCCCGAGCTACGACCTCGACCAGCTCGCCGAGCACGCCGGCGGCCACTTCAGCGTGCTCACCGGCTGCAGAAAAGGGACATTGCGTCGCGCGCTCGACCGCGGCGACCACGATGCCGCAAGCGCCGCTCTGGCGAGCCTCGTCGACCGGTTCGGTCGTGACCGCGTCGTGGTCGAGCTGATCGATCACGGGTACCCCGTCGATTCCAGGCGCAACACCGAGCTCGCCCAGCTCGCCGGTGCCTTCGATCTCTCTCTGATCGCCACGGGAAACGTGCACTACGCGACGCCGGCCGAACGGCGCATCGGGGATGCGCTGGCCGCGGTGCGCGCCAGGCGCAGCCTCGACGAGATGGACGGCTGGCTGCCGGCATCCGGTGGGGCCTTCCTGCGCTCCGGCCGCGAGATGGCGGCCCGTTTCGCAGATTTCCCCGGTGCGATCGAGCGCACCGTCGAACTGGCCGACGACCTCGCGTTCCGGCTGCGCAGTCTTCGTCCGGGACTGCCCAAGCAGCAGGTGCCGGAGGGGCACACTCCGATGAGCTGGCTTCGCCACCTCGTCTGGGAGGCCGTGCCGTTGAAGTATCCGAAGCTCACGGATGACGACCGCGCTCGCATCGAGCGCGAACTCGCCGTGATCGAGGAGAAGGACTTCTCCGGCTACTTCCTCATCGTGCACGACATCGTGCGGTTCGCCCGCAGCCGGGGCATCCTCTGCCAGGGTCGCGGGTCTGCGGCGAACTCGGCGGTCTGCTACCTGCTGGGGATCACCGCGGTCGACTCGATCTTCTACCGGCTGCCGTTCGAGCGCTTCCTCTCGAGCATGCGCAACGAGGAGCCCGATATCGATGTCGACTTCGACTCCGACCGCCGCGAGGAGGTCATCCAGTACGTCTATGAGAAGTACGGCCGCCGAAACGCCGCGCAAGTGGCGAATGTCATCAGCTATCGCCCGAAGTTCGCCGTGCGAGACATGGCGAAAGCGCTCGGGTTCAGCCCGGGACAGCAAGACGCATGGTCGAAGCAGGTGGATCGCTGGGGCGCACTGCAGCGCGAGCACACCGACATCCCCGATCAGGTGCTCGACCTCGCCGACGCGGTGCTCACCTTTCCGCGCCATCTCGGCATCCACTCCGGCGGCATGGTGCTCACCGATCGTCCGGTGGGCGAAGTGGTGCCCATCGAGCACGCCCGCATGCCCGGTCGCACAGTGCTGCAGTGGGACAAGGACGATTGCGCATGGATGGGTCTGGTCAAGTTCGACCTGCTCGGCCTCGGCATGCTCGCCGCGCTGCAGTACACGATCGACCTGGTGGCCGAGAGCACGGGTGAGCAGTGGACGCTCGACACCCTGCCGCGCGAAGAGCCGGGCGTGTACGACATGCTGTGCAGGGCCGATGCGATCGGGGTGTTCCAGGTCGAGAGCCGCGCGCAGATGGGGATGCTGCCGAGGCTTCGACCGCGCTGCTTCTACGATCTCGTCATCGAGATCGCGCTGATCCGTCCGGGGCCAATCCAGGGCGGCGCGGTCCACCCCTACATCCGGCGGCGCACCGGTGCCGAGCCGGTCACCTACCCGCATCCGCTGCTCGTCGAATCGCTGGAACGCACGCTCGGCATCCCGCTGTTCCAGGAGCAGCTCATGCAGATGGCGATGGCGGTAGGCGGCTGCACCGCCGAAGACGCCGATCATCTGCGCCGGGCCATGGGCTCCAAACGGGGCATCGAGAAGGTGTCGAAGCTGCGCGACAAGCTCTACGCCGGCATGGCTGCCAATGGGCTTCCTCGCGAGGTCGCCGACAGCGTGTACGCGAAGATCGAGGCGTTCGCGAACTTCGGCTTCGCCGAGAGCCATTCGATCAGCTTCGCCCTGCTCGTCTACGCCAGTTCCTGGTTCAAGCTGCACTACCCGGCGGCCTTCCTCGCAGCATTGCTGCGTGCACAGCCCATGGGCTTCTACTCGCCGCAGAGCCTCACAGCCGACGCCCGACGCCACGGGGTGCGCGTGCTCAGAGCCGACATTCTCCGCTCCGGGGTCGATGCCGGGCTCGAACCGCTCTCGGGGACTGCGGATGCCGCGTCCGCCACCGGCGACGACGCCTGTCTCGCGCTCGAGCAGCCACCCGTCGACGAGTTCGACGAACACGCCGCGCCCGATACGGAACGGCACCGCCGAGACGGGGCCTTCGCGGTGCGACTCGGCCTGGCCGATGTGCGCTCGCTCGGACGGCCGGTGGCCGAGCGCATCGTGTCGGAGCGCACCCGTGGCGGCCCCTATCGATCGATGGAAGACCTGGTCGCTCGCACCGGGCTGAACACCAAACAGCTCGAGGCGCTCGCCACCGCCGGTGCGTTCGAGGTGTTCGACCTCAACCGCCGGCAGGCGCTCTGGAACTCCGGCACGGCGTCGCAGCACCGGCCCGAGTATCTCACCGGCGCCACCGCCACCGTGCAGCCGCCGCTCTTCGCCTCCCCTGATCTGCTCGACGATCTTGCCGCCGACCTCAGCAGCACCGGCATCTCACCGGATGATCACCCGCTCCGCCATCTGCGAGAGGCGCTGCAGCGCCGGGGCGTGCTCTCGAGCAGCGACCTCGGTCTAGCCGAACCGGATCGTCGCATCGAGGTCGCAGGGGTGGTCACCCATCGGCAACGCCCCGCAACCGCGAGCGGTGTGACCTTCCTCAACCTGGAGGACGAGCACGGATTGATGAACGTCGTGTGCAGTGTCGGCGTATGGCAACGGCACCGAAGGGTCGCCCGGGAATCCGGGGCGCTCATCGTCCGCGGCATCCTGCAGCGCAGCGCGGAGGGGGTCACGAGCGTGCTCGCCGATCGTTTCGAGCAGCTACCGCTGGTGACGCCTCATCGTTCGCGCGACTTCCACTGACGCCGCGCGAACGAGGCCCGCGCGGCGTCAGCTGGTCAGCGAACGCTACTCCTCGGTGCTGATACCGAGTTCTTCGAGCACCGCCTCGATATCGGCGACCGAGAGCGGTGTCCAGGGCGAGCCGTCAGGGTTCGAGGAGGCCGCTGCCGGGCTCTCTCCCTGGTTCCACCATTTCGCCTGGAACGGGATGCCGTCGAAGAGCACGCGCGCGTCCTTCTCGTACACGGCCGCGCCGGCCCACTCGGGGTAGGTGCCGTCGGGCAGCGTCGGCGGTTCGACCGGCGTCTCGCCGGGCAGCACCGGACCGATGAGCTCCCACGGCGTCTCCCACTCGACCAGCACGGGGTTATCGGGCAGGTCGCCGCTCGTCCACCATTTCGCACGGTAGACGTTCCGGTGCCAGACCACCTTGGTCCCCGCGAGATAGGTGCCCTCTTCCGACCAGATCTGGTAGGGGCTCGTCGCCGGGTCATCGACCAGGTCATCAGGATCGACGGGTTCGAAGGTGGTGATGAGACCGGCAGCGCGCTCGGCAGTGCCCGAGAGCCCCTTGGCGAGAGCCTGAGCGAAGCGGAAGTCCTTCTGCTCGATACCGCTGCAGGAGTCCGACACCACTGACAGCGTCACGTAGTTCGCGCCGCAGGTCGTATCGCGATTGAGCGACCACATGCTCATGCGACCCACGCCCTTCTCGAGCGCGAACGTGTTGAGCATCTCCGCATCCGCCGGCAGGAACACCTCTTCGGCGTTGTCGTTCTGCCCGATCATCGGGGTGATCCCGATCTTCGCCCAGACGGCGGCGTCACTGAGTGGAGTGCCCGCGCGAGTGTAGAGCGCACTGAGCTGGCGGTGCGCAGCCTCCGCAGCCCGGATCGAGGCCTCGCCGAGGGTCTCGCCCTTGTCGCGACTCGCGCCGAAATTCATGGTCATCACGTTCACGCCCGCAAGATCGACGCCCGCCTCGAGGAACCGGGCGACCGTGTCTGTGCCCTCCTCGGTGAGCCCGAAGGTCGCACCGGGGAGCGTCAGCCAGACGGCCAGCTCGTCGCCCGCTGAGCGACGCTCGCTCTGAAGCTCGGCGACCGCTTCCGCCCGGCGCTCACCGCCCGCGGTGTCGGAGAGGTCATTGGCCTCGATGTCGAAGTCGACCGTGGTCACCTTGTACCGGTCGATCACCGCTCGATAGGCGTCGCGCAACTCGTCAGGGTCGGTGCACGAGGTGGCGAGCTCGTCATTGTTGAGACCGCCGAACGACACCGTGTACCCGCCACCGGCTTGCTCGAGGCGCACCAGCCTGCGGTCGAGGTCGAGCTGCTCGGCCGCCTCGTCCAGTGAGTAGGCACCGCCCCAGGTCGGCTCGCACCCCTCGGTCGGATCAGCGACGATGAAGGCGAGCACGACATCGTTCGCGGCGGCGTCGATGGGCGATTCGAAGGCGTATGACGGAGTCGCGGTGACATCCGCGTACCCTGCGAACCACGCCTCTGCTCCATCGACGGTCCGAGCAGAGGCCCACGCCTTGTACACGAAGAAGCTTCCCGCGATGAGTGCTGACAACACGATCACCGCGACGATCACCCGCCAGAACGACAGGCGCAGCGTGCCCCCGGCGGTCATGACTTCGCTCCGCTCACCGCGGGCGCGAGGGGCGCGATCCGCAGATCACTCGTGCGATGGACGACCTCGTCGGCCCGGCCGTGATAGAGCACAGCGCGCCAGTCGAGACTGTCGTCGGATGCCTCGGCCTCCGCGACCGGTGCCTGCTTCGGCTCGCGCGCGATGAAGAGCCAACGCAGCACCCCGCCGAAGAGATCGACCATCGAGGTGCCGATGCCGATGTAGGCCACTGTGATCCAGATCGCGAGCACCGCGTTGAATGCCGCGAACAGGGCGTTGCCCCAGTTACCCGCGGTTGCGTCACGCCACAGGGTGAACAGCGAGAAGGCGATGATCAGGTAGGGAGCAAGCACGTACAGCGCCGGCGCCGCGGTGCGGTTCCGCACCTTGGGTGTGCGTGCGAACGGGATCTTGCGGTTGGTGATCGCCTGTTCGATCGATTTGAGCACGCCCGCGAGGTTCACCGGCAGCAGGATCAGATTGAACCCGTAGATGCGAAGCACATCGAGCCGCTTGTAGCCGCAGTATCGCAGGTCGCTCGCCATCGCGATGAAGTACGGAAGAGCGGCGAGCACCACCACGGGGCTCAGCAGCCTGCCGTCGTAGGGGTACGCGAGGAGGAACACCAGTCCGAAGCTCGCCCAGGCGATCGAAGCCATGTAGTTCACGCGGAGGGCGAGCTCGAGCAGGCCCATGTGCTGGCCGCTGCGCCGACGGTCGCGCACCTGGCGCCACAGCTTCGGCATGATGAGGAGGCCGCCATTGGCCCAGCGGCGCCGCTGCACGATGAGCGAGCCGAAGTCAGGCGGTGTCGCGCTGTAGCTCAAGCGCTCGGGGTAGTTCACGAGCGTCCAGCCGTGGCTTCCCAGGTCGATGCTCGACTCGGTGTCTTCGATGACCGTGCGGTCCTGCACGTACCGCCGCACGGTGAAGCCGCCGACGGTCTCAGTCTCGACGATGTCAGCGAGCGCTGCCTTCCGGATGACGGCATTCGCGCCGACCCAGAAGGTCGCATTGTGCTTGGTCATGCCTTGGTGCAGCAGGTGCTGCAGGTCGGTGGTCGCGCCTGCGAGCCGCTCGATTCGGGTGCTCGCACCGCGGAAGGAGGAGTACGGCGTCTGCACGACCGCGACGCGCTCGTGCTCGGGCTGCTCCAGCAGGTAGACGAGGCGAAGGCAGTACTCCCGCAGCAGCAGGGAGTCCGCGTCGAGCGTCAGCACGTAGTCGGCGTCCGGAACGCAGAGGTCGCCGGGACCGGGTTCGTCCACGGGACGGAGGATGGTGCCATCCGGGGTCTCCTCCGGGCGATAGTGGCCGCCCATCAGTCCGAGGTAGGCGTTCAGGTTCATCGCCTTGTTGGCCTCGTGCGACACCGAGGAGTACAGCTTGCGCTCGAAGGTGCCGAGCGAGGCGGTGAAGATCCAGACCAGGCGCCGGTGCAGTTCGCCCATGCGTTCCGCGGTCGGCGCGGAGCGCTCGAGCACTGCCGCGTCGAGCGCCGACGCCGTGAGCTCGAGGTCATCGGCGAGCCCGCCGAGCACCTGCTCGGTGAAGAACACATCGACGTGGTCGACGATCGGCTCATCCTCGGCGCGCTGGCGAAGCCACCCCGCCGACCAGCGGTACAGCTCGGCGAGGGTGTGGACGGCCGGCGCCTCCACCCAGCCGCGATCCGCGTACTTCGATTCGAAATCGCGCAGTGCCGAGTCGGCGCGGAACCGCGGCTCCTCGAGTGCCGTCTCGATCTCCTCGGCGAGGCGGCGCGACCGGTCGAGCCGTTCCGCCACTGCGGGGTCGGTCGGGTAGGGCGGGTCGTCGAGGAGGAGCATGACCCTCATGGAGGGGTATTCCTGGAGGGCTGCCGACCAGAGGGTGGCTCGCACCACTTCGGGCTCTTCGGCATACGAGGGCACGAGCACCGTGAGATCGCGATCCGAATGGCTGAAATGGCGGTCGAGCTCGGCGCGAGGAACCCGTCGGTGGGCTTTGAAGCGCTCGAGTGCGCCCTGTCGGGCTACGAGGTACATGAGCGCCGAGAACGTAAGGAAGGTCACGACGATCACATAGCCGATGGCCTCGGTGGTGAACCTGAAGCCGCCGTTCCCGTTGTTGATGAACTCGCGCATGATCGTGTAGATCACGTACACCAACCAAAACACGACCGTCATCACGATCGCGATCCGGCCGAGCGCGATCTTGCGGTCGCTCGGGATCGGGTGCTGTGAGGGCAGCGGGGCGGTCGAGCGTTCCGCACCCCACTGACGGCGACGTGCCGACTTGCCGCCGACTGCGGAGGGGTGCTCCGCCGCCGAGGACGCGCCGGAGGTGGGGTAAGCGGACGGATTCTGGGCAGGGTGGAGCGTATCGGTCAAGGTTCGGGTTCCTTGTTGAACAGCGCCTCTCGAGGAAGCGCCTTGCGATTTTTCGGGTGTGTTCGGTTATCGATCTGCGGCACTCGGGGCGGTGCCGCCGGACGGGCGTAGAAGTTCGGGTTCCGCCCGTCCGTTGTGCTTCGGGTTCAGTGAGGGTTCTGCCATCGCTGGGCTTCGGGGGCCCTTGCGACAGCGATCACGCTACCGTTCCTGAAAGCGTTTCGCGTCCCCTATTCTGCCGACATCCATCGAAAACGGGGTACAAGCGTGCCCCCAGTAGTGGGGACCACGGAGCGTCAACCCCGTGTCAGCCACTTCCGAAGCAGGTCGATGCGCGCTTGTAGTTGGGCAACGCTCGCCTGCGCGACGGGCGGCCCGCCTGTCGCTCGACGCACCTCCGCGTGCACCATCGCATGAGGCTGATTCGTGTGCTTCGCCCGGATGCCGACGAGGCTGTTCAGCAGGGCCCGTTGCTCCTTGAGCGTGCGATAGAGAGGCTGCGGCACGTCGTCTTCCCGCTGCTGCGCGGGCCGCTCACGCATCCGCTTCGACTGCCGTCGCTGCCGGTGCCGGAGCAGATCGCTCACCTGCTCGGGATCGAGCAGCCCCGGAATCCCGATGAAATCGAACTCCTCGGGAGTGCCGGGCACGGCCAGTTGCCCGAACTCGTCGCCGTTGTACACGGCCTTCTCGAAGGTGGCGCTCGACTCCAAGGCCTGCCACGTGAACTCCTGCTGGAGCTCTGCCGAAGCCTTCTCCTCACGGTTGGCCTCGGCCAGCATCGCGTCTTCTTCGGCGAAGAGGTCGCCGTCATCCGACCGCTCGCGGTCGAGCGCGTGATCGCGCTCGAGCTCAAGACGGGTGGCGAGCGCGAGCAGTTGCGGCACGCTCGGAAGGAACACGGTCGCGGTCTCCCCCCGGCGCCGGGTGCGCACGAACCGGCCGATCGCCTGGGCGAAGAACAACGGGGTGGAGGCGTTCGTCGCGTACACGCCGACGGCCAGCCGCGGCACGTCGACGCCCTCCGACACCATGCGGACCGCAACCATCCATCGCGAGTCCCCGGCCGAGAACTCGTCGATGCGCTCTCCGGCCGTGGCGTCGTCGCTCAGCACGAGCGTCGGAGCCTCACCGGTGACCTCGCGGAGGATCGCCGCGTACGCCTTGGCCGCTGCGTGGTCGGTGGCGATGACGAGGCCTCCGGCATCCGGAACCGCCCTTCGCACCTCGCTCAGGCGCACATCTGCGGCGCGCAGCACGGCTGGGATCCACTCGCCCTCGGGGTCGAGCGCGGTGCGCCATGCCTGTGAGGTGACGTCCTTGGTGTCCGGCTCGCCGAGGCGAGCCTCCATCTCGTCGCCCGATCGCGTGCGCCAGCGCATGGTGCCCGCGTACGACATGAAGATGACGGGCCGCACGACGCCGTCTGCAAGGGCGCGCCCGTAGCCGTAGTTGTAGTCGGTCTGCGAGGTGCGGATGCCGCGCTCGTCGCGCAGATATCGCACGAACGGGATCGGCGCCGTGTCAGACCGGAAGGGAGTGCCGGTGAGCGAGAGCCGCCGTGTCGCCTGCTCGAACGCCTCACGGATGGCGTCGCCCCAGCTCAGCGCGTCTCCGCCGTGATGCACCTCATCGAGAATGACGAGGCTTCGGCCGGACAGCGTGAGACGTCGATGCACGCTCGCGTTGGTCGCCACCTGCGCATAGGTGATGGCGACGCCGTGATAGTGCCGGCCGTGCGTGCCGTGGCTGTTGCGGAACTCAGGATTGAGACGGATGCCGACGCGGTGCGCCGCGTCGGCCCACTGCTTCTTCAGGTGCTCCGTCGGGGCGACGACGGTGATGCGATCGACCGTGCCGCGCCGGAGCAGCTCAGTGGCGAGTCTCAACGCGAAGGTCGTCTTGCCGGCGCCCGGAGTCGCAGCCGCGAGGAAGTCGCGGGGCTCGCGCTCGAAGTAGGCGTCGAGGGCTTCCACCTGCCAAGCGCGCAGCTTGTCGGCGGTGCCCCAGGGCGCACGTGCCGGAAAGCTCGGAGAGAGGTGCTCGGCCGCGAAATTCCCCATTTGGGGTTGGAGCTGCGGCTGGGCGTTCACTTCAGCAAATGGTAGCCGCGACCGCCGACAAGGTCACACCGGACGGTCTCGATCCGCCTGCTCGCGCGCGTGGTGACGTCTGGCGCCCCCGGGGCCGAGCAATGCCGCGGGCCGCAGAGCGCCCTCCCCGAACTTCGCATTGAGCGCGTCGACGGCGGCTTCGGTGTCGCGCCACGATTCGTCGTCGTCCCAGAGGACGGCGCCGCCCCCGGCATCCGCGGAGAGCTGCTCCGCGCGAACCCCGATCAGGCGTACGCCCTCGCCATGTCGTCCGAGCGCCTCGAGCAGGGTGACCGCCTCCTCGTAGACCCGCCTGCCGAGATCGGTCGGCTCGTTCAGGGTGCGCGACCTCGTGAGCGTCGTGAAGTCGTGAAGGCGCAGCTTCAGGGACACCGTGCGGGCCGCGACATCGCTGCGTCGCAGGCGCTCACCCACGCGGAGCGACAGTCGGAGCAGTTCCCGCTTCAGCGTCTCAGCATCCCTCACGTCGGTCTCGAAGGTCGTCTCATGGCCGATGCTCTTCTCGGCCGAGACGGTGTCGACGATGCGCGGATCGCGACCCCACGCCAAGGCGTGCAGCCGCGTGGCCCCCGCATCTCCGATGGCCGCGCGCAGCGTCTCGATCGGTACCGCGGCGACATCCGCGACCGTTCTGAGGCCCAGCCTCGTCAGGTGATCCGCCGTCTTCGGTCCGACACCCCACAGGGCGGAGATCGGCTGCGGATGCAGGAATCGAAGCGTGTCGGGCTCGGGCACGATCAGCAGCCCATCCGGTTTCGCCCGGGTCGATGCGAGCTTCGCGAGGAACTTGGTCGGCGCCGCGCCCACGGAGCACGTCAACCCGGTGCGATCCAGCACGCGCCGACGCAGTTCGGTGCCGATCGCGTAGGCGCCGCCGAACAGCGCGCGGGCGCCGGTGATGTCGAGGAACGCCTCATCGATGCTGAGGGGCTCGACGCGCGGGGTGAACTCTTCGAAGATCGCGCGCACCTGACGTGAGAAGTGCTGGTAGCGGTCGAAGTGCGGTTCCAGCACAACGGCGTGCGGGCAGCGGCGCAGCGCGACGGCCATGGGCATCGCCGAGTTCACGCCGTAGCGCCGCGCTTCGTAGGTCGCCGCGGTCACGACCGAGCGCGCGCTCGCGTGGCCCACGATCACCGGCTTGCCACGGAGGTCCGGCCGCTCGAGCAGTTCGACGGAGGCGAAGAACGCGTCCATGTCGACGTGCATGATGGTCGCGGTGCGATCGTCGAGCGGCGCTGTGGTCACCTGCCTCGACGAGCCGTCTTGCTTGCTCACGCGAACATCTTCGCACCCGTACGACGCAGAACACCGGGGGCGGGTGCCGGTCGAGCCGGCCACCGCCCCCGGTGTCGATGGCTGTTGCGGACTACGCTCGCTTGCGAGTGAGAGCGCCCCAGATGAGCAGCACGATGATGGCCCCCAGAATGGCGAGCAACCACGTGCCGAGGTCGAAGAATTCGGTGAGGCCGCGGTTGAAGAACAATGAGCCGATCCAGCCGCCGAGGATGGCTCCGACGACGCCCAGCAGCAGCGTCACGAGCCAACCGCCGCCCTGCCGACCCGGCAAGATCAGCTTGGCGATGGCGCCCGCGATGAGTCCGAGGATCAGGAATGCGAGGAATCCCACGGTGTCCTCCCTTTCTCCGGGGTCCGTCGTTGTGGTCCCCGCCTGTGCAAAGAGTGACACGCCGGAAAACATGCGACAAGGGACGCCGTCCCCGCGTATTTGGGAGGCTTGACCCATGACGCAAGTGCACCCATGGACGCGGTACGTCGCGATCGGCGACTCGTTCACCGAGGGGATCGGCGATCCCGAGCCGCGGAGCGTCGGCGGCCATCGCGGCTGGGCCGACCGCGTCGCGGAGGTGCTCGCCCGCAGCCATGACGACTTCGCGTACGCCAATCTGGCCGTGCGCGGCCGCCTGCTGCAGCAGATCATCGACGAGCAGGCCGGCGCAGCCGTGGCACTGCAGCCGGATCTCATCACCGTGTCGGCCGGCGGCAACGACATCATCAGGCCCGGCACCGACCCTGACGAAGTCGCGAGCCGGATGGATGGCCTGGTCGAGACCCTGCGCTCCTCGAACGCGACCGTCGTGCTCTTCACCGGTCCTGATATCGGTCATACGCCGGTGCTCGGCAGGCTTCGCGGCAAGGTCGCCATCTATAACGAGAACCTGCACACGGTAGCCGCCAAGCACGACGCGATCATCGCCGACATGTGGGCGTTGCGCGAGCTGCGCGACGCGCGCATGTGGGCTCCCGACCGGCTTCACTTCTCGCCGCTTGGTCACCACACGATCGCGCGCATGGTGCTCTCGGCGCTGAACGTGCCGAACGATCTCGAACCGATGCAGCCCGAACCGCTCCCCCGGTACAGCTGGCGGCGCGCGCGTGCCGACGACATCGTCTGGGCGCGGGAGCACTTCGTTCCGTGGGTGATCCGCCGCATCCGGCATCAATCCTCCGGTGACTTCATCACCCCGAAGCGCCCGCTCCCGGGCTCAGTGCGACTCGAAGACGACTGAGCGTCAGCGCGCCGCCCGCGAAGGGCGAGACCGGCTGGATGCCGCGGCCGCAGACGATGTGCAGGCCACGTGGAGCGAGGGACTCCCGCCGTTCAGAACAGCTCAGCCGGGTTGGTCAGCCGCCACCAGGGGTCGGGCTCCGAGAGGGCCTCGTCGAGCACGAGTGGCACTTCGACGGTCTCGCCGCCCACGACGAAGGTCGCGACGCCGACCCTCGCCCCGGCCTCTGCACTGCTCAGCGGGGTCGAGCTCACCAGCACCGACACGGGCGTGTTCGACCACGCCACGATCGATGCGTCAGCGGCGGCAGTCAGCCGGGTGCGCTCGTCCCAGGCGGTCGAGTACGTGCCGAAAGCTTGTCCTGCCTGCGTCAACGACAACTCCTGGAACCCGCTGCCGGCACTCGCGAGCGCATTGCGAACCGCGTCGCTCAAGGCCTGCCGCCCTGGTGCTCCGAGTACGACCCCGTGCACGCGCACGCTGTGCTCGCCCACCGGGATGTCGGCTGCGAACAGGAGATTGTGGCCGAAGTCCATGAGCGTGCCGGTCTTCACGCCGATGACGCCAGGGTCGCCGAGCACGGGGTTCGTGTTCTCGTACGGCCCGATGTCGTGCATGCCTCCTTGAGCGATGCCGACGATCTCGGCGATGACCGGATGCTGCATCGCGAGTTCCGCGAGCGGCAGCAGGTGCGCGGCCGACGCCCGATTCGCCGGGTCCAGCCCGGTGCAGTCGACGATCGTGATGCCGGTGAGACCATTGGCGGACAGCCACGCCCCAGCAGCATCCACGTACGCGGCTTCTGAGCCGAACGCCCACGTGACGAGTGTCTCCGCGTAGTTGTTCGCCGAGACCACCAGGAGCAGTTCAAGCAGTTCGTGCTGCGTGAACGCCAGACCCGGGGCGACCGGCCGGACGGACCCGTTCCAAGCGAGTTGCTTGTGGTAGTGGTCGAGGTCGGCCGCGGTGGTGGCGATGACCGGTCCCGGTTCGCCTGCTTCGAGCGGGTGCGCATCGAGCACGACGAGCGCCGTCACGACCTTTGCGATGCTGGCGATCGGCAGGGCCTCGGCGCTCCCCGCCGAGGCGAGCAGGCCGACAGGATCGGCATCCGTCGGCACCCCGGCACCCTCCGGCGCGACCGCTGCGCGATCGCCGAACCCCTCGGCGCCGATCGCGCTAGCTCCCCACTCAGGCAGTGCCACCTGGGCCGCGGGGCCGCTCTCGACGGAGTACGGCGCGAGGGTCGCTGCGGCTTCGGGAAGAGGAGCCATCAGCGTCGCGGGAACATAGGCGCCGACGCCGAGCAGCACCGCGAGCGTGCCGAAGACGGCGAGCCTGCGTCGGAAGTAGATCTGTCGACGGGTCAGCGGCACCGCAACAGTCTAGGCACGAGCCCGGTCGTCAGCGGGTACGCAACTCCCAGAGCGCGACAGCCGCCGCAGAGGCGACATTGAGCGAGTCGACGCCGTGGTGCATTGGAATCCGCACCGCACGGTCTGCCGCAGCCATCGCCGCCTCGCTGAGCCCGTCGCCCTCTGAACCCATGAGCAGTGCGACGCGCTCGGGCGCTTCGGCCGCATACTCATCCAGCGCCACCGCGTCGTCGGTGAGCGCCAGGGCCGCGATCTCGAATCCGGCGCGGTGCAGCACCTCGCCGGCATCCGGCCACTCCGGGAGTCGAGTCCACGGCACCTGAAGCACAGTGCCCATGCTCACGCGCACGCTGCGGCGGTAGAGCGGATCGGCGCAACGCGGCCCGATCAGCACCGCGTCGGCCCCGAGGCCCGCCACAGCACGGAAGCCGGCACCCACGTTCGTGTGGTCGACGATGTCCTCGAACACCACCACACGGCGCGCTCCCTCCAGCAGTTCGGCCGGGTCGGGAAGCCGCGGGCGGTGCATCGCGGCAAGCGCGCCGCGGTGCATCTGGAACCCGGTGATCTGCTCGAGCAACTCGGCGTCCGCCATGAACACCGTCACGTCGTGGCCCTCGAGGAAGGGCGCGATGTCGCCGAGCCACTTGTCCTGCAGCAGCACCGACCGTGGCCGGTGACCGGCCTCCAGTGCCCGGCGGATGACTTTGGCGGACTCGGCGATGTAGAGCCCTTCGAGCGGTTCACGAACCCGGCGGAGCGCCACGTCGGTGAGGTTCCGGTAGTCGTCGAGTCCCTCGTGCTCGAGGTCGTGCACTTGCTCGATCCGCACCCGCGGCCTCCGCTTCCTCTGCCATGTGACGCCGCTCGGCCGATGGCCGTTCGCCCGCGGCGGCGCCGCGAGCGCGTCCCCGCCGTGCGGAACACTATCGCGCCCTCCGGTGTTATGACTGGTGACCATGAGACACCACGCGCACGCACCGGGCCTCGACGCTTCGCTCGGCGCGCAGGCTGACGCCGCGGCCGACTTGCTCGCCGGGCACCTCGTCGCGGTGCTCACCGGTGCCGGGCTGAGCACCGACTCGGGCATCCCCGACTACCGAGGAGAGGGCGCGCCGAAGCGTGCCCCGATGACGTGGCAGACCTTCAGCGGGAGCGAGAACGCGCAGCGCAGGTACTGGGCGGGCGGCCATCTCGGGTGGCGCCGCTTCGCAGCAGCGCAGCCGAACGGGGGTCACCGAGCGCTGGCCGAGCTCGAGCACGAGGGCGTCACCAATGGAGTGATCACCCAGAACGTCGATGGGCTGCACGTGCGCGCCGGTTCGAAGCGCGTGGTGGCCCTCCACGGCAGCGGTGACCGGGTGCGCTGCCTGGCCCACGGTCATGAGCTGCCGCGGGCCGAGATCGAAGCCCAGATCGGTCGCAGCAATCCGTGGCTCGACGCGATGTCGACGGATGCGGCGCTGAACCCCGACGGCGATGCCGAGGTGGCGGCGTACGACAGGCTGGTGCTCCCCCGGTGCCCCGTCTGCGGCGCTGCGATCCGGCCCGATGTCGTCTTCTTCGGCGAGCTCGTGCCGGCAGAGCGTTTCGCCAAGGCCGCGGCGATGGTCGAAGAGGCCAGCGCATTGCTCGTGGCGGGGTCGTCGCTGGTGGTGAACTCCGGCATCCGCATCGTCGAGCGCGCACGGCGCGAGCACAAGCCGATCGTGATCATCAATCGCGGCATCACGCGGGCCGACGGCAGATCGGTGCTCAAGCTCGATGCCGGCACCAGCGAGCTGCTCAGCGCGATTCGCGACCGCTTGCGTCGCTGACGGCGTTGCCGCGCTCGATCGAGCCGAGGCGCTCGACCCTGTCGCCGACTCTGCCCGTCTCACCGCTGCTCACCCGTTGGAGCAGCTCCAGCAGGATGCCCGCGGAGCGTTCCCAATCGAACAGCCGGGCCTGCTCGGTTCCCGACTTCGAGGCGGACAACCAAGCCGCGTCGTCCTCGAGGGCTCGCAAGGCGGAGGCGACCCCCTGGGCATCATCCGGGTCGAAGTACCGTCCGGCATCGCCGGCGATCTCCCTGAAGATCGGGATGTCGCTCACGACGACGGGCGTGCCGTGCGTCATCGCCTCGACGAGAGGGATGCCGAATCCCTCGTCGCGCGAAGCGTGCACGAGCGCAAAGGCACGCGAGAGCAGCTCGTCGTACTCCTCGTCGCTCACTCCGTCGTGGAACACGAGTGCGCCGGCCGGGGCGAGTTCTTCGTAGCGCCCGCGATCGGCATCCGTGATCCCGCTGAGCAGGTGCAGCCGATACCCGGGCAGAAGCCGCAGCGCGCGGGCGAGCACCTCGACGTTCTTGTACGGCATGAACGATCCCATGTACACGAGATCGCGGTTCGCCGGCGGTTGGCGCCTCGACCCCTGCTCAGCGCCGTCGGGTGCCGTGTCTGCGGCGTTCGGTACGACCGTGATCGAGCGCTTGGTGAGCCGATGCTCGATCATCGAGCGCTTGGTCGTCTCTGAGACCGTCACCACGGCGTCGGCGCCGTTCAGCAGCAGTCGTTGCGGCCACCACGCCAGGTGGTACAGCCGCCACAGCACCCGAACGAACCACGGCAGGTTCCGCGGCGGCATGGGATTGGAGTAATAGATCAGGTCGTGCAGTGTCGAGACCAGTCGGTAGCGTCGCCCGAGCGAGCCCATGGTCTGCATGGGCGTGAAGACGACGTCGGGCCGCAGCCGGTTCACCTGGAGCGCCACGAAGGGCTCCCGCCACGAGGTCGGCGATGACACCTTGCGCCAGGCGAGCGGCGGCAGCTTCTCCAACTGGCGTTCGTCGCTGATGAGCATGACGAGCGGATGCCGCTTCGCGAGTGCCGCGACGATGCCCGCCGTGAAGCGGCTGATGCCGTCGTGACGGCCCACGCGCACATACCGGCAGTCGACGATGAGCCTCATCCCTCTGCCATCCGCTCGGGTTCGGTGTGGGACTCGAGACCGAGGAACGACGCGATCTCGCCCGCTGCGAGCTGCGGTGCCTCGTAATGGATCAGATGCCCGACGCCGTGCACGACGGCCAGCCGCGGCTCCGCGAAGAGCCGAGCGAGGGTGTGCTGCTTGGGCAGCGGTGTGATCTGGTCGCGATCGGCGGCGATCAGAAGCGTCGGGGCGGCGATCTTGTCGGCGAATTCGCGAACGTCGTGCGACACCGACGCCTTGAATGCCTCGAGCACCACGGCGCGATCTCCGAACGCGCTGAAGTATCGATCGTGCTGGTTGTGCACGAACCGGCGAAGCACCGGATCCCGGCGTGTCACCATGGCGATGCTCATGACCCGCACGATGAGGCGGTTGCGCAGCAGCGCGAAGCCGAGCCGTTCAGGCAACGCGGCGGCGACCCGGTAGTAGAGCACCGCGAGCCGTGTGAGCACCCCGTTCGGTCCCTCGAGCGCGGGCGCCGCGATCGGGTTCACGAGCATGAGCCTCGATGCGCCGAGGCCATCAGCCGCTGCGGCCGCGACGACGATCGAGCCGAAGGAGTGCCCGAGCACGGGAGAGCCGCCGGCGCCTGCTTCGGCGACGAACGCGCGAAGCCACGCGGCGTAGCCGGCGATGTCATGGCGCCCATCCTGAAACGGCTGCGACTCGCCGAAGCCGGGAAGGTCTGGAATGACGACGCGGAGGCGCCCTGCTCGGATCGATGGCGCGAGACCCGCGACGATGGGCTCCAGGCCGTGGTGGTCGCCTCGGAACCCGTGCACGAAGACCACGGAGATCGCGGCATCCTCGTCGCCGTACTGCCAATACGCGGTGCGGGCGCCCCTCACCATCGCCTCCCCCCGGAGCACCGGGAGCGTAGCGAGCGCAGCGGCGTAGGGCGAGGGAACGGACATCCGTCAAGTGTATGAGTCGAGAGACGGGGCCACCTGGAGGGGCTCAGCATGCGCGCCTAGACTCGGCGGATATGAGCTTCACCGCGCCCATCACGCTGCCCGGCCTCGCGCTCGACCCTCTGTGGTACAAGCGGGCGGTGTTCTACCAAGTGATGGTGCGCTCCTTCGTCGACAGCAACGCCGACGGCACCGGTGACCTCGAGGGCCTCCTGTCGAAGCTCGACTACCTGCAGTGGCTCGGCGTCGACGCGCTCTGGCTGCCGCCGTTCTTCACGTCTCCGCTCCGCGACGGCGGCTACGACGTGGCCGACTACATGTCGATCCTGCCGGAGTTCGGAACCATCGAGCAGTTCCGCGAACTGGTCACCAAGGCGCACGAGCGGAACATGCGCGTCATCATCGACCTGGTGCTGAACCACACGTCCGACCAGCACGAGTGGTTCAAGCAGTCGCGCAGCGACCCCGACGGGCCGTACGGCGACTTCTACGTGTGGAGCGATACCGACGACAAGTACAAGAACGTCCGCATCATCTTCACCGACTACGAGGACTCGAACTGGGCATTCGACTCCGAGCGGCGCCAGTTCTACTTCCACCGCTTCTTCTCGCACCAGCCCGACCTCAACTTCGAGAATCCAGCCGTGCACGAGGCGATCTTCGAGATCGTGCGGTTCTGGCTCGATATGGGCGTCGACGGGTTCCGCCTCGACGCGGTGCCGTACCTCTACGAGTCGGAGGAGGGCAACGGCGAGGGCGAGCCGCCGACTCATGAGTTCCTGAAGCGGCTCCGCGCGCTGCTCGATCACGAGTACCCCGGTCGCATCCTCATCGCGGAGGCGAACCAGTGGCCCCGCGAGGTCACGGCGTTCATGGGTACGGAAGAAGAGCCCGAATGCCACATGGCCTTCGACTTCCCCGTGATGCCGCGCATCTTCTATGCGCTTCGCTCGCAGCAGGCGGACGAGCTCGTCAAGGTGCTGTCGGAGACGACCGACGTGCCGCCCGGCGCGGGCTGGGGCGTCTTCCTGCGCAACCACGATGAACTCACCCTCGAGATGGTGAGCGAGGAGTACCGCCAGGCGATGTACGGCTGGTACGCGTACGACCCGAGGATGCGGGTGAACGTCGGCATTCGTCGGCGTCTCGCGCCGCTTCTCGACAACTCGCGTCCTGAGCTCGAGCTCGCGCACGCGCTGCTGTTCTCGCTCCCGGGCAGCCCGTTCCTCTACTACGGCGATGAGATCGGCATGGGCGACAACATCTGGCTGCCCGACCGCGACGCGTCGCGCACGCCGATGCAGTGGACTCCCGACCGCAATGCGGGATTCTCGAGCGCCGACCCCGGCAAGCTGTTCCTGCCGGTCGTGCAATCGCTCGTGTACCACTACGGGCACATCAACGTGGAGTCTCAGTTGGCGCAGTCGCGCTCACTGCTGCACTGGGTGCGCAATGTGATCCACGTGCGCAAGGCGCACCCGGCCTTCGGACTCGGCACCATCAGGGTGCTGGAGACGGATCACCCCGGCGTGCTCGCCTTCCTCCGCGAGTACGAGGGCTCCGACTCCACCCCGGGAGATGAGCCCGAGCGGATCCTGTGCGTGTTCAGCTTCGTTCACAACCCGGTCTCGGTGCGGATCACGATGCCCGACGAGCCCGGAACCCCGACCTTCGACCTCTTCGGCGGGGCGCGCTTCCCCGACGTGGGCGAAGACGGAGCGCTGTCGTTCACGCTGGGCACGCAGAGCTTCTACTGGCTGCACGTCGGCCAGCCGCGATTCAGCGCCGCGCGCCTCTGATCGCGCGGCCCGGTTGCGGCGCACCGCCTGTCGCGGCGCGGCGATGACGGAGGGCTTCGATACGGTGCCCGTATGGGCGCATCGTGGTTGCAGCAAGTGGGAGTATTCGACCTCGAGACCACAGGCGTCGACGTGGAGACGGCGCGCATCGTGTCCGCACACGTCGGCGTGCTCGACGACGACGGCAACGTGGTTGAGCAGCTGGAATGGCTCGCCGACCCGGGCGTCGAGATCCCCGAGGGAGCCGCGCAGGTGCACGGCATCACTACGGAACGGGCGAGAGCCGAGGGGCGTGCCGCTGCTGAGGTCGTCGCCGAGATCATCGACGCGCTGCGCGGCCTGTTCGCGCGCGGTGTGCCGGTGACCGTGTACAACGCGCCGTACGACTTCACAGTGCTCGATCGCGAGGCCAGACGGCACGGGATCGAGCCGCTGGCCATCACCGGCACCGTCATCGACCCGCTCGTCATCGACAAGCAGGTCGACCGCTACCGCAAGGGAAAGCGCACGCTCGAGGCCGCCTCCGCGGTGTACGGCATCGAGTTGCTGCGCGCACATGACGCAGGATCCGACGCCATCGCCGCGGGCCGCGTGGCACTCGCCATCATCCGCGCACACGCCGCGCTGCTACCCGCCGACCCCGCCGAGCTGCATCGCTCGCAGGCGATGTGGTCGTCGGAGCAGGCAGCGAACTTCCAGGCGTACATGCGGCGCGTGCGAGACCCTGAGTTCGTCGCGCGAGGCAGTTGGCCGAGTTACTGAATCAGGTGCGGCGAGGGCGACCCCGAACGGGATCGCCCCGCTGCATCAGACGCGAAGAGGCGACCCCGAGTGGGATCGCCCTGCTGCACCAAATGCAAAGAGGCGACCCCGAAAGGGATCGCCTCTTCTGTGCTGGTGCTGCGGCTTACTTGCTGCTGCCGAAGCCCTTGAAGCGCTGGTTGAACTTCTCGACGCGGCCCGCGCTGTCGAGGATGCGCTGCTTGCCCGTGTAGAACGGGTGCGACTCCGAGGAGATCTCGACGTCGATCACCGGGTAGGTCTCACCGTCGAGCTCGATGGTCTTGTCGCTCGTCGCGGTCGAGCGCGTGAGGAACGTGGCGCCCGACGCGAGGTCGCGGAAGACGATCGGCTGGTATTCCGGGTGGATGTCGGTCTTCATGGTGATCCCTTGAGGTTGTGGTTCGTGCTGCGATCGCTCTGCCGAGCGCTTGACCGGAACGCGGTGCAGCGAAATCTACGGCTGTGGAGCCAGCGATCTACATTACCAGATCGAAGGCATAAGGATGCGGTCAGGCAGCGCGGGCGCTGAAGCGTCCGTCGCGCTTGGTGACCTCCAGGTCGAGCCCGAAGGTACGGCCGAGGTGCTCGGCCGTGATCACCTCGTCGACCGGCCCAGAAGCTGTCACGTGACCATCTGTTAGGAGCAGGGCATGCGTGAACCCTGGCGGGATCTCCTCGACGTGGTGCGTGACCATGACGAGCGCGGGCGCCTCCGGGGCGCTCGCGTAGCCGCCGAGCAGTTGCAGCAGCTCTTCACGCGCGCCGAGGTCGAGGCTGGCGGCAGGTTCGTCGAGCAGCATGATCTCCGGGTCGGTCATCACTGCGCGAGCGATCTGCACTCGTTTCTGCTCGCCATCGCTCAGGTCGCCGAAGCGACGCGAAGCAAGCCCGGCGAGGCGCCACTCCTTCAGCACGCGCTGCGCGCGGCGCACGTCGAGATCCTCGTACTGCTCGTTCCACCGGCCGGTGACCGAGTATGCCGCGGTCATGACCGCATCCAGCACCGTCTCGCCAGCGGGGATCCGCCGGGCCATGGTCGACGACGCGAACCCGATTCGGGGACGCAACTCGAACACATCGGTCTTCCCGAGCACTCCTCCGAGCACTTCGGCGCGACCCTGCGTCGGGTGCAGGGCAGCCGCGGCGATGCGGAGCATGGTGGTCTTGCCGGCGCCGTTCGGCCCGAGAATGACCCACCGCTGGTCTTCTTCCACCTGCCAATCGACTGCGTCGAGGATCGCATTGCCCTCGCGGATGACCGAGACACCGGAGAAGTCGAGTACGCGTGACATGGTGCCTCAAGCTTAGGGTGCGCCAGGCGAGCAGGGCCGGAACGACGGACCCGCGATCGTCACGGGGCGCGGCCGTCCTGTCCGTTCAGTCGGTTCCGCCCATGAGCGAGCGGTACACCCCAAGCGTTCGGTCGGCGATCCGGTCCCAGCCGAACTCCGCCTCGGCTCTCGCCCGGCCTGCGCGGCCCATGCGCGCAGCTGCCTCGGGATCGTCGACGACCTCGTTGAGGGCGTCAGCGAGGTCGCGCTCGAAGCGCTCGGGGTCGAGCGGTGTTCCGGTGCCGTCATCGAGCTGCTCCACGGGCACGAGGCGCCCGGTGACGCCATCATCCACAACCTCTGGGATGCCGCCGGTGGCCGTCGCCACGACCGCTGCGCCGCAGGCCATGGCCTCGAGGTTCACGATGCCGAGAGGCTCGTACAGCGAGGGGCACACGAACACCGTGGCCGCCGTGAGCAGCGCGGCGAGCTCACGCTGTGCCAGCAGCCGTTCGTGCCACACGACGCCGCCTCGCGATGCCTCGAGTTCCTGCACCTCGCGCTTGACCTCCTCGAGCAGTTCTGGTGTGTCAGGGGCCCCGGCGCAGAGCACGAGCTGCACGTCGGCGGGCAGGTTGCGGGCGGCGCGAAGCAGATGGGGAAGACCCTTCTGCCGCGTGATGCGGCCCACGAACACGACGCTCGGGCGCTGAGGGTCGACACCGAGACTCCGCACGAGGTCTGGGTCGTCGACGGGCCTCCACCGATCGGTATCGATGCCGTTGTGCACCACGTGCACGCGGTCCTCCGCGATCGCAGGGTAGGAGCCGAGGAGGTCGCGACGCATGCCGTGGCTCACTGCGATCACAGCGTCTGCCGACTCGATGGCAGCGCGTTCGATCCAGCTCGAGACTCGATAGCCTCCCCCGAGCTGCTCGGCCTTCCACGGTCGAAGCGGTTCAAGACTGTGGGCGGTCATCACATGCGGCACACCGTGCAGCAGCTTCGCGAGGTGTCCGGCCCCGTTCGCGTACCAGGTGTGCGAGTGCACCAGATCGGCGCCGCCGGCATCCTGGGCCATCAGCAGGTCGACTCCGAGCGTGCGCAGGGCCGGGTTGGACTGCGAGAGCTCCGCCGGTGCTGCGTACGCGCGGACATCCTCAGCGTGGCGCTCCGCGCCGAAGCATCGGACCCCGACCTCGAACCCGCTCGGGGCCCCGTTGCGGAGCGCCCGCACCAGTTCGTCCACATGCACGCCCGCGCCGCCGTAGATCTCGGGCGGGAACTCGCGGGTGAACACTTCTACGCGCATAGCCAGAACCTAGTCCGCCGGCACGCTCGGGCCTACTGTGGGCGCATGGGGGCGCCCAAGGTGTTCGGCATCGTCCTCGCCGGGGGCGAGGGCAAACGGCTGATGCCACTGACCGCCGACCGCGCGAAGCCGGCCGTGCCCTTCGCGGGCAGCTATCGGCTGATCGATTTCGCGCTCTCGAACCTCATCAACTCAGGGCTGCTGCAGATCGTCGTGCTCACCCAGTACAAGTCGCACAGCCTCGACCGTCATGTATCGCAGGTGTGGCGGTTGAGCGGTGTGCTGAATTCGTACATCGCATCGGTCCCTGCTCAGCAGCGGCTGGGGAAGCGCTGGTTCTCAGGCTCTGCCGACGCCATCTTCCAGAGCCTCAACCTCATCCGCGACGAACGACCGGACATCGTCGTCGTCGTCGGCGCCGACCACGTCTACCGCATGGACTTCGCACAGATGGTCGACGCGCATATCGATAGCGGCGCGGGCGTGACCGTCGCGGCCATCCGACAGCCGATCGGCTTCGCAGACCAGTTCGGCGTCATCGAGGCGGAGCCCGACGACCCGGGCCGGATCGCCCGCTTCCTCGAGAAGCCGAGGGATGCCGCCGGTCTTCCAGACTCGCCCGACGAGATCCTCGCCTCGATGGGCAACTATGTCTTCGACGCCGACGTGCTGATCGACGCTGTCACACGCGACGGCGCGAGGCCGGGCTCGGGGCACGACATGGGCGGCGACATCGTTCCCGATTTCGTCTCGCGCGGTGACGCCGCTGTGTACGACTTCAGGAACAACGAGGTGCCAGGATCGACCGACCGGGACCGCTCCTACTGGCGCGATGTCGGCACGATCGAGTCCTTCTTCGAAGCGCACCAGGATCTCGTGTCGAAGCTCCCAGTGTTCAACCTCTACAACCGTGCCTGGCCGATTCATAACCAGCAGCTCAATGCTCCCCCGGCGAAGCTCGTGCGCGATGCTTCAGGAGTCGCCGGAACAGCGATCGACTCCCTGGTGTCGCAAGGATGCGTGGTGTCGGGCGCATCGATCAAACGCAGCGTGCTCGGCCCCTGGGTGTCGCTGGACTCGGGCACCGAGGTCGCTGATTCAGTGCTGTTCGAACGGGTCGAGGTCGGCGCGGGGGCCAGAGTGCGCAACGCTATCCTTGACAAAGAGGTCGTCGTCGCGCCCGGTGCCGAGATCGGCTTCGACACCGCCGCGGATCGCGCACGCGGATTCACCGTCACGGAGTCGGGAATCACCGTGGTGGGCAAAGGCTCGCTCGTCGGTTGAGCCGCTCCGCGGTCGAGTGCGGGCGGATGCCGGGGCGACCCGCGGCATCCTGACCACAAGTGAAAGGCCCCTCCCGAATGGCGCGACCCGCCCGGTTCCTCGTCGTGCTCGATGTCGATTCGACGCTCATCGAGAACGAGGTGATCGAACTGCTCGCGGAAGAGGCGGGTTCGCTGGATGAGGTCGCCGACATCACCGAGCGCGCCATGAACGGCGAGCTCGATTTCGCCGCCAGTCTTCGGGCGCGGGTCGCGACGCTCACCGGGCTCAGCACCGGCGTGTTCGAGCGTGCCCGGCAGCGCGTCACCGTGACCAACGGTGCCGAGCGGCTCATCGAGGGCGTGCACTCCGCCGGGGGTCGCGTCGGCGTCGTATCGGGCGGGTTCCACGAGGTGCTCGACCCGATCGCCGAGGAGCTCTCGTTGTGGAACTGGTCGGCGAACCGGTTGGCGGTGCTCGATGACCGGCTCACTGGCGAGGTCGACGGGCCGATCATCGATGCGGAAGCGAAGGCGGAAGCGCTGCGCCGCTGGGCGGGCGAGCTCGGCGTGCCGATGTCGCGCACGGTCGCGATCGGCGACGGTGCCAACGATCTGAAGATGATGGCCATCGCCGGGCTGTCGGTCGCCTTCGACGCCAAGGAGCCCGTGCGGCGGGCAGCAGCGGTCTCACTCGATCAGCGAGACCTCGGCCAGGTGCTGCCGCTCCTCGGCTTGCGCTGACGCGCTTCCCCAGCGCTGTGCAGGCCCGCGGTCGTCTTGGAACGGCCTCGTCGAGCCGATGCTCACGGCCGGCCTGCTGATCAGACGCGCCGGCGCTTCGTGGAGGTTCGGGGGTCGCTCAGTGCCCCATGCCGAGGCCACCGTCGACCGGAATGACGGCACCCGAGATGTACGCCGCGTCGTCGCTCGCCAGCCAGGTGATGGCCTTCGCGACCTCTTCCGGCCGGGCGAATCGGCCGGCGGGGATGTTGCGCTTGTACTCGGCCTGCGTCGCCTCCGGGAGCACCGCGGTCATCTCTGTCTCGATGAACCCCGGCGCGACGACATTCGCGGTGATCCCGCGGGAGCCCAGTTCGCGAGTCAGCGAGCGTGCGATGCCGATGAGCCCGCTCTTCGACGCCGAGTAGTTGATCTGGCCTGCTGAGCCGTACAGGCCCACCACGCTCGACACGAGCACGACCCGGCCGAACTTCGCCTTCAGCATGCCCTTGGCGGCACGCTTGACCACGCGGAAGGCGCCGCTCAGATTGGTGTCGACCACATCGGTGAAGTCGTCCTCGCTCATGCGCAGCAGGAGCGTGTCGCGCGTCACACCCGCGTTGGCTACGACGACCTCGACCGGTCCGAACTTCTGCTCGACCTCGGTGAACGCGGCGTCGATCGACGCGGCATCCGTCACATCGGCACGCACAGTGAGGCTCCCCTCGGGGCCCTCACCAGAGCGCGCGGTCACCGCGACGCGGTGGCCCTCCGCGAGGAACGCCTCGGCGATCGCGAAGCCGATACCGCGGTTGCCGCCGGTGATGAGCACGGTGCGAGGAGTCGTCGTCATGGATTCGAGCCTATCGTCGCGCCAAGCGGTGCCCTCCCTTCTCTCGGTTCAGCCAAGAGCGCCGAGCGCGAGGTCCCGGCGATCTCGCTCAAACAACAAGGGGTCTGCACGCAGCGCGGCGGCGTACCCTTGGAGCAGACCATGGATCACATCCCCCGATGAAGCACCGCACCGCGATCACGACGCTTCCGCTCTCCCCCGACGAGGAGCGCGGCATCCGCATGCTCAAGTACGGCATTGCGATGGGCGTCAGGCTCGCGTGCGTGATCGCGTGCTTCTTCACCCCGGGCTGGTGGATCCTCGTACCGGCGGTCGGAGCGGTCGTGCTGCCCTACGTCGCCGTCGTGATCGCCAATGTGCAGCGCACGGCTCCAGGCGCTGTCGAACGTCCTGGAGGACTCGTGCGTCATGACGACGGCCGGTGGTTCACCGCCGATCAGCAGGAACAGCAACGTCAGCAAGGTCCGCAAGGTCAGCAGGGCGCTTCTGGTGAGGGCGATCGATCGTGATCGGACTCGGGGGCGGCCCGGCGGGCCGCGTCTGCTCACGCGCGGGTTGCGGTGCGGCCGCTGCGTGGTGCATCAATTGGCGCAACCCACGCATTCATCCTGAGAGCCGGGTGAAGATCTGGCTCGCCTGCGACGACCATCGGGATTGGTTGCGCGACTACCTCGCCGCACGTGCGTTCCCGGTCGTCGTCACCCCGATCGATGAGCCGCTCGAGCGGCTTCCTGAGGAGACGCCTGCGTGAACCGGCTTCGTTTCGTCATGAATCGCCGCTGGGCCGGGTACCTCGGCGTGGCCGTGCTCTTCGCGATCGCCTGCGTGCTGTTGAGCCGTTGGCAGTGGGCTCGGCTCGACGAGGTGCGCGCCGAGAACGAGCGCGTCGCCCAGAACTGGGATCGCGACGTGCAGCCGATAGATGAGGTGCTGCCGACGCTCGATGACTGGCACGACGACCTCAAGTGGACACCCGTGGAGCTTCACGGGCGCTACCTCGCCGACGAGCAGTTGCTGGTGAGGAACCGCCCCATGAACGGCCAGCCGGGCTTCGCGGTGGTCGTCCCGTTCAAGACCGACGCCGGGGCGGTCTTCGTGGTCGACCGCGGATGGGTTCCGACCGGCAGTGAGCAGGACGCGCCGGATGCCGTGCCCGCCCCGCCCGCCGGAGACGTCACCGTCGTCGCCCGGCTCAAGCCCGGTGAGCCCACCCTTCCCGGACGCAGCGCGCCCGAGGGTCAGCTCGCTACTGTGCACCTTCCCACGGTCGAGGAGAAGGTCGGTGAGCCGACGTACACGAACGCCTACGGCTTGCTCGCGAGCGAGAGCCCTGCCCCCGCAGAGTCGGCTCCCCTGGCGACGCCGAAACCGCCAGAGGACGAGGGCCCCCACCTCTCATACGCGCTGCAGTGGATCGCCTTCGCCGTGATGGGCTTCATCGGGCTCGGCTGGGCGGTGCGCACCGAGTACCGCATCCGGAACGCCGACGACCCGAAGGTCCGCATGCAGGAGGAGCGCCGCAGCGAGCGGCGCAAGGCCAAGGGCCCGAGCGACGCCGAGATCGAGGACGCGCTCATCGATTCGCACCGCTGACCGGCGGCATCCGAGGTCGCAGCCGGCAGCCCAGCACCAGCCCCGCCCAGCGGCACGTCGCCGCGCACGGGTTGCACGACGTCTCCGTCGGCACTGAACGGCGTCAGGCAAGTTCGACGAGCTCGGCGTAGTCCTTGTTCCAGTGGTCCTCGACGCCGTCCGGCAGGATGAGCACCCGCTCTGGGTTCAGTGCCTCCACGGCGCCCGCGTCGTGGGAGACGAGCACCACCGCGCCGGTGTAGCCCGCGAGCGCCCCGAGGATCTCTTCGCGGCTGGCCGGGTCGAGGTTGTTCGTCGGCTCGTCGAGCAGCAATACATTCGCGCCCGAGACCACGATCATCGCGAGGGCGAGACGGGTCTTCTCGCCGCCGGAGAGCACCCCGGCCGGCTTGAGCACATCGTCGCCGGTGAAGAGGAACGATCCGAGCACGCGCCGCGCTTCTGTCTCGGTGAGCTGAGGAGACGCGGAGACCATGTTCTGCAGCACCGTGCGCTTCACGTCGATCGTCTCGTGCTCTTGCGCGTAGTACCCGATGCGCAGGCCGTGGCCGGGCTCGATCACCCCCGTGTCGGGCTCGTCCACACCGGCCAGCATTCGCAACAGGGTGGTCTTGCCTGCGCCGTTCAGCCCGAGCACGACCACCTTCGACCCGCGGTCGATCGCGAGGTCGACGGCAGTGAAGATCTCGAGCGAGCCGTAGCTCTTGCTCAGATTCTTCGCCTGGAGCGGCGTTCGGCCGCACGCGGCCGGTTCGGGGAAGCGCAGCTTGGCCACGCGGTCGACGGCCCGCACCGCTTCGAGGCCGGCGAGCAGCTTCTCCGCGCGAGCCACCATCTGGTGGGCTGCGGCGGCCTTGGTCGCCTTGGCACCGAAGCGCGCCGCCTGCAGTTGCAGCGCGGTCGCCTTCTTCTCGGCGTTGAGCCGCTCCTTCTTGCGCCGTTCCTCATCGGCTTCGCGCTGGCGGAGGTAGTGCTTCCACCCCATGTTGTAGATGTCGATGACCTGGCGGTTCGCGTCGAGGTAGAAGACCTTGTTGACCGTCTCGCCGACGAGCTCGATGTCGTGGCTGATGACGATGAACCCGCCCGAGTATCCCTTGAGGAACTCCCGGAGCCACACGACCGAGTCCGCATCGAGGTGGTTGGTCGGCTCGTCGAGGATCATCGTGCTCGCATCCGAGAACAGGATGCGGGCGAGCTCGATCCGTCGGCGCTGCCCGCCCGAGAGCGTCTTCAGGGGCTGATCGAGAATACGGTCGGGCAGGTTGAGGTTGCTCGCGATCGAGGCGGCTTCGGCCTCAGCGGCGTACCCGCCGAGGGCGAGGAAGCGGTCGGTGAGCCGTCCATAGCGGTGCATCGCGGCATCCGCGATCGAGGCATCGTCGCTGGCCATCTCCTCGGTCGCCCTCTGCATGCCGAGCACGATCTGGCCGAGCCCGCGGGCATCGAGGATTCTCGTTCGCGCGAGCTGTTCGGGATCGCCGGAACGAGGGTCCTGCGGCAAGTAGCCGATCTCACCCGAGCGGGAGATCGTTCCCCCGGTGGGCAGGGTCTCGCCCGCGAGGGCTCTGGTGAGGGTGGTCTTGCCGGCACCATTTCGGCCGACGAGCCCGATCTTGTCGCCGCGATCGACCCGGAAGTCGACGCCCTCCATCAATAGGCGGGCGCCGACGCGGATCTCGAGGCCTTGTACGGCCAGCACGTCAGATCGAGAAGCCGAGCGCGCGCATCATGTCGCGCCCGTCTTCGGTGATGCGCTCCGGGCCCCACGGCGGCATCCACACCCAATTGATGCGGAACCGCTCCACCACGCCGTCGAGCGACTGCGCGGTCTGCTCCTCGATCACATCAGTGAGCGGGCATCCGGCCGACGTCAGCGTCATGCTGACGACCAGCGCGTCGGCTTCGTCGTCCCACGTGAGGTCATAGATGAGCCCGAGGTCGACGATGTTGACGCCGAGCTCGGGGTCCATGACGTCCTTCAGCGCCTCTTCGACCTGGTCGAAGAGTGCCGGTGCGAGAGCCGAGGTTGCCATGGGCTCAGTTTACGCCGCTGCCGCTGAGGAACCGGTCATAGCCCTCTTCCTCAAGGCGCTCGGCGAGCTCGGGACCACCCTCCTCGGCGATGCGGCCGTCGACGAAGACGTGCACGAAGTCGGGCTTGATGTAGCGAAGGATCCGCGTGTAGTGCGTGATCAGCATGATGCCGAGGCCGTTCGCTTCGCGCGCCTTGTTCACACCGTCGGAGACGATCTTCAGCGCGTCGACGTCGAGTCCGGAGTCGGTCTCGTCGAGCACCGCGAACTTCGGCTTCAGCAGCTCGAGCTGCACGATCTCGTGACGCTTCTTCTCGCCGCCGGAGAAGCCCTCATTGAGGTTGCGCTCCGCGAACGAGGAGTCCATGCGCAGGTTCTGCATGGCTTCACGCATCTCCTTGATCCACGGCCGCAGCGCCGGGGCTTCCCCGTCGATGGCGGTCTTCGCGGTGCGCAGGAAGTTCGCGACCGTCACCCCTGGCACTTCGACCGGGTACTGCATGGCGAGGAAGAGACCGGCGCGGGCGCGCTCGTCCACGCTCATCTCGAGCACGTCCTCACCGTCGAGCGTGATGGTGCCGCTGTCGACGGTGTAGCGCGGGTGACCGGCGATCGTGTAGGCCAGGGTCGACTTGCCGGAGCCGTTGGGGCCCATGATGGCGTGGATCTCGTTGCTGTTCAGCGTGAGGTCGACGCCCTTGAGGATCTGCTTCGCACCCTGATCGGTGTCGATGCTGACGTGAAGGTCCTTGATTTCGAGAACTGACATGTCGTGTGTACTCAATCCTGTTGTTCAGACGGCGACAGTGTCGCTCGGGTCGATGTAGATGGCACCGTCGCGAATCGTGACGACGTAGACGGGCACGGGTTCGTAGGCGGGCAGCGTCAGAGGACGGCCGGTGGTGAGCTCGAACTTGGAGCCGTGGGCCCAGCATTCGAGCGTTCCGTCTTCGACGAAGCCCTCGGAGAGCGAGATGTCGCCGTGGGTGCAGGTGTCTCCGATTGCGTGGATGTCACCCGCCGAGTCCTTCACGACGGCGATCGGCACGCCGTCGATCACGACGCGTTTCGCTTGATTGACCCCGACCTCGTCGATGCCGCAAGCGCGCGTTGCCGCCATCACGCTCTCCCGCTCGCGGCGACCTCGGCCTCGAGCAGCGCTTCGAGTCGCTCTTCGAGCTCGGCATCACCGATCTGCTGCACGATCTCGAGCAGGAAGCCGAGCACGACGAGGCGTCGGGCCTCGTCCTCCGGCACGCCGCGCGACTGCAGGTAGAAGAGCTGCTCGTCGTCGAAACGGCCGGTGGTGCTGGCGTGGCCGGCGCCTTCGATCTGACCGGTCTCGATCTCGAGGTTCGGGATCGAGTCGGCGCGGGTGCCGTCGCTGAGCACGAGGTTCCGGTTCTGCTCGTAGCTGTCGGTGCCGGGAGCGCTTCGAGCGATGAGGACATCGCCCACCCAGACCGTGCGCGCGCCCTCGCCGTTCAGCGCGCCCTTGTAGTTGACGCGGCTGCGGGTGTTGGGCGCATCGTGGTGCACGAACACGCGCTGCTCGAGGTGCTGCCCGGCATCCGCGAAGTACAGACCGAGCAGTTCGCCGTTCGCGCCCTGCTCTGCGAGGTGGGCCGACGGGTTCACGCGAACCACGCCGCCGCCGAGCGAGACCTGGATGTGGCGCAGAGTCGCGTCGCGGCCAATGCGGGCGAAGTGGCTCGCCAGGTGGTGGGCGCTGTCGTCCCACTCCTGCAGCGTCACGACTGTGAGGTTCGCGCCGTCTTCGACGACGATCTCGACGTTCTCGCTGAGCCGCGCGTCGCCGGTGTTCTGCAGCAGCACGAGCGCCTGGGAGTTCGGCTTGGCCGTGATCACGGTGTGCGCGGCACGAGGGGTATCGCCGAGCTGCGAGCGGTCGAGCTTGAAGCGCGAGGGCTCCTCACCCGACACCGTGATCGCGAGCGCCTTGGCGAAATTCGTCCAGGCGTTGGCGGAAGCGCGCTCTTCGGGGATGCCGGCGCGGCCGATACGAGCGTCATCGCGGCCGATCCACTCGACGGTCACGCCGTCGACCGAGGCGTGCTCGATCGGGTAGTCGGCGCCGTCGAGCTCGCCGTCGATGAGCTCGCGAATCCTGTCGACCGGGGTGAGCTTCCACTCCTGCTCGCGGCCGGTGACCGGCGGATGCTGGTCGTGCTGCGTCGAGGTGAAGCGCTCCGAGCGCGTCTGAACAGGGACCAGTCCCCATCCGCCGTCGCTGTGCTCCTTGAAACCGTGCTGTCCGGGGGCGGTGGTCGTAGGGGCGGTCATATCAGCCGACTGATCCTTCCATGCTCATCTCGATGAGCTTGTTCAGTTCGAGCGCGTACTCCATTGGCAGTTCGCGCGCGATCGGCTCGATGAAGCCGCGCACGATCATCGCCATCGCCTCTGCCTCTTCAATGCCACGCGACTGCAGGTAGAACAACTGCTCCTCGCTCACGCGCGACACAGTGGCCTCGTGCCCGAGCTGCACGTCGTCGACGCGGATGTCGATCGCCGGGTACGTGTCGGAGCGCGAGATCGTGTCGACGAGCAGCGCATCGCAGTTCACCGTGTTCGCGGAGTGGTGCGCCTTCGCGTCGATCCTCACCTCGCCTCGGTATCCCGTGCGGCCGCCACCGCGGGCGATCGACTTCGACAGGATGTTCGAGCTCGTGTACGGAGCCATGTGGATCATCTTCGCGCCGGCGTCCTGGTGCTGGCCGGGACCGGCGAAGGCGACCGAGAGCGTCTCGCCCTTCGCGTGCTCGCCCATCAGGAAGATCGACGGGTACTTCATGGTGACCTTGGAGCCGATGTTGCCGTCGACCCATTCCATGGTGGCGCCCTCGTGGGCGACCGCGCGCTTGGTCACGAGGTTGTACACGTTGCTCGACCAGTTCTGGATGGTCGTGTACCGCACCCGCGCGTTCTTCTTGACGATGATCTCGACGACCGCCGAGTGCAGCGAGTCGCTCTTGTAGATGGGAGCGGTGCAGCCCTCGATGTAGTGCACGTAGCTGCCCTCATCGGCGATGATCAGCGTGCGCTCGAACTGGCCCATGTTCTCGGTGTTGATCCGGAAGTAGGCCTGCAACGGGATCTCGACGTGCACCCCCGGTGGGACGTACACGAACGATCCGCCCGACCAGACGGCAGTGTTCAGCGCTGCGAACTTGTTGTCGCCTGACGGGATCACCGTGCCGAAGTACTCCTCGAAGAACTCGGGGTGCTCCTTGAGCGCGGTGTCGGTGTCGAGGAAGAGGACGCCCTGCTCCTCCAGATCCTCGCGGATCTGGTGGTACACGACCTCCGACTCGTACTGCGCGGCGACGCCGGCGACGAGCCGCTGGCGCTCGGCCTCGGGGATGCCGAGGCGCTCGTAGGTGTTCTTGATCTCCTCCGGAAGCTCCTCCCAAGAGCTGGCCTGCTTCTCGGTGGAGCGCACGAAGTACTTGATGTTGTCGAAATCGATCCCGCTGAGGTCGGCGCCCCAGGTGGGCATCGGCTTGCGGTCGAAGATCTTGAGCGCGTTCAGGCGGCGCTGCAGCATCCAGTCCGGTTCGTCCTTCAGGCGCGAGATGTCTTCGACCACCTCATTCGACAGCCCGCGACGAGCGGAAGCGCCCGCCACATCCGGGTCGGACCAACCGAACTCGTACTGTCCAAGACCGTCGAGTTCTGGCCGTTCGATGAGCACGTCAGACATAACTCCCTCTCTTCCCCCGGTTACAACCGATGGGGCTGCTCCGGCATTCCTGACACAGCGAAGCAGCGGGAGCAGACGGTGGCCAGCGCCGGTGCGCGGTTGCTTAGACTTGACGACGACGCTCGGCCCTGATCGGCACGGCGTCAACCCTGACTCCCGGCGATGGCTGTGTTCTTGGAACCCGGCCAATTCTACAGAGAATGCGCTGAAAAGGAACGGAAGGACATCCGGCACGTGACCACGCCCGCCGTGCGGCCCTCACTCCCCCGCCGAGGCCTCGCCGCCCGGCTGCCCGCGACGGTCGACCGGCGCGTGCGGCTGTTCGCCTGGCTCTCGTTCCTGAGCGAGGTGCTCATCATCGGCACCGGCGGCGCAGTGCGTCTCACCGGTTCGGGTCTCGGCTGCCCGACCTGGCCCACGTGCACGCCCGAATCCCTCGTGCCGACCCCCGAGATGGGCATCCACGGGGTGATCGAGTTCGGCAACCGAACCATGACGGGCCTCGTCGGCATCCTGGCGGTCCTGGTGCTCGTGCTCATCTGGCGCTTCCGGCGCCAGCGGCGCGACCTCTTCGTGCTCGCCTGCATCGTCCTCGGTGGTGTGGTTGCGCAGGCGGTCATCGGCGGCATCACAGTGTGGACGGGGCTCAACCCGTTCATCGTGGGCTTCCACTACGTCGCGTCTCTGCTCCTCGTGTGCGTGACAGCAGCGTTCCTCGTCTTCGCCTATGAACCGGCCGGTCCGAGGGTGCGCACGGTGCAGCGGGGCTTCGCCGCGCTCGCGCACGCGACGAGCGCGGCACTCGCGCTCACCATCGTCTTCGGTGTGATCACCACCGGCGCCGGCCCGCACTCCGGAGACGCGGATGCCGGGCGCAACGGATTCAATGCAGAACTGCTCGAGCATGTGCACGCGTGGCCGAGCTACGCGCTGTTCGCGCTCACTGTCGCGCTGGTGATCGCCTCTTACCGCACGCGCTTCGGCGGTCGTCGTTGGGTGGTCGCCCTGCTGGCGATCGAGCTCGTGCAGATCGGAGTCGGCCTGTACCAGGCGAGAAACGGCTTGCCTGCGCTCTCCGTGGGTGCGCACATGGTGCTCGCGGCGCTCACGGCCGCTGCGATGACCGTGGTGCTGCTGCGCATGAAGCGCCGAGAGCCGCTCGAGCAGACGGCCGTGGCGTAACCCCGCTCGAGCAGACGGCCGTGGCGTAACCCCGCTCGAGCAGACGGCCGTGGCGTAACACACAGGTCCCCGCTTGACGGTAGGCGCCGCCTGAGCACTTGGGGGCCGCGCCCGCTCGCCAGCGGTCGCCGGCGCCGCTCACGAACCGTGGGTGGCCGCTCACCACTCGCGGGAGCGCTGTGACCCTCCTTCGGTCGCGCCATCGACGGCTTCAGGCAGCGCCTGCTCGGCACTTCGGGCAGCATCCGCGCACGATTCGCGGAAGCCCGCGTCACGAGCCAGGGCAGCGCCAACCACTGCTTGCGACCAGCGCCGCCCGTTCACTGCGGCGGCGTTGTGCCGCTCACACGCGTGCGGGGAAGCCGGGTGCGCTAGTGAGCGGCTCCCGTCAGAAGGGCAGCAGCGGGTCGACGCCGACGGCGACGAAGAGCAGCGTCAGGTAGGTGATGCTGGCCTTGAACACGAGCATGGGCTTCGGCTCTTCGCCACGGATCGCCCTGTTGTACAGACGGTGGGTCTCGGCGATGAACCAGAAGCCTGAGCCTGCGGCGACGACGGTGTAGACGATGCCCATGGGCGCGACCGGAACGAGCAGCAGCGAGGCGGCCACGGTGGCCCACGCGTACAGGATCGTCTGCAGCCCCACGGCCGCGCGACCGCGAGTGACCGCCAGCATCGGCACGCTCGCGCTCTCATAGTCGGCGCGGTACTTCATCGACAGCGGCCAGTAGTGCGGTGGCGTCCAGAGGAAGACGACGAGGAACAGGATGAGCGGCGCCCAGTCGACGCGTTCGGTGACCGCGGCCCAGCCGATGAGCACCGGGAAGCAGCCGGCGATGCCGCCCCAGACGATGTTCTGCTCGGTGCGGCGCTTGAGCACCAGGGTGTACACGACCACGTAGAAGAAGATGGCCGCGACCGACAGTGCGGCGGTCAGCGGGTTCGTGAACACCAGCAGCCACACGGTGGAGAGCACCGCGAGCACCCACGAGAAGATCAGCGCAGCTCGAGGGGTGATCTCGCCAGTGACGAGCGGCCGGTTCTCGGTGCGATGCATCAGGCGGTCGATGTCGCGGTCGATGTAGCAGTTGAACGAGCTCGCCGCGCTCGCACTGAGCGTGCCGCCGATGAGCGTCGCGACCACGAGCCAGAGGTTCGGGATGCCGCGCTCGGCGAGGATCATCACGGGCGCAGTCGTCACGAGCAACAACTCGGTCACCCTGGGCTTGGTGAGCGAGACGTATGCCTTGAGGGTGCGGCGGAAGCCGATGCTCGGACGCTCGGTCGTGCTGGAAACGGCTGCGCTCATTGCTCCTCGAAAACTGCTGATCCGGGTGGCCCGAGTCTAGTCGATGCGTATGTGGGCCTTCCCTATACTTGAGGTTGCTCGCCCGATGGGGTGCGGCATCCCTCGAGGCGGAGTACACCGTCCTCGACGACACCAGCGCCGTGCTGAGTGGAATCCGTGCTGATACCCGTAGGTGGCCGCACGCGAGGATCGACACCGCTCCGGCGCCGCAGAGAAGGGTTGTTATCCAGTGGCAGCACTCGAGTGGGAGTCCATCGACGATCAGGCGGTCGATACGGCGCGCATCCTCGCAGCCGACGCCGTTGAGAAGGTGGGCAACGGACACCCGGGCACCGCGATGAGCCTGGCACCCGCTGCGTATCTGCTGTTCCAGAAGGTGATGCGCCACGACCCCTCCGACCAGCACTGGCTCGGCCGCGACCGGTTCATCCTCTCCGCCGGGCACACATCGCTGACGCAGTACGTGCAGCTCTACCTCGGCGGATACGGCCTGGAACTCGATGACCTCGAGGCGCTGCGCACCTGGGGCTCGAAGACCCCCGGACACCCTGAGTACGGGCACACCGACGGCGTCGAGATCACCACCGGACCTCTGGGCCAGGGCCTCGCGTCGGCTGTCGGCTTCGCTTACGCGCAGCGCTTCGAACGCGGTCTCTTCGACCCTGAGGCCCCTGCCGGCACCAGTCCCTTCGACCACCACATCTACGTGATCGCCAGCGACGGCGACCTGCAGGAGGGCGTGACCAGCGAGGCCAGCTCGCTCGCGGGACATCAGCAGCTCGGCAACCTGGTCGTGATCTACGACAGCAACCAGATCTCGATCGAAGACGACACCGACATCGCGTTCACCGAGGACGTCGCGAAGCGGTACGAGGCCTATGGCTGGCAGGTGCTCACGGTCGACTGGAAGAAGACCGGCGAGTACGTCGAGGACGTAGCCGAACTTCACCGGGCCATCGAAGAGGCCAAGGCGGAGACGAGCAAGCCCTCGCTCATCGTCCTGAAGACCATCATCGGCTGGCCGTCGCCGCACAAGCAGAACACCGGCAAGATCCACGGCTCCGCCCTCGGCGCCGACGAACTCGCCGCGGTCAAGCGAGTACTGGGGTTCGACCCCGAGAAGCACTTCGCTGTCGCCGACGACGTGATCGCGCACACTCGCAAGGCGGTCGACCGGGGCCGCGCGGTACGCGCGGAGTGGCAGAAGGACTTCGACAGCTGGGCCGCCGCCAACCCTGACCGGAAGCAGCTGCTCGATCGTCTGCTCGCCGGTGAGCTGCCCGCCGACATCGACGACGCACTCCCAGTATTCGAAGCGGGCAAGGACGTGTCGACTCGCGCAGCATCCGGCAAGGTGCTCGGCGCGCTCGGCGCCGCGCTTCCCGAGCTCTGGGGCGGTTCCGCCGACCTGGCGGAGTCGAACAACACGACCATCGAGGGTGCGGCGTCGTTCGTCCCCACCGAGCGCTCGACCGAGCTCTGGAAGGGCGACCCCTATGGCCGGGTGCTTCACTTCGGCATCCGCGAGCACGCCATGGCCTCGATCCTCAATGGCATCGTCCTGCACGGCCCCACCCGCCCCTTCGGCGGCACATTCCTGATCTTCAGCGACTACATGCGGCCCGCGGTGCGCCTGGCAGCGCTCATGAAGGTGCCGTCGATCTTCGTCTGGACGCATGACTCCGTCGCGCTGGGCGAAGACGGGCCGACCCACCAGCCGATCGAGCAGCTCTCCTCCTTGCGGGCCATCCCCGGGCTCGACGTGGTGCGGCCCGCTGATGCCAACGAGGTCGCCTGGGCCTGGAAGACGATGCTCACGCGTCGTCACGCCCCGGCAGGCATCGCTTTGACGCGCCAGAACGTGCCCGTGTTCGAACGGGGTGACGGCGATGCTCACGGCGACACGCTCGCCTCCGCGAGCAACGTCGCCAAGGGTGCATACGTGCTCGCCGAGGCCCCAGGCGGTGCGGCTGACGTCATCCTCATCGCCACCGGTTCGGAGGTGCAGCTGGCGCTGGAGGCGCGCGAGCGCCTTGCCAGCGACGGCATCAACGCCCGTGTGGTCTCTGCTCCTTGCCTCGAGTGGTTCGAGGAGCAGAGCAGCGAATATCGCGAGTCGGTGCTGCCAGCATCCGTTCGCGCTCGGGTCTCGGTCGAAGCCGGGCTCGGACTCAGCTGGAGGGGCATCGTGGGAGATGCGGGCCGCAGCGTCTCGATCGAGCACTTCGGTGCCTCGGCCGATTACAAGACGCTGTTCCGCGAGTTCGGAATCACGACGGATGCCGTGGTGTCCGCAGCCAAGGAGTCGCTGGCGGCGCTCTGAGCCCCGCCGGTCAGGAAGGAACCGAGATGTCCGCAACCACCCCCACCCAAGCCCTCTCCGAACTCGGAGTCAGCATCTGGCTCGATGATCTCTCGCGCGAGCGCATCCTCTCCGGAGACCTCAAGCGCCTGATGGACGAGCGCAATGTCGTCGGCGTGACGACCAACCCCACGATCTTCGCCAACGCCCTCTCCAAGGGGCACGCCTACGACCAGCAGGTCGCCGAGCTGGCGAAGCAGGGCGCGGATGTCCAGACGGCGGTGTTCGAGATCACCACTCACGACGTCGCCAGCGCCTGCGACATCATGCGTCCCGTCTACGACGCGACCGACGGCCGTGACGGCCGGGTGTCGATCGAGGTCGAGCCGGGGCTCGCCCACGATGCTGCCGGCACCATCGCCGAGGCCAAGACGCTGTGGGAGAAGGTCGACCGGCCCAACGTCATGATCAAGATCCCGGCGACGGATGCCGGGCTCGAAGCGATCACCGCAGCCACCGCGGCGGGGATCAGCGTCAACGTCACGCTCATCTTCAGCCTCGACCGCTACCGCCAGGTCATCAACGCCTACCTGCTCGGTCTGGAGCAGGCGCGACAGGCCGGCATCGACCTCTCGACCATCCGCTCGGTCGCCTCGTTCTTCGTGTCGCGCGTCGACACCGAGATCGACAAGCGGCTCGAGACGATCGGCACCGACGAGGCGCTGGCGCTCAAGGGCAAGGCCGGCGTCGCGAACGCTCGGCTCGCCTATCAGGTCTTCGAGCAGTCGTTCGAGACCGAGCGGGCTCGAATGCTGCTTGACGCCGGAGCTCACCGCCAGCGCCCGCTGTGGGCGTCGACAGGCGTCAAGGACCCTGCTCTCCCCGACACGCTGTACGTCGTCGAGCTCGCGGTGCCCGACACCGTGAACACCATGCCCGAGAAGACCCTCGAGGCCACCTTCGATCACGCCGAGGTGCTCGGCGACCGCATCACGGGCGAGTACGACGACGCCGAGCGCGTGCTCGACGCCATTGCGGCGCTCGGCATCTCCTACGCCGACGTGACGCAGTTGCTCGAGCGCGAGGGGGTCGAGAAGTTCGGCGCCTCCTGGGATGAGCTCCTGGCGGATCTCGAGGCGGCGCTCGAGGCAGCACGATGACCGTCGAGATCGCGGCGCGGGGCGCCGCCAAGGAGGCCATCGACCGCACCGTGCCGCAACTGGTGGACGATCTCGTCGCCAGCCGGATCACGGCCCAGGACGAGACGCTCTGGGGCCCGGATGCCGAGGCGGAGGCGTCGATCAGGCTCGGCTGGACCGAGGCCGTCGCCGTCTCGGAGCCCCTCGTGGAAGAGATCATCGAGCTTCGCGATCAGCTCCGCGAAGCGGGCGTGAACCACATCGTGCTCGGTGGAATGGGCGGTTCGTCGCTCGCGCCCGAGGTCATCACACGCACACAGGGCGTCGACCTGACGGTGCTCGACTCGACCGATCCCGGTCAGGTGCGAGCGGCCCTCAGTGACCGCCTTGCGACGACTGCGGTGGTCATCTCGTCGAAGTCGGGCAGCACGGTCGAGACCGACAGCCAGAAGCGCGTGTATGAAGCGGCCTTCCGCGAGATCGGGATCGACCCGGCAGAGCGCATCGTCGTCGTGACCGACCCAGGCTCGCCGCTCGATCGTTCCGCCCGCGAAGACGGATACCGCGTCTTCAACGCCGACCCGAACGTCGGCGGCCGCTACTCGGCGCTGACCGCCTTCGGGCTGGTGCCGTCGGGGCTTGCGGGGGCCGACATCCGCGAACTGCTCGACGAGGCCGAGGCCGTGACGCTGCAGCTCGCCCAGGACTCCCCCACCAACCCGGGGCTCATCCTCGGCGCCGTGATGGCTGGGACGAAGCCGCTCAAGGACAAGCTGGTGATCGTCGCCGACGGCACCCATATCCGCGGTTTCGCCGACTGGGCCGAGCAGCTCATCGCCGAGTCGACCGGCAAGCACGGAACCGGCATCCTGCCCGTCGTGGCCGGACCGGACGCGCCTGAGGTGACGCACCCGCCTGCTGATGTGCAGGTCGTGCGCCTGGTGGCGGATGCCGCAGCCACCCGCGAGGTGAACGAGGGCGAAGTCGAGATCTCGGGCTCGCTCGGCGCTCAGCTGCTCGTATGGGAGTACGCGACGGCGGTGGCCGGTCGCCTGCTGGGAATCAACCCGTTCGACCAGCCCGATGTTGAGTCGGCGAAGGCGGCGGCCCGCGGCATGCTCGACGATCGTCCGGCTCCTACTCCGCCGCTGTTCACGGATGACGGCATCGAGGTCCGCGGCGACATCGGTCAAGGGCAGCAAACCCTCGACGGCGCGCTTCAGGCGCTGCTCGGCTCGCTCGGCAGCGACGGGTATGTGGCTATTCACGCCTACACCGACCGCACCGCGTACCCGGAGCTCGAGTCGCTCCGCGACGCCGTCGCGCGTCGCACGGGCCGCCCGGTGACCTTCGGCTGGGGACCCCGCTTCCTGCACTCGACCGGGCAGTTCCACAAGGGCGGTCCGGCAGTGGGCGTGTTCCTGCAACTGCTGGCGCCATCGGCGGATGACGTCGAGATCCCTGGTCGGCCGTTCACCTTCGGCGAGCTCATCGCAGCTCAGGCTGCCGGTGATGCCACGGTCCTGGCCGAGCACGGCAGGCCGGTGCTCACGCTCACGCTGACCGACGTCGCCGCGGGCGCAGCAGCGCTGCGCCGGCTGCTCGGCTGAGTCTGCGCGCGGCCCGCGCCGGACGGCATCCGTTTTCAAGGAGTTCAATGCCCCCCGTGGAGATCACGGCGCAGCACAATCCGCTGCGCGACCCCGCCGATCGGCGACTCAACCGCATCGCCGGCCCGAGTTCGCTCATCATCTTCGGCGTGACCGGAGACCTGTCACGCAAGAAGCTCATGCCGGCGGTCTACGACCTCGCCAACCGCGGATTGCTGCCCGCGGGGTTCGGCCTGGTCGGGTTCGCCCGCCGCGAGTGGGCCGATGAGGACTTCGAGAAGGTCGTGCACGATGCCGTCAAGCAGTACGCGCGCACACCCTTCGACGAGGACGTGTGGCGCCAACTCCGGCAGGGCGTGCGGTTCGTGCAGGGCACGTTCGACGACGACGACGCGTTCGAGCGTCTGAGGACCACGCTCGAAGAGCTCGACCGCACTCGGGGAACGATGGGGAACCACGCGTTCTATCTGTCGATCCCGCCGAAGTCGTTCCCGCAGGTCACGGAGCAGCTCCGCCGCTCAGGGCTCGCGCATGCCCGCGAGGGCGCATGGAGCCGGGTCGTCATCGAGAAGCCGTTCGGCAGCGATCTGCGGAGCGCGCGCGAACTGAACGATGTCGTCGAGTCGGTGTTCCCCTCCGAGTCGGTGTTCCGCATCGACCACTATCTCGGCAAGGAGACGGTGCAGAACATCCTGGCGCTGCGCTTCGCGAACCAGCTGTTCGAGCCGATCTGGAACGCCAACTACGTCGACCACGTGCAGATCACGATGGCCGAGGACATCGGAGTAGGGGGCAGAGCCGGCTACTACGACGGCATCGGCGCGGCGCGTGACGTCATCCAGAATCACCTGCTGCAGCTGCTCGCGCTCACGGCGATGGAAGAGCCCAACTCGTTCGACGCGGCCGACCTGCGCACCGAGAAGGAGAAGGTGCTGGCTGCGGTGCGCCTGCCCGCCGATCTCGCGCTGGGAACCGCTCGCGGCCAGTATGCGAGCGGCTGGCAGGGCGGCGCCAAGGTGGTCGGGTTCCTCGAAGAGGACGGCATGAACCCCGAGTCGACGACCGAGACCTATGCGGCGATGCGACTCGACATCAACACCCGCCGCTGGGCGGGGGTGCCGTTCTACCTCCGTGCAGGCAAGCGGCTCGGCCGCCGGGTCACCGAGATCGCCGTGGTGTTCAAGAGGGCACCGCAGTACCTCTTCGCCGAGGCGCAGACCTCCGAGCTCGGCGAGAACGCGCTCGTCATCCGCGTGCAGCCCGACGAGGGCGTCACGATCCGCTTCGGCTCGAAGGTGCCGGGCGCCGGCATGCAGGTGCGCGACGTGACGATGGACTTCGGCTACGGTCACGCGTTCACCGAGGCGAGCCCCGAAGCATATGAGCGGCTGATCCTCGACGTGCTCCTCGGCGATCCGCCGCTCTTCCCGCGGCACGAGGAGGTCGAGCTCAGCTGGCGCATCCTCGATCCCATTGAGGAGTTCTGGGCGACGCAGGGCCGGCCCGAGCAGTACAGCCCCGGCACTTGGGGCCCCGACTCCGCCGACGCGCTCATGGCGCGCGACGGCCGCAGCTGGAGGCGACCGTGATCATCGATCTGCCCGACACCACCGTGAGCGCCGTGTCGAAGGCGCTCGTCAACATCCGCGAGGAGGGTGGCGCCGTCGCGCTGGGCCGCGTGCTCACACTCGTGATCGCCGCTGCGCTCGGCGAGGAGGAAGAGGCCATCGAGGCCGCCAACGATGCGTCTCGCGAGCACCCGATGCGCGTCATCGTGATCTCGACCGATCCGCAGCGCACCGACCACGGGCAGCCGCAGGCCCGCCTCGATGCTCAGATCCGCGTCGGCGGTGACGCGGGCGCGAGCGAGGTGCTCGTGCTCAAGGCCTACGGCGAGATCGCCGACGACGCTGCGGGGCTCGTGATGGGCCTGCTCCTGCCCGACGCCCCTGTCGTCGCATGGTGGCCCTACAACGCGCCGGAGACGCCGAGTGCATCTCCCCTGGGCCGGATCGCGCAACGGCGCATCACGGATGCCGCGACAGCTGCCGACCCGGCCTCAGCCATCCGCGACCTGGCCGATTCCTACCGGCCCGGTGACACCGACTTCGCGTGGACTCGGCTGACGCTCTGGCGAGCCCAACTGGCGGCAGTGCTCGACCAGCCCCCGTACGAGCCGGTCACCGCGATCGAGGTCGTCGGCGCGGCCGACTCCCCCTCGACGCAGTTGCTCGCCGGCTGGCTCACGCTGCAGCTCGACGCTCCGGTCGAGGTGACGGTGACCGATCCTGCACACGGCCCGAGCGGCATCCGTCGCGTGCAATTGCACCGGCCCTCGGGCGTGGTCACGCTCGAGCGGCCCGGTGCCGGTGTCGCCGTGCTCACGCAGCCCGGTCAGCCCGCCCATGACATCTCGTTGCCTCGCCGATCCCTGCGCGACTGCCTCGCCGAGGAGTTGCGGCGGCTCGACCCCGACGAGGTGTTCGGGGCCGTCATCCGTGAGGGTCTGCCGAGATGCTCCGTGACCACGGTCGCACAGGAAGGAACTACCCCATGAACGATCGCCGAGTAGTCGTGCTCGACGACGCCGATGCGCTGGTCGCAGCGGTCGCGGCCCGGTTCGTCGAATTGCTGAGCGAGGTGCTCGCCGGGCAGGAGATCGCGCACGTGGTGCTCGAGGGCGGGCGGGTGCACCTGCGCACGCTCAGCGCCATCGCCGAGTCGCCAGAGCTCGAGGGCATCGATTGGAGCCGCGTGCACATCTGGTGGGGCGACGAGCGCTTCGTGCCGCACGACGATGCGGAGCGGAATGCCGGGAAGGCGCAGCAGCTGCTGCTCAACCGCATCGACATCCCCCAGTCGAACGTGCACGCCATGCCGGCCTCGGACGAGATCCAGTCGCTCGACGAGGCGGCTGAGCGGTACGCGCAGGAACTCGCCCGCTTCTCAACCGGCGACGACCCCTTCCCCCACTTCGACATCACGTTCCTCGGCGTGGGACCGGATGGCCACACGGCGTCGTTGTTCCCTGGCAAGGATGAGGTGCTCGACAAGGAGTCGACCGTGCTCCCGGTGCGCAACTCGCCGAAGCCTCCGCCCGAGCGGATCACCCTCACCAGGCGAGTGCTCAACGCCTCGCGTCGCGTGATCGCGTCGCTCTCCGGTGACGACAAGGCTGCCGTGCTTGGACTCGCTCTCGCCGGTGCTTCGTACGCTGAGGTTCCCATTGCGGGCGTCAAGGGCCGGCTGTCGACGACGTTCTACGTCGATGAGGCCGCGGCAGCGCAGGTTCCGGAAGAGCTCATCGCCCCCGGTGCCTACTGGACGGCTTCGGATGCGGGCGAGGAGCCGGGACCTGAGGATTCCGCCGACTGAGCGCGGGCCTCTGCTCGAAACGTGAAAGGGCCGGTATCCACACGGATACCGGCCCTCTTCGTGCTCGGCTCGGGCGCTGCGTCGGCGAGACGGTTCGCCGCGCGGCCCTGCGTGACACGCGACGATGCGTGTCAGTGGCCGATCGTCAGGCCGTCGCGCCGCCGGAGCGACGGGCACGGAGCTTCTGCAGAGCCTCCTCGAGCAGCGATTCGGCTTCCTCGTCGCTGCGACGCTCCTTCACGTAGGCGAGGTGCGTCTTGTACGGCTCGTTCTTCGCCAGCTGCGGCGGATTGTCACGGTCGCGACCCGCGGGCAGCCCGGTCGACGGCGAGTCGATGACCTCCGGGATCTCGTCTTCCGGCAGGTTCGCCGCGAAGTACCGCACGGTCTCGTTTCCGAGCGCATCCCAATACGACACGGCGACGCGCTCCGCGTGCACGCCGTGGTCCTGCTCCCCCATCGGTCCGGCGCCGACGCGCGAGCCGCGGATTGCACTACCCCCGATAGCCACGATTCCCTCTCCCGCCGGTCAGACGCCGGCTTCGAACTTGGTGATGAGCCCCAGCAGCACGATGGCCGAAACCCACACGAGCCCGAGCACAACGGTCAATCGGTTGAGGTTGCGCTCAGCCACGCCCGACGATCCGAGGTTCGAAGTGACGCCACCGCCGAACATGTCGGAGAGTCCTCCGCCTCGACCGCGGTGCAGCAGGATCAACAGCGTGAGCAGAAGGCTCGAGATGCCCAGGAGCACCTGGAGCACGACCTGCAGAATTTGCACGCGGAACAGCCTTTCGGGTTGAGGGGCGTGTACCAGTATAGGACGGGCGCGTCGTCACGCCCGGATCACAGGCCGACGTGCTGCCGGTACCGCGCGATGCTTGCGAACTCGGCCACGTCGAGACTCGCTCCGCCGACCAGTGCGCCGTCGATATCGGGCTGTCGCATGAACCCCGCGATGTTGGCGGCTTTCACCGATCCGCCGTAGAGGATGCGAGTGGAAGCTGCGGCATCCTGCCCGAGCGCTTCCTCGAGCGCCGTTCGCAGCGCCTTGCAGACGGTCTGCGCCTGCTCCGGGGTCGCGGGTGTTCCCGAGCCGATCGCCCAGACGGGTTCGTAGGCGACGACGAGGTCGGCGGTCTTCGGCAGGCCCGCGATAGCGGCCTGAAGCTGCGCGACGGGAACGGCACTCGGTCCGTGCTGCTCGAGGTCGTCAGCCGTCTCGCCGACACAGAGCACCGGTACCAGGCCGTTGCGACGGGCCGCAGAGACCTTTGCGGCGACGACCTCGTCGGTCTCAGCGTGGTACTGCCGGCGCTCGGAGTGCCCGACGATGACGTACTTGCACTCGAGCGCCCGCAGGAAGGCTCCTGAGATCTCGCCCGTGTACGCGCCCGAGTCGTGCTGGCTCACGTCTTGCCCGCCGAACTCGAGCGGAAGCTTGTCGGCGGCGATCAGCGTCTGCACGCTGCGCAGGTCGGTGAACGGCGGGAACACCGCGACCTCGACCTGGTCGAAGTCGTGGCGCGCATCCTTCAGACTCCACGCGAGCTTCTGCACGAAAGCGATCGACTGCAGATGGTCGAGGTTCATCTTCCAGTTGCCCGCAATGAGCGGGGTGCGGTTCACTGCCATCCGAGTGCCTCCAGTCCGGGCAGTCGCTTGCCCTCGAGGAACTCGAGGCTCGCGCCGCCGCCGGTCGAGATATGAGAGAAGTCGTCGTCGGCGAAACCGAGTGCGCGCACGGCCGCGGCGCTGTCGCCGCCGCCCACGACGGTGAACCCGCTTGCCGAAGCGAGTGCGCCGGCGACGACACGGGTGCCCTCCGCGAAGCGTTCGAACTCGAACACGCCCATGGGTCCGTTCCAGAACACGGTGCGTGCCGCCTCGATGACGTCAGCGAATCGTTCCGCTGTTTCCGGGCCGATGTCGAGACCGATGCCCGCGGTTCCGAAGCTCGTCTCCTCGATGGCGTCGGATGCCGCGATCTCCGACTGCGCGTCGGCCGCGAACCGCGATGCCACCACCACGTCGCTCGGGAGCACGACCTCGACGCCGAGCCGTTCCGCTTCTGCGAGGTAGCCGCGTACTGTCTCCAACTGGTCTGCCTCGAGGAGGCTCGACGCGACGCGGTGCCCCTGCGCGGCGAGGAACGTGAACAGCATCCCGCCGCCGATGAGCAGGGAGTCGACGCGGGGCAGCAGGTGCTCGATCACACCGAGCTTGTCGGCCACCTTCGACCCGCCGAGCACAACGGCGTAGGGGCGCTCCGGGCGCTCGGTCAGACGCTCGAGCACGGCGAGCTCTCGCTCGATGAGGCGCCCCGCCGCGCTCGGCAGCGCCGCGGCGAGCTCGAAGACGCTCGCCTGCTTGCGGTGGACGACGCCGAAACCGTCGGAGACGAATGCATCGCCGAACGCGGCGAGACGACGCGCGAAGGCTTCGCGCTCGGCATCCGTCTTGCTCGTCTCCTCCGGGTTGAAGCGTAGGTTCTCGAGCACCGCGACCTGACCCGGTTGCAGGGCCTCGACGGTCTGCTGAGCGGATTCGCCGACCGTGTCTCGAGCGAACGCCACATCGTTGCCGAGCAGCTCGCCCAGGCGGTGAGCTGCAGGAGCGAGGCTGAATTCTGCTTGGACCTCGCCCTTCGGCCGGCCGAGGTGCGAGATCACCACGACGCTCGCGCCCGCTGCGATGAGCTCACGAATGGTGGGGAGGGAAGCGCGGATGCGGCCGTCATCGGTGATGACGCCGTCGCTCAGCGGCACGTTCAGGTCGCAGCGGACCAGTACGCGCTTGCCGGCGAGCTCGCCGAGCGATTCGATGGTGCGCAGTGTCACGCGGGTCTCCTCCTGGTTCGGGCCCCGAGGCACAGGAATGGGGCCGCCTCGCGACGGCCCCATTCATGTGATCAGAGGCGTTCTGCGACGTACTCCGTCATGTCGACGAGGCGGTTCGAGTAGGCCCACTCGTTGTCGTACCAACCCGAGAGCTTCACCTGGTCTCCCACGACGACGAGCATGCCGGCGTCGAAGATCGACGAGTGCGAGTCGCCGACGATGTCGCTCGAGACGATCTCGTCCTCGGTGTACAGCAGGATGTTCTTCAGCGGACCGGCGGCGGCGTCGCGGTATGCCGCCTTGACCTCGTCGGGGCTCACGTGACGCGAGGCGACGACCGTCAGGTCGGTGATCGAGCCGACCGGCACGGGCACGCGCAGAGCGAAGCCGTCGAGTTTGCCGGCGAGTTCAGGCAGCACCAGGCCGATCGACTTCGCGGCGCCGGTGGAGGTCGGGATGATGTTCTCGGCCGCGGCCCGGGCGCGACGCAGATCGCGGTGCGGCCCATCCTGGAGGTTCTGGTCAGCGGTGTAGGCGTGAATGGTCGTGAGCAGGCCGCTCTCGATGCCGAACGCGTCGTTGAACACCTTGGCGAGCGGGGCCATGCAGTTCGTGGTGCACGACGAATTGGAGATCACGTCCATGGTGCTCGCGTCGTACAGGTGGCTGTTCACGCCGTAGACGAAGGTGCCGTCGATCTCGCCCTTGGCGGGCGCGGAGATGACGACCTTCTTCGCACCGGCCTCGAGGTGCTTCGCCGCATCCGCACGCTTGGTGAAACGGCCAGTGGACTCCACCACGATGTCGACGCCGAGCGCACGCCAATCGAGCTGGGCGGGGTCGGGGTTCTCGAGCACCTTGATCGAGCGGCCGCCGACGATGATCTCGTCGGCGCTGTGCTCGACGGTCTCGCTCAAGCGGCCGAGCACGGTGTCGTACTTCAGCAGGTGCGCGAGCACGGCGTTGTCGGTGAGGTCGTTCACGGCGACGATCTCGAGATCGCTGCCCTTCGCGAGTGCCGCGCGGAAGAAATTACGGCCGATACGGCCGAAGCCGTTGATGCCGATGCGGACGGACAATGTTTCTCCTGTTGCTCAGGCGCCAGGTGGCGCAAGGGTGGTAGATGCAACTGGCGAGAGGGCCGGGGTGCCGGAGCACCCCGGCCAAGACGCACGCTTACGAAAGTATCAGCAGACCTTGGGTCTTCTCGCGGGCCGCGTCCAGACGCTGCTGCACGTTCTCCCAGTTCACGATGTTCCAGAACGCCTTCACGTAGTCGGCGCGAACGTTCTTGTAGTCGAGGTAGTACGCGTGCTCCCACACGTCGAGCATGAGCAGCGGGACAGTGCCGATCGGGAAGTTCGCCTGCTGGTCGAAGAACTGCACGATGATCGGCTTCTGGCCGAGCGAGTCCCAGGCGAGCACTGCCCAGCCGGAGCCCTGCACGCCCATCGCGGTCGCCGTGAAGTGCGCTTGGAACTTCTCGAAGCCGCCGAATGCGTCGTCGATCGCGGCCGCCAGCTCGCCGGTGGGCTTGTCGCCGCCGTCGGGCGACATGTTCGTCCAGAACACCGAGTGGTTCACGTGGCCGCCGAGGTTGAAGGCGAGATCCTTCTCGAGGCGGTTGACGTTTGCGAAGTCGTTGTTGTCGCGGGCCTCGGCGAGCTTCTCGAGTGCGGTGTTCGCGCCGGTGACGTAGGCCTGGTGGTGCTTAGAGTGATGCAGTTCCATGATGGCGCCGCTGATGCTCGGCTCGAGCGCCGAGTAGTCATAGGCGAGGTCGGGCAGGGTGTACGCAGCCATCTGTATCTCCTAGCGATTCGAATCCCGCACGTCGAAGCGGCGGGCGCGTCTTCGAGTCTACTGAGGCGTGCTCGGCTGCGTCCGGAATTGGGCGGGAATGCCCAGCCGCTCAGGCCCCGTCGAGGTCGCTGCCCAGTACGGCCTCGGTGCTCGGCACGCCGAGCTCGGCGGCGCGCTTGTCGGCCATCGCCAGGAGACGACGGATGCGCCCGGCGACCGCGTCCTTCGTCATCGGAGGCTGCGCCTGGTGACCGAGCTCGTCGAGGCTCGCCTCGCGGTGCTGGAGACGCAGCTCGCCCGCGTATCGCAGGTGCTCGGGCACGTCGTCGCCGAGGATCTCGAGGGCGCGCTCGACGCGAGCGCACGCCGCCACAGCGGCCTGCGCCGAGCGACGCAGGTTCGCGTCGTCGAAGTTGACCAGCCGGTTCGCGTTCGCACGCACTTCACGACGCTGGCGCAGGCGCTCCCACTCGTCGACCGTTGCGCTCGCCCCCATGAGCCGCAGCATCGACGCGATCGCTTCGCCGTCGCGGATCACGACGCGGTGCACGCCGCGTACTTCGCGCGCCTTGGCGGGCAGTTCGAGACGGCCGGCTGCGCCCACAAGCGCCATCGCGGCTTCATTGCCCGGGCAGACGAGCTCGAGCGACGCTGAGCGACCCGGGTCGGTCAGCGAACCAGCGGCGAGGAAAGCGCCGCGCCACACGGCTGCGAGCTCTGGCCTGGCGCCCGTGGTCAATCGGTTCGGCAGGCCACGGATCGGTCGACGCCGCGCATCGAGCAGTCCCGTCTGCCGTGCGAGCGTCTCGCCGCCCTCGAGCACGCGCACCAAGTGAGTGCCGCCCCGGCCTACGCCCGGTGTTGAGATGAGGCGGAGCTCGCTGCGCACGCCGTAGAGCTCGGCGATGCTCTGGCGCACTCGACGCGCGAGCTCGGCGGAGTCGAGCTCGGCTTCGATGGCGATTCGGCTCGAGATCACGTGAAGTCCACCGGCGAAGCGCAGGATGGTCGCGAGTTCCGCTGCCCGCTCCGCTGTCGCAGCGGTGCGCGTGGTGAGCAGTTCTGCTTTGACGTCTGCGGTGAGTGCCACTGGTCTTCCTTTGCTGAGAGCGCGGGTGCGGGATCGGCCGAAGAGTCTATTCTCGGCCAAGATCCCGGTGACGGATGCTGACTCCCACCCCGGGCAGCCCGCGCAGCATGGTCGCGAGCTCCTCGACGAGGGCCACGGAGCGGTGCTTTCCGCCGGTGCAGCCGATGGCGATGGTCGCGTGCCGCTTGTTCTCCCGCTGGTACCCGGCGAGGACCGGTTCCAGCGCGGCCGCGTAGGTGTCGATGAACTGGCGAGCGCCATCCTGTGCCAGCACGTAGTCGCTCACTTGGGGCTCGGTGCCGTTATGGTCGCGCAGTTCAGGCGTCCAGAACGGATTCGGGAGGAAGCGGGCATCGGCGACCAGGTCGGCATCCTGGGGCAAGCCGTACTTGTACCCGAAGCTCACCAGGGTGACCTTGACGCCGGGCGCGTCGGCCTCGGCGAACTTCTCCTGGATCGTGGTGGCGAGCTGGTGGATGTTGAAGTCGGTCGTGTCGATGATGATGTCGCTGGCGTCGCGAAGTTCCGAGAGCCGTCGTCGCTCAGCGACGATACCGTCGAGCAGGGTGCCGTTCTCCTGGAGCGGGTGGGGCCGGCGCACTTGCTCGAAGCGGCGCACGAGGGCGCTGTCAGTGGCTTCCAGGAAGAGCATTCGCACGTTCGAGTTGTCGCGAAGCGCCGTAATGGCTTCTTGCGCATCGGCGAAGAGCCGCCCGCCGCGCACATCGACGACAGCGGCCAACTTGGGGATCGCGCTCCCCGCCTTCTCGGCGAGCTCCGTGAGCGGACGAAGCATGACCGGCGGCAGGTTGTCGACCACGTACCAGCCCAGGTCCTCGAGCGCCTTGGCCACGGTGGACCGGCCCGCGCCCGACATGCCAGTGACGATCAGCAGTTCTTGAGCCGCCGATTGGCCGTTCATGTCGCCCTCTCCCCTGATCGCAGCCTCCAGCCTATCGAGCGTCCGCCGCTGCTTCCTCATCGGGTGCCTCGATCGGCACTCCCCCTTCGGGGGCGGGAGCACGCAGGGCCTTCACGATCGTCTCGGCGAGCACCGGCCCGATTCCCGGCACTTCGGCGACGGCATCGGCCTCCGCGGCTTTCAACCGTGCGACCGAGCCGAAGTGTCGAAGGAGCGACTGAACGCGCCTCGGGCCGAGGCCCGGGATCTCGCCGAGCACGCTCCCGATGTCGCGCCGGCGCTTCTGCCGCTGGTAGCTGATGGCGAACCGGTGGGCCTCGTCGCGCAACCGCTGGAACAGGAAGAGCGCGTCGCTCGTGCGAGGCAGGATCACCGGGAAGTCGTCGCCGGGCAGCCAGATCTCCTCGAGCCGCTTCGCGATGCCGCAGACCGCGATGCCCTCGACTCCCGAATCGGCGAGTGCGCGCGCCGCCGCAGCGACCTGTGGCTGCCCCCCGTCGACGACCAGCAGGTTGGGACGGTAGGCGAATTTGCCCGGCCGTCCGGCCTCGGGATCGGGCTCATCCTGGTCGTCGTCGATGTGTGCGAGCCGGCGCATGAGCACCTGGTACAGCGCTTCGGTGTCATCGGCGTACTCAGGGATGCTGAAGCGACGATAGTGATTCTTCTTCGGGGCACCGTCTTCGAAGACCACCATCGACGCGACGATGTTGGTGCCGGCGAGGTGCGAGACGTCGTAGCCCTCCATGCGCAAGGGCGCCTCGTCAAGCCCGAGCGCCTCTTGAATGTCTGCGAGCGCTTGCGACCGAGCGACGAAGTCGCCCGCGCGGCGCGTCTTGTACACGGCCAGCGTGTGCTTCGCATTCAGCGTCGCCGTCTGCAGCAGTGCGGCCTTGTCGCCTCGTCGCGCCGTCCTCAGACGCACCGCCCGGCCGTCTCGCATGCCGCGCAGCCACTGCTCGAGGGCTTCGCTGTCGTCGGGCAGTTCCGGCACGATGATCTCGCCGGGCGGTTCGTCGTTCTCGTACGCGCTCTGCAATACCGAATCGACGAGCTCGGCGAGGCCGAGATCGAGTTCCTTGTCGACGACCCAGCTGCGCACACCGCGGATGCGTCCTCCGCGCACGATGAACTGCTGCACCGCTGCGGCGAGTTCGTCGTGCTCGATGCCGAAGAGGTCGCTGTTCACCGACTCCGGGAGCACGACGGCGCTCTTCTCGAGCACTGCCTCGAGCGCCAGCACTCGGTCGCGCAGGGTCGCGGCAACCTCGTAGTCCTGGGCGGAAGCGGCATCCTGCATCTGCTTGCGCATGCGCGTGATCACCGAACGGTCGTGGCTGGCCATGAAGGCGACGAACTGGCCGACGATCTCGCGGTGCTCCGCGATCGAGACGCGGCCAGAGCACGGACCGCCGCAACGGCCGATCTGCCCCGGGAAGCAGGGCCGCCCAGAGTCCATGGCCCGCTTGTAGCTCGAATCGGAGCAGGTGCGGATCGGGAACGCCTTGATCATCAGGTCGATCGTCTCGCGCACCGCCCACACCTTCGGGTACGGCCCGAAGTACTTGGCGCCCTTGATGCGGTGGTTGCGGGTCACCATGACCCGAGGGGCTTCGTCGGCGAGCGTCACTGCGAGATAGGGGTATGACTTGTCGTCGCGGAACTTGATGTTGAACGGCGGCTCGAACTCCTTGATCCAGGTGTACTCGAGCTGCAGAGCCTCGATATCGCTCCCCACGACCGTCCACTCGACCGATGTGGCGGTCGTGACCATCCGCCTGGTGCGCTCGTGCAGCGTGCGGAGCGGAGCGAAGTAATTCGACAGCCTCGCGCGCAGGTTCTTCGCCTTGCCGACGTACAGCACGCGGCGGTCGGGTCCGCGGAACCGGTACACACCGGGCGCGGTCGGAATCTCTCCCGGCCGGGGCCGGTAGTCAACCGGGTTGCTCAACCCGTGCGAGTCGAGGACGTGCCCGGTCGAGCCGCGAACGCTGGACTCTGTGGTGCTCGGCACGGGCGCCCTCATGGCTTAAGGATCTCAGCGAGGAATCGACCCGTGTGACTGCCCTTCTTCTTCGCAACCTGCTCGGGCGTGCCGGTGGCCACGACAGTGCCGCCGCCGGATCCGCCCTCGGGGCCGAGATCGATGACCCAATCAGCGCTCTTGATCACATCGAGGTTGTGTTCGATCACGATGACGGTGTTGCCCTTTGCGACGAGCCCCGAGAGCACGAGGAGCAACTTGCGCACATCCTCGAAGTGCAGACCGGTGGTCGGTTCGTCGAGCACGTAGACGCTGCGTCCATTCGATCGGCGCTGGAGCTCGGTCGCGAGCTTGACGCGCTGCGCCTCTCCCCCGGAGAGCGTCGTGGCGCTCTGCCCGAGCCTGACGTAGCCGAGACCGACGTCGACGAGCGTCTTCAGGTAGCGGTGGATGCTCGAGATCGGCTCGAAGAACTCGGCCGCCTCGCTGATCGGCATGTCGAGCACCTCGGCGATGTTCTTGCCCTTGTAGTGCACCGTGAGGGTGTCTCGGTTGTAGCGCGCCCCGCCGCACACCTCGCAGGTGACGTAGACGTCGGGTAGGAAGTTCATCTCGATCTTGATCGTGCCGTCACCGGCGCAGTGCTCGCAGCGCCCGCCCTTCACGTTGAAGCTGAATCGCCCGGGCAAATATCCGCGGGCCTTCGCCTCCGTGGTCTCGGCGAAGAGATTGCGGATCTTGTCGAACACGCCCGTGTACGTCGCCGGGTTCGAGCGAGGCGTCCGGCCGATCGGCGCCTGGTCGACGTGCACGACCTTGTCGAGGTTGTCGAGACCGGTGACGCGAGTGTGCTTGCCGGGGATCTGCCTCGCTCCGTTCAGCCGGTTCGCCAACACCTTGTAGAGGATGTCGTTCAGCAGGGACGACTTGCCGGAACCGCTCACGCCGGTGACCGCCGTGAACACGCCGAGCGGGAACTCGACCGTGACGTTCCTGAGGTTGTTCTCGCGCGCACCGACGACTGTGAGGATCCGCTCGCGATCGATGGAACGGCGCTTCTTCGGCACTTCGATGCTGCGCCGTCCACTGAGGTAGTCGCCCGTCACCGAGCGACGGTTGTCGAGCAGGTCGACGTAGCCGCCGGAGTGCACGACCGTACCGCCGTGCTCGCCGGCGCCCGGACCGATGTCGACGATCCAGTCGGCCGTGCGGATGGTGTCCTCGTCGTGCTCGACCACGATCAGCGTGTTGCCCAGGTTCTTGAGCTTCACGAGCGTGTCGATGAGCCGGCGGTTGTCGCGCTGGTGGAGACCGATGCTCGGCTCGTCGAGCACGTACAGCACACCAGTGAGGCCGGAACCGATCTGCGTCGCCAACCTGATGCGCTGCGCCTCACCGCCCGAGAGCGTGCCTGCCGCGCGGGCCAGGTTCAAGTAGTTCAGCCCCACCTCGATGAGGAACTCGAGTCGCAGCCTGATCTCGCGCAGCACCTGCGCGGCGATCCGCGATTGCCGCTCGGTGAGCACGAGCGACTGCATGAACTCGAAGGCGTTGTCGAGGCTGAGGTCGGTCACATCGGCGATGCTCCGGCCGTCGACGAGCACGGAGAGCACCTCTGGCTTCAGTCGCTTGCCCTCGCACACCGGGCACGGGATCTCACGCAGGTACGCCTGGAACCGCTCACGTTGCACATCGGTCTCGGCCTCGGCGTACTTGCGCTCGATGTACGGGACGACGCCCTCGAACCCGGTGGTGTACTTCACTTCGCGGCCGTAACGGTTGCGCCAGCGCACGCGTACGTCGAAGTCATTGCCTTCGATGACGGCCGCGCGGGCCTCCTCGGGCAGGTCCTCCCACGGTGTGTCGAGGTCGAAGCCGAGCTCCTGCGCCAACCCGTCGAGAAGCTTCTGGAAGTAGCTGTACACGCCCTTGCCCTGTTGCGCCCAGGGCAGGATCACGCCTTCATTCAGGCTCAGCGACGGGTCGCCGATGAGCAGCTCGGAGTCGACCGACATGCGAGTGCCGATGCCCGAGCATTCGGGGCAGGCGCCGAATGGAGCGTTGAACGAGAACGTGCGGGGTTCGATCTCCGTGAGCTGCACGGGATGACCGTTCGGGCAGGAGAGCTTCTCGCTGAAGCTTCGCCACGCGCCGTCGCCCTCCTGGTCGACGAAGTTGACCTTCACGATGCCGTCGGTGAGTGACAGCGCGGTCTCGAGCGAATCGGTGAGGCGCGAAAGGATCTCGTCTGACGCCACGAGGCGGTCGACCACCACAGCGATGTCGTGCTTGACCTGCTTCTTCAGCTTGGGCGGGTCGGCGAGTTGCACGGTCTCGCCGTCGACGATGGCGCGCGAGTAACCAGCGGCGGATAGCTCACGGAAGAGGTCGACGAACTCGCCCTTCCGCTGCACCACGACGGGACTGAGCACCTGGTAGCGCGTGCCGTGCTCCAGTTCCATGAGCTGGTCGGCGATCTGCTGCACCGTCTGGCGCTGGATCTGCTCGCCGCAGGTCGGGCAGTGCGGCACGCCCACGCGCGCCCACAGGAGCCGCATGTAGTCGTAGATCTCGGTGATGGTGCCCACCGTCGAGCGGGGGTTGCGGTTAGTGGACTTCTGGTCGATCGAGACCGCCGGGCTGAGTCCCTCGATGAAGTCGACATCGGGGCGGTCGACCTGCCCGAGGAACTGACGTGCGTACGCGGAAAGCGATTCGACGTAGCGGCGCTGTCCTTCCGCGAAGATCGTGTCGAAGGCCAGCGAGGACTTCCCCGAACCGGACAACCCGGTGAAGACGACCAGCGAGTCGCGAGGGATCTCGAGGTCGACGTTGCGCAGATTGTGCACGCGGGCACCGCGCACGCTGAGCACAGCGGACGACGGCGCCGTATCGGCTGCGGAGACCGCATGGGCCCCGGCGGGCGCGTGGTCGCTCGTGACCGCCTGGGCACCGGAAGAAGGGGGATTCAGCACTCAGCCAATGTTACGGCGCGCCACTGACAGCGGGCTGACCAGGGGGTTAGCGCACGTGCCCGGCCGCCTCCATCTGCCGCAGTTCCTTCTTGAGGTCGGCCACCTCGTCGCGAAGTCGGGCTGCCAGCTCGAACTTCAACTCCCCCGCGGCCGCGAGCATCTGGTCGTTCAGATCGGCGATGATCGTCTCGAGCTCTTCGGCACCGGATGCCGCCAGGCCCTTGCGGCGAGGGACCGCAGCGCCCTTCTTCTTGCCGTCGCGTGCGGCGAGCAACGCGGCGGTGTCGGCCTCTTCGCGAGCGAGCACCTCGGTGATGTCGGCGATGCGCTTCCGAAGCGGCGTCGGATCGATGCCGTGCTCGGCGTTGTACGCGACCTGCTTCTCACGGCGCCGGTTCGTCTCGTCGATGGCGTGGCGCATCGAGTCGGTGACGGTGTCGGCGTACATATGCACCTCGCCCGAGACGTTTCGGGCAGCGCGGCCGATCGTCTGGATGAGAGACGTCGATGAGCGAAGGAACCCCTCCTTGTCGGCGTCGAGGATCGCGACGAGCGATACCTCGGGCAGGTCGAGGCCCTCTCGAAGCAGGTTGATGCCCACGAGCACGTCGTAGATGCCCGCACGGAGCTCTGTGAGCAGTTCGACGCGACGCAGTGTGTCGACGTCGGAGTGCAGGTAGCGTACGCGAACGCCGTGCTCGCCAAGGAAGTCGGTGAGCTCCTCGGCCATCTTCTTGGTGAGGGTGGTCACGAGCACGCGCTCGTCGCGCTCCACACGCAGGCGGATCTCTTCGAGCAGGTCATCGATCTGCCCCTTCGACGGCTTCACCACGATGGCGGGGTCGACCAGCCCGGTCGGACGGATGATCTGCTCGACGATGCTGTCGCTCACACCGAGTTCATAGCGGCCAGGTGTGGCCGAGAGGTACACCTTCTGACCGACGCGGTCGAGGAACTCCTCCCAGCGCAGCGGCCGGTTGTCGAGTGCGCTCGGCAGACGGAAGCCGAAGTCGACGAGCGTGCGCTTTCGCGATGCGTCTCCCTCGTACATGGCCCCGATCTGAGGCACCGTGACGTGCGACTCGTCGATGACGACGAGGAAGTCGTCGGGGAAGTAATCGAGCAGGCAGTGCGGCGGTTCCCCTGCCTGCCGGCCGTCGATATGGCGCGAGTAGTTCTCGATGCCGTTGCAGAAGCCGATCTGCTCCATCATCTCGAGATCGAAGGTCGTGCGCATGCGCAGACGCTGAGCCTCGAGCAGCTTCCCCTGTCGCTCGAGTTCGGGCAGTCGCTCGGCCAGTTCGGCCTTGATGCTGCCGATCGCTCGCTTCATCGTCTCGGGGCTGGCCGCGTAGTGGGTGGCCGGGAACACCGAGACCGCATCCATCCGCCGGATGACCTCGCCGGTGAGCGGGTGCAGCTCGTAGAGCGCCTCGATCTCGTCGCCGAACATCTCGATGCGGATCGCGTGCTCTTCGTACACGGGGATGATCTCAATGGTGTCGCCGCGCACGCGGAACTTGCCTCGGGAGAAATCGACATCATTGCGCTGATACTGCATCGCGACGAACTCGCGAATGAGGACGTCGCGCGGCACCATCTGGCCGACCTGCAGCGCCACCATGGCGTCGAGGTATTCCTCGGCGGCGCCGAGCCCGTAGATGCACGAGACGGTCGATACGACGACGACGTCGCGCCGGCTCAGGAGCGAGTTCGTGGTCGAGTGCCGCAAGCGCTCGACCTCGGCGTTGATCGACGAGTCCTTCTCGATGAAGGTGTCGGTCTGCGGAACGTACGCCTCTGGCTGGTAGTAGTCGTAGTAGCTGACGAAGTACTCGACTGCGTTGTTGGGCAGGAGTTCCCGGAACTCGTTCGCCAACTGGGCCGCAAGCGTCTTGTTGTGCGCGAGCACGAGCGTGGGGCGTTGAACCGCCTCGATGAGCCACGCGGTGGTCGCAGACTTTCCGGTACCGGTCGCCCCGAGCAGCACGACGTCGGTCTCGCCAGCATTGATGTGGGCTGCAAGCTCGGCGATCGCCTGCGGCTGGTCGCCGCTCGGCTTGTACTCGCTGACCACTTCGAAGGGGCGCACTGAACGGGTGGGTTGCACGGTTCCAGGGTAGGCCGCTCCCCCGACAGTGCGCTGGATCGGGCGCCGCTCCCCCTGGGACGGCGCGGAGGTCAGCCGCTGCGGGAAGTCGAGTCAGCCGCGGCGGTCTCGTGCTTGAGCCGGGCCCAGAGGGCGTCGACCTGCTCGAGCGTTCGAGCGACGGGACCGTCGTTCCGGATGACGATGTCCGCCGCAGCGAGACGGTCAGCGTCGGAGGCCTGTGAGGCGATCCGACGTTCGGCGTCGTCACGCGACAGCCCGCGGTGCTCCACCATGCGCTGCAGGCGGAGTGCGGCGGGTGCATCGACGACGACGATGTGATCGAACGGGAGTTCGTGAGCGCGTCCCGCTTCGACGAGCAGCGGCACGTTGTACACCACGACGGCGTCGGGGTCGGCGTCGCTTGCCTCCGCGATGCGCTCCGCGACGCGCTGCTTGACAGCGGGGTGAACGATCGCGTTGAGGCGGTCGAGTCGCTGCCGGTCGCCGAACACGAGCGCCCCGAGCGCGGGTCGATCGAGCGAGCCGTCTGGGCGCAGAACCCCCTCGCCGAAGGCCTGTCTGATCGCCTCGAGCGCTGGCGTGCCGGGCTCCACCACTTGGCGGGCGATGACGTCGGCGTCGATGTGCACGGCCCCGAGGGACTCAAGGCGGTCGGCGACAAGGGACTTGCCCGACGCGATCCCGCCGGTGAGGCCGATCAGCAGCATCCGTCAACTCTAGCGACGGTGCCACAATGGCGCGTACGAGATGAACGTCGCGCCGGATGAGTGTCGTGCCGGATGAGAGGGGGCCGCGTGCTCGAGATCCTGACGGGAGCCGGGCTGGCGATCGCGGCCGGCATGAACGCATACGTGCCATTGCTCGCGCTCGGCGTGGCGGACCGGTTCATCGGAGCCGTGGACCTGCCTGCCGCGTGGCAATGGCTGTCGAACGAGTGGGTGCTCGGCGTGCTCGGACTGCTGCTGGTCGTCGAGATCGTCGCCGACAAGATACCGCTGGTCGATTCGGTGAACGACTGGCTGCAGACGATCATCCGGCCCACGAGCGGAGGAATCGTGTTCGGCAGCGGCGTCGCCTCCGAGACTGTCGCAGTGACCGATCCGGCAGAGTTCTTCTCCTCCGACCGGTGGGTGCCCATTGCGATCGGGGCAGGCCTCGCCCTGACGGTGCATGTGGTCAAGGCGCTGGCCCGTCCGGCGCTCAATACGCTCACCGCCGGCGCCGCCGCACCCGTCATGAGCACCCTGGAGGATATCGGCAGCGTACTGCTCACGCTCGCGGCGATCGTGCTGCCGATCCTCGTGATCGCGGGCGTCGTGTTCGTCGTCGTCGCGGGGCTCTTCGTGGTGCGACGGGTGCGTCGAACCAGGCGGCCGACGCCGGTCTGATGGGGAGCCGCCTGGCCGAGCGCGCGGTCAGGGCTTTCCTGTGACGAAGTCGGCAAGGTGTGCGATCGGGGACGTGGTCTCGCGCCCGGCGAGTTCGCTCTGGTCCGCCATGCCGTAGGCCGCGTACAGCGTTTTCGTCGCGATCCACCGCAGCGGCTCGGGCTCCCATCGGCGCACCCGGTGGTTCACCCACGGCAGATCGACGATATCGGTGCTGCGCTCGAGGATCAGGTCGGTGAGGGTGCGGCCCGCGAGGTTCGTCGAGGTGACTCCGGTGCCGACGTAGCCGCCGGCCCAGGCCATGCCGGTCTGGCGTTCGAGACCGACAGTGGCCGCCCAGTCGCGCGGCACTCCGAGTACGCCGGACCACAGGTGATCGATGCGCGCGCCCGCGGCTTGCGGGAAGAGCCGGTAGAGGATTTCGCCGAGGGTCGTCGCGGTGATGGCCTGCGTCGATCCGTCATTGTCGGTCTGCGAGCCGTACCGGTAGGGCACGCCGCGGCCGCCGAGGGCGATGCGGTCGTCAGCGGTGCGCTGCGCGTACATGTAGACGTGTGCGAAGTCGCCGAGCACCTCGCCCTGGTTCCAGCCCAGCTGATCCCACACTTCGGCAGGGAGCGGCTCGGTGGCGATCAGCGACGAGTTCATGGGGAGCCAGGTGCGTCGCTCGCGCTTGAGGCGCGCGGTGAAGCCCTCGGTCGCACGGACGACGATGTCGGCCGTGACCACTCCGCGTGATGTGCGGAGGGTGCGCGGCTCGATCTCCTGCACCCTGGTCTGCTCGTAGATCCGCACGCCGAGCCGCTCGACCGCGTCGGCGAGTCCGGCGGCGAGCTTCGCGGGTTGAATCCGAGCTGCGTGCGGATGCCACACCGCTGCGCGCGTGTTCGCGACGTTGATCTTCGACTGCGCCTCGGGGGCCTCGAGCAGTCGGAGGTCGGTGTGGTTCCACGACTGCTCCGCCGCGGCGAACGCCCGGAGCCGCCGTTCCTGCGCCGGGGTGTAGGCGACATTGAACTCGCCGCCCTTGACGACGTCGGCGTCGATTCCCTCCGCACGCGTGACACGGATCACCTCGTCGACGGTCGCGTTCATCTCGCGCTGGAAGCGTTCGGCTGCGTCTCGGCCATGGCTGCGCAGGTATTGCGTGCGTCCGCCGGTGATCGAGTTCGTGAGCCAGCCGCCGTTCCGGCCCGATGCGCCGTAACCGGCGTGCTCCTGTTCGATGATCGCGATGTCGAGGTCGGGCTGTGCCTGCTTGAGATAGTAGGCGGTCCACAGCCCGGTGTACCCGGCGCCGGCGATCGCCACGTCGCAGCGCGCGTCGCCCGGCAGTGGAGCGCGGCTCGCCGGCGCGCCGATCGTCTCCCACCAGTGGGAGACGCGGCCGTTGATCATTCCTGGGTGGGCGGTATGTGCGGGCATGGTTCTTTCAGTTCGAGGCGAGCAGGTGCTGTGCGGCGCGACGGCCGCTGCGGAGCGCGCCCTCGATCGTGCCGGGGAACTCCGGGTCGAGATCTCCGCCGACGAGCTGCAGCCGGGGCGAGCCGGCGATGAGGCCGTCGAGGGTCGCGTACTGGCCGGGCCGCGGCACGAACCATGTGCCTCGCGCGTACCGGTCGGCGTTCCAATTGTGGCTCGTGCGTGCGCGGATCGTCGCGCGCGGAACGTAGTTCGCGCGCAACTCCGACTGCAGTTCGTCGGTGCCGAGCACGCCATCGGCCGAGGGTGCGAGCCCGACACAGAGCATGCCGCCGTCGGCGAGCCGCTCCTCCGAACGGAAGTACCCGTATGGCCCGTGCGAGCCGAAGACGCGGAAGTGCTCCTCGACTCCGTCGAGGATGAGCCAGTCCTTGTGCGAGGCACCCGCGTGCCCGGCCGCGGCGAGCTCGGCGTATTCCCCGAGCACGCCCGGTTCGAGCGAGAGATCGCGCAGGCAGTTGAGCGGGAGCGCGACGACGACGTGCCGGGCAGAGAATGCTGGCCCGGCATCCGTCGCCACGCGGAGGCGGTCGCCAGAACGGGCGATTCCTGTGGCGCCGACACCGAGCCGCACATCGGCGGTGCTCCGCTCCGCGAGCGCCGTCACGAGCGTGCGGGTCGTGCCCTCAATCTGGGTGCGGTAATGCTCAGGGTCCGCGATGTCGTCCGGCGGAAGGAGCAGATGATCGGCATCGACCGTTTCGAGCGGGGCCCCGGCGAGGTATCGCTGCGTGGCGCGCAGCCAGTCCTCGATGAGCGCACTCATGGGTGCATCGCCCGACCGGGCGGATTCGAGAGCCCGCTCAGCCGAGACGGGCATCGGCTCCCTTCCGACGAACCCGCCGAGACGGGCGAGCGCGGCCTCGAGCTCGCCTCGCTCCCCGAGCGTCAGCTGTTCGCGGTTCGCGGTGCCGTCGCGGAAGTGCGTCAGCCAGCGGGCGGGCTCGGGAGAGTCGAGCGTGCGGATGCCGAGTTCACGCAGCAGCCCGAACGACTCGGTGAACGATGGGAGCAGCCAGGTGCCGCCCAGGTCGATGCGGCGGCCCGCGGGCTCCCAGTACTCGCCGTGGGTGCGCCCGCCGAGTCGGCCCTGCGCCTCGAGCAGCGTGACGGCGCGTCCCGACTCGCGGAGGGCATCGGCGGTGGCGAGCCCTGCGAGCCCGCCACCGAGCACGAGCACATCCGTATCGATGCTCACCGTGCGGGCACCCGTGTCCGCACGCCCCGGAAGGCGAGGTAGTAGACGACTCCCGAGACGATCGCGCTCGGGATGCTGGCCCCAAGGAATCCGAACCCGTCACGCGGCACATACGCGATGGGGTCGAAGACGACGAAGAACACCACCATGCCGACGATCATCGCGGCGAACCCGGCGATATTGAAGCCGCCCGAGTACCAGTAGCTGCCGCCGCGAGTGGTTGAGTACAGGCCGCTCGCGTCGAGCGACTGCTTGCGGATGACGAAATAGTCGACGATCTGAATGCCGCAGATCGGGGCCATGAGCACGCCGGAGAACGCGAGGAAGGTCGGGTACGAGGCGAGGAACGCGTCACCGAAGAAGATCGAGACGATGAGCACGGGCACGAGCGTGAGCACCGTCGCGCCCCGCCAGCTGATGCGCGACTCGATGCCAGGGGTCTGCTTGAGCGCGAGCACGCTCGTGTAGGTGCCGACCATCATGGTGCCGATGTTCGCGAAGAAGAGGAAGAGCAGCCCGCCGAGGCCGAACCACACCCCACCGGTGTTCGCGAGCAGGAAGACCGGGTTGCCGCCCGAATCCGGGAGCATGAGCATGGTCATGACCCCGAGGCCGCAGACGAGCGACATGATGACGCCGAGGCCGAGCAGGCTCGGCGCAATCGCCGAGTTAACGCTGCGGCTGTACCGCGTAATGCTTCCGAGGTACGGCCACCACGACAGACCGCTCGCGACACCGAGTTCGACGATGATCATCACGTTCAGGTGCGACTGCTCGAACGGCGCGAGCGGTTCCGCGGCTACGATCGCCTCCCAGCCGAAGGTCGTGAGCAGGAACACGAGCATGAGGATCCCGAGCAGGATCACCGCGACGGTGATGACCGGCCCCGCCCACCTGAGCGCGCCCGCGCCGCGGCTCACGATGACGAATACGAGTGCCACTGCAAGCACCAGGATCGCGATCTGGGCGAACTGGGCGGCGCCATCTGGGAGCACCCCCATGGTCTGCATGGTGGCCGATGCGGATTGCATGAGCACGATGGCGAGCACGGAGTTCCAGCCGATGAGCGTCGCGAAGACGAGGATCACCCCGAAGACGCTGCCGCGCACTCCGAACGAGGGGCGGAGCGAGCGCACCGCTTCCAGCCCGTAGCGCTGCGAGACTGGCAGGGCCGCGAGTAGCACGAGGAACAGCCCGATGAGTACGCCGGCCATGGTCGTGATGATGCCCTGGACCGTGCCGAGGTAGTACGCGACCGTCGCGCCGGCGACGAAGCTCCACGTCGCGATCGCCGCGGAGGTGGTGTTCCCGAACGTCGCGAGGAACCCCCATTTCTTCTCCGCGCGGGTGAGCGGCATGGTCGAGGTGTCGGTGAATTCGCGCTGCCGAGTCATGCGAGCGAGCTCCCCACCGCGATGAGCGCGATGACCGGAATGATGAGGGTGAAGACGGAGAGCGAGAGCAGCTGCCCGCCGGTGAATCGCCCGTGGAGCGCTTCGTCGGATTCGAGCACCGTGAGCACGTCGTCGTGTTGCATCGCTGTACCAATCTGTGAGTGGTGAGTGGTGAGGGGTCAGGGGCGTGAACTGGAAGCCGCCATCGGCGCTGGGGTGGAGTCGTGGACGATCCGGCCGTCGACAATGGTGGCGACGATCTCGATAGCGATGAGTTCTTCGGGGCTGGCGGCGACCGGATCACCGCCCCAGATCGTGAGATCGGCGACCGCGCCCGGCGCGAGCAGGCCCCGATCCATGTATCCCCGAGCCTGTGCCGGCCACAGCGTGTAGGCGCGGAGCGCTTCATCGCCGGTGAGCCGCTGATCGGGTTCGAACACGTGGGCCGATGCCGATTCGGGCGCGTGACGGCCGCGTGCCCACGCCATGCCGATGCGAGGGTCGTAGTGCGCGACCGGCCAGTCGGAGCCGAGCACCACTCGCGTGCCGGTGTCGAGCACGGCCCGCACTCGGTAACCGGTGCCGGCGCGAGTGCCGAGTCGCGCCGCCCAGTTGTCGCTCAGATCGGGCGCGCGCCACTGCATGTGGAGCGGCTGCATGGAGGCCGTGATGCCCGATCCCGCGAGCGCCGTGAGATCTTCGTCGGCGAGTACCTCGAGATGCTCGATCGAGTGAGCCGGCGACCCGTCGCGCTCGGCGAGGCCCCGATACGTCTCGAGCACCTGATTCACTGCGAGATCGCCGACGGCGTGCGTCGCGATGAGCATGCCCGCGTCGTGATATGCGCGCACGACCTCTTGGAAGCGACCCCAGTCCGGCCAGAAGGCGTGCTCGCCGTCGCCGCAGGCATCGGCCTCGTGGAGCAGCGCCGTTCCGGTGTCGATGACACCGTCGCTGAACAGCTTGACCGCGTTGGTCTCCCAGAGGGTCCCTCGTCGATCCTTCGCTGCGATGACGCGGGTGATCGCCGCGTCATCGTCGTGCACGGCGTGCCAGTGGTGCACGACGAGTCGCTGATCGAGCTCTCCGCGCGCTTCGATTTCTTCGATGAGGTCGACTGTTCGCGGCTTGCCGTCCATGATCGCGCCGCCGGTGAGTCCGACCGCCGTGAAGCGCCGGAACATATCTCGAAGTCGGTCTCGCTCCTCGTCGTGCCCGAGGGGAGGGATCACGTCGAAGACGAGTCGATACGCCGTGGACTCGCGAAGCTCTCCGGTGAGTTCGCCCGCCTCGTCGACGACCAGCTCGGACGTGTCATCGAACCGCGGACGGTTCACGATCCCCGCCGCTGCGAGCGCCGCCGGATTGGCGATCGCCGTATGCAGGTCGTAGAACATGGCCGCGAACGGCCGGCGATCGCAGGCGTGGTCGAACAGTCTGCCGTTCACTCCCGTGTCGGCGAAGGCGTCGAACTCGAGATTCCAGCCGACGACCCAGGCGCCCGGAGGCAGTGTCGCAGCGTAGGCGGCGGTGGCCGCCTGCAGTTCGCTGACGGTGTCGATTCCGCCGAAGTCAATGCCTCGGGTCAGTTCGGCCGCCCAATGAGGATGGGTGTGCGAGTCGAACAGGCCGGGGGTGATCACCGCGCCTTCGAGGTCGCGCACCTCGATGCCGAGGTCGCGCGCCCGCGCGCTCACGTGCGCGTCGCGGCCGAGCAGCGCGATCCGTCCGCCGGTCACGAGCACCGCGGTCGCTTCGGCGTCCGCTTCGGTGTTGGTGATGAGCTGCGCGTTCACAAGCGCCAGGTCACGAGTGACCACGGGACTCCTTCGTCCGCCGGAAATAATCTTCACGATGAAGATATAGGCGGCGAAGGATGCTGTCAACGCGCCCTTGGCGTGCGGCTCAGACTCCTCGGACCAGACTCAGCGCGACCTTCCGAACGCGTGCGCGGATCGCATCGGAACCGAGGTCGCGCTGCGGCAGCGAGGCCTCGAGTCGCGGGAAGTCGCCCTGTTCGATGGCCTCGGACGAGAAGAGCGTGCTCCATGACGTCTGCTCGAAGATGAGCGAGAACACGCTGTGCTCGACATCGAGCAGCAGTTGCAGTGCCGGAGCGCCGGTGAGCCCTGCCCGCTCGGCCCGCGCGAGGAACGACTCGTACACCCGCAGGGTCGTCGGGTCGGTGATGCGATGCAAGAAGAAGACAGAGCTCGCCTGCCTGAGCGGGCTGAACGCCAAGTAGTAGGTGTCAGCGAAGCGTACGACGCTTTCGTGCCAGTCGTCGGTCTCGAACACGCGGAGGTCGACTGCCGCACACAGCACGCTCCGGGCAGCGTTCACCGCGTCGGAGAGCGTGCTCACGTGGTGATACAGGCTCTGCGAGCGCACCCCGAGCTCCGCCGCGATCTTCGACATCGAGAGTTCCCCGGCGCCGAGGGTGCTCAGCACGCGCACCGTCGCCTCGCCGATCATCTCGCGGTCGATGGTGCGGGTGCCACGTTGCGGCCGGCCCGGCCTCCTTGCTGAGGTGCTCATGATTCCGACAGTCTGCCATCCGCGTCGAGGCGCGATGGACAGGCGCCGCCACGACCCGTGCCCTCGAACAGAAGCGGCCGGCCCCCGTGGGGGGACCGGCCGCTTCACTGAACGTCTAGGCTCAGCTGTTGCTGGAGAGCTTCTCGCGAAGCGCGGCCAGCGACTCGTCGTCGGCGAGCGTGCCGGCGCCAGCCGACTCGCTCGTGAACGAACCGCTTGCAGCCGCACCGCCGAAGTCGGCCTCGGCAGCCATGGCGGCCGCGACCTGCTTCTTGTGGGCCTCCCAGCGAGCCTGGGCGGCAGCGTATTCCTGCTCCCACTTCTCGCGCTGGGTCTCGAAGCCTTCCTTCCACTCGTTCGTCTCCGGGTCGAAGCCCTCGGGGAACTTGTAGTTGCCCTGCTCGTCGTACTCGGTGAGCATGCCGTAGAGCGCCGGGTCGAACTCGGTGCCCTCGGGGTCGACGCCCTCGTTGGCCTGCTTGAGGCTGAGCGAGATGCGGCGGCGGTCGAGGTCGATGTCGATGATCTTCACAAAGACCTCTTCACCCACCGAGACGACCTGCTCCGCGAGCTCGACGTGCTTCGAGGAGAGCTCGGAGATGTGCACGAGGCCCTCGATGCCGTCGGCGACGCGAACGAACGCACCGAAGGGCACGAGCTTCGTGACCTTGCCCGGCGCGACCTGGCCGATCGCGTGGGTGCGGGCGAACACCTGCCACGGGTCTTCCTGAGTCGCCTTCAGCGAGAGCGACACGCGCTCGCGGTCGAGGTCGACCTCGAGGATCTCGACGGTGACCTCCTGGCCCACCTCGACGACCTCGCTGGCGTGCTCGATGTGCTTCCAGCTGAGCTCGGAGACGTGCACGAGACCGTCCACGCCGCCGAGGTCGACGAACGCACCGAAGTTGACGATCGACGAGACGACGCCCTTGCGGACCTGGCCCTTGTGCAGGTTGTTGAGGAAGTTCGTGCGGCTCTCGCTCTGCGTCTGCTCGAGGAGCGCACGGCGCGACAGCACCACGTTGTTGCGGTTCTTGTCGAGCTCCAGGATCTTCGCCTCGAGCTCCTGGCCCAGGTACGGCGTCAGGTCGCGCACGCGGCGCAGTTCGATGAGCGAGGCGGGGAGGAAGCCGCGCAGGCCGATGTCGACGATCAGGCCGCCCTTGACGACCTCGATGACCTGGCCGGTCACGACGCCGTCGGCTTCCTTGATCTTCTCCACATCGCCCCAGGCACGCTCGTACTGAGCGCGCTTCTTCGACAGGATGAGGCGGCCTTCCTTGTCTTCCTTCTGGAGGACGAGGGCTTCGACCGTGTCGCCGACCTTGACGACCTCGTTCGGGTCGACGTCGTGCTTGATGGAGAGTTCGCGGGAGGGGATGACACCCTCGGTCTTGTAACCGACGTCGAGGAGCACCTCGTCACGGTCGATCTTGACGACGGTGCCCTCGATGAGGTCGCCGTCATTGAAGAACTTCAGAGTCTTCTCGACCTCGGCGAGGAAGTCATCAGCAGATCCGATGTCGTTGATCGCGACCTGCTTGGGCGCCTTGGTCGTTGCGGTTGTCATGTAGTTAGTGCTCCGTAGTGGACATTTATCGGGCCGTTGAACCTCATCTGTCGAGACGACAACGGCGGGTGGGTAGTGAAAGTGCGCACAAAGCGACTCCTCAGCCTATCGTCTCGGGCCTTGCTGTCTCAAGTCACCGCTGACCTGAAGGGGCGTTGAAGTGCCGCTGAAGCAACAGTGATCGACTCTCGCCTCTCGGGGCGCCTGGTCCTATGCTGTGAGCACCCGAACAGGCCTTTGCATACCCGATGAGGAGGCCGCGATGAGCGATGACGCTCTGCCCCGTGTTCCTTCTGCGCCCTCAGCTCCCCCTGGCGAGGCCATTCCCGCCCGCTGGAGGGAAGCGCGCCCAGGAGTGATACGAATGCCGGGCGCTCTGTCGCGACTCGGGCCCCCGGCGCAGGCCGCCGCGATCGTATTCGCGATCGCTGCGCTGTGCCGCTTCGTCGGCACGTTGATCGTGGAGGACGCTCCTGCCCTGTTCACCGTGCTCGCGATCATCGACTCGCTCGCGGTCGCCGCCGGATGGGCGATCTTCGCGCTGAGCGGGCTGACCGCCGGCAGCAAGGTCGCGCGCATCGCGGCATGGGCGCTCGCGGCGCTCTTCGCGGCGGTGCTCGTGTCGGGGCTGCTGACGCTGATCATCCCCGAAGCCTTCTTCGCCACCGGCATCCTCGCGTGGATCATCCTGGCCGCCGGCGTTGTGCTGGGCATCGCGATGTCGCGCGATACGAGCCTCCCCCAGCGGTTCCGGATGCTGCCCCTCGCGTACTTCGTCATCTTGATCGCCTGTGTGCCGATCTTCGCCGGAGAGCCCGAGCTCGCGAGCTACTCGAACGCCGTCATTCTGCTGCTGTTCGCGCTATGCCTGTACTTCGTCGACCGCCGGGATACCGCCGCGCAGCCGGGAGGCGACGCAACGGGGCCGGCATCTGTGAACCGCGTGTCCTCGGCTGAAGGCTCGGTTCGTCCTGTCGACGATTCTCCCCCCGACGGAGCCCCCGCGTCCTTGCCCGATGGCGCAGCCGCGCCGGCCGCTCCGAAGACGCCTTCGCTCGCCAACGCGTTATCTCCGCCTGATCCTGCCTCGCGCGCGCCGGTCCCCGGCTGGTACGACGATCCGCTCCAAGAGCGTGCGCTGCGCTGGTGGGACGGATCCGCTTGGACGCGCGAGGTCCGCGACGACGCGACTGAACGGCGCGACGCGCCTGGTGGGGCGTGATGGTCGATGTCCGAGCGACCGAGACCCCCGTTCGACGATCCTGACTTCGACGGCGTGCTCGTCGAGGTCGTCGCGCAGTTCGGACGCCGCATCGTCGACCGCCCGGAGCGGCTCCGGGCGGTGCTCGCCGACACCGTGGGCACCGCTTCAGCGACGGTGGAGAGCGACGCAGCGCTGCGCGCGCGCATCGATGCGATCGTCACCGCCTCGGCCTTGGGCGTGGCCTCCAGCATCCGAGACTCCGATCCGGCTGTCGCAGCCACACCCGATGAGATCCGCGCCTGGTTCGACCAACTGGTGCAGGCGGGGCTCTCGCTGCGCGATGCCGCGCTGGCCGCGCACAGCTGGGCGACGGCGTTCAACGCCTCGGCCACCGCGCAGATGACCGAGGAGGTCAGCGACCAGCTCTCGCAGTCGGAACCCGCCGCCGAGGATGTCGCAGACCGCGATGTCACAAACTGCGCGGCCGCGTCGGCATCGGCGAGCAGCACGGGCGCAGCCGGCGCCGGTGCGGATGCGACGGCCGACAGCGGAGCGATGCCGCAGACGGTGCTCGGTCCCGAGTTCGACGAATCGCGAACAGTCGGCGTGGAGGGCAGCGTGCTCGTCGCACCCGCGCCGACCGATCCGGCACTCGCTGCGCTCGCGCCTCCCCAATCAGCACCCACCCGCAGTCTCCTGCAGCCGCCTGCTCCACAGCATCATCAGCCTGTGCCAAGGAATCATCAGCCTGTTCCACAGGGGTTTCGGCCGTCGCTCGAGCAGCTCGCCCTGCTCGCGCCTCCGAACGGCGCACCGGCAACAGGCCTCGAGGCGCCCGCGGGCCCGATTACCCGGCGTGCCCCCCGACCCGCTTCGGCTCCATCCGCGCCCGGCGCCCGTGGGTGGCCGATGTGGCTGCGGACGCCCTGGCCCGCCGTGGTCGCGGGGGCCCTCGCACTCGCGGCAGCGGCGATCACGGTGCCGATCATCTTGGGAGGGCCTCCCCCACCGCCTGAGCCCGGTGAGCTCACCGCCAGCGCCGGCGCCCTGTTCACCGAGGGCGAGGTCGCATTGTTCGTGCTCGACGAGGATGCACTTCGCTCGATGTCGCCCGCATCGACTGACATCTCGGCTCCCTCCGATTGGGGCGTCACCGAAGTCACCCCGGCTGAGACCACAGCCAGCGCTGCTGAATGCGCGCCTCTGCTGTGGTACTCACCCGGCACGAACGGCACCGGGGTCAACGCAGCGGCGAGCGGCAGCTCGGTGTACGGCGGATATGCCTGGAACGGCTACGACGGCTCCGTCACCTCATACGGACGCATCTACCCCACGCCAGAGATCGCGGCCGGCGCGCTCCGCGCACTCGCGCCGGCCTCGTGCGAAGCCGGGTTCGAGACCACCTCGAAAGGAGAGACACTGACTCCTGTTGTCGATGTGCAGGATGTGTTCACGTACGAGGGCGGGATCGAGGTGCTCGAGACCGGGCTGGCCTTCCGCGACCGCACCGAGTTTCGGGTTTGCGGTCGCGACCTGAACCTCGTCGTCTGCCACTGGACAGTCGAGCTTCCGGAAGGCAGCGCTGGACCATCGATCGCAGCACTGGTGAACGCATTCGTTGACACAGCCAACGCATACCAGCCGCTGATGGGGCGGGGGTGAGCGACATGGGGATGCTCAGCCCGCGTGATCGCTGGCCGCTCATCAACCTCGCGTCCGTGGTCGCAGCGGTGCTTGTCGCAGGCACCCTGTCGGCCTGGGCATGGAACGCCGCCCAGCGGAGCCCGATCGATCCGGTCGCCGCCGCCGAGACGGTACTGCTCGACGAATCCAATGCCACCAGCGTGCTGCTCTCCGCGGACGAACTCGCGCCCATCGTCGCCGTCACAGGCGGAGAGGTCACCCCGCGCGAGAACCTCGCTGCTGTTGAGATCGTGCCGACCGAGCTCGATCCTGCGTGCCGACCGATCTTCTGGCCTCAGAGCCGCCCGGTCGCACAGCGCGGCACCGATCAGAGCTCGTTCCATGAGACCGGCGGATTCGCGAGGGCCATCGACCGTGCCGACGTGTTCCGCAGCGCCGAAGCCGCCGAGCGCCGATTCGACGAGCTGCTCACCGCGTTCGCCGACTGCCCTGAACTCACCTATCGGGTCACCACCTCGACCGCGACCTACACCCGCACCAACTCGGCAGAGTTCGATGCCACCCGGTTGCTGCCGACGATCCAGTTGGAATCGGCTCTGTCGTACACGATCGAGGCGACCGACTACCTGCAGGTGTTTCGGACGACCATCACACGGCTCGGCAACACGCTCGTCACGTTCTCGACCGCGTACTTCGACGACACCGAACCGCCGGCTGAGGACGACTCGTTGCGCGAGGACCAGTACCAGAAGCTCATGGTTCGAGCCGAGCGCGTCGCGAAGGCTTGGAACAATGGGTGAGGGGGAAGCGCGCCGGCTAGGGCTTGAGCGGCTTCGCGGGAGCCGGTCAGCCCGCATCCGTCGAGATGACGAACCGCGACCGGCCCACGATCAGCTGCGCGCCCTCGATGAGCGCCACGGTCTGACCGGGTCGCACCACCAGCGGCGCGTGGCCGATCCGCTCCAACCGCCACGGGTCGTCGCCGACATGCCGAAGCCCCCACATGCCGCGCTCCTCGTCGTGCACGACGACGCCCACCGCGGTGGCCAGATCGTAGTCACGCGCGATGTGGTGGCGTGTGAGCTGCGTGCCCTGGTTGAGCGTGATCGAGCTCCGCTCCCCCAGAAGGCGAACCGGCGCGTCGAGCGGCCTGCGGCACGACGCGCACCGGCTCACGGCACCCGCATCGCTGAGATGCTGCTCCCCGCACCACCCGCACTCGTGCAACCCATCGCGCAATCGGGTGAGCGCCGCACGCCAGACGCTCTCCCGCACTCTGCGCGACGGGTCGTGAAGTCCTGCGGTGAAGGTCTGCGTGAACAGGGCCTTGATCGACTCCGGCAGCCGCTGCCAACGGGCAAGCGGTGCCGGCTGCGTGGCCGGATCGGGCCGGTTCCTCTCGTCGGCCGGGTCAAAGATGAACAGGGGATGCCGGCCGAGGAGGTCGAGCTCTCCATCCCGTCCGCGGTGCTCGCTCTCGAGACCCCCGATGAGCGGATGGTGCCGCGCCAGGATGAAGAACAGCAGCACCGCCAGCGAGTGAAGGTCGCTCTGCGCCGACGGCAGCGCATCGCCGCGAATCACTTCGGGCGCCATGAACCGTCTGGTGCCGAGCACCGCGGTGTACGAGGCGCCGTCGACGCCGACGTTGTCGTTGTCGCATACGAGCGCATCACCCGTCGTCGGGTCGAAGAACACATTGCCGAAGCTGATGTCGCGATAGCACAGTCCCTCGACGTGCAGCAGCAGGAATGCGTGAGCGAGCCCGGTGCACAGCGCGAGCGACAATCGCGGCGGCGCCCCGACGCGCCCGAGCAGGAGGTCGCCGACAGGACGGAAATGCTCATCGCGGAGCGGCATCACATAGCCGAAGCCCCCGGCATCCGGATGCGTGACCAACTCGAGCGGCCAGAGGAACATCAATCCGGGCGCCCCCCGCGTGATGAGCCGCTCGATCGCATCTCGCTGCCGAGGAGTGGCTGCTCGATCGTGGTACCACTTCAGCGCAAGCGGCTCGCTCGCTGCGCCGGCGGTACCGTCGGCGTCGTCGACGGTGTAATCACCGTGTGCTGCCGGCAGCGGATCGAGCCGGTGCACCGATCCCTGCCCGCCCTCGCCGATGAGCGGGCCCAGCCGCCAGGCGCCGCCGGTGCGCGGCAGGTTGATCACGGCGCCTTCCTGCAGCATGCGCCAAGGATCGCACATGAGAGGCGGGGCGACCATGGTCGATGAGCTCCCCGTCATGGCGCGTCAGCCGCTGCACTGCTTCTTGCTGCTCGACTGCTCGGGCTCGATGGCGTCGGACGGGAAGATCCAGGCACTCAACGCGGCGGTGCGCGAGGCGCTCCCGCATCTGCGCGAGGTCGAGTCGGCGAACCCCCACGCGCAGTTGCTCGTACGGGCGATCGCGTTCTCCACCGACGCCCGCTGGCACCTCGCAGAGCCGACACCGGTCGAGCAGCTCGACTGGCGCCCCGTCACCGCGGGCGGCTATACCGACCTGGGCGCCGCGATCGACCTCCTGCTGCCGGAACTCGAGACTCCCCCGATGCCACCCAACGCCCTTCCGCCGGCGATCGTGCTCGTGTCAGATGGGATGCCTACCGACGACTACGAGCACAGCCTCGAGGCGCTGCTGCACAGCGAGTGGGGCGCGCAGTCACTGCGCGCCGCCATCGCGATCGGGAAGGACGCGGATCGCGCGGCACTCGCCGCGTTCATGGACGGGGCGGCGCCGCTCTCAGCGAGCGACCCGGAGCAGCTCGCCGGTGCGCTGCGCTGGGCCACCTCGCGGGCGACGCAGCTCGCATCGACCCTGTCGGAATGGGTGGACCGTGCCCATGCTCCGCGCGCGGTGGACGGCGATGTCGAGGAGGCGGTGTGGTGAGCCCGCCGCAGCAGAGGGCGATGAGCGGCTTGCCCGCACCTGGCGTAGCGCTGCTCGGCCCGCTCGAGGTGCGCTCCTTCGCCGGGGTTGTCGCGCTCGGCGGGGAGAAGCTGCGCGCGGTGCTGGCGCTGCTGCTCCTCGAGCATCGTCGCGTGGTCGCAGCGGCTGACCTCATCGATGCGGTGTGGGCGGAGTCGCCCCCGCCGACCGCCACGAACGCCGTGCAGGTATACGTCACCGGCATCCGAAAGGCTCTGCGCCAGGCCGGGCTCGGTGACGCGCTGGGCACGACCGGGCGCGGCTACCGACTCGATCTTCCCGATGGCGCGATCGACCGCGATGGGTTCCTCGACGCCCGGGCGCGCGCATCGGCGGCGATCGCGAGTGGTCGTCGCGACCTCGCGGCGGACGAGTACCGCGCGGCGCTCTCGATGTGGCGCGGACGCGCCTTGAGCGATGTGCAGACGGTCGCCGCTGTGCGCTCGCAGGCCGAGCAATTGGATGAGCTCGAGCGCGCGACTTTCGAGTCGTACGCGGCGAACGAACTGGCCCTCGGTCGTGCCGCCGAAGTGCTGCCCGCACTCGCCGAGCGCGGTGCTCGGGAGCCTGTGCGGGAATCTCTGTGGGCGCTCATCGCCCTCGCCCAGTACCAATCCGGGGCGCAGGCCGCAGCGCTCACCAGCCTGAAGCGCGTCAAGACGGCGCTGTGGGACCAGCTCGGCGTCACCCCGGGCACGCGACTGCGGATGCTCGAGACAGCGATCCTTCGACACGATCCCGGGCTGCTGGTTCCGGCGAGTTCAGCCGCCGTGCATGGGTTGGCGGAGCGCGCGATCGATCGCCGTGTGGTTGCGACCAGGCCGCCGGGCGACGACGAACGGACCGTGACCGTGCCGGTTGAAGACCCAGAGGCGGTCAGCGCCGCGCTCGAGCTCCCCGATGGCACGACCACCAGGGTCGGCGGCGAGCCGGTGCTGCTCGGCCGTGCCACGGGGTGCGACGTGGTGCTCGCCGACCCCTCTGTGAGCGCGGTGCATGCGCGGATCCGCGCGGTGCGCGGGGCGCATGTGGTCGAGGATTTCGGTTCGAGGAACGGCACGCTCGTCAACGGCGAAGCGGTCGCCAGAGCGCAGCTCGCCGACGGCGATGAGCTCGTGCTCGGCCGCTGCCTACTGCGCTATCGAGACGAGTCTTCGGCTGGCGCGGATGCCGGAGGCTGAGCGGTGACCGGCGTGGCGGTGATGGGCGCGCCCGCAGAGGGGTCGATCCGAAGATCGCCCCACGTCGTCGGCAGGCGGTGACTCGACGACAGGCGGTCCGGGCTGCCCTTCGCGGTGGCCGTCGCGGGGTTCGACGGCCATGAGACCTGCATGTGCACCGGTTCGCCGGTTGCGATCAGATAACCTCGGCCTGGCGCCCTGGGGGCGGGTGCTCGTTGGGGCAGGCGCACATCGAAGAGCGGCGCGAGGTCGACGAAGTTCGACAGCACCAGTGCATGACGCAGACTGCCGAGATAGCGCACCCAGGGGTCGAACGAACGCACCCAGTCTGCGGCCCTGGCCGATACGGCGATGAGCAGTCCGCGTTCCCGGCCCGTGCGGAGCAGTCGTTCGAATCGATCGCCCAGGTCTCCCACGAGCTCGTCGGCGTCGTCGATGACCAAGAGGGAGGGCGCCGGTGCCGCGGGCCCGTTGACGTGGGCCTCCAACCGGTTGAGCAGCGAGGCGAGCTCCCGTCTGCCGTGCGCGATCCGTACGGTCGACTCGAAGGCATCGAGGGGCCCCGGGCGCATCCCGGCGAGGTACACCGAGGTTGCCGGTGCGGCGGCGATCACGGCCGCGACAGTCGCGGCGAGGGCGGTGCTGCGTCCACTGGCCTGTTCGCCGAGCACGACGATGTGGGCTCCCGGCCGGGTATCGAGCAGCACCGGCTCGAGTTCCGGTCCGCCGACCCCGAGTACCGGAAGACCCGGATGCGCGGCGAGGAGCGCGGACTGCTCCACCAGCCTCGGCATCCGTTCGATGCCGCGCGGGAGGGCGGCGGACGATGTGCTGGCCGCGATGCTGCGCAGCATCTGCTCGTCGGTGTAGGCGAGCTGCAATTCGACGGGGCCGGATGTCATCGCCCGGCCTGCGATGGGCGGTGGCAGGTCGTCTGCCCCCGGGCGCCAATCGATGGCCAGCGCGTCGCTGCGGTCGACGAGCCTGAGCATGAGGCGATGGCTGAACGCGCCGAAGACACCGAGGCGGAGGTCGGTCGGCTGCGAGGTGCTCATGGCCACGTGGACCCGTGCTGCACGACCGTTCGCGATGATCCGATGCAGCGACTCGAGCGCACTCGCATCGCCGTCGCCGAGGGTCTCGCGCACCGCCACATAATCGTCGATGAGCAGGAGCACGGTGGCACCCGACTCGGGAGCGGTGGCACCCGATCGCCGAGCCTCGATGAGGGCTTGAAGGCGCGCGAGCATGCGGCGCACACGCTCATCGTCGTCGACCTGCACGACCGCTGCGGCGTGCGGCAGCAGCTCCAGCGCGCGGAGCGAGTGCTCACCGGTCAGGGCATAGACGTGGAGCGTGTCGGGCGGTGAACGGTGCGCTAGCGCCGCCGCGACCGTGACCAGCGCGGCGGATCTGCCTGAACCGGGCGCGCCGGTCAACAGCAGGTGCGAAGCGCCCAGATCAACTGTGAACACCGGTTGCGATTGTTGCTGCACGAGATCGGATCGGCCGAGCGGAACAGTCATCGGCATCGCGGCGGCGGACTCGGAGCGGGCCCCATGGTGCCTCAGCTGCGCCTCGTGCTCGTCGAGCACCTCACCGAGCGGGAGCACGCTCGACAGCGGTGGCAGCCAGAGCCTGGGTGCGGGGGCCTCCTGCGCGACGGCGATCTCACCGGTGGCCTCGGCGAGGAGCGCATCCAGTTCGCTCGGACCGTGAGAGACAGCAGTCGGATGCGTGTGAGCCGCACCACCGGCATCCGCGAAGGGCTCGATCGAAACGCTCCGCCCGGCTGAGTCGAGCGGCACGGTGACCCGAGCGCACTGGAACGCCGTGGTGCGCTGTTCCGCTCCGCGCCTCAACAACACTCTTCCAGGACGATCGATCGGCAGCCGCGCCGCCTCATCCGTGCCGAGCAGTTCACGAGACTCCGCTTCGTTCACCACTCGCAGGCACAGCCAGAGATTGGTGTTCGCGCGGATCGCAGGAGTGATCACTCCCCCGGGGCTCTGGGTGGCGAGCAGAAGATGCACGCCGAGGCTGCGCCCCTGGCTCGCCACGGTATCGAGCCGGCTCTTCACCTCGGGCTGCTGTTGCACGAGCAGCGCGAACTCGTCGATCACCACCAGGAGAGAAGGGACCGCGCCATCGGGCTCACCCGCGGCGCGGTATGCGCCCAGGTCTGCGCATCCCGCTCGGGCGAGCACCGACTTGCGGCGTCGAAGCTCGGATTCGAGCGCCGTGAACGCCCGTCTCGCAAGCGACGCATCGCCCTCGAGATCGGTGACGACACCGGCGGTGTGCGGCAGATCCGCGAACCTGGCGAAGGTCGCACCTCCCTTGAAGTCGATCAGGAACAGCGCGAGCTCTGAGGCGCGATGCGTGCCCACGAGGGCTGCGAGAAGCGAGGCGAGCACCTCGCTCTTTCCCGAGCCTGTGGTGCCGGCGATGACACCGTGAGGGCCGTCGTGCGCGAGATCGACCATGACCGGATCGCCGTCGTCTCCAACTCCGATCGCGACCGACAGATCATGCCGCATCCTCGACGCCCGAGCCGCAGCGAGGTCGATCGAGCCGTGCCGACGGATGCCTGCCAGCTCGAGCAGTGTCATCGTTCCCGCAGCGCCCGGCTCCTGCAGCCTGGGGTCGCGCAGTCGACCGATGTCGCGTGCGAGCCGGACCGCCGGCTCCCGCGCGATCGAGACCGGGTCGACCTGGCCGATCGGCGCACGTTCGTAGGCGCCATGCACCGCGATTGCGCCTGCTGCGAAGACCGCGCGCACCGTTGCTTCGATCGGGAGCGACCGTGCCTCGTCTGCGAGCACGACGAGCAGGCCGTCATCGTGTGTCCAACTCTGCAGCAGGCGGTCGATGGCGGGCTCGCGATCGACGAGCGCCTCCCTGGTGATCACGACGAGACGTTTGACCGCCTGCTGCTCGTTGTGCGGCCGTTGCCGGCGTTGCACGATGGCTTCGACCAAGCGCTCGGCGAGCCGGCGCGTGTCTTCCCGGTCGCGACCGAGCGTGACGGGAGCCGCCGCGTCGTCGGCGAGCAGATGGGGCAGCCAGCGGGCCCAGTCCCACCCGTGGTCGGTCGCGAGCAGCGTCAGGCTCAGCGACGATGGAGCGTGCAGCACGGCGGCCTCCAGCAGGAGGTGCGCGACGAGTGCGTCGACCTGCCGCGCCGGCCCTGCGATTCCCAGCACGCCCCCGGCCGGAGCGAAAACCGGGCCGGGCGGCAGCAGACGCTGGGCGCCGGCCTGCTGGGCCGCGTCGGCCAGTGATCCGGTTTCCGCACCGGGGGTCGTCTCGACGCGCACTGCGGCCTCCCGGACACCGCGGCCGAGCGTCAGCGCGAGGAAGTCGGCATCTCCAGGCCGGCGGCACCAGAGGCGCGCATCGTGGCGTGCGATGAGCTGCTCCCACTCGGAGGCTGGCGGGGCGTTCATGCGGGCGCGGTCGGCCTCGGCCATGATCGCGGCATCCACGCGTTCCTGAAGCCGGTCGAGCCGCTCGAGGAAGGATGCCGCCTGTGCGCGCCGCCGCGAGTGCTCGGCCAGGATGCCGAACCCCATCGTGCCGAGTCCCGCGATCGCCCCGAACAGGGCGAACAGCCAGTTGCCGGTGACAGCGCCCAGGGCGAGGCCCCCGACCACGCCCAACGCGCCGCCTCCGAGCTGCCAGAGCAGACCGCGACCGCGCAATGTGGCCTGCTCAGGAGGCCGCGGGACTTGGAATCGTTCAATCGCCGACCACTGCGCAGCGTCGAGGCGGGGGGTGATCTCGATCACATGGTCGTCCCGTTCGGCCGTGACGAGCGGCACGACTTCGCCGGGGAATCCGGCGCGCGCGACGGTGCAGGCGTCACCGCGCGCCAACGGTGCGGCGACCCACGGATCGTCGGGGTGCAAGAGCAGGCCGTCATCGGCCCGGTACAAGGTCCACGCCGCGGCGGCCGCGGACGAGTGCGCGTGATCGTCCTGCGCGGCGACTCCCAGCCAATCGGCGAGAGCAGAGGCGACATCTCCCACTCGCACGCTCTCGGCCGAGCGCACCCGCACGGCGCGCTCCAGGCCCGGCATGATGCCGTCGACCGGTTCGGCTCGGACGAGCAGCTCGAACACCTTGGGCAGGGGGTCGGCACCGGCGGTCGCCTGCAGCCGGTAGCCGGAACCACGCAGCAGCAACTCATCCCCTGGGCGCAGCGCGTGCGGTCCGTCGAGTCGCCGGCCGTGCAGTGACACTCCATTGCGCGAGCCGAGGTCTGTGGCGACAACCGTCGACCCCTCACGCCGCAACTGCAGATGCCGACGAGACACGGCGGGATCGTCGACCACGATGTCTGCGCGCCGGCCGATCACGACGGTCGCGGAGTCGGGGACCGTGATCGGGGTGTTCGTGCCATCAGGTGCGAGGAGTTCGAGGCGCGGACCGGGCTCGATCGTGAAGCGGCGTCCCTCGAGCAGGAGCAGCGAGGTGTCGCCAAGGCGCGCCACCGTTCCTGGCGTGAATGCGACCGGCTCGTCGACTTCGCGGCCGTTGAGGAGGGTGCCGCCGCTCGAGCCGGCATCCGCGATCGTCGCGAAGCACCCGGCATCCGTTTCATGCAGCGCGATCACTGCGTGGAACCGCGACACCCGCTCATCCTTCAGCGCCAAGCCGGCGCCGGCGCGTCCCACCGGAAGCCGGTCGTCGAGGCGCGCCTGAGCGCCGCAATCGGGTCCGGCGATCACCCGTACGGCCAAGCAGGCGCTGTGCATGCCACCAACCCTCCGTCGCGTCGGTGGGTCGACCCTATCGCCGCTTCGCGGAGGCGGTCCATGCACGTGCAGGGCGTGCTTAAGCGTGGTTTCAGGGGTCGGGTCTGCAATTGGTCAACCGACCGCCGGAGCCTCCGCGCGGCGGCAGCACGAAGGAGACGATCATGGCCATCAGCGGCGACCTCGAGCAACTGTTCGCGCTGCAGAACACGCTCACGCGCAACAGCGGCACGGTCGAGGAATTGACGACATCAATCAGGAACGAGCTCAACAACGTGCGTTGGGAAGGACCGGCTGCCGATCGCTTCCGCGCCACGTGGACGGGCGAGTTCGAACCCGGGCTGCGCCGGCTTCGCGAAGCGATCGACGATGCCGCGGCTGAAGTCAGCCGGCGTCGCGAAGCGCTCGCTCAGGCCGGCAACTGACGTTCGGGAGCCAGACGATGACCTCGGTGCAGGAGAACCCTGCCGCGCTCCGGCAGACGGCGTCGACGATCAGGTCGATCGCCGATGAGCTCTGCGGGTACACGGCCGGCGTGGTCTCGTTCTCGCGGAACCTCGGCTACGAGGGTCCCGCCGCCGATGTCTACTACGACGTGTTGCAGCGATCGCACAACGGCGTGCATTCGGAGGCGGAGAGCCTGTACCGCCTGGCGGCGAGGCTCGAGGCCGGCGCCGATGAGGCTGAGATCAGGATCAGGGCGGAATCGATATGAACACCATTGCGCGGTGGAGCGTGCGCACGGTGCACGATGCCGAGCTCGTGCCACACGGCATCCGGGTCGAGCACTCGTCGGTGCCCGCCATCGCAGGGCTCGAGCTCTCAGATGTCGCCGCATGGCAGATCGGCGCTGTAGCCGATCACCGCGCGGCACTGAGCGTCGGCTCGGGTGAAGCCAGCCCGGTCGGTCCTGCTGGTGCTCTGCTGCACCGCTTCGAGTTCCTCGAGCACGGCGTTCCGCGGCGTGGTGTCGCGCTCTTCGCCACGATCGGCGACACCGTGCACTGGGTCGTGGCGGATGCCGAGGCCGACCATGAGGAGGACGCCCTGCTCGCCGCTGCCGTCGCCTGGCTCGCGGCGCAAGCCAGTGTGCTCGTGAGCGCGCTGGAACTCCGCGTGCTCACGGATCTGCTCGGGCTCGATCAGGTCGCGTTCGTCGGAGCACGCTGGTATCTCGGGCTTCCCGAGCAACAACGCACCGCAGTCTCCGCCGACGTCTTCGGCGGGCTGCTGCGGCGGGGCATGCTCTCAGGTGACCCCGAGTCACCGTTGGCAGAACACGCCGACGGCCTCGTGCGAACGGTGCTCGACGGCGACCACATCGTCGTCATCACGATCACCGAGGCGGGCGGTGAGACCGAGGTGGCCGTCGCCGCCCGATCAGCGGACGAGTGGATGCTGTTGCGCGCGGAACCGGACGGCATGCTGCGGCTGACACCGGTATTCGGAGCGATCGGAGACGAACTGGCGGGGTTGGTCGGCATGACGACGCTGATCGAGCACGCCGCTGCGCTCGACCCCGGCCGCCGGCGTCACACCACCATCGAACAGGTGCGTCACGAACTCGCCGGTGGCTCGGAGCTCTGGCGGGGCGCGCTCGGCGTCCACGCCATTCGCCGAAGCCGGGCCGGGCTCGAGTCGGTCGAGCACAGTTGGCTGCTCGACGATGCCGGCGCGGTGTGGCGGGTCGACGCCTCGCTGGAGCGAGGCGACATCACGCTCGAACCGGTCGGGGTCGCCGACGTGTTGGATGGGCTCCATGAGGCTTCCACGGGAGCCGAGACCCTGGAGGAAGCATCATGACTTGGATCAGGATCGACCCCGCCCAAGCCCTGCTGGTGGGCGTCAAGATGATCGACAGCGCCCTGAAGGGAAATGCCGCGCTCGACAGGCTCGGCGCGCTCGCGGGCACTCCCGGCCTCGGAGCGCATGCCGCTGCCGTGGAGTCGGAGACGCTCGGCGCTCGCACCCGTATCGCGCGGTTCAATCAGGACTGGATCGATCAGGGCACCGACATGCTCGCGCGCACGAACAAGCTCCTGGCCGACCAGCGGGCCGCATCGATGGTGGGCACCGTCGGGTCGGTCAGCGCAGCGATCATCGGTGGGCTCGGCACGCTCGGCGGCGCACCGACTTCGTTCTCGCCCACGGTCATGGGCGGGTTCTCGTCGTACACCGGCTCGGCGATGCCCTCGATCGCCAGCATCGTAGGCGGGACGACAGTTGGTGGCACCGGTCCGTCATTCGGTTCGACCACGATGTCGATCAATTCGGGAGCCGGGAGCGGTCCAATGGCGTTGGCGGCTGTCGTTCAGAAGCGTCAGGAGGCGATGCGCGCGAAGCTCGATGCCGCGTCGCGGGCGGGTGCTGCCGGCGCGCGGACCTCGAACGACCTGGGGGTGCAGGCCGTCGTCAATTCGCAGACCATCAAGCAGTACTGGAACACGATCGGGCGCATCGACGCGAGCCAATCGCTGATTCTGGCCCCCTCGGGATCGCGCATCAACTCGTCCGGTAGCGTCAGCGCCGGCTACCAGTCGGTCGGGAGCTACGGCTCGGTGAAGATCGAGGCACCGATCTACCGCGACAAGTACGGGCGCGGCATCCCCTGACGCAACGGGCGGTCACCCGGCCGCGAGCAGTGCACTCCGCAGCGTGTCGAGGCCGATGCCGCCGATGTCGAGTGCGCGCTTGTGGAACGCCTTGTCGTCGTAGGCCGACCCCTCGCGACGGCGGATCTCATCCCGCAGCTGCTCCCAGATGCGCTGGCCCACCTTGTACGCGGGCGCTTGGCCCGGCCAGCCGAAGTAGCGGTTCACTTCGAACCGCACGAACGCCTCTTCCATGTTGACGTTCCGCTTCATGAAGTCGAAGGCGTAATCGAAGTCCCAGGTTCCCGCGCCGTCAAGCCGCGGCTTGCCCAGGTGCACTCCGATGTCGAGCACGACGCGGGCCGCCCGCATCCGCTGCGCGTCGAGCATCCCGAGCCGGTCACCCGGATCGTCGAGATAGCCGAGTTCCTCCATGAGACGTTCGGCATACAGGGCCCAGCCCTCGGCATGGCCGCTCGTGCCCGCCAGCTGTCGCCGCCATGTGTTGAGGCTGTCGCGGTTGTAGACCGCCTGGCCGATCTGCAGGTGGTGGCCCGGCACTCCCTCGTGGTACACCGTGGTCGTCTCGCGCCAGGTATTGAACTCCGTCACGCCCTCGGGCACCGACCACCACATCCGACCGGGACGGCTGAAGTCGTCGCTCGGCCCCGTGTAGTAGATGCCGCCCTCCTGCGTGGGGGCGATCATGCACTCGAGGCGGCGCACCGGCTCTGGGATGTCGAAGTGCGAGCGTGCGAGTTCGTCGACCGCGCGGTCGCTGAGCTGCTGCATCCACTCGCGCAGCGCCTGGGTGCCGGTCAGCCTCCTCGCCGGGTCGGCGTCGAGGCGTGCGATCGCCTCGGCCACTCCCCCACCAGGAACGATGGTTGCGGCCACCCGCTCCTGCTCGTCGGTCATTCGCGCGAGCTCTTCGATCCCCCACTCGTAGGTCTCGTCGAGGTCGATGGTGGCGCCGAGGAACGAGCGGGAGCATAGGGAGTAGAGCTCTCGGCCGATCGCGTCGGTCTCGGTGGCGGCGGGCGCCAGTTCCTGTTCGAGGAAGTCGGCGAGCCGCAGATAGGCCGCGGCAGAGACCTCTGCGCCGCGAGCGAGGTCGCTGCGCATGGAATCGGGCAGGGCGGAATCACCGGCCGTCGCGTTCTCCGCGAACTCGAAGAAGAAGCCGTCGCTCGCGCCGTAGCGGCGAGCTTGGGTTGCGACCTCCGCCACCTGGCGGCGAGCCGGAACCTGCCCCGACGCGATGCCCTCGCGCAGCGTTTCGATATACCCGTCGATCGCGCCGTCCAGCGTGTTCATGCGGCTGGCGATCGCCTCCCAATCGCCGACGGTGGCGTGCGGCATGAGATCGAAGATGTCGCGGATGCCCTGGGCCGGCGACGCGATGACGTTGAGGTCGCGCCGATGCAGGCCGGCCTCGTGACGCTCGACATCGAGTTGCAGGGAGGCGCCGAGATCCGCCTTGGTGACCTCGTCGACCGCGTCGACAGGCGCCTCGGCCTCGAGCTCGGCGAGCGTCGCGCGAGTCGCCTCCATGCGCTCGGCGTGTCCCCGAGGCGAGAAGTCCGCGAACTCTCCGGTTCTGCCGGGCAGCCCCACCCAGATCGCCACATCGGGATCGAGGCGAGCGAGGGTCTGCACCCAGTTCTCCGCGATCGCATCGATGCGAGTGGGAACCCGAACTGACGCCGCCGGACGCTCCTGCCCCGCCGAATCGCCCACCAACGCGGTCATGCGTCGAGGTCCGACTCGAGAAGGCTCACAAGCTCATCGAGCGCGGCATCCGCGCCATCGCCGTCCGCGCTCAACGTCACCTCTTCACCATGGCCGACGCCCAACGACAGCACTCCGAGGATGCTCGCGGCGTTCACGCTCCGGCCGGCACCGTTGGTGATCGTCACGACGAGCGGCGCTTTCGCTGCGGCGGCCTGGCTGAAAGTCGCTGCAGGCCGGGCGTGCAGTCCGACTGATGAAGCGACGGTGACGGTGCGTTCGGGCATGGTGCTCCTCTCGGATGCCGCGGTGGAGGATGGTGAGGATCAGTGGGCCGCGGCGTCCCAGTCTGTTCCGGTGCCGACCTGCACGTCCAGGGGCACGCTCAACTGCGCTGCCGATCCCATGCGCGTGCGCACGATCTCGGTGAGGGTCTCGAGCTCACCGGGGGCGACTTCGAAGATGAGTTCGTCGTGCACCTGCAGGAGCATCCGCGACGAGAGCTGCTGCTCGTTGAGGTCGGAGTCGATGCCGAGCATCGCGATCTTCATGATGTCGGCTGCGGACCCTTGGATCGGCGAGTTGAGCGCCGCCCGCTCGGCGTTCTCGCGCAGCACGCGGTTCGGCGAGTGCAAGTCGGGAAACGGCCGCCGTCGCCCGAAGATCGTCTCGGTGTACCCGTCAACGCGCGCCTGTTCCACCACGTTGCGGAGGTAATCGCGCACCGCTCCGAAGCGCACGAAGTAGTCGGTCATCAGTTGCTTCGCCTCGGCGGTCTCGATGCGGAGTTGCTTCGAGAGCCCGAACGCACTCAGCCCGTAGGCGAGTCCGTATGACATGGCCTTGACCTTCGTGCGCATGGTCGGCGTGACATCTTCCGGGGAGACGCCGAAGATGCGCGCTCCTACGAAGCGGTGGAGGTCTTCCCCCTCGTTGAACGCCTCGATCAGCCCGGGATCGCCGGACAGGTGCGCCATGATGCGCATCTCGATCTGCGAGTAGTCGGCCGTGAGCAGGCTCTCGAAGCCCTCGCCGTAGGTGAACGCGGAACGGATGCGGCGGCCGACCTCGGTCTTCACCGGGATGTTCTGCAGGTTCGGGTCGTTCGACGAGATGCGGCCGGTGCTCGTGCCGGTCTGGTCGTACGTCGTGTGAATGCGTCCGTCGTCGGCGATGCTCTTCTCGAGCGTTTCCACGATCTGGTTCAGCTTCGTCACGTCGCGGTGCTGCAGGAGCAGCCCGAGGAAGGGGTGCGGCGCCTTCTCCTGAAGGTCGGCCAACGACGCAGCATCCGTCGAGTACCCGGTCTTCGTCGCTCGCGTCTTCGGCATGCCGAGCTCTTCGAAGAGCAACTGCTGCAACTGCTTCGGCGAGCCCAGGTTGATCTCGCGGCCGATGACGTCGAACGCGCTGGAAGCATGATCGGCGGCGGATGCCGAGAGGCTGCTGCCCAGCGCGCGCAGGCCGTCGCGGTCGACGCTGACGCCGGTCAGCTCCATGCGACCGAGCACCGGCACCAGCGGCAGTTCGATCTCGCGCGCGACCCGAGTCGAGCCGTCATCGAGCCTGTCGGCGATCGCATCGACGAGGCGCAGGATGTACCAGGCCTCGGTCGCCGGACTGACGCCTTCCTGCTCCGGCAGCAATTGGTTCGGGTCGCCTTCGGGCAGGGTCTCGCCCAGGTGGTCGTACACGAGCGTCGCGAGGTCGTCGTGCTTGAACGACGGCCGCAGCAGCCACGCGGCGATCATGGTGTCGTACATGATGCCGTTCAGGGCGAGCCCGACTGCGTCGAGCGCCTTGTACTGGCGCTTCGAGGCGTGCATCGCCTTCGGTGACGCGCTCGCCAGCCAGCGTTCGAGCGCTGCGTAGTCGGGCCGGCCCGGAGCCCAGGGCACGTAGACGGAGTCGTCCTGGGTCGCGATGCCGAATCCTGCGAGCCCCGAGGGACCGAACTCGAGCTGCAGCCCGAGGGGCGTCGTGCCGCCCGCCGAGGCGCGATCGAGCCACAGGGCCAGTTCCTCGTCGACCATGGTGCGAACGACGGGCGTCGGAGGGATGCCAGGGGCATCGTCGACCGGCGCGATGGGTGCGACGGCATCCGTGACGCCCTCCTCGCTCGCGAGCTTGAGAACGCGTTCGAGCAGCGTGCGGAACTGCAGACGATCGAACACCGCGCGTACCGCGGCCGGGTTGATCGGGGCGCGGGCGAGATCATCGGGGCCGAGCGGAAGCTCGACGTCGCGGACGAGCCGGTTCAGCCGGCGGTTGCGCTCGGCACGGTCACGTTGATCGCGGAGGTTCTGGCCGACCACGCCCTTGATCTCGTCGGCGCTCGCGAGAAGGTTCTCGAGGCTGCCGTACTGGTTGATCCACTTCACCGCGGTCTTCTCGCCGACCTTGTCGATGCCGGGGAGGTTGTCGCTCGTCTCGCCGACAAGCGCCGCGATCTCGGGATACTGGTGCGGTTCGACGCCGTAGCGCTCGACCACCGCGTCGCGGTCGTAGCGCTTCAGCTCGGATACTCCGCGCGCGTTCGGGTACAGCAGGGTGATGTCATCGTCGACCAGCTGGATGGTGTCGCGGTCGCCGCTGACGACGAGCACGTTGTAGCCGGCATCCTTGCCGCGAGTGGCGAGCGTGGCCAGGATGTCGTCGGCTTCGTAGTCCTCCTTGCTCAGCGTGCGGATGTTCATCGCCGCGAGCGCCTCTTCGAGCAGCGGAACCTGACCCATGAACTCCGGCGGGGTCTCTCCGCGGGTGCCCTTGTAGTCGGCGTACTCGCGAGTTCGGAACGAGTAGCGCGAGATGTCGAACGCGACCGCGAGATGCGTCGGGCGCTCCTTCTGCAGCAGGAGCAGCAGCATGGAGAGAAAGCCATGGATGGCGTTCGTGTGCTGCCCGTCTCGCGTGACGAAACTGTCTACTGGAAGCGCGTAGAACGCGCGGAATGCCAGCGAATGGCCGTCGACGAGCAGGAGGGTAGGCTTTGCGGAGTCCGACACAGGGCAAGCCTAGCTGCGGGTACTGACACGGACTCGATGCCAGCGCAGCCCAGGCTGAGCGGCGTCCTCGCAGAGGGGCAGTACCGTGCAGAGGTGCCGAAAGGCGCCGCAGAAGGTCATCGTCGAACGGAGCCGGTCATCAACGTCGCACGCGATTCGTCCGCCTACACCCGTGTCGGCGGCGCGCTCACGCAGAAGATGGGCATCGAAGTGCTCGAGCTCACCGCCGCGCACTCGGTGGCGCGGATGCCGGTCGAGGGCAACACCCAGCCGCTCGGGCTGCTGCACGGCGGCGCGCATCTGGTGCTTGCAGAGACGCTGGGGTCGCTTTCGGCAGCGGTGCACGCCGGTCCGGGGCATTACCCCGTCGGCATCGAGATCGGCGCGTCGCACACCGGGTCGGTCCGCGAAGGGTGGGTGATCGGCACCTGCGACGCCATCGCGCTCGGACGCACCCTCGTCACGCACGAAGTGGTGATCCGGGATGAGGCCGGCCGCCGGCTGTCGACCGTGCGGATCACGAATCTCATTCGCGAGGTGCGCGAGTAGCGCAGCAGCGCTTCCCGGACTTGCGCTGTCTGAACCGCGCGCGTCGCGGACCGCTTACTTCTCGCCGAGCTGCTCGATGATCGTCTTTGCGACGTCGTGCATCGTGAGACGGCGGTCCATCGACGCCTTCTGGATCCAGCGGAACGCCTCGGGCTCGGTGAGCCCCATCTTGTCGTTGAGCAGGCCCTTGGCACGGTCGACGAGCTTGCGGGTCTCGAACCGCTCGACGAGGTCGGCGACCTCGGACTCGAGCGCGATGATCTGCTGGTAGCGGCTGAGCGCGATCTCGATGGCGGGGATCAGGTCGTTGGGGGTGAACGGCTTCACCACGTAGGCGAGTGCGCCGGCCTCGCTCGCGCGCTCGACGAGCTCCTTCTGGCTGAACGCGGTGAGCAGCACGACGGGCGCGATGTGGTTCTTGGTGAGCCGTTCGGCTGCCGAGATGCCGTCGAGCTGCGGCATCTTCACGTCCATGACCACCAGGTCGGGGCGCAGCTCTGTCGCGAGGGCGACGGCGGTCTCCCCGTCACCGGCTTCGCCGACGACCTCGAAACCGTTGTCGCGCAGCGTCTCGACGATGTCGAGTCGGATGAGCGACTCATCCTCCGCGACGACGACTCGACGGGGTGCAGTGGCGGTTGATTCCTGGTCGTTCACGCCCTAAAGCCTACGGTATCGTTGCGATCGGCGCTGTCCCGAGCAACCTGCTCGATGGTGCGCGCCGGTGTGGCGGAACGGCAGACGCGGAGCACTCAAAATGCTTTGTCCGAGAGGACGTGTGGGTTCGAATCCCACCACCGGCACCAATTGCCGCTGAGTCGCGGCGCCGGTGACATCCGGCGCCGCGACTCAGCGAAGTTCCTGCGCGTGCTGTGGCGCTGCTATTGCGCCCAGACGGGCGCGGCGCGGTTCACTGCGTCGCCGATCCGGTGGACGCGGATGTCGTTGGTCGAGCCCGAGATGCCGGGGGGCGATCCGGAGATCACGACCACCTTGTCGCCGACCTTGGCGAGGCCCTTGCCGAGCAGAATCTCGTCGACCTGCTTGAACATGTAGTCGGTGTGGGTGACCGGGTCGACCAGGAACGATTCGACGCCCCACGTCAGCGACATCCGGCGCATGATCTCCGGCAGCGGCGTGAACGCGAGCATCGGCAATGGGCTGCGAAGCCTCGACATCCGGCGCACCGAGTCTCCGGACTGCGTGAAGACGCAGAGGTACTTCGCGTCGACGAACTCGGCGACCTCGGTGGCGGCGAGCGTGATCGCCCCGCCCTGCGTCTTCGGCTTCACTCCGATCGGGATGATGCGCTCGAGGCCGTGCTCCTCGGTGGAGTTGATGATGCGCGCCATCGTCTTCACCGTCTCGACCGGATACGCGCCCACGCTGGTCTCGCCCGAGAGCATGACCGCGTCGCAGCCGTCGAGCACCGCATTGGCGCAGTCCGAGGCCTCGGCCCTGGTGGGGCGCGGGCTCGAGATCATCGATTCGAGCACCTGCGTCGCGACGATCACTGGCTTCGCCATGCGGCGGCAGAGCTCCACGGCGTGCTTCTGCACGATGGGGACCTGCTCGAGCGGCAGTTCGACGCCGAGGTCTCCACGCGCGACCATGATGCCGTCGAACGCATCGATGATCGCCTCGAGGTTCTCGACCGCCTGCGGCTTCTCGATCTTCGCGATGACGGGGACGCGGCGGCCGCTCTCGTCCATGATCGCGTGCACGCGCTCGACATCGCGCGCGTCGCGCACGAACGACAGCGCGATGTAGTCGGCCCCGAGCTCCATCGCCCAGCGGAGGTCGGCCTCATCCTTCTCGCTCATGGCTGGAACGCTCACGGCCACACCGGGAAGGTTGATGCCCTTGTTGTTCGACACCGGTCCGCCGACGACGACCTCCGTGGTCACCACAGTGCCGTCGGTTTCGAGCACCTTCAGGGCGACTCTGCCGTCGTCGATCAACAGCGGATCGCCCGGCTTCACGTCGCCGGGGAGGCCCTTGTACGTGGTGCCGGAGAGCTCCCGGGTGCCCACGACATCCTCGATCGTGATCTTGAAGATGTCGCCTACGGCGAGTTCGTACGGGCCCGCCTCGAACTTGCCGAGCCTGATCTTCGGCCCCTGCAGGTCGACGAGCACCGCGACCGGCCGGCCAACGTGCTTGGCGGCGCCGCGCACATTGGCGTAGACCTCCTCGTGCACGTCATAGCTGCCGTGACTGAGGTTCAGCCGAGCGACGTCGACTCCCGCTTCGATGATCGACCTGACGTTCTCATACGACGAGGTGGCCGGGCCGATGGTCGCTACGATCTTGGCGCGTCTCATGGATTCCTTCACTGCGGAGTGATTCGAGGGCGCCACCCGTGGGAAGTGGCACCGACGTGGGCGATGGCCCGGGCGCCGCCGTCGATGGCGAGCGTGTCGTCTCTCACGCTAGCCATCTCGACAGGATGCTGCAGCACGACCTACCGGCCCACGTCGAATATCAGCCTAGGCATCCAGCGCGATAGGGCGGTCATCCGGTCGCACGGGCGACGGCAGGGTGGTAGAGCCCTCCAGGTGCCGGTCGATCGCGGCTGCAGCCGCTCGGCCCTCAGCGATCGCCCACACGATCAACGACTGGCCCCGACCGGCATCGCCCGCGACGAACACCCCTGGCTCGGCGGTCTGGTACTCCGCGCCACGCGCGAGGTTTCCACGCGCATCCGCTTCGAGTTGCCACTCGCTATCGATCGTGTCTCGCTCTGGACCGGTGAAGCCGAGGGCGAGCAGTACGAGGTCGGCCGGGATCTCGCGCTCGGTGCCCGGCTTGGGTACGCGCTTGCCATCGACGTACTCCGTCTCGGCGACCTTCACCGCTCGCACCTGGCCGGCGGCATCGCCGAGGAACTCGACGGTCGAGGCCAGGAAGACCCGCTCGCCGCCCTCCTCGTGAGCCGATTGGACTTCGAACAGCGTCGGCGACGTGGGCCACGGCTGGTCCGCTGAACGTTCCTCCGGGGGGCGGCGCCCGATAGCGAGCGTCGTGACGCTGATCGCCCCCTGTCGGTGAGCGGTGCCGATACAGTCGGCGCCGGTGTCTCCCCCTCCGAGGACGACGACATGCTTGCCCGCCGCCGTGATGGCGGGCACCTCGGCCGGCCGCCCGTCGCGGACGGCATCGGCGTTGGCCCGGTTCTGGCCGACGAGGTACTCCATCGCGACATGCACGCCGCCCAGCTCCCGTCCCGGGACGGCGAGCTCGCGAGGTACCGTCGCACCGGTGGCGATCAACACCGCGTCATAGCGCCGGCGTAGTTCGCTCCACGAGATGTCGACGCCGATCTCGACGCCAGGCCGGAACCTCGTGCCCTCCGCCTCGAGCTGGGCGAGTCTCGCGTCGAGATGGTGCTTCTCGAATTTGAACTCCGGGATGCCGTAGCGCAGCAGTCCCCCGATCCGGTCGTCGCGCTCGAATACCACCACGGTGTGACCGGCCCGGGTGAGCTGCTGGGCCGCCGCGAGACCCGCGGGACCGGATCCGACGATGGCAACCGTGTTCCCGGTCAGCCGGTCAGGCGGCTGCGGGGCCACCCAACCGCGGTCCCACGCCTCATCGATGATGGACACTTCGACCTGCTTGATGGTGACGGCTGGTTGGTTGATGCCGAGCACGCACGCGGACTCGCACGGCGCCGGGCACAGCCTTCCCGTGAACTCGGGGAAGTTGTTCGTCTTGTGCAGGCGCTCGCTCGCCTCGCGCGCGTCGCCGCGCCACATGAGGTCGTTCCACTCCGGGATGAGGTTGCCAAGCGGACAGCCCTGGTGACAGAACGGCACTCCGCAGTCCATGCAGCGCCCCGCCTGACGTCGCAACTGCGACGGGTCGCCCTGTTCGTACACCTCGCGCCAGTCCATGAGCCGCACGGGCACGGGGCGCCGTGCGGGGAGTTCGCGCTCGGGCGTGTTCAGAAACCCTCGTGGATCAGCCACGGGTCACCTCCAGAATCCGTTCCCAGGTATCCGCGCCGTCGGGATCGATTCCCCGTTCGAGGGCGGCTCGGCGGACCGAGACGACCGCCGCCCAATCACGCGGCACTACCTTGGTGAGCCGCGCGAGCGCCTCATCGAAGTCGGCCAGCATCCGCCCCGCCACCGGTGATGCCGTCTCGTTCGCGTGCTGGTGCAGCAGCTCGCGCACGGTTGCAGCGTCAGACTCGTCGAGCGGTGCGAGGCCGAGCTCCCCGGAGGTCAGCATCTCCCGGTTCACCGCGTCGCGTCGCAAGTCGGCGATGTACGCGATCCCGCCCGACATGCCGGCGGCGAGGTTCCTGCCGGTGGGCCCGAGGATGAGCGCTGTGCCCCCGGTCATGTACTCCAGCGCATGATCGCCGACACCTTCCACGACGGCGGTCGCGCCGGAGTTGCGCACAAGGAACCGCTCGCCGACGGTGCCTCGGATGAAGAGGCTGCCGCTCGTGGCTCCGTAGCCGATCACATTCCCCGCGATGACGTTGTGCTCGGCCGCGAAGCGCGCCCTCGGGTCGGGCCGCACCGCGATCCGACCCCCTGACAGCCCCTTGCCCACGTAGTCGTTGGCCTCGCCCTCCAGCCGCAAGGTGATGCCCCCCGGTAAGAACGCGCCGAGCGACTGGCCTGCGGATCCGCTGAGCCGGATGTCGATGGTGCCCTCGGGCAGGCCGCGCTCCCCCCGGGCCGCGGTGACAGCATGGCCGAGCATCGTTCCGACTGCGCGGTCGGTGTTCGCGACGGGCAGGTCGAGCGAGAGCGGCTCGTTGCGCTCCAGAGCGGCGGATGCGGCGGCGATGAGACGCGCGTCGAAATGCTCGTCCAGCCCGTGCTGCTGCTCCCGCATCCGGCGTCTCGGCGAACCGGCCGCGTCCACGGGAAGATGCAGCACCGGCGCGAGATCGAGCCCGGAAGCCTTCCAATGCCGCACCGCTCGGTCGACGTCGAGCAGATCGACCCTGCCGACCGCTTCATCGATCGATCGGAGGCCGAGCGCTGCGAGGTGCTCGCGCACTTCCTGCGCGATGAACTCGAAGAAGTTGACGACGAACTCCGGTTTCCCCGTGAAGCGCTCGCGCAGCGCGGGGTTCTGCGTCGCGACGCCGACAGGACAGGTGTCCAGGTGGCAGACCCGCATCATGATGCAACCCGTCACGACGAGCGGTGCCGTGGCGAAGCCGAACTCCTCCGCGCCCAGCAACGCGCCGATCACAACATCCCTGCCGGTCTTCAGCTGCCCATCGACCTGGACGGTCACTCGATCGCGAAGCCCGTTGAGCATGAGGGTCTGCTGCGTCTCGGCAAGACCGAGCTCCCACGGGGTGCCCGCATGCTTCAGCGAGTTGAGCGGGCTCGCCCCGGTGCCCCCGTCGTGGCCGGATACGAGGACCACATCGGTCAACGCCTTGGCGACCCCGCTGGCGACGGCTCCGATCCCGGACTGGCTCACCAGCTTCGTGTGGATGCGAGCATTCGGGTTGGCGCGCTTGAGATCGAAGATCAGCTGCTTCAGGTCTTCGATCGAGTAGATGTCATGGTGCGGCGGTGGGGAGATGAGACCCACCCCGGCGGTCGCGTGCCGGGTGCGCGCGACCCATGGGTACACCTTGCCCGGGGGAAGTTGGCCGCCCTCCCCCGGCTTCGCGCCCTGTGCGAGCTTGATCTGGATGTCGTCGGCGTGAGTGAGATACATGCTCGTCACGCCGAAGCGCGCCGAGGCGACCTGCTTGATCGCGCTGCGGCGCTCCGGGTCGAGGAGCCGTTCGACATCCTCGCCGCCTTCGCCGGTGTTCGACTTGGCACCGAGCCGGTTCATGGCGATGGCAAGCGTCGTGTGCGCCTCCTCCGAGATCGAGCCGTAGCTCATCGCGCCCGTGGAGAAGCGCCGAACGATCGACTCGACCGATTCGACTTCTTCGATCGGGATCGGATGCTGCGCTTGCTTCAGCCGGAACAACCCGCGCAGTGTCATCAGTTGCTCGGACTGCTCGTCGACGCGGCGCGTGTACTGCTTGAAGATGTCGTAGCGGCGGGTGCGGGTCGAGTGCTGCAGCCGGAACACCGTCTCAGGGTTGAACAGGTGCAACTCGCCGTCTCGGCGCCACTGGTATTCGCCGCCGGTCGCAAGGCGCTCGTGAGCGTTCGCCGCGGGATGCTCAGGATAGGCAGAGCTGTGACGGCGCAGGTTCTCTTCGGCGATCACATCGAGTCCGACTCCGTCGAGACGGCTCACGGTGCCCGTGAAGTAGCGATCGACGAGGTCTTGGCTGAGCCCGATCGCCTCGAAGGTCTGGGCCCCCGAGTACGAGCTCACGACAGAGATGCCCATCTTCGACATGATCTTCATCACGCCCTTGCCGAGCGCGGTGATGACGTTGCGCACCGCTTCGTCGACGGTGATGTCCCTGATGACCCCGCGACGCACCAGATCTTCGCAGGTCTCCATCGCCAGGTACGGGTTCACCGCAGACGCCCCGTAGCCGATGAGGAGTGCCACATGGTGCACCTCGCGCACATCCCCCGCTTCGGCGATGAGGCCCACGGTGAGGCGGCGGCCGGTGCGGACGAGGTGATTGTGCACGGCCGACACCATGAGCAGAGACGGGATGGGCGCGAGATCCTTGTTGGAGTCGCGATCCGAGAGCACGAGGAACTCGGCACCCTCCTCGAGCGCCTCGTCGACTTCGCGGCACATCTCCTCGAGACGCCGTTCCATGGCATCGATTCCGGCATCGAAGCGGTAGAGGCCCCGGATGGTTCGGGTCACCCGGTTGTTGGGCCGTGGGTCGATGTGCTGGATCTTCGCGAGTTCGTCGTTGTCGATCACGGGGAAATCGAGGATCACCTGGCGCGTGTGCTTCGGCCCCGCGCTCAGCAGATTTCGTTCGGGACCGATGCTCACGCTCATCGAGGTCACCACGGCTTCACGGATCGAGTCGAGCGGCGGGTTCGTGACCTGTGCGAAGCTCTGCGTGAAGTAGTCGAAGAGCAGTCGCGGCCGTTGCGACAGCACCGCGATCGGTGTGTCCGATCCCATGGCCCCGATCGGCTCGGCTCCATCGCGCGCCATCGGCGCGAGCAGCATCCGCACCTCCTCCTCGGTGTAGCCGAAGGTGCGTTGACGTCGCGTCACCGACGCAGTGGTGTGCACGATGTGCTCGCGCTCCGGCAGGTCTTGCAGGCGGATGCGCCCCGCGTCGAGCCATTCGCTCCACGGCGCGGATGCCGCGAGCTGCGCCTTGATCTCCTCGTCCTCGATGATGCGGCCGGCCTCGGTGTCGACGAGGAACATGCGCCCTGGTTGCAGTCGTCCCTTGCGCACGATCGTCGCGGGATCGATGTCGAGCACACCGGCCTCGCTCGCCAGCACGACGAGCCCGTCATCGGTCACGAGGAAGCGACCGGGGCGAAGACCGTTGCGATCGAGCGTCGCGCCCACCAGCGCTCCGTCGGTGAAGGTCAGCGCTGCCGGCCCATCCCACGGCTCGATGAGCATGGAGTGGAACTCGTAGAACGCGCGCTGCGCTGGTGGGAGCGCCGTCTGGTTCTCCCACGCCTCGGGCACCATCATCAACATGGCGTGCGGCAGGCTGCGACCGGAAAGAGTCAGCAGTTCGAGCACCTCGTCGAATGACGCCGAGTCGCTCCCGCCCTCAGTCACGATCGGCAGCAACGACTCGAGATCGCCGAGGAGGTCTGAGGCGAGTTGCGACTGGCGCGCACGCATCCAGTTGCGATTGCCCTGCACCGTGTTGATCTCACCGTTGTGGGCCATCATGCGCAGCGGCTGCGCCAGCGGCCACGACGGGAAGGTGTTCGTCGAGTAGCGCGAGTGCACGATCGCGAGCCTGGATTCGAACCGCTCGTCGCTCAGGTCAGGGTAGAACGGCTCCAACTGGAGCGTCGTCACCATGCCCTTGTAGGTGATGGTGCGGCTGCTGAGCGATGCGAAGTACGCGCCAAGTTCGTGCTCGGCACGCTTGCGGAGCCGGTACACGAGCCGGTCCAGCTCGAGTCCGGCTGGGGCGGGCCCTGCATGGCCTGAGGCGCAGACGAAGAGCTGCTCGAATGAGGGCATGGCCGCACGCGCGAGCTCCCCGAGCACCCCGGGCTTCACCGGGACCGCTCGCCACCCGAGCAGCTCGAGGTGCTCTTCCTCGGCGATTCGTGCGATCCCGGCTTTGACCACGGCGCGCTCTGCGCGGTCGGCGGGGAGGAAGCCGATCCCGACGGCGTAGTGGCCTCGCGGGGGCAGCGGAAACGCCGTCTGAGTCCGCAGGAACTCATCGGGCACCTGCGTCAGGATGCCGGCGCCATCACCCGTGCCGGCGTCTGACCCCACTGCGCCGCGGTGCTCGAGGTGCCGGAGCGCGTCGAGCGCGAGCCGCACGATGTCGTGGCCAGCATGCCCGCGCAGCGTGGCGACCATCGCGAGGCCGCAGGCGTCGCGTTCGAAGCGTGGATCGTAGAGGCCCTGTGCCTCGGGCATGTCGCGCGCACCGGGTGCGGCGCTGCGGTGTTGGGGGTGGCGTTCCGTGCGGCCGTATGGCGTCGGCGGAGTGGACTGGGACATGGTGTCGTCCTCAGGGGTCGGTGGTGCGCCGCCGTCCCGAGGCTCTGAGCGGCCAGGGTCGGCGGAAAGTCGCACCATCGGCGATCCGGATCGCGCCCGAATGGGTGAACGTCGGCGCGACGTGCGATCCGGTGGTCCGTCGTCGAACAGCGGTCGTCGAAGAGTCGACGCCGATGCGTGCGGGCCCGGTTGCTGAGAACCGAGCGTTCGCGTGGCGACGGATGCTGATGCGTGGCGCTCCGGTCATGACCGGAGCGGGCGGGGCGCTACGCCTTGGGTGCGGACCCGCCCGAAGCGGAGGAGTCGACCAGTTCGGCGGGTGCGGCATCCGCGGTCGCCGTGAAGTCTTCCTCGCTGTAGACGTCAGCGTTCGCCTCGGCTGAAGGAGGCAGCCACACGCGACCGGGCACGTAGGGGCCGGGCTCGAAGCCGGGGTGGCGGCGACCCTGCACCCACATGATGACGATGCCGAGCACGATGGCGGCGAAGGCGGCCCACACGTTGACCCGGATGCCGAGGATGACCTCACTGGGGTCGATGCGGATCGACTCGAACCATGCGCGACCGAGTCCGTACACGATCAGGTACAGACCGAGCACGCGGCCCCACTGCAGTCGGTACTTGCGCTCGAGGAAGAGGATCAGGGCGACTCCGGCGAGGTTCCAGAGCACCTCGTAGAGGAATGTGGGGTGGAACAGCGTGCCCGCCGGGAGTCCCACCGGAAAGGCGGGATTGGTCGACTCGATCTCGAGCCCCCAGGGGAGGTCGGTCGGCACGCCGAAGAGCTCGTGGTTGAACCAGTTGCCGAAGCGCCCGAACGCCTGCGCCAGCAGGATGCCGGGGGCCACCGCATCCGCGAAGGTCCAGAAGCGGATGCCGGTCATGCGGCAGCCGATCCAGGCGCCGATCGCACCGCCGATCAGCGAGCCGAAGATCGCGATGCCGCCCTCCCAGATGAAGAACGCAGACCACGGGTTCTGCCCGTTGAAGTAGTCGTCCGGGTGGGTGAGCACGTGGTACGCGCGCGCTCCGATGATGCCGAGCGGCACGGCGAAGAGCGCGATGTCGAGCACCACGCCGGGCTCCGCGCCGCGCTTGGTGAGGCGCCGGCTGGTCATCACCGTCGCGACGATGATGCCCGCGAGGATGCACAACGCGTAGGTGTGGATGTTGAACTGCAGCCCGAAGAGGTCGAAGCTGAATACCCGCCAAGCCTCATCCGGGCTCGGGATGCTCAGTGGTGCGATCACGCTTCGGTCGCCTTTCGGTCAGTTCGTGCGGGTGGCGGCCGAAACCGCTCGCAGGATTGGAGTCTACTTGCCGTCGGCCAGTGCTCGCGCCGTGCGGGCGAGGCCCGCTACACCGTCGTCGGCGAGCGACTTCACCAGCGCTGTGCCGACGATGGCGCCGTCGGCGTACTCGAGCACTTGGCTGACCTGGTCGGCGTTCGATACGCCGATTCCGACACACGTGCGCTCGGCCCCTGCGTCGCGAAGCCGCGAGACCAGTCCGCGAGCCGCAGCGTCGAGATCTTGACGGAGTCCGGTGATGCCCATCGTCGACACCGCGTAGACGAAGCCGCGCGTCGCTTGCGCGATCTCGCGCAGCCGCTCATCCGTCGACGTAGGGGCCGCCAGGAACACTCGGTCGAGGCCGGTGCGGTCGCTCGTGGCGATCCAGTCGGCGGCCGAGTCAGGCGTGATGTCGGGAGTGATCAGGCCGCAGCCGCCGGCATCCGCGAGAGCATCGGCGAAGCGATCCACGCCGAACTGCACAACCGGATTCCAGTAGGTCATGACCAGTACGGGCACGTCGACGCGTGACCGCACCGCCTCGACCGCGGTGAAGAGGTCACGAAGACGGAATCCGTTCGCAAGCGCCTTCTGCGTCGCCTGCTGAATCACGAGACCGTCCATGACCGGATCGGAGTACGGCACGCCGAGCTCGATCGCGTCGACCCCGTTCTCGGCAAGAGCCACAGCCGCGTCGATGCCCGTCTGGAGGTCCGGGAAGCCTGCGGGCAGATAGCCCACGAGCGAGCCCTCGCCGCGCGCGATGCGCTCGTCGAGCACCTCGCCCACTGATCGCGCTTTCACGCCTGCACCGCTCCTTCGTCGAAGAGGTCGAACCAGCGCCCGGCGGTCGCCACATCCTTGTCGCCGCGGCCGCTGAGGTTCACGAGAACGATGCCCTCGGGCCCGAGCTCGCGCGCCAGGTCGAGTGCGCCCGCGAGGGCGTGCGCCGATTCGATCGCGGGGATGATGCCCTCGGTACGGCTGAGCAGGCGGAGCGCGTCCATCGCCTGGGTGTCGGTGATCGGCCGGTACTCCGCCCGGTGGATGTCGGCGAGCCAGGAGTGCTCGGGGCCGACACCCGGGTAGTCGAGACCCGCGGAGATCGAGTGCGACTCCTGAGTCTGGCCGTCTTCGTCTTGTAGCAGATAGCTGCGCGCGCCGTGCAGGATGCCGGGCCGGCCCTTGCCGATCGCTGCCGCATGCCGGGGAGTGTCCACGCCATCGCCGGCCGCTTCGAACCCGTACAGCTTCACGCCGGCGTCGTCGAGGAACGCGTGGAAGATGCCGATCGCGTTCGAGCCGCCGCCGACGCAGGCTGCAACGGCATCCGGGAGTCGTCCGGTGCGATCGAGCACCTGCTGCCGCGCCTCCTCGCCGATGATCTTCTGGAAGTCGCGCACCATGACGGGGAATGGATGCGGGCCCGCCGCAGTGCCGAAGACGTAGTTCGTCGTCTCGACCGTCGTGACCCACTCGCGGTAGGCCTCATTGATCGCGTCTTTGAGGGTGCGGGAGCCGGTCTTGACCGACACGACCTCTGCGCCGAGCAGCCGCATCCGGGCCACATTGAGCGCCTGGCGCTGAGTGTCCACCTCGCCCATGTAGATGGTGCATTCCAGGCCGAACAGCGCGGCAGCGGTCGCGGTCGCGACACCGTGCTGCCCCGCGCCGGTCTCGGCGATGACGCGGGTCTTGCCGAGGCGCTTCGTGAGCAGGGCCTGGCCGAGCACATTGTTGATCTTGTGCGACCCGGTGTGGTTGAGGTCCTCGCGCTTGAGGATGATGCGCGCACCGCCGGCGTGCGCCGCGAAGCGCGGCACCTCCGTGATGATCGATGGCCGGCCCGTGTACTCGCGGTGCAGAGTTGCGAGCTCGTTCTGGAAGACCGGGTCGTTCTTGGCCTCTTCGTACGCTGCTGCGATCTCATCGACAGCGGCGATGAGCGCCTCGGGCATGTAGCGCCCGCCGTACTCGCCGAAGTAGGGGCCGCGCTGGTCGCGCAGGTGGGTCTCGTGCTGCTGGGTCTCGCGCTGTTGGGACTCGTGCTCTGCCATCAGACCGCCAGGAATTCTTGCAGTCGCGCGACCGGGTCTCCCCCGGTGACGAGTGCCTCGCCGACCAGCACTGCGTCAGCGCCGGCGGCCCGGTAGTGCGCTACATCGGATGCCGAGAGCACCGCCGACTCGGCAATCTTCACGACGCCGGCCGGGTACCTGTCGACCAAGCGACCGAAGAGGTCGCGGTCGAGCTCGAACGTGCTGAGGTTGCGGGCGTTGACGCCGACGAGCTTGGCCTCGAGTGCGAGGGCTCGGTCGAGCTCCTCCGCTGAGTGGGCCTCGACGAGCGCTGCCATGCCGAGGTCGGTGATGAGTCGGTACAGCGATCGCAGTGTCGCGTCATCGAGCGCAGCCACGATGAGCAGCACGATGTCGGCACCGGCGGCGCGTGCCTCGAGCACCTGGTACGGGTCGGCGATGAAGTCCTTGCGCAGCACGGGCACAGAGACGCGATCTCGCACTGACTCGAGGTCGCCGAGCGAGCCGCCGAACTTGCGGCCCTCGGTGAGCACGCTGATGGCGCTTGCGCCACCCCGCTCGTAGTCGGCCGCCAGCGCTGCCGGATCGGCGATGGTCGCGAGCGCACCCCGTGAGGGCGAGGCGCGCTTGACCTCGGCGATGATCTTCACCCGCTCGGCGGGCGCAAGAGCGGCGACGGCATCCAGTGCCGGAGTGCGTGCGAGGGCTGCGCGCTCGACCTCTTCGAGCGAGCGCACGCTGCGGCGGCCGGCGGCGTCTTCGACGGCACCGGCGACAAGCTCTGACAGCACTCTAGGAATGCACCTTCGGCTGGTACTTGTCGCCGTTCACGCCGTACCCGGCCTTCGCGAGCACCCAGCCCACGATCAAGCCGACCACGAGGAGCGCGGCGGAGGCCCACACGAGCCAGGACATGTCGAACCAGAAGGCGAACGTGCCGATGATGAAGGCGGCCAGCATGATCACCACGGCCGTCCAGGCGGCGGGTGAGTTGCCGTGGCCGGGGTCATTCGCTGCAGACACAGTGCTCCTTGGGTCGTCGTCTACGGGGGCCGCTTCAGTCTATCGCGCAGTCGGGTCGTCGCCGCCGCTGAGCGCGTCCCAGTCGCCGATGGCATCACGGGGAGGCTCCGCGCCGCCGTCACGCCGTGCTCTCGCGCCCTGGTCGTCGGCGCGTTCGAAGCGCTGGCCCGAGCGGGGCCACTTGCGTGCGGTGGCGAGCACGAACGCGCCGTGCAACACGCACAGGCCGCCACCGATGATGGCGATGACGGGCCAGGCGGTCCACGCGACGTCGCCCAGCAGCGCGGCGACCGATTCGGATCCGGTGACCCCGGTGAGCTTGGTTACGGCAGGCGCGGCCGTTGTCGCGGCGCTCGAGAGAGCGAACGCGGTCGATGCGACGACCGTGACTCCGATCAGCGCTTGCAGCACCGCCAGCACGACCCGGAACACGACCCCCGCAAGGGTCAGTGCGGCAGCAAGCGCGAGGGCGGCGAGCCCCAGCGCGGCGAGTGCGGGTGCGGCATCCGATCCGGTGAGCTCAACGGTCGCACCGGTGGTGAGGTCGACGTTCGCCCACGGCTGGGTCCATGCAAGCAGCAGCAGGCCCGCGATGGCGAGACCGCCGACGATCGCGATGAGCCTCATGCGTCTCGCCGTCGAAGGCGGCCGAGCGGGGGCACTGTCGCTCATCAGCGCACCCGGCGCATCGCGTTCGCGATGGCGACCGCACGGAGGGGCGCGGCGGCCTTGTTCTGAGTCTCGATGTGCTCGGTCAGCGGATCCGACTCGGCCACGAGTCCGGCGCCGGCCTGCACCCGCGCCACCCCGTCGGCGATCATCATGGTGCGGATGGCGATCGCCACATCCGCATCGCCCGCGAAGTCGAAGTATCCGACGACGCCTCCGTAGGGCCCGCGCTGCGCGACTTCGAGCTCATCGATGATCTGCAGCGCGCGCGGCTTCGGAGCGCCCGAGAGCGTGCCCGCGGGGAAGGTGGCGCGGAAGGCATCGATGGCGTTCTGGCCGTCGCGGAGGTCGCCTTCGACCGACGATACGAGGTGCATGATGTGGCTGAAGCGCTCTATCTGCATGAACTCGGTGACCTCGACCGTGCCGGCCTTGCAGACCTTCGACAGGTCGTTTCGAGCCAGGTCGACGAGCATAAGATGCTCGGCTCGCTCCTTCTCGTCGTGCAGCAGCTCCTCTGCGAGAGCGACGTCGTGCTCAGGCGTGTCGCCGCGCGGACGAGAGCCCGCGATCGGATGCGTGAACGCGCGTGACTCCACCACCTTCACGAGGGCCTCGGGCGACGAGCCCACGATCGAGTACGGGTCGCCGTCGACGGTTTCGAGCGCGAGCAGGTACATGTAGGGGCTCGGGTTCAGCACGCGCAGCACGCGATAGACATCGAGTGGATCGGCATGCGCCTCGTGGTCGAAGCGCTGCGAGATGACGACCTGGAACACGTCGCCGTCTCGGATGTGCTCCTTCGAGCGCACGACGGCCGCCTGGAAGTCCTCCGGCGAGATGCGCGGGTGCGGCGATGGCGACGCCGCCATATCGACCTCGCCGAGCCAGGTCTCGGTCGGCTTGGCCAGGCCCTGCTGCAGCCGGTCGAGGTCGGCCTGCGCGTCGGCCCACAGTCGCTCTTCGTCGTGGGTGCCGTCGCCGAGCACGCTCACGATGAGCAGCACGCTCCCGGTGCGGTGATCGAGCACGATGAGCTCCTTGACGAAGCTCATGGCCTGGTCGGGTGCGTCGAAGTCGGCCGGAGGCGCGTCGGGCAGCCGCTCGAGTTGACGGACCGCATTCCACCCGATGAAGCCGACGAGTCCGCCGGTGAGCGGCGGGTGGCCCGGCTCGCTGGGCGTCGCCCAGCGCTCGTGCAGCGCCGACAGTGCGTCGAGCGGCGCCGTGGGCGCGTCCGTGCCGAGCGCGCGTTCCGCCGCGAGCCCGTAGTCCATCCAGCGAGCAGTGCCATCGTGCTCGGTCAGCACACCGAAGCTCGAGACTCCGACGAAGCTGTAGCGAGACCAGATTCCGCCCTGCGCGGCCGATTCGAGCAGGAAGCTCCCCGGGCGATCCTGCCCGAGCTTGCGGTACACCCCCACCGGGGTCTCCCCGTCGGCGAAGAGCTCGCGGATCACTGGCACAACGCGGTGCCCCGCTTCGAGACGCCGCGCGAAGTCATCGCGTGTGGTGGTGCCGAGCACGGTCAGGCTCCTTCCCCGCCAAGTGCTGGCGTGAGTGGGTCGACGTCGAAGCAGGCGTGGGCGCCGGTGTGGCAGGCGGCGCCCACCTGGTGCACTCGCACGAGCAGCGTGTCGCCATCGCAGTCGAGCGCCGCGCCGCGCACGTACTGCGCGTGGCCCGAGGTGTCGCCCTTGCGCCAGTACTCCTGGCGGGAGCGGCTCCAGAAGGTGACGCGGCCCTCGGTGAGCGTGCGGCGCATCGCCTCGGCATCCATCCAGCCGAGCATGAGCACCTGCTCGGTGCCCTCTTCCTGGATGATGGCGGGCAGCAGGCCTCGTTCGTCGAAGCGGGCCCGAGCGACAGCGGCTTCGGCGTCAGGGCGAAGCTCGGCTCTTTGCTCGGCGTCGTGCGGTTGGCTGTTCATCGCACCGAGATCCCCTCGTCGCGCAGCGCCTGCTTCACCTGGCCGACGGTGAGCTCGGCATTGTGGAACACGGATGCTGCGAGCACCGCGTCGGCGCCGGCCTTCACGGCCGGAGCGAAGTGCTCGAGCCTGCCGGCGCCGCCTGAGGCGATCACCGGCACGCGGCTGAGCTCGCGCATGGCTGAGACGAGTTCGAGGTCGAATCCCTCTTTTGTGCCGTCGGCATCGATCGAGTTGACCAGCAGCTCGCCTGCGCCGCGTTCGATCGCCTCGCGCGCCCACGCGAGCGCGTCGAGGTCGGTCTCCCGGCGTCCGCCGTGCGTCGTCACCACGAATCCCGACTCGGTGCGCGGGCTGCGCTTCACATCGAGCGAGAGCACGAGCACCTGCGACCCGAACCTGTCGGCGATCTCGCTGAGCAGCTCGTGCCGGGCGATCGCGGCGCTGTTCACGCCGATCTTGTCTGCGCCACTCGCGAGCAGCCGGGCGACATCCTCAGTGCTGCGCACTCCCCCGCCGACCGTGAGCGGGATGAAGACTTGCTCGGCGGTGAGCCGAACCATGTCATAGGTGGTCGCGCGGTTCTCGACCGTCGCGGTGACGTCGAGGAAGGTGATCTCGTCGGCGCCCTGCTCGTAGTACTTGCGCGCGAGCTCGATCGGATCGCCGGCGTCGCGCAGGTTGAGGAAGTTGACGCCCTTCACGACCCGGCCGTCTGCGACATCCAGGCATGGAATGACCCGCGTCGCGACGTCCATCGAACGCTCGCTCGCAGGTGCCGGATTCGCCGAAGTCGTCTCCACGGGAACCTCCTCGATCGAAACCGTGCTCATCAGATTCTCGCGGCGTGGATCGGTGTCACGAGAATCGCCCTGGCACCGAGGTCATAGAGCTCATCCATCACCTGGTTCACGACCTTGCGAGGCACCATGGCGCGCACTGCGACCCACGCGGGGTCGCGCAACGGTGAAACGGTTGGCGACTTCAGGCCAGGGGTGATCGCTGAGGCCTGCTCGATGAGATCGGCGGGCAAGTCGTAGTCCATGAGCACGTACTGACTCGCGACCATCACGCCCTGCAGGCGCCGCTTGAGCGTCTCCAGGCCGTCGAGCTCTGGCTTCGAGCTGATCAGCACTGCCGCCGATTCGAGGATGACGGGACCGAAGATGTCGAGGCCCTGCTTGCGCAGAGTGGTGCCGGTCGAGACCACATCGGCGACAGCATCCGCCACACCCAGGCGCACGGCCGATTCGACCGCGCCATCGAGCTTCACGAGGTGCGCCTTGACACCGTGGCGCTCGAGGAAGGCTCCGACGAGGCCGACGTAGCTGGTGGCGACCCGCACGCCCTCGAGGTCTTCGAGACGGTGGAAGTGCCCGGCCGGGCCGGCGAACCGGAACGTCGACTCGCCGAAGTCGAGCTCTGCCGCCTCGAGCGCTTCGGAGCCGGAGTCGAGCAGCAGGTCGCGGCCGGTGATGCCGACGTCGAGTGCCTGCGAACCGACGTAGGTGGCGATGTCGCGGGGGCGAAGGTAGAAGAACTCCACGTCGTTGCGTGGGTCGGAGACGATGAGCTCCTTGGGGTCGCGGCGGGTGGCGTACCCCGCCTCGTGCAGCATCTGCACAGCGGTGTCTGAGAGCGACCCCTTGTTGGGCACGGCTATGCGCAACATGTCACGTTCATTTCTCGCCGCTCACTTGCGGCGCTGGTGTGGCTGACGGATGACGGAGCGTGATCACAGATGTCGATACACGTCATCGAGCGTCAGGCCCTTCGCGAGCATGAGCACCTGGAGGTGGTACAACAGCTGCGAGATCTCTTCGGCGGTCTCGTCGTTGCTCTGGTACTCCGCCGCCATCCAGACCTCGGCGGCCTCCTCGACGATCTTCTTGCCGATGGCGTGCACGCCCGCATCGAGCTGAGCCACTGTGCCGGAACCGGCCGGCCTGGTCTCAGCCTTCTCGCGCAGCTCGCCGAAGAGGTCGTCGAAGGTCTTCACAGCAGTCAAGGCTAGCGGAGCGCGACTGCGCGCCGGTTCGGTGGGCCGCGGCTCACGCTCGAGCGGTCGCCTCAAGCATGACGCACCGACGTCGCCGGCCTGGGTTCGACGCGGTGGCGCTGGGAGAGCCCCCGCCACCGCGTCTAGCCCCGGCCGCGACCTAACGCTCGAAGCGCGTCAGCTGACGCCGAGGAGGTCGATCACGAAGACGAGGGTGCGCCCCGAGAGGCGGTGTCCGCCGCCGGCGGGGCCGTAGGCCATGGCGGGCGGGCAGACGAGCTGGCGGCGGCCGCCGACACGCATGCCGGGAATGCCCTCCTGCCAGCCCTTGATGAGGCCTTGCAGCGGGAAGGTGATCGACTCGCCGCGGTTCCAGCTCGAGTCGAACTCCTCGCCGGTCTCGAAGTCGACGCCGACGTAGTGCACCTCGACGCGAGCGCCGGGGGTCGCCTCTGGGCCGTCGCCGACCTCGAGGTCGGTGATCACGAGCTCGTCGGGCGCGTCGCCCTCGATGAAGTCGATCTCGGGCTTGGTCTTGTCTGCCATGGTTCCGTCCATTCGGTTGTGGTGGGCAGGGTCTGTCAACTGCTGGCTCTGTGCGTCGTATTCGACGGAACACCGATCGGATGCCGCTGGTCAGCGGTGCGCGTGCGCGTGCGCCTCCGCGGCAGCCCGCAACGCCGCGATGTTCTCGGTCGGGTCGCCGCTGTTGTAGACGCTCGAGCCCGCGACGAAGGTGTCGGCCCCGGCATCCGCGGCGACCGTGATGGTGTCGGCCGTGATGCCGCCATCGACCTGCAGCCACACCGCGAGTTGCTCGCGCTCGACGACTTCGCGCGCGCGGCGCAGCTTCGGCATCATGTCGGCCATGAATGCCTGGCCGCCGAAACCGGGCTCCACGGTCATGATGAGTAGCTGGTCGAGCTCGGGGAGCAGCTCGAGATAGGGCTCGACATCGGTGCCGGGCTTCAAGGCGATGCCGGCACGCGCGCCGATCTCGCGGAGGCGCCGGGCGAGCTTCACCGGGTCTTCAGCGGCCTCGGCGTGGAAGGTGACGGAGGCTGCGCCGAGCTCGGCGTAACCGGGCGCCCAGCGGTCGGCATCCGTGATCATCAGGTGCACGTCGAGCGGAATCGGCGACACGTCTTGGATACGCTGCACCATCTGCGGGCCGAAGGTCAGATTCGGCACGAAGTGGTTGTCCATCACATCGACGTGCACGAGGTCTGCCGTGGCGACCCGGTCGAGCTCGGTCTGCATGTTCACGAAGTCGGCCGACAGAATGCTCGGGTTGATGCGCACGGTCACCTGCCCACCTTAGCCAGGCCGTGCACCGGTGCTCGATTCCGTCGGCTGCGACCTCAGCCGGCCGACTTGGTGAGCAGTTGGATGAACATGGCGTCGGTGCCGTGACGATGCGGCCAGAGCTGCACATGCGAGCCTTCGCCCTCGTTCGATCCGACTGGGAGATCGAGCGGATGCCGCGCTATCCCGTCGAGCACGGCTCGAGTGTCGAGCCTCTGCACCTTGCCACCGGCGCGGCGCACGGCGTCATCGACGATGAACCGCGTCTCGGCGAGGTGCGGGGAGCAGGTCACATAGGCGAGCACTCCCCCGGGCTTCAGCGCGGTGATGGCACCGTCGAGGAGCCGCGACTGCAGCGCGGTGAGCGCGGGAACATCGCGAGGCTGCTTGCGCCAGCGCGCTTCGGGCCGCCGGCGGAGCGCGCCGAGTCCGGTGCACGGTGCATCGAGCATGATGCGGTCGAAGGCGTCTGGCATCTCGGCGGCGAGCTCGGCGCCGTCGCGCTCGAGCACCGGGGGTGCCGGGTCGAACGGTGCGAGTGCGGTGCGCACCAGGCCGGCACGGGCGGGCACCAGTTCGTTTGCGGTCAGCGTGGCACCGCCCAGTGCTGCTTCGGCAGCCAGCAGCGCCGCCTTGCCGCCGGGGCCCGCGCAGAGGTCGAGCCAGTGCTCACCGGGCTGCACCGGCCGGGCGCGGCTGAGCGCCAGGGCAGCGAGTTGCGAGCCCTCATCCTGCACGCGCGCGGTGCCGTGCCGGACCGCGGCTAGCCGCGCTGGGTCACCCGCCGGTGCGGCGGCTCCGACCGGCGAGTAGGTAGCAGCGGCGAGCGGCTGCTCGACTGCGTCGTCGTCGTGCGGAAGACCGGGAAGCAGCGCAAGGCTCACGCGCGGCGCGGCGTTGTCAGCGTTGAGAAGCGCCTCGAGCTCGTCGACGCGTTCCTCGGCCGCGAGCGCCTGTCGAAGCGCTCGCACGACCCAGGCAGGGTGCGAGTGCTCGATCGCCAGTCGCTCGTCGGGGTCGGTGACACCCTTGAGCAGTTCGGCACGCCAGCCCGCGGCGTCGAGGGAGGTGATGCGGCGAAGCACTGCGTTGGCGAAGCCTCCTGCTCCTCCACCGGCGTTCGCTCGAGCGAGGGAAACACCCTGGTCGACTGCGGCGTGGGCTCCGACTCGCATGCCGAGCAGTTGGTGCGCGCTCAGGCGAAGCGCGTCGAGCACCGGGGCGTCGATCTTCTCGACAGGGCGTCCGGATGCCGCGGCGATCACCGCGTCGTAGAAGCCGAGGCCGCGCAGTGTGCCGTACGTGAGCTCGGTGGCGAACGCCGCGTCGTTGGGAGCGAGGCCGGAACGCGCGAGGCGAGGCGGCAGGAGCAGGTTGGCGTAGGCATCCGAATCGGTCACAGCGCGGATCACCTCATAGGCGATGCGCCGGGACGGCTCGACCCGCCGCTGCTGCTCGGCCGATGCTCCGCGGGGCCGAGGGCCTCCCGAGCGGTCCCGTTGGGGGCCGCCTCTGCGAGTACCACCGTTCGATCGCTCCTGGCCGCTGCTGCGCCTCCGATCGCGGTGTCCGCCCGATGCGTTCACTGTGCCTGCTCCGGCCGGTGACCGCGCCACCAGTCGGCGGCGCGCATGGGCTTCCGGCCCGCCGGCTGCACCTCGAGCAGTTCGATCGGCGTCGTGCCGGTGCCGGCCAGCAGTGCGCCGTCGTGAAGGCGGAGCGCGCCCGGTGCAAGGTCAGGCATCCGATCGTCCGCAACGTGCAGTGCCGCACGCAGCACCTTGAGCCGGGCGCCGTCGACTTCGGTGAACGCTCCCGGTTCGGGCGTCACTCCGCGCACCCGGTTGTGGATCGAGCGCGCGTCGAGCTGCCAGTCGATGCGCGCGTGGCGCTCGGTCGGCTTGGGCGCGAGGGTGACATCTCCCTGCTGCGGAAGGGCCCTCGCCTCGCCGCGCGCGATGGCATCGACCACTTCCGCCAGCAGGCGCGCTCCGGAGTGCGAGAGCCGCTCGAGCAGTTCGCCGGCGGTGTCTGCGCTGCCGATCGGCTCGGTGAGGTGTCCGTACACGTCGCCGGCGTCGAGCTCCTCGACCAGTTGGAAGACGCAGGCTCCAGTGATGTCGTCGCCCGCCATGATCGCGTGCTGAACCGGCGCGGCCCCTCGCCAGCGCGGCAGCAGTGAGAAGTGCAGGTTGATCCAGCCGAGGCGCGGGACGCTGAGCAGCGGTTCTCGCACGAGTGCGCCGTACGCGACGATCACGCCGAGGTCGGGTCGCAGTGCAGCGATGCGCTCCCCCGCCTCGTCGTCGAGGCGGTTCGCCTTCAGCGTCGGGATGCCGAGCTCATCCGCACGCGCACCGACGGGTGTCGGAGTGATGACGCGCTTGCGACCGAGCGGCGAGTCGTGGCGGGTGATGACGCTCTGCACCGTGTGGGGACTTGCCGAGATCGCGTCGAGCGACGGCACGGCGACAGCCGGGCTGCCGGCAAAGACGATTCTCAACGGATCCACCGTTCGATTCTCCCCGACCTTCGGCGTGCCCGGGAACTGCACGCGAATGGCGGCGCTTGCAGCCGGTCTTGACCGCTGGGGCACAGTCGAACGCCTTCGCCCGTCGCGAGATCGACGGGCGCGGCGCTGACGGTGGTGCTGGCAGCGGCGCGACCACTATTCGGTGAAGGGATCCGGGTCGTCGAACCGTACGCGCAGCAACGGCGTCTGCGAGCGATTCCTCGGCTGCCCGGGAACGGGCTTGCGTTTCGCTGTCGCTGCCCGGATGACGGAGGCCTTCAGCGACTGCGCGACTCTCGCACCGGCGCCGTAGTCGAAGCGCACGATGGCCCGTGTGACCCCTGGCTCAGTCACGACTGGACCGAGCACATCGAGGCCGCGCACGTCGGAGCGCGGTTCGGGCCGTGCGCCGTCGCCATGCGGTTCGGAGCCCGCCACGTCGCGCTCGAGCTCCGTGATCGCGCGCTCGACCACATCGCTCCGGCCAGTCAGTGTCGCGACGCGCACTGCGGGCGGAAACCGAAGCCGACGACGGTCGCCCAGTTCACGTTCGGCATGGCGATCGAATCGCCATAGTGCGAAGTCTGTGGCGATGTCACCGTCGACGCCGACGAGCATCACGGGAGCACCGTCAGCGGCGAGGGATGCCGCATGGCTCCACCATCGGAGGCAGTCCTCAGCCACGCGAAGGCTCTCGCGGGCGAGCATCGAGGCCCCGTCGAGCAGTAGCACCGCGCGGTAGCCGCCGTCAGCGATCGGCTCGGCTCCGCGCGTGGCGACCACGAGCGCGGGTTTCCCGCCGACGCGCTGCAACGGACGTTCGCCGTCGGCGACTCGCACAAGCGCACCCGGAAAGGCGCGGCCGAGGTCATCGGCCGTGCTCACACTGCCCGAACCCGCACGTCGCATTCGAGCGCCATCGCAATGCGGGCATCGCCAAGCGGCAGCGAGGGCCCCGCACCAGCGGCACACCGGGGGCGACGACGCCGAACGCTGCACGAAGGGGCCGTCGCAGCGCTGGCAATGGGCAGTGCGTGCGCAATCAGCGCAGACGAGTCGCGGCGCGAATCCCGGCTGTGCGACTTGCACGAGCACCGGTCCCTCCTTGACAGCGGCAGCAGCGGCCTGCCACGCCGTCGAGGGAATGCGGGCCGTGTCGGCGATTCGATCGCCGCTGCGCTGCAGCGCGGTCAGCACGATGCGTGGTGCGTGTTGCGGTGCTGCCGTCTTCGGCTGCACCCAGCCGATCTCGACGAGTCGCTGCACATCGGTGGTGCGCGTATGCCCGGCGAAGATGAGCGCGCAGTCCTGAAGCTGCTGCCGGATCAGCGCGACATCGCGCGCGTGCACGGCCGGAGTGTGCGGTTCTGCGAAGAGCGGGTCGCCGTCGTTCCACATCGCGATCAACCCAAGATTCGCTGCCGGTGCATAGAGGGCGACGCGGGTTCCCACGATCACGAACGCTTCGTCGTCGGGAGACGCCGTCTCGAGGCATCGGAGGTGTGCGCGATAGCGCTCCGTTCCGGTTTGCCGGGCGTCGGCGCGCACGACTCGGTCGGCCGGAAGACGGTCGAGCAGGGCGGTTTCGAGCGCGGCCTGATCGCGATAGTCGGGCACTGCGATGATGGCGGTGCGTCCGGCTGCGATCGTGGCCGTCGCCGCGTCGGCGAGCATCGCAGCCCAGCGCGGCACCCAAGTGCCGTCACCGGTCTGCTGCACTCCCGCAGGTGCCGCTATGGCGACGCGCGAGCGCTCCTCGACAACAGCCGCGAGTCCCGCGTCGAGCGCGCCGGAGGACGCCTCGGCATCCGTGTTCCGATCGGATGCCGGCTCGGGCGCTCCGCTCACTGAAGGAGCACGCTCCCCGCCTCGACGCTCCAACCACGTGCGCTCGGCTCGCACATACCGACGCGGCACAGCCAGCCGCAGCACATCGGAGGCAGTGCCGGCCGCGCGGTCGGCCACCCTGCGCGCGAGCTCCCAAATCTCCGGCGCCAGCGCCGGCACGGGTGACACGACATCGTCGAGTTCGCTCAGCACGCCGTCGTAGTCGACGGCATCCGTCAATTCGATGAGGTAGCCGTCAGCGATCCGACCGGCGCTGCGGAGCGGTACTCGGACCCGCACCCCCGGCCGTGCTTGGCCGACGAGCGTCTCGGGCACTTCGTAGTCGAAGAGCCGGTCGAGTTGCGGCAGAGGCGAGTCGAGCACGACCCGAGCGATCGTGCGGCCACCCTCGACGGGGGTCATCAGAGGCCCGCGGCGCGGCGCAACTCCTCGACCCGGTCAGTGCGCTCCCACGTGAACTCGGGCAATTCGCGGCCGAAGTGGCCGTAGGCGGCGGTCTTGGCGTAGATGGGACGCAGCAGATCGAGTGCCTTGATGATCGCGGCTGGGCGCAGGTCGAACACCTCGGTGATCGCGCGGGTGATCACCTCGTCTGAGACATGGCCGGTGCCGAACGTCTCGACGTAGAGTCCGACCGGCCGGGCCTTGCCGATCGCATAGGCGACTTGCAGTTCGAGCCGGTCGGCGAAACCAGCGGCGACGGCGTTCTTCGCGACCCAGCGCATCGCATAGGCGGCTGAGCGGTCGACTTTCGAAGGGTCTTTGCCGCTGAACGCACCGCCACCGTGGCGGCTCGCGCCGCCGTAGGTGTCGACGATGATCTTGCGACCGGTGAGTCCGGCGTCGCCCTTCGGGCCGCCGATCTCGAACCGACCAGTCGGGTTGACCAGCACCCGCACATGAGAGATGTCGAGCGACAACGTCTCGAGCACCGGGCGCACCACAACGGCCTCCACGCGCTCGCGCAGCTCGTCCGTTGAGATGTCGTGGTCGTGCTGCGTGGAGACGACGACCGTCTCCACGGTGCGGGGCACCGTGCCCTCGTACCCGATGGTCACCTGCGTCTTGCCGTCGGGACGCAGGAACCGGAGCTCACCCGACTTGCGCACGTGAGCCAGCCGCTCGGCCAGCCGGTGCGCCAGCCAGATCGGCAGGGGCATCAACTCTGGAGTCTCGTTCGTCGCGTAGCCGAACATGATGCCCTGATCGCCGGCGCCCTGCAGATCGAGCGCGTCGGTGCTCGACTCCTCACGCGCCTCGAACGCGTGGTCGACGCCTTCGGCTATATCGTGCGATTGCTCGCCGATCGACACGGTGACGCCGCACGACCTGCCGTCGAACCAGACGTCGGAACTCGTGTAGCCGATGTCGGTGATGGTCTTCCGAACGATCGCCGGGATGTCGACGTAGGTATCGGTGGTCACTTCACCCGCGACATGCACCAGGCCCGTGGTCACGAGAGTCTCGACCGCGACCCGAGCGGAGGGATCCTTCTCCAGGAGCGCATCGAGGATCGCATCGGACACCTGGTCGCAGATCTTGTCGGGATGACCCTCGGTGACGGATTCCGAGGTGAAGAGGCGCAGGGCGGTCATTGATGATTCCCGATCGTCAAGGGCGTGAAGGTGGGGTCAGCGTGGCTCTCCGTTGCTGCTCGATCCGCTCGTCGCGGGTGCCAGAAGGGGCGCCCGATGCTGCGGCTGCGCGCCGGTTCAGCCGATTGCGTCGAGGATACGGTCGGCCACCGACATCTTGCTCCCCGAGGCCTCGGCAACTATATCGCCGCCCCGATCGAGCACGATGATCTCGTTGTCATGCGACGCAAAGCCGCGGTCCCACCCGACGACGTTGACGACGAGGAAGTCGCAGCCCTTGGCGTCGAGCTTCTTCCTCGCGAGCGCAAGGAGCGCGTCTCGATCCGGCTCGGTCTCGGCGGCGAAGCCGACGACTAGCCTGCCCTCGGCGCGCTTCTCAGCGAGCTCCTTGAGGATGTCGGGGTTGCGCACCAGGCGGAGCGAGAGCTCGTCTCCCTGCTCATCCTTCTTGATCTTGCCCTCGCTGATCGCTGCCGGCCGGTAGTCGGCGACCGCAGCGGCCATGATGACGACATCCGCCTCTGCAGCGAGTGCGACTGCCGCTTCGCGGAGCTCAGCCGCGGTCGAGACGGGAACGAGCTCGACCTCGGAGGGCGCGGCGGTCTCGAGGTTCGCCGCGATGAGGGTCACCGTGGCACCACGCCTGGCTGCGGCACGGGCGATCGCGACTCCCTGCCGTCCGCTCGAGCGGTTGCCGAGGTAGCGCACGGGGTCGAGCGGCTCTCGCGTGCCACCGGCGGTGACCACGATGCGACGACCGTGCAGGTCGCCCTGCTCGACCGCTGCAAGGGCCGCCGCGACGATCTCGTCCGGCTCGCTCATGCGACCGGGGCCGGTGTCGGCGCCGGTCAGTCGGCCGCTCGCTGGCCCCACGATGACGGCGCCGCGTTCGATCAGTGCTGCGATGTTCTTCTGCGTCGCCGGATGCTGCCACATCTCGGTGTGCATGGCGGGCGCAATGACGAGGGGCGCGGTGCTCGCGAGCACCGTGTTGCCGAGCAGGTCGTCCGCGAGCCCGTTCGCGAGCTTGGCGATGGAGTTTGCGGTCGCCGGCGCGATGACGATGAGGTCGGCGCGCTGTCCGAGGGCGACGTGCCGCACCTCGTCGACTCCCTCGTACAGGTCTGCGGTCACGGGGTTGCGACTGATCGCCTCGAGCGTCGGCAACCCGATGAACTCGAGGGCGGATGCCGTCGGCACGACGTGCACGTCATGCCCGGCCAGCACCAGCGAACGCACCACCTGCACGGCCTTGTAGGCCGCGATCCCCCCGGTGATCCCGACGACGACGCGAAGCGCGCGTCGATCAGTGCTGCTCGTCACGCGACCTCCCCCGCCCGCGCCGGTGGATGACTCAGACGACGGGCTTGAGGACCAGCTTGTCCTCATTGATCTCGTGAAGCGCCACCGAGAGCGGCTTGTCGTCGATCGTCGAGTCGACGAGCGGGCCGACGTTGTCGAAGAGCGAGCCTTCGTGCAGGTCGGCGTAGTAGTCGTTGATCTGGCGCGCGCGCTTCGCGGCGAAGATCACGAGCTGGTACTTCGAGTCGACGCGCGAGAGCAGTTCGTCGATCGGCGGGTCGATGATTCCGGTCTGTCGGTCAGCCAACGGGGTACTCCTTGATCGATGGATCCGCGATCGGCTGAGCCGATCATTCGAGCGGTGGTTGCCGGACGGTGGCCCGGTTCCCCGCGAGAAAAACGGACGCGCTCACACGCCGAGACGGCGCTCAGTCGCGAGGCGCTGCCAACAAGTCTACGACCTCCTGCGCGGCGCGGCCCACCTCGTCGTTCACGACCCGGTAGTCGAACTCATCCTGCGCCGCCAGTTCGATCTTCGCGGTCTCGAGCCGGCGAGCCTGTTCCTCGCTCGTCTCGGTGCCGCGGCCGATCAGGCGGCGGACGAGTTCCTCCCAGCTGGGCGGCAGCAGGAAGACGAGCTGTGCCTGCGGCATGGCCTGCCGCACCTGTCGCGCGCCCTGCAGGTCGATCTCGAGCAGCACATCGCGTCCCGAGTCGAGCGCAGCGTCGATCGGCGGGCGCGGGGTGCCGTAGCGGTAGGCATTGTGCACGGTCGCCCACTCGAGGAACTCGTGCCGTTCCAGCATCCGATCGAACTCTTCATCGCTCACGAAGTAGTAGTGCCGGCCGTGCTCCTCGCCCGGGCGCGGCGGACGAGTCGTGGCGGAGATGCTCAGCAGCACATCGGGGTGGTACTCGCGGATGTGCGCGGAAACGGTGCCCTTGCCGACGGCCGTGGGGCCGGCGAGCACCAGCAGGTTGCCGCGCCGTGCCGAGCGGTCCTCGCGCGCCTCGAGGAAGTTCCGGAGACGGACGCGCTGTCGCACGCCGAGACCCCCCAGCCGCTTCGATTCGGCGATCCCAAGGCGCTCCATGATGCGGGCGGTACGGGTCGGCCCGAGCGTCGGGATGCTGGAGAGCAGTTCACGCACGCGAAGGCTGGCCTCTGCGGTGGCGGCAGGGTCGTTCCAGGCCTTCTCGGCGACCTCGAGCGGGCTGCGGGCGCGCGTCGCGATTGCCCGCTTCACCTCTGCACGCGCACGCCTCGCCGCCACTGCGGCGCGCGACGCGGCGGCACGGTCGACATCGGGCGGCGTCATGCGAGGCATTCGGACACCTCCGCCGAGTGCCTGCGCACCGCTTCCGCGAGACGCTCCGGCCCGACCTGCAGCACGCTGCGCGAGACCGACACGAGCGCGGTGTCGGCAAGCGGACCGAAGAGGCGGCGGATGTCGCTGAACCGCGCGCCCTGATGACCGAACCCCGGCGCGAGCACCGGAGTACCGGCCAGCCGGTGCGGGTCGATCCCATAGGCGCCCAGCTCGACGGTCGCTCCGAGCACGAGCCCGAACGAGCCGGGGATGCGCGCATGATTCCAGCCCGAGACCTCATGCGCGATGGCGGCCGCTACGGTCTCTCCCGTGCCCGGCACGATCGCCTGCTGCAACCCGAACGACTCGGGGTTCGAGGTCGCGGCGAGCACGAAGAGACCCTTGCCCTGAGCGGTTGCCAGAGCCCGCACGGCGTCGAGCGACCCCGCTCCTTGGTACGCGCTCACCGTCATGGCGTCGGCTTCGAGGGGCGAGCCGATGGAGAGCCAGGCCCGCCCGTACGCCTCAACCGTCGACCCGACGTCGCCGCGCTTCGCATCGGCGATGACGATGAGCCCGGCGTCCCGCGCCTCGGCCAGCACGGCCTCCAGCGCGCTGTACCCGGTTGCGCCGTGACGTTCGAAGAACGCCACCTGCGGCTTGATCGCGCACGCCTGACCCGCTGCTGCCTCGACCGCACGCAGACCGAAGTCGCGGACGCCGCGCGCGTCGTCGGGCAGTTCCCACGCCTCGAGCAGCCACGGGTGCGGATCGATCCCGACGCAGAGGTGCCCACGCTCGGCGAACGCGGCGGCGAGCCTGTCGCCGAACGGCGTCACGCCGAGTTGCTGCACGTCGGGCCGGTGCTGGAGCGGGTCAAGCACTGGCCACCTGCTTCTGGCGACGCTGTTCGTAGTCCTGCAGGCTGGTGACCTCGAACGGCTCATTCGCCGTCTCGAGCGAGGCGACCGCCGCGTTGAACTGGGCGATCGTGGTGAAGATCGGCTTGTCGGCCGCCACAGTCGCCATCCGGATCTCGTAGCCGTCGGCACGAGCGCTCCGACCGCTCGGGGTGTTGACCACGATGTCGATCTCGCCGTTGTTGATGAGGTCGACCACTGTCGGGTGGCCGTCTGCGCTGGTCTGCCCCTCGAAATGCTTGCGCACGATGTCGGCATGGATTCCGTGTCGGCTGAGAACCTCCGCCGTGCCTGCGGTCGCGACGATCCGGTAGCCCATCTGCTGCAGGCGCAGCACAGGCAGTGTGACGCCTCGCTTGTCGCGGTCGGCGACGGATACGAAGACGGTGCCGGATGCGGGGAGCCCTCCATAGGCCGCCTCCTGGCTCTTCGCGAACGCCCGCGGGAAGTCGGCGTCGATCCCCATCACCTCGCCGGTCGAGCGCATCTCCGGACCGAGCACCGAGTCGACGATGCGGCCCTCCGGAGTACGGAAGCGCTTGAACGGCAGCACGGCCTCCTTCACCGACACCGGGGTGTCGAGCGGAACGTCGGAGCCGTCCTGAGTCGGAAGCAGGCCCTCAGCGATCAGTGAGTCGATGCTCTCTCCGGCCATGACTCGGGCCGCGGCCTTCGCGAGCGGAATGCCGAGCGCCTTCGAGACGAACGGCACCGTGCGTGAGGCGCGAGGGTTGGCCTCGAGCACGTAGAGCACGTCTTGGCCGATCGCGAATTGCACGTTGAGGAGGCCGTTCACGCCGACGCCTTCGGCGATGCGCTCGGTCGCCTCCCGCACGCGTCGCACCACGTCGCGTCCGAGGGTCACCGGCGGCAGCGTGCACGCGGAGTCGCCGGAGTGGATGCCGGCCTCCTCGATGTGCTCCATGATGCCGCCGACGTACAGCCGCTCGCCGTCGTAGAGCGCGTCGACGTCGATCTCGATGGCGTCGTCGAGGAAGCGGTCGACGAGCAGCGGCTGACCGGGCCCGATGATCGCCTGATCGCCGACACGATCGAAGTAGCCGCGCAGCGAATCACTGTCGTACACGATCTCCATGCCGCGACCGCCGAGCACATAGCTGGGGCGCACGAGCACCGGGTAGCCGATCTCCTCGGCGACCGCGACGGCCGTGTCGACGTCGATGGCGGTGCCGTTGCGCGGGGCGAGGAGCCCGCCTTCATCGAGGATGCGGGAGAACTCGCCGCGCTCCTCGGCCAGGTCGATCGCTTCGGGCTGCGTGCCGAGAATCGGCACGCCCGCGGCCTTCAGCCCCTTCGCGAGCCCGAGCGCGGTCTGGCCGCCGAGTTGCACGATCACACCGAGCAGTTCGCCCGAGCGGCTCTCGGCGTGGATCACCTCGAGCACGTCCTCCAGCGTGAGCGGCTCGAAGTAGAGCCTGTCGCTCGTGTCGTAGTCGGTCGAGACGGTCTCGGGGTTGCAGTTGATCATGATCGACTCGAAGCCGGCGTCGTGCAGTGCGAACGACGCGTGCACGCAGCTGTAGTCGAACTCGACGCCCTGGCCGATGCGGTTGGGCCCTGAGCCGAGGATGACGACCTTCTTGCGCTCGCTCGGCATCACCTCGGTCTCGAGGTCATAGCTCGAGTAGTGGTACGGCGTGAGCGCCGGGAACTCGCCCGCGCACGTGTCGACCGTCTTGTACACGGGACGGATGCCGAGCTCGTGGCGGATCGCTCGCGCCTCGCTCTCGGTGAGCCCGCGCAGCTCGCCCACCTGGGCGTCGCTGAATCCGTGGTCCTTGGCGAGCATGATGGTCGCCTCGTCGAGCTCTGCAGCCTGGCGCACCTGCTCGGCGACCTCATTGATGAGCACGATCTGGTCGATGAACCAGGGGTCGATGGCGGTGGCCTCGAACACCTCGTCGATCGTGGCGCCGGCGCGAAGCGCCTGCTGCACCGTGACGATGCGCCCATCGGTCGGGGTGCGAGCGATGTCGAGCAGCTCGCGCTTGTCGCCGGGTTCGCCGCGCCAGTGGAAGCTCGATCCGCGCTTCTCGAGCGAGCGCAGCGCCTTCTGCAGTGCGGTGGCGTAGTTGCGGCCGATCGCCATGGCCTCGCCGACCGACTTCATGGTGGTCGTCAGGGTCGGGTCGGCGAGCGGGAACTTCTCGAATGCGAAGCGCGGCACCTTGACGACGATGTAGTCGAGTGTCGGCTCGAAGGATGCGGGTGTGACGCGGGTGATGTCGTTGGGGATCTCGTCGAGGCGGTAGCCGATGGCGAGCTTCGCCGCGATCTTCGCGATCGGGAAGCCGGTCGCCTTCGAGGCCAGGGCGCTGGAACGCGAGACGCGAGGGTTCATCTCGATGACGATGACGCGGCCGGTCGCCGGGTCGACCGCGAACTGGATGTTGCATCCGCCGGTGTCGACACCGACGAGCCGGATGATCTCGATGCCGATGTCGCGCAGGTTCTGGAACTCGCGGTCGGTGAGCGTGAGCGCCGGGGCGACGGTGATCGAGTCGCCGGTGTGCACGCCCACGGGGTCGACGTTCTCGATAGAGCAGACGACGACCGTGTTGTCGGCCGTGTCGCGCATGAGCTCGAGCTCGTACTCCTTCCAGCCGAGGATCGACTCCTCGAGCAGCACCTCGGTGGTGGGGCTCTGGTGCAGCCCGTCGGCCACCATGCGCTCGAGCTCCTCGCGGTTGTACGCGAAGCCGGAACCGAGCCCGCCCATGGTGAACGAGGGCCGGATCACGAGCGGGTAGCCGAGGTCCTCGGCGAACTCCACGGCCTGCTCCACCGTGTGCGCGATGTGGCTGCGTGCGACATCCGCGCCCGCCTCGATCACGAGGTCCTTGAAGAGCTGGCGGTCCTCGCCCTTCCGGATGGCTTCGACGCGCGCGCCGATCAACTCGACCCCGTGCTTGTCGAGGATCCCCTCCTCATGCAGCGAGATCGCCGCGTTGAGGGCGGTCTGCCCGCCGAGCGTCGGGAGCACGGCATCCGGCCGCTCCTTCTCGATGATGCGCTCGAGCACCTCCGAGGTGATGGGCTCGATGTACGTGGCGTCGGCGAAGTCCGGGTCGGTCATGATGGTGGCCGGGTTCGGGTTCACCAGGATGACTCGCACGCCCTCCTCGCGCAGCACACGGCACGCCTGGGTGCCCGAGTAGTCGAACTCAGCGGCCTGGCCGATGACGATCGGGCCGGACCCGATCACGAGGACGCTGCGGATGTCGTCGCGCTTTGGCATTACTGGTTGTCCTTCTGGTCGTCGTCCGACGCGGTGCGGTGCACGCGGCTCGCGACGAGGTCGCGGAAGCGGTCGAAGAGGTAGTTGCTGTCGTGGGGGCCGCTCGCGGCCTCAGGGTGGTACTGCACGCTGAACGCCGGGATGTCGAGCGCCTGCAGCCCTTCTACGACGCGGTCGTTGAGTCCGAAGTGGCTCACCTCGACGCGGCCGAACCCGGCCGGGGATTCGACGGTCTCACCGATCGGTGCGTCGACGGCGAAGCCGTGGTTGTGGCTCGTGATCTCGACTCGTCCGGTCTGCTGATCGAGCACGGGCTGGTTGATGCCGCGGTGCCCGAACGGCAGCTTGTACGTTCCGAAACCGAGGGCGCGCCCAAGCAGCTGGTTGCCGAAGCAGATGCCGAAGAACGGCAGCCCGGCGCGCAGCACCCCCTGCAGCACCTCCACCTGGTCGTCGGCGGCGGCCGGGTCGCCGGGGCCGTTCGAGTAGAAGACTGCAACCGGGTCGATGGCCAGGATGTCATCGAGCGTGGAGTCCTGCGGCATGACGTGCACCTCGAAGCCGCGAGCGGTCAAGTAGTGCAGCGTGGAAGCCTTCACGCCCAGGTCGAGCACGGCGAGTCGGCCGAGCTGCTCCCCCTCTGCGGGCAGCACGTAGGTCTCGCGCGTCGAGACCAGCGCCGAGAGGTTCTGGCCGGCCATGCTCTCCGAGCTGGTGACCGCTGCGAGCTGCTCGGCCGGGTCGAGCGCTGCTTCCTCGCCGCTGAAGATGCCGGCGCGCATCGCGCCCACATCGCGCAGGCGTCGCGTGATCGCGCGGGTGTCGACCCCGCGGATGCCGATGATGCCGTGCGCGACCAGGTCGTCGTCGAGCGTGCGTTCGGCGCGGAAGTTCGACACGACGCGGGAGGGCTCGCGCACGACGAACCCGCTGACCCAGATGCGGTTCGACTCCGGGTCTTCGTCGTTCATGCCGGTGTTCCCGATGTGCGGCGCGGTCATCACGACGATCTGGCCGGCGTAGCTCGGATCGGTGAGCGTCTCCTGGTATCCGCTCATGCCGGTGGCGAATACGGCTTCACCGAGCACGCGACCGGTCGCGCCCCAGGCCTGGCCGGTGAAGCGGCTGCCGTCTTCGAGGACGAGTACTGCGGTGTTGGTGGTTTCGATGGTCACTGGGGTCGACTCTCTTGTGCGTCGGATCGTGTGTCCGGGATCAGGGTTCGGATATCGGCGACCACATCGTCGAGGTCGGTGCGGTCGGTGAGGCGGAGGTAGCTCTCCACCGGTGCGCCGCCGAGCAGCCACCCGATGAGCAGCAGGCCTCCCGGCTCGACCACTCGATCGATGGTCCACGTCGCGCGGCCAGCGCCGACGAGGTGGTCAGCGGGGATGAAGACGGGTGCGCTCCCCGCGAGATCCAGCGTGATGCCGGTCTCGAGCACCTCGAGCGCGCCGCGGGCGCGGAACCCGAGGCCGCGGACCGCCACGCGCTCGAGCGGCTTGCTGGCGGCGGTCGTCGCGACATACAGCACGGGCACGGAGCGGAGCGATCGCCCCGGCTCGCTGGGCGCCTCCAGCGGAGCTCCGAGCGCACCCTGCCGGCGCACCCGGTTGCGCCAGCCGAGCGCCATGAGGCCGAGCAGCACCGCGCCGAAGGCGAGTGCGATCCACGCGTACACCCACTTGTCCACGGTTCAGCGCCCCCTCGTGGCAGCAGCCGAGGCCGCGACCCGCTCGACGTCGACGAGCTCGCCGTCGAGCACGGTGGGGTACCCCTGGTGCACCGTCGCCACCACCCGTCCCGGCAAATTGCGGCCGAGGTACGGCGTGTTCACGCTCTTGCCCCGGAGATCGCTCGCATCGAAGACGCGTGACGCTTTCGGGTCGTACAGCGTGAACTCTGCGGCACTCCCCGGCGAGAACGGGCTGTCGTACCCGCTGAGCCGGCCGATGCGAGCGGGCGCCGACGAAAGGACTCGCGCGACATCGCTCCAGTCGAGCAGCCCGGTGTCGACCAGCGACGACTGCACCACAGGCAGGGCCGACTCCAGGCCGACCATGCCGAAGGCGGCCTCATCCCAGGCGCACTCCTTCGCCTCCGCGGGGTGCGGCGCGTGATCGGTGGCGACGATGTCGATGGTGCCATCGGCGACGCCGGAGCGAAGCGCTTGCACATCGTCGTCACTGCGCAGCGGTGGATTCACCTTGTACCGGGTGTCGTAACCGGAGACGAGCTGGTCGGTCAGCAGCAGGTGGTGCGGCGTGACCTCGGCTGTCACCTGAACTCCGCGAGTCTTGAACCAGCGGATGAGCTCGACCGAGCCGGCCGTCGAGACATGGCAGATGTGGATGCGCGCGCCGACGTGCTGCGCCAGGAGCAGGTCGCGGGCGATGATCGCCTCCTCGGCCATCGCCGGCCACCCGACCAGGCCGAGTTCGCTCGAGAGCGCGCTCTCGTTCATGGTCGCGTTCTCGGTCAGCCTCGGTTCTTGCGCGTGCTGCGCGATGACCCCACCGAAGCCCTTGACGTACTCGAGCGCGCGTCGCATCAGCAGCGCGTCTGAGACGCACTTGCCGTCATCCGAGAATACGGTCACGCCGGCTCGGCTGCGGGCCATAGCGCCGATCTCGGCGAGCTGCCGGCCCTCGAGCCCGACCGTCACGGCGCCGATGGGCCGGACGGTCGCGTAGCCGTGCTCGACCCCGAGCGAATGCACCTGTTCCACGACGCCCGCCGTGTCGGCCACCGGGTGGGTGTTGGCCATGGCGAAGACCGCAGTGAAGCCTCCGATCGCGGCCGCGCGCGTGCCCGTCAGCACGGTCTCGCTCTGCTCCGAACCGGGTTCTCGCAAGTGGGTGTGCAGGTCGACGAGCCCGGGCAGCGCCTGCAGGCCGTCGGCATCGATGACGTGCTCGACTGGGGAGCTGAGCAATGAACCGAGTTCGGCGATGACGCCGTCGCGCACCAGCATGTCGGTTCGTGTGCCGTCGGGGAGGGTAGCGGCCTTCACGAGAATCGTCATGAACGCACCTCTCGTTCGCCTGAGAGCACGAGGTAGAGCACTGCCATCCTTACCGCGACCCCGTTGGTGACTTGTTCGAGCACGGTCGACCGAGGAGAGTCGGCAGCGGCGGCGGAGATCTCCAGGCCGCGGTTCATCGGGCCGGGGTGCATCACAATCGTACCGGCAGGCAATCGGGCGGCTCGTTCGTCGTCGAGACCCCACTCCCTCGCGTACTCACGAGCGTTCGGGAAGAACGCGGCGTGCATGCGTTCGGCCTGCACGCGCAGCATCATGACGACATCGGGGCCGTCCTCGATTGCGGCATCGAGGTCGTAGCCGATCTCGACCGGCCAGGACTCCACGCCGATCGGCACGAGGCTCGCCGGTGCGACGAACCGCACGCTCGCGCCCAGTGTGGTCAACAGCCAGAGGTTCGACCTCGCGACCCTCGAGTGAAGGATGTCGCCGACGATCGTCACGGTCAGCCCGTCGAGTCCCTTGCCTCTCGCGGCGGCACCGTGCACCCGGCGCCTCATGGTGAAGGCGTCGAGGAGCGCCTGGGTCGGGTGCTCGTGCGTGCCATCGCCCGCGCTGACGACGCCAGCGTCGATCCAGCCGCTGCGGGCAAGCGTCTGCGGAGCGCCGGAGGCACTGTGGCGGATCACCACTCCGTCAGCGCCCATGGCGGCGAGCGTCTGAGCGGTGTCCTTCAGGCTCTCGCCCTTCGAGACGCTCGATCCCTTCGCACTGAAGTTGATGACATCGGCGCTCAGCCGCTTCGCGGCGGCTTCGAACGACATCCTCGTCCGTGTGGAGTCCTCAAAGAACAGATTCACGACCGTCTTCCCGCGCAGGGTCGGCAGCTTCTTCATCTCACGGTGGGCGACCCCGGCCATGTCCTCTGCGACGTCGAGGATCCCGATCGCTTCGTCACGGGTCAGTTCCCGGGTGGATACGAGGTGTCTCATGATTCGATCACCACCTCGTCGATGCCGTCGGTCTCTTCGAGGCGCACCATGATGCGCTCACTCTTCGAGGTCGGCAGGTTCTTGCCGATGAAGTCAGCGCGGATGGGGAGTTCGCGATGCCCGCGGTCGACGAGCGCTGCCAGCCGTACCGCGCGAGGGCGGCCGTGGTCGCTGAGCGCGTCGAGCGCTGCCCGCACGGTGCGGCCGGAGAACAGCACATCGTCGACGAGCACGACCGTCTTGCCGTCGATGCCTTCCGCGGGGATGTCGGTGGGCGCCGGCACGCGGGTCGGCTGCGATGCGAGGTCGTCGCGGTAGAGCGTCACATCGATCGAGCCGACGCCGAACGGAACGGCTTCGATGCTCGAGATGTTCTGCGCGATACGGCGAGCGAGGGCGACTCCGCGAGTCGGGATCCCGAGGATGACGAGGTCGGCGGCACCCCGATTCGATTCGAGGATCTCGTGGGCGATGCGGGTGAGAGCCCTGGTGATATCGGCGTGCTGAAGCACAGTGCGCGCAGCCATGCCGACCTCCTTCCCCGCCTCACAGGACGGACTTAAAGGACGTCAAATGTTCCGTCGGCCAGTCTACAGGTCTGCTCGAGGCAGCCGATCGGGGCGGACCAGCCGATGGGGCTATTCCGAGTCGACCGCCCCGGAGCTGCGAGCGGGTGCGAGCTGGGCGATTCGCGCCAGCAGCCCGTTGACGAACCCGGGTGAGTCATCGGTGCTCAGCAGCGTCGCCGCCTCGACGGCTTCGGCGATGGCCGCCGTGGTGGGCACCTCGGTGTTGTGCATGAGCTCCCAGACGCCGATGCGGATGATGGCTCGGTCGAGCGCCGGCATCCGGTTCAGGGTCCAGCCGTGGGCGTACGTCTCGATGAGCTCATCGATCTCGGCTTGACGCTCGACGACTCCTGTGACCAGCCGGGTCACATAGCCCCACTCGGCGAGCCGCTCGCGGTGCGCATCGGCTCGGCGCGCGGCGTCGTCGTACGCTTCCGAGATGCTGCGCCCCCGCACATCGGCTTCGAAGAGGATCTCGAGCGCGCGACGGCGCGCTTTCGTGCGAGCTCTCACTAGTCGTTGACGCGGCCGAGGTACTCGCCCGACCGGGTGTCGACCTTCACCTTGGTGCCGGCTTCGAGGAACAGCGGTACCTGGATCTCGTACCCCGTCTCGACGGTGGCGGGCTTGGTACCGCCGGTCGAGCGGTCGCCCTGCAGGCCGGGCTCGGTGTAGGTGATCTCGAGCACGACGGATGCCGGAAGGTCGACGTACAGCGGCAGGCCGTTGTTCATGGCGATGACCACGCTCTGGTTCTCGAGCATGAAGTTCTTCGCGTCGCCGACCACCTCTGCCGGCACCGTGATCTGGTCGTAGTCGGTGGAGTCCATGAACACGAAGCCGTCGCCGTCGCTGTAGAGGTAGCTGAAGTCGCGGCGGTCGACGTTCTCGAGCTCGATCTTCGTGCCGGCGTTGTAGGTCTTGTCGACGGTCTTCCCCGTCACGACGTTCTTCAGCTTGGTGCGCACGAAGGCACCGCCCTTGCCGGGCTTCACGTGCTGGAACTCGACCACGCTCCAGAGCTGGCCGTCGATCTTGATGACGACGCCGTTCTTGATGTCAGCGGTAGTTGCCATGAGTGTTCCGTTCGTGGTCGTGTGATGGGTCGTTGGCCCGCGCGAAGGATCGGTCCGCGCCTCGAGGCCGCGTGCGGAGCCCGGTGGCCGCGCCTGCCGTTGCCCGCATAGCAGTGTAGTGGCAGATCAGGAGCCGATCTCCTGGTAGGCCGCGAACAGCAGCGCTTCCTCGGGCCCAGCGAGCACGCGAGGTCGCCCGATGTCGTCGAGCACGATGAAGCGCAGCATGCCGCCACGAGCCTTCTTGTCTCGCTGCATGGTGGCGAGGAGCGTGCGCCACCTGCCGACCGGGTAGGTGGTGGGCAGGCTCAGCAGATCGAGGATCCGGCGATGCCGGTCGACCACGGCGTCGCTGAGTGAACCGGCGATGCGGCCGAGCTCAGCGGCGAAGACCATTCCGATCGCGACCGCCGCGCCGTGGCGCCACTGGTAGCGCTCGGCATGCTCGATCGCATGCCCGAGCGTGTGGCCGTAGTTGAGGATCTCGCGCACTGATTGCTCGGTGAAGTCTTCGCCGACCACTCGGGCCTTGAGCTCGATCGAGAGCTCCAGCACCCGCCGGAACTGGGGCGCGGCCGGATTCGTCGCAGGTTCAGGGTCGGCCTCGATGATGTCGAGGATCTCGGGGGCGCCGATGAATCCGGCCTTGACCACCTCGGCCATACCGGCCAGCACCTCGTTCCGAGGCAGCGTGTCGAGAAGTTCGAGGTCGACGATGACAGCAGCCGGGGCGTAGAAGGCGCCGACGAGGTTCTTGCCCTCGTTGGTGTTGATCCCCGTCTTCCCCCCGATCGCCGCGTCGACCGCGCCGAGCACTGTGGTCGGGATGTGCACGAGCTTCACACCGCGCAGCCAGGTCGCCGCCACGAAACCACCCAGATCGGTGGTCGCGCCCCCGCCGAGCGTGATCACGACGTCGCTTCTGGTGAAGTCGGTCTGGCCCATGATCTGCCAGCAGAACGCGGCGACCTCGATGCGCTTCGCGCCCTCGGCATCCGGAATCTCGGCGAGCAGCACCTCATATCGCTCGCGCAGGCGCTCGCGCAGGGCCTCCGCTCTCGCACCTAGCGTCGGGGCGTGCACGACGAGGATCTTCTTCACCTGTTGACCGAGGGCTGCGACGAGCTGCTCGTCGAGGATGCCGCGGCCGACCGTGACACGATACGGGTTCGCGCCGCCGACCTCGATCACCGAAGTCGTCTCGGCATTGGCGTCTCCGGCAGTCTCCGGGCGCTCTTCTCCAGGTGCGGTCATCGGGTCTCCTCCTGCTGGAGCCATTCGGCGATCTCGGCAGCGATCTCATCAATCGGTCGCTTCGAGGTGTCCCACGAGCGGGTCGCGAGCGACTCGTACACGGGCGTGCGCTGTTCGACGAGCCGTTTCCACGCCTCGACACCACCGTCCTTGAGCAACGGTCGGTTGCCGCCCTTGAGCCGAGACGCCACGGCCTCCGCCGTCGTCGTCAGCAGCACGACGCGGTGCCCGGCGAGAGCCGCACGGGTCGCGGGATGCATCACCGCTCCCCCTCCGACCGACACGACCGCATGCTCGATGAGCGCCCGGGCCACCTCTTCGCGCTCGAGCTCGCGGAAATGCGGCTCGCCCATGCTCGCGAATATCTCGGTGATCGGCCCATGCACCGCGACGATCCGCTTGTCGGTGTCGACGAAGTCGGAGCCCAGCAGTCGGGCGACGCGCTTGCCGATCTTCGACTTGCCGGAACTCGGTGCGCCGATGAAGATCGCGATCGGGCGCGGGGCCGCCTCACTCACCGGAGACGACATCGGTGCGAAGCGACGCTGGGATCGATTCGAGGTAGGCATGCAGGTTGCGACGCGTCTCAGCGACCGAGTCGCCTCCGAACTTCTCGAGCACGGCCTCAGCGAGCACGAGCGCGACCATGGCCTCGGCCACGACGCCGGCAGCGGGCACCGCGCACACGTCGGAGCGCTGGTGATGCGCGGGGGCCGGGCCGCCTGTCGCCACGTCGATCGTGCGAAGGGCCCGCGGCACCGTCGCGATGGGCTTCATGCCGGCGCGCACACGCAGCACTGTGCCGGTGCTCATTCCGCCTTCGGTGCCCCCGGCGCGATCGCTCACGCGACTGATGAGGCCGCTGTCGTGCACCAGTTCGTCATGCGCGGCGGAGCCTCGACGCGTGGTCGTCAGGAAGCCGTCGCCCACTTCGACGCCCTTGATCGCCTGAATGCCCATGAGGGCTCCCGCGAGGCGCGAGTCGAGTCGGCGGTCCCAATGCGTGAACGATCCGAGCCCCGGCGGTACGCCGTAGGCCAGCACCTCGACGATTCCGCCGAGCGTGTCACCTGCCTTGTGGGCGTCATCGACCTCGGCAACCATTCGCTCGCTGGTCTCAGGGTCGAAGCAGCGCAGCGGGTCGGCGTCGAGTGCTTGGACGTCATCCGGCAACGGCAGAGCGCTTCCTTCAGGAACCCGCACCGGGCCGATCGAGAGCGTGTGGCTCACCAGACGGATGCCGAGCTCTCCCAAGAAGCTCTTGGCCACGGCGCCGAGCGACACCCGTGCAGCGGTCTCGCGCGCGCTCGCGCGCTCGAGCACGGGGCGGGCCTCGTCGAAGCCGTACTTCTGCATGCCGACGAGGTCGGCGTGGCCGGGGCGAGGACGCGTGAGGGGCGCCCCGCGGCCGCCGGTCAGCTTCTCGGGGTCGACCGGCTCGGGGCTCATGACGTCGACCCACTTGGGCCACTCGGTGTTCCCGATGCGAAGAGCGACGGGGCCGCCGAGCGTCTTGCCATGGCGCACGCCACCAGAGATGCTGAGCGCATCCTCCTCGAACTTCATGCGCGCGCCGCGGCCATAGCCCAGCTTGCGACGCGCGAGATCCGCGCGGATCATGGCCGAACTCACCGGTACATCTGCGGGGAGTCCTTCGAGCACGGCGATGAGCTCGGGGCCGTGCGATTCCCCGGCGGTCAACCAACGAAGCATGATCTCAATCCTCCCACAGGCCAGCAGCGCGCCCGGCCGGGCCGCGATGCGCCGCCACTATGACGACAGATGCGGTGCGGTGATCACTGCTCGAGGCCGACGGCCTCGCGCATCTTGGCGAAGACGGCCGGCTCATCCGGAAGAGGCGCCTCGGCATCCCCCTGCACGAAGATGCGCACCTGCACGAGCGCTTGGTACGCGAGCATCTCGAGTCCGTGCAGCACACGACCACCTGCTGCGAGCCACACAGCCGCGATGGAGGTCGGCCACGGCTTGTACGCCACCTCGAACAGGGTCGCCTCGTGGGTCAGCCGCTCGTGCAGTTGCAGGTCGACCGTGGAACCGTTCGGAATGGTGCTGACGACGACATCGCTCTGCACATCGTCGAGCTCCGCGAGCGAGCGCACTTCGAGTTCGACGCGCTGCGCCTCTGCGAGGGGTCGCAGCCAGTCGGCGCGAGCTGGGGTGCGCACGGCGACGGTCACCCGGTCGGCGCCGAGGCGGTGCACCGCCGCGATTGCGCAGGCAGCGGTCGCACCGCCCCCGAGCACGAGTGCGCGGTCGATGTGAGTGAGGCCTGCGTTTCGCAGGGGCTCAGTGATGCCGAACACGTCGGTGTTCCACCCACGCCGCCGCCCGCGGTCGAAGAGCAGGGTGTTGGCCGCACCGGTCAGGTCGACGAGCGGGTCCCTCTCATCGAACAGCGGAATGACCGCCTGCTTCAACGGCATGGTGATCGAGAAGCCGCGCCACTCAGGACCCCGGCTGTCGATGAACTCCTGCAGTGTCTGCTCAGTGATCTCCTGCCGCTCGTACTCCCAATCGAGTCCGAGGGCTCGGTATGCCGCGCCGTGCAGCGCCGGTGACTGCGAATGCGAGATGGGCGAGCCGAGCACGGCGAGCCGTCGTTGTGCCGCGTCCATCAGCATCCCGATCCCGGATTGGCGCGGCACCAGCCACGCAATTGCTCAACCGCGGCTTCGTGCTCGGCGAGCGTCGTGCTGAACACGGTCTCTCCGGTGTTCAGGTCGACCGTGACGAAGTAGAGCCACGAGCCGTCAGCCGGATGCAGGGCGGCCTCGAGCGCGAGATCGCCGGGTGCCGAGATCGGACCGATCGGCAGTCCCGCGTGCACGTACGTGTTGTACGGGTTGTCGTCGGAACGCTCCTCGTCGGTGGTCCAGACGCTCTCACCGGCTGTGCTCTCCCCCGTGCGCCACTCGATGCCGTAGTGCGAGGTCGAGTCGAACTGCAGCGGCATCCCCTCGGCGAGCCGATTCTCGATGACCCGCGAAACCCTCGCGAAGTCCTCTGGCTGTCGCGCCTCGCGCTGCAGCAGCGACGCGATCGTCAGCACACGGTGGCGATCGCCGGGAGCCACTCCGAGCGCGTCGAGGCGTTCGGTCATGGTGCTCACCAGCTGCGCGAGCTGCTCCTGCGCGCCCACACCCGGGTTGAACGTGTAGGTGGCGGGGAACAGGTACCCCTCGAGGCTCGGCAGCGACGCGGGAAGACCGTAGAGCGCGGGGTCTGCGACAGCCTCGTAGTCAGCGACTGGCACGCCTGTGGCTGCGCTGAGCTCGGCGAAGACCTGCCACTGGGTGATGCCCTCGCGAATCGTGGCCCTCGCCTCGACGCGGTTCGCGGGATCTTGCAGCGCCTGAAGGGCGGATGCCGCACTCATCTGCTTCTCGAGCTGGTAGGCGCCGGGAGTGAACGTCGGCTGCTCCTGCAGCAGCAGGCGGTAGAACGCCTCGAACGTCATCGTCACGCCCGCCTCGTGCAGGGTGCGCGCGACATCCTCTCCGATCTCGCCCTCTGCGATCACGACTGTGACGGGTTCGCCGTTGCCATCGCCCTCGTAGTCGATGGGCAGTTCCCAGCCCATCACCTTGCGGACCTGGTCCTCGAACATCACCCAGGTCGCGGCCGCCCCGATCGATCCGACGGCGAGCAGTCCGATGAGCACCCAGAGCCAGGTCAGGCGCCGCCTTCGCGGAGACTTCTGCTGCTGGGCAGGCTCGACGGCGTCGACAGTGCGAGGCGTCCAGAACTCCTCGGGAAGCACAGGCGCAGTGCCATCCGGCTCGGCGGCCGCTGCCGCTGCCGTGGCTGGTGCCGCCGTCGGCACGTCATCGCTGGCGGGCGGCGAACTCGCTTGCTGCGGATGCTCGGGCAAGGGCTCGGGCAGCTCGGAGGCCTCCTGCGGCGGCGCGGAGGGGCTCGCTGGTGTGACGATCTCCGGTCGCTTCGCCCTCAACTCGCCCTGGCGCTCGCGCTCGAGGTCGCGCGCCTCACGTCTGGTCAACGGCTGCGATCGACCATGATCGCGCCCGTGTTCGTCTGTCACTGCTGCTGATCCTCTTCTGGAACCACGACGGTGCCCGGTGGAGCCGGATTCGAGGCCTCGGCGTCCAGTGCGTGCTGCAAAATTATCACTGCGGCGGCCTGGTCGATCACACTGCGCGACTTCTTCGTGTTCTTGCCGACGGTGCGCATGACGGAATGGGCCGAAACGGTCGAGAGGCGCTCGTCGACCAGGCGGACCGGGATGCCCGACTTCGCCAGCGCCAGGGCGAAGCCGCGAGCGTCCGCCGTGGAGGGCGTGTCTCCCCCGCCCAGCGCGATCGGCAGCCCGACCACGATCTCGATCGCGTCTGCATCCCGGGCATGATGCAGCACCGCGTCGATCGCGTTGTCGTCGCGGGGCACGGTCTCGACGGGAGTGGCCAGCATCCCGTGGGGGTCGCTCATCGCCACCCCCACTCGGGCTTTGCCGACGTCGACGCCGAGGCGCCTGCCTGCACGCATCAGACCGGTGCGAGGCCGGCGCGCACGGCATCGAGCGCGGCGGGAACGGCGGACGCGTCGGCGCCGCCGCCCTGGGCCAGGTCGTCCTTGCCGCCACCGCCACCGCCGAGCGCGCCCGCGGCGGCCTTTGCGAGCACACCGGCCTTGATCCCGCGCTCGCGCGCCGCCTCATTGGTTGCGACGATCACGAGCGGCTTGCCGCCGGCGATTCCCGAAAGCGCGACCACCGCGGGCTCACTGCCCAACCGCGAGCGCACGGCCGTCACCAGACCGCGGATGTCATCGCCTGACGACACCGAGCCGAGATGGTCGATCACCGTTGTGACGCCGTCGCTCTTCAGAGCGGATGCCGCGAGCTCTGGCACGCGCGACTGCAGTGCCTGCGCTTCGAACTGCGCGATTCGCTTCTCGGCTGCCTTGAGGCCCGCGACGAGTTCGGCGATGCGGTCGGGCAACTGCTCTCGCGGCGTCTTGAGCGTCGAGGTGAGCTGGGAGACGATCGCGCGCTCGGCCGCCAGTTCGCGGAACGCGTCATGGCCCACCAGCGCTTCGACGCGGCGGTTGCTCGACCCGACGCTGCTCTCGCTTGTGAGGCTGATGAGTCCGACCTGTGCAGAGCTCGAGACGTGGGTGCCGGCGCAGAGCTCTCGTGACCAGGGCCCGCCGATGTCGACCATGCGCACGGTGTCGCCGTACTTCTCGCCGAAGAGCGCCATGGCACCCATCGAACGGGCTTCGTCGAGGGGCATGATCCTGGTGACGACCTCGAGGTCGTCGTGGATCGCAGCGTTGGCGATCTCCTCGATCTCGCTGCGCGTCTCGAGCGAGAGCGCCTGGTTCCAGCCGAAGTCGAGACGCATGTAGCCGGCCTTGTTGTACGAGCCGGACTGGTGCGCCTCATGTCCGAGCGTCTGGCGGAGCGCCGCGTGCACCAGGTGCGTGGCAGAGTGCGCCTGCGCCGCGGCGTGCCGGTAGGCCGGGTCGACGACCGTGGTGGCCGCAGCGCCGACCGAGACCTCTCCAGCGCGCACCTGTACCTTGTGGCTGATCAGCCCCTTCACCGGGCGCTGCACGTCGAGCACCTCGAGGTCGAAGCCGTCGCCGACGATGCTGCCGGCATCCGCATCCTGACCACCGGACTCGGCGTAGAGCGAGGTCTCGCCCAGGATCACCTCGGCGATCTGACCCACCGTCGCCTGGTGCACCGGCGCTCCATCCACGATGAGCCCGAGCACGGAGGACTCCGTCTGCAGGTACTCATAGCCGGTGAAGACGGTCTCTCCCTTGGCGCGGAACTCGCGATACACGGAGAGATCCGCGAGCGACTGCTTCTTTGCTCGCGCATCGGCCTTGGCGCGGGCGCGCTGCTCGGACATGAGCGAATCGAAGGCAGCGCGATCGACGCTGAGACCTGCCTCCTCAGCCATCTCGAGGGTGAGGTCGATCGGGAAGCCGAAGGTGTCGTGCAGAAGGAACGCGGTGTCGCCCGCGAGCCCGCTGCTGCCCTTCTGCTTGGCGTCTGCGACGGCGAGGTCGAGAATGGTGGTTCCGCTGCTGAGCGTGCGGAGGAAGGTCTCTTCCTCGCCGAGCGCGAGCCGGCTCACGCGGTCGTATTCGCGAGCCACCTCGGGATACGCCGTCTGCATCGCGTCTCGTGACGCGGAGAAGAGCTCGGCGAACGTCGGCTCTTCGACGCCGAGCAGGCGCATGGCCCGAATCGATCGGCGGAGCAGACGGCGGAGGATGTAGCCGCGACCCTCGTTGCCAGGCGTGACGCCGTCGGTCATGAGCATGAGCGACGAGCGCACGTGGTCTGCGATCACGCGCATGCGCACGTCATCCTCGTGATCCGCGCCGTAGCGGCGCCCCGACAGCTCGGCGGCGCGATCGAGCACAGGCCTCACCTGGTCGATCTCGTACATGTTCTCGACGCCCTGCTTCAGGAACGCGACGCGCTCCATGCCCATGCCGGTGTCGATGTTCTTCTTGGGCAGTTCGCTCACGATGCGGAACTCGGTCTTCGAGCGCACATCGTCGATGAGGTACTGCATGAACACGAGGTTCCAGATCTCGAGATACCTCGAGTCGTCGACGGCCGGCCCGCCGTCCGGTCCGTACTTCGGACCGCGGTCGAAGTAGATCTCGGAGCAGGGGCCCGCGGGGCCCGGCTGGCCCGTCGACCAGTAGTTGTCCTCTTTGCCGAGCCGCTGAATGCGCTCGAGGGGAAGGCCGGCAACGCGTCGCCAGTAGTCGATCGCCTCGTCGTCGTCCTCGTAGACCGTGACCCAGAGGTCCTTCTCGTCGAACCCCAGCCCGCCATCGCGCTCTGAGGTGGTGAGCAGCTCCCACGCGTAGGCGATCGCCTGCTCCTTGAAGTAGTCGCCGAACGAGAAGTTGCCGTTCATCTGGAAGAACGTGCCGTGGCGGGTGGTCTTGCCGACCTCTTCGATGTCGAGCGTGCGGATGCACTTCTGCACGCTCGTCGCCCGGGGGTACGGTGCCGGCACCAGACCTGTCAGGTACGGGATGAAGGGCACCATGCCGGCGATCGTGAACATCACGGTGGGGTCGTCGGCGATGAGGGAGGCGGAGGGAACGACGGTGTGGCCGCGCTGCCCGAAGAAATCGAGCCAGCGGCGCTGAATTTCAGCGGTCTGCATGGGGTCCTGAGCTGTGGTGTCGAGCGCGCCGGAAGGCCCGGCGTCGGCTCAGCGGCGGGTGAGGTCGGCGATAGCTGCTTCAGCGTCGGAGACGGCGGATCGCAGCTCGGCCTCGCGGGCCTTGTAGCCGTCGACGACGGCGTTGCCGAACGAGCGTGCCTTGGCGTCGACGTCCTCGAAGAAGCGGCGCCCCTCCGGGGTCTTGTTCACTTGGTGTGCGATCACGAACCCGGCTGCGGCGCCGGTGAGCAGCCAGAGAAGCTTGTTCATTTCGGTCTCCCTCGTTCTACGTGGCCGGTTACTCAGCTTACTTCCCGCGGATGCCGGGGAAATGGCGAAGGGGCGATGCGCACGCTGCGCACCGCCCCTTCGGCGTCTGGGTCAGCGACCCGAGTAGTACTCGACCACGAGCTGCACTTCAGCGGTGATCGGCACCTCGGCGCGCTTGGGGCGACGCACGAGGCGCGCCTGGAGCTTGTCGAGCTCGACCTCGAGGTAGCCCGGAACCTTCGGGAGCACCTCGGCGTGTCCACCGGCCGCAGCCACCTGGAACATCTCGAGGCTCTCGCTGCGCTCCTTGACGTGGATGAGCTGGCCCGGCTTCACGCGGAACGACGGGCGGTCGACCAGCTTGCCGTCGACGAGGATGTGGCGGTGCACGACGAGCTGACGCGCCTGCGACGTGGTGCGCGCGAACCCTGCGCGGAGCACGAGGGCGTCGAGGCGCATCTCGAGCAGCTCGACGAGGTTCTCACCGGTCAGGCCGGGGGCGCGGCGAGCTTCGTTGAAGACGAGCCGAAGCTGTGCCTCGCGGATGCCGTACTGGGCGCGGAGGCGCTGCTTCTCGCGCAGACGAACGGCGTAGTCGCTGTCGGTCTTGCGGCGGGTGCGGCCGTGCTCACCCGGGGCGTAGGGGCGCTTCTCGAGGTAGCGCGCCGCCTTCGGGGTGAGCGCAACGCCGAGCGCGCGCGAAAGGCGGGTCTTGCTGCGGTTGCGTGTTGACACGTATTCCTTCTTCTATCGAATCCTGTTGAACACCGGACGGCGGCGGGCACGCCGCGACACCAGTCCGGAACGATGAGGGATTCGCCATGGACGCCGGTCGGCTACAGACCAGCTCCTTCGATCAGGTGTCAGCGCAGCCGCACGCAGAACACCGATTCAGGCAGCGACAATCCTAACAGACACGGCGCACCGCTTCGTGTCGGCGCACGACTGCGCGCGCTCGAGCCGTTCGGCCGCTGTGTCGCGCCTCACCGGCCCCGGATGATGCGGCGCAGCTTCTCCCAACGGGTCGAGAGGTCGCGCTCATTGCCGTGGCTCGTCGGCCGATAGTACTGGCGATCCTTCAGCGGGTCGGGCAGGTACTGCTGTGCGACGACGCCGATCTCAGAGTCGTGCGCGTACAGGTAGCCCTTTCCATGGCCGAGCCGCTTGGCGCCCGGGTAGTGCGCGTCGCGAAGATGCTTGGGCACCCGGCCGAACTCGCCGCGACGAACGTCGGCGATCGCCGCGTCGATGCCCACGTACGCGGCATTCGACTTCGGGGCGGTTGCGAGATAGACGACGGCTTCGGCGAGCGGAATGCGGCCCTCCGGCATGCCGATCAACTGCACCGCATCCGCTGCGGCAACGGCGATCACGAGCGCCTGGGGGTCGGCGAGTCCGATGTCTTCGGCAGCGCTGATGATGACCCGGCGGGCGATGAACCGCGGATCCTCCCCGGCTTCGATCATTCGCGCGAGGTAATGCAGCGCCGCGTCAGCGTCGGAGCCTCGGATCGATTTGATGAACGCGCTGATGACGTCGTAATGCTCGTCGCCCTGCTTGTCGTAGCGGAGCAGCGCGCGGTCGACGGCGGTGGAGACGATCTCAGGGGTGATGACCGGCAACGTGGAGTGCTCGGCATCCTCACCGTCGTCATCCTGACCATCGTCATCCTGACCGTCGTCATCCTCAGCGTCGCTGTCGGAATCCTCGCGGGTCGTCGCGCCCGTGCTGGCCGCGAGAGCGGACGCCTCGAGTGCCGTGAGCGCGCGTCGGGCATCCCCCGATGCGAGACGGATGATTGCGGCACGCGCGTCTGGGTCGAGCTGCACCCTTCCGCCGAGTCCTCGCTCGTCGGCGACGGCGCGGTCGACGAGCACACCGAGGTCGTCGTCGCTCAGCGGTTCGAGCGTGAGCAGCAACGAGCGAGAGAGCAGCGGCGCGATGACGGAGAACGAGGGGTTCTCGGTGGTCGCGGCGATCAGAATGACCCAGCCGTTCTCGACTCCCGGGAGCAGCGCATCTTGCTGCGCCTTCGTGAACCGGTGGATCTCATCGAGGAAGAGCACCGTCGAGACTCCGTAGAGGTCTCGATTGGCGAGTGCCTCCTCCATCACCTGCCGGACATCCTTGACTCCGGCGGTGACGGCCGAGAGTTCGACGAAGCGCCGGCCAGAGCTCTGCGCGACGGCCTGGGCGAGCGTCGTCTTGCCGGTGCCCGGAGGGCCCCAGAGGATCACGGAGACGTTGCCCCGAGCCCCGGTCGAGTCTTCGGCCAGGCTCACGATCGGTGATCCCTGTCCGAGCAGATGACGCTGCCCCGCCACCTCCGACAGTTGCCGCGGTCGCATGCGCACTGCCAATGGCGTCGAACCGGCGCGGATGCCGGGGTGCTGCGTCATATCCGCCATGCTAGCCAGCGGCGCTGACACTCCACGGCGAGCGTGACGCGCGATCGTGCTCACCACTGGCGGTACAGTGCTGCAGGACGAAAGGCGGAGGTGTCATGGCGCGGATCACGAAGGCCGATCGCGAGGCGCGTGAGCGACTTCGCCGGTATCAGGCGCGCAAGCAGTTCCACGCCGGTGTTCAGTCGCGTCTGCGGCGAGACAACCTCATCGCCCTCGTCGGCGGAACCCTCGCCATGGCGGCTCTCGCAGCGCTGCAGGTGCTGTACTTCGCCACGCGCTGACCGACTCCGGGATTCGCCGGGCACTCGTGGCGGATCCGTTGGCGCGCGGCCGCGGTAGCGGCATCATGCTGCAATAGGCTGGGTGCCTGCCGCATAGGCGGCGCAGCAATGAACGATCTTCTAGAGGGTGAACCAGTGGCGAACGAACAGCAGCCGTGGGGGCGCGTCGACGATGACGGCACCGTGTACGTGCGCGAGGGCGACGGGGAACGCGCCGTCGGTCAGTATCCCGACGGCACTCCGGAAGAGGCACTCGCGTACTTCGAGCGCAAGTACACCGATCTCGCGGGCCAGGTAGGACTGCTCGAGCAGCGTGCGCGTCGGGGAGCGCCGGCATCCGACATCGCCAAGGCGGTCAACGCACTGCGTGCGACGCTCGCCGATGCGAATGCCGTCGGCGACCTCGAGGCGCTGCGCAACCGCCTCGCGGCACTCACCGGCACGGTCGACGAACTGACCGAGCAGCAGAGCGAAGCTGCGCGTGCCGCGATGGCCGAGGCGCTCGCGTATCGGGAAGCGCTCGTCGTGGAGGCCGAGCAGCTCGCGGCGTCCGATCCCGCCAAGATGCAGTGGAAGCAGGTGACCGCGCAGCTCGACGACATCTTCGCGCGCTGGCAGAAGCACCAGCAGGAGGGCCCGCGTCTTCGCCGCAACGAGGCCAACGAACTGTGGAAGCGGTTCCGCGCGGCACGCAGCACCCTGGAGCAGCACCGCAAGGCATTCTTCGCAGAGCTGGACGCGGCGCACAAGGACGCGCGGTCGAAGAAGCAGGCTCTGGTCGAGCGTGCGGAGGCTCTGACGTCGAAGGGCGCCGACGGCATCCCGGAGTACCGCCGTCTGCTCGAGGATTGGAAGCGCGCCGGGCGAGCAGGCAAGAAGCTCGATGATGCTCTGTGGGCCAAGTTCAAGGCCGCGGGCGACCAGCTGTACCAGGCGAAGAGCGAGATCGACGCACGCGACGACGAGGAGTACCGGCAGAATCTGGAGCAGAAGCTCGCTCTGCTCGACGGCGCAGAGCCGATCCTCGCGGAGACCGACCGGATCAAGGCTCGCGAGGCGCTCTCTGGCATCCAGCGCAAGTGGGACGAGATCGGCCGGGTGCCGCGCGATCAGATGAAGCAGGTCGAGGAGCGGCTGCGCAAGATCGAGCAGCATGTGCGAAAGCTCGACGACGAGCACTGGGAGCGCAACAACCCGGAGCGCAAGGCGCGGTCGGAGGGTCTCGCCAGTCAGTTGGAGGAGTCGATCGCCTCGCTCCAGGCCGACATTGCGAAGGCAGAGGCGGCCGGCGACGCGAAGAAGGCTGAGGAAGCCCGCGCAGCGCTCGAGACGCAGCGCGCCTGGCTCGCCGCGATCGGCTGAGCCCTCTCCACAGCGGTTCGCTCTCCACCGACTCGTCGGCGACGCCGGGGGGCGGCGCGTGGTCGTTCACACTGGGCGGATGCTGTCACCCGCCCGGTCGCCTCTGCTGCTCCGTTCCGCCTCGATCGCATCGGCTCACGCCATGCCGTTGGCAGAACTCAGCGCCATGTCGCTCGATGGCGAGTTGTATCCCCTTGCCGAGGCATACGCGAGCATCGCCGAGCCCGACACTCCGGCGCTGCGAGCACTGGCGCTCCACGGCATCCTCGGGAATGAGCGGATCATCGCCGATCGGTGGTCGGCGGCGTGGGTCTGGGGAGCACTCCCCCGTCCACCCCGCGTGCACACCTTCTGCACTCGCTCTGAAGCGCGCGTGCAGCATGAACTGCGCCTCGACGTCGCGATCCGCGAGGTCGTCATCGATGACGGCGAGATCGTCCCGTTCGGCAGGGCTCGCGCCACCTCACCGTTGAGGACGGTCCTTGATCTGGCTCGCTCGCAGGAGGCGTACTCGGAATCCCATTACCGAGGCGTGCTCGCCCGGCTCATGCACGAAGCGGGGCTCGGCCTCGAGGCGTGCCTCGCCGCGCTCGATTCGCGTCCGCTGCCATTCACCCGTCTCGCCCGAGAGCGACTGCGGCGGGCTCAGCCCGCGGTCACGCGGTAGACGTCGTACACGGCCTCGATGCGGCGTACCGCGTTGAGCACGCGATCAAGGTGGGTCGTATCACCCATCTCGAAGAGGAACCTGCTGATGGCGAGGCGATCGCTCGAGGTGCTGACGGTCGCGGAGAGGATGTTGACATGGTGTTCGCTCAGCACACGCGTGACGTCTGAGAGCAGCCCTGACCGGTCCAATGCCTCGACCTGGATCTGCACCAGGAACACGCTTCTCGAAGTCGGCGCCCACTCCACGTCGATCATCCTGTCGGGATGCTCGAGCAGCGATTTCACGTTCGTGCAGTCGTCGCGGTGCACCGAGACGCCCTGACCGCGCGTGACGAAGCCGAGAATCGCATCTCCCGGTACGGGCGTGCAGCACTTGGCGAGCTTGACCAGGATGTCTGGGGCTCCGCGCACGAGCACCCCGGAATCGCTATTGCGCTGCGGGCGCACGCGCGACGGCGCGGCGAACGGCAGGTCGACGTCATCGGCGTCGTCCGCCGTCTGCACCGAGGCCAGTACCTTCTCGATCACCGACTGCGTAGAGACGTGCCCCTCGCCGACCGCTGCGTAGAGCGCGCTCACGTCGTCGTAGTGCATCGCCGACGCGACCTCGGTGAACGCGTCCTGGCTCATGAGCTTCTGCAAGGGAAGGTTCTGCTTGCGCATGGCTCGCGCGATTGCATCCTTGCCGTGCTCGATCGCCTCTTCTCGGCGCTCCTTGGTGAACCACTGGCGGATCTTGTTGCGCGCGCGAGGGCTCTTGACGAAATTCAGCCAGTCCTGGCTCGGCCCTGCGTCCGGGTTCTTCGAAGTGAAGACCTCGACGATGTCGCCGCTGTTCAACGTCGACTCGAGCGGTACGAGTCGACCGTTGACCTTCGCCCCCATGGTGCGGTGCCCGACCTCGGTGTGCACGGCGTAGGCGAAGTCGACCGGCGTGGCACCGGCGGGCAAACCGATCACCTTGCCCTGTGGGGTGAAGACGTAGGTCTCTTTCGCCCCGATCTCGAAGCGCAGCGAGTCGAGGAACTCGGATGGGTCTGCGGTTTCGGCCTGCCAGTCGGAGATATGCGCCAGCCACGCCATGTCGGCGCCGGCGCGGCTCGGCTCGTCGCGGCCGCCGTGCATGCGCTCTTTGTACTTCCAGTGCGCTGCAACACCGTACTCGGCGCGCTGATGCATGTCGTGCGTGCGGATCTGGATCTCGACCGCACGACCCTTAGGGCCGATCACCGTGGTGTGCAACGACTGATAGAGGTTGAACTTGGGCGTCGCGATGTAGTCCTTGAACCGACCGGGCATCGGTGTCCAGCGGGCGTGGATCGCACCCAGGACGGCGTAGCAGTCGCGCACCGTGGAGACGAGCACGCGGATGCCGACCAGGTCGTAGATCTCGTCGAACTCGCGCCCTCGCAGAATCATCTTCTGATAGATCGAGTAGTACTGCTTCGGACGGCCGACCACCTGGCCCTTGATCTTCGCGGCCTTGAGGTCGGCGTTCACGGCGTTGATGACCTGGTGCAGGAACTCCTCGCGCTGAGGGCTGCGATTCTTCACGAGGTTGTCGATCTCGAGGTAGATCTTGGGGTGAAGCACTGCGAACGAGAGGTCTTCGAGCTCCCACTTGATCGCCTGGATGCCGAGCCGGTGAGCGAGGGGCGCGTAGATCTCGAGCGTCTCCTGCGCCTTTCGGCGGGCCGACTCGTTCTCGACGAAGCCCCAGGTGCGCGCGTTGTGCAGGCGGTCCGCGAGCTTGATGACGAGCACGCGGATGTCCTTCGACATCGCGACGACCATCTTTCGCACGGTCTCGGCCTGTGCGCTGTCGCCGTACTTGAGCTTGTCGAGCTTCGTCACGCCGTCGACGAGCATTGCGATCTCGTCGCCGAAGTCTCGGCGCAGTGAATCGAGCGTGTACTCGGTGTCCTCGACCGTGTCGTGCAGCAGCGCCGCAGCGATCGTGATCGCGCCGATGCCGAGGTCGGCGAGGATCTGCGCCACGGCGATCGGGTGGGTGATGTAGGGCTCGCCGCTCTTGCGCTTCTGGCCCTCGTGGGCCTTCGCAGCGACCTGGTACGCGCGCTCGATCAGCGCGACATCCGCCTTGGGATTGTGAAGCCGCACCGTCTTGTACAGACGGTCGACCGCGCCTGTGGGCTGGGCGCGGGAGAACAGACGCGGCAGGCGCGCTCGAAGCGTCGCCGTCGTCGTGGTCTCGGTCATTCGCACCTCCGCCACTAATGGTAGACGCGGTGCGCGCGCGGGAGCCTGAGGCCCGCGCTCAGCGGACTGCGCCTTGAACGACCTTCTTCTTCGCCTTGCTGCCCATCTTCTTCACCTCGGGCTCATTCTCGCGCAGGTGCACATAGACCGGTGCGGCGATGAAGATCGTCGAGTAGGCGCCCACGAGGATGCCGATGAACAGCGCGAGCGCGATATCGCGCAGCGTGCCCGCACCCAGCACGACCGCCCCGATGAAGAGGATGGAGGCGACCGGGAGCGCGGCGACGACCGAGGTGTTGATCGAGCGCACGAGGGTCTGGTTCACCGCCAGGTTCACGGCCTGTGCGAAGGTACGGTTCGACCCTTCGGTCGTCTCCCCTGTGTTCTCGCGGATCTTGTCGAAGACCACCACGGTGTCGTACAGCGAGTAGCCGAGGATCGTGAGGAAGCCAATCACCGCCGCGGGCGTGATCTCGAAGCCGAGCATGCCGTACACACCGACGGTGATGATGAGGTCGTGCGCGAGCGCCGACAGAGCGGCGAGCGACATCTTCCAGGTACGGAAGTAGAGCGCCATGAAGGCGGCAGCGAGCACGATGAAGATGATGAGGCCGCGGATGGCCTGCTGGGTGATGTCCTGGCCCCAGCTCGGTCCGATGAAGTTCGCCGTGACCTGGCTCGGATCGACGTCGAAGGCAGCCGCCAGCGAGTCGCGCACTTGATCGCTCTCGGTGCGTTCGAGCTGGTCGGTCTGCACGCGGATGCCGTCGGCGCCCACGATCGTCACGCGCGGCTCGGCAGCGGGCACGGCCTCGGTGACAGCATCCTGCGCACGCTGCTCGTCGGGCTGGGCGACGTTGCTCAGCTGGAACTCGGATCCACCAGTGAACTCGATGCCGAAGACGAATCCGCCGCGCAGGATGGGCACGAGGATCGACAGCAGAATCGCGACGCCGGCGATCGTGTACCAGAGCTTGCGCCGACCGACGAAGTCGATCGACCGCGCGCCGGTGTAGAGGTCATTGCCGAAATCGGTGAGCTTCGCCATCAGGCGTCCTTCCCGCTCGAATCGCGTTCGCCCGCGCCGACGCCGGCTTGCTCAGCGGCCTTGCGCTCGGCGATCGTCTGGCGGCGCTGGGCCTCGCGCGACGATCGTGCGCCGCGGCCGGTGGCTGCCACCGGTGCCCGGAACTGCGCCCGCCCGCGGTACACCGCGCCGAGAGCCTGAGGGTCGAGCCCGCTCCACGGGTGCCCACCGCCGAAGAAGCGCGTTCGAGCGAGCAGCTGCAGCATCGGGTGCGTGAAGAGGGAGACCACGATGAGGTCGATGATCGTCGTGATTCCGAGCGTGAACGCGAAGCCCTGCACATTGCCCACGGCAACCAGGAACAGCACCACCGCGGCGAGGAAGTTGATGGTGTCTGAGGCAAGGACGGTGCGGATCGCCCGCTTCCATCCGGCCTCGACAGCACCCTCGAGGCTGCGTCCGTCGCGCAACTCATCGCGGATGCGCTCGAAGTACACGATGAACGAGTCGGCGATGATGCCGATCGCGACGATCAGACCGGCGACACCGGCGAGCGAGAGCCGGTATCCCTCACGCCACGACAGCAGAGTGATCACCAGGTAGGTGATGATCGCGGCGACGATCAGCGAGGCGACTGTGACGAGGCCGAGGGTGCGGTACTGGAACAGCGAGTAGACGACGACGAGGATCATGCCGATCACGCCGGCGATGAGCCCGCTGTGCAACTGGTTGGCACCGAGAGTGGCGGAGATCGTGTTCGTGCTCTCGACCTGGAATCCGATGGGGAGGGCACCGAACTTGAGCTGGTCGGCGAGTCGCTTCGCTGACTCCTGGGTGAAGTTCCCGCTGATCATCGGCTTGCCGTCGGTGATCACCGCTTGCGTGGTCGGCGCCGAGATCACCTTGCCGTCGAGCACGATGGCGAATTGGTTCTGGGTGCCGGAGAGACCGATGAGCCGCTCGGTGACCGCGCGGAACTCCCGCGTACCGGTCTCGTTGAACGTGATGAACACGCCCCACTCGTTGGTGGTGAACCCGCGAGAGTCAGGAACGAGGCCAGAAGTGGCGTCGGTGATGGTCTCGCCCGAGACCTCGACCGGGCCGAGGATGTACTTGACCGAGCCGTCCTCCTCGCAGGAGATGAACGGCTTGTCGCTCGGCGGCACCTGGGTCAGCTCATCGAGGCTCGAGCAGTCGAAGTTCGCGAATTGCGACTCGAGCTCGGGAGTGATCCAGGCCAGGTCGGAGGCGTTGGTCGGCTGCGGCGAGGGAGTCTCGCCAGCGGCCGGGGTCTCTGGAGCCGCCGACTCGGCGGGCGCGGTCGAGTCCGGGGCCGCTGTGGAGTCGCCGCCGCCGTCGGGCGCGGGTGTCGGCTCGACAGACGCGCCTCCCTGCGGTGTCGGCACGTCGGCGCGCAGCACCGGGCGGAACTCGAGCTTCGCCGATGCCTGGATCCGCTCCATCGTGTCGTTGTCCGGGGTCCCCGGAATCGCGACGATGATGTTGCGGCCGCCCTGGGTCGTGATCTCGGACTCGGAGACGCCCGTCGCATCGACACGCTGCCGAATGATCGCGACCGCCTGGTCGAGCTGTTCCTGCGAGACGGTCTGACCGCTCTCGAGCTGAGGCTCGAGGATGATCTGGGTGCCGCCCTCGAGGTCGAGCGCCAGCTTCGGCGTGAGGCTGTTGTTGCTCCACAGCATGCTGCCGACGTTGAGTGCGACGAGGCCGACGACGATGACGATCAGCCAGATCAGCGACCGCCACGCTTTGCGCACCGGCGAAGTGGTTGCCACGTGAGGAGACTCAGCTTTCTGTGGAAGGTCGCGGGCGGTTCTTCACCCGTCGAAGCGGCGAGCGGTCGCCTCAGCGCTTGTCGGCAGGGCCCTCGCCGGTCTCGCCGAGGTCATTGCCCGGCCGGCGGTCGTCCGAGTCGGCACCGAGCGTCTCATCGAGCGGAGTCGGCTCGGCATCCGCATCGATGTCAGTCTCGACATCCGTGTGCTCGGTGGGCTCGACGACCCGGGCAAGGGTCTGGCGGTGCACCGTGACGACGGTGCCGTCGGCGATGCGGACCTCCGCGGTGTTCGCAGTTTCGTCAACCGACACGAGCGTGCCGTAGAGCCCGAAGCTCAGCATCACGTCAGCGCCGGGAACCATCTTGGTAGCCAGTTCGGCCTGGTCCTTCTGCCGCTTCCGAGAGTTGCGGAACATGAAGAACACGAGGACGGCCAGAACGGCCAGCATCACGAGAGTGAATGGATCCATGGGGTCTGGAGATCGCCTTCCGAGATCGGGATCAGCGGCGCGGAGCGCGCGGCGTCACGGCCGAGGCCTCGACAATCATAGTTCATCGTCCAGGAGCGTCGGCTGTGGCGCGCGCCCCCCGAACTGACGCCATGCGGCCTTCGTCGCCACGCGTCCCCTCGGGGTGCGGCTGAGCAGCCCGATGCGCACCAGGAACGGCTCGACGACCGACTCGATGGTCTCGGCCTCCTCGCCCACGGAGACGGCGAGGGTGTTCAGCCCCACGGGTCCACCGTCGAAGCGATCGATGATCGCGCGCAGGACGGCGCGGTCAAGCCGATCTAGACCGAGCGGGTCGACGTCGTAGAGGTCGAGCGCTGCCCTGACCGACGTCAGATCGGCGTCCTTCGCGTTGACGAGCGCGTAGTCGCGCACGCGGCGCAGCAGCCGGTTGGCGATCCGCGGAGTCCCCCGGCTGCGCCCTGCGATTTCCGTGAGCGCGGCTTCGTCGATCGGCATGCCCAGCAGGCGCGCGGCGCGGCGGAGCACCTCGGTGAGCTCCGCGTCATCGTAGAACTCCAGGTGAGCCGTGAAGCCGAACCGATCTCGGAGAGGATTCGGCAGCAGTCCCGAGCGCGTAGTCGCACCGACGAGCGTGAACGGCGCGAGTTCGAGCGGGATCGACGTGGCGCCCGCCCCTTTGCCGACCATGATGTCGATGCGGAAGTCCTCCATGGCGAGGTACAACATCTCTTCTGCCGATCTCGCCATGCGGTGAATCTCGTCGATGAAGAGCACTTCGCCGGGTAGCAGCGACGACAGCAGCGCGGCGAGGTCGCCTGCGTGCTGAATGGCGGGGCCGCTCGACATCCGCAGCGATCGGCCGTTCTCGTGCGCCACGATCATGGCGAGCGTCGTCTTGCCGAGCCCGGGCGGTCCGGCGAGCAGGATGTGATCGGCTGAGCGTCCCTGCATCGCCGCGGCCTGCAGCAGCAGTTCGAGCTGGCCTCGCACCTTGGTCTGACCGACGAACTCGCCGAGGCTCTTCGGTCGCAATGCGCCCTCGAAGGCGAGCTCGGCGTCTGACTCGGAGCCGGCGTCGAGGATGCCTGCTCCTGCGACGGCGCCGGGGTCGCGGTCCGCGCTCATCGCTGCTCCCTCGCCACTGGCCCGAGCCGGGAGAGCGCGATCCGAAGCAGGGATTGCACGCCGGCACGCTCCGCATCGTCGGCGTGATCCGCGGCATCGGCGACGGCCTGTGCCGCCACCCGCTCGGGCCAGCCCAGCCCGATCAGTGCTGAGATGACGCTGGCGGCGATGGTGCCGTCGAGCGCCGGCACCTGTTCGGGCGCCGTGGGTGCCACGAAGGCGTCGAGCTTGCCCGCGAGCGTCACGGTGATCAGCTTGGCGGTCTTGGGCCCGATGCCGCTGACCTTCCGGAAGGCGCTGTGGTCGTCGTCTGCCACAGCCTGCGCGATCTGGGCCGGAGTCATCGCCGACAGCACGCCCATCGCCGACTTCGGTCCGACACCGCTCACGGTGCGCAACTGATCGAAGACCGCTCGCGAGTCTGCGTCTTCGAATCCGAAGAGACTGAACTCGTCATCGCGCACGATCAGCGCGGTGCGGATGCTCGTCTCGTGGCCGACGCGGAGCGAGTGAGCGTGCTGCGGGGTCAATTGCACGGCGTAGCCGACGCCGGCGACGTCGAGGATCGCAATGGAACCGTCGATGCCGAGCACGGCACCGCGAAGGGAAGCGATCATGCATCGAGCCTACGTGCGGCCGCCGACTTCTCGGCGTCCCGCCACGCGCGCTGGGCCGGCGTCAATGCGCCGCCACCGCCGGGCACCGAGGCTGTGGTCTGCACAGCGGCATCCGCCGCTGGTCCGGCCACTGCGTTGCCGATGCCCCCTGCAGAGCGCCAGGCATGGCAGATCGCCAGGGCGAGCGCGTCGGCGGCGTCGGCCGGTCGCGGAACCTCGGCGAGTCCGAGCAGCCTTGCGACCATCGCACCGACCTGTGCCTTGTCCGCATTGCCGTAGCCGGTCACCGCGGCCTTCACCTCGCTCGGGGTGTGCATACCCACCGCTATGCCGCTGCGAGCGGCTTGATGAAGCACGACCCCGCTCACCTGCGCCGTGCCCATGACCGTGCGCAGGTTGTGCTGCGCGAACACGCGTTCGAGCGCCATGGCATCCGGCCGCCACTGCTCGATCACTTCGCCCAACCGTTCGGCGATGACGAGCAGCCTGCGCTCGAGTGCGAGCTCGGCGGGCGTTGTGACGACCTCGACGTGGGTGAACCCGACTCGCCTGCCCGGGGCGACATCGATGATGCCGATCCCGCAGCGGGTCAGCCCGGGGTCGACTCCGAGCACGCGATGGGTCACGGTCACTCGTCGGAGTCGAGTTCCGCCTGCACCTCGGCAGAGAGCTGGAAATTGGCGAAGACGTTCTGCACGTCGTCGCTGTCCTCCAGCGCATCGATCAGCTTGAACACCTTGCGAGCCGTGTCGGCGTCGAGGTCGACGCTCAGGTTCGGCACGAACTCCGCCTCAGCGGAGTCGTAGTCGATGCCGGCCTCTTGCAGCGCGGTGCGCACGGCCACGAGGTCGGTGGGCTCGGTGAGCACCTCGAAGCCCGCTCCCCTGTCGAGCACTTCTTCGGCGCCGGCGTCGAGCACGGCCAGCAGGATGTCGTCCTCGCTCACCCCGTCGGTCTTGGTGATCGACACCACGCCCTTGCGGTTGAAGTTGTACGCGACGCTGCCCGGGTCGGCCATGTTGCCGCCGTTGCGAGTCATCGCGGTGCGCACCTCGGCAGCGGCTCGGTTCTTGTTGTCGGTGAGGCACTCGATCAGCAGGGCTACGCCGCCCTGTGCGTACCCCTCATACATGATCGTCTGGTACTCCACTGCATCGCCGGTGAGACCCGCACCGCGCTTGATGGCACGATCGATGTTGTCGTTCGGCACCGACGACTTCTTCGCCTTCTGGACGGCGTCGACCAGCGTCGGGTTGCCGGAGAGGTCGGCGCCGCCCTGGCGAGCTGCGACCTCGATGTTCTTGATGAGTTTGGCGAACGACTTGGCACGGCGCGCATCGATCACGGCCTTCTTGTGCTTGGTCGTCGCCCACTTGGAGTGACCTGCCATGCAGTGATTCTATCGAGCGGATGCAGAGCGCCCATTGGCGCGCCGCATCCCGCGCGGCCGGCACCTCGTGGAGGTCTGGGCGATCAGTCCGCTTCGGCTGCGGGCCACGCCGCAGCGAGCTCGGCCCGCACCTCACCGAGAAGCCGCGGCACGGCCTTCGTGCCTGCGATGATCGGGAAGAAGTTCGAGTCGTGCTTCCACCGCGGCACGATGTGCTGGTGAAGATGCGCTGCGATGCCGGCGCCGGCGATCTCGCCCTGGTTCATGCCGATGTTGAATCCATCGTTCCCGCCGGTGCGCCGAAGCACCCGCATGGCGGTCTGCGTGAGCAGCGCCATCTCGTTGGCCTCTTCCGAGTTGGCCTCGTCGTAGCCGGCGACGTGACGGTAGGGGCAGACGAGAAGATGACCCGCGTTGTAGGGGAACAGGTTGAGCAGCACGAAGGCGTGCTGGCCGCGGGCCACGATGAGCGCTTCCTCATCGGACTTCGCGGGTGCGGCGCAGAACGGGCAGTCATGCTCGCTTGGCTGGTGCGAGTCCTTGACGTACGCGAGCCGGTGTGGCGTCCAGAGGCGTTGGAACGCATCCGGCGAGGCCGCGAACTGCTCCCCCGGCTCCGCGTCGGGATACTCAGTGCCGTCGTAGTCCCGCGGAGCGCCCTTCATCAGACCTGAGCCTTCGTGCGAATCGCTTCGAGGATGCGCTCGACGGCGGCATCCACAGACACACCGTTCTCCTGACTGCCATCGCGGAACCTGAAGCTCACGGATCCGCTCGATCGGTCCTCATCACCCGCGATGAGCATGAAGGGCACCTTGAGCTTGGTATGCGTGCGGATCTTCTTCTGCATGCGCTCATCGGACGAATCGAGCTCGGCGCGCACCCCCGCCTTGCGCAAGCGCTGAATGACTTCGTCGAGGTAGTCGTTGTGCTGCTCGGAAACCGGGATGCCGACGACCTGCACCGGCGACAGCCATGCGGGAAACGCGCCGGCGTAGTGCTCGAGCAAAATCGCGAAGAAGCGTTCGATCGACCCGAGCAGCGCCCGGTGGATCATGGCCGGCTGCTTCCGCGTGCCGTCAGCCGCCGTGTACTCCAACTCGAACAGCGCGGGCTGGTTGAAGTCGAGCTGCACGGTCGAGAGCTGCCAGGTGCGGCCGATCGCGTCGCGCGCCTGCACTGAGATCTTCGGACCGTAGAAGGCTGCCCCACCCGGGTCGTCGACGAGTTCGAGACCCGACTCGACCGCCACAGCGCGCAGGGTCTCCGTGGCCTGCTCCCAAAGCTCGTCGGAGCCGACCGACTTCTCCGGGTCCTTGGTCGACAACTCCAGGTAGAAGTCGTCGAGCCCGTATCCGCGGAGCGTCTCGAGCACGAAGTCGAGCTGCCGCGCGACCTCGTCCTTGACCTGCTCTTCAGTCACGTAGATGTGCGCGTCGTCCTGGGTGAGCCCGCGCACTCGCGTGAGTCCGGAGAGCGTGCCGCTCTTTTCGTATCGGTACACGGTGCCGAACTCCGCGAGGCGCAGCGGAAGCTCCCGGTAGCTGCGTCCCCGTGCCCGGTAGATGAGGTTGTGCATGGGGCAGTTCATCGGCTTCAGGTAGTAGTCCTGGCCGGGTTTGGTGACGTTGCCCTCCGCATCGTGCTCCTCGTCGAGGTGCATCGGCGGATACATCCCGTCCTTGTACCAGCTCAGGTGCTGGCTGATCTCGTAGAGGTGCCCCTTGGTGATGTGCGGCGTGTTCACGAGCTCGTAGTCGTGGGCGAGCAGTTGCTCGCGCATGTAGTTCTCGATCTCGTTGCGGATGATGCCGCCCTTGGGGTGGAACACCGCGAGGCCCGGTCCGATCTCGTCTGGGAACGAGAAGAGGTCGAGTTCGGTCCCCAGCTTCCGATGGTCACGCTTGGCGGCTTCCTCGAGGCGGGTCTGGTAAGCGCGGAGCTCGTCCTTCGTTGGCCACGCCGTGCCGTAGATGCGCTGCAGTTGCTTGTTCTTCTCCGAACCGCGCCAATACGCCGCCGCGTTCCGCATGAGCGCATAGGCGTTGCCGATCATGCGGGTGTTCGGAAGGTGCGGACCCCGGCACAGGTCCTTCCACAGGGTCTCGCCGGTCTTGGGATCGATGTTGTCGTAGATGGTGAGCTCGGCGCCGCCGACCTCGACCGACGCGTTCTCGCCGTCGGCATCCGCTGAGCCCTTGAGGCCGATCAGCTCGAGCTTGTACGGCTCGTCGGCGAGTTCGGTACGTGCTTCGTCCTCAGTGACGACGCGGCGCGTGAAGCGTTGCCCCTGACGGATGATGCGGTCCATCTCCTTCTGGATGATCTTGAAGTCATCGGGAGTGAATGGCACTTCGACGTCGAAGTCGTAGTAGAAGCCGTCGGTGATGGGCGGGCCGATGCCGAGCTTCGCTTCAGGGTTGATGCGCTGCACCGCTTGAGCCAGCACGTGCGCCGCGGAGTGGCGGAGGATGTTCAGCCCGTCCTGCGACTCGATCGACACCGGGACCGCATCGTCTGCGGGAGCCACTGTGGCAGCGAGGTCCTTGAGCTCGCCGTTCACCCGCATCGCAACGATCGAACGGTCGGTGAAGAGGTCGAATCCGGTCTTCAGGTCGCTCATTGCACCAATGCTAGTGCGGCGGCGAGACCACTCAGGAACGGGCGAGGCGGATGCCGAGGGCAGCCGCGGCTGGGCATCGCCACTGGCCTCGGAACCGCGAAGGCCCGCCATTCAGGCGGGCCTTCGATGGAGCGGATGACGAGATTCGAACTCGCGACCCTCACCTTGGCAAGGTGATGCGCTACCACTGCGCCACATCCGCATTCGCTTCCCTGGAGAGTTTACGGCATCGGCTCCCTCGCTCGTGCAACCGAGGGTTGGACCGATCGGGAGCGTCCGCTTTGCGTTGCTTTCCAAGCGCTCCAGGGCCATGCTGTGGGCACTCGCGATGCTGATCCGGACCTGCTGGTTCGGAGTCGGGTCGACGTGCCCTCTCCGGATCGAGCACTGGATAGGCGGTGCACATGAGTTTCCAGGAGCTCATCGACGCGGTCGGCAGAGCAATCGATGCTGCCGGGGTGGCCGCCATCGTGGTCGGCGCCGTCGCGGCCTCGCTCTTCGCCTTCGGGCGGCTCGTGCGCCGTGAGCAGTCGATCTACAGCAGATACCGGCGTTCGCTGGGACGCGCGATTCTGCTGGGCTTGGAATTGCTCGTCGCGGCCGACATCATCCGGACTGTCGCGGTGTCCCCCACCCTCGAGAGCATCGCGGTGCTCGCCGGCATCGTGCTGATCCGGACGTTCCTGAGCTTCTCGCTCGAACTCGAGATCACTGGGCGGTGGCCCTGGCAGAAGCGACCCGACCCCGATGCGGAGGAAACCACGCGGGCGTGAACTCGCTGCTCGTGAACCGTGACCGTTGGTTCGGCACTACTTGTGGTGGGCGATACTGGGATCGAACCAGCGTGTCCGCGATGCATGCGGGCACGAGGTCACTGGTTCGGCAGTATTTGTGGTGGGCGATACTGGGATCGAACCAGCGTGTCCGCGATGCATGCGGGCACGAGGTCACTGGTTCGGCAGTATTTGTGGTGGGCGATACTGGGATCGAACCAGCGTGTCCGCGATGCATGCGGGCACGAGGTCACTGGTTCGGCAGTATTTGTGGTGGGCGATACTGGGATCGAACCAGTGACCTCTTCCGTGTCAGGGAAGCGCGCTACCGCTGCGCCAATCGCCCAGGTCAGATCTTTCGGACCTGGAGGTGGAGACGGGATTCGAACCCGCGTATACGGCTTTGCAGGCCGCTGCCTCGCCTCTCGGCCACCCCACCGCGTGCGGACGAACCGCCGGTCCTGGCAGCGGCACCGAAGTGTCGTTACCAGCATCCGGGCTTCTGCCCCACTCGAGCGGATGACGAGATTCGAACTCGCGACCCTCACCTTGGCAAGGTGATGCGCTACCACTGCGCCACATCCGCGTTGGCTCACATTTCTGTGCGCCTTGAAAACCTTAGCGGATGATTCCGCCCAGTACCAAAATGACAGGCCTGTGTTTCAGTCGCTGGCCGCCCTGTCATCCGAGCGCTCCGACATGTGGCAATATTGTTCACGCCGCGGGCGATTGGCGCAGTTGGTAGCGCGCTTCCTTCACACGGAAGAGGTCATCAGTTCGAGTCTGGTATCGCCCACCACTCTCTCATCGACGCACTGGCGTCGGCTCCCCCCTGACCCGCGCCGGCGAGGTCGACGCGCAGTGACTGAAGTCACCGCGGCGGCGGCTCAGAGGCACGTCGAAGGATCGTGAGTCTCAGTGCCCACGCCACGCCGAGCGCCCATGCAAGCGCGAGTGCGACGCCCGTGGCCTGGTCGATGAACCAAGCGGGAGATCCCGTGTGCACCAGCCCAGAGCCGAGCCCGAATAGGCCCAGCAGGAGCGCTGCGACTGCGGGACCGGCGACGAGTGCCGATCCGAGCCGTGCGCTCTCGGCATCCGTGCGCCTCCGACTGATCGCCTTGCCGAGCAGGTGACCGATCGCGCCGCCCGCGACGCCGATCACGATCGCCCATTGCCAGGTGAGCCAGGCAGTCGCGGTTGCAGCCCCGCAGGCACCGGCCAGCACTCCGATGGCGATACCTCTTGCCGTGACGCGGCGATCGGCGATGAGCTCGGCGATCGCCGCTCCAACTCCCCCAGACACCGCGGTGAGCGCACCGCCGACCAGTAACCAGAGGAGCGCGGGGGTGATCACGAGCTCGGCCGCTGCGGTCATAGTCAACACGACGATCGCCCCGTAGGCGGCACCCCACCACGGCACGGAGGTGCGTGTGCGCGAGCGTCGGGAGAAGACGAGCAATGCAGCCCCGAGCGGCAGGGCGAAGATCAGGCCCCCGGCAAAATCACTCGGCGGGCTCAGGGCGGAAAGGCTCGAGAGCTCGACGTCAAGGCTCGGGACGTCGATTGTTCCGAGCAGCCCCAAGAGCTCTGCGCTGAGGCCGAAGAACTCCCACGCGAGCGGCAGACACACTGCGAGCGTCCACACGATCGCGCAGGTGACCGCTTTTCGCCTGCTGAAGCGCCGTTGAAGCCACCGCTCGAGCGCGATTGCGCACGCCGCGGCGACCGCGAGGGTGTAGAGAAGCACCACACCCTCCTGCCCGGTCATCGGCCGATCTCGCACAAGGGTACCGACCGCGCCGCTGGTGCGGCGCGATCGGCACCCGGTGAATCGCGATCAGTGCGCCATCGAGATCACCGCGTCTCGAGCACGTATCCGCTCTCGCCATGGATGGCGAGGTCGATCCCGGCGATCTCTTCGCTGTGGCGAACGCGGAATCCCAGGGTCTTGTCGATGGCGAAGCCGATCACCAGTGCCATCACGAAGGAGTACGCAGCGACCGCGAGCACGCTGATGCCCTGCACGATGAGCTGTCCCGTGTCGCCGCCGGTGAAGAGGCCGGTGCCGTTGGCGAAGAGGCCCAGATAGAGCGTTCCGATGACCCCTGCCACGAGGTGCAGCCCGACGACGTCGAGCGAGTCGTCGTACCCGAGGCGGTACTTGAGGTCGATCGCGAAGGCGCACGCCGCTCCCGAGAGCAGGCCGAGCAGTATCGCAAGCCCCGGTGTGAGGTCAGCACAGGCCGGCGTGATCGCGACGAGGCCGGCGACAGCGCCCGACGCGGCACCGATCGACGTCGGTTTGCCCGACCGCACTCGTTCGACGATCAGCCAGCCAAGGATGCCGGCGGCTGGCGCGCCGATCGTGTTCAGGAAGATGAGCCCGGCCGATGCGGCATCCACCGATCCGTCTCCCACAGCCGCTCCGGCGTTGAACCCGAACCAGCCGAACCACAGCAGCCCGGCGCCCAGGAGCACCAGCGGCACGTTGTGAGGGCGGTGCGATCCCTTCGCGAAGCCACGACGAGGTCCGAGCACCAGGGCAAGCGCGAGCGCAGCGGCACCGGCGTTGATGTGCACCGCGGTGCCTCCCGCGTAGTCGATGACTGCCGGCAGTCCGCCGAGCGAATCACCGAGGTTCTGCAGCCAGCCCCCTCCCCAGACCCAGGCGGCGACCGGAAAGTAGACGAGCGTGCTCCAGAGGCCGGCGAACACCAGCCACGCGCCGAACCGGGCACGATCGGCGATCGCACCTGAGATGAGTGCGGTCGTGAGGATGGCGAACGTCGCGCCGAACGCGATGCCGACCAGGTCCTCACCTGCCATACCGGTCTGTGCGAATCCGTCGAAGGGATTGCCCGCGAAGGCCCACACGCTGTCGACGCTGCTCATCGCGGCGCCGTACAGGATCCACAGCACGGCTACGAGCCCGAGCGCCCCGAAGCTCATCATCATCATGCTCACGACGCTCTGCGCCTTCACCAGCCCTCCGTAGAAGAAGGCCAGCCCCGGAGTCATCAGCAGCACGAGTGCCGCACTGACCAGCATCCAGGCGATTCCACCTGTGTCCATCAGGTTCACCTCTCTGTCGCGACCAGTCCCGGCGGAGAAGCCGCCGGGTGGGTCGTACAGAGACGTTCTCGCGTCAGTGTTTCAGTGAAGAGCGCGATGCGTTTCGCGGTTGTTACGAAGCTGGGCTGCGCGTGAACAGGGTGTTTCGCCGCTTCTGCGACGCCCACAGGCGCCGTGGCGCACGGTTCAGACCCCGCTTCGCAGGTCTCGCTCGAAGTAGTCCGGCACACCGTCGTCGTCGGCGTCGACGCTCTCGGCCTCCCGTTGGGCGCGATAGTGGCGATTGCGCATGCCGAGCATCACCGCCGCGAGGATGGCCGCTGCGAACGATCCGGTGAGCACTCCGATCTTCGCCTCGTCGGCGAGGATGCCGCTGATGCCGAAGCTGAGCTCGGTGATGAGCAGCGACACGGTGAAGCCCATGCCGCCGAGCACCGCGAGTCCGAGTACGTCGACCCACTTCATGCCGGCGCTGACGCCCGGGAGCCGCGTGATGAGCCACGTAGCTCCTGTGATGCCGATCGCCTTTCCTACCACGAGCGCGAGAATCACGCCGAGAGTGAGCGGACTCGCCAGCGCCTCGAGATAGCCCTCGAAGCCGCCGATCGCGACTCCAGCTGAGAAGAATGCGAAGACCGGCAGGGCCACTCCCGTGGAAACCGGACGGAACCGGTGCTCGAATACCTCGGCGAGGCTCGGGCGCTGCGCGAACGAGAGCGAGATCGCGCCGGTCTCCACGCCGATGCGCTCCTTGCGTGTCAGCCGAACGGGAATGGTGAAGCCGAGAAGCACTCCTGCCACGGTCGCGTGGATGCCGGACTGATACATCATCGCCCACACCGCGATGCCGAGCGGCAGCAGCAGCAGCCATGCCGCGGTCGGCCGGTTGCGGAAGAACTCACGGTTCTTCTGCGCGATCAGCGCGTAGAGGGCGATACCGACCATGGCCGCGATGAAGTAGCCCAGCTCGAATCCGCTGGGGTAGAACACCGCGATGATCGCAATGCCGATGAGGTCGTCGACGACCGCGAGCGTGAGCAGGAAGGTGCGCATCGCCGCCGGCAGCCACGTGCCGACGACCGCGAGTACGGCAAGCGCGAACGCGATGTCGGTGGCGACCGGGATCGCCCATCCCCGCATGACTTCGGGATGGCTTCCGGCGTTGAGCAGCGTGAAGATGAGCGCCGGCGCGATCACGCCGCCACAGGCCGCCACGATCGGCACGAGTGCGGCCCGCGGACTCCGAAGGTCGCCGGCGACGAACTCACGCTTGAGCTCGAGCCCGACGAGGAAGAAGAAGATCGCGAGCAGGCCGTCAGCGGCGAGGTGCCCGAGGCTGATCTCCCATTCCCAGTCGCCCACGAGGATGCCGACATGGATGTCACGCAGCCCGAAATAGAAGTCCGCGAGACCGGTGTTCGCCATGACGAGGGCGACGACCGCTGCGATCATCAGCAGCACACCGCCGACCGTCTCCTTGCGGAGGACCTCCTCGATGCGGAGCGATTCATTGAATCGCTCCATCGACGCTGCGGATGCGGTCGGCTTCTGTTCGGTCACCATCGACTCCCGGGACGAAAATTACAACGTGAGAACCCGCCCTGCTGACGGGAACAGGGCAGAGCCGACCAGACTTCCCGGCACACCAGGGAGCGACTCTAGTCGATGGCGACCAGCTGCGCCGCGACCCCTCGCGACATCGGCCGCTGGACGGTACGCCGACCGGGCCTACTGATCCTGGCCGATGGTGAGGGCGATCATGCGAGAGATCGCCCGCAGGTACTTCTTGCGGTAGCCGCCGCTCATCATCTCCGGCGCGAACACCTGATCGAGGGGCACACCGCTCGAGAAGATGGGCACCTGCGCGTCGTAGAGCCGATCCACGAACGCGACGAGCCGTAGCGCGTCGGTCTGGGAGTGGATGACGCTCACGTCGCGCCAGATGACGCCGTCGAGCCCGTCGACGAGTTTCACGTAGCGCGAGGGGTGAATGGTCGCAAGGTGCCGCAACACCTCCGTGAACGAGTCGTCGGTGACGACGCCTGGCTGCTGCGACGGGATGCCGTCGAGCTCGCTGTCGCTGTAGCCGCGCGCGCTGCCCTGCACATCTCGTCGGCGGTAGTCGTGCCCGTCGATCCGGAGCGTGCGGAACCGGTCGGCGAGGCTCTGGATCTCGCGCAGGAAGTCGGAGGCCGCGAAGCGCCCCTCACCGAGCGCGTTCGGCGGCGTGTTGGAGGTCGCCGCGATGCGGCTGCCGCTCTCGACGAGCTCCCCGAGGAGCCTCGTCATCATCATGGTGTCGCCCGGATCGTCGAGTTCGAACTCGTCGATGGCGATGAGCGTTGCACCCCGAAGGAGCTGAACGGCATCCCGGTAGCCGAGGGCTCCGATGAGCGCGGTGTACTCGATGAACGTGCCGAAGTACTTCCTCCCCGGCGCGTTGTGCCACAACGCGGCCAGCAAGTGGGTCTTGCCGACCCCGAAGCCGCCGTCGAGGTAGATGCCCGGCTTCGGAGGCGCCGCCTTTCGACGCGAGAACAGCCCTCCGGAGGGCTTCCACGACGTCAGGAAGCCCCGTACCGCATCGACCGCTTCCGCCTGCGACGGGAATTCGCTATCAGGCCGGTAGTTGTCGAGCGTCGCATGAGAGAACTGCCGCGGTGGCACCAACTGCGCCGCCATCTCAGCGCCGGAGAGCTCCGGCGCTCGATCGATGAGACGTGGCGAGGTGGTCGTGCGGTCGAGTGTCATGCGTCGCCTAGCGTGTGTCAGAGTCTTACGGGAGCCCTGCGACGAGTACGCCGAAGCGCGTAGCGTAGAGCGGCAGGGCTGCACCAGCCTACTCGCCTGTCTTGCGTCACATCTGTGATGACGATCTCCAGGAGGATCCATGTCCATCGGTCACGACCCCGCTCCCAAGTTCGCCGAGTACGCGCACCCTGATCGCCTTGTGAGCACGGAGTGGCTCGCGGAGCACCTCGGTGAGGACGGGCTTGTGGTCGTCGAGTCGAACGAGGACGTGCTGCTCTATGAGACGGGCCACATCCCTGGGGCGGTCAAGCTCGACTGGCACACGGAGTTGAACGATCCGGTGGTCCGCGACTTCGTCGACGGCGCACGCTTCGCCAGCCTTCTGGGATCCAAGGGCATCAGCCGCGACAGCACCGTCGTCATCTACGGCGACAAGAGCAACTGGTGGGCGGCGTACGCGTTGTGGGTCTTCACCCTCTTCGGACATGAAGACGTGCGACTCCTCGACGGAGGGCGCGACAAGTGGATCGCGGAGGGCCGTGAGCTGACCACCGAGGTGCCCGCTGTGACGCCCGTGGACTACCCCGTCGTCGAGCGCGACGACAGCCGCATCCGTGCGTACAAAGAAGATGTGCTCGCCCATTTCGGCAAGCCGCTGATCGACGTGCGCTCGCCGGAGGAGTACACGGGCGAGCGCACCACGATGCCTGCCTACCCCGAGGAGGGCGCGCTGCGCGGCGGTCACATCCCGACCGCGGTGAGCGTCCCATGGGCGCGAGCCGCGGCCGAGGACGGCACGTTCAAGCCCGCTCACGAGCTCGACGCGCTCTACCGCGAGCAAGCAGGCATCCAGGACGCGGATGACGTCATCGCCTACTGTCGCATCGGAGAGCGCTCCAGCCACAGCTGGTTCGTGCTGAAGTACCTGCTGGGCATCGAGAACGTGCGCAACTACGACGGGTCCTGGACCGAGTGGGGCAGCGCCGTGCGCGTTCCGATCGTGACGGGGTCCGAGCCGGGAGAGGCACCCACCTCGCGCTGAGCCGGGAACGTTAGGCTGGGCGGGTCATGACCGCCTTGCCTGATGCTCTCGAAACGATCCGAGGCGACTTCCACGCGCTCGAAGAGCGCGACCGGTTGCAATTGCTTCTCGAGTTCTCGAACGAGCTTCCCGAATTGCCGGAGCGCTACCGCGACCACCCTGACCTCTTCGAGCGCGTCGTGGAGTGCCAATCACCGGTGTACATCTTCGTCGAGGTGACGTCGGGTGATGTGCACGTGCACGCGACCGCCCCGGCCGAGGCGCCCACGACCCGCGGGTTCGCATCGATCCTCGCGCAGGGTCTCGATGGACTCAGCGCCGACGAGGTGCTGGCCGTGCCTGACGACTTCCCGCTCGATCTCGGCCTGACGCGCGTGGTGAGTCCCCTTCGCATGCGCGGCATGGTCGCGATGCTCGGTCGCATCAAGCGTCAGGTCACTGAGAAGAGGACTCCAGCCCCCGCAACCAGTCACTGACCTGCTGCTCCCAGCGGTTTCGGTCGAGGTTCCAGAGCCGCGTGTGCCTGGCTGTGCGCCAGCGACGGTAGGTGACGAGGTCGGGGCGCGATCGGGCCAGTGCCCGTGACGGTGCTGGTGGAACGAAGCCGTCCTCGTCGCTGTGCAGGAGCAACGTCGGCGTGCGGAGCTCCCCTGCCCGCGCCACGAAGTCGAGTGAGTCGAAGTCGATCGGTGCGCTGACACCCGTGAGCCGCGGGGCGAGAGGCGAAGTCAGCAGACGCACTGCGGCGGTGGTGACTGGACGGGGCATTCGCACGAGATCGCCCTGCAGCCGAATGGTGTCGACCCAATCGATCACCGGAGACTCGAGCACAAGGCCATCCACGTAGGAAGCGGCGGGTGAGCGGGTCACGGTCTGAAGGGCGATCGCGCCGCCCATCGACCAGCCCATGATGACGACGCTCCGGGCACCTCGGTCGATGGCAAGGCGCAGTGCAGCGTCGACATCGAGCCACTCCTCAGCGCCGAGCCGCAGTCGATGGTCCCGGCTCTGCGGAGCCTCACCATCGTTGCGATACGAGACGACCAGCGAGTGGTATCCGTGCTCGTGAAAGACCGGCACCGCGCGCAGGCACTCCTGCCGTTGCACTCCGCGGCCGTGCACGTGGATCACCCAGCGTCCCGCGTCGTGCGGCGCGGGGATCAACCACGCCGGCGCCTCCCCCAACTCGGTCGCTACGGCGAGCTCTTCGAAGGGCAGTCCCAATTCGCTCGGATGCCGGTACACCCACGCTCCGAGACGGGCCAGGTCTCCGGGCCGTGGGAGCCGGCCGTGCTCGGCAGACACGGAGCGCGTCACCGAATCCGCGTCGCGCTCGACGATCGGCCCGGCCAAGGCGTGCCTGCGGTCGTCATCGAACCACAGGCTGTACTGGCCGTCGACCGCTGAATCCGGTGTGATCGACAGCCGCACCGTGCCCGCGTCCGCATCCACGCCGAGCACTCGCACATCGGCCCGCCGTCGCTGCGGCGGCAGCACGATCATTCGCGCCATGGTGATCGCAGCCGCGCCGAGGATGCTCAAACCAACCGCGAGCAATGACGCCGCGAAGATCGAGACTGCGGTCAACGCGGCCGAAGGAACCCGACGGCTGCCCCGTTCACGGGTGCTCGCGCTGCGACCGCTCCCCAATCGCCGTCCCCCTTCGTGCTCACGGCGCTGACGGCGGCGAGTCTCTGCTCGAATCGCCGTCGACAACCCTAGTCTGCAAAGCGTGCCTGACTCCCCCGCCGAAGCGCCACTGCCGGACGAGTTCCGCGCAGCGCTCGACGCGGTTCGCGCGGTGTCGGTGCGCAGCGAGGTGACGATCGGCGAGATCCCCTCGCCACCCAGGCTCGCGCCGTATTCCACGGCCCTCGCCGCCGACATCGCCGCACACGGCGTGGAGGATCTCGGCACGGGCCGGTTCGTGCTCCTGTACGACCCGGACGAGCCCGAGGCCTGGGGAAGCCCATTCCGGGTAGTGTGCTTCGCTCAGGCGCCTCTTGAGCTCGAGATCGCGCTCGACCCGCTGACCGCCGACGTCACATGGTCATGGCTCGTCGACGCGCTCGACTCACGCCATGCCCGCTACCACTCGGCATCCGGCACTGCCACGAAGACGCTGTCGACCGGCTATGGGGAGCTGGCTGGAGAGGGCAGCGGCGCGATGATCGAATTGCGCGCATCCTGGTCGCCTATGGACCATGAGCTCACCGCACATGTGGAAGGCTGGTGCGAGTTGTTGTGCATGCTCGCCGGGCTCCCTCCCGGTGACGGAGATGGAGTCAGCCTGTTGGCAGCACGCCGGATGAACCGCGGTGAACGCTGAGCCGCACGCGCGGCCTTACTTGGTGATCGACACCGAGGACGGGTACCGCGCCGCGCTCGAACGCATCGTCGCCGCTACGGGTCCCGTCGCGATCGATGCGGAGCGGGCTTCCGGTTTCAAGTACTCGCAGAGGGCATATCTGATCCAGCTGTACCGGCGGGATGCAGGCACGTTCTTGTTCGATCCACCGGCCATCGGCGACTTCTCGGAGCTCAACCGCCTGCTGGCCGGCGAGGAATGGGTGCTGCACGCCGCCACGCAAGATCTGCCGTGCCTGCGTGAGGTCGGCATCGACCCGCAGCGCCTCTTCGACACTGAGCTCGCGGCGCGTCTGCTCGGGATGCCGCGGGTCGGCCTCGCCACCGTCGTCGAGCAGTTGCTCGGCATCCACCTCAAGAAGGAGCACTCGGCCGCCGACTGGTCGACTCGCCCTCTGCCGCAGCCCTGGCTCGAGTACGCGGCGCTCGACGTCGAACTGCTCCTCGACCTCCGCGACGAACTGGAGAAGCTGCTGACCGAGCAGCGCAAGCGAGGAATCGCCGACCAGGAGTTCGCGTCGACGCTCGCGCGTGATCTTCGCACGCAACGCGCCGAGCCTTGGCGCAGGCTGTCGGGAGTGCACGCCGTCCGGTCGCCACGGAACCTGGCCGTCGCCCGCTCCCTCTGGACAGCGCGCGACGAGTACGCGCGAGAGATCGATATCGCGCCGGGTCGCCTCGTACCCGACGCATCGATCGTCGCTGTCGCACGCGCGCTGCCGAAGACTCGGCAGGAACTCGCCGCGCTCAAGGAGTTCTCCGGCCGAGCGAGTCGCAGCCAGCTCGATCGGTGGTGGGAAGCCGTGCAGGCGGGTCTTCAGACGCAGGAGCTTCCGGCGCAGCGCGCCAATGGCGATTCGCTGCCTCCGCCGCGTGCCTGGAGCGATCGCAACCCTGAGGCGGACCGGCGTCTGAAACGGGCGCGGAACCGCCTCACCGAGATCGCCGAAGCCCTCGGGCTGCCGCTCGAGAACCTCCTCACCCCCGAGACGCTGCGGCGCTTGGCATGGCAACCGCCGGAGCCCCTGACAGCGGAGGCGATCGCGTCGGCTCTCGCAGTATTGGACGCGAGGCCCTGGCAGGTCGCAGCCACCCACGAGGCGATCTTCACAGCCTTTGTTGAAGCGAACCAAGGCGCCGAGGACGCAGAGAGCGACGCGTCGTAGGTTCCGGCAACGGATGCTGGCGGGTCATACGCGTTCTCTACAATCGGCAGATCGACTGATGCAGGAGGCAAAGTGGCCGAGAGAACCGATGTCGTCTTCGTAGACGGGATGCGAACGCCCTTCGGCAGGGCCGGCGAAAAGGGCATGTACTGGCAAACGCGTGCCGATGACCTGGTGGTCAAAGCCATGATCGCCATGCTGGAGCGCAACTCGCAGTTGCCGAAGGACCGCATTGACGAGGTCGCGATCGCGGCGACGACGCAACAAGGCGATCAGGGCCTCACCATCGGGCGCAGTGCGGCGATCCTCGCTGGACTGCCTCGCTCTGTGCCGGGGTACGCGATCGATCGCATGTGCGCGGGCGCCATGACCGCAGTGACTGCGGTGGCCGGAGGAATCTCGTTCGGCGCCTACGACATCGCGATCGCGGGCGGGGTGGAGCATATGGGGCACCACCCGATGGGCAGCGGCGCAGACCCGAACCCGCGCTTCGTCGCCGAGCGAATGGTGAGCCCTGAAGCGCTGAACATGGGCGTCACCGCCGAGCGCATCCATGACCGCTATCCGCACCTCACGAAGGAACGGGCCGACCGCTACGCGGCAGCGAGCCAGCACAAGACCGCAGCGGCGTACGACGCCGGCAAGATCCAGCCCGACCTGGTCCCCGTCGCCATCCGCACCTCAGAGGGATGGGGGCTCGCGACGCGCGACGAGGCCATGCGACCTGAGACGACCCTTGAAGGCCTCGGGGACCTTCGTACCCCGTTCCGGCCGCACGGCCGCGTCACGGCAGGCAACGCCTCGGGGCTCAATGACGGCGCGACCGTGTCGCTCATCGCCAGCTCGGAGGCGGCGCGAGAGCTCGGCCTGGCCGCGAAGATGCGCATGGTGAGCTTCGCCTTCGCGGGTGTGGACCCCGAGATCATGGGTTTGGGGCCGGTGCCGAGCACGGAGAAGGCGCTGCGCAAGGCGGGTCTCTCGATCGACGACATCGGGCTGTTCGAGCTCAACGAGGCGTTCGCCGTGCAAGTTCTCGCCTTCCTCGATCACTTCGGTCTCGACGATGATGACGCACGCGTCAACCCGTGGGGTGGCGCGATCGCGGTCGGACATCCGCTCGCCTCCTCGGGCGTGCGCCTCATGATCCAGTTGGCGCGTCAGTTCGAGGAGCGCCCCGACGTGCGCTACGGCCTCACAGCGATGTGTGTGGGCCTTGGGCAGGGCGGCACGGTGATCTGGGAGAACCCCCACTACAACGGACGGAAGAAGCGATGACGCAGACCATGACCGCTGAGTACGACCGGCTCTCGGGCCTCGGTGAGGACGAGGTCGTGACTCACTCGTTCGTTCGCGATGTGGCGCTGGCGAGCGGAAAGACACTCGCGCTCATCACGCTCGACAACGGACGCGACCACACACGGCCGAACACACTGGGGCCCGCGACCCTCTTCGAGCTCGCCTCGGTGCTCGACACCCTCAGGGAGCGCGCCGACGCCGGCGAGATCCACGGGGTGGCCCTGACCGGCAAGCCGTACATCCTCGCGGCGGGCGCCGACCTTTCGAAGGTGCAGGAGATTCCCGATCTGGAGACCGGGCGCCAGATGGCGCGGCTCGGCCACGCCACGTTCGGTCGCCTCAGCGAGCTGGGAGTTCCATCGTTCGCCTTCATCAACGGTCTCGCCCTCGGCGGCGGACTCGAGATCGCACTGAACGCCGACTACCGCACCATCGACAGCAGCGCTCCTGCGGTCGGGCAGCCCGAGGTCTTCATCGGCCTCATTCCCGGCTGGGGCGGGGCGTGGTTGCTGCCGAATCTCATCGGTATCGAGAACGCGCTGAAGGTCGTGGTCGAGAACCCTTTGAAGAACAACCGGCTTCTTCGCGGTCCCCAAGCACTCGAACTCGGCATTGCCGATGCGATGTTCCCTCCGGCGACCTTCCTCGAGGATTCGATCGCCTGGGCCGACCGGGTGCTCTCGGGCGAGCTCAAGGTGAAGCGCCCCAACGAGCCAGGCATGGTCGAGCGCACCGTGAAATGGGATGCCGCGATCTCCATCGCGCGCAAGACCCTCGAATCGCGCATCGGCACCGTAGCGAAGGCGCCGTACAAGGCCCTCGAGTTGATGAAAGCGGCGAAGAACAGCGACAAGGCGACCGGCTTCGCCGCGGAGGACGAGGCTCTTGCCGAGCTCATCGCGAGCGACCAGTTCCGCGCGAGCATCTACGCGTTCAATCTCGTGCAGAAGCGTGCCAAGCGCCCGGCCGGCGCTCCCGATCCCGCGATCGCGCGTCCCGTCACCAAGATCGGGATCATCGGAGCGGGCCTCATGGCGAGTCAGTTCGCCCTGCTCTTCCTCCGCCGCATGCAGGTTCCGGTGGTGATCACCGACCTCGACCAGCAACGCGTCGACCAGGCCGTGGAGCGGATCAAGGGCGAGCTCGCTGAACTCCGGGAGAAGGGCAAGATCAACCCCGATGAGCTGAACCGCCTCGAGGCGCTGATCACCGGCACGGTGAACAAGGCCGACTTCGCTGACTGCGACTGGGTGATCGAGGCTGTCTTCGAAGAGCTCGAAGTGAAGCAGGCAGTGTTCGAGCAGGTCGAGCCGTTCCTCTCGCCGGAGGCCGTACTCGCTACGAATACGTCATCGCTCTCGGTCGAGCAGATCGGCACCAAGCTCAAGCACCCGGAGCGCCTTGTCGGGTTCCACTTCTTCAATCCGGTGGCCGTGATGCCCCTGATCGAAGTCGTGAAGACTCCTCAGACCGATGACGCCGTGCTCGCGACGGCCATGGCCGCGGCCAAGTCCTTGAAGAAGACCGCTGTGATCACCGCCGACACGCCGGGGTTCGTGGTGAACCGGTTGCTCGCCAAACTGCTCGGCGAGGCCATGCATGCGGTCGATACCGGCACACCGTTCGAGACCGTCGACGAGGCAGTCGCGCCGTTCGGGCTGCCCATGACAGCGTTCGAGCTGCTGGAACTCGTCGGGCTGAAGGTCGGCGCGCATGTACTCGACACCCACCACGCTGCGTTCCCTGATCGCTTCTACGAGAGCGAGAACCTGCACAGGCTAGCGGAGCACGGTCGGATCTTCGAACGCGATTCGAAGGGCAGGATCAAGGGCATCGACAAGGCAGCCCGCAAGATCGTCTCGGGCGGCAAGAGCGCCATGTCGGCTGACGAATTGCGCAGACGCATCGAAGACGGCCTCGCCGACGAGATCAAGCGCATGGTCGACGACAAGGTCGTTTCGGCGGTCGAGGACATCGACTTGTGCCTGCTGCTCGGCGCCGGTTGGCCGTTCCAGATGGGTGGCGCGACTCCCTACCTCGACCGTGTCGGTGCTTCGCAACGCGCGTTCGGCGACACCTTCCACCACCCGCCGATCCGCGGGGTGGCGGGAGACGATAACGCCGACTGAGCCGGCGGCTCCCGCCGGGCGTTGTCAGTCATGCTGGTGCTGCTGCACCGGTTCGACGATCACCGGCGGGAGCGGCCGCGCGAACGGCACCTTGGTGCCGAGCACCTGCGCGACGATATCGCGTGAGATGCGCTGCGCGGTGAGGCCAGCCCGCTCGAGGATCTCCTCGCGCGAGGCGTGCTCGATGAACTCGTCGGGCAGACCGAGCTCGTCCACGGCTGTGTCGACGCCGGCGGCGCGGAGATCTTGACGGATGCGAGTGCCCACGCCCCCGACTCGAATGCCGTCTTCGATCGATACGAGCAGGCGGTGCTCACGAGCGAACTCGATCACACTCTTGGGTACCGGCACGACCCAGCGCGGGTCGAGCACCGTGACACCGATCCCCTGCGCCGCGACGCGTTGCGCGACATCCATCGCCAGCGCAGCCATCGGGCCGATCGCGACGATGAGCACGTCCTTCTGGCTCGCCTCACGGAGCACATCGACCCCGTCGTGCGTACGACGCTCGGCCGAGCTCTCGCCGCCGACGCTGCCCTTGGAGAAGCGCACCACGGTCGGACCATCATCGATGGCGACGGCTTCGCGCAGCTGCTCACGAAGCTGTTCGGCATCTCTCGGCGCCGCGATCCGGATGCCGGGAACGACCTGCAGCAGGGCGAGATCCCAGATGCCGTGATGGCTCGGCCCGTCGGGCCCCGTGACACCGGCGCGGTCGAGCACGAATGTGACTCCCGCGCGGTGCAGCGCGACATCCATGAGCACCTGGTCCAAGGCCCTGTTGGCGAAGGTCGAGTACATGGCGACGATCGGATGGAGCCCGCCGAACGCCAACCCGGCGGCCGACGTCACGGCGTGCTGCTCTGCGATGCCCACATCGAACACTCGGTCGGGGAACCGGGCGGCGAATTTGTGGAGGCCCGTCGGCCGGAGCATCGCCGCGGTGATGCCCACGATGCGCGGGTTCCGTTCGGCGAGGGCCAGCACCTCATCGGCGAACACCGAGGTCCACGACGGGTTGCTCGCCTGCTCGACCGGCTCGCCCGTGATCGGATCGATCTGACCGACAGCGTGGAACTGGTCGGCGGCGTCGGCGAGAGCCGGCTCGTAGCCCCTGCCCTTCTGCGTGATCGCGTGCACGATGACCGGTGCGCGATAGTTGCGCGCTTGCCGGAGCGCCTCCTGCATCGCGCGGAGGTCATGCCCATCGACGGGACCGATGTACTTGATGTCGAGGTTGGAGTAGAGCGCCTTGTTGTTGGTGAATCGCGCGAGGAAGCCGTGCGTGCCGCCGCGGATGCCTCGGTAGAGCGCGCGAGCGGGCTTTCCGAGCTTCGCGACGAGCCGCTCGGACTTCAGGTGCAGCTCGCGGTACGTGGGCTGTGTGCGCACGCTGGAGAGGAACCTGCCGATCCCGCCGATGGTGGGCGCATACGAACGGCCGTTGTCATTGACGACGATGACGAGATTGCGGCTGTTGTCGTCGCTGATGTTGTTGAGCGCCTCCCACGTCATGCCGCCGGTGAGCGCACCGTCGCCGACGACGGCGACGACCCAGCGGCCGTCCTGCCCGGTCATCTCGTAGGCGCGAGAGATGCCGTCGGCCCAGCTCAGCGAGCTCGACGCGTGGGAGCTCTCGACGATGTCGTGCTCCGACTCTGAGCGCTGCGGGTAGCCGGCCAGTCCGCCTGCCTGCCGCAGTCTGCTGAAGTCCTGACGGCCCGTGAGCAGCTTGTGCACGTAGCTCTGGTGGCCGGTGTCGAAGACGATGGCGTCATCCGGGGAGTGGAACACGCGATGGATGGCGATCGTCAGTTCCACGACGCCGAGGTTCGGGCCGAGGTGTCCCCCGGTCTTGGACACCTCGGCGACGAGGAACCGGCGGATCTCTCCCGCGAGCTGTGTGAGCTGCGCGGGAGAGAGTCCGTCGAGATCACGAGGACCGTTGATGGTCTCGAGAAGGGTCATTCGAGAAACCCTAGACGAGGCTCCTGAGCACGTACTGCAGGATGCCGCCGTTGCGGTAGTAGTCGGCTTCACCAGGAGTGTCGATGCGCACGACGGCGTCGAACTCCACGGTCTGCTTGCCGGCCGGTGAGAACTCGCTCGGCTCTGCGACGACGCGCACCGTCTTCGGGGTGACGCCCTCGTTCAGCGCCTCCAGCCCCGAGATCGAGATGATCTCGGTGCCGTCGAGACCCAGCGACTGGACGCTCTCGCCTGCAGGGAACTGCAGCGGCACGACGCCCATTCCGATCAGGTTCGAACGGTGGATGCGCTCGAAGCTCTCGGTGATGACCGCCTTCACGCCCAGCAGGCTGGTGCCCTTGGCCGCCCAGTCGCGAGAGGATCCCGAACCGTACTCCTTGCCGCCGAGCACCACGAGCGGAATGCCCCGCTCCTGGTAGTTGACCGAAGCGTCGTAGATCGACGACTGCGGACCGTCGGCCTGCGTGAAGTCACGCGTGTAGCCGCCCTCGACGCCGTCGAGCAGCAGGTTCTTCAGGCGGATGTTCGCGAATGTGCCTCGGATCATGACCTCATGGTTGCCGCGGCGCGAGCCGTAGGAGTTAAAGTCCTTGCGGTCGACTCCGTGCTCGGTGAGGTAGCGACCGGCCGGGCTGTCGGCCTTGATCGACCCAGCGGGGCTGATGTGGTCGGTCGTCACCGAGTCGCCGAGCTTCGCCAGCACCCGTGCGCCGGTGATGTCCCGCACAGGAGTGGGCTCGAGGGTCATGCCGTCGAAGTACGGAGGCTTTCGAACATAGGTCGACTCCGCGTCCCACTCGAACACTGAGCCCGCCGGCGTGGGCAGCGACCGCCAACGCTCGTCGCCGTCGAACACCGAGGCGTACTGGGTGCGGAACATGTCGGTGTCGATCGACTCGTCGATCGTGCGCTGCACCTCGGAGGCGTCGGGCCAGATGTCCTTGAGGTACACCTCATTGCCATCGGCATCCGTGCCGAGCGCATCACGCTCGAAGTCGAAGTTCATCGAACCGGCGAGTGCGTACGCGATCACCAGCGGCGGGCTGGCGAGATAGTTCATCTTCACATCGGGGTTGATGCGCCCCTCGAAGTTGCGGTTGCCCGACAGCACTGCGGTGACGGCGAGATCGTGCTCGTTCACCGCAGCCGAGATCTCGTCGGCCAGCGGGCCCGAGTTGCCGATGCAGGTGGTGCAGCCGTACCCGACCGTGTAGAAGCCGAGGGCCTCGAGGTCGTCGGTCAGTCCCGCCTTCTCGTAGTAGTCGGTGACGACCTTCGAGCCCGGCGCGAGCGTCGTCTTCACCCAGGGCTTGGCCTTCAGGCCCTTGTTCACCGCGTTCCGTGCGAGCAGGCCAGCCGCGAGCATCACGGAAGGGTTCGAGGTGTTCGTGCACGAGGTGATCGCCGCAATGGTGACCGCCCCATGGTCGATGACGAACTGCTCGCCCGTCGCCAGGTGCACGTCAACCGGTTGCGACACCGTCTTCGGGGCGTGGCTGCGATGCGTGTGCACGTGCTCGCTGTGCTCGTTCTCGGGCGTGTTTCCGGGCGGGTCGGATGCCGGGAACGACTCCGCCACCTCGAGGTCGACGAGATCGTGAACGACGGTCGTGTAGTTGGTGAGGTCGTGCTCGAACTGCGTCTTCGCGTTCGTGAGCTCGATGCGGTCCTGTGGACGCTTCGGGCCCGCGATCGACGGCACCACGGTGCCGAGATCGAGCTCGAGGTACTCGCTGAAGACCGGCTCGACCGCGGGGTCGTGCCAGAGGGTCTGGAGCTTCGAGTACGCCTCGACGAGCTGGACCTGCTCCTCGCTCCGCCCGGTGAGCCGCAGGTAGTCGAGCGTGACGTCGTCGATGGGGAACATCGCCGCAGTCGAACCGAACTCGGGGCTCATGTTTCCGATCGTCGCGCGGTTCGCGAGGGGCACCTGGGCCACGCCCTCGCCGTAGAACTCCACGAACTTGCCCACCACACCGTGCCGGCGAAGCATGTCTGTGATCGTGAGCACGACGTCGGTCGCGGTCACGCCGGCCGGGATAGAACCCTTGAGCTTGAACCCGACGACCTTGGGAATGAGCATCGACACGGGCTGGCCGAGCATCGCCGCCTCTGCCTCGATGCCGCCCACGCCCCAGCCCAGCACGCCGAGCCCGTTCACCATGGTGGTGTGCGAGTCGGTGCCCACGCAGGTGTCGGGGTACGCGCGCAGCGCGCCGTCGACAGTGCGCGTGTAGGTCACCTTGGCCAGATGCTCGATGTTGACCTGGTGCACGATGCCGGTGCCCGGGGGGACGACCTTGAAGTCGTCGAACGCGGTCTGACCCCACCGGAGGAACTGGTAGCGCTCGCCATTGCGCTGGTACTCGATCTCGACGTTGCGCTCGAGCGCGTCGGGAGTGCCGAAGAGATCGGCGATGACCGAGTGGTCGATCACCAGCTCAGCAGGTGCCAGCGGGTTGATCTTCTCGGGGTCGCCCCCCAGGGCCACCATCGCCTCGCGCATGGTGGCGAGGTCGACGATGCAGGGAACACCGGTGAAGTCCTGCATGACCACACGGGCGGGGGTGAACTGGATCTCGGTGTCAGGCTCGGCCGCGGCATCCCACGAGCCGAGAGCCTGGATCTGCTCCTTGGTGACGTTCTTGCCGTCTTCGGTGCGGAGGAGGTTCTCCAGCAGCACCTTCAGGCTGAACGGCAGCCGCTCGTAGCCGGCGACCTTGTCGAGCCGGTACACCTCGTAGTCGGTGGAACCGACGCGCAGGGTGTCCTTCGCGCCGAAACTGTTGATTGCGGACACTGATGTCTCCCTTGCTGACGTAGTCCCGATGGCACCTGCAGCCCTGCCGGCTCAGCACCCTCAAGCCTATTCCCGCGAATGCCGACGCGCCCAGGAGCCGGACGGCATCCATCGATGAAATATCTTGATGTCGAGATAAATCTTAGCAGCCGAGCACGTCAGTCGGCCGCCGCCACACGCTCGTACGCGCGGCGCACGAGCAGCCACGTGATCCACAGCGTCGCCGCGTAGAGCGGCACGCCCATCACGAGCTTGGTGACCGCAAGCGCTTCGGTCTGCGATGTGAAGTAGAGCGGCAGCTGCACCATCAAGCGAGCGGCGAAGACGCACGTCCAGAGCAGAGTCGTCACGGCAGCGACCCGGTACTTCGCCTTCTGCTCACGCCACTGGAGTGCATCGCCGGACAGTGCTCCCATGATCAGTCCGATCAGCGGCCACCGCACCAGCAGGCTCCCGAGCAGCAGCACGATCGCGCCGCCGTTGACGAAGAACCCCAGCACGAAGTTGTCCTCTGCGCGGCCCGACATGAGCGCAACGCCGGCAGAGAGCGCGATACCGACCGCGCCTGCGATAGCGCTGCTCACCGGTGTGCGGGTCACGAGGCGGATGCCGACGAAGATGAGCGCCACGACGAACGGAGCGACGACCGACGGCACCAGTTCCGAGTTCAGCGTGTACACGACGAGGAACATCGCGCCGGGAACGATCGTCTCGATCAGTCCCCGCACTCCGCCTACAGCCGCGAGCAGAGCCCGCGCCGAAGGGGCCTCGCCCGGCTCCACCTTGGCGATGCCGGACTTGCGCGCAGCCGTCTCCAGCGCGGCGGCGACCTGTTCCGGCGTGCTCGCTTCGCTACCGGTGCCTTGGGGCTCGGCGGTCATGCTGGAACGCTCACTCCGTCTCGCCCACCGCGCCGGGAGTCGTCGCCGGCATGTGCAGTGGGATGAGGTCGCGGGGAGGCATGGGGCTGTTGCCGCGCACGACGACGATGCTGCGGAAGAGGTCTTCGATCTTCTCGGCAGCCTGCTCGTCGACCGCGCCTTCTCCCGCGATGACACCGCGGAGGAACCATCGAGGTCCGTCGACACCGATGAAGCGGGCGATGCGCCGGCCGGTCTCGCTGCCGCCGGCGACGATGGGGATCTCGGCGAGCAGTTCCGGGCCGAAGGTGCCCTCGCGCTCGGTCGCCTTGCCGCCCTGCTTCGCGATCTGATCTGCGATCTGCGCACGGATCTCGTGCCAGAGCCCGCTCGACCGGGGTGCGGCGAAGGGCTGCACCTGAAGAGTGGAGCCCGCGTAGTCCAGCCCCACGGCGACCACTCGCTTGGTGCCCTCTTCGACCTCGAGCCTCAACTGCAACTCGGGCCGCGGCACGATCTTCACGCCGCCAAGGTCGACGTAGGGTCGGACCGCGTTGGCCTCGTCGGCGTCGAGCGGGCCCGCGACGCTGCGGTCCTCCGGCGCCGACTTCGAGTGCTCGACGGGAAGGTCCTCGTGCTCGAGCGCCTGCTCCGGGGTGTCGTTCATGCAGTGTCTCCAGTCTGTGCCGAGGCCGCCGAGGCGTAGCCGGTCGAGCCGAACCCTCCCGCGCCTCGCACGCTCTCGGGCAACTCATCGACCCCGACGAAGCGCACGCGCGGCACCGGCATGACGATCAGCTGCGCGATGCGGTCGCCGGGCTCTACCGTGTAGGGCTCGGAGGAGTCGGTGTTCAGCAGTGTCACCTTGATCTCGCCTCGGTAGCCGGCGTCGACGGTGCCTGGACTGTTGACCACCGTGATGCCATGCCGCGCCGCGAGTCCACTGCGCGGCACGACGAACGCGGCGAAGCCCTCGGGAAGTGCGATCGACAAGCCTGTCGGCACGAGCGCCCGCTGCCCGGGCGCGAGCACGAGCCGCTCGGTCGAGATGAGGTCGGCGCCGGCATCGCCCGGGTGGGCGTATTCCGGCATGTGCGAGCCCTTGAAGAGCACATCGACGATTTCTGTCACGCATCGAGGCTAGTGCAGGAGGGGCTTGGCGCACTGCCGAGCAGCGTTCAGCTAGATCTGGTCGAATACCCGTATGACGCTCTACCGAGAACGCCTGTGGCCAAGCGCCTGGATCTACTTGGCCTGCGCGCTCGTCATCCCAGCCACGATCCTGCTCTTCATGCCGATCAACGTTGGTGTCGGTGTGGCGACTGCCGTGGTGCTCTATGCCGGATGCGTCGTGCTGCTCATCGCCGCCTCCCCCACCATCGAGGTCGCCCCAGACGAACTCCGGGCCGGCAGCGCAAGGATCCCCATCTCGCTCACGGGCGAGGTGCGCTCGTTCTACGGTGACGAAGCGACACACGAGCGCGGTCCCGGCTTGGATGCACGGGCCTGGCTGATGGTGCGGGGCTGGGTGTCGCCCGTCGTGCGCGTCGAGGTGCTCGACGAGCACGACCCCGTGCCGTACTGGCTGCTGTCGACCCGGCGTCCGGAGGAAGTGGCCGCGGCGATCGCCGGAGCGAAGACCGCGGCCTGAACGAGCGGCCTGGGATCAGGCCGCGCACTCCTTGCAAATCGGTCCGAGGTCGGTCTCGTGGTCGAGCTGCGAACGGTGCTTCACGAGGAAGCAGTTCACGCAGGTGAACTCATCGGCCTGCGGCGGCAGAACGACGACGTCGAGCTCGACGTCGGAGAGGTCTTGGCCCGCGAGTTCGAAGCTGCCCGGGTTGTCGGCGTCATCGACATCCACAACCCCCGACATCTTGTCGGGCACGCGTTCCTTCAACGCCTCGATCGACTCGGATTCGTCGTCGCTCTTGCGCGGGGCGTCGTAGTCGGTTGCCATTCCCATCCACTTCTTGATCACTGGCCTGCAATAGGGCGGGCACAGTCTGCATCACTTCGCATGCATTTGCAAAACGGCCTGACGGCGCGTTCTGCTGCAGGGGTGAACTCACGGCGCGCCCGCCGTATTCCCGGGTCTGAGGCGGATCGCATGCGATCCTTTCGGGGACGATCCCAGCCGGAGGACACGCCAGCATGCAAGACCTCAGAGTCATCGGAGCCGAAGACGGCTCACTCCTGCTCACCTCGCAGGAAGGCACCCGATTCCGTCTCGCGGTCGATGAAACGCTGCGTTCGCGCCTGAAGCAGGCTTCACCGATTCCACGCCCGTCGCATAACGTCTCGCCACGGGAGATCCAAGCCCACATCCGCAGCGGGCTCTCGGGCCAAGAGGTCGCGGACCTCACCGGTGCGCCGATCGAGTACGTGCAGCGCTTCGAGACGCCCGTCATCGCTGAGCGTCAGTACATCGTCGAGTCCGCCCTGGCCGTGCCGGTTCATACTGCGGAGGACTCGGAGCCCCTCGGCGAAGGGCCGACGTTCGGGAGCGTCATCGCGGAGCGTCTCAACCACATGTCTGCGGAGCAGCCGCGCTGGTCGAGTTGGAAGGAACCAGAGGGCTGGGTCGTCAAGCTGTCATTCACGGTCAAAACGATCGAGCACGACGCGCGTTGGCGTTTCGAGCCCCGGAAGTCGGCGCTCGCTCCGCTGAACAGCGACGCCACAGCTCTCTCGCAGCAGGGCCCGGCACCCGACATGCTCATCCCCCGACTGCGGGCGGTCGGCGCGGACGATCGTGGAACCGACCAGACCCGGTTCGATAGCGCCGCGTTCGCGGTCACACGCCACGAGAGCGACGGCGCCGTCACGATCGAGCCGGTAGCACTGCCCCCGGAGCCGACGCGCCCGCAGCACGCTGCGGTCGCACGGCTCGGAGAACGTCGGGAGGTGCCAAGCGCCTCGACCGCGACTCCCGGCCAAACCGCGGATCTGCTCGAAGCGCTCCGCCGACGTCGCGGAGAGCGAGAGGCAGCACAGTACGAGCCGGAGCCGAGCGAATCGTCGCCCGGCCGCGGCATCCGTCTCGTCGAAGTCGCTCTCGATCAATTCGGAGCGAGCGAAGGCGTCACTGAACCGGCCGACGCCCGGGAAACGCCCTCCGCGAGCGCTTCAGACCCCAATGTGCGCACTCAGACCCAGCCGCTGCCGCAACAGACCGAGGCGGAGCCTTCTGCCCCGCAGCGTCCTCGCAAGGGCCGCGCCGCCATGCCGAGCTGGGACGAGATCGTGTTCGGCGCACGATCCGACGACGATCCCGCCTGACCTCCGGCCGGGAGTCGCCTGCGATCGCTGCCCACCGTCAGCCGGCGAAGGCTCCGAAACGAGCGAGCGGCACCTCGAGCTCCTCCTTGGTGAGCGATCCGTGCTGACCGATCATCGAGCGGCCCCGCATCGAGCGCTCATCGCGTGAGTCGTAGTACGCGACACGCTTTCGTGCTGCGACGAGCACATCTCCGATTCTCGGCAGCACCTCGGCATCCGTCTCTCCGAACCAGCCGGCCCGCACGATCTCCTCGCGTGTGACGACCCAGGCGCGGTCGCCTTCCGCGCTTCGCCACCGTTCGGCCACGGCGGTCGCGTCCTCCCACGGCTCGAGGTAGAGCTGCAGGCATCGGGGCTCTCCCCCGACATGGCGCACGCCGTCGACGAGTGCTGCCTCGGCGTCGAAGAGCACATGCGAGGAGGCGGGCACGTCGATCATCCCGTGATCGGCGGTCACGAGCATTCCCTCGTCCGCGCGAAGCAGCCGCGAGAATCCGTCGAGCTCCGCATCCACCGTTTCGAGCTGCTCCAGCCAGGCGGAGGACTCCCACCCCGACGAATGCCCCAGTTGGTCGAGCTCGGGAATGTAGAGGTAGACGAGGGCTCGGTCGTGGCGATCGAAGAGTTCGCGTGCAGCGTCGAAGCGGCCTCGCAGCGAATCGGAAGCCGCATACTGCGCCCCACGAAGGACCGCCCGGGTGAAGGCGCTCGAGGCGAACTTCCGCGCCCCGATCGCGAACGGCGCGACATGGTGATCGGATGCCGCGGCGAACACTGTGCGGCGGCGCTGCCACGTCGACGGGTCGACCTGGTCGAGGTCGTTGAGCTGGTTCAGCATCCTGTCGTGCTGCGGGTCGAGCACCCGATAGCCGACCATGCCGTGCTGGCCGGCGGGAGAGCCGGTCGTGAGCGAGGCGAGGGCTGCGGCCGTCGTGGTCGGGAAACCGCTCTCGGCGCGCTCGAGCCGCGGCGCACGCGACAGGGTGCGCGCGTGACCCGCCCTCGCTTGCAGCGCCTCGGCGCCCAGCCCATCGATGACGACGACGACCGCTTTGCGCACCGGGAGTGCCGCCAGGGGGCCGGTTCCATCGACGATGGCGGTGAGACACGCCGGAAGGAGATCGGCCAGACGCAGCCGCTCGGAATGCCGCGCCGGTAACATGTTGGCAATCCTATGACTGCCGCCGAAACACCCGAATCCGCCGTGCTCGGCGAACGCATCGAAGACATCGACGTAGCGACGGAGATGCAGACCTCCTTCTTGGAGTACGCATACTCGGTCATCTACTCGCGAGCACTGCCCGACGCTCGCGACGGGCTGAAGCCCGTGCAGCGCCGCATTCTCTACCAGATGAGCGAGATGGGCCTGCGGCCCGACCGCGGCCACGTGAAGTCGGCGCGAGTCGTCGGCGAGGTGATGGGCAAGCTCCACCCGCACGGCGACAGCGCCATCTACGACGCGCTCGTGCGGCTTGCTCAGGGCTTCACCATGCGAGTGCCGCTGGTCGACGGGCACGGCAACTTCGGGTCGCTCGACGATGGTGCTGCCGCCTCCCGGTACACCGAAGCTCGCTTGAATGCGGCTGCACTCCTGATGACCGACGGACTCGACGAGGATGTCGTCGACTTCGTACCGAACTACGACAACCAGCTCACGCAGCCCGATGTCCTGCCCGCGGCGTTCCCCAACCTCCTGGTCAACGGGGCGAGCGGCATCGCTGTCGGCATGGCCACCAATATGGCCCCTCACAACCTCGCCGAGGTGATCGCGGCCGCCCGGCATCTGCTCGAGAACCCCGAAGCCGGGCTCGAGGAGCTCATGGCGTTCGTGCCCGCGCCCGACCTGCCGAGCGGTGGCACCATCGTCGGACTGGAGGGTGTGCGCGAGGCCTACGCTTCGGGCCGCGGCGCGTTCCGAACGCGAGCCCGAGTGTCGATCGAGAAACTCACCGCGCGGAAGACCGGTCTCGTCGTGACGGAGCTTCCCTATCTCGTCGGTCCAGAGCGCGTCATCGAGAAGATCAAGGACGGCGTCAACAGCAAGAAGATCGCCGGCGTCAGCGATGTCACCGACCTCACCGACCGCAAGCACGGGCTCCGTCTCGTGATCGGCATCAAGACCGGCTTCGATCCCGAGGCCGTGCTCGAACAGCTCTACCGCCACACGCCGCTCGAAGACGGGTTCAGCATCAACAACGTCGCACTGGTCGGCGGCCAGCCGCGCACCATGGGGCTCAAGGAACTGCTGCAGGTCTACCTCGACCACCGTCTCGAGGTCGTGGTGCGACGCAGCAAGTTCCGTCTGGCACGGCGGCAGGAGCGCCTGCACCTCGTCGAGGGCCTGCTCATCGCGATCCTCGACATCGACGAGGTCATCCAGGTCATCCGGGGCAGCGACGAGGCGGAACAGGCCCGCGCGCGACTCATGGAGGTCTTCGACCTCAGCCAACTGCAGGCCGAGTACATCCTCGAGCTGCGGCTGCGGCGCCTCACGAAGTTCTCCCGAATCGAGCTGGAGAACGAGCGCGACCGCCTCGCCGCCGAGATCGAGGAGCTCCAGGCGCTGCTCGGGAGCCCGGCACTGATCCGCGAGCGGGTATCCGCGGAGCTCGAAGAGGTCGCCGAAAAGTTCGGCACTCCCCGTCGCACGCTGCTCGCTGAGGCGCCCGCAAAGGCCTCGACGCGCGCCGGCAAGAACGCCCCCTCGGTGCAGATCGCCGACGAACCGTGCCGTGTGTTCCTGTCCACCACGGGAAGGGCGGTTCGGGTCTCGACCGCCGAAGGCGCGCCCGGCATCGTGGTACCCACACGACGCGGCAGGCACGACGCCGTGCTCTCGAGCATCGACACGACCACTCGTGGCGAGATCGCCGCGGTCACGAGCGCGGGGCGCATCATTCGGTTCTCCCCCATCGGGCTCACGGCGGTCCCCGGCAATTCCGTGTCTCTCGCAGGCGGCGACAAGATCGCTGAGTACCTCGCGCTGACCGACAAGCGGGAACGAGTCCTGGCACTGGTCTCGCTCGAGCGCGAAGAGCCGGTCGTGCTGGGCACCGCCCAAGGCGTCGTGAAGCGCATCGCTCCTGGCGGCTTCCCCAACAAGCCTGCGTTCGAGTGCATCTCGCTCAAGGACGGCGATCAGATCGTCGGTGCAGGTCATGCCGCCGACAGCGATGAACTCGTATTCGTCACATCCGACGCTCAGCTCCTTCGCTTCCCGGCCTCGACCGTGCGACCACAGGGCGCGGCCGCAGGCGGCATGGCCGGCATCAAGCTCGCTCCAGACGCAAGCGTCCTCCACTTCGCTTCGATTCCCGCAGAGAGCGCCGCTGACACTGTCGTGGTCACGGTCTCGGACTCCGCCACGACCCTCGATGGCACGGATGCCGGGCGCGCGAAGGTGAGCGCGTTCGACCAGTTCCCGGCGAAGGGACGTGCGACCGGTGGCGTACGAGCACAGTCGCTCCTGAAGGGCGAGAGCGGGCTGCGGCTCGCATGGGTCGGCATCGCTCCCCCGCGTGCGCTGGGCGCTGATGGTGCGACTCGGGCGCTTCCGGAGGCCGGAGCACGTCGAGACGCTTCGGGCACCTCGCTGGATGCCGTGGTCGACTCGGTCGGACGCGCGATCGGCTAGAGCAACGCTCGTGCAAGCGACCGCGAGCTGTGCCCTGCCGGGTCGCTCGACCCCGCGGTTCTTGCCGCTCCGGCGTTGACCGCGGCGCGCTCACTGGGGCCCGCTTCACCGGGGCCCGCTTCAGTGGGGCCCGCTTCACTGGGGCCGCAGAGCAACCTCAGACGTCGATGCGTTCTTTCGAGACGCCGGCGCCGTCGATGATGAACTCCTTGCGCGGAGCGACGTCGTTGCCCATGAGCAGTTCGAAGATCCGGGCGGCTTCTTCGGCATCCGACAGCTGCACTCGACGCAGCGTGCGGTAACGGCGGTCCATCGTCGTGCTCGCGAGCTGTTCTGCGTCCATCTCGCCGAGCCCCTTGTATCGCTGGATGGGGTCCTGATACCGACGCCCGCGGCGTTCGAGATCGGCGAGCACACCCCGGAGCTCCTGCTCCGAGTAGGTGTAGATGGTCTCGTTCGGCTTCGAGCCGGGGTTGATCGCGACGACGCGGTGCAGAGGCGGCACGGCCGCGAAGACCCTGCCGGCCTCGATCATGGGGCGCATGTAGCGGAAGAACAGCGTGAGCAGCAGAGTGCGGATATGCGCACCGTCGACATCGGCGTCGCTCATGATGATGACCTTGCCGTACCGCGCCTGGTCGAGTTCGAAGGTGCGACCCGAGCCCGCACCGATCACCTGGATGATCGACGCGCATTCGGCATTGCCGAGCATGTCTGAGACGGACGCCTTCTGGACGTTCAGGATCTTGCCGCGGATTGGCAGGAGCGCCTGGTACTCGCTGTCGCGGGCGAGCTTCGCGGTGCCGAGTGCGGAGTCGCCCTCGACGATGAACAGCTCGCTCGATGCGGTGTCAGTGGAGCGGCAGTCGACGAGCTTCGCAGGCAGGGTCGAGTTCTCGAGGGCGTTCTTGCGGCGCTGAGTCTCCTTGTGCGCGCGCGCCGAGAGCCGCGACTTCATCTCGGCGACGATCTTGTCGAGCAGCAGCGACGTCTGGGCCTTGTCGTCGCGCTTGGTGGACGAGAAGCGCTCCTTCAGCCCTCGCGAGATCGCGTTGGAGACGATGCTCCGCACGGCCGGGGTGCCGAGAACCTCCTTCGTCTGGCCTTCGAACTGCGGCTCGGGCAGACGAACCGTCAGCACGGCTGTCAACCCGGCCAGCACGTCCTCCTTCTCGAGCTTGTCGTTGCCCACCTTGAGTCGGCGTGCGTTCGCCTCGACGTGAGCGCGCAAGGTCCGGAGCAGCCCTGCCTCGAATCCGGCCTGGTGCGTGCCGCCCTTCGGCGTCGAGATGATGTTCACAAAGCTCTTGGTGACCGTCTCATAGCCGGTGCCCCATCGGAGTGCGATATCGACGTGGGCCTCGCGTTCCACCTCGGTTGGGACCATATGCCCGTTCTCCTGCAGCACGGGCACGACCTCGGTGAACGTGCCGACATCGACGATGCGCCAGGTGTCGGTGAGCGGAGCGTCGATCGCGAGATGCTCGACGAACTCGGAGATGCCCCCTTCGAACAGGAACGTGTGCGTCTCCGGTGCCCCTCCGCGCTCGTCGGTGATGACGATCTCGAGGCCCGGCACCAGGAACGCGGTCTGCCGGGCACGCGCGATCAGCTCGTCGAGCTGGAAGGCTGCCCCCTTGGTGAACACTTGGGGGTCGGCCCAGTACCGCACGCGCGACCCGCTCACACCCTTCTTCACCTTGCCGACGACCCGCAACTCGCTCTTCGAGACGAAGGGCGTGAAGGCGGATGCCGGATCGGGTGCGACGCGGTCTGCGAACACGCCCGGCTCGCCCCGGTGGAACGACATCGCCCACGTCTTGCCGTCGCGGTCGACCTCGACGTCCAGCCGCTCCGAGAGCGCGTTCACGACCGAGGCGCCGACGCCATGCAGGCCCCCTGAGGCCGCGTACGATGTCGAGCCGAACTTGCCGCCCGCGTGCAGCTTCGTGAAGACGACCTCGACACCCGAGAGCCCCGTCTTGGGCTCGATGTCGACGGGGATGCCGCGAGCTCGATCCCGCACCTCGACGCTGCCGTCAGCGTGCAGCACGATGTCGATCCGGTTGCCGTGCCCCGCGAGGGCTTCGTCGACAGAGTTGTCGATGATCTCCCAGAGGCAGTGCATCAGCCCACGCGAGTCAGTGGAGCCGATGTACATGCCGGGGCGCTTCCTGACTGCTTCCAACCCCTCAAGCACTGAGAGGTGTCGTGCGGAATAGTCGGAACTCGCCACTGGCTCTCCTCGGGTCGTGTGGTCGCCCCAGTCGGACTTGGAGTCCGCCGGGTGTCCGCGGTTTCCCGCGGTGACCGAACCAGCGTAATCACCACTCGGCTCGGCATTCGCTCGACACCCTGGACCACGCGCTACGCGGTCAGCGAAACAGCCCCCGTTGAGGCAGGTTCCCAGGGCGCGGCGTGTTTACACTGGTGAACCAAGTTTCCCCGAGTCGTAAGGAGCAGAGGATGTCTCGGATCACCACCGGCGACGCCATCGCGGAGCTGCCTGCCCGGCCGGAACTCACCGCGCTCGATCGCTGCGACAGTTGCGGGGCGCAGGCGTATGTGCGGGTCACGCTCGAGAGCGGAGAACTCTCGTTCTGCGCTCACCACGCTGCGAAGTTCGAGCAGAAGCTCCGTCCTGTGGCGCTCGAGTGGCATGACGAGACCGATCGTCTGCTCGCCGAGGTCGAACAGGAGCGCTGACATTCAGGTCGCTGAACCCGACGTTCACCGACCAGCCGTTCACAGACCAACCGGGATCGAGTCGACGACCGGCCGCGCGGATCACCGCCGGCCGGTCGTCGCGTTCTCGGGCTGGTCGAGCTTGAGGCGTGCGAGTATGACGCGGCGGGCATCAGCAGCGATGGCATCAGCGCGTCGCGCGTGCTCATTGGTCGCGGTATAGCCGTCACCCAGGACCGAGGCGAGCACGTGGTCGGCCACGCCCGGGTTCTTGGCGAGCAGCGGCCCATGCATCGTCGTTGCGATCAGTCTGTCGTTGAGCACGCCTTCAGTGCCGTCGGCGCTGCCCGTCCCGTGCACCACTGCGCCGAGCGCACGCTCGCCAGTGGCCCTCCGGTACGCCCTGCCGTGGTTCTCGAAGCCCACGAGGCGGCCGAACCTCTCAGAGTCGATGACCAGGTCGTCGGTCACACGCTGCTCCAGCGCGGTCGCGCGTCCCGAGAGGATGCCGAGGCCTTCCACCTCGTGACCGGCAACCGTCACTGCTTCTCCGAGCGCATCCAGGCCCGCACCGGCCGCGATGATGAAACAACCGTCTTCGTGCCAGTCGGTGAGCGCCTGCGCCCATTGGCGAAGACGCTCGATGACCTCCGCTGCGGCGGGGTCGCCGAAGGTGCCGATCACCACCGCGTCGGGGCGGCCCTTCGGGAGGTCCTCACCGAGAGCCACCGGAATCAGCTCTGCCGCGAAGCCGGCCCATCGGGCGCGCTGGGCCAGGACCACCGCGTTGCCCGCGTCGCCGTTCACGTTGAGCGGCTCGCCGCCGAGTGCGAGGAAGCGTGCAGACCCGATTGAAGTCTCGCGGCTCATCGCAGCCCCAGGTGAGCGCGGGTGCGCCGCATCGAATCGGCTGTGAAGATCACCGTCTTGATTCCGTTCTCCGGGTCGGGCAGCGCGAGGAACTCGTCGAGCGCGCGACCGAGATCGGGTTCGACACGATCGACTGCGACGCCTTGATACACCAGTTGAAGCGCGATCTCCGCGGCTTTCGATCCTGTGGCGTACTGCACTCGGCCGATGCGGGACGCGTCGACCGGCCAGAAGTATGAGGGGTCGCGCACATCAGACCCCATGGCGATCAGCACCTGGTCGAGCCGCTCGGGCAACTCGTCGACATTCAGCTGGAAGCTCGCCGGGTTCTGCACGAGCACGAACTCCACCTCCCGGCCTCGCACCGTGACGATCTCGCCGCGCCCGAAGACCGGCTGGATGTCGCTCAGCGTCTCAGCCGCCAATTCGGCGTCGAAGCGCTCTCCGAGCAGTGCGCGGGCTGCGGCGATCGCGCCCGCAGCGTCAACGGCGAAATGCACGCCACGGGCCGGCATGGTCGCCATGATCGCCTCGGCGGGCGTGCCGATCGTGGTGTGGCGTCCGTTGACCGCCTCAACGATGGTCCCCTGCTCGATGCGGGCCGGGGTGGTGCGCGTGTAGCCGAGTCCGCGCGGGAGACTCTCGAACACGCGCCGACTCACACCGAAGCGATCGATGCGAGCGCGGATGCCGGGAAGGACCTCCGCCTCGAGCATCTCGTCGTCGCCGTTCGTCACGACGACTTCGGTAGCGCGCTCTGCGATGCGCCGCAGCATCCCGGCCACCTTCTCGGAATCGTGGAACCGGTCGATCTGGTCGGTCATCACGTTCGTCAGGAGCACGAGCCGGGCCTCCAACTGCGGCGCGATGAGCGCCCCGTGGCCCTCGTCCATCTCCAGGACCGCCATGTCGGCGTCGACACGACCGCGCAGATCCGCGCGTTCGAGCAGCGCCGATGTGAGGCCCTGGGTGATGTTCGCCGTGGAGGGATTCGTGAAGACGCGAACGCCGTGCGACTCCAGCAGGGCGACGAGCATCTTTGTGGTCGTCGACTTGCCGCTCGAGCCGCTCACGATCACAAGGCCTTCGGGAAAGCCCTTCAGCGCACTGCGCAGGAATCCCGGTGCGATCCGGTTGACGACGAGGCCGGGCACGGCGGAGCCGCCCCCCGGCTTTCTCAGCCGGGCGAGCGTCCGCACCACGCGACCGATTGCGATCGCGGCGCCATAGCGCACGAAGGCCTACTCCAGGTAGTCGCGCAGCGACTGAGAACGCGACGGGTGGCGCAGCTTCGCCATGGTCTTCGACTCGATCTGGCGGATCCGCTCGCGGGTGACGCCGAACGTGTCGCCGATCTGGTCGAGGGTCTTCGGCTGGCCGTCGCCGAGCCCGAAGCGCATGCGGATCACTCCGGCCTCGCGCTCACTGAGCGAGTCGAGGAGGCTCTCGAGCTGACGCTGGAGCATGGTGAAGCCCACCGCGTCCGCCGGCACGACCGCCTCGGTGTCCTCGATGAGGTCACCGAACTCGCTGTCTCCGTCTTCGCCGAGCGGGGTGTGCAGCGAGATGGGCTCGCGGCCGTACTTCTGCACCTCGACGACCTTCTCGGGCGTCATGTCGAGCTCGCGCGCCAGCTCTTCCGGAGTGGGCTCTCGGCCGAGGTCCTGCAGCATCTGCCGCTGAACTCGAGCCAGCTTGTTGATCACCTCGACCATGTGCACGGGAATGCGGATGGTGCGAGCCTGGTCGGCCATGGCACGCGTGATCGCCTGGCGGATCCACCAGGTCGCGTACGTCGAGAACTTGAAGCCCTTCGTGTAGTCGAACTTCTCCACCGCACGGATGAGGCCCAGGTTGCCCTCTTGGATGAGATCGAGGAACTGCATGCCGCGGCCGGTGTACCGCTTCGCCAACGACACCACGAGGCGCAGGTTGGCGCCGAGCAGGTGGCTCTTCGCGCGCTGTCCGTCGCGGGCGACCCACTCCAGCTCTCGCTTGAGCTTCTTGTCGATGCTGGGCGTGTTCGCCAGCTTGTCCTCGGCGAACAAGCCCGCTTCGATGCGCATGGCGAGCTCGACCTCTTCGGCGGCGTTCAGCAGCGCCACCTTGCCGATCTGCTTGAGGTAGTCCTTCACCGGGTCAGCCGTGGCGCCCGTGATCGCCGCGGAGTAGATGGGGATCTCGTCCTCATCGTCCTTCATCGACAGCACGATGGCGCCGCTGGGGAGCTCCTCGTCCTTGCCGGTCGAGACGGTCTCCTCCGACTCTTCAGCGGCCTCGTCGGTGGTGTCCTCGGCTGCTTCGGCCTCGTCCTCGACCTCGACGGGCTCGATCTCCTCGTCTTCCGCAGGCTCCTCGGAGGCAGCCTTGCCCCGCTTGGCGGCGGGCTTGCGGGTCGCCTTCTTCGGGGTCTTCGCGGCTTCCGTCGCAGCCTTCGCCTTGGGCTTCGCCGCTGCGCGCTTCTTGGGCGCCTCAGCCGTTTCCTCACCTGCGGCGTCGTCGGACGCCGCCTTGGCGGTTCGCTTGGCCGGAGCCTTCGCCTTCGCGGCGGAGGCGCTCTTCGGTGCGGCATCCGCCTGAACCGCGCCCTCAACCGACGCCGCGGCCTCGATCGGCTCCTCGGTCGCCTTGACGGTGGGTTTGGTCTTGCTGGTTGCCATTCGAGCACCTTTCCGGCGTATCAGGGCAGTACTAAGACCCATGTCAAGTCGGCCGCGTTCACGCAGAACACAGGCGCCGGATGACCGGGTCTTCCTTCGATTATTGCACGTTCGGCGGCGCTGCCCCTCCCGCGCCTCCCGCTAGGAGCGGCGGCGACGCCAACGCTCACGAAGTACAACCGGCAAAGGGGTCACGTCTATTCCTTGCCGCCTCAGCTCGGCGCGGGTGCGACGCCTGGTGATCAGCATGAAGACGACGCCGGTGCCCACCACGAGATACTGCACGGCGAACGCCAGTCTGAAGCGCTCGTGGGCATAGAGCTCGCTCGGGATGCCGGTGCCTCCGCTGAGTCGATCGAGCAGGTCGAGCACCAGGCCCACGAGGAACATCGTGGTGAACGTGGCGATGAATCCGCCCACGTTCACCACGCCGTTCGCGGAGCCGAGGCTTCTCGTGGGGTTGAACATGCGCGCGAAGTCGAACCCGATGAGCGAGGCGGGGCCAGCAGCTGCGAGGACCATGACCGCGACCATCACGACCCAGAACGGCGGACTCCCCCAAGGCCAATAGAGCATCACCGACTGCGCTAGCACCATGAGCGCGATCACACCGAAGACCAAGGTGCTTCGGCGCATCGGGTATCGACCGCTCAGGGCACCGAGCACCGGTCCAGAGACCACCGTGGCGGCGACCATGAGGACGAGCAGGGTGGACGCGAGAGTGGGCCCGAACCCGAACCCGACCGAGAAGAGCGGAAAACCCCAGAGCAGCGTGAGCACGTTACCGGGTGACTGCGTTGTGAAGTGCGTCCAGAATCCCAGCTGCGTCCCGGGCCTCCCAAGCGCCTGCACGAGGCGCTTGACGTTGCCGGTGGGCACGCCGATCGAGCCGGTGTCGACCGGCAGCCCCTCGGGCGCGTCCTTGATGACGATCAGCACGAGCACGATGGCGATCACGGACATCGCCGCGGCAGATAGGAATGCAGGGGTCCAGCCCGCTTCCCGCAGCACGATCGCCAGCGGGAACGCAGAGAGAATCTGCCCCGCCGCACCGAGCGAACCGAGCCACTGCGTCGCCTGCGACACCCGGCGCGGGCTGAACCACGACACCAGCAGGCGCGTCACTGAGATGAATGCGCTCGCATCGCCGGCTCCGACGAGCAGTCGGCCGCCCACCGCCAGGGGCAGCGTCTCCGAGACCGCGAGCACCAGCTGCCCGGCGATCATGAGCAGGCCCCCGGCGAGCAGCAACCGCTTCGGCCCGAAGCGGTCGATGAGCACACCGACAGGGATCTGCAGCGCTGCGTACACGATGAGCTGCACGACCGCGAGCATCGATAGTGCTGCTGCGGCGGCCGAGTAGCGCTCGGTCGCCTCGACCCCGGCGACCCCGAGCGAGCTGCGTTGCAGCACAGCGACCATGTAGGCGAAGACTCCTACGGCGAACACTGCCCAGGAACGCCGCGAATCCACCCGGTCAGTCTAGGCCGCGGGCGAGGCGCTCACCCGCTGAGCGGACGCTGCGGCGGTCCCGCCGGCGCCTTCAGCGACCGTGACGGCCCCGGCTCAGCGACCCGACGACTTGCCGCCGTTCTGGTCGTCGCGGCGGCCGGCGAGGAAGCGCTCGAGCTCCGCGGCGATCGTCTCCGCCGACGGAAGCTCACCGGACTCGTCCATGAGCGGCGACGGCAGCGGATTGTCTTCCATATAGCTGTCGTGGCGCACCTCGAGCGTGTGCACGAGTCGCTCGAGCTCGGCGTTGCCGCGCACCTGCTCCTCGATCTTCGACACGAATTCGCGTCCCTCTTCACGCAGGCTGTCGGTGGGGAAGATCAAGCCGGTGCCGGCGCTGATGTTGTCGAGCGCCGCGAGCGCGGCCATGGGGAACTCGGTGTCGGCGAGGTAGTGGGGCACGAGCAGCACGAACCCCGCCACGGAACTGCCGCGCTGGTGGAGCCGGTGCTCGAGCAGGTGCAGCGCCGTCGCCGGCAACTGCGTATGCGGCCGCCAGATCGACAGCGACTCGATGAGATCGGCACGGTTGCCGCTGACGGTCACGCCGATCGGACGCGTGTGCGGCACGGGCATGGGGATGGCGTGCACCCACACCGTCGTGCTGACCTCGAAGCGGTCGGTGAGCTCGAGCACAGCAGCGACGAACGCCTCCCAGTGGAAGTCGGGTTCGAAGCCGGTGAGCAGCAGGAAGGGCGTGTCGAGATCGTCGCGCGCAAGCGACAGGCGCAGCTTCGGCGGGCGGTACGCCGTGAGGTGGTCCTGATCGAAGTACATCGTGGGGCGCCGCGCGCGGTAATCGAGCAACTCGTCGGTGTCGAACTCGGCGATGACATCCGACCGGAGTTCGTTGGTGAGGTAGTCGGTGAAGCCGCTCACCGCTCCCCCTGCGTCGGCGAACCCGGTGAGACCGGCGACCAGCGGCAGACCGGACGGCACATCGCGCGCGCCGTTCGTCAGCTGGTACAGGGTGCCGGGTTCACGCATGCCTCCAGCGTACTGGGCGATGACGCAGCGGCCGGGTGGGGGCGGAGGTTCACAGCATCCGCTCGCCTCGTGTTGATGATTACCATGACTGCCATGACGCTCCCTCGACTTCGCATTGTCTCGGCACCCCTCGAAGACGCCCACGGCGACCTGCTCGTGATCGGCGTGCGCAAGACGCCCGACGGGCCGGTGCTCGCTGCGCCGGCCGGCACCGTGCCGAGCCTCGAGGGCTCGCTGTCGAAGCTCGGGGTCACCGGCGCATCCGATGAGCTCGCGCGGGTCCTGCCATTGCGCGACGGCGGGCCGGCAGTCGCGCTGGTCGGACTCGGCGAGGGACTCGACGAGCCCGCCCTCCGGAACGCGGCCGGCGCCGTGACCCGCCAGGTGCGCGGTCTCGATTCGATCGTGTTCGCTCTGCCGGTGACGGATGCCGCGAGTGCCGAAGCCGTGCTGGAGGGCGCAGCGCTCGGCTCCTACCGCTTCACCGAGTACCGCAGCACCGCCACTGAACCGACCTCGCGCCCCGCGAGTGAGATCACCGTGCTGGCGACGCTCGCCGACGAGGAGGCGGCAGCGGTCGTCGAGGCGGCCGAGACAAGCGCGTCCGCGATCGAACTCGTGCGCGACCTCGTCAACACTCCTCCCTCTGACCTCTACCCCGCGAGCTTCGCTGACCGTGCGGTGCGCGAAGCCGAGGCACTGGGACTCGAGGTCGAAGTGCTCGACGAGGCGGCCCTCGCCGAAGGCGGCTATGGCGGTCTGCTCGGCGTCGGTCGAGGCTCGAGCCGCGGCCCGCGACTCGTGCGAGTTCGGTACGCGCCCGAAGGCGCCCAGCGCCACCTCGCGCTCGTTGGCAAGGGGATCACCTTCGACACGGGCGGCCTGTCACTGAAGCCCGCGGCGTCGATGGTTGGAATGAAGTACGACATGACGGGGGCGGCGACGGCGCTCGCAGTGCTGCTCGCCGTCGCGCGCCGCGAGCTCCCGGTGCGTCTCACGGCGTGGCTCTGCCTTGCCGAGAACATGCCGTCCGGCGATGCGATCCGGCCGAACGACGTGCTCACGATGCTCGGCGGAACGACTGTCGAGGTGCTGAACACGGATGCCGAGGGGCGGCTCGTTCTCGCGGATGGACTCGTCGCGGCATCCGAGGAGCGCCCTGACGCCATCATCGACATCGCCACGCTGACCGGTGCAGCGAAGGTCGCGCTCGGCGACCGCTACACCGCGATCATGGGCGATGACACGCTCGCGTCCGAGCTCGTGGCGGCCGGTGAGGGCTCGGGCGAGTTCTTCTGGCAGCTCCCCCTGCCCGGCTACCTGCGCGAGGTGCTTCGCTCGGACGTCGCCGACATCGCGAATGCCAAGCCTGGGAACACTGCGGCAGGCACGATGCTCGCCGGCGTCTTCCTGCAGGAGTTCGTAGGCGACCAGGGCGAGAACGGCGAGAGGATCCCCTGGCTGCACCTCGACATCGCGAGCACCGCCAACAACGAGGGTTCGCCGCGAGGTCACCTCGGCGCCGGACCGACCGGTGTCGGCGTCCTCTCACTCATCGCACTCGCGGAGCAGGTATCTCAGGCGTAGTAGTGTCGAGTGGGCGACAAACCGCCAACTCTAGACCGCCCGTCGACGCCGGCGAGGCGCTGCAATCCTGACCTCGAGGGAGTGACTGGGTGTCGGAACAGAACTTTGATCTTGTAGTTCTCGGCGGAGGAAGCGGTGGTTACGCCGCCGCGCTCCGGGCGAGCCAGCTCGGCATGAGCGTCGCGCTGATCGAGAAGGACAAAGTCGGCGGCACCTGCCTTCACGTCGGTTGCATTCCCACGAAGGCGCTGCTCCACGCGGCGGAGGTCGCGGACTCGGCCCGCGACGCCGCGAAGATCGGTATCAACGCGACGCTCGAGGGCGTCGACATCAACGCGGTGAACTCGTACCGCGAAGGCATCATCGCGAGCAAGTTCAAGGGCCTGCAGGGCCTGATCAAGGCGCGCGGCATCACGACGATCGACGGCTTCGGCACCCTCACCTCGCCGACCACAGTGCAGGTGGGCGACCAGACCATCACGGGCAAGAATGTCGTGCTCGCCACGGGTTCGTACTCGCGGACGCTGCCGGGCCTCGAGATCGGCGGCCGCGTCATCACGTCGGAGACGGCGCTGAAGCTCGACTGGATCCCTCGCCGCGCGGTGATCCTCGGCGGCGGCGTGATCGGTGTGGAGTTCGCGAGCGTCTGGCGTTCGTTCGGCGCTGAGGTGACGATCGTCGAGGGCCTGCCGCACCTGGTGCCCAACGAAGACGAGTCGATCAGCAAGCAGCTCGAGCGCCAGTTCCGCAAGCGCGGCATCGAGTTCTCCACGGGCGTGCGCTTCCAGTCCGTCACGCAGAGCGACCAGGGAGTGGTGGTGACGCTCGAGAACGGCAAGACGTTCGACGGCGACATCCTTCTGGTCGCGGTCGGCCGTGGACCCGCGACCTCCGGTCTCGGCTTCGAGGAGGTCGGCATCGAGATGGAGCGCGGTTTCGTCAAGACCGATGCGCGCCTGCAGACCTCGGTGCCGGGGGTCTACGCCGTCGGCGACATCGTGCCCGGCCTGCAGCTCGCGCACCGCGGCTTCCAGCAGGGAATCTTCGTCGCCGAGGAGCTCGCCGGTTTGAACCCGGTGGTCATCGAGGATGTCAACATCCCGAAGGTCACCTACTGCGACCCTGAGGTCGCTTCGATCGGCCTCAGCGAGGCGAAGGCGAACGAGCAGTACGGCGCCGACAAGGTCGCCACCTACGACTACAACCTGGCGGGCAACGGCAGGAGCAGCATCCTGGGCACGGCCGGTTCCGTCAAGGTCGTGCGGGTGGTGGACGGCCCCGTCGTGGGCGTGCACATGATCGGCGCGCGGGTCGGCGAGTTGATCGGTGAAGCGCAGCTCGCCGTCAACTGGGAGGCGTACCCCGAAGACATCGCGCCGCTCATCCACGCGCACCCGACTCAGAACGAGGCCCTTGGGGAAGCATTCCTCGCCATCGCGGGCAAACCGCTGCACGCACTCTGACCTCGCGTTCACAGCGCGAACTAAGCTAAGAGCCACTCGAGGGCTAGAAGGAGCATCATGAGCCAATCCGTCAACCTCCCGGCGCTCGGTGAGAGCGTCACTGAAGGCACGGTCACACGCTGGCTGAAGAACGTCGGCGATCGCGTCGAGGTCGATGAGCCGCTGCTCGAAGTGTCGACCGACAAGGTCGACACCGAGATTCCGTCGCCGGTGGCGGGCGTCATCGAGGAGATCCTCGTGCCAGAGGACGAGACCGTCGAGGTCGGCGCACCGCTCGTGCGGATCGGTGACGGATCCGGTGGTGGCGAGAACGCCGCACCGTCTGCTGGCGAGGAGGCTGCAGAGCCGCAGCAGGCGGAGCAGCCCGAGCAGAGCGCGCCGGTCGAGGACCAGCAGCAGACGCAGGAGCAGCCCGCGCAAGCCGAGACCCAGGCCGAGGAGGAGCAGGCACAGGCTGCGCCCGCGCCGACCGCGGAGCCCAGCACCGAGCGCGAGGAGCCGCTTGCGGCTCCGCAGGCCGAGCAGCGCTCTGAGCCGCAGCCCGCCGTTCAGGCAGAGCAGCCGGCCGCACCCGCCCCGCCGGCTCCCCCGGCCCCGCCGGCTCCGCCCGCTCCGTCGGCGGCAGCCCCGGAAGCTCCTTCCGCCGACGAGGGCCAGGCTGAAGAGGTCGTCGCGCCGTCCGGCTCGAACGCGGGCTACGTCACTCCGATCGTTCGCAAGCTCGCGAACGAGCGGGGCGTCGACCTCAACTCGATCACCGGCACCGGCGTAGGCGGCCGCATCCGCAAGCAGGACGTGCTCGATGCAGCGGAGTCTGGCAAGGGCGCGAAGGCCGCAGCGCCGACGAAGCTCGAGGTGTCGCCCTTGCGCGGCACGTCGGCACCGATGTCGCGCCTTCGCAAGGTCGTGGCGGAGCGCGCTGTGCAATCCATGCAGTCCACTGCGCAGCTCACCACGGTTGTGGAGGTCGACGTCACCAAGGTCGCTGCGCTTCGCGACCGCGTGAAGGGCGAGTTCCAGCAGAAGACCGGGAACAAGCTCTCGTTCATGCCGTTCTTCGCGAAGGCGGCCAGCGAAGCGCTGCAGGCGTACCCGATCATCAACGCCACGGTCGACGGTGACAACATCGTCTACCCCGAGACTGAGAACCTCAGCATCGCGGTCGACACCGAGCGCGGTCTGCTGACGCCCGTGGTCCGTGACGCGGCGACGCTGAACATCGCCGAACTCGCCGACCAGATCGCCGACCTCGCGGATCGCACCCGGTCGAACAAGCTGCGGCCGGACGAGCTCGCAGGCGGAACGTTCACGCTCACCAACACCGGCTCGCGCGGAGCGCTCTTCGACACGCCGGTCGTGTTCCTGCCGCAGTCGGCGATCCTCGGCACGGGGATCGTCACGAAGCGGCCGGTGGTGGTCGGCACCGATTCCGGCGATGCGATCGCCGTTCGCTCGACCGTCTACCTGGCTCTGTCGTACGACCACCGCATCATCGACGGGGCGGATGCCGCCCGGTTCCTCGTCGCGGTGAAGAACCGACTCGAAGAGGGAGCGTTCGAGGGCGACCTCGGCATCTGATCCGCTCGGGATCTGATGCAGCTCGGCAGCTGATCCACTCATTCGGACGCGTCGAAGTACGCCCTGAACCGCCATCCGGCCTCGGTCCGCACCATCAGGACCGAGGCCGTTGGTGTTTTCGCGGCGGCTGGCGGCTCCACTGCCTTCAACACATTTCCCGCCCGAAGCGCGACGAGCGCGCTGTCGCCGTAGTCGTCGACCAGCTCGAGTCGTGCCTCCGGAAGCAGTTCCGGCTCGGGCCTGCCGCCGTTGATCACCTGGTCCATCCCGAGCGCGTCTGAGCGTTCGGCCGACGAGCCAGGCTCCACGACGGCGCGCAGGCATGAGCGCTGCGCTTCCCGAAAGCACTCCTGCCGAGCAGCCAGCAGGAGTGCCGCAGCAGCCACGGGGTCGTCTCCCCCGATGATGGGATCCCCCTCGGGCGCCGACGGGACCGGGCTGGAATGAGCATCCGGACCAAGGGATTCGACCGACTGCCCAGCAGAGCTCATGCGCTCTCCGCCCTCGTCGCCAGGTTGCAGCAGAAGAACAGCGGCCGCGAGCGTTGCCGCCGCGCCCGCGACCCCCAAGATGCGAGAACGGCCGGAGAGGGCCATCCAGCGCGCCCGAACGTCGTAGAGCCGCGCCGCGAAGAGCGAGCGGGCGTCGGTGCCACTGGTTTCTCCGCCCTCCCGGTTCGATCGTCGAAACCCGGCGATCGAGTTCCACGCGCGATCCGGCCATTCGAGCAGCGCCCCCAGCAACGACGCCCGTGCACGCGCTTCCTCGCTCTGTGGGGGCGGCACGAAGCTCACTCTCTCGCGCAGCACGGGCTCTACGGGTTGCTGCGCCCGCGACTGCGCCGAGGCGCTGAACGCGGTACGCATCAAGGCGGCAGCCCCGCCGGCATCCGCTCGTTCCGCCATGCCCGCGCCGCCGGGTGCGAACTGCCCGCTGAGCAGGGGATGAGGATGGTGCCCAGCAGCCGACGCATCGACGCCTGGTGCGTGTCGCTCGAAGTCGACGGGCGCCGCCAAGGCTGCCCGGTGGAGCCATGCCCCGAAATCGCCGAGGCTGCGAGGTGGTGGTGAGAGAGACGCGGCCGACTCGGCGTCGATCGACTCCAAGAGGAGAGTGAGGAGCGCATCGCGGTCGGCGAAGCTGCGGTCGCGGTGGTCGATGGCAGCGGCACGGCCGGAAACGACCGTCTGACGACTGCTCCCCCAGCCGAGCAAGTACGGTGCTCCGTGCCGGTCTAACCCGATATGCGTCGCGTCGATGGCGCCGTGGGAGATGCCCAACTCGTGCAGTTCGGCCAGCGCCGCCGCGATCGGAGCGAACACGGTCACCGCTTCACCGAGCGTCAGGTGGCCTCGCACGGCGAGCAGGCCGCTGAGCGTGCCGCGTTCGAGTCGATCGAACACGAGGACCGGTACCCCGTAGTCCAGAGAGCTCACGTCGAGCAGTGGCACGGCGCGCGTGAGAGGTCCATGCCCGAGCACGGCCAGTTCGGCCTCTGCCGCAGCAGCAGCGGCGCGCGTGCGTGGCACCTTCAATGCGACCGGTGCTTCTCCGGGAGCGATGCCCAGGAGCACTTGGCACCGAAGCCCCATGCCCAGCTCGCCGACGACGCGGTAGCCGCCGATGGTGCGAAGCGGCCCGCCAGCAGGCGCACTGAGGTCGAGCACTCCAGGGTTCCCATCCGGCGATCGCATGGAGGCAGTGTGCAGCGAGCGATCGTCGCCTGGACTCACCCCGCTGCGCGAGGCCGCGCTCGGAGGCGGTGACGAACTGGGGAGGAGCCGACCCTGCGGCATTGGAGCCTTCGCGCGCGGCTATCCTTGAAGTCATGGCACGAGCCTCCAAGACTCCGAAAGAACCCGGCCGCATGAAGCAGATGTGGCAGGTCTTCCAGATGACCCGCCGCTACGACTCGAAGGCCGTCTGGTACATGTTGGCGGCGTTCCTGCTGCCGGTCGCCGCCGGCGTCGTCGCGGCGTTCCTGCTGGCGCCGGGCAACGTCGTGGGGTTCATCCTCTACGTCGTCGCAGGCGTTCTCGCGGGTGTGCTGGGTCTGCTCATCGTGCTGGGACGGCGCGCCGAGCGAGCTGCCTACGGGCAGATCGCCGGGCAGCCGGGTGCGGTCGGCGCAGTGCTCAAGAGCTCGCTCCGCCGAGGCTGGCAGGCGAGCGAGATGCCAGTGCATGTCAGTCCACGCACCCAGGATGCCGTCTACCGCGCTGTCGGGCGCGGCGGCGTCGTGCTCATCGGCGAGGGCCCGCGCTCGCGCACCACGCGCATGCTCGAGGACGAGCGCAGGAACATCGCACGCGTCATTCCCAATGTGCCGATCAACTTCCTCTACGTCGGTCCCGATGAGGACTCGGTCCCGCTGCACAAGATCGTGCGCTCTCTCAACCAGTTCAAGCGCGTGCTGAACAAGCCCGAGATCCTTGCGGTCTCCAACCGTCTCAACTCCCTCGGCAAGGGCGGGCTGCCCATCCCGAAGGGCGTCGACCCGTTCAAGGTCCGCGCGCAGCGCCCACGCTGATCGAGCGCTATGCGGTCCGGAACGCAGCGCTCGTCAGACCCGCACCAGCACGGTGCCGGCAAGTCTGTCGTGCATGCCGCGCTGGTCGGAATCCCAGATGACCGCTGGGATGACAACGCAGATGAGCAGCGTTCGAAGCGCCGGCCGGAGCACGCCGTTGTACCGTCCATCGAGTCGCACGACCCTCATCCGCATGATGAGATGGCCGATGCTCCCACCCGCGGTCGCGATCATCGCGATCTGCATGACGGCGTAGATGCTCATCATCACGAAACCATCGCCCTCGAAGAAGGCCATCGCGATCACGTAGGCGAGTGCCCAGTCGATGGCGAACGCCGCGAGGCGCACACCCACCCTGGCGATCGAACGGGACCCGCTTTCGGGAAGCCCCAGGCGTTTTCCGGGCCAATCGGTCGAAGAGAGCATTGCGTCGGACACCGTCTGATCCTAACCGCGGCTCCCCGCGTAACATCGCGGAAACATCTGCGATACGCCGGTGCAACACCGGCTGTCTACCGTCATCAAAGGCCGCGCACGTAGCCACCCCTCCCAGCATCCAGGCAGGAGCAACACCACCATGTTCAGCGACGCATCCGAAGTACTCGCGTTCATCAAGGAGACCGACGTCAAGTTCGTCGACATCCGTTTCACCGACCTCCCGGGGGTGCAGCAGCACTTCAACATCCCCGCTTCGACGGTGGACGAGGAGTTCTTCGAATCCGGTCAGCTGTTCGACGGGTCATCCATCCGCGGCTTCGCGTCGATCCACGAGTCCGACATGCAGCTCATCCCCGATGTGACGACCGCCTACATCGATCCCTTCCGTGCGCAGCGCACGCTCGTGATGGTGTTCGACATCCACAACCCCCGCAGCGGAGAGATCTACTCGCGCGACCCCCGTCAGGTGGCGAAGAAGGCCGAGAAGTACCTGGCATCGACCGGGATCGCCGACACCGCGTTCTTCGCCCCCGAGGCGGAGTTCTACATCTTCGACGACGTGCGCTACGAGGTGAACCAGCACTCGAGCTTCTACGCGGTCGACTCGAGCGAGGGCGCATGGAACTCGGGGCGGGTCGAAGAGGGCGGCAACCTCGCGAACAAGACGCCCTTCAAGGGCGGCTACTTCCCCGTCAGCCCGGTCGACCAGCACGCTGACCTGCGCGACGACATCGTGCTGCACCTCGAGGATGCGGGTCTCCAGGTCGAACGCAGCCACCACGAGGTCGGCACCGCCGGCCAGGGCGAGATCAACTACCGCTTCGACACCATGGTGCGCGCGGCAGACGACATCCTGAAGTTCAAGTACATCGTCAAGAACACCGCCCTCGAGTGGGGCAAGACCGCGACGTTCATGCCGAAGCCCATCTTCGGCGACAACGGCTCCGGCATGCACACGCACCAGTCGCTCTGGAACGGCGGCGAGCCTCTCTTCTACGATGAGGCCGGCTATGGCGGCCTGAGCGATCTCGCACGCTGGTACATCGGCGGGCTCCTGAAGCACGCGCCAGCGGTGCTCGCGTTCACCAACCCAAGCATCAACAGCTATCACCGCCTGGTTCCCGGCTTCGAGGCGCCGGTCAACCTCGTGTACTCGGCCGGCAACCGCTCGGCTGCGATCCGCATCCCGATCACCGGCACGAACCCGAAGGCGAAGCGCATCGAGTTCCGTGCTCCGGATGCCGCTGCGAACCCGTACCTCGCATTCGCCGCGCAGCTGATGGCGGGGCTCGACGGCATCAAGAACCGCATCGAGCCGCACGAGCCGATCGACAAGGACCTGTACGAGCTTCCCGCGGAAGAGGCGAAGAACATTCCGCAGGTACCCGCATCACTCGACGATGCCCTGCGCGCGCTCGAAGCGGATCACGAGTTCCTGCTCGCCGGCGGCGTCTTCACCAAGGATCTGATCGACACCTGGATCGCCTACAAGCGCGAACACGAGATCCTGCCGCTCGCCCAGCGCCCCCACCCCTACGAGTACGAGCTGTACTACGGCGTGTAGCTAGAGTCCGCGGATGTTCGGGCGCTAGTCCGCAATCAGTCCGCAAGAGAGTTCTATGAGAGCCCTTCAGGAGTGACCTGACGGGCTCTCATGCTCGCTAGGCTCCCGCCATGGCGAGCGTAGAGATCCTGATTAGTGACCAGAAGATCCTCGAGTATGTGCGCGAGAAGTACGGGCTCCACGAAGGCGAGAACGTCGGAGTGGAGGTCAGCGTTGAAACTCAGCTGCCCGTTCACAACAGCGTCGTGTCGCACCTCGTGAAGGTGGAGCTGACCTATCCAATGGAGTTCGGCGAGCTAGAACGCCTGGCCGAGTTCTGAAGCGTGAACGCTGCTGCAACTGCAGCGCGAGAGGACTCGTCGCGGTCCGGCCAAAGGTGGCCGTAGGTATCGAGCGTCGTCTTTGCCGACGAGTGCCGGAGCCTTGCTTGCACTGTCTTGATGTCAAGGCCGGAGGCGATCAGGAGGGATGCGAAGTAGTGGCGCAAGTCGTGGATGCGAAACCCCTCCGGGAGCCCTTCCACGGCCGCCCTCGCTTCCCTGAACGCCGTCTCGATCGTGTAAGGAGCGACAGGTCGGCCGAACGCGCCTACAACGAGCGTGTCGCTCCCCCACAGGGTCGGAACCCGGTTGAGCTCCAGCGCCAATTCCTGAGGGATCGGTATGGCGTTTCTCGATGCATCTGTCTTCAACGGCTGATTGGGAAACTGGATCGCCGGCGTGATGATGCCACGCATGAAGTCGACGTCGCTGACGCGCAGCGCCGCGATCTCGGCCACACGCAAGCCCGCGAACGCACCCAGCAGCACCACGGGGCGAAAGTGCTCCGGGAGCGCGTCGTGAAGAGCCCATACTTGCTCTGTGGTGGCCACGTAGGCCCGCTGCTTCGGTGCGCCTGGTGAAGTGCGCCGGCTGACCGGGGACCGAGCGAGGATCCCATCATGAACCGCGTCGGACAGAATCTGCCCCAGGCGACCGTGTAGCGCATAGATCGTGGAGTCCGCCAGCCCCTCCGTCTTGAGGGCGGCCATCCACGCTCTTACGTGAGACGGCTTGATAGCTGATAGTCGACGATCGCCGAAGTGTGCCTTGATGCGCACCAGATGAGTGCGCGCCTGCCGTACCGTACTCGCGCGGTGCACCGAGTACCCTTCGAGCCAGGTGTCGCACCACTCCCCGACCGTGATCCGGCTGGTCTTGGGGTCGACATGGGTGCCGGTGACGAGCTTCGCCGTCTCTTGATCAAGCCAACGCTGCGCGTCAGTCTTACGTTCGAAGTGTGCGGCGTATTCCTTACCACTGTGGTCGCGGTAGCGGGCCCGCCAGCGGCCGTTAGGGCGCTTCTGAATGCTCGCCACGTTCGAACCGATCTAGGACGCGTTTCGAAAACTCATCGTCGGGGAGTGTGGTGAGGTCCCTAAGTTGGAGAGGTCTCCACGAGTTCGCCATAGCCTCACTGAGCAGATCGAGAACACGCGAGTTCTCAAACGGTGTCACACGGCGGTGAAGATGAGCTCGAAGGTCTTCATAGACCTGCCCAATCACCCACGAAAGGTCGGAATTGGTTGACAACAGCTCGTCGAGCATGTCGTAGACGATCGGGTTCACCTTGATGTACTCAGCGGTCGCGATCGCGGCATCTTGAGTGAGTGGCATCTTCATGTCGAGATCCGTGGCAAGCACGAGCTTCTCATGCAGGAGGTCGCCCGCGAGAGTCTTCACAGAGTGCACGAGCTTCTGAAGCCGCTCGTAGCTCTCTCGCAACGCTGCCGAGCGTGAGGACTCTGCGAGGTCTTCCACGCGGTATTCGAGGATGCGCGCAATGGCCAGCGCCTCGGCCAAGCGCAGCTTGCGATCTCCCTTCTCGATTCGCGCGATCGTGGTCTGATGTATCGCCGGAACACCTGCGTCTGTCAACAGCCGCGCAACCTCGGCCTGCGAGAGGCCGGCGCGCTCGCGAGCCTGCTTTATGTTCCGTGCGACCGCCTTATCCACGTCGCTGACGAAGTCTGATTCCTCCATAGTCGCTAACACTCTCACAAACTGGCATTGACACTCAACACGTGACTGCATATGCTCAGACGTGTTCACCAGTAAACACAATGAGAGGAGCTGACGATGGCAACACGCCAAGGCGTGCCCCCACTAGACCGCCTGCTTACCGTTCGGGAGGCAGCCGCTCGTCTGAACCGAACCGAGGCGGCGCTTCGCTTCCAGATCTATCAGGGCACCGCTCCAAGATCCGCGAAAATCGGCGGCCGCCGAATGTTCCGTGAGTCCGATATCGAGTCCTGGATCATCGCCGCGTTCGAAGGACGTGAGGCTCACTGATGCAGCTTCTGAAGTTCAGCCAGAAAGAAGCCGGGGCGGCAACCCCGGCTCCGTGCCCGAAATCCCTGTGAAGGAAACAGACGTGTCAATTCAAGCAGAAACCCCTGACGGATCCCAGGGGGCAGCGGTGAAGCTCGACCCCAGCCATCCGCTGTACAGGCCGGTGAAGCGGCGCTTCACGATGCCGGCTGACCAGCTAGACCTTGAGAAGAGCGTCCACGCGTTCGTTGGCTCGTACGACGCAGGGGGCAACTACGTTGAGGCGGGCAAGGTACCGGCCCCGGCCAGCGCGAATGCCAACTACGCGTACGAAGAGAACGGCATCACGTGGCTCGGTTTCGGAAGGTACTACGTCGAGTCTGTCGAGAACGGCAGAGCCGCCCTTTGCTTGCTCGACAACCTTGCGTGCTCGGCCCACGAATGGTGCACGGGTCACTCAGTGCAAGAGGTGGAGCGTTTCGAGCGGGGCGAACCCGTCAGTGAGATTCACCTGGGCCAGGTTGAGACCCTTCACGAGTTCACTGCGGGGGAAGGCCACCGTGACGGACAGGCGTCCATGCAGAAGGTCGAGAGTCAATCACTTACCGACGCTTTGGCGGTACTGATCGAGATCGATCGCGAATACCGGATGCCACAACTGGCAGACCTCGCGGGTGAGCTCAGGGCGCTCGCCGACAAGCTCGACGCCCTGGCACACGGTGAGGCGGTGAACTGATGCGCACAACCGTTGATGCCCGGTTCGCCGGAGGGCCCATCTTCGTCGACACGGGCGAACTATCACACGCCCCAGAACAGACGATCGTCAGCGTCGATGTCCCCGGGTATGCCTTCCAGATGTTCCCGCACGAGGCGCGGGCGCTCGCTGACGCGCTCCGTGCCGCCGCTGACCATGCGGATGCACCGAAGGTGCTGCGCCGACCGCAACAGATCGATGACGAGCTCCGTGCGCTTGACGAGTGACGACCGGGGCCGACTCGTTCGGGTCGGCCCCTCATACCGAAAGGGGGTGATGCTGTGAGCGACTTCAGGTTCACAGGTCGGTGGTTGAACGACCGCCGCGTTATGACCCTCACAGGCGACGCGTTCAAGACGTTCGTCACGGCCGGCACGTGGATGGTTGAGAACCGCACGGACGGGTTCCTCACCGCAGACGACCTCGAGTTCATCCCCCGCGTGAGCCGTAGCAGCATCGCTCCGCTCGTTGCAGCAGGCCTGTGGGCCGAGGTGCCGGGTGGGTGGCAGATGGTCGACTATCAGGCCACACAAACGACTAGGTCAGAGTTCGAGGCGCTCGAGAATGTCAGGCGTCGAGAGCGGGAGAAGAAGGCCCGGCAACGCGCAAAGAACGACGGCGCTGAGCCCGCGGGCTTCTCACCTAGTCCCGGGGACAATCCCGGGGACGTGTCCCGGGGGTCTACACAGGCAAGGACAGGACAGGAAGGCCAGGCAAGGACAAGCACGGGTTCAGGTTCGGCGCTGACGTGGGATGTCGCACCGATTCCGGGTTCTGCTGCTGCGTGGGGTTGCTCGGTGTGTGGTGATCCTCTGCCTTGTGAGAAGGCGGATCGTGCTCATGCTGCGGTGAGGGCTGCGTGATGGCCCATAGAGACAATCGCGAACTGTGCGATCGGCATGTCGGTGAAGCCTTCGTGCCGCGCTGCTACGACTGCATGTCGCTTGAGCCTCGACGTACCCCGACGGTGAACGGGCGCTGTGCACTGCATCCCGACTACCCGGCGAATGACAAGTTCGAGTGCGCGCGCTGCGCCCGTGACCGGGAGGCAGCATGACCACCTCAAGCGCTATGACCGACCTCCCGCTCGAGGTGCATCTGATCGGTGTGAAGGGCGGCCGTAACCGTGCCGCGTTCATCGCACTACCCGGCGCGGTCCTCATCGTCCGAGTGCGCTACGCCGCATCCGGGGGCATCCGTTGGCGCTGCGACGCGTGCGGACGGTTCCCCACACCTGAATGCGGGCACGCTGCCGCGATGCTCGCCGAACTAGAGAAAGAGAGATCCCACGATGGCTACGGACAACGACCTCGACAGATCCGCTGACACAGACGACGCCGGCACCGTGTCCGGGAACCGTGAAGCGGCGAAATACCGAACCCAGTTGCGTGAAGTCGAGAAGGAGCGCGACCAGCTGCGCGACGAGCTCAGCAACATGCGGCGCGGGCTCGTCGACGACATGGTTCAGCAGGCCAACCTCAAGCCCGCGGCAGTGTGGGCGACTGGTGTGGAGCTCGAGTCGCTCCTGAACGATGACGGCACGATCAACCGTGACGCTGTGCACGCCGCGATCGGCGCGACCCGGGACATGCTCGGTATCCCCAAGCTCCCCGCCGCGCCCTCCGCTGACGGCCAAGGCACCACCGGTGACGTGATCGCCGTCGAGCCAGCCGAAGAGCTGTCATGGAGTGCCGCGATCACGGCGCGGGAAGCCTGAGAATGTCGCACCTGGCCGGTAAACTGCTGATGAGCAGTAACACCGGCCAGGTGCCGGCACAGCTCAGCAAGAAGCTCCAGGTGAGCACGCACGGTTGAGGCAGGGCCTCCCGAGCAGCGCAAGCAGCCACCTCACCCAAGGAGCGTCCCTCATGTCAATGTCAACCGCATCCGCTGCGCTGGCGTTCAAGCCCGAGCAGATCGGCCAACTCATCACCGTCCCGGTCCAGAAGGGATCGATCGCGCTGCAAGTCGCGACCGTGATCCACACCGACCCAAGCCACAAGTTCCGAGTCCCCATCGTCGCCGCCGATCCCGCCGCGGCATGGACCGCCGAAGGAGCCGACATCACCGCGAGCGACGCGGTTCTCGACGAAGCGGTCGCCGAGTACAAGAAGCTCGCCGGGCTCACCATCATCACCAGCGAACTCGCCGACGACTCCAGCCCCGAAGCCGCAGGCATCGTCGGCGCAGGACTCGCCCGCGACATCGCCCGCAAGATCGACGCCGCATTCTTCGGCACCAACGTCACCGACGAAGGCCCCCCGCCCGTGGTCAACGCGAACCAGCCCGCAGGGCTCGAGGATCTCGCGAACGTGAACGCCATCACTGGCCCAGCAGACTGGGCGAACGTGGACCCGTTCACCGAAGCGGTCTACGAGGCCGAATCAGTCGGCGCTACCGTCAACGCGTTCATCGCCCACCCGGCCGACGCTCTCGCCCTTGCCCAGGTGAAGGAGACCACTGGCTCCAACCGGGACCTCCTCCAGCCCGACCCCACGCTCCCCGGGGTCCGCAGGGTCGCTGGCGTCCCGCTGCTCGTCTCACCCGCCGTCACCGAAGGCACCATCTGGGGCATCCCAACCGCGCTCTCACTCGTGGCACTCCGCAAGGACGTGACCCTCGACGTCGACCGATCCGCGTACTTCGCCAGTGATCGTGTCGGCATCCGCGCCACGCTCCGTGTCGGCTGGGTGTTCCCGCACGAAGCCGCGATCCAGAAGATCTCCCTCACACCAGCCGGCTGACCGGTGCCAAAGCTGTCGCGGTCACTGCTTGGGGGCCCTCCTCCCCAAGTGGCAAGCAGTGGCCGCGACTCATTCACCGCAGAGCACCCCCGGTACCCCCTCCCCCCGGGGGTCCTGGAGCGCGGGGAGTTGCTGTGATTCGAGTTATGTACGGGTCTGGGGGATTTCACCTCACGGGCCCCAAAGACGAAAGGAACCATCCGAATGAACCCGTGGGACATCGTCTCCTGGATCGGAGCGATCGCAGTCGGACTGTTGATCATCGCCTTGAGTGTCACGATGCTCACCTCGCTCGTGCGAGGACCTCAGAAGCGAGAAGACCAGTTCGATCGACTCGCAAGGCGACTCGGGAAGGAATGAGTCGTTGGTGACTGTCGATGACGTACTCACCGAGATGACCGCTCGACATGCCGCTGTGGTCACGGCGCTCGCGAAGGCCGAAGAGCGGCCAGCCATCCTCGACCAGATCGATGACCCAGCGACCTTGCGCGCCTGCACGCTCGCGCTGCTCGACATGGTCGACGCGGTCTTCGCAGGAAAGCAGAACACCGCTGCTCGAGCGCGGTTCACGAAGGCTCTGAAGGTCTACCAGCGCCAGTTCGTCGGACTGTAACCGCGCCGCTAACTCAACACATCACCAAGCCCCAGTTGCCGTGGGGCACTCCTCAGGAGGAACCCCATGGCACAAGCGACTCTGTTTGTCGAGATCGTCCCAACGACGACTGGCGTCAAGCGGAACATCGAGAAGGATCTCGACGGCAGCTTCTCGACTGCGGAGAAGAAGGGCACGTCGGTCTTCGGGAAGATCGGCAAGCTGGCCAAGGGAGCCGCTCTCGCGGCGGCTGGCGCAGCGGCCGCGCTCACCGGGCTCGCCATCAAGGGCGGGTTCGAGCGGATGCTCAAGATCGAGGACGCCACCAAGAAGCTGGAAGGCCTCGGTCACTCGACGGCGAACGTCGAAACGATCATGGGCTCCGCCCTTGCCGCGGTGAAGGGCACCGCGTTCGGTCTCGACACCGCCGCGACGGTCGCCGCGTCCGCTGTCGCCGCTGGGATCAAGCCGGGGCAGGAACTCGAGAAGTACCTCCGTCTCACCGCTGATGCAGCAACGATCGCCGGCGTCTCGATGGATGAGATGGGCTCCATCATGAACAAGGTGCAGGCCAACGGCCGCGCCATGACGGAGAACCTCAACCAACTCCAAGACCGCGGCATACCGATCCTGCAGTGGCTCGCTGACGAGTACGGCGTCACAGCGGCAGAGATGTCGAAGATGGTGTCGCAGGGGAAGGTCGACGCCGAGACCTTCAACCGGGTCATCGAAGAGAACATTGGCGGGGCCGCGCTCAAGGCTGGTGAATCCACTCGCGGCGCGTTCGCCAACATGATGGCCGCGATCAACAGGCTCGGCGAGCGAGTCCTACAGGACATCTTCCCGCTCGTGCAGCCGGCGCTCTCCGCGATCACCCGAGCGCTCGACACGATGACCGACAAGGTCGGCCCTGTGATCGAACGCTTGTCCACGGGGTTCCGGGCGCTCAAGGAAGGCATGACGTTCGACGGCGATGTCGACACGCTCGCGCTTGGCCCGTTCCTCAGCACGTTCGTGAAGATCGGCCAGGCCGTCTCCGAGGTCACCGGCGGGTTCCGCGCCATGTTCGAGGCATTCAAAGCCGGAGGACGCGACGTCACGTCGTCTGGCCTTGCCGGGTTCATGGAGACCGTGGGTCTGGGCGCGCGGGCTCTCTTCGACGCGTTCAAGCCCCTGTTCAGCGGTGGCCTGGGGGAACTCCTCGGATACCTGACACCGCTCGGTGCGGTCTTCAAACTGCTCGGCCCGCTGCTGCCGCAACTGGTGGCCCCGCTCGGGCAGATCGCGGAGGTCTTCGCGGGTGCCCTCGCCTCTTACCTGCCCATCGTCGCTGAGGTGTTCGCGAAGATCGGTGAAGTCCTCGGCGGGGTGCTGCTGGCTGTTATCCCGGTCGTGGCCGACATCCTCGGACGGCTGGCAGGCGTTTTCGAACGGATGATGCCGGTCGTGCTCGTCATCGCGGGGATCATTGCCGACGTGCTGGTGTCCGCACTGGATCTGCTGATGCCGGTGGTCAGTGTGGTGCTGTCCTTGCTGGACCCGCTGTTCTCGATTTTCGAGGCGATCATCCCGCCGATCCTCGCGATCGCGCAGGCCCTGCTGCCCGTGGTGGGGATCCTGATGGACGCGTTCGCCCCGATCCTGATCACGGTCGTGCAGATCATCGGTACCGCGCTCGCCCCCGTCCTCGAAACCATCGCCGCGATCCTGACGTTCGTCGGCGGGGTCATCACCTGGCTGGTGCAGAACATTGTGGTGCCGTACTTCACGAAGATCATGGCCCCCGCGATCCGCGTTGTGGGTGACATTTTCACGACCGTGTTCGGTGGGTTGGGGGATTTCTTCGCCGGTATTTGGCGGGGTATCGAGACCGGGTTCAAGGCGTTCGTGAACTTCATCATCGACGGGATCAACGGGTTCATCGACGGACTGAACGGGATGGGCGGGTTCCTTTCCGACATCACGGGCGGGGCGATCGATTTCCGTATCGGGAAGCTGCCCCGCCTCGCCCTCGGCGGTGTCGTTGAGGCTACCCCTGGCGGTGTGGCGGCCGTCGTCGGTGAAGGCCGCTACGACGAAGCGGTCCTCCCGCTCGGTGGTCCTCAACTGGAACGCGTGCGCGCGGCTCTCGGCCGAGGGAGCAGCGACCGCCCGATCTACATGGACGGCACGTTGTTCGGCTGGGTGCAAGAGATCGCCAACAGCGAAGCGAAGTTGGTCGTCAACAAGGACAACCGCGACCAGGCTCGGCGGCTCGACATGGGATGGCAGTTCTAGACCGAGCAAGCCGCGCAGCGGACGGGCGCCAGGAATCCCGATTGACTGGATCGGGTGATTATTCAGTACCAGTTTCCGCCCGCACTGATGACCCGGGAGATCGCGGCGTACTACATCAGCGGTTCCCTCCGCGACGTCGACGAGCTCCGCGCCATGGGCGAGATCACCCCAGTCGGGAATCAGAAGCGCGTGAAGTTCCGCAAAGACGACCTCGACGCGTACATTGCGGCCCTACCGGAGAAGCATTCCCGTCGTTGATGTCTCGAATCGAGTCCGCAAAGAGTCCGCAAGAGCGTCGAAACAGCGCTATCACCCGCAATTACCCACAACCGCGAAACCCGCGGAATCTCGCGGAAGTCAGTCACGCACAACACGCGACAATCACGCGCGAGGAGTACGAGCTGTACTACGGCGTGTGACGACCGAGCTCCTCGGAGCCGCGTCGAGCTGACCGCAACAGCGCGGTCCGCGGAATCAACGACAGAGCCCGCCCGGCGATCGCCCGGGCGGGCTCTGTCGTCGGCAGGGTGCCGAGGAGGATTCGACCGGCGCCGGGAAGATCGATCCTTGCGGCACCGGCCGTTCCCTGAGAGGGTCGCCGCTACTCGCAGGCGATGCCGTCGCCGTCCCGGTCGAGGTGCTTGCCGTACCCAGGATCGCCTGAATAGACGGGTGCAGCGCCCGCCGCACGAGCTGCGGAACAGTTCTTGTAGTAGACGTCGGCGGGAGCCGGGGCGGGTGCTGGCGCCGGCGCGGGAGCCGGGGCGGGTGCAGGCTCGGCAGGGGCCGGGGAAGGTGGGGGCTCCGCGGGAGCCGGCGCTGCCACGACGGGGACCGGTGCGAACGTGGAGGTGACGCCAGGCTCGTTCGGGCACGCGCTGAGCACGCGTGCCATGGCGTCCTTCTCCGCTTGCGTCACCCAGAGCCCGTAGGTCGCCTTGACCGAGATCTGACGCGCCACGTACGCGCAGCGGAACGACTTGTTCGCGGGAAGCCAGGTAGCAGCATCACCGTCGCGCTTCTGGGCATTCGATGCGCCGTCGACCGCGAGGAGGTTCAGGGGGTCGTTCGCGAACGAGACGCGCTGCGCCTGCGTGAGCTGCTGGGCGCCCTTCTGCCAGGCGTCCGACAACGCCACTACATGGTCGATCTGCACGAGGGTCGAGGTGGTGTTCCCCCTCACGAACGACACCGTCTGCGCGGTGTACGGCGAGACGAGCGTGCCCGCCATTACCTTGCACGGCCCCTCCCGGACTACATCGGTCAGATCCCGCGCGAGCATGTCGTTGCGCGTGTCGCAGCCATTGCGATCGACGTCGAGCCAACCGTCACCGAACCGGGCCTCGCGGTCGTACCCGGTCTTCGGCGCGCGGCCCTTCACCGGCAACGACGCCAGCAGTTCGAGCGCAGTACCGTTCGTAACGGATGCATCGGCGACGGTCTGCGCCTCTTCGGCCGGGCTCTTCGCCGTGGCGGGGTCGGCAGGCGCCTCGTCGGTGAACTCGAGTCCGGGGTCGGCTTGCTCTGCGGGCTCGACATCCGGTTCGGTTTCGACGACCGGAGCTGCCTGAGGCGTCGGCGCGCGAGGATGAGTCGCCGCGTACACCGAGCTTCCGAGACCTGTCACGAAGAAGGCACCGACGAGCGCGCCGGCGGCGAGCTTCCTCGACGGCAAGCGCAGCCAAGTCTTGCGCCCCGTCACGAGTGCATAGACCGCGAAGCCTGCGCCGATCAGGCCCAGCATGATCAGAAGGCCGCCGACCCCTGTGGATAACGCTGCTGTCAGCAGGAGAAGCCCTACGATCGGAAGCGTCACCCACTGGATGGTGGTGAGCTTGACTCGGGTGCGGGGTCGCGGGTCTGTCATTCGTCCTCAATCGGGTTTTCGGGAACCTTTCAACGATACGGATCGCAATCGCCCCCGCACGGCCCCCACATCGAGGGTCCCAATCGCGCGCCTTGGAGAGCGGTCGCGCGCGCCGGCATGACCAGTAGGGGCGCGTAGCATTCGCGCATGAGCGACGCACAGCGGCGCACCGTGCCAGCCAGGCCCGATCCGCTGCGCCCGCTCCGCCGCCTCAGTGGCGGGGCCGGCATGCCCTTGGTCGTCGCATCGATCGCCGGAATCGCCGTCGTGGTGTGGTTCGGGATCGCTGTGGCGACGAGTTCAGAGTGGAGCCGGGCGGAGAGCCGAGTTCTCGGGGCGCTGATTCCCCAGCATCGGCCCGTGCCCGATGCCGTTGCCTTGGCGATCGACGCCGTGTTCGATCCAGCACCCGCACTCGCGATCACGATTGCCGTCGCGACCGCCGTCGCGGCAGCGACGCGCGACATCGCTCGCGCTGCCACCTTCGCGCTCACCGTGCTCGTCTCCTGGCGGACCGGTGAACTGGTGAAGCTCCTCGTGCAGCGCGCCCGTCCTGACGTGCTCGACAACTGGCACTCGCATGCCGACCTCGTGAGCTCCACCGCGTATCCGAGCGGACACGTGGGGTTCGCCACGGCGCTCAGCATCGGCATCCTGGTGCTTGCACGCGACCACCGTCGGCGATCGACGATCGTCTCGCCCGCGTGCGTTCTGTTCGTCGCGGTCGTCGCCTACTCGCGCATGTATCTGGGGCTGCACTACCCCACGGATGTGCTCGCGGGCGCAGTGCTCGCCATGTGCGTCGCCGGCGTGTTCCTGGCCTGGTGGCTGAATCGCGCACTCCCGGTGCTCACGATGGCGGCAGGGTGGCTCCGGCCGCCGTCATGGCGACCCTGACCGCTGAACCGCGGACCAGTCACTCGCCGTAGAACTCCCGCTCGAAGACGCGGCGGGCGAGCCGGGTGGCGCGCAGATAGTCGTGCTCGAGCTCTGCCGCGTGGCCAGGCGGGTACCCCATGACGCGAGCCACACCCTCGAGCTCATTCCAGTCGATGGGCAGGATGTCGGATGCGGCCCCGCTCCAGAGGGTCGTGGCCGACCGCGCGCGGGTGGCGATCATCCAGGCATCACGGAGCACGTCGGCATCGGCGTGCTGCACGAGACGCGCGTCAAGAGCCGCGCTGAGGGCATCGAGCGTGCTGGTCGTGCGAAGCGCGGGGAGCCCGTGCCCGTACTGGAGTTGCAGCAACTGCACGAACCATTCCACATCGCTGAGCGATCCGCGGCCGAGCTTCAAGTGACGCGACGGGTCTGCCGCCTGCGGAAGGCGCTCCGCCTCCACACGAGCCTTCACGCGCTTCACCTCGCGCACCTCGTGCTCCGTCAGTCGCGCCGGGTAGCGAACCTCGTCTGCGAGAGCCTCGAAGTCGTCGATCAACTCCTGGTCTCCTGCGACGCCACGGGCGCGCAGCAGCGCCTGAGCCTCCCAGGTGAGCGACCAGCGCGCGTAGTACGCACGATACGAGTCGAGCGAGCGGACGATGGGGCCGTTCTTCCCTTCTGGTCGCAGTGATGCGTCGAGGTCGAGCGGCAAGCGCAAGTCGTCGCTCGCCTCGACAAGCGCGCGCACCAGTCGCTCCGCCATTCGGCGGCTGCCGGGGCCGTCCGCTCCGTCACCGCTGCCGGAGACTTCCGAGCGATACACGTACATCACATCGGCGTCCGACCCGAAGCCCAGCTCTGCCCCGCCGAACCGACCCATGGCGATCACCGCGAACTGGATGCCGTCGACACCGCGCCTGGCGCTCGCGAGTGCGCCCTGCAAGAACGCGGTGTTGATGTCAGCGATCGCGCGGCCCACCTCCTTCGTGCTGATCACGCCGAGCAACGAGGCCAGGGCCACCCTGAGCATCTCTCTTCGTCGAGCGGCGCGAAGGGCGTTCACGGCCGCCCCAGACGACTCGTGCCTCGCGGTGGTGGCCAGCGCTTCGTCGAGCAGCGACTGCGCGGCGCGGGGGCGAAGCTCGCTGTCGTTCTCGAGCCATGCGGCGGCATCCGGCGTTCGCTCGAGCAGTCTCGTGGCGTAGCGCGACCCTGAGAGCACCTGCGCGAGGCGGTGCGCCGCGGCGGTCGAATCGCGCAGCATCCGCAGGTACCAGTACGCCTCGCCGAGGTCTTCGCTGATCCTGCGGAAGGCGAGCAGTCCGTGGTCTGGGTCGGCGCCCTCAGAGAGCCACTCGAGCATGACCGGCAGGAGCGTGCGTTGGATCGCGGCGCGTCGCGAGACGCCGGCCGTGAGCGCCGCGATGTGGCGCAACGCCCCGACCGGGTCAACGAACCCGATCACCGCGAGACGAGCTGCCGCCTGCTCGCCGGAGAGCGCCGCGCCTTCCTCCGGCAGCGCGGCCACGGCCGACAGCAGCGGTCGATAGAACAGCCGAAGATGCAACGAGCGCACCGCTCGCTTCACCCGTTCCCACGCGGCGATCAGCTCGTCGGCATTGGCGAACACGCCGGTGGCCCGTGCGAGCACGCGGAGCGCCTCGGCATCGGTCGGCATGAGGTGCGTGCGCTGCAGCTTCGCCAACTGCAGTCTGTGCTCCAGCAGTCGGAGCAGCCGGTAGTCCTCGGAGAACTCCACTGCCTCCGCCCGCCCCACGTACCCACCCTCCGCAAGCGCCGCGAGGGCCGAGAGCGTCGAGCCCTGGCGGATGCCGCCGTCGTACTGCCCGTGCACCAACTGCAGCAACTGCACGGTGAACTCGATATCGCGAAGCCCACCCGGGCCGAGCTTCAACTGCACATCGCGCTGCTCGCTCGGCACATGCTCGGTCACGCGCTCCCGCATGCCCTGTACCGAAGCCACAAAGCCCTCACGACCAGCACTCGCCCAGACGAGGGGCGCGAGGGTCTCGACGTAGCGCCTGCCGAGGTCGGCATCCCCTGCCAGCGGCCGCGCCTTCAGCAGCGCCTGGAACTCCCAGATCTTGGCCCAGCGCTCGTAGTACGCCAGGTGCGATTCGAGGGTCCGCACGAGCGCGCCGTCCTTGCCCTCGGGACGGAGGTTCGCGTCGACCTCCCACAGCGGCGGTTCGACCGATGGCTCGCTGATGATGGCGATGGCGGATCGTGCGAGCGACGTCGCGATCGACAGCATCCGCGTGTCGTCGATCGCGTCATCGCGGCGCTCGGCGACGAAGATCACATCGACGTCGCTCAGGTAGTTGAGCTCCCGGCCGCCCGCCTTGCCCATGCCGATGATCGCCAGGGAGGTTGCCGCGAGGGCTTCGGGTGCCGCCCGCGAATCGCGCCGGGCCAGCTGCAGTGCGACGTGCAGCGCCGCTCCGGCGAGATCGGCCAGCGCGGCTGCGACGGGCTCTACGGCATCTCTCGGATCTGCCTGCTCGAGGTCCCACGCTGCGAGCGAGAGAACCGCACGTCGATAGGCGACCCTCAGCGCATCCTGTGCCGCGATGCCCGTCGCCTCGGCAGCGGCTGCGGTGAACTCGGTCTCGTATTCGATCTGGCTGCGGGGGCCATGGGCGTCGAACAGCACTTCGGCATGCTCGGGATGCCGCATGAGGAACTGCGCGAGCCCGCTGGAGGCGCCGAGCACTCGGATGAGCCTCGCCGCTGCCTGCTCATCGGCGAGCAGCCGGTCGAACGTCTCAGGGTCCTTGTCGCGCAGCTGCTCCAGTTCGCGGAGCGCCTGATCGGGGTCTGCAGCGCCCGCGAACAGCGGCACCGATTCGTGTGGCAACTCGTGCAGGCGGTCGCGCGCAGCAGAGAGCTCGGTGAACCCCAGCCGCGCGAGTTCAGCGAGCGTGCTCGGGGTGCGAGACATCGTGCTGGGGCTCCGAATCGACTCGGCTCAGAGCAGCGACAGGTTCTTCTCGAGCTCGTACGGCGTCACCTGGTCGCGGTAGTCGGCCCAGTCCTTGCGCTTGTTGAGCAGCACGTAGTTGAAGACCCGCTCGCCGAGCGTCTCGGCGACGAGTTCGGATTCCTCCATCAGCGCGACGGCACGGTCGAGGCTCGCCGGCAGCGGCTTGTAGCCGAGGGCGCGGCGCTCGGCATCCGTCATGCTCCACACGTCTTCGACCGCCTCAGGCGGCAGCTCGTAGCCCTCCTCGATGCCCTTGAGCCCCGCGGCAAGCAGCAGCGCATAGGCGAGGTAGGGATTCGCTGCAGAGTCGATGGCGCGGTACTCGACCCGCGCACTGGTGCCCTTGCCCGGCTTGTAGAGCGGAACGCGCACGAGCGCCGACCGGTTGTTGTGCCCCCACACGACATAGCTGGGGGCCTCATCGCCGCCCCAGAGCCGCTTGTACGAGTTCACGAACTGGTTCGTGACCGCCGTGATCTCGGGAGCGTGCGTGAGCAGGCCCGCGATGAACTGCCGCCCGATGCGGGAGAGCTGGTACTGCGCGCCGGGTTCGTGGAATGCGTTGGTGTCGCCTTCGAAGAGCGACATGTGCGTGTGCATGCCGGAGCCGGGGTGACCGGCGAGCGGCTTCGGCATGAACGTGGCGTACACGCCCTGCTCGATGGCCACCTCCTTGATCACGGCTCGGAACGTCATGATGTTGTCGGCGGTGGTCAGCGCGTCGGCGTAGCGCAGATCGATCTCGTTCTGCCCGGGGCCGACCTCGTGGTGGCTGAACTCGACCGAGATGCCGAGATCCTCCAGCATCCGCACCGACTGGCGACGGAAGTCGTGCGCTGTGCCGCCCGGCACATTGTCGAAGTAGCCGGCCTGGTCCACCGGCACGGGCCGTCCGTCGACGAGTTCGCTCGACTTCAGCAGATAGAACTCGATCTCCGGATGCGTGTAGAAGCTGAAGCCCTGATCGGCCGCCTTCGCGAGCACTCGCTTGAGCACGTTGCGCGGGTCGGCGACGGCGGGCTGCCCGTCAGGCGTGAGCACGTCGCAGAACATGCGCGCGGTGGCGTCGACTTCGCCGCGCCAGGGCAGGATCTGGAACGTCGCAGGGTCGGGCTGCACGAGCACATCGGCCTCGTACGACCTGGTGAGCCCCTCGATGGCTGACCCGTCGATGCCGATGCCCTCGTTGAAGGCGCCCTCCACCTCGGCCGGTGCGATCGCGACGCTCTTCAAGGTGCCGAGCACGTCGGTGAACCAGAGCCGGACGAACTTCACACCACGTTCCTCGATCGTTCGAAGCACGAAGTCGCGTTGCTTGTCCATCTGGCTCCTCGTCGACCACCCCTGGGGAGCCCTCCCCAGCGCTATTAGGGTACTTCGTATGCCCCGCCTGCGCGTCGCACTAGCCCAGTTGAACCCGGTGCTCGGAGACCTCGAAGGGAATTCCGACCGCATCCTCGATGCCGCCCAGCGAGCGGCTGAACAGGGCGCGCAGGTGCTCGCCGTCGGCGAGTGCGCGCTCTCCGGCTATCCGATCGAGGATCTCGCCGGCCGCGCCTCCTTCTTGCGTGCGTGTCGGCAGCAGGTGGAGGAACTCGCCGTGCGGCTGACGGAGCGCGGTCTCGGTGAGCTGATCGTCATTGTCGGGCACCCTGACGGCCCCCACGAAGCGTCAGGGCTCGCGGGCGACCGCACGCCGAGCGCAATCGCACAGAATGCCGCGAGCGTGCTGCAGCACGGCCGAGTGCAGGCGCGCTACGCCAAGCATCACCTTCCGAACTACGCGGTCTTCGACGAGTACCGCACGTTCATTCCTGGCCGCGACCACGTCGTGCTCGACATCGGCGGATGCCGCGTCGCCGTGCTGATCTGCGAGGACCTCTGGCGTGACGCCGGACCGGTGGCGGAACTCAAGAACGCCAAGCCCGGGTTGGTCCTGACCATCAATGCGTCGCCCTTCGAACGCGACAAGCAGCAGGTGCGGCTACCGCTCGTGCAGCAGCGCGCGAGGGAGGCGAACGCGTCGCTGGCGTACGTGAACATCGTCGGCGGTCAAGACGACCTGGTCTTCGACGGCGACAGCCTGGTGGTCGACGCCTCGGGCACCGTCGTCGCCCGTGCGCCCCAGTTCGAGGAGCACGTGCTCGTCACCGATATCGACGTCGTCGAAGCGGCCGCAGACGCTCCCCCGGCGACCGTCACGCTCGAACCGCGTACCGTCGGCGGCGACGTCCTCGAGCCGACGATCAACGAGCCGGGGCCGGTCGAGCAGCAGGTCTGGAACGCGCTCGTGCTCGGCACACGCGACTACGTGAACAAGAACCGGTTCCCCTCGGTGGTGCTGGGGCTGTCGGGCGGCATCGACTCAGCCGTCTGTGCCGTAATCGCGGCCGACGCCATCGGGGCCGACCGCGTCCACGCCATCTCGCTGCCCAGCCGGTACTCGAGCGAGCACTCTCGAACGGATGCCGACGAGCTGGCCGAACGCGTCGGCATCCGGTACTCGGTCGAGCCCATCGCCGACCTGGTCTCCCCCATCGAGCAGCAGCTGAAGCTCAGCGGGGTGGCCGCCGAGAACCTGCAGGCGCGGGTGCGCGCGATCGTGCTGATGGCTGCGTCGAACATGCACGGTCATCTCCTGCTGACGACCGGGAACAAGAGCGAGATCTCTGTGGGCTACTCGACCATCTACGGAGACTCCGCCGGCGGATTCGCCCCGATCCGCGACGTGCCGAAGAGCCTGGTCTGGAAGCTCGCCACCTGGCGCAACGAGCACGCCGCCGCGCACGGCCGCACACCGCCCATCCCGGAGAACAGCATCACGAAACCGCCGAGCGCCGAGTTGCGGCCCGACCAGACTGATCAGGACTCTCTGCCGCCGTATGAGGTGCTCGACCCGATCCTCGACGCATACGTGACCCGCAATCTCGGCGTGGATGAGATCGTCGCGCTCGGATACGACGCCGGGGTCGTCTCGGATGTGGTGCGGCTCGTCGACCACAGCGAGTGGAAGCGTCGACAGGGCGCGATCGGCCCCAAGATCAGCGCCGTCGCCTTCGGTAGGGATCGCAGGCTTCCGATCACGTATCGTCCGTCGCAGTAGGGTGTGCTGCATGACCCAGCAGCCGCCCAAGCGGGTACGAACGCGCCATTTCCAGAACGCCAAGCGCGAAGGGATCAAGATCACCGGGCTCACGAGCTACGACCAGCTCACCGCCCAGATCTTCGACGCCGCCGGCATCGACTTCATCCTGGTGGGCGATTCCGCGGGCAATAACGTGCTCGGGTTCGACACCACGCTGCCGGTCACGGTCGATGAGCTCATTCCGCTGACCCGCGCCGTCGCGAATGCCGTGCAGCGCGCGTTCGTCATCGCCGACCTTCCCTTCGGCAGCTATGAGACGAGCGCGGACGAGGCGCTGCACACCGCCTTCCGATTCATGAAGGAGACCCAGGCTCACGCCGTCAAGCTCGAGGGCGGCGAACGCAGCGCGGAGCAGATCCGGCGCATCGTTCAAGCAGGCATCCCCGTCATGGCTCACATCGGTTTCACTCCGCAGAGCGAGCACGGCCTCGGAGGGCACCTCGTGCAAGGCCGGGGCGAGCAGGTGGAGCAACTGCTGCGAGACGCGCGTGCCGTTGAGCAGGCGGGTGCGTTTGCGGTGGTCCTCGAGATGGTAAGTTCGGATGCGGCTCGCCGCGTGACCGAAGAGCTGCGTATCCCCACCATCAGTGTCGGAGCCGGCCCTCACGCAGACGGGCAGCTCCTGGTCTGGACCGATTGGGCAGGGCTGTCTACGGGGCGCATCCCGAAGTTCGTCAAGCAGTACGCCGATCTCAAAGGCATCTTGACCGACGCGGTGCACGCCTTTCGCGAAGATGTGGCGACCGGGGCGTACCCCGGCCCCGAGCATTCCTACGACGACTGACCAGCGCTCCTCGCGCCGCTGAAGTAAGGCAGATCATGTCCTTGACCCATCCCGCACTGCTCGACGTCTACGAGACTGCCTACTCGCGCAACCCCGGCGAACCGGAATTCCACCAGGCCCTGTACGAAGTGCTCGAATCGCTCGGGCCCGTCATCGACCAGCACCCCGAATACACCGAGGCGGGCGTGCTCGAAGCGCTCGTCGAGCCGGAGCGGCAGGTGATCTTCCGCGTGCCGTGGGTCGACGACAACGGCAAGGTGCAGGTCAACCGCGGATTCCGGGTGCAGTTCAACTCGGCGCTCGGTCCCTACAAGGGCGGCCTGCGGTTCCACCCCAGCGTGAACCTCAGCGTCATCAAGTTCCTCGGGTTCGAGCAGATCTTCAAGAACGCACTCACCGGCCAGGGCATCGGCGGCGCGAAGGGCGGCTCCGACTTCGACCCCCACGGCCGCAGCGAACGCGAAGTGATGCGGTTCTGCCAGAGCTTCATGACGGAGCTCTACCGGCACCTCGGAGAGCACACCGACGTTCCGGCAGGCGACATCGGGGTCGGAACCCGCGAGATCGGCTACCTGTTCGGCCAGTATCGCAAGATCACCAACCGTCACGAGTCGGGCATGTTCACCGGCAAGGGCGTGCTGTGGGGCGGCGCCCAGGTGCGCACCGAAGCGACCGGCTACGGCGCGGTCTACTTCGCGAAGGAGATGCTCGCCACTCGCGGCATGCAGCTCGATGGGATGACCTCGGTCGTCTCGGGTTCGGGCAACGTCGCGATCTACACGATCAAGAAGCTGCAGGAGCTCGGAGCTCGCCCGATCACGGCATCCGACTCCTCCGGCTTCGTCATCGACGAGGCGGGCATCGACCTCGAACTGCTTCGGCAGATCAAGGAGGTCGAGCGCGGCCGGATCTCCGAGTACGCGACCCGTAACCCTCGCGCCGAATTCGTCAAGGGCGGCAATGTGTGGGAAGTTCCGGCACAACTCGCCTTTCCGAGCGCGACTCAGAACGAACTGGATGCCGACAGCGCCTCGTCGCTCGTCGAGAACGGCGTCATCGCAGTCGCAGAGGGCGCGAATATGCCGTCGACACCGGGCGCCGTGCGCGTGTTCCAGTCGAACGACGTGCTCTTCGCACCTGGCAAGGCGGCCAACGCTGGCGGCGTTGCGACGTCAGCGCTCGAGATGAGCCAGAACGCCTCGCGGCAGCGGTGGGGCTTCAACGAGAGCGAAGACCGCCTGCACGAGATCATGGTCGACGTGCACCAGGCCGCCTTCGAGGCCGCTGAGCGCTACGGGAGCCCGGGCGACTACGTGGTGGGCGCGAACTGCGCCGCCTTCGTGCGCGTCGCCGACGCGATGCTCGCACAGGGCGTCATCTAGACGGCTCCTCCCCGCTCGGAGCGCCGCGGAGCGTCACTCGGCGTCTTCCGCGGCCTCCTCGGCGGCCCAGCGGCGAGAGCGCTCAGCGATGATCTCCGGAGCACGGGCCGCTTCCTCGGCTGTCTCGAACGGTCCCGCCCGATCCACCGACGGCGAGAGCTTGCCCTCCTCGACTTCGTGGGTGCGGGTGTTGTACCAGAACTCAGCCATCGTGCTTCTCCTTGCTCGGTAGACTCGATCGTATGCCCAGGGATAAGAACGGACACCTCATCCCCGGGCGGATCTCCCCCCGGCGGACCGTACCATCGTCGATCGACCGCCCGAGCTATGTCGGGAGGCCTGCACCTGAGGCCTACGGCGGCGGCGACCGCTACAGCTCGGAGGAGATCGAACTCGTTCGTGAGTCAGGCCGCATCGCCGCCCAGGCGATCGAGGCCGTCGCTGCCGCGATCAGGCCCGGCGTGACCACCGACGAGCTCGACGAGATCGGCCACGAGTTCGTGGTGGGCCAGGACGCCTACCCGTCGTGCCTCGGCTATCGCGGGTTCCCCAAGAGCATCTGCACCTCAGTGAACGAGGTCATCTGCCACGGCATCCCCGATGACACCGTCCTCGAAGAGGGCGACATCATCAATATCGACATCACGGCCTACAAGAACGGTGTCCATGGCGATCTCAATGCGACGTTCACGGTCGGCGAGCCGAAGGCTGAGGTCGGCGAACTCGTAGAGCGCACGCGCACCGCCCTGCAGCGGGGCATGAAGGCGGTCGCGCCCGGACGCCAGATCAACGTGATCGGGCGGGCGATCGAGAGCTACGCCAAACGCTTCGGCTACGGCGTGGTGCGCGACTTCACCGGGCACGGTGTGGGGCGCGCATTCCACACCGGACTCGTGATTCCGCACTACGACGCAGCTCCGGCATTCGACACGGTGATCGAACCCGGCATGATCTTCACGATCGAGCCGATGCTCACGCTCGGCACCCATGAATGGGATATGTGGGACGACGGCTGGACCGTCGTCACTCGAGACAAGAGCATCACCGCGCAGTTCGAGCACACACTGGTTGTCGGGGAACGAGGCGTCGAGGTGCTGACGCTCCCCTGACGCGGAGCACTCCGCTGAGAGCGCAGCGCTCGACGACAGAAGGAGCGAGGGGATGACCAGAGCGATCGGTGTCGACGTCGGCGGCACGGGGATCAAGGCTGCGTCGGTCGACCTCGAGACCGGCGAACTGGTCTCGGAGCGTCTCAAGGTCGCAACCCCGGAGGGCGGATCCCCCGGAGCGATCGTGCGCGAGGTGGTCGGACTCGTCGAACAGCTCGAGGCGGATCGCGCCACCCCGCTCGGGGTCTGCTTCCCAGCGGTCGTGGTGCATGGTCGCACCATGTCGGCAGCGAACGTGAGCCACGAGTGGATCGGTCTCGAGGCTGAACGCCTCTTCGAAGACCACCTGGGCCGCGACATCCATTTCGTGAACGATGCGGATGCTGCTGGGTTCGCCGAGGTCAAGTACGGCGTCGCGAACCACCCCGGCCTCGTCATCGTGACCACCCTCGGCACCGGCATCGGGTCAGCGATGATCTACAACGGCGTTCTCGTGCCGAACTCGGAGCTGGGGCACCTCGAACTCGATGGTCACGACGCCGAGAAGCGCGCCTCCAACCGCGCACGGGAGAGCGAAGGCCTCAGCTGGGAGGAGTGGGCAGTGCGGCTGCAGCGCTACTACGACCATCTCGAGATGCTCTTCTCCCCCGAGCTCTTCGTGGTGGGAGGCGGCGTGTCCAAGCAGGCCGAGGAGTTCCTGCCATTGCTCACCCTTCGCACTCCCATCGTCGCAGCGAGCCTGCGCAACAACGCCGGCATCATGGGTTCCGCCGCCCTTGCTGCCGGATGGACCGTGCCGCTGAGCTCGGGCCGGACCGGGTGACAGCCCCATCTGAAGCGACGTCACTAGACTGGGTCCGCGAATGGGTCGGCAAGACGGCCGCGTCGATCGAGAGATCGCCGAGGAACGTCCGGGCTCCGTAGAGCAGGGCGGTGGGTAACACCCACCCGGAGCAATCCGCGAGAAAGTGCAACAGAGAGCAGACCGCCTCCGGCCCCGGCCGGCGGTAAGGGTGAAACGGTGGTGTAAGAGACCACCAGGGGCCCGAGTGATCGGGCTCGCTGGGTAAACCTCGCCCGGAGCAAGGTCAGACAGGGGACGATGAGGCGGCTCGCCGAGTCCCCGGGTAGACCGCTAGAGGGCTGCGGCAACGCAGTTCCGAGAGAGATGGCCGTCCAGCATCCGCCTCACGGCTGATGTGAACAGAACCCGGCGTATCAGCCGGCCCATTCGCTTCTCAGGCCCGGCTTCCGGCGCTCTCTGTGCGCGGCACAAGCGGCGGCGCACCCGCGAAGGCGCCGTACACGCCGCCGCCTTCGCTGGCGGCCCATTCGCTTCGCCCCAGCCGTCAGAACCGACTGCCCGTTGAGGCGCGGTGTTGCGGAGTGCAAAAGAATCGGGATTCTTTCGTGTTGGGCCACACGGAAGTCGTAGCATGCCGGCAGTTACGCTTGACGGCAGGCACAACGACGGATGCTTCCACACCCTGAGATCATCCGTCTCGCGACCAGGCGTGACCCCATCCCGTCCTGTCCTCCGAGTCAAGCCGCCGAACAAGGCGCCATCTCGTGAGAGCTCCCGCCTCGCTGTCGCTTCAGCCGCACGACGACGATCGTCGCCGTCCGTCGACGACCCCTTATCGGAGAGGCTTCCCATGCCCCAGACCACGACTTCCGGCCCAGCCACGCGACCCTCGCTCGAGGAGGTGTTCGAAGCGCACGAGGGCGGCAAGCTCACTGCGCTCAGCCGTGTCGAACTGAACTCGATCCGCGACCTGTCGATCGCCTACACCCCTGGCGTGGCCGAGGTCAGCCGAGCCATTGCGGCCGAGCCCGGACTCGCGAAGCGGTACACCTGGACGGGGCGCCTCGTCGCGGTGGTCAGCGACGGCAGCGCCGTGCTCGGCCTCGGAGACATCGGCCCAGCCGCGTCGCTGCCCGTCATGGAGGGAAAGGCGGCGTTGTTCAAGGCGTTCTCGGGCCTCGACTCGATTCCGATCGTGCTCGACACACACGATGTCGATGAGATCGTCGACACGGTCGTTCGCCTGCGACACACCTTCGGCGCAGTGAACCTCGAGGACATCTCGGCTCCTCGCTGCTTCGAGATCGAACGGCGCCTGATCGAAGCACTCGACATGCCGGTCATGCATGACGACCAGCACGGCACCGCGGTCGTGGTGCTTGCCGCGCTGTTCGGGGCCACGAAGGTCGTCGAACGCGAGCTCAGCAGCCTCCGTGTCGTGATCTCGGGCGCCGGCGCCGCCGGCATCGCGTGCGCGAACATCCTTCTTGCTGCGGGCGTCGAGCACGTGGTTCTGGTCGACTCGCGTGGAATCATCCACCGCGACCGACCCGGACTCGATGGCATCAAGGCCGACTACGCCGCGCTCACGAACCCCGACGGGCGCACTGGCACGCTGCAAGACGCACTCGTCGGTGCCGACGTCTTCATCGGTGTGTCCTCCGCCCAGGTGCCGACAGAGTGGCTCGAAGGCATGTCGGACGACGCCATCGTGTTCGCTCTCTCGAACCCGACGCCAGAGGTCGACCCGGATGTCGCGGCGGACTACGCGCGCGTCGTGGCGACCGGTCGCAGCGACTACCCCAACCAGATCAACAATGTGCTCGCGTTCCCGGGCATCTTCCGGGGAGCGCTCGATTCAGGGGCCACGCGCATCACGCTCGAGATGAAGATCGCGGCGGCTCGTGCGCTGGCAGACCTCGCGGAGCCGGATCTGAGCCCCGAGTATGTCATCCCCAGCCCTCTCGACCCCCGAGTGGCCGACGCGGTGGCTGCAGCGGTCGCTGATGCCGCTATCGGTCTTGACTGATCGATCACTTCCACGCGAAAGGGCGGGTCGGATCACTCCGGGCCGCCCTTTCGCATCGATAGTCGAACACTGATCAGTCAGGCGCTGATCAGTCGAGCACTGATGAGCGAAACGCTGATCAGTCGAACGAGGCTCTGAGGTCCATTGCGCGATTGGCGAGCTTGTCGGCGCGAGAGTTCTGCTCTCGCGGGATCCACTCGAAGCGCACGGGTGTGCCGATGAGCAGTGCTCGGGCCTGTGCAGCCAATTCCGCCATGTCCGGATGCTTGATCTTCCAGCGCCCGCTCATCTGCTCGACCACGAGCTTCGAATCCATCCGCACGTGCAACTCGGCATCCGGGTCGATGGCGAGGGCGCGCGTCACTCCGGCGATCATGCCCTTGTACTCGGCGACGTTGTTCGAGGCGACACCCACATAGAGCCCGAGCTCTGCGAGGATCTCGCCGGATGAACCGTCAATGACCACCGCGCCCGAGCCCGCCTCCCCGGGGTTCCCTCGCGAGCCGCCGTCGGCCTCGATGATGAGCGTGCGGCTCACAGCCCTGACTCCGCAGTGCGCACGAGGACCGCGTTCGAGTCCGGGCAGAGCAGCACGTCGTCGGGTGCAGCATTGCGGATCTGCGCCATGTCGGATTCGTTGAGCCGTACACCGCTGGCCGTGGTCACGCCGCCCTGCAGGAGGCTGGCACCGAAGCCGTACCGTTCACGCTGACGCTCGTAGAGCGCGAGCAGCTCAGCAGGCACACGACTCGCGATGGTGGCTCGGTTGGCTGCCGCGTGCTGCAGTTCGCTCTGAAGGCGCGCGGTCTCGGCATCACGGGCCGCGCGCACCTCGGCCGCACGCGCATCAACCGCCGCCAGCTCGGTCGCCACGGCATCCCGCTCCGCTCGCAGCGCGTCGACCCGCTCCATGAGCTCGAGCTCAATGTCCTCGAGGTCGGAACGGCGCTTGCGCAGCGACACCAGTTCATGCTCGAGCCCTTGGGCGTCCTTGGCCGACTGGGTCTGCTGGAGCCGATCCTCATCACGCTTGATCCGGGCCTCCACGAGTTCCACATCCGACTCGGATCGACGCAGTTCCGCCTCGGCGTCTTCGAGCGCGCCGGCGCGCTCGGCGAGAGTTCTGCGCACCGCGTCGCCCTGCTTCGTCACCTCGGCGAGTTCGGCGTGCTCGGGCAGGGTCTTGAGGCGATGGTTGAGCTGCTGCGCTCGCGTGTCGCTCGCCTGCAGGTCGAGCAGCAGCGCCTGCTCATCGGGGCTCGCCTTGATCGTCATCGGGTCTCCTCCTGGTCGGTTGCTTCAGCGGTGACGCGTCAGTGACGCGGCCGGGTGGCGTTCAGTGCTCGGTCGAGCCGACGACGAAATCCCATGGATCGGTGCTCAGCTCGCTGATCGTGACGGTGATTCGCGGGAGTTCGGCCCTCAGTTGTTCGGCTGCGGCAGGCAGCCACAGCCACTCGCTCGCCCAGTGCGAGAGATCGATCAGCGCCGGTCCGCCGCCGATCATCGCCTGCTCCCGTGCCTCTGACGCCGGGTGATGTCGCAGATCGGCCGTGATGTACACGTCGGCTGCGGTGACAGCCGGGTGCGAGAGCAGCGAATCGCCGGCACCGCCGCAGAGCGCGACGGTGCGCACCGGCTGCGTCGCGTCGCCTGCGACACGGATGCCCGCACGAGTGACGGGGATCGCCGAGGCCACACGCTGCGCCAGCTCGCGCAGCGCAATGGGCGCAGGCAGCGTGCCAACACGCCCCAGTCCGGTGTCCTGGCTCCCCGCTGACGGGACGATGGGACGCGTATCGACGAGCCCGAGGGCCTCGGCGAGCATCGCCGATGTACCGCGCTCGACGATGTCGGCGTTCGTGTGCGCGGCGGTGAGCGCGCAACCACCTCGGATGAGTCGAGCAAGGAGAGCGCCCTTGTAGCGGTCCTCGCTGACTGAGGTCACGCCCCGGAGCAGCAGCGGGTGATGCACGAGCAACAGATCGGCGCCCAGCTCAAGCGCTTCGTCGACGGTTGCCGAGACCGCATCGACCGCAAGGTGAACGTGCTCGACCCGCTCGTCGGGTGACCCTGCCAGGAAGCCCGGGGCGTCCCACGCCTCAGCCGTCTCGAGCGGCCACAGCCGATGGATCACTGCGTTCACTTCGGCGGCGGTATAGGGCACCCGCCCAGTCTACGAGCGAGGCTCGAGCTCACCGGCAGCATCCACCTCGGTGAAGGGATCCATGTCGTCTCGGCGCGCCGTCAGTCGAGCGAACAGCGATGCGTAGTCGGACGCCATGCGTCGCCCGCTGAAGCGGACGCGAGCATCCGCCCTGCAGCTACTTCTCGCCAGCGAGGAAGCGCGCTGCAAGGCCTCTGCGAGCTCGTCCGGGTCGCCTCTGATGAACCCGGTTTCGCCCTCGACGACGATCTCGGGTGCCGACCCGCGGCCAGTGGCGACCACAGGCGTTCCGGTGGCGAGCGATTCGATCATTGCGAGACCGAACGGCTCGTCCCACTGAATGGGGTTGAGCAGGGCGCACGAGGAGCCCATCAGCTCGAACTTCTCCGAGGCGCTCAGTTCACCCAGGTACTCCACGCGCGGGCCGAGCAACGGCCGCACGGCACTCTCGAAGTACTCGCACTCAGACGCCTCCCGCATCTTGGCCGCAATACGAAGGCGGATGCCGGCGGACCTCGCTGCGCTGATCGCTTGCACCACGCCCTTGTCCGGGCTCATCCGTCCCACGAAGCAGGCTTCTTCCCCGCCGGGGCCGACGGGCACAGCGTCGACATCGATGCCGTGATGGATCACCTCGGCGAAACGAAACTGTCGTGCTGTGGACGCCTGGTGATGCGAGATCGCGACGAAGGACATGGTGGTTCCGGCCGCGGCGAAGATCTCCTGCAGCCGGGGCACAAGCGCGCCATGAGCAACCGTCACCCCGGCTCTGAGCCGCACGCTCCGCGCGATCACCGGGCCGGCGATCGTGTTGTCGACGACGACATCGACATGTGCCACGGCCTCATATGCCCGAAGCACATGCGAGAGCTCATGGGCCGTATGGCCCATTCCGGCAGCGTCGGCCGCCGGAAAGCCGGGCAGGCGCCGAACAGGACAGGTGCTGTCACCCGATGCCGCGAGCACCACGTCGTGACCTGCTGCGGCGAGTTCCCGTGCCAGCAGGTCGATGAAGTACTCGATGCCCCCGTAGGCGGGCGGAGGGATCGGAATCCAGGGCGGCGCGATGATGCCGATCTTCATGATCGCGTGCCACCTGCCATGCCGAACGCACGTGGACGAGGCTCGCGGCGCAGGGTCAAACCATCCGGCACGCCGGTGATCGATACGCCGCGGCCGGACACCTCAAGCGACACGCGAGACCCCGCCAGAGGGATATCCCGCAACTGCACCGCGCCCAGAGTCTCCTGCACGGTCGGTGCAAGCCAGACCTCCTTCCGCGGCAGGCAGGGATCGAACCGGAGCAGCGTGCGCATCATCATGATGGGTGCTGCCGCGGCCCAAGCCTGTGGCGAGCAGGATGCCGGATAGGGCACCGGCTCGGCATACTCGCTGCGATCGAACCCGCAGAACAGCTCGGGCAGACGGGAGTCGAACCGCTCCGCTGCCTCGAACAGCGCGTAGATGACGCGCTGTGCTTCTTCGACGAACCCGTAGCGCATGAGGCCGGCCGCGATGATCGCGTTGTCGTGCGGCCAAACGGAGCCGTTGTGGTAGCTGGCGGGGTTGTAGGCACCCATGTCGGAGGCGAGTGTTCGGATCCCCCACCCGGTGAACATCTCCCGCGACAGCAGCCTCTCTGCCACTTGCGCTGCCTTATCGTCGTCGACGATGCCGCTCCAAAGACAATGGCCCATGTTTGAAGCGCACGCGTCGACCGGACGCTTGTCGTTGTCGAGCGCGATCGCGAAGTATCCCCGGTCTGGAAGCCAGAATCGGGCGTTGAACTCTGCCTTGAGTGCGGCAGCTCGCTGCTCGAGGTCGCGAGCCTGGGACAACTGTCCGGCGAAGCTCGCGAGTTCCGCCCGCGAGCGGTACGCCGAGTAGACATAGCCCTGCACCTCGCAGAGGGCGATCGGTGCCTCGGCCAGGGAGCCATCCGCGAAGTTGATGCCGTCCCAGGAGTCCTTCCAGCCCTGGTTGATCAGACCGTGCTCGTTGAGCCTCGCGTACTCGACGAAGCCGTCACCATCGCGGTCACCGAATTTCTCCACCCAGTCGATCGCCCGATCCGCCGCAGCCAGAAGGTCGGCGTGCTCCTCCGGGAGCCCACCCCATCGAGCCAGTTCGGCGAGGGTCTCGACAAAGAGTGGAGTCGCATCAATCGAACCGAAGTAGACCGAGCGGCCGCCGAGTGCGAGATTCGTGGTGGCGCCCAGACGCACTTCATGCAGGATGCGGCCGGGCTGCTCTTCTGACGCAGGTTCGGTCTCAGTGCCTTGCAGCTCCGCGAGCGTGCGCAGTGTCCCGAGCGCTAGCGATGGATCGAGCGGAAGAGACATAAGGGACGTGAGCAGTGAATCCCTCCCGAAGAGCGCCATGAACCACGGCACCCCCGCTGCGACTACCTGCCGCTCCCTGTGTAGGGGGTCTTCGATCCGCAGTGCGCCGAGGTCGCGATGGCTTTGCAGGAGAACCTTCTCGATCGCTCCATCTTCGAGCGTGGGCCGCGGAATTCTGGCGTGCCAATCCAAGTATTTTTCAGAGGAGGAGAGCATGTCCGCGATCCCCTCCTGGTGCGGCCGGAACGTGATCTCCTCGCCCGATCGGGTCGGGTTGAGCCGTATCTCCTCCGACCAAACGCCGTGGGGCGGAAGCGTGACGTCGAAGACCACCCGATCTGCGGCGAAGGTCGAGCGTGCCGCCGACACCTCGAGGCCCAACCGCTCGGGGTGGGACGTCGACTCGATCAGCATCCGTCCTCGTGGCCCATGGACCCTCGGCTGTGCGACTCCCGCTGCGCGGCCTTCTTTCACCTCGAAGATGTCGGCGAAGTCAGCCTCCAAGAGGACTTCGACACGACACCTCAGTTCGGTTCTCGAGAAGCTGCGGAGTGTCACGAGTTCATTGAGGTGCCCGTCCAAGCGCCGGTCGCGTTCAACGATGATCGGCGTGTCGGCCTGCCCTGGGACATGTGCCGCTCGGCCTACCATGACCGCGCGGTGCGGGTCGGGCGTCATCGCGGCGAGCGACTCCACAGGCATCCCGTCGACTAACAGGGTCCAGCGCGAGACGAGGCGGGTGTCGCGCACGAACACTCCGTGCGGCAGCGTCGGAACCATGTCGCCATTCGCCGCCGAGATGCAGAACGACGACCCCTCGACGATCGTCACTGCGCCCTTGCCTGCCGGGCGTGCAAGCGTGTCCGCGTTCCATCCAGCCATGAGCGTCCCTTCGGGATTCGCCTCGGCATCGACCGCACACCGCGATCGGTGTGGCACCACGGTAACCACTTCACCGCTCGCGCAGTAGGGGGCTTCCGGCGAACTCGCATCAAGGCGTCACGCGGCGCACACCGCATGAGTGGGAGCGCAAAGAAGACGCGGGTGCCAACCGGAACCCCGCTTGCGATCGAACGGCGACAGGCGTGTGACCCCGCGTCTCTTGTGGGCCCTGAGGGACTCGAACCCCCGACATCCACGGTGTAAGCGTGGCGCTCTAACCAACTGAGCTAAAGGCCCCAGCCGGCGGCGGTGGCCGGCGGCACAATGTTACGGCAGAGCGGAACGGGCTACCGTCCGGGGCGACAAGGCGATCAACTGCCGAGCAGCGCGAGCGCCGCCTGGTACTCCTCGAAGCTCCGTGCTTGGCCCGGTTCGTTGACGAACGATGAGACGATCCGGCCGTCCTGCCCGATGACGAAGCTCCCGCGGGTCGCGATCCCCCTGTCATCGCGGAACACGCCGTACTGCCTCGCCACCTCGCCGTGCGGCCAGAAGTCAGCGAGCAGCGAGAACTCGTACCCCTCGCGGTCGGCGAAGGCGCGCAGTGTCGCCTTCGAATCGACCGAGACGCCGAGAAGGGTGGCACCCGCGTGCTCGAAGAGGGCGAGGTTGTCGCGCAGTTCGCAGAGCTCTTGCGTGCAGATGCCGGTGAACGCCAAGGGGAAGAACACGAGCACAACAGGCGTCTTCTCTAGGACCTCCGCAAGGCTCACCACCTCGCCGAACTGGTTCTCAAGCGAGAAGTCGGGTGCCGTAGACCCGGGAACCGGCACGGTCGAGACGGAAGCGGATGCCGAAGAGATCGTCATGGAGGTCCTTATCGAAGGGGCGGCGTGCAGCGGCAGCCACTCTAGTGCGATGCTGCTGACCGCCGCAGGAGCGGCAACTAGACTCGGCTCTGGGTCGTCTGGCCGCCTTGCGTGAGCGAACCTCCGTGCGGCCACCCGGTTATCCGTCAGCTCCAGAAAGAGGAAGACGTGGCTGTACACGATCAGGATCCGTATTCGAGCAACTACGTCGACTCGGATCCGGAGGAGACCGCAGAGTGGCGGGAGTCGCTCGACGCGGTGGCCGCAAGCCACGGGCGTGGACGCGCCCGCGAGGTGATGCTGAACCTGCTGAAGCGCTCGAAAGAGCTGCAGCTCGGTGTCCCGATGGTGCCGGTCACCGACTACATCAACACCATCGCGCCCGAGAACGAGGCTCAGTTCCCCGGCGATGAGGAGATCGAACGCCGCTACCGCCGGTGGATCCGCTGGAACGCTGCGATCACCGTGCACCGGGCACAGCGGCCCGGAATCTCGGTGGGTGGCCACATCTCGACGTATGCCTCGTCGGCATCCCTCTATGAAGTCGGGCTCAACCACTTCTTCCGCGGCCAGGACCACCCCGGCGGCGGCGACCAGATCTTCTACCAGGGTCACGCCTCGCCGGGCATGTACGCCCGCGCCTTCCTCGAGGGCCGGATGACGGAGGAAGACCTCGACGGCTTCCGCCAGGAGAAGTCGCACTTCGGCGGCGGAATCAGCTCATACCCGCATCCGCGGATGATGCCCGAGTTCTGGCAGTTCCCGACCGTGTCGATGGGCATCGGCCCGATCAACGCGATCTGGCAGGCACAGATCAACCGGTACCTCCACAACCGCGGCATCAAGGACACCTCGCAGCAGCACGTGTGGGCGTTCCTCGGTGATGGCGAGATGGATGAGGTCGAGAGCCGTGGCGCGCTGCAGTGGGCAGCGAACGAGGGACTCGACAACCTCACGTTCGTCGTCAACTGCAACCTGCAGCGGCTCGACGGCCCGGTGCGCGGCAATGGCAAGATCATCCAGGAGCTCGAGAGCTTCTTCCGCGGTGCCGGCTGGAACGTCATCAAGGTCATCTGGGGCCGGGAGTGGGACGAGCTCCTCGCCCGCGACGACGACGGCGCCCTGGTGAACCTGATGAACGTGACGCCCGACGGCGACTACCAGACGTACAAGGCCGAGAGCGGCGCCTTCGTGCGCGAGAACTTCTTCGGCCGAGACCCGCGCACGCTCGAGCTCGTCAAGGACTACAGCGACGACGAGATCTGGGGATTGCGGCGCGGCGGCCACGACTATCGCAAGGTCTATGCCGCGTTCAAGGCCGCCATGGAGCAGACCGGCAAGCCGACCGTGATCCTCGCCAAGACGATCAAGGGCTACGGGCTCGGCGCCTCGTTCGAGGGCCGGAACGCGACGCACCAGATGAAGAAGCTCACACTTCCCGACCTCAAGCGGTTCCGCGACGAGATGCGAGTGCCGATCACTGACGCGCAGCTCGAGGAGAACCCCTACCTGGCCCCGTTCTACCACCCGGGACCCGACGACGAGGCGATCGATTACCTGCGTGAGCGCCGCCGCCAGTTGGGCGGCTTCACGCCGGAGCGTCGTTCGAAGTACACGCACATCACCCTGCCGGAGGTGGCGACCTACGACTCCGCTCGAAAGGGATCGGGCAAGCACGAGGCGGCCACCACCATGGCCTTCGCGCGACTGCTGAAGGACCTGCTGCGCTCGAAGGACTTCGGTCACCGAATCGTGCCGATCATCCCTGACGAGGCACGGACCTTCGGGATGGATGCGTACTTCCCGACGTCGAAGATCTACAACCCGCACGGCCAGAACTACACCTCGGTCGACCGCGAACTGCTGCTCGCCTACAAGGAGAGCCCGCAGGGGCAGATCATGCATGTCGGCATCAACGAGGCCGGCGCGGTGGCAGCGATGACCGCGGTCGGGTCGTCGTACTCGACGCACGGCGAGCCGCTCATTCCCATCTACGTGTTCTATTCCATGTTCGGATTCCAGCGCACCGGCGACGCCATCTGGGCTGCTGCTGACCAGTTGACGCGCGGGTTCCTCATCGGTGCGACCGCCGGCAAGACCACGCTGACAGGCGAAGGCACCCAGCACGCGGACGGCCACTCGCCGCTGCTCGCGTCGACGAACCCTGCGGTGGTCTGGTACGACCCCGCCTACGGCTACGAGATCGCTCACGTCATGCGCGCGGGGCTCGAGCGGATGTACGGCGGCGCCCACCCGGACCCGAACGTCATCTACTACCTCACGGTCTACAACGAGCCGATCGTGCAGCCGTCCGAACCGGACGGGCTCGACGTCGACGGCCTGCTCCGCGGCATCTACCTGCTGAAGAAGAACGACGCGGAAGGCCCGAAGGCTCAGCTGCTCGCCTCCGGGGTCTCGGTGCCGTGGGCTCTCGAAGCGCAACAACTGCTCCAGGACGACTGGGGCGTGTCGGCGGATGTCTGGTCGGTGACCTCGTGGACGGAACTGCGCCGCGATGGTCTGGCAGCCGAGGAGCACAACTTCCTCAAGCCCGAAGCGGAGCCGAAGGTGCCGTACATCACCGCGAAGCTGAAGGGCGCCGAGGGACCGTTCATCGCAACGACGGATTACATGCACGCCGTTCCCGACCAGATCCGACAGTTCGTACCGGGCGACTTCGCCACGCTGGGCGCTGACGGGTTCGGATTCGCGGACACCCGCGCTGCGGCTCGACGGTTCTTCAAGATCGACGGCCCCTCGATGGTCGTCCGCGCCCTCGAACTGCTCGCGCGACGCGGCGAGATCGACGCTTCAGTGCCGGCACGGGCGATCGAGAAGTACCGCCTGCACGACGTCACCGCCGGCACAACCGGGAACACGGGCGGCGAGAGCTGACGGTGACGCCGGCGAAGTCGAAGGAGCAGACGCTCTCCTGGCTCCGGGCGATCTCCGGCGAGCTCGCGACCGCGACGTTGAAACGCCTCGACGAGACGCTGCCCTGGTATGGCGACATGCCTCCAGGGCGGCGCTCGGCCGTCGGGCTCGTCGCCCAGGCGGGAATCACCTCGTTCATCTCCTGGTACGACGATCCGTCGACCACGCCATGGATCGCGGCCGATGTATTCGGAGTGGCTCCGCGCGAGCTGTTGCGTTCCGTCAGTCTTCAACAGACTCTGCAACTGATCCGCGTCGTGGTCGAAGTCGTTGAGGAACGCGTCAACGACAGCCCGTATGAACTGCGAGAGGCGGTGCTCCTCTACTCGCGCGAGATCGCCTTCTCGGCGGCAGACGTCTACGCTCGCGCGGCCGAGGCGCGTGGGCTCTGGGACGCACGCCTCGAGGCGCTCGTCGTCGACTCGATCTTGAGCGGCGAGTACGACAATGAGTTGCCGAGCCGCATCGCCGCGCTCGGCTGGAATGGCCACGGCGAGGTGAGCGTGCTCGTCGGCACGGCGCCGCGCATGCTGGATGTCGACCAGCTGAGGCGCACAGCGCGGCACCTCGACGCCGACCTGCTGATCGGTGTACAAGGCAATCGGCTGGTGGTCGTGATCGGGCGGGCGCAACCCGCGAGCGAAGAGCGCGACGACAGCCAACTCGTGGCGTTCATCGACATCGCCCGCCAGTTGGAGCCGAGCTTCGGCGAAGGGTACCTCGTGCTGGGGCCCGAGGTCGACGGACTCGTCGACGCTTCGAAGAGCGCCAAGGCCGCGCTCGCAGGGTTCGCGGTCGCGCGCGCGTGGCGAAACGCACAGCGCCCGACGCATGCGGACGACCTTCTGCCGGAGCGAGCGCTCGCCGGCGACCCGATCGCACGGTCGGCCCTCGTCGGGCGCATCTATCGCCCACTCAAGAACCACTCGACGGAGCTGCTCACCACGCTCTGGTGCTACCTCGACAACGGCCGCTCGCTCGAGGCAACCGCGCGAGAGCTGTTCGTGCACCCCAACACTGTGCGGTACCGGCTGAAGCGCATCAGCGAGGTGATCGGGTGGGACGCGACCGGGTCGCGAGAGGCGCTCATCCTGCAGACCGCGCTCGTGCTCGGTTCGATCGCCGAGCCTGACGGCCCTCGCGCCGAGCCCGGTAAGCGCGCCGCACAGCGAGGACCTTCGGGCCGCGGGTAGTCGACAAACGACAAACGTTTCGGCGCTATTTTGTGGAACGTTCACCGAGGACACCACGGCTCGATTGCAAGACTGGTTCGGTGATTGTCGTCCTCGCGCCCGGACAGGGCTCTCAGACCCCCGGTTTTCTCGAGCCCTGGCTCTCCGATCCCCGATTCGAAGAGCAGTTGCGGCGCCTTTCGGATGCTGCGGGCCTCGACCTCGTCGAGCACGGCACGGTGTCGGACGCCGAGACGATCAAAGACACGGCCGTAGCCCAACCCCTCATCGTGGCCGCGGGTGTCCTGACCCTGACGGCGCTGCTCCGTGATGGCCGCGACTCGAGGATCGGCGGCATCGCCGGACACTCGGTGGGCGAGATCACTGCGGCGATCGGCGCCGGCGTGCTCGGCGAAGCCGACGGGATGCGGTTCGTCGCCGAGCGGGGCCGCGCAATGGCGCAGGCTGCAGCAGCCGTGCCGACAGGCATGAGCGCCGTGCTCGGGGGTGACCAGGACGTCGTCACGTCGCGTCTCGACGAGCTGGGACTCGAACCCGCCAACTACAACGGCGGCGGCCAGATCGTCGCTGCAGGCGAGCTCGGCGCGCTGGAGACGCTGAAGGCCGAGCCTCCGGCCGGCGCGCGGATCATTCCCCTGCAAGTGGCGGGCGCGTTCCACACCCGGTACATGGCCCCCGCCGTCGAACGACTCACTCAGGTGGCAGAGACGCTGACCCCGGCTGACCCCCGAATCACGCTGTGGACGAACCGCGACGGCAGCCCCGTGGCATCCGGTGCCCGGTTCCTCGATCTCCTCGTGGGGCAGGTGTCGTCTCCTGTGCGCTGGGACCTCGTCATGGAGCAGTTCTCGAACGATGGCGTGACAGGGATCATCGAGCTTGCGCCGGCTGGTGCGCTTGTCGGCCTGGCGAAGCGGGGGCTCAAGGGAGTGCCGTCGGTGGCGATCAAGACGCCGGACGACCTCGCAGCGGCCTACGAGATGATTGACGCATGAATTCCCCGACGCTCATACAGTCCACCGGCGTGCCATTCACGCGCATCTACGCGTACGGAGCGGCCCGCGGCGACCAGATCGTTCCGAACGACGACCTGATCGGCCCCATCGACTCCAGCGACGAGTGGATCAGACAGCGCACGGGCATCGTGACGCGCACACGCGCGTCGGAAGGCATCCTCGCTCTCGACCTCGCGACCGACGCAGCGCGAGAGGCGATCGAACGGTCGGGCGTGCCCGCCGAGAAGATCGATCTCGTGATCGTGGCCACCATCAGCAACGTGCAGCAGACCCCGTCCATGGCGGCGGTGGTCGCCGACCGCGTGGGCGCCAACCCCGCCGCCGCGTACGACACGAACGCGGCGTGCGCCGGGTACAGCTACGCGGTCACCCAGGCCGATGCGCTCATCCGCAGCGGTGCCGCCCACTACGCGCTCGTGATCGGCGCTGAGAAGCTCTCGGACATCGTCGACCCCGCCGATCGCTCGATCTCGTTCCTGCTCGGCGACGGCGCGGGCGCCGCAGTGATCGGTCCGAGCGAGTTCCCCGGGATCGCAGCGCCGGTCTGGGGCTCGGACGGTTCCAAAGCGCACGCCGTGGGCATGAACGCGACGCTGGTCGACTACCGCGACGGCGACGCCCAGTGGCCCACGCTTCGCCAGGAGGGCCAGACGGTCTTCCGCTGGGCGGTGTGGGACATGGCGAAGGTAGCCAAGCGCGCGCTCGAGGTGGCCGGGGTGACAGCCGATGACCTCGCGGCATTCATCCCCCACCAGGCGAACATGCGCATCATCGACGAGTTCGCGAAGCAGTTGAAGCTGCCGGAGAGCGTCGTGATCGCCCGTGACATCGAGACGACCGGCAATACGTCGGCCGCGTCGATCCCCCTGGCCACGCACCGGTTGCTCGACGAGCATCCCGAGCTCAGCGGCGGCCTTGCGCTGCAGATCGGCTTCGGTGCAGGCCTCGTGTTCGGCGCTCAGGTCGTCGTTCTTCCGTAAACTGTCCCTCGGTCACAACGACACCCCCAAGGAGATAACCAATGGCATTGTCCAAGGATGAAGTTCTCGCCGGTCTGGCGGAACTCGTGAACGACGAGACTGGCATCGCCGTCGAGACCGTCGAGCTCGACAAGTCGTTCACCGACGACCTCGACATCGACTCGATCTCGATGATGACCATCGTCGTCAACGCTGAAGAGAAGTTCGACGTCAAGATCCCCGACGAAGAGGTGAAGAACCTCAAGACCGTCGGCGATGCCGTGGACTTCATCGTCAACGCGCAGGGCTGATGTTTCGACCGGTGGGGGCGCGAGCCCCCATCGGCCCCGTCCGGTTCCCCCTTGTTGTGACCACCTGGAGTCGTTGAAATGACCTCGAAGAAGATCGTCGTGACCGGTATCGGCGCGACTACTCCGCTGGGCGGCACCTCGCCCGACAGTTGGCGCGCGCTGCTCGCTGGCGAGTCCGGCATCCGCGCCATCGAAGCGGAGTGGGTCGAGCGGTACGAGCTCCCTGTAACGTTCGCCGGCCAGGCGCGCGTTCCCGCGGCCGAAGTGCTCGAGCGCCCAGAGGCGAAGCGCCTCGATCCTTCGAGCCAATTCGCGCTCGTGGCAGCGCGGGAGGCCTGGGCGGATGCCGGGGCGCCTGACGTCGACCCTGTGCGCGTCGGTGTCGACTACTCGACGGGCATCGGCGGTCTCTGGACCCTCCTCGACGCGTATGACACGCTCAAGGAGAAGGGGCCTCGTCGCGTCATGCCGATGACGATCCCGATGCTGATGCCGAACGCCGCGGCCGCCGCGATCAGCATGAGCATTCCCTCACGGGCATATGCCCGAACCGTGGTGTCCGCGTGCGCCTCAGGCACCGAGGCGCTCGTCAACGCGTATGAGCACTTGCAGGCGGGTCTCGCCGACGTCGTCATCGCCGGCGGCACGGAAGCTGTCGTGCACCCCCTGCCGATCGCTGCCTTCGCGTCGATGCAGGCTCTCTCGCGCCGCAACGACGATCCAGCATCCGCATCACGGCCCTACGACGTGAACCGCGACGGTTTCGTGCTCAGCGAAGGTGCCGGTGCGCTCGTGCTCGAGACCGAAGAGCACGCTCTCGCCCGAGGAGCCCGCATCTACGCGGAGCTCGCAGGCGGCAGCGTCACCAGTGACTCGTACCACATCACCGCGCCTGACCCCGAGGGGTCGGCCGCTGCTCGCGCGATGAAGGCTGCAATCGAGGTCGCCGGTGCAAAGCCCAGCGATGTGACGCACATCAACGCGCACGCGACCAGCACCCCGGTCGGCGACATCGCCGAGTACAACGCCATCCGTCGCATCTTCGGCGATCACACCTCGAACATTGCGGTGTCGGCAACCAAGGCTGCTACCGGGCACCTGCTCGGCGGCACCGGAGCGCTCGAAGCCATCTTCACCGTGCTCGCCCTGAAGGAGCGCACCGCTCCCCCGACGATCAACCTCGACGACCAGGACCCGGAGATCCCGCTCGAGGTGGTGACCTCGCCTCGGGCGCTCGGTGACGGGCCGCAGCTCGCGCTCAGCAATTCCTTCGGCTTCGGCGGTCACAACGCCGTGGTGGCGTTCCGCGACTACCGCTGACCGATCGCTCGCGAAGGCGGCGGGTGGTCAGCCACCCGCCGCTGCACCGGGCAGCCAGCGTCCAGCGGTTACGGTCCGCGCAGGCCAAGCGATCAGCCGCCGGGCTATAGGCCGGATTCAACCGACCTTGTGCAACCAGACCACGGGGCTGCCTTCACCCGCGTGGCGGAACGGCTCCAGCTCGTCGTCCCACGCCTGCCCCAGGGCGAGCCGCAGTTCGCGGTGCAGTTCGAGCGCGTTCGAGCCGGCGACCTCCATCGCCGCGCGAACGCGGTCCTCGGGCACGACCACATTGCCTGCTGAGTCGAGCTGCGCGTGGAAGATGCCGAGATCAGGGGTGTGCATCCATCGCCCACCGTCCGCTCCGTGACTGGCATCCTCGGTTACCTCGTAGCGCAGGTGCTCCCATCCGCGTAGCGCCGAGGCGAGCCGGGCGCCGGTGCCGGCGGCGCCCTCCCAGCTGAACTCGGTGCGAAGGGCGCGCTTCAGCGCCGGCTGATCTATCCAGTCGAAGTTGATGGCACGACCAAGGGCGCGCCCTGCGGCCCACTCGATGTGCGGGCAGAGCGCGCGAGGCGCAGAGTGAACGTAAATCACTCCGCGTGCGGTTGCAGCAGCCACTTTCACTCCATTTCCTCCGATGCGACTTCCCCATCGACCGGTAGAGCCGGAGTTATTGCGACTGACGAGCATTATCGCTGATCTCAGAGCGAATCACAAGCATGTCATTCCCTCGGTCTCAATGCGCTGGCGTGTGTCACACGCTGTGCCGTGCGGCATTGGCGCGATACAGTCTGCTCATGTCCACGCGTTCCGCGCTGCTCGCCGTGCTGAGTCTCGGCCCTGCCTACGGCCACCAGTTGCAGGCCGAGTTGATGGAGCGAACCGGCCGCGATCGCCCGATCAACTCAGGTCAGATCTATGCGACGCTCGACCGGCTGCGCCGCGATGAGCTGGTGAAGGATGCCGGCACGACCGACGACGGCCTGCCGCTGTATGAGCTCACCGAGCTCGGCCAGATCGAGGCAGCCACGTGGCTGACCTCGCCGGATGGTCCCTCCTGGGACTCGATGGTGCAGCAGGTGCTGCTCGCCCGCTCGATCCCTGGCGCTGATTGGCCCGCGCTGGTGCGCGGCTATCGAACGCTCTGGATCACGCAGGGCGCAGAGGCGAGCGGCCTCGCATCAGGGGCGACACGGATCCTCGGTGAAGCGGCGTTGCGCTGGCTGAGCGAACTGCCTCCCGCCAAGGCGTGGGAGTTCCGTGCCGACCGGCCGAAGCGTGGACGGCGCCGGGCTCACTTCGCCTCGTCGTAGCCGTCGACCACCACCGCATTCACTGGGAACGCCACCGCTGATTCTCCGAACAGGAGCCTCCCGGCATCCGCAGCGGTTCGATGCATGAGCTCGCGCACATCCTCCGCGTGGTGTGCGGGAGCGTGCACGATCAACTCGTCGTGCACGAAGAAGACCAGGTGCGGCGACGTCGTGTGATCGGCACCGTACCGCTGGCGCAAGGCACCGCGCAGGAGCGCGATCCATGCGAGCGCCCATTCCGCCGCAGTCGCCTGCACGACGAAATTCCTCGTGAACCGCCCCTGCGAGCGCGCCGCGGAGCGCGCGCGTCTCACCGTGACCGGATCGGGCGACTCGGCGGATGCCGCAGCCTGCAACTCGCGCCACGCCTCGCTCGGCTCGGGCGAACCGCGGCCGAGGAGGCTGCTCACCGGCATCCCTCGCTCTCCGCGCTGAGCCGCCGCCTCGACGAAACCGATGGCGCGGGGAAACGCACGGGCAATTCGCGGAAGAACCTTCGCGCTCTCCCCCGTAGTGCCGCCGTACATGGCGCCGAGCATCCCGTACTTCGCCTGCGCTCTTGTCTCAACAGCTCCGACGTCGACCATGCCCTGGTAGAGGTCTCCACTGGAAGAGGCGCGAGCCATGGCGGAGTCGCCTGACATCGCCGCCAGTACACGTGGCTCGAGTTGCGCGGCGTCGGCGACTATGAGTTTCCAACCCTCGTCCGCTCGCACCGCGGAACGCACCACGGCGGGCAGTTGCAGCGCGCCCCCGCCCTCGCTGGACCAGCGGCCCGAGACGACTCCCGCGGGAACGAAGACGGGGTGGAAGCGGCCCTGGTGCACCCACTGATCGAGCCAGTGCCAACCGTTGGCCGACCAGAGACGCGAGAGCGTCTTGTACTCGAGCAGTGGCGCGATGGCGGGATGCCGCAATCGCTGCAGCTCATGCGAGCGCGTGGTCTCGACCGCGAGTCCAGCAGAGCGCAGGGTGCGAAGCAGTTCTGCCGGCGAATCCAGGTTGATGGTCGGCGCGCCGAGCGCATCAGCCACCGCGAGAGCGAGTCGCTCGAGGCGCTCGGGGCGGTAGCCCTCGGCAGGGCGGGCGCCCAGCATCGACGCAAGCAGTCGTTCGTGCTCGTCGCGCCGCCAGGGAAGACCCGCGTGACCCATCTCCGCCGCTGCCAGCGCGCCGGCGGACTCGGCTGCCACCAGCAGGCGCAGACCGGCAGGCGATGTCTCGAGCGCGCTCTGCTGGCGCTGGAGTGCGGCTACGGGCGCCATGGACGGCGGTGCCGGTTGCTCGAGGTGGAAGAGCGCGGCATCCGCGCTGTCGTGGTGACGTCGTTGCTGCACCGCAGGCAGTGCCGAGTAGCCCGCGGCGGTGTGCGGGCTGTTGCGAAGCAGCGCGTCGGTGAGGCGCAGATCGAAACAGCGCTCGATCGTCACGCCGGCCCGCAGCAACTCGGGGTACCAGACGGCGGTGTCGTCCCAGACCCACCGTGGCGGTTGGGCGTCTGCTCGTTGCTCGGATACCACTGGCTCGGATGCCGCTTCCCCGCGCCCCGCGTGCTCGCGCGCCGCCACGAAGGCGGGCAGTTGCTCGCGGGCCACCCTCTCGATGGCCTTCTCGTTGCCCGTGCCGTCGATCTCGGTCGCCCCGATCGCGCCGCCGTCGAGTTGTTCGAGCACGATCTGCACCAGACAAGTCTGCCGTGGGCCGCCGACATCCACTCCGCAGACGCTCCTCTCAGGTGGGGCTCCTCTCGCAGGCTGCCCCAGGGCGTCGCATGAGACCATGGACTCCATGCCCGCCCAAGCCCTTCCGAGCACGACGGCGCCGCGCCCGCAGGTGCGCCCAACCCCCGAGGGATGGGTGCAGCCGATGGGGCCCGATGGCCGCCCCATGCTGCGCTTCGCCTCTCCGCGCGTGAAGCAGCCGCCGCAGCACTTCGCCGACCTGTCACTCGAGGAACGCCAGGCGAAGGTCTCTGAGTTGGGCCTGCCGGGATTCCGTGCGAAGCAGCTGTCGAAGCACTACTTCGAGCACTACACGGCCGACGCGGAACGCATGACCGACCTGCCGAAAGACGGACGGTCGGAACTCGTCGGCGAACTGTTCCCGACTCTGCTCACCGAAGTGAAGCGGCTCAGCACCGATCGCGGCGACACCATCAAGTTCCTGTGGCGCCTGTTCGATGGAGCGCTCGTCGAGTCGGTGCTCATGCGCTACCCCGGCCGGATCACCCTGTGCGTCTCTTCACAGGCAGGATGCGGCATGAATTGCCCATTCTGCGCTACCGGTCAGGCCGGGCTCACCCGGAACCTCTCGACCGCCGAGATCGTCGACCAGGTGGTGCAGGCGAACCGCGTGATCGCTGCCGGCGAGCTGGGCGGTGGCCGCGGCACGGACGGACCGACCCGCGTCGGCAACATCGTGTTCATGGGAATGGGCGAACCGCTTGCCAACTACAAGCGAGTGATGGCGGCCGTGCACCGTATGGTCGACCCCGCGCCCGCGGGCCTCGGCATGTCGGCGCGCAACATCACGGTGTCGACGGTCGGCCTGGTGCCCGCGATCCGAAAGCTGACCGACGAGTCGCTTCCCGTCACGTTCGCCCTCTCCCTGCATGCGCCCGACGATGAACTGCGCGATGAGCTGATTCCGGTCAACACTCGCTGGAAGGTCGACGAAGCTCTGGATGCGGCCCGCGAGTACTTCGAGAAGACCGGCCGCCGCGTGAGCATCGAGTACGCGCTCATCAAAGACATGAACGACCATGCCTGGCGCGCGCAACTTCTCGCCGACAAGCTCAACGCCCGCGGCCGCGGGTGGGTGCATGTGAACCCGATTCCGCTGAACCCCACGCCCGGGTCGATCTGGACCTCGTCAGAGCGCGAGGTCGAACAGCAGTTCGTCGAGACCCTGCTGGCCAACGGCATCCCCACCACTCTTCGAGACACCCGCGGCAAAGAGATCGACGGCGCCTGCGGCCAGCTCGCCGCCGCCGAGTAGCAGGGCCGAACGGCTCAGTCGCCTGCCGACTCCGATCGGCGCACGACCTCTCGCTCCGACGGCATCCGGAATGCGGCGTAGCCGGCCGTCACGAGCAGGAACAGCACTGCCGTGGCGAACGCCGCCGGGAACGAGACCGCGTCGGCGAGAACCCCGACGACGAGCGGGCCGAGGATCGAACCGATGTCGGATGTCGCCGAGAACACCGCGACAGGCTGACCGCCGCGTCCGCCGGCAGCGTCGCCCACCGCTGCCGCAGGCGCTGTACCCATGAAGGCTGCTGCCGCACCGTAGACGCACAGCAGGGCGATGAACTGCCAGATCTCGCTGGCGAAGGGCATGAATGCCATGCACAGAGCACCCACTGCGAAGGCCATGGCGATCGCAGGGCGCCTGCCGACCTTGTCGACGAACCTTCCCGCAGGCCACAGCATCGCGGTCTGCGCGACAGCGGCGACCGCGAGCGCGATGCCTGTCCAGAGCTCGGTCTTGTGCAGCACCTCGACCACCAGCACCGGGATGAGCGCCGAACGCACGCCGAGGCTCGCCCAGCCCGATGAGAAGTTGGCGATGAGCGCAGCCCGATAGCGCTGATCGCGGAGCACGACTCGCATCGGCAGGATGCCGCTGGCAGCCCCACCGCGACCGGCTCCGTCGCCGCGGTGAAGCAGTACGAGCCCGACGGCACCAGCGACCACGAGAGTGCCCGCGTAGAAGAAGAACGGCGCTCGGATCGAGATCGCCGCGAGCAAACCGCCCACGGCGGGCCCCGCCATCCCTCCGATGAGGAAGCCGCCCTGATACATGCCCACCGCCCTGCCGCGCATGCTGGGCGGCGATGCAGAGATCAGCAGAGACATCGCCGAGATGGAGAACATGGCCGAACCGATGCCGCCAGCGCCCCGCATGAGCAGCACTTCCAGATAGGAGTTGGCGAGCCCGGTCAAGGCCGTCGAGATGGCGACGATACCGATTCCCAGCGACAGGATGATCCGCTCCCCCGTCCGGTCGATCATGCGACCGACGAAGGGACTCGCGAGGAGGCGCATGAGCGCGAACGCCGAGACGACCATGCCGACCTCGAGGTAGCCCACCTCGAACGTCCGCACGAACACGGGGAGCACAGGGATCACGACGCCGAAACCGACCATCACGAAGAACGCGATCATCGCGAGCACGTACACGTCACGGCTGAAGCGCGGCACCGTCTCGCGTTCATGGGTCGGAATCGTCACCACCCCAGGTTAGGCGCGTGCGATGCGACGTCGTTTCCGAGTCGTTACCGAGACATGCGGCATTTGTTCATGATTCGGCCAAGAACGTCTGGTTCCATGTTCGTCATGTCCCTGCGTGAGGCCGAATATCCGCGGCCCGATCACACACTGGTACACATCAGCGACACCCATCTGCTGGGTGGCGATCGAAAGCTCTACGGCTCGGTCGACAGCGAGGAGCACCTTCGCGAGTTGCTGGAGGCGCTCGAGTCGACCGGGCGAAGACCCGATGCGCTGATCTTCACGGGCGACCTCGCCGACCTCGGTGAACCGGAAGCCTACGAGCGCCTCCGCGCGCTCGTCGACCCGGTGGCGGAGCGCCTGGGAGCGAAGGTCATCTGGGCGATGGGCAACCATGACGAGCGCGTCGCGTTCCGGGTGGGCCTGCTCGGCGAAGACCTCAACAGTGAGTCGGCGGATGCCGCGAGTTCGCCCGTCTACCGGGTCGACCACCTGGATGGGCTCCGCGTGATCACGCTCGACAGCACGGTGCCCGACTACCATCACGGCGAGCTCTCGGACGAGCAACTGGAGTGGCTTGCGGAGGAGCTCCGCACTCCTGCCATCGACGGCACGATCCTCGTGATGCACCACCCGCCGGTACCGAGCTTGCTCGACCTCGCGGTCTCGGTCGAGTTGAGGGATCAGGCCCGACTGGCCGAAGTGGTCCAAGGGACGGACGTGCGGACGATCCTCGCCGGGCATCTGCACTACTCGTCGACTGCGACGTTCGCAGGCATCCCGGTCTCCGTCGCTTCAGCGAGCTGCTACACCCAGGATCTTCTCGTGCCCGAAGGCGGCACTCGCAGCCGGGCTGGCGCGAGGTCGTTCAACCTCGTGCAGGTCTACCCTCAGACTGTGCTCCACGCGGTCGTGCCCCTTGAGCAGACCGAGGCCCTTGCCTACGTCGATGCGGAGGAGAGCGAGCGCCGGCTGCGTGAACTGGGCCTGCGCATTCCCGAGTCCGCCACGGCACGGTCGCGCGCCGCTACCCGGCACGGTGGCGAAGACACCATGACTCGACCGCTCGACCTGGTCGGCGCGGGCACCTGACGTAGGCGCTGCCCAGTATCGCCTGCACCAGCCTTCATGCCGGGTTCGAGACAAGCGCAGCACCGCCGACCTGGTGGTCAGGCAGTTGTGGCGGTCGAGGCTTCGAGCTGCCGTTCCCACGGTCCGGGGACTGGAAAGTACCGGTCCAGGAAGCTGGTCACGAGCTCCACGCGCGTCGATTCGTCGAGTTCGGGCTCGCTGCCGTCGTTCAGACAGAACATATCGAAGCGTCGCCCTCTGCGTAGCCCGTTCAAGGCAGACGGGGTCGAGGCGAGCGTCGTCTCCACGTATCGGACCCGTGCGTCGGGCTGCTGCAGCGCGCGCCCGGTGAGCAGGGCGTAGTACGGGTAGAGGGAGTTCGTCACGGAGATATCGGTGGGCGAACGAAAGCGTGAGGCGGCTGTTCGAGCGAAGTCCTGAGGAAACGCCGTCTCGAGTTCGCGCATCACGCTCCTGCGCATCGGTACTGCGCAGTGCTCGAGGTGCCGGGTGATGGTTCTGCCGAAGCGTTTGCGCAGCAGCGCTCGATTCACCCGCATCGCGTTGTCGTGCCCGGTTCGGTCAGGGTGCGTGTCTCCGAGGCCGATGCGGACCGTCGCCTCGACGAACCGCGTGATGCCACCTGGCGAGAAGAACATGGAGGGCGAGACAGGGCGCCCGAAGAACATGTCGTCATTCGAGTAGAGGAAATGCTCTGAGAGCCCGGGGATGCGGTGCAGCTGAGACTCGACCGCATGCGAGTTGTAGGTCGGCAGCACGCTCGTATCGGCGAAGAACTCCTCGCTTCGCACGACGGTGACGTCCGGGTGCTCGGTGTCGAGCCAGGCCGGCGGCTTCGAGTCGGTGGCGATGAAGATGCGCCGAACCCATGGCGCGAAGGCCTTCACGCTTCGAAGGGCGTACTTCAATTCATCGATCTGGCGGTACCGGGTCGCGCCGGCATCCGCCGGGTTCAGTTGGTGCTGTGCAAGGTATCGAGACCGCTCGGCAAGGTATTCGGGATCGGAGCCGTCGACCCAAGAGAACACGATGTCGATCGGAAAATCGACGTCATCGACGTGGTCGTCGAACATACCGGCGAAGGTCGGCCAGGCGTACCCGTCCCGGTCGACGGTGGTCATGACCGCATCCCGACGATCGATGCGACGCCGGGTGAGAGCGTTCGGCCGTGGAGCAAGGATCTCGGTCTCACTGAACGACCACAGCTCTAGGCGCACCGCGGCTTCGCCGATTCGCCAGGCCGCGCGGGACGATCTGGTGCGCCTGCGGTACAACAGGAACAGCTCGTCTTCCTCGTCGCCGGGCAGTCGGCCGAGCGCAAGCAATCGCTCCGACCGCTTGTCGCCATCGAGCCGTGCATAGAACGGCTCGGCCGCGAACTCGCTCGCCAACTGCCGCTCCAGCTCCTGCCTCCTGGAGCGGTCGACCGCGATGATTGGCCGATCGTCATCGCCTCGGACGAGGAGATAGTCGATCGAGACCCGCTCGAGAGCGCCTCGGACGAGCGCGAGATCTGCCACCATCGCGTCATGGCGGTTGATCGGCGGCCCCGCCAACGCCAGTCTGCGCCCTTCGCGAACGATGTCGGTGCGCTGCGCGAGTGCGACTGGCGCTTCGGAGCGCGGCATCGGGCCGCCGTTGAGCGCGCTTCGCAGCGAGTCTTCGATCTCTTGGTACAAATGGCCCCCTTGAACATCGTGTGCGGTTGACGTCGATGAACGAGCAGGCGAGCGACGCCGGGATAGCCGCTGGATGAGCGGGTCGGCGTTGCGCCAGCTGACGCGCCGAGTGACGCGCCTTGCGTCCGAGAGTAGCAGCGCCGGTTCAGAGTTCCCTGTTGTCGTGCGTCAGTCATCAACTACCGCTGCAGGCGAGAAACGTCGCGGCTCGAGACGGCCAATCGGCCTGTTCGCAGCCCGCCTCTGAGCGTAGGGTGCGCTCAATGACGGCCCACCGGGCGTGGTTCAGCGCTACGAGGCCGACCCGATCAGGAAGAAGAACCGATGAAACGAATGGCCATCAGCTGCTTAGTCGCGCTCGGACTTGCCCTCGGCGGTGCGGCAGCAGCACAAGCAGGAGAGATCAACGGCAACGGTGACCCGATCCCGGGCGCCCACAAGGCGAGTTCAGCGTGTGCGTTCTCAGGGCGTGACTTGCCTGACGACCAGGAGAACCAGCCCAACATCCCGGATGACTTCGTCACGGGCGGACACGTGCAGAACTACGGGATGTACGTGAAGGCGGGGCTGAAAGCGATGGTGCCGAGCCCCGGAATGGCGTGCCGAGGCAACGTCTCTTTCGAGGGCTGACGGCAGCGCTTGGCGGGCGCTCTCGCTGCGGGTCTGTCGGTTCTAATCACTGATTCAGTAGAGCGCCCGAACCGCCGACACGTGGAAGGCAGTAGAGCCGATGCTCTCGCCGACCCCGGTCTAGGCAAGAGCAAGCAGCCCTCCGACCTCGCGAGAGTCGGAGGGCTTCTCGCAGTCACGCGCGAAGCATTCAGCCCTCACGAATCTGGCGGCCGACCATCGACTTCTCGACGTCGGAGCCCCAACCCTTGCCGCGCTCACCGAGGATGCCGTGCTTACCAGCGAGCGCGACGATGTCCCACCAACGTTCGATCGACGCTGCCAGGCGCGCCTCCAACTCGTGCACGAAGGCGTCGAATACCTTCGGGTCAGGATTGCCGGACGCGGCCTCGAACTTCGCCTTCATGGCAGGGTCGAGCCGCAGCGCGATGTTCTCTGCCTCGCTCCACATGTGACCGGGGTCTTCGCCGGTCTGCGGACTTAGCGCAAGTTCATCGAGATGATAGAAACGCCCGTTCTGCCCATAGCGCGACAGCGCCGCCATTAGCGCAGGAAGCACCGGGTCGTTCTCGACTCTAAGCAGTTGTGACTCGACGGAGGCACGATGGGTGGCTTTCGGCAGTCGTCGCCGTATGGTCTGCATGAGCGAGTCATGCATGGTGACGATGTTGTGCCGCCAAGTGTCCCGAAAGGTCGCGAGTGGAGGCCACTCGCCCTCCTCCGCAACGTGTGTCAGCCCGAGCGACATCTTCAGCAACTTCTCGACGCCGATAGAAAGCATCGTGAGGATTGGATCGCGCGTCGTCTCCCAGAAACGCGCATTCCGAAGCGCCCAGAGACCGTATCCGAGCAAGTTCCGCGTTGAGGTCGTCTCGAAAATGAGCGCGAAGGCCTGTGTCTGATTGAGCCCGTCCTGAACCTGCGCCATGGGCCGATCCTGTCGCGACCCGCCGACACTTGGAGTGTTTTCGCTTCTGCGACTATCCAGCAAGACACCCTAACTCGCCCGCAATCATTGGTAGGGCGGACGGGACTTGAACCCGTGACCGACGGATTATGAGTCCGCTGCTCTAACCAGCTGAGCTACCGCCCCGCTCCGGCCTCGTCGCTCTCGCGCTCCGGTGCCAGATCGGTGACCGGGTCGGTCACCGTTTCACCACGATACAGTCTCTCGAACGTGTCGATCGTGCGGTCGATGTCGTGCGCGGCGACGATTCTGAGGCTGTGCTTCTGCATGCGCTCACGCTCGCGATCACTGGCGGTGAGCACATCGGTGAGGCGTTGTGCGAACTCTTCGATGTTGCCCGGCTGGTACAGGTAACCGTTCTCGCCATCGTGCACGAGATGGGGCAGCGCCATGGCGTCCGCCGCCACGACGGGCAGCCCGGAAGCCATCGCCTCCATGGTCGCGATGCTCTGGAGCTCGGCGATCGACGGCATTGCGAAGACGCTCGCGCGGCGCAACTGCTCCTTCAGGTACTCCTCGGAGACCCGTCCGGCGAGGTGCACGCGATCTCGGATTCCCAGGCTCACCGCGAGGTCTTCCAAGTGCTTCACCTGGTCGCCGTGACCGACGAGCTCGAGCTTGGCCCCGATCGAGGGGTCCATCGACGCGAACGCCTTGAGCAACTCGTCGAGGTTCTTCTCTGCCTCGATCCGGCCGACGAAGAGCACGACCTTCTCGTCTCGAGGCTCGAGGTTCGGCGTGTAGTTCGAGACCTGCAGACCGCACGAGATGGCATGAACGCCGGTGAACCCGGTCGACTGCTCGAAGAAGTCGGCGGCACGACGAGTAGGGGTCGTGATCGCATCCGCGCGCTCGAAGGTGTTCCGCACTGCCGACCACGCGGCCTTCAGGAAGATTTTGTGGAAGATCTTCGGCACCAGCGTGAACTGCATCATGTTCTCGGGCATCGTGTGGTTGGTGCCGATCACCCGGATGTGCCGTTCGCGCGCCTCGATCGACAACCCGCGGCCGACAACGAAGTGCGACTGGAAGTGAACCACGTCGGGCTTCACCTCGTCGAGCACTCGCGCACTGTTCTTGACGATCCTCCAAGGCAGGGCGAACCGCAGCCACGGGTGCGGATACCAGCGCCAGCTCTTCAGCCGGTGCATGACGAGCGTCGCACCCTCGTGCTCTTCGGTCCACGTCCCTGACCGGGAGTCGGCCGAAGGCGCCATCACATGCACCTCGTGACCGCGGGCCACGAGACCGGCAGCGAGGCGCTCCGCGAACTTGGCGGCACCGTTCACGTCTGGGCCGAATGTGTCGGCGCCGATCAGGATGCGCATCGGTTTCGTATCGGTATCGTCAGGCAACTCAGGCAATTCCTGTTCGTCTGGGCGTGGTGGTGAACAACCCTCCGCAAGGCTACCGCAGGCCGCGTCAACGGTGCGTTTGAGGATGGTGTTTCGCGAGCCTGAATACTCCGATGATGGCGGTCACCGCCGCACTCACGAATAGTGCGGAGGCCCACAGTGGCGCGGTTGCGGCCTCGCCGAGCACGATCACACCGATCGCCACGGCGACCATGGGGTCGATCACGGTGAGCCCGGCGATCACGAGGTCGGGCGATCCGACGGCATACGCGTTCTGCACGAAATATGCCCCGAGGGCCGTGCCGCCGATCAGGATCGCGACGGCGAACAGCGTGAGTCCTTCGAAGTTTCCGTTGACCAGCCGGTTGAGCACGACCTTCGCCAAGGTAGCGACGAAGCCATAGATCACGCCGGCGGCGATGATGTACGAGACCGCCCGCATCCGCCGGCGCAAGACGACGAACACAATCGAGTACACAACGATCACTCCCGCGAGGATCGCGAGGATCGTCGTGAGCTGACCAGCCGTGATGGGGCGCTCAGTGGCAGTGAGCGCGGCCACGGTCACGAACAGACCGATCCCGCCGACGCACAGTGCGATCGCGACGATCGACTTGTGATCGAGTTTGAGGCGACTGATGCGTGCGTTCACCACCGCAGTGATGACGAGCGCGATGACGCCGAGGGGCTGCACGACGATCAGGGGCGCGAATACGAGGCTCACCAACTGCAGCACGATTGCGAGCCCGAGCATGACGGTGCCCACCACCCACGAAGGACGCATGAGCAGCGCCCGCACCTGGGCGATCGACAGTCCCGCCTTCTGCCCCGAGCCGAGGCGGTCCTCGACCTTGTGCACGCCGCGATGCTGGAACTGGGCCCCGAGTGCCAAGAACACGCCGCCGAGCAGCGCGATTGGGATTCCGAGCGCTTGATACGGCGTGAGCGTCACCACCTCGAGCTGCCCGATCACCCTAGAAATCTACCCGCTGCGCCGCCGATATCCTTGACGGATGGCCGTTCTCCCGATCGTGATCACCGGAAATCCAGTCCTGCACACGCCCGCAAAGCCCGTCGAACGGTTCGATGACGAGCTCCGCCGGCTGGTCGACGACATGTTCGAGACGATGGATGAGGCGCCGGGTGTCGGGCTGGCCGCGCCGCAGGTCGGCGTCGGTCTTCGCCTGTTCGTCTACGGCTGGGAAGACGAAGACGGCTACCTGCGCCGCGGCGTTGCGATCAACCCCGAGCTCTGGCAGAGTCCGCTCGACCTAGGGCCCGCCGATGATGACGAGGAGAGCGAAGGATGCCTGTCGATCCCAGGCGAGCGCTTTCCGCTTCGTCGCGCGGAACGGGTGATTCTGCGAGCGGTGGATCTTGATCAGGAACCGTTCGAGATCGTCGCCGAGGGATGGCTGGCGCGCATCTTCCAGCACGAATACGACCACCTCGACGGAGTGCTCTACGCCGACCGGCTCGAGCACGTGCACGCCAAGGCGATCCAGAAGGCCATCAAGAAGAGCGGATGGGGGAAGCCGGACGACTCATGGATGCCTGGCATCGATCACCTGGAGGGCGAGCACCCCGCGCGGGGCTGAGCCCTAGAAAGTCGGCCAGCGGCAGCTCGCCCCTCAGACGGCGCCACCGGCCGCAGGCGGAGCACTCGCATCCTCGCCGTCGTCTCCGACCGCCTCTCGCGCCATGAAGTTCTCGAGGTCGAAGAGGTTGTCGGCCCGTTCCGCGACATTCAGCAGCGTCGTCATGGCGGCGACCTCTTCGACCTGCTCCTTCAGGAACCAGAGCATGAACTGCTCACCCAGCGCGTCGGTCTCTGCGCGTGCCGCCGCGAACAGCGCCTCGATCTGACGCGTGACCGCTCGTTCCTGCTCCAGAGCCAGCGCGATCGGCTCGCGCACATCTACAAAGTCGTTCCGCACTGCCGGAATGCCCGGGATCTCGACACGGACGTCGCGGTCGAGCCGGTATTGCACCAGCATCATCGCGTGGTTGCGCTCTTCGAGCGATTGCCGATAGAAGTGCTTGGCCAACTGCGGCAGATCATGGTCGTCGAACCAGACGGCGATCGCGATGTACTGCTGGGATGCCGCGAACTCGTGCCCGATCTGCTCAGCGAGAAGGGTGTCGAACGTGCTGGTCATGGCTCCTCCGATCGTGCCCGACACAGGATGCCCCGGCCGGTGTGACCAGCGTAGCGAGCACCAGTGACAGGCCGACCGCAAAAACTTTGGTAGAGTTGACTCCGCTGTTCCAGCGATCCTCGATAGCTCAATTGGCAGAGCAGCCGGCTGTTAACCGGCAGGTTGTTGGTTCGAGTCCAACTCGGGGAGCAGCACCGGCCCGGTCTCTTCGGAGACCGGGCCGTTTCCGTTTCGCAGGCTCGGATGCTCGCGACGTCAGTACCCCGTCGCGTGCCGACTCAGTAGCCGTGCTCGGGATCAACCACGCCGATGAAGTCGCCGTCGCCGAGGAACGCGCGTACGTTGTGCTCGATCCGTGCTGCGAGCAACGGCCTGGTCATCTCAGGCGTGTCAGCCGAGTGCATGGTGACAACGGTGTTCGGGGCACTGAACAACGGATGCCCGTGGGGCAGCGGTTCGGGGTCGGTGACGTCGATGCCGGCGCCCGCGATAGCGCCGCGCTCGAGCGCAGCGACAAGTGCGTCAGTGTCGATGAGCGGGCCCCGCGCGATGTTCACGACGACAGCGCTGGGCTTGAGGAGGCCCAGCTCGTGCTCGCCCAGCATCCCGCTCGTGCGCTCCGATTGCGCTGCGGCGAGAACCACCACGTCGGCATCGGGCAAGACATCAGCGAGGTGCTCCCCCGTCACGGTGCGCTCGGCGCCCTCGACAGGTGCATCACGCCGGCGCACCACCGTCACCCGGGTATCGAACGGCGCGAGCAGCCGGAGCAGCTCTTGAGCGATGCCGCCGGCGCCGACGATGACCACATTGCGGCCGTACAGCGAGGTGCCCCGGCGAACCGGATCCCACTCGCTCGCGCGGCTCTTCTGCGGTATGAAGCGCAGCGTGGCCAGCGTCAGCGCGAGGGCGTGCTCAGCGACCGGTTCTGAGTAGGCACCCTTCGCGCTCGTCCAGAGCGGCCACTCCTCCCCCGCGCGCGCCTTGAAGAGTTCAAGGAACGCATCGACGCCGGCCCAGGGCAACTGCACCCAATGGATGTCGGGATGCTCATCGAGCGCCGCGGCCAGGCCACTGCTCTCGCGCGCTGAGAGCCACACGACACCCCGCGTGCGCTCGCTCAGCGGTTCCACGGTGCCGCCTGCCGCCTCGATCGCCTCGACGAAGACCGGATCGGCGTGGGGCAGGACAGCGATCGGTCCGGGTTCGGGGCGACGTCGCGTGTGGTCGCCTTCAACGGGCACGGTGCGGTCGATGTGACCCCTGGCGTTCAACGAGCGACCTCTCCTAGCTTGCGCACGTAGGGGTGCAGAGGCTGGTCGAGCACCTCATCGATATTGCCGAGACCCACGATCGCGCCGCCCTGCATGATGGCGACGCGGCTGGTGAACCGGCGAACCTCCGGCAGATCATGGGCGATGACCACCGCAGTGAACTCGCGGTCGAGCCGAAGCTCGCGAATGGAGTCGAGCAGCGGGCCGCGCACGATCGCGTCGACGCCCATCGTCGGGTCGTCGGCGACAAGCACCTTGGGCTCGAGCACCAGTGCGCGAGCAAGCGCCACCCGTTGCCGCTGTCCGCGGCTGAGCTCATGCGGGAACCGGTCCATGAACCCCAGCGGCAGGTGCAACCGATCGAGCAGCCCTGCGACTGCGGCGCCCGCCTCGCGTCGGTCGAACTTCTGGTCGCGCAAGTAGATCGGCTCGGCGACGTTCTCGGCGATGGTGAGTCGTGGGTGAAGTCGTTCGCCGGCGTCTTGCGCGAGGTATCCGACATCGAACTGCCAGCGTGCGCGTTCGCGCCGGCCGGGCTTCGGGCGGCTGTGGCCGGCCACCCGAAGCGAGCCGCCGTCGACCAGCGGGCTGCTGCTCTTGCGGAGCCCCGCGCGGCCGGCGAGGGCGCGGGCGAGCGTCGTCTTGCCGCACCCGGCTTCTCCGACGATGGCGAGGGTCTGTCCGCGCGGCACCGAGAAGGTGACGCCGGTCACCGCGAGGGTCGACTGGCCCGGATAGCGCAATGCGAGATCGGTGACCTCGATCACTGGCGGGGCAGGGGCGGGGGCGGGGGCGGGGAGTGCTGACGGCTGCGGCATCCGCTCAATCCTCCCTCAATCGACGGCGTTCCTGTTCGAGCTGCACGAGGTCGCGGTTCAACTGCGAGAACCGTTCCGGCTCCGCGGCAGCGTCGGTGCGCTGCAGTGCCCCGAGCAATTCCGTCTTGCGGCGCAGCAGGTCGCGCTCGATCAACCCCGCGGTGACCCCATTGCAGTATGCGACGAGTTGCTCCGCGTGACCGGGCAGCGGTGCCACGCTCAACTGCTGCACCAGCGCGGAGAACGCTCGCGGCGCCTCCTCGCCCACCGCGCCGACCCAGTCCGGTTCTCCGAACCGGTCGAGCGACGCCGCGATGGCGTCGCGCACCACGGCCAGTACCGGGTTGTGGAAGACGCTCGCAACGGTTCTGCTCACGCGCTCGAGACCCAGCTCACCAGGATGCTGCAGCACCGCCATGAGCGCATCCCGCTCAACGCGCGTGACGGGGTCGGCGGGCAGTTGCACGAGGGTGGGCACGGGTGCCGCCTGCGGCATGGCCTGAGCACCGCCCGCGGCTGGTGCGCTCGGCACATCGCGCGACCCGAGCTCCCTTCGCCCGTGCACGCCTCGCGCGGCCTGGTCGGGCCCTTGCCGAGACTGGCTCGGATCGCGGCGCGGGCCGGCGCTTACGCTTCGCTGATCGCCTGCTGCGGCCCGTGCCTCGCTGGCTCGCCCGGCGGCGCTCACGGCTCGGTTGATCTCACCGGGGTCCATGCCCAGCCACTTGGCAAGCGTTCGGGCATACCCGACGGCAAGCGCCCGGTCGCGGATGCCGGCGACGATCGGTGCCGACTGGCGCAGCGCCGCGACGCGCCCCTCGACGGTGTCGAGGTCGTGTTCGCCGAGCGCGCGACGGAGCATGAACTCGAACATCGGCCGCCGGCCAGCGATGAGCTGACGCACGGCATCATCGCCGCGCTCGAGGCGGAGGTCGCACGGGTCGAGACCTTCAGGGGGCGTGGCCACGTAGGTGCGAGCAGCGAACCGCTGCTCTTCGGCGAACGCGCGGCTCGCCGCCTTCTGCCCCGCTTCGTCGGGATCGAAGGTGAAGACGACCTCTCCGGTGCTGCCCGTGTCGGCGGTGTCGTAGTCACCGAGGACGCGGCGGATGATCTTGATGTGGTCGACGCCGAACGCGGTACCGCAGGTCGCGACGGCAGTGGTCACGCCCGCGAGGTGACAGGCCATCACATCCGTGTAGCCCTCGACGATGACCACCTGCTTGCCGCGCGCGATGTCGCGCTTGGCCAGATCGAGGCCGTACAGCACCTGGCTCTTGTGGTAGACGGCAGTATCGGGGGTGTTGAGGTACTTCGGACCTTGGTCGTCATCGAAGAGACGCCTCGCGCCGAAGCCGAGTGTCTGCCCGGTGACGTCTCTGATCGGCCAGACCACACGCCCTCGGAACCGGTCGTAGCTGCCCCGCTCCCCCGAGCTGAGCAGCCCCGCTGCGACGAGCTCGTTCTCGGTGAACCCCTGGGCCATGAGCGCCTTGCTGAGCGCCGAGAACGACTTCGGCGCGTAGCCGACGCCGAAGCGCTCGGCCGCTGCCGGATCGAACCCGCGCTGGCCGAGGAACTGCCTGGCGGGCGCGGCGTCTGCTGTGAGCAATTGCTCGATGAAGAACTGCTCAGCCGCACGGTTGGCGGCCAGCAGGCGCGCCCGGTTCCCGTGGTCGCGAGCCGGACCGCCGCCGTCTTCGTAGTGCAGCTCATAGCCGATCCTGGCCGCCAGTCGCTCGACCGCCTCGCTGAAGGTCGTGTGGTCCATGCGCTGCAGGAAGGTGAAGACATCGCCGCCTTCGCCGCAGCCGAAGCAGTGGTAGAAGCCCACCTGCGGCCGGACGTGGAAGCTCGGGGTGCGCTCGTCGTGGAACGGGCAGAGACCCTTCATCGATCCGACGCCGGCAGACTTCAGCGTGACGTAATCGCCGACGATGTCGGCGATGTTCGTACGAGACCTCACCTCATCGATGTCTGATCGTCGGATGAGGCCTGCCATGACAGCATCCTAGGAGCACCCGCCGTGCCGCAGCCCGCGAGCGGTGATGGCTGTCAGCCCGTGATCCCGCCGTGGAGCACCAACGCCGACTGATCGGTGAGGCTCGCGACCTGATCGACGATGACTCGCCGGCGCTCGGCATCCGTCTGGGCGCGCGCGAAGTCTGCGGCGAAGCCCGTGTCGAGCGAGCCCGGGCCGGCACGCCAGAGACCGTCAGCGAGCTCGGTGAGCACTTCGCGCTGTTGCACGTAGATCGGCTGACGCTGATCGTTGGCCATCACGAAGGCCGCGACGATGCCCTTCAGCACGGCGATCTCGGCCTCGATCTCGCGCGGCACCACCACGCTCGCGGCGAACCGCACCAGGCTGCCCGAGGGGTAGTGCTCACGGGTCGCGCGTGTTGCGGCCTGCGCGAAACGACCGATGAGCTGGCTCGTCAGGTCTTTGAGCTTCGCGAGCGACTTCCGGCTGCCGTCCCACTCGTCGAGCCATTCGTCGAGCGAGTCGAGCCGGTCGAACGCCGCGATCAGCTCGTCATGGCTGAACGCGCCTCCCACCCAAGCCGACATCTGGTCGACAAGCGCGTCGTGGTCGACCCGCGCTCCGAGTGCGTACACGTCGACGTAGCCCGACACGATCGCGTCTTCGAAGTCGTGCACCGAGTATGCGATGTCGTCGCTCAGGTCCATGACCTGCGCCTCGATGCACCGCTGCCTCTCTGGGGCACCCTGTCGCAGCCACTCGAATGCGGGCGTGTCGTCGAGGTAGAACCCGAACTTGCTGCGGCCGCTCGGGTCGGGCACGCCGTACTGCTCGGGCCACGGATACTTGCAGCTCGCGTCGAGGCTCGCCCGGGTGAGGTTCAGCCCGTAGCTCGCGCCGTCGGGTCCGATGACCTTCGGCTCGAGCCGGGTCAGCAGTCGCAGCGTCTGCGCGTTCCCCTCGAAGCCGCCGATGTCGGCCGCCCAGTCATTCAGCGCGCGCTCGCCGTTGTGACCGAACGGCGGGTGGCCGAGGTCATGTGCGAGGCAAGCGGTATCGACCACATCCGGGTCGAGACCGAGGCTAGCGGCGAGCTCACGGCCCACCTGCGCTACCTCGAGGGAGTGCGTGAGTCGGTTCCTGGCGAAGTCCGTGCCGGCCGTCGGGCTCAGCACCTGAGTCTTCGCCGCGAGCCTGCGCAGCGCGCTCGAATGCAGAAGCCGGGCGCGATCGCGCGCGAAGTCACTGCGGCGATGCTCGTGCGTCTCTGGGAACCAGCGCTCGGTATCTGCGGGACCGTACCCGGGGTTGTCAACCACCCGTCGTGTCCGCTTCGGTCTCGGTGAGGTGCGCACGCTGCGCCTCGCCCAGCGAACGGTCGTCGAGCCATCCCTCGGGCAGCGCGGGACGCTTGGGTGACCCTGCACGACCACGGGGGCCTTCGACCGCCTCGCCCGGGTAGGGCATCGACCAATCGAGCGTCGCGAGGAGTTCGTCGATGCGTTCCAAGCTCTCGACCATCGCCAGGCTCGAGCGGAACTCTCCACCGACTGGGTACCCCTTGAAGTACCAGGCGACGTGCTTTCGGATGTCGCGGCAGGCGCGGTCCTCGTCATCGAAGAACTCCACGAGCAGCTCGGCGTGCCGTTTGAAGGCTGACGCCACTTCTCCGAGCGTTGGCTGCGCCTTGCGCTGCTCTCCACGGAACGCCGCGGCGAGATCGCCGAAGAGCCACGGGCGGCCAAGGCAACCCCGACCCACCACGACGCCGTCGCAGCCGGTCTCGGCCACCATCCGGATGGCATCGTCCGCGCTCCAGATGTCGCCATTGCCGAGCACGGGAACGCTCGACACCGCGTTCTTCAGCTCGGCGATCGCGGACCAGTCGGCGTTCCCCGAGTAGAACTGAGCGGCGGTGCGCGCATGCAGCGCGATCGAGGCGACTCCCGCGTCTTCCGCCGACTTCGCCGCGTCGAGGAACGTGATGTGATCGTCGTCGATGCCCTTGCGCATCTTCACTGTGAGGGGCACGCGCCCCGCTGCCTTGACGGCCGACTGCACGATCGACCGGAAGAGGTCGGCCTTCCAGGGAAGCGCCGCGCCGCCCCCCTTGCGCGTCACCTTCGGGACGGGGCATCCGAAGTTCAGGTCGATGTGATCGGCCCGGTCCTCGGCCACGAGGATCGTGATGGCCTCGCTGATCGTCTTCGGGTCCACACCGTAGAGCTGGATGCTGCGCGGGGTCTCCGACTCGTGATGCGTGATGAGCCGCATCGTCTCCGGCGTGCGCTCCACGAGGGCACGGCTCGTGATCATCTCGCTGACGTAGAGCCCCGCACCGTACTCTCGGCACAGGCGACGGAATGCCGTATTCGTGATGCCGGCCATGGGCGCGAGCACGACGGGCGCATCGAGCTCGATCGAGCCGATGCGAAGTGTCGGGGCAGCCGTGAGCGTTGTCATCGTCTCTGATTCTTCCAGATCGGCGTTGCGCTCCTGCTGGACGGGCGCCACTCGGCGTCAGTGGGTCGTGAAGGTGTCAGTCGGTGACGACAGCATCGATGACGGATGCGGTCGCCTGGGCGTCGTCCGCGTCGCGCATGGGCACGGCGCACACGCCGCCCTCACAAGCAGCCGCGTCGGCAGCGCCCAGCATGGTGAAGCCGCCGCTCATCGGGAAGCCCCGTCCGCTGTCTCCGGTGCTGCTGCGATACCGGTCTTCTCGGCCCGCACCTGGTCGAGCACCTGCTTGAACGTCAGGCTCTCCTGCGCACCCGAGACTCCGTACTTGTCTTCGAAGACGAAGAACGGGACCCCGTTGATGCCGTACTGACGAGCCTGATCGATATCGGCCTGCACGGCCGGCAGATACCGCTCATCGCTCAGCGCCTCGAGCACTTCGGCGCGGTCGAGCCCTACCTCAGCCGCAAGTTCGGCGAGCTCCTCGTCGTGGCCGATGTGACGCCCCTGCTCGAAGTACGCCTTGAGCAGTCGCTCCTTCACCTGTGGCTGCACACCGCGTTCCTTGGCGAGGTGCAGCACCTGGTGGGCCTTCAGCGTCTTGGTGTGCCGGAGCGCATCCCAGTCGTAGTCGAGTCCCTCGGATGCCGCGATGCCGCCGACCCGCTCGAGCATGCCTCGCACCTGGTCGGGCGCCATCCCCTTGTGTCCCGCCAGGAAGTCAACCTCGCTGCCCTCGAAGTCGACCGGCGTATCGGGCGCGAGCTCGAACGAGTGGTACTCGATCTCGACCTCGCCGCCGAACTCCGCGACGGCCTTCTCGAAGCGCCGTTTGCCGATGTAGCACCATGGGCACGCGATATCCGACCAGATGTCGACCTTGATCGGGCCGCTGGAGGCGCTCTGAGGAGTGTTGTCGGGCAAGTGCTGTTGATCGCTCACGATCGCTTCAACCTTCCGACCCCCCTGTGTATTCCGCTGGACGCGCTGGATACCACTGGAGGCATGATCGAGCCGGTGACCCGGCGTTCCCCGAGGCCTGCTCAGGCGCCGACGAGCCGCTCAGCGAGGTAGCCGCGCAGCTTGTCGAGCGACACCCGCTGCTGCTGCATCGTGTCGCGCTCGCGCACTGTGACGGCTTGATCCTCGAGAGTGTCGAAGTCGACGGTGACGCAGAACGGCGTGCCAATCTCGTCTTGGCGACGGTACCGGCGTCCGATGGCGCCCGCGTCGTCGAAGTCGATGTTCCAGAACCCGCGCAGCTCGGCGGCGAGGTTGCGTGCCACCGGCGAGAGCTGCTCGTTGCGCGAGAGCGGCAGCACTGCCGCCTTGACCGGGGCGAGCCTGCGGTCGAGACGAAGCACCGTGCGCTTGTCGACGCCGCCCTTGGTGTTGGGCGCCTCGTCCTCGGCGTACGCATCGACGAGGAAGGCCATCACCGACCTCGTGAGGCCTGCGGCCGGCTCGATCACGTACGGCACCCAGCGCTCCTGCTTGTTCTGGTCGAAGTACGAGAGATCGGTGCCAGAGTGCTGCGAGTGCGTGGTCAGATCGAAGTCGGTGCGGTTCGCGATGCCCTCGAGCTCGCCGAACTCGCTGCCCGAGAAGCCGAAGCGGTACTCGATGTCGACAGTGCGCTTCGCGTAGTGCGACAGCTTCTCCTTCGGGTGCTCGAAGAGGCGCAGGTTGTCGGCGTCGATGCCAAGATCGACGTACCAGTTGAATCGCTGATCGATCCAGTACTGGTGCCATTCCTCATCGGTGCCCGGCTCGACGAAGAACTCCATCTCCATCTGCTCGAACTCGCGTGTGCGGAAGATGAAGTTGCCCGGGGTGATCTCGTTGCGGAAGCTCTTGCCGATCTGACCGATGCCGAACGGCGGGCGCATGCGCGCGGCCGAGAGCACATTCGCGAAGTTGACGAAGATGCCCTGCGCGGTCTCGGGTCGCAGGTAGTGCAGCCCCGCTTCGTCGTCGACGGGGCCGAGGAAGGTCTTGAGCAGGCCTGAGAACTCCTTGGGCTCCGTCCACTTGCCCTTGGTGCCGCAGTTCACGCAGACGATATCGGCGAGCCCGTTCTCCGGCGCCCGGCCCTTCTTCTCCTCGTATTCCTCTTCGAGGTGATCTGCGCGATACCGCTTGTGGCAGTTCAGGCACTCGACGAGCGGATCGCTGAAGACCTCGACGTGGCCGGATGCCTCCCACACGCGACGCGGCAGGATCACCGACGAGTCGAGTCCGACGACGTCTTCACGGCCGGTGACCATGGTGCGCCACCACTGCCGCTTGATGTTCTCCTTGAGCTCGACGCCCAGCGGCCCGTAGTCCCAAGCGGAACGCGACCCGCCGTAGATCTCACCCGCCTGGAACACGAATCCGCGGCGCTTGGCCAGCGAGATGACGGAATCGAGACGAGACGGTGCGGCCACGAAAGAGCTCCCTGGGTCAGCCGAGCTGGGTGCCCGGTCGATCGAATACAAACCACGATCCTACCGGCGCTCGCCTTGCATGAGGATTCCTCGCGATTAGATGCCCCCGACTAGGGGCGCAGGGCATGGACCACTGCCTCCACGTCGTCCTCGGTATTCCAGAGATGAAAGGAGGCGCGCAGTCGGCCTGCTCTGCTTGACACTCGGATGCCAACGGCGATGAGCCGATGCAGATCGTCACCCTCGGCATCCGGCCAGGTCACGATCGCCTGATGCTGTTCGGGCAGTTCGAGCGCCTCGCAGAGGGCGGACCCGAGGCTCGCGGTTCGCTGCCACACCTCGTCGAGGTCGAGACCGGCGAACATTCCGATCGACTGCTCGGCGCCGATCCATGCCTGCCAGGCAGGCGACACATCGAAGCGGTGCGCGTCGGCTGCGAGTTCCACTCGCGGCCAGTAGCAGCTCTCCCACACATCAGCACCCGCGTACCATCCGGCCTGCACCGGTGTGAGCAGGTCGGCGAAGCGCTCGCGAAGCGTCATGAAGGCGACGCCGCGCGGACTGCACAGCCACTTGTAGGCATGGCAGATGGTCGCGTCGAACAGCGCGGCGTCGACCGGCATTACCCCTGCCGCCTGAGTCGTGTCGCACAGCGTGTACGCGCCCATCATGCGCGCGGCGCTCAGGACCGATGGCACGTCGGCGATGGCACCCGTCGCCGATTGCACCAGCGAGAACGCCACGAGCCAGGTGCGGTCGCCGATGGCGTCCGCGAGCGCCTCGAGGGGCACGGCTCTGAGGTGAATATCGCTGCGCATGCTGAACGGGGCGACGAGCGAACTGAAGTCGCCCTGGACGCACAGCACCTCGGCCCCCGGCGGCACGGCCGCTGCGATGACGCTCGCCATGACCGAGGTCTGAGAGCCGATCGCCACTCGGCTGGGCGCCACTCCCACGAGCCTTGCGTAATGCTCGCGCGTGCGTCCTACTGCCTCGTCGTAGCCTTGAGGGTCGCGGTCGGCCCTCGCCCACGCATCGAGATCGCGGCGCATCGCGCTGACGGCGTGTCTCGGAGGAATGCCGATCGACGCGACAGCCAGATAGCCGGCGGTGTCTTCGAACTGAGCGATCGCTGACTCGAGCGACGGGGAGAGCTGCAAGGCCGGCATGTCCCCATCGTGGCGCATCGCATAGCCGTTGGCACCGGCGTCGATCGCACGTTCATTGCGCTCGGGCGACATGCACGCCGATCTCTTGCACCGAAGCGACGGCTTGGTGCAGCAGCGCCGCGGCGCGGTCGAGCTCGCGCTCGGTGGTCTCGGCCGAGAACGTGAAGCGCACAGCGGTGTGGGCGATCTCGGCAGGGATGCCCATCGCGGTGAGCACCGAAGACGGTTCCGTGCTGCCGGCCGCGCACGCGGAGCCGCTGGAGCAGATGACCGCCCTGCGCTCGAGCTCGAGCAGCACCGCCTCGCCCGCGGTCCCCTCGAAGCAGAATGAGGCGTTGTTCGGCAGCCGCTGGGAAGGGTGACCGGTCAGTCGGGCGCCGGGCACTGTGTCGAGCACGGTGCGGATGAACCGGTCGCGCGCGCCCGCCAAGCGCTCCGCGTGCTCGACTCGCTCGGCGGTGGCGAGCCGAAGCGCCATGGCGAGCCCGACCGCGGCTGCCACGTCTTCCGTGCCAGAGCGACGGTCTCGCTGCTGGCCGCCGCCGTGCATCAGCGGCTCCAGGCGGATGCCGCGACGAACGAACAGCAGGCCGGCGCCCCGTGGCGTGCCGAGCTTGTGACCTGCGATGGAGAGGGCGTCGACGCCGAGCTCAGGCATGTGGAGAGGCAGCATCCCGGCGGCCTGGACGGCATCCGTGTGCAGGGGGACGCCAAGACGCCTGGTGATCTCTGCCAGCTCAGCGAGGGGCTGCACGGTGCCGACCTCGTTGTTCGCCAACATCACCGAGACGAGGGTGGTTCCGCGAGTCGCAACCTCGCGCAGCCTCTCGGCATCGACGAGCGCATGCTCATCGACCTCCAGTAGCGCGAGGTCGAACCCGTGCATGCGCTGCAGGTAGCGGGCGCTCTCGAGCACCGCGGGATGCTCGATCGCCGTGGTGACGATCCTGCGCTTGCGCGGAGCGGCGAGCGCGATGCCCTTGATCGCCAGATTGTCTGCCTCTGTGCCGCCCGAGGTGACGATGAGTTCGGAGGGGCGGCAGCCGAGCAGCGCTGCGAGCTCTTCGAGTGCCGCGTCCAGGGCACGACGCGCGCGCTCCCCCACGCCATGACGACTCGCCGGATTGCCGAACACCGAAGTGAGGTACGGCCACATGGCTTCGACGACCTCACGACGTGGAGGTGCGGTCGCGGCGGCATCGAGGTACAGCGGACGAGTCTCCGCATCTCGAAGAGCTGACATCGTGCTCCTAGCCGCGGTCGGCGCCTGGCTCGAGCTCGATGTCGAGCCCGAGGTCGATCGCGGGCGCGCTGTGCGTGAGCGCACCGACCGAGATCACGTCGACGCCCGTGGCGGCGATATCGGCCACGGTCTGAAGGCTCACGCCGCCGCTCGCCTCGACCACCGCTCGTCCGCCGATGAGTGCGACACCGCGTCGCAGTTCGTCGAGCGTGAAGTTATCGAGCATGATCGTGTCGGCACCGCCGGCGAGCACCGGCTGGATCTGATCCAGTCGGTCGACCTCGACTTCGAGGTGCGTCGTGTGTCCGAGACGGGAGCGAGCATCGCGCAGCGCTTCGGTGAGGTCACGACCGCCGGCTGTGAGCACGGCAAGGTGGTTGTCTTTCGCGAGCACGGCGTCCGACAGCGAGTAGCGGTGGTTGTGGCCGCCGCCGCAGCGCACCGCGTGGCGCTCGAGCAGGCGAAGCCCGGGGGTGGTCTTCCGGGTGTCGACGATGCGGGCTGAAGTGCCCGACACCGCCTCCACATACTGAGCGGTGAGCGTCGCGATGCCGCTCATTCGCTGCACGAGGTTGAGCGCGATGCGCTCTGCGCGCAGAATCGCCCGCGCGTCGCCCTCGACCGAGGCGACCGCCATCCCGGCGTCGAAGCGATCACCGTCACGGAGGGCGTGCTCCACGACGGCCAGCGGGTCTGTGGCTCGCATCGTCGAGTCGAACACCTGCATGCCGGCGAGTACCCCGGGCTGTCGCGCGGCGAACACGGCACGAGCGCGAGTGCCCGGCGGGATGAGCGTCTCGCTCGTGATGTCTCCCCACGGAGCGTCTTCCGCGAGGGCCATTCGCACGATGCCCTCCACGGCGTGCGGGTCGAGCGGCTGCAGGTGACGGAGCCCGGCCGACTCGGAGCCGGACGCGCTCGGCATGCTCGTGGTGGTGGTTGTCATCAGGCTGCCTCTTGTGGATTGTCGCGTGGGTGGTCTTGAGGGTCGTTTCGCGGTCGACTGCGCCGCTCTTCTTGCCGTGAGCCGCTCGGGTCGTGTCGCGATCCGTCTGCGGTGGCGGACGCGTCGGTGCGGAAATGCGCCCCCAGCGAGCCCTTCCTCGCCATGGCAGCAGCGGTCATCGCCCGCGCCAGTTGCAGCAGGTTTGCGTCTTCCCGCTCCGCGAAGGAGCTCGGCGCCGGGGGCGCAGTCCATGCCGAGAACAGCTCGGCCGCCGACTCGAGGCCGACGACATTCCGATGAAGGCCGACCAACTCCCACATGGCTCGGCGCAGTGCGAGTCGGTCGACCGGTGTGGCAGCGACGCCGGCCGCTGCATCCCCGAGGCTGTCGTGCGGCGGGAGCGGCGTCGCATTCACGGAGGACGGGCTGCCGTGCGGCCATGGTGCGTCGACGGCCGTGGCAGCGCGGCGTGCGAAGACGAGCGCCTCGAGCAGCGAGTTCGATGCGAGCCGGTTCGCTCCGTGCACTCCCGTGCACGCTGCCTCGCCCACCGCGAAGAGCCCCTGGACGCTCGAGCGCCCGTCGAGGTCGGTGTGCACGCCTCCCATGAGGTAGTGGGCGGCCGGGGTCACGGGCACCGGTTCGGACGTCCAATCGAACCCGTGACGCGCGCATGCGGCGGTGAGCCCAGGGAAGCGTTCGACAAGACGATCAGCACCGATCGATGTGGCATCGAGCATCACCGGCACGTCGGGCTGGCGTCGCTGGCACTCGGCGATCGCGCGGGCGACGACGTCTCGCGGTGCGAGTTCCGCGTCGGGGTGCACCTCCATCATGAAGCGACGTCCCGCGCGATCGAGGAGCACGGCGCCTTCGCCACGCACGGCCTCTGAGATGAGCGGCGTGCCCGGCACCGCGAGGGCAGTGGGGTGGAACTGCATGAACTCCAGGTCGGCGAGGACGGCGCCGGCCCGTGCAGCGGCCGCGATGCCATCCCCCGTCGCCCCAGATGGATTGGTCGTGTGCTCGAACAGCATGCCCGCGCCGCCGGTGGCGATGATCACCGCATCGCCCTCCACAGAGTGCTCACTGCCGTCGGGCACAGCGAGCCGGACGCCGCGGGTACGACCGTTCTCGATCTCGATGTCGACGAGGAAGCGCTCCTCGACGAGTTCGATGTTCCTGGCGCGCACAGCAGCGACCAGGGTCTGCACCATCACGCGGCCGGTCGCGTCGCCGCTCGCATGCAGGATCCGTGGGCGCGAATGCGCGCCTTCCTGCGCCCGCGCTAGATCGTCACCGGCTCCCGAGCCGGTGTCGCCCTCGATGGCACGGTCGAACGGCATTCCGAGCTCGATGAGGCGTCGGATGCTGTCGGCGCCCTCCCGGCAGAGCACCTCGACCGCAGCCGAGTGGCACCCGCCGTCGCCGGCCGCGAGCGTGTCAGCGATGTGCGCCGCCGCACTGTCGTCGTGGCCGAGCGCGACAGCGACCCCTCCCTGGGCGAACCAGGAGTTGCTGTCGCCGATGCGCTGCTTCGTGACGAGGGTGACCCTGTGGTGCGCCGCCGCGGTGAGTGCAGCGGTGAGGCCGGCGACGCCGCTGCCGACCACGATGACGTGCCCCATCTCAAGCACGACCGACGGCGAAGGCGACCACGGCAACGGCCGCGCCGCGAGGAGTGCTGCGTACTGCCCCGGCGCGACCAGCCTGTTCGAAGATCATCCGCGGCATCAGCCTTGGGGCAGCGCGGCGAGCATGCGCTCGAGCGCCAGCCGCGCCGGCTCGGCGACTGATTCTTCCACCGTGATGCGGTTGAGCACCTCGCCCCGTTCGAACGCCTCCATGACCCAGGCGAGGTAGCCGGGGTGAATGCGGTACATGGTCGAGCACGGGCAGATGACGGGGTCGAGGCAGAAGATCCTGTGCTGGGGGAATTCGGCGGCGAGTCGGTTCACGAGGTTGATCTCGGTGCCGATCGCGAACGTCGTTGGCTCGGTCGCGGAGGCCACGGCGCGCCGGATGAAGTCGGTCGAGCCGATCTCATCGGCGGCGTCGACGACGGGCATGGGGCATTCGGGGTGCACGAGCACCCGCACTCCTGGGTACTCGGCGCGCGCCTTTTCGATCTGCTCGACGGTGAAGCGGCGATGCACCGAGCAGAAGCCGTGCCACAGCAGTACCTGCGCGTCGAGCAGTTCCTGGGGCGAGTTGCCGCCCAGCGGGAGCCGAGGGTTCCACATGGGCATGCGCTCCAGCGGCACCCCCATTCGCTTGGCCGTGTTGCGCCCGAGGTGCTGGTCGGGGAAGAACAGCACGCGCTGGCCGCGCTCGAACGCCCACTCGAGCACCGTCGATGCGTTCGAGGAGGTGCAGACGATGCCACCGCGTTCGCCGACGAAGCCTTTGAGCGCGGCCGAGCAGTTCATGTAGGTGACGGGAAGGATCGGCATCCGCCCGCGCTCGTCGGTCTCGGTGCCGTACAACTCCTCGAGCTGCTCCCAGCACTCGGTGACCGAGTCGATGTCGGCCATATCCGCCATGGAGCAACCGGCCGCAAGATTCGGCAGGATGACCGCTTGATCGTCGCGGGTGAGGATGTCGGCGGTCTCGGCCATGAAGTGCACGCCGCAGAAGAAGATCGCCTCGGCGTCCGGCTTCGTGAGCGCCGCGTTCGCCAGCTGGTAGGAATCGCCGATGAAGTCGGCGTGCTCCACGATCTCGTCGCGCTGGTAGTAGTGCCCGAGCACCACGGCGCGGTCTCCGAGCCGCTGCTTCACAGCACGGATGCGCTGGTCGAGCTCCTCGGCGGAGGCGGAGCGGTACTCCTCAGGAAGCTGCCCCTGACGCGGGGAGCCGACCGGGATGACATCCCCCATCGAGGCGCCGGGACCGTAGCCCGGTGCCGGGTCGAAGGTCCAAGTGGGCATCGCGAGCTCGGGCGTGCACGACTCGGCTTCGCCGTCGCGCGTCAGCAGAGTGTCGATCGAGGTCACAGGTTGCTCCTGTCGGTCGGGTCATTGAGAGCTGTCGGATCGGTTGGATCGGGGAGGTCTGCGGAGTCGGCGGCGTGCGGCGGCGGATGCTGCGGGATGTCCGTGAGCGGACCGTTGTCGGTCATGTCGACCGCGTCGTTGTAGCGGTAGAGGCGTGGGGGGCGGTGGCGACCGCCGGTCACCACTGAGTCGGTTGCGACCAGAGCACCCGATGCCTCGACCTGTCGCCGGAAGTTCGCAGGGTCGAGAGGCTTGCGCAGCACGGCCTCGTACACCTGTCGGAGTTCGGAGAGCGTGAACGTCTCACCGAGCATCGCGTGCGCGATGCGGCTGTATTCCATCTTGTTTCGCAGGCGCCAGAGCGCGTACTCGACGATCAGGTTGTGATCGAAGGCGAGGCTCGGGAGGTCATCGGCCGCGAACCACCGCACGTTATCATCGCTCGACGTGTCGGTGACGGCATCTGCGTGCACCAGCGCCCAATAGACGACGGAGACCATCCGCCCGGCGGAGGGAGAACGATCCGGGTCACCGAATGCGTAAAGCTGCTCGAGGTAGCCGGGGCGAAGCCCCGTCGTCTGCTGCAGATTGCGGGCGGCGGCGGCACTGAGGCCCTCCTGCGGCAGAAGAGGGCCACCGGGCAGCGCCCAACGCCCCGCGAAGGGCTCCCGGATGCGGCGGACCAGCGGGAGGTGCAGCGACGGGCGCGCTTGAGGTGCTTCGGCGTGCAGCGCGAAGATCACGGTCGACACCGCGAGCGCGATGTCTTCGCTCTTGCCTGCCGCCATGGAAAGCCTCTCCTGGAGTGTCACGGCAAGCAGTCGGACGCTGCTGGATCGAAGCTGTAAAGGTCACCGTGACCATAAGACATTCTAGAGGACGATCACGGCCGCGGTGAACGCCGGCGCGCGGGCCGCTCAGCTTGCGGTGGGCGCGTCGACGGCGCCACCGAATCTGCGGCTGCGTCCGGTGTAGATGTCGATCGCGTTCCACAGATCGACCCGCGTGAAGTCGGGCCACAGCGTGTCGAGGAACACGAATTCGGCGTATGCGCTCTGCCACAGCATGAAGTTGCTGGTGCGCTGTTCGCCTGAACTCCGCACGAAGAGGTCCACGTCGGGAAGCTCCGGAACGTACAGGTGGCGGGCGATGGTCTGCTCCGTGATGCCGCTCGGTTTGATCCGCCCGGACTGCGCGTCGGCCGCGATCCTTCGAACAGCGTCGACGAGTTCGACCCGCCCGCCGTAGTTGATGCACATGGTCAGCGTGAGCACGTCGTTGCCGGCGGTCAGCCGCTCGGCGTACTCCAGCTCGCTGATCACCGAGCGCCACAGGCGTGGCCGTCGGCCCGCCCACCGGATGCGCACTCCCCAGGCGTTCAACTGGTCGCGTCGGCGGTGCAGCACGGAGCGATTGAACCCCATGAGGAATCGAACCTCATCGGGAGAGCGGCGCCAGTTCTCGGTCGAGAACGCGTACACACTGAGGTGCCTCACACCGGCCTGGATGGCACCCGCCACGACGTCGAGCAGCGCCGACTCGCCCGCCTTGTGCCCCTCGACACGGGTGAGGCCACGGAGATTCGCCCAGCGGCCGTTGCCGTCCATGACGAGGGCGACGTGCTCCGGCACCGCACCGGCCGGGTAGGGAGGAGGAGTCAGGCCCGTCCAGTCGAGGGGGCGGTAGTCCACTGCATCCGGATGCGTCTTCTTCATGCCCCGCTCTCGCTCTGCGCTGGGTCGTGCCGAGCCGCCGGGTCGACGTGCTGGAGTGAGCGCAGCCCGCGCTCGAGGTGGTACTGCGTGTAGGCCGCGATCACGCCGCCCGCCTGGGCGCGCGTGCCCTCGGCCGACGCCTCAGCCGTGACCCAATCGCCGGTGAGCAGCGCGCCGAGCAGGGTGAGCGTCTGCTCATCGAGCCGCGGCGTGCCCGGCGGCGCGACCTCGTCGGCGACGACTCCCCCGAGTTGCACGACGAACGCCCGGTGCGGTCCCGGGGCACCGGTCACCGCGCAATCGACGAAGCTCGGGGCCCAACCTGCGATCGACAGGGCGCGCAGCAGATAGGAATCGAGGATCAGCCCCGGGGGGCGCTCGTGGCGAGACAACGATCGCAGCGCGCCGACGAGGAGCAGATACTGCTGCACACTGCTGTCGGCATCCGAGAGCCGATCAGCGGTCTCGACAATGGCGCATGCTGCGGTGTAGCCGGCATAGTCGGTGGCGATCTCGGCACCGTACGAGGCGAGCGATTCCGCTTGCGTCACGGTGTCGAGCGACCGCCCTTCGTAGAGCTGCACATCGGCCACCATGAAGGGCTCGAGTCGTGCCCCGAACTTCGAGGCGGTGCGGCGAACGCCTTTGGCGACGGCCCGGATCTTGCCGTGACGGCGGCTGAGCATGGTGACGATGCGGTCCGCCTCACCCAGCTTGTGGGTGCGCAGCACGACGGCTTCATCACGATAGAGCGGCACACTCGATTATCGCCCGCCGGCCAGCCTGAGGCCTGTGAACCACTCCGTGCGAGCCGCGTCGCGAGAGCCGAGCGGTCAGCCGAGAACAGCCGCCCGCTCGGCGCCCGCGTCAGGCTGTGGCGAGGACCTTGTGCTCGTGCTCGGCCCGGACCGCCCGGTTGACTCCCGACACGATCGCCTTGAGCGATGCGGTCGAGATGTCGGCGTCGATGCCGACGCCCCAGAGCGTGCGCCCGTTCACGTTGAGCTCGACATACGCGGCCGCGAGAGCGTCACCGCTCGCGCTGAGCGCGTGCTCGACGTAGTCGTAGAGCTGCACGTCGACGCCCTGCGCGCGCATGACCTTCAGGAAGGCCGCGATCGGACCATTGCCCACTCCGGAAGCGGACTCGAGCTCGTCACCCACGCGCAGCTGCACGTCGAGCGAGACCTCGCCCGACAGGTCGCTGGCTGTGCGCGTCGACAGGAGCTCGAAGCGGCCCCACTTCTCGTCGGGGCGCTCGGCGGGAGCCGGCAGGTACTCGTCGCTGAAGATCTCCCAGATCTCCTCGCTCGTGACCTCGCCGCCCTCGGCATCCGTCTTCATCTGCACCACACCGGAGAACTCGATCTGCAGCTTGCGCGGCAGGTCGAGGGCGTGGTCGGCCTTCAGCAGATAGGCGACACCGCCCTTGCCCGATTGCGAGTTCACTCGGATGACGGCCTCATAGGTGCGCCCGACGTCCTTGGGATCGATCGGCAGGTACGGAACCGCCCATACCAAATCGTCGACGGTCACGCCGCGTTCCTCGGCCTCGGCGGCCATGGCCTCGAAGCCCTTCTTGATCGCGTCCTGATGCGATCCACTGAACGCGGTGTACACCAGATCGCCTGCCCAGGGGCTGCGCTCTGGAACACGCAGCTGGGTGCAGTACTCGGCAGTGCGGCGCACCTCGTCGATGTCGCTGAAGTCGATCTCGGGATCGATCCCCTGGGTGAAGAGATTCAGCCCCAGCGCGACCAGGTCGACGTTGCCGGTGCGCTCTCCATTGCCGAACAGGCAGCCCTCGATGCGATCGGCGCCGGCCATGTACCCGAGCTCCGCAGCGGCGACAGCCGTGCCGCGGTCGTTGTGCGGATGCAGCGACAGGATGACGTTCTCACGGTGGTTGAGGTGACGGTTCATCCACTCGATGGAGTCGGCGTAGACGTTTGGGGTCGCCATCTCCACCGTCGCGGGCAGATTGATGATGACCTTGCGCTCGGGCGTCGGCTCGAGCACCTCGAGCACCTGATTGCACACTTCGGCCGCGAACTCGAGCTCGGTGCCGGTGAAGCTCTCGGGCGAGTACTCGTAGAACACCTGAGTCTCAGGGATCGTCTTCTCGTACTCACGGCACAGTCTCGCTCCGTGGAGGGCGATGTCGATGATGCCCTGCTTGTCGGAGCGGAACACGACCTCGCGCTGCAGCACGCTTGTCGAGTTGTACAGGTGCACGACCGCCTGCTTCGCGCCGCGGATCGATTCGTAGGTGCGCTCGATGAGGTGGTCGCGCGACTGCGTGAGGACCTGGATCGTCACATCGTCGGGGATCGCCTGCTCCTCGATGAGGGAGCGCACGAAGTCGAAGTCGGTCTGGCTCGCCGAGGGGAATCCGACCTCGATCTCCTTGTAGCCCATGCGCACGAGCAGGTCGAACATGATGCGCTTGCGCTCGGGGCTCATCGGATCGATCAGCGCCTGGTTGCCATCGCGCAGATCGACGGCGCACCAACGCGGCGCCTTCTCGATGCGCTTCGACGGCCATGTGCGATCCGGCAGATCGACCACGATCTGCTCGTGGAACGGGCGGTACTTGTGCACCGGCATGCCTGAGGGCTGCTGGGTGTTCTTCATCGGTCTCTATCTCCTCAAGTCGTGTGTGTCAGCCATCGACGAACTCCGCGACGAGGGAGGCCTTGAATCAAGACTCGTCGCGGCAGCTAAGGAGGAGCAGACCGTGCACCCATCGAGCGTAACACCCGTGACCGCGCATGCGAAGACGAAGCGAACAGGATGCGGGGTGAGGATGCTCGGTGGCCGCGCTCGGTGGTGCGACGTGCAAGACGCGCAGAACGTTGGGTAGCGGTACGCCGTCACGATCGCGCACACTCGTGCCATGAATGATGGCGCAGCTCTTCCCCGTTGGCGCGGCGCGCTCGTCGCCGTCGGCGCACTCGCCCTTGCTCTGGGCATGACTGGATGCCTCGGCGCCTCCGCCCCCGGAGGCCCCGCAGCCGACGGTGGCACGCCGTCGGGTCCGCCCGCGACGATTCCCGCAGCAGATGGTGAGGTGATGGGGCAAGGCACTGTGCTGCAACGCGATGGCGAGACCGCCATGCTCTGCCTCGGCGCCGTCATGGAGTCGTATCCTCCGCAGTGCTCCGGTCCGGAGATCGCCGGCTGGGACTGGTCGAGCGTCGAGGGTGCCGAGAGCGCCTCGGGGGTCACCTGGGGCGCGTACGCCGTGCAGGGCACGTGGGACGGCGTGACGTTCACGTCGACTGCCGAACCGATCATGCTCGCGCTGTACGACCCGATGGTGGAGCCCGATCCCTTCCTCGACCCGGCCAACACGGGGGCATCGAGCGACGATGAGCTCGCCGCGGTCCAGGCCGAGCTCGACAACGCTGAACTCAGCGGACTGCTGAGCTCGTGGCCCCAGAACGGCTACCTGTTCGTGCACGTGGTGTACGACGACGGGTCGCTGCAGCAGTGGGTCGACGGCGCGTACGGCGCGGATGTCGTGCAGGTGCGTTCGGCGCTTCGACCGATCGCAGGATAGCCCGCCGCCGCGTCCGCGGCATCCGGTCAGAAGCCGAGGCGCCCGAGCTGCTTGGGGTCCCTCTGCCAGTCCTTTGCGAGCTTGACGCGGATGCTGAGGTAGACCTGCTGCCCGACGAGCGGCTCGATCTCGGCCCTCGCCCGGGCGCCGATCTGCTGGAGCCGCTGGCCACCCTTGCCGATGATGATGCCCTTCTGGCTCTCACGCTCGACGAACAGGTTGATGTAGACCTCGGTGAGCGCCTTGTCGTCGCGTCGCACGATGTCGTCCACGGTCACCGCGACCGAATGCGGGAGTTCCTCGCTGACCCCTTCGAGGGCTGCCTCGCGCACCAGCTCGGCGATGCGATCCTCCAACTGCTCGTCGGTCACCGCGTCGTCCGGGTAGAGCTGCGGCGATTCCGGCATCAACGCGATCAACTCGCTCACCACCACATCGAGTTGCTCGCCCGTGAGCGCCGAGACGGGGATGATCGCTGACCAGTCGCGCAGCGCGTCGACCGCGAGCAGTTGCGCCGCGACCGCCGCCCGGTCAGTCGTATCGACCTTTGTCACGAGAGCGACCTTCTTGGCCTTCGGGTACGCGTCGAGCTGGTCGTTGATGTAGCGGTCGCCGGGGCCGATCTTCTCCCCCGCCGGAACGCAGAAGCCGATGACGTCCACTTCGCCGAGCGTGGTCTGAACCACATCGTTGAGCCGCTCGCCGAGGAGCGTTCGAGGCCGATGGACCCCGGGAGTGTCGACGATGATCAGCTGCCCCTCCGGACGGTGCACGATGCCGCGGATCGCGCGGCGCGTGGTCTGGGGCTTCGAGCTCGTGATCGCGATCTTCTCTCCGACGAGAGCATTGGTCAGCGTCGACTTGCCGACGTTCGGACGGCCGACAAACGTGACAAAGCCCGCGCGATGGGTCATTCCCGTTCCTCCTCGAGTGACGACAGGCGCTCCGGCGCGAAGGCCGCTTGAGCGTCGATGAGCGCCTGGTCGCGCTCGACACGCACGGTGACAAGCGTCTTGCGCCGTCCCTCGGTGCGGTCGGCGGTCAGCACCAGACCGTTGGTGGTGGCGACAGAGCCCGCTACGGGCAACCGCCCGAGCGTCTTGGTGAGCAGACCGCCGACCGTATCGACGTCATCGTCATCGAGGTCCAAGCCGAACAGGTCTCCGAGCTCATCGATGGGCAGTCGGGCGCTCACCCGGTATGCGCCGCCCTCGAGCTCGGTGATCTCGGCGACCGTGCGGTCGTACTCGTCGGCGATGTCGCCCACCAGTTCCTCGATGAGGTCCTCGAGCGTGACGAGCCCAGCGATCCCGCCGTACTCGTCGACCACGAGCGCGAGATGGTTGCTCTCGAGCTGCATCTGGCGCAGTGCCGCGTCAGCGGGCTTCGATTCGGGCATGAAGAGCGCAGGTCTGAGCAGGTCGGCTGCGGTGACGCCCTCGTGGTCGCGCGGCTGCTCGTAGGCGAGCCGGGCGGCATCCCGAAGGTAGAGCACTCCGAGCACTTCGTCGGCGTCCTTGCCGACGACCGGGATGCGAGAGACGCCCTTGCCGAGGAACACGCTCATCGCGCTGATCACAGGGGTGTCGGCCTCGATCGTGACCATGTCGGTTCGCGGGATCATGACCTCGCGCACAAGCGTCTCGCTGAACTCGAACACCGAGTGGATGAGGGCCCGGTCGTCCTCTTCGAGCACGTCGAGCTCGGTCGCCTCGTCGACCATGCTCAGCAGTTGCTCCTCCGTGGAGAACTGCACGGTACGAGGCCTGCCAGGCGTGACCCGATCGCCGAGCAGCACGAGCACGCGGGCCAATGGCCCGGTGAGCACGCGGATGCCGCGCACCAGCGCCGCTGTGCGACGCACCAGTGCGCGCGGGTGGTCGCGACCGACGCTGCGAGGGCTCGACCCGACGAGCACGAACGACACAGCCGTCATGATGAGGGCCGCGACGAGGAGCACCAGCCACCATGGCTGGAACAACTGGGCGAGCGCGAGCGTGACGAGCACTGCAGCAGTCGTCTCAGCGACGACACGGGTGAAGTTCACCGCATTGACGTGGGCCCCGGCATCGCGCGCAATGGCCTCGATCGACTTTCGAGCCCGCGAGTGCGCTGCGACCTCCTGGAGGTCGTTACGGCTCAAGACCGACAGGGCCGCGTCGACGGCGGCCATGAGTCCACCGAGTGCGACGAGCAGCGCGGCGATGCCGAGGAGCAGTGCGGGCATCATCACCTTCGCCGTTCGGCCAGAGCGAAGCCGACCAGCAGATCGCGCTGCAGGCCGAACATCTCCTTCTCCTCATCGGGTTCGGCGTGGTCGAATCCCAGCAGATGCAGCAGGCCGTGCACGGTGAGCATGAGCATCTCGTCGAGCATGCTGTGGCCGGCCGCTTCGGCCTGCGCCTTGGCCACCTGCGGGCACACCACGATGTCGCCGAGCAGCCCGGGCGGAGTGACCATGTCTTCGGTGCCGGGGCGCAACTCGTCCATGGGAAAGCTCAGCACGTCGGTCGGGCCCGGCTCGTCCATCCACTGCACGTGCAATTGCTCCATGGCGCCCTCGTCGACGAGGACGATCGCGACCTCGGCGTCGGGGTGCACGTGCAACTGGTCGAGCGAGTAGGCGACGACACGCTGAAGGGCGCCCTCGTCGAACTCCACCGACGATTCGTTGTTCACTTCGATGCTCATCGGTGACCTCCACGGGAGTCGTCGCGGTTGTACTGGCGATCTCGCTGCTGGCCCCCGCGCTGCTGGCGATCGCGCGGCTGCCGTCCGGGATGCTGAGGCTCTCGCATCCCCTGCTCGCGCTCGAAGCGCTGCGCTTGCTGCCCCGCGTCGTACTTGGTGTACGCGTCGACGATGCGCCCCACCAGGGTGTGGCGCACCACATCATCGCTGGTGAGGCGAGCGAAGTGGATGTCGTCGATGTCGCCCAGGATCTTCGTCACCAACTGCAGCCCGCTCGCGCCGGTGGGGAGGTCGACCTGGGTGATGTCGCCGGTGACGACCATGCGAGAGCCGAACCCGAGGCGCGTGAGGAACATCTTCATCTGCTCGGGCGTCGTGTTCTGCGCCTCATCGAGCACCACGAAGGAATCGTTGAGCGTGCGGCCGCGCATATACGCGAGCGGCGCCACCTCGACCGTTCCGGTTGCGAGCAACTTCGGCACGAGTTCCGGATCCATCATCTCGTTGAGCGCATCGTAGAGCGGCCTCAGGTATGGGTCGATCTTGTCGGTCAGCGTGCCCGGCAGGAAGCCCAGCCTCTCGCCGGCCTCCACCGCGGGCCGCGTGAGGATGATGCGGTCGACCTCTTTGCGCTGCAGCGCCTGCACCGCCTTGGCCATCGCCAAGTAGGTCTTCCCCGTACCGGCCGGGCCGATGCCGAAGACGATGGTGTTGAGATCGATCGCGTCGACATAGGCCTTCTGGCCCAGCGTCTTCGGGCGGATGCTGCGGCCCCGCGTCGTGATGATCGCCTGCCCGAACAGGTCTGCAGGGCTGCCCTCGCCTCGGTTCAGCACGCGAGCAGAGCTCGCGACATCCGAAGGATCGAGGTCGACGCCCTCCTGCACGAGCCGAACCAGCTCGCTCACGAGGCGCCGCGCTCCAGCGACTTGCGCGGGATCGCCGTCGAGCGTGATCTCATTGCCGCGAACATGCAGCCGGACGTCCGGGTACTCGCGCTCGAGCGTGGTCAGCAGACGATCCTGCGGGCCGAGCAGCCGCACCATGGCGACGCCGTCGATGGTGATCGCCTCGTGTGCCGGGCTCGGTTGACGCCCGGTCTCTTCGCTATCCGGCAAGGGATCCTTCCTCGAGGCCGCCGCCGAGTACGTGCGCGTGCACGTGGAAGACGGTCTGGCCAGCGCGTTCGCCCGTGTTGAATACGAGACGGTACTGCCCGTCCATGTGCTCGTCCGCGACCGCCTGCGCTGTGGTGACGAGCTCCGCGAGCAGATCCGCGTCGCCCGTGGCGAGCTCGGTCACGTTCGCGTACTCCTCGGTCTTCGGCACGACGAGGATATGCACGGGCGCCTTGGGGGCGATGTCGCGAAAGGCGATGAAACGGTCGTTCTCGAGCACGATGTCAGCGGGCAGTTCGCGGGCGACGATGCGGGAGAAGATCGAGGCGGTCATGCTCTCATCTTAAGCCGCGCGCCGTGGCGGACACGGCCGAGATCACCGAGGTCACCATCGCCCCAGGCGTCCGCTCAGCGCTGCGATCGCCGCCGGTCCTGCGGTCGAAGTGCGAAGCACATGCCGTCCGAGCCGTGCGAACTCGGCGCCGGCCTCGGCCAGCGTGCGGAGCTCATCAGGGCTGATTCCGCCTTCAGGGCCCACCACGAGCGCGAGATCGCGACCGTCGGGCTGGACGTCGTCGATCGATGCGGATGCCGTGGGCTCGAGCACCACCAGGCGCTCGGTGCGCCGACTCACGGCGCGGGTGTCGTGCACCGGGTGGATCTCAGGAACCCACGCGCGAAGCGACTGCTTGCTCGCCTCACGCGCGATCGTTCGCCAGCGCGTGACGCCCTTCTCTGCCTTTGGCCCCGCCCAGCGGCTGATCGACCGGGCCGCCTGCCATGGGATGACCGCGTCGACGCCGAGTTCGGTCGCCGCCTGCACAGCCAGTTCGTCACGGTCGCCCTTGGCGAGCGCCTGCACGAGCAGCAGCTTCGGAGCCGGGGCGGGCTCCACGACGACCTCGTCGACCTCGAGCAGCAGCGAAGCGGCATCCGCCTGCATCACCGCACCATGCGCGATGAGACCACGACCGTTGCCGATCTGCAAACGCTCACCGACGCGCACCCGACCGACTGTGACCGCATGACGAGCCTCGGCACCGGTTATCGCAACGTGATCGCCGACGGCAGCGGTGTCGAGCGACTCCGAGAGGTAGAGGTGCGCCACGGCTCAGAGGTTGAGGAAGCGGTCGCGCAGCTTGGCGAAGAGCCCCTGCTGGAAGTGGGCCAACTGGGGCGGGTCGTCCTTGCGCTTGGCTGCGAACTGCTTGATGAGCTCTTCTTCCTTGCGGCTGAGCTTCGTGGGGGTGACGACGTGCACGCCGATGCGGAGGTCGCCGCGGCCAGCGCCTCGGAGTCGGGTGATGCCACGGTCTTTCACTGTGATCACCTCGCCGCTCTGAGTGCCGGGCTTCAGCTCGACGTCCACCGGCCCGTCGAGGCTATTGAGGGTGACGTGCTTGCCCAGGATGGCATCAGCCATGTGCACTTGCAGCGTCGCGAGCAGATCATCGCCGTTGCGGCTGAAGACGTCGTGGTGACGCACCTTGATCTCGAGGTACAGGTCGCCGGCGGGGCCTCCCGCTTGACCGACCTCGCCCTGGCCCGGCAGCTGGATGCGAAGTCCGGTGTCGACGCCGGCTGGGATGTCGACGGGAATGGTGCGACGGGCGCGCACCCGGCCCTGTCCGGCGCACGTGGGGCACGGGTCGGTGATGATCGTGCCGTAGCCGCGGCAGCTGCCGCACGGGTTCGACGTGACGACGTTGCCGAGGAGGCTTCGCACGGTGCGCTGGATGCTACCCGTGCCGTGGCAGATGTCGCAGGTGACCGGCGAGGTGCCCGGTGCGCAGCAGCTGCCGGCGCAGGTATCGCAGAGGACGGCCGTGTCGACCTCGAGATCGCGCTTCGTGCCGAACACGACCTCGTCGAGGTCGACTTCGACGCGGAGCAGCGCGTCTTGTCCGCGCTCGCGGCGGGATCGCGGACCGCGAGCGCCCGCTGCTGCTCCCCCGAAGAACGTTTCGAAGATGTCGCCGAAGCCGCCGAAACCGCCGAACCCCTGTTGCGGGCCGGCGTCGTACTGCTGGCGCTGCTGCGGGTCGCTGAGCACGTCATACGCGTGCGTCACCAGCTTGAACCGCTCGGCCGCGTCGGCGCTCGGATTCACGTCGGGGTGCAATTCACGTGCCAGTCGCCGATAGGCCCGCTTGATGTCGTCCGCGGATGCGTTCCGGTCGACGCCGAGCACGTCGTAATGATCTGCCACTACCTGGTTTCCTCACCGAGCAGCCGCGAGAGGTAGCGGGCGACCGCCCGCACAGCTGCCATGTTGTTCGAATAGTCCATGCGAGTCGGACCGAGTACCCCGAGCCGCGCACTCGACGCCCCCGAGGCCTGATACCCGCTGCTGAGCACCGAGGCATCCGAAAGGCCGAATTCGGCGTTCTCGCGTCCGATGCTGACAGCGACCGCGTTGGGGTCGAGTTCCATCTCGTGGAAGAGCTTCAGCAAGGTGACCTGCTCCTCGATCGCGTCGAGCACCGGGTAGAGGTTACCCGCGAAGTCGTGCTCGGTGCGCAACAGGTTCGCCGCGCCCGACATGACGAGCCGATCCTGCCGGCCGGCAGTGAGTTGCTCACCGATCGCCGACGCGACGGCGCTGACGAGGGCCGCGCGCTCAGGCGTGAAGCGCCCGCCGATGGATGCCAGCTCGGCCTGGGCGTCTGCGAACGACTGACCGGCGAGAGCGGCGTTGAACTTCGCGCGCAGCTCCCCCAGCAGAACCTCATCGACACCGTCGCCGTGCTCGATCACGCGCTGATCGACTCGTCCGCTATCGGTGATGAGCACCGCGAGCAGCCTCGTGGTGCCCATCGGCACCAGTTCGACGTGCTGAACCCGGCGGCCGCCGAAGCTCGGGTACTGCAGGAGGGCGATCTGATTGGTGAGCTGACTGAGCAATCTGACCGCACGGCCCAGCACGTCATCGAGGTCATTCGACGCCCCGAGGAACGTCTCGATCGCGGCGCGTTGCGCTGCGGAGAGCGGCTTGAGATCGGCGAGTTGATCGACGAAGAGCCTGTAGCCCTTATCGGTGGGCACGCGCCCCGATGAGGTGTGGGGAGCGGCGATGAGCTCTTCATCTTCGAGCATCGCCATGTCGTTGCGGATCGTCGCCGCCGAGACGCCGAAGTTGTGCCGCTCGACGATGGACTTCGATCCGACGGGTTCGCGCGATGCGACATAGTCCTGCACGATCACCCGAAGCACTTCGAGCCCGCGTTCCGAGACCATGGTTCACCGCCTTCCGCTTGGTGCTGCGATTGCCGTCGCGCTGCCGCTTGCGACACGGCTGGCACTCCAGCAGCACGACTGCCAATTCTAACGCGCTCCGCCCGATTCGACCTGTGGCTGGGATCGGGTCGTCGCCGTGTCGCCGGTTGACCCCCGAGCCCGCCCTGCTGCGCCCCGAACGCGGGCGGCGCCAGGCGGCGTGTTCGTTGTGCCACGACGGACCCAAGCGATAATTTGTCGCCATCGGCCCGATGTCCGTGCCGGTCGAACCGGGGTGCCCGCACCGCGGCGAAGCGATCGTTACTGAAAGGCTCACCATGACTGATCCGAACGCATACCCGGCCGCTCCGCAGCCGGCCGCTCCGCTGACAGAGTCAGAGGACCGCCAATGGGCATCGTTCGCTCACCTCGGCGGCATCCTGAGCTTCCTGCCCGCGCTCATCATCTACCTGGTCTTCAAGGATCGAGGCGCGTTCACCAGGCAGGAGAGCAAGGAGGCTCTGAACTTCCAGATCACGCTCGTGATCGCCTACGTCGCGATCTGGGTTCTCACTGCCATCATCACTGTGGTCACGTTCGGGCTCGGCGCCTTCTTCGGGCTGCTCACCTGGCTCGTGTGGATCGCGGGCGTCGTCTTCTCGATCCTCGGGTTCGTCTCGGCGAAGGACGGCAAGGCGTACCGCTACCCGGTGAACATCCGCTTCATCAAGTGAGCGTCGTGAGCGAAAGCAGCAGTCGACGCTGATCGCTGCGTAGAACGCACGACGCGCGGGATGCCGGGTAGAGAATTGCCCGGCATCCCCCATTTAATGGAGCCATGACCAACGAATTCCAGCAGCCTCAGCCACTCTCGCCCGCCGACGAGAAGCTCTGGGCCACGCTGGTTCACCTGGGTGGCATCTTCTTCGGCTTCGTACCGGCCCTCATCGGCTACCTCGTGCTCCGCGACCGCGGGCCGTTCGTGCGGGAGCACACGCGTCAGGCGCTCAACTTCCAGATCTCGCTCGCGATCTACGCGGCCGGTCTCTTCGTGCTGACGCTCATCACGCTCGGGATCGGCGGGCTGCTCTTCATCCCCTTCGGCATTGCGGCGCTGGTGCTGATGGTCATCGCAGCGGTCGCCGCCAACAAGGGCGAGTGGTACAAGTACCCCCTCACCATCGAGTTCATCAAGCAGTGAGCGTCAGCACGGTGGGGTTCAGTCCGGGCGCTGCTTCAGTCTGAGAGCAGCGCCCGCACCACCGCATCCGCAAGCAGCCTGCCGCGAAGCGTCAGCACGATCGACCCCTGAAAGGCCGCGCGGGCGTCGATGAGTTCATCGGCGATGAGCGAGGCGACGCTCGTGCGCGCGGCTGCCGTGAGCATCGCGCTCGGCACTCCTTCACGAAGCCGCGACCGCAGCAGTACCTCCTCGACGCGCCGCGTCTCGTCATCGAGTGTCTCGCGGCCCACAGCCGGCGATTCGCCCGCCGCCAGTCGCTGCGCGTATGCCGCAGGGTGCTTGGCGTTCCACCAGCGGACACCGCCGACGTGGCTGTGAGCCCCTGGACCGATACCCCACCAGTCCTGGCCACGCCAGTACGAGAGGTTGTGCCGTGACCGTGAGCTCTCGTCGCGTGACCAGTTGCTCAGCTCATACCACGCGTACCCCGCAGCAGCGAGGGCGGTGTCGGCGAGCTCGTACATCTCCGCTTGCAGGTCGTCCGAGGGCGACGCGACCTCGCCCCTTCTGATCTGCCGTGCGAGTCGGGTGCCGTCTTCCACGATGAGCGCGTAGGCGGAGATGTGGTCGGGCGCCTGCTCGATCGCGGCGTCGAGCGAACGCTTCCAGTCATCGATCGACTCGCCGGGGGTGCCGTAGATGAGATCGAGGCTCACTTGCAGCCCGGCGGCGCGAGCGGCCGCGACGACCTCTGGGATGCGGGCGGGATCGTGCGTTCTGTCGAGTGTCGCGAGCACGTGCGGCACCGCCGACTGCATGCCGAACGAGACGCGCGTGAAGCCTGCGTCGCGCAACTCGTGCAGATAGCGCTCGTCGACCGAGTCCGGATTGGCCTCGGTCGTGACCTCGGCACCGGGTGCGAGGCCGAATCGCTCGTCGACGGCCTTGAGCAGGCCTGCCAGCTGTGCGGCGGGGAGCATGGTGGGGGTTCCACCGCCGAAGAACACGGTGGATGCAGGGCGCCGCTGCACTCGGGCCTCGTGGAGCACTCGTGAGGCCAGGGCCAACTCGCCGACCGCTTGCGATGCGTAGTCTTCGCGCCGTGCACCCCGGAGTTCCTCCGCGGTGTACGTGTTGAAATCGCAATAGCCACAGCGCACCCGGCAGAAGGGCACGTGCACGTAGACGCCGAAGTCGCGTTGCTCCGCTCCTGCGGCGACAGAGGCGGGCAGTGCGCCGTCACGCGGTGCTGGATCGGCGAGCGGAAGAGCGCTCGGCATGGTCACTGGTCTTTCGGGTCGGACGCCGGGCCGGATGCCGAGTCGGAGCCCTCGTCGCCAGCGTTCGCGGCAGCATCCGCCGATTGGTCGGATTCGGCGGCGTCGGTCTCGGCGGTCCTCTGAACCGGCTGATCGCCCGGAGCGGCGGTGGCCCCTCCACCGCTCCGAAGGCCGGCGTTGCGGAGCAGCCCAAGTGTTGGCAGTCCGTCGAGAAGCGGCCGATCGAGCGGCCGGCCGAGCAGGCTGATTCCACCGGTGAGCGGTGAGCCCGTGCGGGGCGCGTCGCCGGATACCTGGTGCTCGGCCTCTGCCGTGGTCTCGGCGGTATTGGCGGTCTCAGCGCTGAAAGGTTCGGCTGCAGCGGCCTCGCGAGTGGCTGCAAGTGCGGCCGCTGCGTCTGCGGCTTCTGGGCCTGGCTCAGGCTGGGGCTCTATTGCGGGCTCCTCCGCGGGCTGCCGCTCAGAATACGGCACCGACTCCGACACCGACACCGACTCCGGCTCCTGCTCCGCAAACTCCGACTCAGCAGGCTCAGGCTCGACGAGCGGCTCGCTCGTCGACTCAGCGAGCGCCACCGGCTCAGCCACGGGCGCAGCAGGCTCGGTCACCGGCTCAGTGAGCACGACCTCCGGCTGAACGACCTCCGCCTCCGCGTGCTCGGCATCCACCGAACCCACAGGCTCGTCTACCGGTTCGATGTCGCGCACCACCACCGGCTCGAACGGAGCTTCGATGGCCGACGGCACGGCGTCGTGCAGCTCGTCGTCTGCGCGGTCGACCATCGGCGCTGCGTCGAAGACGATCGCCGTGAAGTCATCCGTCACGCCGGAAGCAGCGAGCGATTGCGGCTCGATCTCAGGCTCGGCCGGCGGCGACTCCACGAGCACCGGCTCGGGCTCCACCACATCGCCTCGCCGCTCCGCTTCGACCCTCGCGACCTCTGGCTCGGCCGAGTCGAACGGAAGCTCCGAGTATGGAGAAGGCGCCTGCTCGAGTTCCGCTTCCCCGAGACCGGCACCGACACCGGCACCGGCGTCGAGCGACGACGCTGCTGCCACCTCCCGCTCGCCGACGGCCTCTGCGACAGGCGCCTGGGCCGGTGTGCCCTCGGCGCCCTGCTCCGGCTCCGCGGCCTGCACCGCGGCATCCGTCGCCGCCTGCAATGCCCTCAAGTACCGGGCGATGTACCGCTTTCGCAGCAGCGCGATCAGCGGGTAGAACGGCCGCCAGAGCGCACTGCCGGGGCGCCAGAACATTCGCAGGTGAATCCACACCGCGCCGTCTTCACCCTGCTCGATGACGAAACTCTCTTCGCCGGAGAGCGGATGGCCCCGCATGGTGCCGGTTGCGAACCCTTTGCGGTTGGGCTCGTCGATCAGGAAGACCACGCGGGTCGGCAATGAGAACGGGATGCCGAGCACCGGCACGACCAGCGTCGCGGTGGTGCCAGCCACCAGCAGCGGCTCACCCTCTGCCGAGTACTCGACCTCATGGCGCATCGCGCGTTCGCTCGGCGGGATGGGAGCCCCGTCGGCGTCGAAGCTCACCGGCACGTACGAGGTCTCATCGCGCGGAGGCACATCGAGCACTCGCACGCGGATGCCGCTGCGCTGCTGGATCTGCCAGGTCAGCGCCTGCTCGACGGCCGCCCTGAAGCGCTGCTCACCGTGCCCGATGCGAGTGCGGAACTCGGCAGCGTGGAAGCCCTTCGGAGGGTAGGCGAGGAGGTCAGGCGCCTGCGAGGCGCCGATGGCGCCGTAGCTGACGTTCGAGACCTGCCAGGTGGAGCGGGGCACGCTTACTTCTTATCCTTCGCTTTCTCGGTATCACCCGAGAGTGCGGCGATGAACGCTTCCTGCGGCACCTCGACGCGGCCCACCATCTTCATGCGCTTCTTGCCCTCTTTCTGCTTCTCGAGCAGTTTGCGCTTGCGGGTGATGTCACCGCCGTAGCACTTGGCGAGAACGTCCTTGCGGATCGCGCGGATGTTCTCGCGAGCGATCACGCGCGCGCCGATGGCCGCCTGGATCGGCACCTCGAACTGCTGGCGAGGGATCAGCTCCCTGAGGCGCCCCGTCATCATGACGCCGTAGTTGTACGCCTTGTCACGGTGCACGATCGCGCTGAAGGCGTCGACCTGTTCGCCCTGCAGCAGGATGTCGACCTTGACCAGATCGGCCTCCTGCTCCCCCATCGGCTCATAATCGAGGCTCGCGTACCCCGCTGTCTTGCTCTTCAACTGGTCGAAGAAGTCGAAGACGATCTCACCGAGCGGGATCGAGTACTTGATCTCGACGCGGTCTTCGCCCAGGTAGTCCATGCCGAGCAGGCTGCCGCGACGGCCCTGGCACAGCTCCATGATCACGCCGACATAGTCCTTGGGAGCGAGGATGGCGGCGCGCACCATCGGCTCCGTGACGCTGTGGATCTTGCCCGCCGGGAACTCGCTCGGGTTCGTCACGGTCACAGTGTTACGATCTTCGGTCGTGACCTCGTACACCACGCTCGGGGCGGTGGTGATGATGTCGAGGTCGAACTCGCGGCGCAGCCGCTCGGTGACGATCTCGAGGTGGAGGAGCCCGAGGAACCCGCAGCGGAATCCGAAGCCGAGGGCGACCGAGGTCTCTGGCTCGTAGTTGAGGGCGGCGTCGGACAGCTTGAGCTTGTCGAGCGCCTCACGAAGGTCGGGGTAGTCGCTGCCGTCGATCGGGTACAACCCGGAGAAGACCATCGGCTTCGGGTCGGTGTAACCGGGCAGCGGTTCGGATGCCGGCTTCACAGCGTTCGTGACGGTGTCGCCGACCTTCGACTGGCGCACGTCCTTCACGCCGGTGATCAGGTAGCCCACCTCGCCGACGCCAAGCCCCTTCGTCGGGATCGGCTCTGGCGACGAGACGCCGATCTCGAGGAGTTCGTGCGTGGCACGCGTCGACATCATCTGCAAGCGCTCGCGCGGAGTCAACTGACCGTCGACCATTCGCACATAAGTGACCACGCCGCGGTACGAGTCGTACACGGAGTCGAAGATCATGGCGCGCGCGGGCGCGTCGGCGTCTCCCACCGGGTTCGGTACGCGCTGCACCACGCGATCGAGCAGTTCCTCGACCCCCACACCCGTCTTGCCACTCACCCGGAGCACATCGTCGGGGCTGCCTCCGATGAGCCCAGCGAGCTCCTTGGCGTATTTCTCCGGGTCTGCCGCGGGAAGATCGATCTTGTTGAGCACAGGAATGATCTCGAGATCGTTCTCGAGCGCCAGGTAGAGGTTCGCGAGCGTCTGCGCCTCGATCCCCTGTGCCGCGTCGACCAGCAGAATCGCGCCCTCACAGGCGGCCAGCGACCGCGACACCTCGTAGCTGAAGTCGACGTGACCGGGGGTGTCGATCATGTTCAGCGCGTATGCCTGCCCGTCGACCGCCCACGGCATCCGCACGGCCTGGCTCTTGATGGTGATGCCGCGCTCGCGCTCGATGTCCATGCGGTCGAGGTACTGGGCGCGCATGGCGCGCTCTTCGACCACGCCGGTCATCTGCAGCATCCGGTCGGCCAGGGTCGACTTGCCGTGGTCGATATGGGCGATGATGCAGAAGTTGCGGATGAACTCGGGGTCGGTCGACGCCGGCTCAAGGGCGGTCACTGCTCGTGGGCTCAACGGTCCTCAATCGGGGCTGACTCGGGGGATGTCTGACGGGCGGATGCCGCGGCATCCGCATCAGTCGATTGTCCCATGCCGCGCGAGCACCCGTTCCGCCGCGGCGATTATCGCCTCGGCAGTGAAGCCGCGTCTGCGCATGAGTTCGGCGCCGGAGCCGGATTCACCGAACCGGTCGACGCCCAGCACCTCTCCGTCGAGTCCCGCGAAGCGGTACCACCCCTCCGGCGAGGAGGCCTCGATCGTGACCCTGGCCCTCAGCGCGTCGGGAAGCACCCGCTCGCGCCACTCGGGTGACGCCTGCTCGAACCACTCGACGCACGGCATCGACACGACGCGCACGGCGATGCCCCGGTCGGCCAGGGTGCGGGCAGCGTCGACCGCGAGGGACACCTCACTGCCCGTAGCGATCAGGGCGACCGCGTCGCCGTCGCCGTGCTGCCACGCGACGTAACCGCCCTGCTTCACTCCAGCGTCGAGGCCTTGCCGCTCGGGCAGCACAGGAACGTCCTGACGAGAGAGCACGAGCGCGGCCGGCATGCGACGGTCGGTCAGGATGCGGCGCCAGGCGGCCACGGTCTCGGGACCGTCTGCCGGGCGCACCACGGCGAGCCCGGGCATCGATCGCAGCGACGGCACTTGCTCGACGGGTTGGTGGGTGGGGCCGTCTTCGCCGACGGCGAGCGAATCGTGGGTGTAGACGAACACCACGGGAAGCTCCATGAGCGCGGCGAGCCGCACTGCGGGCCGCATGTAGTCACTGAATACGAGATAGGTCGAACCGAAGGGCCGCCAGCATCCGTGCAGCGCGATACCGTTCAGTACCCCGGCCATGGCGTGCTCGCGGATGCCGAAGCGAATGAACTCCCCTGCCGGACGGTCGGCCGAGACAGCCTGCCCCGGCACAGCGACGTTGGTCGACGACGCCAGGTCGGCGGAGCCGCCCCAGAGCGTGCCGCTCGATTGCATGGCCTTGATCACGGCGCCGCTCGCCTTGCGGGTGGCCTGCGGCTCGCCGACTCCTGGGAGCGCGATGTCATCGAGCGGCGCGAGGTCGACCTCGCCGTCGCGCAGTCGCTGCCAGCGACCCGCTTCCTCCGGATCGGATTGACGCCACTCGTCGAAGCGGCGCTGCCACTGCGCCTCGGCTTCGGCACCACGCGCGATCGCCTCGCGAGTGAACGCCAAGACCTCGTCGGGCACGAGATCCTCGAGCTCGGCGTCGCGTGCGAAGCCGAGCAGTTCCAGCACCTCCTGCACCTCTTCTTCCCCGAATCCGCCGTAGTGCGCCTCGGGGCGGCCGGAGTATGCGGGTGAGGGGTCACCGATCACGGTGCGCAGCGCGATGAAGACGGGGCTGCCCCGGTGCTCCCGCGCGGTCTCGAGCGCGGCCTGCAGGGCATCGACATCGCGATGGTCCTCTACGTCGATGACATGCCAGCCGTAGGCCCGGTACCGAGCGCGCACGTCCTCGGTGAACGCTTCCTCGGTGAGCGCGTCGATGGTCACGCGATTGTCGTCCCACACCATGACGAGGTTGTCGAGGCCGAGCGTGCCGGCAAGGCTTGATGCCTCGGCGGAGACGCCCTCCTGCAGGCATCCGTCGCCCGCGACGACCCAGACGGTCGTGTCGAACAATCCGGTGTCGGCGCCGAATTCGGCCGCCTCGCGACGGGCCGCGAGCGCCATGCCGACTCCCATCGCCACGCCCTGTCCCAGTGGGCCCGTGCTCGCCTCGATTCCCTCGGTGTGACCGTGCTCGGGGTGGCCAGGTGTGAGCGAGTCGAGCGAGCGCGCCGCGCGAAGGTCGTCGAGGGTCAGACCGTAGCCGGTGAGGTACAGCTGCACGTACTGCAGCAATCCCGCATGGCCCGCACTGAGCACGAACCGATCGCGCCCGGGCCAGAGCGGATTCGCCGGATTGTGCCGCATGACACGCGAGTACAGCGTGTGGGCGAGCGGCGCGAGGGCCATCGGTGTTCCGCCATGCCCGTGGCCCTTCTGCTGCACGAGCATCGCCGGAAGCGCGATGGCCGCCGCGACCGCCCTGCGTTCCAGTTGTTCGCGCGATGCGTCGTGGCCGGTGCCGCCCGGAGTGGCTCGTGAGCTGGTGTCCATGCCGCACACGGTACTCGCCGCGCCGCAGCTCGGCGCAAGGAAATCGGGGATATCGGGCGAGTCGAGGTATAGGCTCTGCACAACCTGAGATGGCCGAAGTGACTCACGGCTCTCTGGCCGGAGTGGGGGCTCGCATATGGATCTGCTCGATGCGCTGAAGTCGATCGAGACCGGGCAGCACGCCACGAACTGGCGTGAGGCGATACGCCTGGCCGGAAAAGGCCTGGTCGAGAGCGGCGCAACCACCGACGAGTACACCGACGAGATGATCGAGGCCGTCGAGCAGAACGGTCCGTACATCGTCATCGCACCCGGCCTCGCGCTCGCCCATTCACGGCCCTCGCCAGCAGTGCTGCGAGCCGGGTTGAGCTGGGTCGGACTGACTGAGCCGGTCGAGTTCGGTCATGCGACCAACGACCCGGTCCGCCTCATCATCGGTCTCGCGGCGCTCGATCACGACGCGCATCTGGAAGTCATGTCGACGCTCGCGCTCGCCCTGAGCGATGAGACCCGCTTCGAGCGTCTGCTCGGGGCGACCTCGCCCGGTGAGGTACGAGCCCTGCTGGCCGAATCGGCCGGGAACTGAACGGAAAGGCTGTCCATGAAGATCTTGACGGTGTGCGGAATGGGCATCGGCACGTCGATCCTGCTGAAGATGAACACCGAGAAGGCTCTCAAGGCTCTCGGCGCGTCAGCGGACGTCGAAGCGTCTGACATCGGGTCGGCGCGCGGTGCCGCGCGGACCGTCGACATCGTGCTCATCTCGCACGATCTCGCCGAGCAGCTCGGCGATGTTCCCGCAAAGGTGATCGAGATCCAGAACTTCCTCTCGGTCGACGAAATCTCGCAGAAGCTCGCTCCAGAGGTCTGATCGCCCCGAGGGCACCCGCTTCGGCACACCGCGTCCAATCGATTCCGACTACTAGACAAGGAGCCCCACGATGGAGTGGCTGGTTGTAGTTCTGACATTCATCGGGCAGCAGATACTGAACGTGCCCGCATACCTGATCGGCATCATCACGGCGATCGGGTTGATCGCGCTTCGGCGCACACCCGGGCAGGTGGTCGGCGGTGGCCTCAAGGCCGCGCTGGGCTTCCTCATCCTGGGCGCCGGTGCAGGCGTCGTGGTGTCGTCGCTCGATCCCCTCGGCAAGCTCATCCTCGAGGTGACGGGCGCTCAGGGGGTGATCCCGACCAACGAGGTCATCACCGCTCTGGCTGCAGAGCAGTACGGCGCCACCAGCGCCTACGTGCTCGTGCTCGGCTTCATCGTGATGCTGCTACTTGCGCGCTTCACTCCGCTGAAGTACATCTTCCTGACCGGTCACCACATGGTCTTCATGTCGCTGCTCCTGGCCGTGGTGCTGTCGGTCGGCTTCGGCGAGGACCTCGGATGGCTCGTGGTCATCATCGGCGCGCTGTTGCTCGGGGTGATCATGGTCGTCATGCCCGCGTTCGCCCACCCGTGGATGAAGAAGATCACGGGCGATGACACCATCGCGATGGGGCACTTCGGTTCGGCCGGCTACATCGCGGCAGGTGCTGTGGGCCAGGCGGTCGGCCGTCGCAGCCACTCGACCGAGCGCATCAACTTCCCGCAGGGCCTCGGGTTCCTGCGCGATTCGATGGTCGCCACGGCGCTGTCGATGGTGCTGATCTACCTGGTGTTCGCGATCTGGGGCCTCATCGCCCTGCCCGCTGACACGGCACTCCCGATCCTCAACGCCGCTGACGGTGGCGCCTTCATCATGGCGGCGATCATGAACGCGCTGCTGTTCGGCGTCGGCGTCGCGGTGATCCTGTTCGGCGTGCGCACGGTGCTCGGCGAGCTGGTGCCGGCGTTCCAGGGCATCGCCGAGAAGGTCGTGCCCGGTGCACGTCCCGCGCTCGACGTGCCGATCGTGTTCCCCTTCGCTGCGAACGCAGTGCTGATCGGCTTCCTCACCTCGTTCCTCGGCGGCCTCGTCAGCCTCGCCCTCATTGCGATCTGGCTCGGCCCTGCGTTCGGGTTGGCGCTGATCCTGCCCGGAATGGTGCCGCACTTCTTCACGGGTGGTGGCGCCGGAGTCTTCGGCAACGCAACCGGTGGCCGCATCGGCGCCATGGTGGGCGGTTTCGTGAACGGCGTGCTCATCACGATCCTTCCCGCCCTGCTGCTGCTCGTCCTCGGCGAGCTCGGTTTCGCGAACACGACCTTCGGCGATGCCGACTTCGGCTGGTTCGGCACCTTGATCGGAGTGAGCCTGCTCGGCGGACCGGTCATGGGCGTCATCCTGACGGTCGTGATCGGCGCGGTGCTCGTGATCGCGGCGTCGCTGTGGCAGCGTCGGGTCGTCGACACCGGCTGGATTCCAGGAGCGCGCCGCGACGAGTGGCTCGTGGAGCAGGAGGCCGCGGAACGCGCCACAGTCGCCGAGGCTGGCACGGCACGCACCATGGGCGCGACCAGCACGACCGGCACGACCAGCACGACCAGCACCACTGTCACGGACCCGGAGGCCGACACCGGCCGCCACGCGCGCCGCGACTGAGCAGCGCTCGAAACGGTTCGGTGGAGGGCGTCGGTTGGCCGGCGCCCTCCACTGTTGCCTCTGGCTTCACTGCCGCTCATGGGTCGCAAGCCGCTTGACTTCCACCCGCATAGGCGCTGTGCCACGCCGCATCACAGGCCGCGTTGAGCCGACCCACTCGAACTGGTAAAGTTTCCTGTTGGCTTGCACTGTCCCGACGCCTCGCGACGGAACGTGAATTGCGGCCGAGAATCATCATCGGGAGTCCATACCCTCCTCGGCTGCCCGGAACTGTCAACGCAACAAGAAGGTTAACCACGTGGCAAACATCAAGTCGCAGATCAAGCGCATCCTCACCAACAAGAAGGCCCACGACCGCAACAAGGCGGTCAAGAGCGAGGTGAAGACCCACATCCGCTCGGTGCGCGAGGCTGTTGCCGCTGGCGACAAGGAAAAGGCTGTGGCCGCGCTGCAGCTCGCTTCAAAGAAGATCGACAAGGCTGCCAGCAAGGGCGTCATCCACAAGAACCAGGCCGCGAACCGCAAGTCGGCAATCGCCAAGCAGGTCGCATCACTCTGAACTGAACTGCGCCGCTCCTAGCGGCTCGCGAAGGGTCCGTCTCCACAGGGAGGCGGACCCTTCGTCATGTGAGCCGCCATCCGCGCGATCCGCGCGTAGCCTGCTCAGCGGCCGCGGGCGGCGATCACAGTCACGAGGCGCTCGAGGGCGAACTCCGGGTCGTAGGCGGCCCCCTTGACCGCGGCATCCGTTTCGGCAAGCAGTTGGATCACTCGCGCGAGCCCTTCATCGCTCCACCCCTGGAGGTCGCGCCTGGCACGATCGACCTGCCATGGGGCGAGGCCGAAGCGCGACGCGAGCTGCCCGGGCGGCCCGTAGGCGCCGGAGAGCTTCGCCATGGTGCGCACCTTCGCCGCGAACGCCGCGACCAAGGGCACCGGGTCGGCGCCAGTCGCGAGGGCATGGCGCAGCAGCCCGAGCGCCTCGCCCCGGTGCCCGGCTATCGCGGCATCCGCCACTTTGAACGCGTTCGTCTCGACCCGGCCCGAGTAATAGCGCTCCACCGTGCGCTCGGTGATCTCGCCCTCCGAGTCGGCGATCAGCTGCTGGCAGGCGGCGGCGAGTTCGGCGAGCTCTCCGGTGAACGCGCTCACGATGCCGCGGACGGCTCCGGGCGTGACCGAGCGCTGGGCCGACTTGAACTCTGCCATGGCGAAGTCGTAGCGATCGCTGTCCTTCTTGAGCTCTGCGCAGACGATCTCGATCGCGGTGCCGCTCGCGGCGCGGATGGCGTCGAGCAGCTTCTTGCCGCGCTGGCCGCCGGCGTGACGGAGCACGACAACTGTGTCGTCCGCCGGCGAATCCAGATACTCCAGCATCTCGGCGAGGAAGTCATCGGTGCACTTCTCGACGCCGCTCACGCGGATGAAACGAGGCTCTGCGAACAGTGAAGGACTCGCGAGCGTCAGCAACTCCCCCGGCGCGTACTTATCGGCTTCGAGCTCGCTCGTCTCAAGCGCCGGGTCGAGCTCGGCGAGTTGCGACCGTATAGCGCGCGCAGCGCGGCCGGCGAGCAGTTCCTCAGGACCTGTGATCAGCACCACCGGGGCGGGGCGAACACGGTTCCACGGCAGCTGCTCGATCGCAACCTTCGCCTTGCCTCCACGGGCGACACCTCGCGCGGTGGACCCGGCCCCCGAACGCGAACTGGAGCTCGATCGAGCAGAACCTCTCGCCGCCATGTGGCTCCTCTCGACTGCAGAGACTCGATGCGCGCCAGCAGGATCTTGGGGATCGACTGGTCGGGGGTCGGTCTCCTCAAGACTAATCGGCGGCACCGCCACCGCGGGGTTCAGCCTCGCCCCTCGACTCAGGCTCTCGGCCGCCGCCCCGTTCGCGCCAAATGTGGAGGCCGTCGTCCCTCTGAGCGACGAGAATCATTCCGTCAGTATCCGTCCGCGCGATCGCGCTGTCGCTTTCGTCGAACAACTGGAGCACCGCGGGAGCAGGGTGCCCATATCGGTTGTCGGCTCCCACCCCGATCAGCCCCAGCCTGGCACCGATCGCTCGATACAACGGCGGGTGCTGATCGGCCGAACCATGGTGACTCACCTTCACCACGTCGAAGCGACCGAGTCGGGCGGATGCCGAGAGCATCACCTGCGCGTCCTGCCCGAGGTCGCCAAGCCACAACGAGCTCAGGCATCCGTTGGTACAGCCCGGCAGCGGTGTGATCGAGAGGACGACGCTGCCGTCGTTGCCCTTCGAGGGACCGTTCCGGCTCGGCCACAGGACGCGCCACTCGTGCGATTCCAACGTTCCACTTCTGCCTGCCCGCACCTGCTCGACCGTCGCGCCAGCGACTCGGAACGCTTCGAGCAGGCGTGCGTCGGCGTCGTCCTCGGGGTCGCTGGCGATGACGAGGTCGCTGCGGGCGAGCACCGCTTCGGCTCCACCGGAATGGTCGTGGTCGAAATGAGTCAGCACCAGCACGTCGAGGCGTGTCACCCCGAGTCGCTGGAGGCAGTCCGAGAGCAACGCTGGTGAGGCGCCCGTGTCGACGAGCAGCACCTGATCGCCGTCGCGCACCACTGCAGCGTCACCCTGCCTCACATCGCAGAGCGCGATGCGCCAGTCGGAGGGCCGCCCCATCGCGCGGATCGTATCCGCGACCGCCGTGGCGCCCGTCGTCGCCGCGAGGACCACGACCGCGGCGACCGCGAGTTCGCGCCGACGCCGAGCAGACAGCGCCACAGAGAGCACGAGCGCGGTGAGCAGCGCGAGCAGCGCAGCGCCACCCCAGCCCTCCGGCCAGGGCAACCGCGCGAGCGGCAGCGCCGCAGACACGTGTGCTACAGCGGCTATCCAGGCTGAGGGCAGCCAGGCGATCCACGCGAGCGCTCCGGCCAACCAGGGAAGCGTAGGCACCAGCACGCAGGCGAGCGAGCCGAGCACGGTCGCAATCGGTGCGGCCGGTCCTGCGAGAAGGTTCGCAGGCACGCCGTAGAGCGGAATCGACGGCTCGAGCAGAATCAGGATCGGCTGGCAGGCGAGTTGAGCCGCCGTTGGAACAGCGATGATCGCCGCAAGGCGCTCCGGCATCCACCGTGAGAAGACCCGGCCGATCGGCACTGACAGCAGCAGCAGGCCCGCGGTGGCGGCGACAGAGAGCGCAAAGGCGTAGTCGCGACTGAGCCAGGGGTCATGCAGCAGCAGCGCGGTGACCGAGAAGGCAAGCACCGGTACGCCTCGCTGGGGTCGACCGGTGGTCAGCGACACGAGCACGATCGTCGCCATGACCGCTGCCCGCAGCACGCTCGGCTCTGGTGTGACCAGCACGACGAAACCGAGCAGCGCTACCAGCGCTGCGATGACACGCCACGCTCGCGACCACCCGAGTGCCGTGCCGAGTGCGACCAGCAGTCCGGTGACGATGGCGCAGTTCGCACCAGAGACGGCGGTGAGGTGGCTCAGTGAGCTGTCCTTCATCGCTCGATCGAGGTGTTCGCTCACGGCCGTGGTATCGCCGATGGCGAGCCCCGGCAACAACCCTCCGCCGTCGCCGGGCAGCTCCTGCGCGAGGTCGCGGAAGCCTGCGCGGAGTTGCTCGGCAGCGCCGAGTAGTGGAGGCGGAGGCAACAGCAGTTCGAGCGAGCGAGCGCGGAGCAGCATCACCGCTCGGTCACCGGGTTCGGCTTCGCGGGCGGAAGCCGACGACACCGCGAGCACCGCGCCGGGCGCTGTTCCGGCGGGGGGCTTTGCGAAGACTCGCACGGGCAGCGCGGCCATCGGCGCGTCGACGGGCCTGAGCAGCCCGTCGACGCGATCGGGTCGAGCGGTGGTGACTTCGAGTGCGCCGCTCACCTGCACGGGGAGCTGCACCCCGGACGGCAGTGCGCGCGCTTCGTGATGCACGGTTGTCGCAGTCGCCATCGCCGCGCCAGCAGCAAGCAGCAGCACGAAGGAGCGCCAGAAGGCGCTCATGATCAGTGCCCGGCGAGTGCCCCGATCCGCGCGTTGCTCTGCCGTTCGAGCGCCTCTGGCGCGCACCGTTCTGGCCACCAGCAGCACCGACAGTGCGGACCCGAACCCGACTGCACACCAAGCGGCGGCTTGAGGGAGGGCGATCAGCACTCCCGCCGTCAGCCACGCCGATGCGGCCACGATCGGCATGACGAGCGGAGTCGATGCGAATCGCGGACGCATCATGGAGACACGCGCATCAGACCGTCACCAGATCGCGCAGCCCGTCGAGCAGCTTCTCACCGATGCCACTGACGGCGATGAGGTCGTCCACCGTGCGGAACCGACCATGCCGCTCGCGCCACTCGACGATGCGTGCGGCAAGGGCAGGGCCGATTCTCGGCAGCGCTTCGAGTTCCGTCGCGGTAGCGGTATTGACGTTGACCACCGCTCCCCCGGTGCCTCCCGAGGCCGACCCGACGGCCGGCGCGGCGGGCTGGGCTTGCGCCTCGGCCACGGTGAGCACGCGGAGTTGCTCGCCGTCGACCACGGGGCGGGCGAGATTCACAGCGCCGAGGTCGGCATCGGCGGCGAACCCGTGAGCAGCGGCGATCGCGTCGACAGCGCGATCGCCAGGCTGCAACCGGTACAGGCCAGGCGCGTTCACGGCACCGAGCACATGAACGTAGACGACAGGAGCCTCGTCGTCGTAGGCCGCTCCAACGCCAGCGGAAACAGAGTCGCGAGCGCCGTGAGTCGCAGGGGCTGCCGCTTCGGCAGCCGGCAAGACGCTGGTGCCGCCACCCGGTGTCACTGCCACTGTGAACACCGCGACGCCGAGCGCGACCAGCGCCACGACGATCGCGGCACCCACGAGCCTCCGCACAGCGGCGCGGCGCGGATCGGTGAGCTGCGTCATGCCGCGAGGCTAAGCGCGTTCTCGCGGCCTCCGGCGTCAGATCAGCGCCTGCTGTGCCCCGCTCAGCGTTTGGTGGCGATGTTGACGACGCGTGGCGCGCGCACGATGACGTTCGCGATCTCGCGGTCGCCGATCGCGCGCACCACGCCCGACGCTTCGCGGGCCAGAGCCTCGAGCGCCCCGGGTGCGATGTCGGGCGACACCTCGGCCTTGCCTCGTACCTTGCCATCGACTTGGAAGACGGCAGTGACGGTCTCCTCGACGAGCAAGGAAGGCTCGGCATCCGGCAGTCCTGCGAACGCCACAGAGGGCGCGTGCCCCAGCATCTCCCACATCTCTTCGGCGGTGTACGGCGCGAAGAGGCTCAGCGAGATGGCGATGACCTCAGCGGCCTCCCGAACGGCCGGGTCGGCGGCGCCCGCTCCGGAGTCGATCGTCTTGCGGGTGGCGTTCACCAGTTCCATGATGCGGGCGACCGCGACGTTGAACTTGAACGACTCGATGAGACCGGGGAAGTCCGCCAGGAGGTGGTGCGTCGCTCGGCGCAGGCCCGTGTCACCACCCGCCGGAGCCGTACCGGGCTCGCTCGCCACGTCGTTGGCGACGCGCCACGCCCGGGCGAGGAACTTGCTGGAACCCGTGGGCGAGACCTCTGCCCAGTCGATGTCATCCTCCGGCGGGCCCGCGAAGGCCATCGTCACTCGCACAGCATCCACACCGTGCTTGTCGACCTCTTCCGAGAAGAAGACGATGTTGCCCTTCGACTTCGACATCTTGGCGCCGTCGAGGATCACCATGCCCTGGTTGAGCAGTTCCTTGAACGGCTCCTCGAACGGCACGAGGCCGAGGTCGAAGAGCACCTTGGTGATGAAACGGGCGTAGAGCAGGTGCAGGATGGCGTGCTCCACGCCGCCGACGTACTGGTCGACGGGCGCCCACTTCGCCACTTCCGCCGGGTCGAAGGGCTGGTCGGGGTCGTTCGGGCTGAGGAAGCGGAGGAAGTACCAGGAGCTGTCGACGAAGGTGTCCATGGTGTCGGGGTCGCGCTTCGCCGGCGAACCATCCACTGGGTTCGTGGTGTTCACCCAGTCGGTCGCGCCGCCGAGCGGCGAGCTCCCCTTCGGCTGCAGATCGAGCCCCTCGGTGGGAGGCAGCGTCACCGGCAGCTGCTCGTCGGGCACCGGGATGAGCTCGCCGTTCTCGCCGTGAACGATCGGGATAGGCGTGCCCCAGTATCGCTGGCGCGAGATCAGCCAGTCGCGCAGACGGAAGTTCTTGGCCGCACGACCGGTGCCGCGCTCCTCGAGGATCTCGATCGCGCGGGCGATCGCCTGCTCCTTGGGCAAGCCGTCGAGCGGGCCGGAGTTGACCAAGCGGCCGTCACCGACCAGGGCCACGCCCGTCGACTGCGGGTGCACTTCTGCCAGTTCCTCAGCATTCGCGGTCGGATCGACGACGAGTCGCACGGGAAGGTCGAACGCGCGCGCGAACTCGAGGTCGCGCTGGTCGTGCGCAGGCACGGCCATGATCGCTCCGTGACCGTAGTCGGCGAGCACGTAGTCCGCCGCCCACACCGGCAAGCGCTCACCGTTGAGAGGGTTGACGGCATACCGGCCGAGGAAGACGCCGGTCTTGGGCCTGGCGGCATCCTGCCGTTCGATCTCGCTCGACTTCTGCACCTGGGTGAGGTAGTCGGCGAAGGCCTGCTGCACCTCGGGAGCAGCACCTTCGACCAATTCGGCGGCGAGGTCGCTGTCGGGAGCCACCACCATGAAGGTGGCGCCGTAAAGCGTGTCAGGGCGGGTGGTGAACACCGGCACCTTCTCGTCACGCCCCTCGATCTCGAAGTCGACGTCGGCGCCCATCGAGCGACCGATCCAGTTGCGCTGCATCTGCAGCACCTTGTGAGGCCACTTGCCCTCGAGCTGGTCGAGGTCGTCGAGCAGGCGGTCCGCGTAGTCAGTGATCTTGAAGTACCACTGGGTCAGCTTCTTCTTGACGACCACGGCGCCGCTGCGCTCGCTCGTGCCATCGGCCAGCACCTGCTCGTTCGCCAGCACTGTCTGGTCGACCGGGTCCCAGTTGACCCAGCTGTCCTTGCGGTACGCGAGGCCCTTCTCGAACATGCGGAGGAAGATCCACTGGTTCCACTTGTAGTAGGCCGGGTCGCTCGTGTGGAGCACGCGGTCCCAGTCGAAGGATGCCGCGTACTTGCGCATCGAAGCCTTCTGCTGCTCGATGTTCGCGTAAGTCCAGTCGCGCGGGTTCGCGCCGCGCTTGATCGCCGCGTTCTCGGCGGGCAGGCCGAACGAGTCCCAGCCGATCGGGTGCAGCACGTTGTATCCGCGCTGACGCCAGTAGCGCGCGAGCACATCGCCGAGCGCGTACACCTCGGCGTGGCCCATGTGCAGGTCGCCCGACGGGTACGGGAACATGTCGAGCACGTACTTGCGGGGGCGCTCGTCGTCGACACCGAGCGTCGAGAAGGGCTTGAGCTCGTCCCAGATGGCGAGCCACTTCTCCTGAATGCGGGTGAAGTCGTATCCGCGCGCGTCGTCGTGCCGCATGTCGTCGTGCTCTGCCACCGAACTTCCATTCATCGCAAGACCTCGGGCCCGAGACTCGGACCTCAGCGTGGGCGCAGCGATCGCGGATGCCGCGAGCAAGCCCGACAGACAAGCTTAGTGTCGAGCGGCACCGAGGCTCGCGAGCAGCGGCGCCGCCTTCAGCTTCACCTCTTCGAGCTCGGCCGCGGCATCCGAGAGCGCTGTGATGCCGCCTCCTGCGCCCACCGTTGCACCGGCTCCATCGATCACGATGGAGCGGATCACCATGGCGAGGTCGGCGCTTCCATCGGCGCCGAGGTAGCCGAACGCTCCGGAGTAGATGCCGCGCGGCCCGTCCTCGAGCCGGTCGATGATGCGGGTGGCGCTGAGCTTGGGTGCGCCCGTCATCGATCCGCCGGGCAGGCACGCCATGACGACATCGATGACATCGAGGCCTTCCGCGAGGCATCCGCGCACGCGGCTGACGAGCTGGTGCACCTGCGCATAGCTCTCGATCGCGAGCAGCCGTGGCACCGCGACCGAACCGACGCGGCACACGCGCTGCAGATCGTTGCGCATCAGATCGACGATCATGAGGTTCTCGGCGCGCTCCTTCTCGCTGTCGCGAAGCTCGCGATGCAGCCGCTCGTCTTCGAGCGCCGTGGCGCCTCGACGACGCGTTCCCTTGATCGGGTGCGTCTCGACCGAGCCGTCGGGGGTGACGAGCAGGAACTGCTCCGGCGACGCGCTGAGCAACGAGACGCCTCCGATCCGGACGAACCCTCCGTGGTGCGCGGGGCTGGCCCGGCGCACCGCGAGATACCTGGCGACCGCGTCGAAATGCCCGTCGACCGTCGCCTCATTGGTGAGGCACAGCAGGTACGCGTCGCCGGCGCGGATCGCGGCGCGGCACTGCTCGATGAGGTCGAGGTACTCGGCATCCGAATGCCGCCACCGAACCAGCGGGCGGGAAGACGTGCGCGTCGGCACCGGTGGCCCGGCGCGGGCCTTCGAGCGCGAAGTCTCGATGTGCTCGAGCGTCTGGGCTCGCCACTGCGCCAGCTCGGCATCCCACTCGTGCCCGATCGCGACGAGCCAGACGCGGCCGGACTCATGATCGACGACGACAGCGCGGTCGACCCAGAGCAGGGCGAGGGGCGGATGCCGGAGCGCATGGCGCTGCCGCTCCCCCGTCGTCACGGCCCGCAGCTCATAACCGAGCCACCCCACCCAGCCGAGCGGCAGACCCGGCACGTGCAACGCCGTGTCGTCGCGACCAACGGCCGCGAGCGAGGAACCGCGCGGCGACTCGTTCACGTCCGCGCTGCCGTCCTCGGCGCGAGGCACCCGTCGTAACCGCTCCCGAAGCGCCGCGAAGTCGCTGGCGTTCGGCTCAGTGCTCACATACCGGTCAGCAGACCAGCCGAGCACACTTCGCCCAACCGCGGCATCCGGGCCGCTGTCCAGCCAGAACACGTCGTCGTGCGCCTCCGCGATGGCCTCGAAGAGCGCGGCGGAGTCGATGCCGCCGGTGACCTCCCAGGCGAGCAGTGGCGGACGCATACGCTAAGACTATGAGCGCGCCGGAGCACGACCTCTTCGAGTGGACCGGTGACGGGTTCCGCTCCGCGCCGCACCGCGAGCTGCCGTTGCTGGCAGCCGACTCCTGGTTGGTCACCGAAGGGGCAGCGCTGGCGGTCGAACTGCACCGCGAGCGCTTCTCCACCGCTGTGGCGAACGTCGTCGATGCGGTCGAACCGGGCCACCCGCCGCACGGTTCGGAGGAGCCTGCGCTCGACGTCGATGCCTTCTTCGACGCGCTGCTCGAGTCGATTCCTGAGCAGGAGCAATGGTTTCCACGCGTTGAACTCGTCGCCCGCTCGATCGGCCCCGGCGCGGATGCTGTCGAAGATGCCGCGGCGACGCCGGTGTCGGTGTCGGTGGCCGACCTCCGACTCCGATGGCGCCTGCGACCCGCACCAGAGCTGCGACGCAGCGTCGTGCTGAGCACATGGAGCGGAGCCGACCCGAGGATGGCACCGACTGTCAAGGGCCCGGACATCGGTCGGTTGGCAGCGGCGAACGCGGCAGTGCGTGCCAGCGGCGCGGACGAGGCGATGTTCACCGACGCGTCAACCGGCGCCGTGATCGACGGCGCCACCAGCGCGGTGATGTGGTGGCGCGGCGACGCCATGGTGTTCCCCGACCAGCGACTGCCGCGCGTCGCCAGCGTCACGGCCCGAGTGCTGCGCACCGTCGCGGCCGCGCGGGGGGCGGAGGTGCGCGAGGAACTCGCGTCGCCCGAGGAACTCGACGGGCTGGAGATCTGGACGCTCAATGCGCTGCACGGTCTGCGCATCGTGACCGAGTGGCAAGACGGACCTCGCTCAGCCGAACAGCCCGGGCGCCTCGAGGCGTGGCGCGCGGCCCTCGGCTCGTTGCGTCGTCCGCTGCGCCGACCGCCGCAGTAGAGACCGCTGGAGGAGCGATCGCTGCAGCAGAGACCGCTGCCGCGACGATGCGCGCGAGCCCGCTTGAGGCCGCTGTGAACCCGTCCCCGACAGCGGTGGCCGGGCACCTCGCGGGCCCGGCCACCGTTGATCTCGGTGTGGTTCGAGACGTCAGCTCGTGAGGCTGTCGACGTACTCCTGGTTGTCGGCGATCCACTGCTCGACGATGGGACCGAAGTCGCTGCCGTCGTAGTCGACGAACATCGCCTTCTCGAGCGAGTACAGCGTGTCGAGGTCCATCTCGAAGTCGGCGAGCCACTCGGCGAGCTGCGGGAAGTCGTCCGCGAAGCCGGCCTTGCCGTAGGTGTGGATGCTCTCCACCGTGGCGAGTGTGCCTTCCGGGTCCTCGAGGTTGCGGATGGGGAACGCCCCGTACGCCCAGTGCGGCTCCCACAGCGTGACGACGATGTTCTCGCCGTTCGCAATGGCGGTCTCGAGCTCCGTGAGCATCGCAGCGGTCGACGAGGTCATGTACTCCATGCCCTCGAGCCCGTACCCGGGAATGACCCGCTCTTCGGTGGCCTTGGTGAGGCCCGCACCCGGCTCGATGCCGATGATGCGGTTGCCGAACTCGTCTGCGTGCTCCGCCAACTCGGCGAGCGAGTCGATCGGCGCGTCCTCGTTGACCGCGAGGGTCAGCTTGGACTCGTTGTTCCAGGCGCCGAGATCGGCGATCTTGTCGCCGTACTCCTCGAGGTAGCTGGCGTGGGTCTCGGGCAGCCAGACGTCGAACGTCGCGTCGTAGTCGCCCTCCGAGAGTCCGACGAACACCGGCGCCGGGTCGGCGTATTCGAGCGTGACGTCATAGCCCTGCTCGGTGAGGATCGCCTTCCAGAGCTCGGAGACGGCGATGCCCTCGTCCCAGCCGTTGAACACGGCGATCGTGATGTCGGTCTTGTCGCCTGTCTGGCTGTCCGCACCGGGTTCGGTTCCGGTGCCGCTGCTGCTGCAGCCGGTCAGTGCGAGCGCCGTGATGGCTCCCGCTGCGATGAGCGACGTCATGCGCTTCTTCATGGGTCGTCCTTTCTGGCCGTCAGGAGACGGCTTTGGTGACGGTCGGCACGCAGGATCTCTGCGCACACGGTTCACGGATGCCGAGGCATCCGCGAGTTCAAAAGGCGGTGGGGGCGCGCCGCGGCGAGGCGGTCGCGACCTCGACCTCGTCGACTGGCGCTTCGCCGTCCACCACGCGGTCAGCGGGCGCCGAGCCACCTGCCCGCTCGGCGCGGCGACGCTTCGCGGCCGCATCGATGAGCTTGCCGAGCACGGTCTGGTTGGCGCCGAGCGCCGCGGTGAGCCGGTCCAGGAAGATGGCGAGAATCACGACGGAGAGGCCCGCTTCGAAGCCGAGCGCGATGTCGATGCGGTTGAGGCTCGCGACGATCTGACCGCCGAGTCCGCCGGCGCCGACCATGCCGGCGATGACGACCATCGACAGCGCCAGCATGATCACCTGGTTGACGCCGGCCATGATGGTCGGCATCGCAAGCGGCAGCTGGATCTGACGCAGGATGCGCCCTGGCGACGAGCCGAACGCCTGCCCGGCCTCGACCACCTCGCTGTCGACCCTGCGGATGCCGAGCTCGGTGAGCCGCACTCCAGGCGCGAGCGCGAAGATGATCGTCGCCACGATGCCCGGTGTGACGCCCACCCGGAAGAGGATGAGCGCCGGAATGAGGTACACGAAGGCGGGCATGGTCTGCATGAAGTCGAGCACCGGGCGGATGATGCGCGAGGCGACATCCGACTTCGCCGCAAGGATGCCGAGCGGGATCGCCAGCGCGACAGCGATGACACCGGCCACGACGACGAGCGCCAGCGATTCCATTGCGGTGGTCCACTGGTCGACGGCGACGATCAGCATGAAGCCGACCGCTGTGCCGAGCGCGAACTTCCAGCCCTTCACGGCCAGGGCGATCAGCACGAACACCGCGATCACGACCCAGAAGGGGGGCGTCGTGAGCAGCCAATCCAGCCCCTCGTAAAACGCGAGGAAGCCGGTGCGGATGCCGTCGAAGATGCCGGGGACGGCGGCGATGATGCCGCGCACGATCGTCTCGACCCATTCGCCGAGGGGAATCCTCAGGTCGCTCATGCGAGCACCCCCTTCCTGTCGTCACCCTGTTGGTCGGTGGCGAGCACCGCGTCGATCGTGTCGACCGGCACCGTGGGCGGAGGCTCCACAGCGGGGATCTCGCTGGTGTTGCTCGACACATTGCCGAGCGCAGCGAGCAGCGTCACTCGGGGCACGACCCCGACAAGACGGTTCCGCTCGTCGACCACGGCGACGGGCAGAGCGCTCTCGACGGAGGGTTCGAGCAGCGTGTTCAGCGCGGCATCCTGCGTGACGACCGCGTAGTCATCGGTGATGATCGAGGCCAGATCGCTCGAACCGCGGCGGACCAGTCGCATGGCATCGCGATCGCGCACAACGCCCCGAAGCGCTCGGTCTCGCCCGATCACGAAGGCGGCTGAGGTCTGCAGATCGCGCATGGTCTTCAAGGCCACTCGGGGGCCGGCCGTGACCGGCACCACCGACCTCGGCGGCTCCATGGCGCTGGCGGCGGTCAGCACGCGCGACCGGTCGACGTCTTGCACGAATTGCGCGACGTAGTCGTTGGCCGGATCGGTGAGGATCTCCTCGGGTGTGCCGATCTGCACGATCCGGCCCGCGCGCATGACGGCGATCCGGTCACCGAGGAACATCGCCTCGTTCAGGTCGTGAGTGATGAACACGATCGTCTTGCCGAGCTGGCTCTGCAACTCGACGAGCTGCTCCTGCATCTCTCGACGGATGAGCGGGTCAAGAGCGCTGAACGCCTCGTCCATGAGCAGCACGTCGGTGTCCGCGGCGAGGGCGCGGGCGAGCCCGACGCGCTGCTGCATTCCGCCCGAGAGCTGCGACGGCAGCTTCTGCTCCCAGCCGGCCAGCCCGACGAGCTCGATGATCTGCCGAGCTCGCTCGTGACGCTCCGGCCTGCCGATCCCCTGGATCTCCAGCCCGTACGCCACATTGTCGAGCACGGTGCGGTGCGGCAGCAGCGCGAAGTGCTGGAACACCATCGAGACGCGCTTGCGCCGGATGCCGCGCAGTTCGGCGCCGGTAGCGCCGGTGACGCGCTCTCCGGCGATCGTCACGCTGCCCTCGGTCGGTTCGAGCAGCCCGTTGAGCATCCTGATGAGCGTGGACTTGCCGGAACCCGACAGTCCCATCACGACGAAGATCTCTCCGCGGCGAACCTCGAAGCCGGCGTCGATGACGGCGGCGGTCACGTCGCGCAGCTCGTCGCGGGCTACTCCACGGCGAAGCTGCTCGACGGCATCCTTCGGGCGGCGCCCGAACACTTTGTAGAGACCATCTGCTTTCAGGGCGATGTCTTCGGTCACAATGCTCCGTACCGACGCGACGGCGTCGGTGCTGAGTCGGCGGTCCGGGTCAGGACTGCGGCGCACCAGCCCGGAAGAGCAACAGGCAGTGCGTCTAGGGCGCGCATTCGGTAGCGAGCCCGCGCTGTTCCCGACCATACGCACGGCGCGGTGGCACCGGTCGCGGCCTGGGGCGGGTGCTCCTCACCGCGAACCTCTGGTCCGCGCCCGGAGCGCAACCACCGTAGCAAGCCGTTCGAGCGGCCTCTAGTCCTGCCGGATCGGAGCGAACTCTGCCGGATTCCGCATGATTCTGCGGCAGAACAGCTCGTTCTACCGGTAGTGAGCAGGGTTCAAGACGTTACAGCACTGTTACCTGAGAAGGACTCAACTGGCGGCCCGCGCTGGTTCTGGCGCGAAATCGGCTCTGTGACCCGCTCGGATGCCGCCGCTAGGCTCGTGGCGTGAACGACGCCCTCTCGTGGCTGCTGCAGCTCGTCGACAGTGTCGATCCGGTGCTGCGCGTCGTGCTGGCGGGGGTCGGCATCATGCTCGAGACGTCGGTGCTCATCGGGCTCATCGTGCCCGGCGACTCGATCGTGGTCGTCGCAGCGCTCGCGACCGAGAACCCCCTGGTCAACCCTGTGATGTATGTCGCGCTCATGCTGGCGGTGATCGTGGGGGCGCTCATCGGGGAGAGCGTCGGATTCGCACTGGGCCGTTACTTCGGCCCCTGGATCCGCCGCAGCAGGCTCGGCCGTCGAATCGGCGAGTCGAACTGGGTGCGCGCCCAGCAGTATCTCGACCGTCGCGGCGGCATCGCGGTGTTCATCTCGCGGTTCCTCCCGGTGCTGCACTCGCTCATCCCGCTCACGGTCGGCATGAGCACCATGCGATACCGGCGTTTCATGGCGTGGACGACGCCCGCGTGCGTGCTGTGGGCGTTCGTGTACGTCACGGTGGGCGCCACCGCCGGGAACGTGACGCGCGAGCTGATCTCGAAGCAGCTGCACTTCGCGGGCTATGTGCTCGCCGGCATCCTGATCGTCTTCTTCGTCGTCGTCCTGCTCGTGAAGCGGGCGCTCTCCCGAAGTGCGAACCGGCACATGCTCGTGGTGGTCGACCCCGTCACCGGCGAAAGCAAGCCGGTGGGCCAGGCGGATGCCGACACTGCGACAAGCAGCGACTCACCCTCTGAGGAGGATGGTCGGCCGAGTCCCGGGCAAGGGTGATTCAGCAACCGCTCACCGAGCGAGCCGTCGACCGGGTTCAGCGCTTGACAGACCCGCCGAGATGCCGCTGCATCGCCGCTGACATCAGCGTGCGTCCAGCCTCGAGGTGCCGCTTGTCGCCCTTCGGGTCGCGTGCGAACGCACGACCGAGCAGGGCATCGGCCAGAGCGAGGCACACGTGGAAGTCAAAGCGCGCATCGTCGCTGATCGTCAGTCCGAACGATGAGGCGATGCGGTCGAGCGTCTCGTCGGCGATGCGGTCGTAGGCGGTCGCGTCATGGGCGGGCGGGCGCAGATCGAGCACGTCGCCCACGCGCAGCGATGCGAAACTCGGCTCGGTGCGGAACGCGTCGGCGAGGGCGTCGAACACCGCCGTGAGCGCTTCGTCCCAGTCGCCGTGGCCTTCATCGGCGAGCACAGCGTCGAGACGCGCGAGCAGCCTGTCATGGTTGCGCTGCGACAGCGCCTGCAGCACAGCGATGCGATCCGGGAAGTACCGGTACACCGTGCCGATCGAAGCGCCCGCACCCTCGGCCACCATGGCGGTCGTCAGCCGCTCGTACCCGATCTCGTCGACCACGGCGGCGGCCGCGTCGAGCAGCGCGTCCAATCGGGCGGCGCTTCGAGCCTGGACGGGTTCATTCCTGATGAGGGCCTCGTTGCGGGCGGCAGAGGCCTTCTTCGTTCGGGTTTCGACGGAATGCTGTTGGGGCACCGCAGACTCCTATCGTTGTGAGGAAAATATACATCCCCAGTTCTGGGGCGACAGGGGGCTACGGCTGAGAGTTCGAGGCGCGCCACGCGGGTTCGTCGAGCTCGGATCACTCATGCGAGACTTGGGCAATGCCCAGAGCCAGAACGTCGAAGGCGATGCGTGGGCAGCAGGGCCCGATCATGCACTGGGCCGCGCGCATGGAGGACCGGTTCCACCGGTTCCGGCTCCGCCGCGGTCGGCGCCGTGGCCTGGTCACGACGGTGATCCCCTACACCGCGTATGGGCGCACCGCGAACGACCGTCCAGGCTGGGTGCGCGTGCTGTGCCGGGTCGTGCTCACCAGACCGGATGCCGCTGATACCGAGCGCTACCGCAAGGTTCGCGGTTGGCGCGCGTTCTTCAGCATCCCCGTCGGCGACACTCCAGTCATCGTCGACATCGACGGCGTCGAGGTGGAGCTCCTCGCCGACCGCGGCGGCGTGATCGACGCACGGCTCGAATCGACGCTGCAGGCCGGCTGGCAGCAGTTGACGATCAGAACGAACGACACCGAACCGGTGGTGGCACCGGTGTACGTCGTCGACGACCAGGCGCGCCTCGGCATCCTCTCCGATGTCGACGACACCGTCATGGTCACCGCGCTCCCCCGACCGCTGCTCGCGGCCTGGAACGCCTTCGTGGTGCATGAGCATGCCCGTCGCGCGGTGACCGGGATGCCGGTGCTGTATGACCGGCTCGCCCAGGCTCACCCCGAGGCTCCGTTCATCTACCTCTCGACCGGAGCGTGGAACGTCGCCCCGGCGCTCGGCCGGTTCCTCGACCGCAATATGTACCCCCCGGGGCCGCTGCTGCTGACCGACTGGGGTCCGACGCACGACCGGTGGTTCCGCAGCGGCCGTGCGCACAAGCAGAAGAACCTTGAGCGTCTGGCCGAAGAGTTCCCTGACCTCAAGTGGCTCTTGATCGGCGACGATGGCCAGCACGACGAGTCGTTGTACAGCGACTTCGCAGAGCAGCATCCGGATGCCGTGGCGGCCATCGCCATCCGCCGACTCTCGCCCTCCGAGGCAGTGCTCGCGGGAGGTCGGCACAAGAGCGAGCCTCGCGACGACCGCGCCCCCTGGATCTGGGCTCCGGACGGCGCAGGTCTCGCCGATCACCTCGAGGAATTGGGCATTCTGCCGGCAACGCCGAACTGATCGCGTAAGCAGTCATCCCGGCTGGGGTCAGTCCGCCTGGACGACCGCCTCCTGCTGCAACTCGGCCGCGAGAATTCCGGCGGCGTGCAGCAGGTACTCGCGGGGCACCGCATCGCTCAGCGCGTGCGCGAGGAGATGCGTCGCCGCGATGGCCTTCGCGCGCAACGCGAACGACCGGTCTGCCTTGGGCCACCGCCTGATCCAACGCGACGCCAGTTCGGACGCTGTCGCGGCGAGACGCGGCTGATCGCGGTGATACAGGGCCGTGACCACGAGATGGGCGTAGAACGCGGCCGCATCGTCTGCCGGGTCGCCGAGACCCGCCGTATCGATGTCGAGCACGCCGCAGACGTCGCCCCGGCCATCGATGAAGACCTGGCCGATGTGCAGATCGCCGTGCACCGTGACAGGAAGCGCAGCAGGCGTGGCAGCCAGCGTGCGGGCGACCACTTGCCCCACGGTGCCGATGCTCGCGCTGTGCTCCGGCATGAGTGCTGCCAGCCGCTGCTCGTACCAGTCGACGCGAGTCGCGAGGGAGGGTCGGGCGAGCTGGGCGCTTGGAACCGCGGCGATCGCTCGCTGCAGCGCCACGATCTCATCGAGGAAGCGGTCGTGGTCGTCGATGCGGTCAAGACTCGCCGCTGCGGTCGCGCCAGGCAGCGCCGCGAACGCGATCAGGCCTCGGTCGCTCCAGCCCAGCAGCCTCGGCGTAGGCAGGCCCGACTCGTGCCAGGTGGTGTACTTCTCGACGAGAGCGGCGGTCGAGCGCGGGGCGAACACTTTGAGGAATGCGTCCACGCCCTCGGCCTCCGCCCGCACGACAGCGCGCTTCCCCGGCCGGTAGGCAATCAGCGAGAGGGTCAGCTCACGGCACAGCACGCCCATATTGGCCAGCAGCCCCGCAGCCGACTCCGGATAGACCGCGGCAGGAAGGGCGGGCAGCTCGGGATCGCGCGGATACAGCCACACCGCGACCGAGGTGCCGTCGACGTCGCGCAGACTCAGCACGCCGTCGCGCTGCACGGATTCGGGCCGCGTCTCGAGGTACACGACCTGCTGCTGCGTCCCGCCCTCGGGTTGCTCGAGCTCCAGGCGGAAGCCTTCGACGAAGCCGTCTCCGCCGACCTCCAGACCCAGCGAGTGGCCATCGACGAGTCGTCGGCCGAGGGTGTGCGCGATCCGGTCGAGCAGCGGCCAGCGCTCGCTCACCGCGGGGTCGTCGGTCGGCGCGGGTGGCGCGTGGTCGGGGCTTGAGACGCCGCCGGGCGCGGAGTCGCGGAATCCCGCGGGTTCAGTGCTGTGGGTTGGCACCAGCGATGTGGTCCTGATTCGTCGGGTCGGCGTGCGCTGCGAGGCCTCTCAGGCACGAAATGACGGGGCCGTCACTCCATTGTGACCCGAGTTGCGCCACTCGGGATGCCGCGACGCGATCTACGCTGACGTGATGAGCGACGCCCCGGGCTTTGCGAGCACCCTGCGCGCTGAGACGCGCTCCCCTCTGCTGCAAGTGCTGAAGACCTCACTCGCGGCTGTGACGGCCTGGTTGCTGTCGAATCTGCTGCTCGGCCAACCGCTTCCGATCTTCGCGGCCATCGCCGCCCTGCTGGTGGTGCAGCCGAGTGTGACCCAATCGATCACCAAGGGCATCGAGCGCAGTGTCGGAGTGGTGCTCGGCGTGCTCCTTGCATCAGCCGCGGGCGCGCTCTTCGGCGGCTCCACCTGGGTCGTGCTGTCGGTGATCGTGGTGTCGCTCATCATCGCGTGGGCGCTGAAGCTCGGTTCGGGCTCGTCGAACCAGATCCCCATCAGCGCGATGCTGGTGCTCGCGCTCGGGTCGACGCCGGGATACGGGCTCGAACGCGTGGTCGAGACGGTGATCGGAGCGCTCGTCGCACTGCTGGTGAACCTCGCGATCGTGCCACCGGTGGCTACTGAGCCTGCGCACCGCGCCACCACGCGGCTCGTGCTCGCGATCGCCGACTCGCTCGACGACCTCGCTGCGGCCCTTGGCGCACCGCGCACCAGAGACGACGTCGAAGCGATGTATGCGCGGGCTCGGCGTCTGCGCGAGTTGCAGCGCGATGCCGACACCGCCCTGCGGAAGGGCGAGGAGAGCCTCATGCTCAACCCCCGACGCGGACGGCACCGCCGCAGGCTCGAGGAGGACCTCGCCATGCTCACACGCGCGAACCCCCTCGTGACAAGAGTGCTCGGCATGGCCCGAGCGACGCGTGATCACTACGACCGCGCGCTCCCCGAGATACCCGCAGTGCAGGCGATCGTCACTGAGCTCGAACGCGCCGCCCACGACCTGCGCCTGCTCACCACCCCGGCCTCGTCGTCGAGCACCACGATCGAGCTCCCCGCCTTGACCGCGCCGATCGTGGTGCTGCATCCCGATCCTGCGCATTGGATCGTGGTCGGCTCGCTCATGGAAGACCTGCGGCGGGTGCGAGAGGTGATCGTAGGCGCTACCGACGCGGCGTGACGCCTCAGCCGATCGCGCGCCTGCACGACGCGTCGCAGTGCACGAGCACCCCATCGGATGCCGCGAGCCCCCGCCGCAGCGCGAGCACGCGTTCCGCGGCTTCATCGAGCCGCCTCCCGTCGATCGCCCCTGTCTCTGCGGCAGCGATGAGCCCCTGGCGCAGGGTCTGCGGCTCCACGCCGCCGACGAAGAGCAGGAGGTCGGTGCCCGCATTGAGTGAATTGACCGCGTTCGTCACGGCGTCAGCGAACTCCGGGGCGCCTGAGGCGGGCAGCATGTTGAGATCGTCGCTGACGATGACTCCGTCGAAGCCGAGCTCTTCACGCAGCACCTCGTGCCAGCGGGCCGACATCGAAGCCGGTGCGGGGTCGATCGCGTCGAAGCGGAGATGGCCCATCATGACCAGTTCCGCTCCAGCATCGATGCCGGCGGCGAAGGGCTTCGCTGCCGAGTCGCGCCACTGATCAAGCGTGATGCCCGTGGAGGGGATGCTGGAGTGGGAGTCGCCGGCCGCGACGCCGTGTCCCGGAAAATGCTTCAGCGTCGAACGCACCCGGCCCTGCTCCCCCGCGACCGCCCTCGCGACGCGGTCGGAGGCGGCCGTGGGCTCGGCGCCGAGCACCCTTGAGCGGATGAACGAGGAGGGGTCGTCGGTCACGTCGGCGACGATGCCGAAGTTCACGTTGACCCCGAGCGACCGCAGCAGTTCCGCCCGCGCGCGGAAGCTCTCCTCGGTCGCCTCAGGCGGAAGCGATGCGAGCTCCCTAGCAGGCTTTCCGGGGTCCGGCCGCACCCGCTCGACCACACCGCCCTCCTGGTCGATGGCCACAAGCGGAGGCAGGTCGTCGTCTGCAAGGCCAGACGTGACGGTCTGCAGGCCATCGATGGATGGCTCGGGCATGTTGTCGCCCATCAGAATCACGCCCGACAGCTCATTTGCCTCGACGAAATGCGCGAGGGCGGTCTGATCGGTGCCGGGGAGGTGCAGCATCAGCACCGCACCGACCTTTTCTGAGATCGTCATGCGATCGACCGCCTGGCGCGCGAAGTCGGCCGCCGGCGGGGCCGGTCCGTGAGCGGGCTCCGGCACCGGCAGGAGCCCGTGGTGCTCGGTGTCCGAGCCGTTCGACGCGCGAGTCACGTCCGCGTCGTGCGCGGGCGTGCAGCCTCCCAGGACCAGCGCCGTGAGCATCACGGCGATGGACGACACCGGCCAGACAGTCCGGGGGCGACGAGCAACGGGCATCCTGCGAGGGTAGCCGTCAATTCCAAGTGAGCGACGCGAAGTCCTCCGGGCTCAGCCCGAGAGGCTCTGTGCGTGCGGAGACAGTCGCGCGCAAGTCGTCGACCTCGACACCGTCGCGCCGGCAGATGAGAATGCTGTCGGGCAGCGCTCGGAGCTTCGCCATCCTCACCACGATGTGATCGCGGTCGGGGCTGATGCCAGTGATGTGCCAGTGGCCCCAGCGGAACGGGGTCAGGGCTCGCGAGCGTGTGCGGAAGCGGGTGCCCACCCACCGATCCACGCCCCCGATGCGCTTCACGCGGCCGTCGCGCGACTCGACGACGATGAGGTGCCGAAGCATGAGCGGATCGTGCTTGACCACCTCGATCTCGACGCTGAGCCCTGCCGCGTCGGCGCTCACCCAGACCGGGAGGTTGCTGGCGCTCACGTGCCAGGTGCCCGGCAGCACCTCGGCGAGGAGCGCCGGGTCATCGTTGGCCATGCCGACTACCGTACCGGCGCGACGTGCCCGCTTCGCGGACGCCGCGCCCCGAGCCGCTACAGGCGCACGACGGCGACTACCTCGACGATCGCTTCACCTGCGTGATCGCTCTCCGCCAGGTCGACTTCGGCTTCGATGATCCAGTCGTGGTCGCCGACCGGGTCCGCCAGCGTCTGGCGTGCTTTCCAGCGCCCCGGCTCCTCATCGATCGTGATCATGCCCGGGCCGCGGGCGGCGGCATCCGTGCCGATCCAGTCATGCTCTGACCAGTACGGCTCGAGCGCCGCCTGCCACTGCTCGGCCGACCACCCTCGCTCCTCGAGCGCCGCGAGAGCGTCGTACCGCCGCAGCGCCGCCAGCTCGACTCGGCGGAAGAGCTCATTGCGCACCAGCACGCGGAGCGCACGCGCGTTGCTGCTGAGTGCTGGAGGCGCAGGCGGCACGATGGCCTCCTCGCGCGCCGCATGGAGTGCAGGATTCGACAGCTCGGCCCACTCGTCGAGCAGGCTCGAGTCGGTCTGCCGCACGAGTTCGCCGAGCCACTCGATGAGCTCACGAAGCCGCTCACTCTTCAGATTCTCGGGCACCGTCTGGCGCACGGCCCGGTAGGCGTCGCTGAGGTAGCGCAGCAGCACGCCCTCGGAGCGCGCGAGCTGGTAGTGCGACACGTACTCGGTGAAGCTCATCGCACGCTCGGTCATGTCGCGCACAACGCTCTTCGGCGAGAGCTCGAAGTCACGCACCCACGGCTGTGACGCCGCGAAGGTCTCGAACGCCTGCTCGAGGAGTTCGGCGAGCGGTTTCGGGTGCGTCACGTCGTCGAGCAGCTCCATGCGCTCCTCGTACTCGATCCCGTCAGCCTTCATCGCTGCGACGGCCTCGCCGCGGGCCATGAACTGCTGCTGGTTGAGCAGGGCGCGGGGGTCGTCGAGCGTGGCCTCGATGACGCTGAGCTGATCGAGCGCGTATGTCTCGGCATCCGGATCGAGCAGCTCGAGCGCGGCGATCGCGAACGGCGAGAGCGGCTGATTCAGGGCGAAGTCCTCCTGCAGGTCGACGGTGAGGCGGATGCCGTCGGCGCCCGTCTGCAGCAGGTCGGCGGCGCGCAGGGTGCGCGCGATGCTGAGCGCGCGTCGCGCGAGCGCGTACTGCCGGACGGGCGGCTCATGATTGTCGAACACGAGCCGTCGGAGGTGTGCGAGCACGTCGCCACCGCGCGCGATGACGTTGATGATCATGGCGGCTGAGATCCGCATCGAGCTGCGAAGCGGCTCGGGCTCGGCAGAGATGAGCTTCTGCATGGTCTGCTCGCTCCACGACACGAACCCTTCGGGCGCCTTCTTCCGCACCACCCGTCGCTGCTTCTTGACGTCGTCGCCTGCCTTGCGAATTGCCCGCGCGTTCTCGATCTCGTGCTCCGGCGCCTGAACGACCACGGTTCCGGCAGTGTCGAACCCGGCGCGGCCCGCCCGGCCGACGATCTGATGGAACTCTCTCGCGCTGAGTCGGCGTGTCTTCGTGCCGTCGTACTTCGTGAGGCTCGTGAGGAGCACAGTACGGATCGGCACGTTGATGCCGACACCGAGTGTGTCGGTGCCACAGATGACGCGCAGGAGCCCCCGCTGGGCCAGTTGCTCCACGAGCCGACGGTAGCGAGGGAGCATCCCGGCGTGGTGCACGCCGATACCCGCGCGCACGAGCCGGCTGAGCGTCTTCCCGAACCCGGTGGTGAAGCGGAAGTCGCCGATCGCAGCAGCGATCTCATCGCGCGCTTCCCGACCGATGATCCGCGTGCTGAGCAGCGCTTGCGCGCGCTCGACGGCAGCAGCCTGAGCGAAGTGAACGACGTAGACCGGTGCCCGATGGGTCTCGAGCAACTCTTCGATGGTCTCGTTGATCGGGTCGAGCGAGTAACTGAAGTGCAACGGCACGGGACGCTCGACACCGGTCACCAACCCGACCTCGCGGCCGGTGCGGCGCTCGAAATCGTCACTCAGCGCCGTGACGTCTCCGAGGGTCGCCGACATCAGCAGGAACTGCGTCTTCTCGAGCGTGATGAGCGGTACCTGCCACGCCCAGCCCCGCTCGGTGTCGGCGTAGAAGTGGAACTCGTCCATCACGACGACGTCCGCGCCCGCTGCGTCGCCGTGCCGCAGCGCACGATTCGCGAGGATCTCGGCCGTGCAGCAGATGATGGGCGCGTCGGGGTTCACGGCGGAGTCGCCGGTGACCATGCCCACGGCATCCGTTCCGAACAATTCGACCAGGGCGAAGAACTTCTCGCTGACGAGAGCCTTGATCGGAGCGGTGTAGTAGCTGCGGCGTCCCTGCGCGAGCGCGGCGAGGTGCGCACCGATCGCGACGAGCGACTTGCCGCTGCCCGTCGGGGTCGACAAGACCACGTGATCGCTGGCGAAGAGGTGCAGAAGGGCGTCTTCCTGCGCGGGATAGAGACGGATGCCGCGGGCCGAGTTCCACTCGGCGAACCGCTCGAGCAGCTCATCGAGGTCGACGCCGACGCCCTCGCTCGGCCCACCGTCGGCTCGCGCATCACCAGTCTGCTCGGCGGCGGACGAGTGGAGCGAGCGATTCAGCAGGGCGGTCAGCGGCGCGGTTTCGCGGTCGCCGCTGTGGTCGGTCATGATTAAGCGATCATCCCAGAAGGAGCACCACCCCCGTGAATCACTCGCGCCTCAAGTCACTCGCCCTCATCAGCGGCATCCTCGCCTCCACAGGGATCGCGCTGACCCTCGGCGGCGTGGTGTGCGTGATCATCGCCGCAGTACAGGGGTCGTTGCCCTGGGTGATCGGCGGTGCGGCGGCCCTGGTGATCGGCGTCGGCTCGTACGTGGGCGCGCAGCGGCTGGCGTTCAGCGTGACCCGGTCACGCCGGCAGGCACAGGCAGACGCTCGCTGACCCGCGGGTCAGCGCCGGCGGTGCAGCTCGATCAGAGCGCTACGCCGAACCACATCAGCGCGAACTCGCGGTAGAACTTCAGCGCGATCGCGAGGATCACCACGAGATACCAGAGCACGATGATCATCCATCGGTACTCCTGCATCCAGCGGCCGAGACGTCGACCCCTGGTGTTGCCGAAGCGGCCGTACGCGAGCGCGTGGGCGGTCGTCAGCACGATCAGCGGGATCGTCATCGCCCACACCACCATGCACCAGATGCAGAGCGACTCGATCACGTAGAGCGTCTGCGTCTGCAGCCACGTGATGAATACGCCGGCGAGCGTCAGCCCGATCTGCATGCCGATCCAGAACCAGGGACGCAGACGCGCCCCGGCGAGCAGCGCCATGCCGGAGGTGATCATGATCATGAAGCAGGCGACACCGAGCAGCGGGTTCGGGAAGCCGAACAGTGCGCCTGCGGGCGATTCCATGACCGGACCGCACGCCACGAACGGGCTGATGTCGCAGCCGAGTTCGGTGTTCGGGTCGGCGAGCAGGCGATACCGGTCGATCGCAAGAATCATCGAGGCGACGAACGCCACCGCGCCGAGCACGACCCACGCGATCGCGAGTCGGGTCAGCGCGGCTCCGCCGCCCTGTGCCCGCGTTGAAGCTGCTGCTTCTGGGCCCACGGTCAGCCGGCCAGCTCGGCGACCCGCTCGCGGAGGGCGTCCCCGCTCAGCAGCTCAGTGGCCTCGCCGTTGATGAAGAGCGCCGGAGTGCCCTGCACGCCTCGCTTGTTGAGCGCGTCGGCGGTGTTGTCATCGATCCAGCCCATGTACCGGCCGTCTTGGATGCACGAGAGCGTGTCGGCGTCGTCGACGCCCAGGCTCTCGGCGAACGAGCGGAACTCGCCGGTCTTCCAGCCGTCGGTGGACTGGTCGTGGTTCGCGAAGAGCGCGTGGTGCACGGTGTTCCAGAGTTCGGGCTGCCCGGTCGCGACGCAGACCGCGGTGCTGCCCGCGCGCTTGCCGTAGGGCGTGACGATGTTGATCGGGTGGTGCTTCACGACCACCTCGCCACTCGCAGACAGCTCGGAGAACACGTCGCCGACAGCCGCGTCGTAGTCCTTGCAGTGGGGGCAGGAGTAGTCCTCGAAGATGTCGATCTCCACCGGTGCGTCCGGCTCGCCCACCTGAACCGCCGTGCCCTCGATGGCGAACGGCACCTGGTCATTGCCGCCGAGCGACACCGTGGTGTCGACCTCCGGTGTGGCGCCTCCGCCGGCCGGGCGGTTCATGAGCACGACTGCCACGACGATCGCCGCGACGACGAGCACTGCGCCCACCACGACACTGATCTGCGTGATGATGCGCCGGCGGCGCGCAGCTTCTTGCTGCTTGCGGCGCTGCTCATTGACACGCTGCCGTGCCGCGATCTTGTCGTCGTTGCCTGCCACTGCGAATCGCCCTTCGTGTCCCACGAGTCGGATGCCGCGCGCTGCGGCCCGCTCCATCGTATTGGTCGGCGGGGTTACGACTTGCCGAGAACGGCGCGCAAGCGCGCCTCGGCGTCATCACCGGGTGACGCCGCTGCAGCGTTCGACTGCTCGACGGCCTTCACGACCTCGTCGCGTTGAATCCGCAGGCCGCGTGGCGCCTCGATGCCGATGCGAACGCCGTCGCCTCGCGACTCGAGCACCGTGATCACGATGTCGTCGCCGATGAGCACCCGTTCGCCGGGCTTGCGCGTCAGGACCAGCACTTCGCCACCCTATCCCAGCACGCTCGCGGGAGAGCCGGAGGGAGACCCCGAGGGAGACCCCGCTTGTCCGACGGCGATCGCAGCCGGGGCCGCCTGATCATGCACTGGACGTGCGCCCCGCACGACGCCCACGGTCTCGATCGCCACCGAGGCCGACGAGACCTCCTGGTACGAGAGCACCGGCGTACCACCGGCTTGCGCCGCGATGAGGCGCCGCATCGCCGGCCGGAGGGCCGGCGCGCACACGATCGCCGCCGTGTGGTCGCCCGCACCCGATCCGGCCCGTTCGACCGCGCTCCGAACCTCGTCGAGGAAGCCCTCGAGCCGAGAGGGTTCGACTAGCAGTTGGCTTCCGGCATCCGACGGCCGAAGCGACTCGAGCAACTGCTGCTCGAACAGCGGGTCGAGCATGATGACCCGCAGCGTGCGATCGCTGGCATGCGAGGCCACGATGGCCGGGGCGACAGCGGCTCTCGCCGCTTCGGTCAGGGCTTCTGGGTCGGTCGAGGCGCGAGCCCGGAGTGCGATGGCCTCGTAGATTCGCGACAGGTCGGTGATGGCGACCTCCTCAGAGAGCAGATTCTGCAACACGCGCTGCACCTCGGCGAGGCTCAGCGGGCTCGGGGTGAGCTCCTCGACCGCGGCCGGGTTGATGCGCTTCACACCCTCGGTGAGCTGCCTCACGTCTTCGCGGGTGAGCAGTCGGGCCGCGTTGTCGGTGATGACGCGCGAGAGGTGCGTCACGAGCACCGACACCCGGTCGATGACGGTGGCTCCAGCCACTTCTGCCGAGTGGCGGAGCTCATTCGGCACCCAGCGGCCGGGCAGCCCGAAGACCGGTTCCACCGTGGGGGTGCCCGCAAGACCCTCGAGCCCATCCCCAAGCGCGAGCACCGTGCCGCGCGGCGCCGAACCGCGGCCGGCCTCCACGCCGGCCACGCGGATCACGTACTCGGATGCCGCGAGCTCCACGCTGTCGCGGGTGCGCACCGGCGGCACGATGATGCCGAGTTCGAGCGCGAGCTTGCGCCTGAGCGCCTTCACGCGGCCAAGCAGATCATTGCCGGCGCCCGAGACCAGGTCGACGAGATCGGGGGCCAGCAGGATCTCGAGAGGATGCACGCGCATCTGCTCGATGAGTTCCTCAGTGGTGTCGGAGGCCGGTGACGGCGGCGTGATCGCCTCGAGGGCGTCAGCCCGTGCGGCATCCGCCGCCTTGATGCGCTGGGCGGTGAAGATGAGCAGGCCGCCCGTCAGCACGAACGGGAGGATCGGCATGCCGGGGATGCAGGCCATCACGATGGCGGCGGCGCCAGCGATCTGTAGGGCGGTGCGCGATTGACCGAGCTGCGCCGAGGCGGTCGTCCCCAGGTCGTTCTCGGCGTTCGAACGGGTGACGATCATGCCCGTCGCGACCGCCATCAGCAATGCGGGGATCTGGGTGACGAGTCCATCGCCGATGGTCAGCAGCGTGTAGGTGTTGACCGCATCGCCGAGCTCCATGCCCCGCTGCGCCATGCCGAGCGCGATACCACCGACGACATTGATGATGATGATCACGATGCCGGCGATCGCGTCGCCCTTGACGAACTTCGAGGCGCCATCCATCGCGCCGTAGAAGTCGGCTTCCGCCGCGACTTCGGCACGGCGCGCGCGGGCCTGCTCCTCGGTGATCAGCCCCGCGTTCAGGTCGGCGTCGATCGCCATCTGCTTGCCCGGCATGGCGTCGAGCGTGAAGCGGGCACCAACCTCGGCCACGCGCTCGGCACCCTTGGTGACCACGATGAACTGGATGACGACCAGGATGAGGAAGACGACCGCTCCGATCACGATCGATCCTCCGACGGTGATCTGCCCGAACGCGGCGATCACCTGCCCCGCGTAGGCGTCGCCAAGCACGAGCCTCGTCGACGCGACGTTCAGACCGAGCCGGAACAGCGTGGCCGCGAGCAGCAGCGACGGGAACACGGAGAAGTCGAGGGGCTTCTTCGCGAACATCGTCGTGAGCAGAATCACCAGCGCGAGCAGGATGTTGATGATGATCAGCACGTCGAGCATCGGCGCTGGAACCGGCACGATGAGCAGCATCAGGATGCCGACCACCCCGACGGGAACGAGCAGCCTCGAGTAGTTGCGATTCACCTGGTACCTCCGGAAACACGGTCTTCGGCTGGAGCATCGTCTTGCGCAGTAGTGCTTGCGGCGACGTCTTCAGCGGAGTGCTCAGTAGCAGGGAGTGACGAGCCCCGCGGGTCGATGCGGTGCACCCCGCCTTGCGAGCCGCGGCGTTTCAGCGCCATCACGAAGGCGAGCACGGTCGCTACCGCGTTGTACAGCTCGATTGGGATCTCGTCTCCGATATCGCACACTGAGTGCAGCGCGCGGGCCAAGGGCTTGTCGTGCACCATGGGCACTCCGTGCCGCTCCGCCTCGGTTCGGATGCGGGCCGCGATCACGCCTCGACCCTTCGCCACCACGCGAGGCGCCGACTTGCCCTGCTCATAGCGGAGCCCAACAGCGAGGTGCGTCGGGTTCAGAAGCACCACATCGGCCCCCGCGACCGCGGCGATCATGCGGTTGCGGCTCATCGCCAACTGCCTCGATCTGCGCTGCTGCCGGATGAGCGGGTCGCCCTCGCTGTTCTTGTGCTCGTCGCGCACCTCGCGCTTGGTCATGCGTGTGTGCTTGCGATTGCGTCGGGCGACGACGAGCACGTCGACGATCGCGAGCGCGATGCCGGCGATCACAGCCGCCTGGATGAGTGCTCCAATGCCGGATGCCGCAGCATCCAGCAGTGCGGCGATCGGCAGCGCCCCTGCCGACAGCAGGTGCGGCATGAGCCCCTGCACCACCGCGACCAGCACGAGCCCGACGACGGCGGTCTTCAGCAGAGCTTTCGCGCCCTGCCAGAGCGCCTGCGTGCCGAAGACCCGCTTCGTGCCCTTCACGAGGTCGAACTGCTCGAACCGCCCTCGCAGGGGCTTCAGATGCACGCCGCCTTGCACTGCTGCCCCAGCGACGACGACCGCGGCGACCGTCGCGAGCAGCGGCAGCATGATGCTCCCCGTCGCCCCCAAAGCCTCTTCGAACACCGCGAACGCTCTGGCCGGTTCCGGGTTCGCGATCACTCCCCCAGTGCGCAGCACGGAGTCGCCCATCGCTCCGGCTCCCAGCACGACCGTGCCGGGGAGCACCGCTCCCCCGGCGGCGATGCCGAGCCAGGCGGTGAGGTCTTGTGAGCGGCTGAGCTGTCCCTTGCGCCGAGCCTCACGCATCCGTTTCGGCGTGGCTTGTTCGGTGCGCTCCCCGGTGTCGGTCATCGGCCCGCCCCCGGAAGCAACGCGAGGGCGTCACGCGTGAGCGAGTCGATCACATGCGGAATCGCGACGACCACGATCGGCACGAGCATCAGTGTCACGAGGATCTTCAGCGGGAACCCGAGAGCGAAGGCGTTCAGTGCCGGAGCCACCCTCGTGAGCAGTCCGAGCCCCGCATCGGCGAGGAACAAGACGATCAGGAGCGGGCCGGCGATCTGCACCGCGGCGAGGAACAGCTCGGTGACAAGCGTTGCAGCGAGCGCCACCGGGTCAGAGAACTCGACCGATCCTCCAGGCGGCACGGCGGTGAAGCTGCGCGCGAGCCCGGCGAGGATGAGCTGATACCCGCCGGTGACGAAGAGCAGGGCGAGCGCGACGAACTGGAACAGCCGGGTGAATTGCGCGCCATTGACCATCGCCTGCGGGTCGAAGGCTTGCGCGAGTTGGAACCCGCCGAACACGTCGATGAGGTTCCCGGCCGACTGCACCGCGGCGAAGACGACCATGACGAGCAGACCCAGCACGGCGCCCCCCACCGCCTCGACCGTCAGTGCCGTGATGAACTCGCCGGCGCCCGCCGCGCCGGCCGGTGTCGCGAACTGGGGTGACAACGCGAGTGCGAGCCCGATGGCAAGCATCGCCTTCACCCGCGCGGGGAATCCCCGGTAGGCGAATGGCGGTGCGATGACGAGGAACAGGGTCACTCGCACGGCCGCGAGCATGAACTGCTGCAGCCACCCGTAGTCGATCGAGATCGGCATCTCAGCCGCCGAGCAGGGTCGGGATGCGGGCGAACAACTCGTGCGTGAACGAGACGAGCTCGGAGATCATCCAGTGCCCCGCCACGACCAGCGCGATGGCGACCGCGACGGCCTTGGGAACGAATGAGAGGGTGATCTCCTGGATCTGCGTGATCGACTGCAGCAGGGAGATCGCGAAGCCGACGACGAGCGCAGTGATGAGGATCGGCGCAGCGAGCTTGGCCGTGATCTCGAGTCCGCGGAGCGCGATGTCGAGGACCGCCCCGCCGTCCATCAGCGGGCCCCCATGTAACTGCCGACGAGCGCCGTGACGATGAGGCCCCAGCCGTCGACGAGCACGAAGAGCAGGATCTTGAACGGCAGCGAGATCATGACCGGGGGCAGCATCATCATGCCCATCGACATGAGCGCGGCCGCCACGACCAGGTCGATCACGAGGAACGGGATGAACACCACGAAGCCGATGATGAAGGCCGCGCGCAACTCGGAGAGCATGAACGCCGGGATGAGCGTGGTGAGCGCGACGTCGGCAGGGCCTTCCGGGTTCTCGAGGCCTCCGACGCGAGTCATGAGCGCGAGGTCCTCTTCGCGCGTGAAGGCGAACATGAACTCCCGCAGTGGCGCGACGCCGAGCTCGAGCGCCTGCTCGAAGGTGATCGCGCCGTTCATATAGGGCTGTGCGGCGACGTCGTTGATCTCGCCGATGACCGGCGCCATCACGAATAGCGACAGGAACAGCGCGAGCCCCGCGAGCACCTGGTTCGGTGGAATCGAGGGCAGCGACAGGGCGTTCCTGGCCATGGCGAGCACCACGAAGATCTTCGTGAACGACGTCATCATGAGCAGCAGCGCCGGCGCGACTGAGAGCAGCGTGATCGCGATCAGGGTGACGACGGCCGCCGAGGGTTCGCCATCGGGCCCGTTGATCTCGACGCTGAAGCCGTTCCCCGTGCCTGGGTCAGCGGGGGCGGTGGGCGGTGTCGGAGCGATCGGCTCATCCGGGTCACCGGGCGCGGCGTACGCGGCCGGCACTGCTCCCGCCAACAGCAGAAGCAGGGTGATCGGCAGGATGCCGGCGAGCAGCACCCCGGCACGGCGAAGTGTCATCGACCTTGCCGTCATCGCCCTCGCCGTCATCGCCCTCGCGCCACTCGGAGCAGTTCACCGCCGTATGCGCGCCAGCCGACGGTCTCGGGCGTGATGCGTCGGCGGTTGTTGCGCGGCCGGCGCAGCGGCTCTGCCTCCGCCTGCTGAGCGGTGGGCTGCGGGGCTCCACGGTTCGCGGCAGCTCCATCGCGGTTCGCGGCAGCTCCATCGCGGTTCGCGGCAGCTCCATCGCGGTTCGCGGCAGCTCCATCGCGGTTCGCGGCAGCTCCATCGCGGTTCGCGGCAGCTCCATCGCGGTTCGCGGCAGCTCCATCGCGGTTCGCGGCAGCTCCATCGCGGTTCGCGGCCGCTCGGGCCAGCGCGGCTTCGAACGATGTCACATCCGCCAGAGCGGGGGGAAGCTCGGCGTCCGGAGCGTCGGATGCGGCGAGGTCGGATGCGGCGACGGAGGGTGCGAGCGTCAGTCGGGCTCGTCTCGCCACATCGCCGGCGGACGAAGCAGTCTCAGCGGGCGGTGCATCGGCATCCGCGTGCAGCACTGTCACGGAGTGCTCGGTCACGCCGAGCAGGAGCCGACGGCCATCGGCCTCGATCATCACCGCTTGGGCCTTCGGGGTGAGCGCCTGCCTGCTGACCACCGCGATCGCAGGCGCTTCACGCTTTGCCGCTTGGCGCCTGGCGACCCGTCGCTGCACCCACCACAGCACGGCGAGCAGGGCCGCCAGGGTGAGCAGCACGCGGAGTGCGAGCAGAAACTCGTCCAATGCGGCTCAGCTCAGCGTCTCGGCCGTATCGAGGATCTCGGTCACCCGAACGGCGTAGTCCTGATCGATGACGACGATCTCGCCGCGCGCGATCAAGCGGCCATTGAGCAGCACATCCGCCGGTGCGCCGGCGGAGCGGTCGAGTTCGACCACCGCTCCGGGTTCCAGGCCCAGCACGTCGCGCACCGACATCCGCGTGCGCCCGATCTCGACAGTCAGCGCCATCTCGACGTTGTGAATGCGGGCCAAGCGATCGAGCGATGGCACCGCTCGCACAGGCGACGGAGATGGCTGCTCGCGCAGACGAAGAGCGAACCAGCCCGCAGGCCGTCCTGCGGCTGCCAGCTCGAAGAGCACCGTCTGGGGGTCTGCGATGAGGTCGGAGGCGTCCCCGCTCGCCGGCTCACCGAGCACACCTTCGCCGAGCACCGCCGCCGCCGCCTCGAGCGCGGGACGCACGACATCGGCGCTCGACACGAGCGGTGTCGTCGTGCCGGCGATCGCTGCAAGGTCGCCCTCGGGAGCGAGCACGATCGCAAGCCTTGCCGATGCCGTACCGACGAAGTCCGCGGTGATCGCACTGGCTGCGCGCTGGGTCACGAGCCCGCGGTCGTCGACCGGGACGGCCTGCAGGGGCACAGTGCTCGGAAGCAGCCGGACGAGCGCGTCAGCCGCGTCATTGTGAAGGGTGAGCGTGGGACTCATGCGGGGTTCTCCACTCGTGTGTTCTCTTCGGTGGTGACGACGATGCAGGCGAGCCGGGTGCCGCTGCGGCCCACTGCCGCGGTCGCGAGGGGTTCGCCGTCGACGGCGAGCCTGAGCGGGCGGTGCTGCGGATGGGGCAGGCGCAGGACATCGCCCACCGCGAGCGAGAGCACCCGCTCGGGTGTGATCGTGACGGGGGCGAAGCGGGCACCGACCGTGACCGGCACCTCGCCGAGCTGCGACCGAAGCGCGGCGTGCGATTCGGCCTGGTTCACCGCGATGGCGGCTCCCCCCAACTGCGGCAGGATCGTGTCGGCCGGGATCGCGACCGTCGCAGGCGCGAGGTTCTCCCCGACTCGGATGAAGAACCGGGCAACGATCATGAGCTCTGCCGTAGGCGCCGCCTGGGCGAATTGCGAGTTGTAGTGCACCTTCTCAACCGCGAGTGCAGCCGGAAGGAGCGCCCCGAGGCTGTAGCCGAGGTCTTCGAGCGCTTGCTCCATCACCTTGCCGAGCAGCGCCTGCTCGACCGCGGTGAACTGCCGCTCGGGCACCGCTCCGGTGACCGTGCCGCCGAGCATCGAGCCGATCCACGAAAGCCCGGCGGAGGTCGGGAACTGCACGACGGCCTTCGACTGGTGCCCCTCGATGGTGCAGAGCACCATGGCGGTCGTCGGCGGCAGGGATGCCGCGTAGTCGTCGTAGCGGGTCATGATGACCTGCTCGCAGCTCACCTGTGCCATCGCGCGCACGCGGCTCGTGAGTTGAGTGCCCCATTGGCGTGCGAAGGTCTCGAACGCGAGCTCGAGCACGCGACTGTGCTCTCGGGCGAGGGTCGACGGGCGCCGGAAGTCGTACAGCTCAATGCTGCGCAAGGGGCTTGCGGGCACGCCGCCGCCCACGTGTTCCTGGACCGTCACATGCGCGACTATCGGCCGCCGAGCGGCGTTGGTTAGCCGCGGCATCCGCTCGATCGGCTCCACCGGAGGGCGTCGGCTCTGGATGCGCGGAGCCGACCATGAGGCGGCGGTCAGTCGAGGAGCGCCGGGATGAGGTTGCGGACCTCTTCCGACTCGTCGGAGAGCACGACGATGTCGACACGGCGATTCAGTGAGCGGTCGGCGGCCCCATCGGTTTCCACCGGGCGTGCCGAGCCGTAGCCGATCGAGCTGACCCGAGTCGCCGCGATCGACAGACGCTCGACCATGTGGCGAAGTACTTTGGTCGACCGGTCGGCGGAGAGCTCCCAGTCGGTCGCGTACGGCCCCGAGTCGCCCTCGGGCTCGGCGTGCCCCTCGATCGAGACCTGGTTCGGGATGCCGGAGATCGCCGGTGCGATCACTCCGAGCACGTTCTGCGCGAGCGGCCGGAGCGCCGCGCTGTTGCCGTCGAAGAAGGTCTCAGCGCCGACGAGCCGAATCGTGAGGCCGCGGGAGTCGATGTCGAAGCGCACGTTCTCGGCGATGCCGTGCCTGGTGAGGTCGGCGCTGATGCGGTCTCGCAGGGCGATGAGGTCGTGAAGCTCGCGCTCAGCGGCTGCGCGGAGCGCCTCCTCGTCGTCCTCCACTGTCTCCGGGATCACGGTCGTCACCGGGATCGCGTCGGGATCGTCGCTCTCCTCGATGCCGAAGCCGTTCTGCAGCGACGCGCGCAGTTCCTCGTACTTCTCCTGGTCGACGGTGGACATCGCGAAGAGCACGATGAACAGGCACATGAGCACGGTGACCATATCGAGGTACGAGGCCATCCAGCGCTCGTCCGGTCCGTCGTGGCCAGCACCTTCTCCGCCGTAGCGGCGGCGCGTGCGCCCCGGCTTCCCCGCACTCCGCTCTCGGCGCACGGTCACGCCGCTTCTTGCAGGCTGCTCTGCTTGGCGGGCGCCGCGGAACTGCGCTCGGGCGCCATGGCGCGCAGCTTCTCACCGAGAAGCCTCGGCTGGGCGCCCGCCTGCACGGCCATGACGCCTTCGAGCACCAGGCTGAGCTGGTCGAGCTCGAGGTCGGCCAGGCGACTGAGGCGTGTGCCGATCGGCAGCCAGATGAAGTTGGCGGAGAGCAGGCCCCACAGGGTCGCGACGAATGCGGTGGCGATGGCTGGACCGAGCGTCTCTGGCGACTCGAGGTATTCGAGCACGTGGGTGAGCGACACGACCGTGCCGATGATGCCGATCGTGGGCGCGTACCCGCCCATGACGCTGAAGAACTTCGCCGCCGTGCGGTTCTTGCGGTCGCGAGTGTCGAGCTCGTCTTCGAGGGAGTCGCGAAGCTCTTCGGCATCCGTGCCATCGGCGATCTGCTGCAGTGCCCGCTTCAGGAAGGGGTCGTCGACGCTCTCCGCCTCTCGCTCCAGTGCGAGCAGCCCCTCGCGACGAGCGACCTCGGCAAGGTGCACCAGCTGCTCGATGAGCGCGTCGTTCGAGGGCAGCTTGCCGCGGAAGGCGTGCGGCAGCGCCTTAACCGCGAGGATGCTGTCGCGAATCGTGGAACTCGCGATGGCGACCGCGATCGTCGCACCGAAGACGAGGATCATCGGCGCTGGGATGAGCAGCGAGGTGACGCTCGCTCCCTCGAGGAAGATCATCGCCAGCAGCGAGCCGAAGGCGAGTGCGAGACCGATGATCATCGCGGGATCCATCAGCGCACCCCCTCTGGAGCGGACTGAGCTCCGAAGGACTGAGCTTCGAAGGACTGAGCGCCGAACGACTGAGCGCCGAACGAGAGCGCGCGCGCAAGCACGCGGGCCCGCTGCGCTTCGGCGCGGTCGATCACCTCGGCCACGGTCTCGGCGACGATGTATCGCGAGCCGTCGATCATGACGATCGTCGTGTCGGGCGCGGCGTGCACCCGTTCGATGAGGTCAGGGTTCAGCGCGAACCGACTCCCATTGAGCCGCGTGACCTCGAGCATGCCTCTTCTCCCGCAGGGCGTGGAACGTAGCCGCCCGGCACTCCCTACTCTCGGTCGCTGAGCACGGAGCGTTAGCAGGAACTGTCGTCAAGGCAGCAGCGGCGCGCAACCGAGGATGGCGTGACCACGTTCGTCGAGGTGATGACGACCCTGCGGGCTGTCGGAGTGCTGGGCTGCCCCGCCGTCGACAGACCAGAGCATTCCGTCGAAATCGTCACTCGTGGCGTCGCTGTCCGTGGACCATATTCCAAGAGCACCTTCGCCCGCGCCTGCAGGGCCCGTGTACGCCCCGACAATGAACCAACTCCCCGTTGCAGCGTCGTGGCGAGCAAGCGCCGTTTGCAAAGAGTTACGGGCATCCCGCTTGGCAATCGAGGTGTTCAACGCGGCCAGCGTCGTTTGGGACACCACAACGCACGGCTCGGCCGCAGGCTTCTCGGAAGGTGGCCTCGGACCTGAGTGCCCACCTTCATCGTGGACCGCACCTCTGGCACAGCCGGACAAGAGCACCACGAGCATCAAGCTCAGCGCGACCCGCATGCCGTGATGCTAGCGAAGAAGCGATGCCCGAGCGGGCAGTAGGGCACGGCCCTCCATCGGCTTTCAAAGGCGAGCACGAGGTAGCGACCGACGTCCGGTCAGCCTGCGAGGCTGGAACGCAGCTCTACACGGTCACGTCGCGCGTGCGGGTATCGCGGTTCAGCAGGAGGCCGAAGAGCAGCATGGTGACGGCGAGGATCAGGTGCAGCCAGTTGTCCGCGTTGTTCAGGGGCACGAAGTTTGCGACGTGCTCGCCCTGGAAGAACAGGCCGTAGAGCCACAGCACCGCGTAGATGACGCCGCCCCAGATCAGAAACCCGCGCGAGCCGGTGACACTCCGTGCGAACGCGAGGCCCGCGATGCCGAACAGAATGTGGACGATGTTGTGCAGGATCGAGACTTGGAACAGGCCGAGCAGCAAAGCTTCGGAGTCATGCCCCGCGAACTGCATCGTGTCGTAGTTGGTGGTGATCCCGGGGATGAACCCCGCGATGCCGACGACCAGGAAGACGATTCCGTAGATCATCGACACTTTCTGCACTGCGGTTTCCGCGTAACCGTACGCGACATTGGTAGCCATGATGAGCTCCTCCGTGTTTGGGCACATTGAACCCCCCGCACGGGAGCCTCGCTAGAGACCAACGAATCTTTATCCCAGATCAGAAGGCGCTTCTCCCACTTCCCGGCGCTTCGACGCCCTCTGAGTCTCCGCTCACGACACCGCGGACGCGCTTGCAGCCGCGACGCTCGTTGAGCGAGGCGCTGTGGGATTTGCTTCAGAGGACGATGAACGCTCGTCTCCTCTCATGTTCGCATTGCGATGCGGATGCGGGATTTGGTGCTGGGTCGCCAGGTGCCGGTCGGGTCGAGCCATGGCGGGGGTTTCACCCATGGGGTGCCGTGGCGCATGCTGATCCGCCAGCCGCTGGTGTCGATGGTGCGGTGGTGGAAGTAGCAAAGGCTCACCCCGTTCTCGACGCTGGTTGGTCCGCCGTGGCTGGCGGGCGTGACGTGGTGGAGCTCGCACCATGCAGCGGTGATGCTGCAGCCGGGGATCACGCACCCGCTGTCGCGGAGGGTGATCGCCCGTCGTTGCTGCGGGGTGAACACGCGTTGCGGGCTGCTGAGGGAGATGATCCCGCCGTGCGTGTTCATGATCGCCTGTTGGATGCCGCCGTCGCAGGCGTAGGCGCGGGCCTTGACCATGCTCACCGGCTCGCTGATGCCATCGACCATCGCCGCCCCGCTGCCCCGGTCGAGGTCGCGGTGCTGGACGGCGACGATCACCGTCGGCGGTGCCCCACCGATGGTCGGCGCGTCGGCGGCGCGGGCGGCGGTATCGAGAATGCTGGCCAGCACATCATGCCGGCGCTGATCGAAGGACCGCGGATCCGGCTTCACGAGATCGTTCGAACCACCGTAGACCGGGGCGCCACCAAGATCGGACGCGACCGTCACCCCCGCTCCGACGCCCGCTGCAGCCCCGCCGGCACGGTTGGCGCCCGAGGCAGCCGCAGGATCCGAGGCCGCCCACGCCCCTCGCTGTCCCGCCGTGCTCGAGACGCACAAACTGTCGGCATCCGCGCCCGAAACCGAATCGGAGTGCTCGAACGCGACTTGGCGTCGCGGTGACAGGTGCGCATCCAACTGCCGTTGCAGGGACGCGGCGACCTCGGGCATCAGCATCCCGGTGATCGGGATCAACCCGCCCTTGGCCCGACCCAACCGCAAGAACCGGCGCGCCATCGCCTGCTCATCCGAGATGAGCGCACCGTCAGGGTCGATCGCGGCCCGCCACACCTGCGCCTGCACCCGCACCTCATCAGCATGGAACTCGCCCGCCGAGCCGGTGACCGCCGCCTCCGCCGCGACGAAGTCAACCTCGAGCACACCCCCGGCGGGCACCAGGTCACGATCCTCCACCGGCGTCACACGATCCAGCAGCGGCCCGAACGTGGTCACGATCGCCGTCGCTGCATCAACGCCGATCCGACCCTCCCGCAGCGCCGCCCCGACGGTCGGAAACGCCGGCGGCACCGTCTCGCCGGTGAGCGTCGTCTCTGGCGTGAGCCGCTCGCCCAGCCGCAGGCGGCGCTGCGCGGTCACCGCGCTGACGCCGGTGACGCGCTGCACCAACTCGACCGAGGTGCGACAACCGTGACGTCTCGCCATCGACTCCCCGCCAAGGCTCGAACGAGACCGATGACCAATCTCACCAGCGACCGAGACCCGAAGCGAGTCAAGAAGCCGGCCGGCGCGCTCCGCGACCTCGAGCAGCTCGATCAGCCCAGCGTCATCCGCGCTCTCGATCCGAGCGTGCTGCGCCTCAACGAACGCCACCAGCCCCGCAGGCAGCAGCGCAGCATCGACCGCGCCTGCCGCAGCGGCGGCGCCAGAAGCCGCGTCGCCCTCGCCCGATCGGTGAACCATGACCCGATGCTGTCACCAGCCACCGACATTCAAGATCCGCGAAAAACCCAGATCAGCAGCCGCTTTCCTGTGGAGAAGACGACCCCTGTGGAGGAAATGTCGCACGCCGGCTCAGGCCCGCCGCCCAAGCGTAGAACTACCGCTTGAGGTTCGTGAGCTCCTGCAGCACCTCGTCCGACGTGGTGATGATGCGGGCGTTCGCCTGGAACCCGCGCTGTGCGACGATCAGGTTGGTGAACTCCTGCGAGAGGTCGACGTTCGACATCTCAAGCGCACTACCGAGCACTAGCCCGAGACCCTCACTACCTGCCGTGCCAAGCGCCGCGGCACCCGAGTTCAGGGTGGCGCGGTACGACGATGCTCCGGCCTTTTCGAGCCCCACAGGGTTGACGAAGTTGGCCAGCGCGAGCTGCGCGAGCACCTCGGTCGCTCCGTTGCTGAACGCGCCAACGATCGATCCGTCTTTCGCGAGCGAGAAGGATTCGAGTGTGCCTGCGTTGCGGCCGTCCTGCCCAGTGACCGTGGCCGTGGTGAGCCCCGCGTAGCCCGTCACCGCACCGAAGTCGACCGCCACACCGCCGATGGTCATGGCCGGCGCAGCGTCCAGCACACCGTCGGTGAACGTCAGTGAGGCGGTGACCGCGCCGCTGCCGTCGTCGCCGCTCACGTCCCAGCCCGCGGCCGATTTGGTGAACGTGAAGCTCAGCATCCGGCCGTTGCCCGCCGCGTCGAACACCTCGACCTCGCGAACGAGCTGGTCGCCCACGGTTGCATCCGAAGGCAGGTTGCCGCCGAGGCTCGCTGTGGTGGTCGCGACCGCGGGCGCGATCGCCCCGAGCGGCAGCGTGATCGGGCCGGCCGGGCCACCAGCGCTGACGGTGCCACCCGCGGCGGCCCACCCCTGCACGAACGCGCCGTCAGCCGTCACGAGCCGACCCCGCGCATCGAAGTCGAACGCGCCCGAACGCGTGTAGAGCGTCTCGGTGCCCTGCCGCACGACGAAGAAGCCGTCTCCGGCGATCATCATGTCAGTGCTGCGGCCGGTCATCTGGGCCGAGCCCTGCGAGAAGTTCGTGGTGATGCCGGCCACCTGAACACCGAGGCCGACCTGTGCCGGGTTGGTGCCACCCACGTTCGCGGCGGGGCGACCCGCGCCCTGCACGAGCTGCGACAGCGTGTCCTGGAACTGCGTGGCGGATCCCTTGAAGCCGGTGGTGTTGACGTTTGCGATGTTGTTGCCGGTCACATCGAGCATGGTCTGGTGCGAGCGCAGTCCCGAGATGCCGGAGTACAGGGAGCGGAGCATTGTGGTGCCCTTTCGGTCGAGTTTCGGAAGTTCGGAGGTGGATGCCGCGGCATCCGTCGGTTCGTGGAGGCGGTCGCGCGGTCTACGCGGCGCCGGGCGCTGCGCCGGGCGTGCTGCCGGGGACGGGTGGGATTGCTGTGACCGCGTCGAGTACGATCGACCTGCCATCGATCACGAGCGCGGGCACCGCGCCGGCGAACGACACGGACGACACGAGCCCTGAACGAGCCGCGCCGTCAGCGTCGAGATACTCGACCGTCTGACCGATCAACGCCGCCGCAGTGCTGCGCATCTGCAGCGAGAATGATTCCTCGCCGGTGCGCGCCAGGGCCGTCAGTTGCTCCATCATCGCGAGCTGGGTGCTCTGCGCGATCATCTGATTGGTGTCCATCGGCGAGCTCGGGTCTTGATTGCGCAATTGCGTGACGAGCAGCTGCAGGAACACCTCGCTGTCGATGGTCTGCTTGCGCTCGACCGGGCGGCCGCTGCCGGCGTGCACGCCGGAAGCTCCGCCGAGTGCGTCGATCGTCATCTTGTGGCTCCGTTCAGCAATCCGGTCAGGTCAACAGGTCGATGGTCGCGCCGAGCCCAGTCAGTGAGACCGGCAGTGCAGTGGGTCGCGCCTCGGTGACGGGCAGCGCCGAGTCGGATGCCGCGAGCTCCGCGGCCGCGCGATCAACAGGGGCCCCACTGCTCGCGTGGCCATGCTCACCCGTTCCTGCATCGCGCGACTCGCCGTTCAACGATCCGGCCGCCGACCCGGCGTCGCGGGCAGCGCTGCCCTGGCCGCCGCCATTCGAGGTGGAGGCATCGGCGAGGTCGAGTCGCGCTCCGGCGTGCAGCATCCCGAGTTCGCGTCGAAGATCGCCCAGCATCCCCCGAAGCGCTTCCCGGCCCTGGTCCGGTGCGAGGAGTTCGATGCGGATGCCGTCGGTGCCGATGTTCGCGCGCACGGTGACCGGTCCGAGCTGCTCGGGCTGCACGCTGAGCGTCACGGTGTGCTCACCGGCCCCGCGCGAGGCGAGCGCGAGGATCGGCCGACCCAGCTGTTCTGCAAGCGTTGCGTGCGCGCCCCTCGGGGCAGACGTGGCCTGGGCCTCGGCAGGCGCATCAGGCGCGGGCGCTGCGAAGGTCGGCGTTCCCGCGGCAGCTGCGGCGGCGCCGAGCAGGGACCCACCCGCAGTGCCCGCGTCTCGCATCAGCGGGGTCGGCGCAGCGCCGAGAGTCGATGTAAGACGCGCCGCCTCTGCTGCCGCATTTCCCGCCGGCGAGCTCGCGCTCATGAGCGAGGCGAATCCGTCCACGGGTGCGCCGAAACCGCTACCCCCGGCCGCGCCGGGCATCGCGCCGAGCACCGAGGCGACGGCCGCCGCGGCATCAGCGGTGGTGGCAGGGCCGCTCACGAGCGGCAAGGCGGCAGGCGCGGTCTGCACGGGTGCCGCGCCCGGCACGGTTACCCGCCTGATGGTCTTGATGTCGGCATCCGTGAGGTAGTTGGGCTGCAGAGACACCGTGCGGCCCGCATACGGCGCGTGGATGATCTGCCCGTCTCCGGCATAGATGACGATGTGGTCGGCGTTGTGCGTCACGATGAGGTCGCCCGGTTGCGCATCCGCGAGCGAACTCACCTCAGTGCCGAGATGCTGCTGGTGCCGCACGAGCCGTGGCACGTCGATGCCGAGATCGGCGAACACGCGCTGCACCAGCCCTGAGCAGTCCATCCCGCTCCGGTCTTCGCCCCCGAACACGTACGGCACACCGAGGTATCGCTTCGCCGCCGCGACGATCGCCTCTCCTCCGCCTGCCCCGTGCGCACCATCGACGGCGAGCCCGACCGCCGAGCTCGGGTTCGCGCCGAGCGCGCGGGCGAGCGAGCCGGCGAAGGCGCTCTCGGTCGGTCCTGGCGTGCCGCGCGAGTGCACTCGGTCGAGCAGCGTGCGCAGTTCTGATACGCGCGATTCGATGGCGCCGATACCGGCGGATGCCGGTGCGATCTGCGGCACGGTCATACGACTCCCCCTTCGTCAGCCGCGCGGAGCGCGCCTCGCAGCCCGGCCACCTCGTCGAGGCGCAGTTGCTCGGCGTGCTGCGCTGCCTGCTCGGCCTGCCGAGCATGTTCCTCGGTCACCCGCTCGAGTGCGCGGCTGCGCTGGAGAGCAGCTCGGTGCTCCGCCTCCGCTTCGCCTACCGAGCGATTCTGTGCCGCGCTCGCCGCGGCCAGGGCTGCCAGCATGCTGCTCATCGCCGCCCGCGACGCTGCCAGCGCTGCGAGCGCGTGCGGCGATGTGGGCTCCAGCGGCAGCAGGCCCAGTTCGTGCTGCAGGGCGGCGGACCTCGCCTGCAGCTCCTCGGACCGCCGTCGGCGGGCGGCGAGTTCCTGCGCGGCGCGATCAGCCTCGGACCGGCGCAAGCGCAGCAGCGAGAGCAGGGGCGACGCGGCCTTCATGCTGCGGCCCCGAGAAGCGCGGCGAGTCCCTGCAACTCAGCCCAGGCCCGGTCGGCCGGAACGAGTTCGTCGAGGCGCTGCGTCAGGAATGCCTCAATGGCATCGGAGTGCCGCAGCGCGGCATCGATGCGGGGATTCGTTCCAGCGTGATACGCGCCGACGTCGATGAGGTCGCGGGAACCGGCGCGCGCGGCGAGCACGCGTCGCAATGCGGTCTGCGCGGCGCGCTGCTCGGCATCCGTCAATCGACTGGACAGTCTCGACACCGAGGCGAGGGGGTCGACCGCAGGGAAATGCCCTGCGACGGCCAATTCGCGGGTGAGCACGATGTGGCCGTCGAGGATCGACCGCGCTGCGTCTGCGACCGGCTCATTGTGATCGTCGCCGTCAACGAGCACGGTGTAGATACCGGTGATCGAGCCGCTCTTGGCGGGCCCGGCGCGCTCGAGCAGGCGTGCGAGCATCGAGAACGTCGACGGCGGATAGCCGCGCGTCGCGGGCGGCTCGCCTGCCGTGAGCCCGATCTCGCGCTGGGCGGCCGCCGCACGGGTGAGCGAGTCCATCATGAGCACGCAGTCGGCCCCGTCGTCCCGGAAGGTCTCGGCGATGCGGGTGGCGAGGAACGCGGCGCGCAGGCGCATCAGCGCGGGCTCGTCCGAGGTCGATACGACGACGACCGAGCGTGCGAGCCCCTCTGGGCCGAGGTCATGCTCGAGGAACTCGCGAACCTCGCGACCGCGCTCGCCGATCAAGGCGATCACCGTCACCTCTGCCGTCGAGCCCCGCGCGATCATCGACAGCAGCGACGACTTCCCCACCCCTGAGCCTGCGAAGAGCCCGAGGCGCTGCCCGCGTCCCACCGGTGTCAGGGTGTCGAGCACGCGCACGCCGAGCGGCAGCGCGGTGGCGATGGGGGTGCGCTCCAACGGTCCTGGCGGGTCATTGGTGAGCGACACCCACGACGAAGGGCGCAGTGGGCCGAGACCGTCGATGGGGCGACCGAGACCATCGAGCACGCGTCCGAGCAGAGTGGCACCGGTGGGCACGAGCGAGGGATGCGCCTGCCGGCGCGCCGGTGCGCCGACCCGGAGCGCGGACGGGTTGGTCAGCGGCATGCATCGCACGCGACCAGTGGATGCCGCGACGACTTCTGCTGCGACGGGCGCCGCATCGTCGATCATGATGACTTCGCCGATCGCCGCGTCGAGCCCCGTGACCTCGAGGCTCAACCCGACCATCGACGACAGCCGCCCCACGCGGTGCGGAGCCGCCGAGCGTCGGGCGCGGTGGAGCGCCGCTTCAATGGCTGGTCGCATCCCTGAGGCGGATGCCGCTCGCGTCGCCGGCATCACGGCGTCATCTCCTCGAGGCAGGCCTTCGCACGTTCGAACGCGAAGCGGAGCCTGGCGTCGATCCACCCCTCGGGCAGATCGGCGATCGCGTCACCGCGATCGAGCGATGCATCGTCCACGATCGGCGGCAACGACTCGGCCGATCCCGCTCTCAGGAGCGCCGCGTCGACGGGGTGCATGCGGATGCCCACCGCCTCGCCGGCATCCGGATGGGCCAGCACACGACTCAGGGCCGCCCTCGCCGCGTGCTCACCATCGCGCAGCTCGGTGCCGAGCACCGCTTCGCTCAACTCGACGGTCGCTCGCAGGAGCAGGCTTTGCGCGTCTCCCGTGAGCTCCGCGGCGCGTTGCCGCAACACCTCGGAAGCGGTGGTCAGGGCAGCGACACGCTGCTCCTGCGCCTCCGCCATCGCGCGGGCGGACGCCTCCGCCTCCGCTTTCACACGGGCCAATTCATGTTCAAGCTCGGCTCTCGCGGCGCGCATGCCGGCCGTGTACCCCGCCGAGAACCCCTCCGCGACCGCCCCTGCGGCACGACGCTTGTGCTCGGCATCGTGCACCGCGGGGTACTCAAGTCGAGCGAAGGCGATGTCAGTAGACATACTCCTCCTCGTCGCCGCGCTGCACGGTGATCGCCTCCTGCGCTTCGAGGTCCCGAATCGTGCGCACGATCTCCGCCCTGGCCTCTTCGACCTGCGAGAGCCGCACGGGCCCGAGCAATTCGAGCTCGCCGTCGAGCACCTCGCGGTTGCGCTCAGTGAGGTTCGCGCGAATCACCGACGAGACGGCTTCGGGAGCGCCCTTCAGCGCGAGCGCCAAGGTCGCGGCGTCGACGCCTCGCAGCACCAGCTGCGCATCGCGCGGTTCGAGCCGTGTGATGTCGGCGAAGGTCAGCATGCGGGACCGCACGGCCTCCGCGAGCTCCGGGTCACGCTCGTCGAGTTCGCTCAGCAGAGACTTCTCGATCGTCACATCGGCGCGGTTGATGATGTCGACGAGCGGCTGCACGCCGCCGACCGCCTCGGCCTCGCGCAGCGCCGCGACCGCCCCCACGCGCAGCTTCATGGTGTCGGCCACGAGTTGCACGGCATCCGGTGCTGCAGATCCCATAGTGGCGAGGGCCTGCGCGACATCGGCACGAGCCTCTTCGGGCAGCACCCCGAACACCGAGCTAGCCCGGTCGGGACGAAGGTGGGCGAGCACGAGCGCGACGGTCTGAGGCAGCTCGCTCTCGAGCAGCCCTGCGACCTGCGCCGGATCGAGGGTTTCGAGGAACTCGAACGACTTGCCGGCAAGACTCGACGCCACCCGGTTCATGACTCCCGCGGCACGCTCAGCACCGAACGACGCTTCAAGGAGCCCTGCTGCCACATCGTGGCCACCGCGCGACGCGACCCGACCATGCCGCGCGATGTCGTGGAACTCGCTGAAGGCCCGCTCGACCGCCTCAGGGGCGACCCGTCCAAGGCGGGTGATCTCGGCGGCGATCTCTTCGGCTTCAGCCTCGGTGAACTTCGACATGACCTGCGCAGCGGCGGCAGGGTCGAGGTTGAGCAGCACGATCGCCGCCTTCTGTACTCCGGTCAGCTGCTCGGCAGCCGTGATGACTGCTGTCGTCATCTGGCCGCCTCGATCGGAGTCGTCGGCACGGAGGCGGTCACCGCCGCGGGTTCGCCCACGGAGAGTTGCGGCACGGCGGTGAGTGAAGGTTGCTCTGCCATGAGCCCGCGGAGGAAGTCGGCCGTGCGCTCAGGGTCGCGCGCGGCGAGCGACTCGATCTCGGCACGGCGGCGCGCGGCCGAAATCACCTCGGGAAGCTCCGGCTCATCGTCCACGGGCGGCGGCACGACCTCCTGGTAGTCGAGCGGCGCGGTGGGCGGCGCCTCAATGGCGGCCGGCACGGCGACGTGGCGCCCGCGCCCGCGGCGCTTCATCATCACCACGGCGAGCAGCAGTGGCAGGAGGATCGCCAGGGCGATCATGACGATCGTCGCAATGCGCCAGAGCTGTTCCTGAAAGGCCGCGTCTCGCGCAGCCTCAAGCTCTGCGGCGGCCTGCTGGGCAGCGGCCTGGCTGAAGGGCACGAGTTCGACGGTCACCGAATCGCCACGGTCGGTGTCGATCCCAGCAGCACTGGCGACGAGCGCCCGCAGGTCTGCCGCGCCGATCCCTTCCGCCGCGGCACTATCGACCGCGACCGAGACGCTCTGGCGCACGAGTTCGCCCGCCGGTCGCACGGTCGACTCGGTCACTCGGTTGAGCGCGTTGTTCCTCGTGCTGGTCTCCGAGTTGTACGCGCCGCCCTGCGCATTCCCGGGCACCGCGATGTTGTCGGGGCCGAGCACGCCCGCAGCGGTGTCGCCGTTGCCGGTGTACTGCTCGGTCGTCGTCGATTCGTTGATCGCGGGTGCGCCCTCGGGGTTGGTGTAGGTCTCCTCGAGTCGCTCACCGGTAGAGAGGCTGAGCTCTGCCGCCACGACGACCGTCGCGTTGCCTGTGCCGACGACGCGGTCGAGCATCGCCTGCACCGCGGTGCGAACGCGGCTCTCGTAATCGCCGGCGCGCTGGTCGGCGGTTCCGGCCGTGCCCGTGCCGACGGCCGACAGCACCGTGCCGTCGGCGTCGATGATCGCGACGTTCTCGACCGGCATGCCCTCGACGGCCGCCGAGGTGAGATGCGCGATCGCCTGCACCTGTTCGTTCGAGAGGGTCGTGCCCTGCGAGGTCTCGATGAAGACACTGGCCGTGGGGTCGGCCTTCTGCGCAACGAATACCGTCTCTTCTGGAATCGCCAGTCGCACGGATGCCGTGCGCACGCCCTGCATGGCACCGATCGTCGCCGCGAGCTCACCCTCGAGCGCACGCTTGTAGGTGACCGATTGCTGGAACTCGGACGCTGTCACGCCCATCTGGTCGAGCAGCGAGTACCCGCTGGCGCCCGCGCTCGGCATCCCCGCCGCCGCGGCCTTCAGCCGCTGGTCGTAGACGTGCGCCTCAGGCACGAGGATGGTCGACCCGCCGGCCTGCAGTTCATAAGGCACGCCCTCAGCACGCAGTTGCTCGACGATCGCGCTCGCGTCCGCGGCGCTCAGCCCGGTGAACAGTGGGGAATAGGCGGGACGCAACAGCCACGATCCGAGCGCGACGATGCCGAGCGCGAGCACGGCGATACCGATGAGCGCGATGGTGCGCTGCGCAATGCTGAACCCGGCGACCACCGCGCGGGCGCGCTGGAACAGGGAGGTGACGGCCTGGGGCATCAGGCCTGCATCCGCATGATCTCGTTGAACGCATCGACGCCCTTGTTCCGGATCGCCGCAACCAGCTCGAGGGTGACTTGGGCCCGGCTCGAGGCGATGGTCGCCGCGTGGATGTCGGTGAGTTCACCCGTCACCGCCTTGATGGCGAAGGTCTTCGACTCGGCTTGCAGCGCTTGGGTGCCGTCGACGGCGCGGCCGAGCGCCGCCGCGAACCCCTCGCCCGACGCACCCTCGGTGCCGCGAACGGCGTCCGTGGCGCGCATTCCGGGCATCGCGGGCATCGCGGCGATGCCGGGCAGCGCGTCACCGATCGCGCCGATGGGTAACGTCATGCCTGCCTGCCGATCTGCAACGCCGCCTCGTAGCTCGACCGCGCGCGCTCGATCACCGCGGCGCTGGCCTGGTACCCGCGCTGGGCGAGGATGAGCTGGCCCATCTGCGCCGCCATGTCGATGTCTGGGTATCGCACGTAACCGGCTTCGTCCGCGAGCGGGTGCTGGGGGTCGTGCACCATGCGCCCCTCCGGGTCGCCCCAGGCTGCGCCTTCGACGTATACGCCCGACCCGTCTGCGCCTTCGCGCGCGATGAGGTATCGGGCCTGGAACGCCGCCCCGTCTGTGGGCCGGGCCGTGTTGATGTTCGCCAGATTGTCGGCGACGGCGTCAAGCCACTTCCGGTGCACCGTCATGCCTGTGCCTGCGATGCCGAGCGCGTCGAAGGTCACGAGTTGCTCCTCATCGCGGCGCGGATCGAGTTGAAGCTGCCGCTGATGGCCTGCGTCGCGAACTGGTAGCGAAGCACGGTGTCGATATTCGACAGTGTCTCGGTCTCGAGGTTCACATTGTTACCGTCGAGACGCGTCGGCTCGAGCGAGCGGCCCTCGCTTGCCGCAGCGCGTCCATTGCCTGCGGCCACCGAGGAGGCGAGGGCCGATTCGAACTGCACACGCCTGGCCGTATAGCCCGGCGTGTTGACGTTTGCGATGTTGTTGGCGATGGCCCGCTGGCGCTGCGCGAGCCCGTCGAGTGCGCTGCTCAGCGCATTGAAAGACACGGATTCGAACACTGCAGTTCCCGATTCGGCGTTGTATGTCGAAGGGCGGCCGATCCATGGCCTGGCATTGAGCGATCCGTGCTCGATTACAGCTATCGGCAGTCGACCGCGAAGCGTTAGCGAGCGCCGTTTCTTGCGTGCACTGCGGCGGCGGACGGCGTGCGTCAGCCTGTGACGTCGAGGAACACTGCCGCGTGCTCCTTCGCGGGCGGCACGGTGTTGAGCGCGCGCAGGTGCTTCTTGACGTCCTCGGCGCGCGTCTGCAGTTCAGACAAGCGTTGCTCCTGACGCGCCAGCAAGCGCTCGGCACGTGCCCGGAGCGATTCCGGGATCGGGACCAGGGATGCCGGGGGCTCCCACCCCGAAAAGAGACCATGCTCGTCGTCGAGCGAGCGTTCCAGACGCTCGAACTCGGTGACCCAAGCGTCGAGGTCGGTGCGGGCAGCGCCCGCTTCCCGCGTCTCGGAGGAGTCAGGCGACACCGAGCACGCCGCCCTGCTCACTGGCCGACGTTGAGGATGGGGGCGCGACAGACCTGCCTGCCAGCACCTCGTGCCAGGCCGACTGCAACGGCTCGAGCAGCGCGATGCACTCGATCACAGCTTCGGCGTCATGCCGGATGTTGGCGTGAATCAACCTCGACTGCACCCACTCGTACACGGCTGCGAGCTGGGTGCCTTCGGCCCATCGGCTGGTGTCGAGCGACACCGCCAGTTCCTGCACGATCCGCTGGGCGTGGAGGAGTTGAACAGAAGCCTCTGCGAAGTCGCCTCCGGCTTGAGCGCGCTTCGCGCGATGGAGATCGACGAGCAGCCGGTCGTACAGCATCGTGACGAGTTGCGCGGGGCTCGCCGAGAGCACGGCGTCGCGCTGGTACTGGTTGAGGCCCGTGGTCATCGCTTGCTCCCCTGCCCAGTGCTGAGACCCGCCAACTGTGAGCTCAGCCATGACGACTGCGCGTTCAGTTGACCCATCGCCACCTCGAGTGCTGCGTAGGTGCGCTGCAGGGTCGTGCGTCGCTGCTCGAGCCGTGCATCCCACTCGAGCACCTGGTCGCTCAAGCGTTTGACCGTCGACTCCTGACCGGTGATCTTCTGAGTGAGGATGCCGTCGTACTTGTCTGAGACGAGGTCGCTCGCCGATGCGATGCGTTCCGCGATGACGGTGATCGCTCGCTGGGCGAAGGCGGCGTCGTCTGCCAGCGCGGCGGTGAACTTCTCCTCGTCGAACTCGATCGCACCCTGTCGAGTGATGGTGATGCCGATCTCGGAGGGCGAGCGCCCATCGACCGGGCCGATCGCAGCGTCCGTGAGTCGGCTTCGCACATCGCGGACCATGCTGTCGCCGGTGAAGATGCCACCCTTGGTGGTGCTGCCTCCGGCGCCGTTCGACACCGTCACCGCTGAGTTGGTCGCGATGTACTGCACGAGCTGGCCGATCATTCCGGCGAACTCGGTCACCGACTCGGTGATCGTCGCGTCATCGCGCGCCACGTCGATGGTGACGGCATCGGTCGAGGTCTCCCGCACGGTGACATCGACACCGGGCAGCAGGTCGGTGAAGGTGTTGCTCGACGAGGTGATGACCTGCTCAGCACCGGTGCCCGCCCACAGTCGCACCTGAGCGTCACGGGCCGGCACCACATCGGTGAAGCCGCCCGCCGAGACCGTGAACGCGCCCTCGGTTCCGGATGTCGCCGACGTGAGCTGCAATCGCGCAAGGCCGCCGCCCACCGACACCTTCGTCGCCGAGACGCCCGCGCCGCTCGCGTTGATCGCAGCGACGAGGTCGTCGAGAGCACCGCTTGCCGGGTCGACGACGACACTTCCGGCAGCGGTCGAGATGGTGAGCGGCCCCGCAGTCCATTCGCTCATCGCTGCTGAAACGCTGCTCTGCCGCGACGCCAGCTGATCGACGATGATGTCGATGCTCCCGGCAGCGGTGCCGGGGCGGGCGGTTGCGGTGACGGCATCCGAACTGCTGCTGGCTGCAGCGGGAGCGAGCGCCTGTGGCTTCAGCAGTTCCTTGGCTCGTTCGCCAAGGGCCGCGACGCGCGAGTTCAGGTTCTGCAGGGCGCTCAGGGTTGTCTGGGTCGAGGCGACTTGCCGCTTGAGCAGGGTCTGAGGCACCGCCTCGATCTGCATCAGGGAGTTGATGAGCGCAGTGGTGTCGAGCCCGCTCGCGAGACCGTCGACAGCGAACGCCATGCGAAGCCTTTCTGATTGGGGCCGGAACGAGTCGGGGTTCGGGATCCTGTTCGGGATGCCGGTGGTACTACGAGCCCGGCGACGGCGCGAGAGGTCCAGTTCTCGCACCGCCGCCGGGTCGTTCAGGCTCAGCCTGTTCCGTGTCGCTGCCCTGGGTCTCCGGGCGCGCGACGGCCGGATCAGCCGAGCAGCTGGAGCACGCCCTGGTTCGCGGCGTTCGCCTGGGCGAGCATCGCGGTGCCCGCCTGCGAGAGGATGTTCGCGCGGCTGAAGTTGACCATCTCGGCAGCCATGTCGGTGTCGCGGATGCGCGACTCTGCGGCCGAGAGGTTCTCGCGCGCCACGTTGAGGCTGTTGATGGTCGACTCGAAGCGGTTCTGCGCCGCACCGTAGCCCGCGCGAGCGGTCGACACTGCTGCGATCTCGGTGTCGATCGAAGCGATCGAGGCGAGCGAGTTCGCCGCCGAGTCGACAGTGAGCGCCTTCACTGTGGCGCCGAGTCCCGAGAAGTCCGTCAGGGTGACGGCGATCTGGTCTTCGGCTGCCGTGCTGCCCGCACCGACCTGGAACGTCAGAGTCGGCACCGATCCATCCATCAGCTTGATGCCGTTGAAGTTGGTCGAAGCCGCGATACGGGTGAGCTCGTCGCCGAGGGCGTCGATCTCGGTCTTGATCGCTGCGCGCGAGTCAGCGTTGTTCGAGTCGTTGCCCGCCTGAACAGCGAGGTCGCGAACACGCTGCAGGATCGAGTGCACCTCGGTCAGCGCACCTTCAGCGGTCTGGATGACCGAGACGCCGTCCTGTGCATTGCGAGCGGCGACAGCCAGACCGTTGACCTGCGCACGCAGACCCTCGGAAATGGCCAGACCCGCGGCGTCGTCAGCAGCACGGTTGATGCGCAGACCGCTCGAGAGCTTTTCGAGCGACTTCGACAGGTCGTTCTGCGTGTTCGACAGGTTGCGGTGAGCGTTGAGCGCCGCAACGTTGGTGTTGATCTGCATACCCATGGTGATTCCTCCGTGACTGGGTGTGGTGACACCTGCCCATCCGTGGGCCGGCTATCCAGACCTATCGGCAGCACGTGACCCGCCGTTAGCAATCGCTCTCGCAGCCGCGCTCGGCAGCCCTCAATCCAGGTGCTCGTCGATCGCGGCGAGGAGCAGCGGATCCGCGAGCAGCCGGAAGTGCCCAACGAGGGGCAGTTCGACATTCAGCGCGCCCTCGAGCAGGCTGCCCTCGGGGATGTGCGGATCGATGCGCGGATAGATCGAGACGATGCGCGAGTTCGCCTCCTCCTCTGCGGCGAGCGCGCGGAGCGAGGCATTCGCGGGGCGGAACGCTCGCAAGCTCGGAGCGATGAAGTAGTCGGCGTACCGGGAGCCGGCAAACGGCGTGGCGATCGCGATCAGCTTGTCAACCCGATCGGGGGCACTCAGCAGCATCCGCTTTCCGATGAGTCCGCCCTTGCTGTGCGCGACGATGATGACGTGCTCCAGTGACGCGCGCTTCAGGTACTCGGCGCCGAGCTCGGCCGACTCGTCGATCGGGCGCAGGTTGAAGCCGAGGCCGGGAAGCGTGTGAACGCGGTGTCCACGCTCGCGCAAGTGCTGCTCGAGCGCGCCCAGAAACCCTGACGTCTCCCACACGCCTGGGATCAGCAGCACCGGATGTCGTGACGGATCCCCCTCGTTCACAAGCGGCCTCGGTGCGCGCGCGCTCATCGCCTGCTGGCGGATCGCCCAGCGGTAGTCGCGGGCCAACTCACGCAGCGTGGCGCGTCTCGATCCGTTCATCGAGCGGTTCCCATTCCCGCTCGCGTCCCGAGTGCCTCGTGTCCGCCGTTCATCGCTGTGTCGCGTGCCCCGCGATGAGCCTCGCGGCGCGCGCAGGGTCGGTGAACATCATGACGTGCGCCCCTTCGACCTCTTCGAAGCGGCCATCGGGGGCCAGCTCAGCCAGTCGCCGCGACCAGGCCGCCGGAGCGATCGGGTCGCGGTCGCCACGAAGCACGAGGGTTCGAGCGGTCAGCAGCGGCATCCGCCTCTCGATGCGGTCATCGAGCAGGTGCGGCAGCTGCCGGAAGTAGTACACCGGTCCACAGCGGACGATGTAGTCCCATACGACGATGGCGTTGGTCAGCGGCGGCTCACGCAGAAGGTCGTGCCCCAGTCGAAGGCTCGCCCGAAGGAAGCTGCGTGCGGCCGGATCCATCGTGGGACCGATCAGCACGAGGCGATCGGTGACATCGGGACGGTCGACTGCGAGACGGCTGACGATCTGCGTCCCCATGGAGTGCCCGACCAGCACCGGGTCGACGAGTCCGAGTGCGTCGAGCAGTTCGGCGAGCACTGCTGCGTGCTCACCGAGGCTGACGTCTCGTCGAGCGCTCGGTGCCGCCCCGTATCCGGGCAGGTCGATGAGGTACACGGGGCCGTACTCGGCGAGCGCTACCGCCAGGGGGTGGAAATAACGCGATGAGACACCGATGCCGTGCACGAGCACGAACGGAGGGCCCGAGACCGTGGAGGGGAAGCGTTTCGCGAAGACCCCGAGGTCGCGGAGGCGGGCTCGTCCGCTCCAATAGGTGGTGCCGCGCCACACGCGCGCTCTGAGGCCTTCTTCGATCGCGCGCCCGGTCACCTCGCCAGCCTAGGCTGGCCGCTGCTGATCGAGCAGGGCTCTGTGGCGACTTCGACCGTGGGCAGGAACGGGAGCGGGCAGGAGAAGCGCGGGATCAGGACAGCATCAGGACGCGACCGACTCGGTGAGCGACGGCCTGCGCAGCAGCGGGTGCGCCGCCATTCTCGCGAGGTAGGCGATGCGCTTTGCAGCCGCGGGGCCGGTGACCTCGCTGACGCTCGGTGCGCCGACGTGCTGGCCGGCTGCGCTCCGCAGCCCTCCAGGTGACGAGGCGGGCGCTCCGGATGCCGAGAGCGCTTCGTCGGAGTCGGAGTAGTGAGCGGCGAGCCCCTCCCTGAGCAGCTTCACCGCTGCGGAGCGCTGCTGCGAGACCGCTGAGTGGGTGATGCCCAACTCGCGGGCGATCTCTGAGACGCTCTTGTCCTGGAAGTAGACCTGCTCGATGACTGCCCGCTGTCGCTCCGGCAGTGCCTCGACGGCCGCTCGCAGATAGGTGAGGCGTTCCTCGACGAGCAGGGTCTCGCCGGGCGCCTCGGCGTCGGAGGCCAAGCGGTCGGCGACCGTCTCATCGAGCGGCTGCACCGTGCGCGCCGCGTCGTTCAGGGCCTCCACCACGGCGGCGCGATCAAGACCTGTCGCCGAGGCGAGCTCCTCGACCTCGGGAGCGCGCCCCAGCGCATTGGAAAGCGTCTCGCGCGTGGAGGTCACGGCCTTGATGCGTTCACGAGCTCCGCGCGTAGCCCAGTCGGCTGCGCGCATCTCGTCGGCGAACGCGCCCATGATGCGGCGACGTGCGAAGGCGCCGAACGGCACCCCGTAGGCCGGGTCGAACGAATCAGCTGCCGTGACGAGCGCGAGGGCACCGGCCGCCGCGAGATCGTCACGGGACAGATGCGACGCGCGAGCCCACACCTCGGAGACGAGGTAGCCGACGAGCGGAAGATTCTCCACCACGAGCCGATTGCGTTCGGCTCTCGCCGCCGCCGGATCGTCGGTATCCCGGTCTGTGATCCCGATCGAAGTCGGTGCCGAACTGGTCTCGGACAAAGCCACTGCGTTCTCCCCCTGAGCGCTGCCATGTCATGTGCTGACGCACATCTGCTGAACCTATTTGCTCGGGTGGCGGCTCCAGTTCGGGTTGTCGGGGGCCTGGGTCGGCGGCCCCGCGACGCTGCAGCCTGTGTTGAGGCTAGCTCAGTGGTCTCGGGCCACAGCGCTCCCCCGATGCCCCACTTCTGGGCCCTCCCGAACGGGTCACGTGGGCCAGCCGCACGGGCGCAACCACGGGGTTTTCCCTTACCGCGCGGGCCGGACCGGGAGACGCCCACGACTTCGCCCTCGCGCCGCGCTTACGCGGCCGCACGGGCGGCCGAGAGTAGTCTTCGAACCGGATCGGCGCTCCAGCCGGCGCGAAGCCGGCGGCATCCCCCCGAAGTTGCCGGTGTCTCTTGGAGGAAGCGTGGGCTCGAACGAACTGTCGGCCGTGCTGTGGCGCGAGCGAGAACTGCTCGAGACCGTGCTGTTCAAGCTCGAGACTCAGCGCTTGCTGCTGACCGCCGGCGAGAGCCGCTGGCTTCCGCTCGCGACGCGTGAACTGGAGCATGTGCTCGAGAAGCTCCGCGGCGCTGGGCTCGGCCGCGCAGTCGAGGCATCGGCGGTCGCTGAGGCGTGGGGCGCCCCCGAGCAGGCCACCCTGCGTGAGCTCATCCAGCACGCACCGACCCCCGCGTGGCGCGAGATCCTCACCTCGCACTTCGACGCGCTCAGCCAGCTGACGAGCGAGGTCGCGGCACTGCGCGATGGCAACACGCGCCTGCTCGAGACGGCCTCGCGCGCCGCACGAGAGACCCTCGACGGCATCGGACGGGATGCCGGCACTTACTCGGCCGACGGCAAGCCGCAGCGCGACGAGGGTTCGAGCCGTCTGCTGGACACCTCACTATGAGGCACCGCGCGCGAGTCCTACGCAGAGGCCTCGGGCCCGCCGCGCCTTCATGGCATGAGCGATCCCCACTGACGAACGGAGACACCCCTTGAGCACCTTCGGCGCTCTGAACACGGCTTGGAGCGGGCTCGCGGCGGCCCGCCGCGGTGTCGATGTGGTCGGTCAGAACATGGCGAACCTCAACACACCCGGATACACACGCCAGCGCGTCACTCAGGCGGCCTTGCCGCCCGCGTCGAGCTTCGGATTGCTGCAATCCGGAGCGCCGACGCCCGGACTCGGCGTTTCGGTGCTCGGTGTCGCTCGAATCGGTGACGAGTGGGTCGACGCCCGCGTGCGCACGGCGTCGGCATCCTCGGGCTACTGGGACGTGCGGGCCGACGTGCTCTCGCAGATCGAGAAGTCGTTCAACGAGCCGAGCGAGCACGGCCTTGCTGCTCGCCTGCAGGCGTTCTGGTCGTCGTGGGAAGACCTCGGGAACCGGGCCGGTGAGGCGGCCCCCGCAGCGGCGCTTCTCGAGACGGCGCGCACCCTCACGACCTCGATCGCTGAGGGCTACCGGAGCGCTGCGACCCTCTGGCAGCAGACTCGTACGAAGGCCGACGCGCTCGTCGCCGAGGTCAACACCGCCGCTGCCCAGGTCAGCGACTTGAACGCCCAGATCCGAAAGAACCTCGCTGCGGGCACATCGCCGAACGAACTGATCGATCAGCGAGCCCAGTTGATCGAGCGGATCGCCGCGATCACGGGCGCGGAGTCCCGCCCGGCGGCTGACGGCACCGTGGAGGTGCTGGTGGCCGGCAATCCACTCGTGAGCGCCGACCGCACCTATCCGCTCGCGCTGACCGGGGATTACGTGCTCGGTGGCGCGGCCGTCACGCTCGGATGGGAGCGCGGTGGCGCTCCCGTCGGCCTCGAGGCCGGCGAGCTCGCCGGAACACTGGCGGCGCTCGCCCCGGCGACCGCCGGCGGCACCGGCGGCCTGATCGCTGAGACAGCGGAGACCTACAACCGCCTCGCGACCGCTCTCGCGGCTCAGGTGAACGCCGTGCACCAGACGGGCGAAAGCGTGACCGGCGCCTCGGGCCTCGACTTCTTCTCGCTCGATGCGGCCGCGCCGCCAGCGCTCGGGCTCGGCGTGGCGGCGACGGGCGTTGCGGATATCGCCGTCGCCGCACCGGGCGCCGGCTCGCTGGACGGCTCGATCGCGGATGCGATCGCTCAGCTTCGCAACGGACCGGGGAGCGTGGACGCCACCTGGTCGACCTTCGTCACCGGAACGGCAGTGGCATCCCGGAGCGCAAAGCAGCAGTCGACCCTTTCGGCGCTGGCCCTGGATGCGGCCCGCGACCAGCAGGCCTCGGTCGGCGGAGTCGACCCTGACGAGGAGACGTTGAACCTGATGATGTACCAGACCGCCTACCAGGGTGCGGCCCGAGTCATCTCGACGATCGACGAGATGCTCGACACGCTCATCAACCGCACCGGTCTCGTCGGCCGATAGAGGAGGAACGGTGATCAGCAGGACCCCCGGCTCGTTGATGGCGAGCAACGCGCTCATGAACCTCAACTCCGCGCGCGCCGAACTGGCGCGGCGCCACGAGCAGGCCAGTTCGCAACGCGCGCTGCTGGCGCCCTCAGACGACCCGGCCGCCACCGCGACGGCGATGCAGGTGCGCTCTGCGATCTCGTCGAACGCGCAGCACGCGCGGAACCTCGACGACGCGAAGGGCTGGCTCTCGACCGTCGATGGAGCGCTCGCGTCGACGACCGGCATCCTGCAGCACGTGCGCGACCTGACCGTGCGTGGTGCGAACCAGGGCGCTCTGTCGTCAACGGCGCGCGAGGCGATTGCGGCGGAGCTCGACGGGCTCGCCGACGACCTGCTGGCGCAGGCCAACACCCAGTACCTCGGCCGGTCTGTGTTCGCTGGCACCTCGGGCGCTGGAGTGGCCTTCACTCCCGCGTTCGCTCACACGGGCACCGGCGCGCCAGTGGAACGCCGGATAGCCGACAACACGACGGTGCGGGTGGATGCCGACGGTGCCGCCATCTTCGGCACGGGCACCGGCTCGATGTTCGCGCTGGTGCGGAGCATCGCGGACGACCTCCGCGCGGGAACGCCGGTCGGAGCGCATATCGGCGCCGTCGACAGCCACCTCGACAGTGTGCTCGAGCACCACGCGGCCGTGGGAGCGCGACACAATCAGATCATGCGAACGGAGGGGCTCAATATGGCGGATGCCGTGTCGCTCGAAGCTGCGCGCTCAGGGGTCGAAGACGTCGACCTGGCGGAGGCGATCATGAACCTGCAGTTGCAGCAGACCTCCTACCAGGCGGCGCTGCACGTGACGTCGAGAGTGCTGCAGTCCACGCTGATGGACTTCCTGGCATGAGCCGCCGGCTTCGACTGCTCGAGCCGCTGCCCGGTCTCGACGGGCAGGTCGACTACCTGCTCGACCAGGTCGAGGGCGCCATCGGACTCTACGCACTCCGCTCCGCGTCGCCGGGGCAGACCTCGTCCGCTGCCGAACCGGCGCAGAGCGGCGGCGGTGCCCGATTGTTCGTGCTCGATGCGGGCGAGTGCCTGCCGTCGTACTCGCCAGAGCTCAACGACGAGGCGGCCGACGCCCTCGGCATCCGCACGCCCGACGCCGCCGAAGTGCTCGTCGTGGTGAACCCGGCGGACGAGGCGACGACCGTGAACCTGCTCGCTCCCATCGTCGTGAACAAGGCAACTGGGGCCGCTTCGCAGGTGATCCTCGACGATGCGTGCTGGCCGCTCAAGGCGCCGCTGGCCGAGCTGCTCGGATAGCACCCGAACCCGCGGCTGCTCGGTGACGTGCGCCCATCGACTGCGCGCCCGCGCGCCAGCCGCTGACAGGCGCCCCTCCCGCCGATACCCTTGAGGCAAGCGTGTCCATCAGACATGCGTGCGCTCGGCGCACGGACACCGCCGTCGAATGCCCGAACAAGGAGAACCATGACGTATGCCGTGACCAACCCCCTCACCGGGGAGACCGTCAAGACATTCCCCACCATCTCTGACGACGACCTCAAGGCCGCCATCGCCGCCGCCCACGAGGCGCACCGCACCTGGTCGCGCACCACCTCGGTCGCCGATCGCGCCGCGCTCGTGCGCCGCGTGGCCGAGCTGCACCGGGAGCGCCGTGAGGAGCTCGCCGAGATCATCGTGCGCGAGATGGGCAAGCCCCTTGAGCAATCGCTCGGTGAGGTCGACTTCAGCGCCGACATCTACGAGTACTACGCCGACAACGCCGAAGAGTTCATGGCCGACGAGCCGATCAAGCTCATGGCCGGCAGCGAGGGCTCGGCCGTCGTTCGCAAGGCTTCGATGGGTGTGCTGCTCGGCATCATGCCCTGGAACTTCCCCTACTACCAGGTGGCGCGTTTCGCGGGGCCGAACGTGATGATCGGCAACACGATCCTGCTCAAGCACGCGGAGCAGTGCCCCGAGTCGGCGGCCGCGATCGAGCAGATCTTCACCGACGCGGGCGCACCGAAGGGTGTGTACACGAACATCTACGCCTCGCACGCGCAGATCGAGACCATCATCGAGGACCCGCGCGTGCAGGGTGTCTCGCTGACCGGCTCCGAGCGCGCCGGTGCCGCAGTCGCGGAGATCGCCGGCCGCAACCTCAAGAAGGTTGTGCTCGAGCTCGGGGGCAGCGACCCCTTCGTGCTGCTGTCGACCGACGACCTCGACGCGACCGTGGCCGACGCTGTGGCCGCACGCGTCGACAACACCGGGCAGGCGTGCAACGCAGCCAAGCGCTTCATCGTGATCGATGAGCTGTACGAGCCGTTCCTCGAGAAGTTCACCGCCGCCATGAAGGAGGTCGACGCCGGCGACCCGGCAGCCGATGCCGACATGGGCCCGCTGTCGTCGACCGCCGCTGCCGACCGGCTCGAGCAGCAGGTGGGCGCGGCAGTCTCGGGTGGCGCGCAGGTGCTCACCGGCGGCTCGCGAGACGGCAACCTGTTCGACTCCACGGTGCTCACGAACATGAGCCCCGAGAACCCGGTGTACCGCGAGGAGTTCTTCGGGCCCGTGGCTCAGGTGTTCAAGGTGTCGAGCGAGGAGGAAGCGGTCGAGCTCGCGAACGACACGCCCTACGGCCTGGGCTCCTACGTCTACACCACCGACTCCGCCCAGGCGGCGCGGGTCGCCGACCAGATCGAGGCCGGCATGGTGTACGTCAACATCGTGGGTGCCGACAGCCCTGAGCTGCCCTTCGGCGGCATCAAGCGCTCCGGTTCGGGACGTGAGCTCGGCAAGTACGGTGCCGACGAGTTCGTCAACAAGAAGCTCATCCGCATCGCCTGACGATCTCGCGGGCTTCCCGCACCGCTGCGGCGCGGACTCGACTCCGGTCGGGCCGCGCCGCTGTCGTCTGCCCTGCAGCACTCAGGCGCGCGCGCCAGGAGCACGTTCCAGAATCAGCTTCGTGCGCGGCCCTCGGCCAGGAAAGCGAGACGGCGAAGCGTCTCCGAGTTCCTGAAACGGATGCCGGGCTGCCTCAGTGCGGCCGGAATCTTCGCCATGGGGCCGGCCGCGGCATCCTCGCCCATTCGCACCACACAACCACGCGGGTGCTCACGCACGTCGAACCGTACCGACGCCTCACCGAGCGGCCAGCCTCGAGCCTTCAGGATCGCGTGCCGCGGCGGGTCCCACGCGACCATGACGGTGACGTCGTCGACCACGGCGGGCCACAGGCCGAACGAGTGGTGCAGCTTCGCGCCCGGCGCGGGCCAGGTCTCATCCACCCCTCGAATTCGACTCGTGCCCACCACCCAGGCGGCGTAGTTCCACCCGTCCGCGAGCACGGCGAAGACGTCCTCGGGTCGACAGTGGAAGAGCCTGTAGTTGGTCGCCATCGTGGCGCCATGGTGACACACCCCGGCGGTGCGCGCCGCACCGGAGAAGTCGCGGTCAGCCATCTTGCCGACCGTCCGGGCGAGCGTACTGTCTGAGACGCAGGCGTGACGAACACTCAGTGCCCGTTCACGGTTCCACGCGAGGACCTGCAGCCGGTGCGACGAGGAGGTGGCCCCACGCTCTGAACGCACTGGCGCTCGTATTCACGGAGGAGGTTGTCATGCGTTTGGCCTTCACGAGTTGGCTGGTCGTCATCGGAGCGGGCCTCGTGGCTATGCTCACGATCGGGTTCATGGGCCGGTGACCGCGATGAGCATCAACCGCATTCCGACGGGCGTCCGGAACCACGCGCTGAGCTTCGCGTTCGGCGTGATCTTCCTCGCCGCGCTCATCGCGCAGTCGATCGTCGGTCATATCGACCACAACGAGATCCAGGTCGCGCACGGCATGCCCGAGGTCTCCTACTGGCATTTCATCACCTCGAGCAGCTTCGCCGTCGACGTGGCGGAGAACTGGCAATCCGAGTATCTGCAGTTCTTCCTGTTCATCCTCGGCACCATCTGGTTCGTGCAGAAGGGCTCGCCCGAGTCGAAGAAGCCGGGCGACGAGGGTCCGCAGAGCGATAAGGACCAACTCGTCGGCGAGTACGCGCAAGAGGACTCGCCCAAGTGGGTGCGCATGGGAGGGTGGCGCGAGAAGGTCTTCTCCAACTCGCTGCTGCTCGTGATGGGTGCGATCTTCCTGCTGTCGTGGTGGGCGCAGTCGGTCACGGGCGTGGTGGCCTACAACCAGGACCAGGCGATGCACGGCGACCCGGCGATCGGCTGGCTCGACTACATCGCGTCGGCCGACTTCTGGAACCGCACCCTGCAGAACTGGCAGAGCGAGTTCCTGGCGGTGGGCAGCATGGCCGCGCTCGCGATCTACCTGAGGCAGCGCGGTTCAGCGGAGTCCAAGAAGGTGGGTGCGCCCCACCTCGATACCGCTGACGCGGGCGAGTGAAAGGCAAGACCATGGTGCAGAAAGCAGTCATGCCCTCGGATATCTCCGCCCATGTCGGGTGGTTCGATCGCTTCGCCGCGCGCGTTTCGGAGCTGACCAGCCGTGCGTGGTTCTTCGCGTTCTGCGTGCTGCTCGTCATCGTCTGGGCGCCTTCGATCGTGTTCCTGCGGAACATCGACACGTGGCAGCTGATCATCAACACGCTCACCACGATCGTGACGTTCCTGCTCGTGGCTCTGCTGCAGAACAGTCAGACGAGGGCAGACCTCGCGCTGCAGCACAAGCTGAACGCGATCGCCGACTCGCTCAGCGACCTGATGGAAAAAGAGGGCCTGCACAAGGATGCCGCTGAACTGCGCGACGCGGTCGGCCTCGAGGATCGCGAGAGCAGCAGCGGCAACACGACCGACGACCGCAAACGGAAGCTCGAGCGCAAGGAGCGCAACTACCCCATCGACCGCTGACGGCGCAGTCGCGGTGGCTCGCCGGGTTCCGGACGGCGAGCCACTTGCGGTCGCGGTTTTCGCACGCGCTTTCGGCTCGGCAACGACCGGGTTCCACCCGGCCCGTAGGTGCGGATTTGCTTGTCCGCCGAGCGATCCATGTGGCGAAACCATGGCGCTGACAGTCAGTTCCTTCGGAATCAGTCGAGAGCCGGTTCTTCCCTGGACCGCTGGCCGAGAAGATGCGAGACACGCGCGTCAAGGTTGACCGGGATTGGGAAACCTGGCTTGAATGGCCAGACGAGCGATGATGCTTCACGACCCAGGAGGTGTCGATCAGTGACGATCGAGGCAACCCAGAGCGCCACCGCAACGCCGCCAGAGAGCGGCACCGATGCCTCGGGCGCTGTCGTCCTCGAGGGGCTGGTGAAGCGGTACAGCGGCGTGGTCGCGGTCGACGGTCTCTCGCTCCGCATCGAACCGGGTGAGTTCATCTCGCTGCTCGGGCCCTCGGGTTGCGGCAAGACCACCACGCTCCGCATGATCGCCGGCTTCGAGCAGCCGGACGAGGGCGACATCCGCATCTCGGGCCGCTCGGTGCTCGGGCAGCCGCCCTACCGCCGGAATGTGAACACCGTGTTCCAGGCATACGCGCTCTTCCCGCACATGAGTGTCGCCGAGAACGTGGCCTACGGGCTTCAGCAGCACCGCACACCACGATCGGAGCTGCGAGAGCGGGTCGCTTCCGCGCTCGAGCTTGTCAAGATGCGCTCGTTCGCAGACCGCAAACCCATGCAGCTCTCGGGAGGACAGCAGCAGCGGGTCGCGCTGGCCCGCGCCTTGGTCAACCGGCCTTCGGTGCTGCTGCTCGATGAACCGCTCGGCGCGCTCGACCGGCAACTCCGCGAGGAGATGCAGCTGGAACTCAAACTGCTGCAGGCGAAGCTCGGCATCACCTTCGTGTTCGTCACGCACGATCAGGGCGAGGCGCTCTCGATGAGCGATCGCATCGCGATCATGCGCGAGGGCCGCATCGAGCAACTCGCCGACGCCTCGACGATCTACGGCCGTCCGGCCTCCGCGTACGTGGCGGCGTTCGTCGGGCAGCAGAACTTCCTTCGCGGCACCGTGGCAGATGGTGGCCTCGCGGTCACGACGCCGTCCGGGGTGGTGCTTCGCGCCGGTGAAACAGCACTCGTGGGTCATACCGAGGGACAAGCGGCGGTGCGTCCGGAGTCCGTGAGCATCGAGCGAGCGGATGCCGCCGCCACCCGCGGCGAGCGCGGCAGCGTGAATGCGGCATCCGGAACCCTGCTCAGCATCTCGCACCAGGGCGAGACCATGCAGTACCTGGTCGAGATCGGTGAGGCCACGAGCCTCATCGTCAGGCGACCGACACCGACTGCGCCGCAACTGTCCGCCGGCGACCCTGTCCTCTGCACCTGGGCCGCCGAGAACGTGCAGCTCTTCCCCCTCGACGACGCTCCCGAAGACGCCGGATACGTCCCACCGCCCACCGCCTGACCCAGAGGGTGTCTGCTCCGGCCGTCGGCCGGCAGGCGCCGCCGTGACACTCACCTTCCGCTGTCCCTGCCGACCGACTGCAAGGAGTTCCAGATGAACGCATCACGCTCCCCCATCCGCATCCTGGCGAGCGCGAGCGCCGCGCCGATCATCCGCCGTGAACTGAACCGGCGCAACTTCCTCGCTCTGGCCGGTGCCCTCGGCGTCACCGGCGCCCTCGCTGCCTGCTCCCCCGGCGGCGGGGAGACACCGAGCACCGAGGCGACCGGCGGACCCCTCGAGAAGGAACTTTCGATCTACACCTGGGGCGACTACGACAACCCCGATGTGCTGTCGGCGTTCACCGACGAACTCGGGCCACGCATCACGCTCGACTCCTTCAACTCCAACGAGGAGCTCATCTCGAAGCTCGTCGCCGCGAAGGGCACCTCCGGCTACGACATCGTCGTTCCCACGGGCGTGTTCATCCCGCAGATGATCGAGAACGGCCTTCTGCAGAAGCTGAACCGCGACCTGATCCCGAATCTCGAGCACATGGATGCCGACTACCTCGGTCGCGCCTGGGATCCGAACAACGACTACTCCATCTGCAAGGCATGGGGCACCACGGGCTTCGTGTACGACAAGACCAAGATCACGCGCGAGCTGAAGACTTGGAACGACTTCATCGACGCCGCCCAGAACGAGGCAAGCGGCTCGACTTCGGTGCTGGACGACCCGGCTGAACTCACCGGGCTCTACTTCTGGGCCAATGGCATCGACTGGAACACAACGGATCAGGGCGATCTCGACGCCGCCGAGGACTTCCTCGTCAACACCCTCGCCCCGCACGTGTCCGCGTTCGACTCCTACCCCGGCGGCGCGGCGATCCCACAGGGCACGCACGCGCTCATGCAGGTCTGGAACGGCGATGCCCGGATCGGCATCCTGGAGAGCCCCGACCCCGACCGTTGGCAGTGGGTGCTCGGCGCTCCCGCCACCGAGATCTGGATGGACAACTGGGCCATCGCTGCCGGCGCACCGAACCCCGAAGCCGCCCACGCGTTCATCGACTACGTGCTCACCCCCGAGAATCAACTGCTGCAGGTCGACTACATCGGCTACCACACGGGCGCCAAGGGCATCGAAAGCGCCGCCGAGGATGCCGGTCTGCCGATGCTCGACCTCGTGTTCTTCAGCTCGGAGCAGGTCGCCACGATGCACGAAGGCGAGGTGACCGAAGCGCAACAGCGCATCGTTGAGATCTGGAACAAGATGAAGGCGGCCGCAGGTGCGTAGAGCCCCCGGCATCGCGCTCGCGATCCCTGCCTGGGCGTGGCTGCTGATCTTCTTCGTGGCGCCCGTGGGCATGGTCATCTGGTTCAGCTTCGGCTACAAACCGGGCATCTTCGGCACGCACGCCAATGACGTCCTCTCGTTCGACCGCTACGCCGAGGCGATGTCGCCCACCTTCTTCGCGACCTTCCAGAACACGCTGTGGGTGGGTATCGCGGGCACGCTGCTCTGCCTGCTGATCGGTCTGCCCGCGGCGTACTGGATGGCCGTGAAGGCCCCGCCATCCAGGCGCGGCCTCCTGCTCGCGCTCGTCATGGTGCCGTTCTGGACCAACTTCCTCGTGCGGACGATCGGTTGGCAGGTGATCCTCGCCCCAGAGGGCTGGGCGTCGACGCTGCTGCAGTCGATCGGCATGCTGAACGGCCCGCTCGACATCCTCTACACGCGCACAGCGGTGCTCATCGGCGTCGTGTACAACTACCTCCCGCTGATGATCCTTCCCCTGTTCGTCGCGTTCGACCGTGTCGGGCATTCCCTGCGCGAGGCTTCGAAGGACTTGGGCGCCGGTCGATGGAGCACATTCTTCCGGGTGACGCTTCCGCTGGCCCGACCCGGCGTGATCGCGGGGGTGCTGCTCGTGTTCATCCCGCTCATGGGCGACTACATCACCGCGACAGTCCTGGGCGGGGCGAAGGGCAATATGGTCGGTCAGCTTGTCGCGAGCCAGTTCCAGACCGCGCAGAACTGGGCGCTCGGCTCCGCCATGGCGGTACTCCTCATTCTCGTCATCATGGCGACCGTCGCCGCGGGCGCCGTGCTCGTGTGGTTGGTCACCTGGCCACTCCGCGCGCGCCAACGGCTCGTGCTCGACACGAAGGAGGCAGTGCGATGAGACCCCCGACCGGCAGCACCGCCACCCAAACGCTCGCAGCGCAGCGCGCACGAACGAGCGGCAGCGGTGTCAGGCGGCGCTCGCGCGGCCCGAGGCGCTCGTGGACGGACGTCGGCTTCACCGTCTGGGGCATCGCGGTGTTCGTCTTCCTGTTCGCCCCGATCATCGTGATCATCGTGTCGTCCTTCAACGTCGGCCGCCTGCTCGTCGCCTGGCAGCAATTCGGCTTCGACTCCTTCCTCGCACTGGTCGAGAAGCCCGCCATTCGAGACGCGGTGTGGGTGTCGGTGCAGACGGGATTCATCGCCGCGGTGCTCGCCACGCTGCTCGGAACCCTTGCCGGAATCGCGATGGCCCGGCATCCCGGCAAGTGGGCCTACTGGTTCCTCGGACTCCTGCTGCTCGTCTCGGTGACGCCCGAGATCGTCGACGCCGTTGCGCTCCTCCCCTGGCTCGTGCTGCTCGGGCAAGACCTCGGGCTCGGCATCTTCAATGACGGCATCGTGCGGCTCGTAGTGGGCCACTCGCTGTTCTCGATCGCTGTTGTCTCGTACATCGTCCGCGCCCGCCTCATCGGTCTTGACGCGCAACTCGAGGAGGCGTCGAGCGATCTCTACGCCCGCCCGCTCACGACGTTCCGACGGGTGACCTTGCCGCTGGCGATGCCGGCCGTCCTCGCCGGATTCCTGCTCTCGTTCACCCTGAGTCTCGACAACACGGTCATCGCGGCGTTCGTACAAGTGTCAGGCACCACACCCTGGCCTGTGTATGTGCTCAGCGCCCTGCGCAGCGGCTTGCGCCCCGAGATCGCCTCGGTCTCGACCGTCATGCTCGTGCTCACGCTCGCCGCGTTGGCGCTGGTCGCGGTCGTGCTCAGGCGTTCGGGCGACTCCGCAACGCAGATCGCTCGCACCATGACCGGAAACTGACGCCCAGGCGACTCGACTGCGGCTTAAACCCCAAGGAGGCCCCGTGACCCAGGCGGATCTCGTATTCATCAATGGACCCGTGTTCACCGCCGACGCGCAACGGCGTCGAGCGAGCGCTGTCGCGGTCGCCGGCGGGCGCATCATCGCGGTCGGCCACGACGAACTGCGTGACCTGGTGGGCACCGGCACAGAGGTGGTCGATCTCGCCGGTCGGATGCTGGTGCCCGGATTCCAAGACGCGCATGTGCACCCGGTCTGGGGCGGCCTCGATCTGCTGCGCTGCGACCTCTCCGAGTTGAACTCGCAAGACGACTACCTCGCTCGCATCGCCCGGTACTCGGCCGAGCATCCGGATGACCAGTGGGTGCTCGGAGGCGGCTGGTCGATGTCGGCATTCCCGGGAGGCACGCCCACCGCCGCGGCGCTCGATCGGGTGGTCCCGGACCGTCCGGCGTTCCTTCCGAACCGCGACGGTCACGGCGCGTGGGTGAACTCGGCGGCACTCCGCCTGGCGGGCATCGACCGCGACACCCCCGACCCCGCCGACGGTCGCATCGAGCGGGATGCCGATGGGAACCCGACCGGCACGCTGCACGAAGGGGCGATGACGCTGGTGAACCGGCATCTGCCCGAGACCTCGCTCGCCACGCTGGTCGACGCGCTCATGCTCGGGCAGCAGTACCTGCACGAGCGGGGCGTGACTGCTTGGCAGGATGCGATCGTCGGCGGCTACGGGGATGCCGGCGACCCCGGTCCCGCGTACCTCGCAGCAGCCGAGCAGGGGCGTCTGACGGCCAGAGTCGTGGGTGCGCTCTGGTGGGATCGAGGCGCCGGCCTCGAGCAGATCCCCTCGCTCGTGGAGCGCCGTGAACGGTTCCGCGCCGGCCGTTTCGCCGCGACGAGCGTGAAGATCATGCAAGACGGAGTCGCTGAGAACTTCACCGCGTCGATGCTCGAGCCATACTGCGACGGCCACGGGCACCCGACCGATAACTCCGGCATCTCATTCGTCGACCCCGAGACCTTGCTGCCTGCGGCCGCCGAGCTCGACCGTCTCGGCTTTCAACTGCATTTCCACGCCATCGGCGACCGAGCAGTGCGCCAATGCCTCGACGCCGTCGAGCACGCGATCTCGCGGAACGGCCGCAGCGACCACCGCCATCACATCGCCCATCTGCAGGTCGTGCACCCCGACGATGTCCCTCGCTTCCGCCAGCTCGACGTCGCCGCGAACATGCAGTCGCTCTGGGCGTCGCTCGAACCGCAGATGGTCGAACTCACGCTCCCCTTCCTCGGCGAACCTCGCAGCAGTTGGCAGTACCCGTTCCGAGACCTGCAGCGAGCCGGTGCAGTGCTCGCCGCAGGGAGCGACTGGTCGGTGTCGACCCCCAACCCGATGGCGGCGATCCATGTCGCGGTGAACCGGGTCGCCGCACCCGGTCTCGAGGAGGGCGACTACGAGGCCTTCCTTCCGGAGCAGTCGCTCGATCTGGCCACCTCGCTCGCCGCGTACACGGCCGGTTCCGCGTACGTGAACCACCTGGACGAGGTGACCGGAACCGTGGAGGTCGGCAAATTCGCAGATCTCGTGGTGCTCGATCGCGATCCTTTCGCCGGGCCTGCCAACGAGATCGGCGAGACGCGCGTGCTGCAGACGTTCGTGCAGGGCGAGCGAGTGTTCGCAGCCTCCGACGCCTGAGGTCGACATCCGACAGCAGCGCCGCCATTCAACACCCAGCCCGCAAATGGAGTGATAGCAATGGAGACCACGGTCTTCGAACGACGCCGACCATCGGCATCCGTCATCGAGCATTCGCTCGAAGGCACCCGGCAATCCGTCTTCTGGCTCGACGACATCGGGCAAGAGGGACAGGCGACTCGCCAGGCTCTGAGCGGAGTGCGCCGAGCCGACCTCGCAATCGTCGGCGGCGGCTACACCGGTCTCTGGACGGCGTTGCTCGCGAAGCGACGCGACCCCGCGCTGAAGGTCGTGCTCGTCGAGGCCGGGATGGTCGGCTGGGCCGCCTCGGGCCGGAACGGCGGGTTCTGCGAAGCAAGCCTCACTCACGGCCGAGCCAACGGGGAACGACGCTGGCCGGAGGAGCTCGACGAGCTCGAGCGCTTGGGGCTGGCGAATCTCGATGCCATCGAGACCGACGTCGTCGCTCTCGGGCTCGACGTCGAGTTCGAACGCACGGGTGTGCTGTCTGTGGCGACCGAACCGCATCAGGTCGAGTGGCTGCGCGACGAGTTCCAGAGCGCCGCTCGCCGAGGCGACCATACGATCCGGTTCCTTGACCAGGATGCGGCCCAGGCCCAGGTCGCGTCGCCCACCTACCTGGCCGCGACCTGGGATACGCACAGCGCCGCGCTCGTGCATCCGGGAAAGCTAGCCAGCGAGCTGGCCCGGGCGGTCGAAGAGGCGGGCGTCGAGGTATTCGAGCGCTCGCCCGTGCGCAGGCTCGAGACGAGCGACGGGGGCGCTCCAGTGCTGCTCGAGAGCGGCAACGGCCGGATCATCGCCGAGAAGGTCGTGCTCGCCACCAACGCATTCCCCTCGCTGCTGAAGCGCAATCGGCTGATGACGGTGCCGGTGTACGACTACGTGCTCATGTCTGAGCCGCTGAGCCAGGCGCAGCTCGCCGATGTCGGCTGGTCGGAGCGTCAAGGCATCGCAGACCTCGCGAACCAGTTCCACTACTACCGATTGACCCGAGAAAACCGCATCCTCTTCGGCGGGTACGACGCTATCTATCACTACGGCGGTCGGGTGCGGTCGAAGTACGAGCGCCGCGCGGCGAGCTTCGAAAGGCTCGCGAGCCACTTCTTCACCACGTTCCCGCAACTCGAGGGGCTGCGATTCACCCATCAGTGGGCGGGCGCGATCGACACCTGCACGCGGTTCTGCGCGTTCTTCGGCACCGCTCGCGGCGACCGCATCGCGTACGCGACCGGATTCACCGGGCTCGGCGTCGCCGCCACCCGGTTCGCCGGCGAGGTGATGCTCGACCTGCTCGAGGGTGCAGACACCGAACGCACCCGATTGCGGATGGTGCGCGAGCGCCCATTGCCGTTCCCTCCTGAACCGGCCGCCTCGATCGGCATCAACGCCACCCGCCGCGCGATGGACCGCGCCGACCACCGGCGCGGCCGACGAGGCCCCCTCCTCTCCATGCTCGACGCGGTCGGCCTGGGGTTCGACTCATGAGCGCCCCTCGCCTGCATGCGGGCGCAGCCTGCGACTCCTTGAGGATGCCGCTGGACCTCGAGCCAGTGTCCGCTGCGGACGTCGTGGAGGGCTCACCGCGCGCGGGCCACGTCGACCTGGACGCGACCGAACTGCGGTGCATCGGGGTCTGGGAGATGACCCCCGGCACGGCGCGCGACGTGGAGAGCAGCGAGGTGTTCGTCGTGCTCAGTGGCGAGGCGACCGTCGAGTTCGATGACCCCCATCAGCCCGCGATCGAGCTTCGCGCAGGCTCCTTGGTGCGGCTTCGCGCCGGGATGCGCACCATCTGGACGGTGCGAGAGACCCTCCGCAAGGTCTACATCGCCCCCTGATGCCCGTGCAGCCCGGCCCACCCAGATGTTCTCAGCAGGTCGCGAACGACGCGCGCGATGTGCTGAGCGGAAGCGAGCGGGCGCATGGGCGGTGAGCCGGCAGGAGGGGGCGCGGCGAGGCGCTTGCTGTTGGCTTCGCTCTGGGTCGGTGTGTGCGCGACAACGGCTACCGTGCAGTTCCTGCGGGGCGCGATCGTCGACAGCGTGCTCTTCACCCTCGCCGGAGTCGCCCTGCTGCTCGATGCAACGGGACGGATGCCTGTCACCGGCCGTCTGCCCCGCCCGTCCGCCCGCGTGATTGCGCTCGCCGCGGTTCCGTGCGCCATCGGGCTGATACTCGCCCCGCGTCACACGGTGCAGATGGGGCTGATCGTCATTCTCGTGGGGATTGGGGTGTTGCCGTTCGCGTGGGCAGGAACTCGGCCGAGATCGCGAGCCGCCTCTGACTGCAGCACACGGCAGCGGAACACGATCATCGGGCAGCGCTCACCGAGCAGCACGACAGCCAGCAAGCGCCGGCGCACCAGCTGGGCGTGGGCCGGAGTCCTCGTGGTCATCTCGCTCGTGGAGCTGAGTTCGTGGGTCATCGGCCGCATCGACCCGCTCGCAGCAGCGACAGCTCCATCGATCTCCGAGCTGCTCGACGGGCCACTCGATTCCTGGCGGAACCGAGCGGTGTTCGTGGTAGTCTGGCTCGCATTCGGGGTCGTGCTCTTCCGCCGCGGGTCCGAGCGTGCGTAGCGTCACCGAGTTCGTCTACCTGGCCTGCTTGATCGCGGCCGTCGCGCTCATGCTCGATGGCCAACGTGAGCGTTCAGCCCTCATGCCCGCTGCGCAGTTCTTCGACACGCTCATGCACGATCGCGCTCCACGGGTCACGATCCTCTTGTTCTGGTGGTGGCTGGGCTGGCACTTCCTTGTCGCCGATACCCTCGCCGGTTGAACTGTCAACGAGCAGGTGTCACGAGCGATTCGTCGGCAGTGCCCCCGCAGCCTCAGCCTGCGCTCGGCCGGACCTCGTACACCAAACGCGCGAACTGACCGACAGCGGATGCCGATACCAGTCGCAACCGATCGGATTCGATCCGACGCGGCAGCAGCGGAGCACCACCGGTCAGTGCTACGGGTGCCACCGAGAGGGCGAGTTCATCGAGCGCGCCGGCATCGAGGAATTGCCCAGCGAGGTCTCCGCCGCCGACCACCCAGATGTCGCCGCCTGATGCTGCCTCACGGATGGCGGGCAGCGCGTCGATGACCGGCCCCGAGACGAAGCGAACATCGGCGCCCGCAGGCACCGGCAACCTACGGGTAGTGAACACGAATACCGGCTTCACACTGTGGAACTCCGCCCACTTCTCGGGGTGCTCGAGCAGCCGCTGTTCGCGCAGCAGCCACTCGTACGTCGACGCGCCCTCCACTAGGACGCGCGCGTCAGCCGGGTACAGACCCTCATCCGGGGTCTCCCCGTTCTCGACGGCGAACAGCCATTCCAATGAATGCTGCTCGTCGGCTATCCACCCGTTCAGGCTCGTCGCGGTGTCGAACACGATGCGTCCCATGCGCCGACACTACGGGCGCGCCGGCGCTCTGATCACTATCCTGGTCGCGACACGCCATGGGCGCTGTAACGTGCGGTGCGCGGGCACCGCGTGGGAAACCGGAGTCTCTCAATGACGCGAGTACTGGTAGTCGAGCACGAGGCCAATGCAGGCGTCGGCCTGGTGGGAGAGCGGATCGCGGCGGCCCGCGGCGAGGCGGTGATCGTCGGCCCCGACACCGGCATCCCCATTCCCGAGTCGGCGGTGGGATACGACGCCGTGGTCGTGCTCGGCGGCACCCCGGGACCGACTGACGACGAGGAAGCGCCGTGGCTGCCACCGGTGCGTGCTCTCATCGCGGACTGCCTGGCGCGGGAAGTGCCATATCTGGGCATCTGCCTTGGAGCACAACTGCTCGCCGTGGTCGCCGGCGGCACGGTCGGCCCTGCGCGCAAGGGCGCGGAGATCGGCGTGACGACGATCATGAAGACGGATGCTGCAGCCGACGACCCTCTGCTCGCCCACGTGCCCTCGAACGCGCGGGCCCTGCAGTGGCATTTCCTCGAGGTGCGGACCCTTCCGCCCGGCAGCCGATCGCTCGCGTTCAGCTCGCAATGCGAGAACCAGGCGTTCCGCGTCGGCCCCGCGGCGTGGGGCCTGCAGTTCCACCTCGAAGCACTCACAGCGACCGCCGAGACCTGGGCGTCCGAGGGCGACCATGAGCTCCGCTCGCTCGGGCTCACCGCCGAACAGGTCATCGCGCCCGTGCGGGAGCAGGAACGCGGGCTGCGCGACACGTGGTCACGGATCGCAGACCGCTGGATCGCTTTGGTCGCCGGCGCACGCGAGCGGGCCTCGAAGCCTGCCGAAGATGCGGCAGAAGCCGGTGCTCCCGCACGCTAACCCGCGCGAGTCGCTCCGCCAGATCTGCGCAGCATGATCCACACCCGCGGGGCGCTCGACTCATATTCCAGTTCCGCCACCGTGCGAAAGCCGAACGCCCTGTAGAACTCGAGGTTCGATTCAGCGGAGGTCTCGAGCAGGCAGCTCTGTCGCGCCTTGTCGAGCTCGTCCAGACCCGCTTGGAGCACGGCCGATCCTTTTCCGGACCGCTGCACTCGGGGATGCACCGCTATGGTCGCGAGCACGCGATCATGTGCCGGCCGGAGGCTCCGAGCGCGCGCCTCGTGCCGGAGAGCCAGCGGCGTCCCCGCGCCGTGGAGTCGGCGGATGCGGTCGACCACTGACGGCGCGGGTGGCGGCATCTCCCCCGGCACCAATGCCGCCACCGCGTCTCGATCGCTCGTCGTCCAGACCTCTCCATGGGTCAATGCCTCCGTGAGATAGAGCGCTTGCAGTTCTCGCAGTCGTTCTTCCCGATGGCGTCCCGGCACCGTCCAGTCGGTCCAGGCGTATCCGGTGAACGCACTCGCGAGCACCTCTGCAAGCGCAGGCACGTCGCTCGCCTCAGCTCGTCTACAGGTGAACACCTCACCTCACCAGCTGCCGCAGCGGGCGATCCGCAGGTGCTGCGAACGTACGCCGCGGGCTGCCGTTGCGACGCAGTCCGGGGAACGTACCGAGGGCGACGAGCACTGCAAGCGCAGCGGCTATCGCGGCGGCCAGGTGCGCTGCCGAGAGCCCCGCCTGAGAGGCCGTGAGCGCGCTCTCGCCGGCTTCGAGGGCCGCTGCGCGCGCGGAGGTGTCGATCGCTCCGAAGACGGCCAAGCCCACAGCGCCGCCCACTTGCGCGCTCGACGAGGCGAGGCCCGAGCCGACACCGGCGTTGCGCGCCGCGATTCCCTGGGCGATCACCAGCGTGGTCGGGGTGAAGCTGGCGGCCACGCCGAAGGCGGCGAGCAGCAGTGCCGGCAGCACATGCTGCCAGTACGGCGTCTCTGGCGACACGTTCGAGAGCATGATGTGGGCCACGCAGACCGATGCGAGTCCGGCGATGGTGACCCGCTCGGGCCCGAAGGCTGCGAGCAGTCGCGGCAGCACGAGGGCGCTCACAGCGAACCCTGCGATCGACGTCGGCAGCATGGCGAGGCCCGCCGACTCCGGTTCGAGGCGCATCACCTGTTGGAGCACCATGGCGACGAGCACGAAGCATCCGATCCTCGCTGCACCGCCGAATGCGTTCGCGGCAATCCCGCCCGCCACGCGGGCATCGCGCAGCAGCGTGAGCGGCAGCACGGGGTCGGCTGCTCGGCGTTCAGCCGTGACGAAGACGGCGAAGCAAACGCCCGCTGCCACCGAACCGCCAAGGGTTTGGACGGAGACCCAGCCGTAGCGGGGTACCGAGAGCACGGCGAACACGACGCCGATGGCGGCGCCGGTGAGCGCGAGCGCGCCCATCACATCGAACGAACGGCGGGCGCGGTCCTCGTCTGGAGGAAGTGTCTTCCAGGCGGCGAATGTCACTAGCGCCGCGACCCCCGCGGTGAGCACGAAGACCGACTGCCACCCGAGCGCACCCGTGACGAGCCCACCTGCCGTGACGCCCACGGCACCGCCGGCGGTGGATGCCGCGCCCCACGCGCTCATCGCCCCGGCTCGCGCTCGTCCGTCGAAGCGGGCGAGGATGATCGCCATGGCAGCTGGGCTGAGGAGCGCCGCACCGGCCCCCTGTATCAGCCGAGCGGCGAGGAGCACTCCTTCGGCGCCGGCGACGACGCCGAGCAGGGATCCGGCGAGCAGCGCCGCCGCACCGATCATGAACATTCGCCGGCGGCCGAAGACATCCGCTGCCCGTCCGGCGACCAGCAGCAGGCCGCCAAAGGTGAGGAAGTAGGAGTTCAACACCCAGGCGGCACCGACACTGTCGAGGCCAAGGTCGCTTGTGAGGGATGGCAGCGCGACGTTGAGGATCGATGAGTCGAGCATCACGAGGAACTGCGCGGCGACCACTGAGAGGAGGAGACCGGTTGTGCGCGACTCAGTCATGCGAGATCGCCTCCAATGCGGGCAGCGCGGCCGCGCGCCGCGCCGGTGCGAAGGCGGCGAGCAGACCGGCGAAGGCGACAGCGGCGCCTAGCCACGCCAGTTGATCCAGCGGTACCACGAGTGGCAGCGGCGCGATGGTGCCGAGCGCACCGACGGCCGCGAACGCTGCCGCAGCGCCGAGGACTGTTCCGATCACCACTGCGGTCGCAGCGACGAACACGGCCTCTGATTGGACCATCGCTCCCACGTGCGCCCGGGACATGCCGAGGGCGCGAAGCAGGCCGATCTCGCGTGTGCGCTCGACGATCGACAGGGCGAGCGTGTTGGCGATGCCCAGTACGGCGATGAGCAGTGCGAACGCGAGCAGAACGGTGACGAGGCCGAAGAGCTGATCGATGATCTGCGTGCGCCCCGCGATCACCGCGGCCTGGTCTCGCACTTGCACGGTGGGGTGGTCAACGAGTTCGCGTTCGAGCGCGGCGGCCAGCCGGTCGGCGCTGACGCCGGCGGCTCCCACAACGAACACACTGGCATCCATATCTTCCGTGAAATGCTGCGCGTACGTGTCGAGCGAGACCAGGAAGTCGGTCTGCAGCGCGCGCGCAGTGGTGTCAGCGACGACACCTACCACCGGCAACGCCTTTTCTCCGGTGCGGGCGAACGTCATGGTGAGCTCGTCGCCGACACCGAGGTCACGCTCCTCCGCGACGCGCTGTGCGATCACCACACCCCCGGGCGTCGCGAGATCCGCGATCTCGCCGTCGATCATTCGGATCACGGCCACTTCTTCGATGGCGTCTGGGTCGACGGCGCTCAGCGCGCTCATCATGCCGGCGTCGCGCCAGTGGCCGTACTTGAGCCGGGTCGCTGCACCGACCTCATCGACTCCGAGCACCTCGTCGAAGACGGCGGCGTGCACGCCCCCGAGCATCTCCTGACCGGCACTCTCGACCACGACATCCGCTTGGATCACCTCGCGGTACTGCTCACCGGTTGCCGTCTTGACCGAAGCGCCGACGATCGCGGCGAAGCTCATGAGCGCAAGGCCGAGCGCGAGCGCCATCACGGTTGCCGAGGTGCGCCGCGGGGCGCGCTCTGCAGACTCCTGCGCCAGCCGCACAGCCACTCCCATGCGTGACAGCGGGGCACCGATCGCACGGACCATCGGGCGGATCACCACCGGAGCTATGAGAATCACGCCGGCGAGCGCGATGCCGAGACCGACAGCGAGCATGGGCATGTCGGCGCCGAAGGATGGCATCGCCGCGAGCACCGCACCGACTGTGAGGAGAGCTGCTCCGACTGTCGTCCGCGCGCGCGACACAAGCCTCGCCTCCGCTGCGCTCTGACGCATTGCGGCGACCGGCGAGATCGCTGCTGCCCGGCGAGCCGGGCCGATCGCGGCGGCCAGCGTGACGATCACTCCCACGCAGACGGCCACCAGCACGGTGCGCGGTTCCACGACGAGGTCGCCATCTGGGATGGTCACTCCCGCGCCGCGAGCCAAGGCCCGCAGCCCGATCGCCCCGCCGATGCCGACCATCGTGCCGATTCCGGAGGCTGCCATGCCGACGACGAGGGCCTCGCCGAGCACAGAACGGAGGATCTGCGCGCCGGTGGCTCCGGTCGCTCGAACCATGGCGAGCTCGCGGGTGCGTTGCGACACGACGATGGCGAAGGTGTTGCCGATGAGGAACGACCCCATCAGCAGCGCCGCGACCGACATCGCGACGAGCACGATCTGGAGCATCTCGAGATTCGAGGCGGCGGCTTCGGCGCCCGCGGTCGCGAGGTCCTGAGCAGTGGCGACCTGGTACGAAGCGCCGAGGACCTCGCCGAGCACCGGTTGAAGCTCGTTCACAGCGAGATCGGTGGTGATCATCAGCTCTGATACCGCCGCGCCCAGCCCCAGCGCCTCTTGCGCGGTACCGAGAGAAGCGATCACGGCAGTTCCCACCGGAGGGCCTTCGGCATCGCCGAAGCCCACGAGGCCGACGATGCGAACCTCAATGCGCTGATCGGCGACGAGCGTCAGCCGATCGCCGATGCGAAGGCCGAGCGTGCCGGCCGACGCGACATCGAGCGCGACTTCGCCTGCCTCGACCGGCGCGGTGCCGTCGCGGAGAGGAAACGCACCCACCGGTTGCGGAATCCACGAGGTGAGCTGCGCGGCACCCAGATCGACCTCGCGGTCTTCGAGCCGCACGGAGCCTTTCGCAACGGCAATCGCTGCATCGACGCCGTCAATGGCCGCGACCTGTTCGACCACATGAGCAGGGAGCGGGTCCCGTTCGACTTCGACACCCATGCCCGAGTCGAACGCAGTGGCGGTGCGAACGGTCAGGTCTGCACCGGCGGATGCCGTGCGGAACTGCTCGTCGAAGAGCCGCTGCGCGGTGTCGTTGAGCACGAGGCTTCCGGTTACGAAGGCCACGCCGAGGATCACCGCGATGACGGTGAGAGCGAGCCTGACGCGGTGAGCGATGAGTTGCGCGAGCGTGAACCGGATCATGCTGCCACCTCCTCTGCGACAGCATCGAACCGTGCCATGCGATCGAGCACGGCCTGCGCGGTCGGGTGGTCGAACCCGTCGACGACCTGGCCGTCGGCGAGGAACTCAACCCGGTCGGCGAACCCGGCGGCGACCGGATCATGAGTGACCATGACGATCGTCTGGCCGAACTCGCGCGACGCCCGCTGAAGGAACGCCAGAAGGGCGCGACCTGCGCGGGAGTCCAACGCACCGGTGGGCTCATCCGCGAAGACGACTTCTGGACGCGAGGCCAACGCTCGCGCCACAGCGACGCGCTGCTGCTGGCCGCCAGAGAGCTCGTTGGGACGATGCGACAGACGCTCCTGAATGCCGAGCGTCGTCACGAGCTCGTCCACCCACGCCGAGTCGGCTCGCTTGCCGGCCAGCCGCAGCGGCAGCTCGATGTTCTCAGCCGCGGTGAGGGAGGGCACGAGGTTGAAGCTCTGGAACACGAACCCGACCTTGCGGCGGCGCAGCACAGTCCGCTCGCGTTCGCTGAGTTCCGTCAGCTCGACGCCGCCGAGTCGCACTGTCCCCGAATCGACCGAGTCGAGCCCCGCCATCACGTGCATCATGGTCGACTTGCCGGAGCCGGAAGGGCCCATGACCGCGGTGAATCGTCCCGCAGCGATTGAGAGAGTGGCATGGTCGAGGGCGTGCACGGCCGCGGCGCCCGTTCCGTACGTCTTGACGAGTCGCTCTGCGACGATGATCGGGGCAGGCGCGGCCGGTCCGGTTGACGGGTTCATTGGAGGAGTCCTTTCGCGAAGGCTGTGGTGGGTGTGAAGAGCGCGATGGCTGAGGCGTCCGCCATCGTCACGAAGCGGTCGTCGATCGCGATCGCCTGGTCGACCGCCACGACGCCGAGGCCGGCGAGTTCATCGCGGAGCACGGGCGGTGCCGCCACCGTTCGGCCCGATAAGAGCCCCGCTGATGCGGCGATCAACGAGCCGTGCGACACCGACATGAACAGCCCCGCATCCGCTGCAGCATTGCGGAGCCACCGGTGCAGCGTTCCGTTCTCGCGGAACAGCGCGGCGCCGACACCGCCAGGGAGCGCGATGATGTGCGGCCGAGGCAGTTCGTGGAGAGCCGCATCCGCGGTCAGTTCGACGCGACGCGACTCGTCTCGCACTGGCCCGACCGTCTCGCCGATGAACGTGGCCTCGGCTTCGGGCAGCCGGCTGAGCGTGTCATGGAGCGACACTGCGTCGAGCGAGGCGAACCCGTCGAAGAGAAGGATGGCGATCTGCATATCCCTATGCTTTTCGCCAGGGTCACCGGGCCGCACCGGTGAAACCACCAGGTTCCTGGGTGCATCGCCCGCTCGGCGCTCCAGCTGTCAGGCGACGTTCAGGGCCTGCGACGCTGCCTGCGATCTCGGCGCAGTGGAAAGCAGCCGCCGGTGCCGATGGGGCCCTGTGTTGTCAGGCTGCAGGGTCGAGCGGCACGTTGGCGAGCGCGGCGCGTGAAGCGATGCCCAGCTTCGCGAAGATATTCCGCAAGTGGAACTCCACCGTCCGGGGGCTGACGAACAGGCGCGCAGCGACCTCGCGATTCGAGAGCCCCTCCTGCACGTGGCGCGCGACTTGCAGTTCCTGCGCTGTCAGCGACGGAAGTTCGGCTCCGGTCGCGTGGCGTCGCATGGTCTCACCAGACGCACGGAGTTCGTCGCGGGCGCGGTCGGCCCAAGGCGCCACCTTCAGCTCGTCGAACATCGACGCTGCGATGCGGAACTGCTCGCGCGCGTCGACTCTGCGGCGAGCACGACGCAGATACTCGCCATACGCGAGCCTTGTGCGCGCGTGGCTCAACGGTCTCATCGACGAGGCATGGTGCTCCAGCGCTGAACGAAAATAACGCTCCCGTTCCTCGGTCTGCGCACTGAGCGCCTTTGCATGTTCGACGATCGCGTGTGCCCACGAGTTGCCTGTCGCCGCCGCGAAGCCGGCGATCTGCCCGGTCGACCTCGCCACGGCATCGGCATCGCCACTGCGGACTGCGACCTCGATGAGGTCGATTGCCGCCGCCTGAGCGATTCCACGGTGCTGCACCGCTTGGAAGCAACGAAGCGCTTCCCGGGGATCGTCGCGGGCCGCTTCGATGCCGCGCGCCCACCTCGTGAGGTCGAGCGTGATGGCTTCGAGCACGCCGGAGGGATGGGAGCGAGTGAGCTGCTCGACCTCGTCGGCACGTGCCGCGACGCCAGGAGCGCCGCGGTATGCGTCGATGACCAGCAGCTGTGCGAGCGGGAGCGCGAGCTGATTCTCGTGGCCCGCGGCTCGCGCGAGATCCAGCACTTCTTCGCCGGCGGCGCGGAGCTCGCTCCAACGCCCGGCGGGCAGCTGCACCAGTGCCCGCCGGGTGAGCGCGTGGAGCGTCTCCTGCACCGACGAATTGGCGCGCGCAGCGTCGAGTTGACGATCGTGCCAGCGGAGAGCTGCCTCGTCATCTCCGAGCGTCAACGCGGCAATGCCCAGGTTCGTCAGCAGGTCGGTGTGCGGCAGTCCCTCGCCGAGCTCGAGCGCACGGCGCAGTTCAGCAGCGCCGTCGGCGAGGCGATCATGAAGCATATGGTCCATGCCGAGTAGCAACGCGGTGAAGCACGACGCCGAGCGCCCGGTCGTTCCCGGTTCGAGAGCCGCAATGGCCCGCACATCGATAGTCGCCCCGGATTCCGCACCGAACGCCGCCAATGCCGTCGCGATCATGCCGAACCGTCTCGCACGCTCCGCGTCGCTCGCCGCGAGGGCCTCGCCGGCCGCGCCAGCAAGGATGCCGTGCGCCAGGCGAACCGAGCCGTAGTTCATCTCGACGAAGGCACGGAGTCGATCGGCTTCGGCCTGCAACTCACGACTCGTGGCTGTTGCTCGCACTCGTTGCGCGAGCACGCGCGTGCGCTCCGGGTCTCCGGCGAGCCAGGCCGAGTTCGCTGCGTCGAAGAGCCGCTGCTGCATCCGATCGCCGTTCTCTGAGAGCTGTGCGGCGCGCTCGAACGCGGCCGATGCGGCCTCATGACCCCCGTGCAGCCGAAACCGCTCGGCCGCCTGTGCCAACAGCTCGGCCGTCTCCTCCTCGGGCCCATCGACGGCAGCTGCGCGGTGCCAGATCGCCCGATCGAGATCGCCGTACAGTTCCAGGGCGTTGGCGAGTGCGGCGTGAACGCGCCGGCGCTCCCCGAGCGAAGCACCCCAATGCAGCGCGGATCGAACGAGGGGATGCCGCATCTCAAGCGTCGAGCCGGTCACGGCGATCAAGTCGGTGTGCTCAGCGGCGTCTGCCTCCGCCTCAGCAACGCCGAGCAGCTCAGACGCGCGACGGATGACTGCGGCGCTTCCGGTGTCGTCGATGGCGGCGATCAGCAGGTGGGTCTGCGCTCCGGCTGGCAGCCGTCGCACACGGTCGAGGAACACCCGCTCGAGGTGGTCGGTGAGCGGCAGGTGACCAGAGAGCGGCGAGAGACCCGCCACCTGCGACTCGGTCAGCGCACGCGGAATCTCCATCAGTGCGAGAGGGTTGCCGCCCGTGCGGGCGATCAGGTCACGCCGAACGGCAGGTGCCAGCTCGTACCCCGCCGCGCTGTGCTGAAGCAGAGCCTCCGCCGCGCCCGGTTCGAGCCCTTCGAGGCGCACGCTCGGCAGATCCGCCGCGTCGAACCGGCGAGCGTCGCCGTCGCGCGCCGCGAACACCATGGCCACTGGAGAGACATCGATGCGGCGCGCGATGAACAGCAGCGCAGCCGCAGAAGCGTCATCGAGCCAGTGGGCGTCGTCCACGAGGCACACCAGGGGCGCATCCTCAGCGGCGTCAGTGATGAGCGTGAGCGCCCCCAGGAACACCAGCACGCGCTCATCGCTTCCGACCACCGGTCCGTGGCCCAGCATCTGCGCCGACAAGGCTCGCGCCTGTGGTGGAGGCAACCTGTCGAGTCGATCCAGCAGCGGCAGCAGCAGGCGGTGCAGCGCTGCGAATGCGAGCGGGCTCTCGCTCTCGATGCCCTGCGTTCGGAGCACACGCATGCCGGCGGCGTCAGCATCGAGCAGAGAGGTCAGCAGCGCTGACTTTCCGATGCCCGCCTCGCCCCGGAGCACGAGCGCCCCTCCGCGCGACTCGCGGGCCCCGTCAAGCGCGTCGAGAAGCGCCCTTCGCTCGCGCTCGCGCCCCAGGATCACGCGCCGATCCTATCGAGCGCGTGCCGATCGCGGCGAGAACCGATCCTGCCCCGCGATCACGCGCCGCGGTTCGCCAATCGCACGCGCCGTGGTGCCCTGCCTCCGAGATACGAGGCGGCGGGATCGACCAGGAAGCCCTGGCGGAGCGCTTCGCGGCCGATGAGCATGCGGAACCCCATCTCGTCGCGGTTCGTCAGGGTCGTCTCGGCGGTGACGAGACGACCGGCGAGACGAATGTCGAGCAGCACCACGATGCGCTCCTCGCTGTGCCCGGAGGAGCTGCGCACCGTGCGCCGATCGTGCACATCGCACTCGACGTCGATCGCCCCGTCATCGCTGGCTTGCCAGGGATGGACTTGGAAGCGGACTCGCTTGCCATCGGGCGACTGCTCGAGATCGAAGGCGTGCAGTGCGGAGCTCCGGGCGCCGGTATCGATCTTCGCCTTGATCCACGGCACCTGGATTCCCGGCAGGCTCGCCCATTCTCGCCACCCCACGAGGGTGCTTGAATGGATGTCGCTGTTCACTCGATCATCTTGGCAGGAACCCCACTTGAAGCTCGCCATCCTTTCGCGCGCCCCCCAGGCGTATTCCACGCAGCGGCTTCGGGCGGCGGCCGTGCAACGGGGGCATCGCGTGAAAGTGCTCAACACTCTGCGCTTCGCGATCGACCTGTCGGGTCCTGAGCCCGACCTGCACTACAGGGGCAAGTTCCTCTCGCACTACGACGCGATCCTGCCTCGGATCGGCGCCTCCATCACGTACTTCGGCACGGCGGTCGTTCGCCAGTTCGAGCAGATGGATGTCTACACGCCGAACACCGCCAACGGCATCATCAACTCAAGGGACAAGCTTCGAGCCACCCAGATCCTGTCGCGGCACAACATCGGAATGCCCGCGACGGCCTTCGTGCACCACCGCGGTGATGTGCGTCTCGCGATCGATCAGGTCGGCGGCGCCCCGGTCGTGATCAAGCTGCTCGAGGGCACGCAGGGCATCGGCGTGATCCTCGCACCCGAGGTGAAGATCGCCGAGGCGATCATCGAGACGCTGCACTCGACGAACCAGAACGTCCTGATCCAGAGCTTCATCGCCGAGAGCCGGGGCCGCGACATCCGCGCCCTCGTGGTCGGTGATCGGGTCGTCGCCGCGATGCGGCGCACCGCCAGCGGCGACGAGTTCCGCTCGAACGTGCATCGCGGAGGCACCGTCGAGGCGATCGACCTCCCGGCCGAGTACGAGCAGGCCGCCGTGCGCTCGGCTCAGATCATGGGCCTGCGCGTCGCCGGCGTCGACATGCTGGAAGGCAACGAGGGCCCCTTGGTCATGGAGGTGAACTCATCCCCCGGCCTCGAGGGCATCGAACGCGCCACCGGACTCGACCTGGCCGGCGCCATCGTCGACTACATCGGCAATCAGGTCGCCTTCCCAGAGATCGATGTGCGTCAACGGCTGAGCGTGTCGACCGGGTACGGAGTCGCAGAACTCGTCGTGCACGCGAACGCCGATATGGTGGGCCGCTCGCTGCGAGACTCGGGACTGCGAGAGCGAGACATCACCGTGCTCACCCTCCACCGCGGTGCCAATGTGATCCCGAATCCGAAGGATGCCGTCGAGCTGGAGGCCGGCGATCGGCTGCTGTGCTTCGGCAAGCTCGAAGAGATGCGCTCGATGATCCCGGAGCGTCGGCGCCGTCGCCCTCGCGTTCGCAAGCTCCCCAAGGAGGCGACCGCGGCCGAAGGGTAGCTCCTCGCAGCAGGTGCAGCGCAGCCGCGCCCAGGATGACCGGCGTCGGATGACGCTATCGGCCGAGGCCGAGTTCCTCGACGACACGGGCGACACGGCGGCGGTCCGCATCGCCAAGGCCCTTGATCGGCAACGGCAGGCAGTACGGTCGCGCCAGGTCCAGGTGCTCCGCGATCGCTGCCGTGACACGGAGACTGCCGTGCTCGGCGAAGAGTTCCCAAAGCGGTGCCAGCCGCGCCGACAGCGCCGCGGCTTCGTCGGCTCGGCCGGCCTGAGCAGCGCGCGTGATCGCGAGAGCGGGCTCAGGCAGCGTGCCGGCGATGACCGAATACCACGCATCGCAGCCCGCAGAGAGACCGGTCGCCGCAGAGGCGTCGCCCGACACACCGATCGTCACATGGGCGGGCAACACCTGGCGCAGACGCTGCACGCGGTCCGCAGCCGCTGCTGAGTCGGCGGGCAGCGCAGGGATCTTGATCGACGTGACTCTCGGGAGACGCGCGATCGCCGCATACAGCTCTTCGGTGAAGGCGAAATGCGTGGTGCCCGGGTTGTCGTAGAGGATGACCGGCAGCGACACTGCGCTGGTCACATCGTCGAACAGCCCATAGACGTCGTCGGCGGTGAGCGCCTGATAGGTCATGGGCGCGAGCAGCAGCGCCGCAGCGCCCGCGGCCTCAGCATCCGCTGCATGCTCGAGCACATGCTCGGTGCGAAGCGCACCGATGCCCACGACTACGGGCGTCGCGCCCGCGTGCTCGACCGCGAGGGCGGCGACCCGCGCGCGTTCGGCTCTCGTGAGATACGCGTAGGAACCGGTGGACCCGAGCGCGGTGATGGTGTCGACGCGAGCTGCAGCGAGACGGCCCACGATCCTCGCGTAGGCGGTCTCATCGACGCGGTGGTCGGCGATCGGTGTGAGCGGGAACGCGCTGAGTCCGCGCAGCGGTTCAGCGGCAGAGTTCGCGGACTTCATGCTTCGGATGCTCCTGACTGATTCGAGTTCCTTGTTGTGAGAAGAAACACCGTGACCATACCGGCGAGCAGCACCGCGGCGGTGACCGCCATGGCGGCTCCGATGCCCGGCATTGTTTGGGCAATCGCTGCATCCGGTTGCCGGGCCAGCACATTGGCGCCGATGATCGCGCCGAGCGCGGCGACGCCGAGGGTGGATCCGATCTGGCGGAAGGTGTTGTGGAGGGCCGCGGCGGTCGACGAGTCGGCCGGATCGGCATCCGCGACCGCGAGGCTGCTCATCGACGAGCTCATGAGCCCGGACGCGACGCCGACGACCGCGAGGCGCCATGCGAGATCAGCCGGACCCGATCCTTCAGATTGCACTGCCAGCAGAGCGCATCCCGCTGCGCCCAGCCCCAGACCGGTGATCAGCACGGGTGCGATGCCGAAGCGAGCAGCGAGGCGGCCGGCGATCGGCCCGAATGCCGCCGTGCTCAGCATCATGGGCAGGAACAGCAACCCGGCGGTGAACGGGTCGTGACCGCGGTATTCCTGGAGGTCGATCGAGTAGAAGTACGAGGTGCCGAAGAACATGAAGAAGTAGGCGAGCCCTGCGACGCTGGCCGCGATCACTGCCGGCGACTGCCAAAGCGAGGGCGGGATCAAGACGACCCGATCGTGACGGCTGCGCGCCCGCTGCCTGATCAGGAACAGCGCAATCGAGGCGGTGCCGACTGCGAATGCGCCCAGAACCAGAGGTGAGGCGAATCCCTGGAGGGGCAGTTGCAGCAGGCCCTCCACCAGGCCGCCGAGGCCGACGGCACCGATCGCGGCACCGACCCAGTCGACGCGGACTCCGGCCGCCGGCCGCCCGTGCGCGGCGGGCGGCACACCGCGCGCGCCGAGGATGAACGCGGCGATCGCCAGCGCAGCAGAGAGCACGAACCCCAGCCGCCAGCTTCCCGCCGCGAGAATGACCCCACCCAGTACCGGCCCAGCGCTCAATCCCAGGCTCGCGACCCCGGCCCAGAGCCCGACCATTCGAGAGCGCTGCGCGGCATCATCGAACTCAGCACGCAGGATTGCGAGGGTCTGAGGGAGGAGCAGCGCGACGCCGACTCCCTGCAGGGCGCGTCCGAGGAGAAGCACGACCAGGTCGGGCGCCAGAGCGCAGGCGACCGACGCGGCGGTGAATACGGCGGTACCCGCAAGGAACGCCGCACGACGGCCGAATGCGGTGCCGATCGCTCCGCCGATCATCAGAAGGGCGCCGTAAGCGAGCGTGTATGCGGCGCTCACCCACTCGAGGCCGACTGCGGGTACTCCGAACTCGCCGCCGATCGCCGGAACCAGGAGGTTCACGAGGGTGGTGTTGAACATCGAGATCATGGATCCGATGCACATCGCCACGACGAGTAGCGTCCGCCCGCGGAGCCCAGTGGCGACCCCGTGACGCCTCGCTCCGCTCATACCGTTGGCAACCTCGTTCACCGAGAACCGATCATCCGAAGAGGGACGTCAACCGGTTCTGTCTCTTCCGGGGACGAGCCTAGTGGGAACACGCTCGCGAGATCGTCGCCGACGTGGCGCGGGCTGCTCGACCACGGGGCAACCGCGGGGCCCAGGTGACAGCGCTCATGACGCCTTCCGAGCGCCGCGTCGCAAGCGGAGCTGCTTGCGTGCATCGAGCGACGGATCGGGCTTATCCCAAACCTTCACGATCGCCCACCCGACCGCGGCGATCGGCACTGCGAGCACAGCGCCCGCGATCCCGCCGAGGATCGTGCCGACCGTCAGTGCGACGAGGATGATCAGCGGGTGCAGCTTGAGCGACTGACTCATGACGATGGGCTGCAGCAGATCGCCCTCGAGTTGATTCACGACGATCACGATCAGCACCACGATCAGCGCCACGACCGGGCCGTTCGCTACCAGCGCCACGAGCGCAGCGAAGACACCGGCAACGGTGGCGCCGACGAGGGGGATGAACGAACCGAGGAACACGATGACTGCGAGCGGAAGCGCGAGCGGCACCTGCAAGATCGCAAGGCCCACGCCGATGACCAGAGCGTCGACCAGGCCAACGATGGCGGTGCCCCGTATATAGCCGCCCAGCACATTGACGGACGTGTCACCGATGCGACGTCCGCGCTCCAGGCGGGCTCCGTCGAAGGGGCGCAGCAGGAAGGCCCAGATCCGGTCCCCGTCCTTCAAGAAGAAGAACAGCACGACGATCACCAGCACGGTGCCGGTCACGAACTCCGTCGCGAGCGAGACGCCTGCGATCGCGCCGGCGCCGAACTCGGCGCTGGTGACGAAGTCGACGATGGCATCACGGGTCGCGGTTATCTGGGCCTGGTCGATAGGCAATTGCAGGTCGGCCAGCCAGCGCTGCAGGTCTTCGAATCCCTCGGTCGCCGACGCGACCAACTCGTCCCACTGGTTCCGCACGGCGAAGACGATGAGCGTGACGATTCCCCCGAACACGGCGAGGCCGCCGAGCAGCGTGATCCACGCGGCCAACATGGGCGGCATCCACCGGCGCAGCCGCACGATGACGGGGCTTGCTGCCGCCGCGAGGATGATGGCGATGAGCAGCGGGATCACCACGAGCTTGACCTGCACGAGCGCCCAGATCGTGAGCGCGCTCAGCGCGATGATCAGCAGAAGCTGCAGGCTGCGCACCGACCAGCGTCCGAGCCTGTCCCCCCACAACGAGCTCGACAGCAGGCCCCGCGTCGGCGCGATGGTCTCCACGCCTGCCGAGGGAGCCGTCACTGAGCGGGTTTGCGGATCTCGACGCGTGAAGAGCCCCATCGCCCCAGCCTATGGAGCGGAGCAGCAGCCGCAATGGCTCGGCCGGCGTGAGCTCTCGACCGTCGATGCGAACTCGACAAGAGGAGCGATCGGTACGGCCGGTTACGGCCACGTGAACCGAGCCCTGAAAACCGACTCGAACAATGGTGGATCTGAGGGGACTCGAACCCCTGACCCCCTGCATGCCATGCAGGTGCGCTACCAGCTGCGCCACAGACCCGTTTCGGTCGACCTCCTCGCGGAGGCGACTCATCTACTTTACTACATGCCCCGGCAGCCGCTGACCACCGTGCGGACTTCGCTCGCCGGCTTCGCACCGTGACCGGGCTCGAGGCGCGGCCGTGCCGAGCCGGTACGGCAAGCGCCCGACCCCCGATAGACGGGAGCCGGGCGCTCAGCCGTGCATGGCACTGCCGGGATCAGCTCACTTGGTGACCGGGATCATCTGGTCGCCGAAGGTCTCCTCCATGTAGGCCTGAGTCTCGTCAGAGAGCAGGAGGTCGTAGAGCTTCTGCACGCGCTCGTCGTTCTCGAGCTCCGGAGTCGTGGCGAGCACGTTGAAGAACTTGCTGCTCTCACCCTCGACAAGGATGGCGTCCTCGAGCTTGAGGCCGGCGGGCAACGCGAACGAGATCGTCACGAACGCGGCGTCGACGTCGGGAAGTGCCGCGGCGAGCGAGGCGTTCTCGATCTCGACGAACTCGAAGTCGTTCGGGTTCGAGGTCACGTCGTTGAGCGTCGAGGGGTTCTCGGTGGTCTCGATCAGGCCCTCGGCGGCGAGCATCTCGAGTGCACGCCCCTCGTTGGTCGGGTCGTCCGGGATCGCGATCTTCGCGCCCTTCTCCAGGTCGGCGATATCAGTGATCTTGTCGCTGTAGAACGCCGCGACCGGCAGGTAGATCTCGCCCACGCTCACGAGGTCGCTGCCGGTGGCCGTGTTGAAGTTGGCAAGGAAGGTCGTGTTCTGGAACAGGTTCGCGTCGACATCGCCATCGACGAGGGCGGTGTTCGGCGTGTTGTAGTCGGTGAACTCGATGTACTCGATGTCGAGGCCGGCGTCGGCGGCCAGGTTCTCGTCGACCCACTGGAGCAGTTCCCCTGCTGGGATCGCGAGCGCGCCGACCTTGATCGTCTGCACGTCGCCGCTACCGGCGTCAGTGCTGCCGGCGTCGCTGGCCGCACCGCAGCCGGCAAGGCCGATGGTGAGGGCGGCGGCGAGACCGACGCCGGCGAGGCGCTTCGGAGAGATGAACGTCATGGTGTTTCCTTTGCTTTGCTGTGGTTTCAGGCGTGGTGAAGCCGTCGGTCCTCCGGACGCTGACGCGAGAGCCCGGAACTCGACGGTGAGAGAGATTGCATCAGGGTGGAGCGGATGCGGTCGGCTTCAGACTGGCTCAGCCGCCGGCGACGCTCTCGAACATTCGCTTGCGCTTGCCGGTGTCGCCGCTGCGGTGGGTGAGTCGGCGCGCGCCCCAGGTGGCCAACCACTGCAGCACCATCACGATGATGAAGATGATGATGATCACGATGATCATGTGGATGACGCTGTAGCGCTGGTAGCCCCAGCGGATCGCTACCGACCCGAGACCGCCACCCGCCACGACGCCGACCATCGCCGAGAAGTTGATGATCGAGGTGACCGTCGTCGATAGACCGAGGACCATTGGCGCCAGAGCCTCGGGCACCAGCACCTTCGACACGATCTGCCAGCGGGTGGCGCCGAGCGAATGCGCGGCCTCGATGAGCCCGGCATCCACCTCCTTGATGGCGATCTCGACCATGCGGGCGAAGAAGGGGATCGCGACCAGCGAGAGCGGCACGATCGCCGCCGTCGCACCGATCGAGGTGCCGACGAGGAACCTCGTCACGGGGATCAGCGCGACCATGAGGATCACGAACGGCACACTGCGGCCGAGGTTGACGATGAAGTTCAGCACCCAGTTGATGACGGCGCTGAGCCGGCGTGAGCCGAGCACCCGCTCGAAGAGGCCACCGCGCTCGGTGCCGACGACCGCAATGCCGAGTGGCAGGCCGAGCAGCACCGTGAAGATGAGCGCGACGCCCACCATGTAGAGGGTCTCCCCCGTGGCGACGAGCATCAGCTCCCAGAGCTGGGGCCAGAAGTTCGGGTCGTTGACGTCGATCATGAGACACCTCCCGCTGCATCGGCGGAATGCACCTCGACGAGCAGCCCCTGGTCTCGGAGGTCGTCGACCGCAGCGGCGTTCTGCGCCGGCGTGCCCGGAAGCTCGAGGCGAGTGCGACCCGCCTGGCTGCCGCCGATCGACTCGATGACGGCGCCGAGGATCGACACGTCCAGCGAGTGATCGCGCGCGAGCTGTGCGATCACGGGCCGATCAGCCGACCCGCCGCTGAACGTGATGTCGATCACAGTCGTGCCGGGCGCGGGTGTCGCGTCGCCGAGCGGGAACAGGTCTGCAGCAAGGCGCGAGCCGGGCGTCGAGATCAGTTCGACCAGTCCCCCGGTCTCGACCACTCGGCCGTGCTCGAGGAGCGCCGCAGAATCGCAGATCCCCTTCACGACGTCCATCTCGTGCGTGATCAGCATGACGGTGAGGCCGAGCTGCTCGTTGATCGTCTTGAACAGCTCGAGGATCGATCGCGTCGTCTCGGGGTCGAGTGCGGAGGTCGCTTCGTCTGAGAGCAGCACCCTGGGTTCAGCAGCAAGGGCGCGAGCGATGCCGACGCGCTGCTTCTGCCCGCCCGAGAGCTGAGACGGAAACGAGCCGGCCTTGGCGCCGAGACCGACGAGGTCGAGGATCTCCGACGCACGCCGTTTGCGGTCGCGGGAGTCGGTGCCCGCGAGCTCGAGCGCGAGCTCGACGTTGCCTTGCGCGGTGCGGCTCTCGAGCAGATTGAAGTGTTGGAACACCATGCCGATGTGCTGGCGAGCTCGGCGAAGCGCCGAGTCGCTGAGCGTGGTGAGTTCCTGCCCGTCGACGATGACGCTTCCGGTGTCGGGCCGCTCGAGCAGGTTGACGGTGCGGATCAGGGTCGACTTGCCGGCACCGCTCTGGCCGACCACGCCGAAGATCTCGCCAGGCGCCACCTGCAGGCTCACATCGTCGAGCGCGGTCACCGCGGCGTCACCCGACCCGAAGGTCTTGGAGACATGGCTGACAGTGATCACAGGCGGAAGCGCTTCCTGGTGAGAGGACGGCGGCATCCAGAGATCGTTCTCGATGGATGCCGAGGCGCCGCTCGGGCGCCCTTGGGTACCCGACAAGCCTAATCAGCCGTTGCTTGGTGTTCAGTCAGGATGTCGCATTCCGCAACATTCGCAGCGCGCCTCAGCGAGCCGCCTGTCAGACGCCACGACCACGGCGGTGTTGAGGAACCGATCAGGCCGGTTCGCTGGGCCCGTCGATCTGTACCGGGATCACCGGGCAATCGCGCCACAGCCGCTCGAGCGCGTAGTACACGCGCTCCTCCTGATGGAACACGTGCACCACGAGGTCGCCGAAGTCGAGCAGCACCCAGCGGGCTTCGGACCGTCCCTCGCGCCGAAGCGCGTGCGTGCCGTGCTCCGCGAGCTTCTCTTCGATCTCGTCGGCGATCGCGAGCACCTGACGCTCGCTGCCCGCGCTCACGAGGAGAAACGCGTCGGCGAGCGGAAGTGGCTTCGACACGTCGAGCGCCACGAGATCTTCGCCGCCCTTCGCATCGGCCGCTTTCGCGGCGATCGCGACGAGCTGCAGTGCGTTCTCGGACGCCGTCACGCGGCGCACCAGACGTTGCTCAGCGGAATACCGCCCACTAGAAGACTCCGTTCAGCACGCCGATGACGAGCAATGCCACGACTCCGACCGCAAGGCCGGATGCCGTGATCGCCAGCCCGGTGAGCAACTTGTTGCCCCGGGGCTTCTTGGTCTGGATGACACCGCGCGTCGCGCTGCTCGTGCTGATGGCCTTCGAGGCGCGCACCGGCTGCGAATCGCTGACGGCCTGCGACGCGGCGCGGTCGTCGGCATCGAGCAGCCGGTCGAGTTCGATGCCGTCGAGCCCGGTGCTGTGGCTGCCAGTGGCGGCCAGACCGCCCGAGAGCCTGATGCTGTCGGTGATGATGATCTCGCCGGTGCCGTCGAGGGCGCGCGGCAGATCACTGTGACCAGGCACCGACGGCAGCACGAGGGCCGCGGCGCTGACCGTCGAGCCACCGGCCTCAGGGCTGACCATCGAGTCGAAGGCGGTGCTGCGCTCACGCAAGTCCGTGTCGTGCGCGGCATCCTGCTCTCCCTCGGAAGCAGCGGCGCTCGGTGCGTCCGCCTCGGGGGCAGTCGATTCCGCTCGCGCGAACGGGCTGCGCTCGACGATCTCTGGAACAGTCTCGTTCGCCGGGGCCGCCGCCTGTCGCGCGTCGGAGGCGAACGGCGTGCTCTCGATGAGCTGCTGCGACTCAGGCGTGGACGATGGCTGAGGCTCGATTACGGGCGCCTCCGCGGATGCCGCAGACTCGGTCGACCTCGCGAAACCGGCCGACACGGCGGACGGGCGGAGCCGATCACGCCGGCGAACCGGAGCCTCGCCGGCGTCGGACGGCCCCGCCTCAGCGCCACTGGTGACTGATGCCGCTGCGTCGGCGGTTCCTGCGTCGGCGGCGCCTGCAGCAGCACGCTGGGGGCTCGTGTTCGAAGGCCGGGACGTGACCGGGGCGGGCATCACCGGTGCGCTGCCGGTGCTGACGTTCGGCACCTCGGGCAGTTCGACCGGGGCGAGCGGACCACGGGCAGCCGGCTCATGCTCGCCGGGTTCGACGAGCGGCGGCACCGCGCCGGCCTCCTGCGCCCTGCGCAGCTCGCGGAGCTGCCGACGCGTCATCGGCTGGCCGTTCACGAAGAAGGGAGCCGACGCCATCGACATCGGTGCTCCGGCGCTCGCAGCCGTCGATGGAGCGGTCGAGTCCTGCAGCACGGACGGTCGAGCCGCCTCGCCAGAGGGAGCGGACGGCGCCACCGACGCTCGATCGGTCGACTCCGCCTCTGTCGGCGCCGAGGCGGGTGCGCTGCTCGGCTCGCTCGCGGAACCAGCGTCGGAGGCGCTGCTGACCTCGCGCTGCTCGATCGCCTCACGCAGTTCGCGTTCCGCGGCGAGCTTGCGCTCATACTCACGCGCCTCGCGCCGGCTCATGTGCTGGTGCTGTCTTGCGCTCACGGTTGCTTGCTCCGATAGAGGTGGTACTTCGAGATGTACTGGACGACGCCGTCTGGAACCAAGTACCACACCGGGTACCCCCGGCTCACCCTCTGCCTGCAGTCGGTCGACGAGATCGCCAGCGCGGGAACCTCCAACGAGCTTACGCGGCGCGCTGGGAGTCCGCTGATGCTCAGTGCGTGGCCCGGTCGCGAGACGGCCACGAAGTGAGCAAGTTCCCACAACTCCTCGACGTTCTTCCACTCGAGGATCTGGGCGATCGCGTCGGCGCCGGAGATGAAGTAGAAGTCGGCTTCGGGCCGCAGTGCGCGGAGATCGCGCAGCGTGTCGATGGTGTACGTCTTGCCGCCTCGCTCGATGTCGACACGGCTCACGCCGAAACGCGGGTTCGACGCGGTAGCGATGACCGTCATGAGGTAACGGTGCTCGCTCGGCGACACATCGCTCTTCATCCACGGCTCGCCCGTGGGCACGAAGATCACTTCATCGAGGTCGAAGTGCTGCTGCACTTCGCTTGCGGCCACGAGGTGCCCGTGATGGATGGGATCGAACGTGCCGCCCATCACACCGATGCGCGGACGACGCCCGGTCACCTCGGCCATCAAGGGAGGCGCCGCCTACTGCTCGTCGGCGGGCTTCTCGACGCGCGCCTCGGCCGCCTTGCGGTGGTAGCCGAGACGGTTGGTGACATCGCGGTAGCTGAACGTGACCGCGGCACCCGCGATGAACAGCACGGCCATGACGCCTGCGATGACCGGCGCCGGCGCGATCAGGGGAGCCAGCTCGTGGCCGCCCTCGGACGCGGCAAGCACAGCGGTGATCAGCGACATAGGTGGTTCTCCATTCGAAAGTCGTCTACGAGTCTAGCTGCGAACCTGACCGGAGCCCCGCACGACCCACTTCGTGCTCGTCAGCTCGGCCAACCCCATCGGTCCGCGAGCGTGCAGCTTCTGGGTCGAGATGCCCACCTCGGCTCCGAAGCCGAACTCGCCTCCGTCAGTGAACCTCGTCGAGGCGTTCACCATGACCACCGCGGCATCGACCTCTGCGAGGAACCGCTCGGCGTTGTGCAGGTCGTTCGTGATGATCGACTCGGTGTGTCCGGTGGTGTAGTTGCGGATGTGGGCCATCGCCTCGTCGATGGAGTCGACGAGCTTCACGGAGAGGTCGAGCGAGAGATACTCCGAGGCCCAGTCGGCATCGGAGGCGGGCACGGCATCTGCGAAGAGCTGGATGACGCCCTCGTCGCCGTGCACTGTGACATCGGACTCTCGGAGCGCCTGCAGCACGCCCGGCAGCAGCCGGTCTGCCGCCGCGCGGTGCACGAGCACGGTCTCGACCGCGTTGCACACGCTCGGGCGCTGCACCTTGGCGTTGCGGACGATGTCGACGGCCATCTGCTCGTCAGCGCTCTCATCGATGAAGATGTGCACCACGCCGGCGCCGGTCTCGATGACGGGCACGGTCGACTCGTTGACCACGGTGCTGATGAGCGAGGCGCTCCCCCGAGGAATGAGCACATCGACGAAGCCGCGAGCGCGCATGAGCTGCTTCGCGCCATCGCGCCCGAACTCATCGATCGTCTGCACGGATGCTCGCGGCAGCCCAGCCGACTCGAGCGCGTCCTGGATGATCTCCACCAGCACGCCGTTGGTGTGCTGGGCCGCCGACCCGCCGCGAAGCACTGCGGCATTACCGCTCTTCAGCGCCAGCGCCGCGATGTCGATCGTGACGTTGGGTCGCGCCTCGTAGATCGCGCCGATGACGCCGAACGGCACTCGCACCTGATTGATCGAGAGACCGTTCGGCAGCACTGAACCGCGCACGGTCTGCCCAACGGGGTCGGTGAGGGCGATGATCTGTTCGACGGCCTGCGCGAGCGCCTCGAGTCGTGGCTGGTCGAGCTTGAGACGGTCTTGCAGCCCCAGGCTCATGCCGCTATCGCGGCCGTTTGCGAGGTCGAGCTCGTTCGCGGGAACAATGCGTTCGATGCCTCCCCGAACGCCGTCGGCGATCGCCTGCAGCGCAGCGTTCTTCTGCGCGGTAGTGATCGTGACGAGGCCTCGGGCGGCGTCCCGCGCCGCCACGAGCTTGTCGTGGAACGTGAGCGTAGCGGTGTCAGGCATGACCCGAGTCTATTGGGTCACCATGCCTGCACGCTGGGCGCTAGCGGGTGGCTCGAGAGGTCGGAACGGGTGCCGTGAGGGCGAAATCCGGGGTCTTGGCAGCGAACCAGGTGCCGGTGCGTCGGCCGCTCACAGCGGTCATGACCTCGTCGGCAGAGGTGAGCAGCACGGGGATGCCGTGCGCCGCCGCGTACCGTGCAGCACCGACCTTCGTGCCGGCCCCGCCTGTTCCCACGCCTGCTGCGCCGGTGCCGCCGATCTCGACCTCGGCCAGAGCGTCGCCGAACGGGACCTCGGCGATGTGCTCGGCGCCGGGGCGCTCGGGAGGCATGGTGTAGAGCCCGTCGACGTCGCTCAGGAGAATCAGCACATCAGCACGCAGCAACTGCGCGACCAGCGCCGCGAGACGGTCGTTGTCGCCGAAGCGGATCTCATGAGTCGCGACCGTGTCGTTCTCGTTGACGATCGGAAGGATGCCCAGGGCGAGCAAGCGGTCGATGGCACGCTGCGCGTTGCCGCGCGACGTGGCGTTCTCGAGGTCGCCGGCCGTGAGCAGCACCTGCCCGGCGATGATGCCGTATCGGCGAAGGCTCTCCTGGTAGCGCACCATGAGCACGTTCTGGCCGACGGCCGCGGCCGCCTGCTGCGTTGCGAGGTCGCTCGGTCTCGCATCGAGCTTCAAGAAGGGGATGCCCGTCGCGATCGCACCCGAAGAGACGAGAACCACTTCGCTCCCCCGGGCATGCGCCACCGCGAGGGCATCGACGAGGGGCGCGATCCGCCCCGCGTTGTGGCCGCTGATCGATGACGACCCCACCTTGACGACGATGCGGCGGGCGGTGGCGATCCCGGCGCGCTCGCTCAACGGCATCCGCACCCCGCCGTGCGGGGTCTCGACGCCAGAGCTCACGACTGAGATTCTTCCGTATCGGCCTCACCGGCATCGCCATCGGGGGTGGTGGCGCCGCGGTCGCGTCGCACCTCGAAGCCTTCGTCATCGCGCCAGATGCCGGCAGCGCGCTCTCGCGCAAGCTCTTCACGCGCCGCCGCCTTCGCGTCCATGCGCTCGAAGTACGCTTCACGCCGCTCGGCGCGAGTCGCACGGGCTCCCCCGCTGATGCGCTCGTCGAGCCCGCGGGGGCTCGTCACGAGCTCAGCAGTCGACGTGAGCGTCGGCTCCCAGTCGAACACGATGCCGTCCTCTCCGCCGATGACGACGGTGGCTCCCGCAACCGCGCCGGCCTTGAACAGCCCCTCTTCGATGCCGATCTTGGCGAGCCGGTCGGCGAGGTAGCCCACCGCCTCATCGTTCTGGAAGTCGGTCTGCTCGACCCAGCGCTCTGGCTTCTCGCCGCGCACACGGTAGACGTTGCCGTGCGTTCCGCCCTCGACCGTGATGGTGAACGGAGCCTCGTCGACGGGTCGGGGGCGCATCACGATGCGCGGAGCCTCGGGCTGCGCGAGACGTTCGAGACGCGCGGCTTCGACGATCTCGGCCATGGCGAACGAGAGCTCACGCAGACCGGCGCGACTCACCGCGCTGACCTCGAACACGCGATAGCCCCGCTGCTCGAGCTCCGGACGCACCATCGCGGCAAGGTCGGTGCCGTCTGGCACATCCGTCTTGTTGAGCGCGATCAACTGCGGGCGCTCGAGCAAGGGCGTCTCCCCCTCGGGAACCGGATATGCGGCCAGTTCGCCGAGGATGACCTCGAGGTCGGTGATGGGGTCGCGCTGAGGTTCCAGCGTGGCGCAGTCGAGCACATGCACCAGCGCAGCGCAGCGCTCCACGTGGCGGAGGAACTCGAGCCCGAGTCCGCGCCCCTCGCTCGCGCCCTCGATGAGGCCGGGCACATCTGCGACCGTGAAGCGCATGGAACCGGCCTGCACGACGCCGAGATTGGGGTGCAGTGTGGTGAACGGATAGTCAGCGATCTTCGGCTTCGCCGCCGAGAGCGCGGCGATGAGGCTCGACTTGCCGGCGCTCGGATAGCCGACGAGGGCGACATCCGCAACGGTCTTGAGCTCGAGGCGCACGTCGCCCTGCCAGCCGCGCGTGCCCAGCAACGCGAAGCCGGGCGCCTTGCGCTTCTGGCTCGCGAGAGCGGCGTTGCCCAGCCCGCCGACGCCTCCCGGCGCGACGACGAAACGAATGCCGGGCTCGTCGAGGTCGGCCAAGATGCTGCCGTCGACGTCCTTGACGACCGTGCCGACCGGTACGGGGAGTTCGGTGTCGGCGCCGTTGTGGCCCTCGCGGTTGTCTCCCATGCCGAAGCCGCCGTTCTCGGCGGTGCGGTGCGGCCCGCGGTGGTAGCTGAGCAGTGTCGTGACCTGGGGATCGCTGACGAGCACGATGTCGCCGCCCTTGCCCCCATTGCCGCCGTCGGGCCCGCCGAGGGGCTTGAACTTCTCACGGCGCACCGAGACGCAGCCGTTGCCGCCGTTGCCGGCGCGCAAGTGCAGCACCACGTCGTCGACGAACGTCGCCATGGTTCGCTCCTCTCTGCCCTGAACCCTGCCCTGAAACACCAAAGGCGAGCCGAAGCTCGCCCCTGGAGTGATGTCTGACTTAGCCGGCAGCCACGATGTTGACGACCTTGCGGCCGCCCTTGGTGCCGAACTGCACTGCGCCTGCTTCGAGCGCGAACAGCGTGTCGTCGCCGCCACGGCCGACGTTCACGCCGGGGTGGAAGTGCGTGCCGCGCTGGCGGACGATGATCTCGCCGGCGCTGACGACCTGGCCGCCGAAGCGCTTCACGCCGAGGCGCTGGGCGTTCGAGTCGCGACCGTTACGGGTGGACGATGCTCCCTTTTTGTGTGCCATTGCTGCGCTGCCTTACTTGATGCCGGTGATCTTGACGCGAGTGAGCTCCGAGCGGTGGCCCTGGCGCTTCTTGTACCCGGTCTTGTTCTTGTACTTCTGGATGACGATCTTCGGGCCGCGCAGGTCGCCGAGCACCTCAGCGGTGACCTTGACCTTCGCGAGCGACTTCGCGTCGTGCGTGATGGTGTCACCGTCGACGAGCAGCACGGGGGCGAGCTCGATCTTGCCGTCCTTGTCTGCCGCGATCCGGTCGACGACGAGAACCGAGCCGACCTCGACCTTCTCCTGCCGGCCGCCGGCGCGCACAACTGCGTAAACCACTTGTAACCCTTACTTGTCAGAGGAAATCTCTTGGCACCTCGCGCGGACCGAAGCCGGCGCACGCCAACGATCAAGAATACTTGACCGGCACATGCACGGTCAAACCGCTGCGAGCGGCATCCGTGGCGCACTGCGAGGTGACCAGGCGTTCGATTCTATCAGCAGCGGGACGGATGCCGTGACGGCACCGCTGCGACCAGCGTCGGCGCCGTGAAGTTCGCCCCGCCCGGCCGGGAGTCGGACGAGCGGTGGCGTCGCCCGAAAGCAGGCATAGGCTCGGCGCATGGCCGTGCTGATCGATCCGCCCGTCTGGCCGGCGCACGGCACCCTGTGGGCTCACGTGGTCAGCGACACCTCGCTGGAAGAACTGCACGCGTTCGCCGAGTCGGCTGGGATTCCCAGTCGCTCCTTCGACCACGACCACTACGACGTGCCCGAGCACCGCGTCGCCGAGCTGATCGCACTCGGCGCAGAGCCCGTGAGCGGCAGTGAGCTCGCGCGCCGACTCATCGGAAGCGGCTTGCGAGTGCGGCAGCGCGACAAACGGCCACGCGCCGGTTGATCCAGACGCAATCGGTCAGGATGCTCGACGCGCGGCCGCTCAAGACGTCGCTTCGTGGGTGGCGTCAGCCGATCTGCTCGGGCGCTCCGCCTGACGACGAGGCACGCCGCGAAGACCGGCCCTGACCGGGTCGCTTCGGCTCGGGCAGTGCGTCGAGCACCGATTCGAGCAATTGCTCCGTCGCACTGAGGTCGACGCTGCGCTTCGCGCGCTGGGCGTTCGAAACCGGCAGCGGGATGTCGAGGATCGACACCGGCGCCTCCTCGCTCTTCGCGGCCTCACCCTCGCGGCTCACGACATCACCGAGGACATCGCCATGCGACTTCGAGGGCGGGTACTCCGCAGCAGCCTGCGGCGCAGCGGCACGGCCGCGTCGATTCTTCGCGCGTGCCTGCGGCGCGGCCGAGTCGGCGCGGGGAGAACCCTGGTCGGCGGCCGGACGGTCCTCGAGAGGGACCGACGGGGCGTCTGCCGCTCCCCCGGCATCCGTCACGGCTGCTTTGACTGATTCCTCGGCGGTGTGGGCCACTGTGCTCGCGGCAATCTGCGCGAGCGCGTGACGGGCGTCCTCGGTGATGGAGTGTGTTCCGTTGCCGTTGGCCTTCTGCGCCGCTGGCTGCTGCCCACCGCCGTTGCCGCCCTTGCTCCGGCGCCCGCGACCGCTGCCGCCCGATTCCTGCTGGGGGCGGTGCTTGAACACCGGCTCGTGGTGCACGATGATGCCGCGCCCGGCGCAGGTCTCGCAGGGCTCGCTGAACGACTCGATGAGCCCGAGGCCCAGCTTCTTGCGGGTCATCTGCACGAGGCCCAATGAGGTGACCTCTGCGACCTGATGCTTGGTCCTGTCTCGGCTGAGGCATTCGACCAGGCGACGCAGCACGAGATCGCGATTCGACTCGAGCACCATATCGATGAAGTCGACCACGATGATCCCGCCGATATCGCGCAGCCTGAGCTGCCGCACGATCTCCTCAGCCGCCTCGAGGTTGTTGCGGGTCACCGTCTCTTCGAGGTTTCCGCCCGAACCGACGAACTTGCCGGTGTTCACGTCGACCACCGTCATGGCCTCGGTGCGGTCGATCACGAGCGAGCCGCCGGAGGGCAGCCACACCTTGCGTTCGAGCGCCTTGTCGATCTGCTCGCTCACGCGATACTCGTCGAAGCTGTCGCGTTCGCCCTCGTAACGCTCGACCCGCTCGAGCAGGTCGGGCGCCACCGCGCGCAGGTAGCGGTCGATGGTCTCCCGTGCGTCGTCGCCCTCGATCACGAGCTTCGTGAAGTCCTCGTTGAACACGTCGCGCACGATCTTCACGAGGAGGTCGGGCTCGGAGTGCAGCAGCGCGGGGGCCTGCGCCTTCTCGACCTGGCGAGTGATGTCCGCCCACTGCGAGGTCAGCCGCGTGACGTCCCTGGTGAGCTGCTCCTCGGTGGCACCCTCGGCCGCGGTGCGGACGATCACGCCGACGTTGTCGGGCAGCACCTCCTTGAGAATCTTCTTCAGGCGCGCGCGCTCGGTGTCGGGGAGCTTGCGGCTGATGCCGTTCATCGAGCCGTTCGGCACGTAGACCAGGTAGCGGCCGGGCAGGCTGACCTGGCTCGTGAGCCGCGCGCCCTTGTGTCCGACCGGGTCCTTCGTGACCTGCACGAGCACCTTGTCGCCGGGCTTCAGCGCGAGCTCGATGCGGCGCGGCTGGTTCTTGCCGTCGCCCTCCGCGTTGGCGGCCGCTGCCTCCCAGTCGACTTCGCCCGAATAGAGCACGGCATTGCGGCCACGGCCGATGTCAACGAACGCGGCCTCCATGCTGGGAAGCACGTTCTGCACGCGGCCGAGGTACACGTTGCCGATGAGCGAGGCGTCCTGGGCCCGTGCCACGTAGTGCTCGACGAGCACATCGTCTTCGAGCACGGCGATCTGGATGCGGCCATGCTTCGAGCGCACGACCATGACCCGGTCGACGCTCTCGCGGCGGGCGAGGAACTCAGCCTCTGTGATCACTGCCCGGCGGCGGCCCGCATCGCGGCCGTCACGGCGGCGCTGCTTCTTCGCCTCCAGGCGAGTCGATCCCTTGATGCGCTGCGGCTCGGTGATGAGTTCCTGGGGCTTGCGTGCCTGGCGCACGCGCACCACCGTGCTCGACGGCTCCTCGTCGTGGTCCGCGTCAGCGCCGCGGCGCCGGCGACGACCGCGCGCAGCACTGCTTGGCTCATCGTCGATGTCATCGCGACGAAGTGCGGGAAGCGGAGCCGCGATCTTCGGCGCGTGGAAGATGAGCGAAGTCGTCGACGTGGCGACCGGGCGTGCCGCCTCATCGTCAGACGCCTCGGCGTCGGCCTCGGCTCCCGCCTCTTCTTCTCGTGATTCCGGTGCTTCGGCTGCTTCGGCGGCCTCGGCCGCATCGATCGTGGCACCGGCCTGCGGCGTCTGCGCCGGCGTGCCGGTCTGCTCGCCCTCGGCCACGTCGTCAGCACCCGCGCCGGCAGCCGATGCACGCGCTGACGGAGTCAGGGGCGCGTCAACGCCCGCCGCGTCGGCGGGACGGGCCGCGACAGCATCCGTCGGCGCTGCATGCGTCGGCATTGCATCCGTCGGCGCGGCATTCGTCGGCACTGATCCATCGGCCATCTCGGAGGCCGTACGAGCGCCACCGTTCCCGGTCGATCCGTTCGTCCCTCGTTCAGCCGCGCGTCGGCGCACGCCGAAGATGCGCGTTCGTCTTCTCGGTGTCTCTTCGTTCTTCTCCACCATCGGTGGTGCACTCCCTGCCCGGTGCGGGGTACCGCGCACCCACTCCGGGAACTCTTATCGTGCGGTCGTCGCCTGCGGCGACCTGCCGCGAATCCTTCACTCTGCTGACGGCTCGCATCCTCTGCGATCACCGTCGCGTGCCCTCTCACGGCACTCACGGAACTGGCTATCCGTCACCGCGGCGAACTCTCGCCCTGCGCGTGGCCCGGTTCTCTGCCCGGTAAGCCTTCTCTGGCGCCGATGCGGGCGCGGCCCGCTCGACTGCTCTCGATTATCGCATGCCCCAGCCAGAATCGGCTGTGCGGGCGCGCCAAACGTCACCAGCGTGGCCTCGTCTGCCGTTCGCTGCGCGGCGCAGCGCCGCGCGCTAGCGGAACCAGAGGTCGAGCTCGCGCGCTGCGGTCTCGGGCGAATCGCTGCCGTGCACGAGGTTCTGCTGCACCTTGAGGCCCCAGTCGCGGCCGAGATCGCCGCGAATCGTGCCGGGGGCAGCGGTGGTGGGGTCGGTGGCCCCCATGAGCGCTCGAACACCTTCGATGACGCGTTCACCAGCGACTCGAATCGCGACCACGGGCCCCGACTCCATGAACTCCAGCAGGGGTTCATAGAACGGCTTGCCCTCATGCTCGGCGTAGTGGCGCTCGAGCAGATCGCGCTCCGCCTGCACCAGGCGAAGGTCGACAAGGCTGTAGCCCTTGGACTCGATGCGGCGCAAGATCTCGCCGGTGAGGCCCCGCGCCACCCCGTCAGGCTTGACGAGCACCAGAGTTTCTTCGACGGCCATTACTCTCCTTCTGTTTCTGCGTCCGCGCGCTCGCTCTCGAGTCGAGCACGGAACCGTTCATTGCGGCGATCGAGCTGGCGCCCTTTCGCGAAGTAGTACCCGTACATCGCCGCGAACCCCACGCCGATCAAGAACATGATCGGCTCGAGGAATCCGCAAGCGATGAAGATCAGTTGCAGCGCAGCGCCGACCCAGGGGCCCCACGTGTAGCGCAGCATCCGAGTGGCGATGACGAGCAGCACCACGACCAGGATGCCGCCGAAGAGCGCTTGCAGCGGTTCGAGCTTGCGCAGCCCGTAGAAGACCAGCGCGACGAAGAACACGAGCATCATCTCGAGCCCGAGCACCACGGACAGCAGCGACTCGGTGGCCCCCCGACGACGACGCGGCGCCCTGAGAAAAGGCTGCTGCTGGTGGGAGGCGGAACTCATCGGCGTATCGTCCTCAGGAACGTGCTGGGTCATGACTGCTTCCACTGCTCCTGCTCCGCGAGGTCGATGACATCGCCGGCGAGCGTAACCGACCCGGTGACGATCACGGCACCGCGCTCCGACTGCGCGGCGTCATCCCGGGCATCGTCCAATGCGGTGGGGAGATGCGGTTCCACCCGAACACGATCGCTGCCTGCGACGGCGACGACGGTGGCCGCAAGCTCATCGGCGTCGATGGCCCGATCCGAGCTCGAGGCCGTGACCACGAAGCGCGAGACGACCGGATCGAGCGCCTCCACGATTCCGCGGGCGTCTTTCCCGTGGAGGATGCCGATGACGCATACGACCTCATCGAAGTCGAAGTACGCGGTGAGCGCGCTGGCGAGGGCGCCTGCGCCGTGCGGATTGTGGGCGGCATCCACGAAGACGCTCGGCTCGGTGCCGACGAGCTGAAGCCGTCCTGGTGAGGTGACCTGACCCAGCCCCTCTGCGACGAGGTCGGCGTCGAGCGACCTCGAGCCCTCGCCGAAGAACGACTCGACCGCTGCGACTGCCAACGCGGCGTTCTGAGCCTGGTGGTCGCCGTACAGCGGCAGGAACAGGTCGCGGTACTCTCCCCCGAGGCCGCGAAGCGTGATCAGCTGGCCACCGACCGCGACCGTGGTGCTCTCGACGGCGAAGGCCGTTCCCTCGACGTCGACGCTCGCCTCGTTCTGCGATGCCCGAAGGCGCAACTCGGTGATCGCCTCCGGGTCTTGCAGTGCTGACACCACCCGCGCCGCGGGCTTGATGATCCCGGCTTTCGTCCTGGCGATCTCTTCGAGAGTCGAACCCAGCCGGTCGGTGTGGTCGAGCGCGATGGGTGTGAACACGGCGACCGCGCCATCGGCGATATTGGTCGAGTCCCACTCGCCGCCCATGCCGACCTCGATGACCGCCACATCCACCGGAGCATCGGCGAAGCTAGCGTAGGCGAGCACCGTCAGCGCCTCGAAGAAGGTCAGCGGCGGTTCTCCGTTGGCGGCGAGTTCGGCGTCGACCATCAGCAGATACGGCTGGATATCGGCCCAGTTGTCACTGAGGGCGGCGTTGCTGATGGGCCGCCCGTCGATGACGATGCGCTCGTTGAACCGCCGCAAGTGCGGGCTCGTCAGCATGCCCGTGCGCAGCCCGTGCGCACGCAACAGGCTCTCGATCATGCGGCTGGTGGACGTCTTGCCGTTCGTGCCGGTGACGTGCACGATCGCGTAGGCGGTCTGCGGGTCGCCGAGCAGCTCCGCCACCCGACGCGTCGGCTCGAGCCTGGGCTGAGGATTCGCCTCCCCGACGCGCTCCAGCAGCTGCGCGTACACCGCGTCCGCCGCGTCACGGTACTCGTTGTCGTCGAACGCGGCGTCATCCCAGGCGCCCGCCTCGTCGAAGATGTCGTCGTTATTCATGCCGTGGCGTCATCCAACCGGAGCATCGTTCATACGGGCAAGGGTCACGGTCATCGACGAGCCGTCGCCGATCTTGACGTCGCCCCCCTCAGCCTCGATCACCTCGAGTTCGACCGCAAGGGTCTCGGCCGCGATGAGGCCTCGATGCGACTCGAGCTGAGCCGCCGCATTCGAGGTGAGCACGAGGCGGATGCGGTCGCTCACATCGAGCCCCGCCGCCTTGCGGGCCTCCTGCACGCCCCGGATCGCGTCTCGCGCAGCGCCTTCGGCCTCGAGCTCGGGCGTCGTGGCCGTGTCGAGCAGCACGAATCCGCCTCCGTTGAGGAACGCGATGGCGTTCTCAGCGTCGGCCGACTCGAGCACGAGCTCGAATTCGCCCTCCTGCAGTGCGACCCCGCCGACGGTGACGCCGTCTGCGTCCTGCTGCCAGTCGCCGGACTTCGCCGCCTGAATGACCTGCTGCACCTGCCGGCCGATACGAGGCCCGGCCGCGCGAGCGTTCACCGTCAACCGGTGCGTGATGCCGTACTCCGCGAGGCTCTGCTCACCGAGCGCCTCGGCGACGACGGCCTTCACATTCAGCTCGTCGCGCAGGATGTCGGTGAACTCTGCCAGACGCTCGGCATCCGCGGTCACGACACGCAGCGACGCGAGCGGCAGACGTACGCGCAGCTTGCGCGCCTTTCGCAGCGCGAGCCCTGCCGACGCGATCTCGCGCACCCGATCCATGGTCGCCACCAGCACGTCGTCGGAGGGGAATGCATCTGCATCCGGCCAGTCCTCCAGGTGCACGCTGCGCCCGCCGGTCAGTCCGCGCCAGATCTCCTCAGTGATCAGCGGCAGGAGCGGTGCCGCCACCCGAGTGACCGTCTCGAGAACGGTGTAGAGGGTGTCGAATGCCTGGCGGTCGTCACCGTTCCAGAATCGATCGCGACTGCGCCGCACGTACCAATTCGTCAGCACGTCGGCGAAGTCGCGGAGCGCGGCAGCGGCGAGCGGCCCGTCGAGCCGTTCGAGGTGCCCGGTGACCTCGTCGATGAGATCGCGCGTCTTGGCGAGCAGGTAGCGGTCGAGCACATCCGTGGAGTCGGTGCGCCACTCGCCCTCCACCCCAGCGGCGTTGGCGTACAGCGTGAAGAAGTAGTAGGTGCTCCACAACGGCAGCAGCACCTGGCGCACCCCCTCACGGATGCCCTCCTCCGTGACGATGAGGTTGCCGCCCCGGATGACGGAGCTCGACATGAGGAACCAGCGCATGGCGTCGGCGCCGTCGCGGTCGAACACCTCGGCCACGTCGGGGTAGTTGCGCAACGACTTCGACATCTTCTGCCCGTCGCTGCCGAGCACGATGCCGTGGCTGATCACGTTCGAGAAGGCGGGGCGGTCGAACAGCGCGGTGGCCAGCACATGCATGGTGTAGAACCAGCCGCGCGTCTGGCCGATGTACTCGACGATGAAATCCGCAGGATTGTGCGAATCGAACCACTCGCGGTTCTCGAACGGGTAGTGCACCTGCGCGAACGGCATCGAACCGGAGTCGAACCACACATCGAGCACGTCATCGATGCGTCGCATGGTGGATGCGCCCGTCGGGTCGTCAGGGTTCGGCCTCGTGAGCTCGTCGATGTACGGACGGTGCAGGTCCGGCTCGCCGTCGGCGTTGCGGGGCAGCGTGCCGAAGTCGCGTTCGAGCTCGTCGAGCGAGCCGTAGACGTCGATGCGCGGGTACGCCGGGTTGTCGCTCTTCCACACGGGAATCGGCGACCCCCAGTAGCGATTGCGCGAGATGGACCAGTCGCGCGCGCCCTCGAGCCACTTGCCGAACTGGCCGTGCTTGACGTTCTCGGGCACCCAGTTGATCTGCTCGTTGAGCTCCAGCATCCGCTGCTTGATCACGGGGACCCGCACGAACCAGCTCGAAACGGCCTTGTAGATGAGCGGCTGCCGGCAACGCCAGCAGTGCGGGTAAGGGTGCTCGTAGCTCGCCTGCCGAAGCAGCCGGCCCTCGGCCCGCAGCGCCTGTGTGATGGGCTTGTTCGCCTCGAACACATGCTGGCCGGCCCACGGTTCCACTGCGGGCAGGAAGCGGCCTCCGTCGTCGACCGAGAGGATGACGGGGATGCCGTAGCGCGCCGTCGTGACCTGGTCGTCCTCACCGTAGGCCGGGGCCTGGTGCACGATGCCAGTGCCCTCCCCGGTCGCGACGTAGTCGGCGACCAGCACCTGCCACGCGTTCTCGTTTCCGTAGGCCTCGTCGGCGTAGAAGTCCCAGAGGCGGTCGTACTGCACGCCCTCCAGTTCGGCACCTCGCACGGTGCGCAGGACTGCGGCTGCCGCGGCATCCGCGCTGTCGTATCCGAGGTCCTTCGAATACGCGGCGACCGTCTCGGTCGCGAGCAGATACAGCGCTACTCCCTCGGCCGAACCGTCGCCCGCTCCGAGCGGACCGCTCGGCAGGACCGCGTACTCGATGTCAGGGCCGACGGCGAGCGCGGCGTTCGTGGGCAGCGTCCACGGAGTGGTGGTCCAGGCCAGGGCACGCACCGCGGTGAGTCCCAGGGCCTCGGCCTTCTCGCCGACGAGCGGGAACGTCACCGTGACGGTCTGGTCCTGCCGCGTCTTGTAGACGTCGTCGTCCATGCGCAGTTCGTGGTTCGACAAGGGGGTCTCGTCGTTCCAGCAGTACGGCAGCACCCGGAAGCCCTCGTACGCGAGCCCCTTGTCGTAGAGCTGCTTGAACGCCCAGATGACGCTCTCCATGAAGGTCGTGTCGAGCGTCTTGTAGTCGTTCTCGAAGTCGACCCAGCGGGCTTGCCGGGTCACGTACTCCTGCCACTCCTGCGTGTACCGCAGCACCGATTCGCGAGCAGCGCTGTTGAAGGCGCCGACGCCCATCGCGTCGATCTCGTCCTTCTTGGTGATGCCGAGCTGGCGCATGGCCTCGAGCTCGGCGGGCAGTCCATGCGTGTCCCAGCCGAAGCGGCGCTGCACCTGTTTGCCCCGCATGGTCTGGAATCGCGGGAAGAGGTCTTTCGCGTAGCCGGTGAGGAGGTGTCCGTAGTGCGGTAGGCCGTTGGCGAAGGGCGGGCCATCGTAGAAGACCCACTCCTCGCAGCCGTTGCGCTGCTCGATCGACGCCTTGAATGTGTCGTCGTTCTTCCAGAACGCCAGAATCCGCTCTTCGATGGCGGGGAAGCTCGGCGAGGGGCTGACGCCCTGGCCATCGTCGTCTCGGCTGTTGCGAGGGTAGCTCATGTCACTCCTGGCAGTTCTTTCGGCTGCACGAGGACGCTGCGCGATTCGAAATCGCACACCGCGGTACCACCCCGCTTGCCGCCTTGCGGCGACCGCTCTTCCTTGGCTGTGACGGGCCAGCCCCGTTCAGTTCTACTTGGCCTTGCGTCGCCGCGTCGGCTGTTCTTCTGAAGGCTCCCCGGTGATTGCCGGATCAGCGCCACTGAGCGTCGATCTTACCGGATGCCGTCCCTCGCGCCCGGCCGCCCGACGAGGGCCGGTCGGCGACTCCTGCACCTCCGGCGGGCGCCGGGACGTCTTGCGCCGCTTGCCAGCAGACGCGGTCACCGCGCCGAATGGCGTCACCAGCACCGGCAGCGTGCGTGGCAGGCTTGGAGCATGCCTGTCGCCGCCGAGCCGCTTGATCGTCTGCGTCGCCGCACGAGCGTGAAATGGGGAGCGTATCCCGACGACGTTCTTCCGCTGTGGGTGGCCGAGATGGACCTGCCGCTGGCGGAGCCGATTGCGCAAGCCCTCCACGACGCGATCGACCGCTCCGACACCGGCTACCTCAACGGCCGTGGCGCCGTGCCCGAGGCCTTCGCCGGCTTCGCGGCCCGCCGACTCGGGTGGGAGGTGTCGCCCGCGGCGGTGCGCCTCACGATCGACGTGAGCTACGGGCTCGTGGAGGTGCTGCGCCGAACGATCGCTCCCGGCGACGAGGTGGTCGTCACTCCCCCGGTCTACCCGCCGTTCTTCGAGATCGTGCCCGAGGCCGGTGGGCGTGTGGCCGAGGTGCCGCTGCTCACGGACGGGGCCGGCACGCCGGCGCTCGACCTCGGCGGCATCGAGCGGGCCTTTCGAGCCGGTGCGCGCGCCATGCTGCTCTGCAATCCGCATAACCCGCTCGGTCACCCTCACACGCGTGAGCAGCTCGAAGCGCTCGCCGTCCTGGCTGCCGCACATGGCGTGTCGATCGTGAGCGATGAGATCCATGCGCCCCTCACGCACTCCTCCGCGACGTTCACGCCGTTCCTCGAGGTGTCGGATGCCGCACGCGAGTGCGGCTTCTCGGTCACGTCGGCGAGCAAGGCGTTCAACCTGGCGGGCTTGAAGTGCGCGGTGATGGTCGCGGCGAGCGACCGCGGCATCCGCGCATTCGATGCGATGCCCGAGGAAGTCTTCTGGCGAGCCAGCCAGTTCGGCGCGATCGCCACGGCGGCCGCGTTCGCGTCGGGTGACGAGTGGCTCGACGGCGCGCTGCAGACGATCGAATCGAACGCGCTGCTCGTCGAGCGGCTCGTCGCCGAGCGGTTGCCCGGCGTGGCATATCGCCGCCCGCATGCCAGCTACCTGGCGTGGCTCGACTTCAGCGGAACGGCGTGGGCGGCCGACCCGGCTGGAGCCGCGCTCGAGCAGGCGCGGGTCGCGCTGAACCCCGGCGGCGGCTTCGGCCGGCAGGGCGCAGCGTTCGCGCGACTGAACTTCGGAACCTCACCCGAGATCATCGAGGAGGCTGTCGGCCGGATGGCTGAGGCGCTCGCATCGGCGACAGCCAGTCGAGCGGCGGCCGGCACAACGCCGCGAGCCTCCTCCGTGTCTCGTTCCGCGTCGACTCCCGAGGAGTGAACAGGGAATGCATCTGAATGGATCCTCCGCGCTCGTGACGGGCGGGGCCTCGGGCCTCGGCTTCGCGACAGCCAGCCGTCTCGCGGAACGCGGCGCCAAGGTGGTGATCACCGATCTCGAGTCGAGCCGCGGCGCGGATGCGGCCACACGCATCGGCGCGGAGTTCGTGTCGGCAGACGTGACCGACAGCGCGCAACTCGAAGCCGCGGTCGCCCGTGCGGTGGAACTCGCACCCTTGCGCATCGCGGTGTGCTGCGCAGGCATCGCGACACCGGGCAAATTGCTGGGCAGAGACGGGCCGTTGCCGCTTGAGCAGTTCGAGCGCGTGGTCGCGGTCAATCTCACCGGAACGTTCAACACCGTGCGCCTCGCAGCCAATGCCATGGTGTCGTCACATGCGGTGGATGGAGACCGCGGCGTCATCGTCATGACCGCTTCTGCGGCCGCGTTCGAGGGACAGATCGGGCAGCCCGCGTACTCGGCTTCGAAGGGCGGAGTGGCGTCGATGACGCTCCCCCTCGCCAGAGAGCTGTCGCGCTTCGGGATCCGCGTGGTGAGCATCGCTCCCGGCATCATGGCGACGCCATTGACGATGGGTCTCCCGCAGTCGGTGCGCGACTCGCTCGGGCACCAGGTGCCGCATCCGTCGAGGCTCGGACGTCCTGAAGAATTCGCTTCGCTCGTCGAGCACGTGGTGACGAACGGGTACCTCAACGGCGAGGTGGTGCGGCTCGACGGCGCGATCCGCATGGCGCCGCGCTAGCGCCGCAGACGCACAGGCGCGTCGGCGCGCGGTGCTTGGGCTGGAGGCAGCGGTGTCACGGGCTGGGCAGACGCGGAGCGGCATCGAGCAGCTCGCGCGTGAACGGATGCTCGGGGTGACGCAGCACCTCGCGTGCGGTTCCCTGTTCGACCGCACGCCCGTCGCGCATGACGAGCACGTGGTCGGCGAGTCTGCTGACGACCGCGAGGTCGTGAGAGATGAACACCATGCTGAGCCGTCGCTCGTCGCGGAGCCGTTCGAGGAGTTCCAGCACTTGCGCCTGCACCGAGACATCCAGCGCTGAGACGGGCTCGTCGCAGACGAGGACGCGAGGCTCCCGAGCGAGCGCCCGCGCGATCGCAACCCGCTGGCGCTGGCCGCCCGAGAGCTCGTGCGGGCGGCGGCTCAGCAGACCGGTCTCGAGCCCGACCTCGGCGAGCAGCGCGCCGGCACGTTCGACCCGGTCTCGTGCTCCGGCGCGACCGCCGTTGCCAGTGTCATTGAGCCGCAATGCCTCGTGGAGCACGTGGGCGATGGTGAAGCGAGGGTCGAGCGAACCGAAGGGATCCTGATCGATCAATTGCAGAGCGTGACGTCGAGTACGGCGGCGACGCTCGGGAAGCACCGACCACGGCGCGCCTTCGAGCAGCACTTCCCCGTGATCGGGTCGCTCGAGAGCGAGCAGAACGCGCGCAAGGGTGCTCTTGCCCGAGCCGGACTCCCCAACGATGCCCAGGGTCTGCCCTCGCCGCAGCTGCAGCGAGACCCCGTCGACGGCCCGGCGGACGCCGCGGCCCGGGGCCGGATAGCGCTTGCTGACCGAACGAGCTTCGAGCACCACCTCGCCGTCGCCCGCCTCCGCACGAACATCCGGCCGCGGCACGGCGTCGAGCAGCATGCGCGTGTAGGGGTGCTCGGGCGCTGAGAGCAGCTCCCGCGTCGGCCGGGATTCCACGATGCGCCCGTGGTGCATGACGGCGATGCGGTCGGCCAGCTGGGCGACCGCCGCGAGGTCGTGGCTGATGAGCAATAGTCCGATGCCCGAACGTTTCAACTCGGCGAGGAGTTCGAGCACACGTCGCTGCACCGTCACGTCGAGCGCGGTGGTCGGTTCGTCTGCGACGAGGAGCACCGGATCGCCGGAGAGCGCGGAGGCGATCAGGGCGCGTTGACGGAGCCCGCCGGAGAGCTCGAGCGGGTATTGCCGCGCACGAAGCTCCGGTTCGGGGACAGCGACCCGACGCAGCAGGTCGATCACCCGCGAGCGGCGCATCGCGGCATCCATCCGGGCACGCCCGGGCGCCGCATGCACCTCGAACGCCTCGATGACCTCCGCGCCGACGCGCCGCAGGGGGTCGAGGGCGACCAGTGCGTCCTGGGCGATGAGCCCCACGCGTGAGCCCCGCACGCGCCGCCAGTCGCGCTCGGTGTATCGGCGGGCGTCGAGTCCCGTGACAGTGAGCTCGGTGGCCTCCAACGCGGCCCCGGGCGGTGCGAGACCGAGCAGAGCCCGGCCGGTGAGGGTCTTGCCCGAGCCCGATTCCCCGACGATCGCGAGGCACTCGCCAGCAGCGACGGTGAACGCGACGTCATCGACGACGACGGCGTCGCCGAAGCGGATGCTGAGCCCTCGCACCCGAGTCACTGTGCGACCGGCGCTGCCCATCGGCGTGCCGCTCATGCGACCGCCCCGCCGGTCTTCAGATGACGGCCGACCGTGCCAATCGAGACGACCGCGGCCATGATCGCAAGGCCTGGGAAGACGGCGACCCACCACGCGGTCGAGAGGGTGTTGCGACCCTCGGAGAGGATCACTCCCCACTCGGGCGATGGAGGCGCCGGGCCAAGACCGAGGAAGCTGAGTCCCGCGGCCGAGACGATCGCGGTGCCCACGCCGAGGATCGCCATCACGAGCAGAGGGCCGAGCGTGCCCGGCACGATGTGGCGCAGAGCGCTGCGCCACGGGGGCACGCCGAGCACGGTCGCTGCGCGAACGTAACCCGCGTTCCGCACGACAAGGGTCTGGTTGCGGGCGACGCGCGCGTAGGCGGGCATCGCGGCAGAAGCCACCGCCACGAGCAGCCCGGTCTCGCCCGGGCCCACGACCGCGATCACGACGAGTGCGAGCAGGAACTCGGGAAACGCCATGAGCACCTCGATGGAGCGTGATACTGCTGCATCGATCATCTTCGGTGCGAGCCCGGCCACCACGCCGATGATCAGGCCGGCGACGAGCGCGAGCGCTGTGGCGCCGAGGCCCACTCCGAGCGAGGCGCGCGCGCCGTGCACGACCCGGGCGTACACATCGCGACCCGCTCGGTCGGTGCCGAACCAGTGCTCGGCGCTCGGCGCGTCGAGGCTTGCCGACGCGTCGGCGCGGAGCGGATCGAGGGGGGAGAAAAGACTCGGAACCAAGACGGCGGCCATCAGTACGACGAGGAAGAGGGATGCCGCGATCACCCCCGGCGTCGGCAGCCACCCCCGCGGCCCACGGCCTGGCCTCCCACGTCCGCGCTGGGACTCGCCGCGCGTGCGCCACTGCAGAAGCGTCATCCGGCCATCCGAACTCGAGGATCAATACGAGCGACCAGCAGATCGACCAGCAGATTGATCACGGCGAACACCGCCGCGGCGAGCGCGATCAGAGCGAGCACCATCGGCAGATCGCGCCCGAGGATCGCACGCACCGTCACCGCGCCGAGTCCCTGTCTCGCGAACACCGTCTCGACGAGCACCGCTCCACCGAGCAGCGAACCGACGAGGTACCCGGAGAGTGTCAAGGTCTCGCCAGCGGCATGCCTCAGGCTGTGTCGGCTCAGCAGGCGGACATCGCTGATGCCTCGGGCCCGAGCGGTGAGCGCGAAGGGTTGAGATTCCGCGTGCCCGATGCCCTGCCTGAACACCTGACTCACGATGCCGGTGAGCGGGAGCGCGAGGGTGAGCGCCGGCAGCACGAGGGCGGGCAGTCCTGCGCTCGCGGCCGTCGGGAACCATCGCAGCTGATACCCGAAGACAGCGAGCAGCACGAGACCGATCCAGAACGTCGGTGAAGAGACGAGTGCGAGCTCGAATGTCGACACCATGGGCCGCAACGCCGGCAAGCGTGCGAGCAGGATGCCGACGGTCGCCAGCCCGAGCGCGAACACCAGGGCCAGCCCGGTGAGCTGCAGGGTCGGCATCGCTTGATCGGCGATCACCGTCATCACCGGCTGCCGCAACTGGTACGAGTCGAGCTCTCCGGTGACGAGGCGCCCGAGCACCGTGAAGTACTGAACGACGGGAGGCTCATCGAGCCCCCACTCGACGCGGATCTGCTGGCGGACGGACTCTCCGACACTGGCCGTGACACCGAGCATCACGTCGACGGGATCGCCCGGGATCGCCCGGAGCGCGATGAACCCCGCCGTGGTCGCGCCCCACATGACGAGCAGCATGCCACCGAGGCGGCCGAGCGCCCTCGCCACGAGGCTCGTGGGAGGGGCGCTCAGCGATGTCTGGGAGGCAGAACGGCGAGTGTCGACGCGCTTCGCGGCTCGCCCGCCGTCAGGGCTGCTCGGCGGCATCCATCGCCCTCGGCGTCAGCGCTCCACGGTCGCGCCGTAGAACGAGGCGCGGCCGTAGAGGTCGAAGGTGAGCCCCTTCACCGAGGTGCTCGCGACCGTGATCTCCGACGGCACGACAAGGGGGACGATGAGCACCTGCTCATTGTTCCAGCGCTGCACCTCCTGGTACAGCCGCTCGCGCTCGGCCGGATCGCTGGTCGCGACCGCCTGGTCGAGCAGTTCGTCGATCTCGGGCTTGCTCACGGTCGACACCGTCTGGAATCCGCCCGTGCGCAGGTGACTGCGCAGCACATCTGCGTCGGGGCTGGAGAAGCCCCAGTCGGTGAGGTCGAACGCGCGGGTTGCGTAGAGCTCGTTGTACTGAGCGGGCTCCACCACCTGACGTGCGAGCTGGAAACCGATATCGCGCAGGTCGCTCTGAATGATGTCGGCGAGTGCGGCACGGTCATCGGGAACGGGCGTCCACGCTGTCCAGACCGCCCCGAGCCTCACGCCGTCCTTGGTGCGATACCCGTCGGCATCCCGCTCGGTCCAGCCTGCCTGGTCGAGGAGTGCGTTGGCCTTGTCGGTGTCGTACGACCACGTTCCCTCGACCGCGGGCTCGTAGGAGTTCGGCGTGGTGGGGGCGAGAACGCTCCACGCTCGTGCGTACTGACCGTCGTAGACGCCCTCGACGGCCGCATCAAGGTCGAACCCGAGCCGGAACGCCTGGCGCACCAGCGGGTCGGCGAAGACGCCGTGCGCCTCGTTGATGTAGAGGGAGTACGGGATGCCGGGCAGTTCGACCGCGGTGACGTCGAAGCCGTCGCCGACCTCCTGGACCATCGTCGGCGTCACATCGGCGATCACATCGACTTCGCCGCTGTTCAACGCGCCGACGCGCGACGCGGATTCGGGCAGCACCCGGATGACGAGCTCATCGGATGCCGCGCGTCCCTGGTGCTCCGTGCCCTCCGCCGGCCACGCGTACTCATCGTTCGCCGTGAAGCGCAACTCCTGATCGGGGGTGTACTCGCTCAGCACGAACGGCCCGGTGCCGACGGTTACGCCCGGCCCGCCGGCCTTCAGGTCGTCTTTGTGCTCCGCGAGGGCCTTCGGTGAGTAGAAACCCAATTGCGGGAGGCTCAGACCCTGCAGGAACGGCGCATACGGCTGGCTGAAGTCGACCCTCACCGTGTACTCGTCGAGCACTTCCGTGCCGACGTAGTAGCCGTCCTCTTCGGCGTACCCGATGAGACTCGCGGCCTGGGCCGACGCCGTCTCGGGGTCGACGATGTGGTCGAAGTTGGCCTTGACCGCCTCGGCGTTGAACGGTTCGCCGTCATGGAAGGTGACGTCTTGGCGCAGCGTGAACGTGTACTGCAACTGGTCGTCGCTGATCTCCCAGCTCTTCGCAAGCCACGGCACGAACTGGCCGTCTGCCGTCTGCCCCACCAGCGAGTCGAAGACGTTCCTGAGCACGAGCGAGCTCACGTCGAGCTGCGTCGAGTGGATGTCCATGTGGCCGGAGCCGAGGTTCGCCCCTTCGATCCCGAACGTGACGGTGTTCGTGTCGTCATCTGCGGCTGGTGCTGCGGCACACCCGGCAAGCAGCGCTGCGGCCGCGGTGAGCGCCATCGCGGCACCGAGGCGGCGGCGTGGGGCTCGCTGGGGCAGCTGGGACTGTGAGCGTTCGGCTCGAGTGGTTGGCATGCGGGAGTTCTCTCTGAGATGGATCGGATGCAGGGGCGGCCGAGCGAGGGGCCGCAGGCCAACTCTAGTGATATTTGGACTGCGTCTAACAAATAGCGGTCGGGACTGCGGCCCGCCTTCCTGATTCGGATCGGTTGCTGGAAGGATGACGGGGTGACTGAGCGTGCGGCGAACCGAGGGCGTCCTCGAGCCGTCTCTCGCGGGATGCTGCAGGAGGCGGCGTTCGAGCTGTTCCTCGAGCAGGGGTATGACCGCACGACCGTGGACCACATCGCCACGCGTGCCGGCGTGAGCCGCGCGACGTTCTTCAACTATTTCGGGGCCAAGAGCGACGTCTTCTGGGTCGACGTCGACGATGCGCTCGACGCGCTCGCCGACGCGTTCGGGCAGCTTCCCGCATCCGCGGGCTCCGACCCGATCGCAATCGCCTCGAACGCCCTCGTCTCCATCGCAGCGGAGTTCGGCGCGGCCCGGGTGCCGTGGGTGCTCACGCAGTACGACGCGATCGGGGGCGCAGGCGAACTCCAAGCGTCGGCCATGTCGAGGCTGTCGCGATTCGCCGGGCTGCTCGAGCGATTCATCGAACGGCAAGGGGACCGATCGGCGTCTCGGCCTCCTGTCGACCGGGCCGCCCCGCCGCACTCCGCCTCGTTCCCGATTCCCCGGGCGGCCGCGTACTCGCTCGCGGGCGCGGTGGTCGCGGCAGCGCGCGAGTGGGCGGATGCCGGTACTGGCCGTGGCGGGCTCCAGCAGTACGTGCACGCCGCCGTCGGCCCCCTCGCTGCCGCCTTCGCCGCAAGCGGCTCACGGTAGGATCGATCGGACGGTTTTCGCCACACACTCAGGCACCCGCACACGGCGATCGGGCACTCCTCGACCGCCCGAGAACACAGACTCGGTGCCGCACATATCGAATCGGAGCTCCATGTCTGCCGCGCACGTGCCTGCCACCCCGCACGCCATTCCCGAGAAGCCCGCGCTCGAAGGCCTCGAGCCGAAGTGGGGCGAGCGCTGGGAGGAGCACGGCACATACCGGTTCGATCGCGCCCGGCTCGACCGCGAGTGCATCTACTCGATCGACACACCGCCGCCGACCGCATCCGGCTCACTGCACATCGGCCACGTGTTCAGCTACACGCACACCGATGTGATCGCGCGCTACCAGCGCATGCGCGGCAAGAACGTCTTCTACCCGATCGGCTGGGACGACAACGGCCTGCCCACCGAACGGCGCGTGCAGAACTACTACGGCGTGCGTTGCGACCCGACGCTGCCCTACGACCCCGACTTCACGCCGCCATTCGAGGGCGGCGACAACAAGAGCTCGAAGGCCGCCGACCAGCAGCCGATCAGCCGCCGTAACTTCATCGAGCTGTGCGAGCGCCTCACGGTCGAAGACGAGAAGCAGTACGAAGATCTGTGGCGCAAGCTCGGCCTGAGCTTCGACTGGTCGCAGACCTACCGCACGATCGCCCCCGAGGCGCAGGCGGTCGCCCAGCGCGCGTTCCTTCGCAACCTCGCCCGGGGCGAGGCGTACCAGGCCGACGCGCCCACGCTCTGGGATGTCACGTTCCGCTCGGCGGTCGCGCAGGCCGAACTCGAGGACAAGGACGTGCCCGGCGCGTTCCACACCATCGTCTTCCACGGGCCCGAGGGCGATCTGAAGATCGACACCACGCGCCCCGAGCTGCTGCCTGCCTGTGTCGCACTGGTCGCGCACCCGAGTGACGAGCGGTATCAGCACCTCTTCGGCAAGACCGCGACGAGTCCCGTGTTCGGTGTCGAGGTCCCGATCGTCGCGCACCATCTCGCCCAGCCCGACAAGGGCACCGGCATTGCCATGATCTGCACCTTCGGTGACATGACCGACGTCATCTGGTGGCGGGAACTCGACCTGCCCAACCGGGCGATCATCGGCTTCGACGGCCGCGTCATCGCAGAGGCGCCGGCCGCCATCACGTCGCCGACCGGCCGCGCCGCGTTCGAACAGCTCGCAGGCAAGACGGTCTTCAGCGCCAAGCAGGCAGTCGTCGAGCAGCTGCGCGCGACGGGAGAGCTCATCGGCGACCCGCGCCCCATCACCCACCCGGTCAAGTTCTTCGAGAAGGGCGACAAGCCGCTCGAGATCGTCTCGACGCGCCAGTGGTACATCAAGAACGGCGGCCGCTCCGAGGAGCTCCGCACGCGCATGATCGACCTCGGCAAGCGCATCGACTGGCACCCCGATTTCATGCGCGTGCGATACGACAACTGGGTCGGCGGCCTCAGCGGCGACTGGCTCATCAGCCGCCAGCGCTTCTTCGGCGTGCCGATTCCGGTGTGGTACCGGCTCGACGAGCAGGGCGAGCCGGTCTACGAGAATCCCATCGTGCCCGACGAGTCGGCACTGCCCGTCGACCCGTCGTCCGACGCGGCACCGGGGTTCGACGAGTCGCAGCGCGGCGAACCGGGAGGGTTCATCGGCGAACTCGACATCATGGACACCTGGGCGACCTCATCTCTGACACCCCAGCTCGCGGGCGGGTGGGAGCGCGATGCGGCCCTGTTCGATGCCGTGTTCCCGTACGACCTGCGCCCGCAGGGCCAGGACATCATCCGCACCTGGCTGTTCTCCACGGCCCTGCGCTCCCTGCTCGAGCACGACGGCCAGGCACCCTGGCGCAATGCGGCCATCTCAGGCTTCATCGTCGACCCCGACCGCAAGAAGATGTCGAAGTCCAAGGGCAACGTCGTCACGCCGGCCGGACTGCTCGACGAGCACGGATCCGACTCCGTGCGGTACTGGGCCGCCTCGAGTCGCCTCGGCACCGACGCGGCGTTCGACCCGCAGAACCCCAAGCAGATCAAGATCGGCCGCCGGCTCGCCATCAAGGTGCTCAACGCCGCGAAGTTCGTGTACTCCTTCGATGCGGATGCCGCGACAGCCGCCGGCGCGTCGGCCACCGAGGCACTCGACGCCGACCTCTTGGCGCAGCTCGCGCAGGTCGTGCGCGAAGCGACCAAGGCGTTCGAGCAGTACGACCATGCACGGGCGCTCGAGCTCACGGAGCAGTTCTTCTGGACCTTCTGCGACGACTACCTGGAGCTCGTGAAGGAGCGCGCGTACGGCGCTGCGGGTGAGGCTGGGCAGACCAGCGCCGTCTACGCCCTCCGCACGGCCATCGACGTCATGCTGCGCCTGTTCGCGCCGTTCATCCCCTATGCCACCGAAGAGGTCTGGAGCTGGACGCACGAAGGCTCGGTGCACACAGCTTCCTGGCCCACGCCCGAAGAGGTCTCCGACGCAGAGGCCACCGGACTGCTCGACCACGTCAGTGCTGCGCTCATCGGCATCCGTCGCGCCAAGACGGACGCGAAGGTGTCGCAGAAGACGCAGGTCGAGCATGCCGTCATCGCGGGCCCGGCGCTGCTCAGCGACGCCGCAGAAGATCTACGAGCGGTCGGCCGGATCGATCGGCTCGAGGTCGTCGACGGTGATGAAGTCGAAGTCCGCGAAGTGACGCTCCGCGAAGCGGAGGCGTGATGCAGCTCGGCACTCGCTGGCCTGTCGGAGGGGAGTCCCCTGCCTCGCTGCCTGCCGAGGTGCATGCCGCGATCAGCGAGGTCGAGGCGCAACTGGTGGGCATCGACACGGCCCTTTGGCGGTGGACCCTCACCTGGCTCGAACGCCGCCCGGTCGTCGACCTCGATGACGGTACGCGCATCACGGTGGACCGGTCGGGCGCGGTGCGCATCAGCCCGCCCGACGAGTCGACCTCAGACGAGGACGAACTGGACTTCTGAGCTTGGCCGGCCGCGTGCCGCCGCGACCCGGCCCGTGTCACTACGCGCGGATGCCCGGCCCTCGCAGCTGATCGACGCGACGCTCGTGAGCGAGCAGCGTCCGCTCGCGGACGATCGCTCGCTCATGCTGCGAAGCGTTGGGCAACGAGCGCGCTGCGAGCGCAGCACCCCAACGGATCATCGTGCGGCCGACGCTCGAGGCGAGCCGATCGGTGCGACTGCGGCGTCGGCGCAGCGCTTGGCTGACCGTGACTGACATGGCTGACTCCTGAAGAATGTGTGCGGGCGCTGCTGCACGCAGCGCGACCGGATCGCCGGCACAGGCCAGCGCGGTGACGGCGGTCATCGCGACCCCGTCTCGGTTTCCGCCCCATCGGCCTCATCAGCCTTGGGGACGGGGGCGTCCTCGGTGTGCTCGACACCATCGAGCACGGGGAAGCCGTTGTACTGAATCTGCACCGGGCGCATGCCGGGCACGGACTGCCCCCGATAGCGCTCGAGGTGCTTGCCGACCAGCTCGGTCACCTCACGATTGAGGCGCCCGAGCTGCTCGCTTGTGAGTGAAGCATTCGAGGTGTGAACGATGCTCGCCTCGTTCCAGCTCTGCGCGAGCTCATCGACACCGCGTTCGAGGAAGTCGTGGAGCAGTTGTTCCCGGTGCTTCGACCACTCGCGCACGACCAGCCGCGACGCCGAACGCCCGGCCGGGCTCCTCATGAGTTCGGCTGACGTCAGCGAGATCGGCCCGGGACGACGCTCCCACCAGCGCTCTCGACCGGTTCCGCGGCCATCGACCTCGCGGACGAGGGAATGGCGGGCCAGCTGCCGAAGGTGGTAGCTGGTTGCGCCACTGGACTCCCCCAGCCGATCAGCCAGACCGCTCGCGGTTGCCGGCCCGTAGGTGCTGAGCAGGTCGAGGATCTTGACGCGCAGCGGGTGCGCGAGGGCCTTGAGCGTCTCGAGGTCGAGCTCGCCGGTCTCCTCAGGTGCGCGCTCGCCCGTGCCCTCGGCAGCGGCGGTCGCCTCATCGGCGCCAGCGGCGGGCGCGAGGCCCTCTTCAATGCCGTCTGCGTGCCTGCTCATGATGCAAAGATATCATTGCAAAGAGGTCTTTGCAATCATTTCTTTGCATTGGAAGCTTTGCAAGGTTCTCTTTGCAACGCTTTGTTTGCACACCGGCAAGCCGTTCCCTGCAAACGGATGCTGGGCACTCTCCATCTGCGAAAGCAGCGTGCCGTCACACTGCGCAACCGCGCGGCAGCGCGACCATACGGCTCGTGGTTCTGCGCCTCCGTCAGCCGCGGCAGAGCACCCATCCGTGCGGCAGCGACAGCCATCCGTCCGGAGCCGCCGCCCAGTCTCGCCACGCCTGCGAGATGCGCTCGAGGTCCTGCTGGGTCGCAAGGCCCTGCTCTATCGCGTTCGTGGCGAAGCCCGACTTCACGGCGCGGTCGGCCCACAGCCCACCCCACCACTCCCGCTCATCGTCGCTCGTGTAGCACCACATGGCGCCAGAGGCCTCGACCTCGGTGAACCCCGCCTGCAGCGCCCAGGACTTCACGCGCCGCCCGGCATCCGGATCACCGCCGTTCGCGCGGTGCACACGCTGGTAGAGCGTCATCCACTCGTCCAAGCCTTCCAGCTGGGGGAACCAGAACATGCCGTGATAGTCCGCTTCCCGAGCGGACACGACTCCCCCGGGCTTGCACACTCGCCGCATCTCGCGCAGCGCCGCGACTGGATCCACCAGGTGGTGAAGCACCTGATGGGTATGCACGACGTCGAAGGTGCCGTCGTCGAACTCCAGTTCGTAGACGTCGCCGACGGCGAACTCGAGGTTGGAGCCTCCCAGCCCGCGAGCGTAGCTCTCGGCCTGATCGAGCACTTCGCTGGATGCGTCGATCCCCACGACGCGTCCAGGTGATACCCGGGCCGCGAGATCGGCGGTGATGGTGCCGGGACCGCAGCCGACGTCGAGCAGACTCATGCCGGGCGCCAGGTGCGGCACGAGGTGATCCGCCGAGTTCTCAACGTTGCGCCAGGTGTGGGAGCGCAGCACGCTCTCGTGGTGGCCATGGGTGTATCGCTCGTGCCGTGATGCCATGCTGCGAGCGTAGACCCGTCGCGCGCGGCCCGGATATCGTTGCCGGATGGTGAACCCCCTGCTTGATGACAGCGATCTCGACTTCGGCATGCCGCACTTCGAAGCACTGCGTCTCGAGCACTTCGCTCCCGCGCTGGATGAAGCGATGGCTCGTCAATCGACGGCTGTCGAGCGGATCGCGACCGACCCCACACCTCCGACGTTCGAGAACACGATCGAAGCGCTCGAGCAGAGCGGCGCCTTGCTCGACCGGGTCACCGCCGTGTTCTTCAACCAGCTCGACAGCGACGCCTCACCGGAGATCGACCGCCTCGATGCGGAGTACTCGCCGAGACTCGCCCGGCACCGCGACTCGATCACCCAGCATCCGGGCCTCTTCGAGCGAATCGAGGCGGTATGGCAAGCACGCGCCCAACTGGACGAAGAAGCGAGATTCCTCACCCAGCGGTACCGCACTGAGTTCATGCGTGCCGGTGCTGCGCTGGATGATGCCGCTCAACAGCGTCTGCGAGAGATCAACGCAGAGCTCGCTGAGCTCACCAGCCGCTTTGACGCTCATTTGCAGGCCGATACGAACCACCTGGCTGTCGAGTTCGACGACCACGACGAACTCGCGGGCCTCGGTCCTGGCGAACTGTCGACCGCTGAAGCGGCGGCGCGCGAACGGAACAGCGCGGCGCGCTACGTCGTCGCGCTTCCCCTGCCCACAGGACACCCGTGGTTGTCCCTGCTCGAACGGCCGAGCACCCGCGAGCGCATCATGTCGGCCTCCCGCGCGCGGGGGTCTCGGCCGGGGGCGAACGACAATCGACCGTTGGTGCGGAGGATCGCCGAATTGCGAGCCGAGCGAGCGGGGCTGCTGGGCTTCGATGATCACGCCGCGTGGGTGACGGCTGATGAGACCGCGGAGTCACCTGCGCGCGTCAGAGAACTGCTGCAGCGGCTCTCGGCGGCCGCAGCTCGCAACGCACGCATGGAGCAGAGTTCGCTCGAGACGCTCGCCGGACACGACATCGCAGCGAGCGATTGGTCGTGGTACGACGAGCAGTTGCGGCAGGCCGAGTTCGATTTCGCCGCGAGTGAGCTGCGCCCATATTTCGAAGCCGACCGCGTGCTCCACGACGGCGTCTTCTTCGCCGCGAACCAGCTGTACGGCATCACCATGCACGAACGCGACGATCTTCCCGCGCATCACGCCGATGTGCGCGTGTACGAGGTGCGCGACCACGACGGCGCCCGCCTGGGGCTCTTCCTGTACGACGCCTACGCCAGGCCCTCGAAGCGAGGGGGCGCGTGGATGAACGAATTGCGCACCGGTGCCTCGATGCTCGGCGGCGACGCCATCGTGGTCAACACCCACAACATTCCGAAGCCCGCGGCGGGCGAGCCGACGCTGCTCACCTACGACGAGGTGAACACGCTCTTCCACGAGTTCGGTCATGCACTGCACGGCCTGCTGTCGTCGGCCAGGTATCCGAAGCTCTGGGGCACGAACGTTCCCCGCGATTTCGTCGAGTTCCCGAGCCAGGTGAACGAGATGTGGATGCTGTGGCCCGACGTGCTGGAGAACTACGCCGCGCACTACGAGACGGGCGAGCGGATGCCGCAGCGGCTCGTCGACAAGCTGCTCGCCGCCCGGAAGCACGGCGAAGGCTTCGCGACCAGCGAATATCTCGCCGCCGCGCTGCTCGACCAGGCCTGGCACTCACTCAAGCCCGGCCAGCGGGTCGACGACGTCGCGGTCTTCGAGGCTGCGGCGCTGGCCGACGCGGGGCTCGACAACCCTGCCGTCCCGCCTCGGTACTCGAGCACGTATTTTCAGCACGTGTTCGGCGGCGGCTACGATGCCGGCTACTACTCCTACATCTGGAGTGAGGTGCTCGACGCCGACACCGTCGAATGGTTCAAGGAGAACGGCGGACTCACACGCGAGAACGGCGACCACTTCCGGCGCACGGTGCTCTCGGTCGGCGGTTCCAAGCCGGCGCTCGAAGCCTTCCGCGAATTCCGCGGCAGGGACGCCGAGATCGAACCGCTCCTGCGTCGGCGCGGCCTCGAGTAGCTAGGCCGACTTCTCCTGCCGACGCGGCTTGATCGGCACGATGGTCGGCGCCGCGTTGTTCTCGACGGCTTCACGCGTGACGACCACTCGGGCCACGTTGCTCGCTGAGGGCACATCGAACATGATCGGCCCGAGCACCTCCTCGAGAATCGCGCGAAGCCCACGAGCGCCCGTCTGACGGACCACCGCGAGATCGGCGATCGCCTCGAGCGCCTCGGGCTCGAAGTCGAGCTCGACGCCATCGAGCTCGAACATGCGCTGATACTGCTTCACAAGCGCGTTCTTCGGTACCGTCAAGATCTGCATCAGCGCCTCGCGGTCGAGCTGGCTCACCGTGGTCACCACCGGCAGACGGCCGATGAACTCGGGGATGAGCCCGAACTTGTGCAGGTCTTCTGGCAGCACCTCGCTGAAGAGGTTGATGTCGTCGCCCTTGCTGTGCAGCGGGGCACCGAACCCGATGCCGCGCTTGCCGGCACGGTTCGAGATGATGTCTTCCAGCCCCGCGAACGCACCCGCGACGATGAACAGCACGTTCGTGGTGTCGATTTGGATGAACTCCTGGTGCGGATGCTTGCGCCCGCCCTGCGGCGGCACCGACGCGACCGTGCCCTCGAGGATCTTCAGCAGCGCCTGCTGCACACCCTCGCCAGAGACATCCCGCGTGATCGACGGGTTCTCGGCCTTGCGCGCGATCTTGTCGACCTCGTCGATGTAGATGATGCCGGTCTCAGCGCGCTTGACGTCGTAGTCGGCCGCCTGGATGAGCTTCAGCAGAATGTTCTCGACGTCTTCGCCGACGTAGCCGGCCTCGGTGAGGGCGGTCGCGTCGGCGACGGCGAAGGGCACGTTGAGCCGCTTGGCGAGGGTCTGCGCGAGATAGGTCTTGCCGCATCCCGTCGGGCCGATGAGCAGGATGTTGCTCTTGGCGATCTCGATGTCGTCGGCGTGCACATCGGCGGCATGCAACTGGTTCGCCGCCCGCACGCGCTTGTAGTGGTTGTACACGGCCACTGCCAGTGCGCGTTTCGCAGCGTCTTGCCCGATCACGTACTCGCCGAGGAAGTCGAAGATCTCGCGCGGCTTCGGAAGATCGAACTCGCTCGACGCCTCTTCGCCCGCCTCGGCCAAGCGCTCTTCGATGATCTCGTTGCACAACTCGACGCATTCGTCGCAGATGTACACGCCCGGCCCCGCGATGAGCTGCTGCACTTGCTTCTGGCTCTTTCCGCAGAACGAACACTTGAGCAGGTCGGCGCTCTCACCGATGCGAGCCATTCGCGGCCTCCCTCGAAGCTGGAGTTCGTGATACCGAGCCTAACCCGAGCGGCCGACACTCGCGTGCAGTCGGCGGCGGGTCGGCCACATGTTACGAGGCCTTCCAGGCTCGATCACTAGGGTGGGTCGCGGCCGAATCGGCCGGAACATCCTTGAACGCCGGAGGCACCCGCATGTCACGCCTGTCCCGTCCGCTCGCCGTCGCCGCGGCATCCGCCGCCCTTCTGCTCCTCGCAGCCGGCCCCGCCGCAGCCCACAGCACGGTCGTCGACTCGACGCCGTCTGAGGGCGAGGTGCTCACGACTCTGCCCGACCAGTTCTCGGTGACCGCGGATGAGGAACTGCTCGACCTGGGCGGCGAAGGGAATGGCTTCGCCATGGTGGTGCAGGATGCTGAGGGCCTGTACTACGGCGACGGCTGCGCCACCATCTCTGGCGACACGATGACAGCACCGGCACTGCTCGGCGAGCCGGGCGAGTACACGCTCACGTACCAATTGGTGTCTGGTGACGGACACCCTCTCTCGGGTGTCATCGGCTTCGAGTGGGCACCGGACGGCGATTTCGAGGCTTCTGCCGGCTCGCAGACGGCCGGTGCTTGCGTGGGCTCGAACGGCGACCAGGCAGACGACCAGCATGGCGAACAGGCCGACCAGCAGGACCCCGCCGCGGAGGGCGATGCCGCTGCACCCTCGACGCTGCCATTCTTCGTCGCCGGCGGTGTGGCGCTCCTCTTCATCGCGGGAGGCATCACCTTCGCACTGGTTCGACGCTCCGCGTCGAAGCGCTGACGCGCGCCGCGTCTTCCTCGGGCGAATAGCTCGAACAGCAGACGGCCGCCGGAGTACTCTCCGGCGGCCGTCTCGTCTGTCAAGCTCGTTCGACGATTGCTACTGGTTGATGGCCAGCGGCCCGCTCTTGCGGCTCGTGAGCACCTGGTCGATGAGCCCGTACTCGAGCGCGTCTTCCGCGCTGAGGATTTTGTCGCGGTCGATGTCCTTGTTGACCTGGTCGACGCTTCGGTTCGAGTGCTTCGACAGGGTCTCCTCGAGCCAGGTGCGCATGCGCATGATCTCGTTGGCCTGAATCTCGATGTCGGACGCCTGACCGCGGCCCGCCTCGCCCATCGCGGGCTGGTGGATCAGGATGCGGGCGTTCGGCAGCGCGAGCCGCTTGCCGGGCGTTCCCGCTGCGGTGATCACGGCGGCCGCCGACGCGGCCTGACCCAGCACGACGGTCTGGATCTGCGGTCGGATGTAGAGCATCGTGTCGTAGATCGCCGTCATCGCAGTGAACGATCCACCGGGCGAGTTGATGTACATCACGATGTCGCGATCTGGGTCCTGGCTCTCGAGCACGAGCAGCTGCGCCATGACGTCATCGGCCGAAGCGTCATCGACCTGCACGCCGAGGAAGATGATGCGGTCTTCGAAGAGCTTCGCGTAGGGGTCCTGGCGCTTGTAGCCGTACGCCGTGCGCTCCTCGAAGCTCGGCAGGATGTAGCGCGAGTTCGGCAGCGTGCCTGCGGCTCGGAAGGTTGGGGTTTCCATCTGTGTGATCTCTCGCCTTCCGTTACTTGTTGTTGTCGGTGTCGGTGCCGCCGCCGCCGATGACATCGGAGGCGGACGCCCGGATGTGATCGACGAAGCCGTAGTCGAGCGCCTCTTCGGCCGTGAACCACCGGTCACGGTCGCCATCGGCATTGATCTGCTCGACCGACTTGCCGGTCGCCGCAGCGGTGATCTCGGCAAGACGCTGCTTCATGTTCAGGATCAGCTGGGCCTGGGTCTGAATATCGCTCGCGGTGCCCCCGAAGCCGCCGTGAGGCTGGTGCAGCAGCACGCGGGCGTTGGGCGTGATGTAACGCTTGCCCTTGGTGCCTGCCGTGAGCAGCAACTGGCCCATGGATGCGGCCATACCGATGCCGACCGTCACGATGTCGTTCGGCACGAACTGCATGGTGTCGTAGATCGCCATGCCTGCGGTGATCGAGCCGCCGGGCGAGTTGATGTAGAGGTAGATGTCCTTCTCGGAGTCCTCGGCGGCCAGCAGCAGCAGCTTCGCGGCGATCTCGTTGGCGTTGTCGTCGCGCACCTCGGAGCCGAGCCAGATGATGCGGTCTTTCAGCAGTCGGTCAAAAACACTGGGTTGCAGTGTCGGTTCGGCCATGGGAGAAGCTCCATTCGATCGTCGCTTGCTTCGAATCTATCGACTCCAACGCGCGTGCTCCGCCGTGTTCGCCCAAGGCAAAGCGACGAGTCTGATTGAGTCTCTTCCATGGATGACGCATGGGAGCGCCGCATAGCCGAGGTCTGGGCGTCGGCCGACGGCTTGAGTGACGAGGAGGTCGTCACCAGCGTCGACGCGCTGGCGGCCCTGCACCCAGGCGAGCCTCGTGCCTGGTTCGAAGGGGCCGGCGCACGCGACTTCGCGGGACGCGAGGCCGAGGCCGAACCGCTCTATCGACGCGCCCTCGAATCGGGGCTCTCGGAGCCATTCTGCGCCAGGGCGGTTGTGCAATTGGCGAGCACGCTTCGCAATCTCGGGCGCACGGATGCCGCCGCTGAACTGCTCGAGCGATTCCTCGCCGAGCACCACGATCACGAACTCGCCGACGCAGCCAGGGCCTTCCTTGCCTTGTGCCGCGTCGACCAGGGCGCGGCCGTCGAGGCGACGCAGCTCGCCCTCACCGCGCTGGCGCCGCATCTGCCCAGGTATTCAGGCGCAGTGCGGTACTACGCGTCGACGCTCACGCTGTGAACGTCGCGTCGAGCGCCGCCGAGATGTCTGCAATGAGATCTTCGGGGTCCTCGAGGCCGACGGAGAGCCGCAAGTGCCCATACCGCTTGAACGGCTCGGGGTAGGCGCTGACACGGGGGCCATCGGTTCCCACGTGCACGATGAGTGTCTCGTCGTGGCCGAGCGACACTGCCGAGGTGATCACCCGCAGGTTCGAGACGAACCTGTTCTGAGTGCCGGAGTCGCCGTCGACAGCGAACGCGAGCATCGCTCCCCCGCCGTTCGGCAGCACCCGCTTCGCGAGCTCGTACTGCGGATGCGACGGCAGCCCCGGGTATGCGACGAACGCCACGCGAGGGTCGGCGTCGAGGAACTCGGCGACCCGCTGCGCGGAGGCGACATGCTGTCTCAGCCGAAGCGGCAGCGTCACTGACCCCCGCACGATGAGCCAAGCGTTGAACGGACTGATCACTCCCCCGACATCGACCATGGCATCGGCACGAACTCTCGCAACGAGCTCGCCGCGGCCGAGCACCGCTCCGCCCATCGCGTCGCCGTGACCATTGATGTACTTCGTCAGCGAGTGCACCACGAGGTCGGCTCCGCCGGCGAGCGGTCTCGCGAGCGGCGGCGGCGTGAACGTCGAGTCGACCGACAGCAGTGCTCCGGCCTCGTGCGCGATGGTGGCGAGCGCGCCGATGTCGGCGACGCGCGTCGTGGGGTTGGCGATCGTCTCGGTGTGGATGAGACGGGTGTTCGGCCGGACGGCCTGCCGCACGGCATCCAGATCGCTGGTGTCGACGAAGGTCGCCTGAATGCCGTACTTCTCTGGGAGCAGCTCGGTGAACAACCGCCAGGTGGCCTCGTAGCTCTGATCGGTGACGATGACGTGGTCGCCCGAGCGCAGGAAGGTGAAGAACACGGCGTGCAGAGCCGCGACACCGCTCGCGAGCGACACGGCGGCCTCCGCGCCTTCGAGGAGCGCGAGCTTCTCCTCGAGCGCCTTCTGGTTGAACCCGCCGTTGCGCGTGTAGAGGGTGTGCTCGGGCGACGACCAACTGATCGAGCTCGGATCGTCGGGCAGCGCGTACGAATTCGCCATCACCAGCGGGGTTCGAACGGCACGAGTGCCCTCGTCGATGCGGTTGCCGGCGTGCACCGCCTGAGTGAGCGCGCGAAGGGATGCCGGCGCGTGCTTATCGGGGCGTTCGGCGCCGGAGGGCGCGCTCGGTGTGGCAGTCATCACTGGAACACTACGCCGAGCGGATGCCGCGGCATCCGGTCATGACGCATCGTGACGGCTCGCGGCGGCTGCGAGGCCGAGAACGGCGAAGGCGGCCCGGAAATGCCCCGGACCGCCTCGCGATGTTCGATCTACGAACGGATCAGTGCTCGTGACCCTCGTGGTCGTGACCCTCATGCTCGTCACCCTCGAACTCGGAGGCGTCGATGACGTCGTCCGGGTTCTCGGTGGCCGCCGCGGTGAAGACCGACAGGTCGACGGCCTCGCCCTTGTCATCGACGACCTTGACCTTGCTCAGCACGACCGAGAGCGCCTTCGAACGGGCCAGCTCACCGACGAGCGCGGGAATCTGGTTGTTCTGCGACAGCGCCTGCACGAACTCGCTCGGCTCCATGCCGTACTGCGCCGCGCTCTGGATGAGGTACTGGGTGAGTTCGGCCTGGCCGACCTTGACCTCTTCCTTCTCGGCGATGGCGTCGAGCAGGATCTGGTTGCGGAACGTCTTCTCGCTCGACTCGGCGACCTCGGCGCGGTGCTCGTCGTCTTCGAGTCGGTTCTCCTGCTCGAGGTGACGGTGCACCTCGTCTTCGATGAGCTTCTCGGGCACGGGGATCTCGACCAGCTCGAGCAGCTTCTCGACGAGCTGGTCGCGTGCCTGGGAGCCCTGTCCGAAGGTCTTCATCGACTTGGCCTGCTCGCGCAGGTCTGCCTTGAGCTCGTCGATGGTGTCGAACTGGCTCGCGATCTGCGCGAAGTCGTCGTCGGCCTCGGGAAGCTCGCGCTCCTTGACGGCGTTGAGCGTCACGGCGATCTCGGCGGTCTTGCCGGCGTGGTCGCCACCGACGAGCTTCGACTCGAAGGTCGTGCTCTCTCCGGCGGTGAGCGAGTCGAGGGCTTCATCGATGCCTTCGAGCAACTCGCCCGAGCCGAGCTCGTAGCTGACGTTGTTCGCGGTGTCGACCTCGGTGCCTTCGATGGTTGCGACGAGGTCGACCTGAACGAAGTCGCCGCTCTTGGCCGGGCGGTCGACGGTGACCAGGGTGCCGAAGCGGGCGCGCAGCGCGTCGAGCTCCGACTCGACATCGGCGTCGGTCACCTCGACGGAGTCGACCTTGAGCTCGATCGAGTCATACGAGGGCAGCTCGAACTCGGGACGCACGTCGACCTCGACGGTCACGATCAAGTCGCCGGAGAAGTCCTTCTCGTTCGGCCACTGGGTGATGTCCGCCTCGGGACGACCGAGGGTGCGCAGTTCCTGCTCGGCGACGGCGTCGCGGTAGAAGCGCTCCAGCCCCTCGCTGACGGCGTGGTTCAGCACCTCGCCGCGACCGACACGCTGATCGATGATCGGGGCCGGCACCTTGCCCTTGCGGAACCCGGGGATCGTCACCTGCTCGGCGATGTGCTTGTACGCGTGGTCGATGCTCGGCTTGAGCTCTTCGGGCGTGACAGTGATGGTGAGCTTCGCGCGCGTGGGGCTCAGCTTCTCAACCGTGGTGTTGGCCAATGCGGGTTCTCCTGTGTCTAGCGAAAGCTGGGTTGGTCGGGGCGACAGGATTCGAACCTGCGGCCTCCCGCTCCCAAAGCGGGCGCTCTAGCCAAGCTGAGCTACGCCCCGGCGCCGGTGCTGCTGGCGATCCACGGCGCTGCGCCACGCTTGCGACTGCACCACCCGAAAATCGGCCTCGGCAAGTCTAGCGGAGGAGCGCGAATGAGCGCGCCAGTCCATCTTGAGCCGAAATATGATCTCGGCCGGATGCTGTCATGGGCCGTCGAAGCGAGGCCCGGCCATGCAGTAGGCTTGCCTTCGCACTTGCGCGGAGACGCGCTGCGAACGAAAATCGAACAAAATTCGGGGCTGTAGCTTAATGGTAAAGCCTTAGTCTTCCAAACTAATGACGCGGGTTCGATTCCCGTCAGCCCCTCCACACTGAGGAAGGTCGCCCCTATGGCGGCCTTCGCTCGTTCAAGACCTCGCTCTTTCAAGACCTCGCTCGTTCAAGTGCAGCGGAGATCGACCGCACCGAACTCGGCGAACAGAGTGCAGGCTCGCGGCATCCCTGGAAGGACCGAAGGTTCTGGCGGGTTTCAGGGTGGGCGCTTACCCTACGAGCGACACCCGGGATGTCGAGGAGGCGCCCTCATGGTTCAAGTTCGTGTAGTCGGCGTCGCAGTGGATGTGAACGCGCAGCCCGTCGTCCTCTTGCAGCCTCTGACGTCGGTCGACGACGAGGAGAGGTTCTTGCCGATCTGGATCGGAGCGCAGGAGGCGACGTCGATCGTCATCGCCGCGCAGGGCGCCGAAGCGCCTCGCCCTCTCTCACACGACCTCATGAAGAGCATGCTCGACGCGCTCGACGCCTCGGTGGAGCAAGTCGAGGTGACGCGGATCGACGCGGGCACGTTCTACGCGGAAGTGACCCTCGAGGGCCCAGCCGGTCGGCAGATCCTCGACGCCCGCCCCTCCGATGCCATCGGTTTGGCGCTGCGCACGGGCGCCCTGATCTGGGTGGCGGATGAGGTCTTCGAAGAGGCGAGCATTCCCGCAGACGCCGCGCGCGTCGAGAGCGAGGAAGAGAAGCTTGCGGAGTTCAAGCAGTTCCTCGAAGACGTCGACCCCGAGGACTTCCAAGGCTGACCCGCAAGCGGGCTTCGCGCGCGACCCGCTCTTGATACCGCCTCGGCCAGAGTTCGCCACGCTAGGGACAGCAGGAACTCTCGCCAGCGATGGCAGAACTGGCCGGCGTGCGCGCACTACCAAGCCCAGACGGCCTGCGCCCCAGGCGTCGACGCGCCCCCAAGCCGAGAAACCGGCAACTCACCCGATTCGGGATACTGAGCGATTTTCGCTTGTTTCTCTCACATGGTGCATGTTCTGTCTTGCAATGCGAGAACAGTCGCATAGAATCGTCGGAGCGTAGACCGGAATCAAGGAGGATCTGGGTGACGGCCAGTGGCATCTTCGCTGAAGGAATCGATATGACCTTCACGCGGAATCGTATGACTCATCATGTGCTCTCAGCAGTGGACGTCGATATCGCGCCGGGCGGTTTCGTCTCACTGCTCGGACCCTCCGGCTGCGGCAAGAGCACGCTGCTGAAGATCCTTGCAGGGCTCCAGGATCCGACCGCCGGCACCGTGCTCATCGGCGGCACTCCCGTCGCCCGCGCGGTCGCCGAGGGCCAGATCGGCCTGGTGCAGCAGAAGCCAGCGCTCCTTCCGTGGAAGACCGCGCTCGAGAACGCCGCGTTCCTCATCGAGATGACCGGCGACCGCGCCACAAAGCGCACGGCGAAGGAACGCGCCGCTCAGGCTCTCGAGCTCGTGGGGCTCAGGGGCGCCGAGAACAAGCTTCCCCACGAACTGTCGGGCGGTATGGCGCAGCGAGTCTCGATCGCACGCGCACTGGCGCTCGACCCCAGCATCCTGTTCATGGACGAGCCCTTCGGAGCGCTCGACGCGATCACGCGCGACCAGATGAACGAGGCGCTCTACGACATCTGGACCCGTACCCAGAAGACGGTCGTGTTCGTCACTCACTCCATCCCCGAGGCCGTGTTCCTGTCGCAGACGGTGCACGTGATGAACGCGAACCCCGGACGCATCTCGCTCAGCGTCGACATCGATCTGCCCGGGCCGCGTTCGACTACGAGTGCGCAATTCCTCGAGTACGAACGGGTGCTGCACGAAGAGCTCGACCGCAACGTTGAGGAAGCGAGGATCTCCGCATGAGCACCGACACCGTCACCATCGCCGTGCGCCGCTCCGCTCACGGGCCGAGCGCGGGGCAGCGCATCGCCGAACGCTGGTCGGCGCTCTGGCCGAGCGTCACGCTCTTCGCGGCCGTCCTGATCGCGTGGGAAGCGATCGTCGTGATCTTCGACATCTCGAGCTTCATCATCGCGAAGCCGAGCGAGATCGTCATGGAGACCATCGCGTCGTGGGATCTCCTCATGGAGGCCAGCTGGGTCACCACCCAGGAGATCGTCTACGGCTTCGTGCTGAGCATTCTGCTGGGCGTCGGCCTCGCGCTCCTCGTCGTCCGCTTCAAGTGGCTCGACCGCGCGCTCTACCCGCTGATCGTGCTCTTCCAAGTCGTGCCCAAGGTGGCGCTCGCGCCGATCTTCATCCTCTGGTTCGGCTACGGCCTGACGCCGAAGCTCTGGCTGATCGTCGTGATCGCGTTCTTCCCGATCACGCTGAACATGATCGTCGGCCTCAAGAGCTTCGACCCGGATCTGCAGTTGCTGACCAAGTCGGTCGGCTCGTCGCGCAGCCAGTTCCTTGCGAAGGTGCAGTTCCCGACGTCGCTCCCCTATCTCATGGCCGGACTTCGCATCGCGATCACTCTGTGTGTGATCGGCGCTGTCGTGGCCGAGTTCTCGGGGGCGTCATCGGGGCTCGGGTACCTGATCCAGTTCGCATCGACCCAGCTCGACACCCCGCTGATGTTCGCGGCACTCGTCGTGATCTCGGTGCTCGGGCTCGTGCTCTACTACGCGATCTTCTGGCTCGAGCTGCTCGTCGCACGCTTCTACCCCCACGTGCGCACCACCCAGGTCCAGTAGCGAATAGCACCCATCCAGCAACACCCCTCACCATCACCAAAGGAGACACCTATGTCACGACGCCTCATCGGCAGCCTCGCCGCCGTGGCGCTCAGCGGCCTCGTTCTGAGCGGCTGTGCGGCATCCGACCAGGGTTCAGCGGAGAACCCTGACGCCGCGAAGGAGATGGACCACGTCACGGTCCAGCTCGACTACGTGGTGCGCGGCAACCACGCGATGTTCTTCGTCGCCAAAGACCAGGGCTTCTTCGAGGAAGAGGGCATCGTGGTCGACGACATCATCAAGGGCACCGGCTCGCCCGACGCGATGCGCATCGTCGCGGGCGGTCAGGCCGACTTCGGCTTCGGCGACCTCCCGACGCTCGCCACGGCCAACACGCAGGGCGCTGAGGTCACGGCGCTCGCCGCCGTGAACCAGGTCTCGCCGCTGTCGATGTGCTCGCTCGCCGACAACCTCGAGCTGAACAGCGTCGACGACCTCAAGGGCAAGAACATCGGTGTTCACCCCGCGGGATCGACGTACATCTTCTGGCAGGCGCTGCTTGCTGCGAACGGCCTGACCAAGGCCGACGTCAACGAGCTGACGGTCACCCCTCCCTACGAGAGCTACCTGCTCACCAAGCAGGTGGATGCGGTGATCTGCTACATCGACGCGGAGGTGCCTGAGCTCGAGGCCAAGGCCGGCGGCGAGGGCAGCCTCAGCATCTTGCACGGCTCCGAGAACGGCTACGACGTCTACGGGTCTGGCATGTTCACCAGTGCCAAGCTCATCGATGAGAACCCCGATCTGGTGCAGCGGTTCACCAACGCCTACCTGAAGGCATTCCAGTGGGTCATCGACAACCCGGAGAAGGCCGCCGAGATCACCGCCGCATCGTCGAGTGAGCTGAAGGGCAAGACCGACATCTTCCTGAAGCAGCTCCAGGCCGACATCGACTTCACCTTCGAGAGCGCGGAGACCGATGAGCTCGGACTCGGTGCTATGAACGCCGAGAAGTGGCAGAAGACTGTCGACATCCTCGCCGATCAGGGAGTGATCGAGAGCAAGCCTGAGATCAACGCGATCTTCGACAGCAGCTTCGCGGAGAACGCGGCCAAGTAGTCGAACGTCGACCCGCTTACTGGAGCGGGAGCCAGCGCCCCAGGTTCCGCACATGGAACCTGGGGCGCCCTCGTTTCGCACTCTCGCGGACAGGACCGTTCGGCACTGGACGGACCGGCTGCGCGCGTGCAGGCTGAGTTCGGTGGAGGAGGCAGACGCCCCCTGCCCGGCCGAAGGGACCAGCCATGGGCATCATCGTCGCGAACATGTTCCTCACGCTCGACGGCGTGTACCAAGCGCCAGGCGGCGTGGACGAGGACCGGGAGGACGGGTTCGAATACGGAGGTTGGCAGGCGCCATTCGCCGATGAGGCCTCGGGCGAGTCGATCGGGGAGCAGATCCAGCGGCTCGACGCGCTCCTGCTCGGCCGCAAGACGTACGACATCTTCGCCTCGTACTGGCCGAAGATGAGTGATGACCACCCAGTTGCCGCGAAGTTCAACGCGGTGCCGAAGTACGTGGTCTCAACGACACTCGGCGAGCCGGAGTGGGCCGGGACGACCGTGCTTCCGCATGCGATGGCCGCGGCGCACCTTCGGGAGCAGTACGACCAAGTCCATCTCTTCGGCAGCGGTGATCTGCTGCGATCACTCTTCACGGAAGACGTGGTCGACCGACTGAACCTGTGGCTGTATCCGATCACGCTCGGCCAGGGAAAGCGTTTCTTCGGAGCCGGCACGATCCCGGCATCCTTCAGCCTCGTGGAACCGGCCCGCAGCTTCGACAAGGGAGCGGTGTCGCTGAAGTACCAGAGATCGGGCGAGGTCGAGACCGGCGATATGGACGACGTCGACGCTCGCAGCTCGGTGGAGTAGCGCTCCCACTTCGCGTTCCCCAGCGCGACCTCGCGGGCCCCGTGCCACTCGCCCTGCCGCTAACGTGATGGCGGACGTGACGTCGCGAATGGGGGGATCGAGTGACCGATCCGCACGGCTTCGAGCGCTTTGCCGCGCCGTTGACGATGCCGAGCAGCCCCGAGCAATTGCGTGACACTGCCAGTTGCCCGGCCTGCTTCAATCGCTTGCAGGGACCGCTGTGTCGCGCATGCGGGCTCGACCTTGCGCACCCCGCCGCCCGTGACCTCCTCGAGGCGTCACAGGATGCGGCGGCGGCGCTGGACCGCCGTGCCGGAGTGATCGGCCGCATCCGCTTCGAGACCTCGCAGCGAATGACCGCTGCCGCGTCGCCGCTGCCCGCCGCTCCGACGGCGGCGTTCTCGGTCGCGATGCCGGAGAGCGAGATGCCAGCTGCTCCTGCCTCGGCCGCCGGGGCGCCCACGGCCCCGCCGGTTGCCGCATCAGCCGCAGCGAGCGCGGCGCCGACGTTCACTCCCCCGGCCGGGTTCGCCGTGCCGCCGCAGCCCCTCCCTCGCATGCACAGCGCTCAGGATGCGGAGCGCCCCCGCCGCTCGAGCGTGCAGGTCGCCCTGCTGGTCGTCGGCGTCACGCTGCTCTCGATCGCGGCGATCTTCTTCCTCGTCTACGCGTTCATCAACTTCGGGCTCGTGTGGCGCAGTGTGATCGTAGGCGGTCTGACGCTCGCCGCATTCGCGATGTCGCATGTGCTCGCGAGACGTGGACTCTCGGCCACAGCAGAGGGCATCGCCGCGTTCGCGCTGGTGCTCGCCTATCTCGATGCCTGGGCGATACGCGAGAACGACCTCTTCGGCACTGCAGCCTCAGACGGGTTGCAGTACTGGGGCACCTCGCTCGTGATCATCTCGGCCGCCGCAGTCGTGTGGAATCGACTGTCAGGCTTGCGCGTGCCGAGCCTCGCCGGATTCGCATTCCTGCTGCCCGGTGTCGCGCTGCTCGGCCTCGGCGTTGACTTCACCGATTTCCCGGACCGTCTGTTCGCCGGCTCGATCGTCGCAGCGGTCGCCGGGTTCGCGTGGACGCTCACGCCGAAAGCGATCGAGCGCACGATCGTGCTCGGGCAGACGCTGCTCGCGGTGGTGGTCTCAGCGATCAATGCTGCCTTTGTGGGCGATCCGCACTACACACCCTTGGTCGCGCTGCTCGCTGTCGCCGCCGTGTCGGCTGCGCACACCGTCGTCGCGCTGCGCTTCAGCGACGCTTCGACGGTGACTCCGAGCGGCCCCGCGTCAGAGTCGTCTGGGGCGTCTGGATCGTCTGAGGTGTCTGAGGCGTCTGAGGCATCGGCGAGCGGCAGCGATATCGCGGAACGACGGAAGGCGAAGCGGCGGACAGGAGCGCAGATCGTGCGCGCCTTCGCCTTCGCGTTCGGCGCGGTGGCCGGCGCCGCCGTCGCGGCATCCGCGCTGCCGCCGGATACCGGCTGGGCGCCCTACCCGCTCCTCGTGCCGCCCCTGCTCGCCGTCATCATCGCCCTCGCGCTCGATACGGTGGCCGGAACGCGTCACGGAACAGCGAGGCGCATCTTCGCCGCGGCATCGATAGCCGCGACAGTGGTCGCGGGTCTCGCTGCGATCCAGCCGATCGGCACCGCAGTCCTGGAATCGTTGTGTGCCGCGGCGCTCGGTCTTGCCTTCCCGTGGCGCGAGCCCGCCGACGTCGTGATGAGCGGTCCCCTCGAAGACTTGGCGTGGTCGCTGCTCTTCATGCTCGGCTCGCTCACGATGGCGGCGGTCCTGTGGCGGCTCACGGGGGCGCTCCAGCACCGGTTCCCCCTGGTGCTCTGGTGGGGCGCCCTGCTCGCTGTGACCGCGGTGCCGATCGCCGAACCGCTCTGGGCGAGGCTCGCGGGCTGGTCGACCATCGCGCTCGCATCGCTGCTCGCCGCTCCCCTCTGGAGGCGCGAGGCCTCGTGGCGCATGCCGCTCATGGCGATGGCGATCACAGCGACGGCCCTGGCCTATGCCGCATCCTGGTCGAGCCGCGACACCTGGTGGGTCCAATCGGTCGTCGTGCTGCTCGTGCTGCTCGGCATCCGCTGGCGCACGCAGTCGAACTGGGCACCGCCGATCGTGACCGGTGTCGGTGTCGTCTTCCTGGTCGGCAGCGCAGCCATGGCGGCGGCGCACCTCGCATTCGGTGAAGCGCTCCTCCCTGGTGTGGATGCGGTCGATCGTCTGCGCTTCGCCAGCATCATGGCCACCCTGCTCTTCGGCCTCGGGGCGGCGTGGATGCCGGGCACCGCCGATCGGCGTGTCGTCTTCTGGCTGGCGGGATCCTCTGCGGCGGTGACGACCTCCCTTGCGACAGTGATCTCGCACTCCTTGCCTCAGGCGGCACGCGAAACGTTGATACTGCCCGAGCCCGGCGTCGGACTCGTTATCGCACTCGCGCTGATCGCGGCCATCTTGGTGTGGCTTCGTGGAGGAGACCGCACCCAACCGGAGCTCCGTCCCGAGCGGCTCGCGGCATCGATCGCCCTGGCGCCGGCACTGGCACTCGCTGCCGGCGAGTTCGCCCGGCTCATGCCTGAAGCGGTGTTCTTCGAGACGATCGCACCGAGCAGCGCTGCGCTCGTCGCCGCGGCCGGGTCGCTCGCCGCGCACACGCTTGGGCGAGAAGCTCTTCCCCGCTGGTCGAAGGATGCCGGTGTCGCGATCGTCGCGCTGCCGGCGCTCGCGGCTGCTGCAGCTGCAGGCTCGAGCGCCCTGTGGCTGGTCCTCGTTCTCAGCGGCGTCACCGTGCTCTTGCTTGCGATCGATCGCGACGGCCTCTTCGCGTCGGCCTCGCAACGCCGCCATCTCGGATGGCTGGCGATGGCGCTCACCCTCGCTGGGATGTGGTGGCGCCTCCGAGACGCTCACGTGGCCGCACTGGAGCCATATCTGCTGCCGCTCGCGGGGTCATTGATCGCCGCCGGCGTGCTCATCGCCCGGCGCCGCGGCGCGCACCGCGCGGGTGCCCTGATCGCGTTGGCCGGAGCGCTCGTCGGCATCCTCCCGCTCGCAGCCGACTACGCCGACGGCGCGGCGCTGCCGGCCATCGTGCTCTTCGGTGTGAGCGGGCTGCTGCTCCTCGCGGGCTCGGCGCTGCAGGGCGTCGTGACCGAGTGGCACGCTGCCGCACTGGCGGCCGGCGCGGCCGGCGCGACCTCGACTGCGCTCGCGCGGGCGCTCCTGTCCCATCCGGCCGACCTCGAGCGAGACTGGTGGCTGCTGGCGCTCGTGGCGGTGCTGGTGCTCGCATCACTCGCACTCGCTCAAACGCTCGACCTCGCGACCGACAGGGAACGAGTCGGCCGGGACGACAAGATCGCCGCTGTTCACCGGCTCTCGATCGGGAGGCCGGTCGCAGCATCCGGACTGCTGGTGCTGGCGATGGTCGCCGCCACCATCGGTGAAGCGAGCGCATTCGATGCCTCGGCCGGGGACGCTCGCGCACTCCTCCTCGTGTCGGCGCTCGGGGCGGTGCACGTGCTCTCCGTCGTTCGCGACCGCGCCCCCTTCGAACGCTGGGTCGGCTGGCCCGCGATCGGCCTGGCTGCCGTCACGGCAGTGATCGCGCTCGTCGTCGTCGAACCGATCGAGCTCGTCACCGTGCCGCTCGGAACGGCGCTCCTGCTCGCGGGCGCGGTGCGAATGCGTCGCGATCCGGAAGCGGGTTCGTGGCCGTGGCTCGCGCCAGGGCTGCTCGCGATTCTCGTGCCCTCACTTGTCGCGACGGTCGATGATCGCCCATTGTGGCGGCTGGTGGCCATCGGAGTGATCGCCGTGGCGGCGATCGTCGTCGGGGTCACCCGCCGCCTGCAGTCGCCGTTCGCCATCGGAGTCGCGGCCGCGCTCGTGCACGGCATCGCGACGTTCCTGCCGCAATTGCGCACCGTATACGAAGCAGTGCCGTGGTGGCTGTGGCTCGGCGCCGGCGGCGTTCTGCTCATCGTGCTCGCGGCGCGCTACGAGCAGCGGCTCAACAACCTGAAGTCGATGGCCCTGCGCTTCGCGGCCCTTCGCTGACAGGCGACCCCATCGCCTGGACGCCCTAGAGCGAGTTCACGGGCTCGATCAGGCTCGGGCCGTCGCCGCTCAGCGGAGCGACCTCGTGGGCGATCAACTGCTGCGCTTGTGCCTGCGACATCCGCACCGCCTCGTCGACCATGCGCTGGTCGCCGGGTGCTGTCGGGTCGAGCCACCAATCCCAGGCCTCATGAGGGAGCGGCATCGGGTTCCGAGGGTGGATCCACTCGAGCTGATCGCTCGCGGGCATGGTCAGGATCGACGCGGTGAGCTGCCACTCTCCGGTGCCCTTCCACCACGAATAGAGCCCGGCGAAGGCGATCGGGTGTTCCGGATGCCGGATGAAATAGGGCGTCTTGCGCTTTCCCTCGGTCTTCCACTCGTAATAGCCGGCTGCGGGCACGAGCGCCCGTCTGCTCACGACCGAGTCTTTCCAGATGGATTGCGAGCCGGCCGTTTCCGCCCTCGCATTGAACGTGGGGAACTTCAGCTTTCCGTCGCGTGACCACCCGGGGATCAGCGACCACCGCGCCGCCTCTGCTCGACGTATGACCGCGCTCGCCGGGTCGTGCCGATCGGCCAGGGTCTCCACCAGTACCGGAATCTGCTGCGTCGGTGCGACGTTGTACGAGGAGACCCAGCCGGGGCGCCAGTCCTCCGGCCTCGCGCCGGTCTGCCAAACGAACTCGGCGATCATCTCGTTGACCTCGTCATCGACTGCGAAGCGGCCGCACATGGCATCAGCGTACGCAGTTCCGGGGCCGCGTCGAGGCACCGCGACACGCCGATGAGATGTTGTCGAGCGCTCGACTTCGGATCTACTATTGGAGCAACATTCACGTTGTGTTTCCCACCCGAACACCGTGAAGCCCGAGAGCGGTACCCGCCGCTCGCACTCGCAAGACCGCACCCACCCCTGGTCACGCGAGATTCACCCGAAACACCCGCCCCATCCCGAAGACCGGCACACCCCCGAGCCGGTCAGATGATCGAACCCGAAATACCCGCATCCGCGGTCTCACCCTAGGAGCCCGTCATGTCTTCGGACGCACCCGTTTCCACCGTCCCCGCAGGTTGGTATCCCGACCCGCTGGGCACGTCATTGCTCCGCTGGTGGACCGGCGTCAGCTGGTCGGAACGGCTTGAGCACCGTCGCCCCGAGATCCATCTCGCACCTGGCGCCGTCGACCACTACGAGGGCGACGACCTGCCGGTGCGCATGCGCGAATTCGCCTGATCCGCGGCTGCGGCAGCAAGACGGCATCCCTGCTCAAATCTGGCAGGTTCAGGTCTGGCAGGTTCAGGTCTGGCAGACAGGACACCAGTAGAGCTTGCGCCCGGCCACGAGTTCCATCGCGATGTTCGTGCCGCATACCCTGCAGGGCAACCCTGCGCGGTGATATACCCAGTGCCGGTCATCCCGGTGCACGAGCGCGCGCCGATACGCCTCTTCGTCGAGTCCGTCCATGGTCATCATCTGACCGACGCGCACGCCGTCGACCAAGAGCCTCGTCCAGTCGCGCCACAACTCCCTGACCAAGTCCTCGGGCACCTGCTTTCCCGGGGTGTGCGGGTCGAGGCCGGCACGGAACAGCAGTTCCGCGCGATAGATGTTGCCGATCCCGCTCACGATCGACTGGTCCATGAGCAGCACGCCGATCGGGGTCGCTCGCCTGCGAACGGCGGCGGTGAACCGTTCCTCGCCCTCCTCGGGGCTGTCGACGAGCGGGTCGGGGCCGAGCCGAGCGATCACCGCTGCCACCTCATCGGCCGTGATGACCTCGCAGGCGGTCGGTCCCCGGAGGTCGGCACACGACGACTCGGTCAGGAGTCGCACGCGAACCTGTCCGATCGGCTCGGGCGGGAACACATCGATGTCCTCGCCCTGCTTCTCGCGCTCCGCCATTCGCAGCCGCGTGCGTCGCGGTGCTCCGATGCTGTGCAGCGAGTCCTCTGCAGCGGCGTCGATGATGGGAGAACCAGCGGACCGATCGGGCGACCCGTCACCGGAATCGTCGTCAGAGCGTCCTTCGGCACCCTCCGCATCGTCGTCAGCCAGCGTTGCCGTGGCAGACACCGTGACGTCGCCCGTGAAGTCCCAGGCGCCGTACATGCCCAGGTGCACCCTGAGCCAGTCGCCGCCCCCGAACTCCAGGAACATGTGCTTGCCGACCGCTCGGGCATCGGTCATCACTCGCCCATCGATCTTCGCCGCGCCGGCGGCGAACCGCCCTTGCGGCGACGAGGCGCGCACAGTGTGCCCGACGAAGTGCTCGGCGAACTGGCGGGCGATGCGGTGTACGGAGTGACCCTCGGGCATCAGTGGATCTCGTGGCCCGCTATCGCGCCCGTCGTCTCGTATTCGGCGAGCTGCGCGATGCGGCGCGCATGGCGCTCCTCCCCGGAGAACGGGGTCGCGATGAAGGCGTCGATGAAGAGCACCGCCTCATCGATCGAGTGCTGCCGGGCACCGATCGAAATGACGTTGGCATCGTTGTGCTCGCGGGCGAGGCGAGCCGTGTCGTGGTTCCAGACCAGCGCGGCGCGCGCGCCTTCGACTTTGTTCGCTGCCATCTGCTCACCATTGCCCGAGCCGCCGAACACGACGCCCAGCGCCTCGATGCCCGCCCGCTGGTCGGCGACCACGGCGCGCGCCGCGTTGATGCAGAACGAGGGGTAGTCGTCGAGCGGGTCGTACTCCTTCGGCCCGTGATCGATCACCTCATGCCCTTCACGCTCGAGGTGCTCTTGAAGATCGCGGCTGAACTCCAGACCGGCGTGGTCGGTGGCGATGTGGATGCGCATGGGCCCAAGTCTATGCAGCGGTACCGGGCGAGCCGGCTGCTCCGGATGCCGGGGCGCACCGCTCGCGATCCCTCTGCGTTCGCACGTCGGCATCACTCGCGGAGCCGGTGAGCACACGGAGATCACACAGCGAACTGAGGCCGAGAACCATTGATCTTGGCCCCCGAAAGGAGCACATTGGTATGACGCACACGCCCCTAGCGGAGGTGGCTCAGATGAACCCGACAACGATGTCACCGCTCATGCCGATTCTCTCGGCCGGTCGACACAGGAATCCGCGCCGCGGCGCGTGCTTCATGGAGTTCGCGTCGTACCTTGCGGGCGAGCGATGGAGCGATCATCCGAAGTGCACGCACGCGGGGCTCGCGAATCTTGCGCGCATGGTCAATGACTGCACGAGCGACGCCGCCCGCAATGAGTTGGCGCCCATGATCCCGTCGGTCATCGGCTTGACGACCGACGATGTGCGGCTCGACATGCTGCTCGCGCTCGAGGCCTCGGCAGCAGCGCTCCCGGTGGCATTCGAAGAGCGGCAACGCTCGCTCGCGGTCGGAGCGCTCGTGTTGGAGGCAACGCTGGATGCGCAGGGCGGCATGCCCGACGACATGCGTGGCCGGCTTCACGCTGCGTTCAGCTCAGCTCCAGCGGCCGAGCGGTGGGCGCGCGGTTTCCTTGGCCGGTACTTGCGCAAGCTGCCCCGCGAAATGTCGGCGCGCCATTGCCGGTGCCTCGTGCAGAGCGCGGTCGACGGCATCGCGCTGGCCTGTGTCGATGACAACGATGCCCGACTCCGCCGACTTCTGAAGCGCGGCATCGAACTCGCGCACCAGTTCGTCGATACCGAGCGCGTCGCCGAGCAGACCGCATCCGCGGCAACCGCCCCGAGCGGAACGGTCAGTCGAACTGCGGACCGCGAGTACGCGAGCGCTTGAGCTCGAAGAAGCCGTCGTAGGAGGCTGCGGCGACGACGCCGTCCCAGAGACGCAGCGCGTCGTCGCCCCGCGGCGCCGGTGAGATCACAGGGCCGAAGAACGCCACCCCGTCCACCGAGATGATCGGCGTGCCCACGTCCTGACCGACGCGACCGATGCCCTCGGCATGGCTCGCCCTCAGTTGCGCGTCGAACTCGTCGCTGTCTGCGTACCGGGCGAGCGCGGGGTCGAGTTCAAGCGCCTCCAGTGCACCGGCGATGACGGCATCCGCGTCGACGGACTCACCCGGGTGGATTCGCTCGCCGAGCGCGTCGTAGAGCGGCTTCACGAGCTCGCGACCGTGGAGCTCTTGCACTGCAGTCACGAGCCGCACGTAACGGATGGCCCGGTCGAGCATGGTCCGGTAGTCGTCGGGAAGCTCGTTGTTCTCGTTCAGCACCGTCAGGCTCATGATCCGCCAGTCGATCTCAACCTCGCGGTGCCGAGCCACCTCGTCGACCCATCTGCTGGCCATCCAAGCCCAAGGGCAGGAAGGGTCGAACCAGAAATCAACGCGAGTCGGAGCAGCCATGCCGTTCACGGTACCCGAGGCGTCTGAGCACTCCGGCACCCCCGATCTCGGGTGCAGGCGTGAGGTAGGTCCGGCGCTTCTGCTGGAGGGTCCGACTCGCGGGCTAGGCTTGATCATCGCGGCGACACGCCGACGCGTCGTCTCGCTCGAAGCCGTCAGTCGAAGCCGTCACTCGACGTCGTCCACCGAAGGAGCAGGCACGTGCCAGGAGAGAACCTCACCCGTCTGGAAGCGCAGGAACGACAGCGCCTCGTGGAGGTCGCGAGCTACGACGTGGCGCTCGACCTGACGGTCAGCGACGAGGTGTTCTCTTCGGCGACCACTGTGCGGTTCTCCGCCGAACCCGGCGCTTCGACCTTCATCGATCTGATCGCACGTCGAGTGCACAAGGTGGTGCTCAACGGTCGTGCCCTCGACCCCCGCACGGTGTTCGCCGAATCTCGCGTGCAACTCGACGGCTTGCGCGAGCAGAACGTGCTCGAGATCCTCGCGGATGCCGAGTACACGAACACGGGTGAGGGCCTGCACCGCTTCGTCGACCCCGTCGACGGCGAGGTCTATCTGTACTCGCAGTTCGAAGTGCCCGACAGTCGCCGCATGTTCGCCGTCTTCGAGCAGCCTGATCTCAAGGCATCCTTCCGCTTCACGGTGACGGCGCCCGCCCGCTGGCAGGTCGTCAGCAACTCGCCGACTCCCGAGCCGGTCGTGAGCGGCGATATTGCGACGTGGTCGTTCGCGCCGACACCGCGCATCTCGTCGTACATCACGGCGCTCGTCGCGGGGCCGTACGACGTCGTGCGGAGCGAGCTCACCAGCAGCGACGGCCGTACCATTCCGCTCGGCGTGTTCTGCAGGGCGTCGCTGTCGGAGTACATGGACGCCGACTACGTCTTCGAGAAGACGCGGCAGGGATTCGCGTACTTCGAGGAGCACTTCGACTACCCGTACCCGTTCGAGAAGTACGACCAGCTCTTCGTGCCCGAGTTCAATGCCGGCGCGATGGAGAATGCGGGCGCGGTCACGTTCACGGAGACCTATGTCTTCAGGAGCAAGGTCACGGATGCGGTCAAGGAGCGCCGCGTCGTGACGATCCTGCACGAGCTGGCTCACATGTGGTTCGGCGACCTCGTGACCATGAAGTGGTGGGACGACCTCTGGCTCAATGAGTCGTTCGCCGAGTGGGCTTCGACCATCGCCACCGCCGAGGCGACCGAGTGGCACGAGGCGTGGACGACGTTCCAGGCGATGGAGAAGACCTGGGCGTATCGCCAGGACCAGCTCCCCTCGACGCACCCGGTTGTCGCCGAGATCAACGACCTCGAGGATGTGCTCGTCAACTTCGACGGCATCACCTACGCCAAGGGCGGCAGCGTGCTCAAGCAACTCGTCGCTTGGGTCGGCCGCGATGCCTTCTTCGCCGGCGTTGCCGCGTACTTCAAGAAGCACGAATGGGGCAACACCGAACTGCGCGATCTGCTCGTGGAGCTCGAGGCGACCAGCGGCCGCGAGCTCGGCGAGTGGTCGAAGCTCTGGCTCGAGACCGCCGGCGTCAACACCCTTCGAGCCGAGATCGAAGACGACGGCGAGACCATCACCTCGTTCGCAGTGCTCCAGAGCGCCCCTGACGACTACCCCACCATCCGGCCGCACCGCCTCGCAATCGGCTTCTACAACCTGCGCCACGGCAAGCTCGTGCGCGAGCACCGAGTTGAGCTCGACGTCGACGGCGAGCGCACCGAGGTGCCCCAGCTCGCCGGCATCCGCCGTCCCGACCTGGTGCTGCTGAACGACGACGACCTGACCTACGCGAAGATCCGCCTCGACGAGCGCTCGCTCGAGACCGCGCTCGCGCACCTGAGCGATATCGATGAGCCGCTCGCCCGGGCGATCGTGTGGGGCGCGGTATGGGATGCGACGCGGGATGCCGAGACTCGCCCGAGCGACTACGTGCGCCTCGTACTGCAGAACATCGCTGCGGAGACGGAGTCGACGACCATCCGCACCACGTTGAATCAGCTGGTGACGACGGTGCGACTGTATGTCGATCCGGCAACGCGCCAGGGAATCCTCGAGCAGGCGGCGACAGACCTCTGGCGTCTCGCCGAGCAGGCCGAAGCGGGAAGCGACGCCCAGTTCCAGTTCGTCAAGTTCTTCGCGGGTCTCGCCTCGACCGCTGAGCACGTCGACACGCTCCGCGGATTGCGCGATGGCGCCATCGCGCTCGAGGGCCTCGCGATCGATACCGACCTCGGATGGGAACTGCTCGAGGGGCTCGTGCTCAACGGTGCCGCGGGCGAAGCCGAGATCGCGAAGGCCCTTGAAGCCGACAACACAGCGAACGGCCAGCAGGCCGCAGCCCGAGCGCGCGCGACGATCGCCACTGCAGAGGGCAAGCTCGCAGCGTTCGAGGCAGTGATCAACGACACTTCGCTGCCCAATGCGATCGTGCGCAACGCCGCGCTCGGCTTCCAGCACGCGAACGACGCGACGCTGCTCCAGCCGCTCGTGGAGCGCTACTTCGACCAGATCGCCGCGGTGTGGAGTGAACGCAGCTACCACATGGCCGAGACGATCATCGTCGGTCTGTACCCCGCGCCACTCGCCTCGCGCGAACTGGCCGAGGCCACTCGCGCCTGGCTCGAAGAGAACCCTGAACCGCCAGCGCTGCGGCGACTCGTGATCGAGGCGCTCGCCGGAGTGGAGCGCGCGCTCGCCGCGCAGGACCGCGACCGGCGGTGATCGTCATCCCGAACTGGTGCCCGCCAGAAGCTCCGGCGAGGGTTGCGCCGGTGCACGGACCGCGTTCACGCTGAGGGATGCGCATGGAGGAGTTCACGACGTTCTGGGCCGGCCTGGCCGAGTTCTACGAGACCTGGCGCATTCCCATCACGGCAGTACTGGTGATCGTCGGCGCCGTCGTCGTCCGCCTGCTGCTGCACGCGGTCATCAGGCGGGTCGTGCATCGCATCGTGACCGGCGTCAAGAAGCGCAACCAGGTCGAAGACACCCAGGCCCTGCAGGCGTCGCCGCTCGCCGCGGTTCGGATCGTGCAGCGCACCCGGGCGCTCGGCGGCGTGTTCAACAGCATCGTCACCGCAACGGTCATCGTCGTCACCACGCTCGTGCTCATCGCGATCCTGCTGCCGAACGCGACCGCCGCGTTCGCCGTCATCAGCGCCGCAGTCGGTGCGGGCCTCGGCTTCGGCGCGCAGAACATCGTCAAGGACATCCTCAACGGCCTGTTCATGGTGAGCGAAGACCAGTTCGGCGTCGGCGATGTGGTCGACCTCGGTCCCGCCACGGGCGTGATCGAGCACGTCGGCATCCGCATCACGCATGTGCGCGATGTGAACGGCACGCTGTGGTTCGTGCGCAACGGTGAGATCGTGCGCGTGGGCAATATGTCGCTCGGGTGGGCGCGCGTGATCACCGACCTTGCAGTCCCGTATGAGCACGACATCGACCAGGTGCAGCAACTGGTGTTCGACGCCGCGAATGACATGGCCACCAATTCGAAGTGGCGCACGCGCATCCTCGAGCGGCCGGAAGTGTGGGGCATCGAGTCGATCTCGGATGAGGCCGTGATCGTGCGAGTCGTCGTCAAGGCGCGATCATCGAGCCGTGACGACGTGGGCCGTGAACTCAGGGCGCGCCTGAAGCGCGCGCTCGACGATGCCGGCATCCGACTGCCCTCGCTGAATAGCGTGGTGCTCAGCGGATTCGAAGGGGCGACGAGTGTGATGGGTTCACGGCCCCCGCAGACGGCTCCCCTGCCCACTCGCAACACCGCGCCGAGGCGCAAGGGCGTGCTGCGCATGCAGAAGAACACGGGCGCCGACGACGCGCATCGCCCGAACGACCCGAAAGACACGAAGGACCATGGCTGATCTGACCCTCCGCACCGGCGAGCACGGCGATGCGGCGCTCGAGACCTTTTGGGCTCAGGTCGGCGGACGTGCGACCTTCGAGCGGCTCGTTCGACGCTTCTACGAGGGCGTGCGCGGCGACGAGTTGCTCTGGCCCATGTATCCCGAGCACGATCTCGAAGGGGCGATCCAGCGACTGACGGGCTTTCTCGAGCAGTACTGGGGCGGACCGGCCGACTACAGCCGGGAACGGGGCCATCCTCGCCTGAGGATGCGGCACGCGGCGTACAAGGTGAACCCGGCCGCGCGCGATCGCTGGCTGCATCATATGCGCGTCGCCGTCGACTCACTGGAGCTGCCGCCGCTGCAGCACGAGACGCTCTGGGACTATCTCGAGCGCGCAGCGCACTCACTGGTCAACACCTTCGACGAGTGATCGCACCCCGGGCCGTCCGGCCATAGGACGAATCCGGGGCCTACAGAAGACCGAGCATGAAGATCGCGGGGGCGAGCGCGAGCGCGGCGGAGCCGGCGAGCACCGCGCTCCGAGCCGCGGGCGAGAGCGGTCGGTTCCCGGGCTCCAGTCGCTCGGCGCGGCGCTGCACCGCGACGGCGTCGGGCACGTAGCCGGTGCCCGAGGCATCCGGGGATTCCCAGGCACTGCCGACTCGCTTGATGGCGCGGGCGAGCGTCTCCCCGCTCACCGTGCGCCGTGCTTCGTCGTCGGCGAGCATCTCGACCAGTTCCGCGACTGAGCGCTCTGCACGATTCGCGATCGGGAACCACGGCAGCGCAGCGTTCCACGCTTTGAAGGCGAGCAGCACGAGGTGGTGCTGCTGCCGCAGGTGCGTGCGCTCATGCGCCAGCACCGCCTCGAGCTCGTCGTCGGCGAGCAGCTCGATGAGGCCCTGCGAGAGCACGGTGATCGTGCGCACGCCGGGCAGGCAATAGGCCACAGGCGCGGGATGATCGAGCATCCGAGCCCCTGGTTGCGACGGGATCGGGGAGCTCAGCAGGCCGACCAGCTCGCGGTGCCGACGGCGCTGACGCTCGGTCACGGCAGCCGTGCGTGCGAGATTCAGCAGCAGATGGATGCCGAGGATCACCGCGGCGCTCAACGCCAGCCCTTGCGTGACACCCACCGCAGCCGGCAGCGGCCCGGCGAACAAGGCCCCTGCGAACACGGGCACAGCCTCGACGAGCCCGAGCCCGGTGGGCAGCAGCCCGTAGCCCAGCAGCGATCCGATCATGGCGAGCCCGCCGCCGAGCGCGATCGCCTGCCAAAGAGCGAGCGCAACCGCCGGCGATCTCGTGGTCCAGCGAGCGCGTGCCAGCACCACCGGCACGGGCCACGCCAGCAGCACCGCGAGAAGCGCGATCGCTGCGCAAGCGATTGCCATCGGCTCAGCCGAGCAGTCGTCGGAGCGTGTCGGCCTCTCGGGGAGTCACCGTGTCGACGAACCGCGCCAGTGCGGCCTCTCGATCCGAAGCGCTGCCGAGCACCTCGAGCATGAGCTCGGCCGTGTGGTCGGCACGACTGCGGCGAGCGCTGAATCGTTTGGGGCGGCGATCGCCGTCAGCCGCCACGAAGCCCTTGGCCTCGAGCCGGCTCAGCACGGTGAGCATCGTGGTCTGCGCCAGCGCGCGCTCGGCGAGGCAGTCGCGCAACTCATTCGCGGTGAGCGGCGCCGAAGCATCCCACAGCGCGTCCATGACTGCGCGTTCGAGTTCTCCAAGCCTTGCCATGGACCCCAGTTTAGCTGCACCACGGGCGATGCTCTACGCTCAGTAGAAGAAACTTCTACGCCCTGTAGAGAACGGACGGAGCGCGTGAACGAACTCCTCGACCCGCTGCTGCTCGCGCGGTGGCAATTCGGGCTCACCACGATCTACCACTTCCTCTTCGTACCCATCACGATCGGCATGGCGACGACGGTGGCGATCTTCCAGACGGCGTGGGTGCGCACCGACAAGGTCGTCTATCTGCAGCTCACTCGCTTCTTCGGCACCCTCTTCCTCATCAACTTCGCGATGGGCGTCGTGACGGGCATCGTGCAGGAGTTCCAGTTCGGCATGAACTGGTCGGAGTACTCCCGATTCGTCGGCGACGTGTTCGGTGCACCGCTCGCTCTCGAGGGCCTACTCGCCTTCTTCCTCGAGGCGACGTTCATCGGGTTGTGGATCTTCGGCTGGGACAAGCTCCCCCGCCGTCTTCACCTTGCGACGATCTGGATCGTGGCCGCCGGAACAGTGCTGTCGGCGTACTTCATCATCGCCGCGAACGCGTTCATGCAGAACCCGGTCGGGTACGCCATCAACGAGGCGAAGGGCCGAGCCGAGCTCGTCGACATCTGGGAGCTGCTGACGAACCCGGTCGCGCTCGCGGCCTTCCCGCACACGATCTTCGCCTGCTTCATGGTGACGGCCGGCCTCATCATCAGCGCTGCCGCGTGGCATCTTGCCCGAGGACAGCACCGCGAGAGCATGCGACCCGCGCTCCGGCTGGGACTGTGGATGATGGTGATCGCCGCCGCGCTCACCACGTTCTTCGGCGATCAGCTCAGCCTCTCGATGGTGGCGACGCAGCCGATGAAGATGGCGGCTGCGGAGGCGACCTTCAACACGGTATGCGGAGCGGATGCCTCGTTCTCGGTGTTCACGCTGGGCACACCAGATGGATATACCGAGTTGTTCTCCATTCGCATCCCATATCTGCTGTCGCTGCTGTCGACGCACAGCCTTGACGGCTGCGTCGAAGGCATCATCGATCTGCAGGGCCAGTACGAATCGCTCTACGGGCCTGGTGACTACACGCCCATCATCTGGATCACGTACTGGTCGTTCCGCTGGATGATCGGTCTCGGCCTGGCGCACGCGGCGATCGCCGCCGTCGGTCTGTGGCTCACCCGGGGCGGCCGCGAGCCGAGGCTCTTCCGCATCCCTCCGCGACTCATCTGGGGCGTTGCGATCTGGTCGTTCCCGCTGTCGCTCGGTGCCATGATCGTCGGCTGGATCTTCACCGAGATGGGACGGCAACCGTGGCTCGTCTTCGGGCTCCTGCCGACGGAGTCGGGCGTCTCGCCGAACGTGAGCGGCCTTGAAGTGCTGATCTCGCTGGTCGCGTTCACGCTCGTCTACGGCACCCTCGCGGTCGTCGAGTTCCGACTCATCGTGCGAGCGATCCAGAAGGGACCGGCCACGCCCTCGGTCGACGAGCAGACCGGACGCGCCGAACCCGCCACGACGGTCTACTAGGAGGACCCCATGGATCTTGCAGGATTCGATCTCCCAACCCTCTGGTTCTGGATCGTCGCGGCGCTGTTCATCGGCTACTTCGTGCTCGACGGATTCGACTTCGGCGTGGGGATGACGTTGCAGTTCCTCGGACGCGACGACGTCGACCGCCGCGTGCTGATCAACACCATCGGGCCGGTGTGGGATCTCAACGAGACATGGGTCATCGTCGCGGGCGCCGCGCTCTTCGCGGCGTTCCCCGAGTGGTACGCGACGCTCTTCAGCGGCTTCTATCTCGCTTTGCTCGTCATCCTCCTCGCGCTCATCGCGCGCGGCGTGTCGTTCGAATACCGCCACCAGCGGCCCGAGGCCAGCTGGAAGGCCCGCTTCGATCTGATGATCATCATCGGCTCGGCCGTGCCCGCCATGCTGTGGGGCGTCGCCTTCGCGAACATCGTGCAGGGTGTGCCGCTCGATGCCGAGCACAACTACATCGGAACCTTCTTCGACCTGCTCAGCCCATATGCGCTGCTCGGTGGTCTCACGACGCTCATGCTGTTCTTCACGCATGGCGCGGTGTTCGTGACGCTGAAGACAGCCGGCGAGATCCGAGAACGGGCGCAGCGATTGGCCGCACGGAGTGGAGCGATCACAGTCGTGGTCGCCGCGGCGTTCTTGCTGTGGACCGGGTTCGCGCACGGCGCGGGCTGGTTCTGGCCCCTGGCCGCCGTTGCGGCGGCATCGCTCGTGGCAGCACTGCTGGCGAACCTGCGCGGTGCCGAGGGCGTGTCGTTCACGTTCATGGCCGTATCGATCGCCACCGCCGTGGCCGCGCTCTTCGCGGCCCTATTCCCCGATGTGATGCCGGCATCGAACGACGCCGCGAACGGCCTGACGATCGAGAACGCCGCCAGCTCGCCCTACACGTTGACGGTCATGAGCTGGACCGCGCTGATCTTCTTGCCGCTCATCCTCGCCTACCAGGGATGGACGTACTGGGTCTTCCGGAAGCGGATCACCAGGCAGACGATCGAGAACGCCGAACTCGACCAGTCGGCAGCTGAAGAGGCGGCGCGCTGAGCACCATGCGCCCATTCGACCCTCGGCTGCTCCGCTTCGCCCGCTCCGCCCGGCTGCTCCTCGCGTCGGGCATGTTGATCGGCATCGTGCAGACCGCAGCGATCGTCGGTTTCGCATGGGCGCTCGCTGGCCTTGTGACCGGTTTCATCGAGGGCAGACACGCCTTCGAGCTCCGCGGTCTCATCGCGCTCTTCGCCGCGAGCGTCGTGGTCCGCGCCCTCGCCGCCTGGCTCTGGGAGCTCACGGGTCTTGCGGGTGCGGCTCGCGTGCGGCAGGAGCTGCGCAAGCAGGTGCTCGCGGCGGCAGCGAGCCTCGGGCCAGATCGGCTCCGCGACCGCTCGAGCACTGAGCTCGCCACGGTGGCCGGCGCGGGCCTTGATTCGCTCGACGGCTACTTCGCGCGCTACCTGCCGCAGCTGCTCCTCACCGGCATCGCGACGCCGCTGCTGGTCGTGGCCATGTGGTCGGCGGACCCGTTGAGCGGTGTGATCGTCGCGCTCGCGCTGCCGCTCATCCCCGTCTTCATGGTGCTCATCGGGCTCGCGACGAGCGCCGTGCAGCGTCGCCAGTGGGAAGCCCTCCAAGAGCTGGCGCGGGCGTTCCTCGAAGTCGTCGGCGGCCTCGCCACCTTGATCCTGCACGGCCGTCAGCACCGGCAGGTCACTCGCCTCCGCGCCGTGACGCACGACTACCGTCGTCGCACCATGCGCGTGCTGCGCGTGACTTTCCTGAGCGGGTTCGTGCTCGAACTCGCGGGTTCGCTCTCGGTCGCCCTGGTCGCGGTGACAGCCGGGCTCCGCCTCGTCGACGGCACGATGGACTTCTTGCCGGCGCTGTTCGTGCTCGTGCTCGCCCCCGAGGTGTTCCTTCCGGTTCGCAACGTCGGTGCGCAATTCCACGCATCGGCCGACGGCATGGCGGCAGCCGAGAGCGCGTTCGCCATCATCGAAGAAGCAGCGGATCACAGAGCGCAGTCGGAGCCGGGCGACACGGATGCTGCGAGAGTCGATTCGCTCTCTGCAGCGGCGCCCGCTCCCCCGGGACTGCACGTGCGCGGTCTCACCGTGCAGCGCGGCGACCAGCGCATCGTCGACGCGTTCGACATGGATGCGGCAAGGGGCCAGGTCTCCGCGATCGCCGGCGAGAGCGGCGCGGGCAAGAGCACGGTGCTGGACGCGCTGCTCGGCTTCGCCCCGGCATCCGGCCTCGTACTGCTCGACGGTGCGCCGTTGACTCTCGATCGCATCGCATGGGCGGGTCAGCGCCCACAACTGGTCGCGGGCCCCATCATCGACAACGTCACGCTCGGTGCGAGGCGCATCGACACCTTGCTCGTGCAGCGCTGCTTGGCGCTCACAGGCCTCGCAGGGCTGCCCCTGGAGCGCACTCTGGGTCCCGGAGGCTCTGGGCTCTCTGGAGGGCAGGCGCAGCGCCTCGCGGTGGCCCGCGCCCTCTATCGCCTGCTCGAACGGGATCTGCCGTTGCTGCTCCTCGACGAGCCGAGCTCGGCGCTCGACGAAGCCGCCGAGACCGCGCTGATCTCCTCTCTCCGTGAGCTCGCGGCAGAGGGTCGCATCGTGGTCGTCGTCGCCCACCGGGAGTCGGTGTTGCGGCGCGCCGACGCGGTCGTGCGGGTAGGAGCGCTCGAACATGTCTGAACCACGCTTGTCGCAGGCAGCTCGCGCGGTGCTCGGACTCGCTCGCCCCCCGCTTCACCGCCTGCTACCGGCGATCGCGGCCGGAGCGCTCTCCGCCGCGAGCACGGTCGCGCTGCTCGCCTGCTCGGCGTGGCTCATCACGCGCGCCTCTGAGCAGCCGCCCATTCTCTTCCTTTCGCTCGCAGTCGTCGGGGTCCGCGCATTCGCGCTCTCTCGTGCGGTGTTCCGCTACCTCGAGCGCCTGCTCGGGCATGACGCCGCGTTCCGTGAACTCGCCGAACTGCGCACCGGCATCCTTTCTCGGCTCATTCCGATCGCGCCTGACGGCACCCGAGCGCTGCGTCGCGGAGAGCTGTTGAGCCGGCTCGTGCACGATGTCGACGACCTGCAGGAGCATCCGCTGCGTGTGATCCAGCCGCTCGCCAGCACCCTGGTCGTGCTGACCGCTGCGGTCACCGGCATCGCAATGCTCGACGCCTCGGCGGCCGGAGTGCTGCTGGCGTGCCTGATCGTGGGTGTGGTGCTCGCCGTCACGACGCAGTCACTCGCGGCCGCACGCGCCGAGCGCACGATCGGCCCGCTGCGCGGTGCCCTCGCCGATGCGCTGCTCGATCACTTCGGCGCCTTCGAGACCCTCCGGGCGTTCGACGCTGAGGGAGCCAGTCGCGAACGCGTGCTCGCACTCGGGAACGCACTGCAGCGGGCGAGCGCGCGTGCCGCTGCGGGCGCTGGTCTCACCGCAGCCGTCATGGCGCTCGCGAGCGGGGCGGCAGTACTGGGATCGGTGCTCGTGGCTGCGCCGTCCCTTTTCGCCGGTGACATCGGCGCACCAGCGTTCGCGGTCGTCGCCATGGTGCCTCTCGCGGTGTTCGAGGTCGCCGGTGCGGTGCCCCTCGTGATGCAGGCGAGGCGGATCGCACACGCCGGGGCCGAGCGCGTGGCCGGCGCCGTGCCGGCGGAGGCTCCAGCGGGCGTCCCAGTCGCACCCGCTCGACCGGCATCCGTGCCGGCCGGAGCGCCGCACATCGCCCTGCGGTCGCTCAGCGCGCGCTGGCCCGGGTCGGATCGGCCGGCGATCAAGGACGTCGACCTGACCCTTGCACCAGGAGAGCGTGTGCTGCTGCAGGGTCCCAGCGGGTCGGGCAAGACGACGCTCGCGCATGTACTGGTCCGCTTCATCGACTATCAGAGCTCGTACCGGATCGGCGGCATCGAGGCGCGCGAGCTGCATCCCGATTCCGTGCGCCGCATCGTGGGGCTCTGCGAGCAGACCCCGTGGCTGTTCGACATCGATCTCAGGCAGAATCTGGTGTTCGCGAAGCCGGAGGCCGACGACGAGGAGCTTCTGGCAGTGCTCGAACGCGTCGGTCTCGGCGACTGGGTGCGGGCGCGGGGTGGGCTCGACGCTCCTGTCGGAGAGCGTGGCGCACTCGTCTCCGGTGGTCAGGCCCAGCGCATCGCCCTGGCGCGAGCGCTGCTCGCCGACGCCCCGGTGCTGGTGCTCGACGAGCCGACGGCGAATGTCGACGGCGCGCGCGCCGAGACGCTGCTGCGGGACCTGCTGGCGGCATCCGGCGATCGGACGGTGCTCCTGATCTCCCACACCGGCGCTCCCACGGAACTCATCGATCGGATCATCGACCTCGAGCCCACGAGGGAGACGGACGACACGCCCGCCTCAGCTTGACCCGTTCCGCGAGCGCGCGATCCCGGGCGTTCGCTAGGTTGTCTGCACGGATGCCGGTGAGGCGGGTCACTCTCAGCACACCCCGGCCGAGCGTCCGCGCCGCGATGGAGCGGAGCGAGGGAGGCGCGCGATGGGGCGACACACGGGATCGTACGAGCAGCCCGATGCGATCGTGATCGGCTCCGGCCTGTCGGGGCTCGTCGCCGCGTGCGAACTGCTCGAACGAGGCAGACAGGTGCTCCTGCTCGACCAGGAGTCGGAGGCGAACTTCGGCGGTCAGGCCTGGTGGTCGTTCGGCGGGCTGTTCCTCGTCGATTCGCCGGAGCAGCGCCGAATGGGCGTACGTGACAGCCATGCGCTCGCGCACACGGACTGGCGCGACACTGCCGGCTTCGACCGCGCAGAGGACTCGTGGGCGCGCGATTGGGCCGAGGCGTATCTTCGATTCGCGGCGAGCGAGAAGCGCGAGTGGTTGCGAGACCACGGCATCCGTTTCTTCCCAGTGGTCGGCTGGGCCGAGCGCGGAGGCCACGGTGCCGCGGGCCCCGGTAATTCTGTACCGCGATTCCACATCGTCTGGGGCACGGGCCCGGGCCTGCTCGAACCGTTCGCTCGCAAGTTCTGGGCGGCTGTTCGGAAGGGTCGCGCCCAAGTGCGCTTCCGGCACCGCGTCGACGGATTGCTCATCACCGATGGTCGGGTCGGCGGCGTGCACGGCACCGTGCTGCGCGACGACGAAGCCCTGCGCGGTCGGGCAACGAACCGAGACCCGGTGGGCGTCTTCGAAGCCCACGCGAGGGCCGTGGTCATCGCCAGCGGCGGTATCGGCGGCAACCACGGAATGGTGCGGGCGCAATGGCCGCCCCGCCTCGGCCGACCGCCGGAGCGCATGCTCACCGGTGTCCCCGCATTCGTGGACGGGCGGATGCTGGGCGCTGCCGCCACGGCAGGCGCGCGGTTGGTGAACGGCGACCGCATGTGGCACTACGTCGAGGGAATCGAGAACTGGCATCCCGAGTGGCCGGGGCACGGCATCCGCATCCTCCCCGGCCCTTCATCGTTGTGGTTCGACGCGACCGGGAAGCGCTTGCCGGCGCCGCTATTCCCGGGCGCCGATACGCTCGGTACGCTCGCGCACCTGCGCGCCACGGGGCACGACCACAGCTGGTTCGTGCTGACGCAGCGGATCATCGAGAAGGAGTTCGCGCTGTCGGGGAGCGAGCAGAACCCCGACCTCACCGGCAAGAGCGTGCTCAGCCTGCTGCGGCAGCGGCTCGGACGCGGCGCGCCCATCCCGGTCGAGCAGTTCAAGCGGCAGGGCGCAGACTTCGTCGTCGCCGACACCCTCGATGATCTCTTGGCGGGCATGCTGCGGCATTCGCCGGAGGCGCCGCTCGACACCGCCAACATCCGCCGGGAAGTGGAGCTGCGCGACGCCCAACTCGAGAACTCGTTCGGAAAGGACCCTCAACTCGCTGCGATCCGGGCTGCGCGCGCATACCGCGGTGACCGACTTGTGCGTGCTGCCCGCCCGCACCGGTTCTCGGACCCGGCGAACGGCCCTCTGATCGCGGTCAAGCTGCACGTGCTCACTCGGAAGAGCCTCGGCGGCATCCAGACCGACTTGTCGGCTCGGGCGCTCCGAGACGACGGCACGCCACTGCCCGGCCTCTACGCGGTCGGCGAGGCGAGCGGATTCGGCGGTGGCGGCATGCACGGGTACCGGGCGTTGGAGGGCACGTTCCTCGGTGGATGCCTCTTCACCGGGCGCACCGCGGGAAGGGCGATCGCCGACGAGCTCGATCTGGCCGAGCAGACTGGGGCGCCGCTCAGCGCACCGTCGGACCGCGCCCCCGGCGCCGAACCAGAACGTGGCCGCGCGTGGTCGTGAGGCGCGTCCACGGCGCGGCCTCGAGCACGCGGACAGGGTCATCGCCGAGGAAGCCCAGACTGTATGCCGCGAACGCGGCGCCGGCGGGGATCTCCGGCGTTTCGGGCATGGGTTTCCCCCACACCTCACTACGCACACGGTGCACGAGCGATTCGCCGAGCGATCCGGGAACGGCCGAGGCGACTTCGTCGATTCCCGTCTTGGCGCGCTCTTCGAGGGTCTGCGGTGCGAGCGTCGCAAGGCTGTGCCAGCCGCCGCGCGGCGGTGAGATCGCAGCCCACGTGACGCTGTGGACCTCGTGGGGAACACTCACCTCGACTACTGCCTCGGCATCCGCCGAGTCATCACCACGCAGCCATTCCAGCCGCTGGATCAACGACCGCACCGGCACCACGACGTCGAAGTCGGCGTGCTCAGCGAGCGCGAAGGTGCGGAGGCCGAGCACTGTGGGCGTCTCATCGAGCAGCCCCACCGGGTAGAGCACCGCAGCGTAAACGGCGAGCACTCGGCCCGAGGCGATGAGCCGGATCGACCCCTCTTCGACGCGGGCGGCTCGACCCGCGAACACGAGGAGGTCTGCCAGCGACTGGCGGTCGACGAGAGAAAACGTGGGGCTCATTCGGCTCTAAACTACCTGAATGGCGCCTGAGCATCGTTCACGGATCGACGGTCTGCTCCGAACCCTCGAATTGACCGACACCGGCGCGCGCACGAGCGCCGACATCTTCACCGGGCCGAGCCACTGGATGCCCAACGGACGCGTCTTCGGTGGGCAGGTGCTTGCGCAGGCGATTCGCGCAGCCTCGTACACGGTCGCCGAGGGCCGCGAGATCCACTCGCTACACGGGTACTTCGTGCGGCCGGGCGACGCTGCGCTGCCGATCACGTTCAGCGTCGACCGCACGCACGACGGGCGCTCGTTCAGCACCCGCCGGGTGCAGGCCTACCAGCACGGGCTGCCGATCCTGTCGACCCTTTGCTCATTCCAAGACGATGACCCGGGGCTCGAGCACCAGGCCGAGATGCCGGCCGACCTTCCCGAGCCGGAGACGCTCCAGAGCGCCCATGAGTTCCTCGGTGCGAGCGACTTCGAGGCCATGCGCCGTCTCGCCTCGGAGTTCCCCTTCGACCTCCGACACGTGCCGAACAGCATCTACTTCACGGTCGACGATGAACAGGTGGCCCACCAGGCGGTCTGGACGCGCGCACTCGGCGAGATGCCCGACGACCAGGCGATCCATCGGGCCGCCCTGGCCTACGCGAGTGATATCGGCATCCTCGAGCCGATCTTCCGTCGCCATGGCATCGCGCTCACGACGCCGGGCGTGAAGACGGCGAGCCTCGATCACGCGATGTGGTGGCATCGCCCGTTCCGCGTCGACGAGTGGCTGCTCTTCGTCACAGAGTCGCCCAGCGCAAGCGGCGGGCGCGGACTCAGCCTCGGGCACTACTTCACGCGCGACGGCGTGCTTGTCGCCACGGTCGCTCAAGAAGGCATGGTGCGACATCCCCGGTTCGCTCCCCCGCGCTCCTGAGCAGCTGCTCGGGGGACGCTCCCTAAGGCGCTTCCCTGCAGCAGGGCTCAGGAAACCGAGTCTTCGCTAGGCGCGGCTGAAGGCGACGGGCTCACCGACGTACGGCTCCCAAGCGGCCCGCTCGTAGTCCCGCAGGCGGCGCGGCCGGCCGGTCGGGCCGTGCACGACGACGAGCGTCGAACTGGCTCGCGTCGTGAGACCCGCTGAGCTGAACACTTCGTACGCGATCTCGAAGCTCGCCCCGCCGATGCGCTGCAGCCACAGTTGCACGTCCAGCGGCTCGCGCTGGTAGTCGATGGGCTTCAGGTACTCGACCCGGTGCGATGCGATGAACGTCTGCGAGTCGTCTCCCGGCTGGAACACGGCTGTCGGCAGACGAGGTTCGTCTGCCGCGGCCGGAGCCCAGAATGCGCGCACGCGAGCCTCTTCCAAGATCCGCATGAGCGCCACGTTGTTGACGTGGTTGTACGGGTCGAGGTCGCCCCAGCGCACCTGCACGGGGATGCGCACACGAGCGGATTCCGCAGCATCCGCCCGCGCAGGCACGCCGGCCGGGTCAGTCACGCGTGAGCTTGCGGTACGTCGAGCGGTGGGGCTTCGCCGCGTCCGGGCCCAGTCGCTCGATCTTGTTCTGCTCGTAGGCCTCGAAGTTGCCCTCGAACCAGTGCCAGTTCGCCGGGTTCTCCTCGGTGCCCTCGTAGGCGAGGATGTGCGTGGCGATGCGGTCGAGGAACCACCGGTCGTGAGTGATCACGACGGCGCAGCCCGGGAACTCCAGCAGCGCGTTCTCAAGGCTCGACAGCGTCTCGACGTCGAGGTCGTTGGTGGGCTCGTCGAGCAGCAGGAGGTTGCCACCCTGCTTGAGCGTCAGCGCAAGGTTGAGGCGGTTCCGCTCGCCGCCCGAGAGCACACCGGCGCGCTTCTGCTGGTCCGGTCCCTTGAACCCGAACTTCGAAACGTATGCGCGCGAGGGGATCTCGGTCTTGCCGACGGTGATGATGTCGAGGCCATCGGAGACGACCTCCCACAGCGTCTTGTTCGGGTCGATGCCCGCGCGGCTCTGGTCGACGTACGAGATCTTGACCGTTTCGCCGACCTTGAGATCGCCGCCGTCGAGGGGTTCGAGGCCCACGATCGTCTTGAACAGCGTGGTCTTTCCGACACCGTTCGGGCCGATGATGCCCACGATGCCGTTGCGCGGCAGACTGAAGCTCAATCCGTCGATGAGCACGCGCTCACCGAAGCCCTTGTTGAGGTTCTTGGCCTCGATGACCACGTCACCCAGGCGAGGACCGGGCGGGATCACGATGTCTTCGAAGTCGAGCTTTCTCGTGCGCTCGGCCTCGGCCGCCATCTCCTCGTAGCGAGCGAGACGCGCCTTCGACTTCGCCTGGCGTCCCTTCGCGTTCGAGCGCACCCACTCGAGTTCGTCAGCGAGGCGCTTGGCGAGCTTGGCGTCCTTCTTGCCCTGCACCTCGAGGCGCTCGGCCTTCTTCTCGAGGTAGGTGGAGTAGTTGCCCTCGTAGGGGTACAGGCGGCCGCGGTCGACCTCGGCGATCCATTCGGCGACGTGGTCGAGGAAGTACCGGTCGTGCGTGATCGCGATCACGGCGCCGGGGTACTTCTGCAGGTGCTGCTCAAGCCAGAGCACGCTCTCGGCGTCGAGGTGGTTCGTGGGCTCGTCGAGGAGGAGCAGGTCGGGCTTCTCGAGCAGCAGTTTGCAGAGCGCGACGCGGCGCTTCTCACCGCCCGACAAGTGAGTGATCTCGGCGTCGCCGGGCGGGCAGCGCAGCGCGTCCATCGCCTGCTCGAGCTGAGAGTCGAGGTCCCAGGCATCCGCCGCGTCGATCTCTTCCTGGAGAGTGCCCATCTCGGCGAGCAAGGCGTCGAAGTCAGCATCGGGTTCGGCCATGGCCGCGGAGATCTCGTTGAAGCGGTCGAGCTTGCCCTTGATCGCGCCGACGCCCTCCTGCACGTTCTCGAGCACGGTCTTCGACTCGTCGAGCTCGGGCTCCTGCATGAGGATGCCGACACTGAAGCCCGGCGTGAGCTTCGCCTCGCCATTGCTCGGCGTGTCGAGGCCTGCCATGATCTTGAGGATCGTGGACTTACCGGCACCGTTCGGGCCGACCATACCGATCTTCGCCCCCGGCAGGAACGCCATGGTCACGTCGTCAAGGATGAGCTTGTCGCCGACCTTCTTGCGGGCGCGGACCATCGAGTAAATGTATTCTGCCATGGCTTCAAGCCTAGCGTCGGCGAGGCACGCTCTCTGTGGGGCCCGTCGGTGTCCGCCTCGGCACCACGAGCGGCGTTGCCGCGCGCTTCACCAGTCGATGGCGCGGGTCACGCCGACGAGGCAATTGCCCCCTGCCAGCACGGGCGCGACCGCGCTCGAATAGCCTTGCTCGCTCACCTGCCCGAGCAGGCAACGGTCACCAAGGCGTGCGGCGAACTGCACCGCGTCTGCGCGATGCCCGTCGGGCGTCGTATCGGGGGTCACTTCCAGCACCTCGACGCCGAGCCCGTGCGCCCGCAGTCCGTCGATCACGACCTGACCGCCGGGGATGGAGTCGTCTCCGATCGATTGCCGGTTCACGTGGTCGAAGAACCTCAGGTTCTCCTCGACGCTCGCGTCCGGGTCGAAGCTGCCTGGAGACGGCGTTTCGTCGTCGGGCGCGGGCTTCGACGCTGTTGCGCTCGGAGCAGGCTGGACCGCGCCTTCCGGCGCGCACGCCGTGAGCAAGAGCGTGAGGGCCGCGCCGACCAGCGCTGCCCTCGGCGCGACCAGACGACCTCGGCGTGCGTTCACGACTGCGAGTCTAGGCTGCCATCGGCGAGCCTGACTTGGCGGGCGCTCGGCGGTCGAGCGGAAACAAGCGTCAGAACGGAGTCGGCACCGGCTCGCGTTCGGAAGCCGGAACTGTCGAAGGCCAATCGGAGATCGCGGCGTCAGCATTACCCACTGCTGCTTCTTCTGCAGCAGACGGAGCGGACTCGGAACGCGAGATCGCTCGCGTGAACGTGCTGGTGCCGAATAGCAGGTCGTGGCCGACAGCATCCGCGTCGATCTCGACCGCCATGCCGGTCTTCTGCCCGTTCTCCCATTCGCGGATGCGCAACCGGCCCATGACGATCACACGCTCGCCTTTCCGGATCGACTCTTGCGCGTGCCGAGCGAGCTGGCGGTAGGCGCTCACGGTGTACCAATTGGTGTGACCGTCGATCCACTCGCGCTTCTCGCGATCGAAGCGGCGAGCGGTCGAAGCCAGCCTGAAGCTCGTGATCTCCAAGCCCGCTGTCGTGATCGAATGCCTCGGCTCGGTTGCCACGGTGCCGGTGATGCAAAGAGTGTCGTTCATGGTGATGTCCCCTTCGTGGAATGAAGGGACCCCGGCGAGCGTCTCGTGCCGGGTGATGCGCCACCGGGGTCCGTACGAGCAGCATCGGCCCACGGCATGACCCGCGGTCGGACGCTGCACCGAAAGGGGCAGAAGCGCAGCGCCACACGTTTGGGGAGGAGAGGACGCCGATCCGCCCCGACGCTCAGTGCTCGCGGAACTCGGGCCGTGCTGACCCGGGCGGCAGCGCCGCCATGAGCGCATTCTTAGCGGCCTCGAGCGAGTCGTAACGACCGCGCAGCTCGCCATCGCTGAGCAGCTTGAAGGTGAAGGACCCTTCGACCCGATGCACGGCTCCGACGGCCCCGGCAGGGCCGATGGCGACCCAGGTTTGGTCGAACACGCCTTCGTTCATCGTCGAACTCCCTTCGTCGTGCTTCGGAGCGTACGCCGTGCGCGCCGATCGTTCAGCAGCAGCGGCGGGATCGCGCATCAGAAGGCCGACCTCCAACCGAAGGACGCCGGACGTGAGACGCCCGCCCGAAGCTCGCTCAGGCTGCCTTGATGTACTTCGCGAACGCGGCACGCACCTTGTTCACCTTCGGCACCGCCACGGCCAGGCAGTAGCCCTGGTCAGGATTCTTCGCGAAGAAGTCCTGGTGGTGCTCCTCCGCTCGGTAGAACTCGCCGAGGGGCTCGATCGTGGTGACGATGCCGCCCTCCCAGTACTCGTTCGCTCGATCGCGGGCGGCTTCGAAGAGCGCTTTCTGGTCTTCGTCTGCGTAGAACATCGAGGAGCGGTACTGGGTGCCGATGTCATTGCCCTGGCGGTTCATCTGGCGCGGGTCGTGAAGCGTGAAGAACACGTCGAGGATGGTCTCCGCGGGGATCACCTGCTCGTCGAAGGTGACCGCGACGACCTCGGCGTGATTCGTGGTGCCCGTGCACACGAGTTCATAGCTCGGGTCGGCGACGTGGCCCCCCGAATAGCCGGAAACGACATCGGTGACGCCTTCGAGCGTGCGGTACACCGCATCCAGGCACCAGAAACAACCACCGGCGAGCACGAACGTCTGCATGATCACAGCGTACGCGCGCAGGCTGGGCATGAGACTTGAAGAAGCAATCTGGCGTAGCAATGCCTGTCGCCCGGGCAGCGGCGACGCACCGCTGTAGGGTGCGAACCATGCAGTGGTGGAACGACCTCGTTGACTGGATCACATCAGACGAAGGCTGGCGCGTGCTGACCACCGCCGTCTTCCCCTTACTTGCGATCGTGATCGCCGGCCTCATCGCGGCGTGGATCGGGCGCGCATCGGCCCGGAGGCTGCTGGCGTTCCAGGATCGCGAACTCAAGGCATCCGCGATCGCCACCTTGATCGGGGTGGGACGCAAGGCTGCCACATGGAGCAGCCTCTCGACCGTGGAGCAGCAGCACTACGACACGCTGATCAGCGAGGCGGATGCGCGCATCCGGCTTCTGCCTGTCTCTGGTTCGACCATCGCGGCTGATTGGGCCGCGCACCAGATCGCCGAGATGAAGAAGAACTCGGCCATCTTCAGCTTTCAGGCCGAGCAGACGCTGGAGGAGTTCCGAGACCGGCTCATCGAGTGGCAGCACAAGCCGGCGCGCGCTCGCAAGGTCTTGAAGTACGACCTCGAGCAGTGGAAGTTCCAGGCACCGACGCCTGAGCAGGACCTCTCAGTGAAGCAGCAGGAGTGGGCGAAGGCGCACGAGCCCGGCCCGTTGCACACTTCGGGTGCAGGTGCAGGTGCCGGCGCTGCGCACCCCGAGCGACCCGCGGATGCACGGACGGCGGATGCACGGACGGCGGATGCCGCTGACGCCGTGAGCGCACCGAGCACCGGCCGGACGACCGTCATCGCCGCCTCCCCCGTCGAGGCTGCAAGCCCTGCGTCGCCCGCCGCGAGCACACCAGAGTCCGAGCCTGTGGTGGAGTCTCCGGTCTCGGGGCCCATCGCCACTCCTCCCGCCGGGGCCGGTCACGGCGACGGCTACGCACCGCCCGTCACCGCGAGCACGGTGCGTCAGCGCACGAACCCGCCGACCGACGACTGACACGCTGAGAGCTTCCAGCCGAGCAGCATCTCCGCAGCGCGCAGCGACAGTGGGGCAGACCGTTCAGTCGCGGTGCAACTCGGTGATGCCGAGGTAGTTCTCGGCATTGCTCCGCAGACGCTCCACCTCATCGTCGCTGAGCTGGCGGCGCACCTTCGCCGGCACACCGGCGACGAGCGAGCGGGGCGGTACGACGGTGCCCTCGAGCACCACCGAGCCTGCGGCGACGAGACTCTGTTCGCCGACGACCGCTCCGTTCAGCACTGTCGCGCTGATGCCGATGAGCGCTCCGTCGCCGATCGTGCACCCGTGCAGCATCGCCTTGTGGCCCACCGACACGAACGAACCCACGGTGACGGGCTTGCCGGGGTCGCAGTGCACGACGACGCCGTCTTGAAGGTTGCTCGCCTCGCCGATCTCGATGCGATCGCGATCGCCCCGCAACACGGCCCCGTACCAGATGCTCGTCTTGGGCCCGAGGTGCACGTCGCCGAGCACCGCCGCTGTTGGCGCAATCCACGCGGTCTCGTGGATCTCAGGAGTGTGCCCGTTGATGCTCCGCTGCATGGTTCCCGATGCTAGTCGGCTCTGAGCAGGCGCTGCAGAGCAGCGGCAGTAGGCGTAGTAGCCTCTTGAAGTTGGCCCCCATAGCTCAATGGATAGAGCAACGGCCTTCTAATCCGTAGGTTGCAGGTTCGAGTCCTGCTGGGGGCGCGATCGAATCAGTGCTCGTTGCGCTCGTCGGGGTCTTCGATGGCGTCGCTGTCGGCGGCGTCCCACACATAGGTCACCTGAAGCTGATCGCCGAGCCGCCGTGCGGACTGGAATTGATAGGCGAGCATCGTGTCAGTGCCATCCACGAGCGTCATGACGTTGATCTCGTCATCCCAGCCGTCCTCGGTGGCGATCCGCCGATCGGTCTGGCCGTCGTACGCCCCGCCACGGTAGAACACGACGTACTCTTCACCGCGGGCGATGGTGGGAAGGTTCTCGCTCATGCCCCATTCTTACCAGACCAGGATGCTCGCGGCACCGGCGGCGGCACAGTGTTCCCGCCCCTCCCGCAGGCAAGGACGGAGGCCGTCGATACACTGAGCGGATGGCAAACGGATCTGATCGGCTCGTCTGGATCGACTGCGAGATGACGGGACTCGACGTCGAGATCGACGAGTTGCTCGAGGTCGCGGTCGTCGTCACCGACTCGCAGCTCGAGCCCCTGCACCCCGGATTCTCCGTGGTCATCAAACCCGATCCGTCCGCGCTCGAGCAGATGGGCGACTTCGTCCGCGATATGCACCGCACCAGCGGTCTGCTCGACGAGCTCCCCCGCGGTGTATCGCTTGCAGAGGCTGAATACCAGGTGCTCGAGTACATCCTCAAGTACGTACCGAACGAGCAGCACGCTCCGCTCGCCGGCAACACGATCGGCACCGACCGCACCTTCCTCGCCCGGTACATGCCCCGGGTCGACGGGCACCTGCACTACCGCAGCGTCGACGTCTCGTCGATCAAGGAGCTGTGCCGGCGGTGGTTCCCGCGGATCTACTTCAACGCCCCCATCAAGAGCGGCGGACATCGTGCGCTCGCCGACATCCTCGAATCCATCCGGGAACTCGACTACTACCGTCGTGCGGGCTTCGTGGCTGAACCCGGGCCCACCTCCGAGGAACTGCAGCAGACGTCGGCGGCCATCGTGGACAAGTGGGCCGCGCGGATGTAATAGACTCTTCGTCGGTGCCGATCTTCGAATCGGCCCCATGGTGGGCGTAGCTCAGTTGGTAGAGCGCTGGCTTGTGGTGCCGGATGTCGCGGGTTCGAGTCCCGTCGCTCACCCCACACGAGGCTCGACCTCCGGCCAAGGCTCCACCCTTGGCCGGGGCTCGAGCCTCGTTCTTGTCTGCCTGGGAGTGTTCCCGAGATCGTGGGCGCAGCAGCATCCGCTTAGCGTTCGAAGGCCGAACCTGCAAGGCTGGAGCAATGCTCCACACCCTCGACGATCCTCAGCTTGACGAGCAGCTCCTGCTCGACCAGCCGTGGTCGACCGTGGTCTGGAACGACCCGGTCAACCTCATGTCGTACGTCGCATTCGTCTTCCGCAGTTACTTCGGCTTCGACGCCCCTGAGGCGGAGAAGCTCATGCTGCAGGTGCATAACGAGGGCCGGGCGACCGTCGCGACAGGTCCGCGCGAGGCCATGGAGGTGCACGTGCAGGCGATGCACGGCTACGGACTGTGGGCGACTGTCGAGAAGGTTCCGCAATGATGCTCTGGCATTGGGACGGGCACGCATTCGCGGCGGAGTTCAGTGATATCGAGCGAGCGATCCTGGCAGAGCTCGCCGGCCAGCTCGCCCGGCTCGTCGAAGATCGCGACCGCCGTGATCCCGCGGTGGCGCGGCTGCTGCCGGATGCCTATCGCGACGACGAGGGGTCGGCATCCGAATTCCGTCGACTCACGCAGGGCGAGCTCGCGGAGAACAAGATCGCAGCTGCCCGTGGGCTCGCGGTCCGCATGCAGGACGAACGCGTGCGGCTGGACGAGACCGAGGCCTGGAACTGGCTGCGGGCACTGACCGACCTGCGCCTCGTGCTCGCTTCACGGCTGGGTCTCGATGAGGGCGGAGGCCCTCAGGCGACATCGAACGGATCGGCGCCGGCGAGACCCGTCGAGGCGACCATGGATGCCGCAGAATACGACGCCGGTGCGGAGGGCGATGAGGAGCGGCAGTTCTTGCGCAACGCATTCGAATGGCTGGCCTATGTGCAGGAGTCGCTGATCGCCGCCATGGATCGTCGCGGATGAGCCTGGAGCTCGACGAAGAGTCCTTCGAACGGCTCGTCATCGAGGAGCTGGATGCACTGCCCGACGACATGGTCGACGGCCTCGAGAACGTCGTGTTCGTTGTGGAGGACCGCCCGGAGGACGGATCGCTCGACTTGCTCGCGGTGTATGAAGGGGTCGCGCTCACTGAACGCGGGCAGTACGGCTTCGGTGAGCTCCCTGACCGCATCGTGCTCTACCGAGAGGCGCTGCTCGAGCTCTGCGACGATCTCGAGACGCTGCGGCAGGAGATCCACGTCACGCTCGTGCACGAGATCGCGCACTACTACGGCATCGACGATGAGGAACTGCACCGGCTCGGCTGGGCTTGAACCTCCAGCCGGACCAGATCGTCCGTGGGCTGGACGCGGGTGCTTTTCAGCCCTTGAGGAACGAGAGCCGCTAAGCGAGCGCCGCGGCGAGCGTTGAGCCCATGTGCGCGCCCACTTCGGCCGAGTTCTCGCCGTGGATCACGATGTCGACGAGCGTGTGCGGCTGCTCGCGCGCGATGAACCGCTCTTCCTGCGCTGCCCACATGTCCCAGTGAGGTGCGAACCAGTCGCCGTCGCGATCGATGGCGCGCTTGTGGCGACCAGCATCCGGGTAGGTCACCCACGCAGCGAAGTGCGCCTTCGGACGACTCAGCCGCGAGACGGCGCCTGCGCCCTCGATGACGATCGGGAGGTCAGGGTCGAGCATGCGCCATTCGTCCGCCAGCGCGAGCGTCTCCCAGTCCCAGGGCAGCCAGCGCGGGGTGGAGCTGAGCAGTTCTTCCGCAACCTGCACGCTCCCCTCATCAAGCCCGCCCCAACCCGGGTAGACGTAGTCGAGGGAGACGAGCTGTGCGCCGGGGAGCGACGCGACGAGGGCGCGTGCGAACTCGGTTTTGCCTGAGCCCGCGCGGCCATCGATGAGCATCCGCAACGGTTCGCGGATGCTCAGCAGACGATCGAGCTGCTGCTCGATCTCGCGCTGATAGACGGAGGCCTCGGCCGGTTCAACTAGCAATGAAATTCCATGTCCCTGCGAGCAGTGATGATGCAATGCTCAGGATACCGACCAAGAATCCGAGAAGCATGACCGTGACGTCGCGTGACCCGAGCGTCGAGGGGCGCGCCCAGGAGCGCTCCTTGGAGCTTCCGAACGCTCTCGCCTCCATCGCCGTGGCCAGCCGACTCCCCCGGCGGATCGCGATGACGAGCAGTGAGAAGGCCTGACCGGCCAGCCGTCTCAGGCGTCCCGTATCTCCCACGCCGCGGGCGCGGCGAGCGAGTTCGAGCGAGCGCCAGTCCTCGACGAGCAGACCGACGAGGCGCAGACCCGCGAGCGCGCCGAGCACGAATCTGGCCGGCAGGCGCACGATCTGCGCCAGCCCGTCAGCGAGCCGTGTGGTGTCGACGCCGATGAAGAGCACGACGGAGGGCAGCGCGATCGCGAGCACCCTCAGCATGGTTGCAACGCCGAGGGAGATCGATCCATCGCTCACTCGCGCGAACAAGAACTCGAACCACACACGACCAGAGGTCTCGCCGTACAGCACGATCGTGAGCCCGGTGAGCGGAGCAGCGAGCCATACGGGCCAGGTACGGCGCCAGAACTGTGCGGGTCGGATGCCGAGAAAGGGCAACAGCGCCAGTTCGAGCGCCAGCGCGGTCGCGGCCGACACCCAGTCGATCGTGAGCACGAGGCACAGCGCGATGGCGAACGCCGCCCCGAGGCGCGCAATGGGATTCACACTCGTCCACCACGAGCTCTGCGCTGACGACTCGGCGTCGTGGCGTGCGATCACGTGAGGGGCGGTCATGGCCGTGCTCGCGATCCGTCGTCGATCGCGGCACCTGCTGTCGCGAGGGACCCCTCGTTCCTGTCGAGGTGCAGCACGTCGTCGGCGAGCGCCGCGACGAAGCGCTCGTCGTGCGTGATGGCGACCACCGCGGTGCCGGCGTCCAGGAGTTCGCGCAAGAGACTGACGAGTTCCCTCCACGTCGCGGCGTCCTGCCCGAACGTCGGCTCGTCGAGCACCAGCACCTGTGGTCGGGTCGCCAGCATGGTGGCGACGCTCAGCCTGCGCTTCTCCCCGCCAGAGAGCGAGAAGGGGTTCGCTTCGGCAAGGTGCTCGAGTCGAAGGCGCTTGAGGAGTTCGGTGACCCTCGCATCGGCCTCTGACTTCGGCATCCGCAACGCCTTCAGACCGACCTCGAGCTCGGCGCGCACGGTCGTCGAGAGGAACTGGTGCTCCGGGTCTTGGAAGACCACACCGACCCGAGTGAGGAGCTCTCGACTGCGCCAACGGTGCGGTTGCGCGCTCGCTCCCTGGCGCAGCCCTTCGCTCGCCTGCACCAGGCCGTCTTCGGGTGGCAGCAGGCCGGCGAGGGTCAACCCGGTCGTCGACTTGCCACTGCCATTCGGCCCTGTGATCGCGAGGCACCGGCCTGCTCGCACCTCGGCATGGATTCCGCCGCGAACCGCTGCCCCAGGCGTTCGCGAGACCGTCAGGTCATCCGCCGCGAGCAGTGGTGGGTGATCGCCAAGCGCGCGCGGCGCGTTGCCCGGGCCCATCGGTCGCGCGGCGCCCTGTGAACCGTTCAGGCCACTGGAAGCAGGCGTCCAGATGCCGAGCTCACACAGCTGGTCGGCGTGATCGGTGAACACTGTGGCGGCGGGGGCGTCGATCGCCACGCCGCCGCCCGCGATCACGATCACACGGTCGACCAGATCGTGCCAGAGCTCCACCCGGTGTTCGACTACCACGAGCGTGACAGGGTGCTGCGCCACAACCTCGCCAACGGCCCGTCGCACCTCTTGCACGCCCTCCGGGTCGAGGTTGGCGGTCGGTTCGTCGAGCAGCAGCAGCGCGGGACGCATCGCGAGCACCCCAGCGAGCGCGAGGCGCTGCTGCTGCCCACCGGACAGCGCGGATGTCGGGCGGTCGAGCGGCACGTCGAGGCCCACCTCGTCGAGCGCCGCCCGCACTCGCGGCCAGATCTCCTGCCGTGGAACCGCCAGGTTCTCGAGGCCGAAGGCGACATCGTCGCCCACTCGCGAGAGGATCACCTGACTCTCGGGGTCCTGCAGCACCAGTCCGCGAGTACCGCCTTCGACCTCGAGCGAGCCGCCGGCGTCGCCTTCGTCGTCGCCGAGCAGCCCGGCGAGCGCCTGCAAGAGGGTCGACTTGCCAGAGCCCGAGGCGCCGAGCAGCAGAACACGCTCTCCCGGCTCGATGACCAGGTCGATCGAGCTCAGTGCCGGGGCTCTGCGCGTCGCGTGCCGCCAGCCGAAACCGCGCAGCACGACACGCGCGCCCCGAACGGTGGCCGTCATGATCAGACCGCCGCCTTCACCTCTCGGCCGGCGGCGAACCGATCCAGCACCCCTGTGCGTGCCAGCGCCTTCGCCAGCAGCCAGGCGAGCAGTCCTGCCAGCAGCACGCCACCCACGATGGAAGCGATGGTGTACACGGTGCTGAAGGTCGCGCCCGCTCCCGCGTACCAGAGCACGAGGTCGGTGATGGCCATGGTCAGACCCGATGCGGCACCGGCGAGCAGTGCCGGGATCAGCCTGAAGTTCGCGTAGGCGAAGATCGCGAAGACCAGTTCGGCGCCGAGCCCCTGGGTGAGCCCCGAGACCAGCGTCAGCCAGCCCCACTGGTTGCCGACGACCGCCGAGACGACCGCCGCGAGCAGTTCGCCATAGAGAGCGGCGCCCGGCTTGCGGATGATGATCGCCGTGAGCACGCCGGCGATCAACCACATGCCATGCGAGAGGCCTTGCAGTCCTGGCAGCAGCGCTTTGAGCGGATCGCCAATGACGTTGTCCGCGACGTTCCAGACGACGAACAGCACGCCGCAGGCGACGCCGATGACGCTGGCCACGACGATGTCGACGACCCGCCAGCGGAGCGAGCGGGTAGGACGGATGGATTGCGTGGTCACGATTCGTGCCCTTTCCTCAGAGGTTTCGGAATGGCACGGGAAGGTTGAGAAGTCACTCCCTGCGCTGGCATTACCCAGATCAGGTTCGACGGTCGAAGCTTGGAGAAGCTTCCTCTCAGCCCGGCTCACCGGACTCCCGTGTTCAGCAGCGATTCTACTACTGAATGCCGGCGCTCTTTGATGCAAGCCGCTGCTTGAGGGCCGCTCCGCCGCCGTCGACGGCTACCGGAGTTCCGCGAACCCCGTCGGAACGATCAAGCGAGGACCGCACCGAAGGCGAGCCCGAGCACGTAGGTGACGGCCGCAGCGCCGAATCCGATCGCGAGCTGACGCAGCGCCCGCGCAAGCGGCGAAGCGCCGGAGAGCACGCCGACGATCGCCCCGGTGATGAGCAAGGCGACACCGACGAGGGCCGCTGCGATGATCACCGCTGAGAAGCCGGAGAGGCCGAACAGATAGGGCAGCACCGGGATGATGGCCCCCGAGGCGAAGAACAAGAAGCTCGACACGGCGGCCGCCATGCCGGATCCGACCGCGTCGTGGCCGGCGACGACGAGCGGCACCGGTCCGGTGGCACCGGTGGTGTGGCTCGCGATCACCTGCCGCGCGCGCAGCTCGGCGTCCTCGGGCGTCATGCCGCGTGCCCGGTACACGAGGGTGAGTTCGTTGGCATCGACGTCCAGCCTCGGCACGACGCCCTCAGCGTCGTCATGCGGTTCGCTGGAGCGGAGAAGCTCTCGCTGAGAGCTGACCGAGACGTACTCCCCCGCACCCATCGACAGGGCGCCGGCGAGAAGACCCGCGATGCCGGTGAAGAGCACCGTCTGCGGCGACACACCCGTGGCACCGATACCCAGCACGAGGGCGAGATTGCTGACGAGGCCGTCGTTCGCGCCGAACACGGCAGCCCGGAAATTGCCGGCGAGCCTTGTGCGCCCCTGGGTCGCGAGCGCCCGGACCACTTCCTCATGGATGCGCTCGTCAGCCGCCATCGCCGGGGTCGCTGCATGCTCGGTCGCGTATGGCGAGCGCGATTCAGCGCGTTGCGCGAGTGCGAGCACGAACACTGAGCCGAAGCGCCGCGCGAACCAACCGAGCAGCCGAGTGCGCAGAGCGCCCTTTCGTGCGGGAGCGGCGTGCTCGCCGAGCAGGCTCAGCCAGTGGGCCTCGTGGCGCTGCTCCGCCGCTGCGAGCCCGAGCAGGATCTCGCGCTCCTCCCCTGTCCGGCGTTCGGCGAGGTCGCGATACACCGCACCCTCGGCGCGTTCGTCTGCGAGGTATCGCCGCCAACGGCGGATCTCGGCAGCGGTTGGCGTCGCCGGAGGTTGCTCGACATGGGGCGAGGGGGTGGAGTCCTCGCCCGGGCGCGATTCAGGGCTGTGGCTCACAGCATCCATCCAAGCGCATGCGCAGCGAGGATGCGGTCAGGCCACGGGTCAGGCGTTGACCTTGCTGCGCAGGAAGGTGAGCGGGTCGAGGCGGCCGTCAGCGGCGTCCCAGAGCTCGAGGTGCAGGTGCGGCCCGGTGCTCTGGCCGGTGCTGCCCACCCGTCCGAGCTGCTGTCCGGCGGTCACCTGCTGCCCCACGGCGACACTCAGCGACCCGAGCTGCATGTGCCCGTACACCGAGGTGTAGCGAGCACCGTCGATGACGTGCTCGATCATGGCGTACACGCCCAGACCGCCGGAGGGGTTGCCCACCTCGGTCACGACGCCGTCCGCCAGCGCTGCGACGGGGGTGCCGGCGCCTGGAGTGAAGTCGACTCCGTCATGGTTCGTGGAGCAGCCGGCGCACGGTGCCGACCGTCCGCCGAAGCCGGAGCTGATCTTGCTGCCGGCGGGCACGGGCCACTTGACGAGAGCGAACTTCGTGACACCGTAGTCATCGCGCTGAGTCGGCGCCGGAACGGAGGCCGCTTCGACCTCCAACTCCTGGACCGTTTCGATCTGCTGCGCAGGCGCCTGCTCAGGTGCCGCTTCCGCGGGCAACGAGCTGTTGAACATGAACGCGCCGACCATCATGGCGGCGGTCACGGCGAGTCGGGTCTGCGAGTTGCGGGCGCTCAGCGACTTGACGAGGTCGAAGGCATTCGGGGCATGGGGGAACAGGGGCACAGCGTTTCTCCGGTCGTGGCACTCGGAGCAGCCGAGCACGAACTGAATGGCGCATGTCATCGCGCGGAAGCGCCGCCCAGGACGGCGACGCGAGCCAGCGCAACATGTCGGAAACGACTGGGCCGGCCCTGCAGCGAAAATCGCTACCGCAATAGTGTGCGGGTTGTTATCTTGGCGTTACCTGAACGTGATAAATGAAAAGTGCTGATCGGACGCCGGAGCGCGTCGCTTGCGCCGGCTACAGCAGTCCGCCGGGCACATCGAGCGAGCGAGTCAGTTCGCTCAGCAGCGCTTCGATCTGCGGTTCCACGACCTCGTGCACCGCCTGCTGGATGCGGGGGCGGAACGTCATCAGCTCCAGGCACACATCCATCCCGACTCGCGTCGCCTCATCGTCGGCGAGCGCCATCTCGTATCGCAGCGAGGTCTTCGCCTCATCGCTCAGCGGCGCTGGATCAGGCAGTCGGTGCTCGGCAGCCGCGTCATCGGCGAGGTCTGCGAGCGTGAAGAGGAACGGCTGACCGGGTTCGGGCTCGGGGTCGAGCTCGAGACCCTGATACTCCGGAGCGAGGCCATCGGCGGGCCGATATGGCCGCGCGCGCTTTCGTGCTTCGGCATCACGAAGCTCGCGCCAGAGCAGCGGCAGGTTGCGTTCGGTGTACGCGTCGACGGAGTGCTCGACGATCGCGTTGAGCCGCATGATCAGCGCGTGCTGCACGGCATGCGGCACGTCGGGCCCGAATCCGGCAGCCTCAGTGAGCGGCGAGCCGAAGCAACGTCGGCACACCCTCGCGCGGGATCGATGGGTCGGCGGCTGCCAGCCCGGAAGCCAGCGGAGCCACGCCTCGACGGCGTTGCGCACGCGCGTCTCGATCGAGTGGCCCATGTACGCAACGCTACTCCAGCATCTCGGGATGCCGGGCGACGCCGCCCCGCGACTTCCGTGCTCAGCCGGCGCTTGGCGCCTCGCGCAGCACCACGCGTCGCGCAGCGAAGACGATCACGAAGGCAAGCGCTACTCCGAGCCCCGTCTCCACGAACCGGTCGACGAAGAGCGGATACCAATCGCGACGCTCAGCCAGGTTCGCCGTGCCGAGCGCCAAGGGAGTGATGAAGAGCAGCGCGATGTCATAGCGCCGCGCCACGAACATCTCTGCACCGAACGAGCACAGCGTGAGGATCGCGACCATGAGCCAGATCGGCGGCCCCCAGACGAAGAGCACGGCCGCCACCACCACGCCCGCCGCCGTTCCAACGAAGCGGTGCCACATGCGCGCATAGCCCGTCAGCGCAGCGAGCGTGGGCATCACGGCGGCCACAGCCACCGACGCCCAGTATGGGTGACCGACGCCGAACGCCAGGGCGATGATCCAAGCCCCGACTATCCCGATCACATTGATGCCCGCGAGGTACCAGTAGGTGCGAGTCCTCACCGGCGAGAGCGCCCGCACCGGGCGCCGCTGCAACGGCCAAAGGAACAGCTCGCCCTGGTGCTGCGGCAGCACACGCCGAAGCAGCCAACCGCTCATGCCGAGAAGTATCGAGAACCCGGCTGTCGCCGCTGCAACCGCGACGGCTTCGGGTGCTCTCGCTGCCTCGAGCGATTGGTTCGCCATCACCATGAGCGCGAAGACGAAGAAGATCGATCCGCGCGGCACCCAGTTCATCACCTCGCTGGTCGCGATCCCGAACACCACGGTGACCGCGAGTGCCAGACCGACCACCCACTGCGGCGGGTCGGTGACCGCCAGTGCGATGCCGCCGCAGATCGTCGCCCACAGCGAGATCGCGGCAACCGACAGCGTCACGAGGCGAGCGCGATAGGGCTCGTTCCTGCCGTACAGCGCCGTGAACGCACCGAAGGCCGCGTAGACGGAGAGGTCCGTTCGACCCACAGCGGTCAGGACGACGAGCGGGACGCACAGCGCCACTGCCGCCCGCGCGGCAGCCGCGAAGTCGCGCCGGCCGAGCTCATCGAAGCCACGACGCCAGCCCTTGCTCACCATCACTGCATGCTCACCGACTGGTCCGCTCCTGCGGGGCACCGCTCAGCAGACGCCTCTGCTCATGCAGAGCCTGGCTCCGTGACGAAGTCGATGAGCTGCTCCACGCGGCCGAGCAGCGCGGGCTCGAGGTCTGCGAAGCTTCGCACTCGGCCGAGGATGGTCTGCCAGGCCCGCGCGATGTCGGCCTGGTCGTCGGCAGCCCAGCCGAGCGAACGGCAGATCCCACGTTTCCAGTCGGTGCCGCGGGGTATCACGGGCCAGGCCTCGATACCCAGGCGAGAGGGCTTCACTGCCTGCCAGATGTCGATGAAGGGGTGCCCGACCACGAGCACGGCATCGCCGAACGGGCCCGCAGCGACGGCATCCGCGATGCGCTGCTCCTTCGACCCCGGGACCAGATGATCGACGAGCACACCGAGGCGCTTGGCAGGTGACGGGTCGCGCTCAGCGATGAGATCCGGCAGGTCGTCGATGCCCTCGAGGTACTCGACGACGACGCCCTCCACGCGGAGGTCCGCGCCCCAGACCTTCTCGACCAACTCGGCGTCGTGACGCCCCTCCACGAGGATGCGGCTCGATCGGGCGACCCGCGCGCGAGTCTGCTCGACCGCGAAGGAGCCGGAGGCGGTGCGCGCCCGCGCGGTCGGCGCGGCGGTCGGGAGAACGAGCGCGACCGGACGGCCATCGATGAGGAAGCTCGAATCGAGGGGAAAAGCGCGTACCGCACCGAAGTAGTCCTCGAGCTCGACGAGCCGTCCTTCGACGCGTGTGATCGCGCCGCAGAAGCCGCTCGCGGCGTCTTCGACGACCAGGCCTTGCTCTGCCGCCACCTCTGGTGGACGAGCGATCGGTCGGGCGCGCGCTGCAGCCAGCACATCGGTTCCGTATGGGTCGAAGTCCATCGATCGAGGGTACCTCCCAGCCGGCATCCGTCGGCCGGGTCGCTCAGGGCGCGGTGCCGTGTCGTCCGATCAGGGGCACGAACACGACCGGCATCAACCGATCGCGCAAGAGCTCGTCACCCTGGAGGGTGAGCCGGATCAATTGCTGCCCGAAGCGCGGTTCGCCCACGGGAATCACCAGGCGACCGCCCTCGCCGAGTTGCTCGACGAGCGGCTCCGGCACATCGGGTCCCGCAGCGGTGACGAGCACAGCGTCGAATGGCGCGCACTCGGGAAGGCCGAGCGTGCCGTCGCCCTCGTGCACATGCACATTGGGCCACGGCTGAAGGGCTCGCGTCGCAGCTCGAGCGAGTTCACTGTGCCGCTCGACGGTGTGCACCTCGGCCGCGAGCTCGCCGAGAACAGCGGCCGCATAGCCGGATCCTGTGCCGATCTCGAGCACACGGTCACCTGCTCGCACCCGTGCCGCCTGGCACATGAGCGCGACGATGTAGGGCTGCGAGATGGTCTGGCCGTTCCCGATCGGAAGCGGGTGATCCTCATAGGCTGCGGCCGCTTGGCGTGGCGTCACGAAACGGTGGCGCGGAACGGATCGCATGGCCGCAAGCACGCGCGGGTCGTCGATGTCCCGCCCGGCGAGCTGCTCGTCGACCATTCGCGCACGCTCGCGCTCGAACTCGGCCATGGCTTCAGTCTGCGGCGGCTGCCAAATGGCCGCCATGCGCTCGACCGCGACGCTATTGCTGACGGAGAGAGGGCGGTTGCGGCGAGCAGGCAGCGGCTGCGGTCAGCAGCGAACGCGGCTGCGGCCGGCAGGGAAGGCGAACGGCGTTGCGCTCGTGCAAATGGTCAGCGCGCCTGAACCTGCGCCTCGATGCGTCGGCCGCCACGACGGGGGCGGTCTGCGGCGCGTCGGCCGCGAGCTGCAACGGCAAGAGCGATAAGCCGCCAGCCGAGCAGGAACGCGGCGAGCACTAGCCCCGCGACGAGCACGAACGACGGCTGCACGCCCTGACCTGCGACACTGCGTAGGACCATCCCGATGCCCAGGGTCACTCCCCAGATGAGCAGTCCCGGCAACAGGACCCCGGAAGGACGGCGCCACGCGAGCGACAGTGCCCACCCGAGCAGGAGTGCTGCGAGGAAGGGCCAAAGCGCTGATGCGAAGCCCGCGAGATCCGCGGTCTCGGCATGGCTCCGGCGACCGATGGCAACGAAGGAAGTGACCAGGAGCGCGTCGACGATCAGGGCGATCGCGCAGATCCGCACGGTTGACACGGCGAAGACCTTACGCCTGATCAGGGCTGAAAGTCCAAATGGGCTCGGCGCGGCGCCGACCGCCGGCCGGCGCCGCCTCCCCCGCTCACTCCTGGAACAGGCAGAACGGATGACCGGCTGGGTCGAGGTACACGACGAAGTCGGCGCTGAGCGGGTCGACAGAGGGGTCGGCCTGCCGAGCACCGAGCTCGAGCGCTCGGTCGTGCGCTCGCTGCATATCGTCGACTTCGATGTCGAGGTGCAATTGCTGGGGCACGACCTGCCCGGGCCACTCCGGAGGCCGGTAGCCCTCCACACGCTGGAACGAGAGGCGAGCACCGTTTCCAGTGATGCTCACCCACTCGTCATCCGTCGAGTCGACGGCGAGCGCGAGCAGGCCCGCGTAGAACTGCGCGAGCGCGGACGGGTCGGGGCAGTCGAGGACGACGGCTTGCAGTCTGCCCACGCTTGGCTCGTTCATGAGTGCACCGTAGCGGCATCCGGAAGTTCGAGGAACCCTGTGAAGATCGCTTCCCGCAGACGCGGCAGCACCGAGGCGAGCACTGCGTCAGAGTTGACGTCGAGCAACTGGCCGATCGCGGAGCAGATCGCGGCCACGCTCAGGCTGCCATCACAGGCGCCGATGGTTGCGGCGAGCGCGGTGTCGAGCGGGATCGCTCGCCCGAATCCGCTGCCCTGCCGCAGCAGCATCGCGGTGGGGTCGTCATCTCCCGGCCAGTAGTGACGTTCCTCCGTGACGCTCGCCGCCACGCGCAACTGCAGGGCGGCGACGCTGTCGTCGTCGAGCCGGGAGAGGGCGTCGTGCGCGACCAGCGACTGCAGAAGGTGCGCTCCGAGCCCTCCCACCGTCTCGCCCAACTGATGTTGCAGCCGCTCGAAGCGGCGCAATCGCTGCCCCGGGTGCGGCTCCTGCGAGTGGGCGGGCCGGGGCCGGCGCATGGTGATGTAGCCAAGACCGACCTGCGACACCCCCCGCAGCTCGAAGTCCTCCAACCACCGGCGTTCGAGGTCGTCGAACACCGGGCCCGGCCGGGTTCCGCCGTCTCTGATCCACGTCTCGGCGTACTCGGCCGGGTCGAGCGCTTCTCGCTCGACGACCCAAAGGTCGATCGCAGCGTTCGCGACCCATTCCTCGACTCGATCGAACGCGGAAGCGCCCCCGTGATACTCCCAGTTGCCGAGGAATTGGGCCACGCCGCCGTCGGCCAGATGCTCAGCCCCATGCACGAGCATGTGCCGCACGATGTCGTCGCCGACCAGTCCGCCGTCGCGGTACTCGTACTCTGGAACCCCTTGCCGCCGCGGTGTGATCACGAAGGGAGGGTTCGAGACGATCTGCTCGAAGCGCTCCCCTTCCACGGGCTCGAAGAGGCTCCCCTGACGGAACTCGATCGATCGGATGCCGTTGAGCATCGCGTTGAACCGCGCGAAGGCCAATGCCCGCGCCGAGATGTCGGTCGCGACCACGTGCTCGGCATGCCGCGAGAGGTGCATCGCCTGAATGCCGCAGCCGGTGCCCAGGTCGAGCGCTGATGCCACGGGGCGCTGCACCATCAAGCCGGTGAGAGTCGTGGAGGCGCCGCCCACACCGAGCACATGGGACTCGTCGAGTTCGTGCTCACGGGCGAGTTCGCCGAGGTCGGATGCGATCCACCATGCGCCGGAGCCGCGCTCGTCGACGAAGGAGTACGGGCGGAGGTCGACGCTTGGAGTGACGAAGCCGGATTCTGCTCGCGCCACCAGCCCCAGTGTGATCGCGCCGCCAACCCCCAGTGCGGGCAGCGCTTCTGCCAATTCGGTCTCTCGCACCGGCAGACCGAGCACGAACACGGTGGCGAGCGTGGCGAGCGGACGCGGCTTCGAGGCGATTGCGCGAAGCGCGGGCGCACGGTGACCTCGAAAGAGCGCCCCGTCAGCAGCCGGGCCCCAGAGCTCCGAGAGTGCGTCGACCGAGAATGTCGCCGCCTCGAGGTCGCGGGCGAGCAGAGCGATCGAGGCCGCGTCGGCGGTCGGTGGATGCGGCTCGCTCATCGTTCGAGCAGCAGCGTCTCGATCTCGGCTCGACCGAACTGGCGTGCGATCGCCAGGGCGGGCTGATGCCCGGCTTCCGGGTCGGCTCCGGCATCAAGCAGGGTTTGCGCGATCTCAGCGTTGCCTCGGAACGCCGCGCAGGAGAGCGCCGTCTGCCCCATGGCGTTCTCCGCGTCGATGGCCGCGCCGCGCTCGATCAAGGCGCCGACCGTGCCTGGCTGTTCGGCGTACGCGGCGACGATCAGCAGAGTGTCACCGCGCGCGTTCGCGAGGTCGAGAGGGAAACCCGAGTCGAGCATCTCGAGCAGCTCGGATGTTCTCCCGCCGCGTGCGAGGTCGAACACTCCCTCGATCACAGCGAGCTCATGCTCGCTGTACTGATGAGGCTGAGGCTGATCGCTCACTTCTTCAATGCGCGGATGATGCGGCCGAGCGCCATGCCGATGGCGCAGACGAGCGGTGCGGCGACCGCCGCGAGTGCGACCACGTTGGGCTCGAAGCGCGGTCCGCCCGCTCCCTCGACGATCATGCCGACCGGCACACTTGCACCGCCGCCTCCGCCGCCGCCCTGCTCGCTCTCGTCGCTGCCTCCGCCGAACCCGAACCACACGAGCGACACGGGCACCACTTCGGCCCCGCCGATCGTCTGCTTCTCGCCGTAGTTGACGCGGGCTCCGACCGAATCGGTCACCGACTGCGCGATCTTCTCGATGAGGTTCGTCATGTTCCGACCCTACCGGCGGAAGCGCGCAGCGTCACCGCCCCGGCGGGCGAGAATCAGCGCACGAAGCTGTGCCTGACGGGCTCACGCGAGCGCTTCGCGCACCGCGGGGACCACCTCGCGGGCGTAGAGCGCGATCGAGTTCATCGAGAGCTCATGCGGCACGGTGCCGGCGCTGTACTTGAGGTCAAAGCGGTCGAGTCCGAGGGCCCGCACCGTGTCGACGATCTTCGCCGCGACCGTCTCAGGCGAACCGACGAAGAGCGCGCCGTCGCGTGTCTCCTGCTCGAAGTGCGCGCGGGTCATCCTGCCCCAGCCGCGTTCCCGTCCGATGCGCTCGACCATGGCCGCGTAGTGCGGGAAGTACTCGTCGCGGGCTTGCTCATCAGTGGCGGCGATGTAGCCGGGGATGTGAGCGCCGAGCGGCTGCGGCCCGACCTCGAAGCGCTCGAGCGCTTCGAGGTAGAGCTGCGCGAACGGGGCGAAGCGCGCGGGCGCGCCGCCGATGATGGCGAGCATCATCGGAAGCCCGTAGCGCGCTGCGCGCACCACCGACTGCGGACTGCCGCCCACCGCCACCCACGCTTTGAGCGCGCCGTGCTCGACTGGCGGGTACACGGATTGCTCGCGCAAGGGGGCACGAGTTGTGCCGCTCCAGGTGACCGGCTGCTGCTTGAGCAGCTCGGCGAAGAGCTGCAGTCGTTCTTCGAACAGGGTCTCGTAGTCGGCCAGGTCGAAGCCGAAGAGCGGAAACGATTCAGTGAACGACCCGCGGCCCAGCATGACCTCGGCTCTTCCGTTCGAGATCGCGTCGACGGTGGAGAAGCGCTCGAACACCCGAACCGGGTCGTCGGAGCTGAGTACCGTGACCGCTGAGCCGAGGCGGATGCGTGACGTACGGGCCGCGATCGCCGCGAGCACCACTTCGGGCGCCGACACCGCGAAGTCGGCGCGGTGGTGCTCCCCCACGCCGATGAAGTCGAGGCCGAGCTCGTCGGCCAGCTCGGCCTCGGCGATCAGGTTGCGGATGACTTGGGCATGCGAGAGCGGAGCGCCCGACGGGCCGAGGGTCACGTCGCCGAACGTATCGAGTCCGAACTCCACCTGCTCCGGCATCCCTGCTCCCTGCGAGGTGTCTGCGGGGTCTAGCGCTCGGGTCGGTTCAGCAGCTGCGTCGGGATGAGCACGGAGAACGTCACGGCCAGGATGCCGCCGAGGAACATGATCAGCTCGAGGCCGGGCGTGTCGAAGGCGTAGCCCATCAGCAGCAGACCGCCGATGAAGATGATGATCGAGACGATGGCGATGAGGATGTTCATTGTGACCCTTCTTTGATGGAGAGCTTAGTCGCTGGTGTGCTTGGCGAATGGCTGCGCGGCGGCGCCTTGCACCGTCAGGCGCCTGCCCGCTCGAGCACGAGTTCGCGCACCCTGGCTGCGTCGGCTTGGCCGCGCATGGCCTTCATGACGGCGCCGATGACGGCACCGGCGGCCTGCACCTTGCCGGAGCGGATCTTGTCGAGCACATCGGGCTGTGCGGCGAGCGCCTCGTCGATGGCCGCGATCAATGCGCCGTCGTCGGAGACGACCTTGAGCCCACGTGCTTCAACGATCTCTTCCGGCGTGCCCTCGCCGGCGATGACGCCCTCGAGCACCTCGCGTGCGAGGCGGTCGGTGAGGTCGCCGCTCTCGACCAGTGCGATCAGCTCGGAAACCTGGTGCGGTGTGACGAGCGACGAAGGCTCGACGTCGCGCGCGTTGGCGATACGGAGGATCTCGCCCATCCACCACTTGCGCGCCTGGAACGCGGCCGCGCCCTGCTGCGTGGTCTCGAGCACCTCGGTGAGCAGTCCGGCGTTGACGATGTCGCGGAACTCCTGGTCGTTGAATCCCCAATCGGCCTTGAGCCGGCGGCGCATCGCGACGGGCTGTTCAGGCAGCGCGGCCCGCAGTTCCTTGATCAGTTCGGCCGACGGCACGACCGGCAGCAGATCGGGCTCCGGGAAGTACCGGTAGTCGTCGGCATCGCTCTTCGGGCGCCCCGCTGAGGTGGTTCCTGTGTCTTCATGCCAGTGGCGGGTCTCCTGCACGATCGTGCCGCCCTTGGCGAGGATCGCCGCCTGACGTTGGATCTCGTACCGCACCGCGCGCTCGACCGAGCGCAGCGAGTTGACGTTCTTCGTCTCAGTCCGGATGCCGAGCCGTTCCTGACCCCGAGGCCGCAGCGACACATTGGCGTCACAGCGGAGATTCCCCCGCTCCATGCGAGCGTCGGAGATGCCCAGGGCCCGCACGAGGTCGCGGATGGTGGAGACGTACGCCTTCGCGAGCTCCGGCGCCCGGTGCTCCGCGCCGAAGATGGGCCGCGTCACGATCTCGACCAGCGGCACACCGGCACGGTTGTAGTCGACGAGCGAGTACTCGGCTCCTTGAATGCGGCCAGTGCTGCCACCGACGTGCGTGAGCTTGCCCGCATCCTCTTCCATATGCGCCCGCTCGATCGGCACGGTCACGAGTGTGCCGTCTTCGAGCTCGACCTCGATCGAGCCGTCGAACGCGATGGGCTCGTCATACTGGCTGATCTGGTAGTTCTTGGCGAGGTCGGGGTAGAAGTAGTTCTTCCTCGCGAACCGGCTCGACTCGGCGATCTCGCAGCCGAGCGCGAGCCCCAGCGAGATCGAGTAGCGCACCGCCTGCTCGTTGACCACCGGCAACGAGCCCGGCAGTCCGAGGCACACCGGCGTGATCGCGGTGTTCGGCTCGGCGCCGAAGATGTTCGGCGCGTCGGAGAACATCTTGGTCTTGGTCGAGAGTTCGACGTGCACCTCGAAGCCGAGCACCGGTTCGAAGAGCTCCAGCGCCTTGTCGAAGTCCATCAGATCGGTCTTGGCCATCAGACGGCACCCTCCGTAGCAGCGAGCATCTCTCCGAGCGACAGGTCGGGCGCCTGGCTGATGAGCGTGTGACCCCACGCCTGCTCGAGCAGCGACTCGAGCGCGGCACCGACCTCGTAGAGGCGCGCGTCGGCGCGCTGGGGGGCCATGAACTGGATGCCGACGGGAAGGCCGTCCTCTGGAGCAAGCCCGATCGGCAGAGCGATGCCGGGGACGCCGGCGAGGTTCGCCGGGATGGTGGTGAGGTCGTTCAGGTACATCGCGAGCGGGTCGTCGACGCGCTCGCCAAGCTTGAAGGCGGTGGTCGGCGCGCTCGGAGACACGAGCACATCGGCTTGGCGGAATGCGGCGTCGAAATCGCGCTGAATCAGGGTGCGCACCTTCTGCGCGCTGCCGTAGTACGCGTCGTAGTAGCCGGCGCTCAGCGCATAGGTGCCGAGGATCACCCGGCGCTTGACCTCGTCGCCGAAACCGGCTGCGCGCGTCGCTGACATGACGTCCTCGACGGTGCCGCCGCCCTCAGGCGTCACGCGCAGGCCGAACCGCACCGAGTCGAACTTCGCCAGATTGCTCGACGCCTCGGCCGGGAGGATCAGGTAGTACGCCGCGATCGCGTACTCGAAGTTCGGGGCGTCGACCTCGACGATCTCGGCTCCGGCGTCGCTCATCGCGGTCAATGCCGCCTCGAATCGCTGGGTGACGCCCGCCTGGAATCCCTCGCCGCCCGACAACTGCTTCACAACGCCCACGCGCAGGCCCTTGAACGCCTCGGCGCGTGCGCCCGCACGGGCGGCCTCGGTGAAGCTCGGCCACTGGTCGGTGAGCGAGGTGCTGTCGCGCGGATCGTGTCCGCCGATGATGTCGTGCAACATCGCCGAATCGAGCACAGTGCGCGAGACCGGGCCCACCTGGTCGAGCGATGAGGCGAGCGCGATGGCACCGTATCGTGAGACACCGCCGTAGGTGGGCTTCATGCCGACGGTGCCGGTGACAGCGGCCGGCTGCCGGATGCTTCCACCGGTGTCTGAGCCGAGCGCGATCGCGGCCTCGAAAGCCGCGACTGCGGCGGACGATCCCCCGCCGGAGCCGCCGGGGATGCGCTCGAGGTCCCAGGGGTTGCGAGTGGGCCCGTACGCCGAGTGCTCGGTCGACGATCCCATGGCGAACTCGTCCATGTTGGTCTTGCCCAGCGGCACAAGGCCGGCCTCGCGCAGACGCGAGACGACCGTGGCGTCATAGGGCGGCACCCACCCCTCGAGGATGCGGGACGCGGCCGTGGTCGGCATATCGGAGGTGCAGAGCACGTCCTTGATCGCAACCGGCACGCCCGCCAGTTCTCCAACCGCCTCGCCCGCCGCGCGCCTCGCGTCGATCGACTCAGCGACCTCCAGTGCGCGCTCGTTCACGTGGAGGAACGCGTGCACCTGCTCGTCGACAGCGGCGATGCGGTCGAGATGAGCAGCGGTGAGCTCCCGGGCGCTGACCTCGCGGTCGGCGAGCAGCCGGGCCTGTTCGGATGCGGGCATCCTCGTGAGCTCGTTCATCACTGCTCCTCCCCCAGGATCGCCGAGACCTTGAACCTCGACCCGTCGTGCTCTGGCGCGCCTGCGAGGGCGGCCTCCGTACTGAGCGTGGCGCCGACCACATCCGGCCGGAACACGTTATGGAGGGCGACGGGATGGCTGGTCGCTGGGATGTCGCTCGTGGCGACCTCCGTCACCTTCTCGACCGCGTGCACGATCTGAGCGAGTTCACCGGTGAGGCGCTGCAACTCCTCGGGAGTCAAGTCGATGCGTGCCAGATGAGCCAGGTGCGCGACCTGCTCCGCTGTGATGTCAGCCGTGCTGCTCTCAGACATACTGCTCCCAGGAACGGGGTGAGGGGGACCGCCTCAGTCTACCGATCGGGAGCGCTCACTCGGCCGGCCGGCACTCGCTCTCGCCCTGCAGCGTCATCCCGTTGGGCGAGAGCCGCAGGATGAGGCTCTCGAAGCGGCTCTCGTGGGCTTTGAGCTCGACGGCGCCGCCGACGCTGCTCACCTCGACGCGGTAGCCGAGCTCGCGCCACAGCTGGGTCACCTCCTCGACGATCTCGTCCCGCTCGTCGCTGCCGTCGGGAGCAGGCGCGAGTCGCAGTGCGGGGTACCGCTGCCCTTCGGCCCAGAGCGGCACGGTGCAGCTGCGGGGTGTCGGATCGTCCTGGCGCTCCCAGGTGCCGCCGGCGACGGACTGCGTGCGGTCGATGACGTCGAGGAACGCGTCGCGTGCCTCGGTCGGACTCAGTCCGCTGCCCTCGCTGAGCGCACACCCCGCGAGAAGGGCGCAGCACGCGAGGGCCGTGAGCGCTGCGAAGGCCCTGCTCGTCGGTCGGTGCCGGGAGGGAGAGGAATGGGGCGTTCGGATGCTGAGCTCATCTCTTGGGTCGGGTGGTGTGCCTGTGGGTTCAGGCACGGCCTTCGCGAACGAGGGCGAGCGTGCGCATGGCGTCTTGCGGGGTGCCGTCGGTGACGAGGCCTCCGCGCCCGATGCCGATCAGGGCGAGGTTGCGCAACGATTCGGTGCCGGGCTCGAAGTAGGCGTTGTGTCCGCTCGAGGGGTCGAGCTTCTCATTGGTGATCGCGTCAATGCCGCCCGCGACGCTCATCACGCGCGCACCGAACCCGCTCGCGCCCGGGTCCGCGCCGAAGAAGGAGCTGTTGGGGATCGGGTCCCACACCGCTTCCCCGACGAACACGTTGCCGCGCGCTACGGCCAGGTCTTCGACGGACGCGGCCTCGCCTCCTGGCGATCCGACGAGCGCGAGCGCATCGACGGCGCACTCACCGTTCGAGAGCGCCATGAGCGCGGCGGTGGACCCGTACGAATGGGCGAGGACCGAGACATGAGGCTCGCGATCGGCTCGAACCGTCTGCAGGCCCAGGATGCTGCGGCTCAGCGCCGCGCTGCCCTCGCGTGCCAGGTCGAGGGCCCCGACATTGAGCAGGTCAGGGGTTTGGTAGCCGATCCACGCGATCGTCGCCACGTCCTGACGACCGGCGTTCGTATCGGCTTCTGCGAGCACTCGCAACCAGCTTCGCTGCTCGTCGTAGAGGCGCGCGGCGGTGTCTGTCCACTGCACGAGCTGGGTGCGAACCCCGAAGAACATGCCGGGCACCAAGTAGCTGACGAAGTCGGCGCGGTCGAGGTCGCCGAGCGCGATCGCCGCTGTGGGCTCCCCCTCGTCGGGGATTTGCAGGGCGATCAGGCTGCGGCGCGGGTTCGCATTCGGCTCGCCGAGCGCTCGTTCGACGGCGGAGAGCGCGTCCAACCGCTGTTGAATGCCGGCACGAGCGCTCCGGCCGGCCGCGGTGAGCTCGCGCTGCAGGCGCTCGACCGACCGCTCCAGCGCGACGTGGTTGGCGAGGTCACGCGCTGCGTACGGGATGCCGTCGAGGTTGCCGACGACGTGCGGTGCGCCCGCGAGCAGCACTGCCCGCGAACCCGCCGTGAGCCCCTCCCACCACGCTGCCACTGCCACGGCGGGCGGCGGCGCGATGAGCAACCTGTCGACGAGACGAGGGTCGGCGGCGAGCCGCTTGGCGAGATCAGCGGGCGGGGCGCTCGCGGCGGCGTCCAGCATCCATTCGGCATCGAGCGCCTGTTGCTTCCGCTCGGGTGCCGCTCTGGGCAACTCCCGCGCCTGCGTGGAATCCAGCAGCTCGGAAGCCGCCGCAGGTCGCTCGGCGGGCATGGCGGCGACCTCGACGGGCGTGATCGCGGTCGAGGTCAAGAGGAGCGCTGCCAGCAGCACGAGCAACGGGGGTTCCCTCGCCTTCCGGTGGCAACCGAGCATCTGTCACCACCGCGCTGCCAGTTTAGGGCGGGAAACGGCCGCGAAAACAGCGTTAAGCGATATTCATCAGGGGGAAACCGGAGCGTCGCTGTCTGTTGGCGAGCCGCACTCGAGCGCGACGCGCGCCAACCGTTCGGCACCCCGAGCAGTCTGCTGCCGGCCCGAGACTCACCCCTCGAGAGCTGCCGGCCCCTCGCGGACCAGCACCGCGAACTGTGCCGCGTCGATGATCCGAACGCCGAGTTGCTCGGCCTTGGTGAGCTTCGATCCGGCGCCGGGCCCCGCTGCCACGAAGTCGGTCTTCTTGCTGACGCTCGACGCGGCCTTGCCGCCGGCCGCGATGATGGCCTCCTGCGCCCCCTCACGTGTGAAGCCCTCGAGACTGCCTGTGGCAACCACGGTCAAGCCGGCGAGGACGCCCGAGGCCGCTGCCTCAGCGGCCGCTTCAGGGCCGAGGTGCCCGGGTGTGCTGAACCGCACCCCCGCCTTCGACCAGCGCTCGATGATCTCGACGTGCCAATCGAGTTCGAACCACTGCCGCACCGATTCGGCGATGATGCCGCCGACCCCCTCGACCCCCGCCAGCTCCTCGGGCGATGCCGCCCGGATCGCGTCGAGGGAGCCGAAGTGGTCGGCGAGCGCGCGTGCTGCGACGGGACCCACGTTCCGGATGTTCAGGCTGACGAGCAGGCGCCACAGCGGCTTGGTCTTCGCCTTCTCGAGTTCGCTGAGCAGCGTTAGCGCAGCGGATGACGGCTGAGGACCGGTGAGCCCGTCGCGCTTCTCAGCGGCCGTGGGGTTGCGCCGGAACGGCGTGCGGCGTTTGGCGCTGCCATCGGCGTCGAGCTTTGGCAGCCCCGTCTCGGCATCGCGCACCACGACCTCGATGGGCAGGAGGTCGTCGACCGTGAGCTCGAAGAGCGCCGCCTCGGTGACGAGCGGCGGAGGCTGGGGAACATCCGGCTGAGTCAGCGCCGCAGCGGACACCTCGCCGAGTGCCTCGATATCGAGCGCCCCGCGGCTGCCGATGTGCTCGACGCGTCCCCGGACCTGTGCCGGGCAGCTCCGGGCGTTCGGACAGCGGAGGTCGATGTCGCCCTCTCGCATCGGACGGAGCGGGGTGCCGCATTCCGGGCACCGCTCGGGCATGACGAAGGCGCGCTCGCTGCCGTCGCGAAGCTCGACCACAGGCCCCAGCACCTCTGGGATCACGTCGCCGGCCTTGCGGAGCACAACGGTGTCGCCGATGAGCACGCCCTTCGACTTCACCACGTCCTGGTTGTGCAGGGTGGCCTGCCGCACGACGCTCCCTGCCACGCGCACCGGCTTCATGACAGCGAATGGTGTGGCACGTCCGGTGCGACCCACGCTCACCACGATGTCGAGCAGCTTGGTGTTGACCTGTTCCGGCGGGTACTTGAAGGCCGTGGCCCACCGTGGCGCGCGGCTGGTCGCACCGAGTTCGTCATGCAGTGCCAGTTCGTCGACCTTGACGACCACGCCGTCGATCTCGTGCTCGACGCTGTCGCGATGCTCGCCGAAGTACTCGATGAACTCGGCAGCGGCCTCGATCGAGGGCACGACCTTGAAGTGGGAGCTCGTGGGAAGTCCCCACGCGGCGAGCAGGTCGTAGACCTGCGACTGCGCCGCGACCGGCGGGTTCGCCCATGCGCCGACCCCGTGCACCAGCATCCGCAACTCCGAGATCCTTGCCCGCATGAGTTCGAGCTGGGCGGGCGACTTGCCTTCGGCCTTCTGCCGGAGACTGCCGGAAGCCGCGTTCCGCGGGTTCGCGAACACGCGCTCGCCGGCTTCCGCCTGGGCGGCGTTGAGCCGGTGGAACGCCTCCACGGGGAAGAACACCTCGCCCCGAACCTCGACGAGCGGGGGGTGCCCTTCGCCGGCGAGTCGCTTCGGGATGCTGTCGATGAACGCGATGTTCTCGGTGACGTCTTCGCCGGTGACCCCGTCGCCGCGCGTCGCCGCAGTCGCGAGGCGACCGTGCTCGTAGCGGAGGTTGATGGCGAGACCGTCGATCTTCAGCTCGCACAACCACTGCACGTCGCGTGCTGCATCGCGCTGCACCCGCGCCGCCCACGCCTCGAACTCGGTGATGCTGAAGACGTTGTCGAGGCTGAGCATGCGTTCGGCGTGCTCCACCGGATCGAACAGGGTCTGAGCGCGGCCTCCGACGGTCTGAGTCGGGCTGTCCTGCCCCTGCAACTCGGGGAAGGCGCGCTCGATCGCCTCGAGACGCCGCATCATCGCGTCGTACTCCTCGTCGGAGACGAGGCTCTCGTTGCGTCCGTAGTAGGCGTCGCGGAGTTCGAGGATGCGAGTCGTGAGCGCGTCGGCCTCCGCGTGCGCGGCGTCGAGCTCGGCGCTGGTGTTGGTCTCTGCCACGATTGCCAGTCTAGGAACGACCGGCGACGCTCGCCCGGCGACCGTCAGGCGCCCTGCCCGAGAGCGATCGGGCGCTCAGTGCACCGGTATCGCGGATCTGGTGCGGTCGATGGTGCACTGACCGAGCACGCGCTCGCCCACATACACGACCGCGGTCTGCCCAGGGGCGACGCCGTTGAGCGGTTCTCTCGGAACGATGCGCATCTCGTAGGAGGCGTCGGTCTCGTTCATCCGCGAAGCGGAGATCGCGGCGGAACCGTCGGCATAGTCGGCGGGGTCGATCGGGCGCACGCTTGCCGTGGCCGGTACAGGCTCGGCGTGAGCGCGGATCTGCACGTGGCATTCGAACTCGGCGCAGCCCCCCTCTGAGGCTTCTGCGATCCCCGACTCGATGGGGCCGAGACCCGCCCAGCTGTACTTGCGTCCCGCGATCAGGGCGACGTCGAGCGCCTCTCTGGGGCCGACGACGACCTCGTTGGTCTTCGGCCTCACTTCGAGAACGAAGCGAGGACGCCCATCGGGTGCGGGGAACCCGATGCTGAGTCCCTTGCGCTGACCCACCGTGTAGGCGTGAGCACCGGGATGGGTGCCGATGCGCGCTCCCTCGCGGTCGAGGATCGCCCCGGGCTCCGCACCCACTCGCTCCTCGAGCCAGCCTCGTGTATCGCCATCCGGAATGAAGCAGATGTCGTGACTGTCCGGCTTGCTCGCGACGCTGAAACCGCGCGCCGCAGCCTCAGCCCGCACCTCGTCCTTCGAGGGAGTGTCGCCGAGCGGGAACATCGCGTGAGCAAGCTGCTGCTCGGTCAGCACGCCGAGCACATACGACTGGTCCTTGGCCCAAGCAGCCGCCCGATGCAGCTCTCGGCGCCCGTCGGCACCCGAGACCACCTTCGCGTAGTGCCCGGTGCACACGGCGTCGAAGCCGAGCGCCAGGGCCTTCTCGAGCAGTGCCGCGAACTTGATCTTCTCGTTGCAGCGCATGCACGGGTTGGGGGTCCGGCCTGCACGGTACTCGTCGATGAAGTCGTCGACGACGTCGAGCTTGAACCGCTCGGAGAAGTCCCACACGTAGTACGGGATGCCGATCAGATTCGCGGCGCGCTGCGCGTCCATCGAGTCCTCGATGGTGCAGCATCCGCGACTGCCCGTGCGCAATGTGCCCGGCATCCGGCTGAGCGCCAAGTGCACCCCGACCACGTCGTGCCCGGCGTCCACGGCGCGCGCAGCCGCTACTGCGGAGTCCACTCCCCCGCTCATTGCCGCCAGTACTCGCACGCGACGATTGTACGAGCCACGACTGAGCACGGAGTGCGAGAGCTGAAGACGAGCCACGTCCGTGGAACGGGTACGCGCACCCAGTGCGCCGCGAATCGGCGAGGGGGCAGATCAGCGCCCGAGCGACGGCGCGCGGTCGGCGAGTCCAGCGGCGCGCGCCTGCTCGACCGCAGCCGGGAGCGCCCGCACGAAGTGAGCGAGCTCGTCCTCCGTCGTCTCCGGCCCGAGCGTGATGCGCAAGGCACCTCGCGCCTCGGATTCCGGAACGCCCATCGCGAGCAGCACGTGGGAAGCCTCCGGTACGCCGGCCTGGCAGGCCGAGCCGGTCGAAACGGAGAAGCCGGCCATGTCGAGGAGGAAGAGCAGGGAGTCGCCCTCGCAGCCGGGGAACGTGAAGTGCGCATTGCCCGGGAGCCGGAGCTCCGGGTGTCCGCGCAGCACGGCATCGGGCACCGCCGCCTGCACGTCGGCGATGAGGCGGTCGCGGAGCGCTCGCATGCGCGCCGGGTCGTAGAGGTCGCAGCGCTCAAGACGCGCGGCAGCGGCTGCGAAGGCGGCCGCGCCGGCGGCATCCTGCGTCCCTGACCGGGCTCGCTGCTGGTTGCCGCCGTGCAAGAGCGCCTCGACCGACGCCGTCCGCGAGAGCAGCAGGGCGCCCACACCGACGGGCCCGCCGATCTTGTGGGCCGAGACGCTGAGCGCGGCGAGGCCGCTCGAGTCGAAGTCGATCGGCACGTAGCCATAGGCGGCCACGGCGTCGCAGTGAACCGGCACGCCGTACTGTGCCGCGAGCGCGACGACCTCATCGATGGGCTGCAGCGTGCCGACCTCGTTGTTGGCCCAGAGCAGCGTCACGAGGGCGATATCGTTCGCGCGCGCTCGCAATGACTCGGCGAGCGCGTCCAGTCTGATCCGCCCGTGCTCGTCGATGGGCACCCACTCGACCTCGGCGCCTTCGACGCGCTCGAGCCACTCGGCGCTGTCGACCGTGGCGTGATGCTCACCGCGCGCCACCAGCACCCGCCGCCGCGGCGAGCGCGCCCAGAAGAGCCCCTTGATCGCCAGGTTGACCGACTCGGTACCGCCGGAGGTGAACACGACCTCGACCGGTTCCGCGCCGAGCGACGAGGCGACCTGCTCGCGCGCCGACTCGAGCGTGTGCTTCGCTCGCTGTCCCTGTCCGTGGATCGAGGCGGGGTTCCCCACGAGACGAAGGGCATCGGCGTACGTCGCGAGCACGTCGTCGGGCATCGGCGACGTGGCAGCGTGGTCGAGATAGACGGTCATGGTGGTGGCGCGCTCGGAGCGCTGACTTAGTCTAGATCGCATGTCTGGGGCCGATCCGCTACGCGCGCTCGGCGTGCGCAGCGGCCCCGACGGCGGCAGCATGCGTGTGTGGAGCGGCAGCGCCTCGGCGGTCGAGTTGCGGCTGTTCGATTCGACCTCGAGCGACGCGGCGTCGAAGGTCATCCCGCTCGAGCGCGACGCCGAGTCGGTCTGGACAGCGGATGCCGAAGAGCTCAAGCCCGGGGCGTTGTACGCGCTCGGTGTGCGCGGCGACGACGGCACCCGAGGTCGCTTCGATGCGACCGCGAACCTGCTCGACCCTTGGGCCCGCGGCATCGTGCGCACTCCAGCCGGGTTCATCGCCCAGGTGCCGGATGAAGCGTTCGATTGGCAGGGGGTGGCGAAGCCCAAGCGGCGCCTGCGGCACACCGTGGTCTACGAGGTGCATGTGAAGGGGTTCTCGCAACTGAACCCTGCGGTGCCGGAGCAGCTGCGCGGCACGTACGCCGGCCTGTCGCATCCGGCGAGCATCGACCACCTGCTGGCCCTCGGCGTCACCGCGGTCGAACTGCTGCCGGTGCATCAGTCGACGACCGAGGCACGCCTGAGGCGCATGGGGTTCAGCAACTACTGGGGCTACAACACCGTGGGGTTCTTCGCGCCGCATGCGGCCTATGCCACCCGCGCGGCGCAGGAGGCCGGAGCCACGGGCGTGGTCGCGGAGTTCAAGGGGATGGTGCGGGAACTCCACCGCGCGGGCATCGAAGTCGTACTCGACGTCGTCTACAACCACACCGCGGAGGAAGGCCCCGAGGGGCCGACGTTCAGTTGGCGGGGCATCGACGATGCGACCTATTACCGGCAGGGCGATGACGGCGAGTACATCGATACGACCGGGTGCGGCAACACTCTCAACACGGCGCATCCGGTTCCGCGGCGCATGGTCCTCGACTCGCTGCGCTATTGGACGGAAGAGATGCAGGTGGACGGGTTCCGCTTCGATCTGGCCGTCGCACTGGCACGGGATGCCGACCACGGGTTCGACCCCCGGCATCCGCTGCTGACCGAGGTGCTCGCCGACCCGGTGCTGGCGCGCTCGAAGCGCATCGTGGAGCCCTGGGACCTCGGCATCGACGGCTGGCAGGTGGGATCGTTCCCGGCCGGCTTCGTCGAGTGGAACGACGGCTTCAGGGATCGGATGCGCACCTTCTGGCTGCGCGACGCTGCGGATGCCGCACGCGGTGGTGCGGCGAATCATGGCATCGGGTCGTTCACCCGCAGGCTTGCCGGTTCGGCGCGTGTGTTCTCGTCTGCGCGCGGACCAGTGGCGAGCGTCAACTTCGTCACAGCCCATGACGGATTCACCCTCGCTGATCTGGTGTCATACGACCGCAAGCACAACCTTGGGAACGGCGAGGCGGGGCGCGACGGAGCCGATGAGAACCGGTCTTGGAACCATGGAGCGGAAGGGCCCACGCACGACCGAAAGGTGCTGGATGCCCGCCGCCGGTCGATGCGGAACCTGCTCGGCTCGCTGCTGCTGAGCGCGGGCGTGCCCATGATCACCGCGGGCGACGAGGTCGGCCGAAGCCAACGCGGGAACAACAACGCGTACTGTCACGACGACGAGACGAGTTGGCTGTCATGGGACTGGGAGCCGTGGCAGCGCGAACTGCTCGAAGTGACGAGGACCTTGCTGCGACTGCGTCGTGACAATGCGGCGGTCCGCCCCGTGCGGTACGGCCGCTTCGGAGAGACGGTCCGCGGCGCCACTCAGATGGATTGGTACAACAAGCAGGGGCTCTCGATGACGTGGGAGGAGTGGGACTCTCCCGCCGAACGAACGGTGCAATACCTCGCTGCGACCGCTCACGAGTCTGAGCGGCTGAACCGGATCCTGCTGGTGGTGCACGGCCTCGATTCGCCCGTCACGGTGACCCTTCCCGAGCATGAGGGAGTTCACTCGTACACCTTGCTGTGGGATTCCGCGCGCGACTCGCTCGACCAGGCGCCCATCGATCACGGCTCCGGTTCAGAACTCGAGGTCGCGGGGATGTCGATGCAACTGCTGCTCGCGCACTGAGCGTTTCCTCGACTGACTCCATGGTGACGGGCGATTCTCGGGCGCCCAGCGAATAGCTCCTGCTGAGCTACCGGCCTTGGAGGACTACCGGCCCACCGGCACCAGAAGGGGCCGCAGGCAGATCACGCCGCGGCCCCCGCATGGTCGTGCACGGCGATCCCGATTCGCTGATGCCCAGGGTGTGGGTAAGCGACATCCTGAGCCGGGTGATCAGTGAATCGGTTTCGGGTTTCACCGTATGCCCTCATCATATGGGTCCACCGCGATGAGGACACGGCGTGTACCCCGATTGACGCACCCCCAGTGCGGGGTACAGGTCCAGGTCCACCGAAATGTGGACAAGCGCGCAGCAGTGGGTCAACTGGAAAAGCCGAGAGACAGGGGCTGGTCACGCATGCCCGCACGCGCAGATCGCCGCCCGCCTTCGGGTAGGCGATGCGGCGATCGTGCAGCGTAGCAGGGGCGCAGGCGGCGGGTTCAGGGACCGCCCGCGCTGGGGTTGTTACCTGAGGCGACGACGCGCATTGGGGGGCCGCCGTGACCTCGCTGACGACAGTAGCGGTCCCCCATTCGGCGGACAAGCGCCGACGCGGATTTCGCTTTCACCCAAAACGAGGCACATTCACTCTTGGGAGCGCGCAGCTACCGTGCGGGAAGCCCTCGCGCTACCTTCGAGGCGTGGCCAGACGCGATGCTCCGACGACCGCCACGAGCGCTGGCGCCGACACCATCGGACGCATCCCGATCAGGTTCGTGCGCCCCGCCCAACCGGAACAGCGATGGCCTCCGAAGGCGTTCTCGGGCGAGGTCGTGCCGTTCAGCGCGACGGTCTTCAAAGAGGGCCACGACGTGCTCGGCGCCGAGGTCGAGCTGACGGATCCCTCCGGAGGCACGGCAGTGCACAGGATGCATGCGCCCGTGGCCGGCACCGACCGCTGGGTCGCGCAGGCGAGGCTGGACGCCGTCGGCGACTGGCGCTTCCGCATCCGGGCCTGGTCCGATCCCTGGCGCACCTGGCTCAGGGCCGCGGACGCGAAGCTCCGCGCCGGACAGGACGTCGAACTCGTGCTCGCGGAAGGCGCCGCGCTGATGCGGCGCGCGGGCCGCGCGACCGTCCTCGACGACGCGGCCTCCGCGATGCTCGACGATGCGCTGACGGCCGCCGAGCGCTGGGGAATCGCGCAGAATCCCGCGGTATCGACGGCAATGGCTTCGAACGCTCCCCGCGAACTGGTCACCGAGTCGAGCGAGCATCTTCTCCGGGTGGAGCGCGCACGGGCGGGCACCGGGGCCTGGTACGAGTTCTTCCCTCGCAGCGAGGGCGCCGTACGCCTCCCGGGCGGCGGCTGGCGAAGCGGCACCTTCGCCACCGCGGCGGGGCGGCTGCCGGCCATCGCCGCCATGGGTTTCGACGTGGTCTACCTGCCGCCCATCCACCCGATCGGCACGACGCATCGCAAAGGACCGAACAACTCGCTGCACGCCAGCCCGCACGACCCCGGCTCCCCATGGGCGATCGGAGCGGCTGAAGGCGGCCACGACGCTATCCACCCCGACCTTGGCACAGTGGGTGATCTCACCGCCTTCCTCGGCACCGCCCAGGAACATGGGCTCGAGGTGGCGCTCGACCTGGCTCTGCAGTGCTCGCCCGACCACCCCTGGGTGAAGGAGCACCCAGAGTGGTTCTCACGGCGAGCTGACGGCTCAATCGCATACGCGGAGAACCCGCCGAAGCAGTATCAGGACATCTATCCGCTCAACTTCGACAACGACCCTGACGGCCTTCGCCGTGAGGTCTTGCGCATCGTGGAGCACTGGGTCTCGCTCGGCGTGCGCATCTTCCGCGTGGACAACCCTCACACCAAACCGCTGGACTTCTGGGAATGGCTGCTGGGGACCATGCGCGAGCGGCACCCCGACGTCGTCTTCCTGGCCGAAGCCTTCACGCGACCCGCGATGCTGCGCTCGTTGGCAGGCGCGGGGTTTCAGCAGTCGTACACGTACTTCACCTGGCGGAACACGAAGCGCGAACTCGAGGACTACCTCAGCGAACTCGCCCATGAGACGGCCGACTACCTGCGGCCGAACCTGTTCGTGAACACGCCCGACATCCTCACTGAGTACCTGCAATCGGGCGGCGAGCCGGCGTATCGGGTGCGGGCCGCGATCGCGGCGACAGGGGCTCCCGTCTGGGGCGTGTACTCGGGGTTCGAGCTCATCGAGAACGTGGCGCGCCCCGGGTCTGAAGAGAACATCGACAACGAGAAGTACGAGTACAAGCCCCGCGACTGGGCGGCAGCGGAGGCTCGGGGAGAGTCGCTCGCGCCGTACTTGACCGCGCTCAACGGCATCCGGCGAGCGCACCCCGCCCTGGGTCAACTGCGCAATCTCACCGTGCAGTGGAGCGACGACGATGCCGTGCTGGTGTACAGCAAGCATCTGGATGCCGAGCACTCCCCCACCGGCGAAGACGACACCATCATCGTGGTCGCCAACCTCGATCCTCACGCGGTGCGGGAGACGACGGTGCACCTCGATGTCACGCGGCTCGGGCTCGCCCTCGACAGCCGCTTCATCGCGCACGATCTGCTGAGCGATGAGCGCTACGACTGGGGAGCGGACAACTACGTGCGGCTGGACCCCCGCCGAAACCCTGTGCACATCCTGCACGTCACCCCTCGGAGCGACGCGAGCGCCACATCTGCTGACGCATCTGCTGACGCATCTGCTGACGCATCTGCTCAGAGCAGGCAGCCGACAGACCTGCCTGAGCCGATCGGCGGCCGCAGTGGCTCCTGAGCGAACCGCTCCCGTCGCACGGGAGGGCGGCGACCGGCTGCTGCTCGGCCCGCTCGACGTGCACCTCTGGTCGGAGGGGCGTCACGAGCGCGCCTGGACAGTCCTGGGCGCGCACCCGCTGCGTCATCGCGGCGTCGACGGCGTGGCGTTCGCGGTGTGGGCTCCGAGCGCCCTCGAAGTACAGGTCGCCGGCGACTTCAACGACTGGGACGGTTCACGCACCCCGCTCCGACGGGTGGACGCGAGCGGTCTCTGGGAGGGGTTCTCCGATACCGCCTGTGCCGGAGCGCGATACAAGTTCCGGCTGCGCACCGCGGACGACCGATGGGTCGACCGCGCCGACCCCATGGCACGGTACGCGGAGACGCCGCCTGCGACGGCATCCATCGTGTTCGCGAGCCGCCACCAATGGCGCGATGCCGACTGGATGGGACGTCGTGCCGCGTCCGACCCGCTCTCCTCCCCCATGAGCGTCTACGAGGTGCACCTCGGCTCGTGGCGGCCGGGGCTCGGCTACCTCGAGCTCGCAGACGAGCTCATCGAGCACGTCACCCGCCTCGGCTTCACGCATGTGGAGTTCCTCCCGGTCATGGAGCATCCGTATGGCGGCTCCTGGGGGTATCAGGTGAGCGGCTACTACGCCCCCACCAGTCGCTTCGGCGACCCCGACGAACTGCGCGAGCTCATCGACCGCCTGCACGGGGCCGGCGTCGGCGTCATCCTCGACTGGGTGCCCGCGCACTTCCCGCGAGACGAGTGGGCGCTCGCACGATTCGACGGCGAACCCCTGTACGAGCATTCCGATCCCCTGCGCGGCGAGCACCCCGACTGGGGAACCCTGATCTTCGACTTCGGACGCCCCGAGGTGCGCGGGTTCCTCGTGGCGAACGCCCTGTACTGGTTCGAGGAGTTCCACGTCGACGGACTGCGGGTGGATGCCGTCGCATCGATGCTCTACCTCGACTACTCGCGGGAGGTCTGGCACCCGAACGTGCACGGCGGGCGCGAGAACCTCGAGGCGATCGCGTTCTTGCAGGAGTTGAACGCCACGGTCTCCCGGCAGCACCCGGGCGTCGTGATGATCGCCGAAGAGTCGACCGCGTTCCCCGGCGTGACGAGACCCACCAGCGAGGGAGGCCTCGGATTCGGGCTCAAGTGGAACATGGGGTGGATGCACGACTCGCTGCACTACATCGAGCGCGATCCGGTGCACCGTGCGCACCACCACCGCGAACTGACGTTCAGCTTCGACTACTCGCACAGCGAGCACTATCTGCTGCCGATCAGTCACGACGAGGTCGTGCACGGCAAGGGCTCGCTTCTGGAGCGGATGCCGGGTGACGAGGCCGCGCGATTCGCGAACTTGCGCGCCTACCTCGCGCTGATGTGGGCGCACCCCGGCAAGCAGTTGCTCTTCATGGGCCAGGAGTTCGCTCAACCAACCGAATGGAGCGAGCAATACGGCCTCGACTGGGATGCATCGGCGGGCCCCCGCAATCGGGGCGTGCAACTCCTGGTGGGCGAACTCAACCGGATCTACCGCTCCCATGCCGCCCTGTGGCGATCAGATGATGATCCGCAGGGAGTTCGGCTGCTCGTCGGCGACGACTCAGCAGGCAATTCGCTCGCCTTCCTCCGATTCGGAACGGGCGGCGCGCCGGTGCTCGCGCTGTTCAACTTCAGCGGGGTGGCGATCGACGGGTACCGGGTCGGCGTGCCCTCCGCGGGCCGGTGGGACGAGCTGCTCAACACGGATGCCGAACCGTTCGGCGGTGAGGGGCGCGGCAATCTCGGCGGAGTCGACGCTCGCGCGAACCACTTGCATGGGCTGCCCGCCTCGCTCGAAGCGTACTTGCCTCCGCTTTCGGCGCTCTACCTTTCGCCAGCCCAGTAGACGTGCCCCTAGTTGACCCGCGCTCTAATAGAGCAGAGCCGTGAGGCGGCGCCGCGCTGCCATGACGCGGGGATCGTCATTGCCCACGATCTCGAAGTACTCCACCATGCGCTCGCGTGCCCGGTTCTTGTCGGGCTGACGAAGCGTCGGGAAGATCTCGAGGATGCGGTCGAAGGCATCGTCCACGTGCCCGCCGCTGATATCGAGGTCGGCGACTTCGAACTGGGCGTGCACGTCGCCGGGGTGCTGCGCCGCAGCGACGCGGATCGCGTTCGGCGACTTGCCATCGAGCCGTTGCAGGAGCGCGACCTGGGCCCGCCCCGCCACCGCGGCCTGGTCACGGGGGTCTTGTGCGATGGCGGTGTCGTACGCGCGCAGCGCCGCCTGGTAGTCGCCGCGCTGGATGGCGTCGAACGCCTCCTGGTGCGCGGGCGAGAGCGGTTCCTCGACCGGCTGCTCGGCGGCATCCGCGTCTGAGGTGGTCAACTGTCCGGTCACACCGTTCTGCGCGGCCAGCTGCAGCACCTGGTCGAACACCTGGCGGACCTGCTCATCTTCCGGGGTGCCGACGAACAGCGGCAGGGGCCGGCCTGCGACGACGGCGGATGCGGCCGGCACCTGGCCGACCTGGAACGCCTGCGCGAGCTGGGGGTTCGCGTTGCCATCGACCGTCGCGAGCGCGAGTCGGCCGCCATAGCTCTCGACGATCGGGCCGAGCGCCGGCTGGAGCCCGGCTCCGTAGAACTCGACGATCACGGGGACCCGGTTCGAGAGTTCGAGCACCCGCCCGAAGTCGCGGTCGTCGCTCTCGAAGACGACGCTGTCAGTCGCCGCGGCCGATCCATCGGCCGGCCTCGCGGCGAGCGATGAGAGATCGACTGCGCCCCTCAGGTTCGGCCCTGTTGTCGCTGGATTACTCAATTGACCTCCGCTGCCCCGATCAGGCCCTGGCTGTAGCCGAGCAATACGATCTGCTCTCCATCATCACCGAGTCCGGGCACATAGAACAACAATTGCATGCCGTAGATCGCGGTGAATCCCTTAGTGCTCTGATCGCGCCCGGAGAGCGCCTTGATCGCGCCGACGGAGTTCACCGCCGCACCAGCAGTACTGGGTTTGACGGTCTCGGTCTCATTGAGATTGACCGCGACGATGGCGCCGAGGTCGTTGGTGGCGAGCACATAGGGATCGCCCGAACCGGCGGCCGAGGTGTACGTGATCGCCGCGTTGGCCTCAGCGAGCGTCGCAGCACGCTCCGCCTTCTTCTCGGCACCGTAGGCGGCGATCACGGGGTCGCCCTCGATCTTGACCATGTCGGCGTATTCGCTCTCAGCGCCCTTCTGCAGGATGTCCGCGTACATCGGCACGACCTGAGCCGGGTCGATCGCAAGCAGTTTGCTGTCGAGCGGCAGTCGAGCGGTGCCGAGCGACGCGGGAGCGAGCTCTGGCAGATCCGAGGTGAGCGTCATCGCGTAGTGCACCTTGTACTGACTCCGCGGGCTCTCCTGCACGAGCATGAGCGCAACCGATGGGGCAGCCGGGGTCTCCTCGCTCGGCTCCGTGGGCTGGGTCTCGCCTGCGTCGGTGCCGTCCCCGGGGGCCTGGGTGGGCTCCGGCTCGGGCGGCGCTTCACGCGTCACAGTGAACACGACGCGGGGCCAGGTATCGGTCTGCTGAGGAAGCAGCAACTGGATCGGATTGTCTGCGATCGCAGGCACCACGGGCGCGATGGCCGAGTCGATCGCGCGGGCGGAGTAGTTGGCCTTGCGAAGTTCGAGCGCGGGCCCTGCGAGGCGCGTCGCCGCGAGATCGGCGTTGAGCTCGGCATCCGCCTGAGTGACCGCCGTGCCGACCTGCGTGATGATGCGATCGGCCTGACGCTCGGTGAGCGCGACAGCGGGCGGGGCCTCTTGCTGCTCCGCGTCGCCGGTTCCAGCGGCATCCTTCGGGCTGGAGGTCTGCAGCGGCACATCGCCCGTGATGAAGTCGGGCAGTTCCGAGGGCGCACACCCGCTGAGCAGAAGTGCGGAGATCACGAGCGGAACACCGGCGACCATGGGCCGGATCGCGCGGCGGCCGCTCTGGCGAAGGGGCGGAACCGCGGCATCGGCCTTCGGCTTGAACCGGCCGATGCGCGGGGGCGTCGGGTCGTCAGGGTCCTTGGGCTGCGAACGGCGAGGACCGCGCGACCTGCGGAGGTGCACGATCGCCCAGAGCAGCAGCAACAGCCCGACGAGCAGCAGTGCCGCACCGCCGATGATGAGCGGGCCCGACCACGGTTTGCTCACGGTCATCGGCCAGACCACGCGCACGTCTGTGGGGGCCGGGTTCGTGCCGTCTGTCGCGACCAGCAACGACACATCGTCGGGCAGGCTCACTGCCAGCGAGATCTCGTTCTCCTGCTTGAACTCAGCCAGCCAGAGGTCGGAGCCGAACGGGTTGGGCACGGCGGCCTCGTCGCCGGCGTGGAACACCGTGCGGAACTCCTGCGCGTCGGCATCCCATTCGATGCTGTTATGGGCGGCATCGCCGATCCAGGCCATGACATCTGAGGTGCGGCCGTATGCGGCGAACAGCGTGCCCTCGCCGCCGACCTTGATCGTCTGACGACCGTCGAAGGTGTTCAGGGCCGCTCCATCGACCAGCAGCAGTGGCGCAGGCTCGGTCACTTCTGCGACGGCCGCGACCGTGTCGGGACCGGCGAAGATGGTGCGCTGGGCGACGCCCACGGCGATCATCAGCGCGGCTACCACGAAGGCGACGATCGCGAACACGAATCGCACTGGCGGGTACTCCTTCCGTGCTGCCCGGCAGCGACGGAACGGATCGATCGTCGTGCACTCGACCGCATTCGGTCGGCAAGGTCTGCACGCGGCAGCGGACAAGACGTTCAAGGGTACCGAACGCGCGGCGGATCAACCAGGGAGCGTCCTGAGAGGCCGATCAGTGTCGCCTGAACGGTCGCTCGTCGGCTCACGAGGCGGCAGCCCGACCGTCGCTGACTACACTCTGAATGTTCGCCAGTTCGAAAAGGGAGCAACCGTTGGCAGCTGACGATACCGGGTTCGCCACAGAGCTTCGCGGCTACAAGAAAGACGAAGTCGATCGCGCCGTGCAGGAGCTTCGCCGCGAGCTCATCAAGGCGAACACCGACAAGGCCGAGCTCAGCAAGGACGTGCACCGTCTGCAGGCGGCGTTGGAAGATCTTCAGTCCGAGCTCGATGAGATCGGAAGCCCCACCTATGCCGGTCTCGGCACGAGACTGGAGAGCACCCTCCGTCTCGCGGAAGAGCAGTCGACGAGGCTGATCAGCCAAGCCGACATCGACGCAGAGAAGCTGCGAGCGCAGTCGCGCGCTGAGAGCCAGAAGATGCTCGCCGATGCCAAGGCCGAGTCGGAGCGGATGCTGCAGGACGCCCGCGAGACGGCAACCCGCGCGCTCGACGCCGCGCGCGCCGAGGCCCACGACGTCATCGCCGACGCCCAGGACACCGCTGAGGCGACCACGCAGGACGCGATCCGGGAGGCCGCCGCGGTGAGGGCAGCCGCCGCTGCAGAGGCGAGCGAGGCCCGGGCCACCGCGAAGCGCGAGGCCGCCGCATTCCGCGCGGATGCCGAGCGCGAGGCTGCCGAGCTGAAGGCACTCGCTGTGAGAGAGGCTGCTGAGGCGAGAGAGGCAGCCGCGGCGCTGGCGCGCGACACGGAGAAGGGCCGCGCTGACCTCGAGAACGAGAGCAGCACGCGCCGCGCAGAGCTCGAGCGCGACCTCGAGCAGCAGCGCAGCGACGTGGAGCGCGAGGTGAACCTCCAGCGCGAACTGCTCGAACGCGAACGCAAGACCGTGACTGAGTCGCTCGCCCAGGAGACAGAGACCACGCGCGCGGCACTCGAGAACGAGGCGCGAACCACCCGGGAAGCGCTGGCTGCCGAGATCGACGGCGCCCGCGCGGCGCTCAACGCGGAGATCGAGCGCGAGACCGCGCGGCTCGCCGAAGAGCGCGAGCGCACCATCGCAGACCTCGAACGCGAGACCACTGAGCGCCGGGCAACGCTCATGGCAGAGGAAGACGCGCTTCGAGAGCGCCTCGACCGCGACCAGCGCTCGATGCGCGAAATGCTCGAAGCCGAGCTCACCGAGGCTCGCACGGCGCTCGCGCTCGAGCGCGAGACCATCGACAACGACCTGCGCCAGCGGGTGGAGCGCACGCAAGCCGATCTCGACGCAGAGGTGCAGCGCCGCAGGGACGCGCTCGAACGCGAGGTCGCCGAGACCCGTGAAGCGCTCGCGAGCGAGACCGCACAGGCGCGCTCGGCTCTGGACGCCGAACTCGCCCGCAAGCGACTCGAACTCGACGAGCACGTCGAGCGGACCACCACCGAACTCGCCGCCGAGGTGGCCAGGACTCGCGCCGAGCTCGCTGCCGATGTCGATCGCACCACCGCAGCGCTCGCCCGAGAGAGCGAGGAGACGCGGGCGCAACTGGCTGCTGAGGTCGAGCAGACTCGGGAGTCGCTGCAGCGCGAGATCGAAGCAGCGCGGGCTCAGCTCGAGGCCGAGATCGCGCAAGCGCGCACGGCGCTCGAGGCGGAGACGCGCAGCATCCGCGCCGAATTGGAGACGCACGACCACGCCACCAGGGCTGCCCTCGCGGCCGAGGTCGAGAAGCAACGCGCCGACCTCGCCCGTGACATCGATGCTCAGCGAGCCGAACTCGCCTCCGAGGTGCAGTCGGTACGTGCACAGCTCGCGCACGAGACGGATGCCGCCCGCTCGGCGCTTGATCAGGAGGTGGAACGCTCCCGTGCCGAACTGCACGAGGAGCTCGCCGCCGAACGCGACGCTGCCGAGCGCGAACTGCTCGAGCGCCACCGCTCGGCGGTGGCCGAGGCGCAGACCCATCTCGACGAGGCGAACGCTCAGCTCGCCGATGTCAGCAACCGTGCCGCAGAGCGCCGCGAGGAGCTCGAGCGACTCGAGGCACAGGCGAAGATCGACGCCACGGCGGTGCGCGAACGCGCGGAGAGCGACGCCAAGCAGCTCATGCAGCAGGCAGAGGCCAAGGCGAAGGCCCTCGTGACCGAGGCCGAAGAGCGCACCTCACAGCTCGTGCAGGAGGCCGATGACCGTCTCGCCGAACTGCGCATCGAACGAGACGCCGTGGCGAGCTACTTCGCGAACCTCCGCGGAGTACTCTCACAGGCAGAGCAGTTGACGGCCGGGCAGTGGGCCCAGCAGTCGTCGGCTGCGAGCGATCAGTCGACGAGCGACGAGTGAGCGGGGGCCGCGCTTGAGGATCCACAATGCGTTCACGCTGGGGCTCTTCGGCGGGCTCGGCGTGCTCGTGGCGATCGCGATCGGCGCGGCGATCAATCAGCTCGCGGTCATCCTCACCTATGTCGGCGCTGCGCTCTTCATCGCGCTGGGGCTCGACCCGGTGGTCAGCTGGCTGGAACGCCGCGACGTGCCGCGATGGCTCGCGATCCTGCTCACACTGGTGGCAGTGATCGGGGCCTTCGCCGGGCTCGTCTTCGCGCTGGTCCCGGTGCTCGTCACGCAGACGTCGAAGCTCATCACGCAGGTGAGCGACTGGGCCAACAGTCTCACCTTCTCCGATTTCATCGCGAATGTGCAGTCGCTCATTCCGAAGGAGATCCTCGATGTCGACGCGACCATCGGCGCCGCCGTCAACGCGCTGCTCGATCCCAAGAACATCGCCGGCATCGGCGGCGGGGTGCTCACTGCGGGCGTGAACATCGCCAGCGGGGCCTTCGGCGGGCTGATCGTGCTGATCCTCACGCTGTACTTCGTCTCGTCGATGCGGCAGCTGAAGCGCGGCATGTACTCGCTCGTGCCCGTTTCAAGACGCGAGCGCTTCATCGAGATCTCCGAGCAGGTGACCGAATCGGTCGGTCGCTACGTTGTCGGTCAGGTGTCGCTGGCGCTCTGCAACGGTGTGCTGAGCTTCGTCTATCTCTCGATCATCGGCGCTGCGTACCCAGTGCTCTTCGCGTTCGTGGCGTTCCTGTTCTCGCTCGTGCCGCTCGTCGGGACGATCTCGGGTTCGGTCGTGATCGTCGTGCTGCAGCTGATGTTCAACCCCGAGTCGATCAGCACCGTCATCGCGGCCGCGATCTGGTACCTCATCTACATGCAGGTCGAGGCCTACGTGCTCAGCCCCAACATCATGAACCGGGCGGTCAAGGTTCCCGGAGTGCTCGTGGTGATCGGGGCGCTCGCCGGCGGCACGCTGCTCGGGATCCTCGGTGCGCTGGTCGCGATTCCGGTGACCGCTTCCATCCTGATCATCGTCAAGCAGGTGTTCATTCCGCGCCAAGAAGCGCACTGAAGCGCACTGAAGCGCACTGAAGCGCTAAGAAGCGCACTCGGCCGTCTAGAAGCCCACTCGACCGAAGGGCACCGGGCCACGCCCTCACCGACTGAGGTCGATGAACGGCATTCCCGCAAGGCCGAGACGGTGCGGGAGTCAGCCTCTGATGCTCCAGCAGTGGCGGTGCCAATGCCGACGGTCGGCGAGATCGTGGGCGTCGCCCATCAACCCATCCGCGCGCCACGCAACAAGGTGCGCGACCCCGGGATCTATCGATCCCCCGCACCCCGGGCACGTGTAGCTCTTCAGAGCGGATGCCGCTCCCACCGGCTGCACATTCCACTCACCGTCGCGCTTGTGCTCGGTCCGCCGCATACCGGCGACGAAATGCTCGAAGCGCAACTGACGTTCGTCATCCGGCGGGTGAGACTGCCGACGGTGCCGCCGAGCACTATTCGAACGCGGCAACGCTGTGGCCGATCAGTACCAGCCGCTCGCCTGAGACTTCGCCCAGGCGCCGCACGGCGTTCCGTAGCGGCCCGAGATGTAGCCGAGGCCCCAGGTGATCTGCGTCGCGGGGTTGGTCGCCCAGTCGGCGCCGGCCGTGGCCATCTTGCTGCCGGGCAGCGACTGCGGGATGCCGTAGGCGCCGCTCGACTTGTTGTGCGCGTAGACGTTCCAGCCGGACTCCTTGTTCCAGAGCGCGACCAGGCAGTCGTACTGGCTCTGGTCCCAGCCGCGGGCCATGACCATGTCGTAGGCGATCGCCTTCGCAGTGCCGGGATCGGGAGTGCCGGCCGCGGGGGCACCGCGGTAGACCGAGGAGACGCCGGCCGACGCCGCCGGCTTCGGCGGTGGCGGCGGAAGCTTCACGACCTTGTAGTCATCCCGTGCGACCGCTTCGACGATCTCGCCGTCGAGCACATGCGTCTGCGCGCGCAACGTCTGGTTCCCAGCCGTCTGCTCCCCACCGTCCGCGGCATACGTCATCGTCGTCGGCATGGCCGACAGCGCGATGAAGCCGAATGCGGCGGTCGATGCGAGCACCGGGACCACGGAGCGGAGCCGGTTGCGGAGGGTCTGGCGACGCCCGCGAGGGGTCTTCCCTGCGATATCTGCGTCCGAGTGCTTACCCACGATCACAGAAGCATAACGGAGAGGTCGCGCGATACGGGCATCCGCACCGCATCGTGGAGAAAACTGCCAGGTCGCATCACCGCATCGACATGGATGAGCCCGCTGGTAGCGGCACCGATGCGTCGTTCTGCATGCACCGGAGCGGTCGCAGGCGGTGGATGAGCGCCGATCAGCGCACCGCGAGCATGGTGCGCACGACCTCGTCGAGCAGAAGGTCGACCTGCCCCTCGTCATACCCTCGCTTCGCCGCGCGGAACACGACGGTGCGCACCTCGGTGACGGTCAGCGGCGTGCCCAGCTGCAGGAAATCAGTGATTCGCTTCGCGAACGCATCGACATCGCCGACCCGATACCCGGTGGTCAGCAGCCCGACCCGACGGAAGCGCTTCCCTGCGGGACGCGAGAGCCTGTCGAGCACTTCCTGCGCCGCGCCGCGCGCCTGCTGGTCCCAAGCGGAGCGGCCCTCGCGCTCGAGCGCTCGCTCCCGCTCGCGCGTGGCGAACGCATCCTCGAGGCGCTCGAGCGCTGCGTCGACCATCGCGGGGTCGTAGCCATCGCGCACCAGGCCGAAGGCCGTGTGTCGGATGCTGTCGGAGGTGACGTCGTGCGTCGCGTCGCCGTCGGCGAGATACGCCTCGCGCGCTGCGGCGAGGAATCGCTCGACCTCGTCGACGTCGTATCCACGCGCGGATCGGCCGGTGCGTGGAAAGGTGCTCACGCTCCCATTGTGCCTTACGAGTTCACGGTGCCGTACGAGTTCACGCCCTCACGCGTGCGGCGCGTCTGCGTCGCCGCCGCGGCTGGTCCGCGCGTCAGGCGAAGATGAGGTAGAAGACCGTGGCGGCGACAGCGGAGGGCAGCACCGAGTCGAGCCGGTCGAGGAACCCTCCATGCCCTGGCAGCCATGAACTGATGTCCTTGATGCCGAGGTCGCGCTTCAGCATGGACTCCGCGAGGTCGCCGAGCGTGCCGGTGGCGGTCAGCACGATGCCGAAGAGCACCCCGACCCACCACGGCTGATCGATCATGAACAGCGCGAGGAGCACGCCGGCGATGATGGCAGCAGCCACGGAGCCGGCGAACCCTTCCCACGTCTTCTTCGGGCTGATGCGCGGAGCCATCGGATGCCGGCCGAAGGTCAGTCCCGTGGCATAGGCGCCCGTGTCGCAACTGACCACCACGATGAGGAAGGCGAGCGTCCACCACTGCCCGTCTGGCTGGGCGGCAAGCAGCACCGCGAAGCTGCCCAGGAACGGCACATACGTGAGCACCATGAGCCCTGCGCCGAGGTCGTGGAGCACGTCGCGGGCCGGTGCGCGCCGGAATCCCCACTCGACGAGCCGCCACACGGTGACGAGCACCATGCCGGCGAGCGCGGCGAGCCACTGCCCCGCGGCGCCGAGGTAGAACGTCGCGGGCACGATGGCGATCGCCGAGATCACGACAGGCGCTCGCGGCACGTCGCGCCCTGAGAAGCGCAGGGCGCTCGCGAGCTCGAAGGCGGTCAGGCACAGCAGCGCCGCCGCGAAGAGCATGAAGAGCTCTTTGAAGACGAGCAGGCTGAACAGCAGCAGCGCGCCCAGCGCCAGGCCTATGAGGATGGCCATGATGAGGTTGCGGCCGGTGCGCTTCTCGATGCGCTCCTCGATGGCCTCGTAGTGCGCGCGGGCCTCGGCGAGATGCGACTCGAGTTCTGCGCGAGCGTCGTTGGCGAGCGCTTCGAGGTCGGTGCGTTTCCGTGCGCGTCTGCGCGTGGGCGGATCCCCGTCAGGGCGCCGCATCAGACCTCGAGCAGTTCCGCTTCCTTGCGCTTCAGCGCCTCGTCGATCGCATCGACGAACGACTTCGTCAGCGTCTCCAGCTCCTTCTCGCCTCGGGCCACCGCGTCGTCGCCCAATTCGTCCTTCAACGCGTCGAGGTCGTCCTTCGCCTTGCGCCGGATGTTCCGGACCGAGACGCGTGCTTCTTCGGCCTTGTTCTTGACGATCTTCACGTATTCCTTGCGACGCTCCTGGGTGAGCTCAGGGAGGATCGCCCGCACGATGGTCCCGTCGTTCCCCACGCTCGCACCGATGTGCTGCGCGTTGGCCACAGCCTTCTCGATCTCTCGCAGCGCCGACTTGTCGAACGGCGTGATGATCAGCATCCGCGCTTCGGGGTTCTGCATGGTCGCAAGCTGACCGAGCGGGGTCGGCGTGCCGTAGTAGTCGACCAGGATCTTCTGGAACAGGGCGGGGTTGGCACGGCCGGTGCGGACATTGGCGAAGTCGTCCTTGGCGACTTCGACGGCCTTGTTCATCTTGTCTTTGGCGTCGGCCAGCACGTCGGCGATCACAGCGGCTCCTTGGCGTTGCGTTGTGGTGTGAGCACCAGCTTAGTGTCGGGCCGCCTCGGCTCCTGGCGCCGAATACGGCCGAGGCGCGCCGCTTCAGCGCTCAGGCGATCTTCAGCGACTCGGCAGACAGGTGACGGGCGAGCTGCAGCGCCGTGGTGCGCAGCGCCGCCGTATAGCGGGCCGGGTCGGCGTCAGCGGGGATGCCGGTGACCGCGACAGCTGCGAGCGGTCGCCGCTCGTCATCGAGCACCGGTGTTGCGATGCACGCGGTGCCGGCTGCCGTCTCACCGCACTCATAGGCGACGCCGGTGCGGCGCACCTGAGCGAGCTGCTCGAGGAACCGCCCAGGCTGGGTGACTGTTTGCGCCGACAGCCGCGGCAATCCCCTCGCCAGCACGCGCTTGGTCAGGTGCTCGGGCGCGAATGCGAGCAGTGCCCTGCCGAGCGCCGTGGCGTGGGCTGGCAGCCGTGAACCCGGTCGGGTCAACGGCGCGGCGCCGGCGCGACCTCGGGCGATCGCGACGCACACGACGTCAGCGCCCTCGAGCGTCGCGAGTTGCACCGTGTAGCCGGTGGCCGCCTGCAGGTCGGCGATCGCCTGCTGCGCTCCCTCCTGGAACGGCTGCGGGCGCGCCGCGCGTTCTCCGAGCTGCACCAGCCGCTCGCCAAGCCGGAATCCCTCCGGGCGGCGATCGAGGAACCCGTGGCGGGCGAGCCCCGCTGCGATGCGCGCTGCCGTCGACTTCGGCAGCGCCGTGCGTCGTGCGAGCTCACTCACTCCGAGCACATCGCCTGGTTCTCCGAACGCGTGCAACACCGAGATGATGCGGTCGATGACGGAGACGCCGACGTTGTTCTCGTTGGTGCGCATGCTGGGATTATCGGCATTCGGTGCACAGACTGCAAGCGTTTTCGGAATCGTGTTCCAAAAATCACGGCTCGTGCTCGCCCCGTGGCCGGGGCCTCACGCTCCCGAGAACCGACCCCCGGTGAGATCGAAGACCTGCCCCGTCGTGTAACTGCACTCGTCCGAGAGCAGCCAGGCGGCGAGCGCGGCGAACTCCGAGGGGTGGCCGACTCGCCCCATCGGCACCCTCGACAGGAGCATCGCGTTGCGTTCAGGACTCAGGTCGTCGAGCAGCCGCGTCTGGAACATCGAGGGCGCGACCGCGTTGACGACGATGCCCGAGTCGGCGACCTCCTTCGCCACCGACTTCGCGAGCGAGATGACGCCCGCTTTCGATGCCGAATAGGCGCTCATCGAGGCATTGCCCTCGCGGCCCGAGATGGAGGCCAGCAATACGACCCGGCCTGCGCGCTGCTGCCTCATCACGCCCATCACCGTGTGCAGCGCGAGGAACACTGAATCGAGGTTGACGCTCAGCGTGCGCCGCCATCCGTCGTAGGGCACCTCCTCGATGGGTGCTTCAGGGCCCTGCGCGCCGTGGGCGACCAATAGACCGTCGAGGCGGCCGTAGCGCTCGAGGACGCGATCACGGAGCTCGACCCACTGGTCCTGATCGGTGACGTCGAGGCGCACGCGCGCTCCTTCGTCACCCCAGTGCTCCTCTTCGATCGAGAGGTCGGCGACGAGCACGACGGCCCCCTCCGCCGCGAGCCGCTCGGCAGCCGCGCCTCCGAGGCCGCCGGCCCCACCGGTCACGAGCACGACCCGCCCCCGGTGTCGCTCGGGCCAGACGTCGGAGACCTCGACGGATGCTTCGCTCATCGCTTGACTCGCGTCACCTGGCGCGACGCGTGCGCCTCGTCGATCGCCGTCGCGACCGCGAGGGTGTTGTACCCGTCGCGCGCCGAGATCACCGGCGCCTCCCCCTGCTGCACCACTCGCACGAGGTGCTCGAGCTGCGTGATGTACGGGTTCACTTCCACACGATCGATGGTCTGCTTGGTGAACGGCAGCTGCCAGTGGTTGCCGCCCTCGTGGCGGAACACCGTGAGCGACGGCAGGGCGATCGACGCCTCGGTGCCCGAGATGAAGTAGGCGTCCCCGGGCGTGGTGGGGAAGTACGCGCCGTAGCCCATGAGGTCCCAGTTCCACGGCGAGGCCGCCGCGTCGCTGAGCATTGCGGTGCCGATCGCCCCATTGGCGAACTCCAGCACGGCCCCTACTGTCTCCGGAACCTCGAAACCGCGCACCTTCGACGAGCCGAGTGCCGTCACGGTGTCGATCTCGCCCGCGAGGTAGCGGATGACGTCGATGTCGTGGATCAGGTTGATCAGCACGGGCCCGCCGCCGCGTCGCCGGCGCCACTCGATGTCGAAGTACTCGTCGGGTTTGCGCCAGGTGCTCATGAGCGAGACCGCCACGATCTCACCGATGCCGCCCGACTCGATGAACTTCTTCGCTGCTGCCACATCCGGCGCGTAACGGCGCTGGTGTCCGACCAGCACCGGCACTCCCCTGCGCTCCGAGGCGTCAACGATGCGCGAGGCCTGCTCGAGCGTGTCGGCGATCGGCTTCTCGACGAGCACCGCGACGTCGCGGTCGATGGCAGCTACGGCCGCATCGGCGTGCATGGCGTTCGGAAGCGCGACGATCACAGCGTCGACCTCGCCGGCCTCGAGCAGCGATGCGTAATCGTTATAGTGCCGGGCGCCGAGTTCGGCCGAGAGTTGCTTCGCGGCATCCGTGGGGTCGGCGACGGCGACGAGTTCGACGCCCTGCGCCTGCTGTGCGTATTGCGCGTGCTCGCGGCCGATCAGGCCGGCGCCGAACAATCCGAGTCTGAGTTCTGACACTCGTTCACTCCGGTTCTCTCAGGTCATTGACGATGCGTTCGGCGAGCAGCTTGCAAGGCGCGGGGCCACCTCGCCCACGCGTGTACCACCCGATGGCACGCCTCACCTATCAAGGTTCTTCGGGCGACAATTCCGCCGTTATGCTCCCTGCTGACTATTCTGTCGGAATACCGTTCCATTATTCGAAGGCGAACTAATCGGCGCGAGCACAGCGGGCCCACCGGTGGGATATGTCGTCTGGGGCATTGAGCCGCGCCGAGTATGCTCGCCGGGGCCCTGCGGATGCCGCAGCAACGATGCAGCGCAGCGCTTGCACCAAACCGCAATCACGAAAGGCAATCGATGAACCGATCGCTCATCGTTCCCTCCCGGCATGCCGGGGGGACGAATCGCACGGATGCGCGAGAGAGGACAGCGGGAGATGACTGACTCCTCACCCGAGAACGCGAACGCGGCGTTCGAGAACCCCTCAGCGGGGCCCGCTCCGAAGGAGAGCGCGTTCTTCCGCTGGTGGGGGAACATCGAGCTCTCGCTGGCGGCGCTCTTCTTGCTCACGATGTTCATCGGCGTGCTGTGGCAGGTGCTCGGCCGCTATGTGCACGAGCTCAACTGGCCGGGCGCTGGTGAGATCGCCCGTTACTCTCTGACGGGCATCACGTTCATCCTCGTGGGCTATCTCATCGGCAAGAACGGCCAGATCACCGTCGCGGTGATCGACAACATCGCGAAGGGCCGCGCGCAGGTGGTCGTGAAGGCAGTCGCAGCGCTGCTGCTCGCCGTGATCTGCGCCCTGCTCGTGTGGGAGGCCTGGGCGATGTTCCAAAGCGGCTTCAGCCGCACCACGACGGTGCTGCAAGTGCCGCTCGCGTACGTCTTCGCCCTACCGCTCGTCGGTTTGGTGTCGGGCACCGTCCGGGCCGTCATCAAGATCTTCCACGCCAAGTACGACGAAGCGGATTCGCTCACGCTCGAGGAAGCAGAGGCATAAGTCACATGGAACTCGCACTCGTCGCCATCGGCATCCTCGTTCTGCTCTTCCTGAGGGTGCCCGTCGCCTTCGCGATCCTCGGCCCGTGCCTCATGTACTTCATGGTGAACGGGTACTCGACGGGTCTCGCACTGAAGACGGTGTTCGACGCGACCAACAGCTTCCCGCTGCTGGCCGTGCCGCTGTTCATCTTCGTCGGCGTCATCGCGAACAAGCTCGGTATCGCCGAGCGTCTGTTCGATTTCTGCCTCGCCGCAATGTCGCGCGTTCGCGGAAACCTCGCCTACGTCAACGTCGGCACCAGCGTCGGCTTCGCCTGGATGAGTGGTTCGGCGCTCGCCGACGCCGCAGGGCTCGGCAAGGTGCAGGTGCCAGCCATGACGCGCGCCGGCTACCCGTTCCGCTTCGCAGCGGGCCTCACGGCGTCATCCGCGCTGATCTCGCCGGTCATGCCGCCGAGCATCCCGGCCGTGATCTTCGCCTCCGTGGCGACGATCTCGACGGGAGCGCTCTTCGCTGCATCCGTGGTTCCCGCACTGCTCATGGCACTCGGCCTCGTCGCGTACATCTTCTTCTGGGTGCGGAAGCGCCCGGAGTTCGCGAGCCAGCCGTTCGACTCGCGCAAGTTCTGGCGCGCGACCCGCCGGGTGCTGCTCCCCCTCGGAACGCCGGTGATCATCCTCGGCGGCATCGTGGGCGGAATCTTCACGCCCACCGAGGCTGCAGGTATCGCGGCGCTGTACATGCTCATCCTCGGCATGTTCAACCGCACGCTCAATCTGCGCGTGCTGTGGGAGGCCGCCAAGGAGACCGTGTTCCTCACCGGCGGGATCATGATCATCATCGGTGCGGCCGGCATGCTCGGCCAGGTGCTCGCCCGGGAGCGCGTCGCTCAGGGCGTCGCTGACTGGATGACCAGCGTGACCGACAACCCGATCGTGTTCCTCCTCATCGTGAACGCCATTCTGATCGTGCTCGGCATGGTCGTGGACGCGACCGCCGTCATCCTGGTCACCGTCCCCGTGCTCATGCCCGTCGTGGTGAGCTTCGGCATTGACCCGGTGCACTTCGGTGTGATCATGATCGTGAACCTGATGATCGGTCTGCTCACTCCCCCGGTCGGCAGCGTGCTCTACGTCATGAGCTCCGTGACGAACCGCTCGGTGGACGAGATCTTCCGCGGCATCCTGCCGTTCCTCGTCCCGCTCGTGAGCGTGCTGCTGCTCATCACGTTCTTCCCGCAGATCGCGATGTTCGTCCCCAACGCGCTCGGGTTCTAGTCGACGACTAGTTCCTCGGCGCACACCGAGACGGCGTCGGAACGGTCCGACGCCACGAAGTAAAGGAAAAACCAATGATCCACAGCAATCGGATCCGCCGCGGCGCCCTCTCGGCGCTCGCGCTGACCGCCGGAATCGGCCTCCTCGCCGGTTGTGCCGGCTCGGGCGACACCGGTGCGGACGGCAAGGGCGACGCCGCCGAAACCATCACGCTCGAGTTCGCCAGCAGCCAGTCGGAGCAGACCCCGAACTACTTCTGCGGCATGGAGCTCTTCAAGGAGCGCGTCGAAGCAGCCGACCTGGGCATCGAGGTCGACCTGTTCCCCGCCAGCCAGCTCGGCCCCGACACCGAGCGCGTCGCCGCGATCCAGTCGGGCGACATCGCCATGGACCTGCAGGAAGCCGGCCTCGCGTCGGTGTACCCGCAGGTCGGCATCCTCGGTGCGGCCTACGTGTTCGATGACGTCGACCACGCATTCGACTGGATCGACAACAACTCGGAGGAGTTCCGCACCGCGTTCAACGAGGCCACCGACATCACCATCATCGATGGCTGGTACTACGGTTCGCGCACCTTCAGCTCCAACGACCCGATCCACGGGCCGGAGGACCTCGCAGGCATGCAGATGCGCTTCCCCGACACCCCGCAGTACCTCGCCAACGCGAAGGCTCTCGGCGCGAACGCCGTGGCGGTCGCGTACGAAGAGGTCTACGTCGCGCTGCAGCAGGGCATCGCTGACGGGCAGGAGAACCCCGTCGTCGGTACCAAGACGGCCAGCTACGACGAGGTGCAGAACTACGTCTCGCTGAACAACCACCAGGTGAGCATCCACTGGGTGACCATCTCGGACAAGGTGCTCGACAAGATGAGCGACGAGCAGCGCGAGCTGGTCTTCGACACCGTGCGCGACATCCGCGCCGAGAACCGTCAGTGCGTCGAGGAAGAGACCGAGAAGATCCTCGAGGACTGGCGTGCGAACGGCCCGGTCGAGGTCATCGAGACCGAGGACATCGACGTGCAGGCCTTCATCAAGGGCGCCGAGGAGTACTTCCAGTCGTACTACAAGGGCGACGACCTGGCGTTCTACAACAGCATCCGTGAGACCGCCAAGTAGTCTCTAGGACACGCGAGAAGGGGATCGGCTGGCGTCGGTCCCCTTCTTCGTTTCTCAGTTCATGGCCTCGGCCCCGAGCGCGAAAAAGAGGGGGACCGCCAAGTGAGCGGTCCCCCTCTTCGCGATGAATCGGTCAGTCGCCGTTGCTCACGAGCGTGCCGAGCTGTTCGCCGAGGATGGCGCGCGTGATGTTGCCGGCGGGTTCCATGCCGAACACGAGCATCGGCATCCCGTTGTCCATGCAGAGGCTGAACGCTGTCGAGTCGACGACCTTGAGGCCCTGCACCAGCGCCTCCTGGTAGGTCACACGGTCGAGTTTGACGGCGCCGGCATGCTTGCGCGGGTCGGCGTCGTACACGCCGTCAACGCCGTTCTTCGCGACCAGCACCACATCGGCGCCGATCTCGAGAGCGCGCTGGGCCGCGACAGTGTCGGTGGAGAAGTACGGCAGGCCCGCTCCCGCGCCGAAGATGACGACGCGGCCCTTCTCCAGGTGCCGCTCGGCACGCAGCGGGATGTAGGGCTCGGCGACCTGTGTCATCGAGATCGCGGATTGCACGCGCACCTGCGCGCCCGCCTGCTCGAGGAAGTCCTGCAGCGCGAGCGCGTTCATGACGGTGCCGAGCATGCCCATGTAGTCGGCTCGCCCGCGATCCATACCCCGCTGGCTGAGCTCTGCGCCGCGGAAGAAGTTGCCACCGCCGACCACGATCGCGACATCGACCTCGCGGGCCGCCTCGGCGATCTCGCGGGCGATGGCGCTGACGACATCAGGATTCACCCCGAGGGAGCCCGCACCGAACGCCTCCCCTGACAGCTTCAACAGCACTCTCCGTCGGCGCACCTCGGTCACATCGTCTCCTTCACAACGGGGTTGGTCATCACACTATGGCGGGGTGCCCGCTCATGGAAATGGGGTCCGAGACCGCAGTCTCGGACCCCATCACGCAGCGGTCTTACGCGCCGACCTTGAACCGGGCGAAGCCCGTGACCGTGATACCGGCGCTCTCGGCGACCTGCTTGACCGTCAGCTTGTTATCGCGCGCGTACTCCTGGTCGAGCAACGCGACCTGCTTGAAGAAGGCGCCGAGGCGACCCTCGACGATCTTCGGCAGCGCCGCTTCCGGCTTGCCCTCGCCGCGGCTGATCTCCTCGACGATGCGACGCTCGTTCTCGACCTCTTCGGTCGGGACGTCTTCGCGCGTGAGGTAGCTCGGGTTCGCGAACGAGATGTGCTGGGCGATGCTGCGCGCCGTGTCTGCGTCGTCACCGCTGTAGCCGACGACCACGCCGACCTGCGGGGGCAGGTCCTTGTTGGTGCGGTGCAGGTAGATCGCGAACTTCTCGGCCTCGACCGAGGCGACACGCCGCAGTTCGACCTTCTCGCCGAGGATCGCGGCCTCGTCGTTGATGAGGTCGGCGACGGTCTTGCCGTCGGCGGGAGCAGCAAGTGCCTCCTCGACGGTCTTCGCGCCCGCAGCAGCAGCGGCTTCGAGCACCGCGTTGCCGAGACCGACGAACTTCTCGCCCTTGGCCACGAAGTCGGTCTCGCACGCGAGCTCGATCATGGTGGTGACGGAGCCGTTCTCCTTGGCTGCGACGAGCCCCTCGCTGGTGGAGCGGTCGGCACGCTTCGCGTTGCCCTTGGCACCCTTGAGCCGGAGGATCTCGGTGGCCTTCTCGACATCGCCCTCGGCTTCGACGAGCGCGTTCTTGGTGTCGATCATGCCCGTGCCGAGTCGCTCGCGCAGGGTCTTGATGTCTTCGAGGCTGACGTTAGCCATACAAGCCGTCCTTACTTGGTCTCGTCGTTGGCGGGAGCGCCGGCGGCTGCCGGAGCCTCCTCGTCGGCGGGGAGAGCCGCTTCCTCAGTGGGAGCGAGGTCGCCGGGGACTTCCTGAGCGGTCGCCTCGACAGCGGGAGCCTCCGACTGCGCGGCAGCGGCGTTCGACTGCTCGAGCAGTTCGCGCTCCCACTCGGCCAGCGGCTCGACGGCCGACACGTTGCCGGCCTCTTCGGGCTTCTGGTGGCGCTGGATGAGGCCTTCGGCCGCAGCGTCGGCGATGATGCGGGTGAGCAGGCTCACCGAGCGGATCGCGTCGTCGTTGCCCGGGATCGGGTACTGCAGCAGGTCGGGGTCGGCGTTGGTGTCGAGGATGCCGATCACCGGGATGCCGAGCTTGGTGGCCTCGTCGACCGCGAGGTGCTCGCGCTTGGCGTCGACGACCCACAGCGCCGAAGGGGTCTTCGACAGGTTGCGGATGCCGCCGAGCGTCTTGTGGAGCTTGTCGAGCTCGCGGCGCTTGATCAGGAGCTCCTTCTTGGTGAAGCCCTTGGTGGTGTCCTCGAAGTCGATCTCCTCGAGCTCCTTCATGCGGGCGAGGCGCTTCGAGACGGTCTGGAAGTTGGTCAGCAGACCGCCGAGCCAGCGCTGGTTCACGTAGGGCTGGCCGACACGCGTCGCCTGCTCGGCGATGGACTCCTGCGCCTGCTTCTTGGTGCCGACGAAGAGAATGGTGCCGCCGTGCGCGACGGTCTCCTTGACGAAGTCGTAGGCCTTGTCGATGTAGGCGAGCGACTGCTGAAGGTCGATGATGTGGATGCCCGAGCGCTCGGTGAGGATGAAGCGCTTCACCTTCGGGTTCCAGCGGCGGGTCTGGTGCCCGAAGTGCACGCCGCTGTCGAGCAGCTGGCGGATGGTGACGACGGCCATGGCCGTTCTCCTTGTCTTGCGCGGTTGCGCGATCTCAGTTGTCTTCCGGAGCCGGTCGGCTCGGAACCTGGTGCCCGGTGCGTTCCCGCCGCTCACCGCGACGACCGTGGTCGACGTGCGAAGGACTGAGTGGGAGCGTTGACCGAATGGGCACGCGAAGTCACCCGTCGATGACGGATGCAGGTGTAATAGTAGCAGCCGAGTCGCTGCACGCTCGCTCGGTTCGGCGACGGCGACGGCGCTTCGCCGCTCCTCCCCGAGCCGCATTCGCCCATGATGCTGCCCCAGTACGGCTGCGGTCGCACCGCGAGCGGGGTGGGCTCGAGAACGTATGCGAATGCTCCGAGGATCCGGCCGTCGATGTGGGTGGCGCCGTGCCGCACCTCGCGCGCGAAGAGCGCTTGCGGGCATGCTCCCGCTCGTGCTCGCGGCGGTGCTCGCCTCAACGCCCGCCGGTTCCTCCGCCGGTGCGGAACTGGGCTTGTCCTCCTTACCCTCGCCCCGGTGGAACGCGGATGCCCGCAACAATCCGCTCTGGGCATGGCCCGTACGCGCTGCGGCTGCCGTGGCGCGTGACTATCTCGCCCCGCCGACTCCCTACGGGCGAGGCCACAGAGGCGTCGACTTGCATGCCCCCGAGGGGACTACGGTGCTCGCGCCCGCAGCGGGAACGGTGCACTTCGCGGGGTGGGTGGTCGACCGACCGGTGCTGTCGATCCGCCACGAGGGCGGCCTGCTCTCGAGCTACGAGCCGGTGGAGTCCGAGCTCTCGACGGGTGATCGGGTCATGAAAGGAGAAACGATCGGCACTGTCGTGGCCGGGCACTGCAGTGACGTCGGCTGTCTGCACTTTGGCGCGCGGCTGCACGGGGAGTACATCTCCCCGATGCTGCTGCTGGGCACCGTCCCTCGTTCGGTGCTCCTGCCCACACGGCGTTTGCCCTAGTGCGAGGGGCGGCCTAGGCGCGCGGGTGCGCGTTGCGGTACGTGGCCTTGAGTCGCTCCGCCGAGACGTGCGTATAGATCTGCGTCGTGCCGAGGCTCGCGTGCCCGAGCAGCTCCTGCACAGCACGCAGATCTGCTCCGCCGTCGAGCAGGTGGGTGGCCGCGGTGTGCCGGAGGGTGTGCGGGCCGGCGGGACCGCTATCGAGGTCACCCAGGAGCCGGGACATCACGCTGTGCACGGCCCTCGCTCCGAGCCGTCCGCCTCGAGCGCCGAGGAACAGTGCGTCATGCTCCGGCGACCGGCCTGCCCCGGCGAGCAGTTCCGGCCGGCCGCGATGCAGGTAGTCGTCAAGAGCGCGCTGGGCCGGGATGCCGTAGGGAATCACACGCTGCTTGGCGCCCTTCCCCATCACGCGCACGGTGAGGCGTTCACGGTCGAGGTCGCCGAGGTCGAGGCCGACAAGTTCGCTCACGCGAAGAGCAGAGGCGTAGAGCAGCTCGACGACGGCCAGGTCGCGAAGCGCGACCGGGTCACCGGTGGCGGCACGATCAGCGAGATTCTCGAGCAACGCCGCTGCCTGCGGCTCTGTCAGCACCCGCGGCAAGTGCCGGGCGGGTCTCGGCGAGCGCAGGCGCAGGCCGGGGTCGGCGGGCGCCGGCAGCTGTTTGGCGAGCCACTTCGTGAACCCGCGAACCGACGCCGTCCTTCGGGCCAGACTCGACTTGGCCATGCCTCGATTCGATTGCTCCCACAACCAATCACGCAGCAGTTCCAGATCCAGCTGATCCGCCTCGACGATGCCGGCGCGCTCCGCGAACGCCGCGAGACCAGCGAGATCCGCTCCATACGCACGGAGCGTCTGCGCGCTGAGGGCGCGCTCGGTCTCCAGGTGGGCGAGGTAGGCGTCGATGGCCGTGTCGAGGCGCATCGCTCAGCCCTCCCGAGCCACGGCGGCCGACGCATTCATCGGTTCAGGATAGGCCCGACCCAGAGGCCTTCCGCCAACCTCGTTCGCCAGACACGACCGCCCCCTCGAGTTCGAGCGCTCCGAGGATCGCCTGGACCCGTGCAACCGCGAGCCCGCTCCGCCGCGACACCTCGAGCGTGTCGCGCGCCGCTCGGCTGCTGAGGGCATCGAGCAGGCGCAACTGCTCGGGGTCGTGCGATGTGAACAGAGCCTGCTGCATCTCTGCTCCCTCGGGGTGCAGGGCGATCACCTCCTCTGCGTTCGTGACGCACACCGCGTCGTACTCCCTGATGAGGCGGTGACAGCCGGCGGAGGCGGCGCTGGTGACGGGCCCGGGCACGGCACCGAGCGCGCGTCCGAGTGCAGCAGCATGCCCGGCCGTGTTGAGCGAGCCGGATCGACGGCCGGCCTCGACCACGACCGTCGCCTGGCTGAGCGCGGCGAGCAATCTGTTTCGCTGCAAGAACCGCCATTTCGTGGGCGGGCTTCCACAGGGCACTTCAGACAGCACCACGCCGTGCTCGACGATGCGATGAAGCAGACCGTCATGCCCACTCGGGTAGAAGCGGTCCACGCCTCCCGCGAGCACAGCCGCGGTGACGCCGCCACGAGCGAGGGCCGCCCGGTGCGCGGCGCCGTCGATGCCGTATGCGGCGCCCGAGAGCACCGCGAAGCCACGGTCGCAGAGGACCGCAGACATCTCGATGGCAACGCTCTCCCCGTATGCAGTCGCGGCGCGCGCCCCGACCACCGCGATCGAACGCGCGAGCGACACCAGCCGCCCAGGGTCTCCGCGCAACCACAGCGCCGATGGGGCGTGCGGGCCGAGGTCATCGAGACCCATCGGCCACTCCTCATCGCCAGGACACAGGACCCTCACGGCCTGCCGCGCGGCGCTCAACAGAGTCGAGTGCACGTGCCGAGCGACGGCACGGGGGCGCCACCTGTCGAGCGCCGCGCGAAATCGGGAGATGGCCGCTTGCAGATCATCAGGCTCTTCAAGCGCTTCACCAGTGGCGTCGTGGAGCCGGCGCACCAGCTCTGTGGGAGTCGTGCCATCGATCACCGCCTCCAGCGCTCGCACCCCGCCGAGCGCTCCAGTCAGCGTGCCTGCGTCGCGATCACCGGGTTCGGCGATCATGCTCCAAACGATGGCTGCGAGCAGGTGTTGGCGGCCATCGTCGTCGCGTTCGCGAAGCGCCACGCGATCGAGCAGCGGACGCAACTCGCGTTCATCGAGCCCGAACAGCGGTGCCGTCGCGCGCCCGGGCTGCGACCCATCGATCAACGGTCGGGCATGGGGGCTCAGGGTCATGAGGAGAGGGCCTTTCGAAAGTAGAGAGCACGACCGAGGTGTTCTGCGGTTGGAGAGGACGAACCGGCTAGGTCCGCTATCGACCAGGCGACGCGGAGCACTCGATCGAACCCGCGCATCGAGATCGCTCCTCGCTCCAGCGCGCGGTCGAGCGGAGCCGTGACGGCCGCAGGAAGGCGATGCCGCGTGTCGCGCAACCACGACCCGGGCACTTCGGAGTTGGTGCGCCACGGTGTGCCCGCAAGCCGCTCGCGTGCCGCCGCGCGCGCTGCGGACACGCGCTCACGAGCCTCGGCGGACGTCAGTCGGGCGTTTCCCGAGGCCGCGGTGAGTTGCGCTGCGGTGACGCGAGACACACGAAGCTGGATGTCGACACGGTCGAGCAACGGACCCGACAATCGCGCGAGGTAGCGACGCCGTGCGTACGGAGCGCAGCCGCAGTCGGCGTCGGCGTCGGGCGCACCGTGCTGGCCACAGGGGCACGGGTTCGCCGCGAGCAGCAGCTGGAACTTGGCGGGGAACGATGCCACAGCGTTCGCCCTGTGAATCGTGATGCGTCCAGATTCCAGCGGCTGCCGCAGCGCGTCGAGGGCGACGGCCGAGAACTCGGCCGCCTCATCGAGGAACAACACGCCGTGGCTGGCTCGAGCGGCGGCGCCCGGTCGGATGATCCGGCTCCCGCCTCCAACGAGCGCGGCCGGAGTCGCCGTGTGATGCGGCGCTTCAAGCGGCGGCCGGGTGGACAATCGGCCGGTGACCGGCTCCCCTGCCAATGAGCGCACCGAGTTCACCTCGAGCGCCGCGTCCGTGTCGAGCTCAGGAAGGATGCCGGGAAGCCTCGCCGCAAGCATCGTCTTGCCCGCGCCCGGTGGTCCGAGCAGGAACATGTGGTGCCCGCCCGCAGCAGCGGCAAGCATTGCCTCGATCGCATCGTCGTTCCCGATGACCTCGCAGAGATCGGCATCTGCATCTTCGACAACGCGGGGCGCGGCCGGCATGATGGGCTCCACGTCGAGCAGTTCCAATTCGGCGCCGTGCCAGACCGCCGCCTCCCGGAGTGAGGCCACACCGACCACTCGCACACCCGGCACAAGGGCCGCCTCGGCCGCGTTGCCTGCCGGCACCATCACGGTGTCGAAACCGGCCCGCGACGCCGCCAGCACTGCCGGGAGGATGCCGCTGATCGGGCGGAGCCGTCCGTCGAGGCCCAGCTCCCCCAGGTGCGCGAGCCGCTCGACGGACGCGGGGTCGACGACCCGGTCGGCAGCGAACGCGGCAAGTGCGATGCCGAGGTCGAACGCGGTTCCGTGCTTCGGGAGTCCCGCCGGCGAGAGGTTGATGGTGAGGCGCTGCCTGGTGAGAGGGCACCCCGAGTTCATGGCTGCCGCTCGCACACGATGCTGAGCCTCCCCCAGCGCGGCATCGGGCAATCCGACGAGCACGGTGGCGGGAAGCCCGCTGGAGATGTCGGCCTCGATCTCGACGATCGCCCCGTCGATGCCGAGCAGTGCGACCGAGTGGGCGCGAGATACCGCCATCAGCACACCGCCCGCAGATGCTCGATGGCGGCGGCGCCGTCGTTCGACCGCAGCACGGCGACCGCGTCGATTCTGATCGCCCCCGTGCCTGGATGCGCTTCGCGCCACAAGCCGGCGAGCCTGCGCAAGCGCGACTGCTTCGCAGGTGTGATCGCAGCGAAAGGATGCCCGAAGGCCTCGCTCGACCTCGTCTTGACCTCGACCAGGACGAGCTCTCCCTGGTGCTCGGCGACGATGTCGACCTCGCCAGAGCGGCAGCGCCAGTTGCGTTCGACGATCGTGTACCCGCGACGTTCGAGATACTCAGCGGCGAGAGACTCCCCCTCGCGGCCGAGCCGGTCTTTCTGTGCCATGTCGTCCGCCCTCCTGGAACGAGGGTGGAGGGTCTGTGCAGAGGGAATCGGCGGCCCACCCGAACCTGCTCATCAGGCAGTTCGGTTCGCGGGTGTTGAGGGCGCGCGAAGACGGCGCCACGAGCCGCTCAGGGAACGGGCTCGACCGAGCTACTCGTCGAGCGCGAGCTCCTTCGGCAGCTTGAACTCTCGCGTGCTCAGCTCCTCGATGTTCACGTCCTTGAACGTGAGCACCTTCACCGACTTCACGAAGCGGTCTGAGCGGTAGACATCCCACACCCAGACGTCGTGCATGACGAGCTCGAAGTAGAAGTCGTTCGCCGTGTCGACGCGGGTCTGAGTGACTTCGTTCGCGAGGTAGAACCGCCGCTCGGTCTCGACGACGTACTTGAACTGGCCGACCACATCGCGGTATTCGCGGTAGAGGGCGAGTTCGACCTCACGGTCGTAGTCGTCGAAGTCGTCGTCATCCATGCTGCACCAATCCTAGGCCGGAATATCGGGCGCGGTTCTCAGCCAGGTGCGCCGGTGCATGGCGCTGGCGCCGTGCTCGGCGAGCGCCGCGAAATGCGCTGCACTCGCGTAGCCCTTGTTGCTGAGCCAGTGATACACCGGCTGCTCGTCGTGCGCACGGATCATGAGGCTGTCGCGATGCACTTTCGCGATGACGGATGCCGCGGCGACCGAGCCGCAGTCGCGGTCCGCCTTCGCGCGCGTCACCACGCGGAGCGGCGCCCGCAGCACCGGTGAGAGCCAGTCGTGGGTGCCGTCGAGGAGGACGACGCTCTCAGTCACGGGCACGCCCGACCGGTGCAGCTCTTCGAGCACGCGTCGAGCCGCGAGCCCTAACGCGGCGATGATGCCGTCCTGGTCGACCTCTGCGGCAGACGCCAGCCCCACCCCGCACGCCTCCGCCCACGCGCGCGCGTCGGACTCGACCCCGGAGCGCTTGGCCTCCGGGATGAGCTTCGAGTCGCGGAGCCCCTTGGGCACCGCTGAGACCTTCGCCGCGATGACGGCAGCGCCGACGGCCACCGGCCCGGCGAGCGCGCCCCTGCCGACTTCATCGAGCCCGATCACCAGACGCGACCCGCCCGCGAAGAACGCCCGCTCAACCGAGAGATCCGGTTCGACGACCGCCATCATCGCCTTCAGCGCTCCACGTCGACGCCGCGGAACACGGTCTCGTAGTTGTCGAGCCAGGTCCAACGATCGATGGGCCACGAGATGACCACAGCCCGCCCGACGACATTGCCCATCGGCACGAAGCCATTGCCCGGCTTGTCGCGGTTGTAGCGCGAATCGGCGGATGCCCAACGATTGTCGCCCATGACCCAGAGGGCGCCCTCCGGCACGGTGACCTTGAAGTCGTCGGCGGAGACCCTGGTGGCGCCGGCAGGCAGGTTCACGTACGGCTCGTCGAGCGGCACGCCGTTCACCGTCAGCTGACCGAACTCATTGCAGCAGGCGACGGTATCGCCGGGGAGGCCGATCACGCGCTTGATCAGGTGCTCGTTCGTGTCGTCCGCCGCGAGCCCCACCAGCGAGAGCACCCAGTCAGCCGCTGCCGCGATCGGCGCCTTCTCAGGCTCCGGCGACGGGGTGAGCCAGCCCCCTGGGTCCTCGAACACCACGATGTCGCCACGCGCCACTGGCACGAGCTCCGGCGTCAGTTGATTGACGATGATGCGGTCATCGCGGTGCAGCGTGTCGAACATCGACTCCGACGGGATGTAGAACGACCGGATCAGAAACGTCTTGATCAGGAACGAGATCACCAGAGCGGCGACGAAGATCACGAGCACGTCGCGGAGGAACGACCGCCATCCCCCACGCCTGCGCGGCGCCCTGCGAGATTCCGCCCGGCGCGCAGGCTGCAATGCATCCGTCATTAAACCCCTGAGCTCCCCGACCATCCTAGATGTGCGGGGAGCTCAGTCGAATCGGTGAGAGCCAGCGTCAGCTCTCGCGCTTCTCGCGAATCTTCGCCTTCTTGCCCGTGAGGTTGCGCAGGTAGTACAGCTTCGCGCGACGCACGTCACCGCGGGTGACGACCTCGATGTGGTCGATGACGGGCGAGTGCACCGGGAAGATGCGCTCGACGCCCACCTGGAAGCTCACCTTGCGCACGGTGAAGGTCTCACGCACGCCGTGGCCCGAGCGAGCGATCACGACGCCCTGGAAGACCTGGATACGCGAGCGCTGACCTTCAATGATGTTGACGTGCACCTTGACGGTGTCACCGGCCCGGAACTCGGGGATGTCGGTGCGAGTCGCAGCCGCATCGACGGAATCGAGGATGTGCATGGTGGTTCGCTCTCTGCGGCCGCCGCTGGTCGGCTCGCGGTAAGGAAGAATGGTTGTCAGTGGTGTGCCGTTGTGATCGTCGGTTCCCCAGAGGCAGAACCGGCTCAAGGCACAGCTATCAATTCTGCCATAGAGTCGAGCAGGCTGCGAACGAGTCGAAGGAGGCCGGTGACCCAGACCCAGGATCTGTTGCGACGGATCATCCGCACCGCCCCAGTTCAACAGCGCAGCAGTGAGCGAATCGAGCTGCTGCTCGATGCTGCTGCCGCGATCATCGCCGAGACGGGCGTCGACGGGCTCACGACGAGCCTCGTCGCGGCGAGGGCTCACTCCTCTGTCGGGGTGGTCTACCGCTACTTCCCGAACATCGGCTCGCTCCTGCAGGCGTTGACGGTCCGGAACATCGAACGCTACGTGGGCCGCCTGGCGTCCGCGCTCCGCCCCGGTCTGGAGGGCTGGGCGCCGGCGCTCGACGCGACCCTCGACATCTTCGTCGACATGATGCGCAATGAACCCGGGTTCCGATGGCTGCGACTCGGCGATCTCGTGCCGGAGCGGCTGCTCGATACCGATGGAGCGAGCGGCGGAATGCTGGCACAGCTGTACCTGTCGATGCTGAGCGAGCACTTCGAGGTGCAAGCGACCCCCGAAGCGGTCTTCAAGATCGAGGTCGCGGTCGAGATCGCCGACGGACTCATGCGCCGGGCCTTCGCGTACGACGCACACGGCGACGAGCGCTTCATCGAACGAACTCGGGAGCTCATGCACGCCGAGTTGGAACCCATCCGAGCGATGATCCCACGGTGACTCCCGCACGGCGGTGACTCTCGAACGGCAGGGCCTCCCGCGGCAGTGTCTCTCGAACGGCAGGGCCTCTGGAAGAGCGGTTACTGCTGGGCGCTGTACCGGCCCGGCTGCGGCTCAGCCGGGCAGCAAGTCTGGCCGCACCTGGCGCGTGCGCTCGAGCTGCTGCTCGTGACGCCATGCAGCCACGGCCGCGTGGTTGCCGCTCAGCAGCACCGGCGGAACGTCGAAGCCCCGCCAGCTCGCGGGCTTGGTGTAGCTCGGGTACTCGAGCAGCCCTGACTCGTGGCTCTCCTCGACCAGGCTCTCGGGGTTGCCGACCACGCCAGGGATGAGCCTGCCGATCGCCTCGATCATCGCCATGGCTGCCACCTCGCCGCCGTTGAGCACGTAGTCGCCGAGGCTCACGAGGCGCACCCTCGCGCGAGTGGCGGTGTGCTCGACCACGCGCTGGTCGATGCCCTCGTACCGGCCGCAGGCGAAGACCAGGTGCTGCTCCGCGGCGAGTTCCCTCGCCATCGCCTGGTTGAACTGCAGGCCCGCAGGCGAGGGGAAGATGACGAGAGGGCCGGATGCAGCAGCATCCTGCTCCGCCTCACCGCCGGGGTCGCCGATGATCTCATCGAACGCCTCGCCCCATGGCTCCGGCTTCATCACCATCCCGGCGCCGCCGCCGTACGGTGTGTCGTCGACAGTGCGGTGGCGGTCATGCGTGAAATCGCGGAGATCGTGCACGCCGAGCTCGATGAGTCCTGCCCGGCGCGCCTTGCCGAGCAATGAGATGTCGAGCACATCGAAGAACTCGGGAAAGATCGAGACGATATCGATGCGCACGATATCGACCCTAGACTGCCCGGTCGTTGCGCGGGTACACGGCAGCGTGCCGGGGCGTCACTCTGCGGCGTCTTCGAAGAGCCCGGAAGGGGGCGTGATCTCGACGAACCCAGCCTCGATATCGACCGACGGCACGATGGCCTTCACGAATGGGACCATCACTTCGCGATCGCCGGTGTCGACGACGAGCAGGTCTTGTGCGGGCAGGTGCTCGACTCGCGCGACGGTGCCGACCGGGGCTCCGTCGCGGCGCACCTGCAGACCGACCAGCTGGTGGTCGTACCAGGCGTCTTCCTCGGCGGGCAGCTCATCGCTGCTCTGGTCGATCCACAGGATCGCACGCACGAGAGTCTCAGCCGCGGTGCGATCGGTGACGCCCTCGAAGAAGGCGACCGGCTGGCCGTTGTACCAGCGGAGCTCGGTGAGCTCGATCGTCTTGCCATGCCACGGCGAGGTGCTCGGCACCTGGAGCGTGAAGGAGGCGCCCGGCACGAAGCGTCGCTCGGGCTCGTCGGTGTACAGCTCGAGCTTCAGCGCGCCCTTGAGCCCGTGCGCTTTCACCAGCCGGCCGACGCGAAGCTGCGTGCGGTCGGGCTTCTTCGATGACGCCGCCACGACTAGGAGTCGGTGTCGATGACGTCGACACGCACACGACGACCATCGGCGAGAGCGGCCACGAGCGTGCGCAGCGCCTTCGCGGTGCGCCCGCCGCGGCCGATCACACGGCCGAGGTCCTCGGGGTGCACGCGCACCTCGAGGACCTCGCCGCGCGGTGAGCTCTTCGACGCGACCTGCACCTGATCGGGGTGGTCGACGATCCCCGAAACGAGGTGCTCGAGCGCAGAGGACAGCACTGGACTAGGCCTGGCCCTCTTCGGTGCCCTCGGCCGCGGGCACCTCAGCGGCGTCGTCGGCTGCGGGTGCCTCGGCCTTCGGCTGCTCAGCCTTCTCGCTCTTCGGCTTGAGCACGGCCTTCTTCTTCTCGTCGGCGACGAACTGAGCCTTGGCCTCGACGGGCTTGATGGAGCTCTTCGCGTCCTTCTCGCCCTTGAACTTGCCCCAGTCGCCGCTGAGCTTCAGCAGCGCGAGCACCTGCTCGGTGGGCTGAGCACCGACGCCGAGCCAGTACTGGGCGCGCTCCGAGTCGACCTCGATGAACGAGGGCTCCTCGGTGGGGTGGTACTTGCCGATCTCTTCGATCACGCGACCGTCGCGCTTGGTGCGCGAGTCTGCGACGACGATGCGGTAGTACGGCGCACGGATCTTTCCGAGGCGCTTGAGACGGATCTTGACAGCCACAATTCTCCTGAGTATTTGCGTGGTGTGAACTGGAGCCGCAGGCGTGGGGGCACTCTCGGCGAAAGCTCGTGGTGCTGCGGGCGCCTGATAGAGGGTCGGGCGAGCCGCAACTCGGCTATCCATTCTGCCAGATCCAGCGGGCTGCGGCGAACCACGACGTTCGCCGCCCGATGCGGGTGGCCCAGTCGGAGAAGAGACAGTGCAGTCGCATGGCCACCGGCATCCGCCCACGTCACAATCGAGTGTGGCAGTGACCTTCGCGAGTTCAGAGCGTTCGACCATCGGCATCGAGTGGGAATTGGCCTGCGTGGATGCCGAGACCCGGGAGCTCAGCCCTCTCGCGGCAGAGTTGCTGCGGCGCACCGAGGGGTACGACGGCTATCCGCGCCTCACGACGGAGTTCCTGACCAACACCATCGAATTGGCGAGTTCGGCGCACCGCCGGGTGCGGGATGCGGTCGCGGATCTGGTGTCGCTCATCGACCGCGCGCAACCGGTGGCGCGTGAGCTCGGTGTCGAGCTCGTCTGCGGCGCCACGCATCCGTTCAGCCGCTGGGACCGGCAACAGGTCACGCCCGGTAAGGACCGCTACCAGCGCGTGCTCGATCGGTCGCAATGGTGGGCTCGGCAGATGATGATCTGGGGCGTGCACGTGCACGTCGGCGTCGACCGCGCAGAGGCGGTGATACCCGTCATGAACGTGCTCATCGACCACTTCGCACACTTCCAGGCGCTGTCCGCGTCGAGCCCGTTCTGGCAGGGCGACGACACCGGCTACGCCTCCAACCGGGCGCTGATCTACCAACTGCTGCCGATCGCTGGGCTGCCACCGCGCTTCGAGCGCTATGAGGAGTTCGAGCGGATGGTGGAGGATCTCGTGGGCTGCCAGGCGATCGAGGACTCCAGCGAGCTGCGCTGGGACGTGCGCCCCTCGCCGAAGCTCGGCACCGTGGAGAACCGCATCCCCGACGGGGTCGCGACGATCGAAGAGGTGGGCACCATGGCGGCGCTCACCCAATGCCTCGCAGAGGAGACGATGCGACGACTCGACGCCGGAGAGACCGTGGAGCCGTTGCCCCATTGGTTCTGGCGCGAGAACAAGTGGCGCGCCGCCCGCTACGGACTCGACGCGAACATCATCGAGGATGCCGCCGGGTCGAGCCGGCCGGCACGATCGGCGATCGCGGCGCTGTGCCAGCGTCTGGCGCCGATCGCCGAGGAACTCGATTGCGCAGACGAGCTCGCGGGCGCAGAGCGGATCATGCAGCGGGGTGCCGGCTACGAGCGGCAGCGCCGGGTCGCGACCGACAGCACCGACCGCGGGCGGTCGGTCGTCGACTCGCTCATCGAGGAGTTGCGCGCAGGACTGGCATGAGCCCGGTGCGCCGGCCGACGATCACCTGCGGCACCGGAGGGGACCAAGCCGCGCCCCGCCCAGCCGCGCGGGGAAGCCGACTCAGCCGCGCGAGCGCTCGTCGCGCCAGCGGAGCCAGCGAGCGACCTTCTCGAAGTCGTACTCGGGGCCGCGGAGGCCGATCGTGAAGAAGGTCGCACCGAGGTCGAGCAGGGCGTCGGCATCCGCATCGCTCGCCCGCCGCAGTTCGACGGAGACCTCGATCTCCGAGACATCCCGACCGACCGCGTCGGCGTGCATCCGAAGCACCTGCAGCTTCTCAGCGAGCACCTCAGGGCTGCTGAAACTGTGCCAGATGTCGGCGTGCTCGGCCACGATTCGAAGCGTCTTGCGCACTCCCCCGCCACCGATCAGCACCGGGATGCGGCGAGTCGGCGGCGGGTTGAGCTTGGCCCAGCGCTGCTCGATCACCGGCATGTCGCGGGCGAGGGCATTCAAGCGCGAGCCCGGGGTGCCGAACTCGAAGCCGTACTCGTCATAGTCGCGCTCGAACCATCCGGCTCCGGTGCCGAAGATGAACCGACCCTGGCCGCCGTCACGGGCACTGATGTGGTCGATGGTGCGCGCCATATCGGCCTGCAGATTCGCGTTGCGGTACGAATTGCAGCTCACAAGCGAGCCGAACTCGACGCGCGACGTCTGCTCGGCCCACGCGGCCACCATCGTCCACGCCTCGAAGTGCAATCCGTCGCGGTCTCCAGTGAGCGGAAAGAAGTGGTCCCAGTTGAAGAGCACATCAACGCCCATGTCCTCGAGGCGAGCCACCGCGTCGCGGATCGTCGAATACCGGGCGTGCTCAGGCGCGAGCTGCACCGCGATGCGAAGCGGACGATCGGGGCGCGCTGCCTCACGGATGCCGTTGCTCATCGGCTCTCGATGCTCAGCTCTCGACACTCAGCTTTCGACACTCAGCTTTCGACACTCAGCGACCGAGGAGCTTCTGCAGCGACTCGAGCTCTTCGGCGCTCGGCCCGCCAGCACCCGCCGCGCCCCCGAGGCCGAAGCCGGATCCGCCTCCTGCACCCGGGGTCACGCCGGTCGCGCGGGCTGCTTCTTCGGCTGCGCGCTTCGCCGGGTTCCCCGACCGCGAGCCGCCCTTCTTCTTGCCCTTCGCCTTCGCGGCCTTGCCGCGCCCGCCGCCGAATCCCCCGGGGATCGGCCCCATTCCCGGCACCTGCGGCACCCCGCCGCGGGCGACGGTCTTCATCATCTTCGCGGCCTGCTCGAAGCGTGCGACGAGCTGGTTCACATCGGTGACCGTCATGCCGGAGCCCTTCGCGATGCGAAGCCTGCGGGAGCCGTTGAGGAGCTTGGGGTTTCGTCGCTCGGCGATCGTCATCGATTGGATGATCGCCTCGGTGCGCGTGATCTCGCGCTCATCGAAGTTCTCCAGCTGCTCACGCATGCCCTTGGCCCCGGGCAGCATGCTGAGCATGCCCTTCAGCGAGCCCATCTTCTTGACCTGCTGCATCTGGGCGAGGAAGTCTTCGAGCGTGAAGGTGTCGCTCGCGAGCTTCTCGGCGACCTTGCGCGCCTCTTCCTCGTCGAACTGCTTCTGCGCCTGTTCGATGAGCGTGAGGATGTCACCGAGGTCGAGGATGCGGCTCGCCATGCGGTCGGGGTGGAAGGGCTCGAAGTCGCTCAGCCCCTCACCGGTCGAGGCGAAGATGATCGGGCGCCCGGTCACACTGGCCACCGAGAGGGCGGCACCGCCGCGTGCGTCGCCGTCGAGCTTCGACAGCACGACGCCGGTGAAGTCGACGCCTTCCTGGAACGCCTTGGCCGTGGCCACGGCATCCTGACCGATCATGGCGTCGATGACGAAGAGCACCTCGTCTGGATCGATGGCCTTGCGGATGTCGCGCGCCTGCTTCATCATCTCGGCGTCGACGCCGAGCCGGCCCGCGGTGTCGACGATGACCACGTCGTGCTGCTTGTCGATCGCGTGCTTGATCGCGTTCTTCGCGACCTTCACCGGGTCGCCGACGCCGTTCCCGGGCTCCGGCGCGAACACGGGCACGCCCGCCTGCTCACCGACGATCTGCAACTGGGTGACCGCGTTCGGCCGCTGGAGGTCTGCTGCGACGAGCATCGGCGTGTGCTGCTGCTCGGCCAGCCACTTCGCGAGCTTGCCGGCGAGCGTCGTCTTTCCAGCACCTTGCAGGCCGGCGAGCATGATCACGGTGGGCGGGTTCTTCGCGAACTCGAGCCGACGCTGCTGACCGCCGAGGATCTGGATCAGCTCGTCGTTGACGATCTGCACGACCTGCTGGGCGGGGTTGAGCGCGCGGTTGACCTCGTCGCCGAGCGCGCGTTCGCGCACGCGGGTCGTGAACGCCTTGACGACGTCGAGGGCCACGTCGGCGTCGAGGAGGGCGCGACGGATCTCGCGCACCGTGCCGTCGACATCGGCGGCGCTCAGCTTCCCCTTACTGCGAAGGTTCTTGAACGTATCGGCGAGCCGGTCGGAGAGCGTGCCAAAAACAGCCATGATGCAGCCAGTCTACGGGAGCGGGCATCGGCGGATCGGGAACCGGACCAGGCTGCGGGCCGACGTCTCCCCGCGGCGCTTCGGGCGGTTCGGCGTGCAGTACGGTGACACGCATGCCTGCACCAGCGCTCACGCGCACCGAACGTCTCGATCGTCTTCCGTTCACCAGCCGGCATCGCCGTCTCCTTGTCGGCTCGGGCATCGGCTGGGCGCTCGACGCCATGGATGTCGGGCTGCTGTCGTACGTGCTGGTGGCACTGGCCGCCACCTGGCAGATCACTCCTGGCGAGCAGTCGTGGATCGCCACCGCGAGCGCCGTCGGCATGGCGATCGGCGCGAGTCTCGGCGGTCTCCTGGCCGATCGACTCGGCCGGCGGCAGGTGTTCGCGCTCACCCTGCTGGTCTTCGGGATCGCGACGGGAGTCAGCGCGCTCGCCTGGTCGGTGGCGCTGCTAGTGGCTCTCCGGTTCATCGTCGGTCTCGGCCTCGGCGCCGAGTTGCCGGTGGCCTCGACCCTGGTGAGCGAACTGGCGCCCGCCCGCATCCGGGGTCGCGTGGTGGTGCTGCTCGAAGCGTTCTGGGCCGCGGGCTGGCTCGCCGCCGCCCTCATCGGAGCGTTTCTCGTGCCCTCGAGCGACGACGGCTGGCGTTGGGCGCTCGCGATCGGAGTGGTGCCGGCCTTCTACGCCATCGTCGTGCGGTGGAGGCTGCCGGAGTCGGTGCGATTCCTCGAGACGCGGGGTCGTCACGAGGAGGCAGAGGCTGTCGTGCGCTCCTTCGAGGAGTCTGCAGGTGTCGGGCACGAAGCGGATGCGGCAGCCGACCGCGGCACACGCCTCAGCGTTGCCGAGCCGAACGCCGTGACGAGCAGCGCGGATGCCGCTGATGCGGCGGATGCGCACTCCACCATTGCCCACTCCACCGATGCGCGCTCGGCCGGTGTCGGGCCGGGCGCCGCGACTCAGACGACGCGGCTCGGTGGCCTGTTCAGTCCGGGCATGCTCCGCCGCACGGTGCCGCTCTGGGTCGTGTGGTTCTGCGTGAACTTCTCGTACTACGGCGCGTTCATCTGGCTGCCGACGATCCTGTTCAACTCGGGCTTCTCGCTCGTCCGCTCGGTCGGGTTCACGCTGATCATCACGCTCGCTCAGCTGCCGGGCTACGCCGTGGCTGCCTGGCTCATCGAGGTGTGGGGGCGGCGAGCGACGCTCACCGTGTTCCTGGCCGGCTCAGCGGCATCCGCCGCACTGTTCGGCACTGCGACCACCGACGTTTGGATCTTGACGTTCGGCTGCCTGCTGTCGTTCTTCAATCTGGGCGCGTGGGGTGCGCTCTACGCGGTGACGCCGGAGCTCTACCCGACCCGGCTGCGGGGAACGGGTGCCGGCTGGGCGGCCGGTGTCGGGAGGATCGGAGCGATCCTCGCGCCGCTGTCAGTGCCCCTGCTCAGCGCGGCCGGCGGATCGCCACTGCTGTTCGGGGTCTTCGGAGCGGTGTTCGTGATCGCGGCTGTGGGCGCGCTGCTGCTGGCCGAGCGAAAGGGGCGGCCGCTCGAGGACTGACCCAGTGGGTCTTCGAGCGACCGCCCCTTGCAAGCGGCGCCGTAACCGGCGCGGATCAGAACCCGGCGGGGACGACGGGCGTGAAGATCGTCTTGTAGTGCAGATAGGCGGTGATCGCCTCTGCCCCGAGTTCGAACCCGACGCCGGAGTCCTTCCGCCCGCCGAACGGCGCTCCGATGTCGAAGTTCGCCATGTTGAAGCCGACCGTGCCTGTCTCGAGGCGACGCGCGGAGTCGAGCGCGAGCGATTCGTTCTCGCTGAACACCGCGCCGGAGAGCCCATAGCGCGAGTCGTTCGCGATCGCGAGCCCCTCCTCCACATCGCCGCTGTACTTCGTGATCGAGACGGCGGGACCGAAGAGCTCCTCGCGGAACATCGTCATCTCGGGCGACACATCGACGAAGACCGTCGGCTGGACGAAGAACCCGGTGCCCTCGGCCGAACCGCCACCGATCGTCGCCCGGGTGCCCTCCGTCTTCGCGATCTCGTAGTACCGCTCGATCGACGCCTTGTGCGCGCGGCTCACGACAGGGCCGACGACCGTTTCGCGGTCCATCGGATGGCCGACCGGCCATGACCTTACGGTCTCGGTGACGGCGGCCACCACATCGTCGTAGATCGCGGCGGGCACGATCAACCTGGTGTTGTTCGTGCAGGTCTGCCCGTTGTTGGCGAAGCTCAACTCGTGCAGGTGCTCCACGAACTTCTCGATGGATGCGTCTTCGAGCAGCAGTGCCGCCGACTTGCCGCCGAGTTCGAGTGTCACCGCCTTCAGGTGCTGGCCGGCCAGCCCGCCGATGTGACGCCCCACATCCGTGGAGCCCGTGAACGCCACCTTCTGCACGCCCGGGTGAGTGACGAGGTGGTCGCCAGTCTCGCGGTCGGTCGGCACGATGTTCACGACGCCGGCAGGAACGCCGGCCTCTGCCGCCGCCTCAGCGACGAGGAAGGAGTTCAGCGCGGTCATGGTCGCCGGCTTGACGACAGCGGTGCAGCCAGCCGCGAGTGCTGGCGCCAGCTTGAAGAACAGCGTGCTGAGCGGGTAGTTCCAGGGTGCGATCATGGCGACCACACCGATCGGCTCCCGCCGGACGAGTGAGTGGCCGACGCCTGCGGGGCGCAGATCCTCGACCGGCGATCGCTCGATGACGTCGGCGTAGAAGCGCAACAGCGCCGCGGCGGTGTCGGCGTTGGCGCCGCGGGCGCGTCCGAACGGCGTGCCGACCTCCCGTGTGATGAGCTCGCCGAGCGCGTCGCGCCGGCGCTCGATCGCGTCGGCGAACCGGCGCATGACGGCCGCTCGTTCGGCCGGCCCGTAGCCGCCCCAGCCGTCCCTGTCGTTCAGCGCGGCGTTCGCGGCGGCGACGGCTCGATCCACATCCGCTCGCCCCGCGACCGCGTATGAGCCGACCACTGCCTCGGTGGTCGAGTCCACGATCTCGTGGCGAGCGGAAGTCTCTGGTGCGGTCCAATCGCCGCCGATGTACAGCTCGTCGCGTTCGACGATGCTCAGCGTGGCCTCAGGCATGTGCCACGACTCCTCTCAGGTTCTTGCCCGCGCGCAGATCGGCGAAGCCTTCGTTGATGTCTTCGAGCGCGTACTGCGCCGAGACGAGTTCGTCGAGCTTGATGCGGCCCTGCGCGTACAGGTCGAGGATGATCGGGATCTCGTGGCGCGGGTTGCACGAGCCGTAGATGGTCCCCTTGATCGTCTGCTCCTTGAAGATGATCTGGGTGCCGGGCAGTTGCACGTTCTTGTCGAACACGTCTTGCGACATGCCGGCGAGGACGAGGCGCCCGCGCTTGCCGAGCAGGCCGTACGCGGCCGTGACGATCGGTTCGGTCGTGTTGCCAGTGGCGACGATGACGACATCCGCCCCATCAGCCACCGGGTTCACGCTGCGCACGAAGGCGCCGGCTTCATCGGTCGAGGTGAACTCGGCCGTGGCGCCGAACTGACGCGCGAACTCGAGCTTCGCAGGGTTCATGTCGATCATGACGACGTGCCTGGCCCCGGCGAACTTCGCGCCCTGGGCGGCGTTGATCCCCACGCCGCCCGCACCGATCACGACCACCGTGTCGCCGACGCGCACCTCGGCCGAGTGCACTGCGGCGCCCCAGCCGGTGAGCACGCCGCAGCTCACGACCGCCACGACCTCGAGCGGCACGACCGGGTTGACCTTGACCATCGTCTTCGCCGACACCACGGAGTAGCGTGCGAAGGTTCCCAGCCCGCAGTTCGCGGGAACCGGTTCGCCGTCGTGCGAGAACCGGAACGTCGCCGGGTCGGCCGTACCGGGGCTGTTCGCGGCGCTCGAGCAGAGGTTCGAGTGGCCTGTCACGCACCAGTCGCAACGCCCGCACGCCGGGATGAACGAGGCCGCGACGTGGTCGCCGACGGCGAGGCCCGTCACGCCTTCGCCGACCTCGCGGATGATGCCGGCGCCTTCGTGCCCGCCGACGGCCGGCAGGTCTCCGAGCCCTCCGTGGCGGAGGTGCTCGTCTGAGAAGCACAACCCGGCATGGGTGAACTCGACGAGCACTTCGCCGGCCTGCGGTGGCGCCAGGTCGATCTCAGTGACCGTCCAGTCCTCCCCCGGCGCCAGCATGAGCGCTGCTTGGGTCTTCATGGTGCTCCTTATTGCTTGCTGGTGACGAGCTCGTGGGCCGGCCCCGCCGCCGTGGCGGTCGCGTCCTCGCCAACGGCGGTCTGCTCGGCATCGGCGGTCTGCTCGGCATCCTCGGTCACCGGGCGCGCAGCACCGGCATCCGCCGCAATGCGCTCCCCCGCGGCGGCACCAGGGAGCGCCGCACCGGCGACCCCGGCCGCGCGATCGGCGGCGTCGAGCGAGAGCGAGGCAGGCGGGAACGCACGGGCGAGCAGCCAGTGGATCAGGAGTCCGCTGATGAACGCGACAGCCCAGTTGTAGTCGTACAGCGGCTTCAGCAGCGGGATGAGCCCCGCCTCAGGGAACGGACCGCCGGTGCCGCCAGCGGAATAGGCGCCGCCGACCGAGAGCAGCAGCGCGATCGCCATCGCCGTCAGCGCCCGCCAGTTGAAGCCGCGACGGTACTCGTAGCGGCTCCCGCGCTGGTACAGCTCTTCCACGGCGAGGTAGCGGCGCCTGATGATCCAGTACTCCGCGACCAGGATGCCGGCGACCGAGCCGAGGAACGCACCGGTGAGACCGAGCCACACGAAGATGTAGAGGTTCGGGCTGGCGAGCAGGTTCCACGGCTGCATCAGGATCGCGATGACGCCCGTGATGATGCCGCCCATTTTGAACGAGACGTAGCGCGGGAAGGCGTTCGAGAAGTCGTAGGCAGGGCCGACCGTGTTCGCGGCGACATTGACCGCCACCGTGGCGACGATGATGCAGAAGAGGCTGAAGAGCACGGCCAGAGCGTTCGGGATGAGGCCGACGAGCTCCACCGGATCCCAGATCGGACGTCCCCACACCTCGACGGTCGCAGAGGTGGTGAGCGCCCCGATGGTGGTGAACGCGACGATCGTCGGCGTGAGGCCCACGGACTGACCGACGACCTGCGCCTTCTGGCTCTTCGCGAAGCGAGTGAAGTCGGAGATGTTGACCGACATCGTGGCGAAGTACGCGATCATGCCCATCAGCGCGCCAGGGAAGATCGTCCAGAAGCCGGCGCCCCATCCGAGCTCCGATGGCGCCGATGCCATCGGACCGAGGCCGCCGGCGAGGTTCATGACCCAGACCATGAGGATGCCGGCGACCACGAGGATCAGCGGTGCGGCGAAGTTCTCGAGCTTGCGGATCGACTCGATGCCGCGCAGCACGAGGGCCATCTGCAGCAGCCAGAACACCGCGAACGAGAGCCAGAGGGTCCACGGGTGCCCGCCGAAGCGCTCGGCATCCGACCACCACGATCCGAAGAAGACACCGCACAGCGTGTGGATCGCCTGACCTCCGACCCACGTCTGGATGCCGAACCATCCGCAGGCCGAGATGGCCCGGATGAGCGCAGGCACGTTGGCGCCGAGCGCTCCGAAGGCCGTCCGCGCGAAGACCGGGAAGGGGATGCCGTACTTGGCCCCGGCATGGCTGTTCAACAGCAGCGGGATCATCACGATGAGATTGCCGAGCCCGACGGTGATGACCGCCTGCACCCAGCTCATGCCCATATCGATGAGCCCGCTTGCGAGGTAGTACGTCGGGATGCCGTGCGCGATGCTCATCCACAGCGCGGCGTAGTTGTAGGTGTGCCACGTGCGCCCCTTGAACGGGACTGGCGCGAGGTCGTGGTTGTACAGCTTGCTGACCTCGATATTGGCGGTCGTCGTCAGCTCGACGCGGCCGGCTTTGTCTTCAATGATCGCCTTGTTCGTCCCCATCTCAGTCGAATGACCTCACCGGGCGTGCGATCGTCCCTGCGCGACGCAGCATCGAATCCTCCTTGACTCTTAGGTTCAACTAGCGAACCACTGGTTCACTTTTCACGCAACTTGACACGCACGCGTCGGGAAACCGTGCATTCGCGCGGGTGCCCGGGCTGCGGGAGAGACTCCTCGGGCTCCGCGATCGCTGCCGCGAGGCAGGTCGATGCGGCCGAATGACGGATTCCGCGGCCTTGAACTTCGGGCGGCGCCATGAGCAGCGCGCTGTGCAACGGGCGGGCCACAACGAACGAGACGCAGCGGCAGCAGCAGCAGCAGCGAAAGCGGCCGAGCTCAGCCGACGAGCTTCTGCGCGTACACGTGAGGAGTGAAGCCGGTGAGGTCACCGATGCCCTCACCCTGGCCGATGAGCTTGATCGGGATGCCGGTCTTCTCCTGCACCGCCAGTACGAACCCGCCCTTTGCTGAACCGTCGAGCTTGGTGATCACGAGCCCGGTCACGCCGGCGTGCTCGATGAAGGCCTGCGCCTGTGAGACGCCGTTCTGCCCAGTCGTGGCATCGAGCACGAGCAGCACCTCCGCGATCGGCTCGAGCTTCTCGACGACGCGGCGCACCTTCGAGAGCTCGTCCATGAGGCCGGCCTTCGTCTGGAGTCGACCGGCGGTGTCGATCAGCACGATCTCGGCTCCGGTGGCGCGGGCGCGTTCAACCGTCTGGTAGGCGACGGATGCCGGGTCCTGCCCTTCGTGCTGCGGTCGCACGATCTGGGCCCCGGCCCGCTCGCTCCATGTCGCCAGTTGCTCCACCGCCGCGGCGCGGAACGTGTCGGCGGCGCCCACCAGCACGCTCCGGCCATGCCCGACGAGGAACCTGGCGAACTTGCCGATCGTCGTGGTCTTGCCCACGCCATTGACGCCGACGACGAGCACGACGGCGGGGCGGTTGCTGAGTGTCAGAGTGGTGTCGTATTGGGCGAGGCGTTCCTCGACGGTCTCGCGCAGCATCCGCTTCAGGTCTGCCGGGTCGGTCGTGCGGTACTTCGCAACCTGCTCTCGAAGGTGCTCGACGATCGCCTCGGTGGTGTCGGGGCCGAAATCGGCGCCGATCAAGGCGTCTTCGAGTTCCTCCCAGGTGTCGTCGTCGATGGTCTTGCGGGCGAACATGCCGCGCAGGGCACCGGACAGCGACCAGGGGGTGCGTTCAGCCATGCGTCCAGGCTAGGGCAACGCTGCCCCTGGTCTCGGCGTCCGGAACCGAGCGCCGAGACGGCGCTCGGACAAAGCGAGGATCAGAAATGATCCTCGCTTTGAGCTCCAACGTCTGGAACCGAGCGCCGAGACGGCGCTCGGCACTGGCGTCGCGGCGAGGATGAGAAATGATCCTCGCTTTGAGCTCCAACGTCTGGAACCGAGCGCCGAGACGGCGCTCGGCACTGGCGTCGCGGCGAGGATGAGAAATGATCCTCGCTTTGAGCTCCAACGTCTGGAACCGAGCGCCGAGACGGCGCTCGGCACTGGCGTCGCGGCGAGGATCAGAAATGATCCTCGCTCCTAGCTCCAGCGTGCTGACCGATCGTTCAGGCCGCTCGGGCATCATGGAGGCATGATCATCGCCCTTGTTCGTCACGGCCAGACCGATTGGAATGCCGAGGATCGGATGCAGGGCTCCAGCGACATCCCGCTCAATGAGGTCGGCCGCGCCCAAGCGGTGACCGCTGCGGAGGTTCTCTCGGATGCCGCCGCATACGGCGCCTCGGCGTGGTCGACCATCATCAGCTCGCCCCTGCAGCGGGCCCACGAGACTGCAAGCATCATCGCGTCGCGGCTCGACGTGCCCCTCGGCGAAGACATGCCCGAATTGGTCGAGCGGCACTACGGCGAGGCCGAGGGGATGACAATCCGAGAGATCGACGCGAAGTGGGCGCGCCGCACCATGATCCCCGGCGTCGAACCGGTCGACTCGGTCGTCACGCGCGGCGTGGTGGCACTCGACCGGATCGCCGAGCGCCACGACGGCTCCGATGTGGTCGTCGTCTGCCACGGCACGCTCATCCGGTTGACGCTCGGCGAGCTCGCAGGACACCCGGTGGGCCGGGTGCACAACGGCGTGCTGTCGACGGTCGAGTACCGCGACGGCGATTGGGTCGTGCTCAGCGTGAACGGCCTGCCCCTCGGCGACCCGCGAGTGCCCGCACACATCGAGTCGTTCTAGCCGCGGCATCCGCAAGCGCAAGCCGGGCGCCCCGGCCAGAGTTCACCACAACGGCCGGGGAAGCAACTCTCTCCGAAGCGGTGAACGCGCGCCGGCACGCGCCCGGGCCGGCGGTCAGGCGCTGCGTTCTTCGACGCGGACGCGCTGACCGACGACTGCGGAGACTCCGTCTTGCCGCATCGAGACGCCGTAGAGCGCGTCGGCGATCTCCATGGTGCGCTTCTGGTGCGTGATGACGATGAGCTGCGACGACTCGCGCAGGTCCTCGAAGATGGTGAGCAGGCGGCCGAGGTTCGCGTCGTCGAGCGCGGCCTCGACCTCGTCCATGATGTAGAACGGGCTCGGACGCGCCTTGAAGATGGCGATCAGCAGCGCGACCGCCGCGAGCGACCGCTCGCCGCCGGAGAGCAGCGAGAGCCGCTCGATCTTCTTGCCGGCGGGCTTGACCGTGACCTCGATGCCGGTGGTGAGCAGGTCGTCGGGGTTGGTCAGCTGCAGGCTTCCGGTGCCGCCGGGGAAGAGCACCGGGAACACTTCGTTGAACGCCGTCCGCGTGTCTTCGAACGCGGCCTCGAAGATCTCCTGCATCTTGCCGTCGAGTTCGTCGATGATCGCGAGCAGGTCCTTGCGGGTCTGTGTGAGGTCGGCGAGTTGTTCGGTCAAGAACTTGTGCCGCTGCTCGAGTGCTGCGAACTCTTCGAGCGCGAGCGGGTTCACTCGCCCCAGTTGCTGATATTTGCGCTCCGCCGCGGCGAGGCGGCGCTGCTGTGCGGCGCGGTCGAACGCGACGACCTCACGTTCAGGAGCGGCACCACCGTCGGCGCTTCCATCGCTCGACCGGGCATCGCCCGCCTGTGCATCGCCCGCCTGTGCATCGTCCGCCTGGGCGTCGGCCTCGCGCTGGAGCGTCGACACAGCGGCATCCGTATCGCCCGGCGCCTTGTCGACCGGCACCGGAACATGCGGTCCGTACTCGGCGACGAGCACGTCTTCCACCAATCCCAGCTCGTCCCCCGCGCGCTCCAGCAGCGACGAGAGGTGCAGCTTCTTCTCGTACAGCTGCATCTCGAGCCCGTGCACCTGCTCGCTCGCGGCGTGCAGGCGCTCTCGCAGTGCGCTCTCGGTTCGGCGCAGCTCGGAGAGCTCTTCGTTCTGGGCGGCTCGCTCCGCCTCCGCCGCGGCAAGCCGCACGCGTGCATCGGCGACCGAGCGATCGACCGAGTTCAGCACGGGCGGCAGCGCCTCGATGACCGAGGCCGCAGCTGCGATCTGCCGCTGGCGCAGCACCGCGAGTCGAGCCTGCTCCCGGGCGGCATCGCGCTCCGCGTCGAGTTGGCGCGAGAGCTCGTCAGCGCGCTGCTGCTCGGCACGCACCCGCTCACGGGCGGTTTCGAGCTCGACGCGCGCCTGCAATTCGGCTGCGCGCGCCCGGTCGAGCTCGGCGACCATGCCGTCGCGCGCCGACACGTCGAGGATGGGGCGCGGCCGCGCCGCGTACTCCTCATGCTCGGCCCTCGCGCGGTCGACGGCGGCCTCTGCCACGCGCGCTGATTCCGCCGCACGGTCTCGTGCCGCCTGCAGGCGTTCGCACTCGGCCTCCGCTGCTTCGAGCTGCACACGAGCGCGCCCGAGCTGTTCGGTATGCGCGGCGAGACGCCGGTCACGATCGCGCACGGCCTCGGCAGCGGCCGCGGCTCGCTGCTTCGCGGCGCTCAGCGCCTCACGCAGCGCGTCGACCTCGCTTCGACGCTGCTCGACGGCCGCGGTGACCTCGACGAGTCGTTCAGCGGCGGCATCCCTCTCAGCCAAGAGTTCGATGCGTCCTTGCGACCCCCCGGAGCCACCGCGCAGCACGTGCTCGGTCAGCACATCGCCGTCGCGCGTCACCAGCGTGACCGGCACCGTGCCGAGCGCTTGCCGCAGCAGCGGCACCGCCTTCCGTGCAGCACCCAGATCATCGGCGATCGTGACGTGCCCGAGCACACCAAGCACGCCGCTCGGAGCCGTGACGACGGATGCCGCCGGCTGCAGCCCCGCCACCTCGGGCCACTGCGGCGCGTGGGCCGCGGCATCCGCCACGACCAACTCGACTCGGCCGAGGTCGTTGGCCGCGGCGTGCTCCAGCGCGGCGTGCGCGGCACCCGCGTCGGAGGCGAGGAGCGCCTCGGCGAGCGTGCCGAGCGCTGCGGCCACCGCAGCTTCGAAGCCGGGCTGCACCTGCACGTGGTCGGCCACCGGGCCGAGGAGACCGGGCAGGTCGGCATCGACCAGTCCCCCGGTCGCACTGCGTGAGTCGAGCGCGCGAGAGAGCGCGCTGCTTCGCGCGGCGAGCGCGTCGCGTTCCCGCTCGTCGGCATGCAACGCCTCGCGCGCGGTCTCCAACTGCGACTGCAGCGCGACCACCTGCTCCTCGGCGGCCGACTGGGTCTCGTCGAGCTCGGCATCCGCCGGCTCCTGATCGGGATGCCGCTGGGCTTCGAACTCGTCGTATCGGCCGCGCGCGTCCTTCAAGCGCTGCTGGGCCTGCTCAAGACTGTGCTCGTGGCGAAGCGATTCGCCTCGCGCGGCGGCGAGCGACGACTGGGCGACCTCGGTCTTGCTCGCGAGCCGCGCGAGCTCCAGATCGTGCTGCGAGACGAGCGCGCTCTGCGCGCTGATCTCCTCATCGAGCGAATCGAGGGATGCCTTGGCTGTCGCTGTCGCGGCCGCTGCTCGTGCGACGGCGCCTTCGGCCTGGGCGATGTCGCCGCGAAGGCGTTCCGCCTCCGACCGCGCGTCATCGACCATCTGCTGCGAAACCGTCGATTGCATCCCCGGCAGCTCAGCCTGCTGCCCGAGCAGCGCGAGCTTCTGGTTCGCGAGCGAGTACAGGCTGCGCAGGCGCTCCTGCACCTGCTCGAGCGCGAAGGCGACACGGCGGGCGGCGTCGACGGCATCCCCGCTCATCGCCTGCTCCAGACGGTTCTGGCGCAAGCGGGCTTGATCTGCCTGCTCCTGCAGCACGATGCGCTCGCTCTTGCGCTCGTGCTCGGTGCGACTGAACTCGGTGATCGCAGCCCGCAACTGCACGACCTCGTCGGCCAGGAGCCGCGCCCGGGCGTCGCGCACGATGGCGGCGATGGTCTGCGCCTCGCGCGCGATCTCGGCCTGGTGCCCGAGCGGCTTGAGCTGTCGGCGCAGCTCGCCGGCGAGGTCGTTCAGGCGCGTGAGGTTCGCCTGCATCGCCTCGAGCTTTCGGAGCGTCTTCTCCTTGCGGCGACGGTGCTTCAGGATGCCGGCAGCCTCTTCGATGAACCCCCGCCGTTCCTCGGGGCTCGCGTGCAGCACATTGTCGAGTCGGCCCTGACCGACGATGACGTGCATCTCGCGGCCGAGCCCCGAGTCGCTGAGCAGCTCTTGCACGTCGAGCAGACGGCATCCTTCGCCATTGATGGCGTATTCGCTGCCTCCATTGCGGAACAGCGTGCGGCTGATCGTCACCTCGGAGTACTCGATCGGCAGGGCGCCGTCGGAGTTATCGATGGTAAGGGTCACTTCCGCTCGGCCCAGCGGCCCGCGTGTGGACGTGCCGGCGAAGATGACGTCCTCCATCTTGCCGCCGCGCAGGGTCTTCGCTCCCTGCTCGCCCATCACCCAGGCGAGCGCGTCGACGACGTTGCTCTTGCCCGACCCGTTGGGGCCGACTACACAGGTGACGCCGGGTTCGAATGCGAACGTGGTGGGTTGCGCGAAGGACTTGAACCCCTTGAGGGTCAGACTCTTCAGATACACGCAGCCGCCTGTCGTCGCTCGGTCTCGCTCGGTCTCGCACGGCGCCGACGCACCGGTCGAACGCTGCGACAACGGTACCCGACCGTGCGGCCGTGACCTCGACAGCAACGCGGTGCCGCCATAGGCTGTACTGCTTCCCGCAGGAGGACGAGGTCACGCGGGACCGCGGGCACGACCACGACGAGGAGGGGACGACGATGGCCGGGTTCACGATCGAGGAGCTCAGCATCCCTCGACGGCTCGACGACGAACACGGACCTGCCTTCATCGAGATGACGGCCGTGCGGAACGCGGTCGAGGCAGACATCGTCGGTAACGACGATCTGAACTACTCCCCCGAAGACCTCCTCCCCCACTGGCACGACCCGTACTCGCCGATGCGAGCGCTCATCGCCAGGGTTGACGGCCGGATCGTCGCGCGCGGCGTGTTCGAGTGGCAGGCCGAGGACGAGCACGTCGGGTTCTTCGACATCGGAGTGCTGCCGGAGTTCCGGGATCGCGGCATCGGCCTCGCGCTGCACGAGGGGATCGTCTGGTTCGCCCGCGAACAGCAGGTGACGACACTGCAGGCGTTCGCCCTTCACCGGCTCAACGCAGGAGGAGCGAAGATCGTGCCGCCCACAGGGCAGGGCGCCGTGTGGTCGAAGGACGACGGCGTGCGGTTCTTCCGCGGCTTGGGCTACCGGCTGGAGCAGGTGACCCGCATCAGCCGCTTGGCGCTCCCGGTGGACGACACGACGTTCAGGGTGCTGGAGCAGCGGGCACTCGAAGCGGCCGGCGATGAGTATCGGATCGTTCGCTGGCAGGGCCGCACGCCGGATCGGTGGATCGATGACTTCGCGCATCTGCGGCAACGCATGAGCGTCGACGCTCCGAGCGCGGGCATCGAGTTCGCCGAGGAGCAGTGGGATGCCGCGCGCATCCGCGACGCCGACGACCGCGCCGCCGAGAGCACGCGCACCATGCTCACCGTCGCGGCCGAGCATGTGCCGACCGGGCGTCTCGCGGGCTTCACCGAACTGTCGGCACCGGTCTCGGTCGATCGCGCCGTCGACCAGGGCGACACACTGGTCACGCGTGAGCACCGCGGCCACGCGCTCGGCATGCTGCTGAAGCTGGCGAACCTCCGCCACCTTGAAGAGGTGAAACCGGGGCATCCCTCGGTCGTGACGTTCAACGCCGAAGAGAACCGGTACATGCTCCGCGTCAACGAAGCGGTCGGCTTCGTGCCCGTCGGCATCGAGGGCGCCTGGCGCAAACGTCTCGACGACGCATCCTGAGCGGCGCATCGCGCGCCCGCACACGAAGTCACTCGCGGCGGAGTCGCTGGCAGCGCGGGCAGAAGTGGCTGCCGCGATTCATGAACTGTTCTCGGCGCATGACGGTGCCGCATCGCGGGCAGGTCAAGCCGTGTCTGCCGTACGCGTTGAGCGAGTGCGCGAAGTAGCCGGCCTGGCCGTTGACGTTCACGTACTGCGAGTCGAAGCTCGTTCCGCCCTCATCGAGCGCCTTCTCGAGCACTCCGCGGAGCGCCGCGAGCAGTTCCCCCGCCTTGCGCCGGCTGATGCTCGATGCGGGTTGATCGAAGTGCAGCCTCGCCGCCCACAGCGCTTCATCCGCGTAGATGTTGCCGATGCCGCTGATCAGGGTCTGATCGAGCAGCACGCGTTTGATGCCTGAGTCGCGACGCGCCATGCGGGTGAAGAACTCTCGGGCTGAGAACGCGGGGTCGAGCGGGTCACGGGCGATATGGCTCACCTGGGAGGGAACCGTCGCGTCCGTCGAACCGGCGCCTCCCGGCGCACCGTCCGACGTGGGCAACAACTGGTCGAGCGCCATGGCGCCGAAGACGCGCTGGTCGGCGAAGTGCACGGCCAGTTCGCCGTGGTCGGGATGGTCGACGAGCAGACGGATGCGCGTGAACCGATCATCCGGCGCGTCGGCCGCTCGGAGCAGTAGCTGGCCGCTCATCCCAAGGTGGGCGACGAGCGCCTCATCGGCGCGGTCGCCAGTCACCGCCGGATGCTCGAGCGGCAGCCAAAGGAACTTGCCGCGTCGCACTGCGGCGACGATCTGGGCACCGACCAGACGATCCACGAACTCTTCCGCAGGGCCAGGATGCCGTCGCAGCGAACGGATGTCGCGCACGTCGACCGCGCGAACTGTGGCCCCGCGAACGGCCGGTTCCAGTCCGAGCCGCACGACCTCGACTTCAGGGAGTTCGGGCATGCTCGCCCTTGTGCTTCGGATCGTCGAGTGCGTTCACTTGCGCGACTGCAGCACGGTCCACGCCTCGAGGGCGGCTGCCATCTCGGCCTGCTTCTTGCTTGTGCCGACACCCGTGGCGATCAGCTCGTCGGCCACCACCACCTCGGCGGTGAATGTCTTGTTGTGATCGGGCCCCGTGCCGCTCACACGGTATGCGGGGGCGCCGAGATCGCGAGCGGCGACGAGCTCCTGGAGGCTCGTCTTCGGGTCCATCGCGGCACCGAAGCGCTCAGCATCCGCCATGAGCGGCTCGACCAGACGCAGCACCAGGGCAGTCGCTGATTCGGGTCCGGCGCCGATGTAGACAGCGCCGATGATCGCCTCGACCGTGTCTGCCAGGATGGACGACTTGTCGCGACCGCCGGTCATCTCCTCGCCGCGGCCGAGGCGAAGATGCTCGCCCAGCTTGATCGCTCGGGCGATCTCTGCGAGGGCGACACTCGAGACGAGGCTTGCCCGTCGCTTGGCGAGCTCTCCCTCGTCGAGGTCGGGGTACTCCCTGAAGAGCTTGACGGTGACGGCCTGGCCGAGGATCGAGTCACCGAGGAACTCGAGCCTCTCGTTGTGCCGCCCACCGTGCTCATACGCGTATGAGCGGTGCGTCAGCGCCACCGCGAGCAGATCGGCATCGATGTCGATGCCGATCCGACTGCTGAGGTCGCTCAGACCCGCATCGCGCTCTGGACCAGCGAGCACGGGCTTCAGCGCCGGCTCAGGCGTCCGCGACCTTGCGGCCCTTGTACTCCATGAAGAGCGGGGTGCCGGCAGCGTCCTCGACCACGCGCGCGCGGTGGGGAAGGCTGTAGGTGACCTTGCCGTTCTCGATGGTCTTCACCAGCTGCACCGGAGTCGCCTTCCACTGCGAGCGGCGGGCACGGGAGTTGGCACGCGAGAGTCTCCGCTTGGGAACGGCCATGGCTATCTCTTCTCTCTCTCGGCACCGGGCTCGGTGCCTTCATCGTCAGTTGCGGCTGCCTGAAAACCTTCGAGCGCAGCCCATCGCGGATCGATCACTGCTTCGGGTTCCGAGGCGGGCATATCAGCGAGGCGCTCACCCGTGACCGGGTCGAGGCCTGGGCAATCCGGCCGGCACACCGGCTGGAACGGCAGCGACAGCACTACCGCATCTCTGACTACGGGTTCAAGATCCACGTGGTCGTCGTGAACCTCATAGTCGAAGGCTTCATCGGAAGAATACGCGAAAAGCTCTTGGAATTCGACTTGAACGGGCTGCTCGATGTCGATGAGGCAGCGCACGCAGACACCCGTCGCGCTGCTGCGGATGTCACCGGAGACGAGGATGCCCTCGTGCAGCCCTTCGAGCCGCACGTCGATGTCGAGCGGTACGCCGGGCTTGACCGAGATCATGCCCTCGCCCAACTGCTCCGGAGCGGGGAAGCTGAGTTCCCGCTCGCGCATCTGCCCAGGGCGGTGCATGAGCTCGTACACATCGAGGATGTACGGCGAATCGGCTGGTCTGGACATGAGAGACGATCCTACCGTCGGGGGCTGTGCGCTCCCTTTGCGCCCCGCCTGCAGTGGCGAGCACCGCTGCAGGCGGGGCGCCCGGGCCGCGCGGCTCAGTCGACCGCTGCGGTCAGCGCCTCGAGGTAGTCGTCCAGGCCCCAGGTGAGCGAGAGCGCGGTGGGCGGAGACACGGCGGCGATGAGCTCCGTTCCAGTGACCGAGGCGACGTGCCCCTCGTTCACCGCAGGGATGAGCGCGGCGTACGGCTGCTGGAGGAAGCGCTCGGCATCCGCCTCCGCATCTGCGAATGCGACGAGCACATCGCTGTCGAGCCGGTCCAGCTGCTCATAGCTGAGCGTGTAGTAGAACGTCGAGTCGCCGCTCGCGAGCTCGTCGACGGCCGGCGCGTTCTCGAGACCGAGATCGAACAGGAACTGCACGCGCGCGTCGGCCGACTTGTACACGTAGAACGTGCCGCCCACGTCCCACACCGCCGCAACCGTCTTGCCGTTGAGCTGTGGGTGCGTCTCGGCCGCATCGGCGATGGTCGCGTCGATGTCGTCGAGCAGGGCCGCCGCCTCGCTCTCGAGCCCGAGCGACTTGCCCACGATGCCGATGACGTCGCGCCAGGGGGTTGCCCAGGGCGCATCGGGGTACGCGACCGTCGGTGCGATCTGAGAGAGCAGTGCGTACTGCTCCTCTGTGATCCCGGAGTAGGCCGCGATGATCAGATCGGGCTCGGCGGCGGCGATGGCCTCGTACGCCGGCGCATCGACTTGCTCGGGGATCAGCGTCGGCAGTTCGGCATCGGCATCCTTCACCGCCTCCTCGACCCAGGGCAGGTAGCCGTCTGCGTTGGCGCCGTACGACTGCTGCTCGATCGCGACCGGTACGACCCCGAGCGCGATCGCCGCGTCGGTGCTCCCCCAGCCGAGCGTCACCACGCGCTCGGGGGCGCCTTCGATCGTCGTGGTGCCGAAGGCGTGCTCGACCTCGATGGCCCCGGCGTCGCGGGACGGGCCGGAGCTCTCGCCGGTCGCGGGCGCGCCGGCGCTGCAACCGGCGAGCAGGAGTGCACTTGCGGCCGCGAGCACGGCTGCGCGAATGAGTCGTCTGGACATAGGGCTCCTTAGTGGGTCAGGAACGAGTGGCAGGTCGGTTGTCGTTGGTCGAAGGCCGGATGGCTGCGGGATGCCGGGGGTTGTGGGCCACGCCTCATGCGACGGCGCCGTGAGTGCGACTGATGGGCACCACCATCGGGGCGCCGCACACGGGGTCGTCGACGATGCGCGCATCGAGGCCGAACGCCTCGCGCACGAGTTCGGTGCTGATGACGTCTCGAGGAGCGCCCTCTGCGAGCACGCCTCCCCCGGCCATCACGACCAGCCGATCGGCATACCGGGCCGCGAGGTTGAGATCGTGCAGCACCATGACGACAGTCGTGCCGCGCGTGCGGTTCGCCTCGTGCAGCAGGTCGAGCACTTCGAGCTGGTGCATGACGTCGAGGAATGTGGTGGGCTCGTCGAGCAGCAGGATGTCGGGGTCCTGTGCCAGCGCCATCGCGATCCAGGCGCGCTGGCGCTGCCCGCCCGAGAGCTCGTCGACGCGGCGGTGCGCGAGAGGCTCGAGGCCGGTGGACCGCAGCGCGGTCGCCACGGCGGCGGCATCCGCGCTGCTCCAGGTCTGCATGAAGCGCTGATGGGGATGCCGTCCGCGCGCCACCAGATCTCGAACGGTGACGCCCTCGGGCGCGACGGGCGATTGCGGCAGGATGCCGAGCACGCGCGCCAGGCGCCTGCCGGGCTCGCGGCGGAGCTGCCTGCCGTCGAGGCGCACTTCACCGGCGACCGGCTTCAGCAGACGAGCGAGTCCTCGAAGCAGAGTCGACTTGCCGCATCCGTTCGCACCGACGATGACTGTGACCGCTCCCGGTTCGATGGTGAGGGTGAGCTCCGAGATGACGGGGCGCCCGTCGTACGCGAGGGTGAGGCCTTCGGCGCTCAGTTCGTGGGCCGGCTTTCGCGTCATGAGCTTCCTCCACGTCGGGTGGCGAGCAGCCACAGCAGGTACGGGGCGCCGATCAGGCCGGTTACGATGCCCGCGGGCAGTTGCGCTCCGGGGATGGCGTACTGCGCGACGAGGTCGGCCGCGAGCACGAGGGCCGCACCGAACAGCGCTGTGGGCACGAGGGCGAGTGAGCCGTCGCCGAGCAATCGCCGCACGATCGGCGCCGAGATGAAGGCGACGAAGACCATCGGTCCCGCGAAGGCGACCGCGACCGCGGCGAGCGCGACTCCTACGGCGAGCACCATCGGGCGCGCGCGGTCGGCTCGCACGCCCAGCCCGGCCGCTGCGTCGTCGCCGAGTTGCAGGATGCGCAGCGGCCGCGCGGTCAGCGCCGCAGCGGTCACGAGCACGGTGAAAGCTCCGGCGAGCACTGCAACGTCGGGCCAGGCCGCGCCCGAGAGCCCGCCGACCATCCAGACGAGCGCCTGCTGCACCTCGCGCACCTCACCGCGAGTGAGCAGGAAGCCGGTGCACGCCTGCAGGAAGAACGCGGCGCCGACGCCGGTGAGCACGAAGCGGTAGCCCGCCGCGCGCCCCCGCCCGGCGATCAGGGAGATGGCGGCCGCGACCGTGACCGCACCGGCGAAGGCCATCAGCGCCAGCGGCGCTCCGCTCAACCCGAACAGCAGCATGCCTGCGGCGGCCGCCGCGACAGCGCCCTGGCTGACTCCGATGATGTCAGGGCTCGCGAGCGGATTGCGCAGCACGGTCTGGAACAGGGCGCCGGCGAGCGCGAGCGCGGCACCGACCAGCGCGCCGAGCGCGAGCCGCGGCATCCTCAGCGTGACGACGACGAACTCGGTCGCGCCTGACGCTGCGCCAGTCACGAGCCGGAGCAGTTCTTCGATGCCGACCCCGAACGGACCTGCCAGCAGGCCTCCGACGGTGAGCGCGATGAGCAGCAGGGCGAGCACCGCGGTGACGGTGCTGTGGCGTCTGCTTCGGTGTCGGCGCTCACCATCAGCGGGAGCGAGAGCAGCTCTAGCGACGCTCGCGGTCACAGCCGAACCGCCTTGGAGGTGCGCACCACGGCGATCATCACCGGGGCCCCGATCGCCGCGGCGACGAGGCCGGCTTCGAGCTCGCCGGGCGCGGCCACGATGCGGCCGATGACGTCGGCGAGCAGCAGCAGTGCGGGCCCGAGCAGACACGCCCAGGCCAGCATCCAGCCGTGCGAGGCACCGACGAACGGCCGAACGATGTGCGGGATCACGAGCCCGATGAAGACGATCGGGCCGGCCAGTGCGGTGGCGGCGCCGCACAGCAGCACGATCGCGAGGGTGGCCGTGATGCGGGCAAGTGCCAGGTTCTGGCCGAGCCCGCGGGCGAGGTCGTCGCCCATCGCGAGCAGATCGAGCGGCCGAGCGCAGATCGCCGCGAGCACGATCCCCGCGAGAAGGAAGGGCAACAGCGTCGCGAGGTCGCCGAGCTCACGCGCTGCCAGCGAGCCCACCGACCAGAGGCGGTACGCGTTGACGGTGTCGAGCCGGGTGATGAGCAGCACGGAGATGATCGAGGTGATCCCGGCCGTCAAGGCGGTGCCGGCGAGCGCCAGGCGCATCGGCGTCGCGCCCTCCCGGCCCGCGGATCCAACGGCGTAGACGAGTACTGTCGCAGCTGCCGCGCCGGCGAAGGCGAACCAGACGAACGCGGCGGGCGAGGTGAGGCCGAACAGCGTGATGGCGAGCACCACGAAGAGCGACGCTCCCGCGTTGACGCCGAGGAGCCCAGGATCGGCGAGAGGGTTGCGGGTGAGTCCCTGCATGAGGGTTCCGGCGACGGCGAGCGCGGCTCCCACCGCGATGCCGATGACGGTTCGAGGAACCCGCAGCTCTCGCACGACCAGGTGGTCGACGGATGCCGAGGAGGGATCGGTCAGCGCACCGATGACCGTCGCGGGGTCGAGTGAACGCGAGCCGACTGCGAGGCTCAGCCAAACGGCAGCGAGCAGCACCGCGCCGCAGGCCGCGAGCCCGACTGTTCGGCGCACGGAAGAATCGGTGCGCGACCGCACTCGGCCGTGCACCGCCGCTACCGCGGGGAGTGCCGCAGCCATGCGCTACTGCGCCTCTGCCTTTCCGAGGCGCCAGTAGCCCATGAACGCGACCCGGCGGCGGTCGATGCCGGTTTCGGAGACGAGCAAGCGTCTGAGCGACTTGATGACGCCGGCTTCTCCGGCGAGCCAGGCATAGAAGCCGTCACCGTCGAGCCTGCCGGGCGACTCCCATAGCAGTTCGGAGTCGACGTCGACCTCGTTGATTCGCTGTGGCGCCGAGGCGAGCCCGGTGGCGAAGGTCTCGGGATGCCGCGTCAACCACGCCCGGACGGCCGGCTCGAGCAGCGCGCCCGTGGGCCGGCCCTCGCGCGGCAGCCAGGTGATCCGGTGCTGGTCGGGTGCCACAGCGATCGGAAGCGCGTCTCGCGAGTCGGGCACCTCGATGAACGCCGTCGCCCGGCGGTCTGCGGGCAGCTGCTCGAGCACGCTGCAGATCGCCGGGGCGGCGGTCTCGTCGCCCGCGAGCAGCAGTTCGCGGGCGTCGCCGGGCTGCCAGTCGATGCCGATCGCACTGTGGATGCTGCCGGCGTCGGGGCCGATGAGCACGAGTTCGTCGCCGACGCGTGCCTGGGCGAGCCAGCGCGCGGCCGGCCCGGCAGACGTGCCCGGCGCGGTGGGGTGCCGCACGAGGTCGACATCGACCTGCCCGGCACCAGGCCGCACGGCGCGCACGGTGTAGGTGCGGAACGGGTTGCGAAGCTCATCGGGAAGCGCTCGCCACCTGGCGTACCAATCGCCATCGGCAATGGTGCGGGGATCGTCGAACCCGAAATCGGAGATCCCGATTCCGGGCACGCCCAGCAGCGGGAACACCAGCTTCACCCGCTGGTCGAGACCATCGGTTCCGAAGCGGTCGAGCTCCGGTCCCGTGAACGTCGCTCGCACGAAGCTCGGAGTCAGGGGTGTCAGCGCGGTCAACCGAACACGGTACGGCCGGTAGCCCGGCGAGTCGGTCTTCGACGGAAGCTCTTCGAAGCGCCGCGCCCTTGGGGCATCCGCCTCGACGAGGCTATGCTCGCGCGTTAGCAGCGGAGCGTCGGGCGCGAAAGGAAGCATTGCCTAAGTATGGCATGCCTTACCTAAACTCCGCGAGTGCTGTCTTGCCTATTCCGCCTCGACCGCGGTGAACGCCTCGTCGAGCATGGCGAGGCATCGAGCGACGTCCGCGGGCGACATCGTGCACGGCGGCACGACGTGGATTCGGTTGTCGGCGGTGAACGGTAGCACCCCTCGCTGCATGAGCTCATCCTTCAGCCGGCCGACGATCGTGGGCGACACCGGTTCTCGAGTCTCACGGTCCACCACGAGATCGAGCGCCCAGAACACGCCCAAGCCGCGCACCTCGCCGATCAGCCGGTGCTGCTCCTGGAGCGCCGCGAGGCCGGGCCCGATGAACTCGTCTCCGAGCATGCGCGCGTGCTCGACGACCCCCTCATGCTCCATCGCGTCGATGGTGGCGACGATCGCGGCCATGGCGAGCGGATGCCCGGAGTAGGTCAGCCCTCCAGGGAAGACGCGATCGTCGAATGCGCTCGCGATCGCCTCTGAGAGCACCACACCGCCGGCGGGCACGTAGCCGGAGTTGACACCCTTGGCGAAGGTGATGAGATCGGGAACGACATCGAACCCCTGGAACGCGAAGCACTCGCCGGTGCGCCCGAACCCGGCCATCACCTCATCGAGGATGAGCACGATGCCGTACTTGTCTGCGAGCGCACGCACGCCCGGCAGGTAGCCGGGCGGCGGCACGATCACCCCCGCGGTGCCGGGAACCGTTTCGAGAAGGATCGCAGCGATCGACGCCGGCCCCTCTGCCTGGATGACTCGCTCGAGGTGGTGCAGGGCGCGCTCGCACTCCTGCTCCACCGAATCGGACCAGAACTCCGATCGGTACAGGAAGGGACCGAAGAAGTGCACGTGGGAGCGCGCGTACTCGTTGGGCACGCGTCGCCAGTCGCCGGTCGCCGCGATGGCAGAGCCCGTGTTGCCGTGGTAGCTGCGATAGGTGCTGAGCACCTTGTCGCGCCCCGTGCTGAGGCGGGCGAGCCTGATGGCGTTCTCATTCGCATCGGCCCCGCCGTTGGTGAAGAACACCTTGCTGAAGATCGACCCGGCCCGCGCGAGGATGCGCTCGGCCGCTTCACCGCGCGCCAGGTTCGCGTGAGCCGGCGCCACGGTGACGAGTCGGTCGGCCTGACGTTTGATCGCCTCGATCACCGCGGGATGCTGGTGACCGAGGTTCGTGTACACCAGCTGGCTCGACATATCGAGATAGCGATTGCCGTCGTAGTCCCAGACCGTCGACCCCTCTCCCCCGGCGATCACCAGCGGTGAGAGCGACCGCTGCGCCGACCAGGAGTGGAACACACTGCCGCGGTCGAGCGAGTACGCCCGGGCTCCTTCTGCGGCATCCGGTTGCGTCATCCTGTCTCCCATCCTCACCAGTTGCTCACACTGGCCGCGGTCATGCTTTCGCGAGGGTGTGCTCTGCGAGCGCGGGCATCACCGTTTCGCCGTACACGCGGAGGGTCTCCTCCTTGTTGTCGTGCTGCAGGTACCCGGCGAAGTGGTCGACGCCGAGCGCCTTGAGCGCCTTGAGCTTGTCGATGTGCGCGGCTGCGTCGCCCAGCACGCAGAATCTGTCGACGATCTCATCGGGAACGAAGTCGGTGTGCGTGTTGTCGGCCTTGCCGTGCTCGTTGTAGTCGTAGTCGACGCGGCCGGCGATGTACTCGGTGAGCGCTGCGGGAACAGCGCCCGTCGTCCCGTACCGCGTGACGATATCCGCGACATGGTTCCCCACCATGCCGCCGAACCACCGGCACTGATCGCGCATGTGGTCGACGTCGTCGCCGATGTACATGGGCGCAGCAACGCAGAACTTGACCGAGCCGGGGTCGCGGCCCGCCGCGGCAGCGGCATCCCGCACCTGGCCGATCATCCACTGGGCGATATCCAGGTCGGCGAGCTGGAGGATGAACCCGTCGCCGATCTCACCCGCGAGAGCAAGGGCTTTCGGCCCATACGCGGCGATCCAGACCTCCAGCCGCGATTCCTCCGCCCATGGCAGCCGCAGTGTTGCGCCGCGATGCTCCACCGGGCGGCAGTTGGCCAGTTCCCGGATGACGTGCACGGCCTCGCGGAGCTCTCCCAGGGTCGTGGGCTTGCCGTTGGTCACCCGGACCGCCGAATCGCCACGGCCGATGCCGCAGATCGTGCGGTTGCCGTACAGCTCGTTGAGCGTGGCGAAGATCGACGCGGTGACGGTCCAGTCTCGTGTCGCCGGGTTGGTGACGAACGGGCCGACCCTGATGCGATGCGTCTCGGCGAGGATCTTGCTGTAGATCACGTACGGCTCTTGCCAGAGCAGATGCGAGTCGAAGGTCCACGCCGTGGTGAAGCCGTACTGCTCGGCGAGCTTCGCCAGGTGCACGGTGCGGGATGCCGGAGGGTTGGGCTGCAGCACGATTCCGAAGTCCATGAGGCTCCTCAGATCAGGTACTGGCTCAGATCGCGGCGAAGGAATCGGCCGTCGCCCTTGGCGCCCAGGTACTGGCCGCCGTCGATGACGCGTTTCCCTCGGGCCAGCACCGTGTCGACGTGGCCGTCGATCTCGTACCCCTCCCACGCCGAGTAGTCCATGTTCATGTGGTGGGTCTTGTTGTAGCCGATCGACGTGTGACCATTCGGGTCGTACACGACGATGTCGGCATCCGCGCCGGGTGCGATCACGCCCTTGCGGCCGTAGAGGCCGAACATGCGCGCCGGGGTGGTGGAGGTGATCTCGACCCAGCGCTCCAGACTGATGCGGCCCTCTACCACGCCTTGATAGAGCAGGTCCATGCGGTGCTCGATGCTGCCGATCCCGTTCGGGATCTTCGAGAAGTCACCGAGCCCGAGCTCCTTCTGACCCTTCATGCAGAACGGGCAGTGGTCCGTCGACACCAGTTGGAGATCATTGGTGCGAAGGCTCTGCCAGAGGTAGTCCTGATGGCCCTCGTGCTTCGAACGGAGGGGGGTCGAGCACACCCACTTGGCGCCCTCGAAGCCCGGCGCTCCGAGGTTGTCCTCGAGTGAGAGGTACAGATACTGCGGGCAGGTCTCGCCGAACACGTTCCGGCCGCGGTCGCGGGCAGCCGCGAGCTGCTCGACGGCCTGACGAGCGCTCACGTGCACGACGTAGAGCGGGGCCCCCGTGAGGTCGGCGAGCATGATCGCTCGATGCGTCGCCTCCTCCTCCAGCTGCCAGGCTCGGGCGATGCCGTGGTAGTAGGGGTCGGTCTTGCCCTCAGCGAGCAACTGCTGCACCAGCACGTCGATCGCGGGGCCGTTCTCAGCGTGCATCATCGTCAGCATGCCGGTGTCGGCGGACACCTGCATGGCTCGAAGCACCTGCGCGTCGTCGCTGTAGAACACCCCGGGGTAGGCCATGAACAGCTTGAAGCTCGTGATGCCCTGGTCGACGAGCCCCCGGAGTGCTCGAAGCGACTCGTCATTCACGTCGCCCACGATCTGGTGGAAGCCGTAATCGATGGCGCACTCGCCCTCTGCCATCGAGTGCCACTTCGCGAGGCCGTCCTCGAGGCGCTGGCCGAAGGTCTGCACGGCGAAGTCGATGATGGTCGTCGTGCCGCCCCAGGCCGCCGCGCGCGTACCGGTCTCGAACGTGTCGGATGCGGCGGTGCCCCCGAACGGCAACGACATGTGCGTGTGCGCATCGATACCGCCCGGGATGACGTACTTGCCCGCGGCGTCGATGACGACATCCACGTTCTGCTCGATGTCGAAACCGAGCAGCACCGAACCGGGTGCGAGCACCGCGGCGATCGTCTCGCCGTCGATGAGCACATCAGCAGGCTGCCGCCCGGTGGAACTGACCACCAGGCCGTTCTTGATCAGAGTCTTCATCGTCGCCTCCAGCCTTCGCCCGCGCCTACGGCGCCACGATCGGGCCGTAGGCGTCAGGACGCCGGTCGCGATAGAACTGCCAGTCATTGCGCACCGAGCGCACGAGCGACAGGTCGAGGTCGCGGATGACGAGTTCCTCGGTGGAGTCTGAGGCCTTCTCCCCCACGAAGTTGCCCCGGGGGTCGACGAAGTACGAGGTGCCGTAGAAGTCGACCGCGTCGTCGCCGTACTCGTTGTCCTCGCGCCCCACCCGGTTGGGGACGCCCACGAAGTAGCCGTTCGCGCCGGCGGCAGCGGGCTGCTCGAGCTCCCACAGCCGGTTGGAGAGCCCGGGCTTCGAGGCATTCGGATTGAAGACGATCTGGGCGCCGGCGAGGCCGAGCACGCGCCATCCCTCTGGGAAGTGGCGATCATAGCAGATGGTCACACCGATGCGGCCGACCGCGGTGTCGAACACTGGCCAGCCGAGGTTTCCCGGCCTGAAGTAGAACTTCTCCCAGAAGCTCGGAAGGTTCGGAAGGTGGTTCTTGCGGTACTTGCCGAGCACGCTGCCATCGGCGTCGATGACGACCGCGGTGTTGTAGAGCACGCCCGGCTGCTCCTCCTCGTAGATCGGCAGCACCACCACCATCGAGTGCTCGCGCGCCAGGGCTTGGAACCGCTCGACGGTCGGGCCAGGGATCGGCTCGGCGAAGTCGTAGTACTTCTGGTCCTGGGTGATGCCGAAGTACGGGCCGTAGAACAGTTCCTGGAAGCAGATCACCTGTGCCCCCTGCGCGGCAGCATCGCGCAGGAACCCCTCGTGCTTGACGATCATCGATTCCTTGTCGCCGGTCCACGTGGTCTGCGTGATCGCCGCTCGTACAACCGTCATGCCACTGCCTTCCTGTTCATCGGCAGTGGTGCCCTGCACCCGCCGAGGAGTTGGGTACATCTCAGACGTCGTCGTCTTGGAGCCGCGGGGCGCGCCAGGCACTTCCGCTTGGCGCAAACCTAGACGCCGCCGGTGACAGTGGCAAGACTTCGCGTGTTGTAGGTTGGTGTCGACTCCACCGCGCTGTGCTGGCGCGGAGCGCCGACCGGTGTTCTCCGGCGGCCGGATCGCTCGCGTGCCACTCATGCCCGCACGTCCGTGGTTCCGCCGCGCTGGTGAGCGCAGCATCCGTTCTTCTGGAGTCTCAATGCCGCTTCTCCCATCCTTCGACCGATCGTTCACTCCCCGAGGTCGCAGGGCCTCTGGGCTGCTCGCGCTTGCCTCGCTGATCGCCCTGACAGCCGGGTGCGCGTCCGCGCCCGCGCATTCGAACCCGGACGCAGGCGACGCCGCAGCGCCCGCAGTCACCGACAACTGCGGCGTTGAGGTCGCACTCGACCATCCACCGCAGCGCGTGGTGACCATCAAATCGACGACGACCGAATTGCTGCTGGCACTGGGCCTCGGCGACCGCATCGTCGGCGCCGCGTTCCTCGACGGTCCGGTGCCCGAGCAGTGGGCCGACGATGCCGCGGGCATCCCAGTGATCAGCGACTTCGCGCCCAGCCAAGAGGCGGTGCTCGACCTGGAACCCGATTTCGTGTTCGCGGGCTGGGAGTCGAACCTCACCGCCGATGCGGCGGGCGAACGAGCCACGCTCGCGAGCTTCGGAGTCGGCACCTACGTCGCCCCCTCGGCGTGCAAGGCGCCCGAGTACAAGCCGGAGAAGCTCACCTTCGACGTGCTGTTCGACGAGATCGCGGAGGCCGGCGACGTGTTCGGTGCAGAGACGGAGGCCGCCGAGCTGATCGATCAGCAGCGCGAACGGCTCGCTGACATCGAGCCGTCGACCGCCGGCCTCACGGCGCTCTGGTACTCATCGGGATCGGACACCCCCTATGTCGGTGCCGGAATCGGCGCGCCACAGCTCGTGATGGAGACCGCCGGCCTCGAGAACATCGCAGCGGGCATCGAGGACACCTGGACCTCACTCGGCTGGGAATCCGTCATCGAAGCCGATCCCGACGTGATCGTGCTCGTGGATGCCTCGTGGAACACCGCGGCGAAGAAGATCGAGCTGCTCAAGTCGAACCCGGTGACCGCTGAACTCACCGCGGTCAGGCGGGACCGCTTCGTGGTGGTGCCGTTCGCGGCCGGGGAGGCGGGAGTGCGGTCGGTGGAGGCAGTCGCCTCGGTCGTTGCGCAACTCGGCGAACTCGGCATCGGCTGAGCGGATGAGGTCGGCCGCCCGGATGCCGAGCGCCCGCCGCGACCGCGGTCTGGCGCTTGCGTGGGGCATTGTGCTGCTCGTCGCCCTCGCCGGTTCAGTGGTGACAGCGATCTGCTTCGGCGCGGCTGATCTTCGCCCCGACGAGGTGCTTCGAAGCGTGGCCTCGCACCTGGGCCTCGGTGACAGTCCGCTCAACGCGCTGCGCGACGGCATCGTCTGGGAGCTGCGACTGCCTCGGGTGCTGACCGCGGCTGCGGTGGGCGCGGGCCTCGCGATCAGCGGCACCGTGATGCAGGCGCTCACTCGAAACGCGCTCGCCGATCCGTACCTGCTGGGGCTCTCATCGGGTGCCTCGCTCGGCGCGGTGGGGGTTCTCTTGCTGGGCCTCGGCATCCTGCTGCCCGTGGCGGCCTTCGCAGGCGCGTTCGCAGCGCTCATCGCGACCCTGCTGCTCGCCGGCGCCGCCGGCGGCGTGACGCCGACACGCACGGTGCTCGCCGGGGTCGCGGTCTCGGCCCTCGCGTCGGCGGTGACGAGTCTTGTCATCTTCTGGTCGGCGACGGGCGACTCCTTTCGCGAGATCCTCGCCTGGCTGCTCGGCTCACTCGCCGGCTCGACATGGACGACTGTCGCGATCGCGGGCGTCGCGCTGCTCGTGGTGGGGGTTCCTGTGCTGTTCTCGGGCGGAGCGCTCGACAGCTTCGCGTTCGGCGACGCGACAGCATCCGCGCTCGGTGTCAACGTCACCGCGACTCGGTGGGTGCTGCTCGCCGCCACCGCGCTGCTCACGGGCGCGATGGTGTCGGTCAGCGGCTCGATCGGATTCATCGGACTCGTGCTGCCCCACGCGGTGCGGCTGCTGACGGGCTCGCGCCACCGCGCACTCCTGCCGCTCTCGGCGCTCGCGGGGGCGATCGTGCTGCTCTGGGCCGATACCGCGGCGCGCACGCTGTTCGACCCGCGGGAATTGCCGGTGGGCATCGTGACCGCCATCGTGGGCGCGCCCGTGTTCGCCCTGCTGCTGGCCAGGCGGCGTTCGGCATGACGTCTCGAACGGATGCTGCGAACCGTGGGTCGAGCAACGCCTCGGTCGAAGGCGCTCGCCTCGAAGTGCGCGATGCCACGGTGGTGCTCGGAGGGCAGCGAGTCGTCGAAGGCGTGAGCTTCACCGCCGCGGGCGGCGTGACCGCCCTGATCGGACCGAACGGTGCGGGCAAGTCGAGTCTGCTGCGCGGGATCGCGGGAATCGTTCCGCTCGCGTCGGGTTCGGTGCGCTTCGATGGCGCCGATCTGCTGGGACAGGGCCGTCGTGCGCGGGCGCGCGCGGTCGCCGTGGTGGAGCAGGAGCTGAGCTCGGAGGTGGCGCTCTCGGTGCGAGCCGCGGTCGAACTGGGTCGCACCCCTCACCGGTCGCTGCTCGCGACCGCCACCGCGGCCGACGACGAGATCGTCGCGAGCGCCCTTCGCACTGTGGGCATGGAGGGCTTTGCAGAACGGCCGTTCGACTCGCTATCAGGCGGCGAGCGGCAACGCGTGCACCTGGCACGCGCCCTCGCCCAGCAACCCCGCCTGCTGCTGCTCGACGAGCCGACCAACCACCTCGATATCCGCGCGCAGCTCGCGACGCTGGGTCTACTGCGCCGACTCTCCGCTGAAGGAGTCACCGCGGTTGCCGCGTTGCACGATCTCACGCTGGCCGCCGGGTACGCCGACCACGTCGTAGTGCTCGCGGGCGGACGCACCGTTGCCGAGGGAGACCCCCGGTCGGTGCTGACCGCTGACCTCATCCACGAGGTGTACGGGGTCAGCGCGACGGTGCTTCAGCATCCGCGATCCGGGCGTCCCCTGATCGCATTCGACACCGAGGAGACGGCATGAACGCCGGGCACAGGTCGGAATCGGTGCCGAACGCCTCGAGGCTCAGGATCGCCGTGCTCGCGGGCGGAGTGGGCGGCGCCAAGTTCGTGCGCGGCCTGCGCCAGGTCGCACCTGAGGCGACGATCTCCGTGATCACGAACACCGGAGACGATCTGTGGCTCGCCGGGGTGCGGGTCTGCCCCGACCTCGACTCGATCATGTACGCCCTCGCCGGGGTCAACGACGCCGAGCGAGGATGGGGACGCGCGGGTGAGAGCGAGCGCGTCTCGGCCGAGCTCGCCGCCTACGGCGCCGGATGGCCGTGGTTCACGCTCGGCGATCTCGATCTCGGCACGCACCTCGCCCGCACGAGCTGGCTGCGCGAAGGCGCGACGCTCACCGAGGCGACCGCGCGCCTGGCCGCGCGATGGGACCTCGGGGTATCGCTGCTGCCGATGAGCGATGATCCTGTCGAGACGCACGTGGTCACCGAGCAGGGCACCATGCACTTCGAGGAGTGGTGGGTGCGCCACCGCGCAGCGCTTCCCGCCCTCGCCTTCGAGCAGGTCGGTGCCGACCGTGCTCGGCCGACTCCGTCGGTGCTCGGCGCGCTCGCGTCAGCCGACGCCGTGCTGCTCGCTCCCTCGAACCCGGTCGTGTCGATCGGCACCATCCTCGGTGTGCCTGGGCTGCGGGATGCCGTCGTGTCATCCTCCGCGCGGATCGTCGGCGTCTCCCCCATCATCGGCGGTGCCGCCGTGCGAGGCATGGCCGCGCAGTGCCTGGCAGCGGTCGACGTGGACGTGTCGGCTGCCGCGGTGGCGCGACACTACGGCGCCCGCGTCGACGGCGGGTTGCTCGATGGTTGGCTCGTCGACACCGTCGACTCCGCCGTCGTGCCCGAACTCGATTCGGAGGGAATGCGCGCGGTCGCCCGGCCGCTGTATCTCAGCTCGCTCGAGCAGTCGGCGGCGATCGCGCGCGACGCGCTTGCGGTGGCGCTCGGCTGATCGCGGTCAGCTTGCGAGCAGCGGGCCTTCGGGCGTGATCTCGGACGGCTCGAACGAGCCCTGCGCTGAAGGTGCGGCCGTGGGCGCGGTGACGCCGGAGAGCGACGAGAGCACCGCTCGGGTGTGCACGCCGGCGCGGAGGGCGACGGCTTCCAGGTCGGCCAGGTCGTCGACATCGCGGCGCAGGCCGGATGTCGGCGACACATCGAGCTCGAGGTGTCCTGCCGAGTTGTGCGCGCGGCGCGATCCCTTGCCGAACCGCGGCACGAGCGCGTCTGCGCGCAGAGCCGTGGTCAGCGTCGTGCCGGTGCCGGCGGCATCCGGGACCATGGCGAGGGGATGCTTCGAGGCCGCCTCGAGCGCGCTATCGAGCTCGCCGGGCGCTAACGCCGGCAGATCCGCCAGGAGCACAGCGGCGGGCCGCCGGCCTTCCAGCGCTTCAAGACCCGCCCGGATGGCCGCGTTGAGCCCGGTCAGCGGGTCTTCGACCACCTGGACTCCGCGCAAGGCCCCACGCAGGCGGGCATCGGCGCTCACGACGACGATGCGCTCCACCTGACGCGCAGCGGATGCCGCGGCGATCGTGTCGAGTGCGAACGCGACCGCGAGCCGTGCGCGTGCCCCGGGGTCGTCGAGCAGCAAGCGCGACTTGCCGAGCGAACCCTTGACCGGCAGCACGACGGACCACGTGCACATGAGGCAAGAGCCTAGTCGCCGCCTCCGGTGCTCATCGACACACTCGAGGGTGGGGCGACCGAAGCACCGGAACGGCCTCTGAGCACCGAGAGCGGTGCGATCATCGCGAGCACGCGCCGACCGGGTCGAAGCGACTCACGGATGCCGGAGACCACCGCTCGTGCCGCCCCCTGCAGCTCGTCGACATGCGCCGCGGGTGCGACATGACGCCCGAACCACCGTCGCTCGGCCGCCTCGAGCAGGGCGTACGTCGCCGATGCGGGTGCACCGCCGTGCTCGACGAGCCGCGCGCAATAGGCCCTCGGTGTCTCGACCACGCGCGGCGCGATTCCGGCGTCCTCTGCGGTCGCGCAGATCTCATGCCAGAGCGTCACCGGATCCGCACTGCGCAAGCGGCGGCGTCGCAGCACGCCCCGCACGACGCCCGGTGCGCAGGCGAGTGCCAGAATGACCGCGAACACGGCCCCGGTGAGCACAACGCCGGTGACGTCGTCGCTGAGGTCGGCTGCCTCGGTCACGTTCTCGTCGCGCGGATCGAGCGTGGGGCTCGCCGAAGGACCGCCTGGGACCGCCGCATCCGGCGGCTGCGGCCGCGACTCGTCGACATCTGGCGTGCTGGGGTCATCGACGACAGGCGCTTCGAAGTCCGGTGCGACACCGCGTCCAGGAGTCGGTTCGAATGCGACCCATCCCACTCCGTCGAAGTAGAGCTCGGGCCACGCGTGCAACTCGCTGGAGAGCACGGTGTAGCGCTCATCGCCGATCGTGGGGTCGTATTCAGCGGTGCCGGGCAGGAACCCCACGGCGATGCGCGCGGGGATGCCGGCGACACGAGCCATGACGGCCATCGCCGACGAGAAGTGCACGCAGTACCCGCTCTTCTCCTCGAGGAACCGGCTGATGACATCCAGCCCTGAGCCGTCGTAATCGCGGTCGACCGGCGCCTCTTCGGAGTACACGAAGCCGCCGCTTCGGAAGTGCGCCTGCAGCGCCTCCGCGCGCTCATAGGCGGAGGTCAAGCCGCTCGTGATCCGCATGGTCTCGTCGACGATGTTCTCCGGAAGGCGCGCGCGGTCGAGTTCGAGGTACGCGCGCACCGACCGAGGCACCGAATTGCCCGCGGCTCGCAACTGCGCGGCCGTGGGCCGCACCCAGTCGCTGACGACGGTGTACTCCTGCCCGCGGATGAACGTATCGGCGCCGCGCACCGCGTGCCCGCGCTCCTCCCAGTACCAGCGGCCGATCAGTCCGTCGACCTTGCGCGGCGCGTACGGCAGCGGCAGCCACCTGGCCACGACGGATCCGATTCGGATCGTGGTGGTGACCTGCTCCGTCACCACGTCGGCGCCGGTCCCTGGCGGCTCCGGTATCGCATCGACGGTGTTGGACGAGTCGATGATCACACCAGCCGGCACCCACTCGTGGCCCTCGATGCGGTCGAGGGTCGCCATGCGCAGGTAGGTGCCGGTCTCGAGTGTGGTCGTGTAATCGAGCGCGGTGATCTCGACGTCTCGGCGCAGGTCAGTGCCGAGGTCGATCAGGGGATTCACTCCGACCTGCAGGCCGTTGAACCCGGTGCCATTGCTGCGCGGCAGAGCGAACCCCATCAGGCTCGGCCCGATCACCAGGGTGCCGGCGAGCACGACCGCACCGATGGTGAGGGCCTGCCGGGCGCGGGCGCGGGCGCTATGCAGCCAGAGCGCGAGGAGCCAGCATCCGCTCGCGACCATGAACGCGAGCCACGACGTTGTGCCAGTGACGACCACCCCTGGGATGCCGAGCACGGCCAGCAGCGGGATCGCGGTCGCGGCGGGCAGCCGGAGCGCTCCCCCGAGCACGTCGATGCTGATGGCGACGAGCCCGAGGCCCAGCGTGAGCAGCAGCGCGATACCGGGCGAGGCGACTGCGGGGATCGCCTGCGAGGCGATCGAGAGCTGACCCTCCACGGCGAGGTCGACGAACCGGTCCACCGTGGCAGGTGTCGGCACGATGCCGGCGATGGCCGTGTCGGGCGCGTGGAGAGGAACGTTGATCGCCACCAGCACTGCGACCGCCGCAAGGGTCGGCGCTGCTGCGCGAAGCCCCCGCAGGCGTACTGCCGTCAGCCCGGAGCCGCGCTCCGTCACCGCCGGCGCCGCCGGCGCCGCGCCGAATCGGGCCCTCACGAGCACAGCCGCCGCGGTGGTCGCGACGACGACGAGCAGCGACTGAGGCACCCAGGCCGACGGCTGAAGCACAGGGAACAAGCCGAACACGGCTGCCACGAGCGAACCAGCGAGGGCAGCGCTCGCCGTCCATTCACGCTGTGCGGGCGCGCGGCTCCAACGGCCAGCGGTGGGCCTTCCGGGCGGCCCCGCCTCCCGCTTCGGGGGGCGCTGCCGCTCTGGGGCGGGCGCAAGATCAGACGTAGCCATACGCGTTCCCGACGTCGTCGATCGCAGCCTGCCAGGCGTCGGCCGCTCCCTCGCCGGCGTCCACCTCGACGCAGCGCCACCCCTGCGCGGCGAGCACCTCAGTGCTCTCCGGTTGCGTGTGGGGCTCGTCACCCACGAACACGAACGCGATCGCGACGTCGAGCGCCGTCTCGTTGGAGGCGATCCATTCGAGCGCGTCGGACGCCGGCGCCGACAGCACCGCGAACACCGGTCCTCGCGCGACGGCGGCAGGTTCGACATCGGCCACCCGCGCTGACCGTTCGACGACCGGTGCGGCGAGCGCGAGGCTCGAAAGGAACGCGGCGTCGCGCACCCCGGTCGGCCGCGATCCCGGCGGTCTCAGCTGAGCCCGGCCGGTTTCGAGCAATTGCACGTGGTAGCCGGCGTCGGCGAGGTGCACTCCGAGCGAGGCGACGAGCGAGAGCGCGGCCTCGAACTCGGGGCTCGTATCAGCACCATGGCGGTGGACGCCTGGCCATCCCTCGCGCAGGGTGTCGACCACGATCCGCGCCTCGGGAACGGAATGCTGCTCCTCCTGCCGCACCATGAGCTCGCCCTGTCTGGCCGAGGCCCTCCAGTGAACGCGACGCAGCGGGTCGCCCTGCCGGTACTCACGCGTGGTCAGGTCGTCATCCGATACCGATGTTCTCCGCTGCACCGGCCGCGAAGACCCATCGCCCTCGGCGGGCCAGAGTCCCGCGTCTGTCAGCGGCTCGATGGCCGGCACCACCAGGAGTTCCTCTTCGACTCCCACGGGCGAGCTCGCGGTGAGCAGCGCGAAGGGATCGCGCCAGGCGGTCTCGAGCGGGCCGAGCGCTGTGCGTCCGCGCGCGCCCGGTGTGAACTGGTAGCGCAGCGTCGCCGCGCCTCCAGGCGGCAGCGAGGGCAGCGGCAGCGAAGGCGGAGGTTCCTCATCGAGTGCCGCGGGCGCGACATCGCGCACGACGATGGGCGCGGAGGTCGAGGTCGCGACGTTCTGCACGTGGAGCGCGACGGATGCCGTCTCGCCCACCGCCGGCATCGCGGGCTCGACCCGCCGGCGCACCGTGAACGGCGCCTGCCGGCCCATCACCGCGAGGAGTGCCGCGACCAGCAGCAGGGCGGCGAACGCGGCGAGAAAGAACAGTTCAGAGCGGGCGGTCACCACTCCGCCCCACGCGCTGGCGAGCACGCAGGCCAGCACGCCCCACCCGCGCGCAGTCGGCCGCACCGATCTCAGGCGACGCGAGCGCTGGGGCATGAGCGGTCAGCGCAGTCCGGTCGGCACCGGTGTCTCTGCGACGATCCGGGCGAGGATCGGCTCGACCGCCGTCACCGAGGCGTTGGCGGTACGACCGGCGGCCAGCACGCGATGAGCGAAGACCACGGGCACGAGGGCGTCGATGTCGTCGGGCAGCACGAAGTCGCGGCCATCGCGCGCCGCTCGAGTCTTGGCCGCGCGGGCCAACTGCAGCGAGGCTCGCGGGCTTGCGCCGAGCCGGAGCTCGGGGTCTGACCGTGTCGCCTGTGCGATCGCGACCAGGTACTGCTCGACCGAGGAACTCACGAAGACCCCTCGAGCTGTGGCGATGAGCGATCGAAGCTCTTCGATGCCGACCACCGCCTCCAGGCTCTCGATCGGGTCATCGACGTCGCGGCTGCGGAGCAGCGCCGCCTCAGCCGCGGCATCTGGATAGCCGATCGAGATCCGCGCCATGAACCGGTCGCGCTGCGCCTCGGGAAGGGCGTAGGTGCCCTCCATCTCGACTGGATTCTGCGTGGCGATGACCGTGAAAGGCGTCGCCAGAGGATAGGTGTGGCCGTCGACGGTGACCTGCCGCTCCTCCATGCTCTCGAGCAGGGCGCTCTGGGTCTTCGGACTGGCCCGGTTGATCTCATCGCCGATCACGAAGTTCGCGAACACCGGCCCCGGTCGGAACTCGAACTCGCGGCGCGACTGGTCGTAGACCGAGACGCCGGTGATGTCGCTCGGCAGCAGATCGGGTGTGAACTGAATGCGCGAGACGGAGCAGTCGACGCTTCGCGCCAAGGCTCGCGCGAGCATCGTCTTGCCGACGCCCGGCACGTCCTCCACCAGCAGGTGGCCCTCCGACAGCAGCACGGTCAGGGCGATCTCGATGGCTTCGCGCTTGCCGCCGATCACCGTCTCAACGGCGCGCACGATGGAATCGCTGACCTGTTGGAAGTCGCTCATCGGGTACGCATCATCGGGCACGGTGCCGAAGGATGCCGGCAGACTGCTCACATGCCGAGTCTGCCCGTCACAAAGCGGTAACGCCAGACTTGCAGGCATCCTCTCGGCAAGTCATGGAGTGACTCCGGCGCGTCGCAGCCCTTCGGCGACGCCGGCCTCGAACGCCTCGCGCGTGCCGAGGCTGAAGAGGTCATCTGCCGAGGAGCGCACGATCGAACGGGCACCGGGCGCGTCGAGCTCGGTCACGACTTCGGGGAGTCCTCGCACGACCGCCACTGGGCGGCCGGAAGTCTTGCCCTTCACGAGATCTGTGGCTGCAGCGAGTTCATCGGCGGTCGCGGTGATGGTCACCTCGAGCGTGCGGCCGGCGCTGTCGGTCCTGCCGCGCAGATCGTCGAACACGTGCACGCCGGCGGCCCCGATCGCGAGGTCGATCTGCCCGAGCCGCCAGGGGCGGCCGAGCGTGTCACTGATGATCACGCCGACGCGTTTGCCGGTGCGCTCTCGCAGCCCTGCGGCGATCGCCCGGGCTGAGGCGTCGGGGTCTTCGGGCAGGAGCAGCACGGTTCCTTCGGGAGTGTTGCTGGCGTCGACCCCCGCTGCTGCGAGCACGAGCCCCTGCGGGTTCTCGACGATGCGGGTGACTCCGGTGCCGTGCGCGTGCGGTTTGCTCGCGACCAGGCGCACCGTCTGCTCGGTGATGGCCTGCTCGCGGTCGGGCGCGCGCACAATGCGCCCTTCCGCCTTCGAGACGATCTTCGACGTGACCACGAGGATGTCGCCGTCGATGAGCGCGCCGGCGGCGGCGCCCGCGATGATCGCCGCGAGGTCGTCGCCCGGGGCGATCTCGGGGATGCCCTCCAGCGCGAAGATGCTGATCATGGGTTGCGGCTCCTCATCGCTGAAGCTGCGGCAGCACATCCCGGCCGAAGCGGGTGATCCACTCGCGCTGGTTGCGGCCGACGTTGTGCAGGTAGATGCGGTCGAACCCGAGGTCGATGAACCGCTGGATGTGCGCGCGGTGCCGGTCAGGGTCGCTGGAGACCAGCATCCGTCCGTTGAAGTCCTCGGGCCGCACCATTCGAGCGAGCTGCTCGAACTCATAGGGCGAGCGGATGTCGCTCTTCGCGAAGGGCATCGCCGCCATGGGCCACTCGGCGAGCGCGTTGCGCATGGCCTCCTCGTCGGTCTCGGCCCAGGAAAGGTGCAGTTGCAGCACCTTCGGCATGGCCTCGGCTCGACGTCCGCCCTCGCGCGCGCCGGCTGCGAAGCGTGCGAACAGATGCTCGATGCGCTCGCGAGGAGCCTCAACGGTGATGAGCCCGTCGGCCACGCGACCGGCCCGACGAGCGGTCACCGGGCCCGAGGTGGCGATGAAGATCTCCGGCGGCGTCTCGGGCATGGTCCACAACCGGGTCGTCTCGAGCTTGTAGTACTGGCCCTGGTGCTTGACGTCTTTGTGCTGGATGCCGGAGGCGAAGAGCTTCTTGATGATGTCGACGGCCTCGAACATGCGACCGATGCGCTCGTGCGCCTCGGGCCAGTACTGCCCGACGATGTGCTCGTTGATCGCTTCCCCCGAGCCGATGCCCAACCAGTGCCGCCCCGGGTACATCGACGCGAGCGTCGCACTGGCCTGCGCCACGACGGCGGGGTGCACGCGGTAGGTCGGCGCGGTGACGCCGGGCCCGATGTCTCCGGTGGTGCGCTCGGCGAGAGCCGTGAGCACGTTCCACACGAACGGGCTCTGCCCCTGCGCGGGGAGCCAGGGCTGGAAGTGATCGGCCGCCATGACACCGGAGAAGCCGTGCTGCTCGGCGAACGCGCCGAGCTCGACCGCTTCCGCGGGCGGGAACTGCTCGAGCATCGCCGCGTAGCCGATGGCGCAGCGGCCGAGATCTCCCGATGAGGAGACCCGCGACTCAGTCGCCACGTTGGTTCTGAAGGTAGTCGGCGACCGCGGCCGGCACATACGGCGAGATGTCGCCGCCGAGTCCCGCCACCTGGCGCACGAGCGAGCTCGACACATGTGCGTGGGAGGGGTCGGGCAGCAGGAACACCGTCTCCACCTCGGCGAGGTTGCGGTTCACGATGGCCATCGGAGTCTCATAGGCGACATCGATCTGCGAGCGGATGCCCTTCACCAGCACGCTCGCCCCCACGTCGACGCAGTAGTCGACGAGCAGCCCCATGCTCCAGCTGGTGACGAGCACGTGATCGGGGATGCCGGCCTCGCGAATGGCGCGGTCGATGAGGGTGACGCGCTGCGCGATCGGCAGCAGGGCCGACTTGTCGGGGTTGTGCACGACGAGCACGTGCACCTCGTCGAAGATGCGAGACGCCCGGTCGATGACGTCGAGATGGCCGAGGGTGATCGGGTCGAACGACCCGGGGACGACGGCGATCCTGCTCATGCCTCAAGCCTAGTGATGGTGCCGTAGTGATGACTCTCGGGGGCGCAGCCGGGCGCAACACCGCGACGGCGATCGCGACGGCGATGCAGTCGTTGCGACTCAGTTCTTCGCGAGGAACGTCTGTGCGGTCTCGTCGAGGCGCCGCTGGAGGGCTCCACGCAGCGCGGGGTGCGCGTCGAGTTCGGGGTCGTCGGCCAGCACGCTCTCGGCCGCGGCCCGCGCCTCGCCGATCAGCTCGCCGTCGTGCACAACACGCAGCAGCTTGAGACTCGAGCGTCCTCCGGATTGCTCGCTGCCGAGCACGTCGCCCTCGCGACGGAGTTCGAGGTCGATCTGCGCGAGCTCGAACCCGTCGAGCGTCGAGGCCACCGCATCCACCCGCTCTCTGGCGACGGTGCCGAGGGGCGCGCGCGTCACGAAGAGGCAGAGGCCGGGGACGCCGCCTCGCCCCACTCTCCCCCGAAGCTGGTGAAGTTGCGACACCCCGAAGCGGTCGGCGTCGAGGATGACCATGGTCGACGCGTTCGGCACGTCGACGCCCACTTCGACGACCGTCGTGGCCACGAGCACATCGATCGCGCCACGGGCGAACTCTCGCATGATGCGGTCTTTGTCATCGCTGGAGAGCCGCCCGTGCAGGGCTTCGATGCGGCGGCCGTGCAGCGCTGGCCCTTCGCGCAGCAACTGCGTGACCTCGAGCACGTTGGCGATGCGCGCCGCAGCGGCCTCGGTCTGGGCGCTGTCTCCTTCGCTGACCTCGGCGCGGTCATCGTCGACGACCTCGTCACCCGTATCGTCGAGGGCGCCCGGCTCGATCGCCGGGCAGACGACGAACGCCTGGCGCCCCTGGTCGAGCTCCTCACCGATGCGCTCCCATGCTCGCGTGAGCCAGCCGGGTCGCTCGGCGAGCGGCACGACATGCGACGTGATCGGTGTGCGCCCTGCGGGGAGCTGCGTGATGGTCGACACGTCGAGATCGCCGAAGACCGTCATCGCAACGGTTCGCGGGATGGGAGTGGCGGTCAGGACCAGCACATGGGGCGCTTGTGATCCTTTGAGCCGCAGCGCCTCACGCTGATCCACGCCGAACCGGTGCTGCTCGTCGACGACGACCAGTCCGAGATCGGCGAAGGTCACATTGTCGCTGAGCAGCGCGTGCGTGCCGACGATGATGCTCGATGAACCGGCTGCCGCTGCGAGCAGTGCCTTGCGCCGCTCAGCGGTGCTGAGCCCACCGGTGAGGAGCGTGGGTCGCAGCGCCGCCGCGAGGTCGGGGCCGAGCGAGGCGACGATCGAGCGCAGATGCTGGGCGGCGAGCACCTCTGTCGGTGCGAGCAGCGCGGCCTGGCCGCCGGAGTCGGCGACCGCGAGCATCGCTCGGAGCGCGACGAGCGTCTTGCCCGAGCCCACCTCGCCCTGCACGAGACGGTTCATCGGTACGCCTGAAGCGAGGTCTGCCTCGATCTCGGCGCCGACCCGCTGCTGGTCGTCGGTGAGCTCGAACGGCAGGTGCGCGTGGAACTCGGCCGAGCGCCGACCCGGCGTGCGCACTGCGGCGGCGTGCTCGCGCCGCTTCGCCCGCTCGCGCAGCAGTGCCGTCTGCAGCACGAACGCCTCCTGATAGCGCAGCGCGTCGCGCGCTCGCCGATGGTCTTCGTCGCGCTCGGGACGGTGCACAGCGTCGAGAGCCTTCGCGTAGTCCATCAGCTGCTCCCGACGGCGGATGCTTGCAGGCACCGGATCGTCGAGCGGTGGCAGCGTGTCGAGCACCACGCCGATCGCGCGCTGCAACTGCCAGGAGGCGACAGTGGACGTGGCCGGGTAGATGGGAATCGGCTGCATCGCCCAGCGCGCTGCGTCGGGCGAGGCGGCATCCGCCTCTGCTGGGGAGCTCGCCCCGACGCGGCCGTCGGGGTCGCGTTCGAAGAGCTCGTAGTCGGGGTGCGCCAGCTGGCGCGTGCCCCGATACTCCCCCACCTTGCCGGCGAAGATGCCGCGCGCACCGGGCACCAGTTCGTTCTTGCGCCAGGCCTGGTTGAAGAAGGTGAGCGTCAGAATGCCGCGGCCATCACTGATGGCGACCTCGAGGATCGACCCGCGTCGCTGCTGCATGCGGCGCTCGCTCGTGCGCAGCACCTCGGCGACGATCGTGACGCTTGCGCCCACCTCGAGCTCGTCGAGCGCGGTGAGCTCGCCCCGCCGGGCGTACCGCCGCGGGAAGTGGTGCAGCAGGTCGCCCACCGTGCGAAGGCCCAGCGCGCGCTCGAACGCGCCCGCGGTGCGACCGCCGAGCGTGTTCGAGAGCTTGGCGTCGAGCGGAGAAGGCACGCTGCAACGCTACCTGCGAGCGCTGACAGTGCAGGGACGGCGCGGCCGCGGCACTACCCTCGAACGCATGACGCGCATCATCGCGGGCTTCGCCGGCTCACTCACGCTGGCGGTTCCCCCGGCCGGCACGAGACCGACCAGCGATCGGGTGCGCGAGGCGATCTTCAGCGCGCTCGATGCGCGCGGCGCGTTGCAGGGCGCGAACGTGCTCGACCTCTTCGCCGGATCGGGCGCGCTCGGACTCGAGGCCGCCTCGAGGGGCGCAGTGAGCATCACGCTGGTCGAACGCGCCCGTGCGGCGGCCGCGATCTGCCGGCGGAATGCGGCAGTGGTGGCGGATGCCGCGCCCCGAGGCCGCGCGCCCCGCATCACCGTGAGCGGCTCCCCCGCACGCACCTTCGTCGCCGGCGCGGCCGAGCAGTTCGATGTGGTGCTCATCGACCCGCCCTACGACCTCGGAAACCTCGAACTCGAGCACTTGCTCGAAGCGCTGGTCCCCCGGCTCGGCGACGACTCGATCGTGGTGCTCGAGCGATCGTCCAAGGCCCCGCAGCCGATGCTCCCCGAGGGTCTCGAACTCGAGCGCCGCAAGGACTACGGCGACACCGCGCTGTACTGGCTCACGCCGACATCCGGAGACTGACCGCGCTGCTGCCCGTCGGGTTCCGGGTTGCGGCCTCGTGGATGCGGGAGGCGCTCAGGAGCGCCGGTCGGCGAGGTCGAGGCACCACGCGGCCACATCGCGCAGCGGTGCGGCGGTGAGTTCGACGACGGTGGCGGTGCCTCTGCGGCTCGTCGACACGAGGTCGAGCTCGCGCAGCAGGGTGATGTGCTGACTCACCGAGGGCTGCGCGATGCCGAGCTCCGCGGCGAGTTCGCCCACGGTTCGGGGCCGCTCGCCCAGCAGCTCGAGCAGCGCACGGCGGCGCGCGTCGCCGATCGCGTGGAAGAGGTCCTTGCCGCTCATGCGATCACCTTCGATTCTCTGCTCGTGCCGTCGCTCTTGCCGTCGCTCTTGCCTTCGCGATCGATCATCCTCGCGCTCCGTCCCAACCCCGGTACGGATCCCAGCCCGAGGGTCGCTGCCATGGTGCACCGTCGAGCAGCAGACCGGCGCCGGCGACCACCCGGCCGATGGCTCTGAAACCACCCGGCAGCGCTGTGCCGGCAGCGAACGTCGCGAGCAGGCTGTGGGCCTCCCCGCCCTCGAGCGCGAGCAACGGGTCGGCTCCGAGCGCCACCGAGTCGAGGTCGATCGCGATGCCGCTCGCCGCCGCGACGCGGCGCGCGTCGATCGCGAGCCCATCGCTGAGGTCGATCATCGCGTGAGCACCCGCGAGTGCCGCGAGCCGGCCGTCTGCGATCGGCGGCTCGGGGCGCAGCTGTGCCGCGACGGACTCGGGATGCCGTTCCCGCGCGGAGGCCGCGGCATCCGCGTCGGGCATTCCGTAAGCATCGACGCCCTCTGCGAAGAGCACCGCAAGCCCTCGTCCCGCTTCGCCGAGCACACCCGAGACCGCGACGACATCGCCCACGCGCGCTCCTGATCGCAGCACCGGCGAGAGCCCGCCGAGGTCGCCGAGCGCGGTCACCGCGATGGTCAACACCTCGCTGACCGAGAGGTCGCCGCCGACGACTCCGCAGCCGGGGGCGAGTGCGTCGCAGGCTGCGGCGAGCCCATCAGCGATGCCCTCGAGCACCGAGACCTCCAGCCCGCGAGGCGCGGCGATCGACACGGTGAGCGCCGTGGGCGTGGCACCCATCGCCGCGACGTCCGAGAGGTTGGTGGCGGCGGCCTTCCACCCGAGGTCGAACGGGGTCGACCAGGCGAGCCGGAAATCGGGTCCGTGCACCATCATGTCGCTCGTCACGACGAAGCGGCCGTCCGGAGCTGCCACGACGGCGCAATCGTCGCCCGGACCCAGTTCCGCCGCGGCAGCGGGCGTCAGCCGAGGGAGGACGCGTGACAGCGTGGCGACCTCGCCGATCGCTCCGAGGGTGTCAGATTCACTCACCCGCACCACGGTAGCCTGGCAGTGATGACTGCACTGCACCTCCGTTCGCAGTCCCGGATGCCGCGAGCCCGAGCCGCCATGACCCCCGCGCCGTGGCGCTCGCTCACCCGGGCTGCTGCTGCGGCATCCGTGGTCGCAGCGACCGTGCTGCTGACCGGATGCGCCGCCACGGTCGTGATGGAGCCCGCCGCCGATTCGAACAACCCGGCATGCGCGGGTGTGATCGTGCGGCTGCCGGAGTTCGCGGGCGACCTCGAGCAGCGGGAGACGAACGCGCAGGCAACCGCGGCATGGGGCGACCCGGCATCCGTCTTCCTGAGCTGCGGCGTTCCCGTGCCCGCGCCGTCGGAGATGGACTGCGTGGAGGTGCGAGGCATCGACTGGCTGCGCGACGCCACCGAGGAGCCCCTCACCTACTTCACGACCTACGGCCGCGACCCTGCGATCACCGTCGCTATCAACGGCGCGACCGTATCGGGCCGCGCGGTGCTCGAGGACCTCGCGAACTCGGTGTCGACCGTGCCGCAGGAGCGCAGCTGTCTCTCGCGCGTCGACGCGCTGAACGAACAGTAGGCCTTAGCCCGCATCCGCGTCTGCGCCACTCACGGACAAGCGCGCCAGGGAGACGTGGCGCAGATGTCTGCAGGTGGCGCAGACAGGCGGGGGGCGGATGCCAAACGGTTGATGCCGACGGGCCCCACTCCGAGCGGCCGGAAGCCGAGCGGCGAGCGCGAGCCGGACGCCGAAGGCCGGCGTCGTGCGGGCTGGGCTACCGCGCGGTCTCGAGGCCGAGCGTGATCAGTTCGTCGATCAGCTCCGGGTACGAGACTCCCGAGGCGATCCAGCACTTGGGGAACATCGAGATGGGGGTGAAGCCCGGCATGGTGTTCACCTCGTTGACGACGAAGCCGTCGTCAGTGAGGAAGAAGTCGACGCGCGCAAGGCCCGCTCCCCCGATCGCGTCGAACGCGGCGGCGGCGACCCGGCGCATCTCTGCCAGCTCGGCGTCGGACAGCACCGCCGGGCACACCAGCTCGATGCCTGGCGCGTCGAGGTACTTGGCCTCGAAGTCGTAGAAGTCGCGACCGGTAACGACGATCTCGCCCGCGACGGAGACCCTCGGCGCACCGCCGTTGCGACCGGCGAGCACCGCGCACTCCACTTCGCGGCCGACGAGGGCCCGCTCGACCAGCACGCGGGAATCCTCGGCGAACGCGGCGTCGAGCGCAGCGTCGAGCCCCTCAGGAGCGGCGACCCGCGTGACGCCGACGCTCGAGCCGGCTCGCGCGGGCTTGACGAACAGCGGCCAGCCGAGCGGCTCCAGCTCCTCGACGAGCCCTGGTCGACGGGACTCGCGCTCGCCCGCCGTGATCGTGACCCAATCGGCCACTGGGATGCCGGCGTGCTGCAAGAGGCTCTTCGTGAAGTGCTTGTCCATGCCCGCAGCCGATGCCAGCACGCCGGCGCCGACGTACGGGATGCCGAAGAGCTCGAGCATGCCCTGCACGGTGCCGTCTTCGCCGAAGGGGCCGTGCAGGATGGGGAAGGCCACGTCGACGGTGCCGAGCGATGTGGTGGCGCCGGCGGCATCCGTCACCGTCCACTCCGATGACGCAGCCGAGTCGGGGAGCCGCACCCGCGTGCCGTTGTCGATGACCTCGGGCAGGTCGCTGCTGAGCGCGAAGCGGGCCGGGTCATCCGGCTGCAGTGTGAAGGCGCCATCGCGCGTGATGCCGACCGGGATCACGTCATAGCGCTCGCGGTCGATGGCGCCGAGCACGCCGCTCGCCGTCGCGCAGCTGATCGAGTGCTCGGAGGATCGCCCGCCGAAGAGCAGTGCAACGGTCAGTCGCGAACGGGTCGCTTCCGAACCGGGGTGTTCCGATCCGGCCGATTCGCCGCTGTCAGCCGTCGGCTCGATGTGCTCCGCCACGGATCATTCCCCCTGTGGTTCGTCGGTGTCGGTGAGATGCGGTGCGAGGTCGCGAGGTGCGAGCGTACCCGAGAGCACCTGCTGCACCTGCGACACGATGGGCATCGTCACGCCCTTCGCCTCCGCGAGCTCGAGCACGGGTGCCACTGAGGCGAGCCCCTCGGCCACCTGGTTCATCTGGCGCACCACATCGGCGAGCGCGTATCCCTGCCCGAGCAGCCGACCGGCCGTGTTGTTGCGCGAGAGCGGCGAGCCGCAGGTCGCGATGAGGTCTCCGAGGCCGGCGAGCCCCGCGAGCGTCTCGGGCCGCCCTCCGAAGGCGACGGCGAACTCGGTCATCTCGGCGAGCCCGCGCGTGATGATCGAGGCCTTGGTGTTCTCGCCGTAGCCGACGCCGTCGACGATGCCGATCGCGACGGCGATGAGGTTCTTGAGCACTCCGCCGAACTCGGTGCCGATGACGTCGCTGTTCACGAAGCAGCGGAAATAGGGGTTGGTGGCCGCCGACGCGACCTCCGCTGCGGTCTGAGCGCTTTCGCTCGCGACCACGGCGGCGGTCGGCTGACGCTTCGCGATCTCGAGCGCGAGGTTCGGGCCGGATGCCACGGCGATGCGCCCCGAGTCGAGTCCGAGCTCCTGGCAGATCACCTCGCTCATCCGAAGCGCGGTGCCCTTCTCGACGCCCTTCATCAGGCTCACGACCGGCACGTCAGCGGGGATCAGGTCGCGCACCTGGGCGAGCACCTCGCGCAGGCTCTGGCTGGGCACCGAGAGGTACACCTGCTCGGCGCCGTCGAGCACTCGCTCCACGGAGCTGTCGGCGACGAGGCTGATGGGCAGGTTGATCCCGCGCAGGTAGTCGGAGTTGCGCTTCGTCTCACTGATCTCGCGCGCGAGCTCGGGCCGCCGCGCCCAGAGCACCACGTCATTGCCGCCCTCGGCGAGCACCTTCGCGAAGGTGGTGCCCCAGCTGCCGGCTCCGAGCACTGCGAGCCGACGCCGTTGACCGGCGACCGCGAGCGTGCGAAGCGCCTCGGTGTTCAGTGGCCCGGGGGCGGGTGCGCGCTCACTCAAAATCGTCCGGTCTCCGATTGGTTGTTCTTGCTGGGGTCCCACAGCTCGGCCGGCGGAGTCTCGCCGCGCAACCGCCCGAGCAGTTCAGCGATGGCAGCCATCAGGTCTGCAGTGGCCTCGTTGAGCACCTGAGCGTCGAGCGGACGGCCCTCGTACTTCGAGAGGTCCACTGGGTCGCCGATGATCACCGAGACCGGCTTGCGCGGCGGCCAGATGCTCACGCGCTTGCCATAGCGAGGAAGGATCGCCTGGGTTCCCCAGTGCGCAGCTGGGATCAGCGGGATGCCGGCCTGCAGCGCCATGCGCACCGCTCCGGTCTTGCCCCGCATGGGCCACAGGTCGGGCTCGCGTGTGAGGCTGCCTTCGGGGTAGATGATCACGGCGAGGTCGTTCTCGACGAGCGTGCGCGCCGCCGCCATCGGGTCGTTCTCGCGCGTCGAGCCGGCACGCTGCACGGGGATCTGGCCCGACTTGGTGAGGAGCCAGCCGAGCACCGGCACCTTCCAGAGCGACGCCTTGGCCATGAAGCGCGGCACGCGGCCGAGCTTCCACACCGCGATGCCCATGATGATGGGGTCGATCTCGGAGTAGTGATTGGGCGAGAGCACGAACGCGCCCTGCTTCGGCAGCTTGTGTCCGTCGATGAAGCTGAAGCGCGCCAGCAGCCCCATCACCGGAAGGATCAGCGTTGCGAGCAGGTTCCAGATCCACCCGCGCTCGGACCGGGGCTTGGGGTGCGATGACACCTGAGGATTTTATCCTTCGGCCGAGAAGTCGGCGCCCAACTGCTCGAGCTTCTCGATGAAGTGCTCGTACCCACGGCTGATGATGCCGACGTTGCTGATCGTCGAACGGCCCTCCGCGGTCAGCGCCGCGATGAGGTGGCTGAATCCGCCTCGAAGGTCGGGCACATGCACATCGGCGCCGTGCAGCGGCGTCGGTCCCGTGACCACAGCAGCCTGCTCGAGCGGCCGGCGCGGCACTCGGCGGGTGACGTTCGCCAGCCCGTCCTTGTGCACGACGATGTCGGCGCCCATCTTGTTGAGCGCCTCTGTGAACCCGAACCGGTTCTCGTACACGGTCTCGTGCACGACCGACACGCCCTCGGCCTTGGTGAGCGCGACCACGAGCGGCTGTTGCCAGTCGGTCATGAAGCCCGGATGCACATCGGTCTCGATGACCACCGGCTTCAGCGGTCCGCCCGGGTGGTAGAAGCGGATGCCGTCCTCGTGAACGTCGAAGGCGCCGCCGACCTTGCGGAAGATGTTGAGGAACGTCATGAGTTCCTCCTGCTTCGCGCCCTCGACGTAGATGTCGCCCTCGGTCGCCAGCGCTGCGCTGGCCCAGGAGGCTGCTTCGTTGCGATCGAAGATCGCCCGGTGCTCGTAGCCGCGCAGCGAATCGACACCCTCGATGAAGATGACGCGGTTCGGCTCGACCGAGATGATGGCACCCATCTTCTGCAGCACCATGATCAGATCGGTGATCTCCGGCTCGATCGCCGCGTTCTTGAGTTCGGTGACGCCCTCGGCGAGCACAGCGCTCAACAGCACCTGCTCGGTCGCCCCGACGCTCGGGTAGGGCAGCTCGATGTTCGCACCGTGGAGCCCGTTGGGCGCCTTGAGGTGGATGCCGTTCGGCTGCTTGTCGACGATCGCCCCGAAGGCGCGCAACGCGTCGAGGTGGAAGTCGATCGGCCGGTCGCCGATGCGGCATCCGCCCAGATCTGGGATGAACGCCTCACCGAGCTGATGCAGCAGAGGACCGCAGAACAGGATCGGGATGCGGCTGGAGCCGGCGTGCGCGTCGATCTCGGCGAAGTGCGCGCTCTGCACATTGCTGGGGTCGAGCAGCAGCTCGCCTGGGTTCGGCTGCGTGACGCGCACTCCGTGCACCTCGAGGAGCCCCTTGACGACCTGGACATCGCTGATGTCGGGCACGTCTTTGAGCAGGCTGGGAGTGTCACCGAGCAGCGATGCGACCATCGCCTTCGTCACGAGGTTCTTGGCGCCGCGCACCTGCACGCGCCCACGCAGCGGTTTGCCACCGTTGATGACGATCTTGTCGGACTTGAGACCGACGCGTTCTCCCGCCTTCTGGGCGTCTGTGAGGAGCGAATTCAATATTTCACCGGCAATGTCTTGGGCCGCCAACTCTCGCGACGGGCTTCGAAGGCTGTGATGGCGGCCTCGTCGCGCAGGGTGAGCGCGATGTCGTCGAGGCCCTCGAGCAGTCTCCAGCGAGTGTAATCATCGATCTCGAACCCGGCCTGGAAATCGCCGCAGCGAACCGTCTTCTGCTCCAGATCGACGGTGACCTCGCGCGTGGGCTCGGCCTCGACCAACTGCCACAGCGTCTCGGCGGTCTCCTCGCTGATCACGCCAGTGAGCAGGCCCTGCTTGCCCGAGTTGCCCCGGAAGATGTCGGCGAACCGCGGGCTCAGCACGACCTTGAACCCGTAGTCGCGCAGCGCCCACACGGCGTGCTCTCGGCTCGAGCCGGTGCCGAAGTCGGGTCCGGCGATGAGCACCGTGCCGCGGGAGTAGGGCTCCCGGTTGAGGATGAAGTCGGGGTCCTGCCGCCAGCCGGCGAAGAGCGCGTCTTCGAACCCGGTCTTGGTGACGCGCTTCAGGTAGACAGCCGGGATGATCTGGTCGGTGTCGACGTTCGAGCGGCGCAGCGGCACGCCGATGCCAGTGACGGTCGTGAACTTCTCCATCAGTTGCTGCCCTCCGCTTGTGCGCCCGTTTGTGCGCCCGTGTGCGCAACCGCGAGTTCGGTGTCGTGCTCGAGATCCCACGGGCTCGACAGGGTGCCACGCACAGCGGTCGCCGCCGCGACCAGGGGCGACACCAGGTGCGTGCGCCCGCCCTTGCCCTGACGCCCCTCGAAGTTGCGGTTCGAGGTCGAGGCGCAGCGCTCGCCCGGGGCGAGCTGGTCGGGGTTCATGCCCAAGCACATGGAGCAGCCGGCGAAACGCCACTCGGCCCCGAACTCGGTGATGATCTTGTCGAGCCCCTCGGCCTCCGCCTCGAGGCGCACGCGCGCCGAGCCGGGAACGACCATGACGCGCACTCCGTCGGCCTTCTTGCGACCCTTGATGATCGAAGCGAACGCGCGCAGGTCTTCGATGCGGCTGTTGGTGCACGACCCCATGAAAACCGCATCGACCGCGACGTCCTTCAACGGCGTGCCGGCCTCGAGGTCCATGTACTCGAGCGCTCGCTCGGCTGCGGCGCGCTCGTTGGGGTCGTCGAACGACTCCGGCGACGGCACGGTGTCGCTCAGCGACACGCCCTGGCCCGGGTTGGTGCCCCAGGTGACGAACGGCTCGAGCTCGTTGGCGTCGATGAACACCTCGGCGTCGAACTCCGCGCCCTCCTCGGTGGGCAGCGTGCGCCAATAGGCGACGGCGTCATCCCAATCGGCACCCTGCGGCGCGTGCGGACGGCCCTTCAGGTACTCGAACGTCGTCTCGTCGGGCGCGACCATGCCCGCTCGCGCACCGGCCTCGATCGACATGTTGCAGATCGTCATCCGGCCCTCCATGGAGAGCGCACGGATGGCGCTGCCGCGGTACTCGAGCACGTAGCCCTGGCCGCCGCCGGTGCCGATCTTCGCGATCACCGCGAGAATGATGTCCTTCGCAGTGACACCCGGCCGCAACTGGCCCTCGACGTTGATCGCCATGGTCTTGAAGGGCTTCAGCGGCAGCGTCTGGGTCGCCATGACGTGCTCGACCTCACTGGTGCCGATGCCGAATGCCATGGCACCGAAGGCGCCGTGCGTCGACGTGTGGCTGTCACCGCAGACCACCGTGATGCCGGGCATCGTCAGGCCCAACTGCGGGCCGACGACGTGCACGATGCCCTGCTCCTTGTCACCCAGCGAGTGGATGCGCACGCCGAACTCCTCGGCGTTCTGGCGGAGCGTCTCGATCTGCAGGCGGCTCGTCGGGTCGGCGATGGGCCGGTCGATGGCGAGGGTCGGCGTGTTGTGGTCTTCGGTCGCGATCGTCAGGTCGACGCGGCGCAGCGGCCGGCCCGCCTGCCGCAGCCCGTCGAACGCCTGCGGGCTCGTGACCTCGTGCACCAGGTGCAGGTCGATGTAGATCAGGTCGGGATTGCCGTTCTCGCCGCGCACGACGACGTGGTCGTCCCAGACTTTCTCCGCGAGCGTGCGAGGGCGCTGTGCCGATGCATTCATCAGTTGAGTGTTTCCTTCGTCAGTGTGCCGTTGTAGGGCACTGTGCCGGAAGCGGCACGGTGATCGGCCAGCACGGAACCCCGCGACGAGGGAGGCCAGAGATCAGGACTCGTCGCGGCAACCGAGGAGAAGGCGACCGAGGAACATCTGCTCAGAATACCACCCGCGGGTACCGGTCACGCCGATACGACCCTCAACTCGAATCGGCCGAGCGATACGACGGCGGCATCCGGCACCACTTCGGGCTGCCCCGGCACCACCGGCTGGTCGCGCCCGTCAGCGCTGACGACGACGCCGTTCGTCGAGTCGAGATCGAGAACCGTGAGCACACCGTCGCGAACCTGGAACAGCGCGTGCGTCTTCGAGACGCTGCGCTCGGGGTCTACGATCGCGAGTGGGAGCGCGCCAGCACCGGCTGCGCTCCCGAGACCCTGTGGATCGGGGTTGCGGCCCACGACCACTGCAGGGTCGACCGGATGCCGAGTGCCATCGCCCAAGGCGAGCACCCAGCGGCGCACCGCCACCGGCGCGGTCTCGGTCGCGCTCAGGGTCGAGCGCTCCCCCTCGTCGACCGCTGTCGGCTCGACTGCCGGTGTGACCGCGCGTTCGGCTGCGGGCTCGGCTGCGGGTCCGGCCGCGGGGATCGGCGCGGCCGGCTCGGAGACCGGCGCGCTCCGCGGAGGTGCGGAGGGAAGCGGCGAGCCGGGGCCGAGCGATATGACGGGCCCGCGCGGTCCGGCCCCCGGCGTTGACGGTGCCTGCTCCGGCGGTGGCCCCGACGGTTTCTGGGGCTGGGGCAGCTTGCGGGTGCCGGAGTTGACGTCGGGCTCGGCCTGCGGGATGAGCCCTGGCGGCACGGAGATCAGGTAGCGCTTGTCATCCGGCATCCGGAGTGCTCCTTCCGTCGAGTCGGTCCCCATTGTCCACGCCTCCGTCGGGTCGACCCCAGTGGGCTCGATTCCCGTGGCCCCGATCCCGAGCGTCGACGCGTGCCCGGTCGACAACGGTGCCAGCCCATCGCCGCACCGAGCTCAGCCGGTAGCGGCTGAGGATCCGGCGACCGCGCGACACCGCGCGGCGAGCGAGCTCGACCGCGCCGTGCGCCTCGTTCCACACGCTCTCGCGCTCGGCGTCGGGCACCTCTCGCCCCGAGAACACGGCGTCGTCGGCGAGCGCGGCGATACCGAGCACCCGGCCCGTCGCGTGCTCGCCCACCTGCTGCTCGAGCGACGCCGCGGCCATGGTGCGCGTCACGCGCGTGGGCACATCGAAGCCGAGTTCGCTGTAGCGATCGAGCAGTTCCTCCCAGGCGCCGGCGATCGACGCGTCAGCGGCTGCCGCGCCGCGGCGGCGTCGAAGGCGCCGAGACTTCAGCGCCGTCACGATGAGCATCGGCACCAGCACGATGATCAGCACCGCCACGATCGAGAGGCCGCCCACGATGACCCAGCCGGGGATGCCACCGAAGGGGTCTTCGTCGTCGGTGTCGCTGTCGTCGATGTCGACCGGTGTGAGCAGGTCCTTGGTCTCGTTCTCGCTTCGCGGCGGCTGCCGCACCTGCGGCTGGGGCTCTGACTGCGGTTGCGGTACTTCGTCCTGAGGAACGTCGGTCTGCTCGGGCGTCGGCATGAACGGCAGCCATCCGACGTCTTCGAAGGCGACCTCGGCCCAGGCCGTCACATCGTCGCCGACGACATCGACGGATACCGCGCCTTCCGCCACCTCGGGCGCGAAGCCCATGACCACCCTCGCCGGGTAGCCGAGACTCCTCGCCATGAGTGCGAACGCCGACGCGTACTGCTCCTCATCGCCCACCATCTGCGAGCGCTCGAACAGCTCCACCATGCGGTCGGCACCGTGGCCAGCACGGGAGGGCGCAGAGTCGGAGGCAGCGCCATGGCTGAGGAAGCCGGTGGTGGCCATCGTCTGCTCGATCGCGCGCAACTGCTCGATCGGTGTTGTCGCCCCACCGGCGAACTCGCCGGCCTTCGCCACGACGATGTCGGGAATGGTGCTGACCGGCGGCAACTCGACGTTCGCGGTGGGCACCTCGAGCAGCTGCTCGGTCGCCGGCACGAGCTGCGTCTGGGCGGTGAGCCTGTACGCATCGCCCTCGGCGAGGCCGTCGATCAGCACCGCACTGCCCGTCGCGGCGTTGTAGCGCAGGCCGTGCTCTCGTGCTCGTGAGTCGTCGCCGTCGAGCGACACCTGGCTCGGATAGCCGACGCCCGGGATCCATACGTCTCCGTACTCGGCGACGGTGACCTCGAGCCGGGCTTCGGCGCCGGGCGTGAGCAACTGCGGCTCTGGGAACGTCGTGCCCACCATCGTGAAGCTGCCCGAGCCATCGCGGGCCTCATGCACGCCCGCCACGTTCCAGAGCACGCCGTCGTAGCTGTCCATGGTGGCGAGCCGGATCCGCTGCCCCGGTTCGAGGCCCCGCACGGAGAACAGCACTGTGTCGGTGAGGTCCTTCGTGTACTTGCGGAATCCGGCGAGCGGGCTCGGGAAGTCCAATTGCTCGGACGGCGGCACGATCTCGTCGCGGAGCACGAACCGGTCATCGGCCGACGGGGTGAGGAGCATGCCGCCGCCGAGTCCGAGGACGGATGCCGCGACGACGAGCACTGTTGCGCTGGCGAGGTTGCGGCGCAGCATCCCCCTGCGGAGCGCGATGTCCGCGCCGGCGGAGTGGAATCGGTGCCACGCGATCCACCCGAGCGCGATGGCGGTGAAGCCGACGCCGCGCACGGCCGCCAGCACGGGCTGCTCGGTGCCGAACAGCACGCTCAGCGCATAGAGCGAGAGAGGGCCGGCGAGCAGCAGCGCGTGGGTCCAGACCGTGCGTCGGCGGTGCTCCATCCAGCGCACGACGAGCAGCGCGCCGATGAGCCCGACCAGCCACGCCGCCGCATACGGCACGGCGGTCACGTAGTCGGGCAGCTCGACAGGGGCTCGCAGGGTGAGCAGATCGGCCCAACCGAAGACCGCACCGATCGCGAGGCTGGCAATCGATGACAAGGTGGGAATGACGGCGTCGACGCCCTCTTCCGGTACCGCGAACGCCGTGCCGAGCACGAAGTACCCCGCGATCGCGAGGATCACCGTCGCGAGCGCGCCGAGACCGAGACGCGTGCCGAGCACCGCCGCGCCGACGCCGACGATGAGACCTCCGACCCCGGCGAGCAGGAAGCCCGCGTCGTCGAAGGCGGCACCGAAGCCCGCGATCGCGATCACGCTGAGCACCACGACGAGTGCCAGGTCGAGCACGCCCCGGCCACTCACCACGCGGCGCCGGACGGCACCGGCTCCTGAGCTCGCGAATGCACGCCGCAGGTTCGTATCGCTCTCGCGCCGGGGCGCCGCACGCCGGCCGCGGCCACGACGATTCGCCATCACCGGACCCTCCTGGCAAGACCGGAGAGGTCATCGAGCGTGTTGAGCGACACCACGGCGAGGCCTCCCACCGACATGATGCGCGAGGGGTCATCGAGCGCGGCCCGGAAGCCGAGCGTCTGGGTGTCGCTGCCGAAGAGCCGCTCGATGGCGCGGAAGTCGCTCAGCGGCATACCAGATCCCGTCACGATGAGCACCACGCTCGGTGGTGGCAGACGCAGCGTCGCGGCACGGGCGAATTCGCGAGGGCTGTCGAACCGCGAGGCCACCGGGTCGAGGCGGCAGGAGTCGTCGAGCATGGCGGTGACGGTGCGCGTACGGAGTGCTCGCTCCTCGCTGACGATCGAGAGTTGCGTACCGTCGCGGATCACCTGCGAGCCGAGCGACGCGAGCACCGAGACAGCCAACTCGTACTCGTCTTGATCGCGGTAGTACCGACGATCGGCCGGGTGCACGATGGTGAGTTGCGAGCGCCGGGTCTCCTCGAACTGCCGAACCATGAGCGTTCCGCTCCTCGCGGATGTGCGCCAGTGCACGTGCCGCAGATCGTCGCCGGGCTCATAGGGCCGCAGCGCATGGAACGAGATGTCGCTGTTGGTGATCTTCTTGGTGACCTCTCCCTCGATATCGCGCACGAGACCGGCCGCGCTCGGCGAGAGCCGCCTCGTGAGCGGATGCACGAAGAGCTCGACAGGCTCGCTCCAGCGCAGCGTTCGCCGCAGCAGTCCGAGCTGATCGCCTCGAACCGAGAGCGCAGGCCCGGCATCGATGACGGCGCGGCGCTGGGTCGGCACGGCGAAGAGCTCCTCGTGCTCCGCCCCGGGGTCGAGCCCGGGGATCATGAACTCCGCGACTCCGCTGCCCACTGGCAGCTCCATGCGGGTGGGCGACGACCGTTTCTGGGCGCGGTTGACGACAGTGATCCGGCCCATCGCCCGCTCGCCCGCCACGACCCGCCGCGGGGTCAGGTCGATGCTCACCTCGAAGCGGTGGCGCCCGAACACGAACGCCGCCGCCATGAGCAGCGCTGCCGCAGCCGTGGTGCCGATGAAGACGAACTCCGCCCAGCCGAACACGACCGCGAGCGTGAGCGCGACGAGTGCGCAGCACAGCACCAGCCACCCCGCGGCACTGACGACCTCGAGCGCGGGCTTGACGCGTGCCCAGCCCTCTCGTGTCAGGTACCGGGCGATGGCCAGCGCGTTCCTCATGCGGCGCGGTACGCGGGCGGCTCGATGCCGAGGAGGATGCGCTCGATCACGGCATCCGCCTTCACCCCGGCGAAGTCGGCCTCCGGATCGATGATCATTCGGTGTGCCAGCACCGGTGCCGCGAGGGCGCGCACGTCGTCGGGCGTGACGTACGTGCGCCCGTGCGCGATCGCCCACGTCTTCGTCGCCCTGGCGAGAGCGAGCGCGCCTCGCATGCTGACGCCGAGCACGACATCGTCGGCTTCGCGGGTGCCGTGCACGATCTGGTTGAGGTAGCCGGCGACCGAGCCGTCGACGTGCACGTCGCTGGCGAGGGCCGCCATCGCGGTGATCGACTCCGCAGCGATGATCGGGCTGATCTTGTCGGCGCGTGCGCGATTGGACGAGTCGAGCAGCAGTGTCACGGCGGTGTCGTGGTCGGGGTAGCCGAGGGAGGTCTTGATGAGGAACCGGTCGAGCTGGGCCTCCGGAAGGGAGTAGGTGCCCGCCTGCTCGACCGGGTTCTGCGTCGCGATCACCATGAAGGGGCTCCCGACGGGATGCCCGACGCCATCGATCGTAACGACGCTCTCCTCCATCACCTCGAGCAGCGCGCTCTGCGTCTTGGGGCTCGCGCGGTTGATCTCATCTGCGAGCACGATCGAGGCGAAGATCGGGCCCTTGTGGAACTCGAAGCGACCCTGCGCCTGGTCGTACACCGTGACGCCCGTGACGTCGGAGGGCAGCAGGTCGGGCGTGAACTGAATGCGCGAGTTGCTGCCGTCGATGGTGTGCGCGAGTGCTTTGGCGAGCACGGTCTTGCCCGTGCCGGGGAAGTCCTCGAGCAGCACGTGGCCGCTGCTGAGCAGCGCCGTCACGACGAGTTCGATGACGTGACGCTTGCCCAGGATCGCCTGGTCGACGTTGTCGACGAGCTTGCCGAAGGCGTCGGCGAACCAGTCGGCCTGTTCCTGAGTCACTGCCATGCGGTGGTTCCTTTCGTGGGGCGGGAAGGAGCGAGGCGGATGGATGCCGCGGCTGGAAGGATCTCGGGGCGGAGGCTCATCGGCATCCGCTCGTCGAGTCGGAGGAGCGGTTCCGCGCTCCGAGGTTGTTCCACTGCTCACCCGAGATCGGGGTGCTCCAGGTCACGGTGCCGGTCGCGACCGCGACGAAGCGCACCCTGATGGTGCTGTCGCGACGCACGCCCAGGCTGTTGTGGATGGCGAGTGCGCCGTTCGCGCCCATGCTGTAGCGGCACTCGGAAAGGCCGGATGCGCCGTCGAGGAAGGTCGTCACCCAGTAGTCGCCTGGCGTCCAGTTCGAATAGTCGACGCCCACGTACCGGCACCCGCTGCACGAACTGGGCGAGATCGCGCCCTTGAAGATCGTGGCGCTGGCGCTCGGCGGCGGAAGAGTGTCGAGCGGCGTCGCGGTGTTGGAGCGAGCAGACCACGGGCCGGCGACGCCGTTCGTGACGGCGCGAACGATGAAGTTGTAGCCGGTGTCGAAGTTGCCGGTGAAGGTGTGGCGTGTGCCGTTCACGTTCACGGTGCTCTCCGAGCCGTTCGAGGTGTTGCGGATTCGAACCTCGTAGCGGTCCACCGCGTCTCCATTGGAGTTCGCCGCGTTCCAGGTCAGCGTCACGGTGCGGTCGCCTCGGCTTCCGGTGCTCGCGCTCGCTCCGCCGGGTGTGCCCGGGGTGGGAGTCGCGGCCGCCGACTGGCCCGACCAGCCGCTCGCGCCCCCGGGGCCGATCGCCTGGACTCGGAATGTGTAGGCGCGGCCGACGGTCTGCGCCGATGCGGCGCTCAGCGTGGTGCCGTTGGTCTGACCCGAGGCGACCTGGCTGCCGCCTTGGAACAGTTGCCACTGATAGTTCTGAACATCGCGCCCGTTGCCGCTCGAAGCGCTCCAGCTCATGGTCACCCGGCCATCGCCCGAGGTGCTCGCGGTCATGCCGGTGGGTTGCGGGACCGTCGGCTTGCCGAACGGGCGCACCGCGGCGCTCTGTGAGGATGGCGCGCCCGACCCGAGCATGTTCCGCGCGGTCACCGTGAATCTGTAGTCCACGCCGTTGGTGAGCCCCTGGACCGTGTACTCGGGCCCCGCCTCGCTGACCACCATCTGCCCGCCACCGCCACCGGTCCAGCGGATCGTGTAGTCGATGATCGGCTCGCCGTTCGTCGCGGGCGCGCTGAACGTCACGAATGCCTTCTGATCACCCGGGGCGACCGTCGGCGCACTCGGCTGGTCGGGAACGTCGCGCACCGTCAGCTGAAGGCGCCCCTGCACCTGCCGGTCGGGGTCGCGGGTGCCGTCCTCGATCACGTAGATCACGCTCACCACGCCGATGAACGCTGAGCCGGGGCGAACCGTGACGTCCGAGCTCGTGCGGCTGACGCTCGCCTGAGACTCGGCGTCGTTCTCGATCCAGGCATCGATGATGCGAAGCGGCTCGCCCTGCGCGGCGAACGGGTTGAAGTCGTTGGCGAGCACATCGACGGTCTGAACGACGCCGCGCTGCCCCTTCGCCTCATCGGCGGTGGCTCGCGCAAACGGCCGCGTCGATGCGACGACGCGCACCTCCACCGTGCCAGGAACGCTGAACTCGCCGTACGTGACGTTGAACCGGAGCGTCGTCGACGCGCCCTTCTGCGTGCCGAGCGGCGAACTGAGGCGCACCGTCGAGCCGTTCTGCTGGGCCGAGATCTGATCCGTGCCGCCCACGAGGTCGCGGTACTCGAGCTGCGCGAGGATGCCGGGGTTGGGGTGCGAGCTGGAGGCGCGAAGGTCGATCTCGAGCGGGTCCTCCCCCGCCTCGATCGTGACGTGCTGCGGCGTGAAGGTCGGCGGCACGTCTTCGAAATCGGGATCACCCACCGTGATCGGCAGCGTGATCCAGGCCTTGTTGCCATTGAGGTCGTTCGCGTCGGTGCCGTCGGTCACCTCGAACACGATGGAGGCGCCACCACGGTAGTCGGTGGCTGGTTCGAAGCGCAGGGTCGTGCGGTCGACGTGATTCGAGGTGCCGTTGCCGTTCGTGCTGCGCACCGTGGCAACGTCGGTGATGACGGCTGGACGCCCGGAGGGCACGACGAGGATGTCGTCGAGCCGCCAGGTGCCCTCGCCGTTCATGCGCACGATCTGCTCGGGCAGGTCGGGGCGCAGGTACGGCGGCGGCGACCAGTTCGCACTCACTGCGGGAGGGACGATGATGAAGGCGGATGCCGAGAGCCCATCGATCTCGTTGGTCAGCGTGTACGCGATCGCGATGCGCGTGTCACCGGGCCGCACCCGCACCTGACCGTTGTCGAGCACCTCGGCGTTCCCGCGGTTCGGCCCGACTGCTTCGACGATCAGGTCTTCGATGCGCCCGCCGGGGTTCTCGGCGGTCGCCAGCACGTCGACGTCGACATAGTCGGCATCGACGACCTCGTCGACCTCGATGACGTGATCGCTCGCGCTCGGGTGAAGCGGGGCGGCATCCTCGGTCACCTCGATCTGAAGGAACGCGGTGTCGACGCCCCCGTGGCCGTTGCTGATCTCATAGCGCACGGTGTACGCGGCCTCGACCTCGGGAACCTCGACGATCACCCGCACGCCGTCGGTCTCAGCGGTGATGCCCTCGTCGACCTCGGGCACGCCACTGACCTTCAGCGCGTGTCCCGCGGGGTCCGAGTCGTTGAGCAGCACGGGCACTGAAGCCGTTCTGCCGGGTTTCATCTGGATGCTGTCGTCGACCGCGTTCGGCGGATCCGCTTGCGCGGGCGGCGGGATGACGCCCACATCGATGGTGCCGATGGCCCGCGCACCCCAGATGTCCTGGACCTCGTAGCTGAAGGTGTCGGTGCCCGCCGAGGTGGCGAACGCCTCGTAGACGAACGAGGTGCTCGTGGCCTCCACGATGCGACCGAGCGATGGGGCGTCGCGCATGCCCACGACCATGACGGAGTCGCCGTCAGGGTCGATGCCGTGAAGCGGCACCTCGATCCGCACGGTGTTGCCGGCGAAGACTCGCCCGGTCTGAGGAGCCGGCTGCGGCGGCTGGTTCGACTCGAGATCTCGTGGGGTGACGACGAAGTGCACGCGCGCGGTGGCCGTCTCGCCGAACTGGTCGGCGATGCGATACACCACGCTGTACTCGCCCGCCTCTTCCGGCGCCTGGTAGCGAACCGCGTCGTCGCTGACGAATGCAAGGCCTCCGCCGTCGTTCTCCGTCTCGATCAGTTCTCGCTCGAGGCTGATAGCCGCGTTGTCGGGGTGAAAGTCGTTGTCGAGCACTGCGGCCGTGACGATGTCGCCGGCGCGCACGCTGTAGCGATCGTCGGCGGCGACCGGCGGCTGCCGGTTCACCAGCGGCGGCACCGGCACCACGGTCACTCCGGCGACCGCGGTGTGGATGCCGTCTGAGACGGTGTAGGTGAACTGGGTCTGCGCGGTGAGCGCGGCAGATGCGGTGACCCGGATGACAGTGTTCCGCAGCAGTTCGACCGAGAGCGCGGCATCCGTGCTGCCGGTGTCGACCGATTGCACCGCGAGCACCCGCCCGCTCGGCGACACATCATTCGCCAGCACGCTCACCGTTGTCGGCTCGCCAGGGCGCAGGAACGCGGTGTCTTTCACCGGCACGGGCGCCGCGTCATCCGCGGGGGCGTCGATCGCCTCAACCCGGATCAGCCCCACCGTGGTCTTCGCGCCCGCTCCGAGCGAGTACTTGAAGTAGTGCGCTCCCGGTGTGGAAGCGCGCACCGCGATCGTGCCGCGCTCGAGGTTCAGTTCGGTCTCGAGCGCGTCGGGAAGCTCGTCGATGCCGAGGAGCCGCAGCGGCTGACCCGACGGCGTGAGGTCGTTGGCCACCGGCTCGACGACGACCGTCTCGCCGACGAACGCGGTCGCGAAGTCGGGCGTCGCGATGGGGTTGAGCGACCCGGGCTCCACCACCTCGACCTCGAGGGCGCCTACGGAGGTGAGCGCGCCATCCGACACGACGAACTGCACTGTCTTCATGCCGAGCTCGGTGCTGCGGCTCTCGAACGTGACGAAGCCGTCGGCGGTGTGGCGCACGATGTCGGCGCTCGTGGGCGATGCCGAGGCCAGATAGATGTCGTCGCCGTCTGGATCGACCCAGTCGGCGAGCACGTTGTGGCTGATCGACTGGCCGGGCTCGACCTTCAGCGCCGTCACGCGCTTGGCGACGGGCGCCGCGTTAAGCTCGCCGGGGACGATGCGCATCGAGACTTGAGCCTGCGCCGTGCCTCCGCGGCCGTCGTCGACCGTGTACCGGAACGAGGCGCCTCCCACGGCATCCGGAGCTGGTGTGAACTGCAGAGCCCGCGCGCCGTCGATCGCATCGATCGCCCCGAAGCTCCCGGGCACCTCGCCGATGCCGGTGATGGTGAGCACGTCACCGTCGGGGTCGGTGTCATTGTCGAGCACCGGCAGGATCGTCGTGCGGCCGGGACGGATGCCGTAGTCGTCATCGACCGCGATGGGCGGTCGGTTCTGCTCGGTGCGCTCCGCGAGCGTGTCTTCGAACGATTGCGTCGTCGACTTGTCGCCGCCCTCATCGCTCTCCGTCTGCTCGGGCGGAGTGACCTCTTCCCAGTTGTCGACGAGGCGCATGTTTGCGTCGATGAGCCAGACATTGCCGGTGCTGAGGTCGTTGAGGGCGACCACGTCGCGGTTCACGCGGAACCGGAACTCGGAGCCCTGCGCCGGCGTGTCGATCTCCTGGCTGACCGCGTCGGCATCGTCGCACCAGCGCTGATAGCGCTGCGAGTCGGCCCAGGCGCCGTGAGCGCACCCGTTCAGCCACACGGGTGCCGCGACTCCCTCTGAGCGGGCGGATGCCGCGCCTTCCAGCACGGCGTGCTGCACCTCACCGCCGTCAAGCGGCACCCGCAACAGTCCATCCGCCGCAGCGACGAGCACCGATGCGGCCTCGTCTCCCGGCAGCTGGAGATGGATGCCGGGCACCGGCAACTCGGTCGAACCTCCGTCTCCGGTCAGCACCGTGTCGCCGTCGAGGTCGAGCACCACCGCCCGATCTCCAACGGCGGTGAGCTGGTGGTTCAGAGGCACGTCGAGCGAGCGTTCCGTCGGCTCGCTGTCGGCGCCGTCGAAGCGATAGAGGAGCCCCTGACCTGGCGAGGTCGCGTAGACCGCTCCATCGCGGGTGACGGTGACCTCGGCGTTGCTGCCGAGTTCGGCAGCCGGCTCCATCGTGATGGGGTCGAAGCTCAGCTCGTTCGCGACATCCGTGACCCAGAGCGAACCGGCGCGGGGCTCGAGGATCGCCATGGTCGTTCCGCCCAAGCGCACTTCGGCTCCGGCCGGCAATTGGGCTTGCTGCACGAGGTCGGTGAAGGCGGGGTCGATGCGTTCGACGGTGCCCAGGTCGTCGTCGACGAGGAACACGTGCTCACCGTGCTGCACGATGTCGAGGGCCGCGGACATGGCGTGGACCGAGGCGTCGAGTTCCTCGATCTGCCGGTTGAGCCTGCCGGCGAGCAGGTCTTCACCGTTGGTCACCCACACCGTGCGCTGGTCGAGGTCGACGTCGGTCACCGGGAAGCCGTCGTGAAGCACTGCAGCGCCGACGAGCAGCGAGGATCCGAGGGCCAGAACGGTGGCCGAAGCGATGGACTTTCGCCGCATCCGCTTCAGATCGTCCGCCGACACGCTGCGTGAACCCCACCCCCGGCCCGCCCGTGAGGGAGGGCATCGTTACTCCGACCGATCGAAACTAACACAGTCTCGTCTACCCCAGAGCGGGGGATGCCGGTGGCGCCGTCTCAGAGGCGTCGAGCAGTTCGAGATCGTCCGGGCCGACAAGTCGGCTGGCCACCGCGTACTCGACGAGTCGAGCCCGGCGGTTGGTGGCGAGCCTGCCCCGCCCGCCCCGCAGCCCGTGCACGCCGATCTTGTCGAGCTTCTCGCAGACGTTGTCGAGCTTGCGGTTGAACGTCGTCAACGACCAGCCGAGCCGAGCGGCGGCGTCGGCGGAGCTCGGGATCTCGCCGCGGCCGGGCACCCCCTGACGCAGCACGTGCTCGGCCAGGGCGACGACCAGCATCCGCTGCGACGTTGTGAGCGTGACCGGCATCATGGTCGTGCTGCCGGCGCTGTTCAGCGTGATCGCTGAGGTGTTGAAGTGGTCGCCGTCACTGTGCAGCGTGAAGTCGTACGTCGTGGATCCGGCGCTGAACATGACGTGCATGGTCTCGAACACGATCGGCAGGCGCGCACCGGGCGCGAGCCACGCCTGCACCTGACCGGTGCCGTCGGTGACCGTGGCCGAGAGAAGGCTGCCCACATTCGCGATCCACCACATGCCGAACTCGTACCCGATGGCGAGGAACCGGCGATGCAGATACGGGTTCTCGTCGATCACGAGGTCGCCCTCGCGGCCGATCGTGAACTCCGCTCCGGGATCGAGTTGATGACGCTCGCCGCAGAACTCGAGCGCGAGCGCCGACGCCGCGGGGTTCGCGGGAGACGGCTCCTGGATCGGGCTCATGACGGGAAGCACATCTCAAGAGGATCGGCCGAGAGCTTGCCGGCGCGAAGCACCGACACCTGTATGCACACGCGACCGCCGTCGAGCGGAACGACGAGTTGCGGGTCGTCGACGCGAGTCTGCTTCGCCGGCTGTGACGCGTACGCCCAGCTGAAGCGATCTCCCTCCTGAGCGGACGGATGCTGCCACACGAAGGTCACGCTGCTGCCGTCCGCGCTCGGAGTGGCTGAGACGAAGTCGGGAGTCGGGGGCGAGGTGACCACGATGGCGTCATCCGGTTCGACTGCGCGCGTCGGGGCGGGCGACGACTCGCGAACATCGCCGCCGGCGAGCACGACCGCGGTCGCAACTCCCCCGCCGAGCAGCACGACGGCGGCGACAGCGAGGGCGACGATCAGCGGGCGACGTGGTGACTTCGACGCTGACGCGTGGCCCGCTTCGACCTGTGTCCCGACGCGGTCGTCGCCTGGCTCGGCGGTTGGGTCGGCTCGGTGTTCGGCGCCGGGGTGTTTGGAGCTGGAGGTGTCGCCGGGGGTGGCTGGGGGGCGCAGCACAGTGTGGTCGGCTTCGCCTGAGGTCGCCCAGTCACCGGGCGCTGCCGGCGGGATCGAGGGCGCAGAGCTGCTGCCTGGAGGCGAGGCGCCGCGCACGACGGTGCGATCATCAAGCACGCTCGATTGCGGCGCGGCGCGCTCCGCGGGAACGGCTGGCGCCTGCGGCGAGGGCCCCGGCTGCGGCCGCGGCTGCGGCTGCTGCGGTTGCACAGTGACGATCTGCTTGACGCGGGTCTCGTCAGCATCCGGCCCGCCGTCACCCGCCGGGTGCTCAGGGCGAGAACCCTCTGGGATGGCGGATGCGGGAACGTCGAACGCTGTGGCCGAGTAGCCGAGCTCGAGCTCGACGCGCTGCAACGCCCGTGCGAGCTCGGCGGCGGTGCGGTAGCGGTCCGCGCGCTGTTGCGCCATTCCCTTCTGCAGCACAGCGAGCAGCGATCGCGGTACGTCGTCGCGACCGATCGGAGTGATGGCGCCCCGCTCGATGCGGCCGATGAGATCGAGCGTCCCGTTCGGCCCGCCGGGGACCTCGAACGGCGTGCGACCGGCCAGCAGGGTATGGATCGTCGCGGCCAGTGAGAAGACATCCGATCGCACATCGGGCTGCGGGTCGTCGTCGAAGAGCTCGGGCGGCGACCAGGGAACGCTCAGGCCGATGGCCTGCGAACCGGTGCCGCTTCGGCCGCTTCCATCGGTGCTGTCTCCAGCGGTGCTGTCTCCGCCGGCGCTGTCTCCGCTGTGAGCCGCTGCGGTGTGCAGTGGCAGTTGACCGTCGAGCGTCGACGAGATGCCGAAGTCGGTGAGCGCCGGCCAGCCGTAGTCGTTGGTGAGCACGTTCGCCGGCTTGATGTCGCGGTGGAGGATGCCGGCCGCATGCGCAGTCGCAATGGCGCTGGACAGCCGCACCCCGGTGCGCAACGCGTCGTCGACCGCGAAGCGCTCTCGCTTGTACCGCTCGCCGAGGCTCGGCCCTGAGCAGTACTCCATGACGAAGTAGGGCCGATCGCCGTCGGCGATGTCGGCGTGGTAGATCGTGACGATGAACGGATGCGTCGAGAGCTGAGCCATGAGGTTCGCCTCGGCTGCGAACGCCGCGCGATCAGCGGGCGAGACCCCGTCGGTGAGCAGCACTTTCACCGCCACCTGGCGCCTCGGCAATTGCTGCTCGTAGAGGAAGACGTCGGAGAAGCCTCCGGCGCCGAGCGGACGCACGAAGCTGAACCCCGGGAGCACGGGCGGGGTCGAAGGTGGTCGCCTCATCGTTCGTCGCCCGGCATCAGCGCTCGCACACCGTGATCGTGGTTCCACCGCCGAAGTCGATCACAGCCCCGGTGACTACGGGCGTCGGCTCCCCCTTGCGGACGAGCTGCGGAGCCTTCCCCGGCAGTGTCACCGCCGTGCCGTTGCGCGAGTGCAGGTCGGTGACCAGTACCGTGTCGCCTTCGACATCGAATCGTGCATGGTTCCGCGATACGTCGGGTTCGCCCGAGAGCGCGAGCAGCGTCGGCAGACTGCCGCCCGGAACCTGACTGACGCTCGGCGCTCGGCCGACGAGCACAGGGCGGTCGAGGTCATGCTCCGCGCCGGTCGAAAGCTTCAGGAAGTACTGGTGGCTTGGTGTCGGCGCCGCGGATGCGCGCGGTGTGCTCGCCTCGGCGCGGTTCCCCCGCATCGCTGCGAGGTCGGCGGTGGTGATGGTGAGTCCGTCGTGGTCGCCCGCCTGTGGCTCCGCCGTCGCAGCGAGAGCGCCGGCTTCGAGCGCGTCGGGGTGCCCTCCGCCCGGCGCGGCCTCGGCATCGTCAGCGCGCACGGCCGCCTCTTCGATGGTGCGCACGATGGTCGCGTCGAAGAGATGGTCGTACGCTGTCTGCGCCCCGAACCCGCGACGTTCGTCCAGCATGGCGGTGTCGGAGAGGTCGGCGATCGTCTGCTCGAGCGGCGCCACCGCAGCCTGAGCGGCGGGCGCGGCCAGTGGAACTGTTGGTCCCACCTCCGTGGCGGCGCGTGCAGACCCGGCGTTCTGCGCAGCCGCGGCACCGCTGGTCTTTGTCGCCGAGGCAGCACTACCGCGCTCGCTGACGGTCAAGCGCGACACCCACACCGCTCCCGCACCGAGTGGAAGAGCCATCGCATCGGCGTCGTCGGGTACGTCGATTCGCAGCGATGTCACACCGGCGGTGCGCTGCTCGAGCCAAGTCGTGACGCCGGATGCCTCCCATTCGCTGTCTCCCGACGCCCCAGCGAGCTCCACGATCGCCTCGCCGCGCAGGAGGCCGTGCACCTCGAGCGTCCCGTCGAGGTCCGGCGTCCACTCGAGGAGGGCGAACGAGGGCAGCGAGGCGATGCCGTCGCGCAGCAGCCGGTCGAGAGCGGTCGGCAGCCCACCGGCGAGAGCGGTGTCGAGGTCGCCGGCGAGCTGGGCATCCGCACCCGTGTGCACCACGGCGGCTCGCCCATCGGTGACAACAGCGAGCCAGCGGCCCGGGGCCGCTGCGTGATAGCGGACGACATGAGCGCTCACGGCCGCGGCCTCCTCGGCAGCGTGTCTTCAAGCTCCCGGGCGACGTCGCCGCGATCGATCGTCGTCTCGTCGTCACAGTCACCATCACCATCGCCGCTTCGGCCATGGACGATGGCGTCGACCACGAGCGCGGTGACGTTGTCGCGGCCTCCGGCGGCCACGGCCCGCTGGACGAGCAGTTCGGCGATCGGCGTCTGAGGCCGTCGGTCAGCGTTCTCGCTCGAGGCGGCGGCCCCCGCCAGAACTTCGGCGATGTCAGTGTCGGCGAGTTCCTTGGTGAGACCGTCGGAGCACACGAGGAACGTCTGCCGCCCCTTCGCGGGGATCAGCCACACGTCGGAGTCGACCTGCTCGGCGGCACCGATCGCACGCGTGATCACGTTGCGCTGCGGGTGCGTCAACGCTTCCGTCTCGCCGATCCGCCCGGCATCCAGCAGTTCTTGCACGAGAGAGTGGTCGACGCTCAGCTGAGCGAGCTCCGAACCATCCCAGCCGTAGACCCGCGAGTCGCCGATGTTGAACACCATCCAGTAGTGCTGAGCGCCATCGCGCGTGCCGACCAACGCGATTCCGGAGAGGGTCGTGCCCGACATCGCGCTCGGGTCGACCCGGCGCACGCTGGCGTTGGCCGTCTCGATCGCGTCGAGCACCTGCTCCGGGGTCGTGGGACGGCCGGCTTCGATGCGGTCAGCGAACACTTCGCAGACGGTGCGGCTCGCGAGATCACCGCGGGCGTGGCCGCCCATGCCGTCCGCGACCAGGAACACCGGCATCTGCGATAGGAAGCCGTCTTCGTTGACGCGCCGAACCTGCCCGACATCGGTGCGTGCCGAGGCCACGACGTCGACGCGCCCGTGCGGCAACGCAACCGAGCTCTGCTGACTCACGCAGACATCCCCTCATGCCGATCGGCGACTGCGATCGCAGCCCCGTGCCACCCCCCTGACGAGGGCGGAACACCCGTTCTACGGTACCAATCGCGGGGGCAGGCGCTCGCTCACCGTGCCGAGTCGTCGTCGCGCGGCAGCTCCTCGGCATCCCCGTGCGGTCCGACGTGGAGCTCCTCGCCCCTCATCCTCGCCTTGACCAGGCTCGCGACGACCGCCACAAGCATGGCCGCGACGATCACTGCGAGCGACAGGCCCGTGCTGATCTCCGGCGCCCACTCGACAGGCTCGCCGCCGTTGATGAAGAACAGTTCGTTCACGTGCAGGGCGTGGAAGAAGAGCTTCACACCGATGAACGCGAGGATGAACGCGATTCCGTACTTGAGGTACTCGAGTCGGTCGATCAGGTCGCCGAGCAGGAAGTAGAGCTGCCGCAGACCCATCAGCGCGAAGATGTTCGCGGTGAAGACGATGAACGGGTCGTGCGTGATGCCGAAGATCGCCGGGATCGAATCGATCGCGAAGATCAGATCGGTGGTGCCGAGGGCGATGAACACCATGAGCATCGGAGTGAACATGCGTCGACCGTCGATCGTGACGCGCACCTTGGCGCCGTGGTACTCGTCGGAGATGCGGATGCGGCGACGCAACCAGGCGATGAGCTTGTTCTCGGTGGCCTCTTCATCCTCGTGACTCGAGAACGCCTGCGTCCAAGCCGTGTAGACGAGGAACGCACCGAAGATGTAGAAGATCCAGCTGAAGTTCTCGATGAGCTGTGCGCCGAGCAGGATGAAGATGCCCCGGAAGATCAGCGCGAGGATGATGCCCACCATGAGCGCTTCCTGCTGGTACTTCCTGGGCACCGCGAAGCGCCCCATGATCAGCACGAAGACGAACAGGTTGTCGACGCTGAGGCTGTACTCCGTCAGCCAGCCGGCGACGAACTCGAGTGATTTGTCACGCCCCCCGACGAGAAACAGCACGCCCGCGAAGCACAGTGCGAGGACCACGTAGAAACTCACCCAGAGCGTCGATTCCTTCACCGACGGGATGTGCGGCCGCTTGAAGATGATGAGCAGATCGGCGATCAGGATCAGCGTGAGCACCACGAACGCGGCGATCTCGAACCACACGGGGAGGGCCATTGAGCTCCTAGAGAAGGGTAGAGACGGACCCGAAAGTCTCTCCCGCGGCTGCCGGCTGCGCCGGCGGCCGCCGCCGCGTCCGGGGCAGCATCCGAACTGCCCGTATTGACGATCACGGCGAGGTGGGATACTCCCCTTCGCTCGTGCGAGTGTACCCGAGTACCATGGCGCTCGCGGGGCCTCCACCAGCGAGGGCGGCTGCGATGACCGAGCAGAACGAAGACGTTTCCGTCCCGGATTCGCGGGACTCCGGGTTCGGCCGGGTGCCGGACCGGCTGAGTCATGAGCGAACCGATGAGCGCGAACGCTCCATCCGCCTCGAGGAGCGCTCGAGGATCGCCGTCGAATTGCACGATCGCGTGATCCAGCCCCTCCTCGGAGCCGGTCTGCGCACGCAGGCGATGGCCGACCACGCAGACGATCGCGGCGTGCGCGATCAGCTCACGGAACTCACGGCGTTGCTCGAGAGCGCCATCCGCGAGATCCGCCAGGCGGTCTTCGCCCTGCCGAACGACGCGGCCGGGTGGGAACGAGGGCGTCCCCTCCGTACTCGGGTCTCGGGGCTGATCGACGAGATGACCGAACTGCTGCCATCGGCCCCGAGCATCACGTTCTCGGGCCCGCTCGACGTCTCGCTCTCCGATGACCTGGCAGACGACTTCCTGGCGGTGCTCCGCGAAGCGCTGACGAACATCGCTCGGCACGCACACGCATCCGAGGTGCTCATCTCGGTCACCGTCGACGCCGAGCGCGCAGCGCTCCTGGTGCTCGACGACGGAATAGGCATCGGCAAACCCGAGCGACGGGGCGGGCTCGCGAGCATGGAGCATCGCGCAGCGCGATGGCACGGCGCGCTCTCCTTCGGACCGAGGCCCGGTGGAGGAACCATGCTGGAATGGAGCGCCCGGCTACCGGGGGCTGTGGCCACTGGAGCAGGCCCGTGACCCCCGACAGACAGGGAGGTCGGCGGATCACGACCGTGTTCGTCGTGGACGACCACGAGATCGTGCGCAGGGGCCTCTGCGACCTGCTGGACGGGGAATCGGAGCTGACCGTCGTCGGCGAAGCAGCCACAGCACGCCAAGCGGTGTCAAGAATGGCGGCCACGCTTCCCGACGTGGCGGTCATCGACGTGAGACTGCCCGACGGCAGCGGAATCGAGGTGTGCCGCGAGGTACGCGCCAGTCATCCCACGGTGCACTGCGTCCTCCTCACCGCGTTCGACGATCCAGAAGCGAACCGGTCGGCCGCGAGTGCTGGCGCATCGGCATACCTGTTGAAGGACATCCGCGGCCGGAGTCTCATCGAGACCATCCGGCGCGTCGCCAGCGGTCGATCGCTCATCGACCCCGCGCCTGCGCGCGACCCATCGCCACAGCCATCGGTCGAAGACCCTGAAGCGCTGCTCTCGGCTCTGACGCTCCGCGAGTTGCAGGTGCTGGAACTGATCACGCTCGGGCTCACCAATCGACAGATCGGCGAGCGCCTGGAACTCGCGGAGAAGACCGTCAAGAACTACGTCTCGGCCCTGTTCACGAAGCTCGGAATGGAGCGACGAACCCAGGCGGCGGTGTATGGGGCCAAGCTCCCCCGTCGGTAGGCGGTCCCGTCTCTCGCCGCCGGGTCTGACGAGCGCGCAAGTCGAGGAGCGATTCGTTCAGGGGCTGCGGAACGCGGTGCCGGACGACTCCGTGCGGTCGATCCTGCGCATCTTCTCGTCCAACGTGCTCACGGTCTTCAATGCGGTGGTGGGCGGCTGCTTCTTGCTCCTGCTCGTCTTGGGAGCTTGGCAGGACGCCCTCTTCGGCTTCTTCGTGCTCGCGAACACCGGTATCGGGCTGGCCCAGGAGTTGCGTGCCCGGCACACGCTCAACCGCCTCGCGGTCCTGAATGCGCCTCGAGCGCTCGCGCGGCGAAACGGCGAAGACGTCGAGTGCAGGGTGGCCGACGTCGTGCTCGATGACCTGCTCGTGCTGCGGCCTGGCGAGCAGCTCGTGGCCGACGCGGTCGTCGTCGAGTCGCAAGGGCTGGAGGTCGACGAGTCGGCGCTCACGGGTGAAGCGAACCCGGTGCTCGCCGCGGCGGGGCGCGAACTGCTGAGCGGCGCGGTCATCGTCGGCGGTGCTGGACTCGCCAGAGTGGTGCGGCTCGGCACTGAGTCGTATGCGTGGAGGATCACCGCGGAGGCCAGGAGGTTCTCCCTGGTCGACAGCGAGCTGCGCCAGTCGATCGCCCGCGTCATCCGATGGGTCTCGCTCGCACTGATTCCGTTCGGGGCGGTCATCGTGAACGGCCAGATGCAGGCGGCCGGCGGTTGGCAGTCGGCATTCTCGAGCGGCGCGTGGCGTGACGCGGCCGTGGCGGCGGTCGCGAGCATCATCGCGATGGTTCCCGCTGGCCTTGTCTTCATGACCTCGGTCGCGCTCGCGGTGGGAGCGGCGAGACTCGCTCGCCGTCGCGTGCTGATGCACGAGCTCGCGGCTGTGGAGATCCTCGCCCGAGTGGACGCGCTGTGCATCGACAAGACCGGCACGCTGACCGACGGCTCGCTCGTGCTCGACCGCGTCGAGACTCTCGGAGACGGCGTGGAGGGCTGGCGGAGCGCGCTGGCGTGGTTCTCGTCGGATCTCGCCGCGAACGCGACGACCCTGGCGATCGGCACGGCGTTCAGTTCAGAGCCGGATGCTGCTCCCTCGTACACGGTGCCCTTCTCGAGCCGCCACAAGTGGAGCGGGGCGCACTTCTCCCATGGCCCTGCCGGCACCTGGGTACTTGGCGGCGCTGACGTCCTTCTCTCCAGGCTCGGCGCCCCAGGCGACGTGGAGGAACGCGCGGCGTCGATGGCGGTGAGCAGCCGAACGCTCCTGCTCGCGCATTCCTTGGAACCGCTTCCCGACCGCGAGGACGGGAAGGCGCCGGACCTGCCTCGCACGTTGACGCCGGTCGCGCTTCTTGCCCTCAGGGAACGCGTGCGCCCCGACGCGGCGGAGACCATCCGCTACTTCGCCGAGCAGGGAGTGCAGCTCTACGTCATCTCGGGCGACGACCCGAGAACGGTCGCCGCCGTCGCTGCCGAGGCCGGGATACAGGGCCATCTCGTCGGTGTCGACGCCCGCACGCTGCCGTCTGACCCGACGCTGTTGCAGGAGACGCTTCGCACGGAGCGCATCTTCGGGCGGGTGACCCCGGAGCAGAAGCGGGCCATGGTGCTCGCCCTGCAGTCGCTCGGGCGCACGGTCGCCATGACGGGCGACGGAGTCAACGATGCTCTCGCGCTGAAACGCGCGGATCTGGCGATCGCCATGGGCACCGGCACTCCGGCTGCACGAGCCGTCGCGAATGTCGTGCTGCTCGATGACCAGTTCACGAGCCTTCCGGAGGTCGTGGCCGAGGGCCGGAGGGTGATCTGGAACGTTGAACGGCTGGCAAAACTGTTCCTCTCGAAGACCGTGTACGCGATCATGCTTGGAGTGGCCTTCGGTGCGCTCCTGCTGCCCTTCCCGTTCCTGCCCCGACAGCTCTCCGTGGTCGATGGGCTCACGATCGGGCTGCCGGCGATCGCGCTGGCGCTGCTGCCGGATGCGCCCGTCTACCGGCGAGGCTTCCTCGGGCGCGCTGCACGGTTCTGCATTCCCTCGGGGATCATCGTCGGCGCGGCTGTGATCGCCGCATCGGGGTACTCCTTCGCGACGGGTGTGCCAGCGGCCGAGGTGCGCACCACGGCGGTGATCACCCTCACGCTGAGCGCGCTGTGGGTGCTGGTCGTGCTCGCCCGGCCCTTCACGGTTTTGACGGCGAGCATCGTCGTGGGCGCATACGCGGGGCTCGTGCTCGTGCTGATGATCCCATTCGCCTGGCGGTTCCTGGAACTCGCGCAACCCCCTGCGGACGCACTCGCCGTCGGCATTGGCACAGCGGCAGCGGCGAGCGTGTGCCTCGAGATCGTGCATCGAACGCTTCGTCGTCGGCCCGCGCGATCGAGCAGTCCCAGCCGGCGGGATGCGGCACGCGTCCCGCCGCTCAGACGCCGTCGTCGCTGATCTCGTCGAACCAGCGGGCTGACATGTTGGCCGATCGCGCGCGCTCCAGCGCAGCCGCCGCGTCAGCGGCGTACTGCGCAGCTTCCTCGAGCGCCACCTGAGCGCGGACCCATCCGGGGTTCTGCGGATCCCGCGGGTCGTGCTCCCCCGCATGATGCACGCCCAACTGCGCTCGCCCGTGCCAGGAGGCGAGCTCCGCATAGGCTGCGGCGACGGTCTGCTGCGCGGCCTTCAGCACGCTGAGCACCTCGGTGCTCTCCGACGGCTTCGAGAACGACGAGACCGCGTCTGCCACCGCCCGGGCTGAGCGCTCGAGTTCTCGGGCCAGCGCGAGCGGGTCGGTCGATGTGTCTTCCTGCACGGTGTCGTCCCTTTCCATGAGAAGCCGCGGCCTACCGCAGCCCGGCGCTGGACGCTGACCGCATCCGCTCGGCCTCAGCGATCACGGTGACCGTCTTGGCGAAGCTGTCGGGATTCAGCGAGATCGAGTCGATCCCCCGCGCCACCAGGAACTCGGCGAATTCCGGATGGTCGCTGGGGCCCTGACCGCAGATCCCCACTTTGATCCCGGCATCATGAGCGTCATCGATCACCTGGGCGATGAAGCGGGTGACGGCCTCGTCTCGTTCACTGAACAGCTCGGCCAGCGCCTGGGAATCACGGTCGACGCCGAGCACGAGCTGGGTGAGGTCGTTCGACCCGATCGAGAACCCGTCGAAGCGTGAAGCGAACTCGCTGGCGAGGATCACATTCGACGGCACCTCGCACATCATGTACACCTCGAGACCGTCCTCACCACGCACCAATCCGTTCTCGGCCATCACTCCCAGCACACGGTCGGCCTCAGCGATCGACCGGCAGAACGGCACCATCACGATGACGTTTCGGAATCCGATCACGTCTCGCACCCGCTTCAGCGCGCGGCATTCCAGCTCGAACCCGTCACGGTACCGCTCGCTGTAGTAGCGCGACGCTCCGCGGAACCCGATCATCGGGTTCTCCTCGTCGAGTTCGAAGTCTTCGCCGCCGACGAGCTGGGCGTACTCGTTCGACTTGAAATCGCTGAGTCGCACGATGACCGGATGCGGGGAGTACGGCGCCGCGAGCTTGGCGATCCCGAGCGATAGACGCTCCACGAAGAACTCGGCCGGATCGCCGTAGGGCTCGGTGAGCTCCTGAATCGTGCGCCGATCGTCGTCGCGGCTCACTCGATCGGGGTGGGCCAGCGCCATGGGGTGGATGCGGATCTCGTTCTCGATGATGAACTCCATGCGGGCGAGCCCCACGCCGGCCGCCGGCAGGCGCCACCAGCGGAACGCCGTCGCCGGAGTGGCGATGTTCACCATCACCGCGGTGCGGGTCGCGGGCAACTGCGAGAGCTCGATGGTCTCCGACTCGTATGGAAGCTCGCCGTCGTACACCCGTCCCTGATCTCCCTCGGCGCAGGAGAGCGTGATCGTCTGGCCGTCAGCCACCGCAGATGTCGCGTCGCCGGTGCCGACGATCGCAGGGATGCCGAGTTCCCGGCTGATGATCGCGGCGTGGCTGGTCGTGCCGCCGCGGTCGGTGATGATCCCCGCAGCGCGCGTCATGATGGGCACCCAGTCAGGGTCTGTCATTTCGGTGATGAGCACCGACCCGTCTCGGAAGCGCTCGATGTCGGACGCCGTGGCGATCACGCAGGCCTGCCCGACGGCGATGTCGTCTCCAACGGCGGCGCCAGTGGCGAGCACCGTTCCGGTCGACGCGAGATGGTGCACCGTGAACTGGGCATCGCTCTTCCGCGCTTGCACCGTCTCGGGTCTCGCCTGCACCAGGAAGAGCTCTCCGGAGACACCGTCCTTCGCCCACTCCATGTCCATGGGCTTGCCATAATGCGCTTCGATCCGGGCGCCCCAGCGCCCCAATTGGACGATCTCGGAGTCGTTCAGCACGAACGCGCGGCGCTCCTGCTCAGAGGTATCCGCCAGACGCGTCCCGGGCATCCCCTCACCCGCATAGACCATTTTGCGGGCCTTGGTGCCGATCGTCTTCTCGATGATGGGAACAAGGGACGGGTCATCGAGGAACGGCTTGAACACCATGTACTTGTCGGGGTTCACCATCCCCTGCACGACCGTCTCGCCGAGGCCCCATGCGCCGCTGATGACGACGACATCCGGGAACCCTGTCTCGGTCTCGATCGAGAACATCACCCCGGACGCCCCGACATCGGAGCGCACCATGCGCTGCACTCCCACCGACAGTGCGACCTCGAGGTGGTCGAAGCCCTTGACCTCGCGATAGCTGATCGCGCGATCGGTGAACAGCGACGCATACGATCGCCGACAGGCTTCCAGCACGGCGTCGTCGCCGCTGACGTTCAAGAAGGTCTCCTGCTGGCCCGCGAAGCTCGCGTCTGGGAGATCCTCAGCGGTCGCGCTGCTGCGGACGGCGACGGTTGCGCGGGCTTCTCCTGCCGTCACCGGGAGAGCTCCATACGCAGCGATGACTGCCGCGCTGACGTCATCCGGAAAGGGGCTCTCGAGAATGGCGCTGCGTATGGCGTCGCCTGCCCCGCGAAGCGTGACGGCACCCCCGTGGTACTGCTCGATCCGCTCCCTGATGAAGGGCTCCAAGCCGTTCGCCTTCAGGAACTCGCGATAGGCGGCAGCCGTGGTGGCGAAGCCGTCGGGCACGCGGATGCCGGCATCCGCCAGCGAGCGGATCATCTCGCCGAGCGAGGCGTTCTTACCACCCACTGCAGCGATATCGCCCATGCCCACGGCGGCGAAGGAAACCACGTATTCCTTGGTCATATCACCCGATCCGAATGCCTCGTTCCGAATGCCTCGTTGGCGAGATTGTCGACCGGTCGCGCGGGGCGCTCCAGAGTCGTTGGTCCCGCAACGGGCGTTGACCAGAACAGGCGGTGGCCTCATGCAGCGGCGAACTGACCGCGCCATCGCCGCAGTCGCTCGCCCCTCTCGACGGCGGGCCTTCTTCGCGGGAGCATCGGTGCATGGAGCGATCCACGGCGAGAGAACCCGATTCGACCTGGCGCACGGCCGAGACCTGACGTGGCCGAGCCGGCTGAGCCCCGACCAGCTGGTGCCGCAGAGCGCGGCGCCGCAAAGCCCGACGCCGCGGAGCACGGTGCCGCACAGCGCGGTGCCGTAGAGCCTGGTGGCGTAGAGCCTGGTGGCGTAGAGCCTGGTGGCGCAGAGGGGCTCGCGTCTGCGGTCGCGCGTGAACGGCTGTCCATCGACGGGCCGAACACCCTTCCGGCGCTGCGGCGCCCGTCGGCGCTTCGGTCGCTCGCTCGCCAGTTCACGCATCTGATGGCGCTGCTGCTGTGGACTGCCGCGGGGATGGCGCTCCTCAGCGGCACTCCCGCGCTCGCGATCGCCATCGTGACCGTCATCGTGCTCAACGCGGTGTTCGCCTTCTGGCAGGAGCACCGCGCCGACCGTTCGCTCGAGCAACTGGCGTCACTCATGCCCGCCTCCGCACGAGCGATGCGCGATGGACGTCCCGTGACGATCGATGCCGCCGAACTGGTTCGCGACGACCTCTTGCTGCTCTCCGCCGGCGACAGGATCCCCGCGGATGCCGTCGTCATCGGCAGCGAGGGGCTCCGCGTCGACGAGTCGATGGTCACCGGTGAGAGCCGTCCTGTCGATCGGGGTGAGGGGCAGCCGCTGATCGCTGCGACCTTCGTGGTGCAGGGCCTCGCGCGCGCGCGGGTCACCGCCACCGGCTCGGCGACGCAACTCGCAAGCATCGCAGCCCTTGCAAGGTCCACCCGCCGGCCTCCCAGCCCGTTGACGCGAGAGTTGAATCGCGTCGTGCGCATCATCGCGTTGGTCGCGGTGCTGACGGGCGCCGGTCTGGCAGCGGTGGGTCTGACGTTGGGTCTCGCCGGGCCAGAGGCGTTCCTCTTCGGGGTGGGCGTGGCGGTGGCGTTGATCCCTGAAGGGCTGCTTCCTACCGTGACACTCTCGCTCGCGTTCGGTGCTCAACGGATGGCGGAGAGGAAGGCGCTGGTCCGCAGGCTCGATTCGGTGGAGGCTCTCGGCTCGACGACGATCATCTGCACCGACAAGACAGGCACGCTTACGCAGAACCGCATGTCGGCCGTCGAGGTGTGGACAGATTCGGGCTCGGTCACGATCGACGGAAACGGGTACTCGCCGGAAGCGTCCATCACGGGCGGCGAGCGCGCACGCGAGGCGCTCCCTGAGCTCGCCCGGTCAGCGGCCCTGTGCGTCACCGGCCGAGCCGTGTTGCGGAGCGGCGAGTGGACGAGCGATGGCGATCCGCTGGAGAGCGCGCTCTGGGCCCTTGCGTTGCGCTGCGGAATCGCCGCGTCAGACCTGGAACCGAGTATGAGAGCGCCCTACACGGGCGAGCGGATGCTGAGCTCCGCAACGCTCGACGACGAGTCCCACGTGCTCGGTGCGCCTGAGCGAGTGCTCGACCGCTGCGCGCGCATACCGCCCGGTGCCGAAGCGGCGCTCGACGACCTGACACGCCGAGGCCGGCGCGTGCTAGCCGTCGCCCGCGGCGAAGCCGGCACTCAGGCCGAGACCGGGCTCGTCCTGCTCGGTCTGGTGGGCCTCGAGGATCCGCCGCGCCCCGATGTTCGGGAATCGATCGAGGCGTGTCGTGCCGCCGGCATCCGCCTCGTCATGGTCACCGGCGACCATCCCGGAACGGCCGTCGCGATCGCGCGGGAGGTCGGGCTGCTGCTCGAAGGAGGGGCGAACCTGACGTCGCCCCTCGGCGCGGATGACGAGACGCTTGCGGCGACCCTCGACCGACCCGAGGGCGCCGTGGTCGCGCGCGTCACCCCGGCAGACAAGGTGCGCATAGCGCGCGTGCTGCGTGCTCGGGGGCACGTCGTGGCTATGACCGGTGACGGGGTCAATGATGGTCCGGCACTTCGAGAGGCGGATGTGGGCGTTGCGATGGGCGCCACCGGCACCGACGTCGCGCGCGAAGCCGCCGATCTGGTGCTCCTGGATGATCATTTCGGCACCATCGTGGCGGCGATCCGGCAGGGGCGCGCCACCTTCGCGAATGCGCGCCGCTTCCTCACCTACCACCTGACTGACAACGTCGCCGAGCTCGCGCCGTTCGTCGCATGGGCGCTGACCGGTGGTCAGTTCCCCTTGGCGATAGGAGTGCTGCAGGTGCTCGCGCTCGACATCGGCACCGACATGCTGCCAGCCCTGGCACTGGGGGTGGAACCTCCCAGCCGCAAGGTGATGACGCGGCCCCCCGGAAGGCGTCGCCTCATCGACCGGACGGTGCTGGGGCGGGCGTTCGCAATGCTAGGACCAATCGAGGCCGCCCTCTCTCTCGGGGCCTTCGCAGCGGTGCTGCTCTCGGGCGGGTGGTCGTGGGGCGCCGTGCCGGACGGGAACCTCTTGGCCATGGCCTCGGGCAGCGCATTCGCGGTGATCGCCACGTCGCAGATGGCCAACGCGTTCGCCTGCAGGAGTGAGACCACCCCAGTCTTCTCGCTTCGGCTGCTCGGCAATCGTCAGCTCCTCTGGGCGATCGCCGCCGAAGCTGCGCTCTTGGCGGTGTTCCTCGGTGTGCCGAGCGTGAGCGCGCTGCTCGGCGGAAGCTGGCCGACTCCACTCGGGTGGGCGTTCGCCATTGCCGCACCGGCAGTGGTGATCGCGGTGGATACGCTGCAGAAGCGCCTGTCGCGACGCTGACTGCACGCAACTGCCAGCGTTGCACACGCACCGTCGCGCGATGTGCTCCGAGCTACTGCCGCCGACACCTCATGTGGCCGGTGGAGCACTTCCGAAATGCTCGACGTGGGCGTCGGCGCCCGGGAAGATCAAAGCGGTGTGCCCGTTGTCGGACCATCGGACCAGGTACGGGGGCGAGCCGTCGGGTGAGTGCACTTCGAGGATCTCAGCATCACGATCGGGTTCGTCCACATGGGCGCTGTGCACGACGAGGCGATCACCGATCTTCGCGTACATGGCCCTTCCTTTCAGAGCAACGAGTGGAACATCGACACGCTGCGCGTCGCTGCGGCGCACGCCTAGGGGCCTTCGTCCCGCGCGGGTCGAAGGCGGAAGCGATGCGCGTCTCCCCCACCCATGACCTTCACCGCACCGTCGACCACGATGCGCACAGGCGGGGCGGTCGAGCGATGCAGCGAAACGTCGGCGCCGGCGCCCTCGACGGTCACGTCGACACGGTGACCTCGATACCAGACCTCGAACCGGAGCCGTTTGATCCTCGACGGGAGTCGAGGTGACAAGCGCAAGCTGTTCTGCTCGGTTCGAAGCCCGGCGAACGAGTGGACGGTCAGTCCGGCAGTGCCGGCCATCGCTCCAAGGTGAATGCCTTCGCTGGTCGTGCCGCCCTGAGTGTCGTCGAGATCTGCGACGAGAGCTGCCCGATACACCGACCATGCTCGTGCCGGATCGAACTCCGTGAGGATCGCGGCGTTCGCCACACGACTCAGCGTGGAGCCGTGCACGGTGCGTTTCAGGTAGAACTCGACAGTGCGGTCCAGATCGTCGGATGGCAGCGGATAACGGAGCCTCGCCAACTGTCGCTGCAGGCCTTCACGACCAAGCAGATAGAGCAGCATCAGCACGTCTGGCTGCTTCGTGACCTTGTACCGTAGCGAAGTGTCGCCCTCGGACTCCAGGATCAGATCGATCCTGCCGAGGTCTTGGTATCGCAGGCGATAGCCCTCCCAGTCGAACTCCTCGAGGCGGTGGAAGCCCTCGAACTGATCGAGCAGTCCGTCTGGACTGAACGGCACCGCGAGCGACGTGCTCAGGACACGCCAGCGGTCGAGCTCGCCATCGTCGACGGCAAGGCGTTCCCGGATCGCCTCAGCGGCATGACCTTCGAGCACCGCGAGGGAGTCGAGTGCCCGCTCCCACGTCCAAGCCGCGAGAACGTTGGTGTACGTGTTGTCACGAAGCCCCATGCCGGGCGCGTCGGGGTAGCCGTCGTGATACTCGTCAGGCCCCATGACGCCGAAGATGTGCGCTCGTTCGTCCCCCGAGCGGTGCACCACCAGCGATGCGAAGTAGCGCGCGACCTCGATGATGAGCTCTGCTCCCCGCTCTGCGAGCCACGAGAGATCCCCTGTGAGCTGGAAGTGGTGCCAGACGTCATACGCGACCGCCAAGCCGACGTGCTTCTGCAGAGCGGAATGATCCGCCACCCATCGTCCCGACAGCGGGTTGTAGCCTGCCGTGGGCGTCTGCTCAGTGCCATCGCCGGCGCTCTGCCAGGGGAAGCAAGCCCCAGTTGCGCCCTCGATGCGAGCGATCTCACGGGCGGCCGGGAGCCTGCGCCAGCGATATTCGAGCAGGGCACGGCTGACGTGCGGAAGCCTGTGCCCGATCACCGGGATGACGAACAGTTCGTCCCAGAACACGTGCCCCCGATAGCCCTCGCCGTGGAGACCACGTGCTGGGACTCCTGCGTCGAGCGCCGCGGTGTGCGGCGAGATCGTCTGCAGAGTATGGAACATGTGCAGGTTCAGCACGAGCTGGCATTGCTTGTCGGCATCGATATCGATGGCGAACCGGCTCCACAGGCGCCGCCACGCGTTCTCGTGGCGACCGAGCAGTTCGTCGATGTCGCCGGAGGTGCGGCGCAGCACCGCAACCGCCCCTTCTGCAGGCGAAGTGATCGCCGAGTCCCGAGAGGTGACGACGGCCACCGTCTTCGTGATGACGACCGGGTCGCCATCGCGCACGCGTAACTGGAACTGCTGCTGGTAGCGGCGAGCGGCGGTTCGTGCCGTCACCTGCTCCGGCGTCGCCCCCGATACTGCGGTCCGAAGCGCCATTGCGATTCGGATGCCGCTGGCCGAGGTGACCGATTCGATGAGCGCGTCGCCGTCGGAAAGCCGTGTTGAGGCGAACTGCGTCAGATGGGACGACCCATGTCCTTTGTCTCGAAGCACATTCGAGTTGCGAACGCCCCCATCGACACCCGCCCGGATCGTGAGCGTGCCGCTGAATCCGATCGGGGTCGCCGTGGTCTGCAACACCGCCAGGTGGGGGTCGTCCATCGAGGTGAATCGGCGCTGGACGACCGCCAGGCGCTCGCCCTGTTCCGTGGTGAGCACCAACGAGCGGGTGAGCACCCCCGTCCGCAGATCGAGTTCGCGGCGCTCCGCCGTGGTCGAATACGAGTCCGCGGACCACCAGCCGTCCGCGCCGATACGGATGTCGAGCGGGAGCCAGTTCGGCACGTTCACCAGCTGCTCTTCGCGCACCGCCCGCCCGTGCACGACAGACTCGGCGGTGTTGTACACACCGGCGAGGTAGGTCGCCGGATAGTGCACGCCGTCATCGTGGGCCTCGGGACTGGTCCCCCTCGTTGCCAGATAGCCGTTTCCCAGAGCGGTCAAGGCCTCACGGTGCCCCTCGTGCGCAGGATCGAAGCCTTCGTATACGAGCTTCCACGGGTGCACGCGTGATTCGCCCAGGTCGAGCTCGCCCACGTCATCCACGACGATGTCGGCTCCAGCGGCCTCCAGCGCTTCGCGCTGACCCAGGCGGTCGACTCCCACCACCAAGCCGAACCCGCCCCTTCGACCCGCTTCGACCCCGGCGATCGCGTCTTCGATGACCGCCGTCTTCTCCGCCGTCACACCGAGCCGGTGCGTGGCCTCGATGAACATCGCCGGATCGGGCTTGCCGCTCAGATGCTGCAGCTCGACGACGTGCCCGTCGATGACGGTGTCGAACATGTCGTCCACGCCGGCCGCTGCCATGACGGCGTGGGCGTTGCGGCTCGCCGATACGAGCCCGACTGGCACGCGTCCGGCGCGAAGTCGCTGCAAGAGGGACGCGGTCGCCGGGAAGACTCCGACGCCGTCCGTTGCGATCCGGGCGAGGAACAGCTCGTTCTTCTTCCTTGCCAGGCCGAAGATGCTCCAGACCTCGGCTGGGTCCCGAGGATCTCCGGTCGGGACGGTGATGCCGCGCGAAGACAGAAAACGCAGGATCCCGTCTTCACGTGTCTGTCCATCGAGGTACTCGAGGTAATCGTTGATCGGATCGAACGGAGGGAGTCCTCGACTCGTGAGGATCGGATCGAACAGTTCGGTCCAGGCTGCGGCATGCGCAGATGCTGTGTTCGTGACGACGCCGTCGAGGTCGAAGAGCACCGCATCGAAGGGCAGCCCCGTTATGGTCGAAGGCGAGCGGGCCGATCGCCGTGGATTCCGCACCCCACTCAGCTCTCCCCGTACTTCGGGCGCACCACCGTGGTCACCCCGGCGGGGTGCAGCAGGATCGAGCGGCTCACCGAGCCCAGGAAGTACCGGTCCATTCGACCGCGTCCGTGCGACCCGATCACAAGCATCTCGGCTCTACTGGCCTCGTTCCGGAGTGCCGACACGGGGTCATCCTCGATGAACTCACCCTCGATCTTGAGTCCGGGGCTCCGCACATCGAGGTCCGCGATCTCGCGCTGCAAGACGCGTTGGTGCTCCATGCGTGTCTCCGCGAGTTCAGAGGAGCGCTCGAGCGAGGGCGGGAACCATGCGTGCACCACCCTGAGCGGCCGGCGGAGCACAGCGGCCTCCTGCGCCGCGAAGCGGGCCGCCGCGCTGTCGCTGTCGTCGCCCTCCACGCCGAGCACGACCGGCCCGGAGGCTCCCGGTTCCCACTCGCGTGGAACAACGACGGCAGGGCACCACGACGCCTCTGCCAACTTGACCGAGAACGTCGAGGCCAGGAGCACATCAGCCAGCCTCGTCACCCTGTTGCTTCCCACCACAAGCAGGTCGGCCGAGATCGATGCCTCTTCGAATCGGTCGCGCGCATCACCCTCCTCGACGCGCGTGCTGATCCTCGTCGAAGGCGCAAGGGCAGCGAGCGCCCGGGCAGCGCGCTCCGCGGTGTCCTCGGCTTCACGCCGGAACGACGCTGCATCTCTCCCGCCGATGAACCGGTCGGGCTCGGCGACCGTCAGCACCTCGACATCGAGCCGGTGATGCTTGCTGCGGTGGGCGACCCATCGCAGGGCGCCTTCACCGGCCGGTCCGCCGTCACCGGCGAGCACGATTCGCTCGACCCGGGGATCCGCCGCGTGCTCCTCGAGCTGCGGCTTCGGCGTCGATCCCTGCTGTGCCGATTCCTGCTGTGCCGATCCCTGCTGTGCCGATCCATGCTGTGCGCCGTTCGCCATCTCGTTCGACACGTCGGCTCCTTCGCTCGGGCTCTTCGGCACGCGCGGTCGAGACCGCGCCACAGATACCGTGCTCGTCATCCTCTGCAGCGCCGATCGATGATCGCAGAGGCGAAAGTCCCGAGCCCGAGCCCGAGCCCGAGCCCGAGCCCGAGCGTCAGCGTCAGCGTCAGCGTCAGCGTCAGCGTCAGCGTCAGCGTCAGCGAGCAGGAGCGTCGTGCTGTGCGACGGCTCCCGGCATCCCGGATTGCGCGGGGATCGTGAACGCGATCCGCAGCCGCGCACCCTCATCCATCCGGAACTCGTCGACGGTTCCCCGCAGCGCGAGGAAGTACGGCGCGAGCCGCAGTTGCAGCCCGTCGCCTGGAAGCTCAGCGTCGATGCTCACCGAGACCGCGGTGGCACCGCCTTCAGCGCCCCGCAGCTCGACGCGCACCGTTCCGGCATCCGCATCGAGCTGGTCGGTGATCGCACTGATCATCCCGCCGAGCGCCACACGCTGGTCGGCCCGCATGCGCTCGGCGGATTGTGCGGGATCGCTCACCGAGACCCGATCGTCGCCGATGGAGTCCAGCCAGGTCAGTCGCGACGCCGAGACGAGTTGATCGCGGATGCCGCGCGCGAGCTCTCGAGCCCTGGCCCGGTCTGCGTCTTCCACCCGGCCCGCCTCGAGCACGCGCTCGATGAACGGCACCGCCGGCGCCGTCAAGCTCGCCAGCCGTCGTCGCTCCATCGCCTCGACCCGCGCCCCGCGCGATGCATCGAGCGCGAGTTTGGCTTTCGCCCGCTGTTCCAGCAGCGGCAGCATCCGAGCGACCACGGATACCGAGAAGGTGGTCGACGCGGCGATGCCGCTGGTGAGCGGCGAAGCGACGATGAACATGGCGCCGACCGGCCCCCAATCGCCCCAGCTGCCCGAGACGGCGAACGCAGCGATCGGAACCGTGATCAGCGTGGCCGCGGAGCCGAGCATCAGGAGCGCTCGCGCCGGCAGGTACGGCGCCAGGCTGCCCAGCGTGAGGGCGAGTCCGAACGGCGCCCACCAGAGTTCGATGCCGATCTGCGCCTCGGCATAGCCGAGAGCCGAGAGCAGGAACGCGGCGCTCGACATCGACAGGGCGAGGGCGGCACCCGCCCAGCCGATCGGCGGTCGCAACGGGCGGCTGATCGCGTGCACCACCAGGCATCCGCTGAAGGCGAGCGCGACGGCGAGCAACTGGAAAAGAGGACTGCCTCCGGCATCCCAGTTCAGCGCGGTGAAGACGACGCCGTACCCCAGCGCGAGCACGCCGAACACGAGCGGCACGAGGGAGCCGGTGAACCAGTTGACCGGGTCGGTCTCGTGCGCCGACAGCCGGAAGAACGGGCGATGCGCGGTCATGATGCTCCCCCGAGCGGTGCCGGCAGTGTCAGCATGACGGAGGTTCCGACGCCGTGTGACGACCAGATGCGAGCGCGGCCGCCGACGCCCTCCATGCGCTCGCGCACGGAGACACGCAATCCGAGGCGGTCAGCGCGCACCTCGCCGGGATCGAAGCCCACTCCTTGGTCGACGATCAGCGCGGCGAGCTCCTGATCGTCGGCGACGACGTCGAGCTCGGCGCTTGATGAACCCGAGTGCCGCAGCACGTTCTCGAGCGAGGCACGTGCCGCGGCAACGAGCGCCGCGGACGCCTCGGCACCGAGCCTCCCGTCCGCCGAATCGGCGACGGTGAGCTGCACCGACAGCCCACGCCACTGATACTCGGACACCAGCGCCGCGAGCGTCTGCCGCAAGCTGCGGTCGTGGGATGCGTTCGCGGAGCCAGGGCCGCCCGCGGATCGTTTCTCCGCATCCGTGCGGGCACCGTCATCGCCGCGGTCGCTCGCGGGATCGCTCGCGCTCTTGCCCGCAGCGTGATCGATTGAGAGCCACTCGGCGCGCTTCACGGTGTCGAGATCGGTGCGCAGCCACTGACTCGTGCGGTGATCGATCGCCCCGCGAAGATTCATGATCACGGCGAGGTCGCCGAGCAGGGTGTCGTGCACGACAGCGGTCGTGCGTTTCGCGAGCCGCTGGCCGTGCGCGATCTGCAGCATCTCGCGCTCGAGCTCGTCGAAGTTCGGCATCCGCCTGCGTGCCCGGCGCTGCACGGCTGCGAGCGTGAGGTACGCCACCGATCCAACCACCAGCACCATCGCCGGGCCGAAGCCTGGCCGGTACGGCACCCCGGCGATCACGGATGCCGCTGCCCCGCTCGCGGTCGCAACGGTGAACCCGACCGCGAGCCACGCGATCCCCACTCGCGGAGTCGTCACGCCGGCACCGACCGCGGTCAGCGCGAGCATCGGCCGATTGAGCAGGAACAGTGCCTCATCGAGCAGTGCAGGCTCCGCATGCAGCAGGGCCACCTGATAGGCGGCGCCCGCTGCTCCCCCGACCACGAGATACGTGAGCACTACGGAGGCTCGAGGGCGAAGGATCGCTGCCAGGACGCCCACGAACATCACCGCGAGCATGAGCAGTGGCAGGGGCAATTCGTGCGCGCGACCGCGCACCAGCAGCGTCTCGAGAAGCACCGGAACGGTGGAGATGAGGGTGACGGCTCCGACCACGAGCGTCACGCGCGAGATCGAGCCGGAGTTGACCGCCGCAACGGCAGCCCCCGGCAACACTCTGATGCCCATGTCGATCCCCCCGTGTGATTCTCCCGTATCCACGGCGCCCGAGACGCGCTTGACATTCGCTCCCACTCCTGATTGGTTAGTTACATCACTAATGAACCAGGGAGGCAAGCGTGGACGAAGACCGGCCGATCTTCGTGCAGATCGCTGAGCAGATCGAGAACGACATCCTCTCGGGAGCTCTTGAGGAGGAGTCGCAGGTGCCGTCGACGAACGAGTTCGCCGCCTTTCACCGCATCAACCCCGCGACCGCCGGCAAGGGCGTGAACCTGCTGGTGGATGCCGGCGTGCTGTACAAGCGCCGCGGTATCGGCATGTTCGTCGCCGCGGGCGCCCGAGAGCGCATCGCCAGCGAGCGACGCGCACGCTTCGCCGACGAGTTCGTCACGCCGCTCGTCGCCGAGGCACGCAAGCTCGGCATCGGCGACGCCCAACTCATCACCCTCATCCGCGACCACACGACCAAGGCGAGCGCGGCCCAACCGCTCGCTCAGACATCCGCTACCAAGCGAACCCACACGCAGGAGAAATCGAAATGACACGATCCCCCGTCATCGAGACGGAAGGACTCACTCGCCGGTTCGGCGACCTCACCGCGGTCGACGACGTGACGTTCTCGGTGCAGGAGCACAGCATCGTCGGCCTGCTGGGCCGCAATGGCGCCGGCAAGACGACCGTCATGCAATTGCTCACCGGGCAGGACTTCGCGACGAGCGGCGAGATCCGCATCTTCGGCGAATCGCCGGTCGAGAACGCTTCGGTGCTCAGCCGGCTCTCGTTCATCAAAGAGAGCCAGCGCTACCCCGAGGACTTCAAGCCCAAGCACGTGTTCAAGGCGGCGCCCTGGTTCTTCGAGCACTGGAATGAGGAGTTCGCACAAGAGCTGATCGAGGAGTTCCGGCTCCCGCTCAACCGCCGCATCAAGAAGCTCTCGCGAGGCCAGCTCTCGGCAGTCGGTGTGATCGTCGGTCTCGCGGCCCGCGCGCCGCTCACTTTCTTCGACGAACCGTATCTCGGGCTCGACGCGGTCGCCCGCCAGTCGTTCTACGATCACCTGCTCGCCGACTATGCCCGGCATCCGCGCACGATCGTGCTCTCGACCCACCTGATCGACGAGGTGAGCGATCTGCTCGAGCATGTGCTGGTGATCGACGACGGCCGCATCATCATCGACCAGGATGCCGAGAGCCTGCGCGGCAGCGTCACAACCGTCGCGGGGCCCCGGCACGCAGTCGAGCGCTTCGTCGAGCATCGCGAAGTGCTCGCGAGCGACCGGCTCGGCGGGCTGGCGACCGCGACCCTTGAGGCGCTGACCCCTGCCGAGCGACGCGAGGCCGCCGATGCGGGCCTCGAGCTCGGGGGCGTGTCTCTTCAGCAACTCATCGTGCGCCGCACTCGTGCGCACGCCTCGGAATTCGGAGCGGAATCATGACCGACCTGGCCATCAGCACCCCCGCCGTGCGGCAGCGCGGCAGCGAGTGGCAGCGCATCTGGAACGTGGTGCGACTGCACTTCGTGAACATCGGCACGACGATCGCCGTGCCGAGCATGATCATGGGCTTGATCTTCCTCGCGAACCTCGCCATCTGGGCGATCATCCGGGCCTCGCTCGCACCGGGCGACCGCACGAACTTCAGCGAAGGCATGCAGTGGAGCGGCTCCACCTTCTACATCTTCGTGTACATGCTCGTGGTCGCCGTGCAGGCGATCAGCGCGACGTTCCCGTTCGCGCTCGGCCTCAGCACGACCCGTCGCGACTACTACCTCGGCACGGCAGCGAGCTTCATCCTGCTGTCGGCGGGCTACGCGGTCGCGCTCACACTGCTCTCGCTGCTTGAGGAGGCGACGAACGGCTGGGGCCTCGGGGGCCGCATGTTCGTCACGAACTACTTCAGTGACGGCCCCGTGCTCGAGCGCTTCTTCGTGTTCTTCGCGGTGATGCTGTTCTTCTTCTTCGTCGGCTCGATCTTCGCGAGCGTGTGGATGCGGTGGCGCGCCTACGGCGTCATCGTGCTCGGAGTGCTGCTCGCGGCGCTCCTGCTCGGCGCCATGCTGCTGATCGGCGTCACCGGCAGCTGGGGCGCGGTCGGCGACTGGCTCGTGTCGAACCGCGCGCTGGGCGTCGCCTGGTGGTCGCTGCTGCCGACGGCCCTCTCGGCGGTCGCCGGGTTCTTCCTGCTCCGGCGGGTGACGCCGCGCAACTGAGGCGGCGCGGCTGAACCTGGGCGCGGCCTGGCTGCCACCGGTCCACGGCCTGCCCGCGGCGTGGCCGGCGCGGGGCGTGGCGTGCCCGGGGCGTGGCCTGCCCGCGGCGTGGCCGGCGCCGTCGCCGTCGCCGTCGCGAGGGTTTGCTGCACAACCGCGGGTTAGAACCCGCGCAGCTGCAGCAAACCCTCGCGTGAACGGCCGCGGCGAGCGCGGACGGCGCTGCGGGGACATGCTGGAACCGGCCCGCGAGAGCCCCCGAACTCTCGTGGACCCTCACCCGTTCCCACCCCGAACCCTCCCCTCGAACCTTCAACCCCGAGCAACTCCTCATCGCCCGAGATCAGGAGCCCCCGCCATGTCAGCCCCCGCGGCCCGAGCGAGCGCGCACCAACCGCCGCACGCGCCCGTCGCTGCTCGGGATGCCGACAGTGCCGGGGTCGTGCGCGACGGCATCCGCGCCCATGCCGTCCCCGCTCCCGCGTCCGGCTCGGCGGCGAACGCGGGCGTGCGGGCGTGGCGAGTCGTGCGCCTGCACTTCGTGAACTTCTCGACGATCGTGATCGTGCCGTGGATCGTGCTGTTCGCGATCGCGCTGCTCTCGGTCGCGGTCTGGGCGGTCGTGCTGAGCGCCTCGCCCGTCATCGCCACGGCCGCGCCCCTGGCGCTGTGGTCGGGCGCTGTCTTCTACCTCTTCGTCTACATGAGCGTGGTCGCCGTGCAGGCGATGAGCGCCACGTTCCCCTTCGCCCTCGGCATCGGATCCACGCGACGCGACTACGCCGTCGGCACGGCGCTCGCGTTCACGCTGCTCTCGGCCGGCTACGGTCTCGCTCTCACCGCGCTCTCCGTGGCAGAGGAGGCAACCGGCGGTTGGTGGCTGGGTGGCCGCATGTTCGCCACCCCCGGGTTGACCGACGGCCCACTGCTCGAGCGCCTCGTCGTCTTCTTCACGGGGCTGATGCTGTTCTTCTTCGTCGGAGCCGTCTTCGCCGCAGCTTGGCTCCGGTGGCGCGTCTACGGCCTGGTTGCGCTCGGCGGTGCGCTCGCGGCGCTCTTCGTGGTGCTCCTGTTCGGCATCACGGCCACGGGCAGCTGGCCCAGCGTGATCGACGCCCTCGTGCGGCTCGGAGCGTTCGGCGGGGGCCTCTGGTCTCTGGCGCCGACCGCACTCGCCGCCGTCGCCGCGTTCCTGTTGCTGCGCCGCGTCACTCCGCGCGGTTGAGCACCTGCGCGCCGCTCAACCGGCGGCGTCGAGAAGTGCCAGCCGGCTCAGCATCCGCTCCACATCGTGCGGATTGGCGGCCGGTTCATCGACGAAGTGCTGTCGCTCGACGGCTGCGTGCACCACGAGCTCGTGTCCGCGATCGCTGAGCACATCGACGAGGTTCGCGAAGCGCTGCCGGGCAGCGAGCGTGGTGCGCGCAAGCGGCGGAACGCCGAGCAGCGTCCAGTGATCGAAGCGGTCGGCCCAGGCCACGATGTCTGATGCCGCGACGGGCGCTTCGCACAACTGCGTCCAGTGGAACCGGATGCTTGATCCGTCGGCGTCGAGCGCTTCGAAGCGCCGCCCGCCGAGCTCGAGCACGACCGCCGGTGCTTCGGCGACGTTGACCGAGTCGCTGATGTGCCAGACTCCGCGCAGGCCTCGTGAAGCGGTGCCGTTCACCGACGGGGCGCCAGGCAAGTCGCTCGTCGGGTTGCCGTCCGCCGCGCTCGTGCGCCGATAGTCCCGCGCTCCGGCCACTTCGACCACCTCGAATGCTCTTGTTACAGCCGCCCGCAGGGGCAGAGCGACATGCTCGAAGACCGGATCAGGCAGCAACTCGTTCGGCGCATAGTTCGACGTGACAACCACCCGCACCTGGCGCTGCTCGATCAGGCTGAGCGATCGCGTAAGCAGCAGGGCGTCGGCCGGATCGTGCACATGGAACTCGTCGAAGACGAGCAGACGGATGCCCCCGAGCAGCGCGTCGATCGCGGCATCCGTGTCGTACGCGTTCGCGACGATTGCACGCTGCAGCTCAGTGAGGAATCCATGGAAGTGCACCCGCCGCTTGGGCACGGGCATCGTCGCGAACCACGTATCCACGAGCCACGACTTGCCCCGCCCGACCGGCCCATGCACATAGACGTTCGGCGCCCCGGATGCCGTCAGCCGCGCAAGCGCGGAACGCTGCCCTTGATCGAGCTCGAAGCCCTCGGCAGCCGCCGCGCGCTCGACAGCGCGTCTCACTCGTCGCGGGCCCACGTCATCTCACCCTAGTCGCGGCCGCTGAGCGTGACCGCGCCCGCCGAGTTCGCGCCGCGCTCCTGCCCTGCCCTGCCCTGGCGGCGCCTGGCCTGCCCGCAGTATGGCTCGGCCAGAGTTGGCTGCCGCCGGCCAGAGTTCCACCCCTCGCCAGCGTCGCGAACTCTGGCCCGCGCGGCCAGACCTCCGACCGGGCGCGCAGCCGCCCCGGCGCAAACGAGAAGAGCAGCCCGGCCGAAGCCGGACTGCTCTTGTTGCGCGTGACCCCAGCGGGATTCGAACCCGCGTTACCGCCGTGAGAGGGCGGCGTACTAGGCCGCTATACGATGGGGCCTCGTTGGCGCTTGAAAAGTATGCCACACCACGCATGCGGCTCGCAAAATGAGAAAATCTCAAGAGAGCTAGACGGCATCGCTCCGTGGATCGGCACGCAGCGGCGGCACCAGCAGGCGAAGCGCACCGGCCTCCACCCGCACCTCCAGCGGCAGTTCGCCGATCGGCTCGCCATCTGCATAGGCGACGATGCGGCGGTCGGCCGATTCAATCCGAACGCTCCGCGCCTCCTCGAACGCGAGTTCCCGAACCGACGTGTGCGTTCCCTTGAACACACGTGGAAAGAACCGGAGGAACCGCAGCTTCGCCAGCGGCGCCAGCGTCACGAGGTCGAGCACCCCGTCGTCAAGCCGTCCGTGGGGCACGAGCCGCATTCCGCCGCCGAACACGCCGGCGTTCGCGACGCTGAGCAGCATCGCTCGCTCGCCGCGCGGCATCCCGTCGACCACGATTCGGTACTGAATCGGGCGGAACCGCAGCAGTTCGAGCAGTGCCGCGATCGAATAGCGCCGGGGCCCACGCGGCCACCGCATCCGGTTCGCACGGGCGTTCACCGCCGCGTCGAAGCCGAGCGACAGCACTCCCGCGAAGCGGCACTCACCCCTAGCTGCGTCGCGCACGACCCCCAGGTCGACGTCGCGCCCGCCGCCCTCGAGCGCCGCGAGCATGAGGCTCACCGCTCCCTCGACGTCGCCCTGCGGTATGCCGAGCGCTCGGCAGAAGTCGTTCCCCGTGCCGGCCGGCACCACGCCGAGCGGCAAGCCGGTGCCCGCGACGATGTTCGCGCCGAGCTGCACCATCCCGTCGCCACCGACCACCACAAGGCCGGCGGTGTCGGCGCCAAGACGGCTTCGCACGGAGCGCGCCAACTCCGCGGCATCCGCCCCCTGCACGAGGTCGGCACCGTATCCGCGCGCGTGCAGCAGCGCGATCACCGCCTGACCCGCAGCGATCCCGCGGCCCTGTGCGGCGGCGGGATTGACGGCGACGGCGAACCGTTTCGACGTCGCCATGCTCTGATTATCGCGGCTCGTGAGTTCGCACCAGGCCAGACCCACTCGCACACGATCGCGCCTAGGGTCGAGTCATGAGGATCATCAAGCATGAGCACGCCTGCCTCGTCGTCGAGCATGAGGGCCGCAAGCTGGTCATCGACCCGGGTTCCTTCACGCCGCCGCTCGAGGGCATCGGCGATGTCGACGCGATCGTCATCACCCACGAGCACGCCGACCACTGGACGCCCGAGCAGCTCAGCGGCATTCTCGAGGGCAATCCGGATGCCGTGATCTTCGGACCGGCCGGCGTGGTGAAGGCGGCCGAGGGCTTCCCCGTGCGCGAGGTCGCGGAGGGCGACACCGCGCAGGCGGGCACGTTCTCATTGCGGTTCTTCGGCAAGGACCACGCGGTGATCCACTCGTCGATCCCGGTCATCGACAACGTCGGAGTGCTCGTGAACGACACCCTCTACTACGGCGGCGACTCGTACACGCAACCCGGCGTCGAGGTCGAAGTGCTCGCCGCACCGGTCGGGGCGCCCTGGCTGAAGATCGGCGACGTCATCGACTACGTGCTCGCGGTGAAGCCCAAGCGGGTCTTCGGCACGCACAACGCTCCCCTGTCGCCTCTCGGTGAGAACATGGCGAACGCACGGCTCACGTGGGCGGCCGAGCAGGTGGGTGGCGAATTCGTGCCGCTCATGCCGGGCGAGCGCATCGAAGTCGGCTGACGGGAGCGGCTGGCGCGATCGGCGGGACCGACGGGAGCCTCTGGCGCGATCGGCGTGCGAGCGTCGGTCTCCCGGCTACCGCGTCGCCTCGGTGCACCGAGCGATAGGTGGCGTCGCGGCGCTTGGGCTCGCACACTGACTCCATGGGCAGCAACGACGCCGTACGGAAGGTCCACCGGCATCCGGAGCGTCAACGGGTCGACCGAGACGCGCTCTATCGCCTGCTCGATGAAGAGCTCGTCGGACACCTGGCGATGGTCGTCGGCGGCGAACCGCTCATCGTGCCGATGGCGTACGCGCGCGTCGCCGATGCGCTCCTGCTGCACGGTTCCACGGGCGGCGGCTTCGCGCTGCGGGCCGCGACCGAGGGCCACACCGTCGCGTTCTCGGTGACCGCGCTCGACGGCATCGTCGTGGCCCGGTCGCTCTTCGACCACTCCATGAACTACCGCAGCGCCGTCGTGTACGGCGAGTTGGAGACCCTTGGGCCCGCCGAGGAGGACGCCGCGCTCATCGCCCTCTCCGAACGGCTCCTGCCCGGCCGACCCTCCGAGGTGCGCGCGAACACCCGCAAGGAACTGGCGGCGACCCGCGTGGTGCGACTGCCGCTCGCCGATGCCGTGTTCAAGGTGCGCGACGCCGGCCCGGGAGAGGCGGAGGACGACGGAGAGGATCACCATGTGTGGGCGGGCGTCGTTCCGGCGCGTCGCGGCTGGGGTGCACCGGTGGTCTCAGCGCTGACCGAGCCGGATGCCCCGCTGCCGCCGTCTGTGCGACGGCTGATCGAAGTTCCGGGGTGACGTCCGGAGCACCCACAACAGCCCCCGAGCAGGGCCCCTTGCAACGGCAGGAGAAGATCGATGACTTCGCTCTGGCACGCGTACTCCACCGGCATCGACACGGATGCCGCAGCTCCAGACTCGAGCGACGTGGTCGTCGTCGGCGCTGGCCTCGCGGGGCTCACGACCGCGCTGCTGCTGTCGCGTGCCGGTGTGAGCGTCACGGTGCTCGAGGCCAGAACGATCGGCGCGGTGACCACGGGGAACACCACTGGCAAGGTGTCCTTGCTGCAGGGCGCCGCGCTGCAGGGCATAGCTGAGCACAACGACGCCCAGGTGGTCGGCGCGTACGTGACGGCGAATCGGGCCGGTCAGGCCTGGCTGCGCCAGTATCTCGGCACGATCGGAGCCGAGGAGCGCGACCGCGACGCGTGGTCGATCGCGTTCACGCAGCAGGGGCGCGAGACGCTCGAGCGAGAGCTCGAGGTCGCGCGCGAGGCCGGCCTGGACGTCGACTGGGCTGAGACCACCGAGCTTCCGTTCACGACGACCGGCGGCATCCGCCTGGCCGGTCAGTTCCAGATCGACCCGATGCCCGTGCTCGCAGCGATGGTCCGCGAGCTTCGCGAGCGCGGGGCTGCTGTGGTGCAGAACGCTCGTGTCACCGAATTCGAGGTCGACGGCGACCGCGTGCGGGTGACCCTGCACGGTCACGAGGTGTCGGCGAGCCGGGTCGTGATCGCGACCGGGATGCCGGTCACCTTCCGTGGCGCGTACTTCGCACGACTCGAGCCGAACCGCTCCTACGCGTCGGCGTACCGCGTGCCGGGCCCGCTGCCGCAAGCGATGTACCTCTCGGTCGATTCCCCGTCGCGCTCGCTGCGCACCGCGACATTCGGCGACCAGCAATTCCTTGTCGCCGGGGGCCCCGGTCACATCGTCGGCAGGGAGCGCTCACCGAAACGACTCGTCGAAGAACTCGACGCGTGGGTCAAGCAGCACTTCCCCGGAGCGGTACGCGAATACACCTGGTCGGCGCAGGACTACCGCGCCCTCGACCACGCGCCCTACGTGGGGCGCGCCACCCCTGGGGATGAACGCATCTACGTGGCCACGGGCTTCAACAAGTGGGGCATGGCGAACTCGGTCGCCGCGGCTCTGACGCTCTCGGCGAGATTGAGCGGCGCCGCAGCCCCCGATTGGGCGACCGCCCTCTATGACCGCCCGACGACGCTGCCGGATGCCGCAGAAGCCGTGCGCGTCAACGCCACCGTCGGCGGAAACCTTGCCAAAGAGTGGGCAATGACGCTGTTCAAGGCCGCTCCCGACGCCGCCCTTGCCGAGGGCGAGGGCCGTGTGTTCGGCGAAGGACTGCACCCGCGCGGCCGGAGCGTCGTCGACGGCGTTGCCACAGAGGTCAGTGCCGTGTGCACCCACCTCGGCGGCGTGCTGAGCTGGAACGACGCCGAGTGCACCTGGGACTGTCCCCTGCACGGCTCACGCTTCGCCGCCGACGGCAGCCGACTCGAGGGGCCCGCGGTGAAGGACCTCGGGCACTGAGGCTTAACGGGCTTCCTCGGTTCCGTACGCCCCCTCGCTCACGAGCGAGCGGAATCGCCACGGCATCGGCAGGATGAGCGAGCGTGAGATCATCAGCGTCTCGAAGGCGAAGATGTCGTCGTGAGCGGTGATGCGGTCGACGGCTGCGGCGAAGGCCGCGGGTGTATCAGCGTTCACCTCGATCACGCCAGAGAACTTGCCGACCGTCCGCGTCACGATGCTGGCCTCCGGCATCGCCGCGATCGCACGCAAGGTCTCATCCGAGTGCTTCGAAGCCACCTGCACGACCCCGAGAACGTGACCGTCTGGAACCACACGCTCTGTGATCGCGACCGCGGTGATCACACCTGACGCGAACAAGTGCGCGCACTTGCGGCGAACCACGGCGTACGGACTGTCAAGCACGTCAGCGAGCTTGCTCACTTTCGCTCGCGGATCGAGCACGAGCTGCCTGAGAAGGGCGATGTCGAGGTCGTCGAGGAGGTCGAAGGCAGCAGGGTCGGCGTACTGCTCGTTCGGCCGCCAGCCCACTCCCTTCCACTTATAGACGTTGACGGTACGCGTCACCTCCACCGCCGATACACCGGGAATCACAGCGATCTCTTCGGCGACGAACGTAGCGAGTTCATCGTCATCCGAGGCCGCGATCTCGGCGAAGACGTTGGTGCGCCCGACCGTGCTCGCTAGGAAAGTCACGCGCTCGTGCTGGCGAAGCACCCTGGCGAGCGCGGCGATGTCTCCCGCGTACTTCATTGCGACGTTCGCGATGAAGCGGTAGCCCAGCGATTCAGGCTCGACCACGCCGATCAGTCGGAGCTTGCCATCGTCGACGAGCCGGTTCACTCGCACTCGAACAGCGTCGGGCGAGAGCGCGACGTGCGCGGCGAGGTCGGAGAAGCTCCGACGAGGGTCGTTCTTCAACAGGTTGACGATCGTTTGATCGAGGGAGTCCACCGCGCTCCAATCTTCGGCACGCAGGCCATCCGGCCTCGGCACAGTTCTGAACTGTACTGCAAATCACCGGCGTGACGAAGGCTGAACTAGCAAATATTCCTTGCGTTTCATGCGGCGTTAAACGAAAATCGCTTGCGGTTTTAGTATTCCTAGGCAAAACTGAGGTGCAACTTCCGAAACAACCGCAAGTGAGGCAGTTCGAGGATGATTGCTCAACACGACGGGATCGCGGTGCTCCCCACCGCCGACGTCGACGGCCACCAACCCGTGGAGGCCCCCGCGCGATTCGACGTTCTGCGATTCACCCGCGCGCTGCTCGCGGCCGCCGATCCTGCAGCGATGGTGCGAAAGATCGGCGAAGAGCTCCGCGCCCGAGTGGTGCTGTTCGATCACCGCCGGCAGATCCTGGCGGCCTACCCGGCCGTGATGCGGGTGGACCGCACTCCTCCGCAGACTGCGGCTGAGGCACCGGTCACTGCAGGCGAACGGATCTTGGGCTGGCTGCGTATCGAGGACGTCGCGATCCCGGGCGAACTTCTCGACCTGTGCGCAGGAGTCATCGCGACGGCTCTGTCACGAGATCACGCGGACCATGACGACGAACGAGCGATTCATGGACGCGCCATCGCCGCCATCATCGGCGGCGGCGACCTGCACGCGGCTTCGACCGTGCTCACCGAGGCCGGTATCGACTTCGACTCACCGATCTACCTGGTGCTCGCGCTGCACCGCCGTAGCGCCGCAGCGCCGACGTGGAACTGCCCTGAAGGGCCTGACTGCTGCGTATCGGCGATCGTCGATGATCGCGCGGTCGTCCTGCTGCAGCGTGCGGCTGACGTACGACGCCACGCCGAGGGCCTGCTTTGCGCTTCGAGTTCCGACGGAGCAGCGGGTTGCGTAGGCATTGGAGGGCCTGCGCGCGGCACGACTGGCCTCCGGATAGCGTTCGCTGAGGCCTCGAGTGCTGCGAAGGTCGGATGCGGGATCAACGAGAGCCGGCCGCTCGAGGTGTCGGAGCTACTCGCCCTGCACCTCGACCAGACGCTCACCGAGCAGGCCGAGCGCCTGCTCGAGCCGCTCATGCACTTCGACCGCAAGCGGGGAGCAGAGCTCATGGCGACCCTGCGCGTGCTCCTGGAGGAGGACTTCTCGCTCGTCCGTACGGCGAAACGCCTCTTCGTACATCAGAACACGGTGAAGTATCGGATCGCACAGATCAGCGAACTCCTGGGAGTGGACTGCGCAACCCTTCGCGATCGGGTGCAGCTGTGGGTCGCTGTGCAAGCGTTGGCCGGCTCGACGGCTCACTGAGCGGTCGGCATCCCAACGAGCGGTGATTCCCTCACAGCCGCCGTACCGGCCGGCGATACGCTATCCGCCGCACCTCGTACAGCATCGCGCTCAGCGCCGAGCAGAGTTCAGCGCCGAGCAGAGTTCAGCGCCGCGGCACCCGCGCTCAGCATCAGGCCCCCGATACCGGCGATGGCGACAGCCAGAGCGAGCAGCGCCGCCGTCACTCCCACGAGGTCGAGGACGACCCCGAACACGAGCGGCAACCCAAGCAACGCGAAGCCAGCGGGGAGCTGACTTGCAGCAAGTCGCGCACCGAAGGATCCGGCATCCGCACCGTGCGTGGCGAGCAGGTTCGTGGTCGCGATCCCGGCACCGACGATGAACCCGTGCAGTAGGAACGCGGGGATATACAGCCCCTCGACGTGCGGCGCGAACGCGAGAATCGCCAACGACACGAACGCCGCAGCAGCGATCAACGTCAGCGTCGCTTGCTGGCCCACACGGCGCCGCACACGCCGGTAGAGGAGCCCTGTGACCACCGACGTCGCATCCCGCGCCACGATCAGTGCCGTCAGCATGACGGCCGCCACAGCGCTGTCTTGGCGCCGCTCGAGAACCAGCCCGACGAGAGAATTGCTGACAAGCAGTGACATCAGGATCACCACGTTCAAGTACGCCGACGCGCGCACGCGCGGGTCACGGAGCGCCTCCAGCAGGACACGCGGAGAGTCGCGCAGCATCCACCGCCGGGGCGATCCGCCGCTTGAGGGTGCGCGCAGCATCCAGATGATGGCCGCCCACAGCAGCATCGCGAACGTGATCACCCCATAGACCAGGCCCCAGAGCCCGGCGGCGAGCGCCGAAGACAACGCCGCGATCGCGACAGCCGACCCCAGCCGCTGGCTTGCGCCATTGAGCCCTTGCAGCAGCGTCGCATCACCACGCAGCCCTGCGAGCTGCGCCAGCAGCGACACGGTCGCTGCAACCCGAGCGATGCCGAATACCAGCACCGCGACTACCAGCAGAAGTTCGAGACCCTGCTCACTACTGATCCAGGTTGCCGCTGCCGCTATGGCCATGAGCACGCCGGAGACGAGCATGAGGGCTCGGCGCAGGCGCGAATCGATCAGGGCGATGAACAGCGGCAGCATCAGCAGTCCTACGCCGTTCGTCAGGGCCACGAGCAGACTGACGAACCACGGATCGGTCCACCCGGCCTGCGAGACAGCTAGCGGTAGCCCCGCGGCGTACGCGGTTTCGACGCCGAACAGCAGGAAGACGCAGAACAGCGTTGCTGCACTGCGCCTTCCCGCTTCGGCATCCGTCGAACTAGATGGCCTCACCGAAGTAGTCCGTCGTGGGCAGAGTCCACTCGAAACCGCGCTTGGTCTGCACGTACTCCGGCCAGGGCAGCTCGATCGGCGCGTTGAAGTCCTTCGGCAGCAGCGGGTTCAGCAGGCGCTCATCGGCCTTGCTGCGCCGCTCGTCGAACTCGGCGGTCGCCGTCTTCAGCAGCTCCGGATCCTCGACCAACTGCACCGCGGTGCTCGCGATCGTCTGCGCACCCCGCTCCCAGCAGGGGTCGATTGCCTCGGGCACGCCGTTCATCGCGTTGTTCGCCCAGTGCCACAGGTCGATGCCCAGCTGCTTGAGGAACGGCTTGGCGGTGAAGAAGCGCACAGTCGGCGCGTGCCATGAGTACTCGGTGTAGTCGTCGGCGCCGGTGCACTCCTGCCACGGCGGCAGGTTGAAGCGGATGTCCTTGTCGGTCTCCTGCGGCGTGACCAGCGACATCGTCTCGGGCAGGAACGGGTCGTCACTGGGCTCGAAGCCCAGGTTGCGCTCGAGCTCGTTGGCGAAGTCGACGACCTTGCCCTCGAACGTGGGCGCACCGAGCTCCGAGAGGTTGTCGTACAGCGCCGTCGTGAGGGCGTGGTTCGGCAGCCCCGGGCGGGTACGGGTCACCCAGCGCATCGTCACCTCGGTGTTGGTGATGCCGGCGACGTGCTTGGCGTTGTTCTTCAGAATGCCGAGGATCTGCTCCTGGATGTCGATCAGCGGCGAGCGCCAGCTGAACTGGATCTGCGTGATGCGAGGAGCGAGATTGTCGGCGGTCGCTGTGCTCGCCCCGAGGATCGCCTCGTTCAGCGTCCACGAACCGGTCGCCGGGAACATGTTCTCGCGGGTGACCTTGGTCGTGTTGATCATCAGGCTCAGCGCGTCGATCGCACCGGGCGAGCGCACGAGGTTGTGCGAGCCGACGTTGTTGCTCTTGAACAAGGGGACGCCCCACGGCTCCTCTTCAGGGCACTGGAACGTGAAGACAGCCGACCAGTAGAGGTTGTTGGTGATATCCCAGAGCGCTGTGTTGTGCCAGAAGGGGTGGTAGCTGATGACAGCGTCGAGGCTGTCGTAGTAGCCCTTCGCAGCGTGAACGGCCTTAGAGCCGCACACCTTTTCGGCCGGCTCGCCGAACAGGTGCACCCGACCCTTCTGTCCGCTCTCCTCGAGCGCGCGCTTGGTGGCGATCGCACCGGCGAGCGCGCCGACTCCGAGCGCGGAGTGGGCATCAGTGAACCCGGGGGCCCACTGGTGCAGCCCTTCGCGAGGCTTCCGCTCAGTCGCGGCATCCTGGCAGTAGCCAGGGGTGGCGTCGTACTCGGCGTACATGCCGATCTCGGGGCCCTCGTCGCCCCAAGTGGCGTGGAACGCGGTCGGCATCCCGCCCGAGCCCTCCTCGACCTGGAACCCCTCTTCGCGCAGTCGGTTGACGTAGAGCTCGACCGAGCGGTACTCGCGCCAGGCGCTTTCCGAATAGCTCCAGATGGTTCGGTGGAACTCAGAGAGCTCGGGGCGCAGCTCTTCGACGATCTCGCTCGCGCGCCGTTGCAGTGGTGACATGGGCATGCCTGTTTGTCCTCCTAGATGTGGGTCTGAGAAATGAAGTCGTGTGTGCGCTGGCGGTTCAGCGCGGACGGGTGATGACCACGTGGTCGGGCCGCCATGACAGCTGCACGAGCTGACCCTCGTGCAGCTGCTCGTCGGCGCTGTCGAGCGAGCGCCGAACGATGAACTCGCGGCCGAGCGGCGTCTCGACGAGCACCTTCTGCGACTCTCCCGCGTAGATGAGGGCCGACACCGTTCCGACGGAGCCCTGCTCGTCGGAGTCGGCGCTGCTGAGCGAGATCGACCACGGCCGGATCACCGCGACGACACGGTCGCCCTCAGCGAAGCCGTCGGCGGCGGATGCCGTGAGTTCGACCTCGATGTCGTCGGCGCGCACGAACCAGCGCTGCTGCTCATGCACGAGCTGGCCTTCGAAGCGATTCGACTCACCGAGGAACTCGGCGGCGACCTCTGAGACCGGCGCCGAGTAGAGCGCGGCCGGCTCGTCGTACTGGATGAGCGTTCCGTCGGCGAGGAGGGCGATCTTGTCACTCATGGTGAACGCCTCTTCCTGGTCGTGGGTGACGTTGATGACCGTCAGCCCGAGTTCGCGACTGAGCTTCAGGATCTCCAGCTGCATCGCCTCGCGCAGCCGGCGGTCCAGTGCGCCGAGCGGCTCGTCCATCAGCAGCAGCCGAGGCTTCATGACGATGGCTCGAGCCAGCGCGACGCGCTGCTGTTGACCACCCGAAAGCTGCGACGGCATCCGGTCTTCAAAGTTCTCGAGCTTCACCGCTGCGAGGGCGTCGCGAGCGAGTTCCTTGCGCTTGACCTTGGGCACCTTGTGCATCTCGAGCGGGAACATGACGTTCTTCAGCACGTTCATGTGCGGAAAGAGCGCATAGTTCTGGAAGACCACACCGATCTTGCGCTTGTGCACGGGCACCGACGTGACGTCTTTGCCGTCGATCGTGATGACTCCGGCTGTCGGCTCGAGGAAGCCGGCGATCATGCGGAGCAGGGTCGTCTTGCCCGACCCGGAAGCACCGAGCAGGGTGACGAACTCTCCCGGCTCGATGTCGAGCGTCACGTCGTTCGCGACGATGTTGTCGCCGTACACCTTGCGCACGGCCTCCAGCCGCAGCGCGGCGCCCTTCGCGCGACCGCGCTCCTTGCGCTCCGCGAGGGGCATGTCAATGGTTCGAGTCGTTGCTCGCATGGGGTTCTCCTGGGTAGCGGTCACGAGGTCGCGGTCCTCTTCGACTTGCGGGCATTGAGCAGGGCGACGATGCCGAAGACGACGAGCGTCACCACAGTGAGTACCGTCGACACCGCCGAGGTGGAGGGCTCGAGTCCCTCGCGCACCTGGCTCCAGATCATCACCGGGATCGTCTTGAACCCGGGGGTCACCAAGAAGATCGCGACGACGACCTCATCCCATGACGCGATGAAGGCGAACAGTCCACCCACGAAGGCTGAGGGGAGGATCTGCGGCACTGTGATGCGCAGCAGCGTGATCGGGTAGCTCGCTCCGGAAGCACGTGCGGCCTCTTCCACTCTCGGATCGAGATTCGTCAGTGCAGCGAGCACATTGATGAACACGAAGGGGATGCCGAGAATCGAATGCGCAACCCCGAGTGCGAACACGTTGCCGTAGAAGCCGATCTGCACGAACGCGAGGTAGACGCCGATCGCGATCACGACGAGCGGAACCAGCATGGGCATCAGCGCGAACGTCGTGAGCCCCGTGCGCGGGATAGCGGTGCCTCGAGCAGCGGCCATGGCCAAGGAGATGCCGACCACCACTGCGAGCACCGCGGCGATCGCGCCGGTGATCAGGCTGTTCTGCAGGGCCTCGATCCATTGCCGCGAGGTGAGCACCTCTTCGAACCACCGGAAGGAGAATCCCTTCGGCGGGAACGTGATGATGCTGCTCTCAGTGAACGCGGTCGCCACCACGATGATCGTGGGCGCGACGAGCACGAACGCGATCACGAGGCCGAAGATCTTGATGGCTGGATTCGCTTTCATCGAGACTCACCTCCCGGTGCTCCGGTGACCCCGAGGATGCGTCCGAGGCCGATGAACCGGGTCGCGATCACGAACACCAGCAGCACGAGCGCGACGAGCACCACGGCCATCGCCGCACCCATTCCGGGTTGGAGGTACTGCTGCACCTGCAGCACGACCGATTGGCTGATGAGGATGTCGCCGGGTCCGCCGAGCAGCGCCGGCGTGATGTAGAACCCAAGCGACAGGACGAACACGAGGATTCCCCCTGCCGCGACTCCCGGTAGTGAGAGCGGCAACGTGACGCGTGTGAACACGCGCCAGGGGCTGGCACCAAGGCTCTGCGCGGCCTGCTCGACTTCCGGCTTGATGCCGCGCAGCGAGGCGTAGATCGCAAGGACTGCGTATGGGATGAGGATGTGGACCATGCCGACGAGTACCGCGAACAGATTGCGGATCAGCGGGATCGGTTCATCGATGATGCCCGTGCCCAAGAGGAACTGGTTCACGAGGCCGGTGTTGTTCAGGATCACCTGCCATGCGAAGGTGCGAACGAGCAGGCTCGTCCAGAACGACAGCAGGAGTGCTGCACCGAGCACCATGGCGAGGCGCTTGCCTGACCTTGCCATCGCGTAGGCGAGCGGATACCCGATCGCCAGTGAGAGCACGGTCACCAGGAACGCGATCTGCACGGTGCGCCAGAGTGACGCGCTGTAGAGGGGGTCTTCCACGACCGCCGCGTAGTTGGCGGGCGACGGGTCGGTCAAGCTCCGCACCACGATGAATACCAAGGGGATGCCGAAGACTGCGATGAGGTAGACGATGCCGGGCAGGCCGGCGAGCGTCCAGAAGTTGGGGCGCTCGAAGCGTCTACGTCGCGGTGCTGCAGGTGCGGTCACTACTGGTGACGAGGTCATGCCCTCTCCTTCCTTGCACTTGCGATTGAGACGCTGTGGTCTGCCGGCGCGGGCGTCTGACGCCCGCGCCGGCAGGGTTGGTGGCGGCGCCTACGCGCCGCGCCGGATCATTCGGCCTTCCAGGCCGCCCAGCGCTCGTTGACCATCTGGAGGTTCTCGGCCCACCAGTCGCCGTCGATCTTGATGGCGCGGTCATCGCCACCCAGATCGTTCATCGTGGGCAGGTCGCTCGCGACGTCCGAAGCGACCTCGGCATTCGGGTTCGGCGGACCGTACGCGATGTACTGACCGAGCGAGCCGTTGTGCTCGTTCGAGCCGATGAACTTGAGCAGCTGCATCGCCTGCTCGGTATTCGGCGCGCCCTTGGGGATCACCAGGTAGTCGGCGTACTGCACCTGGTTCGACCAGGTCATGCCGACCGGCTGGCCCTCTTCGGCCGCGATCTTGACGCGCCCGTTGTAGCAGTTGCCGAACGCGGCTTCACCCGTGGCGACCAGCGTCGTGCACTCGCCGAAGTCGTTGTACAGGATCAGGTGGTCCTTGATCGTGTCGAGCTTCGCGAGTGCTCGGTCGACGTCGAGCGGGTAGAGCTCATCGATCGGCACCCCGTCTTGGATCAGTGCCAGGTCGAGCAGGCCCTGCAGGCCACCGCCGGCGTCGCGACCGAAGACGGCGCGCTTGCCCGGGTAGTTCTCGACGTCGAAGAACGCTGCCCACGAGTCGGGCTCGTTGCCGGCGAACATCTCGGTGTTGTAGGCGAGCACGACCGAGAACACGAGAGCCGGCATGCCGTACTTCTCGACCGGGAACAGGCCGTCGAAGTCGTCGCAGGCGACGACGTCGCAGTCGATCTCGGTGAGGAGCTCGCCATTGGTCTTCACCCCGATGTCTTCGCCGACCTGAGCGATGTCCCAGATCACCTGGCCCGACTCGACCATCTGCTGGATCTTCGCGTAGTCGGCCGGTGAGTCGGGGATGACGCGGATGCCGGTCTCCTCCTCGAACGGGTCATACCAGGCGTTGGTGAACGCTTCCTCGCTCACACCGCCGTAGCCGGCGAAGGTGACACTCCCGCCGTCGCTGTCGCCGCCAGGCGACGAAGAACATCCCGTCACTACGAAGACGCCTGCGACGAGCGCCGCCGCATACGTCAGAGTCTTGCGCTTCACTCAGATCTCCTCTTGTTGGGTGCTGGATGGGGTTGTGGGGCTGAAAGCTTAAGTCGCTCGCCTGCGGCCACTCGCGCTCAGCTCAGGCCGGGTCCGACAGCGATCACGGTGGGCCGACCGGCCGTGAGCGCTTCCTTGACGGCCTGGGCGAGCTCGTGGCGCGATGACGGGGCGGCGAACGCCGCGCCGAACGCATCCGCGAGCGACGAGAGGCGAGGCGCCTCGATGTCGACCGCCAGTCTTGGGATGTCGGCGGCGTCCATCTCGTCTCGGATCTCGGCGAAGCCGCCGTTGTCGAAGACGATGATGGGGAGGCTCAGTCCGAGCTCGCTGGCAGTGGCGAGTTCCTGCACGCTGAACATGAAGGCTCCGTCGCCGAGCAGGCACGTCACAGCCCGGTCGCGGTTGGCGAGCTTCGCACCGATCGCCGCCGGCAATCCGTATCCGAGCGTCGCGTAGCCGCTCGGATACATCACCTGATCAGGCTCGATCGCAGACCAGAGGAGCGCGGTGCCCATGTAGCTCACCTGCGAGCTGTCGCCCGTGATGATCGCGTCTTCCGGCAGGGCCGCTTCCAGTGCGTCGTGCACCGCGACGAATGGTGCGCTGATCTCCGCGGCTTCGGCCGACGCTCTCGAGCGAAGTTCAGCGATCATGGTCGAACGGTCGACAGGCTCCGAGCCGCTCGACAGAGCGGTGGTGGCGGCCATCGCGAACTGGGCTATGTCGGCGAGCACCGGCAGGTGCGCACGAACGTTCTTGTGCAGTTGGTCGCGGTCGACATCGACGCGCACGACGGTGCCAGAGGGCCGCAAGGGCATTGCACCGAGCTCAGCATCCGACACCTCTGTGCCCAGCAGCACCAGCAGGTCGGCGCCTTCCATCAACTCGCGAGACGAAGCCAGTCCGAACACGCTGCCGAGCGAGAGCGGATCATCGTCACGCAGTACGCCCTTGGCTCGCGCGGTAGCGATCACCGGGGCGCCGATTGCAGCACACAGTTCGCGCACCGCATTGTGCCCGCGCACACATCCGCCGCCCACGACCACCACGGGGTTCTTGGATTCCGCGACCGCTTCGCAGAAATCACGCACGTCAGCGGCAGCAGGTTGCGGCATCCGCACTGAGGGCCGAGGCGTGACCTCGGCTGCGACTCCGCGTTCGAGCAGCACGTCGTGAGGCACTTCAACGACCACTGGGCGCGCCCGACCGCAACTCCAGTCGCTGAAAGCCTTGTTGATGAGGTCGGCGGCGTCCTGGGCACTGTTCGCGGTCTCGGCCCACTCCGACACGGCATCCATGGCCGCGCGCTGATCCTTCACCTCGTGCATCCAGCCGATGTTGCGGCGCACCGCTCCCCTCGGCGCCGACGGCGTGACCACCATGATGGGCACCCCATCGGCGTAGGCACTCGCTACGGCAGCAGCGGCGTTGAGGATTCCGGGTCCGCTCGTGGTGACGACGCCAGCGACGCGGCCGCTCGCCCGGAAGTACCCATCTGCGGCATACGCCGCCCCCTGCTCATGGCGGGTGACGACGTGCTGAATCGGAGACGCCGCGAGGTAGCGGTAGATCTCGAGGTTGTGCGTGCCGGGGATGCCGAACACGGTCGTCACGCCGTGCTCCTCGAGCGCACGAACCACCGCGTGCCCACCAGTGACCTGAGTGACCTGACCGTCTACGACTCGCTCCATGTTCTCCTCCAACATCGCTCGAAACGCTATGTCGGCGGGTCAGGCGCGGGCGATGTCTGTTGGGACAGAGTTTCGAACCGGCCGCTGGCGGCTCAGACAGTCACCGCTCAAGGCCGCGGCGCAGAACCGGAGCCGCGGTTGCGATCGCCACGGCGATGGCCATCGAACCGATCGAGGCCCAGAGCGCTGCATGAGCACTGACCGATTCGACGAGTGCACCGGCGAGAGCGGTACCCACAGCGAGACCGATCAGCTGTCCCGAATGCGACAGGGAGTAGGTCAAGGCCGTGCGGTCATCGGGAACGCGAGTGGCGATGATCGTATGCAGCCCCGCGAAGGCAGGCGCGACGCCGACGCCGGAGATGAACAGCGCGATCACCAGCCAGATCACATTGTCGGAGAAGGTGGCGGCGACCAGGCCGCTCAGCGCCAGTCCGAGGCGCAAGGGCAGCGCCCCCGATCGCAATGGCCGTTTGCCGATCAAGATGCCGCCCACGAGCGAGCCGACCGAGATCGCGGCGAGCGCGATCCCCGCTGCTGGATTGTCGTACCCGAAATGCGCAACTACGAATAGCTCGATCGTCCCGCCCGTGCCGACGAGGAAGAAGCCGACCGCGATCAGGATGGCCACGAGCCGCAGATCGAGGTGGCCCTTTACGGTTGATCGGGACGCCATGGCGATCCCGTGCAGGTTGCCGTAGCGCCGTGTGGCAGGCAGCGCGGCGAACACGCTGACGCCGGCGAGCAGCACGCCGGCCGCGATCAGCAACGCTGCTGACGGGCCGACCAGCCACGCTGCCGACGTGGCCACGAGCGGTCCGACGATCCAGATGAACTCCTGCGCGATTGCGTCGACCGCGAAGACCGGCTCGAGCTTCGCTCTGCCGACGATGCGGGGGTACATCGACCGGGCGAGCGGCGTCACCGGTGGGAAGGTGAATCCCGCGACCGCGGCGAGGATCAATGCTCCAGGCGCGCTCGGCGTGAGCGTCACCAGCGCAGCGAGCGCACCGGCGCTGACGATCGCGTAGGTCCCGAGTACCGGGGCGGTGCCGATCAGGCTCAGCAGGCGCGCTGCGAGCGGGCTTCCGATCGCGTAAGCGATGTTGTAGGCCGCGACCAGCATCCCGCCGATGGCATAGGAGCCGAGCACGCCCTCACCGAAGAAGACGAGCCCGAGGTTCAGCATGCCCGACGGGGCACGTGACACGAGCTGCCAGATGAGGACTGACCACGCGCGCCGGTCGAACGCGAACTCGCGCCCTCCGCCGCTCAACTACCGGACCTGGGGCACACATACGCGATCATGTGACCTGATACTGCCGCGGGGGCCGACGGACGCGCCAGGAGAAGCAACGAGGTCTGTCTGATCGGACAGCGCAGGCATCAGGGCCTGTCTGGCACGACAAGGCTGCCGTCGGAAGCACGCGTTAAACGACGCAGGCGACCGGCTCTTACGTGGAACCCACGTCCGAATCATCCAGGAGGATCGGCGATTCGCCTGGCCATGGCGCCGAGAGCAAAGCGCTAGTCGCGACCGGCGCCGAGACCGCGCCGCAACGAGGGCACAATGAGCGCCAGCAGCACAGCGACGACCGAGGACGCGACGGCCGACCAGATGACGAGCGCCGAGCCTGAGAGGTCGACCATGGCACCCGCGACTGCCGTGCCGATCGCGAGTCCGACGAGCTGACCGGAGTGGGTGACTGCGTAGGCCACGGCGTGGTGTCGGTTCGGCAATCGCAGCGCGATGATCGTGTTGAAGGCGGCGAAAGTAGGGGCGAGCCCCATTCCGAGCACGAAGAACGCGATCAGCATCCAGACCAAGCCGTCGGTGAGCCCGGCCAGCAGGGCGCCCGCCAGCACCATCGAGAGACGGATGGCGACAGAGCCGCGGCCGAGCCTGCGCTTGGCGATCGTGATGCCTGCGACCAGTGATCCGGTCGCGGCCGCCGCCAGCACGAACCCTGTCTCCGGGCCTGAGTAGCCGAGTTCCGCCACGACGAAGAGCTCCGACATGGCGCTCGCTGTGACGAGGAAGAATCCTGTGGCGATGAGGGCGGTGAGCACAGCGAGGCTGGCGCCGATCGCAGGCGCGGAGCCAGCGGCATCCGCCCGAATTCGTAGATTGCCGAACTCGCGCGTCGCGGGCAGGAACGAGAACACCACGGCACCGATCACGAGCATGATCGCCGCTGCCAGCAGGGCGGTCGAGGGCCCGAGAAGCCATGCCGCCGCGGTCGCGATGAGCGGGCCGACGATCCAGATGAACTCCTGCGCCACGGCGTCGATGGCGTAGACCGGCTCGAGCCGGGCGTTGCCGACGATGCGTGGGTACATCGAGCGAGCGAGGGGCGTGACGGGAGGGAACGTCAACCCGGCCAGGGTTGCCAGCGCCACCGCCGCCGCGGGCGCCGGCTGCACGACCGCCATCGCGGCGAGCGCTCCCCCGCTGATCGCCGCATAGGTCAGCAGCACGGGCGCGGTGCCGATCGCGCCGAGCAAGCGTGCACCGAGTGGACTGCCGATCGCGTAGGCGATGTTGTAGGCCGCGACCAGCAGCCCGCCGATCGCGAACGAGCCGAGCACGCCCTCACCGAAGAAGACGAAGCCCAGATTGACCATGCCCGACGGCGAGCGCGAGACGAGTTGCCAGAACAAGACCGCCCACGCGCGCCGGTCGAAGGCGAACGACGACTCGCGCACTAGGAAGGGCGATTCGGATGCCGGCGGCGAACACTCATGCGCTAAGCCTGCCTGTTCGGGGCCCTCACGTGCGCGCGCGACACCGATGCACTTCACCCGCCGCCGACCATGCCGCGTCATCAGGCGCCCAAGAGCATCGCGTTCCCAACAACATCGCGTTCCCAACCTCGCGTTCCCAACAGCGGGGTACCGTGCACCCATGGAGGGCAGAACGTGACGGCCGACTTTGATTGGCGCTGGTTCGAGGAGCACGCGCAACGCACGACCGATTGGCCTTCGCTGCTCGATCGCGCGGCGGCCGACGGACTGCTGGAGGTGCATCCAGAGCTCGATCTCCGCCGTGTGCCGCAAGATCCCCGCTGGCATCCCGAGGGCACTGTGTGGGTGCATCTGGGACTGGCGGCGCAGGCAGCCGCGGAGGCCTGCGATCGCGATGCTGTCGCAGGCGATGATCGCACCGTCGCGGTGCTCGGCGCGCTATTCCACGACCTGGGCAAGGCGACTCACACCTTCGTCAGCCCCGACGGCCGCATCCGCTCGCTCGGTCATGCGGAAGCGGGTGTCGCCCCGGCCACAGCGGTCCTCGAACGTGCGGGGGCGCCGCGCGGGATCACCGCACGCATCACCCCCTGCATCCGCGAGCACATGGTGCACTACTCGGTGCGGGGTGAGCCGAGCGCAAAGACCGTGCAGCGACTCATCCGCAGACTCCGTCCCGCGAGCCTCGAGGATTGGGCCCGCATCGTCGCAGCCGACAGCGCCGGGCGCGGCCCGGGTTCACGGCCGTCGCCGGCGACAGCGTGGCTCGCTGCGGCGGGTCGGTGAGCAGAACGGGCGAGCCGGTGAGCACTACGCGCGGGCTGATGCGGAGCGCGCCACGCTTCGTGACAGACAGGTCTAGTGCTGCAGCACCCTGCGGGCCTATGCTGGCGCAACAACGAGTCTCGACGTCGAACTCGTAGTACCCGACCACGCGGCGCCGAGGCAACAACCGAGAACGGGAACCCGAGCCCGCGATCGTTGGTGGAGCGCCGCTATGGTGCCCCGCCCGGCGCGCCACCCGACACACGGCCTGGGCTTCCGAGGGAGCCTCATGGGCGCGAAGGTCAAGGCAGAGTCCGCCGGTCGACGCTGGGCGCGATGGTCACTCATCGCCGGCGCGGCGGTAATCGTGATCGCGCTCGCCGCGGTCTCGGCGATCGCCCTGCGCGGCGGCGCACCCGGCGAGCAGGGGGAAGCAGCGGCCGGGCCGACCCCGACGGCTGTCGAATCGCCAGGGGCAGAGGGTCCGCCCGCCGACGAGAACGCGACCCCTGCTCCGACGGGGCTGCCGCTGCCTTCGCCTGGACCAGCGCTCGTCTCGCTGCCGTTGCCTCCTGCCGCGCACGCCTCAGGCGACTTCGCGAAAGGATTCCCGAGCGGCGTCATCGACCTTCCGCCCGAGTCGGCGATCACGAGCACCTCTCTCGCCTCCGAGGGCCCGCGTCTCCAGGCGGGGCTCGTGGGCACCTCGCGCTCGGCACCTGAAGCAGTGCTCGAGCACTACCGCAAGCAGTTCGCCGACCTGGGCCTCTCTTCCCGCGAGGGCACGACGGCCCCCGACTCGACGAGCATGGTCTTCAACGCCGGAGAGAACACCATCACGGTGACGGTCGCGGCCTCAGAGAACGGCACGGAGTTCAGCGTGCTCGGCATCCTGATGGCAGCGGAGTGACCGCCGCATGTACATCTCACTGCGAAACACCCCCGGGCCAACGACAGGGAGGAATCGCGGGAGGAATCGCGGCCGTGTCTCGTCGATCGTCATCACCCTCGGCATCGTCAGCCTGCTGACCGATGTCGCGTCGGAGTCGGTGTCGGCGATCCTGCCCATCTACATCACCGCCGCCATCGGCCTCTCGACCGTCGCATATGGGTTCATCGACGGGCTCTACCAGGGCGTGAGCGCGCTCGTCCGCATCGGCGGCGGCTGGGTGGCTGACCGCCAGCAGCAGCCGAAGTGGGTCGCCTTCTTCGGCTACGGCATCTCGGCGGTGGCGCGCGGCGGCTTGCTGATCGCCACGGGCTTCGGCGCGCTCACTGCAGTGGTCACGCTCGACCGCATCGGCAAGGGCGTGCGCACGGCGCCACGCGACGCGATGATCGCGGCTGCATCTGAGGAGGCGTCACTCGGGCGATCGTTCGGGGTGCATCGGATGCTGGATACCGTCGGCGCGGCGCTCGGTCCGCTGCTCGCCTTCGTCATCCTGTTCGTGATCCCTCACGGCTACACGGCGGTCTTCGCCGTGTCGCTCGCCTTCGCTCTCGCGGGCCTCGCCGTGCTCGGTCTCATGGTGCCCGACATGCGTTCCGCGCCGCGGGCGGCAGCAGCGCGAACCACGGCGGCAAGCACCGCACAGGAGTCAACGGCAGCCGCGCCACGCTTCCGCTGGCGTCAGCTCAATGACCCGGCGCTGCGGAGGCTGCTCATCGCTGCGGGCCTCTTCGGACTGCTCACCATCGGCGACGGATTCATCTACCTGGTGCTGCAATCGCGCGATGCCTTCGCGACCGAGTGGTTCCCGCTCCTGTACGTCGGCACCAACATCACCTTCCTCGCGTTCGCCGTACCGGCCGGCCGGATCGCCGACCGATTCGGCCGCGCCCGCATGTTCGTGATCGGCCACCTGGTGCTCCTCGGCGCCTACGTCGTCGCCGCGCTGCCAGCGACGGGGCCCGTGCCGACGGTCGCGTGCCTCCTGCTGCTGGGGGCGTTCTACGCCTCGACCGACGGGATCCTCGCTGCGCTCGCCGCCCAGCACACACCGCCCACGGCACGTGCGACGGGAATCGCCGCCGCCCAGACGGTCGTCGCGCTCACTCGTCTCGTGGCGTCGACCGGGTTCGGGCTGCTCTGGTTCATGCTGGGGCGGGAAACGGCCATGGTGATCGCGGCAGGAGCGCTCGCACTGGTGCTTCCCGCAGTGGCAGCGCTGCTCTGGGCGCCGCCACACGCGCCGCATGACGACGCGGCAGGTGCTGCGGAATGAGCAGGATGAGCGAGCACGAGGTCATACCCGTTTCGATGGCTCGCCGCCGCATCGCTGCGGCGATCATCGCGATGCTCGTGCTCGCCACCGCTGCGGTGCTCGTGGTGCAGTGGGCGCAGGCGAAGCAGGCGCCGTCAGCCAGCGGCGTGGAGACGGCATCGCCACCCGCGCTGGCCGGTCCGCGAATCGTGTTCCGCAACACGGCCATCGGTGACTCGTACGGGCTCGTCGCGGCGGTGCCGCTGCAGGACCCCGGCGCAAAGCGCACGCTGAGCGCCCTGGCGTGCGACCGCGTCGACGCCTCGCCGACTCGCACGGTGTGCCTTCGCACCGTGCGCGGCGTTCTCTCGAAGTTCGAAGCGGTCGAGCTCGGCGCAGACGGTTCGGTGCGCCAACGCGCGCTCCCCGGCATCCCGAGCCGCACCCGCATCTCGCCCGACGAACGACTCGTAGCCACCACCTCGTTCGTGAGCGGGCACTCCTACGCGACGATCGGCTTTTCCACGGAGACGGTCATCACGGATGCCGAAGGCGCGAGCTCCGGAAACCTCGAAGACTTCACGCTGCTGATCGACGGCGCGCGCATCACCGCCGCAGACCGGAACATCTGGGGCGTCACCTTCACCGACGACGGACGCACGTTCTACGCCACCGCGGCGACGGGCGGCCGCAACTGGCTCGTGCACGGAGACCTCGAAGCGCGAACGCTCACGGCCATCAGAGAAGGAGTCGAATGCCCATCCCTCTCCCCCGACGGCACCCGCATCGGCTTCAAGTCGGTGTCGACCGACGACGCAGCAGCCTGGGGCGTCTCAGTGCTCGACCTCGTCGATGGCACGGTCGTCGAACTGCCGATCGAAGGCAGTGTCGATGACCAGGTGGCGTGGCTCGACGATGAGACACTGCTCTACGGGATGCCACGCGAAGGCGAGCCCGGAGACTCCGACATCTGGGCGGTCGCTGCCGATGGCGGCAGCGCGCCCCGCATCCTCATCGAGCACGGCTGGTCGCCGGCTGTGGTTCGGAGGTGACGTCATGACCTCGACGCAAGCGACGGTCCAACAGCACCGCTCCCACGCAGCCTGCCGCAACACCGAGCACCATGATCGCGCCCACCGCGCGGATGGAGCTTCCCTTGGCATAGCGGATGCCGCTCGTCTCATCGGAGACCACCACCTGGATGCGCCGATCTTCGGCGACGCCGGCGTCGAGTTGCCGCTGCTCGGCGATGCGCTGCACCTCGGTCACCGCTTCGTTCAGTCGCTCGACTGCGAGCTCGCGGGAGGGGTCGATCGACTCGACCATCAACGCTGCGTCTCGGAAGCTGCTGCTCCACTGCCCGCCGGCGTTCGGCAAGGTGACTCGTACGCCGGTTCGTGCGCCAGTGCCGTAGAGCGGCGCGTCGACGGAGGCGAAGTCGGGCGGCTGATGGTTGCCGGTGTACTCGCGCTCGACGAGCGCCGCGAAGTTGATGAGGGTCTGCTCCGGGTCTCTCAGGGTGTTCTCGTCAGCCGTGGCCGCGGCGGGCGGAAGGAAGACGAGCTTCAGCCGCGCCTGGTAGACACCCTCGACCTGAACGCTGATCGCCGCGATGAGGCCTGCCGCGATCAACGCCGCGGCGAGCACGTACCAGCGCCTGCCGAGGCTGCGCAACAAACCGGCGAGTGTCACGTGGCCCTCCTCGGCCTAGGATACGGTGCAACGCCCACAACCCGAGAGGGTGACGCCGATGTATCTGCGTGATCTGCTGATCGGCATGGGTCGGCGCTGGTACGTGACCGTCGTCGGCTTGTTGCTCACGGGCGCCGCGGCATGGGCGGTCTTCGGCGCGGTACCGATCACCTACACGGCGAGCCTGAGCGTGCTGCTCATGCCGCCGGAGGATACGACCGCCGAGATCCGCAACCCCTATCTGAATCTCGAGGGCATGGCGTCGGCGCGCGATGTGCTCACGCGGCGCGTCGACGCGGATGTGGTGCGAGTGCCCGTCGAGAAGGCGTTCCCCGACGGCGAGTACATCGTGTATTCGGACATGTCGACCGGTGGGCCGATGGTCGTGGGAGAAGTGCGCGATCGCACCGAGCGAGGCGCCATGCAACTGCTGGAGCGCATCCGCTCCGAGCTTCACTCGTCGATCGACATCATGCAGGCTGAAATCGGTGTGCCGCCCGTCTCGCGAATGACGCTCACCGATGTCGCGATCGATCAAGCGAGCGAGCCCGATTTCACCGCGCGCTACCAGTGGACGCTCGCGGTCGTCGGCGCCGGCATCGTGCTCACCGCCCTGCTCGCGGGCTTCATCGACGGACTCGTGCTCTCGCGCCGTGCCAAGCGTGAGGCGCGAGCGTCGGACGCCGCGGGCATCGAGGAAGTCGAAGAGCATGATGCCGCAGCCGGCTCGCATGTCGTGGCCGATGGTGCGCCCGAGACCTCGACCAAGGCGGACGCGGGGCGCGCGCTCGACCGCGAACTCACCAAGTAGGCCGACGGATGCTGGGCGCCGATCGTCGACTCACGAGCGCCGGCGCCTCAGTAGCGCGCCCAGCACGACCCGCGCGCCCGGCACGCCCTGACGGTGTAACGATCCTCACGATCTTCATGCTGCTGCTCCTGGCCATCCCGTCGGGGCGCACCATTCCGTCGCTCGGCTCGGCCGGTTCGGTCGCGCTGCTCTGGGGGCTCGCGGCAGGAGTCTGGTGGTGCTGGCACCAATTGCAGCGACGGAACGTCTCCACGCCTGCCCCTCAACCCGCACGGACGCTGGCGCTGCTCTTCGCCGCGGCCGTGCTCGTCAGCTACATCGCCGCCATGCTGCGTGCGCTTCCCCCCGAGGAGGCCAATCCTGCCGACACGGGGCTCATTCGCGCTGCGGCCCTCGTCGGCATCCTGCTCGTCGCAGCCGACGGCCCGCCGGATATGCCACGCCTGGAGGTACTGCTGCGCCGGATGGCTGTCTTCGGCGCGCTGTATGCGCTGCTCGGGCTGGTTCAGTTCGCCTCCGGCCACGCCCTCGTCGACCAGCTCCCCATTCCCGGGCTCTCGTCATTGGAGGGATACGAGAGCATCGAGACTCGCGGAGGGGTGACTCGTCCGATGTCGACAGCGACGCATCCACTCGAGTACTCGCTCGTCTTGGCCGCCATCCTGCCGATCGCGCTCGCGTTCGCAGTGCACGACTCGGATCGAGGAGTGCTGCGCCGGTGGACTCCACCCCTGCTCATCGGGCTGGCGATGGCCCTGTCGAGCTCGCGCTCCGCCTACGTGGGTCTCGCGGTGGGGATGCTGGTGCTGTTTCCGACGATCGGTCGTCGCGGGAGGCTCACGCTGCTCGCAGGGGGCGTCCTGCTCTTGGGCGCGGCGTATGTCGTGGCGCCCACCGCGCTCACCAATGTGCGGTACCTCTTCGCGGCAGTGAGCGATGACACCAGCGCGGCATCGCGCACCGACAGCTATTCGATGGCGGCCGAGGTCGTGTCGCAGAGCCCGGTCGTCGGCCGCGGATTCGGCACGTTCCTTCCGCAATATCGGATCCTCGACAACCAGTACCTGCTGTTGCTGATCGAGATCGGCATCCTCGGCACTGTGCTCTTGCTCGCGGTCGCGCTCGCCTCCATGACGAGCGCCCTGCGCGGTCGATCGCTGGTCTCTCGGCCGTTGGAACGCGCGCTAGGAGGAGCGCTGGCAGCATCCGTCGCCGCCGCCACGGTCATGCTCGGCCTGTTCGACGCGCTGTCGTTCCCGCAGGCGGCCGGCATATTCTTCCTCGCGCTGGGGTTGTGCTCTTCATATTGGCGATTGGCGAATCGAGCAGACACGTTTTCCTGAGCCGTTTGCGCCAGCCGGGCCGGCGTCGCAAATAGCTCAAGTCGCCCGTGTTCATGCGGATCGGCGCGTCGCCGGCACTTCCTGACATGTGATCGTTACGGTCCTGTTACACACAAGGCCTGAGAGATCGGTGATCATATGCCGATTTGCGCAATCAGTCCCCGTGGCTATAGTGATCCGGTCCTAGCGGGGGCGGGACACCCAATAGTGGGTTGTAGACGAGCGAGCAAGGGGCGGTTGCTCGCAATTCGATAACAGTTACGGAACCATGCGCGAATTTTTGAGATTTCTCCGCCCGCTCGGCCGGCACCGCGATGGGAGGCGACGCTCGCTGCGTCGATCCCTTGCAGTCTGGGGCAGCGCGTTCGCCATCGTGAGCGCGAGCCTGACCGCGTGGGGCGTCACCTCGGCCGGTTCGACCGAGGCTTCCGCCGCGAAGCCGACGACGAGCAAGAGCGAGACCAGCAAGGACTGGAAGAACGACAAGACCAAGAACGACAAGTGGGGCAAGGGCAAGCCGTCGACCGGCACTCCCTCGACCGACTCGGGCACGACTGAGCCCGACTCGACCACCGACGTGAACGACTCCGGCTCGACCGAGACCGATTCCGTCGTCGCGACCGAGCCGACCCCGGCTCCCGCACCGGCACCTGAGCCGGCCCCTGCGCCTGCTCCAGCCCCGGCTCCGACCGGCGGCGTGCCGAGCGCTTCGACCACCGGCGTTCCTGCCGGCACCACCCTCTCCGCAATGAGCGGGCTCACCATCACCACCCCCGGCACCGTGCTCGACGCGCGCCACATCAAGGGCAACGTGACGATCGCCGCCGACAACGTGACGATCAAGAACTCGCTCATCGAGGGCCTCGTGAACATCCGCCCGCCGTACAAGGGCCTGCTGCTGCAGCGCGTCGAGATCGCCGGTCCCGGCACCTCGGCCGCCGCCTACGAGAACGCCGTCGGCTACTCCAACTTCACCTGCGACGGCTGCAACGTCCACGGCTGGGGCAAGGGCTTCATGATGGACAACAACGTGACCGTCAAGAACTCCTGGGTGCACGACCTCGTCGTCTCGGGTGACCCGGCCGGCAGCGGCAGCCACAACGAGACCATCCTGAGCCTCGGCGGCAGCAACTTCACCATCGTGAACAACCGCCTCGACTCGGGCCGCGCGGGCAACTTCTCGGCCTCGATCGCCCTCTACAACCAGTGGGGCCCGATCAAGGACACGCTCGTGCAGGGCAACCTGATGAACGGCGGCGGATACTGCCTCTACGCCGGCTACGACGTCGCCGGCAAGAACCACCCGTCGAACCTGCGCATCGTGGACAACACCTTCGGCACGTCGGTGAGCCCCAAGTGCGGTTCGTACGGCCCCGCCGTCGCGTTCTACTCGGGCAACGGCAACGTGTGGTCGGGCAACGCCATGCAGGGCGGCGCCGCAGTCGCAGCCCCCAAGGGCGGAATGTGATCCACCAAGGCGGTCTCTGACCGACCTTCCGCGCACTGCAGCGCGCTCCCTATACTGACCGGTGACGGCACCCCTCGTGTCGTCACCGGTCGGGAGGGGCGCCGATGATCGATTGCTCGATCATCGTGGTGAGCTACCGAAGCGCCGACGATCTCGCGGCACTGATCGATTCAGTGCCGGAGGCCGTCGGCGCTTTGTCGTGGGAGCTGATCGTCGTCGACAACGTTCCCGACGGCGACAGCAGCCTGGATGAGATCGTCCTGGGGCGCTCGGCCGTGCAACTCGTGCGGGCGGGAGCGAACCTGGGCTACTCCGGCGGCATCAACCGCGGGCTGGCGGCTGCGACAGCAAGCCGATACACCGTCATCCTCAATCCCGATCTCACGCTTGAGCCTGGCTCCATCGAGCGACTGGCGAGGGCATGCGAGGTCGACGGCGTGGCTGCGAGCGTTCCGCTCATCCTCGATGATCACGGTGTCCCCCAGCCTTCACTGCGCCGAGAGCCCAGCCTGCTGGGGTCGCTTGGCGAGGCGCTGTTCGGCGACCACTGGTCGCAGCGTCCGGCCGCGCTCACCGAGATGGTGCGCGATGCACGCGCCTATCAACAGGCGCGCGACATCGAGTGGGCCACGGGTGCTGCACTGATGATGCGCGCCGACGTTGCCGAGCGCGTCGGCGACTGGGATGCCGACCGCTTCTTCCTCTACTCAGAAGAGACCGACTACTGCCGCCGTATCCGCGCGACCGAGGGCACGGTGCGCTTCGAGCCGAGCGCGGTGGTGCGGCACCGGGGATCGGGTTCGGGCAGCTCGCCCCAGCTCGACGCCCTTCGAGAAGTGAACCGCCTCCGATACTTCGCCAAGTGGCACGACGACAGCGCCGGTCGGCTGAGCACCGCGCTCTTCGCTGGTGTGCTGTTGCTGCACCATGCTCTGCGGGCTCACCGGCCCGACTCGCGCGCGGCGTTGCTCGCGCTGGTCTCCCGGTCGCACCGAGCTGCGCTGCCAGGCGGCAGGCGATGACCGAGTCGGCTCGGCCGCTCGGCTCGGTGATCATCGCGGCTCACAATGAGGCCGCGGTCATCGGGCGCACCCTCACCGCGCTGGAGCCTGCCGTCAGCGACGGATCGATCACCGTGATCGTGGTGCCGAACGGATGCCGCGACGACACCGCATCCATCGCTCGTTCGTTCCCCGGTGTCGTCGTCTCGGAGCTCGAGCAGGCGTCGAAGGCAGCGGCGCTCCGCGCGGGCGATGCCCTCGCGGCATCCGGCCCGCGCATCTATCTGGACGCCGATGTGGTGCTCACCGCGCGAGCCGCGCGAGACGTGCTTCGCACGCTGGCTTCAGGTGCCATCGCGGGTCGGCCGCCGCACCGCTTCGACTCGTCGCACGCGACGTTCATCGTGCGGCGATGGTATGCCGTTCGCGAGCGCCTGCCATCGATCTCGCACGCGCTCTGGGGTGCCGGCTGCTACGCGCTGTCGGTCGAAGGCCGCGACCGCTTCGACGAGTTCCCCGACGTCCTCTCCGACGACCTCTTCATCGACGATCTGTTCACACGCGACGAGATCACGATCGTGCCGACCGACCCGGTTGTCGTTCGCGCGCCTGGCCGCGCTGCCGACCTCGTGCGCATACTGCGGCGCAGCTACCGCAGTCAGCACGAAGTGATGGAGGGCACCGGTCGTTCTGCTGCGGCGGCTGACGGAGTGGGTGGGCGCGTCTCGGCCGGCCAACGCGGGCAGTTGCACGATCTCGCGCAGTTGCTCAGGCGCGAGCCATGGCGCGTTGCGGATGCCGGCGTCTATGTCGCGGTCGTGCTGTACTCGCGGGTGCGGGCCCGGCTGTCGACTCCCACCGTGCACTGGGAGCGCGACGAGAGCTCACGCGCAATGACGGAGCGGCGGCGCGGCGTGAGCCGGCGCCGCGCCACGTCTCGGGGCGGCTCCGCCGGCTGAGCTGATTGGGGCCGTGGCCTCTCACGCGCCGGCCGCGACCGGCACCGGGCTGCGGAAGAACGCCTCGTGCCACACCTCGAGCGACATCAGCGTGAAAATGCGGGCCTCCTCGTTGAATCGTCCGCTCTCGTGCCGCTCCAGCAGCCGAACGACCGCTTGCCGGTTCAGCGTCTGGGCCACGAACGAGCCGGTGCCCGTGAGCCGGTCCCACATCGAGTCACGCAGACCGCTGCGGAACCAGGCGTCGAGCGGCACGCGGAAGCCGACCTTCCGCCGGTCGACGATCTCGCTCGGGAGCGACCGCCGGGCGACCTCCTTGAGCACCCATTTCGTCGTGCCGTCGTGCAGCTTGACGCGCGATGGCAGCCGGAACGCGAGTTCCACGAGCCGGTGGTCGAGCAGCGGGGGCCTGAGTTCGAGCGACGCTGCCATCGACATGCGGTCGCCTCGCTCGAGGAGATTGTCGGGCAGCCAGGCGACCAAGTCGTGCAGCAGCATCTCGCGCACCGGATCCCGACCGGTCGCCGCGGGCCAGTCCAGCGTGCGCGACGGGATGCCGGCAAGCAGCTCAGCCCGCTCTCGCGTCGTGAACGGCGCGAACCAGGCGCGGTACTGCTGGTGGCGTTCCCGCTCGCCGAGCACGCGCAGCGCGATGCGGGGTCTCGACCACTGCTGCGGCATCCGTCGCTCCGCCACGTCGGATACAGCGGCACGCAACCCCGCCGGAAGCAGCGACAGCCTGCTCATCCACGCTGCTGCACGGTACTTGGGATAGCCCGCGAACAGCTCATCGCCGCCTTCGCCCGACAGCACGACGCTGACCTTCTGCCGGGCGGCCTGCGCCAGCCGGTACACGGCGATGTCTGCCGGTTCCGACATCGGTGCGTCGCGGTGCCAGGTGAGCAGCGGCCAGAGGCGTTCGAAGTCTGCCGCGTCGACGGGGACCTCGTGGTGCTCGGAGCCCACGTGCTCGCTGACGAGCCGCGCCCACTTCAGTTCGTCGTGCCTGGGATCGCCGAAGCCGGCCGCGAAGGTGTGCAATGGCTGGCCCGGGCGCAAGGCGGCGGCCTTCGCCACGATCAGGCTCGAGTCGATGCCACCGCTCAGGTAGGCGCCCACCGGCACATCGGCCACCAGCGCGGCGCGCACGGCCTCGGTGACGGCCTCGTCGACGGCATCCACCGCGCCATGGTCGCTCCAGACGCCGGCGCCGTCGGCCTGCGGGGGTTGCCAGTAGCGGATGACTCGCATCGTGCCATCGGCGTCGATCTCGGCCCTGTGTGCGGCCGGGAGTTTCGACACGCCCTCGAAGAGCGTGTGCGGTGCCGGCACTGAGCGGCCCGCGAGGTAGGCGTCGAGGCTGCGCAGGTCCACTCCTGGCGCCTTCGGTAAAGCGGGCAGCAAGGCTTTCACCTCTGAACCGAAGACGAGGGCGTCTGAGGTGTGCGAGAAGTAGAGCGGAAGCACGCCGAGGCGGTCGCGTACGAGGTGCAGTCGCCCGGATTGCAGGTCGGCGAGTGCCAGCGCGAATTGGCCGACGAGCCGGTCGATGAAGCGGATGCCGTGGATCGCCACTCCCGCGAGGATCGTTTCGGTGTCGCCCTCTGTCGTGAACGGGTAATCGAGCATTCGCCGGAGCTCGCGGTAGTTGAAGATCTCGCCGTTGAACGCGATCACCCAGCGGCCGTCGGCGCTGCGCATCGGCTGGTGCGATCCGGCGAGGTCGATGATCGACAGCCGGGTGTGCGCGAAGCCGATGCCGTCGGACTGCCACTGGTCGCTGTCGTCGGGACCTCGGTGCTTGAGAGCGGACCCCATGGCGAGGAGGGTGTCGGGTGAGACCGACTCCCCTGTGAACCGACGGATGCCCGCGATCCCGCACATGTGCGCAGCCTATCCCCGCCCTGGTCAGCAGCGACAGGGCCCGGTAACGTAACGCTCAACCGAACGGCGCGACCCGAATGCGCCGAGCGGCAACCCGAATCGCGCCAACGGAGGTGCGGCTATGGCTGCTCATCGTGTGCTCATCATCGTGCAGAACCTTCCGGTGCCCCTTGACCGGCGTGTCTGGCTGGAGTGCCAGGCGCTCACCGCGCAGGGGTATCAGGTCTCGGTGATCTGCCCGAAGGGGCCCGGTGATCCGCCCTACCAACTGCTCGACGGCGTGGCGATCTACAAGTATCGACCGGCGCCGCAGGCACGGGGAGTCGCGGGCTTCGCGCTCGAGTTCGCCTGGTCGTGGTTGCTCACCGCGCTGCTCTCGCTGCGGGTGTGGCGGCAGCGCGGCTTCGACGTGATCCAGGCGTGCAATCCGCCCGACACGTATTGGCTGCTCGCGCGATTGTGGCGCGTGCGGGGTGTGAAGTTCGTCTTCGACCAGCACGACCTCAACCCCGAGCTCTTCGTCTCGCGCTTCGGCCCGCCTCGCTCGTTCGCGCAGCGATTGCAGTTCCGCGCGCTGCTGTGGCTGGAGCGACAGACGTACCGCGCGGCGGACCGCGTCATCTCGACGAACGGCTCGTACAAGGCGATCGCGGAGCGACGCGGAAAGCGAGACCCGAAGCACGTCACGGTCGTGCGCAGCGGACCCGATACGACGGTGATGCGCCCGGTGTACCCCGACCCTTCGGTGCGAGGTGACGCTGAGGCACTGCTCACCTATCTCGGCATCATGGGCCCGCAGGACGGCGTCGACAATGTGCTCAAGGTGATGGACGAACTCGTGCACCGCCGCGGGCGCAAGGGTGTGCACGCCGTGCTCATGGGCTTCGGCGACTGCCTCGAAGAGCTCAAGCAGCAGTGCACCCGACTCGGGCTCGACGGGCATGTGCGCTTCACCGGACGGGTCGGTCCTGACCGCATCGCGCAGGTGCTGAGTTCGGCCGACATCGGGCTGGGGCCCGACGAGAAGACTCCGCTCAACGACATCTCGACGATGAACAAGACCATGGAGTACATGGCGTATGCCCTGCCCTCGGTGTCGTTCGATCTCGTCGAGACGCGGGTGTCGGCCGGGGATGCCGGTGTGCTCGTGCGGCCCGGCGATCTGAGCGCCTTCGCCGACGCCATCGAGCGGTTGCTCGATGACCCTGCGGAACGGGTCAGGCTGGGGCTGGCGGCCCGCGAACGCGTTGTGGCGGAGCTGGACTGGCAGCCACAGGCACGAGCGTACGTCGGTGTCTTCGACGAGTTGCTCGGACGTGTGCCTGACACGGATCGCCTCTCCCGTTGGCCCTACGCAGCGAAGCCAGTCGCCACCTCTCCTGCCCTCGACGCGCCGGTTCCGGTCGACCTCGACGACGAGGTGGAGTTCGCACGGTTCATCGCGGAGCGCCGGCCATCCACTGCGCGTGACACGACGCGTGACACGGCGCGTGACACGGCGCGTGAGATGGCTCGTGAACTGGTCGTCGAAGACTAGGGCGGCTCCTCAATCCCAGCGGAGCACTTCTCCGGTCTGAGCAACCAGAGGGATCGCCTCTCACACTGAGAGGCCTGGGAATACGGGTCATCAGTCGTGTTCGCAAGGGCGCGCTCGTCTCCTCTCATGTTCGCATTGCGATGCGGATGCGGGATTTGGTGCTGGGTCGCCAGGTGCCGGTCGGGTCGAGCCATGGCGGGGGTTTCACCCATGGGGTGCCGTGGCGCATGCTGATCTGCCAGCCGCTGGTGTCGATGGTGCGGTGGTGGAAGTAGCAAAGGCTCACCCCGTTCTCCACACTGGTCGGCCCGCCGTGGCTGGCGGGCGTGACGTGGTGGAGCTCGCACCACGCAGCGGTGATGCTGCAGCCGGGGATCACACACCCGCCGTCTCGGAGAGTGATCGCCCTTCGTTGCTGCGGGGTGAACACGCGTTGCGGGGTGCTGAGGGACACGATCCCGCCGTGCGCGTTCACGATCGCCTGTTGGATGCCGCCGTTGCAGGCGTAGGCGCGGGCCTTGACCATGCTCACCGGCTCGCTGACGCCATCAACCATCGCCGCCCCGCTGCCCCGGTCGAGGTCGCGGTGCTGGACGGCGACGATCACCGTCGGCGGTGCCCCACCGATGGTCGGCGCGTCGGCGGCGCGGGCGGCGGTATCGAGAATGCTGGCCAGCACATCATGCCGGCGCTGATCGAAGGACCGCGGATCCGGCTTCACGAGATCGTTCGGGCCACCGTAGACCGGGGTGCCACCAAGATCGGACGCGACCGTCACCCCCGCTGTGGCGTGCACAACGGCCTGGGCATCCAGACCTGCAGGTCTTGCGACTGGGCTTGGCACTGACTGGTCTTCGGACGCTTCGAACGCGACTTGGCGTCGCGGTGACAGGTGCGCATCCAACTGGCGTTGCAGGGACGCGGCGACCTCGGGCATCAGCATCCCGGTGATCGGGATCAACCCGCCTCTGGCCCGACCCAGCCGCAAGAACCGGCGCGCCATCGCCTGCTCATCCGAGATGAGCGCACCGTCGGGGTCGATCGCGGCCCGCCACACCTGCGCCTGCACCCGCACCTCATCGGCATGGAACTCGCCCGCCGAGCCGGTGACCGCCGCCTCCGCCGCGACGAAGTCAACCTCGAGCACACTGCCCGCGGGCACTAGGTCACGATCCTCCACCGGTGTCACACGATCCAGCAACGGCCCGAACGTGGTCACGATCGCCGTCGCCGCATCAACACCGATCCGACCCTCCCGCAGCGCCGCCCCGACGGTCGGAAACGCCGGCGGCACCGTCTCGCCGGTGAGCGTCGTCTCTGGCGCGAGCCGCTCCCCCAGCCGCAGGCGGCGCTGCGCGGTCACCGCGCTGACGCCGGTGACGCGCTGCACCAACTCGACCGCGGTGCGACAACCGTGACGCCTCGCCATCGACTCCCCGCCAAGGCTCGTGCGAGAGCGTCGACCAATCTCACCAGCGACCGAGACCCGAAGCGAGTCAAGAAGCCGGCCGGCCCGCTCCGCGATGTCGAGCAGCTCGATCAGCCCAGCGTCATCCGCGCTCTCGATCCGAGCGTGCTGCGCCTCAACGAACGCCACCAACCCCGCAGGCAGCAGCGCAGCCTGGACCGCGCCTGCCGCAGCGGCGGCGCCAGAAGCCGCGTCGCCCTCGCCCCATCGGTGAACCATGCCCCGATGCTGTCACCAGCCACCGACATTCAAGATCCACGAAAAACCCAGATCAGCGGCCGCTTTCCTGTGGAGAAATCAGACCCTGTGGAGGAGACGGTGCGTGCGGGCAACATAAGAAGGCGTGAGACAACGTCCCCAAGAGTCAGTGCTGCAACGGCGACCAGTCGCGAGGTCCCGGACCATTCCTCAGCGGCACCACTGGCTGCTGCGGAGGTTGGTCGGGCTTCGTCCTGTGGACGAGCCCCGGAGCGTTCCCGGGCGGCCTGCGCCGCTGATACTCGGCGCGCTGTCGAGCGACTCGACGGTTCGCCGCCTGGTACTCCAGCCGGATCAGCCAGCGAAGCGACGTCACCGCGCCGATGCAGGCGAAGAGCCCGAGCACGCCGAGCAGAACGAACGGCGTCCAGTCCGTGACGTACCCGAGAGCTTCATTGATCTCCCCCAGCATGAGCGTCACCCTAGGGCAACCGCGGCCATTTGAGCTAGGTTCACGATTGGAACTGAGTTGCCGTCATCCCACGCGGAAGCGCGACAGTCTCGTTGGCGCGGGGCAAGTATCCGCGTCGAAGGGCCTTGCTGAAGCCCTCAATCGACCTTGCTCACCCCACCGCCCCGAGCAGCACCTCCGCCACGCGCTCCTGCTGCGCCGCGGTGAGATGCGGGAACATCGGCAGAGAGAGGATCTCTTCCGCGGCGCGCTCCGCGACTGGAAACGCTCCGCGTTCATGCCCCAGGGAGCGGTACGCCTCGGTGAGGTGCACCGGCGTCGGATAGTGGATGCCGGTTCCAATGCCGGCGCCCGCGAGCGCCTCGATGGCCTTCGCGCGGTTCTGCACGCGCACGACGTACAGGTGCCACACGTCGACATTGCCGGGCATCGACTCGGGAACTCCCACCGCGGTGCCCGCCAGTAACTCGCCATACCTCACCGCCGCCGCGCGCCGAGCCTCGTTCCATCCGGAGAGTCGCTCGAGCTTCGCCTTCAGCACGACCGCCTGCAGAGCATCGAGCCGCGAGTTGGTGCCAACCGTCTCATGCTCGTACTTCGCGCGCGACCCGTGCCCGCCGATCAGCCGCACCCGATCGGCGAGTTCCTCATCGTCGGTGGTCACCGCTCCCGCGTCGCCCGCCGCACCGAGGTTCTTCCCCGGGTAGAAGCTCGTTCCCGCGATCGCCCCCAGCGATCCGGCGCCACGCCCGTGCCTGGTGGCCCCCTGTGCCTGCGCCGCGTCCTCGATGATCAGCGCGCCCGCGCACTCCGCGATCGGCTCCAGCGCTTCGACCGCGGCGACCTGGCCGTAGAGGTGCACGGGAATGATCGCTCGGGTTCGCGCGGTCACGGCGGCGGCGACGGCATCCGGATCGATGAGCAGATGCACCGGGTCGACATCCACCAGCACCGGCATCGCGCCGGTGAGACTCACGGCCTCTGCGGTGGCGATGAACGTGTTGGCCGGCACGATCACCTCGTCGCCGGGGCCGATCCCAGACGCTCGAAGTGCCAGTTGCAGCGCATCGGTTCCGTTCGCGACGCCCACGCAATGCTTCACCCCCACGGATGCCGCATACGCACGCTCGAACTCCATGACCGCCGCGCCGCCGATGAACGCCCCGGAACGCAGCAGTTCGAGCACGAGCGGCTCGATCTCGGGCATGATCTCGGCCTGCTGGGCAGTGAGATCAACGAATGGGATGTCGGCGGCGACGGCCGCGCGCTCACTCACAAGGCTCATGCGAAGATGCTCCGTTCGATGAATTCGGTCACGGCTCGGGACGGATCGCGCCAGGTCTGCTCGGCGACCGATTCGGAAAGCGATTGCGGCGTGGTCGGGGCCCGCCACGAACGCCAGGCGCTGTCGAGCGCTCGCGCTAGCGCGCCGGGTGTCGGCTGCGCCCAGGCGACGTGCTCGTTCCGCAGCACGATCCGGTTGTGATCCGCGTCGTTGACCACTGGCCTCACGCCGCTGGCAAGCAGTTCCCAGGGGATCAGCGACACGTTGGAGAACGACAGGCTGAGCCCCACACGGCAGCGGTTGTACAGCTCGTCGAGCTCGCGCGGAGTGATGCGCCCATGATCGACTGCGTCGAAGGGAAGGTCGCCGGGCGAGTCGCCGAAGAAGTGGATGCGCGCTTCAGGGTGCATGCTGGCGAACCGCTGCAGAGCGAGCACGCCGAGCTCGTGGCCGCGCCTCGCGACACCCGGCTTGCTGTAGAAGACCACCCCGTCGCGATCATCGAGGTTGCGCACGCTGTACACATCGGTGTCGGCGCCGAACTCGAAGTGGGAGCAATGCATGCCGAACCGATCACTGAGCAGCCCTGCGAGCCACGCTCCGGCCGTGATGCCGGTGAACCCGAACCGATACGTCTCCTCTGCGAGCGCATACAGCGCGCCGTGCGGATAGAACCAGGGCTCATAGTCCTGCACGAAATACATGCGGTGACCGGTCAGGTGCGGCCGGCTGGCGAGCACATGCGCTGTCTGCCACGACGTCGCGATCCAGACATCCGCGACACCGAATCCCTCGGCCGCGTCTCGCACCTCGGCGCGCACGCGCGGCCAGTGCTGCCGGATCACCGCTTCGTGCGCCACCCGGTCACCGCGGAACACGTCGTACAGCACCAGCGCCGTCGAGTGCCCGGCCTGCTCGAGCCCCTCGACCATGCGCAGCATGGTGGTGTGCCCGCCCGACCCTGCCCCGGGCGGCGTGGTGATCCAAGCGATGCGCAGGGGCCGACCGGTCACGACAGGGGGCGCTGCGGGCACCAATTGCGCCGCGTCGGCGACATCGTCGGGATGCAGCGGAAACGGCTCCCCCGCTTCGCCCAGCATCCGATGCGCGACCCGCACCAGTCTTCGGCGCACGCCGGCCACACCATCAGCCTGCAGCACGCGACGCAACTGCCTGAAGCGCGACCGGATCACCGGGCCTCCTTGATCGAGCGGACCACCGATCTGCCGACTTGCGCGGTGAGCAGCAGATACACCGCGAGCCCTGAGCAGCCCGCGACGATGAGGGCTGCCCAGGGCGAGTCGATCAACGAGCCGGCCCACGCCGCCACTGCGCCCGCCGCGAGCGCCGCGAGCAGCAGCGGCGAGAACGCCCGCAGTTGAGCACTCACCGGCACATCGGCGATGCGAGAGAGCAGCCATAGGTATGCGGGCACGACGACGAACCAGCAGACCGCCGCGTGCGCGTAGCCGGCTCCGGCGATGCCCCAGCCGGCGACGCCGGCGATCATCGCGGGCACCAGCGCGATGATCCACAGCACTTGCACCCAGAGGAGTCCGCGCGTCTGGCCTGCGCCGACGGCGAGGTCGGCGAACAGCTCGGAGAGGATGCGGGATGCCGCGAACACGCCGAGCCCCAGCAGCGCCACCGCTCCGGGCAGCCACCGCTCGCCGTAGAGAGCGTGCATGAGCGGGGCGCCCAGCGCCGCCACCAGTGCGCAGATCGGGAAGGTGATCCACGCGACGCCTCGGATGAACTGGGGTACGAGCTCGCCGAGCGTTCCCGCAGCGTGCAACCGGCCGAACGCGGGAACGGCGACGGTTCGGATCAGGGTCGTGATGACGGTGCTGGGGAGGGCTGCGAGGTTGAACGCGAGGAGATAGAGGCCCAACTGCTCGGGGCCCAGCATCCGGCCGACCACGATGTAGTCGACGTTGAGCATGACGAACGCGACGAGGTTCGAGAGCGCGAGCGGCATCCCGAGCCGCATGAGGAACGACAGCTCGGCACGGTTCCAGCCCGGCAGGTAGCGGCGCGGCGTGACGATCCAGTAGCCGATGGTCGAGACGAGCTGCCCCGCCACACGCGACCAGGCAAGCGCCATGGCGCCCCAGCCCGCGAGTGCGAGCGGGACGACGAGCGCGAGGGTCACGAGGATCGCCGTCAGATCGACGATGACGCGCTGGCGCTGCAGGAAGTCGCGCCACACGAGCGCGGTCGGCACTGAGGCGAAGCTCGCGAGCATCACGCTGATCGCCATGACCTGAACCACCGGCGTCGCAGATGGATCGCCGAGGGCGGCCGAGAGCCAGGGGGCGACGAGCACCATGGCGGTCGTCAGCACCGCACCGGTGACCAGCGAGATCGTGAACACCGTGGGCGCGATGCGGTCGGGGTCTCGATCGCCGCGCGCGATCGCAGCCGTCGTGCCGAGCTCGGTGATGTTCAATGCGATCGTCTGAGCGACGAGGGCGACCGCGAGTGCGCCGAACTCGTCGGGCGCGATGATGCGCGCGACGATGAGGGTGGTGACGAACTGCAACGTGCGCGAGAGCGCGATGTTGACCCCGCCCCAGAACGAGCCACGGCGGATGCGGGCGGCCAGCGTCGCCTGATCACCACGCCCGTCACGTACGCCCGTCACGAGATGCCTGCCGTCTCCCAGATGCGCCAGCGCACGCGATCGAGCTGACGGCGCCCGTGCTCGAGGGCGCGCTGAGCGGTGGCAGGCGGCATCCCGCGCGATTGCCGGGCGATGCGCCGGCCGAGCAGTCGGGCACGCCGAGATTGTGCCGACGCAGCGGAGATCTCAGCAGCGACCTGCCGGAGCGGCGCCACCGCCTCAGCCGGATCCCCGGCGTCGAGACTGCGGGCCGCGATCAGCAGCGCCTCGCGTGCGAGCGCCCGCCTGGCCCGCTCCAGCAGCTCGTCGGCGTCTTCGAGGTCGAGGTCCGGGTCGGTCAACGCGTTGAACGCGGCCAGCCTGTGCCGCAGATCGACCGCCATGGTGGCGAACGTGGTGAGGTGCATATTGCCGCCGTGCACCCGGTACCAGGCCTGGGGGCTCCCGTTGACCCTGCCGACATCCCAGTGCGCCGCCACCCTGAGCCAGTAGTGCAGATCGCCGGAATGAGGCAGAGCCGGGTCGTATCCCCCGGCGTGGTGCATCGCGTCGGTGCGCAGCACAGCCTCGGGCGAGAGGATGAAGTTGCGTCCCCGACGCACCGACCACTCGATCCACTCGTGGCCGTGCCAGATCGACCAGGTCTCGGGGAGCGGCCGGTGCGGCGGGGAGAACTCGTCGGCGTGGCTTCGGTCGCCGTCATCTTCGAAGGAAGCCGCGTGGCCGTAGACCAACCCCACTTGTGGGTGGGCCTGCATCAGCCTCGTCGCACGCCCGAGCGCCCCGTCGGCGATCACGTCATCGGCCGAGACCAGGGTCACGAACTCGGTGTCGACCAGTGCGAGGCCATCGTTGTAGGTGGCGATGTGTCCGAGGTTCCGCGTGTGCAGCAGCGCGCGCACTCGCTCCGGATACCGATCGGCGAGCGCCTGCGCGACGGTCGCCGAACCATCCGGTGAGGCGTCGTCGACGATGATGACTCGGGCGTCGACGTCGTGCTGCGAGAGCACGCTCTCGACCGCGTGGGGCAGGTAGTGGCCGTAGTTGTAGCAGGGGATCACGACCGTGATCTCCCCGGGCGCGGCAGCGGGCCGCGGCATCCGAATCCTCATCGTGTCCCCCGACTCATGACGCTGTCGCTCGCCACCCGGCCCCGGTCAGTCACGGTGTGACCGCCACGGGCACCTCGAGTGGCCGCGCCGGCACTCCGGCCCAGATCTCCCCCGGCGGCAGGTCGCGGGTGAGCACCGCGCCCATGCCGAGCACCGAGTGCTTGCCGACCCGCACGTTCTCGCGAACCCCGCAGTTCATCCCGAGGTACGCGCCCTCGCCGATCCACACGTTGCCGCCGAGCACCACGCCCGCGCAGAGCGTCGCGTACGACTCGATGAGCACGTCATGCGTCAGCACGGCGTTCGGCATGGCGACGACATGCCTGCCGACTGAGACATTGGTGGTCAGCACCACACCGGCGAGCAGAATGCTGCCCGGGCGGATGTCGCATCCGGCCGCGACGGAGGCGCCCCGGTCGATCACGGTCACGTAGTCGTCCTCGGTGCGGCCCTGCGCGATCAGCCGATCATCGAGGGAACTGCGCGCCCTGCCCTTGCCGGCGCACAGCAGCAGACGCGCATCCGGATACTCCCGGGCCACCTCGAGCGGACCGAGCACCGGCAGGCCGTCGAGCTTCAGCCCGGCTTTCGCCGGGTCGTCGTCGAGGTAGCCGATCACGTCGTGCTCCCCCGTTCTGCGGATCGACGCGAGAGCCTCTCGCGCGAGACCGCTCGCCGCGACCAGCAGCAGCTCAGCCATGCGCGAGCGCTCCTACCGGTGCGAGGATCGCCTCGATCACGGTCGCCAGCTCGGCTTCGGTCATCTGGTGATACACGGGCAGGATGACGGTGCGGTCGGTCAGGCGCTCGGTGACGGGCAACGGCGCCCGCTGCGACGCTCCTCCCGCATACGCCGGCTGCCGGTGCGCCGCCATGATCCCGCGACGCGCAGACACTCCGGCAGCCGCGAGGTGCTCGAGCAGCCCCTCGCGGTCGAGCGGGTAGTCGTCGCCGATCTCTGCCCAGAGCGACTGGAAGTTGCTCGTCCCGAAGATCGGATCGGTAACCAGACGGATGCCGGGGACGCCCGTAAGCCGCTCGGCGTACTGCGCCGCCAGCTCTCGCCGACGGGCCACGATCGCGGGCAGCTTCTGCAGCTGCACGAGCCCAAGCGCCGCCTGCAGGTCGGTCATGCGGAAGTTGAACCCGATCTCGTCGTACTGCTCGGCGGGCGGCAGCACTGATGCGTGGCGCTCTGCGGCCGAGACGCTCATGGCGTGCTCGCGCAACCGTCGGGCCCGCTCCGCCCAGTCGGCGCGAGAGGTCGTGAGCATGCCGCCCTCCCCCGTGGTGAGCAGCTTGCGCGGGTGGAACGACCATGCCGCCAGCTCTGCACCGGCACCGACCGGGCGGCCCAGGTACTGAGATCCGGCACCGCATGCGGCATCCTCGATCACCACGATGCCCCGCCGGTCGCAGAGCGACCGGATCGACTCCAGATCGGCGGGCACCCCGCCCTGATCCGCAACGATCACCGCGCGCGTTCTGTCGGTGAGCCGGGGTTCGATCGTCGCTGCCGTGAGGTTTCCCGTGAGCGCGTCGACGTCAGCGAACACCGGCTGTGCGCCCACATAGGTGGGGGCGTTCGTCGTCGCGATGAACGAGAACGACGGCACCACGACCTCGTCGCCCGGCTCGACGCCGGCGACGATGAGCGCCAGGTGCAGCGCTGTCGTGCAGTTCGAGGTGGCCACGGCGTGCTCAGCCTGCATCGCGGCCGCGAACTCCTGCTCGAATTCGGCGACGCGCGGGCCCTGCGCGACCCAGCCGCTCTCGATCACCTCCGTGACCGCAGCCACCTCCTCGGGCCCCATCCACGGCTTCATCACGTTGATGCGCGACATCACGCACTCACCTTCCGGCCCGCAGCGATCTCATCTCGCAGCGGAGCCCACCACTCGACGAGCTCACGGAGGCCCTGCTCCAGACCCACCTGCGCCTCGAAGCCGAGGTCGCGTCGTGCGGCGGAAGTATCGGCGAGCCTTCGCACGACGCCGTTCACCGCCCGCTCGGGCCCGTGCTCGACGTCGAGATCGGAGCCCATCACCCGCAGCAGCGCCTGCGCGAGCTCGAGCAGGCTCGTCTCGGTGCCGCTCGCGATGTTGTAGACGCCGTCGGTCACAGCGCTGGTGGCGGCCATCAGATTCGCCCGGGCGATATCGCGTGTGAAGACGAAGTCCATCGTCTGTCGACCGTCGCCGAAGATGAGCGGCGGCTCCCCATCTGCGATGCGTTCCATCCAGCGCACCAGCACCTCGGTGTACGCGCCGTGCACGTCCATGCGAGGGCCGTAGACGTTGAAATAGCGGAGCACGACGGCATCCAGCCCGGTCATCGCACGGAACGAGCGGATCATGCCCTCGTTGAACGACTTCGCCGCGCCGTAGAAGGTGTCGTTGGCGTTGTGATGGTGACTCTCGGGGGTGGGGAACTGCTCTGCCATTCCGTAGACCGAGGCGCTCGAAGCGGCGATGAGCTTGCCGACCCGGTGCCGGGCCGCTGATTCGATGACGTTGAACGTGCCGTCGACGAGCACCTCGAGAGCGAGCCGCGGGTCTTCGGCGCACTGGGTGATGCGAATGGCGGCCTGGTGGAACACGAGATCCTTGCCTCGCACCAGTTCGTCGACGAGTTCGCGATCTCGCAGGTCGCCCTCGATGAGCCGCACCCGGCCGCTCTCGAACGCCGGCTCGAGGTTCGCGAGACGGCCGCGAACGAGGTTGTCGAGCACGTCGATGTGCTCAGCACCGGCGTCGACGAGCTGGTCGACGAGCGTCGAGCCGACCGTGCCGGCACCCCCGGTGACGAGCACTCTGGCTCCGCGGATCTCGGTCATGCGACAACCTCCAGGGGTGAGCGATTCGATGGTGAGGCATGACCGGCGTCGACCGGCACTGCGGCGCCGGCGGCACGGAGACTGATGGCTGCGGCATCCAGCACGCTGAGCACTCGCATTCCCGCGTGCCCATCGGTTCGCGCTGGACGCCCTTCGGAGATCGCGGCGGCGAACTCGGATGCCATCGCGGCGAGCGCCTCGTGCTCGGGCAGCGCGGGCGACCAGGTGTCGCCGAGCCGGTACGACACGGTGGCCGCACGCCGCTCGGCGGTGGCGGCCGATTGGCGATCGATGTCGACCCCACGGTCGTAGATGCTCAGGCGCTGTTGCGGGTTGAGGTCATCCCAGACCAGCGTGCGCTTGGTGCCGCCGATGACCATCTGCCGAATCTTTGTCGGGCTCAGCCAGTTGACGTGAACATGCGCGATCGATCCGTTACCGAAGGGAAGCGACAGGTATCCGATGCACGCTTTGCCGGCACCCAGCGGGTCGGCGCCCTGAGCGGAAACCGATTTCGGTCGAAGCCCTCCGGGCAGGATGAAATCGAGCACCGAGAGGTCGTGCGGCGCGAGGTCCCAGAACACGTCGACGTCGGGTTGGATGAGTCCGAGATTGATGCGAACGGAGTCGACGAACAGGATGTCGCCGAGTTCGCCCTCCTCGATGAGTTGGCGTATGCGCATCACCGCCGGCGTGTAGCAGTAGGTGTGGTCGGTCATCAGCACCAGGCCGCGCTCGGCCGCCGCGCGCACCATGCGCTCGCCGAGTTCGCGCGAGTCGGCGAGCGGCTTCTCGACCACCACGTGCTTGCCTGCGGCGAGCGCGGCGCACACGACGTCGTGATGGGTGCGCGCGGGAGTGGCGATCGCGACGGCGTCGATCGCGGCATCCGCCAGTACCTCGTCGAGGCTGGTGACGACTGCCGCTCCCCCGACCGCGTCGGCGACGCGCTGCGCGCGTTCACGGTCGAGATCGCAGATGGCGGCCAGTTCCCAATCGGGGTTCGCCTTGAAGTTGCGGGCGAGGTTCGGGCCCCAGTAGCCGGCGCCGATCACGGCGATGGTTCTTCTGTCGGGCATGTCTTCCTGCTCCAGAATTCGGGTGTTCGTGGACGAGGAGCGCCAACGCAATCAGCCGGATGGATCGAACAGCACGTCGACCCAGAAGTTGTGGGGCGTGGGCGCGCCCGGGTAATCGGTGCCATACACGTACGCGCCGCCCATGGCAGGACTCGAGAGCGGACCGTTCACCACGGGGTCCTTGAGTCCGTTCAGGGTGACCGCGTAGCGGCCGGTGGAACTGTGCAGGCCGATCCGGTACTCCGTTCCGGCCTGCAACATCACTGGGGAGCTGAACATGGCGGTCTGCCAGCCCTCGGCGGTCTCATCGACGAACTGCACCTCGGCCAGTCGGCCGCCATTGGTGTTCCAGAGGTAACCGGTGTGGGTACCAGTGTTCGCGGCTCCCTTGTAGAAGCGCACGCCGGTCACCGCTCCGGGCGCCTGTGCCACGAATCTCAGGGCGACTTGCACCGATGCAGTGTCGTCCCATGCCGGGTGCTGAGGCACGCTGTCGGCCGGGAACAGTGAAACGACATCGACGGTCGGCGGCGGATCGGCGGTGGTGAACGACCAGGAGGCTCCGCTCAGCGCTGCGCCGTCGATCGACACTGTCGCCCGGTAGACCGTGCGCCACTCGAGCGGGTTCGTCGGGGTGAACGAGAGCGTCGACTTCGCCGAGTCCCACGCGCTCTCTCCCGCGACGGCCCCTGCCGGTCCGGTCAGCGCGAGTGACGGCGCGCGGGTTCCGACTCCGCTCAGGGTCGCGGTGATGACGTCGGTCGGCGCAACGCCGGTCGCGTTCGAGGTCGGGCTCGTCGCCGTCATCGTCACCGGTGTCGGCTCAGGCGTCGGTTCAGGGGTGGGCGTCGGCTCGGGCGTCGGTGTGGGTTCGGGGGTCGGCGTCGGCTCCGGGGTCGGTTCGGGTGCCGGCGTCTGCCCGCCGGTCACGAACACCACGTCGACGAAGTACGCCGAGGCGTTCCAGCTTCCCGTCGGGAAGCCGCTCGAACTGCCGTAGCGGAACCGGCCGTTCTGCGAGGTCTCGGCGGTGATCGGGCCGCTCGTGCGCTGGGTGCTGAAGTACCCGGTCGTGTACGAGTAGCCGCCGTTGGGGGCGAAGTACGAGACGACGTACCGCTCACCCGGTGTCAGCGCCACCGGCGTTGCGAGATTCGCGGTCTGCCAGCCCGTCGCTGTCTCGTTCGTGAAGGTCACTCGAGCGAGCGCGGTGCCGGCGGAGTTCCACAGCGTTCCAGTGTGCGTTCCGGTGTTCAGCGACCCCTTGTAGAACCGGATGCCGGTGACAGAGCCCGGCTGCGACACCGAGAACACCATGCCGAGTTCGACCGACGCGGGCTCGTTGACGCTGAGGGTCTGCGGCGTCGTGTTGCCGTGCAGCGTGAACGTGCCGCTCGGCTGCGGCGCTGTCGCGGTGGTGAACGACCAGTTGCCACCACTCACTTCGGCGCCGGCGATCGCCACCCTCGCCGTGTAGCGGGTCGCCCAGGCGAGCGGTGCCGCCGGAGTGAAGCTGACGGTACGGGTCGTGGCGTTCCAGGTCGACGTGCCGGCGACGGCGCTTCCGTTGGGGTCGGTCACCGCGAGCGTGGGGGTTCCCGATGCACTGACGGCGCTGAGCGTGGCGGAGACAGACGCCGACGGTGACACTCCGGTCGCGTCCCGAGCGGGGGTGGTGCTCGAGACCGAGATCGGTGTCTCTGGCGGCGGTGCCGTCGTGCCGGTCGCGAAGACGATGTCGACGAAGTAGTTCGACGCCTTCCACACGTTCTCGGGGAACCCGCCGCCAGCGCCGTAGCGGAATCGTCCGTTCACGACAGTGTCGGCGATGATCGGCCCATTCGACCGCTGCGTAGAGAAGTAGTCGGACGTCACGGCATAGCGGCCCTGCGGGGCGTAGTACGACACGACGTACCGCTGACCGGGCGAGAGCGTGACGGGCTGCGAGAGCATGGCGGTCTGCCAGCCGCTCGCCGTCTCGTTCGCGAAGGTGACCTGCGCAAGACGCGTACCGTCCGCCGCCCACAGCGACCCGACGTGCGTGCCGCCGTTGCCACTGCCCTTGTAGAAGCGGATGCCGGTCACCATGCCGGCCTGCGTCACCGAGAAGGCCATGCCGAGCTCTACCGCTGCCGTGTCATCGGTCACTGCCGATGTCACCGGCGTCGCGTCGCCGAGCAGGCTGAACTGTCCGTTCCAGGCGGGCGGAGCAGCCGTCGTGAACGACCACGTGCCGCCGGTCGGCGTCGAGCCGCCGATGGAGACGGTCGCCTGGTAGCGCGTCGACCACTCGAGCGCCGCCGTCGGGGTGAAGCCGATCGTGCGGTTCGCGGCATCCCACCTGGTGGTTCCGGCCACCGGGCCGGCGGGGCCGGTCAACGTGATGGTCGGCGTGCTGGCCGGGTCTGCCGAGAGCCGCGCTGACACCGCCGTCGAGGGCGCCACATCGGTCTGTCCGGCTGCGGGGGTGCTGCTCGTGACCGACACGGGGAGCGGGCTCGTGGTGTTGTTCACGTACACGACGTCGACGAAGTAGTTCGTGGTGGAGCTCGACGATGGGAAGCCCGAACTGTAGGTGAACGCACCCGCCGAGGCGCCCACGCGCAGGGGTCCGCGAGTGAAGCCGCCGTCGGCGAACGCACCGAGCGTGGCCGAGTACGCACCGACCGTGGTGCGATATGCGGCGATGTACTCGGTTCCGGCCTGCACAGTGATCGGCGTGCCGAAGTAGACGGTCTGCCAGCCCGAGGCCGACTCGTTCACGAAGGTGGCCGAGCCCAGCTCACGGCCGTCGCTGCTCCACAGCGAGCCGACGTGGGTGCCGGTGTTGCCTGCGCCCTTGTAGAAGCGGATGCCGGCGATCGCGCCGTCGGTGAGCGGGGTGAACTTCACCCCGAGGGTGACCGGGCCGTTGTCAGCGACCTCGAGGATCGCGGGGGTTGCTGTCGGCGGGAACAGTGTGCACGGGCACGCGGCCTCGCCTCCATCGGTCACCGTCGTGAACGACCAGGAGGCGCCCGTCGCCAAGGCGCTGCCGTTCGTGCCGGTTGCGCGGAGCACGACGGTATAGGTGGTGCCGGCCTTCAGCGCGGCGCTCGGTGTGAAGCGCACGGTGCGAGTGGCGGCGTCGTAGGTGACAGCGCCCTGCACTGCGGCTCCCAACTGGTCGGTCACCGTTGCGCCGACGGAAGAGGCGACGACATCCGCGGAGAAGCGCGCGGTGATTGGCGTTGAGACGGGCACATCCGTCGCGCCTGGAGTCGGCCACTGACCGACCGCGGCAAGCGGCACGTTCGCCGCGGTGTCGAAGATCGCGTCGACGAAGTAGTTGCCCAAGCGGTAGCTCAGGTTCGGGAAGGTCCCCGCATTGCCGTAGACACCGGCGGGCTGCGCACCGTAGCCCGAGGCGATCGTGAAGGGCGGCGCGGCCTTCGCGGAGTACGGCCAGTAGTAGGTCTCGATCGAGTAGCGACCCCGCGGTGCCGTGTACGACACCACGTAGGTGGTGTCCTTGGCGACGGCGACCGGGGTCGAGAAGAAGGCGCTCTGCCAGCCGGCGGCGGTCTCATTCGAGAAGGTGACCGTCGCGAGGCGGTTGCCTGCGGCATCCCAGAGCGATCCAACATGGGTGCCGAGGTTGGCGGCCGATTTGTGGAACCGAACTCCCGAGATGAACCCGTCGACCTGGGTGGTGAAGCGCAGCCCGAGCTCGACTGCGGAGGTGTCGCCGGAGTCGACGGTGGCGGGCTGGGTGGCGCCGAAGACGCTGTACGGCCCCGTCACCTGCAGCGGCACCGTCGCGGGCGTGGACGCGTAGTTGGCGCTGTCGTCGATCGCTCGCACCCGGATGCTCTGGGCGCCCATGCCGCTCTGCACGTAGCTATAGCTCCACTGGGTGGTGCCTATCGCCGCCCGCCACGTGGTGCCGCCATCGGTCGAGACTTCGACGCCGGCGACGATTCCGCCCGAGTCGGCTGCGGTTCCGGTGACGGTGACGAGCGTTCCGTTCGCGACGGTCGCTCCGCTGACGGGAGAGCTCACCGTCACGGTGGGCGGCGTGCGGTCGGTCGTCTGCTGGGCTTGCGTGAGGCCGCTCATCAGGGTCGCCGGCTGAGCGCCCATATCGGCCAGCAGGTTCACCTGCGCCTGCTGCATCCGCGGGTCGGCCGGAGCGCCCTCGCCGTCGTGCGTCTGATCGAGCCCCCACGCCCATTGCACGCTGCCGGCGGAGAACACCAGTGCTCCGCTCGAGGCTCGGTAGAGCGTCGTGTGGTGCTTCGTCGTGCCAGGAGTGACAGTGTTGCCGAAGTCGCGCAGCACCTCGGGCACCGCGCCGGTCGTGGTCGACATGCGGATGAGCCCGGGCGGGCTGTAGCCGTTCTCGACCACCTCGTTCGACTCGTATCCGACCGTGTGCGCGGCGAGCGTCGCTGTCTGCGTGCCGCTCATCGACGCGAGCGGCGTGTGCCGCCACATGCGGTACTTGCCTTCGGCGGCTGAGACGGTCAGCGCGAGATCGCTGTGGTTGATCAGGTACATGGTGCCGGTGAGGGCGTTCTCGGGCAGACCACCGCCGTTCGCCTGCGACGCGAACCTCGGGTCGCGCCACGTTCCCGTCCACTCCGCACTCGGGTCGATCTTGGCGTCGTTCCAGGTCTCCTTGTACGACACGAGTGTGCGGTACTGCGTGCGGTCAGCGGATGCCGCCGGCTCCCACCGCACGCGCCAGTACATCTCGTTGCCCGTGAGGAACTGCATGTTGACCCCGGCGGCGCGAGCAGCCTCGACGTTCGCTCGCTGCCGGCCCGACCAGTACTCGTCGTGGCCGACCGAGAGGAAGACCTTGTGATTGCGAAGGTTGGCGCCGAAGCGGTCGGAGTCGATGCCGCTCGCGTAGCTGACGTCGTATCCGTTGCGCTCGAGGAAGCGCACCTGCGCGTACTCGCTCGAAAAGTAGAAGTCGCGCTTGGTGACGCCCTCACGGGTGTTGAAGGGCCGGTTGTAGCTCAGCTTGTACGCGCGCCCATTGGCGCCGCCCTTGTAGAAGCTCGAGCCGCCATAGCTGTTGTACGCCTGCCAGGTGGTGTCAGAGGTCTGGAACAGGATGTCGGATGATCGCGCATCGTTGCGCACGACGAAGATGATGTGGCTGTCGCCGCCGGTGTCCGCTCGCTTGAGACGGGCGACGTAGACGCCCGAGACCGCAGTGGAGGGCACTTGCCAGGATGCCGAGACGGCCCAGTTGCCGCAGTCGTAGAGCTCGGTCGCGACATCCCTGATGCACTGCGGCTGGCTTTGCGGCAGTCGCGCGGAAGGCTGGATGGTCGTGATGAGTCGGGCGCCGTTGCCCTGGTACCAGCCCGTGCGATAGATCTCGAGCGAGTAAGCGCTCGCGTTGGTGTCGACCTTGAAATCGATGCGCTGTCCCGCGTTGACGCTGATGTCGGTGGCGAACCCTTGGATGCTCGGGTCGCCCGCCCCGTCGATGTCCCACACGCTCGCCGGCGTGCCAGGCTTCGTGTTCTCGCAGGCGACGGGGTTCCCGCCTGTGCCGCACGGGTCCACCGCGGCGCTCGATGGGGAGCTCGTCTGAAACAGCATGGTGGTCACCATGGCGATTCCAAGGAGCAGCGCGAGGATGGTGCGACCCGCATGCTGCGTTCTGGACGCAGTCGGATCGTTCGGCACGGTCGGGAACGAAGCTTCGCGCACGGAGTACCTGCGATTCGGGTTGGCAGGCGGGCAGACTGCTGTCTGCGAAGGGCTGCCGTCGTGCAGGCAGCGGGCAGTGCTACGGCGACGCGTCGACCTCGAGTGGTCTACGACCTCGGGTGGCTGCAGACCTCGGGTGGTCTTGCGCCGTCGTCGTGTTCGGGCAAACGGGGTGGGTGGCCCCGGATGCGTGCCACCCTCCCACGACGAGCACCGCCCGGTCTACCCCCCGAATGGGGGGGTGCTGTGCATCTTCGGTCAGGCGGTGATTCAGTCGTCGCGAAGCCGGCTCCCGGAGACCTGCCCTGATCAACAGGGACTTTCGGGCCTGGACGTTCATCCCGGTCGCCGCTAGCTTCGCGGGATGTCGGCTCGCCCCGGCCCGCACGAGGGCGGTGGCGGCTGCGTCCGTCGAACTGAGGAATCGGACGGTGGTGACCTCAATGCGGAGTTGGCGCACGACCCCGTCACCAGGTGAGCTCGAGCTTGTGGAGACGCGGGTGCCTTCGCCGCGGCCCGGGGAGGTGCTGGTGCGCGTCGAGGTATGCGGCATCTGCCGCACCGATCTCCACGTGATCGATCGTGAACTTGAGGTGCATCGTGAGCGCGTCATCCCAGGGCATCAAGCCGTCGGCCGGGTGGCGAGCCTCGGGGCGGGCGTGGAGGAGCCGTTTATCGGGACGCTCGTCGGCGTGCCCTGGTTGCATCGCACGTGCGGAGAGTGCCGGTGGTGCCGTTCGGGAGCGGAGAACCTCTGCCCGAGGTCGCAGTACACAGGCTGGGACGTCGATGGCGGGTTCGCCGAGTTCATCGTCGCACCGGCCGCCTTCATCTACGAGCTTCCCGACGCGGCTGATCCGGCGACCGTGGCACCATTGCTCTGCGCCGGAATCATCGGCTTTCGAGCCCTGAGCCGAGCAGCGCTTCCGCCCGGCGGGGTTCTCGGCCTCTACGGCTTCGGATCCAGCGCGCACATCGTCGCCCAGCTCGCCATCGCCGCGGGCGCACGAGTATTCGCGATGAGCCGGGGCGAGCAGAACCGAGCGCTCGCGCGCGAGCTTGGGGCGGCCTTCGTTGGCGACGCGATCACCGCTCCCCCTGAGCCGTTGGATGCGGCGATCATCTTCGCGCCCGCAGGCGAACTCGTTCCGGTGGCGCTCCAGGCTACTCGAAGCGGCGGCACCGTAGTGCTGGCTGGTATCGAGATGAGCGACATCCCGTCGATGTCGTATCGGCGCACCCTGTTCCGAGAGCGAGACCTGCGCACCGTGACATCGAACACTCGCGATGACGGCCGCAGGCTGCTGAATCTGGCGGCGAACCTCCGACTGCGACCGAGCATCACCCGAGTGCCGTTCGACTCGCTCGACTCCGCCGTCGAATCGATCCGTGATGGCACCGCCAGCGGTTCGCTCGTGCTGTCCGTCGGCGAATCGGATGCCGAGGCGGCGCAGCGGCCGTCGTGACGAGTGCCGGCTCGACCGGCCGAAGGACCTAAGCCCCGCCGAACCGGCTCACCCAGCGGGCATGCTGATGGGGTGTTCCGTGACCGCATCGACGGCGCGAACCGGTTGCTGAGCGAGTTGCACGAGTTCCGCGGCGACAACAATGCCGTCGTCCTGGGACTCCCTCGGGGTGGGGTGCCGGTCGCGGCCGTGGTCGCTGAGGAGTTGGAGCTCCCCCTTGACGTAGTGGTCGTGCGAAAGCTCGGCGCACCATTTCAGCCTGAACTCGCCATGGGCGCTATCGCCGAGGGGGGCACGAGAGTGCTCCACGAGACCTTGATCTCGGAGTTGGGCGTTGACTATTCGCAGCTCGCCCGAGTCGAGCAACGAGAACTGGCAATGCTGAACGACCGCGTGCAGTTGCTGCGACGGAACGCGCCTCCTCGCTCCCTCGACGGTTGCACCGCCATTCTGGTCGACGACGGCTTGGCGACCGGCGCCACCGCCGAAGCTGCCTGTCGATCTGCCCGAGCGAGAGGCGCGGACCGCGTCGTATTCGCTGCACCGGTCGGGCCTCACGATGCTGCCCGCCGTGTTCCGTCAGCCGATCGAGTGATCTGCGCCAACGTCCCAGACTCGTTCTACGCGGTAGGTCAGGCGTATGCAGAGTTCGCGCCGACCAGCGACGAGGAAGTCATTCTCCTTGTCGACGAGGCGCGGCAGCGGGTCGAGGGACGTCCGTGGCGAGCGCGCATCGGCATCCGAACATCAGAGGTGGAAGTTCCCACGGGTCGAGCCGCGCTCAGAGGAACCTTGGGCCTCCCTGCCGACCCCACTGGATTCGTGATATTCGCCCACGGGAGCGGAAGCAGCCGCTCGAGCCCCAGGAACCGACTGGTGGCAGGCGCACTCAATCGCGCAGGCATCGGGACGCTGCTCATGGACCTTCTGCTGCCGCGGGAGGAGGCGCACCGCGAGAAGGTGTTCGATATCCCCATGCTCGGAGAGCGGCTCGTGCTCGCGCTGCATTGGCTCCGGACCGCGGAAGGGATCCGGAGGCTTCCTATCGGATACTTCGGCGCCAGCACCGGTGCGGGCGCCGCACTCTGGGCTGCCGCGGCACCAGAATCCGCCGTGACGGCGATCGTCTCGCGGGGCGGCCGCCCAGATCTCGCCGGCGACCGACTTGGGAGCGTATCGGCACCCGTCATGCTCATCGTCGGCGGCGATGACGCCATCGTGCTCGACCTCAACCGCAACGCGCAGGCGCGCTTGAACGGTCCGAGCGAGTTGGTCGTTGTGCCCGGAGCGACGCACCTGTTCGAAGAGCCGGGCGCTCTGGCCGAAGTCGCGATCGCCGCCCGGCGCTGGTTCCTGCACTGGTTCTCGCAGTCCGACTGAGCGCGCTCACTCGTGCCCGGCATCCTCCTCCGCACGCGCCCAGTCGGTCGCGCCGTACCAGTCGATGACCACGACTGGCTCATCGCCGACGACCCACGCATCATGGCCTTGCGGGAGGCTCGTGATGTCGCCGGGCCCGCCGACGAACTCCCTGCCATCGTCCATGCGGATCGCGAGCCGGCCCTGAACGTGGTACTGGAAATGGGGGGCGAGGCAGGAGTCAGTCCCGGCGATCGGCTTCACATCGTTCGACCACCTCCACCCGGGTTGGAGTGTGAGGCGCCCGATGACACTGTCACCGACCTTCAAGAGCTCAGCCTTGCCGTGCGGGAACTCCCGCACCTCTGAAGGCTTGGCGAACGTTTCATGCTCTACGGTCTGCACTGTGTCCTCCTGACCGAACGCGCACCTCTCGGCGGCGCGTTCACAATCCACCCGTCGGCGAGCCCCGACAAGAGGCGGTCGCCCTGCACCGTGCCGCTACGGCCGAGTCGTGGCCACGGCCGAGTCGCTTGATCTCCCGAGAACACCGCCGCCTACGAAGCACTTCACAAAGCCGACGACGTCAAGTCATGATCGGCACACGAGAACGGTGCGAAACGCCGGGCCGTGCTCCCCCGCGTCGAGCGTTTGCAGGTCGGACGGGATTGGGGGCAGCAATGAAAGCAGAGCCCGCGCCGCCCAATGCGCGGCCGACGCGCGTGGTCCTCATCGTGGGACTTCTCCGCGCGGCACTCACCGCGGTGGTCGTCACGCTGGCGTACTTCTTGCTCCCCCTCGACCGGATGCGTGCGGCCCCGTTGTGGATATCGCTCGGCGTTGCGGGCGCCGCCCTGCTGCTGTTGGCCACCTGGGAGGTCCGCGGTATTTCTCGATCGCGATACCCAGCCATTCGCGCCGTGCAAGCGCTCGCGCTGACTGTTCCGCTGTACGTGCTTCTGTTCGCCGCAACGTATTACGGGATGGCGGTCGAGAATCCGCACAACTTCGAGCCCTCTGGCCTCACGCGCGTCGACATGCTGTATTTCACGGTCACGACGTTGGCGACCGTGGGATTCGGCGACATCGCCGCAGCGAGCCAGGAGGCACGACTCCTCGTCACCGTGCAGATGATCTTGAATCTGCTCATCCTCGGCGCAGGCATCCGCGTCTTCGTGGGCGCAGTCCGCAGTCGTCGCGCAACAAACCGCGCGCAGCAAGCGCCGTGAACGCGAGGACGTCAAGATCCTTGCCGTGATGGCTCAGTCACCGTGACGAGAACTCTGCGAAGGAGAGCTGGGGTACCTGGACTCGAACCAAGAACAACTGAACCAGAATCAGCCGTGTTGCCAATTACACCATACCCCAGTGCGCCCTGCCGAGGCCGGGGCACGAGTAGCTACTTTACCCTACGCAGCAGGCGTGAGCGAATCACGGACGACGGCCTCGGAAGGACCTTCGGCCCGAGATGGTTCGCCGTCGCGCGTGGAGAATAGGGGCGACCGAGGAGGGCAGCGATGTCTACCTACCCCGATGCGCCGATGGGCGATCGCACCCCCTATCAACAGGGCGCGTATCAACAGAGCACGCCATCGAACAGGTCATTCATCGCAACGTGGCTGTTCGCCTGGCTGCTCGGCTTTCTCGGTGTCGACCGCTTTTACCTCGGAAAAGTCGGTACCGGGATCGTGAAGCTGCTCACGATCGGTGGTCTCGGTATCTGGTGGCTCATCGACCTCATCCTCACCCTGGCCGGCGTGCAGCGCGACAAGGAGGGGCGGCTGCTGCCCGACTACCAGGAGCACAAGCTGATCGCGTGGATCGTCACCGCTGCCGGCACCGCACTGTGGATCTTCATCTCCGCGATAACCCGGCTCTTTGCGTTCGTACCCGAACAGCTCGGGCCGATTACGCCTTGGTGGAACGGATGACGAGGATCGCCCATGTCTGACGGACGGAGAAGCGTCAAAGTGGTCGAGCGCGCCGGGCCTTGGGGCTTCTTCTTCGTACTCGCTTACATCGGCGCCGCCATCTACTTCATCTCGCACTCCGACGGCAGTTTCCTCGGGGTAGTGCTGGGACTCTTGCAAGCGATCGTCTGGCCGGTGTATGTCATTTACCACGTGCTCGAACTCCTGGCCGTATGAACCGGCAGCGCGGCACTCCTCACATATCTCTGCGGGAAGCAGGTTGCAACGATGTCTCGAACCCATGTCATCACCGGAGCCGCAAGCGGAATCGGGAAGTCCACTGCTGAGTTGCTGACCCAACGCGGCGACCGAGTCATCGGCGTCGACCTGCGCGGCGCCGATGTGAACGTCGATCTCTCGACCCCGGAGGGGCGAAGCGAACTGGTCGACAGGGTCACCGACTTGAGCGACGGCGTGATCGACACCATCATCGCGAACGCCGGACTGGCGACGCCCACCGCAACCACTGTGGCGGTGAACTTCTTCGGCACTGTCGCGACGCTCACCGGCCTTCGGCACCTGCTCGCCGCGTCGTCTGCGCCGAGGGCGGTTGCGACCGCGTCGATGGCCTCGCTGTTCCCTCCAGACGACGCGCTGCTCGAAGCGCTCACGGCCGAAGACGAGCCGCGAGCGATGGAGCGAGCATCCGAGTTGGAAGCGGCGGGCGGCGACGCCGCATCCCAGATCTACGGAACCACGAAGCGGGCGCTCGCGCGCTGGATCCGGCGGAACGCGATCACGCCTGACTGGGCGGGAGCTGGCATCCCACTCAATGCGATCGCGCCCGGCGTGGTGAAGACGCCGATGACGGAGGCGTTCACCGGCACCGAGGAAGCGCGCACGGCCATCCTGAAGACGGTTCCCATGCCCCTGAACGGCATCTTCGAGCCGCGCGACGCCGCATATCTGCTCGCCTGGCTTGTGAGCACCGAGAATGCACACCTCTGTGGGCAGGTCATCTTCATCGACGGCGGCTCAGACGCGGTGATCCGCGGCGACTCGACCTGGTGACAGAGCCGGTCGCCAAGCGCTCTCAGTGGAGGACGTCCAGGACGACTCTCGACCCGCTGCCAGGGCCCGGAAGGGTGAACGCACGGAAAGGCCGTTTGCTCTCCACGCCTACGCCGAGCACGGTCCTGCCCTCGAAGCTGCCGGCCCACCCGATCTGCCGGAACACCTCGAACCCTGAGACGTCGGCGACCTTGTTCCGATCGGCCGGGAAGTACGTCTCTTCCCGGTCTCGATGTCGTAGGCGGGCGCGAGGACGACCACGCTGAGGAAGGCCGAGCCGGCGAGGGACAGCATCCGACCGCTCCCCTCCTCACTGACTGCGGAGACGTACCGCACCTCGTAGCCGGGCGCACTCCGGTCGAGGTCGATCACGAGGCGGTCGAAGCAATCGTGGCGGCCGACCCGCACGTCGGTCACGCGCGCGGTCGAGGCCTGCGTCGCCGCTTGCGGCGCGGTGGTCCAATCGGCTTCGCACGATGGTCCGGGCGGAGGGGGCGTGATCGGCGCAGCCGTCGGTTCGGGCGAGAGCGTTGGGCTCGTGGGCGTCGGGGCCACCGGCTCCGACGGCGAGGCCGATGGCGTCAGCGTCGAGGTCGGGCTGGGCGAGGGCCCGCCCGTGCACCCGCCCAGCAGCATGACTGCTGCGAGCGCGAGAATCCCCCACGCCGCTCTCACGCCCTGCGCGGTGAGATCGCGCTCGGCAGTCTTGCGGGGTCGGTCACCCGTCATACCCGAACAGTAGGCTCGCGCCGGTTCCCCTCCACAGGGCCCTTCGACCCGATGTCACAGGCCTTCGAAGAGCAAAGCAGCAGAGCAGCAGCGCAGCAGAGCAGACAGCTCAGCGACTGTGCGCGGTCGGCACTCCGATGAGGTCGCGGTTGATGGTCGCCGCGACTCGAGCGCCCGCTCCCGCGGCCACGATGAGCTGCTGCGGACCGGGTGAGGTGCAGTCGCCGGCGGCGTACACACCCGCATGACTCGTGCGTCCATCGCGGTCGATCGTGAGCAGGCCCCAGCCGTCGGTGGCCAAGTCGAGCGAGCCGGCGAAGTCGAGTTGCGCGTGCCACTTCGGCCGAACGAATCCGCCGGAGATCTCGATCACGTCGCCGTCGTCGAGGCGGATGCCGCTGACACCCTCGCGGCTGCCCTCGACATCGGCGATGGGTCTGCGCTCGACGCGCACGCCACGGTCGGCCAACACTTCTTCCTGACCGTCGGTGACAGCATCCGCGCCATTGGTGAAGACCGTGAGGTGGTCGCTCCACTGCGCGATGAGCAGCGCCCGCCACGCGATGTCGGAAGTCTCGCCGATCAGCGCGATCGGCCGGTCGCTGTACTCGTAGCCATCGCAGGCGACGCAGCTGAACAGGCCCATTCCGTAGAACGAACGGATGCTGGGGAGCTTCGGCAGCGTCTCCTTCAGCCCCGTCGCGAGCAGCACCGTCTTGCAGCGCACCACGCGGTCGGGCTGACCGTTGATGCCGCGAGCCCGCACTTCGAACAGGCCCGTCGAGCCGGTCGTGTGAGTGTCGGTCTGGTAGATGTGGCGCCCGGGCTCCTCGAGCGCGGTGATGGACTCGACGACCGCCAGTTGGTGCTCCGCTTCCGGGTAGGCGAGGTACTCCTCGCGGCCGAGTCGCCGGAGCTCATGCGGCGGCGTGTTGTCGCGCGTCAAGAAGCCGTGAGAGATCAGGGTTGCCGAGTGACGCGGGCGGTTGCTGTCGAGCACGAGCGTGCGTCGCCGCGCACGCACGAGATTCAGCGCGGCGGAGAGCCCCGCCGGCCCCGCTCCGATGACGATGACGTCGTACTCGGTGGCGGCATCCGTCGGCAGCGGAGCGCGCTCGGTGGTCACAGCCGCGCCCGAAGCCGTTCGAGTCGGGTCAGCGTCGAGTCGCGGCCGAGCAGCTCCATCGACTCGAACAGCGGCGGGCTCACACGACGGCCCGAGATCGCGGTGCGCAGCGGACCGAACGCGAGCCGCGGCTTCTTGCCGAGGCCGTCGATGAGCGACGCGCGAAGCGCGCTCTCGATGCCGTCGAGGCCCCATTCGTCGAGCGCTGAAAGCGCCTCGATCGATGCCTGAAGCACCTCGCCTGCGTCGTCCTTCAGCCCGATGAGCGCGTCGTCCTCGTACTCGATGGCGTCATCGGCGAGGAAGAAGAAGCCCATCATGTCGCGCGCTTCGCTCAGAAGGGCGATGCGCTCCTGCACGAGGGGCGCGGCCTTCGCGAGCAGCACGCGATGCTCGCCGCTGTTGATGAGGTCGGCGAGGTAGGGCAGCAGCCGCTCGGCGAAGTCGGTCGGCTCCAGCATCCGAATGTGGTCGCCGTTGATGGCCTCGGCCTTCTTCACGTCGAAGCGGGCCGGGTTGGGGTTCACGTTCTCGACATCGAACGCGTCGATCAGCTCGGCGATCGTGAACACGTCGCGATCTGCCGCGATCGACCAGCCGAGAAGTGCGAGGTAGTTGAGGAGTCCTTCGGGAATGAATCCGCGGTCGCGGTGGTGGAACAGGTTCGACTCGGGATCACGCTTCGAGAGCTTCTTGTTGCCTTCGCCCATCACATACGGCAGGTGCCCGAATCGCGGGATGAAGGTGGTGACGCCCGCCTCAATCAGAGCGCGGTACAGCGCGATCTGCCGCGGGGTCGAGCTCAACAGGTCTTCACCGCGCAGCACGTGCGTCACGCCCATCAGCGCATCGTCGACCGGGTTCACGAACGTGTACAGCGGCAGCCCGTTCGGACGCACGACGACGAAGTCGGTGAAGCTGCCGGCCGGGAACGTGATCTCGCCGCGAACGAGGTCGGTGAAGCTCAGGTCGGTGTCGGGCACTCGAAGGCGCAGCGCGGGCTGACGTCCTTCGGCGCGGTAGGCGGCCCGCTGCTCATCGGTGAGGTCGCGCTCGAAGTTGTCGTAGCCCTGCTTCGGATCACGCCCGTTGGCGATGTTGCGCGCTTCGATCTCCTCGGCGGTCGCGAACGACTCGTAGAGGTGACCGGATGCCTTGAGCTTCTCGATGATGTCGGCGTAGATGCCTTGCCGCTGAGACTGCCGGTACGGGCCGTGCGGGCCACCGGTGTCGATTCCCTCGTCCCAGTCGATGCCGAGCCAGCGCAGTGCCTCGAGCAACTGGAGGTAGCTCTCCTCACTGTCGCGCGCCGCGTCGGTGTCTTCGATGCGGAAGATCATCGTGCCCCGGTTGTGCCGGGCGTACGCCCAGTTGAACAGGGCCGTGCGGATGAGCCCGACGTGCGGGGTGCCGGTCGGAGACGGGCAGAAGCGCACTCGGATATCGGAACCGGTCGCGGTGGAGAAGAGATCAGCCATCGAGACCGATTCTAGTTCGCCGGAATGGGCGGTTCAGCGGTTCTCACGCGCCCGTGAGCGGGCGCGCACGATCAGCCAGATACCGAGCACCACATTGACCGGGATCCACAGCAGGAAGACTGACCACCAGAGGTCGAACGCGGCGGGGACCAAGGGATTCACCCCAGGGTCCATCTCAGAGTCAGCGAGGCGCTGCACCCAGGCCGCCGCAATGCCGAGCAGCACCGCGCCGGCCGCTCCGAACGTCGCGACCAGCTTCTCCCACGTGCGCCACACGCGCGACATCCAGACGAGCACGATGCCGACCACCCAGCCGAAGAACGGCACGACGAACCCGCCGACCGCGACGAGCAGGACCGCCGCAAGTTCGAAGCCTCGGATCCCGGTGGCAGCGAGCCCACCCGGTGCCGCCTCGGCACGCGCGTCGGATGCCGCAGACAGCGGTTGCGCGCTGATCCCCGCCGCGGCACCGTCAGGCGCCGCAACAGCGCCGCCTGCGGCCGCCTCCTGGCGGGCGTTCGCCGCGATCAACTGCGGGTCGCCGAGCAGTTCGATGCGCTCGGCGGCGGTCGCGGCATCCGCACCGAGCAGCTCTTCTTCGACACCCGCGCGGATGTCGCGGCGCACGCTTTCGGGCAGGCCCTCGAGCGCCACGTCGAGCTCGGCCAGGTACGACCGTGTGACGCGTGGCAGTTCCGACGACGGCGTGGACGTCATGTGCTCCTCGGTTCGGCGGGTTCGGTGATCGTCGCTTCGTGCGGCGGCCCCGAGCAGGGGGTCGACAGTCCACCGACGCTTCACGCACCCGACCGCCCTGCGCGCTCGGGACGATGGGCCGACGCGCGAGATTCGCGCGGATACCGGCAGGTCAGGCTCGGTTGCGCGCCGGGTTCGAGAGCACGCCGATGCCGTCGATCTCGATCTCGACCGTCTGCCCGTCGACGAAGCCACCGAGGCCGGCGGGTGTGCCGGTCAGAATCAGGTCGCCCGGCAGCAGCGTCCACACATCGGAGATGAACTCGATCAACTCTGGAATCTTGTGCAGCAGATCGCGAGTGAAACCGTGACGACGCTGCTCGCCGTCGACCCTGGTGGTGATCTCGAGGTTCGAGGGGTCGAGCTCGGTCTCGATGACGGGCCCGATCGGGCAGAAGGTGTCGTAGCCCTTCGCACGGGCCCACTGACCGTCGGCGAACATCTGGTCGCGCGCAGAGACGTCGTTCGCGATGGTGTAGCCGAAGATGTGGTCGTACGCGTCGGCGGCCTTCACACGCTTCGCGATCTTGCCGATCACGACTGCGAGCTCGCCCTCGTGCACGATGCGCCCCTCCACCGGCGGGATCTGAATCGTCTCACCGGGGCCGATCACCGAGGTGTTCGGCTTCAGGAAGATGAGGGGGTTGCTCGGCGCTGCGACATCCATCTCAGCCTTGTGCTCGGCGTAGTTCAGCCCCACGCACACCACCTTCGACCGAGGGATCACGGGAGCCAGCAGTCGAGCCGACTCGAGCGGCACACGCTCCCCCGTGGTGTCGAACCCGGCGAACATCGGGTCGCCCTGCAGAACGACGAGTTCCTCGTCGTCGACGATGCCGAAGCGCGGGTCGCCGTCGCCGGTGGTGAAGCGTGCGATTTTCACGTGTTCTCCTCGCGCGCATGAGCCATGCGCATGGTCACATACTGATGGTGGTGATGCTCAGGTGTGAGGGCGCCGGTGCCCATGGGTCCCGCGGATGCCGCGGGCGTGCGTGCTGATCAGGCGTCGAGTCGCAGCATCCAGCCGTGCTTGTCGTCGCGACGACCGTACTGGATGTCGGTCAGCTCCTGCCGGAGTGACATCGTGAGCTCACCCGCCGGCGCATCGGCCGAGCCGATGGCGAAGTCGGGCGTCTTCAGCATCGCGATCGGCACGATCACGGCAGCGGTGCCGCACGCGAAGACCTCGGTGATCTCGCCGGAAGCCGCGCCGTCCCGCCACTCGTCGATCGAGATCTCACGGCGCTCGATGGCGTGGCCGCGGTCGGCGGCCAACTGCAGCACCGAGTCTCGTGTGACGCCCTCGAGGATGCTCTCGGATGCCGGGGTGACCAGCGTGCCGTCGCGCTTCACGAACACGATGTTCATGCCGCCGAGTTCCTCGACGTACTTGTGGTGCACGGGGTCGAGGAAGAGCACCTGCTGGCAGCCCTGCTCGTAGGCTTCCGCCTGAGGCAGCAGCGAGGCCGCGTAGTTGCCTCCGGTCTTCGCGAAGCCCGTGCCTCCGTCTGCTGCTCGCGAGTACTTGCTCGACAGCCAGATCGACACCGGTGCGACGCCGCCGGAGAAGTAGGCGCCGGCGGGGCTCGCGATGAGGTAGTACGCGACCTTGTTCGCCGGGCGCACGCCGAGGAACGCCTCCTTGGCGAACATGAACGGGCGCAGGTACAGGCTGGTCTCCGGGGCTGAAGGCACCCAGTCGCCGTCGACCGCGATGAGTTCGCGCAGCGATTGGATGAAGTACTCCTCCGGCAGCTCCGGCAGCGCGAGACGTCGTGCTGAGCGGTTCAGGCGCTGAGCGTTCATCTCGGGCCGGAACGTCCACACCGAGCCATCGCCGTGTCGGTAGGCCTTGAGCCCCTCGAAGATCTCCTGCCCGTAGTGCAGCACCGCTGCCGAGGGATCGAGGGCGATCGGGCCGTACGGCTGGACTCGCGGCCGGTGCCACCCGCCGCCACGCGACCAGCAGATGTCGACCATGTGATCGGTGAACCGCGTGCCGAACCCGGGATCGGCGAGCACTTCATCGCGCTCGGCGGCCGACTTCGCCTGGAGGTTCTTCGTCACCGCGAATTGGAGCGGAGTAGCGGTTGCGGCGCTGGTCATGGCGTTCCTTAGTGGGCGATCGGTTGGTTCGTTCTATTTGGTCGGTGCTCTTCGGATCGGTCAGTGCTCGCCGATCGCCGCCACGATGGCGTCGCCGGTTTCGCTGGTGCCCCGACGCGCTTCGCCGCGGCCGGCGAGGTCGCGCGCCACTGCCCCATTGATCTTCGCAGCCTCGTCAGCGAGCCCGAGGTGCTGCAGCAGCAGCGCGGCCGAGAGGATGGCGGCGGTCGGGTCTGCGAGCTGCTTGCCCGCGATGTCAGGCGCAGAGCCGTGCACCGGCTCGAACATGCTCGGGAACTCGCGGTCGGGGTTGATGTTGCCCGAGGCGGCCAGGCCGATGCCGCCGCTGATGGCGCCAGCGAGATCCGTGAGGATGTCGCCGAAGAGGTTGTCGGTCACGATCGTGTCGAACCGGCTGGGCTCCGTGACCATGAAGATCGTCGCGGCATCGACGTGCAGGTAGTCGACCGCAACCTCTGGGTACTCAGTGGCGACGCGGTCGACGATCCGCTGCCACAGCCCACCGGCGTGCACCAGCACGTTGGTCTTGTGCACGAAGGTGAGGCGCTTGCGGGCACGGGATTGCGCGGTCTCGAACGCGAAGCGCACGACGCGCTCGACACCGAAGGCGGTGTTGACGCTGGTCTCGTTGGCCACCTCGTGGCGGGTGCCGATGCGCATGGCACCGCCGTTGCCGACGTACGGCCCTTCGGTGCCCTCGCGCACCACGACGAAGTCGACATCGCCGGGGGCTGCGAGCGGCGAGCTGATGCCGGGGAACAGCGTCGCCGGGCGAAGGTTGACGTAGTGGTCGAGCGCGAATCGCAGCTTGAGCAGCAGCCCGCGCTCGATGATGCCTCCCGCAAGGCGGGGGTCGCGCGGGTCGCCCCCGACCGCGCCGAAGAGGATCGCCTCGTGCTGCTTCAGTCGTGCGAGGCTCTCGTCGCTCAGCACCTCGCCCGACTCCAGATAGTGGGTGGCGCCGAAGGGGTACTGGGTCTCGACCAATTCGATGTCGGCCGGAAGCACTGCCCTCAGCACCTTGAGTGCTTCGGCGGTGACTTCTGGGCCGATGCCGTCTCCAGGAATGACGGCGAGATCGATGGTGCGAGGCATGGCCACTAGCGTATCGCGCGTTCGGGAGCGGCCAGAGCGAACCCCCTCTGACGTTCCCAGCGGTTGCTCGTCTTGCGGACAGGTTCCCCACAGGGTCACCATGTGCCGCGGGCCCTGCGCCGATATCACCTCGGTGTCGACCTGGCCCAAGGATCGGAGGAAGCCGTCATGAGCATCGGTTTCGGAGTGTTCCTGTTCGTCGTGGGTGCGATTCTCACGTTCGCGCTGCAGGTAGAGGTCGACTGGATCTCGCTTGACCTCGTCGGCTGGATCCTGATGATCGCCGGCGTGGTGACAGTGCTGATCGGCATTGTCCTGATGGCGCGTCGGCGTCGTTCGACGAGCGTCTCGCGTACCGAGATCGACCCGGGTACCGGCGCGGCGGTGCGCCGCGACGACAACCTGAGCGATCCGCTCTGAGTCACGAGTGAAGGGCGGGGCACGAGGTGTCCCGCCCTTCACCATGGGCGGGCTCCGTGCTCAGCGTTGGCCGCGCTGACCGCACCTAGACTCAAAACATGGAAATCGTTCGCAATATCCTGCTCGTGCTCCACTTCGTGGGTCTCGCCTCGCTGTTCGGCGGCTTCATGGTGCAGATGTCAGCCTTCAGGACTCGTTCCGGCCGCATCAACCCCGCGATCCTCCATGGAGCGCTCACGCAAGTGGTCACCGGCCTGCTGCTGGTGGGCGTCGCAGAGATGGGCGACGCCGATGTCAACCACGTCAAGATCGGCATCAAGCTGGTCGTGGCGCTGACCATCTACGTTCTCGCGCTGGTGTTCCGCAAGAAGGAGACGATCTCGAACGGCATCCTGGGAACGATCGGGCTGCTCACTCTCGTGAACATCGTGGTAGCGGTCTTCGTCTAGCGCGGACTGCAACGTGAAGGGCCGGGGTCTCCCCCGGCCCTTCTTCGTTCTTCCTGTTCGTGGTTACGCGAACGGATGCCGCAGCCGCACCTCGATCGGTGGTCAGACCTCGATGACGTCGATCTCGCGAACGAAATCGGCCTCGATGGCGCCCTCGATCTCGCTGAGCAGTTCAGCGGGCACCGGTGAGTCGACCATCACGATGCTCAACGCCTTGCCGCCGGCGGTCTTGCGCGCGACCTGCATACCGGCGATGTTGATCTGGGCGTCGCCGAAGAGCTTGCCGTACACCGCGACGATTCCCGGGCGGTCGACGTAGCGCATCACGATGAGGTGGTCGGCGATCGGCACCTCGACGTCGTAGCCGTTGACCTCGACGATCTTCTGCGCCTGCCTCGTGCCGGTCAGCGTGCCGGAGACCGAGATCTGCGACCCGTCGCTGAGCGCACCGCGAAGCGTGAGCAGATTGCGGTACTCCTCACTCGTTGCGTCGGTGATGAGCTGCACCTCGACGCCGCGCTGCTCGGCGAGCAACGGCGCGTTCACGTAGCTGACCTGCTCGCTCACGACGTTCGTGAAAATGCCCTTCAGCGCTGCGAGCTTCAGCACGCTCACGTCGAAGGCGGTGATCTCACCGCGCACCTCGACAGCCACGCTCGTGAGCGGGCTGTCGACGAGACCCGCGAACACCTGGCCGAGCTTCTCCATGAGCGGGATGCCGGGGCGAACAGTCGGGTCGATGACACCGCCGGCCACGTTGACCGCGTCGGGCACGAGTTCGCCGTCGAGCGCCAAGCGCACCGACTTCGCCACCGAGACACCGGCCTTCTCCTGCGCCTCACCGGTGGAGGCGCCGAGGTGCGGGGTGACGGTGATGTTGTCGAGCTCGAGCAGCGGCGAGCCGGTGGGCGGCTCGCTGACGAACACGTCGAGCCCTGCACCGGCGATGCGCCGCGACTTCAATGCCTCGTAGAGCGCGTCTTCATCGATGATGCCGCCGCGGCTCGCGTTGACGATGCGCAGCGACGGCTTCGCCTTCGCGAACTGCTCGGCGCCGATCAGGCCCGTGGTCTCAGGAGTCTTCGGGATGTGGATGGTGATGAAGTCGGCGCGCTCCATGAGTTCGTCGAGAGTCACCATCGTGACCCCCATCTGCTGAGCCCGGGCGGGCGTGACGTAGGGGTCGTAGGCGATGATCTCGGTGCCGAACGCGGCGAGCCGCTGTGCGACGAGCGCACCGATCCGACCGAGGCCGACGATGCCGATGGTCTTCTCGTAGAGCTCGACACCGGTGAACTTCGAACGCTTCCATTCGCCGGCCTTCAGCGAGGCGTTCGCGTCGGGTACGAGACGCGCGAGTGAGAGCAGGTGTGTGATCGCGAGCTCGGCGGCGCTGACGATGTTGGAGGTCGGCGCGTTCACGACCATGATTCCGGCCTCGGTCGCGGCCTTGATGTCGACGTTGTCGAGACCCACGCCCGCGCGTGCGATGACCTTGAGCTTCTTGGAGGCGGCGATCGCCTCTGCATCGAGCTTCGTGGCCGAGCGCACGAGCACGGCATCCGCGTCCGCCAATGCTTCCAACAGCACCGCGCGGTCGGTGCCGTCGATGTTCCTGATGTCGAAGTCAGGGCCGAGCGCGGCGACGGTGGCGGGTGACAGTTCTTCTGCGATCAACACGATCGGCTTAGCCACGGGTGCTTCCTTCGATTGAGACGGAGTGCGTCGGAAGAGACAGAAACGTTGTCGGAAACGACTGAACGAGTCTACAGACCGCCGGCATTCACATAGGCGGTCAGGGTGAGGGTCAAGGCTGCTGAGGCGCACAAGCCGGCGAGCAGGGCGCCACCCCGTTCGATCAACGGCCGGCCGCGTCCGATCAGCACCGCGGCGATGAATGCCGCCGGCGGGACGACGATGTTCGCGATGAGGGCCGACCACGGCACCGGCTGGTCGATCTGGAAGAGGTCGTTGAAGTACGCGATCTGCTGGGGCAGAGCGACGGCGCTCGAGGCCGCCTCCCAAAGGTCCCACGCGAAGAAGAGCCCGAAGACGACATAGAGCACCACCAGCGACGCCGTGCGCGGACGCTTCGGCGCCAGGCCGTTGGATGCCGGGGCCGCTTCGGCCGGGGACTCCCCCGTGATCGCATCGTTCACGCCCGTGCTCGGGTTCTCGAGATTGCTCATGCTGCGCTCCCGAGCACCCAGGGAAGCGGCACCAGCAGCACGAGTCCGGCCGCCAGCCAGCCGAAGCGCGCAAGCGGGCGTCTGCCCCGAGTGAGCACGAGCACGACGGCGAACCAGACGGCGGGCGCCACGATGGCGAGCGCCTCTCCGAGCTGATACATGATCTCCGGCAGCAGCGCGCCGAGGGTCACCGGGTCGCGGAACACGGCTGCGACCCAGCCGACGCTGTAGATGACGTAGATGCCCGCGATCACGCCGAGCGCGACCAGTTGCAGCGCACCACCCGTCGACGAGGCGACGGCGGCGCCTGCGTTGGAGGCATCCTGACCGCCTTCGACTCCGGTCGAGAGCGCACCGCGCGCCGAAGACTTCTGGGGCGAGGCGGTGTCGAGGGACTCGTCACCAGCCCATCGCAGCGCCTCATCGTCGGACGCGTCGAACCGGTCGTCGGGAGAATCGCCCTGGGTCACCCGCGCAGCTCTTCGTAGATCTCTTTGCAACTGGGGCAGATCGGGAACTTCTCCGGGTCGCGGCCCGGCGTCCACTTCTTGCCGCACAGGGCCCGCACCGGCTTGCCCGTGATCGCCGATTCGACGATCTTGTCCTTCGGCACGTAGTGCGAGAAGCGCTCGTGGTCGCCGTCTTCGAGCTGCTCCTGGTTGAGCAGCTTCTCGAGTTCGCGATCGAGAACGTCTGTGCCGCCGCCGGTGTGTTCGGTGCTCATACCTTCATCGTAGGCTTCAACGCCTGTTCGCGCCCTCCGCGAGAACGGCCAGCGAAGGGGGTTCGGAAGAGGGCAGCGAAGGGGCCAGCGGCGCAGACTGTCGGATGCCTGAGAGCACCCTCATCGACTCCGGTTCGCGGCTTGCCTGCCGCTGTCGAGACTCAGCCGCGGAGCGCAGCCGCGAGGAGTTCGGGGCCCCGGCGATCGAAGATCTTCCCGCCGAGGTGCAGACCGAGCACAAGACAGAGCAGCCCGAGACCCACGCCGCACCACAGGGTGAGCCAGACGTACTGACCGCCGAGCAATTGGCTTGCGACCGCCAGCGCGAACACCGGTCCGGCCAGCAGGAGCGTCGCGAAGAACGAGACCGCCTGCCGCACCGCCCCGCCGCCGCCCGACGGCTGTTGGAACGGGCTCTCGCCTGGAAGCGCCGTGGGGTACGGCAGGGCCGCGGAGGCGACCGACGAGACTCCGATCGACGCACCCAGAATGGCGAACCCGACGCCGAGCATGGGCGGCAGGATCGCGGCGTCGCCGTAGACACCGGCGCACAGCAGGCTCGCGAGGGTCACGGCCGGCACACCGATGATGATGGGCGGAACTGCCCGCCCCACTCGGTCGTCGAATCCGCGAGTGTCGGCCACGAGGTGGAGCCACACGGCGCTGTGGTCGAGCGCCACATCGTTGTGCACCGACCACCCGATGAACAGGGCCACCACCGGCACCGGCAGCAGCGCGATGAAGTCCACCGGCACGCCGGCGATCAGCAGCGGCACCGCCATGAGCAGCGGGATGAGGGGCACGACGACGATCGCCGTGAGGTAGCGCGGGTCGCGCACCCAATAGGTGAGGCTGCGCGCAGCGATCGCCCACGCCGCGCCGCGCCCGAAGAGACCGAACAGCCCGATGCTGGAGTGGTGCTCCCTCCTGCCTGCAAGGGCAGGAGCGCGCAGCATCCGCTCGACCGCGAAGGACCAGCTGCCGAAGAGCACCGCGACCGAGACGAACGCGACGAGCAGCCTCAGCAGTGCGCCCCACCAATCGCCCTCCGACGCGAGTGGGCCGACGGCCCATGCGGCCCCGAACGGCGTCCAGCCGAGCACCGCAGCGATCTGAGCCACCAGCTCACCGCCCTGCCGCGCCCAGTCGAAGTCGGCGATGCGGAGGAGCACCGGAACGATCAGGGCGAGTACCACCAGCGTGATCACCCGCACGACGCCGCGAGCGACCAGCACCGAGTGGAGCGCAGCTCCGACGCTGATGCCGAGCCGCCCGAAGAGCGCGAGAGTGGCGACGAGCGCCGGCAGTGCGACGACTCCGAACAGGCCCGCAACGCCGTCCCGTGCGAACGTCACCGTATGGGCGATGCCGATGACGATGAAACCCAGCACCGGAAGGCTGAGCACCGACGACAGCAGGATGCCTCTGGCCAGGGCGGCGGGTTCGAGCCCGAAGAGGACGAACCGGCGCGGGTCGAACTGGTCGTTCCCCGAGACGAGCAGCGGCAGCACGAAGATCGCGGCGGTGAACAGGGCCCCTGCGGTCGTGGCGATCGCGGCGGCGGTGTCGACTGGCAGCTCGCGGAGCAGCGCGAACCCGCCGAGTGCGAGGGCGAGGAGCGCGATGCCGTACACGACGACGATCGCGAGGCCCGCGAGCCCGAGGGGGCTGCGGCGCAGTGCGTTCGCGAGGAGGGAGAGCCTCAGTCCGAGAAGCTGTGCAACCACTCGAGCTCCCCGCTCTCGCTGTCGGCTCCGGCAAGCTCGATGAAACGCTGCTCGAGGGATTTGCGCGCGCGCACCTTGCCCATCGTGCCCGAGGCGAGCACACGACCCGAGACCATGATCGCGACGTGCGAGCAGACGCGCTGGATCAGATCCATGCTGTGGCTCGAGAGCAGCACAGTGCCACCGGATGCCGTGTACCGCTGCAGCATCTCGATGATGGTCGCGGTCGATACCGGGTCGACCGCCTCGAAGGGCTCGTCGAGCACGAGCACGCGAGGCGAGTGCAGCATCGCTGCCGCCAGCGCGATCTTCTTCGTCATTCCCAACGAGTAGTCGCCGACGACCCGGTCGAGCGCGTCTTCAAGCCCGAGCGCCTTGGCGAGGTCGGCCGAGCGTCCACGCAGGGTGAGCGTGTCGAGCCCACGCAGCGACCCCGCATAGTGCAGGAACTGCGCTCCGGTCAGGCGGTCGAACAGACGCAAGCGGTCGGGCAGCACGCCGAGCTGCCGCTTGGCCAGCGCGGGGTTGAGCCAGACGTCTGCACCATGCACCGTCACCAGGCCGGCGTCGGGCCGCAGCAGTCCGGTCGCCATCGAAAGCGTGGTGGTCTTGCCCGCGCCGTTCGGCCCCACGATGCCGTAGAAGCTGCCGGCCGGCACTTCGAGATCCATCGCGTCGACCGCCGGCACCCCGTTGAAGTACTTGGTGAGGTTCCGCATGCGAAGCACGACCTCGGCGGGCGCCTTGCGGGGCCGCGGCTTGGCCGGTGCGCTTCGACTACCGCTTGCCGCGTGCGGTGCGACGCGCTTGACGGGATTCGCCTTCGATTTCGCGGGAGCCCGCTTCGCGGGGGCCTTCTTCGCCGTCGTCTTCTTCGCGGGCGACTTCTTGGCCTCTGCGGGCGCGCTCGCAGCCTCGGCATCGCTCTCAGCGTCCGCGTCGCTCGTCGATGCGGGCGAGCTCGGGGCGGCCGGAGGCCCGGGAGGCGTCGGGGCGACGGGAGGAGCAGGCGGGGGCGGAGGCGCAAGGCGCTCCACTGCGGTTCGCACGCCGGAGCTCGCTTGCTGTTCTGGGGCGAGATCGTCTCTCACCCTGTCGTCGACTCCGGGCTCCACTCCTCAACCGTAGCAAGCGCTTCGCGCGCAGCCGACCTCGAAGATCTATCACGAAACGGCTACATTTCCGTGATCGGTGCGGGCCCCCGAGCGGGGGCAGGGGTACCGTGGTGCTCGCACGACGGAGTGTCCACAGCATTGCTGCGCGCCGAACAGCAGGTGAACGGGATTCAGCGTTCTCCCCGGTTCATACAGGTTCTGCACGGGCGCGGGCAGCACAATCCATGAGGAGGAAATGTGAGCACTCAAGTCGTCATTCTCGCTGCCGGTATGGGCAGCCGGCTCGGCCGCACGCTCCCGAAGTCGCTCACCGAGTTGAGCGACGGGCGAACCATCATGCGGCAGCAGCACGACAACATCCATGCCGCCTTCGGCCACACCGCGAAAATCACCACCGTCGTCGGGTACAAGCTCGACTACATCATCGACGCCTTCCCCGAGGCCAACTACGTCTACAACGAGCAGTACGACGTGACCAACACCTCGAAGAGCTTGTTGCGGGCCCTGCGTCGCACGAAGCCGGGCGGCGTGCTCTGGATGAACGGCGATGTGGTCTTCGACCCGACCGTGCTCGTGCGCGCCACCAACCTCGTCCAGCGCGACCAGTCGTTCGTGACGGTGAACACCTCGAAGGTCTCGGATGAAGAGGTGAAGTACACCACGGATGCCGAGGGCTACATCAAGGAGCTCTCGAAGACGGTTCGCGGTGGCCTCGGCGAGGCTGTCGGCATCAACTACATCTCGAGCCGTGACAAGGCTGCGCTCATCAGCCACCTGCAGCGCGTAGACGATCAGGACTACTTCGAGCGGGGCATCGAACTCGCCATCGAGCACGACGGTCTTCGGGTGGAGCCGTTCGACATCTCCGACCTGTACGCGGTCGAGGTCGACTTCGCCGAAGACCTGGAGCGCGCGAACCTCTACGTCTGACCCGCAGCGGGGCGCGCAAGCCCCCGCGTCAGCGGGCAATAGCATTGAGGCCGTGACTGTCCGCACCGAGTCTCCCGCGGCATCCGGGTTCTCGAGCTATCGCCATTCGCTGTGGCTGCTCACCCGGCGCGACCTGCGTGTGCGGTACTCGACCTCGTTCCTGGGGTACCTCTGGTCGGTGATCGACCCGCTCGTGATGGCGGGGATCTACTGGTTCGTCTTCACGCAGGTGTTCGATCGCACCGTCGGCGAGCAGCCCTACATCGTCTTCCTGCTGTGCGCGTTGCTGCCCTGGATGTGGTTCAACGGCGCGGTCGGCGACAGCACTCGCGCGTTCCTTCGCGAGGCGAAGCTCATTCGTTCGACGCGCATCGCGCGTACCGTCTGGGTGAATCGCATCGTGCTGTCGAAGGGCGTGGAGTACCTGGCGAGCCTGCCGGTGCTCGCAGTGTTCGCGGTCGCCTTCGGGGCAGCGTGGCACTGGGAGCTGCTGCTGATGGTGCCCGCGGTGCTGCTCCAGACCGTGCTCACCGTCGGCATCGGGCTGATCGTGGCCCCACTGGTCGTCTTCTTCCGAGATCTCGAGCGGGCCACGAAGCTCGTGCTGCGGTTCCTCTTCTATGCGTCGCCCATCATCTACGGCATCGGCGACCTGCCCGACGGCCTCGAGTTCTGGATGTCGTTCAACCCGTTGGCCGGCATCTTCAGCCTGTATCGAGCGGGATTCTTCCCCGGGCAGCTGCACTGGGATGCCGTCGGCATCAGTGCCGCCATGAGCGTGGCGATCCTGCTGATCGGTGTGTGGGTGTTCCGGCGAGCCGAGCGACTCGTGCTGAAGGAGATCTGATGGCCGTGATGATCGCGACCGAGGGCCTCGGCATCCGTTTCCGGCGCAATCGACGTGGAAGGCGCAGCTTCAAGGATCTGTTCGCATCGAAGCACCGCCGGTCGCGGCCGAATGAGTTCTGGGCACTCAAAGACGTGTCGTTCAGCGTCGAGCGGGGTGAGGCGATCGGCGTCGTCGGGCGCAATGGGCAAGGCAAGTCGACGCTGCTCAAGCTCGTGGCCCAGGTCATGCTTCCCGACGAGGGGTCTGTGCGAGTGCATGGCGGAGTGGCGCCGCTCATCGAGATCACTGGCGGCTTCGTCGACGACCTCACGGTGCGCGACAACGTGTACCTCACCGCCGGGCTGCATGGCATGACCAAGCGCGAGATCGACGCCTGCTACGACGAGATCATCGAGTTCGCAGAGATCCAGGGTTTCGAGGAGACCCCGTACAAGCACCTCTCCAGCGGGATGAGGGTGCGCATCGCGTTCGCCGTGATCTCGCGCCTCGACGAGCCGATCCTCTTGGTCGACGAGGTGCTGGCCGTGGGCGACAAGGCCTTCCGCGAGAAGTGCTACCGGCGGATCGAGCAGCTGCTCGCCGAGGGCCGCACGATGTTCTTCGTCTCGCACAACGAGCGCGACCTGAAGCGCTTCTGCACCCGCGGGCTGTACCTCGACAAGGGGCGCCTGGTGCATGACGGGCCGATCGACGAAGTGCTCTCGCTGTACAACCGGCACTACGCCGACAAGTAGTCGCCTCTCCCCCACCGATCTCGCCGCGCGGACGGCATCCACAGCGGTCGCCGGGGTGTCGGGGGCCGTTCATAGCCTCGCGGCATGTTCACCCCGCTCAGGCCCGTCGACCCCGAACTCGCCTACGCCGTGCCATTCGTCGTCGAGCGAGCGCGAACGCCGGTCTTCGAACTGCTCAACACGAGCGAAGAGCCCGCGCGCGCGGTCATGCTGAGCCTCATCGGCGATGGTCGGCTGGTCTCCGGGATGCCGACGACGCTCGAGCCAGGGGCGCGCCTGAGCTTTGCGCTGCACGGCGACGATGTCGCACGCGGCAGCGTCGTGATCGTGCGCTGGTTCAGGACCGACGGCTGTGAGTACCTGTGGCGTATCGCGTTCTGACTGCCGCTCCCGCTCGGCCGGTTGGCACTGCCCGACGGGTGCTAGTGCTCCGCGCGCCGTTCCCGCTCTCGAAGGAGTTCGGATGCCGTCAGCTGATGCCGCCGCTCAGGAAGAGAGTCGACGCCGATCCCCCGCACGAGCTCGCCCGGGTCGATCTCAAGGGCCGCCGCGATGCGCACAATGGTGAGGAAGTTGGCGTTTCGGTAATCTGCCCTCATGTCTAAGCCATCCTCAGCTGCGATCTACGCGCGCATCTCTTCCGACACGACCGGCGAGGGTCTCGGGGTGCAACGCCAGCTGGAGGACTGCCGGAAGCTCGCTGCTGATCGCGGCTGGCAGGTCGCGGAAGAGTACGTGGACAATGACATCTCTGCCTACAGCGGCAAGATTCGGCCCGCGTATCAGCGGATGCTGCAAGACATGGCGGCAGGCCTGCGCGATGCGGTGATCATGTACAACTCGGACCGGCTCACACGGCAGCCGATCGAGTTGGAGGAGTTCATCCGCGTGTGCGACCAAGCGGGAATCGAGCAAGTCGCCAGCGTCTCGGCTGACTTCAACATCGGCACCGACGATGGTCTGTTCAACCTCCGCATCATGGCCGCGTTCGCCGCGAAGGAGTCAGGGCGCAAGTCCGCACGCCAGAAGCGACAGATCCAGCAGCGAGCGGAGGCAGGTTTGCCCGGCGGCGGAAGCACACGCCCGTTCGGATACGAGCCCGACAAGATCACGATTCGGGAGTCCGAGGCAACCATCGTGAGGTCGCTGGTTGATCGATTCTTGGCTGGCGAGTCCACACGGTCATTGGCGATCTGGTTGAACGACAGCGGCATCCCCACATCGTCCGGCACGGCGCGATGGGCATCGCAAACCGTGCGCGGGATGCTCCGAGGACCGCGCCTCGCCGGCCTCCGAGTGCACCAAGGAGCGATCATCGGGAAGGGCATCTGGCAGCCGATCATCAGCGAGGAGGTGCACGCCCGGATCCTTGCGGAGTTCGACAAGCGCAAGACGTCCCAGCACCGTGCGCCTCGCCGATACCTGCTGTCTGGGATGCTCCGCTGCGGCAACTGCGGGGCGAAGCTGAACTCAGCTGCAAAGCACAGCGCGACAAGAAGCGAAACGCGCCGCTACGTATGCACCGCCGACCCGCGCACCGGAGGATGCGGCAGGCTCACCGTGGTGGCCGCGCCGGTCGAGGAGTGGCTGACCGAAGCTGTGCTCTACCGACTGGACAGCCCCGATCTGGCGGCAGCGCTTACTGGCCAAGCGCACGAGGATGCCGAACGGGATGCGCTCATGGAGGAACTGCAAGCCGATCGCGCGCAGAAGGACGAGCTGGCCCGGATGTGGGCCAACCGCGAAATTGCCAGCGCCGATTGGAAGAGCGCTCGCGAACCGATCGAAGTGCGCATCGCGGCCACCGAGCGACGCCTGCACCAGATGCAGGGCACCGAGGGCGTCGCGCAGATCGCCGGGACGGGCGACGAGATTCGCGCTAGTTGGGCATCCTTGAACCTCGAGCGGCAAAGCGCGATCATCAAGGCGCTACTGGACTTCGCCACGATCAAGCCCGGCAAGCGCGGAGCACAGTCGCTGGATCCGTCCCGGGTGGTGCCCACGTGGCGACTGTGAGCGGTCAGGTGGCGGGTCCGCCGCGCCGCGGCGCTCCCCCGCCACCCTGACCGCCCATCAGTGCGCCCACCTTGGCAACCACAACGGGATCCGACACCCGCACCGGCACCCCCTGCGCGGCGCACGAGTCCTCCAACCACTGCCGCAGAAGCTCTTGATCCACCGCCACAGCTAGCGCCCCCACTGCGCCCAGATCGCCGGAGGGCCCTGCCAGTCCTCCACGTCCGAGGACGACCACCGCGTAACCGGCTGCCCGCCAAGCACCGCCGACGCCTGGTCGATCACCTCGCTCACCGTGGAACCAGACAAGGCGACGGGTTCCGGCTGGAAGCCCTGCGCCACGTCATACCGATGCAGCCCGAGGGCCCGAGCATCCGGATCCGCGAACGTCTTCGCGACGTACTTCGATAAGTACCCCGCCGCCCGCCGCGCTTCCGACAGCGCCCCGGAGCCCACCGGCAGATCGCCCAGCAGCTTGATGTGGACGAACCCGCGACCCCACGTCCGCTCGATCGCGCCACGCTTGATGAACTTCCCCACCGCGAAGTGCGCGTGCAGGCCGTGCCCGGACTTGTGCCACTCCGGAACCCACACGTACGGGAAGGCCTCACCGCCGATCGACTCGCGCAGCTCGCGGAAGAACTCGCCAAGGTGGCTGCGGATCGCCTCGGGATCGTGGCATCCGTCACCGCGATAGGTCAGCGTGCCCAGCCGGTTCAACCGATTCGCGGCGCAGTACCGGCGCAGTCGGGTCCGAGCGCGCCGCCCTGCCTCCTCAGCCGCCCGCTCGGGGTCCTTCGCCTGACCTCGCGGCACGTAGGCGGAGCGCTTCGTGACGTAACGACGGTAGGAACCCCCGCCCTCCCCGGCATCCGGATAGAGCGAGAACTGCCAACCCGAGGCAGGGCGCAGGAAAGCACCACCAGAGGGGGAAGTGGGAACAGACAAAGGGACGACCAATCAACGAAAACCAACGAGGAATCGCTGAAGGCAGCCGTCGCGAACACGGCAATGCAGAAGCAGTTGGGCGCGAACAGTTGCACTCAGCAGCCCGATACGGGCGAACGCCAGAACGGCGAGGGGCACCGTGACGACGGCGCCGCAATCTCAGTAAGTGTCTGTTGGTATGGAAGAACCCGTGACTTCGACACAAGGGCTTCCCTCGCCACGTCTCATAACCGCGGCACCCTTGCGTACCCAGATCTACCAGATGAATTACATCGTTGTCATTCGTTCCCAGCAGACCCTCAGGCACGGGCAGCGGCGCTTCGCGCCGAGCTGCCGCGAAACCGGCCGCTCCGCGCCCGGTTTCTTTGCCACCGAAGGCCCTACCGCGGTTTGCGAGAGCTAGAGAGTCCGCGACGTCGAGCGCGAGTGTTACGCGGGTGCACAACCCGCCACAGGGCCCGTTCGCCGGGCGAACTGAGGCGCCGGACTGCCTGGGCGGCTTCCCGAGTTATGTTGCTAGTTCAAGTAAAGCGGCGCCGCTACGCGGCGCCGACGCGGAACGCATCTGCATCACTACAGCCAGCTTCCACCCACGGCCCCCAGTCGTCGTGGCTATCGGAGATAGGGCTGAACCATTGAATTCGTCCGACCGTGCTGTAGATCGGAATCAACGCGACTAAGTAGCGCCGCTGCTTGTTATCGTGTGACGCTACAGGAAGGCCATTCAGCACCGCAGCCTCACTCAGATGGAGATCCTTTTCAAGGGCAGAGCGAATTCCATCATCTTCGACCTGTGCCACCGCAGCACGCAGGTCGCTTACATTTCGATCGCGTTCTCGGCGAATGCGACCGCGCAACTCCATCGCGGCCAGCCAAGCTACCATCGGTCGAGAAGCATGCTTCTTCCACTCCGACTGAAGCGCAGGTGTGATAGCGGCACCTGTCGCACAATCCTTGTTCTCCAGTTGTCGAACTAACGCCAAGCATGCTGCGCTTGAAGGATGACGGGCTGGGTCACTCACGCGCCGGGCCACCGACGCGTCGATCAATATGTGGCGCGATGGCCTCATTAGTCGGCTTCCTCGTGAAGCTGGACTGCATCAAGGTACTGCCAGTCCGCATCCTGAGACACTTCGTCGAAATCAACTGGCCATTCTCCGAACCGCCCCACGTCATCGATCGACGCCTCCACCGAGGTTTGGAACCCTGTCGACGGATCGCGCGAGAACCAATTCAGCGAAACGGAATCAGAAGGGAGTTTCCCTTTCGCAATACCGGTCTGAATTCCGCGAATGAGAAGAGAACTGTGAGTTTCCGCCACTACGTAAACGCCGCGATTAGCAGCTGCGATCAGGGCATCCGCAAGAGCCAGTTGAGCGCGAGGGTGAAGATGAATCTCTGGTTGTTCGACATACACAAGCTGGCCCGGCTTCGCCGCCAGGAGGGCGACGAGAACAGGCAAGGTCTGACTCACCCCGAATCCTACGTCCGCAACGCTAACGAGGTCTTGAGCGCCGCCCTGTTGTGCGTGGGGCATCCGCCCAACGACAAGTTCGATGGAAGCATCGTTCAGTTTCCGGGCCGACAGCTTCCATGTAAGCCCCAGTGCTTCGAGTTGCTTTGAAAGGACTCCGACGAGCGGGCTTTCCGATTCCGTCCATTCGTAAATAATGCTGGCCACGTATGTTTCGAAAGTGCCCGGATACGTACTTCCGACCGCGGAACGCGCATAGGCGCGCTCCGGGTTTCCCCGCAGTCCCGGCACGTGGATGATGCCGCGAAGGAACCTGACCCATCGATCGTCGTCCGCGTCGCCGCTGACATTGAGACGGTAAGTCATCTCCCCGTCACTTACCGTCATGAAAGGCTCCAAGAAGCAGCGGTTCCTGTAGACCTCGAACCCCCACGAGTCATCCGCTCGGGCCGCCGACTTCTCCGACTGACCAATCTTTCGAACGGCCTGCACATATCGTTCAGCCAGACCTCGATACTCGTCCCGCAGCCTAGCCAAGTCCTTCTTACTAAGCGGGTCCGACAAGACTGTCTGAACACCGTGGGCGCTGGATGTATCTGTCGCAATAGACAATGCCCCGGCGCGCGCAACGAACCTGACCTCGCGCGATTCTTCCCCTTGGTACATGCCCGCCATGAACTCGTTAACTACGTCATTGCGAGACTTGCCACGACTAAGAATTTGCGAGTGTTCAGTGATCTTGACGTTCGGGCCGTATAGGAGGAGCGCACCGGGGTCAAACGCAGAATCAAGCGTCTGCTTCATCATCAGGAATGGCTGAATGAAGCTGGACTTACCCGAGCTATTCGCACCGCTAATTATTGTGAGGGGCTTGACCGAGAGAACACTCTTGTTCCGAATGGCCTTGTATCCCTCCACTGAAAGCGAAAGCGGCCCCGGTGTGTTCGGCTTGCGTTTCGGAACTCTGGCCAAGTTGTAGCTCCTCGTAGACAGCGGCAGCACTTAGGCAGGAACGCCCAAAGGGCCCTGCTCGATTTCGATAGCGTGTTATTGCTAGCCGAACCCGATCGGGATCGCCTTGATTCTAATGGCCGCCCAAGCCTCCCACGGGGAACGTCGATACTTCCTCATGGCCCCCGGGGGTCGGCTTAACAACTAGCCAGCAAGTTCGGGTTGGCAACGCCGCGCTCGACCTTGCCCCAGTTGGTCCAGTGGAGCCCAGCGAGTTCGGCGATGTCCTCCTGGCTGAGCCCGAGCCGCAGGCGGGCCTCGCGAACGCGCTGGCCGAGCGTGATCGCGGCAACGGACTTCGAAGCGGGCACTACTCATGACTAAGCGCATGGCGCGTATGAATCCAGAGCGCACGAGCCCCATGTGTTTGAACCTCAGTGTTCAGATCGGCACGGGAGCGCCTCAGCCTGGGCGGATTACCATAGGGCCCCCGACCGGGAAGGAGCGCCCTGGTGCCTTTGGATCGACGAATCGCTGCCCCGCACCGACTCGCGGAGCAAGCGGCGCAGCAGCGCATGATCGTGCGCGGGTTCGACCGCCTGCTCACCGTGCAGCGGCCGGTGGTGCTGGCTACGCTTCGCGACCTGCGCCGCCGGCATCCGTCTGCGAGCCCCGACGAGACCATCCGGATGCTCGAGCGGCGCTACCTGGCCGCGGTCACAGTCGGAGGGGCGGGCGTCGGAGCCAGCGCGGCGGTGCCGGGTGTGGGCACAGCCGTCGGTATCGCGCTCACGGGCGTGGAAACCGCGGTCTTCCTCGAATCAAGCGCTCTGTTCGCGCAAGCGGTCACCGAAGTGCACGGCATCGCGGTGACCGACCCCGATCGCGCACGCGCCCTCGTCATGACGATGATGCTCGGCGACTCGGGGGCAGACCTGGTGCGTCAACTCGCAGCGCAGTTCGCCGGGAACGGTATGCCGCAGACGGCGTTCTGGGGCGACATCATCGGCAAGAGCTTGCCCAAGGCCTTCACCGGCCAGCTCGCAGACCAGGTCAAGCGGCAGTTCATGCGCCGCTTCGCAGCGAACACCTCCAGCGGCGCGGTGGCACGACTGCTGCCGTTCGGAGTCGGTGCAGTCATCGGCGGGAGTGCGGCACACCTCCTGGGCCGCAAGGTGGTGACCAGCTCTCGGACGGCGTTCGGACCCGCGCCACAGCTCTTCCCCGACAATCTGGCTGCGATCGTTCCGCCCCGTCGGGCGGTCCGCACTGCATTCAAGACAGCAGCCGCGACCACGGTCGAGGCTGGTCAGCGCGCAGCGGCCGGCACCGCTTCCGCGGCGAAGCGGGCTGCGTCGAGCACAGCCAAGGCGGGCCGGACGGTCGGCAACGGTCTCGCTCGGCCGGTCAGACGATCGCGCCGCACCTCAGTCGCCGAATCCGCCTCCGAAGCGACTCAGGACTCGTCGACGGGTGCTTCGTCTTCGTCGGCTTCCTCATCGTCGAACGCACCCACTAGCGCTTCCTGATCGGCATGCAGCTTGGCGTGCACCTGCCAGTGCTCGATCAGCCGCTCCACGGCCCCGTGGAACCGCTGCGTCGATGCCCCTGGCGTCGTGTCGCCGAAGTGATGCTCCGACCAGCGCTGAAGCGTCGCCAGCGACTCGGAACTGGTCTGCACGCGGTCGACAGCCTCGACGACATTGCCCGCGTCTTCCACGTCGAGCCACTCGCAAGAGCCGAGGAACCCCGACGCATCGACGACAGCATCCGACGAAGCAGGGCGTGTAACGATGATGGGCTTCCCCGTCGCCAGCCGGTCGTAGATCATCGCTGACACATCGGTGATCGCCACGTCGGTGGCCGACAGCTGCCAGTCGAGCGACCCGCTGGTGTCGTAGATGTGTCCCGCAGCCGGATCAGCGGCGTTCGCGGCCTCGATCGCCGCGATGACACGCTTGTTCGCCTCGCCGTACGAAGGGTCGGCCACCCCGCTGCGGGGGTGAGGCCGGTACACCACCCGGTGCCTGCCGCTGGCGAGCAGTGCGCCGACGAGCGCCTCGCCGTGAGACGCCACCGAGCCGTAGCGCATCGACCCGCGATCGCCCTCCCAGGTCGGGGAGTAGAGCACGACCGTGCGGTCGTCAGCGGAATACGGAGGCTGCGCGCGCAGGTGGTCGACCTGCGGACGCCCGATGACCAGAGCACGCTCGTCGACGTCGTAGTCCCAGAGCGCGCGGCGCAGCCGATCGAGCGCCGCCTGCCCTGCCACGAACGCGAAATCGTAGGCCTTGTACTGATTGCTGCTCATGTACGCCTTGTCGCTCTCGCCATGGCTGATGAACACGTGCCACATCCGACCGAACCGGAACATCTGGAAGTTCTTGGCGTTCTGATTGACGTAGAACACCAGCTTCAGTTGCCGCTGCTCATGCACGAACCGCTCGAGCTCGGAGATCTTGCGCAGGTACAGCGTCGGAAGCGGGGCCTCGTCCCACAGTGTGAGCGCAGTGCCCGGCGATCTGGAGATGAGCACGACCCGGTGCTGCTTCGAGAGCTCCTTCAACGGTTCGTACCACTGACGGATCTGGTAGAGGTTCACCCTCGTGTCGGCGAAGTACACCGCGATCTCGACGCTGTCGGCATCCGGCATCGGCATGTCTACCAGCCGTCGCTCGACACGCAGTCGTGTCAACCGCGACCTCACCATGTTGCGCAGGATCCGCACAGCGGTCTTCGCGTCGTTCAGCAGCGGCAATTCTTGGTCCTCCGAACGTGCCCTCGCCCGGCAGGCACATCGAAGGATTAAACCAGCGCGTGTCACACAGCCGCCCCGAAACTGCGGGATAGTTGTTGAATCGTGTCCGGGTTCACCTTCTCAGCCGGCAATGCCGCGAAGCTGCTGTCTGCGCCGCTCTATGCCCTCGGCGCGCTCGCAACGCGCCTGACGCCGAGGAACGCGCGGCTCTGGGTGTTCGGCTGCGGCTCCGGGCTCGGTGAGGGGGCCCTCGAACTGGCTCGGCACGTGGCGCGGGCGGATCCGAAGGCGCGTGTCGTCTGGCTGGGGCGCGACGAGGCCGAGGTCGAGGCCGCTCGCGCTCGAGGGCTGCAGGCCGCTCGCCGGGCCAGCTGGCGAGGACTGCGGGCGACGCTTCGCGCCGGTGTCATCGTGATCACGCACGGGTTCGGTGACGTGAACCGATTCGCGGTTCGCGGGGCCTTCATCGTGCAGCTCTGGCACGGCATCCCCTTGAAGCGCATCCAGCTCGATGCCTCTGCGACCTTCGACTCCCCGTTGCCGCTCGAGGGCCTGCTGCGGCGCTTGTATCGGCTCGCCGGCCGCAACATCAGCCTCATGCCGGCAGCCGGCAACATCTCGGCCGAGCGGCTGCGCAGCGCGTTCGGCCTGCCTGCCGAACGGGTCGTCGTGACCGGCGACCCACGAGACGACGTGCTGTGCCGAGGCACAGCGGCCGAGCGCGAGTTCGCGGCGCGCGCACTGCTGGCACCTCTCCTCACCTCGCAGACCGCCGGCGCGACCGGTACCGCGCAGCATGAGCGCGGAGTGCGGTTGGTGCTGCACGCGCCGACCTGGCGCGACGGCGAGCCCGACCCCGTGCTGCCGACCGACAGCGAATGGGCTGCCATCGACGCCTGGCTCGAACGCACCGGCTCCGTGCTGCTGCTTCGCCCGCATCCGCACTCGGTCGGCGAGTATGCGGAAGCGGCCACCCGTTCGCCGAGGGTCGCGCTGGTCGACTCGGAGGCGATCAGCGACGTCAACACCGTGCTTGCGGCCGTCGACGTGCTCATCACCGACTACTCGTCGATCGCCTTCGACTTCGCACTGACTGGGCGGCCGATCCTGTTCCTGGCGCCCGACCTGGAGCGATACAGCCAGACTCGTGGGCTGTACGAGGAGTACCACGACTTCAGCGGCGGGATGGAGGCGTCCGACTGGGCGGCGCTGCTCGACCTGCTCGAACGCTTCGACCGTGACCCGGCGACGCGGCGACTGCTGCGCGACCACAGCGAGCGCCTCGCCACACGTCATCACGCCTACCGCGACGGGCGCAACACCGACCGCGTGTACGACGCCATCGTGCAGCGCCTGCCGGAACGCAGCAGGGGCCGCGCATGAGCACGTCCGACGAGCGCGGCGGCGCATCGCAGGAGCGCGACAACGCCTCCGACGCGCCCCACGTCGACCGCGTCGACCCCACCGACCTCGAAACGAATGGGGAGCCGACTTCGGGTGAGCCGACCGGGGGCATGGATGCGGTGATCATCGACACCGTGATGCTGCACGGCGGAGAAGTGCCGGAACTCGTGCTCGGCGGCACCGGGTCCACGCCGGTCGACCTCGAGCTCGTCGGATCCCGCTGGCGGGCGCCGGCGTCGGTCGAGCGCGACCCGCAGCGAGATGGGTGGCGGGCGACGGTGGCACTCCGGAACGGGCGGTGGTCGCTCGGGGTTGAGGAGCGGCATCCGCTGCCTCCGCCCGCCGGCCGGTACACGATGCGCGCCGCATCGCCGCTTGAGTTCTCGGCTTCGGCGTCGCTACCCGCTGCGCTCTTGGTCGAGCAGGTTGCGAGGCTCTCCTTCGAGCCGGGCGGAGGCATGGGCGATCACCAGGCGCCCGCCCTCCTCATCGCACCCCCGTTGGCCGACGACGAACGCGGGCCGGAGCAGCAACGACGCCTCGAGCAGCAGTACCGGCGAGCGCGGCCAGCGCCCGAGAACGCCGTATTCTTCGAGAGCTTCTATGGCAGCAGCGCCTCGTGCAATCCGCGCGCCATCGACCGTGCCCTGAGCGAGCTCGCGCCGGGCGTCACACGGTACTGGAGCGTCGCCGACGCGTCCGTGCGGGTGCCGGAGGGCGCCATCCGCCTCATCGAGGGCAGCCGCGAGTGGTGGAGGGTGCGGGCGTCGGCGAGGCTGCTCGTCGTGAACGACTGGCTGCGCGGCCGATACCGTCGGCGAGCCCACCAAGCGGTGCTGCAGACGTGGCACGGCACTCCCCTCAAGCGGCTCGCGCTCGGGCGCCCCGGGTTCCGTCCGAGAGCGGCCATCGCTACGCTTCGGGAGCGCTCGCGCTGGAGCATCATGCTCTCGCAGAACCCGCATTCGACGCGCGTGTTCCGCCGCTCGTACGCGTTCTTCGGGCCGGTCTGGGAGCTCGGCTACCCGCGTGACGATGTGCTCTCGCGAGGCGAGGCGTCGACGGTGCGGCGCCGTCTCGGCATCCGCGACGATGCACTCGTCCTGCTCTATGCGCCCACCTGGCGCGACGACCGGCCCGACGAGGTCGATCACTTGGGAAGCGCGGAATTCGTGCGCAGGATGCCGCACGTCGACGACCGCGAGGTGGTCGTGCTTCTCCGAGGCCACTCGCGCACGCTCGGCCCTGGCACCGACGTGGAGGCGCCCGGCGTGATCGATGTCACCCGCTTCCCGGACATCGCCGAGTTGTACCTCGCTGCGGACGCGCTCATCACCGACTACTCCTCGGCGATGTTCGATTTCACGGTCACGGGCAAACCCGTGCTGTTCTTCGCCCCCGATCTGGAGCACTACCGAGACCGGCTGCGCGGGTTCACCTTCGACCTGCTGGAAGATCCGCCCGGCCCGGTGCTCGCCGATGTGGAATCGCTCGCGCGAGCGGTGTCGTCGCTCGACGAGGTCCGCCAGCAGTTCTCCGAGGCATACGAGCGTTGGCGGCAGCGGTTCAATCCGAACGACGACGGCCGCGCAGCGGAGCGAGTCGTGCGGCGCCTGCTCGACACGGGTCGGATCGGCTGAGGCGTCAGCCCGTTCGCGAGGTGTCGACCACGTCGCGGGCGCCCTTGAGAACACCGACGATGAACCCCGCTCCCCACGCGAGATGCATGCTCGGCAGCACCAGCAGGTAGAGCCAGCGATCTCGAGCGGTGGCGCCCCGTTCGCTGACGAAGCTCACCCAGAGCAAGAGCGCGAGGTAGGCGAGCGGGCCGAGGTACACCGCGCTGAGCAGCCACGACGGCCAGCCGTGCACCACACCCGTCAGTTGGAGCACTGCGAGCACCAGGCTGAGCACGATCGCGAGCACCAGCAGGGGCGGCACGAAGAATCGGAGCGGGTTACGGCCCTTGTACCGGCGCACGAGCTCGCCACGCCACGCACCGGTCGCGCTGAACTGGCGCACCAGCTTCTCCCAGCTGTCACGAGGCCAGTACGTCACCTCGAGGTCGGGATCGAACCAGACGAGGTGCCCGGCCGAGCGGATGCGCAGGTTGAGTTCCCAGTCCTCCCCGCGCCGCACCGACTCGTCGTAGAGCCCCGCTTCGAAGAGCACTTCGCGGCGGAACACGCCGAGGTATGCCGACTCGGCAGGGCCGGCATCCGTGCCGCCGTGGTACTGACCTCCGCCAAGCCCGATGCGGCTGTTGTAGGCGCGCGCAACGGCCGCCTGGAAGGGCGTTCGGCCTTGCGCCTTCATCAGGCCGCCGACGTTCGCGGCGCCCGTGCGTTGCAGAACGGCGACCGCCTTCCGCGTGTAGTCGGGCTCGAGCTCTGAGTGGGCGTCGACGCGCACGACGATCGGATGCCGGCTCGCGCGGATCGCCAGATTGAGCCCCGCCGGGATGTCGGTCTGCGGGTTCCTCACCCAGCGCACGCGCGGGTCTCGCTCGGCAAGACGCTCGACGATCTCATCGGTGCCGTCGGTCGAGGGTCCAAGCGCGAGGATCAGCTCTCGCTCGCCGGGGTAGTCCTGCGCGAGCACGGTTCGCACCGCGTGCTCGATGTACCCGGCCTCATTGAGCACCGGAATGACGTAGGAGACGCCGGGGAACCGATCGTCTGCCATGCGCACAAGCGTACCGGCGGGCCGGGTGCGCTCTTCGCGCCCCGGCCCGCCGGTGTGGTCGCCTGGTCCGGCGCTTCCTGTCGCGACTCCCTGCTGCGGCCTAATCGAGAGATCCGAGCGTCACGTCGACCGTGCGCACCTTGCCGTCCCTCACGTAGGTGATGGTCGTCTTGGCGCCCGCCGGCAGCGCGCGCACCTGGGCTGTCAGGTCGTTCGCGCTCGTGATCGGGATGTCGCCCAGGTAGGTGACCACATCGCCCTTGCGCAGGCCGGCATCATTGGCCGCGCCCTGCCCCGGGTTCTCGGCGATCTCGGCCCCGAGCGTGCCGCCCGAGGGCTGGGTGACCATCGCGCCGAGGAGGCCGTGCGTCGCCGCACCGTTGTCGATCAATTCGCCGGCGACCCGCTTCGCCAGATTCGACGGGATCGCGAATCCCACCCCGATGCTGCCCGCCGAGCCCTGGCTGTTGCCCGCGCTCGCGATCGCGACGTTCACTCCGATGAGCTTGCCCTCTGCGTTCAGCAGGGCGCCGCCCGAGTTCCCGGGGTTGATCGCGGCATCCGTCTGCAGCACGCTCAACTGCACGGTCGACCTCGCGCTCGACTGCTCCTGACCCGGCACGTCGAAACGCCAGAAGTCGAAGGGGTTGTCGGGCTGTTGGGGCTGATCCTGCTGCGGCTGCTCGGGCGCTGCAGACGAAGCCACCGTGATGCTGCGGTTCAGTGCGCTCACGATGCCATCGGTGACCGTGTTCGCAAGCCCCAGCGGGGCCCCGATCGCAATCGCCGCGTCGCCGACGTTGAGGCTCGACGAATCAGCGAAGCTGATCGCCGGCAGGTCAGCGCCATCGACCTTGATCACCGCCAAGTCGCTGAGCGGGTCGGTACCGACGAGGGTGGCGTCGAGCACGCGGCCGTGCCAGGTGCGCACCGAGATCTTCGGGTCGCCGCTCGCACCATCGAGGGTCACCACGTGCGTGTTCGTGATGATGTGCCCCTGATCGTCGATGACGACACCCGAACCGGTTCCTGCTCCCTGAGAGGTGCCGACGGAGATGGTGACGACGCTCGGGCCGGCCTTCGCCGCAACCGCGCTGACGGGCGCGACTCCGTTGCCGTTGTTGATGCTGATCGTGCCGGGGCTCTGGCTGCCCACGATCGTGGTGCCGCTGTCACCGCCGTCTGCGATGAGGGCGACCGAAGCGCCCGACACACCGCCGACCAGCGCGCCGACGGCGAGCGCCGCGATGATCGGGATCGCGGAGCGGCGCGGCGCGGTGGCAGGAGCGGATGCCGCTGTGCCCGTGGAGTGAGCGGTTGCCGGGTGCGGGGCTCCGGTGTGGGCCCCCGCGACGTACTGAGCACCGGCGTGCGAAGCGTGCGCATGCTGGCTTCCGGCGTAGGCGGAGGAGCCGAACGCCGCACCGGTGTGCGCGTGTTCCTGTGCGCGCTCAGCACCTGGCGCGTTGCCGACGGGGCTCGGGCCGTGCCCGCCCAGGTGCGGCGCCGACTCCGCAGGCTGGGGACTGGAAGAGCCGGGAGCGGCGGGGGGCACCTCGCTGGTGCGAGGCGCGTCGCTCTGAGGTGTCTGCGGCGCTGAACTCATCGGCGCGGAGTTCATGGTGTCGGGAGCGGCCTCACGGGGTCGCTGCGATCCGGCGTCGAACGGCTCGGGCCGACCCCCGGCATCCGTCGCGCCTAGCTCGGACGGAACAGCGCGTTCACGGTCGTCGCCTCCCGAGGCTTGGCCGGGGTGCTGGTTCTCGGTCGGTTCGGTCATCATGCGCTCCTTTCACGCTTGATCAGCGTCCACCGGCAAGCTGTGCGTTCTCTATGGTGCCGCTGAGCAGCGACTTCCGGCTCCCTTTGGTCTGACTTGTCTCATCGCTCGCGGCTCGGCCACCGGTTGCGCGTCGCACGCAGCACGCAGCACGCTGCACCCAACACGCGAAGGCGTGCCGCTGGCGGTGGTTGCCGGCCGGCGTGACCGTCCGTCACGGTCGGAACGGACAGCCTGTGATCCGAAGGGGCCGGCGGTAATGTTGCCGGGTGACAGTTTCAGGTGCGTGGCGGCGCGCCGCTCAGGGCGCGATGCTGCTCGGTGACGACGGCGAAGTGCGACCAACGATCTTCGCCGAGATGTCGGGGCTCGCCGTGCGTCACGGCGCGATCAACCTGGGGCAGGGGTTCCCCGACGAAGACGGTCCGACCGAAGTGCTCGAGGCCGCCCAACGAGCGATCCGCGACGGCCACAACCAGTACGCCCCGGCCATGGGCGTGCCAGTGCTGCGCGAGGCCATCGCCGACCACCGCGAACGGTTCTGGGGGCTCTCGGCCGACCCGGACCGTGAGGTGCTCGTCACTGCCGGCGCGACAGAGGCTCTCACCGCGACGTTGCTCGCGCTGCTCGAGCCCGGCGATGAGGTGGTGACGTTCGAACCGTTCTACGACCTGTACGCCGCAGTCGTCGCCCTCGCCGGCGCGACGCTGCGCCCGGTTCCGCTGCTCGCACCCGAGTTCGAGCCCGACCTCGACCGGCTGCGCGACTCGTTCACCGATCGCACACGGATCGTGCTGGTGAACAACCCGCACAATCCGACGGGAGCCATGCTGAGCAAGGAGGCGCTGCAACTCATCGCGGAGCTCGCCGAGCGACATGATGCGGTGATCGTCGCCGACGAGGTCTACGAGCACCTCGGATTCGAGTCGAAGCACACTCCGATCGCGACGATCGCCGGTGCCGCAGAGCGAACCGTCAGCATCTCGAGCGCCGCGAAGACCTTCAATGTCACGGGCTGGAAGATCGGGTGGCTGGTCGCGAGCCCGGCTCTCGTCGAAGCGATCGTCGCGGTGAAGCAGTGGTTGACCTATGTGAACGGCACGCCATTCCAGCACGGCGTTGCGGTCGGCCTCGGGCTGCCCGACGAGTTCTTCTCGGGCGTTGCGAGCTCACTCGCGCACAAGCGCAATGTGCTGTCGGCGGGGCTGCGCGAAGCGGGCTTCTCGGTGTCGCCGTCGGCGGGAGGCTATTTCGTCGTCGCCGACGCCACGCCGCTCGGGTACTCGGATGCCGCGACCCTTTGCCGCGAGTTGCCGGAGCGCGCCGGAGTGGCCGCCATCCCGCTCTCCGCATTCGTCACGCCCGAGAACCGGGCTCCATACGAGTCGCTTGTGCGCTTCGCGTTCTGCAAGCGCATCGATGTGCTCGAGAGCGCGGCCGCGCGCCTCGCCTCTATGGGCTGAGCGGCGACCGCCTCAGCGCGTGCGAGGCACGATGTCGAATCGCCGCAGCGCCAGCGCGGGGTTCACTTCGCGCACAGCGCGCACGCGTCCTCGTGACACCCAGCTGACTGCGACGTCTTCGATCTCGCCGATGGTGGCGAGTTCGATGCCCATCGGATCGACGATCATGCTGTTCCCCACGCCGATCGGCGGCGCCTGGTCAGCAGCGGCGAAGTACACGGTGTTCTCGATCGCGCGGGCCGTGACGAGCGTGCGCCAGTGGTACTCCTTCAGCGGCCCCCGCACCCACTCGGCTGGCAGCGCGATGAGCTGCGCACCCGCCTCGGCCAACCGTCGCGAGACTTCCGGGAAGCGGATGTCGTAGCAGGTCTGCATCGCGACCGGAACGCCCTGCACGTCGAAGACGATCGGGTCCTCGATCGGTCCAGGCGCGACGAACTCGCTCTCCTTCTGACCGAACGCGTCATACAAGTGGATCTTGCGGTACACCGCCACCACGTCGCCCGAGGGATTCACGGCGACGAGCGTGTTGAAGAACCGGCCATCGGGCGCCCGCTCGATCATTCCGGCGACCAGATGCACGCCCTGGTCCTGCGCGACGGCTGCGAGACCGGTCACGAACTCGCCGTCGAGATCTTCCGCGGCTTCGAGCCAGGTCTCATCGATCGGCGCGCTGAAGAACGCGGAGTACTCCGGGAACACCACCAGCCGCGCGCCGCGCTCAACCGCGGTTCGGGTGAGCCGGCCGATCGTCTGGAGGTTCGCGGAGGTGTCGGTGCCGGGCGCGAATTGCGCCACGGCAACGCCGAGTACGTCGTGAGGCATACTGCCATCCTGCCAGCGACGCATCGGCTCTGGCAGAGTGTTGCCCATGACCGCTCCCCTCATCGTGCTGGGCTCCGCCAACCGTGACCTCGTCGTGCTCGTCTCCCGGCATCCCTTGCCCGGCGAGACGCTGCTCGCTACCGGGACCACGACCGGCGTCGGCGGCAAGGGCGCCAATCAGGCACTCGCCGCGGCCAGGGCCGGAGCCACGCCGAGCTTCGTCGGCGCGGTCGGGGCGGATGCCGAGGGCGACGAGCTCGTGCAGGCCCTCGCCGACGGCGGCGTGGACGTCACTCACGTGCGGCGATCGATGCTGCCGACCGGGCTCGCGTTGATCACGGTGTCGGACGCGGGCGAGAACACCATCGTGGTCGCACAGGGCGCGAACGCGTCGCTCGAGCCTGAGCAGGTCGCGGGTGATGTGGCCGCAACCGGTCAGGGGCCGGTGCTGCTCGCTCAACTGGAGGTGCCCCTGGATGCGGTCGAGGCCGCCGCCCGGACCGCTGGGCGTTCCGGCGGCCGCTTCGTGCTCAACCTCTCGCCGGCGCGCGAGGTGCCTGACTCACTACTGGAGATATGCGACCCGCTCGTCGTCAACGAGTCCGAGGCCGCGCTGGTGGCGGGTCGCGACGCGGCGAGCGTCGAGTCGGTCGATGACGCGCTCGAGCTGGCCCAGGCGCTGGCCGGCCGGTGCCGGTCGATCGTGATCACGCTCGGCGGCGACGGCGCCGTCTTCGGCGACCAGAGCGGCGTCACCCACGTGCCGGCCGAGAAGGTCAAGGTGATCGACACGACCGGTGCCGGCGACGCCTTCGTCGGAACCCTCGCCGCACGACTCGCACGCGGCGAGGAACTAGCCGATGCGGTCGAGGCCGGGCTCGCGGCCGGCACCGCTGCGGTGCAGCACCTCGGGGCGCAGCCGCCCCGCGCCTGACGCTGCCCGCCCTGTGGCGCGCGCGGTGGCGGCGCGGATCACCGCGGCCCCGATGCCGATGCTCAGTAGGGCGAACACGACAGTCGCGGCCGCATCGGCTCCCGTCGGCGGCAGCATCCCATCAGCCGAGCGACCCGGAGCGATCGCGGGTTGAGCGTTGCTGTGCTGGGTAGTCGGGCCTGTGACCGAAGAGCCACCGCTGGCGGGGCCGCCCGGTGCTGCTGGCGCAGCCTCGACGACGAGCACTCTCGTCGCCGCTGTGAGCGCGGAGTCGAGGGTGTCAGAGGTCACCTGCACATCTGCATAGCCGGGCGGCGTGCCGGCAGGGACGATGGCGCGGAGCTCTGTGTCGGATACCACCGAGAAGCGAGTGCGATCGAGCACCGTGCTCCCGATGCGCAGTGAGGTCGTCAGGGCGTGATCGAAACCCGTGCCGAGAATGGTGATCTCTTCACCGACGCGCGCCTCCGCTGGGGCCACCGAGGTGATGCGGGGCATGAGGAGGAAGGTGGCGGAGGCGCCGACATGGAACATGGGGGCCGCAGCGCTCCAAGTCATTCCGAACTCGTCCGAGAACACGGGCCGCACACCAGTCACGGGCGCCTGAGCTTGGCACAGCAGGACTCCCCGCCCTTCCGCACCGAATGCCGGCACGTGCACGGCTATCTGTGACCCCGAATCGACGGGGACACCGACGGCCACAGGCGCTACAAAGGCCTCGGTCGCAGCCGGGCCATCGGCGGATACGAGACCGCTCTCAAACAGAGCCGATCCCAATGTTCCGGGGCCGTTCCAACTGTTGACTGAGACTCGGAACGCGTTTTCTGGAGTGCCGCCAGCGCTATTTACGACAACCAGACGGACTGATTCCAAATAGTTCACGCCTCGAGGAACGTCGATGGCTACGCCGTGGCGCCCGTCCCCGCTCGTCAGACGCAAAGACGCGCTGCAGTCGTATGGGACCTCCACACTCTCGGCCGCCTGCGCCGAGTGATCGACACCCGGCACAAGCACCAGACCAAGGACAGCCACGATGAGAAAACTGAGATTTCGACAATTTCTCCACACGCTCGCGACCATATTGAGGTTTTCTCGTTACGGCCAGGGCGTTCACGCTCTGTCATGCCCCCACTACGGGCCTCACGACCCCTTTCCGACAGCGAGGAGAGCACCGAAACGCCCCGGCGATGCCGATCAGCCCGTCGCAACACGCCGAAAGGGTCGCGCGAGCACGTCCCGACGTGAATAATGGTGCGGTGCGCGTCGAGGCCCTCCGCGCATGCGCTCGCTCACCACGATCTCGGCGCTCCACGCCGCGCTCGTTCCGCCGCTCTCGACGGATCCGTGACGATTCCCCGACCACAGGGCACTGACGACTGAGACCATGAACGCTGCGCACAAGAACTCTCCTTCCGCCTCCGCCTCCGCCTCTGCGACGACTCCCGATTCGGCGACAGGCGTGACGGCCGTCTCATCGGCCGAAGCGCTCGGCCGACGCAATCGCCTGGTGATCTGGCTGCTGCTCGCGTCGAGCTTCGTCGTCATCCTCAACGAGACGATCATGAGCGTTGCCATCCCTGAGCTCATGATCGATCTCGAGGTCGACGCGCGCGCCGCGCAGTGGCTCTCGACCGCATTCATGCTGACCATGGCGACGGTCATCCCGATCACGGGGTTCCTGTTGCAGCGGTTCAATACCCGTCCGATCTTCATCGCTGCGATGTCGCTGTTCTCGCTCGGCACGCTCGCGGCCGCGCTGGCGCCCGGGTTCGCCGTGCTGGTCGCCGCCCGCGTGGTGCAGGCATCCGGCACCGCGATCATGATGCCGTTGCTGATGACCACGCTGATGACGCTGGTTCCGCCCGGAGCCCGCGGACGCACGATGGGCAACGTGTCGATCGTGATCTCGGTCGCGCCCGCAATCGGCCCGACCGTGTCAGGCGTGATCTTGAACTCTCTCGGCTGGCGGTGGATCTTCATCATCGTGCTGCCCATCGCGCTCGGGATGCTGGCGCTCGGCGCGAAGCGGATCGCGAATGTGACCGAGCCGAAGCAGGTGCCGATCGACCTGCTCTCGGTCATGCTCTCGGCGCTGGGGTTCGGTGGCCTGATCTACGGCCTGAGCCGCATCGGCGAGAGCAGTGCGCAGCCGGCAGATGCTGCGGCATCCGCGACGCAGATGTGGGCGACCATCGCTGTCGGAGTCATCGCGCTGGTGCTCTTCGTCTGGCGACAGCTGCGACTGCAACGCCGGGATCGGGCGCTGCTCGACTTGCGCACGTTCCGCTCCACGAACTTCTCTGTGACCGTGGCGCTCATGGTGATCGCGATGGCGTCCCTCTTCGGCGCCCTCATTCTGCTGCCGATCTACCTCAGGCAGGCGCTCGAGCTGGAGCCGCTGATGATCGGGCTCCTGCTCCTGCCCGGTGGCTTGCTCATGGGGCTGCTGGCGCCGTTCGTGGGTCGGCTGTACGACCGGTTCGGGCCGACACCGCTGCTGGTTCCAGGCACCGCGATGGCGAGCGCGGCACTGTGGATGCTGTCGGCCACGGGCCCGGGCGCGTCCGCGTACTTCGTGCTCGGCGCGCATCTTGTGCTCAGCGCCGGTCTCGCGCTGATCTTCACGCCGTTGTTCACCTCGGCGATGGCGTCGGTGGCACCCTCGCTGTACTCGCACGCGAGCGCGATCGTCGGCACGGTGCAGCAGGTGGCGGGAGCTGCGGGCACGGCACTCTTCGTGACGGTCATGTCGATCCAGCAGCAGGCCAGTCAGGCGCGAGGAGCCGTCGAGACGGTCGCGGTCGCAGAGGGCGTGCAGCTCGCGTTCTTCGCGGCGGCGGTGCTGTTCACGCTCACGATCATCGCGGCGGCCTTCGTGCGCCGCCCGCAGGAGCACCCGCACCCCACTGACGCCGAAGCGCCAGTCAGCGCCGCGGCAGCCTGATCGTGATCCGCCCCTCCTCAAGGGGCCGATCGCCTGCGAGCGGTGCCGGTGCGGGCACGATCTTCTCGGTCTCGAGATGTTCGCGAGCGTGCCGCTGAGCGGGGTTGAACACCTCGTCCATGACGCCGAGCGCTCCAGCCAGGCCGCCGAGCCCGTCGCCGCTGCCCGCGCCGCTGCGGCGGAACCGCAGGCTGCCCACGCACATCGCCACGACAGCGAGGGCTACAACGGCCAGCACCAGCCATTCCATGCCGCGAGTGTACGCCCGAGTCTCGCTCCAGGCCTCGCTTCAGGCGTTCGAAGTCCCTACTATCGACGCACGAGTCTGGAGGCCGATCATGCGCAACGTGACCTATTCGATGAACGTCTCGCTCGACGGCTACATCGTCGCTGCTGACGGAACGTTCGACTGGTCGGGACCCTCAGACGAGGAGTTCCGCTTCTTCATCGACCAGCTCCGGCCGGTGGGCGTGCACCTGCTCGGCCGAAAGCTGTACGAGACGATGCTGTACTGGGAAGACCCGGAGGAGACGCCATCGTTCGACGCCGCCGAGCAGGAGTGGGCATCGCTGTGGAATCCACTTCCGAAAGTCGTGTTCTCCAAGACGCTGTCGAACGTGCATGGCAGCGCGCGGCTCGCGACTGGAACCGTGGCCGACGAGATCGATCGGCTTCGAGCCGAGCCCGGTGACGGCGACATCGCCATCGGCGGCGCCACGCTCGCGGCCCAGGCGGCCGCAGCCGGGCTCATCGACGAGTACCAGTTGATGATCCGCCCTGTGCTGGTCGGCGGAGGAATACCCTACTTCGCGCACGAGGAACGTCGCGTCGACCTCGAGCGCGTCGAGACGCGCAACTTCGACTCCGGCGCCGTCTTCTTGCGGTACCGCGTCGCCCGCTGATCGGCTGCCGGTTTCCGCGCCCGGAATACATGCTTGCGACGGCCGGTTGTCATCCGCGTGAGCAAGAGAATCGGCTTTCTGTCGTTCGGGCACTGGACACCGCACCACTCCTCCTCGACTCGCACGGCGGCAGACGCGATGCTGCAGAGCATCGACCTGGCCGTCGCGGCCGAGGAGCTCGGCGCAGACGGCGCGTACTTCCGGGTGCATCACTTCGCCCGCCAGCTCGGCTCCCCGTTCCCGCTGCTCGCCGCTGTGGGCGCCCGCACTGAGCGCATCGAGATCGGCACCGGCGTGATCGACATGCGCTACGCGAATCCACTGGCGTTCGCAGAGGATGCCGGCGCCGCCGACCTCATCGCGGGAGGGCGACTGCAGCTCGGCATCTCGCGGGGATCGCCCGAACAGGTGATCGACGGCTGGCGGTACTTCGGGTTCGAGCCGGCGGAGGGCGAGACAGAAGCCGACATGGCGCGACGTCACGCGGAGCTCGCGCTGATGGCGCTCTCTGGAGAGCAGTTCGCCCAGCCGAACCCGAGGCCCATGTTCCCGAATCCACCCGGGCTGCTGCGTATCGAGCCGTATTCCGAGGGCCTCCGCCGCCGCATCTGGTGGGGTGCCGGTTCCGATGCCACCGCGCGGTGGGCGGCTCAGCGCGGCATGAACCTGATGTCATCCACGCTCAAAGACGACGAGTCAGGCGAACCGTTCCACGTGCAGCAGCGCAAGCAGATCGAGGCGTTCCGCGACGAGTGGGCGAAGCAGGAGCACGGATTCCAGCCTCGGGTGTCAGTATCGAGATCGATCTTCGCGATCGTCGACGAGCGCGATCGACGGTACTTCCTCGGCAGTGGCGAGCGTGATGACCAGTTCGGCTACATCGACAGCACCCGCTCCGTGTTCGGCCGGTCCTACGCTGACGAGCCCGACGCGCTCGTCGAGCAGCTCCGCGGCGACGAGGCGATCCAAGCCGCGGACACGCTTCTCTTGACCGTGCCGAATCAGCTGGGCGTCGACTACAACGCCCACGTGATCGAGTCGATCTTGAAGCACGTCGCGCCCGCCCTCGGATGGCGTTGACGGACGGCATCCAGGCCGGGTAGCTCGACGTGCGGCGTCGAGGCCCGAGTGACGATCGGATGCCGAATCAGCGCTCGAGCGACTGGCTGGACACGAGCGCGATGGCCGCCTCGGGCGTCGCGATGTGGAACGTGAAGGTCTGCTCGATGTACAGCCGTACCGAGTCGGCGTCGTGGTGGCGATAGCCGACCGAGAGGTCCTGCCCAGACTCGAAGAGGAAGTCGCCTCCGCGCTGGCTGAGCACCACTCCCCCGACGAGTCCTGGCACGCGCACCATCGGTCCGTCGAGGATCGCGCGCACATGCTCGAAGAGCGGGTAGCCCCCGTGCTCGGTGGTCTCGACGATGGCCGTGTGGTCGTCCGGGCTCACTGCCAGGGCGTAGGGGCCCCCGATGCCGTGGTTCAGCAGGGCTTCGACAGCTTGCGCCACCCGCTGCGGGTAGTCCGCGAAATCGGCGACGCGCGGCACGGGGCGGTGGGGTGACGAGGGGATGATGCCGACGATGCCCGCGGCGTCCCATCCGTTGAACACCGCGATGTTCTCAAGCCGGGCCACGCGCAGAGCCGCCTCCGCCAGATCGTCGAAGTCGACGTCGACGGCGCCGCGGTCGGCATCGAAGAGTTCCTCTCGAGACACGGTGAACTCGGCTCGTGCCTCGAGCATCGGCAGCACCCGGCGCCGCCGAGTCGTGACCCCGGGAACAGGTCCGTTGTCGAGCCGGTCGACGCGGCCGAGATTCACAGACGACCGCTGCCAGCCCATCGGCCCGTTGAAGTCGACGAGCCTCCTCGCGCCGAGCGAGTCGACGAGTCGTTCACGCGCCTCGTCGTCGATGAGCTTCCATGCCAGGTCGGAGATCGGGGCGTGCTCCCGAAGCAGATGATCCATCGTCACGCCCTCCCTTGAAGACTGCCGATGCCCAGGCCGGCTCCGTCAGCGGCAGCCGAGTCGGTCGCTGGCGCTGTTGCGGCCTCCGCATCGCCCTCTGCCGCGTTGCCGAGCTCCACGATGTCGCCGCTCTGGAAGAGGATGCCGCGCGCGGTCTCGCGCCAGACCGGCGTACGGCGCAGCAGGAACTCGAGCTCCATGCTGAAGTGCTTGTACTCCTCGGCCAGGGAGTCGTGCATGATCGCCCGCGAGGCGGCATCCGGCTCGACCGAGATGCGCTGGTGGTACCAGCCGATCGCCTCGGCTTCCTCCGTGAGGTTCGCGCACATCCGCGCGAACGTGCGGGTCTCTGCCGAGAGTTCCGCGGCCGGCTCGTGATACTGGTCGAAGCCCATGAGGCCTCCGTTCGCAGCGGAGTGGAAGGGGCCCATCGCCCTGGACGGGGCCGACCCTACGCCTCCCCCCGCGGCCGCGCCAGGGGGTTGGGGAGCCTAGACCGCGACGGTCGAGAGGTAGCTGCGGCACTCGCGCAGCAGCATCTCCATGTAGCCCTGCGCGTCGTACTGCGCACGAAGTCGCGCATTCACGACTTCGACGCTCACCCACGCATCGTCGGGCAGCAGCCGCAGCAGCTCACGGATCGGTGCGTCGCCGTCGCCCGGCATCAGGCGTCCGTGGCGCGACTCCTCGATCTCGTCCGCAACGCTCGGGCGGCCGCCGTCCGCGGCAGTGAGCACAGCCGGCGCGTCGCACAGCTGGAAGATCGGGAAGAGGTCTGCGTTCTCGGCGATCAATTCAACGGTCGCGCCGGTGCGCAAGAAGTGCAGAGCGTCGAGCTCGACCTGGCATCCGACCTCGCGCGCGAGCCGCACCGCCGTGTCGAACGAGTTCAAGTCGGTGTAGTTGACCGTCTCCAGCACCGGCTGCAGTCCCACCTCGTGGGCGTCGGCGGTGAGCTCCGCGAGCTTGGAGGCGAAGAGGCCGGCATCCGGCGTGCGGCCGACGATGTTGACGTACGACGCGCCGAGCTGCGCTCCCATCTCGAACCCGCGACGCCAGAAGTCCCGCTCGGTGCCGGGCTCGACCACGCACACCTCGATGTCGAGCACGCGGATGCCGGTGTCTGCGACCGCCCGCCGGACCTCGTCGAACTCAGTGCTGCCGTACTCGAGCACCGGATCGTCCGCCGTCACAGGGAACACCCGAACGCCCGTCGCATCGAAGCCGGCCGCCGCGGCCGTCTTGACGAAGTCGAGCGCCGAGAGCGAGCGGTCGGTGAGCGGAGCAATGCCGAGTTCGTTGCGCACGGAGTGCCTCTCATGAGTAGGGCATGACGGATGCCGGATGCTGCGGCCCCGCGCCGGGCGGCGGAGCCCGCCCATCCTCCCATGCGCGGCGCGCCGAAGTGGAACCACGTTCCACTTGGCGGGCGCCTCGCCTGGCCTGTCGCGCCCGACACGAGTGAGCAGTCGGGATCGGGCAGCGCTGAATCCCCTGTGAACTGCTGAGCGCCGCGTCGACTCGCCGTACGCTCGCAGCGTGCGGATCGAATCCTTGCGCGATGACGAGATCTTCGTCTTCGGGTCGAACGCCCACGGCATGCACGCCGGAGGCGCGGCCCGATTCGCCCATGAACGATTCGGCGCCGTCTGGGGGGAAGGACACGGGCTGCACGGGCAGTCCTACGCCATCGACACGATGAGCGGACTCGAAGAACTCTGCGTCGAAGTAGCCGGATTCCTGGAGTTCGCGAAGCGGCATCCGCACCTGCGATTCCTCGTGACTGAGATCGGGTGCGGCATCGCCGGGTACACGCCTGAGCAGATCGCGCCATTCTTCGCCGACGCACCAGAAAACGTCGTGCTGCCGCCGAGCTTCAAGGCGCTACTGGTCGAGTTCGAGCAATGATGCGAGGCGTTCGCGCGCTGGCGAGACTGAGGCGCCGACCGATACGGGCCTGCCCCTGACACGGCCGGCAGCGCGCCTCACACCGCGCGGGACCACCCGCCCGGCGGGTAGCTTGGGGCCATGGAAGACGTCACTGAAGACCGAGTCCTCGTCGTCGACGACCTGCTCGGCCGGGCGCCGGTGGAGGAAGGCAGGCTCGGTCACCACACCGTCCTGAAGTCGCCCGACGTGCGCATCGTCGTACTGGCGTTCGAGGCCGGCCACCTGCTGAAGGAGCACTCGGCCCCGAAGACGCTTCTGATGCAGGCGCTCGACGGTCATCTGCTCGTCACCGTGGGAGGGCGCGAAGTGGACCTGCGTCCGGGAATGCTGATCCGGGTCGAGGCGCTCGAGCGGCACGAGGTACGAGCGGTCGAAGACTCGCGCCTGATGCTCACCTTGGTCGGCTGAGTTAGTCGGGCGCGCCGCTCGCAACTCAGGGCGGCTCAGCACCGGTCGGTGTGAACTCAGAGCAGTTCAACCGAGGCCTGCAGCCTCGTGCGCACCTCGAACGACTCGGTGCCACCGATGCGCTGCGCGCCAGGCAGGCCGTGCCGCATCACATCGGCCAGGCGGGATTGCTGCACGACCGCGGCGAGCGCGCCCTTCACCGGGCCGATGACTTCGAGCGACTGTGGTGAGGCGTCGTCTGGAACGACGATGAGCAGGCTGGTGAACCTAGCGCGTGACACCTTCTGCACGGCCTTGGCCCGGCGAGCGAGGGTCTGCACCGGGCGTTCGCCCGCACCGATGCCTTCGCCGATGAGCTCGCCTCGCTTCAACCGGACCGTGCTTCCCCAGTCCTCGCTGAGCATCGCGTACAGACCCGACGGGCCGAGCACGATGTGATCGAGCTTTCCCGCGGAGGTGTCGACATCGTGCCAAACGGTGAACCCGATGCCGAGTGACGCCAGCGTGCGAGCCGTCTGCTCCTCGGCGATCGCCGCCGCCAGTTCGTGACGCACTTCACGCGGCGCGCTCTGCACGAGCGCCGGGTCGAAGAGATCAGGCGCCGGAGCGCCGCGCCCGACCCACTCGCGCATGAGCGTCAGAAAGCGCTCCCGGTGCCAACCCCCCGGGTGCCCGTAGATGCGAGCGCTCGGGCGACTGTCCTGCCGCTTCGGCGGCGGCTGGGGCGCATAGCTGACGGGCGAGCCCGGCTCCGCCCCTCGCCCGCGCCCGGCGTCCCATGCAGCACGGTCTTCAGGCGTGCCGACGCGCTGCCATGCCCGCTGCACGGCATGGAACCGCACGGGGTTGCCGCCCATATCGGGATGCGTGGCTCGCAGCATCCGTCGATACGCCTTCCGGAGCTCTTCCTGCGAGGCGGTCGGTGGCACGCCGAGCACCTCGTAGGGGCTGGATGCGAGTGGGCTGTCGGGCATGGGAATCGGGTTCGAGGCTAGCGGGCGGAGGCTGGGCGGCGCCATCGGGCTGGAGCGGCATGCCGCGTCGATGGAGCGAAGCGGTATCCCACGGTCAATAGACGAAGATCGGCAAGAAGTGCGGATGGTGCGCGTGCACGAGCACCAGGAACACCACCAGGTCGAACAACAGGTGCACCGCGATCACGTACAGCAACGACTTGGTCTTGCTGAAGATCCAGCCCTGCACGAGCGCGAAGGGGATCGTGAGCAACGGGCCCCACGCCTGGTAGCCCAGCTCCCACAGGAACGACACGAACACGATCGCTTGGAGCACGTTCGCGGTCGGCATCGCGAAATGGCGCCGAAGCAGCGTGAACACGGTGCAGATGAAGAAGAGCTCGTCCCAGATGCCCACGGCGTTCACCCCGACGAACAGGCGCGCGATCTCGTCGGGCGCCTCCACAGCGGGCCAGTTCAGGTATACGCCGGAACGAATGAAGTAGAACGGCAGGAGCGCCCAGCCCAGTGCGAGCACGATCACGAGCCAGCTGCGCTCGAGGGTCGACCAGCGCTGTCCTCGTCGCAGGGGGAAGCGCACTGCGTGATCGCGATAGACGAAGCGGCTGATGAGATACGGCACTGCGACCGCGGACCCCAGCACGCTGCCCATCAGCAGCATGTTCCCGTAGCTGATATCGGCTTCGAGCGAGATGGTGCTGATGATCAGCAGGCCGAGTGCGATCAGCAGCAGGTCACGGGCCAGCGCCCGATCGATGAGCACGCTCACCAGCAGGCCCGCGGCGAGCGTCGCGTACCCGAGCGGCGTCTGCACGGCGAACAGCAGTGTGGCGGATGCCGCGACCAGCAGTGCCGGCACGACGCCCCACCACACGATGGGCTTCGCAGGAGCCAGCACAGTTGATGTCACGCGTTCAAGCTTGCCGGATGATCGGCATGACGGCATCCGGTCGAGTGCAGATCTCAGGTGGGTCGCATACGCTCAGAGGCATGTCTGTCGCGACCTACACCCCTGCCGCCGGCGAGATCACGATGTTCAGCACCACCTGGTGCGGCTACTGCAAGAGCCTCAAGACCCAGCTGGAGCGGGCCGGAGTGCCCTATACCGAGATCAACATCGAAGAGGTCGAGGGCACTGCGGAGCTGGTCGCATCGGTCAACGGCGGCAATCAGACCGTTCCGACGGTGATCTTCCCCGACGGCAGCACGGCCACCAACCCCTCGCTCGCCGAAGTGCGTTCACGCTTGAGCTGACCCCGGCTCGCGCACCGCAGGCCGACCTTGATGCCAGCGCGGCTGCCCGGTCGGTGGGCGCAGCGCCAGCACCCGGTCTTCGGCGGCCAATGCTGAGCGCACGACGCTCAGCGGGCGACGCTCAGCGGGCGACGCGCGCTGACTTCGCCGCGTCGAGGAACGCCCGGATGAGCGTGCTGCTCTTCTCCCCAGGGGCGACCTCGACACCGCTCGACACATCGACACCCCAGGCGCCGGAGGCGCGGATGGCATCGGCGACCGTGTCAGGAGTGAGCCCGCCGGCCAAGAGCCACTGCTTCGGCAGTGCGGCGTCACGCATCGACGCGTAGTCCCACGGCTCGCCAGAGCCCGCGCGCGGCGCGTCGATCAGGAGGTACTGCTCCCCCAGGCTGCCCTCGTCGGCCCGGCTGAAGGGCACGGCTCGCACCACCGGGCGTCCCTGCGCCACGAGCCATTCGATCTGCTGCGGGGTGAACTCGCCGTGCACCTGCACGACCTCGGCGCCTGTCTCATTGGCCAGCCGATGCGCCTCCTCCACAGAGACGTCGCGAACCACGGCGAAGGTGAGGGCGCGCTGCGCGACGTGCTCGACGAGGCTGCGCGCGCTGTCGACGTCGATGTAGCGCGGGCTGTCGGTGAGCACGAAGCCGACGGCATCCGCCCCGCCCTCGATCGCCGCGTCGACGTGCTCTTCCGAACGCAGCCCGCAGATCTTGACGAACACCATGCGCTCCATCCTGCACCGTCGGCATGCACAATTGCTGCATGGGTGTGCTCGTGATGATCAACCGACCATCGGCGGATGCCGCAGCGCACCGTCCGGGCGCGCCCGACTTCGAAGAGGCCGACCCCGCTTCGCCGCAGCTCAGCGTGCTCGACCTCGCCGCCACTCGCGGTGACGGGGTGTTCGAGACGATCGCGGTCGGCGACGGATATCCCCAGGCGCTCGACCACCATCTGCGGCGCTTCGCGTCGTCCGCGTCGATCCTCGATCTGCCGTCTCCAGACCTCGCTGTCTGGCGACGGGCGATCCTGGAAGTGGTCGACAAGCTCGGGCCGTTGCCCGAGGCCACAGTGAAAGCGGTGATGAGCCGCGGCATCGAAGGCGACGGCCGGCCCACCGGCTGGGTTCACGGGCAGCAATCGCCGGACCACACGCGTGCACGCACGGAGGGGATCGCCGTCGTCACGCTCGACCGCGGTCTGCGGCACGACGTCGAACGCACCTCCCCCTGGCTGCTCGCGGGCGCGAAGACACTGTCGTACGCCGTCAACCGGGCCGCGATCCGGGAAGCCGTGCGGCGCGGCGCCGACGATGTGATCTTCATCTCGAGCGACGGCTTCGTGCTCGAGGGGCCCACGTCGAGCCTGGTGGTGCAGCGCGGGGACACCCTGCTCACGCCGGGCATCGAGCTCGGCATCCTGGATGGCACCACGCTCGGCAGCGTCTTCGACTTCGCCGCCGAGGAGGGGTTGCGCACGGGCTATGCGATGCTCACCGCCGAGCAGCTCGGCGAGATGGACTCGCTCTGGCTCGTGTCGAGCGGGCGGCACGCAGCGCCGGTTCATACGCTCGACGGCGTGCCGCGTCCCTTCGACAGCGAACTGAACCTCCGCATGAACGCCTTCCTCTCGCGCCGGCAGGAGTAGGCGTACATGCCGGGGCATCGGTATGCAGCGCTGCTTCGCGCGGTGAACGTGGGCGGCACCGGCAAGCTCTCGATGGGCGAACTCCGTGAAGCATGCGAGGTGGCGGGGTTCCGTGATGCTCGCACCTACATCGCCAGCGGCAACGTGGTGTTCACCTCGTCGCTCGGTGAGCGTGCAGTGGCCAGCCACCTGGGGTCCGCAGTCGAAACCCGGATCGGCAAGCGGGTGGAAGTCCTTGTGCGGAATGCCGAACAGCTTCGCCAAGTCATCGAGGCGAACCCGTTCCCGGATGCCGCAGGCAACCGGTTGATGGTCGTGTTCCTGGCTGCCGCCCCTGCCCCAGAGACTCTGACCGCGGTGCGCAAGGTCACCGACGAGCGCATCGCTCTTGGCGAGCGCGAGGTGTACGTGCACTATCCCAGCGGAGTGGGGCGATCCAAGCTCGTGCTCCCGTGGTCGGCTGAGGGGACGGCGCGGAACTTCAACACGGTGTCTGCGCTCGCCGAACTTGCGGCGGGTTTGCCTTGAGAGAACTCATTGTCGGCGGCCCTCGCTAGCGTTTCCTGCAGCACGACCCGATACATCGGCGATCAGGAGGAGGCGAGGCGCGATGTTCATTCTCGACGGACGAATCATCACGAGCCCGAGCGACCTGACGCTCGCGTCGAACTGCGAGTTCGCGTTCTTGCGGGGCATCGATGCGAAGCTCGGCCGCGTGGCGACGGTTGCCGACGATGACGACGCGATGCTCGTCCGTGCCGGTGCGCTGGGCGACCAGCACGAGCTCAACGTGCTCGCTGAGTACCGCGATCGGTTCGGTGCCGGTGTCGTCGAGATCGAGCGGCCCGAGACGCTCACGACCGAATCGATCGAGGCAGCGGCGGCGGCCACTCGCGACGCCTTCGCAGCAGGCGCCGATGTGGTGTTCCAGGCGACGTTCTTCGACGGCTCTCTCGTCGGATTCGCCGACTTCATCGTTCGTCGCGCCGATGGCTCGTATCTGGTGCAAGACACGAAGCTCGCGCGTCGCGCGAAGGTGACGGCGCTGCTCCAACTGGCCGCCTACGTGGATCAGCTCGAGCGCTCAGGAGTGGCGTGCGCGCCCGTTGTGCAGCTCTTGCTCGGCGACGGCACGGTGAGCGAGCACCAGGTGCACGACATCATGCCGGTGTACCGCAAACGGCGAGCGCGGCTGCAGCACTTGGTCGCCGACCGTTCCGCCGCGAGCGCGGCGGTGCCGTGGGGCGAGAACTGGTACTCGGTCGACGGGCGCTGCGCGGTGTGCGCCGCCGAGGTCGAGGCGCACCGAGACGTGCTGCTGGTGGCCGGTATGCGCGTGCAGCAGCGCGAGCGACTGGCGGCCGCAGGCATCCGCACGATCGACGAGCTCGCCGCTGCGACAGAGCGGCCTGATGGCCTCGCGGGCGCGACGTTCGACTCGCTAAAAGCGCAGGCGCGCCTTCAACTGCAGGCGGCGGAGGGCGCGCCACCACCCGTGGAGATCGCAGACGCCGGCTGTCTCGGAGTGATACCCCAGCCTGACCCGGGCGACGTGTTCTTCGACTTCGAGGGCGACCCGCTCTATACCGAGGGAGACGGCCGCACCTGGGGCTTGGACTACCTGTGGGGACTGATCGAAGCCGACGGCACCTTCCGGTCGTGGTGGGCGCACGACTTCGCCGGCGAACGAGCGGCCATGCAGAGCTTCATGCAATACATCGGCGAGCGCCGCGCTCAGTACCCGGGCATGCATATCTACCACTACGCGAGCTATGAGCGCACGCACCTCCTCTCGATCGCCGCCCGGCACGGCGTGTGCGAGAACGAGGTCGACGATCTGCTGCGCAACCACGTGCTGGTCGACCTCTACCCCGTCGTTCGACGCGCCGTACGCGTCGGCAGCCGCTCCTACTCGATCAAGAAGCTCGAGCCGCTCTACATGACCGGCTCACGTGAAGGCCAGGAGGTCACGACCGGCGCCGACTCCATCGACGAGTACGTCGCGGCACGGCAGCACATCGAAGCTGGTGACACGGTGGAAGGCGAGCGGATGCTGCAAGCGCTCGCCGAGTACAACGAGTACGACTGCCGCTCGACCCTTGCTCTCCGCGACTGGCTGCTCGCTCTGGGCTCGCAGCATGGCGTCGAAGCGGGAAGCGAACACACCGACGCCGAAGCGCTCGAGGTGGAGCCGTCACCGCTCGCCGCCAGACTGATGCGACACGCGGGCGTGCCTCTGCACGAGCGCACCGCCGATCAGACGGCCGCGGCGCTCGCTTCGGCGGCGATCGACTACCACCATCGGGAGCAGAAGAGCTTCTGGTGGGGCCACTTCTTCCGATTGGTGGCGCCGATCGACGAGTGGGCAGAGACGCGCGATGTGCTGCGAGTCGAGCGATCATGGATCGAGCGTGACTGGTACCGCGAGGACGGTCAGCGTGTCGAACGGCGCGAGCTCAAGCTGCAAGGGGTGTGGGCCCCCGGCAGCACTGTCAAGGCGAGCCAGCAATCGGGGCCCTACATGGTGTACGAGTGGCCAGGTCCGTTCACCACGGCAGCGCAGGCCCCGGGGGCACGACCGTATCGCTCAGTGCGCGTCCTCGAAGTATTCGACGACGGCGTGCTGGTCGAAGAGACCCTCGCAAGAGACGTCGCCCCATACGACGACCTGCCGGTGGCTCTGACGCCCGGCGCACCGCCGAGGGCCGGCGCGCAGCAGTCGGCGATCGAAAGCTGGGCCGACGAGGTCGTGCGCGCGCTCGACGGCGGTGCATGGCCCGAGAACGCGATGTGCGACATCCTTCGCCGGCGACCGCCGCGCACGAGGAGCGGGCGGCTCGCCCCCGTCGTGGGCGGCGACGTCACCACAGCGGTGGTGGAGAGCTCGCTCGACCTCGATGACTCGTACCTCGCCGTTCAGGGACCGCCCGGCACGGGGAAGACCTGGCTCGCCTCCCGTGTGATCGCGAGGCTCGTCGCCGAGCACGGGTGGCGCATCGGGGTGGTGGCGCAATCTCACAGCGTGGTCGAGAACCTTCTCGAGAAGGTGGCTTCCGACACAGGTCTCGATCCGCGTCTCGTGGCCAAGGCGCCGAAGGACCGATCGGAGTCGGCCGCCCGCAGCTACAGGGTGCTCGCAGACAAGAACGAGGCAGCCCAGTTCGCCATTGAGCACGCGGCGGCGGGGTTCGTCCTGGGCGGCACGGCGTGGGACTTCGCCAACGAGTCGCGCGTCGAGCGCGGATCGCTCGACCTGCTCGTCGTCGACGAAGCCGGCCAGTTCTCGCTCGGCTCGACGATCGCGGCAAGCGTGGCGGCCCGCAATGTGCTGCTGCTCGGCGACCCCCAGCAACTCCCTCAAGTGAGCCAGGGAGCTCACCCCGAACCGATCGACCAATCGGCACTCGGCTGGATCGCCGACGGGCACGATGTGCTCCCGGCTGAGCTCGGGTACTTCCTCGCTGAGAGCCGGCGCATGCACCCCGCAGTGGCCGCGGCCGTCTCCCAACTCTCGTACGAGGGAGCGCTGCGCTCACACCCAGATGCGGCCCGCCGCCGTCTCGAGCATCTGGAACCGGGGGTTCACGCGGTCGCGGTCTCGCACCACGGGAACTCGACCGTGTCGCTCGAGGAGGCGCGACGCGTGGTGTCGCTCGCGACCGAGGTGCTCGGCCGTAACTGGCACGAGGGTTCTGGCGGTCATGATGCGGCGGCTCGACCATTGCGGCCGGCCGACATCATCGTCGTCGCGCCCTACAACGCGCAGGTCGCCGCCATCAGGGAGCACCTCGATGCCGAAGGCCTCGAAGGTGTGCGCGCGGGCACCGTCGACAAGTTCCAAGGCCAAGAAGCGGTCATCGCCATCGTCAGCCTCGCCGCCTCATCGGCTGCCGACGTGCCCCGAGGCATGGAGTTCCTCATCATGCGCAACCGTCTGAACGTCGCCGTATCGCGAGCTCAGTGGGCAGCGTTCCTCGTGCACTCCCCCGAGCTCACCGAGTTCCTGCCCCGGTCGCCCGATGGCGTGGCCGAGTTGAGCGCGTTCATCCGCCTCACCGAGCGGTGAGACGAGCGCGAATCAGCCCGAGCGTCGACCCTGTCGGGCGTCGCGCTCCACCGGCAACGCGCCGCCCTCGTTCGCCCAACGATCCAACTGCTTCTGCACGATCCGCTTCTTGGCAGCCTTCTGATGCTTCCGCGCGGATCGCAGCTTGTCTGCGTGCTGTCCCATGGCTCGAACTGTACCTGCACCGAGCACAACGGCGGCCGAGCATCGAAGCCATTGGTCGCTTCGCGAATCCCAGCGGCTTCCCTCAGATCTCGGCTTCCCTCAGATCTGGAGCACGGCCTTGGCGACCGTGAAGTAGATCACGAGCCCCGTCGCGTCGCAGAACGTCGTGATGAAGGGTGTCGAGAACACGGCCGGGTCGACGCGGATCGCTCGGGCGATGAGCGGCATCGCACCTCCGACGGTCGCAGCGATCGAGCACACGAACAGCAAGGTCGTGCCGATCACCACTCCCATCGGCAGGCCGTACACCAGCGACGCGAGCGCGAAGCCCGCACTGCCCAGCAACAGCCCGAGCAGTGCGCCGACACGCAGTTCTCGGAAGAGCACCTTGCCGATATCACCGGGACGCAGTTCAGCCACCGCCAGTGCACGAGTGATGGTCGTCGCCGCCTGAGAACCGGTGTTGCCGGCGGTGCCCGTCAACAAAGGAATGAAGAGCGCAAGCGCGACCAGCTGCTCGAGGGTGCTCTCGAAGATCTCGAGCACCTGCACCGTGAGCAGTGCCGAGATCGCGAGCACGAACAGCCACACGACACGGGAACGGGCGATGTACAGGATCGACGTCGACAGGTAGGGGCGGCGCAGCGGCTCCCGCGCTCCCGCGCGAGCGATGTCTTCCGCCTCGGCATCCTGCAGCACCCGGTGCGCGTCATCGATGGTGAAGATGCCGATGAGCCTCTGCTCGCTGTCCACGATCGGAATCGGCTCCTGCAGCGCCTCGCACATGCGGGCGGTCTCCTCGGCATCCGCATCGACCGGCGCCGATTCGGCCGGCTGCATGAGCTCCCCGACCTCCCTCGCGGGGTCGCTCTCGAACAGGCTGCGCAATGTCAGCACCCCGAGCAGGCCGCGCTCGTGATCGGTCACGAACACCGTGTACACGGTCGCCGCGTCTCGCGCGCGCTCACGCACCCGCTCCAGCGTTTCAGCCACCGTCGAGTCTGGTCGGGTGGTGACGTGGGCGAGACTCATCTGCCGGCCCACCGAACGGCTGGGGTACCCGAGCATGAGGTGAGTCGTCGCCAACTCATCGGCGTCGAGCGTCGCAAGCAGCCGCTTGGCCACCGCCGCAGGCACCTCGTCGAGCAGACGCACGCGGTCGTCTGGTTCGAGCTTGGCGAAGAGCCTCGCGACGTCCTCGTCCTGGAGGCCGCGAAGCAGCTCCCCCTGCATGGTGGATCCCAGACGCTCGAAGACCTCCATGGCCCGGTCCTTGCCGAGCAGCCTGAACACCACCGCGCCTCGCCGCCATGTGGTGCGCTCGATGAGACCCACCACTTCGCGGGGAGTCAAGCTGCGCAGAAGCCTGGCAGCTTCTGCCAACCGGTCTTCAGCGAGGGCCTGCTCCACCTCCTGCTCGGTGCTCCGATCAGCCATGCGCTTTCTCCTCCTCTCATCGTGCAACTCGAACAGCATGAGCTCCGCTGGCTCCGCTGCAGAACTGTCAGGTGGACTCAGAACCGGCGGGGTTCGGCGCCGCGTCTGACGCTTCTTCTTCGCGGCGTCCTAGCCCGGGAACCGCGGCCCGCACTTGGCACCATCTCGCCGATGAACGCGTTCAGTGAATGAGTCTTCAGTGGAGCTATCGCGCGCCGCGCGACCGGCGAGATCGTCCACGGGTCGGTGCTCGACCCAGCCGGCGGCGCAACCACGTGATGCCGATCGCCCCGGCGAGCAGCACGCCCACCAGCACGCCGAGCGAGAGACGGTTGAGCGCGACTCCCGCGATCAGTGCGAGCCCGAACGCGACCGTCGCCGCCATCGCCCAGGGCGCCCGAGATCGGCGCGCTGCGGCACGAGCTGAACCGGCTTCACGCATCGCTCCACTCTAGGTGCGACGACATCTGCGTTCACTGCTTGGTCCTCGCTGCGCGTTGCACCCCGCGGCTACGCTGAGGGAATGGAGCTGGAGCCGCCGATCGCACCTCAGATGCCCACCGAACGAATCCACCACGGCGACATCGTGGTCGACCCGTACGAGTGGCTGCGCGACAAGTCCGACCCGGCCGTGATCGCCCACCTCGAGGCCGAGAACGCATACACCGAGCAGGAGACCTCGCACCTCGCGACACTGCGCCAGCAGATCTTCGATGAGATCAAGTCGCGCACGCTCGAGACCGACCTGAGCGTCCCGGTACGTCAGGGTCAGTGGTGGTACTACACCCGCACCTTCGAAGGGAAGCAGTACGGCGTCCACTGCCGTGCGCCGATCAGCGGTCCCGACGACTGGGCTCCCCCGACGATCACCGAGGGCGACGACGGCCTCATCGGCGAGCAAGTCCTCCTCGACGACAACGCTGAGGCCGAGGGCCACGACTTCTACTCCTTGGGCAGTTTCGACGTGAGCGACGACGGGTCCCTGCTGCTGTATGGAGTCGACGTCGAAGGCGACGAGCGGTACACGCTGCGGATCCGCAAGCTCGGCGAGGTCGCCGAGGACCACCCCGCGGCATCCGTCGAGATCGGTGATGACCTCCCCGATGTGATCGAGGGCACCGGACATGGTGCGCTCTTCTCACCGGATGGGCGGTGGGTGTTCTACACGACCGTCGACGAGGCGTGGCGCCCCGACACCGTGTGGCGTCATGCCGTCGGAAGCGACAGCAGCGCCGGCGTCTCGGTGTTCCACGAGCCCGACGAGCGCTTCTTCGTCGGCGCGGGGCTGACGCGCAGCCGCAAGTACCTCGTGATCGAACTGGGCTCGAACACGACCAGCGAAGCATGGACCCTCGATGCCGAGAACCCCGAGGGCGAGTTCACGGTCGTCTGGCCCAGGCGCGAGGGCGTGGAGTACGAGATCGAGCATGCGGTCGTCGATGGCGAGCAGCGGCTGCTCATCGTGCACAACGACCAGGCGCCGAACTTCGAACTCGTGAGCGTCTCTGCCGACGACCCGCAGGGCGAGCGACGCGTGCTCATGGCCCATCGCGACGACATCCGTCTCGAGGGCGTCGACGCCTTCAGCGACCACATCGTGGTCGAGTACCGTCGCGACGGCCTGACCAGAGTCGCCATCGCGACCAGCGGCGAGCGAAAGCTGCGCGAGATCGACTTCGACGAGCCCCTGTTCACCGCAGGGGTCGGCAGCAATCCGGAGTGGCACCAACCTGTCGTGCGCCTGGGATACACGAGCTTCGTGACCCCCTCCACCGTCTACGACTACGTCATCGACACGGGCGAATTGCGGATGCTGAAGCGGCAGCCGGTGCTCGGCGGCTACGACCCGTCGCTGTTCGAGCAGCGGAGGGAGTGGGCCGAGGCAGACGACGGCACGATGATCCCCATCTCGCTCGTCTACCGGGCGGATCTCGTGACACCGGGCACGCCTGCACCGATGCTGCTCTACGGCTACGGGTCGTACGAGCACAGCATCGATCCCGGCTTCAGCGTCGCCCGCCTCAGCCTGCTCGATCGAGGGATGATCTTCGCCATCGCGCACGTGCGCGGCGGTGGAGAGCTGGGCCGGCACTGGTACGAGCAAGGCAAGCTGATGCACAAGAAGAACACCTTCCTCGACTTCATCGCCTGCGCCCAGCACCTGATCGACGAGGACTACACGACCCCCGATCGGCTCGTCGCCGAGGGCCGCAGCGCGGGCGGTCTACTCATGGGCGCCATCGCGAACAAGGCGCCGGGGCTGTTCGCCGGCATCCTGGCCGGAGTTCCGTTCGTGGACGCATTGACCACGATCCTCGATCCGTCGCTACCGCTCACCGTCATCGAGTGGGAGGAATGGGGCGATCCGCTGCACAGCCCCGAGGCGTATGCGTACATGAAGTCGTACTCGCCCTACGAGAACGTGCGAGAGCAGCAGTACCCGCGCATTCTCGCCGTGACGAGTCTCAATGACACGCGCGTGTACTACGTCGAGCCCGCCAAGTGGGTCGCGAAGCTGCGGACAGTCGGTGCCGACGCGCTGCTGAAGACCGAGATGGCCGCGGGGCACGGCGGAGTCTCGGGACGGTATCGCGCCTGGGAGGAACGCGCCTTCGACTACGCCTGGATCATCGACGTGGCGGGCGCGCATCCGAGCGGCGAGGGCCGCGAAGTGATGGCGAGCGAGACCTCGCTCGCCTGAGCGAGCACTCGGGCTGCTCGGACAGAGCGAGGCCCGACGGCTCTCAGCTGCCGGTCGGCTCGCTCTCAGCGCCCAGATCGAGCACCAGCTTCCCCCGCAAGTGGCCCTGCGCGAGGTGCTGGTAGGCCTCTCGCACGCGCTCGAGCGGGTACACCGCTTCGATGGGCAGCACGACAGAGCCGTCAGCGATCCAACCGGCAAGCCGCTCGAGCTCGGCGGGCGTGGCGACCTGCCCTCCGACCGTGTGCATTCCGAGTTCGGGGCGGTACGTCTTCGCGGCGGTGGTGTTGATCCGCTCGGGCCGCACGCCGAGTTCCAGCGCCGCATCGATCGACTCCACGCCGTGGTAGTCAAGCGCCGCGGTGACGCCGGCCGGTGCAGCATCCCGGATGCGCTCGACCATGCCTTCCCCGTAGAGCACCGGGATGACTCCGAGTGATCGCAGGAAGTCGTGGTTGTGCAGACCCGCCGCGCCGATAACAGTCGCACCGGCGAGGCGTGCGAGCTGCACCGCCAGCACGCCGACCCCTCCCGCTGCGGCGCTCACGAACACCGTGTCATCCGTACTGAGCCTCAGCGTGCGCACGCTCGCGATGGCGGCGCGGCCGGCGATGTCGAGCGCGCCGGCCTGCTGCATGCTGAGCCCGCCGGGCTTGTGCAGCACTGTGTCGGCGTCGACCACCACGTAGTCGGCCTGCGCCAGATGCCGGGCGCCACCGAAGACCGCGTCGCCCAAGCGCACACCGTCGACCTCGGCACCGACCTGGTCGACCACGCCGGCATAGTCGTTGCCATTGATGTACGGGGGCACGGCGTTCCAGCGCGCGGCGGTCTCGCCACCCGCGAAGATCTTGCGATCCACCGGATTCACGCCCGCGAAGTGCACGCGTACGCGCACCTGCCCACTGCCGGCATGAGGTTCGGTGTCGTCGACGACTTCGAGCACTTCAGGCCCGCCGAAGCGCGTGACGCGCACATATCTCGACATGGCGTCAACACTATCGGCGCTGGCCAGGGCAAGCGTCGGGGCTACGAACCGCCGTCGGGGCGCGACCTCACAGCGCGGGTGCCTCGGCGAGCGCCTCCTCGAGGAGGGAGACGAGCGCCTCGAGCTGCAGCGAGCCTTCTGCGAGCACCTCGGCGTCGCTTCCGTCGAGAGCCCTCGCGGCGAGACCGGCCTTGCTCCCGATGAGCTCGGCGATCTTCGTGTCGAGGGTCTGCGCTGCGATGATCCGCCACGCGGTGACCGGCAGTTCCTGACCGATGCGGTGCACACGGTCGATCGCCTGCGTCTGCTCGGCATCCGTCCAGCTCAGTTCGGCGAGCACGACGTTGGATGCGACCTGCAGGTTGAGGCCGACTCCCGCCGCAGTCAGCGAGCAGACCGCGACCGCGACCTCCGGGTCTTCCGTGAACGCGTCGACGTACTTCTGACGCTGCACAGCCGTCTGGTCGCCGCGAATGCTCACGGTGCGCAGGCCGCTGTTCGCGAAGTGCTGCTCGGCGGCATCCATGACGTCGATGTGCTTGGCGAAGAACACCACCTTCCCGACGTTGCGGGCGAGGTTGACGGTGTAATCGGCGGCGGGCACGGCCTTCGCCTGCCCGATGCGGCGCACCATGGTGAAGACGTTCTCGCCCGACGACTGCGACTTCGATTCCTCGAGTTCCGCGTTGGCCACGAGGCGCACGAGCGCGTGGTCGATGCCGATCGGCTGCTCGTCGCGGTTCGCAAGCACGCGGCGGTAGCGCTCCACGAGCCGCGCAACGAGCGCGCGCTCCGCATCCCGGATGGAACGCCCGAGATCATCGTCGAGCTCGACGGGGATGTCGGCGATGCGCCGGGCGGGAATGTCGGCGGCGACGTCGATCTTCTTGCGGCGAACGATGCCCATGTCGATCACGGCTTGGCGCGCGGCAGCGAAGAACCCGAAGTCTGCCGGAGTGAGCTCGGTGTCTTCGAGGCGCTTCATGAGTTCCGGCAGGGGCTTCTTCTCATCGATCCAGCCGAGGAACTGCCAGATCATGCGGAAATCGTCGACCTGGTTGATGAGCGGCGTTCCGGTGAGCGCGATGAAGAGCGCGTTCGGATGCCGCTGACGAATGCTCTTCGACAGTGACAGCACGTTCTTCGACCGCTGCGACTCGCGGTTCTTGATGAAGTGCGCCTCGTCGACGACCATGCCCTTGAACCCGCGCTTCGACAGCCAGTTGACGTGGCGGTCAAGCACTTCGTAGTTGACGATCACGACATCGGCGAACGCGTCGAGATCGTGGCCGTCGCCATGCACGACGGTGGAGGTGCGGTGCGGCGTCCAGCGCTGCACCTCGCGCGCCCAGTTCATCTTGACGACGTTGGGCACGACGACCAGCAGAGGGTATGAGCCGGAGGCCTCGGCTGCGAGCAGTGCCTGGGCGGTCTTGCCCAGGCCCGGTTCGTCGGCGAGCAGGAAGGTGCGGTGACCCTGGCGGGCGGCCTCGATGAAGCGGCCCTGGTGCGGCATGAGGTGCAGGTCGCCCGGCGCATCGAGCGAACCGGGTTCGGGCAGGTCCATGACGGCGCTGCCGCCGCCCGCACCGTATTCGAACGCGCGGAACAGCGGGTCGATGAGCTCCCAGTTGTTCAGACGACCGCTCAGTTGCGGCTTCGACGTGGGAGCGATGCTGAAGTCGGGAGCCAGGAAGGGGTTGTACCGCTCGTACTGTCGCACCGACTCGGGCACCACGTCGCGCGCGGGGCGTTCTTCGACGGGTTCCGGCTCGGTGACGATGATGAGATCGTCCGGGCTCAACTCCACGCCCGCCGCCATGAGCAGGTCGCGCTTGAGCTCGCGCGCCGCTGTGGTCACCGGGGCGTCTTCGCCGAGCAGGGCGATCAGCGACGTGTCGCGGGCCGCAGTCTTGGCGAGGATGCCGGCGAGGCCGTCGAGCCGCTTCTGTTCGTTCAGGCGCGCGGCATCCGTCAGTTCGGTCGAGTGCTTGACCCGGGCGCGCTCTTCGCGCAGCAGCAGCGCGGCCACCTGGAACTTCGCCCGGCCTGCCGACTTGAGCGGCCCGCGCTGGGCCGCTGCCTCGACTTCGCGCGCGACTTTCGCGAGCACGGGAATGACCCCGCCCTCGTCGCCGTGAGCGCGACGGCGCGTGGTCGCGCGACCGCCATTGTGTTGCCTTTGACGCTGGCCGATGGCCATGCTCCTCCTCGTGCCATCTCCCCGCGATGGCTGGGCGGCGGACACCTGTCCACCGTTGCGGTGCGATACCGCCGACTCGCCGGAAGGCAGGAACGACGGTGAGAAACTGTTGGCCGGCCCCAGACCCAACCGTGAACTCGGATGGTGGCGGCCGTGCTGCAACTAGTCTACGCGCAGTTTCAGGCGTCGGTGCGCTGTTTGATGAACACGCCCGCGAGCACGACGACGATTCCGGCGATGTAGTGCAGCGCCCGCCACAGGTCAGGCCTGAGATCGATGGGCCATACCGGATTCCAGAGCACGGCGATCGCCAGCAGCGGGAGCGGGAACAGCCAATTCTTCGCCTGAAGCGCGAAGACGACCATGATCAGGGCGAAGATGCTCACGACGTACCGCACGACGGTGAACCCGTCAGTCTCGCTGAACCCGGCCCCGATCAGCAGAGCGAGCACCAGAAGGATCGCCGGCAGCAACGCGGTTCGTCGTCGCGCCGGGGTGCGGTACTCGGTCATCGTTTCAAGCCTATGCCGAATGGAAGCCCGGTCGATTCACCCGGTGCCGCTGCAGGGATCGACGGGATCCTGGGGGCGCAGCGGGTCAGACTCCCCCGCCTCCCCCGCCGCCTCCGCCACCACCGGAGGATCCGCCGCCGGAAGAGCCGCCGCTCGTGCTGCTCGACGTGTACGCGGAAGACACCGCCGACGTCACCGCGCCGATGCCGCCGGCGAATGCCGCGGCGCTGAAGGGCGCGCTGCCCGAGTACCAATCGGGCTCACGGTCGAGGTAGCGTGCCAGTTCGGCTGCCCACCGCTTCTCCTGCCCGAACAGCACGGCGTATGGCAGCATCCGCTCGGTCAGGTGCAGCATCTGCTCGCGGTCGCTCGGGTCGACCGGTCGGCGCTCCGCCCCCTGAGGACTCTGCAAGGTTCGCAGCCGATCGGCTTCGGCGACCTTGATGTACAGTTCCATGCCCCGCAGATGGTCGCGGAACTCCGCGCCCTGCGAGGTCAACGGCGCCCGGAACACCGCCGCGGCCGCGCCGATCACCGCCAGCACCGCCACCGCGGCGGGCAGGAGCGGCCAGAAGGCACCGCGCGCATCGTCGAACAACGCGATCATGCACACGAACGCGATGACGGCCCCCAGGAGGGCCAGCACGAACGGCCAGATGAGTTCTCGCATGCTCGTGCGTCGCCGGAGGCCCGCCTTGATCGTCTGCTTGCGAATGGCCGACTGCACCTTCTGCACGCGCTTGCCGACCCGCGTGTCACTGCTCGAGAGCGTCTGGCGCTGACCAGCGCGCGCCGTTGCGCCGAACACGGCATGAACGAGTTCGAGCTCGAGCTCGTTCATGCCCGTGGCGTCCACGAGTTCCACGGCGTACCGACCGGATCTCGCCTCCGGTCGCTCCTCGATGATGCGGAGCTTGCGGCGCACGGCGAGGTCGATGAGCTGCGCCGGCACCGCCTTGCTCGAGCGGCCGACGACATCAGCCGCGAGCAGCACAGTCGCCCCTCTCGGCGGGGCGTACTCGGCGACGATGACCGGTCGGCCATCTGCGTCACGAGTGCGAGTGAACCAGAGGATCCCGCCCCAGACGAGCCCAGCCAGAGCGAGGAGCGTGCCGAGCAACTGCGCCCAGCCTGCCCAGCTCGCGAAATAGCCATTGTCACGGGGCGTGAACGTGCCCTCCTCGAAGCCGATCGCGATGGTCACGTTCTCGTATGGCCGGATGCCGGAAGCCGAGGCCTCGAAGGTGCTGCCGCTCTGCACGATGTCGCAGCGCTGGTTCGAGCCCTCGGCGCCGCGGTAGCAACTCGCGAGTCCCGTCAGTCGCGGGACGAGACTCTCTTCGAGGTGCACCCGGGCGGTCACGACCGCGAACGGTTGCGGCCAGTCCAGGCCATTGGTGTCCCAGTAGAACTCGTCGGAAGCGGTGTCGGCGAAGTAGCGCGTGACGTTGCGCTGGGTGTAGGTGATCACATACGTCTGCATGCCGTGCACGTAATCGTTGGAGGCGATGGTGATGTGCATCACCTCGTCGTCCTCCTCCAGTTCGAAAGCGCGGTCGTTGCCATCGGCATCCGTCACGCTCTCGACCGTGAGATCAGTGGGGTGGCCGTCGTACCAGGTCGGGATCGATCGGCGGATGCCGCGATTCTGATCGCGCTCGGGGAAGCGCGCGACGAGCGTCTCGGTGGTGCGGAGCGTCGAGCGCCCGTCGTCGTCGACGCCTAGTTCGTAGTCGGCCTCGAAACGGTCGAACCCGAAGTCGTTCACGTCTGCCGGCAGCGCAGAGACGGCGTTCGCTGACGCGTTCCCCGCGTTGGACGCGGGCGCCGACACCGGCGCCGCAGCCGCTGCCGCTGCCGTCGCCGGCGTGCCGGCTGCGGCGAGCAACCCGCCTGCGACGAGCAAGGCGATGACGAGCCGTCGCACCGCTACAACTCGACGATGCTGATCGGCCGACTCATGGGAGGCCCGTCCCAGAGCCGCTCGAGCGCGGGACGGAGTTCCGCGACCCAGGCGTCGTACCCGGCAGCGGAGAGCCCACCGCCCTGGCCCCGGTACTCGGCGGTGAGCTCGCCGGACTTGTCGCTCAACGCCGGCCACAGATCGAGGTATTGGGCGCGCACCGTCGCCGCGAACTGCCACAGATGGCGGTTCGCCTCGCGACGACGTTCGGCACTTCGCTCATCGCCCGGCACGACCGAGATCAGCAGCAGCCGCACGCCGGGCAGTCGCCGTCGGACCTCGACGAGGATCGACTCGAGAGTGCGCACGACGTGCTCGACCGTGCTGCCGCGCCGGTCGAAGTCTGTCGGCCCGGCCAGCAGCACGACAGCATCCGGCTGATCGTCGACGACTCTGTCGAGCGCCTCGAGCACCTGCTCGACCTTGGCATCGGGGATGCCGAGGTTCGAGACGTCGTAGTCGGGCACCCACTCCTGCCAGCGGCCATCAGCGACCAGTCCATCGCCGAGGAAAGCGACCCTGCGGCCAGCGCCGCGGTCTGTTCCGCCCATGAGCTCCTCCCGGGTCCGCGTTCAATCATGGCCTGCGAGCCGACGTGAGCCAAGCCTTCCGACGCCCCACAGGGCGCAGATCTGCCACGGCGCTCGAAGGGCGATCATCCCGCGCCTCCATACCAGGACCGGAGGTCGCGCGGCGCGTCTGTCACCACCGCATCGACGCCGAGCGCGAGCGCTGCAGCCCAGTCGTCCTGTGTGTTCAGCGTGTACACCATCACGGCGACGCCCGCGCTGTGCAGATCGTCGACCACCCGATCGTGCTCGATGAGCGACTTCGCCCGAGTCATGAACGCGGATGCCTCGTACTGTTCGACGAGCTCGAGCGGTCGGCGAGGAACGCCCGATGTCACGACGATTCGCGGCAGCTCAGGGGCTTGCATTTGCGCCTGCCGGAGAGTCTTCCGGTCGAAGCTGGCGAGCATCACTCGGTCATGCATCCCGTGCTCATAGACCAGGGTGCGAACGAGACGCACACCCTCGGCACCCCATCGGCCCTTGAGCTCCAGCAGCAGGATCGCCTCAGTCGGCGCGGCGATCGTCAGCAGTTCAGCGAGGGTCGGAACCGGGGTGCCGGCGAACTCCTCGGCGTGCCACGACCCGGCATCCAGAGCACGAAGGGCATCGGAGTCGAGCGCGAAGACCCAGCCCGAACCGTTGGTGGTGCGATCAACAGTCGCATCGTGCATGAGCACGGGCACTCCGTCAGCGGTGAGACGCACATCGGTCTCGAGCAGCTGAGCGCCTGAGTCGAGGGCGGCCAGGTACGCCGGCAGGGTGTTCTCGGGAGCGTTGGAGCGGTCACCGCGATGCGCCGCCACCATGCCGGCCTCGCCAGGTGCTCGGAGGATCTCGAGGGTTCCAGCCGCGTGCACGGACCCCGTGCCGCCGAGCTGCAGCACGCTTCCGACGAGCAGGGCGAGCGAGAGCAGCAGGAGGGCGACGCGCTTCAGACGCTCGGGCCCGGCCGCGATGCTCGTCACCGCCGAACGGCCCCGAAAGACCGGCGAGCGGCGTCCGAGCCGGGACGCTCGCTCGGCAGCGGTACTGGGGCGGGAAGGGTAAGGAGTGTCTGGCATCGATCGCTTCCGGGTCAGCGCCCGCTCCATTGCGGGTGCCGTCACTCTAGCGCGAACGTTACCGTTTCGTTACATGCCCAATTCGGGGCGCACCGGCTGCCGCGCCGGTGTCAGAGCATCGACTTGGTGTGCCAGACGGTCTTCGTCTCGGTGAAGAACCCGATGCGTTCGAGCGTCGCAGCGGGGACTCCAGGCTCGGGGGTCAGCACCCGCTTCAACGTCTGCGCCGCCGCGATCTGCAGATCGACCCATTCGAGCCGCTCGGCGCCGCACAGGTCGAGCGCATTGACGTCTGCATGCGAGGCGAGCCACGGAGCGATCTCGGCGGGTGACCCGGTCAGCACGTTGACCACTCCCCCGGGAACGTCGCTGGTGGCGAGCACTTCCGAGAGACTGATCGCGCTGAGCGGTGCTCGCTCGCTCGCGACGACGACGATGCTGTTGCCGCTGAGGATCGCGGGCGCGACGACGGCTGTGATGCCAAGCAGGCTCGTGCCCCGCGATTGCGGAGCGACGGCGGCGACCACTCCGGTCGGCTCCGGAACCGAGATGTTGAAGTACGGGCCGGCGACCGGGTTCGCATTGCCCATCACCTGTGCGAACTTGTCGGCCCAGCCGGCGTACCAGACCCAGAGGTCTATGGCGGCATCGACCTCGGCCAGCGCCTCGGCGTCTGCAACGCCCTCGACGGCCGCGACCTCGTCGGCGAACTGCCCACGCCGGCCCTCGAGCACCTCGGCGACCCGGTACAGCACCTGCCCGCGGTTATAGGCGGTCGCTCGAGCCCAGCCAGGCTGGGCGGCGCGAGCCGCTCGCACCGCGTCACGGGCGTCCTTGCGGCTCGCCTTCGCTGCGTTGGCGAGGAATCGGTCGCCGGCTCCGACGATCTCATAGCTGCGGCCCGACTCGCTCCGCGGGAACTGGCCGCCGATGTAGAGCTTGTACGTCTTGGGCACTGCGAGACGGCTCACTTCGCCTCCCCCTTCTTCGAGCGTGACGACTTGGGCTTGCTTCCACCGCTGGAGGCCCCCGACTCGGATGCCCCGGTGGCGCCTGCCGCCGGCTGAGTCTCGAGCGATGGGCGGCCCGCGTCGTCTCCGGCATCCGTCGGTGCGAGGACCCGGTTGCGCACGGGCGCTGAAGCAGGTGCGAGGTACGCGCCGAGCCCGTGCCTGCCGCCCTCGCGCCCGAAGCCCGACTCCTTGTAACCACCGAACGGCGATGCCGGGTCGAACCGATTGAAGGTGTTCGCCCAGACGACACCCGCGCGCAGCTGATCCGCGACCGCGAGGATGCGCGAACCCTTCTCACTCCACACGCCGGCCGACAGGCCGTACGGCGTGTTGTTCGCCTTCTTGATCGCTTCATCGGGCGTTCGGAAGGTGAGCACCGAGAGCACGGGGCCGAAGATCTCATCGCGCGCGATGCGGTTGCTCGTCGAGACGTTGGTGAAGATCGTCGGAGCGAACCAGAACCCCTGGCTCGGCAGCTCGCAGGGCGCGGTCCAGCGCTCGGCGCCCTCTTCTTCGCCGATGGCGGAGATCTGACGGATGCGCTCGAGCTGCTCGCTCGAGTTGATCGCGCCGATGTCGGTGTTCTTGTCGAGAGGGTCACCGAGCCGCAGCGTCGAGAGTCGGCTCTTGAGGCGGTCGATCACTTCGTCGTGGATGTTCTCCTGCACCAGCAGGCGGCTGCCGGCGCAGCAGACGTGGCCCTGGTTGAAGAAGATGCCGTTGACGATGCCCTCGATCGCCTGATCGATCGGCGCGTCGTCGAAGACGATGTTGGCCGCTTTGCCGCCGAGTTCGAGGGTGATCTTCTTTCCCGTGCCTGCGGTCGAGCGGGCGATGGCGCGGCCGACGTCGGTCGAGCCGGTGAATGCGATCTTGTCGACGTCCGGGTGATCGACGATCGCGGCGCCCGTGTCTCCAGCGCCGGTCACGATGTTCACAACCCCCGGTGGCAGATCGGCCTGCTGCACGATCTCGGCGAAGAGCAGCGCAGTGAGCGGGGTGGTCTCGGCCGGCTTCAGCACCACCGTGTTGCCTGCCGCGAGCGCGGGCGCGATCTTCCAGGCGAGCATGAGCAGCGGGAAGTTCCACGGGATGATCTGCCCCGCGACTCCGAGCGCCTTGGGGTCGGCTCCGAGGCCCGCGTGATCGAGCTTGTCGGCCCAGCCCGCGTAGTAGAAGAACCAGGCCGCCACCAGCGGCACGTCGACGTCGCGGCTCTCCTTGATGGGCTTGCCGTTGTCGAGGCTCTCTGCGACGGCGAGTTCGCGAGCGCGCTCCTGCACGAGCCGGGCGATGCGGAAGAGGTACTTGCCGCGGTCGCTGCCGCGCATGCGCGACCACACCTGGTCGTATGCACGGCGAGCCGCGGCGACGGCCTTGTCGACATCCGCAGAATCGGCGCGCGCGATCTCGGCGATCGGCTGCTCGTCCGCCGGCGAGATCGTCGTGAAGGGGTCACCGCTTCCGTCGACGAACTGGCCGTCGATGAACAGCCCGTATCGATCACGGAGCTGCAAGATGCTGCGCGACTCGGGCGCGGGCGCGTACTCGAGGAATCCCATGGTGTCTGCTTCCAACTCGTTCAGTCGACGGTGACGTAATCGGGGCCGCTGTAGTGGCCGCTGCGCAGGCGTTGACGCTGCAGCAGCACATCATTGAGCAGGCTCGAAGCGCCGAAGCGGAAGAGGTGCGGCGTGAGCCACTGCTCTCCCACGGTCTCGGCCACCGTGACGAGGTACTTGATGGCGTCTTTGGATGTTCGGATGCCGCCCGCGGGCTTCACCCCGATCTGCTCGCCCGTCAGGCGGTGCCAGTCGCGCACGACTTCCAGCATCAGCAGCGTCACCGGCAGCGTCGCCGCCGGAGAGACCTTGCCGGTCGAGGTCTTGATGAAGTCGCCGCCGGCGAGGATCGACAGCCATGACGCCCGTCGCACATTGTCGTAGGTGTTCAGCTCGCCGGTCTCGAGGATCACCTTGAGGTGCGCGTAGCTGCCGTCGTCACGGCGGCAGGCTTCCTTCACCGCGACGATCTCATCGAACACGCGACCGTAGCGGCCCGACAGGAACGCTCCTCGGTCGATCACCATGTCGATCTCGTCGGCACCGGCTGCCACGGCATCACGGGTGTCAGCGAGCTTCACGGCGAGCGAGGCACGACCGCTGGGGAAGGCTGTCGCCACGGCGGCGACGTTGATGCCGCCGGTGTCGAGCCCCTGGTTCGCCCCAAGGGCGTCGACCGCGATCGGCACCATGTCGCCGTACACGCACACTGCGGCAGGCCTCGGGCAACCGGGGTCGGAGGCGTCGGGCTGCAGGGCCTTGGCCACCAATGAACGAACCTTGCCTGGAGTGTCAGCGCCTTCGAGCGTGGTGAGGTCGACCAACCGGATGATGGTGTCGATGGCCCAGGCCTTCGACGTCGTCTTGATGGAGCGCGTGCCGAGCGAGGCGGCTCGCTGCTCGAGGCCGACGGCATCCACACCGCTCAGCCCTTCGAGATGCAGGCGCAGGCTCTTCTCAGTGAGATCGCCGCCGAGCAGCTGCACCGCCCGGTCGGCGGGTGCGAGCGCGACGGGGTGTTCGAGTGTCATCGGGTTCCCTCCAGAAGGGGCGTCGGCCGTGGCCTGGTCTGAGCGTATGCTGCGGCCCCAACCGTGTACAAGGTACGCGCAACTGCTGCAAGTTGGCGGTGCGTCGCCTGGCTCGCAGCCAGGCGGACCGCTGCGGGCAAGTGCTTGACCGCCTTCGCCCGGGGCCGGAGCTCAAGCCAGCTCGTCGTCGACCTTCCGGCCGCCGGCCAGCATGACTGCTCCGACGAGCGCGCCGCCCGAGGCGACGAGCAGCATCACGAGCGGCGCGAGCCACCCTCCAGTGAGTGTGAGCGAGGCGCCCACGAGGAACGGGAACGAGGCGCCGAGGATGTAGCCGTTGCCCTGAGCGAAGCCCGACACCGCAGTCGTGACCCGCTGGTCACGGGTGCGCAGATTGATGAGAGCCAGCATCACCGAGAAGTTCACCTGCGCCACCGAGATCAGCGCGACCCACAGCCAGGGCACCACCGCGGGCACGAGAAGCAGGCCGAGGTACCCGGCGATGAGCGAGACGCCGCCGAAGGCGATGATGAGCTCCTGGCGACGCAACCGGGCGGCGAGGCCCGGCCCGACCGCGGTCGAGACGACGCCGACCACGGTGTAGAGCGTCAGCAGCGCCGCGGCTTCTGCGCCGCTCGAGCCGGAGATCGCGACGAGCATTGGAGGCAGCCACGCGAAGGTCGAGTAGGAGGTGCCCGAGGAGACCCCGTGGATGATCAGCAGGGCCCAAGTGACCCTCGAGCGGCGCACTGACCCGATGAGCCGATCGGGCGATGATTCGAGCTCCGGGCCGTCGTCGGCCGCCGAGGCGCGGTGCCGAAGCCACAGAATCGCCCACGGCACGGCAGCGACCAGCGCGACGATCGCCCACACTCCGAGATTCACTCGCCAGCCGTAGGCCTCGGTCAGCGGAAGAGCAAGAGCTGGCGGCAGCATCGTGCTGATGCCGATCGCGATGACGTATGCGGTCGTCATCGTGCCGATTCGATCCGGGAAGTAGCGCTTCACCACAGGGGGCAGCAGCACATTGCCCACGCCCGCCGCCGCGAGACCGAGCGCGCTCGAGGTGAGGAACATCGCGGGCTCTTGCGACAGCGAGCGGATCGTATAGGCGAGCGCCATGGCGAGGGCCGCTGCAGCCAGGCTGGCCTCGAGGCCGAACCGTTTGGCGAACCATGGACTGAACAGCCCGGATGTTGCGAACGCTAGCGGCGGGAGCGTGCCCAGCACGCTGAGCACCATCGCGTTCAGGTCGATATCGGCGCCGATCGCTTCGACCACCGGTGATACCGCTGCGACCGCCGAGCGGAGGTTGACGGCGATGAGCAGGATGCTGAGGAGGGCGAGCCCGCGGCCATGCCACAACGGCAAGCGGTGAGAATCGGTCACTAGGCCAAGTGTATGAGCCCGCGAGAGCGGCTCATGCTCGCTACCCTGAGAGGCACGAGGACAGGGGGGCGGATGCAAGACACGGCCGACACGCAGCCCGACGCGCCGCGCTCCGGCATCCGTCCGTCGAACTGGTCGCGGCATATCAGCGGCATTCTGCTGCAGGTGGCCGACCTGCTCGAGCAGGCGGGCGAGGAGGCCTGGGAGCTTCCGAGCATGCACCGCGGCTGGAGCATCCGCGAGGTGGCAGGACTGCTCGTCTGGCGCCTCGGCACCTCGCCCCAGGAGCGGGTGCGCGCGTACTCGCGCACCATGCTCGACACCGGCAGCGCGGCGCAGCTCGGGCTCGCTCGCGCAGCGGCGAAAGGTGCCCTGCCCCCGGTCTTGCGCGACGTCGCTGCCTCGCGGGCGAGCGGCCGTCGCAGGGGAAGCCTCCCGGCGCTCACGGCCGCCGTCATCGGTGCGCTCGACATCGCCACCGCGCTGGGAGCCACGATCTCGATCTCGCCGGTCGTCAGCGAAGCCGTCGCGAGATCGCGCGCCATGTCGGCGCCCGTGGCTCTGCGCACTGTGCTGCGCAGAAACACACTGAAGGCAGCGGATGCCGGCTGGCAGGTGGGCCGAGGGCCCGTGATCAGTGGCGATGCCGCCGCGATCCTGCTGGTGATGTTCGGCCGCACGGCCCTTCCGACCGACTCGGTCAGCGACTCGGACGCGGCGCCGACGCCATGATCTCGCGCGTGCGCCGCACATCTTCGTGCAGTGTGTCGATCAGCGCTTCGATCGTCGTGAACTTCAGCATGTCGCGGATGCGGTCGACGAACGCGATCTCGACGGTTCGGCCGTAGAGGTCGAAGTCCTGGTCGAGCACGAAGGCCTCGACCTGCCGCTCGGGCACGCCGTCGAAGGTGGGATTGTTGCCGATCGAGATGGCCGCCGGCATCGGCACTCCCTCGCCCTCCTGATCACCCGCGATGGTGAGCCATCCGGCGTAGACACCGTCGGCGGGGATGAAGCCTTCCACGTCGGGACGCAGGTTGGCGGTGGGGAACCCGAGCTCGCGGCCGCGCTTCTCGCCCGCGACGACGACCGAGCGCAGCGTCGGCAGGTGACCGAGCAGCTCGGAGGCCCGGCGGACATCGCCCGCGGCGAGCGCCTCCCGCGTCCACGTCGATGACGCGCGCCGACCGGCTTCTCGCACGTCGTCGACCAGACGCACATCGAAGCCGAATCGGGCGCCCTCGGCACGCAGCGTGTCGATGTCTCCACTGCCCTTCACGCCATACCGGAAGTCGCCGCCCACGAATACGATCCGCGCTCGCAGCGCATCGACGAGCACTCGACTGACGAACTCGTCGGGCGTCTGCTCGCGCAACGACTCATCGAATGTGAGCATGAGCGTCGCCTCGACGCCCGCTTCCTCGAGCAGCTCCAGCTTCTGGGCATTGCTGACGAGGGGCTCAGGGCACAACTCGGGGCGCAGGAGCGAGAGCGGGTTGCGATCGAATGTCACCACGGTCGGCACGAGCTGTTCGGCATCCGCCATCCTCTTGAGCTCGTCGATGACTGCGCGATGGCCCATGTGCACGCCGTCGAACTTGCCGATCGTGACGGCGCTCGGGCCGAAGCCGGCGGGCACATCCGCTATCGAGGTGAACACTCGCATCTCAGGCGGTCACCCGCTCATGCGCAGCGCCGCGAGTGCGGGCGAGCCAGGCGAGCCCGAGCACGGGCAGAACGAGCGGGATGAAGAGGTAGCCGATGCCGAAGCCCGACCACACCGAGGGGTGCGCGAACCACTGGGGAAGCGCCAGGCTGAGCACTCCGACCACGAGCACACCCGTCATCTCGAAGCTGATGGCCGTCCAGGCGATCGCGCGCCAGATCCGCCCCGGAGCGAGGAGGGCGATCGTCGCCACGATGTATACGACGGCGGCGACGGCCGAGAGCACGTACGCCAGCGGCGCCTCGTCGAACTTGGTGAGGATCTGGAAGACCGAGCGGCCTGTGGCTCCCAGCGCGAGGATCGCGTAGACCAGCACCAGCACGCGGCCGACACCGCGGCTGCGCCCAGCGGCGCGCGTCGTCCCGGAAGTGCTCATCCCGTCAATGCTAAGCGGGTCAGGCGAACTGCACGAACCAGATGGTGTGCATGCGCAGCACCATGATCGTGATCGCAAGGCTCGCCACACCAAGCACGATGGTGCTCCATCGGTTGCGCTCGACGAGACCCCAGAACACCGCCAGCGGCGGGATGAGGACGGCTGAGATCAAGTAGGCCCAGAACTCGACCGGATGCCCCGTGGGGCGGTTGCCGAGAAAGGGCGCGACGATCGCCATCACCACCTGGGCGAGCAGAAGCGCCTCGACCAGCACCACGGCACCGAGCGTGAAGTCGTTGGGCTTGCGCCCCATGGCTCCGAGCACGAGGCACGCGAGGCCGCCCACCAGTGAGACGCCCGCAAGCAGCCAAGTGAACCAGTCGATCACGCAAGCACCTCATCCGTCGGGAAGTTGACCAGGGGCCTCGCCCGTCGACCGCGGAGCTCGACGAGCCCCGCGAGGGCGCCATCAGGCGTGACGGCGGCGATGCACTCGATGTCTGCCGCGTCGACCTCGACGCGTTTGCCTTGGGCGAGGTCGCGCGCCTGCTCGGCGGTGAGCTGCAGGCTTCCGAAGAGGCTCGCGGCGACGTCTGCGGGCCGCAGCAGCGCTTCGGCGAGGGCTGCTGTGTCGGCGGCGGCCGGCTGCGAGCCGGGGGCTGGGCGCTCGGGCAGCGTCGCGGCATCCGACACCATGAACGGACCGACGCGGCTGCGGCGCAGCGCCGTGAGATGCCCGCCCACGCCGAGCGCTTCGCCGAGATCACGCGCGAGAGCTCGGATGTACGTGCCCGACGAGCACTCGACACGCACATCGAGGTCGATGAAGCCGTCGCGGCGAGTCTCGAGCAGCTCGAACGCAGACACCGTCACCGGGCGCGCATCGAGTTCGACGGTCTCGCCGTCGCGGACCCGGTCGTACGCGCGCCGGCCCGCCACCTTGATGGCGCTGACCGCACTCGGGCGCTGGAGGATGTCGCCGGTGAGCTCCGCGATTCCGCGCTCGATGGCGGCCGGGTCGATGTGCGAGACGTCGTGCGCTTCGCCGAGTTCGCCCATCGCGTCGTCGGTGCTCGATGACTGCCCGAGGCGGATGGTGGCGAGGTACTCCTTGTCGAGCCCGACGAGGTACGTCAGCAGGCGGGTCGAGCTGTTCAGGCCGAGCACCAGCAGGCCCGTGGCCATCGGGTCGAGTGTGCCGGCATGGCCGACCTTGCGAGTGCCGGCAAGACGGCGCACTCGCGCGACCACGTCATGGCTGGTGATGCCGGGCGGTTTGTCGAGCAGCAGGATGCCGCTGCGGGATCCGATCGCAGGCGTCACCCTTGCACGGTACCCCAGCGCGCGGGGGTCGCTGCGCCACGCGACCGGTGCAGCGCGCGCTCGGCGCCCGCGATCGCGCCCGGTGACCGGTGACCGGTGACCGGTGACGGCATCCGCCCGGGTTGCTCGGGCTGCCCGCGCGCCGAGTGCCATCGCACCGTGCTGGGCGGCCGGACGGCCCGACTCTTTGCGCGCCACCTGTTCGCAATCGCGCCACGTACAGCTGGCGCGGACTTGCGCAAGTGGCGCGGATGCTGCCCCCGCGGGGCGCAGCGGAGCAGTGCGGTGTACAGGCAGGGCCCCCCGGGCCCGCGGCTGCCTAAGCTGGTTGGCGTGCGAGTCGGTGTGGTCGGTGCTGGGGCGATGGGCGGCGCGATCGCGGCGATGCTCGAGCGAGCCGGCAACGAGGTCTGGGTCGCGGCACGGGGCGAGCACCTCACCGCGATCCGCCGCGACGGCCTGAAGCTGGACGGGGCGTGGGGCGAGTACACCGCGCGGGTCTCGGCCGCGAAGACGCTGCCCCTCAAGGCGAAGCCCGAGCTCGTGATCATCGCGACCAAGGCGATGGATGCCGAGGCCGCAGCCCGCGACAACGCCCGCGCCATCGGCGACGCTCCGACCGTGGTGCTGCAGAACGGGCTGGGCGGCATGGAACGGGTGGCGGAGCAACTCCCCGGCTCCCCCATCGTCGGCGCACTGTCGATGATCGCCGCCTCGTACGTCGCCCCGGGTCATGTGCGGGTGACCACGGCAGCCAACACGGTGCTGGGGGCGTTCCGAGGCACACAGGATGCCGACGCGGCGGAGCTCGCGGCATCCGCGCTGAACGCGGCCGGTATGCCGGCAGAGGTCATCGCCGACTTCGAAGGCGCTCAGTGGACCAAGCTGATCGTCAACCAGGTGAACGCGCTCCCCGCGATCACCGGGCTGAGCGTGCAGGAGGTCATCTCGCACGCTGGGCTGCGCCGCATCATGACCGCCAGCATGCGTGAGGCGGTGCGCGTCGGCCTTGCCAGAGGAGTGCGCTTCGCGGCCTTCAACGGCCTCACCCACGCCAGATTGTCGTTCGTCGCCCGGGCGCCGCTCTCGCTCGGGCAAATGCTGCCGCTTCGCATCCGCGCGTACCTTGGCGCCACTCCGAACCCGGGATCGACGCTGCAGTCGATCCGTCGCGGACGACGGAGCGAGATCGACTTCTTGAACGGGGCTGTAGTGGCCGCAGCGCAAGGCACTGAGGTGCCCGTTCCGGTGAACACGGAACTGCTGCGGCTCGTGCACGAGGTCGAGACCTCCGGTCGGCACCTCCCAGTGCGGCGGGTCATCGACCGGGTCACCGCTGCAACCGGACCGTTGCGATGACGACGCGGCCTCCGACCAGCACCGCCACAGAGCGAGTCGCCACCACAGAGCGCGTCGCCACAACAGAGCGAGTCGCCGCCACAGAGCGAGTCGCCGCCACAGAGCGCATCACGGGGCCTGCGGATGAGCATGCCGCTGTGCGGGCCGCCGCGATCGCCGACGCCGTCATCGCCTGGTTCGGCGAGTACGCCCGCGAGCTGCCCTGGCGTGAGCAGGGCTTCCCCGCCTGGGGCATCCTCGTGAGCGAGGTGATGCTGCAGCAGACTCAGGTCGCACGCGTCGTGCCCCGGCTCGCCGAGTGGCTCGATCGCTGGCCGACACCGGCCGCCCTCGCCGCGGAACCGCCCGGCGAGGCCGTGCGCATGTGGCATCGGCTCGGCTACCCGCGCAGGGCGCTGAACCTGCACGCAGCCGCTGTGGTGATCACCGAGCGGCACGGGGGCGAAGTGCCGAGCGACGTCGAACAGCTGCTGGCGCTGCCCGGCGTCGGCGACTACACCGCGCGGGCCGTGGCGAGCTTCGCGTTCGGTGAGCGGCATCCGGTGGTCGACACGAATGTGCGACGGGTCATCGCTCGCGCCGTGGCAGGTCTCGCCGAGGCGGGGCCACCCCGCATCCGCGCCGACCTCGAGGCCATGGAGCGCTTGCTGCCGACCGACCGCAGGCAAGCGCAGCTGACGAACGCGGGTGTCATGGAGCTCGGCGCCATCGTGTGCACCGCACGCGCTCCGCGCTGCGACGGGTGCCCCATCAACGCGCTCTGCGCTTGGCGCGCCGCCGGCTACCCCGCATACGACGGGCCGCGAGCGCGCGGGCAGGCACGGTTCGAGGGCAGCGATCGCCAGGTGCGAGGCCTTGTCATGGCCGAGCTGCGTGCGAGCGACATTCCCGTGACGAGAACCGAACTCGAACGCGCCTGGCCGGATGCCGAACAGCTCACGCGCGCGATCGACACCCTCGTGCGCGACGGCCTCGCCGTCTCAGAGGGCGACGCCTACCGCTTGCCCTGAGCGGGCTGGGTGAGCGCGCGCCGGAGACGGCTGCCCTGAGGGAGCTGCCCTGAGGGGGCTGCCCTGGGCCGGCTGTCGGGCCCGATTGCGCTCAGTCCTCGCGCTGCGCCAACCGCTCTGAGCGGGCGGTTCAGTCGTTGTCGTCTGCGTCGGGGTCGAGGTCGTCGTCAGACGCTACGACCGCGTCATTGACGTCGTCGAACTCAGCGTCGGGGTCGAGGTCGTCGGTCGCGTACACCTCGTCGTCGCGCTCGTCTCCGGCTTCAAAGTCGTCGTCGACGTCGTCTTCCTCGTCGTCCTCGTCCAGGTCGTCGTCCTCGTCATCATCGTCGTCATCCCAGTCGTCGTCCTCTGCAGAGCGAGGCTTGACGTAGGGATCGGCCTCGCCCGCGTACTCGGCCGAGGCGGCGAGACGCTGGGTCTCGGCATCCTGCTGCTGTGCGCGAGCGAGCAGGTCGTCGATGTTCGCGGCGTTCTCGGGGAGTGCGTCGGGGATGAACTCGAGCGACGGCGTGAGCCGGGCAGTGATGTTGCGCCCGACCTCGCTGCGAAGCATGCCCGTGGCCGACTTCAGCGCCGCTGCCGTGTCGGCGCGCTCCTGGTCGGTGCCGTAGACGGTGTAGAAGATCGATGCGTGCTGCAGATCGCCGGTCACGCGCACGTCGGTGATCGTCACGAAGCCGAGGCGGGGGTCTTTCAAGCCTCGATCGATGCGACGAGCGACGACCTCTTTGATGCGGTCGGCCAGCTTCCTGGCCCGCTGGGGATCAGCCATGGCTCTCTCCTCCCGTTACGAAAGTATGTGCCCGCGCGGTTGCGGGCAGACGGCGGGCGCCGGATGCGGACCGTTGTCGGCCAGCATCCGGCGCCCCAGGCATCCGTGCGGTGAAGTCGCGGATCAGACCCGCGGCTTCTCCTTGAGCTCGATCGTCTCGATCTCGTCGCCGATGCGGATGTCGTTGAACTTGCCCAGACCGATACCGCACTCGAAGCCCTCGCGGACCTCGGTGACATCGTCCTTGAACCGGCGCAGCGACTCGATCGCCAGACCGTCGGCCAGCACGACGCCATCGCGGATGACGCGCGCCTTGGCGTTGCGCGTGATCGTGCCCGAACGGACGATCACACCGGCGATGTTGCCGACCTTCGACGAGTGGAAGACCTCGCGGATCTCGGCCACGCCCGACTGGACTTCCTCATACTCGGGCTTGAGCATGCCCTTGAGCGAGTTCTCGATGTCTTCGAGGGCCGAGTAGATGACCGAGTAGAAACGCACATCGACACCCTCGCGCGCAGCGCGCTCGCGGGCCTTGACGTCGGGGCGGACGTTGAAGCCGATCACGATCGCGTTGTCGATGGTCGCGAGGTCGATGTCGGACTCCGTCACCGCACCGACACCGCGGTGCAGGATGCGGAGCTGAACGCTCTCGTCGACCTCGATCTTCATGAGCGACTCCTCGAGCGCCTCGACGGCACCCGACACGTCACCCTTGATGATGAGGTTGAGCGACTCGACCTTGCCCTCTTCGAGTGCACGGGTGAAGTCCTCGAGGCTGATGCGCTTGCGGGCCTTCGCCAGCTGTGCGTTGCGCTCGACGGCTTCGCGCTTCTCGGCGATCTGACGCGCGGTGCGGTCTTCATCGGTGACGATGAAGGTGTCGCCGGCGCGCGGCACGCTCGAGAGGCCCTGCACCTGCACGGGACGCGACGGACGAGCTTCGTCGACCGCGTCGCCGTTCTCGTCGAGCATCGCGCGTACGCGGCCGTAGGCCGTTCCGGCGACGATCGCGTCGCCGACTCGCAGCGTTCCCGACTGGATGAGCACCGTTGCGACGGAACCGCGGCCCTTGTCGAGCTTCGCTTCGATCGCGATACCGCGCGCCGCCTTGTCGGGGTTCGCGCGCAGGTCGAGACCGGCGTCAGCGGTGAGCAGCACCGCGTCGAGGAGCTCGGTGATGCCGACGTTGTTCTTCGCCGACACGTCGACGAACATGACGTCGCCGCCGTACTCCTCGGCCACGAGGCCGTACTCAGTGAGCTGCTGGCGCACCTTGGCCGGGTTGGCCTCAGGCTTGTCGATCTTGTTCACTGCGACCACGATCGGCACGCCTGCGGCCTGGGCGTGGTTCAGCGCCTCAACCGTCTGGGGCATGATGCCGTCGTCGGCCGCGACCACGAGGATCGCGATGTCGGTGACCTGCGCACCACGGGCACGCATGGCGGTGAACGCCTCGTGACCGGGGGTGTCGATGAAGGTCAGCGCGCGCTCGATGTCGTCGTGCTCGGTCCATACCTGGTATGCACCGATGTGCTGGGTGATGCCACCGGCCTCGCCGGCGCCCACGTTCGCCTGACGGATCGCGTCGAGCAGTCGGGTCTTACCGTGGTCGACGTGACCCATGACGGTGACGACCGGCGGACGGATCTCGAGCACCGAGTCATCTTCGTCTTCGAGCTCCTGCTCGAGGTCGATGTCGAAGGTCTCGAGCAGCTCGCGGTCTTCGTCTTCAGGCGAGACGATCTGGATCTTGTAGCCGAGCTCGTCGCCGAGCACCTCGAAGGTCGCCTCATCGAGCGACTCGGTCGCCGTGGCCATCTCACCGAGGTGGAACAGCACGGTCACGAGGTTCGCAGGGCTGGCGTCGATCTTCTCGGCGAAGTCGGAGATCGATGCGCCGCGACGCATGCGGATGATGGTGCTGCCGTCACCGCGGGGAACGCTGACCCCGCCGAGCGACGGCGCTTGACGCATCTCGAACTCTTGGCGCTTCGTGCGCTTCGACTTGCGCGCCTTGCTCTTGCCGCCACCGCGGCCGAACGCACCTGCCGTGCTGCCACGGCCACGGCCGCCACCGCCGGGGCGACCGGCAAAGCCGCCAGCCGGACGGAAGCCGCCACCGGCACCGGGGCCACCGGCACCCGGACCGCCGCCACCGGGACGCTGACGCTGCTGGTGCTGAGCACCACCGGGCTGGCCGGGGCGGAAGCCGCCGGGCCGCGGAGCGCCGGGACGAGGAGCACCCGGGCGGGGCGCACCCGGACGAGGCGCTGCCGGGCGAGGGATCGAGTTCGGGGTCGGCCGGGCCATGCCCTGGGTCGACGCGAAGGGGTTGTTGCCGGGGCGGGGTCCGCCCGGACGAGGCATGCCCTGGTTGCTGCTGTACGGGTTGTTGCCGGGGCGCGGCGCACCGGGTCGGGGCGCCGCCTGAGCACCGGGCTTCGGGCCGCCCGCGGCAGGAGCCGCCGGGCCGGGCTGCGCCGGAGTCGGCTCGCCGGCGGCCTTGGCCGCCGCCGCTGCCTCGGCCTGTCGCTCGGCGACCGACTTGGGTGCGGGCTGCTGCTCAGCGGACGCCTCGGCGACCGGCGCAGCCGGCTTCGAAGCGGGCTTCGGGGCCGGGGCCGGGGCCTTGGGCGCGGCCTTCTTCTCGGGCGCCTTGATGCCGTCCTTCTCGAAGGCGGCGCGCAGCCGTCGCGCAACCGGGGGCGCGATGCTGGAGGACGGTCCCTTTACGAACTCGCCCAGCTCCTTGAGCTTCTCAAGGGCAGTCTTGCTGTCGATGCCGAGTTCGCTCGCGATCTCGTGCACGCGTGGATTCGCCACAGTTCTCCTGTCTGGGTCCGCGACCCGACAGGGGCGCAGACATTAGTGGTGGACGGGTCTCATTTCGAGCCGCTCATGAGTTGTCCATTGCCATTCAGCCTGTCTATTCGTTGATGCTGAGGTTGATCAGCGCTTCCGAGGGTTGCACCGCTCGACCCGCTCGAAGCGCCCGCCCGAAAGCGTTGCGTTTCACCGCCGTGTCGATGCAGGCACGCGTGGGATGAACCCACGCACCCCTCCCGGGGAGCACGGCCGCGGCATCCGCCACGACCTCTCCATCTCGCGCCACGACCCTCAGAAGCGAGGAACGCGGAGCGCGTTGTCGGCACCCCAGGCAAGTTCTGACGGGCTCCATCCTACTCCCCCTCTCCTGAGAGTCGGTCCGCTCCGGGCGCGGGGCGTGATGTCAGGAGCGCGATCAGTCGTCGAGCACGCTGTCGGGCTGGATGTCGATGCGCGCACCGGTGAGCTTCGCGGCCAGTCGAGCGTTCTGGCCCTCCTTGCCGATCGCCAACGAGAGCTGGTAGTCGGGCACCAGGGCGCGCACGGCCTTCAGACCCTCGTCGATGACGAAGGCGCTCGTGACCTTGGCGGGCGAGAGCGCGTTCGCGACGAAGGTGGCGAGGTCGTCGGAGTAATCGACGATGTCGATCTTCTCGTTGTTGAGCTCGGCGGTCACCGCACGCACGCGCTGGCCGAGTTCGCCGATGCAGGCGCCCTTCGCGTTGACTCCCGGCTCGAGCGCGCGCACCGCGATCTTGGTGCGGTGCCCGGCTTCCCGAGCGAGCGAGGCGATCTCGACGACACCGTTCGCGATCTCAGGCACCTCGAGGGCGAAGAGCTTGCGCACCAGAGCGGGGTGCGTGCGAGAGACGGTGATCGAAGGCCCCTTGAGGCCCTTGGTCACGCTCGTCACATAGACGCGCAGGCGGGTGCCGTGGGTGTAGTCCTCGCCGGGCACCTGCTCCTCGGGAGGCAGGATCGCCTCGATGGTGCCGAGGTCGATGTGGATCATGCGCGGGTTCGGTCCCTGCTGGATGACGCCCGCCACGATGTCGCCCTCGCGACCGCGGAACTCGCCGAACACCGCGTCGTCGGCGATGTCTCGCAGGCGCTGGTTGATCACCTGCTTCGCCGCCGATGCGGCGATTCGACCGAAGTCGCTCGGGCTGTCGACGGCCTCGCCGATCTGGTTGCCCTCGTCGTCGAGCTCGGGAACGTACACCGTGACATGGCCGGTCTTGCGGTCGAGCTCGACCCGCGCGCGACCGCCGTGCTCGCCGTGGCCGTGCTGGCCCGCCGCATGCTCGTCGTGCGGGTGCGGCTCACCGGCCGAGGTGTGCTTGAGGTACGCCGTCAGGATGGCCTGCTCGATGATGCTCACGAGCTCTTCGAAAGGGATCTCACGCTCGCGCTCGATCGTGCGCAGCACGCTCAGGTCAATCTCCACCGAGGGCCTCCAATATTCAGATCTCAGCGGGTGCGCTTCCGCACCCGACCCGGCACGGCGCCGCACCGGAACGCATCATTCTACGACACCGGATGCCGCCGCATCCGGTGCTCGACTTTCACCCCCGCGAGAAATACGGTGTGACGCACGGCGACCCAAAGCAGGGAGTGGTATGGCGCACATGATCGCTGAGGTCAGGACAGTCCGCTCTGTCGGCATTGCGCTGATCGCTCTCGCCATGGTTGCTCGCTACTTCGCCGGCGCAGTCACAGTGGCGCTATCGAACGCCCTCTGGGATAGGCCGATCGAGTACACAGTGATCGACTTCGCCATACAGGCGGTCGCCCAGATCGGCATTCCACTGGGAGCCGTGTTCGTCGGCGTCTCGATCGTGATCGCCAAGATCAATTCGGCAACGGCGCTAGCACCGGCCGGCCCTGTGGAGGCGAGGCAGACTCCTCAGGTCGAACGCATGGACGGCGCGGCCGGCACAGCCTAGTTCGCGCTCGCTTCTGCCGCAGAGAGCCGGCTCACGACGTCGGCGATCGCGACCTGCTCACGCTCGCCGGTGCGGCGGTTCCACAATTCGACAATGCCGTCAGCGGCCGTGCGCCCGACGATCACGATTCGTGGGACGCCGAGCAGTTCGGCGTCGCCGAACTTCACGCCCGGTGACACCTTCGGGCGATCGTCGTACAGCACATCGTGTCCGAAGCCCTCCAGCTGCGAAACGAGCTCTTCGGCGATCGTGTAGACCGCGGCATCCTTGCCTGTTGCGACCACGTGCACGTCGAAGGGCGCGACCTGCTCCGGCCACGTGAGCCCCTTGTCGTCATGGTTCGTCTCGGCGAGAACCGCCATGATGCGGGTCACTCCGATGCCGTACGAGCCCATGGTGACGGTGACCAGCTTGCCGTTCTCGTCGAGCACCTGCAGCCCGAGCGCCTCGGCGTACTTGCGGCCGAGCTGGAACACGTGGCCGATCTCCATGCCCCTCGCGGCCTCGATCGGCCCGGAGCCATCCGGTGCCGGGTCTCCCTCGTGCACCTCCGCGATGTCAGCCACGCCGTCGGCGGTGAAGTCGCGGCCGGCGATGAGGCTCAGCACGTGCTTGCCGTGCTCGTTCGCGCCGGTGACCCAGGCGGTGCCCTCGACGACGCGAGGATCGAGCAGGTACCGGATGCCGCTGCTCGACGTCTCGCCGAGCACGGCCCCAGTTGGCGTCCACGGCCCGAGGTAGCCCCTCACGAGCCGCGGGTGCTTGGCGAAGTCCGACTCGGATGCCGGTTCCACATCGGCGGGCGCGAAGACCACCTCGGCGCGCTTCATGTCGACCTCGCGGTCGCCCGGCATCCCGACGACGACGAGTTCGCGTGAGCCGTCTTGGTGCGTGAGCGCCAGCACGACATTCTTCAGCGTGTCGGACGCGAGCCATGCGCGGTCGGTGCGTGCCTGATTGGTGTTGAGCTCATCGATGAGCCCGAGGATCGTGCTCGAGTCGGGGGTATCGACGACGATCGGCTCAGGTTGCCCGTCGATCGGGAGCGCCTCGGACGCGGGCGTCTGGTAGGCCTCCACGTTGGCCGCGTATCCCCCGGCCGAGCGCACGAAGGTGTCTTCGCCGACCTCGGTGGGGTGCAGGAACTCCTCGCTGCGCGACCCGCCCATCGCGCCGGCATCCGCCTGGACGATCACGTACTCGAGCCCGAGCCGCGTGAAGATCCGCTCGTAGGCGTCGCGCTGCGCCTGGTAGCTCTCGGCGAGCCCCTCGTCGGTGACGTCGAAGGAGTAGGCGTCCTTCATGGTGAACTCGCGGCCGCGCAGCAGGCCCGCACGGGGGCGCGCCTCGTCGCGGTACTTGTCCTGGATCTGGTAGAGCGTGACGGGAAGGTCCTTGTACGAGGAGTACAGGTCTTTCACCAGCAGCGTGAACGGTTCCTCGTGCGTGGGCGCGAGCAGGTAGTCGGTCTCTCGCCGGTCCTGCAGTCGGAAGAGGTTCGGGCCGTACTCGGTCCAGCGGTTGGTGGCCTCATAGGGCTCGCGCGGCAGCAGGGCCGGGAAATGCACCTCCTGCGCACCCGCCGCGGCCATCTCCTCGCGGATGATCGTCTCGATGCGGGCCTTCACCCGCAGCCCGAGCGGCAGCCAGGCGAAGATGCCCGGCGCCTGGCGGCGGATGTACCCGGCGCGCACCAGTAGCTTGTGGCTGGCGACCTCGGCGTCGACGGGGTCTTCGCGGAGCGTGCGGAGGAAGAGGTGGGAGAGACGGGTGACCACGCCGCAAGTCTAGTTCGCGGCATCCCGCCCCCTTTTCTCCCCCGCCTCCGGCTCCCCCGCCGTCTCGCCGCCGCCCCGTCTCCCCGTGTGCGAGCATCCACTCCGCCGAGATGACACGATCGGCACCTTTTCGGGCCCGGAGCGCGCAGATTCTGTCATCTCGAAGGGGTTCGAACGCGAGGGTGGGGCAGGGGGTAAGAAGGGCAGCCGCGGGGCGCGAGGAAGGGCAGCCGCGGGGCGCGCGGAAGGGCAGCCGCGCGGGCGGGGCAGGCGGCGCGAGCGCGGGGGCGCGCGGGGGCGCTCAGGCTGCGCGGACGGGGCGGAGCGGGCGGATGCCGAGGGCGAGCGCCGCCAGCACTCCCGCGACGAGCAGCAGCGTGAGGGCGTTCAGGCCGCCGTAGCCGAGCAGCGCCATGATGAGCCCCGCGAGGGCGCCGCCGCCGGCACCGGCGAGATTCATCGCTGTGTCGGAGAGCCCCTGCACGCGTGCCCGTTCGCCGGGCTCGAGCGCGTCGGTGAGCATGGCGGAGCCGGACACCGTCGATGCCGACCAGCCGAGGCCGAGGAGCGCGAGCGCGATGCCGACGGTCGCATGATCGCCACCGGCGACCCAGTTGAGCACGAGGGAGGCGACGAAGACGAGTTGCCCGAGCACGATGACCGGCACCCGGCCCAAGCGGTCGCTGAGCCAGCCGAACAACGGCGAAAGCGCGTACATGCTCGCCGTATGCATGCTGATCACGATGCCGACGATCACGAGCGTGCCGCCGTGCTGCGTGAGGTGCAGAGGCGTCATCGCCATCACCGCGACCATGGTCGCGTGACTCAGCACCACGGCGACGATGGCGATGAGGGCTCGCGGCTTCTCGACGAGGATGCTGAAGGGGCCGACTCGCCTCGTCCGGGCAACCGCGGCGCCTGCTCGTTCGGCAGCCTCCTCAGCAGGTTCCGCCGCGCCGAGAAGCACCGGCCCGGTCGCGGTGCTCACGTCGGTCTCGCCGCCCACCGACGCCGATGCCGCTGCGGCTGCGGCTGCGGCTGCTGGCGCAGTAGACGCGTCCTGCGGAGCGGCGGATGCGGGAGCCCTGCTCTCGAGCGAGAGCGCCGTGAGCAGCGGGTCGGGTCGTAGCGCGCTCAGGTACAGCGTCATCGCTGCGAGCTGCGCGAGGATCGCGAAGGCGAACCCGCCCGTGAGTTCGGGCAGCCCGATGGCCCCGCCGACGATCTCCCCCGGCTCGAGCAGGTTGGGACCGACTGCCACGCCGATCGTCGTCGCCCACACCACCAGCGAGAGGTCGCGCCCACGGCGAGTGGGTGACGCGAGATCGGCGGCGGCGAATCTGGCCTGAAGGTTCACGGCCGAGCCGGCGCCGAGCACCGCGAGCCCCACGAGCAGGAGCCAGAACTGCATCCACGCTGCGGCGGCGATGATGACCACTGCGCCAAGGGCCGCAAGCGCGCCGCCCGAAGCGAGGGCGATCCGCCGGCCAGTGCGCGCGGCGACTCGCGCGAGCGGAATGGCGAGCGCAGCCGCGCCGAGCGTGAGCATGGTCGCTGCGAGACCCGATAGGGCGGCCTCGCCGGAGACGTGCTCCGTGAGCAAGGCGCCGAGCGAGAGCGTCGACCCCATGCCCACGCCGCTGAGCACCTGACCGGTCGCGAGAACACCGAGGGTGCGCCGTTGGACGCGCGCGACGTCCACGGCAGCGACATCCGTCACAACAGGCATCCTCGCCCCTCGGATCAGTTCCGTCGGATCAGTCGATCGTCAGCACACGGGCTTCGTCACGCGCCGACGGTGACCGTGGGTTCGCCGCTCTCGCTCGCGGGCATGCTCGCTGCGATGCGGTTCGCCTCGGCGATCAGGGTCTCGACGATCTCCGCCTCCGGCACGGTCTTGATGACCTCGCCCTTCACGAAGATCTGGCCCTTGCCGTTGCCGCTCGCGACGCCGAGGTCGGCTTCGCGCGCTTCACCAGGACCGTTCACCACGCAGCCCATCACGGCGACGCGCAGCGGCACGCTCATGCCCTCGAGTCCGGCGGTGACACGGTCGGCGAGCGAGTACACGTCGACCTGGGCGCGCCCGCAACTGGGGCACGAGACGATCTCGAGCTTGCGCTCTCGCAGGTTCAGCGACTGGAGGATCTGAAGCCCGACCTTGACCTCTTCGGCGGGCGGTGCGGAGAGAGAGACACGAATGGTGTCTCCGATGCCCTCGCCGAGCAGGATGCCGAAGGCCGTGGCGCTCTTGATGGTGCCCTGGAAGGCCGGGCCCGCCTCGGTGACGCCCAGATGCAGCGGCCAGTCGCCCCGTTCGGCGAGCTGGCGGTAGGCCTTCACCATCACGATCGGGTCGTGGTGCTTGACCGAGATCTTGAAGTCGTGGAAGTCGTGCTCCTCGAAGAGGCTCGCCTCCCACACAGCGCTCTCGACGAGCGCCTCGGCGGTCGGCTTGCCGTACTTCTCGAGCAGGCGGGGGTCGAGCGAGCCCGCGTTCACTCCGATGCGCAGGCTGACGCCCGCTGCTTGAGCGCGCCGGGCGATCTCACCGACCTGGTCGTCGAACTTACGGATGTTGCCGGGGTTGACCCGCACCGCAGCGCAGCCGGCGTCGATCGCGGCGTACACGTAGTTGGGCTGGAAGTGGATGTCGGCGATGACCGGGATCTGGCTCTTCTTCGCGATGATCGGGAGCGCCTCTGCATCGTCGCGGCTCGGCACGGCGACGCGCACGATGTCACAGCCGGATGCGGTGAGCTCGGCGATCTGCTGCAGCGTCGCGTTGATGTTCGTTGTCGGCGTCGTGGTCATCGACTGCACGCTCACGGGCGCGTCTCCGCCCACGAGCACCTTGCCGACCTTGATCTGGCGGGACTTTCGCCGCGGAGCAAGCGTTTCGGGGATTCTCGGCATACCGAGGTTCACTGCAGCCACGCGACGAGTCTACTTCTGGAGCCTGCGCATAGCCGGAGCGGTACCCATCAGGTTCGACGGCGACCCTTCGGGCGGTCAGGTGCGCCCGACCCCGAGTTGCTCCGGTGCTTTGAGCTGAATCGTCTCGCCGCCACGGGTGACGACCACGAAGTAGGCGTTGAGTTCCCCCGGAACCTCGGATGGGCCGAGTTCGGCACCGTGTTCAAGGGGGATTTCAGCCCATTCGCCTGCAGGGTCGTAGGCCACCCCGTACTCGGCGGCGAGCGCGTCGAGATCATCGCCTATCCGGAACCCGGAGGGCGTGCGGATCTCGAGCTCGCCGACCGAAGCCGACTTCACATACACCGCGAGATTCATGGCCCTCACATCGGGGCCGTCTTCGTCGACCCAGGTGGTGAGGTCGTCGGCGAAATGGCCGGGATGGTCGTCGCCGACGATGAAACCGGGCCAGCGGTAGTAGGTGGTGCGCGGGTCATGGCAGCACTGCCCCGGCCACTCGACCACTTCTGGAGCGCTCCCGATCGCGGCTACGAGCTCGTCGGTGAACTCGACTGCGTCGAGGTCGTAGCTCAGCCGCTTGAGCACGCGACCTTCGGCATCAGCCAACTCGAGCATCGTCGGCGCGACCACGATCGCCGCCACCTTCGCTGGCGGCTCAGCGGTGGGCGATGCCGGCTGCGGAGAGGAGGTCGACTGCGGCTTCGCGACCGGCGACGCGGCGCACGAGCTGAGCACCGCGATTGCGAGCGCGCTGACAATCGCGGCCCGCACGGTGTTGACTCCTCCGCGCCCGCGTTCCAGATGGCGACTGCCCAACATGTCGGCCAGCTTGGCAGGGAAGCGATCTCGAAGGCGTAACGAATGCCGCGTGCGCTCGGCAGCATCCGCGCTTGCTACTGTCGATTGCAGCAGTGGAGCGCCAGGTGCGTGCTCGAACGACCGGGGCGAAGGAGCCGTACATGCCGAATGAAGTCGTGATCCTGTCGGGAGCGCGCACGCCGCAGGGGCGCGTGAAGGGCCAGCTCGCATCGCAGAGCTCCGTCGACCTCGGAACGGTTGCCATCAAGGCAGCGCTCGAGCGCTCCGGTGTGCCGGCAGAGCAGATCGGGCACGTCATCATGGGCCAGGTGCTTCCCGCCGGCGCGGGACAGAACCCGGCGCGGCAGGCCGCCATCCGTGCGGGCATCGGGTGGAACGTACCGACCACGCTCATCAACCGGGTGTGCCTCTCAGGCGTGAGCGCGGTGATCGATGCGGCTCGCATGATCAGGGAGGGCGACGCCGAGGTCGTGGTCGCCGGCGGCATGGAGTCGATGACCCAGGCGCCCCACCTTCTGCTCGGTACGCGCATGGGCTGGGGCTACGGCGCCGTGGCCGCAGTGGACCACATGGAGCACGACGGCCTGCTGGACGCCTTCGATCACGAGTCGATGGGGCTTTCGACGGAACGTCCGCTGAGCCGTCTCGGCATCTCTCGGGAGGATCAGGATGCCGTTGCCGCGGCCTCCCACCAGCGCGCCGCCGCGGCCCAGGCATCCGGACTCTTCGATGCCGAGATCGCGCCGGTCGAGATCACGGGACGCAAGGGCGAGGTCACGACGATCACGACCGATGAGGGCGTGCGCCCCGACAGCACCGTGGAGACCCTCGCGAAGCTGCGGCCGGCCTTCGACCCGGAGGGCACCATCACGGCGGGCAACTCGTCGCCCATCAGCGATGGTGCGGCAGCGCTCGTCGTCGCCGATCGGGAGTGGGCGGAGAGGAACGGGTACGAGTGGCTCGCGATCGTGGGCAAGCACGGCCGAGTGGCCGGGCCTGACAACTCACTGCACTCGCAGCCGTCTCGCGCGATCGAGCAGGCCCTGCTGCGTCAGGGATGGCAGATCGGCGACCTCGACTTCATCGAGATCAACGAGGCGTTCGCAGCGGTCGCCGTCCAATCGATGCGCGACCTCGGCATCTCGAGCGACATCGTGAACATCCACGGCGGTGCCATTGCGATCGGCCACCCGGTCGGCGCGTCGGGCGCCCGACTCACCGTGCACGCCGCGCACGAACTCGCGCGCCGCGGTGGCGGCAAGGCTGCGGTGTCGTTGTGCGGGGGCGGCGGCCAGGGCGACGCGCTCATCCTCTACCGCTGATTCGCGGCACAGCTGAACCCGCAACGCTGAGTTTGCAGCGCTGAGTTCCCGCTGCCGCTGAACCGCGCTCCGCGGTTCGTGCGACGGGGCTAGAGGATGCTGACGGGCTTCACGATGTCGGCGTAGATGAGCAGTGCGCTCATCACCCCGAGCACAGCGACGACGCCCAGAGTGATCGGCACGAGCCGCGCTGTGTCGACGGGGCCCGGGTCGGGCCTGCCGAAGACCCGAGCGAACCAGCGTCGCAGGCCCTCCCAGAGGGCACCGGCGACGTGCCCGCCGTCGAGCGGCATCAACGGGATGAGGTTGAAGACGAAGAGCGCCACGTTGAGCGCTGCGACCAGGCCCACGAGTCCCGCCGCACGGTCGACGATCGGCGCAGTATCGACGCTCGCGATCTCGCCCGCGATACGGCCCACCCCTACGACGCTGATCGGTCCGTTCGGATCGCGGGCCTCGGTGCCGAAGGCGGCCTGCGCGACCTCCACCATGCGCTGCGGCAGGTGCAGGACGATGTTCACCACTGCGGAAAGGTTGTCACCGACGGCTGGGAGCACAGCGGTCGCGGGCTGCTGCACTCGCTCGTACGCAGGACCGACCCCGACGAAGCCCACCTCTTCGGTGACGGGCCGGCCGGCGGCATCCATCTCAATCTGGCCATCCTTTGTGTAGACGTACCGCTCGGTGAGCAAGGGCGTCACCGAAAGGGTCTGCTCCCGGCCATCGCGCACGATGTCGAACGGCACCGTCTCCCCAGCGTGCTGCCGGATGGTGGCCGAGAGTTCGCTCCAGTCGTCGATGGGCTCGCCCGCGATCGAGACCACGCGGTCACCGGGCCGGAGCCCCGCCTCTGCGCCCGGGGCGAGCGGGTCGTCGGCGCTGCAGGAGGTCGCCGTGCTGCCCGCTGGGATGACGCACTCCGAGACGCTGCCGAGCGTGGTGCTCGGCGTCTGCAGTCCGAACCCCATCAGGAGCACCGCGTAGAGCACCACCGCGATCAGCAGGTTCATGGCCGGCCCGCCGAGCATGATGATGATGCGCTTCCAGATCGGCAGCCGATAGAACAGGCGCTGCTCGTCGGTATCGACTGCACTCTCTGCAGACGCGGTGCGGGCATCCTGCACCAGGGCGTTGAAGAAGCCGGTGCTCGAGGTGCGCGCCGACTTGCGTCCCTTCTCGGGCGGGTACATGCCCGCCATCGAGATGTAGCCGCCCAGCGGGATCGCCTTGACCCCGTATTCGGTCTCGCCCCGTCGGCGCGACCACAGCGTCGGACCGAACCCGATCATGTACTGGCCGACCTTGACGCCGAACTTCTTCGCAGGAACGAGGTGCCCGATCTCGTGCAGCCCGATGGAGAGCGCCAGGCCGATCACGATGATCAGCACGCCCACGATGTACAGCAGCACGCTCTCCACCCGCTCAGGCTAGCGATCGCTGGCCATGAAGCAGCTTTGAGCCGACGCGGTTCGCGTTGCTCGCCCGGGAACCGCGTACGAGCTGCAGCAGGCCGGCGCACCGATCGGTGGGAGAGGGTCCGGGCTCAACCCCGAGCGATGATCGCGTCGGCTTCGGCACGGGCCCAGCGCTCCGCGGAGAGCACCCCTTCGAGGCTCGGGTCGCCGCTCTCGTGCCGCTCGACCACGGCGCGCACCGTGTCGATGATGTCGAGGTAGCCGATCGCGCCCGCGTGGAACGCGTGCACGGCCTGCTCGTTGGCGGCGTTGAACACGGCCGGGAAGGTTCCACCCGCCCGGCCCGCTTCCTTCGCCATCGTCACCGCAGGGAACGCCTCGTCGTCGAGCGGCTCGAAGGTCCACTGGCTCGCAGTGGTCCAATCGAGCGGGGCACCGACGCCGGGAACCCGATTGGGCCAATCGAGGCCGAGCGAGATCGGCAGCCGCATGTCGGGCGGCGAGCACTGCGCGATGGTGGATCCGTCGACGAACTCGACCATCGAGTGCACGATCGATTGCGGATGCACTGTGACGTCGATGCGGTCGAAGTCGATGTCGAACAGCAGGTGCGCCTCGATCACCTCGAGACCCTTGTTCACAAGGGTCGACGAGTTCGTGGTGACGACCACGCCCATGTCCCACGTCGGGTGGGCGAGCGCCTCCGCCGGTGTGACCGCCGCGAGCGATTCCCTTGAGCGGCCACGGAACGGTCCACCGGATGCTGTGAGCACAAGCCTGCGCACCTCGTCCGGTGCACCGGCGCGCAACGCCTGGGCGATCGCCGAGTGCTCGGAGTCGACCGGCACGATCTGGCCCGGTGCAGCGGCGGCCTTCACCAGGTCGCCGCCGACGATGAGGCTCTCCTTGTTCGCGAGGGCGAGCGTGGCGCCCGACTCCAGTGCGGCGAGCGTCGGTTCCAAGCCGACGGAACCCGTGATGCCGTTGAGCACCACGTCGGCGTCGACCCCGCGAACGAGCTGTGCAGCATCCGCCGCTCCGAGCGCCGTCTCGGCCACCCCGAATCGACGCGCCTGCTCGGCCAGCAGCTCGCCGTTCCGGCCCGCCGCCAGGCCGACGACCTGGAAGCGATCTCGGTTCGCCTCGATCACGTCGAGCGCCTGGGTGCCGATCGAGCCCGTCGACCCCAGGATGATCACGCGGCGCATGGCGCTTACGCTACTGCGCGTCTTCGATCTGGATGAGGAAGACGAGTGTCTGGCCGCTCAGCGCATGGCCCGCACCCTCGGGCCCGTAGGCATCTTTCGGCGGGATCGTCACGATCACCGTCGAGCCGACCTTCTGACCGATCATCGCCGCCGCGAAGCCGGGGATCACGCCGTCGGTCGAGAAGGTCGCTGGCTCGCCCCGGGTGTAGCTCTGATCGAAGATCTCGCCGGTGTTCCAGGATGTGCCCTGGTAGTGCACCGTCACGGTCGCGCCATCCTCCACGACATCGCCATTGCCCTCTTCGAGCACGGCGAGCTGAAGCTCAGGCGACGGCTCGGTCTGCGGCAGGGTGACGACCGGCGCCTCGCTCTCGAGGTCGACTGTGGGCACGTTCTCGGTCCAGGTCGCGGGCTCGAGCGGCTTGACACGAGAGACGATGTCGGCGACGAAGACGAGCGAATCCGTGCCCTTGACTTCGAGGTCGGCGAGGCCCTGAGCGCCCCACAGGTCGGCGGGCGGCAGCACTCCGACCACCCGGCTGCCCTCGGGCGCGCACTGCAAGGTTTTCACCAGGCCGGGCAGAATCTGCTGCTCATCGACCGCCATCGGCACCTCGGCGCCTTCGGTGAAGCCCGTGCCGGGAATCTCTTCGCCGGTGGTGGCGTTCCAGAGCCCAAAGTAGACGTTGACGTCGTCGCCCGAGGCGATGAGATCGCCATCGCCCTCGATCGCGACAGCGCGCTGCGTCTTCTCCACCGACAGCGGAGCCTCGAACTCGATGACCGGAGTCGTGCCGAACTCGCCCGTGACGCTCACCGCGTCGACGCCGCTGCCGCCGCTCGCGAGGCAGTCGGTCGAGCCTGCCGGCGAGGGAGCGGCGCTCTCATCGGGATTCGAGTCGGTGTCGGGGTTCGCCGCACAGCCTGCGAGGGCGGCGGTGAGGGCGACCGTGACGGTCAGGGCAGCGAATGCGCGCACGCGGAAAACCTTCGTGAGAGAGACAGGACGAATGCTCCATCTTCGCGCATCGTGGCTTCGGCTGTGCTGACAACCGGCTCAACGCGTGCCATGACACCGTCCCCTGTCACGGTGGTGGCAGCGGGCAGCCCTAGGCTGGGCGGCATGGAGTTCACGGTCGAACAGGAACGCAAGCTCGTCACCGACCTGCCGGGTCCGAAGTCGAAGGCGCTGCAGCAGCGGCGCGAGGCCAGCGTCTCGCGCGGTGCGGGCACGCTGGCGAACATCTACATGGAGCAGGGATCGGGCGCGATCCTGCGCGACGTCGACGGCAACCAGCTCATCGACCTCGGATGCGGCATCGGCGTCACGACGATCGGGCATGCGAATCCGGAGGTCGCCGCCGCAGTGGCCGAGCAGGCCGCGAGGCTCACCCACACGCTGTTCACGGTCACGCCGTACGAGAACTACGTGAAGGTCGCCGAGAAGCTCGCACAACTCACCCCCGGCGACTTCGAGAAGCATTCGATTCTCGTCAACTCGGGCGCAGAAGCGGTTGAGAACGCCGTGAAGATCGCGCGCAAGTACACGGGGCGACGCGTGATCGTCGCCCTCGACCACGCCTTCCACGGGCGCACGAACCTCACCATGGCGATGACGTATCGCCCCTGGCCCGAACGCGCCGGCATGGGACCGTTCCCGGGCGACATCTTCAGCGTGCCGATCAGCTATCCGTTCCGAGACGGCCTCTCTGGTGCGGAAGCGGCCGAACGGACCATCGACTACATCGAGACGCATATCGGCGCGAGCGAGGTCGCTGCGTTCTTCGCCGAACCGATCCAGGGCGATGGCGGCATCGTCATCCCGGCAGAGGGCTACTTCCAGCGCATCGCGAACTACTGCCGCCGGAACGGCATCCTGTTCGTGGCCGACGAGATCCAGGCGGGCATCGCCCGCACGGGCAAGTGGTTCTCCATCGAGCACCACGATGTGGTGCCCGACCTTGTCACCATCGCCAAGGGGCTCGGCGGCGGCATGCCGATCGCAGCGGTCACGGGCCGCGCCGAGGTCATGGACGCCGTGCAGCCGGGAGGCATCGGCGGCACCTTCGGCGGCAACCCGGTCTCTGCGGCGGCGGCGCTGAAAGTACTCGAGATCATCGAACGCGATGACCTGCTGGGCGAAGCGCAGCGTGTCGAGCGCACGCTGCGAGAGCGGATCGGCGGCTGGCCCCAGCGCTACAGCTTCGTGGGCGAGGTGCGCGGCCGAGGTGCGATGTTCGGCGTCGAACTGGTGCTGCCGGGAACCAAGAAGCCGAACCCCGAGGCGCTCAAGCACGTGATCTCGTACGCCACATCGCGGGGTGTCATCCCGCTCGACTCGGGCAGCTGGGACAGCGTCCTGCGTTTCCTGCCATCGGTCGTGATCAGCGATGCCCTCATCGATGACGCCATGAGCGTGATCGAAGAGGCGCTCGACGACTTCGAGGTGTCGGTCAACCAGTGCTGAGCGGATGCCGCTGAGCGGATGCCGCTGAGCTGATGCCGCTGAGCTGATGCCGCTGAGCTGATGCCGCTGAGCTGATGCCGCTGAGCTGATGCCGCGGGGCTGACAGCGCTGGGCTCACCGCGCTGAAGTCGCCGCCGCGGCATCCGGCCACGGCATCCGGCCAGGGCATCCCGCCAGCGCGTCCGTGGTCAGCCGGCGGTCACTCTGGTGGTCGGCTCGTGGTGCACGGGGAAGTTCACAGAACGTGCGATGAAGCAGAGGCGCTCCGCCTCATCGTGCAGCCGGTCCGCGAGCCCCGGATCGGCGGTCAGCGCTTCGCTCGGTGAGACTGTGACCTCGGGCCTCAGCGTGACCGAGGTGAACTGCCCGGCCGCTCCTTCCATTTCGATGACGCCGGTCGCGGCGTCGCGATAGCCGGTCACCACGATGCCGTGCTGCACCGCAGCGTAGAAGTAGCTCATCATGTGGCACTGCGAGAGCGCAGCGATGAGCAGCTCTTCCGGGTTCCACCGGGCCGCGTCGCCGCGGAACACCGGCGCCGCCGACCCGGCCAGTTCCGGCTTGCCCGGGGCGCGCACGATGTGCTCGCGCTCGAACGCCCGCGCACTGCTCGTGCCGCTCCCCCGGTTGCCGGTCCACTCGACCTCGACCGCGAATCGGTGCTCCTGCTCCATGTCGCCAGCGTAGGCCGCCGGTCGCGGCCTCCCGGGGATGTCGACCTCAGCGCAGCGCGAGCCGCTTGCGTCTGGCCGCGTTCGTCACCTGCACGACGATCACGATGACGATCGCGAGGAAGAACACGGCCGAGGCGATGACGTTGGCCTCGGCCGGGATGCCGCGCGCCGCCGCAGTGTAGATGTACTTCGGGAACGTCATCGTGGAACCGGCGTTGAAGTTCGTGATGATGAAGTCGTCGAAGCTGAGCGCGAACGAGAGCATCGCAGCGGCGATGATGCCGGGCAGGAGCAACGGGAAGGTGATGCGCCAGAACACCTGCCGCGGCGAGCCATACAGATCGCGGCCTGCCTCCTCGAGCGCCGGATCGAGCGACGCGACCCGAGCGCGCACGGTCACCACGACGAAGCTGATGCAGAACATCGTGTGCGCGATGATGATCGTGACGAGGCCCTTCTGCACACCCGCCGCGAGGAACTGGGCGGCGAGCCCCGCACCGAGCACGACCTCAGGGGTCGCCATGGGCAGGAAGAGCAGCAGCGTGGTCGCTGCGCGGAACCGGAACCGGTACCGCACGAGAGCGATCGCGATCATCGTGCCGAGCACGGTCGCGAGCAGCGTCGCGACGAGCGCCACGATGATGCTGTTGCCGAAGGCGATGCAGACGTCCTGCGCACGGCAGACCTGTAGCCAGTTGTCGAAGGTGAAGCCGCGCCAGATGATGTTCGTGCGCCTGGCGTCGTTGAAGCTGAACACGATCGTGTAGACGATCGGGATCATGATGAACGTCAACGCGATCACGCTGTAGACGGCGAGCGCGTACCTGCCGAAGCCCCTCATACGAGATCCTCCGTTCCGCTCTTCCGCACGTATGCCCCCACCAGGATCAGGATCGTCGCCATGAGGATGATCGACAGTGCCGCGGCAGCCGGGTAGTTCTGGAGGATCAGGAAGTTCGTCTCGACGACGTTGCCGATCATGGCCGTCTCCGTGCTTCCGAGGAAGTCGCGGCTGGCGTTGATGTAGTCGCCGGATGCCGGGATGAATGTCAGCAGCGTGCCGGACACCACACCAGGCATCGACAGCGGGAGCGTGACCGTGCGGAACGTCGTCCACGGCGAGGCGTACAGATCGCCGCCCGCCTCCACGTACCGCAGGTCGAGCCGCTCGAGCGAGGTGTAGATCGGCAGCGTCATGAACGGGATGAACATGTACGTGAGACCGAAGACCACCGCCGCGGGCGTGCCTGTGATGTGATCACCCGGGCCCATCAGTGAGAGCGCATTCAGCGCCCCGACGACCGGGCCCTCATCGGCGAAGATCTGCTTCCACGCCAGCGTGCGCAGCAGGAAGCTGATGAAGAACGGTGCGATCACGAGCACCAGGGCGAGCGCCTGCACAAGCGGGAACCTTCTGAGGTTGACGCCGATGAAGTACGCGAGCGGATACCCGATGATGAGCGCGAGCACTGTCGCGATCGCCGCATAGCCGAAGGACCGCAGGATGTGGGGCAAGTAGGTCTCGACGACCTTGACGTAGTTCTCCCAGCGAAACGCGTAGTCGAACTGGCCGATGTCTCCGAACTCGCGCGGCGCCATGAAGCTCGTGAGCAGCAACGAGATGAGCGGCACGAGGAAGAACAGCGCGAGATAGGCGATGCCCGGCAGCAGCAGGAACAGCGCGACGCGGCTTTTGCGCCGCGGGCCTTCCTGAACGGTTGCGACCCCGGGTGCCGCACCGCTGGAGAACGCTCCGAACGCCATGCTCAGGCTCCCTCGAGCTCCGTCTGGAGCTGGCGGCGTCGCTGCGCCGCGATCGACTGAGTGTCGTCGTCGGCGGCGAACTTCGGAAGCTGCTCCGGCTCGTCCTCGAGCCCGAATCCGTGCTCGACGTGCCAGCTCAGCCACACCTGCTCGCCCTCGTGCACGACAGGTCCGAAGCTGCGGTTCTGGGCGAAGACCGTGACCACCCCGAGCCCGGGCAGACTCACCTGGTACGAGGTGCTGACTCCGCTGAACGACACGTCGGTGACCCGTCCGGGACCGACGATGTTGATTCCGGATGCCGGCACCGGCTCGTTCGCGTGGAGCTCGATCTTCTCCGGGCGCACGCCGACTGCGACCTCGCCGCTGTGGCGCTGCGAGCGTGCGCGAGGAACCTCGACCCGGTAGCCGTGGACATCGACCACGATCGACTCGTCGCTCGACGAGACCACCTTGCCGCCGAACAGGTTCGACTGTCCCAGGAAGTTGGCGACGAACGCCGTGCGCGGGCGCTCGTAGAGCTCTTCCGGGGCGCCCATCTGCTCGATACGCCCCTTGTTCATGACCGCGACGGTGTCGGCCATGGTCATGGCCTCTTCCTGGTCGTGCGTGACGTGCAGGAAAGTGAGGCCCACCTGCGCCTGGATCTCCTTCAGCTCGAGCTGCATCTGCCGACGCAGCTTGAGGTCGAGCGCGCCGAGCGGCTCATCGAGCAGCAGGAGCGCCGGACGGTTGACGATCGCTCGCGCGAGGGCGACGCGCTGCTGCTGCCCGCCCGACAGCTGGGCGGGACGGCGCTGAGCGACGTTCTCCAGCTCGACGAGACGCAGCGCCTCGCGCGCCTTTCCCAGCGGATCCTCGATGCGCCGACGGCGCAGCCCGAAGGCGATGTTCTCGATCACCGTCATGTGCGGGAACAGCGCGTAGCTCTGGAACACCGTGTTCACGGGACGCTGGAACGGCTTGGCGTCGGTGACGTCCTTGCCGCCGATGAGAACCCGACCCGTGGTCGGCTCCTCGAGGCCCGCCACGATACGCAGCGTCGTCGTCTTGCCACAGCCGGACGGCCCGAGCAGCGCGAAGAACGATCCGGCCGGGATCGTCAGATCGAGCTCCTCGATCGCAGTGAAGCCAGGGAACCGCTTGGAGACCCCGCGCAGCTCGAGGTCGGCACCTGAGGTGCCGAATTCGTTCTTACTCATGTATCAGGCTCCGAGCAGGATGCTTTGGAACTCGGCGCCGAACTCCTGCTCCTCGCCGCTGTCGAGGGTGCGGAAGGTGTGCGCCTTCGCGAGCGTCTCGTCGCTGGGGAAGATCAATTGGTTCTCGGCGAGAGCAGGGTCGATCGCAACGGCCGCCTCGCGGGCGCCAACCACCGGGCTGATGTAGTTCACCCAGGCGGCGACTTCTGCCGCGATCTCGGGCTCGTAGTAGAAGTTGATGAGCTTCTCCGCGTTCGTCTTGCGGGGAGAGCCGATCGGTACGAGGAAGAGGTCGTTCCACAGCGTGCAGCCGGCATCCGGAATCGCGAACTCCCACTTCTCCTCGCCCGCCTCCGCGTTGAGAATCGTGATGTCGCCCGACCAGCAGATCGCGGCAAGCGTGTCTTCGTTCGCGAGATCCTCGCTGTACGAGTTGCCCTTCACATTGCGAATCTGCCCCGAGCTCACCTGCTCACGCAGTACGTCGAGGGCCTTGCCGAATTCTTCGGCACCCCAGTCTCCGCTGATGTCGACGCCCTGCTCCAGCATCAGCAGGCCCATGGTGTCGCGCATCTCGCTGAGCACGCCGACGCGACCCTTGAGCTCAGGGTTCCAGAGATCACTGACGCTGCGGAGGCCGTTCGGAACCTTCTCCTTGTTCCAGCAGATGCCGGCGAAACCGCCCTGCCAGGGCATGGTGCGCTTGCGACCCGGGTCGTAGTCGGGATCCGCGAGGGCCGGGTTCAGGTTCTTCATGTTGGGGATGTTGTCGTGGTTGAGTTCCTGGGTGTAGCCGAGACGGATCCACCGCGACACCATCCACTCCGTCAGCACGACCGTGTCGGCCTTGATGTCCTGCCCGAGCGCGAGCTGGTCCTTGACCTTGCCGTAGTAGATGTTGTTGTCGTCGACGTCGACGCTGTAGTTGACCTTGATGCCGGTCTCATCCTCGAACTGCTGCAGCGTGGGGTGATTGCCGCTCTCGTCTTCATCGAGGTACAGCGGCCAGTTCACCCAGTTCACGGTCTTGTCGGATGCCGACTTGTCTTCGGCGGGCTTCAGTTCCGTTCCCGTGCCTCCGGCGCAGGCTGTGAGCGACAAGGCCGCGGCGCCGCCGCCGACACCGGTGAGCAGTGCACGCCGCGACAGTTGCGCACGGCGCGCCTCGATCACGAGCCGGCGGATGAGCGGGTCTTCGGGAAGATTGCGGGCGGCCATCGGGGAACTCCTTCGATCCAAGGGCGTCCTGCGCCCCATCGTTGAGAGCGCTGGAACGATCGTTGCATATCAGCGGCACTGCAGTGATAACGAAACGAGCAAATCGCCGGTTTCTCGCTCAGATTCTTCGGATTCAGTCTCCGTTGCACCATCACTACGACGAAATCCATCGTGAAACGCGCTTGCAAAGCGCTACGCTGGGCTCGTCGGAGGCGCTCGATCGGCCGGGCGCATAGCCGACGTGTTCGCACGCCCGACGTCGCGGGCGCCCGATTGACAGGAGTAGCGATGAGGGTCGCGGTTCCAAGCGAGATCAAGAACAACGAGTACCGGGTGGCGATCACCCCATCGGGAGTGCACGACCTTGTCGCCTCAGGCCATGAGGTGTTCGTGCAGCAGGGTGCCGGCGAAGGAGCGTCGATCAGTGACGCCGACTACGCCGCGGCCGGAGCGACGCTGCTTCCGGATGCCGCGAGTACATGGCAGCGCGGCGAACTGGTGCTGAAGGTCAAGGAGCCGGTGGAGAGCGAGTACCGGTACTTCCGCGACGATCTCGTGCTCTTCGCCTACCTTCACCTCGCGGCGGAGCCCGCGCTGACGCGGGCGCTGCTCGAGTCGAAGATGACAGCAATCGCCTACGAGACGGTGCAACTGCCGAACAGGGCGCTGCCGCTGCTTGCGCCGATGAGCGAGGTCGCGGGGCGACTCGCTCCCCTCGTGGGCGCGCAGGCGATGTTCCGGCCTGCCGGCGGTCCCGGCAAGCTGCTCGGCGGGGTGCCTGGCACCTACCCGGCGAAGGTCGTCGTGCTGGGCGGCGGTGTGGCCGGCACGAACGCGGTGGCGGTCAGCGTTGGCCTCGGCGCCGACGTCACCGTGCTCGACACGAATCTGCAGCGCCTGCGCGAGATCGACGCCCACTACGCCGGACGCGTGCGCACCGTTGCGTCGAACTCGTTCGAGATCGATCGAGCCGTGATCGATGCGGATCTCGTCATCGGCTCCGTGCTGATCCCTGGCGCCCGAGCGCCGAAGCTGGTGACCGATGAGATGGTCTCCCGCATGCGACCCGGCAGCGTGCTGGTCGACATCGCGATCGACCAGGGCGGATGCTTCGAGGGCAGTCGCCCGACGACGCACGCAGACCCGACCTTCCGGGTGCACGAGTCGATCTTCTACTGCGTCTCGAACATGCCTGGAGCGGTTGCTCACACGTCGACCTATGCCCTGACCAACGCGACCATGCCATATGTGCGAGCGCTGGCGAACCTCGGCTGGAGGGACGCGCTGCGGGCGGACGCGGCGCTCGCGGCGGGCCTCAACACGCACGATGGCGGCATCGTGAGCGCGCCGGTCGCCAGCGCGGCCGGGCTCGAGCACTTGCCGCTGGACGAGGCGCTGGCCGCCTGAGGTCACGCGAGGCTGATGCGCTGCGGGCGCTGGCCCCGGCGCAGCAGCCAAGCGGCATCCGCGCGAGTGATCGGCGGGAGCGCGCGGCGCTCGCCCGTCAGCTGGCGCACCTGCGAAGCCGTGATCTCGTGCGCAATCACGTCGTAGTCACGCTGCAGGTTCTGCAGCACTCCCCAGGCGGCGAGCCATTCGTCGGGGTGCGCCACGAGTGCGCGCCGCACCCCTCCCTCTGAGACGGCGAGCTCGGCCTGCGAAGGGAGCGCGACGATGAACTGCCGATCACTGAGATCGCGGCCCTCGTCGGCTGCTCGTCGCAGCAGTTCAAGCGCCCGCTCGGGCGCGCCTGTCACGACGGCGTAGTCACGGTCGTCGCGGAGCTGGAACAACCGAGCGTCGAACCCGGCGGCGGCGGAATCTGACGAGCGCGGCCGCGCAGCGTCGTTGCTCACCGACTCTGGGTTCACCGACTCTGGGTTCACCGACTCTGAGTTCACCGAGCATGGCGAGTCTGCTCGTGAGTCGCCGCGGCCATCGCCCGAGAACGCGTGGCCCCCGTCGGGAATGGCCAGCTGGATGCGTGCGCCCCGCCACTCTCCCGCTCCGGGGCCGAGTACAGACGAGTACAACTGCGGGTCGCCGCCCAGCATCAGGTGGTCGTGCCGGTCGGTCAGCCTCAGCAGGAGGCGCGAGTCGAAGTGGTGCAGCAATTGCTGCACCACCGGTGCTGCCCGGCGAGCCGTCATGACGACCACCGCACGATCGGCCCGCATGATGCGGTTCAGGCGGGCCGTCAGCTCCGCCCGCTGTTCCTCGTCGAGCAGCCCGTGCACTGCGTCGATGTCGTCAAGGAGCAACATCCGCGACATCTCTCGGGGCCCCGGACTCGCGGCATCCGCAGCTTCCACGGCGTCCCAGACCGCTTCGACGCCGCGCGCCGGCATCGGCTGATGCGGCAGAGCCGATTGCAGCGATCGAAGCAGCGTCGACTTGCCGGAACCGCGGGCGCCGACGATCAGCAGAGGCCCATCCCTGTGCGGCGCATACACCGCCAACTCCCGACGCTGCTCGCGCGGGAGGTCGACCGCGCCGATCGCGAACGGGCTCGCGAAGGAACGCGTGCACGGCGCTGCTGTCGGGCTCGTGTCGGTCTTGCGCGAGACGCGCCCTGCCACGCGGGCGAGCTCGTTGTGCGTGATGAACGACGGCAGCGGGTCGAGCCAGGGCCGTCGGAGCGGTGCGCTGGGGGCCGGCGACCCTGCCACGATTCTGTCGACGTCGGAAGCAGTCGCCATGGCGAGCTGGACCGGCGACTCCCGCCCGGCGATCCAGGCGCGGCCAGGCGTGTCATCGGGGTCGTGCGCCGTTCCGTCGCCGATCACAGCGACACTGTCGGCACGATTGTTGACGCGCAAGCACACCCTGATCCCTGTATTCGAGAGCACATCGTCATCGACCACCCCTGTCGGTCGTTGTGTGCACAGCACCAGGTGCACTCCGAGTGACCGACCGCGGGAGGCGATGTCAGCGAGCAGCCGTCCGATGGGGGGATGCGCTCGCATGAGCGCCGCTGCTTCATCGATCATGACCACGAGCCTGGGAAGCCCGTGCCCGTCATCGTCGATGCTGCGGCACCGACGCTCCGAGAGGCGCTCTTCGCGGAACCGGAGTTCTGCCTCCAAACTGTGGAGCGCGCGCGCCGCGCCTGCGTGGTCGAGATCGGTCACGATCCCGACGCAGTGCGGCAGCGCGGCCAACCCGGCGAAAGTGGCGCCGCCTTTGAAGTCGACGAGCAGCACGACCACGTCATCAGGGGAACGGCCTCGCACCAAAGAGAGCACCCAGGTGATGAGCAACTCGCTCTTCCCCGTGCCGGTCATCCCCGCCACGAGCGCGTGGGGTCCGCGCACGAGGTCGAGCTCGACGGGACGACCGTGGCGGTCAGCGCCGATGACGGCGCTGAGCGATCCTGGTGCAGGATCCACCGATCCATGAGGCAGCGACGAGAAGGTGAGCCGCCCGGGCAACTCGGGGTCGGTGGCCGTCGTCGAGCCTGCGTCTGCCGCGTCAGCGGATGGAGACTTCATCCGCTGCAGTTCGCGAGCGATCGCGCGCGCGTGGGCCTCATCGACATGACGAACCGCGAGCGCTCGCCGCTCACCGGCGCGCATGCCGAGTGCTCCGCGAACCGCGGTCGCGCGCACCAGCACACCTTCGCCCGACTCACCCGGGAGTTCGATCGCCGCTGCGGCACTCGGCAGACCCGCACGCAGCCGATAGGCAGGGTCCCGCGCGAACCAGCCCAGTTCGTTGCCGTCCGCTCGTCGGATCACGCGCACCGCATCCGGGTCGCCGTCAGGATCAGTGTGTGGAAGGCTCGGAGCGTTCGGCGAGCGCTGGCACTCCTGAGCGAGGAGCGGCCCTGCCCACGCGCGATGCGTCTCGCCCGCCTCGATGATGGCGTCAGCATCGGAACGCGCGAACAATTGCAGCGCGAGTGAACGGATCACCGCCTTCGCCGCGATAGCCGGCCCGCGAACGATCACGCCGTTCGACGCATCGGCGAGCGCAGGAGCATCGGCCAGCAGTGCGGCACGGTCGGCGAGCGATTGCACAGCGGTGTCGAAGTCGTCGTGCGAGCCCGACGCTTCTGCCGACCCAGCAGCGTCGCTCGGCGTGTCGAGGCGGAGCCTGCTCGTCAGCGGTGCCGAGCCGAGCACGATGGGCTCGTCGGCACGAGATGGGAGGCCCGCAAGAGCCCCAGGTGATGTCAGCACCGCCTCCACCGCTCCGAATCCTGGCGAGGCCGCCCAGGCTTGGCGGCGTTCTCTCGCATGCGCTTGATCGATCTGCTGCCCGGCGCGCTCCAGGGCCTCTGCATGCTCGCGCCTGCTGCGCCTGAGCGCCTTGCGTCGCTGACGTCGCGCGTCGACCATGGTGCCGAGGGCGATGACGGGGCCCAGGACCGCGAAGACGAGCGCATAGGGCGAGCGGGTGACCGCCCACAGCACCGCCGCTCCGAGCACCGGCGCGATCAGCGCCATGAGCGGGAACGCCGGCGGTGGGGGCGGTGCGGGTCGCGCTGGCAGCGTGATGCGCGGTGGAGAATCCTGCATCGGGCGAGTCCAACAGGCGGGATGCCGCGAAGTAGCCGTCAACTGTCGGCCACTCGATTCGATGCCACCAGCCGGCGGATGTGGAGGGCACCGCTTGCCATCGGCGCGGGCGCTCTCACCGCCGGTGGACCTTGCGCCAGACGTCGAACGCGCGAGGTCGCGAGCGAGGCTTCCCGCCGGAGAAGGGGCGCCTAGCTGATCACGAAGAACTGGTCGCCGATGTCCACTCGGGTTCCGCGGGGCACCGCGTACCGTTTTCCGCCCTCGCATCGGCGAGGCTCGGCATCCGGCACGCGCACCACGGAGCCGTTGCCGGAGAACCGGTCGAGCACCCAGAACCCGCCATCCTCCTGCCCGAACTCGAGGTGGGTCTTCGATACTGAACGGGCGGGATCGCGGATGACCACCAGATGCTCAACGTGCTCTGCCGGCTCAGGCTGCGGGTTGCGTCCGATGAGACCCCGTCCTGTGACAGTGAACTGCTCTCCAGTGCTGAACTGCAGCACGAAGCTCGCCAGGCGCGAGGCCTTTCGCACGACACGGGTCGCGTCGTGCTCGACTGGATCGCCCGGCGGTGCGAATCCGTGCGGGCCCGCTGCAACAGGGCGCTCCAACGCGTCACCCGCGACGGGCATCGTGTCGCTCGATACACCAGCGCTCGGAAGGGTCGGACCGGGCTCAACGATCGTCGGCAGTGAGCCGGCCGTCGCGGCCGCACGGCCGCCGTCAGCGGCTCGAGCGGAGAGGTCTCCCTGCCCCGGTTGCCGCGCTCGACCGGCCGCCCCGGCATCCATCGACCACGCTTCCGTGACCGAGGAGGCGACGTGCCCGCACTGAGCGCAGAAGATGTCGTTGGGCCCCATCGCCTGGCCACAGGCGTCGCAGTGAAGCGCTGCGGCGGCCGCGGCCCGATTGCGAGCCGGAGCGGTGACGGTTGCGCCGCACTCACCGCAGAACATGGCCGTCGACGGCAACTCGGCGCCGCACCGCTCGCACACCATGCCCGCGGTCGTCATGACACTGCCTCCCCCGCTTCTTCGCGCCGCCCGCCAGTTCCGCGCGCAGGCGTGCGGCGCACGCGTTTGCCACTATAACGATCGACGCTGGAACGGCCCGGCGTCGGGGCGCCGGGTGTGGAGCGCTCGTCGGCTTCACGCGCGCGCTTGGATGAGCCCGGGCGAGCGCGGCGGAGGCTCGCCGGAGAGGCCAGCGCTCGCAACCGCTCTCTCCGATTCCGCGCCTCATTCAGTTCTGCACGCAGCACATCGACCGCATGCCAAACGCTCGCCGCATGGTCCTCCGCAGGCGCTTCTGGCGCGAATTCGGCGCGGTCGACCGCATACGCGAGCGCTGCGGCGGTGGCAGACCCGGCGGCCACCGCGACTTCGCTGCGGGTGGCGCTTGCGGGCAATGAGAACCCATGGTCGATGAGCGCGTCTTCGAACTCGCGCCATGCTCCGTCGATCTGAGCGGCGGGCGTTGGCGCTCGGCGCCGCGCGCGCCTGCGCCGCGCCTTCATGAGCGCGACAGCGGCGAGGGGCGCGAGCACGACCAGCGCGAGCACGAGCACGGCACCAACCGATCGCAGTACTCCGAGCAGCACGCCGAGCCAGGCATCGGCAGAGGGCTGATCGAACTGCTCGGCGGATGGCGTCTGCACCTCTGGAACGGGCGGGTCCTGCTCATCTGGGGGCGGAACGACGCTGCGCGGATGCGACGTTTCGGGCTGCGGCTGGGGCTCGCGCTCGGGCACTGGACGAGGGTCGGGATTCGGGTCGATGGCCACCCAACCGAATTCGGCGGTGTCCACCTCGATCCACGCGGTCGCGTCCTCGCCCGTCACAGCGATCACGCCGTCGCCTGGCGCGCTGATCGGTGCGAAGCCCACCACCACTCGGGCGGGGAACCCGATCTGGCGCGCCATGAGCGCCGCCGCGACCGCGTATTGCTCAGCGTCGCCGACCATGGGTCGCGCGGTGAAGAGTTCCCCGATGCGGTCGGCGGAATGACCGGAACGGCTCGGCGCTTCGCCTTCGAGACCATGGCTGACGTACCCCTGCCGACGCAGCTCGGCCATCGCCGCGAAGAGTCTTGCGCCAGGCCGCTCGATCGCCCCGACCGCCTCATCGAGCCAGGCAGTCAGCGCTGCGGGGGGCGTCGCGGAGTCGGGGAGGAACGCCGTGCCCGGCGTCACTGCAGCCAGTTCGGACCCACGAGGCTGCGCCTGGAGCACGCACTCCATGCGGTACGCCGTACCGCGTTGCAGCGTGCCGGTGACCGCCGCCGCGCGAGCCCCCTCGCCGTAGTAGAAGCGGTCGGCGAGAGCGCGCGGCTCGATCGCCTCGAACGACTCCAGCACCCCGACTGTCGGCAGCCAAGGTCCCGTGTACTCCCCGATCTCCACCTCCACCCGGAAGCGACTGCCCGCGCTCTCGCGCTCGACCCGGTAGGGAAACCGTTCGAATGCGTTTCCCGGATTCCTTGCCGTATCGGCGAGGCCGTACACGACGCCGTCCCAGCGATCGAGCGCGGTCAACCGCACTCGCGCGTCTTCTGGAAGCCCCCGCACCGTGAACAGCACCTCTCGACTGCGCTCAGGTTGAAGGTTCGTGCGATATCCGACGAGGGGGCTGACGAATCGGCTGTGGTCGAAGGGCTGCTCGACGATGGTGCGCGCCACGGTGCGATCGGATGCCGGGGGCGCGAGCACGACCAGGCCGAGCGCGGCGAGCGAAGCCACGGCGAACACCGCGCCTGCGCCGAGCAATGAGCCCCCGCCGGTTCCCGCGAGTGCCGCTGCGCTCCTCTCCGGTGCCGCCTTGGCCTCCACCCCGTCGCCCGGCGCCGCCTCCGCAGACGCTCCTCCTGCGGCCAGCACCGCGAGCGCGGCGCGACGCCGTTCCCGTCGGCACCACATGAACCAGAGCAGGCAGACGGCGAGCAATCCGAGCACGACGATTGCCGGCATCCACGCCGACTCGGGGCCGAAGGCGATGCCGAGACCCGCGAGCGCGATCGAGGGAAGCATCGCGAGCTCAGGCCTCCGGCTGCGGAGCGCGATGGTGGCTGCCAGCAGTGCGGCGCAGAGCGTCGACACCATGGCGGGCACGAGCAGCGCCTGGTACTCGCCGACAGGCAGCGAGATCGTCAGCAGGCGTTTCCAGCCGAGCGGAACTGCGGCGAGCAGTTCCACGATGCCTCGCGCGGAAGGGAGCAGTCCTGCTGTCGCGCGGTCAGGTACGGCGAGCGGCACGCCGATGATGAGGAAGACGAGGGATGCCGTGATCGTCAGCGCGGCCGTGCCGAGCTTCCAGCGGTACCCCGCGTACGCGACGGCGAGCGCCGCCGGGATCGTCGCCGCCGCCATGACGACGAACGCCGGGGCCCGGTAGATCGGCCACCAACTGCACAGTGCTATCCCGGTCGCGGCCGTCACTGCGACGAGTGCGACCAGGGCGTTCCGTTTCTGGCCGGCGGATCGCGGGGGTCGGGTGCTCGACCTCATGGCAGGCGTGCGGTTCGGGCCGAGGCCAGTGACCTCGACAGGGCCGACTTCAGGTCATCGAGGTGCCCGATGGTGAGAACTGTCATTCCGTTTGCGCTCCGGATGCCCGGCACGGCCTCCGGCTCGCACACGACGACGATGACCTGCACGCCGAGGGGAAAGCGCGCCGCAGCACCGCGGAGCGCTCGAAGCGTGGGTGTGGAGCCCACAACGAGGAACACCACCGAGGTATCGGTGGCGCGATCACCGATGGCTCTGGCCAGGTCGGCGATGGGGAGCGCCGTCAGGGCAGCCCCCACGGCGGCGAACTCGTCGAGCAGGCGCACGGGTGTGGTGCTCGGCAACGTGCGCACCTCGGCCACCCGGCGCTTGGCGTACTCCGGCGTGAGAGCGCTCACCATCACTGAGAGGTCACGGCCGTCGCGCACCGCTCTCACTCCGAGGCTCGCTGCTGTGCTGACGCCGAGTTCGAACTCCGCTTCGTCGGCGAAGTCGGCCTGTGCGAGGCTGAGCGCCACGATGATCCGGCTGCGCCGGGTCTGCTCGAATTCGCGGACCATGAAGGTTCCGGTGCGCGCGCTCGCCTTCCAGTGGATGTTGCGGCGCTCGTCGCCGGCCACGTACTCGCGCAGAGCGTGGAACGAGATGTCGCTCGAAGAGAGATCCCGCGTCGGGTTCCCCTCGAGGTCGCGGATGAGGCCTGAGCTGGTCGCCGGCACCGCGATGGTTCGGGGGTGCACACGGAGAAGCTGCGGTGCTCCCCACTCCAGCTCGCGGCGCACCAGTCCAAAAGGGTCAGCACGAATCGTTCGCGCCGGACCGATTTCGTATGCACCGCGATCGCGGATCCCGATCGTGAACTCCTGGTGCTGCCGGACCCCCGGCCCGACGGGCGGGATGATCACCTCGCTGAGGCCCTCTCCCACTGGGATCTCGACGATGACCGAGCCGTGCCGGCGAGCGGTGCTGGTAGCGGTGATCGTGCCCTTGGCGACCTCGCCGGCCACGATGCGGTCACGCGCAAGCCGCAGTTCCAGACGCAGCGGCGCGCGGCCGATGAGGTAGGCGGTGGCCGTAGCAAGGAGCACCAGGCCGGCCGCGCCGAGCAGTACGAGTTCGACGATGCCCAGGAGATACCCTCCGGCGAGCGCGAACGGTGTGATGGCCGCGAATGACCAGCCGAGCGGTGTCACACCCGCTCGCAATCGGTGGATGACCGCGTCAGCTGCTGCTCGCAATGATTGGAGGAATCGCGCGCTGGCCACGACCGCATCTGCGATCGGCCCTGTGCGGGAGCCGACGATCCGCTCCCGCCGATTGCCGATCGCCGCGGTGGCGGTCGCGTAGTCCCCCGGATCAACATCGGCAGCGGCAGCGGAGGTGCCCCATTCGCTGCGGGTGGCCGAGCGGTGCGGCGTCACCCCGATTGCCGTTCACTCGGGGGCGGTGTCTCGAGCACGACCTGCGCGATGACGCTCGAGGCACTTACCCCGTCGAACTCCGCCTCGGCGTCGAGCACGAGTCGGTGCGCGAGAACCGGATCGGCGAGCTGCTTGATGTCGTCAGGCACCACGTAATGGCGGCCGTTCGCGGCCGCGAGCGCGCGTGCGCATCGCACCAGGGCGAGCCCACCCCGCACACTGACCCCGAGGCGCACTTCCTCGGCGCCGCGAGTGGCATCGATCAGGCGAGAGACGTAGTCATTGATCGAGACATCGACATGCACTCCTCTTGCGAGCCCCGCCATCTCAGCGACGACCTCGGCGGTGACGATCTCCGGCACCTCAGTGTCGTGCGCCCGGATGGCGGCATCGCCCAGGATGCGCATCGTCGAGGCGTGGTCGGGGTAGCCAATGGTGGTCTTCATGATGAACCGGTCGAGCTGCGCTTCGGGGAGGCGGTAGGTACCCGCCTGCTCGATGGGGTTCTGGGTGGCGATGACCATGAAGGGCCGAGGCACGGGGTGCGACTCGCCGTCGACGGTGACCCGTGACTCCTCCATCACTTCAAGCAGCGCGGCCTGTGTCTTGGGGCTCGCGCGGTTGATCTCGTCCGCGAGCACGATGTTGGCGAAGACCGGCCCGCGATGGAACTCGAACTCGCGGGCGCGCTGGTCATAGATGCTCACACCGGTGATGTCGCCGGGAAGGAGATCGGGGGTGAATTGGATCCGCGAGTTGGTCCCGCGCACCGACTGAGCCATTGCTCGAGCGAGCGAGGTCTTCCCCGTGCCGGGGTAATCCTCGATGAGCAGGTGTCCCTCGCTGATGAGCGCGACGAAGGCCAGGCGGATCACATGCGACTTGCCGAGCAGCACCCGTTCGACGTTCGTGACGAGCCTGCCGAAGGTGTCGGCGAACCATGCGGCCTGCTCAGCTGTCGTCGTCACTCGGTCTCCTTGTCGTGGTGATCACTGGCATGCGAACGCGCCTCCGAAGGCGGGGTCGGTGTACCGCTCGCCGCCGAGCGACACCGTAGCCCGAACCCTCACCTGCGTTGCACCGACCGGGACTCGGTCGCGCTCGTCGAAGGCGAACGCACCGAACACGCCCTGCGCGTCGGCGTAGCTGAAGCGATAGGTCACCTGCCCGGAATTGGCATTTGCCGGCGGGGCTGCGACCGGAAGTTCGCCCGGCGTGCACGTCGTCATGCTCGCCACGCGAGTGTTCACCGGTGTCACGCTCATGGGACTCGACGCGGCACCACAGAATTGCGAGCCGGAGTCGCGGCATCCGCGGATCTCAACGCGCTGAGCGACTCCGTACACGGAAGCATCCGCAGCCGAGGTGAGCCAATCGCCGACCGCCACCGGGCGCCACGCTCCCCCACCGAGTCGGGCCTCGTATCGCACGGCGGTTCCGCTCGCCACGCCGAGCGCGTCGACACGCACGTCGAACTGGCCGGTGTCGCCATGGGCCTGCACGCTGACCGAGCCACGGCCCTCTCCCGGCGGCCGCTTGGACTCGACCGGCGGGCTGGCCGACACGGTGCAGTAGAGCCCGTTGTCCGAGTACACGACATAGCGGTAGCCCGCGCCATCGGAGGTGTCCGAGTCCACCCAGCCGGAACTGACCGCGGCGCCTGAGATCTGGCCCGGCTTCGCAGAACCCGGGCTGCACGCCGCCGGCAGGGCCGCACCGGCATCGAAGCGGGCGACGGAGTACGTCACGGATGCCGCGCCGTTCGGACGGCTGGGACCCCATTGCACAACGATCCGGCCCGAGCCGTCGGGCAACGATGCGGCGCTCGGCGCCGGCTCGGTCGGGGACGGCGGGCCGACCGGTCGCACCACAGCGGAACCCCGGCGCCACTCCTCGGCCCCCGCATGCGCACCGTTGCGCGCATGCACGGTCACGGTGTAGTCGACGCCCGGTCGCAGCACCATATTCGTTGCCGTCGTACCACGCGGTGCCTCGCGCCGCACGACATGGCCATCTGCCCCAGTGGCGATGATCACATAGTCGATCACTGCGGAGCCCGGCGAGGGGTCGGGGACGGCGGCCCACGACACGTCGACAGCGCCTCCGGAGGGCGCTGCAGCGGTCGCCGTCGCGGTGACTCTCGCGGGGGCGGCGGGCAGATAGTCCGAGCCGAGCGGCGCACTGGCGGCACTCGGCTGGGAGGCTCCGATGCCGTTCACCGCTACCACGACGAACTCGTACCGTGCCCCCGGCACCAGGTCGGTGAGGGTGCAGCGCAGCGTCGCACCGCAATCGTGTCGGTATCCGCCATTGCTGTTGCTCGACACCTCGTATCGCACGATGGGCGAGTTGTTCGCCGGAGGCGCGGTCAACTGCAGGGTGAGCGATCCGTCCTGATGCGCACCTGCGGCACGCACCGGCGGCGTCATCGAACCCGGAACGTCCTGCACGGAGATCGTGACGGTGCCCCATACTGCCCGTTCTGGGTCGCGGGTCGCGTCTTCGACTCGATACTGGAGGGTCGCGTCGATCGGTTCGCCCTGGGCCGACGCCGAGACGGCGAGCACGCTGCCGCCCCCGCCGGGCGCGACCGTGATTCCGGCCGGGAGCGAGGCGCCGTCGATCCCGCGGATGGCGGTCACGGTGAGCGGAGAGCCCGGGAACGGGTTGCCCGCCAAGTCGTTGGCGAGCACGTCGACCGACGTCGAGCCGCCGCGTTTGACGGTCGCGGTGTCGGGAGCGGGCTTCGCAAGTGGCCGACTCGACGCGACGACTCGCATTCGTATGCGCCCCGAAGTGCCGTCCGCGGCGGCGTCCGCAACGCCGATCGACACCGCCGCAGCGGTTCCCTTGGGAGTCGACTCGTGTGCGCGGACGGTCAGCGTGCGCTCCGACAGCGATACGTCGAACCCGCTCGGTCGGGGGTCGAGGATCGAGAACCGGAGCTCGCCGAGGTCGTGGGGGTACGGGTACGTGGTGAGGCGCAGGAGGTCGAATGTGCGTTCCTGGCCCGGCTCGAAGTCGACGAGGGCGCCTCTGAACTGCGGAGGCTGGTTCTCTTGCGGCATCACCGTGATCGGCACGACGAGCGTCGCAACACGGCCTTCGGGATCGTCTGCGCGCCTGCCGTCGGTGACCTCGACCGTGATCGACGCCGGGCCGAAGTACAGGGGCGCCGACACGAAGCGGAGCGTCTCGGAATCGACGACCGGATTCGATCCGTCGGAGTGCGTGGCAACCACTCTGGCGGTGTCGGTGATCCGCACGCTGCCGCCGACGGAGATGACTCGGTCGTTCAGCGGCACGATGAGCTCGTCTCCGCTCACGACGGTGAGTGGAGGCGCCGTGCGGTCGAGCTGCGGCAGGGCATCGGCGAGACCGGGCACCTTGATGAAGGCGTAGCTGACGATCGAGGTGTCGGCTGGGTGGGCGACGGCGAACGGGATCACTTGGCGTCGCTGAGCGACGGCCACTCGCACGGTGCCGTCATCCGTGATCTCTGCGTTCGCCGAGAACCCTGGAACGAGCGAGAGCCGCAATTGCGAGACGGGGCCGTCGGCGAAGAACACATTGGCGAGCACATCCACGTCGACCTCGTCACGGTCGAGGATGTCGGCGAGCTCGAGCGCGGTGTCGCGCACGACCGGCCGGGCGAGCGGCGCTTCTGGATCGACGACCACCGTGATGTAGTTGGAGCTTCGCCCGCCGAAACGATTCTCGATGGTGTACACGACGCCGTAGCGACCGGCGCGGTCCGGAGGCGTCACCCGCACCGCGTCGCCCTCGACGATCTCCGCTTGGACCGTGGCCTCGCCGGGTTCCGCAGCCACGACGACGAGTTCGGTGCCTGCTGGGTCGATGTCGTTCTCGAGCACGGGCACGAGCACGCTTCGACCCGGGCGCACGGCGACGTGATCCTCCACCGCGACGGGCGCGGGCAGAGCACCCGTGCGGGGCACGATTCCCACCCTCACGAGCCCGGTAGCTCGTGCACCAAGCCCATCAGCCACTGTGTACCGGAACTCATCCGTGCCGGCGGAGTAGTCTCCAGCCCGGTAGGTGAACGACGAGTCGCCCACTGCCGTCACGGCGCCGCGCTCCGGGCTCGTCTCCTGCCCGAGCAGCTGCACCGGGTCGCCGTCGGGGTCGATCCCCTCCAAGGGGATGGCGATCTCGATCTCGTCGCCGGCGAAGGCGCGCGCGGTGACCGTACGAGGCGAGGGCGCTCGGTTCGACGTGTCGACGACCTCTCGCACATTGAGCGTCAATTGCGCCTGGGCCGCGCCTCCTCCGGGTCCTGTGATCTCATATACCGCGGTATAGACGCCGGGCACTGCGGGCGCGAGATACCGCAGCACAGAGCCGGAGACGAACAGCAGGCCGCCGCCGGTCCCGACTTCCTGCACGAGCTGAGGCGAGAGCGTGATCGAGTCGCCGTCGGGGTGATAGTCGTTGGCGAGCACCGGAATGTCGATGGCCGCTCCAACGCGGACATCCGCAACATCGTCGACAGCAACCGGCACTTGCGGCCTCTGCGGCGGTGGGATCTCGATGATCGTGACCGTGCCCTCGGCTGAGGCGACCCCGTTCGACACGGTGTAGCCGAGTTGCGCGGTGCCGCCGGTCAGCGGAGCCGTGAGCGTCACACGCACCGCCCGCTGTTCCACGATCTCGGCTCGGATGCCGGCGCTTGCCGGCGTCTCCTCGATCGCCGTGAGCAGCAGCACGCCACCCGCCGGGTCGACGTCGGTGAGCGTGACATCGATCGCCTGACTGGAGAGGGTGCGCACGAACAGCGTCTTCGGCACCGTGATCGGTTTCGCACCGGCATCCGGCCTGGGCTGCACTTCGATCCGCACCACTCCCGAGGCGGTGCCGTTGGCGTCGGCGACAACGTATTCGACGAGGTGGGTGCGCACCTGCTCGCTTCGGAAGCTGAACGTGCCCTTGTCGAAATCGGGCGAGATCACTGATCCGGGACGGGCTGGCACGGCGTTCAGTCGCACTGTGCCGCTGCCGCCGCGCACATGAGAGAGAGGGGCGACGGTGACCGGATCTCCTGCGGTTGCGATCACGGCGAACGACTCGGCGTTCAGCGGCGTCGATGAAGAGGGATGAACCTCGACGGTCAGTGCGCCGGCCGCCTCCGCGAGCCCGTCCGATACGACCAGCGCGGCCGTTCGCACAGCGCCCACGCCACCGCGCTCGCTGAAGATGACCGACCCTGAGGGCCGATGGGTCACTGTGTCGGGGGCCGCCGTGGACGCCGACACCAGATACACCGGGTCGCCATCAGGATCGACCCAGTCGCCCAGCACATTGACCGTCGCCGCGCCCCCGGTCTCGACGACGGCGGTGCTGCTGCGGACCTGAATCGGGGGCGAGTTCTCACCGGGAGCCCGAACTGTGACGGTGACCGTCGCCGACGCGGTGCCGCCTCGTCCGTCGCTGATCGTGTAGGAGAAGGAGAACACGCCCTGCGCGTCCGGCACGAGCATGAGCTGCACACGCTGGCGCTCCGCGACCAGTTCGAGCCGGCCGAGCGTCTCGTCGATCTGGGCGACGGAGTCGATCACCAGCGCATCGCCGTTGGCGTCGTAATCGTTGAGCAGCACCGGTAACGCCGTCGTGCGCCCCGGGCGGACGCCGAACTCGTCATCGACAGCGACCGGTGCCCGCTGGGTGCGCTCGAGCTCCGGCGGGGACTGCGCGTCATCGGGCTGAGGCGACTCCGATTCCTCGCGCTCGTGAACCAGCCCGTCCCAATTGTCGACGAGTTCTCCTCGGGCCTGCGCCGCCCAGCTGGCGCCGCCCTCCGTATCGTTCAGCACGACATGGTCGCCGTTCACCGCGAACTCGAGCGCGGCTCGACCGGACATGCCTTCGAGCGGCAGGATCTCGTTCGCCCCACCACCGCAGTCGCGCCACAACGCGCCGCCGCTCCACGCCGCGAACGAGCAGGATTCGACGACGACCGGCCTGGCTGGAGCCCCGACCACCGCGATCTCCTCCTGGCGCGGCGAACCGCCCCCGAGCGGCACACTGATGATGGCGTCGCCGGTGGCGATGAGGGCGTGGTCGCCTGACGCCGACGACGACTGCAGCTGAGCGATGGATGCCGGCGCCAGCACGTCTTGCAGATCGATGCGCCCTCCGGGCACGAACAGGACGCGTTCGCCGCGATCCAGCACCGCCCAGCCGTCGCCGATCACCGCGAGCTGATAGTCGCCCTGCCCCTCGAGCGGGAGGTCGATGCGTTCCTCGAGAGCGCCGGACGAGCCGTCGATGACGTTCAGCCGACCGCCTTCCGGCGTGAGCACGATGACCGCTCCCCCATCGGATGCGGCGAGCATAGACCCCGCTCCGAGGCTGAGGGACGGCGGATCCGTCGAATCGAAGCCGCCGGCATCCTGCACTGGGTGGAGCCACAGCTCTCCCGTGTCGCTTGCGAGCACGGCGAGCGTCTCTCCCGCGATGGCGAGCTCAGGCGCCTGTGGAGGGAGTGCGACGCTCTCCGCCGGCTCCGCAGTCGCCGGGTCGATCACGTCGAGCCTCGCATTGGCGCTGTCGGCCACGAGCAGCGCTGACGGCGTCTGGAGGATGCGAGTGGCCGGCGCGTCGAGCTCGACTGCGGTGTCCAGTGCCGGGAGCTGCGTGTTCAGTCGGCCGATGACCTGCTGCTCACTGTTCGAGACCCAGACCGAAGCGTGGTCGAGGTCGAGTTGCTGCGCCGAGTATCCGTCCGAGAGCACCGCCGCGCCCGTGATCGCCCCAGCGATCAGCGAGGCGCTCAGGATCGTCGCGATCCCGCGCCGCCTCGCCGTGAACCAGGACTTGTCGATCATGCGGCGGAATCACTCATCCTGCAGCGTCACTCAGGGAGCTCAACGCACTTCTGGTCGGACGGCTCCCCGTTCCGGCCGTCGCGGTTGACCACGACCATCAGGCAGACGCGTTCACCCGGCTGCGCGTCGACGATGAACTCGTTCGTGCGCTGCATCACGGGCGGGTTGTCGCCGAGGTGCACGGAGTACTGGTCGGCGTTCGTCATCCCCGGATCCGCCCAATTGAAGCGCACCGAGTCTGCGGACCGTTCGGCTCCGATGTTGGCGACGCGGGGTATCTCACCGGGCTTCGCCCTGATGAGCGACATGGTCGCGACGGTGCCGACGGCGATGAGCACGATCGCGACCGTTGCGAGGAGCCAGGTGAGCAGTTGGTTGCGGCGCTGCTCGGGCGATGGGCCGGTGCCGGGCGCGTGCGTGTCGGATGAGTGGCGCACGAGCGTCGCCACGGAGGGGGAGCCGCTTCGGCGACGGCGACGGCCGCCGGCCACGGCACGGCCGCCGTTGCCGCGCACGAGCGTGCGGTCGTCGAGTTCGGCGATGGATGCCAGCGCCCAGTCGTCCATCGCGACGTCGATCGGGGTGGCCTCGCCGCCGAGCTCGCGCTCCGCAGCCTGGAAGTCGCGCACCAGCTCGAGCACGCTCCGTTGACGCTGCTCGGGACGGCGCGACATCGAGCGCTTGAGTGCCGCCTCGAGGCTCGCTGGGGCGTCGGGTCTGCCGAGCGGCGGTAGCTTTGCTCGCGCGATGCGTGCCCTGAGTTCGTTGGCTCCGTTCTGCTCACCTGGAATCTCGAACGGCGAGCGCCCGGCGAGCAGCGAGTACACGGTGGCGCCGAGAGCCCACACTTCGCTTGCGATCGAACCGGCGGTCTCCTCAGCGAGCACCTCGGGCGCCGACCAGGGAATGCTGATGCCGACGAGCTCGTCGTTCGCCAGTTCGCTCAGCGAAGCCGCGATACCGAAGTCTGCGAGCACGGGGTGACCATACGCGGTGAGCAGGATGTTCGACGGCTTGATATCGCGATGCAGAACCCCGGCCCGGTGAGCGGTCTCCACCGCGCTGCCGATTCGGATCGCGATACGCAGTGCTTCGAGCACCGACAGGGGCGCCCGTCGATAGCGCTCGGCCAGCGCTCCCGAGCAGAGCTCCATGACCAGATACGGACGGCCGTCGGATGCGACGCTCGCCTGGTAGACGGTGAGGATCGACGGATGAGAGCTCAGCTGCGCCATGAGATTCGCCTCGGACTGGAACATGCGGCGCACGTTCTCGTCGACGACCTCGCTGAGCAGCACTTTCACGGCGACCTTCCGACGCGGCATCCCCTGCTCGTAGAGGAACACGTCGGCGAAGCCGCCCGAACCAAGGGCGTGCAGGTACGAGAAACCGGGGAGCACCGGGGGTTGTGACGGGAGCCGTCGAGTCAATGCCCCTCCCCCCGGGTAAGCCGGCCTCGATGGTGCCAATTGTAGGCAGCGGCTTCTCTCGCGCGCACCCTTCTGGCCCCCGAAGGGGCGTGGGCCGCGCGTCGGCCAGAGCCCGCGGAGGCATCCGAGCGGAACTACGCCTCGGCGACCTCGGCGACGTCGACCAGGATGAGCGTGACGTTGTCGCGGCCGCCGTGCTCGAGCGCCTCTTCGACCAGTGCGCGGGCGGTGTCCGCCGCAGCGCCACGCTCGGCGAGCCTGCTCTCGAGGCGCCCGAACGGCACCTCTTTCGTCAGCCCGTCGGAGCACACCAGGAGGCGCTGGCCCGGCCGCAGTGCGATCGTCCAGTAATCGGGCTGCGGCGCGGCGCCGAAGCCGATCGCCCGGGTGATGACGTTGCTGTCCGGGTGCTGTTCCGCCTCGTCGGCGCTGATCAGCCCTGCGTCGACCATCTCCTGCACCACCGAGTGGTCGACCGTGACCTGGTGCAACCGTTCGTCGTCGTAGAGGTAGACGCGGCTGTCGCCCACGTTGAACACCAGGAAGGAGGGCACGCCCTCGTGCACGACGATGGCAGCCCCGGTGACGGTGGTGCCGACACCGAAGAGCGCTGTCTCGGATGCCTTGTCGATGTCTCCGGATGCCGCGACCAGCGACTCCTCGATCTCACTGATCGTCGCGACGGTGCCGACGAGACGCTCGGCCAGGCGCGAGACGACCGCGTCGCTCGCGATATCACCGTAGGAGTGGCCGCCCATCCCATCGGCGATGGCGAAGATCGGCGCCTGAGCGATCACGCTGTCTTCGTTGTGGTCGCGCTTGCGACCGGTATCGGTGACAGCCGCCCAGGAGAGTGTCACCGAGCCGGCTTCACCTGGCAGCACGATCCGGTGGTCGGTGACGTCGGGGCCGATCTGGGTCACGGTGTGCTTTCTGAGTCTGGGCGCTCCCCGTCATGGTCGCGGGGGCGCCGCGGCGGCGATGGCGCAGAGCGGGCGGTCCCGAAACGGAGACCGCCCTTCAACTCTATTGCGCACCGCCGACGTGATCACGCACGAACTGGGCGAGCGGCCGAGATCGCGCGAGCCGAAGCGCGCGCGCTCTCGGCTGCGGCCGTGCATCGACTCTGAGGGGTCACTCCCCGATGTACGACATGACGTGCTTGATGCGCGTGTAGTCCTCGAACCCGTACATCGAGAGGTCTTTGCCATAGCCCGAGTGCTTGAAGCCGCCGTGGGGCATCTCGGCCACGACCGGCAGGTGAGTGTTGATCCATACGCAACCGAAGTCGAGCGCCTTGGCGCTGCGCATCGCCCTTCCGTGGTCGCGAGTCCACACGCTCGACGCGAGCCCGTACTGCACGCCGTTCGCTGAACGGAGCGCCTCCGCCTCGTCGCCGAAGCGCTGCACGGTGATCACGGGGCCGAAGATCTCTTGCTGGCTCGCTGGGTCGTCGTGCCGCAGCCCGCTCACGACGGTCGGCTCCAGGAAGTAGCCCCGGTCGCCCTGGCGCTGCCCGCCCGCGCGAATGGTCGCGTGGTCGGGAAGCGCTTCGAGCATGCCGGTGACCCGGGCGAATTGGTCGGCGTTGTTGAGCGCCCCGTACAGGATGCCTTCGGCATCCGGTGCGCCCGTCTTGACGTTCGTCGTCGCGTACTCGGCGAGCGCCGCCACGAACTCGTCATGGATGCCTGCCTGGGCGAGCACCCGCGTGGCCGCGGTGCAGTCCTGGCCCGCGTTGAAGTACCCGGCTGAGACGATGCCCTCGACGGCGCGACTGATGTCCGCGTCGTCGAAGACGATGACGGGTGCCTTGCCTCCGAGTTCGAGATGCACGCGCTTGAGGTCTCCGGAGGCCGCCCGCGCCACTTCCATGCCGGCGCGCACCGATCCGGTCACCGAGACGAGCTGCGGTGTGCGGTGATCGATCATCTTCGCGCCCGTGCTGCGGTCACCGAGGATCACGTTCAAGACCCCGGGCGGCAGGAACTCCGCCGCGATCTCGGCGAGCAGCAGGGTGGTCTGCGGCGTCGTATCGCTCGGCTTGAGCACCGTGGTGTTGCCGGCCGCGAGGGCGGGCGCGAACTTCCACACGGCCATGTTGAGCGGGTAGTTCCAGGGGGTCACCTGCGCGACGACGCCGATCGGCTCCCGGCGGATCACCGAGGTGTGGTCGCGCATGTACTCGCCCGCGCTGCGCCCTTCGAGGTTCCGGGCGGCCCCGGCGAAGAATCTGATCTGATCGACGGAGAGCATGATCTCGTCCTCGACGAGCGATGCGCGCGGCTTGCCCGTGTCCTGCGATTCGAGATCGGCGAACTCGTCCGCCCGCCGTTCGAGTTCGTCCGCGATGCGGAAGAGCGCGAGCTGCCGCTCGGAGGGCGTGGCGTCGCGCCATTCGGGGAACGCCGCCTCGGCCGCGGCGAAGGCGCGATCGACATCGTCAGCGCCGCTGATCGGCGATGACGCGTAGGCGGATTCGGTGGCTGGATCGATGAGGTCGAACCGCTCGTCGCTGAGCGCGTCGACCTTCTGACCCCCGATGAAGTTTCCAAGGATTCGGCTCATGCGGCCACCCTAGCGGCGGCCGCGCGGAAGTCGAGCACCTACTGCTTCGTTTTCAGTGGCATACCGGCCGAAACAACACTGATTCGCTTGAGATGTGCGTATATCACTGTCAGAATCGACGCATGGCATCCCGTAAGGCGCCGCCGCTTGACGACGTCTCCAAAGCGATCATCCGGCAATTGCAGAGCGATGGCCGCAGGTCGTACGCCGAGATCGGCAAGGCCGTCGGTCTCAGCGAGGCCGCGGTGCGGCAACGCGTGCAGAAGCTCACCGACCAGGGTGTCATGCAAGTGGTGGCTGTGACAGACCCGATGCAACTCGGGTTCTACCGTCAGGCCATGGTGGGCATCCGCGCGAGCGGAGACACGACAGTGCTGGCCGAACAATTGGGCCGGTTTCCGGAGGTCGACTACGTCGTGCTCACCGCCGGCACCTTCGACCTCATGATCGAGGTCGTCTGCGAGAACGACGACCAATTGATCGAACTGCTGAACAAGCGCATCCGCTCACTCGAGGGTGTGCAGGCGACCGAGACGTTCGTCTACCTGAGGCTCCACAAACAGCACTACGACTGGGGAACACGATGACCGACACGATGACTGGACCTGCTCGAACCGACGTCGATCGTCTGCAGCAGCAGGCGAAGGACCACCTGTGGATGCACATGGCGCGCCACTCCGTGCTCGAGCAAGGCGGCTCGGTGCCCATCATCACACGCGGAGACGGCCACTACATCTGGGATGCTGACGGTAAGCGCTACTTCGACGGCCTGAGCGGCCTGTTCGTGGTGAACGCCGGCCACGGCCGCCGCAGGCTGGCACAGGCGGGCGCGAAGCAGGCAGAGGAACTCGCCTTCTTCCCGCTGTGGTCGTACGCCCACCCCACCGCGATCGAGCTCTCGGAGCGGCTCGCGGGCTACGCGCCGGGCGACCTGAACCGGGTGTTCTTCTCCACCGGCGGGGGCGAGGCCGTCGAGACGGCGTTCAAGCTCGCGAAGCAGTACTGGAAGCTGCGCGGTCGTCCGATGAAGCACAAGGTGATCTCACGGGCGGTCGCCTACCACGGCACGCCGCAAGGTGCATTGGCGATCACCGGCATCCCGGGCATGAAGGAGATGTTCGAGCCGGTCACGCCGGGCGGCTTCCGTGTGCCGAACACGAACTACTACCGCGCGCACGAGATGGGGTTCGACGGGTCGCTCGAGGAGTTCGGTCTCTGGGCCGCGAACCGCATCGAGGAGATGATCCTCTTCGAGGGGCCCGAGACGGTCGCCGCCATCTTCCTCGAGCCGGTGCAGAACAGCGGCGGATGCTTCCCTCCCCCGCCCGGGTATTTCAAGCGGGTGCGCGAGATCTGCGACCAGTACGACGTGCTGCTCGTGAGCGATGAGGTCATCTGCGCGTTCGGCCGTATCGGCGAGATGTTCGCCTGCAATGCATTCGATTACGTGCCCGACATGATCACGTGCGCCAAGGGCATCACCAGCGGGTACGCTCCCCTCGGTGCCACGATCGTCTCCGATCGCATCTTCGAGCCCTTCCGTCATGGCGACACGACCTTCTATCACGGGTACACCTTCGGCGGGCACCCGGTTGCGACCGCGGTGGCACTCGAAAACCTCGACATCTTCGAGGAGGAGGGGCTCAATCAGCGCGTGCGCGAGAACTCGCCGCTGTTCCGCGCCACGCTCGAACGGCTGCTCGACCTGCCCATCGTCGGCGATGTGCGCGGCGCCGGCTACTTCTTCGGCATCGAGCTCGTGAAGGACAAGGCCACGAAGGAGACGTTCAACGATGAAGAGTCGGAGCGGCTGCTGCGAGGCTTCCTCTCGAAGGCGCTCTATGACGCCGGTCTGTACTGCCGTGCCGACGACCGTGGCGACCCGGTCGTGCAACTCGCGCCGCCGCTGACGATCGGCCCCGAGCAGTTCGACGAGATCGAGGGCATCCTTCGCGAGGTGCTCACCGAAGCCGGAAACCGCATCTGACGTGGCTCCCGCGACTGAGGCGGCGTCCACCGTGTCGCTCTGGCACGACACGGTGGAGGCCTCGGTTCCTGCTCGTCCTGCCGTCACGGGCGAGCTCGCTGCGGATGTCGCGATCGTGGGCGGTGGGCTCACAGGGCTCTGGACGGCCTATTACTTGCTGCAGGCTCGCCCCGGGTTGAGTGTGCGCGTCCTGGAGCGCGAGCAGGTCGGGTTCGGCGCCTCCGGGAGGAACGGCGGCTGGTGCTCCGCACTGTTTCCCGCGTCGGCGAGCGCGCTCGAGCGGAGGCACGGCCGCTCGGCTGCCATCGCCATGCGGCAAGCGATGCTCGACACGGTCGATGAGGTGGGCCGCGTCGTCGAAGCCGAAGGCATCCGCTGCGATTTCGTGAAAGGCGGCACGCTGAGCTTCGTGCGCGGACGTGCGCAAGCCAAGCGCGCGGAGGCGGAACTCGCCGAAGCCGCCGAGTACGGCGTCGACCGCCTCGAACTCGTGCCGCACCGCGGGGCGACGAGGGCGATCCGGGCCGTCCACGACCCCGCCACTGCACGGCTGCACCCCATGAAACTGGTGCGCGGACTCGCCGAACGGGTCGAGAGGCTCGGCGGAGTCATCCACGAGGGCACCGAGGCGCTCGAATGGCAGCCGGGACTCGTGCGCACGGCGGAGGGCAGCGTGGCCGCCGACCAGATCGTGATCGGGCTCGAGGGATACAGAGCGCGGGTGCCCCAGACCGAGCGCGATGCCCTGCCGCTGTACTCGCTCATGATCGCCACCGAGCCTCTACCGGACGCGTTCTGGGACGAGATCGGCATCGAGCACGGTCACACCTTCGGCGACTTCAGGCACCTGCTCGTGTACGGCCAGCGCACTGCCGACAATCGCTTCGCCTTCGGAGGCCGCGGAGCCCGCTACCACTGGGGCAGCCGAATCGACCCCGCCTTCGACCGTGATGATCGCGTGTTCCGTCACCTGCGCCACGCGCTCGAGGACCTGTTCCCCGCAGTCAAAGGCGCAGAGATCACGCACCGGTGGGGTGGACCGCTCGGAGTGCCGCGCGATTGGCACGCATCGGTGCGGTTCGACCGTGACAGCAGAATCGCCACCGCCGGCGGCTATGTCGGCGACGGGGTCAGCACGACCAATATCGCGGGTCGCACGCTTGCCGCGCTGCTCACCGATGCCGAGGACCCCTTGACTCGGCTGCCGTGGGTGGACCACCGGTCGCCTCGGTGGGAGCCCGAGCCGTGGCGATTCATCGGCGCGAATGGCGGGTTGGTCGCGACTGCACTGGCGGACGCCGAGGAGCGCCTCACCGGCAGACCGTCGCTGATCGCCCGCGCCATCGCGCCTCTCACAGGCGGGTGACGCGAGGCGAAGGTCGACCGAGTCTGATGGCGCCCGACCGCGCGGCAACGTGCCGCGCGACGAGCACGCTGCACAGCGGAGCACGCTGCACGGTGGAAGGCTTCCGTGGCGATCAGGCATCGGGGTTGAACGCCCACTCTGGCAGCTTCCCTGAGCGCAGCACCTGCCCCAGCAACTCAGCCATGCCGTAGTCGGGCTCGAGCTCTCTCGCGCGGTCGAGCACTTCACCGGCGACCGAGCCGAGCCCGCAGGTCCAGTGCAGCCAGGCCAGCACGGTGAGCGCGGGCGCGGCCAATTCCTTCGCGGCTCCTGCGAGCCACGAGAACACCTCGATCGCGCGCCCGAGCCGAGCGCGATCAGGCCGCGGACCCTCGCCGATCAGCAGGCGAGACGCCTGCTCCAGAGCCTCTGCGTACGCCGCCGAGTCTTCGGCGTGCGAGGTTGGGAGGACGCTCCTGGCGATGTCACGGCTGTGGACCTCGCTCTCGAGTCGGCTTCCGACGAAGGCGCTGTTGCCGAACGCGCTGTTGCCGAACGCGCTGTGGAGCATCATCACATCGCGCAGCACAGGACTGTGCGAAAGAGCGACGAGCGCCGCGGCATGCTCTGCGGGCATCGGCTCTCGCTGCCCGGCATCCGGCTGCAAATGCTCATCGAGGATCCGCAGCACCTCGTCGCACGCCCTCTCGAGCGACGGCGGCGGATCGAAGCGGTCGAGGGCACCGTCGAAGGCTGCGAGGTACGCGGCCGGGGGCAGCCGCACTTCGGCGAGGGAGGTGATACTCGGGGAGTCGGGCAGGTCGGCCTGCGCCCGGTGCTCCGTCAGTGCCTCGTCGATCAACGCGAGCGGCCGCGGCGCGGATTCCGGCTCGAAGTACGAGCCCCAGCCTTCCGCACCCACCCAGAGGGCGTCGCGCACGCCGAAGCCTGCTCTGTCGGCGGCATGGAGAGCGGCAGCCACCAGTTGCGAGCCCGGCTCCCCTGCCGAGCCGGTCGAGCTGTAGACCACAAGCGCCACCGAGTCGACCTCGCGCACCTTGCACAGCGTGCCGATCGCCCAGGCCGCTGCGGCAGACGCCGGCTCATGCTCATCAGGAGGAAGCGAGATTCGCAAGGCCCCCTGGCTGCGCTTGCCACGAAACGCGACGAAGACCGCGCTCTCGACCGGTTGCACACCGACGAGGATCGGCACGATCGCCAGCAGTTGTTCGGGACGCGAGGCCTTGACGATGGTTTCCATCCGGCGACTCTCGCGAACGGTTCACGGCCGTGAATGCGCGTCGCGGGATCGGTGCAACACCATGGGCTGTGGAGGGGTTGCGAACAGCGCCCCGACCAAGACGGCCGGGTCGCTCGCCGAGTCAGACGACGAGCTCGAGTTCGCCTGGCGCACCGTGGCCGATGCGGATGCCGGCATCCGCTGCCCAGCTCAGCAGGGAATCGGCGCCCGTGTGCTCGATGCCGGCTTCGATGATCGAGCGCACGAACTGGCCCTTCGCCTGCTTGTTGAAGTGGTTGAGCGCGCGCCTGCGACCATCTGCGTCTTCGGTCACGACCCGCACGAAATACGACCCATCAGGAGCTGGACCGAGTGCGGTGTACGCCTCGGAACGCAGGTCGAGCACCAGTCCGTGCGCCTCGCTGAGGGCCTGCCCCACCGCTGCACGCCAATGACGTTTCAGCGGCATCCCGGGAAGGCGGGAGTCGTGCGATAGCCGGTACGGAGGGATCGCGTCGAGCGCGCTGAGCGGGCCGAACAACGCCGAGTGGATCGCGATGTGCCGCCCCGCGAAGCGACGTTGCTCAGCGTCGAGCGATGAAGCATCGAGCGCGTCATAGAGCACCCCTGTGTACCGGTCGATCGCGGCGAGCAGCGGCGCCTCGGTCAGGCGCCTGTTGCGCTCAACCTCGTCGCGCTGCTTCGGCCCCAGCTTGAGCGCCGCGATCGCGGCCTCGTCGTCAGCGCAAAGACGGACCAGCGCCTCGATCACGGCGGTGCGCTCAGGCGAGAGCGCAGCGAACGCCAGCGAATCGACAGCGAGTCGGGTGCCTGCCTCGCCTCCGTCGCGTTTGGTCTCGGAGGGCGGCAGGAGCAGGAGCACCCGACAAGGATACCGGCGGGCGGATCCGGATGCCGGGCGGGCACTCGACTGCTCCCCGGGAACTCGACCGCTCCCCGGGAACGCGAACGGCCGGCATCCAGCGCGTTGACGCGGATGCCGGCCGTTCGTCGGCGGGATCAGACCAGTTCGGCCTGGCCCGCCAGGATCGTCACGTTGTCGTGCTCGACCGAGAAGAAGCCCCCGTCGGCCTTGGCGGTCGACACGGTGCCGTCGAGGTTGGTGATGCGCACCTCGCCAGTCGAGAGGATCGCGAGCATGGGCTCGTGACCGGCGAGGATGCCGATCTCACCCTCGGTGGTGCGGGCCACGATCTGACGAGCGGGACCGCTCCACACCTCACGGTCGGCCGAGACGACACTGACCTGGAGCTGAGCCATGATCAGCCGTTCTCCTTCTGGATCTGCGCCCACTTCTCTTCGACGTCGGAGATCGCACCGACGTTGAAGAAGGCCTGCTCGGCAACGTGGTCGAAGTCACCGCGAGCGATGGCGTCGAACGACTCGACCGTGTCCTTGAGCGGCACCGTGGAGCCCTCGACACCGGTGAACTTCTTCGCCATGTAGGTGTTCTGCGAGAGGAACTGCTGGATGCGGCGCGCACGCGACACCGTGATCTTGTCTTCCTCCGAGAGCTCGTCGACACCGAGGATGGCGATGATCTCCTGAAGCTCCTTGTTCTTCTGGAGGATCTGCTTCACGGTCGTCGCGACGCGGTAGTGGTCCTCGCCCAGGTAACGGGGGTCCATGATGCGGCTCGTCGAGGTGAGCGGGTCGACCGCGGGGTACAGACCCTTCGATGCGATCTCACGGCTGAGCTCGGTCGTCGCATCCAGGTGGGCGAACGTGGTCGCCGGGGCCGGGTCGGTGTAGTCGTCGGCCGGCACGTAGATCGCCTGCAGCGAGGTGATCGAGTGACCACGCGTCGAGGTGATGCGCTCCTGGAGGATGCCCATCTCGTCGGCGAGGTTCGGCTGGTAGCCCACCGCCGACGGCATGCGGCCGAGTAGCGTCGACACCTCAGAGCCCGCCTGCGTGAAGCGGAAGATGTTGTCGATGAAGAGCAGCACGTCCTGCTTCTGGACATCGCGGAAGTACTCCGCCATGGTCAGCGCCGACAGCGCGACGCGAAGACGCGTTCCGGGCGGCTCATCCATCTGGCCGAAGACCAGCGCGGTCTTGTCGAAGACGCCGGCCTCCTCCATCTCGTGGATGAGGTCGTTGCCCTCACGGGTGCGCTCGCCGACGCCGGCGAACACCGACACACCACCGTGGTCCTGCGCCACGCGCTGGATCATCTCCTGGATGAGCACGGTCTTGCCGACGCCTGCGCCACCGAAGAGGCCGATCTTGCCGCCGAGCACGTACGGGGTGAGCAGGTCGATGACCTTGATGCCGGTCTCGAAGAGCTGCGTCTTCGACTCGAGCTGGTCGAATGCCGGGGGCTTGCGGTGGATCGGCCAGCGCTCGGTGATCTCGAGCGTCTCGCCCTCGGGGAGGTTGAGCACGTCGCCGGTCACGTTGAAGACCTTGCCCTTGGTCACGTCGCCGACGGGCACGGAGATGGCCTCACCCGTGTCGGTGACCTCCTGACCGCGCACGAGGCCGTCAGTGGGCTTCAGTGCGATGGCGCGCACCAGGTTGTCGCCCAGGTGCTGCGCAACCTCGAGGGTCAGCTGGCTCGTCTGCTCGCCGATCGTGACCTGCGTGGTGAGCGCGTTGTAGATGTCGGGGATCGCGTCCTGCGGGAACTCGATGTCGACGACCGGTCCGGTCACGCGGGCGATACGGCCGACGCCGGCAGCGGTCTGCGACGCGACCGGCGCGGTTGCGGTGTCAGTCATGTCTTCTCTCTCCTGTGCTGGTGCTAGTTGGCCGAGCTGAGGGCGTCGGCGCCGCCCACGATCTCGGAAATCTGCTGGGTGATCTCGGCCTGGCGGGCGTTGTTGGCCAGACGGGTGTAGTCGCGGATGAGCGCATCGGCGTTGTCACTCGCCGACTTCATCGCCTTCTGGGTCGCCGCGTGCTTGCTCGCCGCCGACTGCAGCATGGCGTTGAACAGGCGGCTCTCGATGTAGACCGGCAGCAGTGCATCGAGCACCGCGTCGACCTCGGGTTCGAACTCGTACAGCGGGAGGATCTCGTGCTCGCCCGGCTCTTCGACGCCCTCGACGACCTCGAGCGGAAGCAGGCGGACGACCTCGGGAACCTGAGTCATCATGCTGACGAAGCGGTTGTACACGATGTGGATCTCGTCGACGCCGCCCTCGCTCGCAGGCTGCACGAAGCGCTCGACGAGCGCCTGGCCGATCTCCTGCGCGGTCGCGAACTCCGGCTGGTCGGTGCCGCCGGTCCACTCGCGCTCCCACTTGCGCTGGCGGAAGCCGAAGTAGCCGACAGCCTTTCGACCGACGAGGAAGTACACGACGTCCTTGCCCTCGCTGCGAAGCAGCGCAGCCAGCTCTTCGGCCTCGCGCAGCACGTTCGCGTTGAACGCGCCAGCAAGACCCCGGTCGGAGGAGAAGATGACGATCGCGGCGCGCTCGATCTTCTCGGGCTCGGTGGTGAGGATGTGCTCCACGTTCGAGAAGGTCGCGACCGCCGAGACGGCGCGGGTCACTGCGCGCGAGTACGGCGCCGAGGCCGCGACGCGCTGCTGGGCCTTCTGGATGCGCGACGCGGCGATGAGCTCCATCGCCCGGGTGATCTTCTTCGTCGTCTGGGCAGACTTGATCTTCTGCCGGTAGACCCGAAGTTGCGCTCCCATGTGTCTCTTTCTCTCAGTCGGTTGAGCTTCTGTAGGCCGAGCCCCGGCATCTCATCAGAGTGGATGCCGGGAGCTCACGCCTGCGGATCGTCGCCTCAGCGGCGACCCTTCACGATCTTCTCCTGGTGCACGTCATCGGCGTCGATCTCGTCGAACTCCTCGCGCCCGGCGCTGATGAGCGGCTTGCCGTCGCCCGTCTGGAACTCGAGCTTGAACTTCGCGACCTCGGCGCCGAGGGTGTCGACGGTGGCGTCATCGAGCACGTTCGTCTCACGAAGCGTGTCGAGCACCTTGGTGTTGCGACGCAGGTAGTCGAGCAGCTCGCGCTCGAAACGGAGCACGTCCTCGACCGGCACCTCGTCGAGGTGGCCGTTCGTGCCTGCCCAGATCGAGACAACCTGGTCCTCGACCGGATACGGCGAGTACTGCGGCTGCTTCAGCAGCTCGGTGAGGCGGGCGCCGCGGGCGAGCTGACGCTTCGAAGCAGCGTCGAGGTCGGAGGCGAACATCGCGAACGCCTCGAGCGAGCGGTACTGGGCCAGCTCGAGCTTGAGCGTGCCAGAGACCTTCTTGATGCTCTTCACCTGGGCGTCGCCACCAACACGCGAGACCGAGATTCCCACGTCGACCGCGGGACGCTGGTTGGCGTTGAACAGATCGGACTGCAAGAAGATCTGGCCGTCGGTGATCGAGATCACGTTGGTCGGGATGTAGGCCGAGACATCGTTCGCCTTGGTCTCGATGATCGGCAGACCGGTCATCGAGCCGGCGCCGAGCTCGTCGGACAGCTTCGCGCAACGCTCGAGCAGACGAGAGTGCAGGTAGAACACGTCACCCGGGTATGCCTCGCGGCCCGGCGGGCGGCGCAGCAGCAGCGACACAGCACGGTACGCCTCTGCCTGCTTGGAGAGGTCGTCGAACACGATGAGCACGTGCTTGCCCTGGTACATCCAGTGCTGGCCGATGGCCGAACCGGTGTACGGAGCGAGGTACTTGAAGCCCGCGGGGTCGGATGCGGGCGAGGCCACGATGGTGGTGTACTCCATCGCGCCGGCGTCTTCGAGCGCGCCCTTCACGGCCGCGATCGTCGAGCCCTTCTGGCCGATCGCGACGTAGATGCAGCGGACCTGCTTGGTGACGTCGCCCGACTCCCAGTTGGCCTTCTGGTTGATGATGGTGTCGATCGCGAGCGCGGTCTTACCGGTCTGGCGGTCGCCGATGATCAGCTGGCGCTGGCCGCGACCGACCGGGATCATCGCGTCGATCGCCTTGATGCCGGTCTGCAGCGGCTCGTGCACGCTCTTGCGCTGCATCACGCCAGGAGCCTGAAGCTCGAGCGCGCGGCGGCCCTCCGACGCGATGTCTCCAAGGCCGTCGATGGGGTTGCCGAGGGGGTCGACGACGCGGCCGAGGTAGCCCTCGCCGACCGGAACCGAGAGGACCTCGCCGGTGCGCGTGACTTCCTGGCCCTCTTCGATGCCGGTGAACTCGCCGAGCACGACGACACCGATCTCGTTCTCGTCGAGGTTCTGCGCGAGGCCCAGCGTGCCGTCCTGGAAGCGCACCAACTCGTTCGCCATCACGCCGGGGAGTCCCTCGACGTGGGCGATGCCGTCGGCGGCGTCCTTGACACGGCCGACCTCGGTCTTGGTCGCACCTGCCGGCTCGTATGACTGAGCGAATTCCTTCAGCGCATCGCGGATCTCATCCGGGCTGATGGTGATATCTGCCATGTTCTTTCCTATTCGTGTGCTGGATCAGCCAGCGAGCTGGAGTCTGAGGTCGTGCAGCTTGGCCGCAATGCTGCCGTCGATCACGTCGTCGCCGATCTGGAGGCGGATACCGCCCAGCACGGCTGGGTCGACGATCTGGTTGATGCGGATGGTCCGGCCGTACTGCCCGGTCAGTCGGTTCGCGAGCCGTTCGAGCTGAGCGCTTCCAAGCGGCTGCGCCACCGTCACGTCGGCGACGATCGCGTCGGACTGGTCAGCGACCACGTCGGTGGCGAAGCGCACGAGTGCGCTGATGCGCCGCCCGCGCGGCTGCTGCACGAGGCTCGAGAGGATCTCGACGGCCTGTGCGCTCGCCTTGCCTCCGAGGAGACGGCGAACCAGTTCGGCCTTCGCCGTCGGCTCGCCGCGCTTGCTTCCGACCGCGAGTTCGAGCTCAGCGCTGGAAGTCACGGCGCTCCCGAACGCGAAGATCTGGCTCACGAGGTCGGTGCCGGCGGGTGCCGATTCGGCGGTGGCCCGGATGCCGAGCTCTTCGATGCCCGCGAGGAGGTCATCGGAACTCGACCAGCTGTTCGCAGCGACCGAGTCGAGCACGGCGCGAGCGGCAGGGGTGAACCCGGAGAACACCTTGGCGACGACCGCCTGCTTGGCGGCGGGTTCGGCAGCCGGATCCGCGAGAGCGGCGCGCAGCTGAGCAGAGTCGCCGATGGCCCGGCCGGCGGCGAAGAGCTGCTCACCGGTGGTCAGGTCGACCTGCCCCTGCTGAGCGGACAGTGCCGCCTTCGCACGGGCGAGTGCCTCTCTCGTTGCGGATCCCATCGCTACTTGTTCGCCTTTGCAGTCTCTTCGGCCTCGAGCTCGGCCAGGAAGCGGTCGACGATCGCCGACGCCCTCTTGTCGTCGCTGAGGCTCTCACCGATCACACCGGATGCCAGATCGATCGCGAGCGAGCCGACCTCGGAACGAAGCGAGACGAGTGCCGCCTGGCGCTCCGCCTCGATCTGCGCCTGTGCCGACGCGGTGATGCGCGCAGCCTCGGCGGCAGCCTGTTCCTTGAGCTCGTTCAGGATCTTGGTGCCGTCGGCACGCGCCTGATCACGGATCTTCGCGGCCTCGGCACGAGCCTCGGCGAGCTGGGCGTTGTACTCATCGAGCGCCGCAGCGGCCTCGGCCTGCGCGGTCTCAGCGAGCTGAATGCCGCCCTCGATGGCCTCGCTTCGGGCCTCGAGCGTCTTCTGCATGCGAGGAAGCACGAGCTTCCAGAACAGCAGCAGAATGAGCGCGAACGGCACGAGCGACCAGACGATGTCGTAGATCGCCGGGAACAGCGGGTTCGGGGCAGTCCCCTCCTCCGCCGCGAGAACGATTGCCTGGAGCATCGCGGGCCTCAGGCGGTGAAGATGAAGTACGTCGCGATGCCGATGAAGGCGAGCGCCTCGGTGAAGGCGATACCGATGTACATCAGGACGGTGAGGCGACCCTGCAGTTCAGGCTGACGCGCGACCGACTCGATGGTCTTGCCGACCACGATGCCGATACCGATACCGGGGCCGATTGCGGCAAGGCCGTAACCGACGGTCGCGATGTTGCCGTTGATCTCGGCGAGAACGGAGGTTGCGTCCACGTTTTCTGTTTTCCTTCCGTGATGGCAGTCCTGGCGTGTGCCGGAACCGTTTAGTGCTCTTCAGCCAGCGCGAGCTGGATGTAGACAGCGGTGAGCAGGGCGAAGATGTAGGCCTGGAGGAGGGCGATCAGCACTTCGAACAGCGTGAACACGATGCCGAACGCGAGGCTGCCGAGCCCGAAGAGGCTCCACCAGCCCTCCATGGTGAAGAAGAAGAAGTGCGTCGCCGCGAAGAACAGCACGAGCAGCAGGTGGCCGACCACCATGTTCATCATGAGACGCAGGGTGAGCGTGATCGGCCGCAGGATGAAGGTCGAGACGAACTCGATCGGCGTCACCAGGATGTACAGCGCCGGGGGCACGCCAGGAGGCGTGAGCGAGTTCTTGAAGAACGCGCCCGGGTGCTTCTTGACGCCGGCGTAGATGAACGCGATGTACGCGATCACGGCGAGCGTCAGCGGCATCCCGATGACCGAGGTGCCCGCGATGTTCATGCCCGGGATGATTCCGGTGAGGTTCATGAACAGCACGCCCCAGAAGATGGCGGTGAGCAGCGGCAGGAACCGCTGACCGTCCTTCTTGCCGAGGAGATCCTCTGCGATGTTCACCCGCACGAAGTCGAGCGCCATCTCGATGAGCGACTGGAACTTGCCGGGCACCATCTTCATGTTGCGCGTGCCGAGCCAGAACAGCAGGGCGAGGATGCCGAGGGCGATGACCCGGATGATCATGATCCGGTTCATCTCGAATGGCGTTCCCGCGAAGAGGACTACATCCGGGAAGAACTCGAGGATCGACGGCCCGTGGAACTCCCCATCATCAGTCGCCGAAGGAACAACAAGGCTGAGAGCGTTGAGTAGCAGCGCTGTCTCCAAGTTCAGGGCATGGGTGATCATGCGCGAGTGATTGGGGGGCCGTCGAAAACCCTATCAATACTGCAGGGCCAACGACGAATCGAGCGGGGTGCCACTGGCCGGGAATCCGCTGCGGATCGCACGATGCCGAGCGCGAGCAGGTGCTTCGACGGCGCGACGATCGATGTTCGACTGGGCGGCAAAGGCGCGACGAGCGGCATCATGCGGAGCGGTCGCGCGAGTCGGGGTCGCCCGGCATCCGCACGTCGCTCACGTACGGCACGCGTGCACGGCTGACGGCGATGAGGTCGACGGCGAGGCTGCCGATCACGGCCACCACGATCGTCCAGAACAGCACTGCGGGGTTGACGAAGGGCTGGTCGCGCAGCACGAACACCAGCACGAGGAACACGATGAACTTCACGAGCCAGGCGCCCATCACGATCCCGAAGAACGCGGGGCTGAGCATGCCTGTCTTCGACGTGCGACCGGCGAGCAGGATGCTGCCCGCCGTGATGGCGACGAACACCGCCGACATGGCGGTGCCGATGAGCGCGCTCGTGACGCCGACCCATCCATCGATGAACCCGCCGACGACGCCTCCGACGACGGCGATCACGCCGGCGAGCACGAGTCCGTAGACGAGGGCCTTCTTGAGGGCGGGTGCGGCGCTCATTGACTTGGACTCTCTTTCGTTCGGGAGTGTTCGATGACGGGCACGGAACCGGTGGATGCCGCGTCGAGCTGATCACGATAGGCGGCGCCCGCGCCGGCCGGAGCCCGCTGCGCCGCGGTCTCTTCTCGTTTGCGCCGGCTCAGGGGGGCGAGGGTGAACACGGCGCACACGATGAGGCCGCCGAGGATGATGCCGAAGGTGAGCCACTGGTCGAGGAATAGGAAGAGCAGGCAGCCCACCGCCACGACGAGCGTCCATGAGTAGAAGATCAGCACCGCGTGCAGATGAGAGTGACCCATGTCGAGCAGGCGATGGTGCAGGTGCTTGCGGTCGGCGCTGAATGGCGATTTTCCCGCGCGGAGACGCCGCGCGACGGCCATGCCGAAATCGAGCAGCGGCAGCAGCAGCACCGCGAACGCGATCGCGATGGGGATGAACGCCGGCAGCAGCGAGCTGCGATCGGTGGCGAAGCTCGACGGGTCGATCTGCCCGGTGACGGCGATCGTCGACGCCGCCATCAGCAGGCCGACGAGCATCGATCCCGCATCGCCCATGAACAGCTTGGCGGGATGCCAGTTCAGGACGAGGAAGCCGGCGCACGCGCCGACGAGCAGCACCGACAGCAGACTCGCCAGGTTGAAGAACTCCGTGCTGCCGCCGAGCTGCAGCAGGTAAGTGTAGATGAAGAACACGCCGTTGCCGATGAGGGCGACGCCGGCTACGAGACCATCGAGACCGTCGATGAAGTTGACGGCGTTCATCACCAGCACGACAAGAACGACGGTGATGATGAGCGACATGAAGGCCGACCCCACCGCGACGCCGTCGACGATCGGCAGCGAGACGAGCTGCACCTGCCAGGCGAGCACACCTGCGGCGATGAGCTGACCGGCGAGCTTGGTCACCCAGTCGAGATCCCAGAGGTCATCCGCGATGCCCAGCAGCACCACGATGGTCGCGGCGCCGATCACCGCCCAGACCTTGAGAGGCTCGCTGAAGACGAGCGAGAAGGTCGGCAGCTGCGATGCGAGCCCGATCCCGACCAGGATGCCGACGAACATCGCGGCGCCGCCCAAGCGTGGAGTCGGGGTGGTGTGCACGTCTCGCGCGCGGATCTTCGGATAGAGGCGGTACCGCATGCTGAGGCGCCAGATGAAGTAGGCCACCGCACCGGTGACCACCGCCGTGACGATTCCGACGAGGGCGTAGATGACGCTGCGCGGCATTGGAAGGGAATCGGCCGCGGTGGCGGTCTCGAGCACGCCGCGCCAGAGGTGCGCGACAGCCGGATCGACGAGGGGGGTCATACGAACCGGTCGGTCCCGGCGACGTCCCGGATGGCCTGCTCCGGGATCACACCGTGGCGCACGATCCTCAACTTGCCCTCGGGAAGGTGCAAGGAACTGGCGTCGACGATGGTGGAGGGGTCATGCCCCGCCACGCCGCCGTCGAGGTACACCGCCACGGAGTCGCCGAGCATCGTCTCGGCCTCGGCGGCAGTGGTGGCGGCCGGCTGTCCGGTGAGGTTCGCCGACGAGACGGCGAGGGGCCCGGTCTCGCTGAGCAGTTCGAGCGCGATGCGGTTCGCCGGCATCCGGAGCGCGACCGTGCCGTGGGTGTCGCCGAGGTCCCAGTGGAGCGCGGACTGCGCAGGGAGGATGATGGTGAGCCCTCCCGGCCAGAACTCGGCCACCAGCGCGCGCACTTCGTCGGGCACCGTGTCGGCGAGCGCATCGAGGGTCGGGATGCCGGGGATCAGCACGGGCGGTGGCGATTGCCGGCCGCGGCCCTTCGCGTCGAGCAGACGCTGCACGGCACGCGCGTTGAACGCATCCGCTGCGACGCCGTAGACCGTGTCGGTGGGGATGACGACGAGCTCGCCACGGCCGATGGACGCTCGTGCGAGCCGCATGCCCGTCAACAGATCGGAGTCGTCCGAGCAGTCGTAGATGCGTGTCATATCCGCTCGATTCTATGCCGCGAGCGCTGGGGGTGATCAGACGCCGCGCACCGCACCCGCGGTGGACATCAGCGCAGGGCCGAGGTTGCGCGGTCGCGATGAAGCAGGTCCTGGTGGGTGGCGATCGCGCGCCAGCCGTCGTGGGCGAGTAGTTCGGCGATCGCAGCGGCCTGCTGCTCACCGTGCTCGATCACGAGCGTGCCTCCCGGTCGGAGCAGGCGACGCGCAGTGGCTGAGAGGCGCCTCACGACGTCGAGACCGTCGGTGCCGCCGTAGAGGGCGTGCGCTGGGTCGAAGAGCCGCACTTCCGGGTCGCGCGGAACGGCCGCGAGAGGGATGTACGGCGGGTTCGAGACGACCACGTCGACGGTCCCATCGAGTTCGGGCAAGGCGTCGGCGAGGTCGGCGAACACGAGGTGCGACGTCGGGGTGCCGAGCGCGCGGAAGTTCCTGCGGGTCCAGACGAACGCGCGTGGCGAGTTCTCAACGGCCCAGACCTCTGCGTGCGGCACCTCGTTCGCCAGCGCGAGCGCGATCGCACCCGAACCGGTGCCGAGATCGACTGCGCGCGGCGTCCCGGGGACTTCGGCGAGCACGTCGAGCGCGAGCTGGGTGACGGACTCGGTCTCAGGGCGCGGCACGAAGACGCCAGGGCCCACCTGGAGTTCGAGCGAGCGGAACGCGGCGGAGCCGGTGATGTGCTGCAGCGGCTCACGTCGCGCGCGGCGCGAGAACGCCTCCACGAGCTCCGATCGAGCACGGTCGTTCAGCGCTGCGCCGGTGACGGCTGCTGCCTGCACTCCCCCGCGGCTCAGGCCGAGCACGTGTCCGATCAGCAGCTCGGCGTCGGCCTCTGCCGTCGGCACACCGGCCGAGCGCAGCCAGGCAGAGCCCGACTCCCGCGCTTCGGCAACGGTGCGAGCTCGGTCGAGACTCGTCACGGCGTTGGGGAGCCAGTGGTAAGCGGGAGCCGCGACGTCATGAGTCGTGCTCGCCGAGCTCGGAGAGCCGAGCCTCCTCGTCGGCGCGGATGCACGAATCGATCACGGCGTCGAGGGCTCCGTCCATCACCTGGTCGAGGTTGTACGCCTTGTACCCGGTGCGGTGATCAGCGATGCGGTTCTCGGGAAAGTTGTACGTGCGAATGCGCTCGGAGCGATCCATCGTGCGGATCTGGCTCTTCCGGGCGTCGGATGCCGCGGCGGCGAGTTCCTCCTGCTGACGCGCGAGCAGGCGTGCGCGAAGCACGCGCATCGCCGCCTCGCGGTTCTGCAACTGGCTCTTCTCGTTCTGCATCGACACCACGATGCCCGTCGGCAGGTGCGTGATGCGCACGGCGGAGTCGGTGGTGTTGACCGATTGGCCGCCTGGGCCGCTCGAACGGTACACATCGATCTTGAGGTCGTTCTGATTGAGTTCGACCTCTTCGGGAGCGTCCACCTCGGGAAAGACGAGCACACCGGTCGTCGAGGTGTGGATTCGCCCCTGCGTCTCCGTGACGGGAACGCGTTGCACACGGTGAACACCGCCCTCGTACTTGAGGTGGGCCCACACTCCCTGTGAGGGGTCGGAGGCGTTCGACTTGATCGCGACCTGCACGTTCTTGTAGCCGCCGAGGTCGCTCTCGTCGCTCTCGAGCAGTTCGGTCTTCCACCCCTTGTGCGCGGCGTACTGCAAGTACATGCGCAGAAGGTCGGCTGCGAAGAGCGCGCTCTCGGCGCCCCCCTCACCGCCCTTGATCTCCATGATCACATCGCGCCCGTCATCGGGGTCGCGCGGGATCAGCAGGCGACGGAGGCGCTCCTGCGCCTCGGCCTGTGCTTCCTCGAGTGACGGCACCTCCTCGGCGAAGGCGTCGTCCTCCTTGGCGAGCTCCCGTGCTGCCTCGAGGTCCTCGCCCGCCTGCACCCAGTGCTCGTGCGCAGTCTTGATCTGACTCAGCTCGGCGTAGCGCCGGTTGAGCTTTCGCGCCCTCGAAGGGTCTGCGTGCACTGCCGGGTCGGCGAGCTGCTGCTGCAGCTCCTCATGCTCGGCCAGCAGCACTGCTACTGACTCGAACATGCTCAGTCGTCCTTCGAGTGCGCGCCCTGCGGCAGCGACTTCTGGATCTGCATGAGGAACTCGACGTTCGACTGCGTCTCCTTCAGCTTGCCCAGCACGATCTCGAGCGCCTGCTGCTGCTCGAGCCCCGCGAGCGCACGGCGGAGCTTCCAGGTCACCTTGACCTCGTCGGTGCCGAGGAGCATCTCCTCACGACGCGTTCCGGATGCGTTCACGTCCACCGCGGGGAAGATCCGCTTGTCGGCGAGTGCCCGCGACAGACGGAGCTCCATGTTGCCGGTGCCCTTGAACTCCTCGAAGATCACCTCGTCCATCTTCGACCCCGTCTCGACGAGAGCGGTGGCGAGGATGGTGAGCGAGCCACCGTTCTCGATGTTGCGCGCCGCGCCGAAGAACCGCTTCGGCGGGTACAGCGCGGCCGAGTCGACTCCACCCGAGAGGATCCGGCCGGAGACCGGCGCGGTGATGTTGTAGGCGCGACCCAGTCGAGTGATCGAGTCGAGCAGCACGACGACGTCGTGGCCGAGCTCGACCAGTCGCTTCGCCCGCTCGATCGCGAGCTCGGCGACAGTCGTGTGGTCTTCTGCGGGACGGTCGAAGGTCGAGGCGATGACCTCTCCCTTGACCGAGCGCTGCATGTCGGTGACCTCTTCGGGACGCTCGTCGACGAGGACAACCATCAGGTGCACTTCGGGGTTGTTCTTCGCGATGGAGTTCGCGATCGCCTGCAGCACGAGCGTCTTGCCCGCCTTTGGAGGCGACACGATCAGCCCTCGCTGACCCTTGCCGATCGGCGCGACGAGATCGATGATCCGCGTCGAGAGCCGCGCGGGGTCGGTCTCGAGTCGCAGCCGCTCCTGGGGGTACAGCGGGGTCAGCTTGCCGAACTCGACGCGGGCAGCGGCTTGCTCGGGAGTCTGCCCGTTGATGGAGTCGATCTTGACGAGCGCGTTGTACTTCTGACGCCCGCCCTGGCCCTCTCCGTCACGCGGCTGCCGGATCGAGCCGACGATGGCGTCACCCTTGCGAAGGTCGTACTTCTTGACCTGTCCGAGCGATACGTAGACGTCGCTCGGTCCGGGCAGGTAGCCGGTCGTGCGAACGAAGGCGTAGTTGTCGAGCACATCCAGGATGCCGGCGATCGGGATCAGCACATCGTCTTCGCTCAGCTCGGGCTCGACGTCGTCCTGCTGCGTCCCGCGCCCGCGCTTGCGATCGCGGTTGCGACCGCGGCGGTGCTCGGCGTCATCCTGTTGCTGCGCCTGCCGCTGGCCCCGCTGGCCGCCCTGCTCCTGCTGCGACTGCTGGCCCTGCTCCTGCTGTGCCTGCTGGTCCTGGTTCTTCTGAGCCTGCTGGTCCGCGCTCTTCTGAGCCTGCTGGTCCTGCTGCTGGCCCCGCTGCCGACCACGGCGGTTGCGGCCTCGGCCCTGACGCGGTTCCTCGTCGCCCTGAGTCTCGCGACCGCCGCGATCAGACTCTTCGCGGCCCTGGCGGCTCTTGTCGTCGCCGGATGCGGCTTCCCGACGGCCCTCGGCAGGCTCGGAGATCTGCTCGGCGGTGGTCTCTGCAGTGGCGGTCTGCTCAGCGGTGTCGCCGCGCTCGTCGCCCCGCGGCTTGCCGCCGCGTGCTTCGGCCTGGCGGCGCCCATTCGCGCGATCGTCGCGACGGGCGGGGGTCTCATCGCTCTTCGCCTCGCCGACGTGCTCCTGGGCTTCTTCCGCCGGCGCTTCGGTCGCGGACGCGTCAACGGCTCCGGCGGCCGGAGTGCCCGCGGCGGCGGTCACGCGACGAGAGCCGCGGCGACGGCCCTCGTCGGCGCGAGACTGCTCGCGCTCGGAGGCCTGGGCCTCGGCGGCCTCGGGCTGCTCCTGGGCTGCTTCGGGCGCCGCACCCGTGGCGCCTTCGGCGCGCTCGGGTTCGTCGGACGAGAGCTGGTCGATGGGCAGCTGCGCTGCCGCTTCGGCCGGCGCACCGGCCTCGGCAGCTTCGCCGCGGGCTTCGGTGATGCGCTCGATCAGGTCGCTCTTGCGCAGCTTCGCGGGGTCGATGCCCAGTTCGGTGGCGAGTTGCTGCAGTTCGGCGAGCTTGAGGGTGGTGAGTTTGGAGGACCCGCGCTTGGGTGCGGGCGTGCTGTCGTTGACGTCAGTCACGGAGAATGGGTTCCTTTCGGCCCGGCGACAGAAACTGCCGGGTTGATGGGGTGACGGCGTCTCGAGATTCGGAGCGCCGCAGGACGCAAGCGCAAGCGATGGACAACGTTCGCGACTGGACGCCCTCCGGATCGAAGAGCCGAGAGCCGGGTGAAACGCACACCGGGAGACTGACTAGGCCAGGACTCCGACCGGGTGCGGCACAACTGTAGCACCTTTGAAGTCAACGGCGAGCATGAGCGACTGCCACGGGGTCAGCGCTTCGCGCTCGACGAGAGCCGTCGCTTCGAGGCGCTGCTGGGGCTCGTCGCACAGCAGGAGGATCGAGGGACCCGCCCCGGAGACCACTGCGGCGTAGCCGGCATCCCGGAGCGCTCTGATCAGCTGGTCGGTCTCGGGCATCGCACTCGCCCGGTAGCTCTGGTGCAGTTTGTCCTCAGTGGCCTCGAGCAGCAGCTCGGGGCTCTGGATGAGGGCTGCGACGAGCAGCGCCGACCGCGAGACGTTGAAGATCGCGTCTTCGTGAGGCACGCTCTCGGGCTGGAGGCTGCGCGCGAGCGCGGTCGACATGGTGTGCTCGGGGACGAAGACGACCGGCGAGACGCCGCGGTGCACGATGAGCTTCTTGGAACGAGGGCCTTCGGGGGTGACCCACGCGATCGTGAGCCCGCCGAAGATCGCCGGGGCGACGTTGTCGGGGTGACCCTCCATCTGGGTGGCGAGCGTCAGCACCGCCTGCGCGTCCATCTCGACGTTGCCCTCGAGCAGGCCCTTCGCCGCCATGATGCCCGCCACGATGGCCGCACCGGACGATCCCATGCCACGGCCATGCGGAATGTGGTTGCGGGCGACGATGTCGAGGCCCGGCATCTCGATGCCGTAGGCATCGAAGGCGTGCTTGATCGCGCGCACGACGAGGTTCCGCTCGTCTGTGGGCACCTGGCCCTCGCCCACGCCGTGCACGTCGACATGCACGCCGGGCTCCTCGCGAACCGTGACATCGAGCTCGTCGTAGTACGCCAGCGCGAGGCCGAGCGTGTCGAAGCCCGGTCCGAGGTTTGCCGTGGTGGCGGGCACCTTCACGTGCACGCCGGTGCCGACCTCGATGGTGCGATTGATCATGGTGTCGCCGGTCATCAGGTTGTCGTGGATCATGCGGCGGTGAGTCCGAGCACCTGCGCGACCTCTGCCGTGTCGACGGCCACGCTGGTCGGCTTCACTTCGCCGCCATCCGCGGTGCGCAGCGCCCACTGCGGGTCCTTCAGACCGTGACCGGTGACGGTGAGCACGACCGTGGAGCCGCGGGGGATCTGCCCGGCTTCGCTGCGCTCGAGCAGTCCGGCGACGCTCACCGCGGAAGCCGGCTCGACGAAGATTCCGACCTCCGAGGAGAGGATGCGGTGCGCTTCGAGGATGCGCTCGTCGCTGATGGCCCCGAAGTAGCCGTCGCTGTCGTCGCGGGCCTTCAGTGCGAGCTCCCATGAGGCGGGATTGCCGATGCGGATGGCGCTGGCGACAGTGTCGGGGTCTTTCACGGGGTGGCCGAGCACGATGGGAGCGCTCCCTGCCGCCTGGAACCCGAACATGCGAGGAAGCTTCGTGGTGGCGCCGCGCGCCAGCTCCTCGCGGTATCCGCGGTGGTACGCCGTGTAGTTGCCGGCGTTGCCGACCGGCACGATGTGGAAGTCAGGTGCGTCTTCGAGCACATCGACGACCTCGAAGGCGCCGGTCTTCTGCCCCTCGATGCGGTCGTTGTTCACCGAGTTGACGAGGTGCACGGGGTATCCCGCTGCGAGCTCGCGCGCGATGTCGAGGCAGTCGTCGAAGTTGCCGCGCACCTGCAACAGGTGCGCGTTGTGCGCGATCGCCTGTGCGAGCTTGCCCATGGCGATCTTGCCCTCCGGCACCAGCACGGCCGAGGTGATGCCCGCGTGCGTCGCATATGCGGCGGCGGAGGCGGAGGTGTTGCCGGTCGAGGCGCAGATGACCGCCTTCGCGCCGTGCTCGACCGCCTTCGACACGGCCATGGTCATACCGCGGTCCTTGAACGAGCCGGTGGGGTTCATCCCCTCGTACTTCACCCAGACCTTGGCGCCGGTGCGCGACGACAACGCGTCAGCGGGGATCAGCGGCGTACCGCCCTCGCCCAGGGTGACGATCGGCGTGGCATCCGTCACGTCGAGACGATCAGCGTATTCGCGCAGCACTCCGCGCCACTGCTTGGCCATTACAGTCCTTCAACTCTCAGCACACTCGCCACGCTCCGCACGACAGGGGTCGCCTCGAGCGCCGCCACCGTGGCGGCCAGATCGGCCTCCTGAGCCCGGTGGGTGACGACTACCAGCGTAGCGGTGGCCGCATCCTCATCGTGACCGCCCGCGGGCTCGACCTCGGTCAACTGCACCGCCGTGTGCGACTGGATGGACTGCTCGACCGCTTCGACCGAGACGCCGTGCCTGCTGAACTCGGTGGCGATCGCCGCGAGCACACCCGGCTGGTCTTCGACGGTGAGCGTGATCTGGTAGCGGGTGTGCACCTGTTCGATGGGCAGCACGGCGAGATCGGCGTGGGCCGACTCCGCGACCCCGGGGCCGCCGACCACGTGACGGCGCGCGGCCGACACCACATCGCCGAGCACGGCGGATGCCGTCTGCACGCCGCCCGCGCCGGCGCCATAGAACATGAGGTCGCCCGCCGCCAGCGAGTGCAGGAACACCGCGTTGTTCGCGCCGTGCACGGCCGCGAGCGGGTGATCCTCAGGGACCAGGGCCGGGTGCACGCGCACGCTCACGCCCTCGTCGCCCGCGGCATCCGTGATGCGCTCGCAGATCGCGAGGAGCTTGATGACATACCCGGCCTTGGTGGCCGCGGCGATCTGCTCTGCCGTGATCGACGTGATGCCCTCGCGGTGCACATCGCCCACAGCGACCCGCGTGTGGAACGCGAGGCTCGCGAGGATCGCCGCCTTCTGCGCCGCGTCGTAGCCCTCGATGTCGGCCGTCGGGTCGGCCTCGGCGTAGCCGAGCTCGGTCGCCACCGCCAGCGCCTGCTCGAAGCTCGCACCGGTCGAGTGCATGCTGTCGAGGATGTAGTTCGTCGTGCCGTTGACAATGCCGAGGATGCGGTCGACCCGGTCGCCCGCGAGGCTGTCTCGCAGCGGGCGGATGATCGGGATCGCTCCCCCCACGGCCGCCTCGTAGTAGAGCTGCGCACCGACCTGCTCGGCGAGTTCGAAGAGCTCTGGGCCGTGCGTGGCGAGCAGCGCCTTGTTCGCGGTGATGACGTCTGCGCCGGACTCGAGCGCCTTCAGGATGTAGCTGCGTGCAGGCTCGAGGCCGCCCATGAGCTCGATGACGATGTCGGCTCCGAGGATGAGCGCCTCGGCATCCGTCGTGAAGAGTTCCTTCGGCAGTTCGACATCGCGCTCCGCGTCGAGATCGCGCACCGCGATGCCCACGAGTTCGAGTCCCGCCCCTGAACGTGCGGCCAGCTCATCGGCGTGCTCGAGCAGCAGCCGTGCCACCTGGGCGCCGACGCTTCCTGCTCCGAGCAGGGCGACGCGGAGGTTGCGGTACTCGATCATCGGGGGTTCACTCCAGGGTCTCGGGCCAGCAGGTCGTCTTCGGTCTCGCCGCGCACGATGACGCGCGCTTCCCCATCACGCACGGCGACCACCGGCGGACGAGTGAGGTAGTTGTAGTTGCTCGACAGCGAGAAGCAGTACGCCCCGGTGGCGGGGACGGCGAGCAGGTCGCCGGGCGCGATGTCGGCGGGAAGATACTCGGCGAGCACGACCAGGTCGCCGCTTTCGCAGTGCTTCCCGGCCACGCGAACGAGCGCGGGATCGGCGTCGGAGGTGCGGCTGGCGATGCGGGCGGAGTAGTCGGCCTCGTAGAGAGCGGGCCGCGCGTTGTCGCTCATCCCGCCGTCGACGCTCACGTACTTGCGGATAGCGGTCGAGGACGACCCCGGTGCCGTGCGTTCCTCCGATTCGAGCGCGACGACGACATCCTTGATCGTGCCGACCTCGTACAGGGTCGCGCCCGCAGGACCGATGATCGAGCGACCGGGCTCGATGGCGAGCACAGGCACCGGGATGCCTCGGGCGCCTGCCGCGCGAGCGACCGCCTCGGCGATGCCGCGCGTGACCTCCTCGATGGGAGCGACTTCATCGGCCACCGTGTAGGCGATGCCGAAGCCCCCGCCGAGGTTGAGTTCGGGGATCTCGCCTCCGTCGAGGAGCTCGGCGTGGACAGCGATCAACCGCTCAGCAGCCTCGGCGAATCCCGACGGATTGAAGATCTGCGAGCCGATGTGGGAGTGCAGGCCGAGCAGACGCAGTGACTTGAAGGAGCGGATGCGATCGACGTGAGAGGGCACGTCGGCGAGGGGAATGCCGAACTTCTGGTCCTCGCGCGCCGTGGCGAGGTAGTCGTGGGTGTGAGCGTGCACACCGCTGTTGACGCGCAGGCGCACGGCTTGCACGCGGCCGTGGCGAGCTGCGGCATCCGCGATCCGCTCGATCTCGATCCAGCTGTCGATCACGATGGCCCCGACGCCGGCCTGCACGGCACGATCGATCTCGGCGATGCTCTTGTTGTTGCCGTGGAAGCCCAGCAGTGCGGGATCCACACCCGCGGCGAGTGCGACGGCGAGCTCTCCCCCGCTCGCGACGTCGAGGTGGAGCCCGTCTTCGGACATCCAGCGCGCGACCTCCGTGCAGAGGAATGCCTTGCCGGCGTAGTACACCTTCGCGGTCGTACCGACGTCGGATGCGGCTGCCTCGAAGGCGGTGCGGATGCGGTGTGCGCGAGCGCGCGCATCCTGCTCATCGACCACGTACAGGGGCGTGCCGTAGCGTTCCGCGAGCTCGCTGGCGCGCACGCCCGCGAACGCGAGTTCACCGGATGCGGTGCGGGCAGCGCCCGACGACCAGATGCCGTCGTGCAGCGCGTTGGCGTCGCTGGGCGCTTGCAGCCACTCGGGAGCGAGCGGGTTCGACGTCAAGGGCGGACTCCTCACGGTGTACGAGAGATACGTGTACGCGATCGGCCACGCCGAGGTGGTCGGCGAGGCGCTGACGGGGCGCAGGGCCGCGCCGCGGATCGAGGTGAGGCGAGCGGACCCGGCTTGGTCCCTGAAGCCCGTGGAATTCTATCGCGCGCGCGGCGCAGGACCGATTCGTGACCGCTCGTCCGCAGCTCAGCAGTGGCCGAGCGCGCCGCCGCTTCGGGCCAAGGCGGTGCCCCGCGCGGTGAAGAAGGCGACTGCTTCGCGTTCGCGCACGTCCACCGCAACGACGTCGACGCCCTCGGGGAGATACTCCGCGGCACAGAACTCGAACGCGAACCGTGACAGGTCGACGACGTCAGCGATGTCGGCCGTGAACGAGCTGTCGAGCACCTCGATGCGCCGCGGCTCGAAACGCACACGACTCTGATCGACCACGTGCGGCTCGAGATCCACCGCGATTCCGATGCTGAGCCCGAGGACCGACACCTCGGTCTCGTAGTGGATGAGGCCTTCGCCGAGCGTGACCGAGCCGGTCACGCCCCCGACCGAGTCGAGCGCGCGCGCGAGGAGCGATTGCACTTCCTGCTCGCTGATCGTGAACGACCCATTGATCCGATGCGCAGGTACGGAAGCATCGAGCGGAACGCCGAAGGCGATGATGTGGGCGTCGACGGTCGTGTCCACGCCTGCCGAGCGAACCGCGATGGAATCGAGGTCGAGGTCGAGCTCGTCGAACTCCTGACGCAGCAGTTGCAGCGTCATGGACCCGGGGATGCCGGCTGAGACCGGGCCCGAATCCGGCGGCAGTTGCTGCTCCACTCGCTCGGCCACCAACTGCTGCGCGATCGCCCGGCCCGCCGTCTCGACAAGCAGCATCGCGATGACCAACAGCCCGGCTATGGCGATCAACACGCCGAGCAGCGCTCGGCGACCGCGACGAGGGCGGCTCTGCGCGGCATCCGTGGCAGTCATCGTTCGACTCTACGTGGTGATGGCCATACAACGAGCGCGGTCAGGGCGCGCTCGCGCTTCGTTCACATGCGGTCCGGCGCGCTCACGCCGAGCAGGGCGAGGCCGTTGCGGAGCACCTGGCCGGTGGCGTCATTCAGCCAGAGACGGGTGCGGTGCACCTCGGTGACCGGGTCTTCGCCGATGGGCGTGACGCGGCAGTTGTCATACCAGCGGTGGTAGAGCGCAGCCAGTTCTTCCAGATACCGCGCGACGCGGTGCGGCTCACGCAACTCAGCCGAGTGCGCAACGATGCGGGGGAACTCGGCGAGCGCACCGAGCAGCGCGCTCTCGGTCTCGTGATCGAGGAGTGCCGCGTCGAACGTCGAACGGTCGACGCCCAGGGATGCCGCATTGCGGCCGACGTTGTGGGTGCGCGCGTGCGCGTACTGCACGTAGAACACAGGGTTGTCGTTCGTGCGCCGGCGCAGCACCTCCGGGTCGAGCGTGAGGGGCGAGTCGGCAGGGTAGCGCGCGAGCGAGTAGCGCAGCGCGTCGGTGCCGAGCCACGCCTGAAGGTCGTTGAGCTCGATGATGTTGCCGGCGCGCTTCGAGAGCCTGGCGCCGTTGACCGACACCAGTTGTCCGATGAGCACCTCGATGTCGCGCTCCGGGTCATCTCCGGCGGCGCCCGCAATGGCCTTGAGTCGATGCACATAGCCGTGGTGATCGGCGCCGAGGAGGTAGATCTTGTGCGCGAAGCCGCGGTCGGTCTTGCTCAGGTAGTAGGCGGCGTCGGCGGCGAAGTAGGTGTAGACGCCATTCCCGCGTTTGATGACCCGGTCCTTGTCGTCGCCGAAGTCGGTGGTGCGCACCCAGATGGCGTCGTCCTCTTCGTACACATGCCCCTGGGCTCGAAGGCGCTCCACCGCCTGATCGATGGCGCTCGTGCCGTCAGCCCCGGTCGCGTGCAGTCGGCGCTCTGAGAACCACACGTCGAAGTGCACATTGAAGCGCAGCAGCGACTCCTTGAGCTCGGCAAGCTGCAGCTCGTACCCGATCTCGCGCGCGGCCTCGAGCGCGGTCGCGTCGTCGAGTTCGTCGAGGTTCGGCACCTTCTCACGGACTGCAGCAGCGAGATCTGCGATGTAGGCGCCCGGGTAGCCGTTCTCCGGGGTCGGCTCCCCCTTTGCCGCGGCGAGAACGCTCGCGCCGAAGTTGTCCATCTGCGCGCCGGCGTCATTGATGTAGAACTCATTGGCGACCTGAGCGCCTGACGCGCGCAGCACACGACCGATCGAGTCGCCGAGCGCGGCCCAGCGGGTGTGACCGATGTGCAGCGGCCCCGTCGGGTTCGCCGAGACGAACTCGAGGTTGATGCTCTGCCCCGCGAGCTGGTCGTTGCTTCCGTACGCATCGCCCTGCTCGACGATCGTGCGCGCGAGCGCACCGGCGGCGGCGGCATCGAGCGTGATGTTGATGAACCCCGGACCGGCCACCTCCACTGAGGCCACACCGTCGACCGCCGTGAGCTCGGCGACGATCTCACCCGCGAGCTCACGGGGGTTCGTCCCGAGCCGCTTCGCGAACTTCATTGCTGCGTTCGACGCCCAGTCGCCGTGGTCGCGGTTTCGGGGACGCTCGAGCACGACGTCGTCAAGAGAGACGCTGACCTCCTGCTGGGCCCCGCGTCGCTCGACCGCCCGGGTGACGATGGCAAGCAGGGCGGCGGAGAGTTCAGCTGGGGTCACGGAGGTCGATCCTACCGGCGGGTCGCCGAGGGGCCGCTCGGCGAGGTCGGGTCGCCGAGGGGCCGCCCCGGGTGGTACAGGTGAGCGACGTTCCCGCCTGCAACGTCGTGGCGAGCGTTCGTGTGCCGGCCTCGCTCCTAGCATTGAGCGCATGGCACGCTCAAGCTCCGCAGGGTCCCTTCTCTCCGACGCTCGCGACGGAAGAACGCGGTTGACCGGTGCGGTGACCGGTGCGCTGCTGGTGAGCGGTCTGCTCGCCGGCTGCGCGCCCACAGCCGAAGGGCCGGAGCCATCGGGCACGGCGGGGCCGCCCCCGACGCCGACCGCGTCGCAGGAGCCGACGGCCCCGGCATCCCCTGCTCCGACTCCGTCGAGCACGCCGGAGCCTTCGACACCGCTCGCGATCGGCTGCAACGATCTGCTGAGCCTGCAGGCCGTCTATGACTTCAATCCGAACTACGGGGGCGCTCCCGACTACTCGCCGGCCTCCGGCACATCGGCTGCCGAGGCGGTCGCGCGCCAGGGCACGGCGTGCGGCTGGATGAACCAGACGAGCGGCGACACGTTCGAGGTCGCCGTGTCGAAGCCGAGCGCAGCAGACCTGGCGAGGCTCACCGCTGCGGCCTCGGCAGCAGGGGCTCGCGCGCAGGTCGCGGGAGCGCAGGGCGCCTGGTTCATGGAGCGGGCTGGTCAGGGCGAGATCGTCGCGCAGGTGGGCGACGTCTGGCTCGTCGTCGCGAGCGAGAGCTTCATGAGCGCTGGTGACGCAGAGCAGCTGGCCTCGGCGGCGGCTCGCGCCTTCCGGTAACGCCCGCCCCGGGCTGCTGCGCAGTCGCGCGGTCGCAGGCTGGTACCCTTGTCGAGCCTCCATAGCTCAGGGGATAGAGCGTTGGTTTCCGGTACCAAAGGTCGCAGGTTCGAATCCTGTTGGGGGCGCCATGTGATGTCTCAAGACATCCCGGACAGCTCGGGGCGCCCCTTCCAGCGGATAGCGTCCGGCCTCCGGATCTGAGGGACATCGGAGTTCAGGCCCCGCTACGGAATATCGCTCGTCTGCCCGGTTCGACCTGGAGACGGATCAACGCGTCATACCGCGACGAGCGAGGTGCCGAGATCGACGATCAGGCACCGAATCGACGCTGCAGTTCGGCGTAGCCCACGACGCCGTCGAGGAATCCGAGCGTTCCCGTCGCGCGCAGTTCCTCGCCGGCACGCTCGAGCGCGCTGAAGGCCACGAGCGCGAGGCTCCCCCCCGAGGCTCACGCGCTTCACGCCGAGCGAGAACAAGGTCGGCACATCGATCTTCGTCGCGGCGAGTCCCGCGACGATGTTCAGTGGAGCGGGGATCTCTTCGACCAGACGACGGATCGTCGCGGCATCCTCCACTCCCGGCACGAACACGCAGTCGGCGCCCGCTTCGACGTATCGCAACGCGCGCTCTACCGTCTCGCGGAAGGGGTCGTCTGAGCCTCCTGCGAAGTAGGCATCCGTGCGCGCATTGAGCACGAAGGTTGCCGCTGGGGCAGCGGCGCGAGCGGCGGCGATCCGTTCGGCCGCTTCATCGATCGGGAACAGGATGCCGTCGACAGCGTCCTCGATGTTGCCGCCCACGACGCCGAGCTCGCCTGCGCGACGCACGGTTGCGGCCACATTTTCCGGCGCAGGCCCATAGCCCGCCTCGAGGTCTGCGGATACGGGCACGGAGACGGCCGCAGCGATCTCCGCGAGGCGATCGAAGGCGGCAGCACTCCACCATCGGGTACGCCGCACGACCACGCGATGCCCGCGCTCGTTGTGGCGATCGCGGGGAATCCGAGTTGCGCGAGGATGCGGGCGGAGCCCGCGTCCCAGGCATTCGGCACGATGAATCCGCCGCCGGAGTGCAGCGCGCGAAACGTCGCGGCACGGTCGTCTGGCATCCGCATCATGTCGTCACGCCTCCTGGAGGAATGGCTCGTGGCGGTATCCGTTCATGTCGAGAATCGCGACCGTCGACTCCGGCACTTCATGAAACGCGTCGGGAAGGTCGCTGAGCGGCTCTGAAACGATGACGCGACTCTGCTCGCCGTAGCCCTGGAGCCGCTCGACCTCGGGATACAGCATCCGCAAGGTGGTCACGTCTTCGGAATGGAACAGGGTGCGCGAGCGACGCTCGGACGAGTATCGGAACGCCCACACCGTTGACCCGTTCGAGATCGCGAACGTGCCCTGCACTGGGTAAGGGATGCCGTGAGCCCGCCCCACCTGCTCGACCTCGCGGATCGCGCGCGCGAGCCCGCCCACCGGATCCTCTCGAAGGCCGTGCGTGAGGGCGAGGAAGAACAGCACCTCGGAGTCGGTGGTGCCGCGGACCGATTCGAACAGTTCGGGCGCGATCGCCAATGCCAGTTGCCTGTGCAGACGGGGGAACTCACGGATCACCCCGTTGTGCATGAACAGCCAGCTCTCGTAGCGGAACGGGTGGCAGTTGGTCTTCTGGACCGGCGGCAGAGTGGCCGCGCGCACGTGAGCGAAGAACAATGGCGTCTCGATCGCTCGGCTGAGCTCGCGCACGTTCTCGTCGTGCCAGGCAGGCTCGATGCTGCGGAACACAGCCGGCGTGCTCTCGGCCGTGGCGTCCGGATACCAGGCGAGTCCGAATCCGTCTCCGTTCACCGTCTGCGCGCCGAGCGGCGAGTTGAGGGATTGCGCGACGAGCGAGTTCGGCGTGTCGACGATGAGCTTCGAGGGCTGAATGGGCTCACCGAGGTACGCGAGCCACCGGCACATCCATCTGCTCCCCTCTGCTCCCGACTCCGCCACGGCCGCAACACGTGCAGCGCTTGGTCACCCACCGGTTCGCCGGGTCGTGAACGGATCAGGCGGGCGGAGTCGCGTCGAGGCTACGCTCGACCAGCCACTCGCGGTACGTCTGCACACCGACCTCGTGCGGGCCACGGGGCAACAGACCGCCCTCGGCCATGCGTCGACCGCCAGGACCGGGCACCGGAACCGGCACTCTCAGCAACCGTCTTCCGGTCGCGCGACAGAACTCTCGGGCCATCTCCGGCACCGTCATCGTGTCAGGGCCGGCGAGTTCGAGCCGATGCGGCACCTCGTCGGCGAGCGCGAGCTCTACCAGACGATCAGCGACCTCCCGCGATGCGACCGGCGCTGAGGTCATGCGCGGCACGAGGGCGATCGGCCCCACCCTCATGCGCCCGAGCATCTGCTCGGCGAATTCGTGGAACTGCGTCGCGCGAAGGATCGAGTACTCGAGCCCGCTTCCCTCGATGACCGACTCCTGCGCGCGCTTGCCCTTGTAGTAGCCGAACTCGATCTCGTCGACGCCGATGATCGACAGCAGCACGTAGCGGCCGACGCCGTGCTGCCGGCATCCGTCGACCAGCGTTCTCGCCATGCGAGTGAAGCGCTCGACCGCGACGGCTTCGTTCTGAGTCAGCACGTTCGAGACGTCGATGAGGGCGTCAGCGCCCGGCAGTGACTCGCCTACTCCACGGCCGGTCATGAGATCGACACCGAGCGATCGGGCCATCGGCACGACGCGCGCACCCCGTTCCTCGAGTCGACGGACGACTTGGGCACCCACCAGGCCCGTCGCGCCCGCCACCGCAACCGTCTTCGGTCGATGCTGCGAAGTCATGCCTCCAGTATCGCGAGGGGCGCGACGCTTTCGGCCGACTCGCCAGACGCGAAGCGAACCTCAGGCGCCCGCAGGGCGGGTCAGAAGGTGGACCCGCTCCTCTAGGTACTCGTCGAAGCGCACTAGGATCTGCGCTTCGGGCGTCCAGCGCACCCGCAACCCGCCGTGGTGCACGACAAGGGGCCCCGGCCCATCGATGAGCGCACCGAGGCCTTCGGGGGTGAGCATGATCTCGCGCGCGTCGAAGTTGATGGTCTCGCCATCCTCGAACCGGCTCCTCGATGCTGCGGCGCGAAACGCCCGCCGTTGCTCGGCCGAAACCGATTGGTAGCCCGGATGCCCCGGCCGCACGGCCCGGGTACTCGTTCCCGTCGCGTAGAGCCTGCCTTCGCGGTCGAGCAGGAACACCCCGAGCCGCCACACCCGCCCCAGCGGACGGAAGACGGCATCCCGGGGAATGACCTTTGCGACGCGACGCGGCGGCACGTACTCGGCGAGGGCCTCGTCGCGGGCGCCGGCTTCCGCGAGCCGACTCGCGATCTCGCGAAGCCGCTCCCTCAACGAAGCGAGGAGCGACTCCAGGGCGTCTTCATTGACTGCGGCCGGAGCGCCTGCCAGGTCGGTCGCGACATCGTCTGGTCCGCTGTCCTCAGCACTGACAGCGACGTCGGCGTCGGCTACTGCTTGGGCCTCGGCCGCTGATGGTTCGCCTGCCTGCTCCTGCGCGTCGCGGTTCACGCCACGGATTGTACGTCCACCGGTCGGCGCCGGCCGGTGCGGCTACTCCTGGCCGCCGCCAGACTTCTCCTGCGCGGCCTTCTGGGCAGCGACATCGGCGTGCACTTTCTCCATGTCGAGCCCCTTGACGGCGTCGATCAGCTGCGTGAACTGCGCGTCGCCGAGAGCACCAGGCTGCGAGTACACCAGCACGTTCTCGCGGAACGCCATGAGGGTCGGGATCGATCGGATGCCGGCCGCTGCCGCCAACTGCTGCTGCTCCTCAGTGTTGACCTTGCCGAAGACGATGTCGTCGTGCGTCTCCGAAGCGCGTTCGAACACCGGGCCGAATGCGCGGCAGGGCCCGCACCACTCCGCCCAGAAGTCGAGGAAGACGATGTCGTTCTCGGAGATGGTCTCGTTGAGGTTCGTTTCGGTGATCTCGATGCTCGCCATGTCGGTTGCAACGCGAGGAATGCCGCGACTATTCCAACAGTGGTGGAAGGCCCGGCACGTCGGTCAGCGGGCCGCACTTCGGCGGGCCGCACTTCACCGGGAAGACGGACGAGCCCGGGCCGCGCGTCTCTCTCGAGAAGCACGAGCCCGGGCTCGTCAATGCATGCGGTGTTCAGCTGGCCGCTCTCGGCATTGCCGCAGGTGAACCGGCGACCGCTCAGCCCATCGACGACAGCAGGTTCGGCAGGAACAGCACGATGTCGGGGAACACCAGCAGGAGCACGATCAGCACTGCCTCGCAGAGCAGGAACGGTGCCACGCCCTTGAATACCGTCTCGAGACGGATGCCGGTCACCCCCGAGATCACGAAGCAGTTCATGCCGACCGGCGGCGTGAGCAGCCCGACCTCGATCAGCTTGACGAGCAAGATCGCGAACCAGACTCCATCGAACCCGAGCGCAGTGACCGTCGGGTACACGATGGGCACGACGATGACCACGATCGCGAGCGAGTCGAGGAACATGCCAAGCGGCACCATCATGAGCAGAATCAGCACCACGATGAGCAGCGGCGGCACATCGAGCTCCGCGAACCACCGCGACAGGTTGTTCGGCACGCGGGCTGACACGAGGAAGTAGGCGAAGATGCCCGCTCCCACGACCACCGCGAACGCCATGCTCGTGACGGATGCCGACTCGGCCAGACCGTCGCGGATCTTGCGCATGACACCGCGCACACCCGAGCGGTAGTGCTCGAATACGAGCGCAACCGTCGCCACCACCGCGGCGATGCCGGCCGACTCAGCCAGCGTCGTGATACCGGTGAAGATGCTGATCACCACTGCCGCGACGATCGCGAGCAACCAGAACAGCGACCGCAACTCGGAGAAGAGCGATGACTGCTCGACAGGGGCAGCGGCGCTCGCCTCAGCACCGAGGGCGACCTCGGCAGACCGGCCGACCCGCATCGACGGAGCGTCACCGCCCGCGATCGCCTCGGCGCGTGCCGCATCGGCAGCGGCGACCGATCCGGCCGCGACCGTCTCGAGCACCTCCTGCTTCTCAGCGATGGCGACCCCGTGCTTCTTTACGAGGATCAACGCGGTGACGATGTACGCGATCGCCGAGAGGACTCCCGGCACGATGCCCGCGCTGAACAGCGCAGCAATCGACTCGCCGCTCATGATCGAGTACATGATGAGGATGATGCTCGGCGGGATGAGAATGCCCAGCGTCGCGCCGATGGCAACGATTCCGGTGGCGAGCTCGGCGCGGTAGCCGTGCCGCATCATCTGCGCCACCGAGATCTTGCCGAGCGTTGCCGCCGTGGCCACGCTCGACCCGGAGATCGCGGCGAAGCCACCGGATGCACCGATCGTTGCGATCGCGAGACCACCCTTGAACCGGCCGGCCACCCGGTTGATCATCGTGTAGATGCGCTCGGGGATCCGGGCTTGTGTGGCCATGGCCCCGAGCATGATGTAGAGCGGGATCACCACGAGCGAGTACTTCGCCGTGGACTCGAATGGCACATTGGCCAACACGCTGTCGGCGACCTTGAACGAGTGCAGCAGCACTGTTCCGACCGCACCGGAGGCGCCGAGCGCCAGGGCGACCGGCATCTCGATGGCCAGCAGCAGGAAGAACAGTGCCAGCACGATGACCACGATGAGCTCAGGCGACATGCGCCACACCTCCTTCGGCCGACGTGGTCGCACTCGCGGGAGCGCGACCGGTCATCAGGACCAGACCTTTCACCAGCAGCACGATCGAGAGAAACGCTGTGCCGGCCGCGACGAACGATCGAGAGGGCCACATCGGGAAGTTCAGCAACCCAGTGCGGAACTCGCCGACGTTGAACGACTCGATGGCGCGCTCGATGAGCTCCCACCCCATCCAGGCGCAGAACACTGCGCCGAGGATGAGAGCGACACCGCGCACGCGGCTCGCCGCGGCCGGCGACAGCCGGTCTGTCAGCAGCGTCACTCGCACGTGCGTCAAGTCGACTTCCGCATTGGCGAACCCGAGGAAGACGGTCATGACGAGCCCGAGTTCGGCGATCTCGAAAATGCCGCGGATCGACTCGCCGGTGAAGCCGCGAAGCACGACCTCCGACGTGACGAGCAGGGCGAGACCGCCGCAGAGCAGCGCGGAGATCACCGCGAGCCCGCGCGTCATCGGCTTGATGACGCGTTCCCAGAGTGCGAGGACGACCACTGGAGTCAGCCTCGGTTCAGGCAGTACTCGACGGGCGGCACGTAGTCGCTGTCAGCCGACGCGACTTCGAGCTTCTGGAGGTAGTCGGCGTAGAACGCATCGATCTGCTCGTCGCTGGCGCCGGCCGACTTCGCCTCGGCGCGCCAGTCGTTGACGAGGGTGTCGCCCACGGCATCCGCCCACTTCTGTGCCTCAGCGTCGGACCACGTGCTGAGCTTCACGCCCTGCTGGTCGACCTTGTCGCAGGTGGCGTCGAAGATCGCGTCGAGGTACTCGCCCGAGAGGCCGCCCCACACCTTTGCGCTGGCGTCGTTCATGATCTTCTGGATGTCGGCGGGCAGCGTGTCCCAGACATCCTTGTTGATGACGGCCATCACGTTGATGAACGAGCCCGACTGGGTGTCGATCATGTACTTCGTGACCTCGCCGAGGTTCCACTCGGTGACCGCCGACTCGAGGCCGGTCGACGACCACGCGTTGATCACGCCGTTCTCGATCGACTCGTAGATCTCGCTCACCGCGATGGCCGAGGGGTTGGCGCCACCGATCTCGAGCGCCTTGAGCATGCGAGCGGTGCCGCGCACCGACAGGCCCTCGAGGCCCTCGTAGCTGCTGATCTCCTGCTTCGCACCGAGGATCGACGTGGTGACCGGCGCGAAGTACAGCGCGTGCACGCCCTGCTTGTCGAACTCGGCCGCGTAGTCGGCGTTGGTGTTGTAGAGCTCCTGCTGGGTCGCGGTCTGAGCGACAGGGTCCTTCGCGACGAACGGCACCGTGACGACGTTCGCCAGCGGGAACTCTGCGGGGTGGAAGGCCGGCGAGGTGTACGCGATGTCGGCGCGGCCGTCCTTGGCGCAGGCGAGACCGTCAAGGGTGGCGCAGAGCGAGCCCATGTAGAACGGCTCGATGTTGACGCGACCGTCGGTCTCTTCCTCGACGATGCTGATCCACTCGTCCATGGCCATCGAGTAGTAGCCCTCGGGCGTCGTGTACGACGTCCAGGTGAGGTCAAAGGTCTCGGCGTCGCCGCTGCCGGAGTCTCCGCCGGTGCCGCTGGCACAACCCGCGAGCAGCAGCGCTGCGGTGGTGGCGGCGCCGATTGCGGAGAACCGCGCAGCGCGTTTGGTGATGGTGGTACCCACTGATTTCCTCTCGGTGTGATTGGACTTCGACTCGTGGAGCCGAAGTTGGGTTCCGATGCCGGGGGTCCAGCACCAGAAGTGTTGAAGGTCGCGCTCAGCCCTCAGAGACCAGTGCCCGCCGAAGCAGGTCGACACGGCTCTCGTGCTGGGTGGTGTATCTGGCGTGCAGCACCTGCGTGTAGTTGCCCTTGGTGCGCGCGATGTGCGCGGCCAGCAGTTCGTCGAGATCGCCCTTGCGTCCACTCACGAAGATGTCGCGGAGTGCGACATGGTCACGGTACGAGTGCCGCCATTCACCGTCGAGGTACACGGCGAGATGCGTGCGCAACGCGGCCACCTGGGCGAGACTCACAGAGAACGTGGCCTGCAGGTACGAGTTGTCGCAGTGGTCGACGAATGCCTGGTGGAAGAACGTGTCGGCGCGTCCGAACGCGCGCATGTCCTGCGCCTCGATCGCCGGTTCCATGAGTTCCACCGCGCGGGCGAGCGCGTCGGCGGTGGCGACCCGGTTGCGCTCGAAGGCCCAGTTCGCCGCCTGGAGCTCCATGGTGGTGCGGAACTCGACCAGCTCGGCGATCTGCTCTTCAGTGGGCACGAACACCGTGGTTCCCGACTTGGGCTTGATCTCGACAAGCCCCTGCGTCTGGAGCTCTCTGAGCGCCTCGCGCACCGGCGTACGACTCACGCCCAGCGCTTCAGCCAGCGAGTCCTCGGATAGCGCCTCGCCCAGACCGATCGAGCCGCTGACGATGGCGTCACGCAATTGGATCGCCACGCGCTCTCCGAGCGACCCGGTACCGCTCCTGCCGAGAGGCGCGCGCCCTTGAGGAATCACCATGCGGCGCTGCTCCTTCCGTCGTCGTCCGGCGGAGCATTCTCCGTTGGACACCGGCTCATGTATACACGACAGGAGCGCGAGGGTCGAATCCCAGAGCATGTATACAATTGCTCGGCGCCACAGGTATCCGAGCGGGTCCCGGGCGGCCGTCGCGCGTCGGCGGCGTTGGATCGCCCAGTGAACGGGCCATGCGAAGGAGCGACAGTGACACTTCTCACGGGAATGACCGCAGCGATCACCGGTGCGGGGCAAGGCATCGGTCGCACCATCGCGCTGCGCCTCGCGGCGCAAGGCGCGAATGTCGTCGTCAGCGACATCGATGCCACCCGCGCTGAAGCGGTCGCCGGCGAGGTGCGCGCGCTGGGCGTCCGATCTGCATCCGTTCGAGCCGACGTCACCTCGGCCGCGGACAATGCCCTGATCGTCGATGCCGCTGCCGACGAGTTCGGCCGGCTCGATCTGATGGTGTGCAACGCCGGCGTGATCCAGGTGAAGCCGTTCCTCGACGTGACGCCAGACGACTGGGACGCGACGTTCGCGGTGAACGTGAAGGGCACCATGCTGTCGATCCAGGCAGCGGCCCGCCAAATGCTGTCACAGGGACCAATGGGCGAAGGCCGGCCGAACGGCAAGATCGTCAACATGGCGTCGATCGCGGGGCGCTACGCAGCGGGCCCGATGGCTCCGATCATCCCCCACTACCGCGCAAGCAAGGCGGCGGTCATCAGCCTCACGCACAGTGCCTCAGCGACGTTCGCGCCCCACATCACGGTCAACGCCATCTGCCCGGGGTTGGTCGACACGGACATGTGGAAGCGCATCGACGCGGAGTGGTCGGCGGTGGCGGGGTGGGAGACCGGAACGGCGTGGAAGACGCGTACCGCTGCCGTACCGCTGGGCCGCCCCCAGCGCAGCGACGACGTCGCAGGCGTGGCGGAATTCCTCGCGTCCCCCGCGGCCGACTACATGACGGGCCAGTCGATCAACATCGACGGCGGACTGACGATGGGGTGACGGATGCCTCAAGAGCACTCCAGCATCCGACACCGAGAGAGAGACCACCGAATGACTCCCGCCCAGCGCCTGCGTGAACTGATCGCGACCGGCGAACCGATCGCCGCCCCCGGCGCGGCCGAGCCGCTGACGGCACGCCTCGTTGAGCAGGCCGGCTTCCCAGCGGTGTACATGACGGGATTCGGGGCGACGGCGATCCGCCTCGGAACGCCGGATATCGGCCTGCTGACGCAGACCGAGATGTCCGATCACGCACGAAACATGACCCGCGCCGTCGGCATCCCGGTCATCGCAGACGCCGACAACGGCTACGGAGGGCCCTCGAACATCGAGCGCACCGTGCACGAGTACATCCAGGCCGGCGTCGCTGCGCTCCACCTCGAGGATCAGAGCAGCCCGAAGCGGTGCGGGCATATGGCTGGCATCCGTCTGCTGGACTCCGGTTCGAGCGTGCGTCGCATCGCAGCCGCTGTCGAGGCCAGAGGCTCCGACGAGCTCGTCATCATCGCCCGCACCGACGCGCTGGGGGTGAGCGGGATGCTCGACGCCATCGAGCGAGCGTCCATGTACCGCGACAGCGGGGCCGACATGGTGTTCATCGATGGCGTGAAGCGCATCGCCGAGGTGGAGGAGATCGCAAAGCGCGTCGAGGGTCCCAAGGTCTTGCCCATCGTCGCCGGCGCGGAGACCGAGCGGCTCACGCTCGACGACGCTCGCGAACTCGGATTCTCGATCGTGCTCTATGCGCTCGATGCGCTATTCGCAGCGACGAAGGCCGCAGCGGAGACTCTCGCCGCGATGCGCCAGGCGGGTCGCTCGGTGCGCGACGAGCGCGCGCTCGGCTACGAGGAGTTCCAGCGCATGGTCGGCATCGAGCATCACCAGGACCTCGACCACCGCTTCGGAGGCTAGGCCGGCACCGGCACGCCTAGCGCTCCCCCGCGTGCGTCTCGAGGAACTCGTACAGTTCGCGATCGTCGATGCCGGGGAACGCTCCGCTCGGCAGCGGCGAGAGGATGTGCGTGTGCAGCCGCGCGCTCGGCCAGGCCTTGCCGTGCCAGCGCTTGGTCAGCTCGGGTGAGGGCTTGCGGCAGCAGGTCTCGTCCGGGCAGCGCGACTGCTGACGGTTCGAGGTGGCACGCCCGCGGAACCACTTCGCCTCGTTGAAGGGCACGCCGATAGTGATGGAGAACTCCTCGGCATCCGTGGTGCCGGTCTGGCTCGACTCCCAGAACGTGCCCTCGGGCGTATCGGTGTACTGGTAGAACTCGGTAGTGCGGTTGGTGCGCGCGAACGCCATGCGGGCCGCCCAGTGGCGGCACACCAACTGCCCCTCGGTCGAGCCAGTGACATCGACCGGGAGTCTGAGCCCATCGTTCTCGTACGCCTTGTACACGGCGCCGTCGTCGCCGACTCGCAGGAAGTGCAACGTCATGTCGAGGTGGCTCGTCGCGAGATTCGTGAATCGCAGAGCGGCCGCTTCATGGGTCACGCCGAACGCGTCGCGGAAGTCCTCCACTGCGATGTTACGGTCGGCCTTGGCCGCCGTCAGGAAGGCGACCGACTGCCGCTGGGGCATCAGGCACGCTGCCGCGAAGTAGTTGATCTCGAGCCGCTGGCGCAGGAACTCGGCGTAGCTCGACGGTTCACTGTGGCTCAGCACGCGGTGGGCCATCGCCTGGAGCGCCATCGATCGCAGTCCATGACCGCCCGGAATCGATGCCGGGGGCAGGTAGATGCGTCCGTTCTCGAGGTCGGTCACCGACCGCGCGGAATGGGGCAGATCGTTGACGTACACGAGAGAGAAGCCCAGCCGCTCGGCCATGAGACCGACCGTGCGGTGGGTGAGAGCGCCCGTGTTGTGGCCGACGCTCTCGAGCAGCTCTTGCGCGACGTCTTCGATCTCGGGGATGTAGTTGTCGCGCGTGCGCATGCGCAGCCGCAGCTCCGTATTCGCGCGCCTCGCCTCTTCCGGGGTTGCGATGGCCTCACGCGAACGACGCTGGAGCTCGCGGTGGAGGCCGACGAGCGCCTCGAGGGTTTCGTCGCTCATGGTGCGCGTGGGCCGCACCACCGGTAGGCCGAGGGCAGCGTACGCGGGACTGCGCTGCGTGCGGTCGAGCTCTATCTCGAGCGCTGCCCGGGGATTCGGAGGAGCCGTGTCGAGCAACTGGGCCACTTCCACGCCGAGCGCCTTCGCGATCGCGCCGAGCAGCGTCACACGCGGTTCGCGCTTGCCGTTCTCCATGAGGGAGAGCTGGCTTCCGGCGATTCCGACTTCTGCGCCCAGCTGATCGAGCGTCAATCCCGCCGCGTTCCTGAAGTGGCGTATGCGCTGACCCAACGTCACAAGATCGTTCACCGCTTCAGAATACCGAAAGAACCTGCCTTCTTTCATTCACCGTGGGCTGGGTGGATCAATTTTCGTCCTGCAGGCTTGTAACACTACAAATTCTTGTCGAAGCCCGAGCGTTGACCACCCCTTCTCGATCGGGCCCGGCGACATCTGAGGAGGTCGGGATGACGATTCCAGTGCTGTCACGTGCGCAGCTGTCACGTGAACACGACACCGAGGCCGCACCCGACTATGCCGACCCGCGCGTGGTGGCATTCGTCGACAAGATCGCGGCACTGACGAAGCCCGACTCGATCGAATGGGTCGACGGTTCCGTCGCCGAGTTCGATCGCCTCACCCGGCTCATGGAGCGTCAGGGCACGCTCACGCGGCTGAACCCCGAGCTGCGCCCCTACAGCTTCCTCGCGCGGAGCAACCCCGACGACGTCGCACGCGTCGAGGCGCGCACCTTCATCTGCTCCGAGAAGGCGCAGGACGCGGGGCCGACCAACAATTGGCGAGCCCCTGCCGAGATGCGCGCGACCCTTGAGCGTCTCTTCGACGGCGCCATGCGCGGGCGCACGATGTACGTCATCCCCTTCGTCATGGGGCCGCTCGATTCGCCCTTCACAAAGGTCGGCATCGAGATCACCGACTCTCCGTACGTCGTCGCGAGCATGGGCATCATGACCCGCATGGGCACCGAGGCGCTCAAGCAGATCGGCCCCGACACCGAGTGGGTGGCAGCCGTCCACTCCGTCGGAGCACCTCTTGCTGAAGGCGAAGCCGATGTGGCCTGGCCGTGCAATGACACGAAGTACATCAGCCACTTCCCCGAAACACGCGAGATCTGGTCGTTCGGCTCCGCCTACGGCGGCAACGCGCTCCTCGCGAAGAAGGGATTCGCCCTTCGCATCGCCTCGGTCCAGGCGCGCGACGAGGGCTGGCTCGCCGAGCACATGCTGCTGTTGAAGATGACGTCGCCGCAGGGCAAGGTCTACCACGTCGCAGCGGCGTTCCCCAGCGCCTGCGGCAAGACGAACCTCGCCATGCTCCGGCCGACGATTCCCGGCTGGAAGGCCGAGACGATCGGCGACGACATCGCTTGGCTCCGCATCGACGACGAGGGTCGCCTTCGCGCTGTGAACCCGGAGGCCGGATTCTTCGGCGTGGCTCCGGGCACCGGCGTGAAGACCAACGCCACTGCGGTCGACACGCTCTGGGGCAACACGATCTTCACCAATGTCGCGCTCACCCCCGAGGGCGACGTCTGGTGGGAGGGGCTCACCGACGAGAAGCCGGAGCGCCTCACCGACTGGCTGGGCAACGAGTGGACCCCGGCATCCAGTTCTCCTGCCGCTCATCCCAATTCGCGGTTCACGGTCGCTGCAAGCCAGTGCCCCATGATCGCCGACGAGTGGGATGACCCGCAGGGCGTCGTCATCGACGCGATCATCTTCGGCGGCCGCCGAGCAACCAACGTGCCCTTGGTGGTAGAGGCGCGCGACTGGGAGCATGGCGTCTTCATCGGCGCCACGGTCTCTTCTGAGCAGACGGCGGCCGCCGAAGGCACTGTCGGGCAACTGCGTCGCGATCCCTTCGCGATGCTGCCCTTCTGCGGGTACAACATGGCCGATTACTGGCAGCACTGGCTCAACGTGGGCGACCGCTTGGGCGAGAATGCGCCGCGCATCTTCCAGGTCAACTGGTTCCGCAAGGACGAGCACGGCAAGTTCCTCTGGCCCGGGTTCGGCGAGAACTCCCGCGTTGTCGACTGGATCCTCCGCCGGGTCGATGGACAGGCGGATGCCGACGAGGCACCGATCGGCAACCTGCCGAAGCGCGACGAGATGAACCTCGACGGCCTCGAGATCTCTGACGACACCTGGCAGAAGCTCTTCGACATCGACGCAAGCCGCTGGCTCGTCGAGACCGACGACATGGAGGCGTTCTTCGAGCGCTTCGGCGAGCGAGTGCCCGAGCGCGTCATCCAGCAGCTGGGCGAGCTGCGTTCCCGCCTGCACGGCGTGGAATGAGTCCCGGGCTCGCTGACCGAGCCGGTGCACTTCGAGCAGGTTTGACGGCGGATGCCGCGGAAATCGTCTTTCGAGACGAGGAGCCGCGGCATCCGCCGTTTCTCGTGCGACGACGCAAGTCGGCGCGTAGCTGCAACCCAGGGAGCCCGTTCGCTCACGATTTTGCGTCTTTGCGGTTCGCCCCAACGTTTTCGTGCCGCACGGCGTCTGAGAATGTGAAGGCTACGAGAGGAGACCGCGTGCTCAATCGCGATGCGTCCGTCAGTCCTTCCGGCGGTTCGGCCACAGTGACGTCCGCGCCGGAAGGTGCTGCCGTCGCGAAGCAGGCGCTGGACGCCGTCGACGGCGGAGCGGCTGCACGCGGCAGCGCGCCCGCCTGGGAGCGCACGGTCGAGCAACTGGTGCGCGAGCGGGGCGATGCATTGCTGCGCTACGCAACGCTGCTCACCGGGAATTCCGACGACGGTGCCGACATGGTGCAGGACGCCCTCGTTCGGACGTTCAGCCGGCTTCAGAACGGGTTCCCGGTTGAACGCGCGGAAGCGTATGTTCGCCGCGCGATCCTCAACAGCACAGTCGATCGCGCGCGACGAGGCAGCCGCTGGCGTCGCATCGCCCCGCTCGCATTCGAGCAGGATGCCCGGCCCTCAGCGAGCGAGGAGACCGACACCCGGCTGGACCTGGCGGGCCAGTTGATGAGATTGGCGCCCAGAGAGCGGGCATGCATCGTGCTGCGCTACTACGAGGACCTGAAAGTCGACGACATCGCTGCGGCTCTTGGCATCAGCTCAGGTGCGGTCAAGCGCTACCTGAGCGACGCGATGGCGAAGCTGTCGTCCGAACTCGGGCGCTCCCAGCCATCCCCCCTTCCGCATGAGGCCGCCACCGCGGAGCGCGGCGCGCACCGACGGGCCGGGTCGCCCGGCGGCGCCGTCGCAGCCGGTTCCCCAGGCGCACACACGATAGGAGCACGGCGATGACCGACGACACCTCGACCGATCGCTCGACTGGCGATCCCGGGAAGCGCCACGGCGCTGACGAAGCGCCGCCCTCGATTGACGAGTCGACGATTCGAGCGGGTCTGCACGACCTCGCTTCTCTCGCCGACGGCAGCACGCTCGACTCGAGCGACATCGCTCGGCGCGCCCGAGCCCGACGGCGACCCCGTCTCGTCGCCATGACCGCGGTGTGCTCGCTCGCCCTCCTGGGCGTCGGCACGGTCGGCGTGCAGGCCCTGCAGCAATGGAACGGGAGCAGTACGGTGACGGATTCCGCCGCTCCCCTTGCCACCGATCACGGCCACGGGGAGGCAGAGATGTCCAACGGCGCGACCGGTGCACACCCGGCACCCGACGACGGCTCTGCAGAAGGCGCTTCAGGCGACGCCAGCGTTCCTGCCCCGCTCCGCTGCGGCGATCCGGCTCCAGCGGCTTCAGCCACCGCTCCGGTCACGGTCGCCGTGGAGGCGCCCCAGGCCGCGCCCGGAGCGAATGCCGTCGAAGCCGACGTCACGATCACGAATACGAGCAGCTCGCGCATCACGGGCTGGACGGCTCCGCTCCCAACACTCGTGATCACCGATGGAGCACGTGTGCTCTGGCATACGCACGGCGCCATGATCGCCCTCGCGGTCGAGGTCGACCTCGCGCCGGGCGCATCTCACACGTTCACGGGGGTGTTCGACGCCGTGTCGTGCACGAGCGACGAAGCCCTCGAGTCAGGCGACACCGCGCCCCTGTCCCCCGGCGGGTACGAGCTCATGGCATCCGTCGATCTGACGCTTGAGGATGGCGGTGCGATCCACGCCGTGTCGGCGCCTGTCTCGCTCACTGTCGGCTGACGCGTTTCCCGAGCCGTCGTAGACTCCGGTCAGAGCCTGCGACGAGAGGATGCCGATGCGCCTTCCAGCTGTGATCGCTGCGGCTGCGCTCGCCTTCGGTTCACTGCTGGGAACCACCGCCGCACCAGCGGAAGCGCCCGTGGATCTCAACGGCGCGTACGTCGTCGACCGCGCCGGGGTGCTCGGGAATCGCCTCGGAGAAGTCGAGACGGCTGTGAAAGGCCTGGCGGCCGACACCGACCTCGGCCTCTACGTCGTGATAGTCGACGCCTTCAGCGACCCCGAGGATCGAACCCGATGGGCGGCGGAGACGGCGACCCGAAACCAGCTCGGCGACCGCGACATGCTGCTGGCGATCGCGGTCGACGACCGCCTGTACCAAGTGGATGTCACCAGCGCCTTCCCCTTGACCGACGCGCAGCTCGCCGACGCGGAGAACACCGCGTTGCTGCCCGCGCTCTCTGCCGACCGCTGGGCAGACGGCATCATCGACTATGCGAAGGCGCTCGGCGAGGCGCGCACAGGGCCCGGGTTCCCGTGGGTGCCGGTGCTCATCGTCGCGGGCATCGTGGTCGTCGTGCTCGTCGTCGTCGCACTCCGACGACGAGGCACCAAGCGGAAGAACGAGGCGAACGCCGAAGCACAACTCCAGTCCCTGCAGCGCCAGGCCGCGGGGCTCCTCGTCGAACTCGACAATGCGATCGGCGCGAGCGAGCAGGAACTGGGCTTCGCGATTGCGCAATTCGGGGAAGACGCGGGCGCGCCCTTCGCGGCCGCGATCGCGAACGCCAAGCAACGCGCGAAAGAGGCGTTCGCGCTGCAACAGCAGCTCGACGACTCCGTGCCCGACACGCCTCAGCAGCGACGCGAATGGAGCGAGCGCATCATCCAGCTCGCCAAAGCCGCAGATGCCGAGCTCGATGCCCAGGCCGACGCCTTCGACCGGCTGCGGGAGCTCGAGACCAACGCTCCCCGCATCCTTGCGCAGCTCCAGGCCGACGCGACGGCACTGGAGACGCGGGTCCGCGACGCCGCCAAGCGGCTGGCCACGATTCAACAGCGCTACTCCCCCCACGCGCTCGAGCCGGTGGCGGCCAACCACGACCAGGCGAACCAATTGCTCGCCTTCCAGCGGGATGCCATGGCCGACGCTGCGCGTGAGCTATCCGAGGGAAAGACAGGAGAAGCGGCCATCGATGTACAGGCCGCGCAGAAGGCCACGGAGCAGATCGATCATCTCCTCGACGCGATAGACCAGCATGGTCGACGACTCGACCAGTCGGCATCGAGCTTGGACGCGGCAGTCCGCGATCTGCGGGGTGACCTCGATCAGGCAGCGACGGTGCGCTCAGGGGGCGATCGAGCCACAGGCGTCGTCGATACGGCTGCGCTCGCCGCGGCCATCAGCGCTGCGCAGAACGCACTCCAGGCCGCCGCCGACCCGGCCGACCCGATCACCTCGCTGGCTGAGGTCGAGCGGGCTCATGGCGGACTCGATCAGCAGCTCGCGGCGGTGCGCGATCAGCAGGCGCAGATCGCTCGCGCCCGCACCGCGCTCGACTCGACGCTGACAGCGGCGCAGGCCCAGCTCGCCGCCGCGAGCGACTTCATCAACACCCGAAGAGGGGGCGTCGGCGCAGAGGCGCGCACGAGATATTCGGAGGGCGAGCGGATGCTGCGCTTCGCGGTCGAGCAAGCGGCCGTCGATCCGGTTCGCGCGCTCGAAGCGGCGCAGCGCGCCCATTCTCTCGGCGCGCAGGCGCTCCAGGCAGCTCAGCGCGACACCAGCACCTTCCAGAACGACCTGGGCAACTGGGGCGGAGGCGGTTCGGGCGGCGGCTTCGGCGGCGGGCTCGGCGGCGCCATCCTCGGCGGCATCATCGGCGGCATGATCAGCGGCGGCGGCCGGGGCGGTTCCTGGGGCGGCGGCGGCTTCCCATCGGGCGGCTCACGTCGAGGCGGCTCACGTCGAGGCGGCGGCTTCGGCGGAGGCTTTGGCGGCGGTTTCGGGGGAGGCCGAGCCGGGAGAGGTTTCGGCGGCTCTGCGCGAGGGGCTCGCGGCGGAGGAGGACGATTCTGAGCTGCCCCAGCCAATCGCATCATCACCAGCAGTGGAACCATGACAAGCACGACCAGCGGGAAAGGACCTCACCCATGACGAAGCAATCGATTCTCGGCCGCATCTCACAGCTCATGCGCGCGAACATCAACGCGTTGCTCGACCAGGCGGAAGACCCTCAGAAGATGCTCGACCAGCTCGTGCGCGACTACACGAACAGCATCGCGGAGGCCGAGCAGGCGGTCGCGCAGACCATCGGCAACTTGCGCCTGATGGAGCAGGACCATCGAGAAGACCTCGAAGCCGCAGCCGATTGGGGCCGCAAAGCGCTCGCCGCGAGCACCAAGGCCGATGAACTGCGAGCCGCAGGCGACACGATCAACGCTGACAAGTTCGATCAGCTCGCGAAGGTCGCGATCGGCAAGCAGATGACCTCGGAGTCGGAGGCGCGCGCCGTTGAACCCACGATCGCGAGCCAGACGCAGGTGGTCGACCAGCTCAAGCGTGGTCTCGAGACCATGCGGCAGAAGCTGAACGAGCTCACCGCCAAGCGCAACGAACTCGTTGCGCGCTCCAAGACGGCGGCAGCGCAGCAGCAGGTGATGGACGCGGTGAAGAGCATCGACGTGCTCGACCCGACCAGCGAGATCGGCCGATTCGAGGAGAAGATCCGCCGGGAAGAGGCGAAGGTGGTCGGTGCTCAGGAGCTCGCGGCATCCAGCCTCGATGCGCAGTTCAACAGTCTGGAGGATCTCGGCAAGCAGTCCGAAGTCGAGGCGCGGCTGGCGCAGCTGAAGTCCGGCGGAGGCTCGGGCGCGATCACGGCCGGCTAGGCCAGGTCGGCTAGGCCCGACCGGTTAGGCCAGGTCGGCTAGGCCCGACCGGTTCCGCTTGGACGCTCGGCGCTTCGTGCGCCCGAGCGGCGGCTACGAGTGGCCGAGCCCTCCGTAGACCGCGAGCAGCGATCGGCTGGAGCCTGCCCAACTGAATTGCTCGGCGTGGCCTCGGGCCCTGGCAGACAGGGTCGCGAGGACCGCCGGGTCTGACAAGAGGCGCTGGATCACGCGGGCCCAATCGACGGGATCGCGCCCATCGACGAGCACCCCGCTACGGCCGTCGGCCACCGATTCGCTCAACCCGCTCGAGCGCGAGGCCACCACGGGTGTTCCGCTCGCGGCAGCCTCAAGGGCGACCAGGCCGAAGGTCTCGGAGTGCGACGGCATCACGCACAGCGCGGCCGAAGCCAGGAGCACCGCGAGCTCGTCACGGTCGAGAGCTCCTACGAAGTGCACGGAGTCGTCGATGCCGAGCTCGTGCGCGACGCCACGCAGAAACGTCAGATATGCGCGCTCCCCCGGCGTGGGTTCGCCGGCGATCACGAGCACTGGGTCCTGCCCGTCGAAGCTGCGCATCGCTCCCACCGCGCGAACTGCCAGTTCCTGCCCCTTGAGAGGCTGCACACGCCCGACCAGGGCGACGATGGGCCGCCCGAGCGGGATGCCGTGTCGCTTGCGGAATGCGGTGGCGTCGCGTGCCCGTTCAGGCGAGAACAGGCCCGTGTCGACGCCCGGCGGGATGACCCAGAGGTTTTCAGCGGGCGCGCCGACGTGGTCGATCAGGCAGTCCACCTCGGCGGTGGATCCCGCGATCACCGCGGCTGCCTGCCCGGCGAGATAGCTCTCGGTCCGTGCGCGTGCGCCGGGCTCCGGCCGGTCGCCGACGGGCAGCGCGCGGTTCTTCATCGCAGCGAGCGTGTGAAAGCTCTGCACGAACGGCACGTCGAGCTCGAGGGCCACCGGTAGAACCGCAAGCCCGCTGAGCCAATAGTGCGCGTGGATCACGTCGTACTCGCGCCGCCGCGCGAGGGCGGCCACCGCTTCCCCGAACTCGTCAGCCACCGCGGCAAGCTGTGCCTTGGTCAGCGCTCCGCCAGGACCGAGTTCGTGCAGACTGATGCGCTCGCCGAGCTCGACCACGCGCTGACCGTCGCTCGCACGAGTGATGAGATCGACCTCGACGCCGAGCCTGGCGAGCTCCGCGGCGAGGGCGCTCACTGCAACGTTCATGCCGCCGGCATCCGCCACTCCCGGGGCAGCAGCGGGCGAGGTGTGCATGCTCACCATCGCCACACGTCGGATGCCCACTGTCACATCGTTACTGTAACGGCGCGGAGTATCGTGCCGATATGCCTTCTGAAGTCGCACCGAGCACGCGCAACACGGGTCGAAGGCTCGGCAGGGCGGCGGCTGACACCGCGCACGGGGCTCGTCTGGCCGTCCTCGCGGCACGCGTCGGCGGCAAGCTCGCGGTGCGCGTCGCCGAGGCAGCGGCGAACGGTGTGGTTCAGGCAGGACGACGGATCCCGGGGGTTCGCGATCTCCTGCTGAACCCCCTCGTCACGCGGCTCGGATTCGCGGCAGCCACGGTCTTCGGCGTTGTGTGGGGCGGCGTGCTGGGAGGCGGGCGCATCCGAGTGCGCAACGGGATGCTGGTGGTCACGGGCCTGCCCGCCTGGGCCTTCGGTCGCGGCGGCACAACCGTGGGCGCCGCGTTCCTCACCGACCGGACCCCGCCAGACCGGGTGATGCGGCATGAGCGCGTGCACAAGGAGCAGTGGCGTCACTATGGGATGGTCCTGCCGGTGCTCTACCTGGCGGCGGGTCGTGATCCCCTGCGCAATCGCTTCGAGATCGAGGCGGGCCTGCGCGACGGCGGCTACCTCTGAGATCGTCGCCCCTGCCAGCAGGACGCCGGACGGGCGAAGCGGAAGACCGGCGCTCGCTCTAGCGTTCGGCGCTCCATGCCGGCGGATGCCGATGCTGCCAGCCGATCGCGGCTTCGAGCTGCGACGCGAGCTTGAACAGGATCTTCTCCTGCCCCGGGCCCGCGAACAGCTGCGCCCCCATCGGGAGGCCCTCGGCGGTCACATGCACAGGCACGCTGATGGCGGGGAGGCCGGCGGCGTTCAGCATGCTCGTGTAGGGCATGACCTGCACCTGCTGCGCGAAGTTCCGTTCCCCATCGTCAGGGTCGTACCACCCGATGGGCCTCGGTGTACAGGCGAGCGTGGGGGTGAGCACCGCATCCCAGGGTTCGATGAGTTCGATCAGGTGCTGCTCGAACTCGGTCAGTGCGGCGAGCGCCTCCGCGAGCCGGGGCGCCCCGAGCGAACGTCCTCGCTCGCGAAGCCACCGGGTGAGCGGTTGCAGAGACGACAGCTGGTCCTCCCCCACCGGCAGTGTCGACGCACCGGCCTGCCAGATCGTGTGGAAGGCGGCCGCGTACTGCTCGTGGCCGGAGAGGCGCAGGATGCCGACATCGTGCCCGAGCGCCTCGAGCTCGCGCACCGCGGAGCCGACGGCATCCGTCGCCTCCTGGTGCTCGACGATGGGGAAGTCGTCGCGCCAGCCGTCCCACGGGGTGCCCTGCAGCACCGCGATGCGGAAGCGCCCCTCCGGCCGGTCGACAGCGGCCAGCCATCCCTGATCGGCGGGCGCACGCGTCGCGAAGCGGTACGGGCCTGCGAGCATGGCCTCGAACAGCAGCGCAGCATCGCCCGTCGTGCGAGCGATCGGCCCGTGCACGCCGAGGCCTCCCAGCATGGTGAGGCCGGTGCCGCTGGGTACGCGGCCGCGCGACGGCTTGAGGCCAACCAGGCCGGTGGCCGCCGCCGGCATCCGGATCGACCCGCCGCCATCAGAGCCCGGCGCGACCGGCAGCATGCCCGCGCTGACGGCGACGGCAGCGCCGCCCGACGATCCACCGGCGCCGAGCTCGGTCCGCCACGGATTGCGGGCCGGTGGCGCCACATCCGACTCGGTGTAGCCAGGGAGCCCGAACTCAGGGGTGTTCGTCTTGCCGAGGCTGATGGTGCCCGCGGCGTCGAGCGCGATCGCGAGGGCATCGCTTCGCTCAGGAACGTAGTGCTCGAACGCCTTCGAGCCATACGTGGTGCGCACGCCCGCGCGCGCGGTGAGATCCTTGTCGGCTGTCGGAAGGCCCCAGAGGGGCGAGTCGTCTGGTCCGGCATCCGCCAATCGACGTGCTCGCTCGCGGGCCGCCTCAGCGGTCACGGTGATGAAGGCGCCGAGCGACTGCGCAGTCTGGTCGAGCAGTGCGATCCGCGCCAGGTAGTGGTCGACCAGCTCGAGCGGGCTCAGTCGGCGGTCGCGCAACAGCCGCAATTGCTCGCGGGCGGTGAGATCGTGGAGCTCGGCCATGACTTCGAGGCTAGCGAAGCGCGAGCTGTAACCGGGGCGGCGTCGAACCGTACGGGGTTCCGGCATAATTTCGAGGGAGATCGGGTCTGAACGGTCCAGAAGGGAATCCATGCCCACTCGTCCTGTGCGCCACCTGCTGCTCCCGATCGCCGCGGTCGCGCTCCTGCTGACCGGCTGCGCCCAGGCGGCGCCCGAGCCGACCCCTGAGCCCGAGCCCTCCAGCGAACCGGAGTCGCCAGTCGTCGAGGAGACGCCCGAGCCCTCCGACGAGCCGGCCGACATGAGGTTCGTGCTGCCAGAGCGGTGCGATGAGATCCTCTCCCCGACTCGCGCCGCCGACTTCGACACCCGCCACCTCGACCTGCTCGGCGGGCCCGGCGGGCAATACGGCACCTCGTACTTCGCGGAGCCCACCGGCGAGGAACGCGCCGGCGGGATCAGCTGCGTCTTCGGAAGCGAGACGATGCAGACGCCCCTCATCGTGCTCTCGGTCGCACCCCTGTCGCCCTCCACCCGCCCCGGGGTCATGAACGACCTGCTGGCGCAGGGGCTCAATGAAGAGCAACGCGAAGAGACCATCCGCTACGAGAAGACCGGCGACTCGCAGATCGTGCCCTCCGAACTGCACATTCTGCGGGGCACGAGCTGGATCTCGGTGATCACATCCCCGGGTGGCGATCAGGCCCACGCCGAGGCACAGCAGCTTGCCGCCGAAGTGGCATCACAGGTCTACCGCTGACACTCTGGTCTACCGCTGACGCTCTGGCCCGTCGACCGGGCCTCGGCGGCCAGGGACACGGGCAGACACTGAGCGGCCGACCGGCTCAGAGCGACTTCTGCAGCAGCACGATGCCGAGCCACCGATCGAACTTGAATCCGACGTGCTCGAGGCGGCCCACCTCGCGGAACCCCGCGCGGAGATGCAGACGGTGCGACGCATCGGCGCCCTCGTCGGACAGCACGGCGATGACCTCGCGGATGCCGGCGGCTCTCGCGCGATCGAGTAGCGCGTCGAGCAGCAAGACCCCGACCCCGCGCCCGGTCGCCGACGCTGCGAGGTAGATGGAGTTCTCCACCGTGTAGCGGTACGCGGCCTTCACACGCCAGGGCGCGAGATACGCGAAGCCCACCACGCCGGAGTCGTCCTCGGCGATGAGGAACGGCAGCGCCTTGGCCACCACCGAGTCGAACTTCGCGACGACTTCCTGCTCGGTCCAGCCGTCCTCATCGAATGTGACAGTGGACGTCGCGACGTAGTGGTTGTAGATCTCGCGCACCGCGCCGAGGTCGCGGGGCTCCGCATCGCGGATGCTGATCCCCGCCGCTCCGGCCGCGGCCCCGTGCATCAGCTGACGTCGCGCTTCCACGTCGTGAACGACCCGATGCCGACGAGGATCGCGGCGATCCCCACCAGCACGAGCGCCCCCTGCCACCATTCGAGCAGCGCCGAACTGCTGCCCGGCGCGGCCGCCATGCTGAGGAAGCTCGCACCCACGAGCGCATCGCTCGCGGCACCGGGAAGGAACTTGCCAACATCTGCGGCCCACTCCCAGACCGCCGCGCCGGTGCGAAGAATCGGCTCGATGAACTGGGTGAACGCGAGCACGATGACGATGGCTGCGACCTGATTCGGCACCAGGGCGCCGAGCCCCACTCCGATGATCGACCACAGCATCAGCGCGAGCACGCCGCGTGCGACCATGAGCCAAGTCTCCTGGTCACCGAGGCCGGTGTCGAGCCCGCCCACTGCCAGCAGCGGAGCGCCGACGAGCAGTGCGATCGCGAACGCGGCGATGCCGAAGACGGCGCCCATGATCGCGAGAGCCACGATCTTGCCCAAGAGCGTTCGTGAACGACGCGGAGTCGTGAGGAACGTGGGCGTGAGCGTCTGATGACGGAACTCGCTGGTCACGGCGAGCGTGCCCAGCAGCACCGGGAACACGTAGCCGATTGAACTGGCCGCGCTGTAGACCAGCTCGTGCATGCCTTCAGGCGCCGGGGCGGCAGCCCCGTCGCCGAGGTCGGCGCCAGTGGAGAAGAGCAGCGCGAACAGCCCGGCGATGAAGGCGACATACGCCACCTCGACGATGAGCAGCACCCACCAGATACGAGTGGTGAGGAGCTTGCGGAACTCGGAGCGGACCAGTCTCATGCTTGCGGGCCCTCCTGGACCAGTTCGAGGAACGCCTGTTCGAGCGCTGCCCGCTCGTCGGCCAGATGACGGAGCGCGACGCCCGAGGCGAGTGCGAGCGCACCGACCGCGATCGCGTCGGTGTGGCGCACGGCGAACCCGCTGTCGCTCTCGCTGAAGATCAGGGAGGCGCCGGCGAGCGCCGAACGCAGACGGTCGCGCTCAGGCGCGTCGACCATGACCACGGCTTCACCACCGAGCCCGCTCAGCTGACCCTGGTAGACCAGTCGGCCCTTGGCGATGATGACGACCTCGTCGACCGTCTGCTGCACCTCGCTGAGCAGATGGGATGAGACCAGCACGGTGCGGCCCTCAGCGGCCAGTTCGCGCAGGAATACCCGGATCCACCGGATCCCTTCGGGGTCGAGTCCGTTGATCGGCTCGTCGAGGATGAGCACTTCGGGGTCTCCGAGCAGCGCGAATGCGAGCCCGAGCCGCTGGCGCATGCCCAGCGAGTACCCGCCGACTCGCCGTCCGGAGTGAGCGCCGAGGCCGACCAGCTCGAGGACCTCGTCGACGCGAGTGATCGGGATGCCGGCGGCATCCGCGTAGACCGCGAGGTGATTGCGTGCGCTGCGCCCCGGGTGGAAGCTCGAGGCCTCGAGCGAGGTGCCCACGGTGCGCAGCGGCGAGTCGAGGTCGCGGTAGCGCTCGCCCCCGATCGTCGCGGTGCCGGAAGTCGGGGCGACGAGACCGAGCAGCATGCGCAGCGTGGTGGTCTTGCCCGCACCGTTCGGGCCGAGGAATCCGGTGACGCGCCCCGGCTCTACCGAGAAGCTGAGATTCGACACGGCCTCCACTGGGCCGAAGCGTTTGGTGAGCGAAGAGACGGCGATCTGTCGGCCTTGGGGCATGCTGACATTGTTTCAGTCTTGAGCGGGGATCGTCCATTCGACGGGAGCCGCCCCCTGCTGGGCGAGCACAGCATTGGCCCGGCTGAAGGGCCGCGAGCCGAAGAATCCGTTCCTCGCCGACAACGGCGACGGGTGCGCCGAGGCGATGACGGGCACATCGCCGAGCAGCGGCTGCAGCTTCTGGGCGTGGCGGCCCCAGAGGATCGCCACGAGCGGCCCGCCTCGCTCGACGAGCGCGGTGATGGCGCGCGCAGTGATCGCCTCCCACCCGAGACCGTGGTGAGAGCCCGCCACTCCGGCCTTCACGGTGAGGACGCGGTTCAGCAGCAGCACCCCCTGCTCTGCCCAGTGACGCAGGTCGCCGTGCAAGGGCATTTCGACTCCGAGGTCGTCGGCGAGTTCGCGATAGATGTTCTTGAGGCTCCGCGGCAGTGGCCGCACGTGCGGCTCGACAGCGAATGCCAGTCCGATCGAGTGACCCGGAGTCGGATAGGGATCCTGGCCGACGATGAGCACTCGCACGTGGTCGAACGGCTCCTGGAACGCACGAAGCACAGCGTCCGCCGGCGGCAGGTAGTGCTCGCCACTCGCACTGCGCTCCGCAAGCGCAGCGACGACTCGTTCCAAGTCAGAAGCAACAGGCGACAGCGCACGGACCCAGCCGGGATCCATGCCCTGGAGCGACGGCACCGCGAGCGCGCCCGAGTTCACTGGCCGATCGTCGCCACGACGACTCCGTCGTCACCGCCGTGAACGCTCCACACGCTCCCAGTGCCGACCACACGAAGCGCGCCCTCGCCGACGATGAGCGCAGTGTGCTCGTCGATGGCGAGCCCGGAGTCGAGCTCGCCGGCCTCGACCGCGGCGATGAGGCGTGTCAGCGTTCCCCACTGCGCAGCGTGCACATCGATGCTCAGGTCGACCAGCCCGATGCCCGCGGCGACGGTGACCTGGTCGAGGTCTTCTCCGCACTGCTCCGAGCACACGGGCACTTCGCCGATGCGCCACCCGCCGATGATCGCGGCGTCGGCAGCGATCATCGCGCCGGCCGAGTAGCCGAGGTAGGGCAGGCCATCGGCCACCAGCAGACGCAGTTGCCCGATGATCGGCTCGACGGCGTCGAGGTATGCCGGGGTCAATCCACCGCCGATGAGCAGACCGTCGATCTCGCTGAGCACGGCGGTCTCGAGCGACTCGCCTTCGAGCAGCAGCGAAGTGACCGGTTCGACCGGAGCGGCGTCGCGCAGCATCCGCTCGAAGTCGTCACGGTACCGCTCGCCGCCATCGCGCTCGGCGACGACCAGGACGAGCGCGACTCGCGGCACGGCGCGACCGGAGGCGCTCGCCCGCTGGGCGCACTCCTCGAGGAACGGGACGAATACGGCGCCCGCGTCTCTGGGCGGCCAGCCCCCGCCGACCAGGTGAATGCTCATGGGTGAGAGCGTAATCGCACCGAGCCACCCGGCACGTCGTACCCGATTCCGCCGCCTCCATCCGGCACCCGCCGGCCCGTTCGACCCCCGATCGGCCGACATGGCGTGCCCCATTCGGGGGGATTATGCTGCGAACCGATGATCGAACCGGCCGCCGCGACAACTGATCGCACGCCGCCGCCTCGCGTCCCGATGTGGGATACGGCTCGCTTCCTCTGTGTAGCACTCGTCGTGATCGGGCACGCCATCCAGCGGCTCATCCACGACAGCGACCTCGCGCTCGGCGTCTATCTCTTCATCTACGCCTGGCACATGCCGGCCTTCGCGCTCATCAGCGGCTACTTCTCAAAGGCGGGACCGCCGACAGAGCTGCGCATGAGGCGGATGATCACCGACATCCTGCTGCCCTACGCCATCATGGAGTCGCTCTGGACGACGGTGAAGTTCGTGGTCGAAGGACGACGGGTGTTCGACCCCACGACGCCCTCTTGGACGCTCTGGTTCCTGCTGGCGCTCGCGATCTTCCGGCTGATCCTCCCCTACCTCGCGCTCATCCGGTGGCCTCTGCTGCTCGCGATCGCGGCCTCGGTGGGCATCGGCTACCTCGACAATGTCGACAAGACGTTCTCGCTGTCCCGGGCCATCGGCATCCTCCCGTTCTTCGTGCTCGGCTGGCGAATGCGCGAATGGGATCTGGTGCGCCGCTGGTTCTCCGGCCTCATCCCCCGCTGGCCCGTGCGCATCGCGGCGGTCGCGCTCTTCGCGGCATGGGCCGTGATCGTCTGGATCGGCATCGACCTCTGGCGCCAGACCGACCTGCGCTACTGGTTCTTCTACGACCGCGCCTACGACCGCCTCGGCGATGCGGAATGGTGGTTCGGGCTCGTCCGGCTCGGAGTGCTGATGCTCGGAGCGGTGCTGGCCATCGCGTTCCTCACGCTCGTGACCAACCGGCAGCTGTGGATCACGCCCTTCGGCCGCTCGACGATGTACATCTACCTGCTGCACAGCTTCGCGCTCTACCCGCTGAGGGAGTCCGGGATCCTAGAGGGCACCGCGGCACCGAATCTGCTGCTCGTGACCATGATCGCCGTGGGCGCGGCGCTATCGGTACTGCTCGGCACGAGTCCGGTGCGGCGGTTCTTCCAACCGCTCATCGAGCCCCGCGCCGAATGGCTGTTCCGTGAGAGCGAGAGCGAATCGCGCCGAACGTCCAGACCCGGGCCGACGGGATCAGGCTGAAGGTGTGCAGCACGTTGCATTACGCCATGTTGCTCGGCCATTGACCCGCTTTCGCAGCGCTGCCTATCGTGACTCTGCGAGCGGGGCACCAGCCTCGTCCCCGAGCCTGACGCCCACCACCCCAAGGAGCACCCCATGAGCGACTGGAAGTTCGAAACCCTGCAGATCCACGCCGGCGCTGCGCCCGACCCGACCACGAACGCGCGTGCCACGCCGATCTACAAGACCACCTCATACGTGTTCGACAGCACCGAGCACGCCCAGAACCTGTTCTCGCTCGCCGAGAGCGGCAACATCTACACGCGCATCATGAACCCGACCCAGGCCGTCGTCGAAGAGCGCGTCGCCGCACTCGAAGGCGGCACCGGTGCGCTGCTGCTCGCTTCGGGTCAGGCCGCCTCGACCTTCGCGGTGCTGAACATCGCGCAGGCGGGCGACCACATCGTGTCATCGTCGTCGATCTACGGCGGCACGTACAACCTGTTCAAGTACTCGCTCGCGAAGCTCGGCATCGAGGTCACCTTCGTCGAGAACCAGGACGATGTCGACGAGTGGGCGCGCGCCGTGCGCCCGAACACGAAGCTCTTCTTCGCCGAGACCATCGGCAACCCGAAGATCAACGTGCTCGACATCAGCGCCGTCGCCGAGGTGGCGCACCAGAACGACGTGCCGCTCATCGTCGACAACACCATCGCGACGCCCTACCTCATCAAGCCGCTCGAGCACGGTGCCGACATCGTCGTGCACTCGGCGACGAAGTTCCTCGGTGGCCACGGCGTCGTGATCGGCGGCGTGATCGTCGATGGCGGACGATTCCAGTGGTCGAAGCACGCCGACAAGTTCCCTGGCCTCACCGAGCCCGACGCCTCGTACCACGGCGTGAGCTACACCGGCGTGCTCGGCGATGGAGTGGCCTACATCATCAAGGCGCGGGTGCAACTGCTGCGCGACCTCGGCGCGGCCATCTCGCCCGACAGCGCATTCACGCTGCTGCAGGGGATCGAGACCCTGAGCCTGCGCATCGAGCGCCACGTGCAGAACGCACAGGCGGTCGCCGAGTGGCTCGAGAACCACCCTGATGTGGCCTCGGTGAACTACTCGGGCCTCCCGTCGAGCCCCTGGTACGCGACCGCCAACAAGGTGGCGCCGAAGGGTGTGGGAGCGGTGCTCTCGTTCGAGCTCAAGGGCGGGGTCGACGCGGGCCGCGCGTTCGTCGACAACCTCAAGCTCTTCAGCCACCTGGCGAACATCGGCGACGTCCGCAGCCTCGTGATCCACCCGGCATCGACGACGCACTCGCAGTTGACTCCTGAGCAGCAGCTCACCACCGGTGTGACGCCGGGGCTGGTGCGCCTCTCGGTCGGGCTCGAGCACATCGATGACATCAAGGCCGATCTCGAGGCCGGCTTCGCTGCCGCGCGCAAGGTGGTGGCGGCGAGCGTCAACGCTTAAGCCGTATCGGAGCGAACTCCTTCTGACGAGCGGATGCCGCGGGCGCGAGCCTGCGGCATCCGCTCGTCTTGTCTGCCGCCGAAGACGCCCCGGCGGCCGACTCGTAACACTCCCCCCGCGATCGCACGGGTTCGGGATACTGGCTAGACCATGGATTGGCAGACCTCCGAAGACACCGTTCCCTCCGAGTTCATCACCGAGGCGAACGTGCGGTCGGTGCTGGGCAAGCCCCCGGCGAGCGGTGCATGGCGCGAGGGAGACCACCCCGGGCAGCGCCTGTTCGTCTCGATCGGTGCTCTGCAGCTCGAGAGCGGTGAGCGTCTTCCCGGCGTGCGCATGGCGTACGAGACGTATGGCGAGCTCAATGCCGCCGGCGACAACGCCGTGCTGGTGCTGCACGCCCTGACCGGCGACAGTCACGTGGTCGGCGCGCCAGGGCCAGGGCATCCGACAGCCGGGTGGTGGGGCGGAATCGTCGGGCCGGGTCGCGCCATCGACACTGAACGCTGGTTCGTGGTGGCTCCGAACATGCTCGGCGGCTGCCAGGGCAGCACTGGCCCCGCGTCGCTCGGCCCGGGCGACGCCGAGTGGGGGGCCCGGTTCCCGTTCTTGACGATTCGTGATCAGGTGGCCGCGCAGCACGCGCTCGGCGAGGCCATCGGCATCGAGCGCTGGGCCGCCGTGGTGGGCGGCTCGATGGGCGGGATGCATGCGCTTGAGTGGGGCGTGAGCCACCCCGATCACGTCGAACGCCTAGCCGTACTCGCGGCACCCGCGATCTCGAGTGCCGATCAGATCGCGCTGAACTCGGTGCAGACCGAGGCGATCAGGGTGGATGCCGCGTTCAATGGCGGCGACTACTACGACGCCGCCGACGGCGACGGCCCTCACCGCGGGCTCGCCCTCGCTCGGCGGATGGCGCTGCTCAACTACCGCTCTCCCGACGAGCTCAATGCGCGGTTCGCGCGCAGCTGGCAGAGCGGCATCTCGCCGCTTGGTCACGGCGGCGTGTACGCCGTCGAGAGCTACCTCGACTTCCATGGCAACAAGTTCACGAGGCGATTCGACGCGAACAGCTACATCACGCTGGTCAACGCGATGAGTTCGCACGACATCGGCGCCGGCGATCGCGGAGGCGTCGCCGCAGCGCTCGAGCGGATCACCGCCCGCACGCTGGTGCTCGGCATCGACTCGGACCGGTTGTTCCCGCTCGCCGACCAGCAGCGCATCGCGAAGCATCTCCGGAACGGCATCGACGGCGCTGAGCCGGCCGTGATCTCCTCGCCATACGGGCACGACGCGTTCCTGATCGAGGACGCCCTGGTCGGCGCCCATCTGCGCCGACTCCTCGACGAATAGCAGGGGCGCTCTGGCTCGGAACGCTCGGCCCAGGAAGCATCCAGAGACCGAGAACCCAGAGGCGGAGAACCCAGAGACGGAAAAGGGGCCGCGTCGATGACGACGGCCCCGCTCCGTTCCCCCAATGGAATGCTCCGATGCGCGGGCGCTGCTGCGCTCCCCCCGAAGGCAGCGGTACCGGCGGCCCTGCCGCAAGGCGGGCCCGGGAGCATTCGTTCGTGGCGGCCGGGTTTCCCCGGTGTACCCCTCTGTCTACCCCAGATTAGTGCCCGCGGCGTCGCGGAATCGACGGGGTGGCACCCCCACTATTGGTGTGGCGACGTGTCACTATTGGAGCGATGGATCTGCTCTCGAAAGAGCGCGACCGGTTGCTTCACGACCTCTCGCGCCTCGTCGGCATCCTCGCCACGGGGGTTGCATTCGCTTGCCTCAGCGTGCCGGGGGTGCTCCCCTGGACGTCGTACCTCGCGACGCTGCCGCTGTTCGCACTGCTCATCGTGGCTCACGCGCGCTCGGGCGGCTCGGTCCCCGCGCTCTGGGTTGCGCTCGGAGCCGCCGCTGGGCTCGGCATCATGCTGGTCGCGATCCTGTCGCCCTCCGGCGTTCCCCTCGGCGATGTGCTCCTCGATGACGCCGGACTGGGTGACCCGCTCGATACGCCGCTCGACGGCGCTCCCGCCGCTGCGGACGAGGCTGTGACAGCATCCGTCGCCACGTCCCTCGCGGTGCTCGGAGCGGGCGGTCTCGGAGCATTCGCGCTGCTCCTCGTGTCGTCGGTGCGGCAGGTCGCCGTGCTCGCAGCTCTTGGTGCCGTCACCACCGGCTTGGTCGCAGCGGCCGACTGGCCCTCTGCAGGCCCGCCTGCCGCCACCGCCATCGGCTGGGCCGTGCTCGGGTTCACCGGCGTCTGGCTTCGACAGCTCGTGCCCATGGTGTCTCGGAGCATCCGCCACATCGGGCGGGCGCACCAGGTGGAGCGCCACTCGAGCGAAACCGAGGCGCGACGTCGCCAAGGCGCGCGACTGCTGCACGACACCGTGCTCGCGACGTTGACGCTGCTCGCCCACTCCGGAGTGGGCGTATCGCCGACTGCCCTTCGCCAGCAAGCGGGCGACGATGCGCGACTGCTCCGCCAGCTGCGCATGGGAGCGACGCCGACGCCGCAGTCATCGGGACAGTACCTGCTGGAACCAGTCGCAGAGACGGAACTCGGCACGACCCTCGAATCGGTGAAGCAGCGGTTCAGCCGCATGGGACTCGAGGTGTCGTGGCACGGCACTGGGCAGGTGCTGCTGCCCAGCCATGTGCTCGATGCCTTCCTCATGGCGCTCGCGGAGTGCCTGGAGAATGTGCGCAGGCACGCCCAGGTCACCCAGGCCGATGTCACGATCACGACCGATGAGCAGGCGGTGCGCGCGATGGTGACCGATAGCGGTGTGGGCTTTGACATCGACGAGATCGACGAGCACAGACTCGGACTGCGGGAGTCGGTGGTAGGACGGCTGCAGGAGGTCGGCGGCACCGCCAAGCTCTTCTCAACACCAGGCCAAGGCACCACGGTCGTGCTCGAGGTGCCACGATGAGCCGCACCTTGGAGTACTCGCTCGCCACGATCATCCGGCGTACGCGCGATACCGGCCCGATGCCGCGAGCGGTTCGCCAAGCCACGGAGCGAGGTGCGTCGCTCGGCGTGGGGTCGCTGTCGCTCGGTGCTGCGATCGTCAGCATCACCTACGCGGTCGCCGCCTTCGCCTTCTACCTGACTCAGCTGCCCTGGCATCCGGCTCCCGAGCTGTCGGCGCTCGCGTGGCTCGTGCATGCCGCGACACTCACCGGCACGCTCATCACGCTGCGACGCATCGGCCGAGAGATGCCCTCTTGGCTGTTCGCCGTGCTCATCGTCGGGCTGGCCCTGACCGTCGCAATCGATTTCGCGGCGGTGTGGACAGTGCCGGGCATCATCGGGAATGCGGCGGCTGCGGCATCCGCTGCCTTCTCGACACTGCTCCTCAGCTCGCTGCGACCCGCACCCCAGGTGTTCGCGCTCGTCGCGCTGGTCGGTGCGGTATTCGTCGCGGCCATCTCCATCACCACGAGAACGCCTGCCGAGACGCTGCCGGTGCAGGTCGCGGTGCTCGCCAGTGTGCTGGCCCCGGGACTGGTCGGCCCATGGATCGCACAGCGCTTCCGGTCGATGGTGCAGCTCGAACTCGATCGCGTGCTGGTGCACAGCACGGTTTCCGCGCCCCCGTTCGCGGTGGGGCTCCTGGCCTCCGAGCAACTCGCACGGCTCGACCTCGCTGCCGAGAAGCTGCTCGACTCGGTCGCCACCGGTCGTGCGCCCCTGCCGCTCGACCCCAAGACCGCGACGACCGCCGCCTCGCTCGCAACCGAGTTGCGTCTCCACCTTCTCGAGGGACGTCGTGAGACCTGGCTGCAGCACGCCGTGAGCGAGTCGGAGCTGCTCCGTAGATCGGTGCTCCTCACCGACTCCGGAGGGCTTGCAGGGCTCCTCGAGCCCAGGCAGCGCGATGGCCTGCTCTCGGCGATCTGGCTGCTCGTCGGCGAGGTGAACGCGCGGTCGGTCGTGCGTCGCATCACGCTGACGCTCGGTCCTGCCACCCAGACCCGGCTCACACCCGTCGGCCACCGGCTGATCGTGCCGATACGGCTCGAGATCAGCGGCATCGGCCGGACGCAGGTCGACCCTGCGGCGTGGAATGCGATCGGCGCAGTCGGCCGGTACACGCACTCACTGATCCGGAAGGGCATCGTCATCGACATCGAATGCCTGGCAGACAACCCGGGGCAATGACCATGACGGATGCTGCACCGCGTGACTCGCGGCACCGCCGCAGAGTCCGTTCGGCCACCCGGGCAGGTCGATCATCGGCGGTTCCGCACACCGGCCGACATGGTCTTGCGTGTGGGCGGCGACCGTTACTCTGAAAGCAGACGTCGAAAGGGGATCGTGACGTGGGGAGCGAAACAGCCGCTATTCGGGTGGCGATCGTTGATGATCACCGGATGCTGTTGGGGGCACTCACCGAGTGGATCCGCAATGCCGCGGACGACATCGAGACAGTGCTGGCCGTGCCCACGTGGGCGGAGCTGCTCACCCACCCGGCATTCCCGTCTCGCGTCGATGTCGTGCTGCTCGACCTCGACCTCAAGGACAACATCCCGGTCGCACTGAAGATCGCGACACTGCGCACTTCAGGTGTGCGCGCAGTGCTCATGAGCACCTACTCGGAGCCCAACGTGGTGCGCGAGGCGCTCGCCGCCGGCGCCCTCGGGTACCTCGTGAAGAGTGAAGACGCCGACATGATCGTCGAGGCGATTCGCGCCGCCGCGAACGGCGAGTCGTTCGTCTCGGCTGAACTCGACATGGCGCTGTCGCAGAACGACGAGAGCGGCAGTCCGCGGCTGAGTGCGCAGGAGCGCCGCGTCATGGCGCTCTACGGCGGTGGCGAACCGGTCAAGTCGGTCGCGTACCAGCTCTCGATCTCCGAGGAGACCGCGAAGAGCTACCTCAAGCGCATCCGGGAGAAGTACCGCATGGCGGGCATCGACGTGGGCACCAAGGTCGCGCTGCGCAAGCGAGCGATCCAGGACGGCATCCTCACTCCGACTGACATCCCGGGCGGCCAGTTCTAGCTCATCCGCCTGCGGATTCGGTCGCGTGCATGACCGGGCGCTGACCCTCGGCATGCCGAGGGGCGCCCGTCGTTGTCGACGAGCGCCCCGAGCAGTGCCTGCGCGAACGATCAGCGGTCGGAGCCTCGCACGCCAGTGTCGGCCTTGACCTCGGAGCTCACCGAGAGCCCCTTGCCGGCCTTGACGTCAGCCGTGACGCCGGCCTCGGCACCATCGGTCTCGGTCTCTGCTTCAACGCCGACGGAGACGTCCGCCGCGCCGCCGAGCGTCTTCGCGCGCTCGGAGACCTCTGCGCCGAACTCCGCACCGATCTTGTCGTCGGCCTGCGCCTTCTCCGAGACCCAGGCGCCGAACTCGGCACCCTCAGAGACGGTGGAATCCACGCCGTCCTGTACCTCATCGGCGGTCTCATCGACCGTCTCATCGACCGTGTCAGTCACCTCGGTGACCGGCGCCTCGATGTCTTCCGGCTCGACCTCGGGGGCTTCCTCAGTGACCGAGAACACGCGGTCGAAGGCGTCCTGAGCCGGGTCCGGCAGCACACCTGCTGCTCCGACACCGGCGGTCGCCGCAACAGCGACTGCCGAGCCGAGGGTCAATTTCGCAGCGATCCCGAGACCTGCGAGCCATTCGAGCATTCGTTTTCCCATCTTTGTCTGCGGCATCGCCTCCGACACCGCAGGGTGTTCGCGCGACAGCCGATCGGCCGCCGCCAAGACGCCGGCCGGTTCGGGCGCGCCCTGCTGCGCCTCGAGGCCGAGTCGCTCGGCGAGCGCAGCACTGGGCTGCGCGATCCGGGCGAACGAAGCATGACGGAACTCGGCGATCTCGTGTGCCAGCGCGTCCAGGTCTGGACGGCCGGCGGGCGCCGTGCCTCGCACGAGCGACTCGATGTCGCCTTCGCTGATCCTCTGCTTCGTCATCTCATTCACCGCTATCGTCCGGGCCGCTGTCAGGGGTACGGGGTGGCGCAACTTTTTTTCGGAGCTGCGCGATCGCTCGTCGCTGCAGCGCCTTCACGGCCCCCACCCGCTTCCCGAGCACCGCCGCCACCTGCTCGATGGTGAGGTCTGCGATGATCCGCAGCACCATCACATCGCGCTGGTCGGGTGCGAGCGAATCGAGCAGCGCGAGAGCATCCCTGTCTCCCAGGCGGGCTGTCGCTTCGTGCTCAGCGCTGGCCGACCGCCGCAGATCTCGCTCGGGCGTCCACGGCTCATGTTCGCCTCGACGTTCGCGTCGTCGAAGCTCGTCGACCAATCGCCGGTACGCGATCGAGAACACATAGGACCGGAACGCATCGCGATCGCCGTGGAACCGGCCGATCGTATCGAAGATCGCGAGGAATACCTCACTGGCGAGGTCTTCTGGCTCGCGAGATCCACGGGCGGAGAGAAACGCTGTGACCGCGGGCGCGTACTCGACCCAGATGGCGGTCGCCGCCCACTGCTCGCCGTCCCGAGCAGCCGCCAGCACGGTCTCGAACGACGTCTCACCGGGTTGAGGGCGTTGCGCTCGCATCACGCTGAGCGAGTGTACGTGACCCCCGCCTGGGGGATGCCGGAGCCGTTCGGTGCGGCGCCCGACGGAGGCCCGGGGTCAATCGTCGGTGTACGAGTCCCCCGCCAGCTCGCGCTCGAGCCGTTCCACCTTTCCGTCGATCTCGTCCACGTAGCCGGGGCGGATATCCGCCTTGATCACGAGGGACACTCGTGATCCGTAATGGCCGACCGCCTCGGTGGCGCGTTTGATGACGTCGAAGACCTCGTCCCACTCGCCCTCGATCGTGGTGAACATCGAGTCGGTGCGGTTGGGCAAGCCCGAGTCGCGCACGATGCGCACGGCCGCCGCGACAGCGTCGTGCACGGAACCGTCCGCGCGGCCGGTTCCGCTCGGGGCGACAGAGAATGCGACGAGCATGAGGGCTCCTAGGTCTCGGGGCTGGGTGAGCGGAAGTTCTCCGTCGGCACACGCCTCCTGCGACGTGCTCGAGGAGGCGAAGGGCCTCTCAGGGCCTCGCTCCCAGCGTGCCACGCCCGGGGTCGACCTGCACCTGCTGTCAGGGCTCACGAACGGGCACGAGCCACGCCGTGACGGGGTATCGGATGCTGTGAGCGGTGGCTATTCTCGCAAAGGTGGCCGACCAGCACGGCGGAGGCGAACTGCGCGACAGCGCGGAGCAGTCGCGCCCGGCCGGCGAGGTTTCACCCCCGAGCACCTCGGGCATGCGCGACTTCGCGCATGTGCTGGTGAACACGATGATCGCCAACGTGACGACGAGCTTCCTCTGGTTCGCGCTGACGTTCTGGGTGTACCTCGAAACCCGATCGGTGCTCGCCACCGGCGTGATCGGCGGTGCGTACATGCTGCTGATCGCCGCCTTCGGCATCCTGTTCGGCACCATCGTGGACCGGCACCGGAAGCACCGTGTGATGCTGTTCTCGAGCACGATCACCCTCATCGCGTTCGCGGTCGCCGGGCTGATCTACCTCGCACAGCCGGAATCGGCGCTGGTCGACCTGGGCGGCCCCTGGTTCTGGCTGTTGGCAGGGGTGATCCTGTTCGGCTCGGTCGTCGAGAACCTTCGCAACATCGCACTCTCGACCACCGTCACCCTGCTCGTTCCCGTCGAGCGCCACGCGAACGCAAACGGCATGGTCGGCACAGTGCAGGGCCTCGCGTTCATCGTGACGAGTGTGTTCAGCGGACTCGCCATCGGCTTGGTCGGCATGGGATGGACGCTCGTCATCGCGGTCGTCTTCACGGTCGTGTCGTTCGTGCACCTGCTGTTCGTGCGCATCCCTGAGGAGCGGCCGGTCACCGACGACGGAAGGCCGCCGGCGGTCGACCTCCGCGGCAGCATCGCGGTGATCCGTGCCGTGCCGGGCCTCTTCGCGCTCATCGTCTTCACGACCCTGAACAACCTCATCGGCGGTGTCTACATCGCGTTGATGGACCCCTACGGGTTGACGCTGTTCCCTGTCGAGGCCTGGGGAATCGTCTTCGGCGTCAGCTCGACGGGGTTCATCATCGGCGGCATCCTCGTCGCGAAGTTCGGCCTCGGACGCAACCCCATCCGCACGATGCTCACGATCGTCGTCGTGATGGGGGTGCTCGGCGCAATCTTCACAGTGCGCGAATGGTGGTGGCTCTACGCCGCCGGAATCTGGCTGTACATGGTGCTCATCCCGGCCGTGGAGGCGGCCGAGCAGACGGTGATCCAACGTGTCGTCCCCTTCCGCCGCCAGGGCCGCGTCTTCGGGATCGCCCAGGCGTTCGAGGCCGCTGCCGCCCCGATCACCGCGTTCCTGATCGCGCCCATCGCCGAGTTCTGGATCATCCCGTACATGCGTTCTGACGCCGGTGCAGCGACCTGGGAGTGGCTGCTCGGCGATGGAGACGCGCGCGGCATCGCGCTCGTGTTCTTCATGAGCGGACTTGCGCTGGTCGTGCTCGCCTTGCTCGCGTTCGCCACGCGCTCATACCGGATGCTGTCGCAGGAATTCTTGGCCGGTGGAGCGCAGACGCCCGCGACAGCCGCAGCTTGAGTGAGCTCCGCGAGGAGGCCCGCCTCATCTGGACTTCGTTCACCCTTCAGGTTCGCGAGTCGCGAGCTGGGCGAGTTCTGCTATCACCTGGGGCAGGTGCTGGCACAACTCCAGCACGGTGAACGGTCCTCCCCCGGATGCGCGGTTCGCGGCGATTCCGTGCACGACCGCGGCGCTCGCCGCGAGCTCAACCAGCGCTGCGGCATCGGCGCTGTTCGCGGGCTCCACTTCCCACCGGGCGGCTCTCGTCGCGAGCATGGCGCCGAGCACGCCGCCCAGGGCGTCGCCCGCTCCCGCCGTCGCGAGCCATGGGGTCGCCGCTCGAGCGCCCACTACAACGTCTCCGCCCGCGACGACAGTGAGGTGCCCCTTGAGCAGCACGACGCAGTCCCACCGGCGCGCGGCCTCATGCGCAGCGGCGACCGGATCAGCGACCACGTCGACGCGCGCGGCACCCAGCATCCGCGCGAGCTCGCCGGCGTGGGGCGTGATGATCAGCCGCCCCGGGTCTCCCGTCGAGCGGTGCAGCCCTTCGACTACGAGATCAAGCGCTCCCGCGTCGGCCACGACCGGCACTCCGTCGGCGAAGGCTTCTCGGAGCGCGCGCTCCGTGGAGGCGTCCCGGTGCTCGGCGTCGATGCCGCTGCCGATGAGCCAGGCCTGCACTCGCCCCCGCGCCCGGACCGCCTCAGGGCGACGCTGCAGCACGAGGGAGCCGGCGGCATCCGGCCCGACGTAGCGCACCATGCCGACGCCGGTGTGCAAGGCCGCATCGACGCCGAGCACCGCGGCTCCCGGGTACGACTCCGAGCCGGTAGCGATGCCGAGCACTCCGCGCGAGTACTTGTCGTCGTGCTCGAGAGGCACGGTGACGTGACGCGCGGCGTCGGCGGGGCGCCAGATTCGCATGGTGCCACGATAAGCGAGCCAGACTGCTCCCGCCGCGGAGGTCTCACTGTCCGAGTGGCAGCGGTCCATTGCCGCAGACATCCCGTTGAGCGCCGCTGCGCCGCCCTTAGCGCCGCGCCCGCAGCGCCCTCAGCGCCACCGCGCTCCCGGCAGGCTCACCGCGCATCGCTCAGCGTCGCCGCGTCGCGTCCCTCACCTCGCCCACGAGCTCCTCGATGATGTCCTCGAGGAAGATCACGCCGCGCGTCTCTCCGTCGGTGTCGAAGGTCCTCGCCAGGTGCACACCGTTGCGACGCATGGTCGCGAGCGCGTCTTCGAGGTCTTGGCCCTCGAAGACCGAGATCAGCTGTCGCACGCGCTTCGACGGCACCGGTTCGGTGTAGCCGCCATTGTCGAGATCGATCACGTCCTTCAGATGCACGTAGCCGCTCGGCTCACCCTGCTCATCGACGAGGACGTAACGGCTGAAGCCGCGCTGCGCGACCGACCGCTCCACATCCGACGGCGTGGCCTGTTCGGGCAGCGTCACGATGCGGTCGAGCGGCAAGGCGATGTCACGCACCTGCTTCTCTGTGAATTCGAACGCCGCGCTCAGCGCACCGGTCGTGTCTGCCAGCACGCCCTCACGTGTGGAGTGCTGCACGATGGTCGCCACCTCGTCGAGTGTGAACGCGCTCGTCGCCTCGTTCTTCGGCTGCACACGGAACAACCGCAGCACACCGTTCGCGACCGCGTTCAGCGCGACGATCACCGGCTTGAAGACTCGGCCCACGAACACGAGCGGCGGCGCCAGGAGCAGCACCGCGCGGTCGGGCATCGAGAACGACAGGTTCTTCGGCACCATCTCGCCATAGACCACGTGCAGGAACGAGACCAGCACGAGCGCGATGATGAACGACACCGTGCCGATGACCTCCGGCGACCAGCCGGTGTACTGCAGCGGCAGTTCGAGCAGGTGGTGGATCGCGGGCTCGGAGATGTTGAGGATGAGCAGCGAGCAGACCGTGATGCCCAACTGGCTGGTCGCGAGCATGAGCGTGGCATGTTCCATCGCCCACAGCGCGGTACGGGCGGCACGCGAACCGCGTTCAGCCTTGGGCTCGATCTGCGAGCGCCGCGCCGAGATGACGGCGAACTCTGCACCGACGAAGAAGGCGTTGACCAGCAGCAGGATGCCGAGCCAGGCGATGCCCCACCAGTCGGCGGCGCTCATCGTGATGCTCCTTCGTCGTCGGCCGCGTCATCGGCATGCGGGATGTACCGGATGCGGTCGATGCGCCGCCCGTCCATGCGATCGACCCGCAACGTGCCGCCGTCGAGCTCGACGGTGTCGCCGACATCGGGAATGCGGCCGAGCTCGCTCATGACGAAACCGGCCACGGTCTCATACGCACCGTGCTCCGGCACCACGACGCCAGCGCGCTCCTTGAGCTCATCCGGTCGGAGGCTTCCCGGGAAGCTCACCCAGTCGCGCGCGCGCACCACGCCGGCCCGCGATCGGTCATGCTCGTCCGAGACTTCGCCGATGAGTTCCTCGACCAGGTCCTCCAGAGTCGCCACGCCCGCGGTCCCGCCGTATTCGTCCACGACGATCGCCATCTGGTAGCCGCGCCCCCGGATCTCACCGAGCAGCATGTCGAGCCGCATCGTCTCGGGCACGCGCAACGCTTCGGTCTGCAGGGCCGAGACCGGCACCTCCGCGCGCTTCTCACGGGGCACCGCGACCGCCTGCTTGATGTGCACGAGACCGAGGATGTCGTCGATGCCGTCGTCTCCCGTCACTGGAAAGCGTGAGAGGCCCGTGCGCCGCGCGAGTTCGATCACCGTCTCGGCCGAGTCGCTGCGGCCGACCGTCGATAGGCGCGGGCGGGGGGTCATCACATCGGATGCCGTGCGGTCGGAGAACGCGAGCGTGCGCGCCAGCAGGGTCGCCGTGTCGGCCTCCAGCGAACCCTCTCGGGCGGAGCGGATCACCAGCGAGCTCAGCTCCTCTGCGGTGCGAGCGCCGCTCAGCTCCTCCTTCGGCTCGATGCCCATGCTCCGGAGCGTCGCGTTGGCGGTTCCGTTCAGCGCGACGATCGCCGGCTTGAACGCCCAGGTGAAGGCCGTCTGGAACGGAATGACGACTTTGGCCGTGGCCAACGGCAGCGCCAGCGCGAAGTTCTTCGGCACGAGCTCGCCGATGATCATCGACAGCAGAGTCGCGATCACCATGGCGATCGTCGAAGACACGGCGGGGACAGCGGCATCGGGGATTCCCAGCCCGGTGATCGGCTCTCGCAGCATCCCGCTAAAGGCCGGTTCCAGGGTGTAGCCGGTGAGCAGAGTCGTGAGCGTGATGCCGAGTTGCGCACTCGAGAGGTGCGTCGATGTGATGCGCAGCGCCGAGATGGTGAGGCCGAGACGGGTCTCGCCTCGAGCGCGGCGCGCTTCCAGATCGGCTCGGTCAAGGTTCACCAGTGCGAACTCGGACGCGACGAACAGCCCGGTGCCGATGGTCAGGATGATGCCGATGGCCAGCATGACGAGCTCAGTGGGCATCGACACCCCCGATCACCGGCGAGCGTCTATGGGAGGGATCGGACGAGCAAGACGGAGGGTCATCCATGGTGCGTTCCACTATAACGAGCGCAGTCGATGGAAATTCTGCTCGATTTTTCATGCCGCAGAAGCCCCGCCGGATGCCGGTGCCGGCACCAGAACGCGTAGGCTAGAAACCGGTGTGCCTATGACTGGAGGCGCGCGTCAAGAGCAGCGATTGCGTGATTTGGTGAAAGTGGGCGGTTGGCTGTGTCAAGCCGTGTAACCGGAACTCGCTCGAATGATTCCTCGACCGGCGAGTTCGGTGCGAACGAGTGGCTCGTCGACGAGATGTACGAGCAGTATCTCGAAGACAAGAACTCAGTGGATCAGTCCTGGTGGCCGATCCTCGAACGGTACAAGCCCTCGGTGAAGAATGGCGGCGCTGTCGCCGCCACTGAGGCCGGCGAGCTTCCGAAGCAGGCGGCATCCGACGCGATCGACGCACCGTCGACGGCCGCGAACGGCACCGCTCCACAGGCCGCGCCCGCAGCCCCGGGGGCCGTCAACCCGCCCACCAAGCCCACGCCGACGAGCCCGCCGGTCGTGACCGGCGCGCAGCCCATCGCGAAGACCACTTCGGTGCAGCCGAAGCCGCAGCCGATCCCGGCGCAGGCGCCGACGAAGCAGGCGGCGGAGCCGGCCGCCGAGGTGACCGAGCGGCAGGACGAGGTGCAGCCGCTTCGCGGGGTCGCGAAGACCGTGGCCACGAACATGGACGCGAGCCTCGCGGTGCCGACGGCGACGAGCGTACGCACCATCCCCGCGAAGCTGATGATCGACAACCGCATCGTCATCAACAACCACATGAAGCGCACGCGCGGCGGCAAGGTGTCGTTCACCCACCTCATCGCGTGGGCGATAGTGAAGGCGCTGAAGGACTTCCCCAGCCAGAACGTCTACTACGACGTCATCGACGGCAAGCCGTCCGTCGTGACCCCGGCCCACATCAACCTCGGCATCGCGATCGATCTTCCGAAGCCCGACGGTTCCCGCACGCTCGTCGTGCCGGGCATCAAGCGGGCCGACACCATGAACTTCGGCGAGTTCCTCAACGCGTACGAAGACGTCGTCAAGCGGGCGCGGAACAACAAGCTGACGCTGGCCGACTTCCAGGGCAACACCATCTCGCTCACCAACCCCGGCGGCATCGGCACGGTGCACTCGGTTCCCCGGCTCATGCAGGGCGCGGGATGCATCATCGGCGCCGGTGCGCTGGAGTACCCGGCCGAGTTCCAGGGGTCGGCGCCCAAGACGCTGGCAGAACTCGGCATCGGCAAGACGATCACCCTCACCAGCACCTATGACCACAGGGTCATCCAGGGCGCCGGTTCGGGCGAGTACCTCAAGCTGCTGCACGAGCTGCTGATCGGGCAGCGCGGCTTCTACGAGGAGATCTTCGCGGCGCTGCGCATTCCCTACGACCCGATCCGCTGGGCCGCCGACATCAAGATCGATCTCGCCGAGCGCGTCGACAAGACCGCGCGGGTCCAGGAGCTCATCAACTCCTACCGAGTTCGCGGTCACCTCATGGCCGACACCGACCCGCTCGAGTACGTGCAGCGCTCGCACCCCGACCTCGACATCAACTCGCACAGCCTCACGTTCTGGGACCTCGACCGCGAGTTCGTGACGAACGGCTTCGGCGGCAAGCGCACCATGACGCTGCGCGACATCCTCGGCGTGCTGCGCGACTCGTACTGCCGCACCATCGGCGTCGAGTACATGCACATCCAAGACCCGGTGCAGCGCCGCTGGTTCCAGGACCAGCTCGAGAAGCCGTATGAGAAGCCGACGCACGACGAGCAGATGCGGATTCTCGGCAAGCTCAACCAGGCCGAGGCGTTCGAGACCTTCCTCCAGACGAAGTACGTGGGTCAGAAGCGGTTCAGCCTCGAGGGCGGCGAGTCCACGATCGCACTGCTCGATGAGATCCTGCAGGGCGCGGCCGAGGCCGAGCTCGACGGGGTCGCCATCGGCATGGCGCACCGCGGTCGGCTCAACGTGCTCACCAACATCGCGGGCAAGACCTACGGTCAGGTGTTCCGCGAGTTCGAGGGGACGACCGATCTGCGCGCACCGCAGGGCTCGGGCGATGTGAAGTACCACCTCGGCACCGAGGGAACCTTCACCGCCGCCTCCGGCAAGCAGATCCCCGTGTCGCTCGCTGCGAACCCGTCGCACCTCGAGGCCGTCGACGGCGTGCTCGAGGGCATCGTGCGCGCGAAGCAGGACCGCAAGCCGATCGGCTCGTTCACGTGGCTCCCGATCCTGGTGCACGGCGACGCCGCGATGGCCGGCCAGGGCGTGGTCGTGGAGACCATGCAGATGTCACAGCTGCGGGCCTACCGCACCGGCGGCACCGTTCACGTCGTCATCAACAACCAGGTGGGCTTCACCACGCCGCCCGGTGAGGGCCGCACGTCGGTCTATGCGACCGACGTGGCGAAGACCATCCAGGCACCGATCTTCCATGTGAACGGCGACGACCCCGAAGCCGTCGTGCGGGTCGCGGAGCTCGCGTTCAAGTACCGCCAGGAATTCAAGCGCGATGTCGTCATCGACCTCGTGTCGTACCGCCGGCGCGGGCACAACGAGGGCGACGACCCGTCGATGACCCAGCCGCTGATGTACAACCTCATCGAGGCCAAGCGCTCGGTGCGCACCCTGTACGCCGAGGCCCTCGTCGGCCGCGGCGACATCACCGAGGAAGAGTTCCAGGCGGCGCAGCGCGACTTCCAGGAGAGCCTGGAGCGCGCCTTCGCCGAGACGCACGAGGCGCAGACCGGCTCGATCCCGGCGGTGTCGGCGAGCGGCATCATCTCGGCTCAGATCGAGGAGCCGCCCCACTCGCCCGAGACGACGGGCGTCGACCGGGCGATCATCGAGCTGATCGGTGACGCGCACAACAACAAGCCCGCCGGCTTCACCGTGCATCCGAAGCTGCAGCAGCTGATGAACAAGCGCGTGGAGATGAGCCGCAATGGCGGTATCGACTGGGGCTTCGGAGAGCTGCTCGCGCTCGGATCGCTGCTGGTCGAGGGCACACCGGTGCGTCTCGTCGGGCAGGACGCGCGCCGCGGCACCTTCGTGCAGCGTCACGCGGTGCTGCACGACCGTGAGAACGGCCAGGAGTGGCTGCCGCTCGGCAACCTCGCGGAGAACCAGGGTCGCTTCTGGGTCTACGACTCGCTGCTGAGCGAGTACGCAGCGATGGCGTACGAGTACGGCTACTCCGTCGAGCGCACCGACGCCCTGGTGCTGTGGGAAGCTCAGTTCGGCGACTTCGCCAACGGCGCCCAGATCGTCATCGACGAGTTCATCGCGAGCGCCGAGCAGAAGTGGGACCAGCGCGCCGGCCTGGTGCTGCTGCTGCCCCACGGCTACGAGGGCCAGGGGCCCGACCACTCGTCGGCCCGTATCGAGCGCTTCCTGCAGATGGCTGCCGAAGACAACATGACGATCGCCCGTCCGTCGACCCCGGCGTCGTACTTCCACCTGCTTCGCCGCCAGGCGTACGCACGGCCGCGCCGTCCGCTCATCGTGTTCACACCCAAGGCGATGCTCCGCCTTCGGGGCGCCACGAGCGAGGTCGAGGACTTCCTGACCGGGCGCTTCGAACCGGTGATCGACGACGCCTCGGTCGACGACCGCTCGGCCGTCACGCGGGTGCTGCTGCATGCCGGCAAGCTCCACTACGACCTGAAGGCCGAAGTGAAGAAGCAGGAGCGCACCGACGTCGCCCTCGTGCGGATGGAGCAGTTCTACCCGTTCCCGGCCGACGAGCTGCAGACGGTGCTGCGCATGTACCCGAACGCGAACGAGATCGTGTGGGTGCAGGAAGAGCCCGAGAACCAGGGCGCTTGGCCGTTCCTCGGCCTCGAGCTTCCGAAGCACCTCGAGGGTCGGAGCCTGCGTGTGTCGTCGCGCCCGGCATCCGCTTCCCCCGCCACAGGCTCGAACAAGCGCAGCGCGCAAGAGCACGCGGAGCTGATCGCGGCCGCGTTCGCCTGAGACCGCGCCGACACAGAGCGGCCTCCGGTGCCCGCCTCGGAATGATCCGGGGCGGGCACCGTTCGTTTGCCGCGGCTGGGCCGCCCGCGTGGTCACCGTGCTCGTCCGCTGGACGGAGAGCCCGCTCAGGGCGCCTGGGAGTGACCCTGCTCAGACCGCCTGGGTCGCCTCAACGCTTCGAATGTGGGTCAGCACCAGCGCGCGCAACTCTTCCGGCGCGCGCTCCCGGCACGCGCGGCGCACGGCCTCAGTGAGCGCAGCGCCCAATCGGTGCTCGCTCCGGCAGTCCTCGCACTCGGCGAGGTGCTGGGCGACCATCGCGGCGTCTTCGGCGCCCAACTCGTTGTGCAGGTACTCCTCGAGTTCGGCGCGGGCCTTCTCGCAATCAGTCATTTCGGGCTCCCGGTGCGGCCGATGCCGCGCTCCGCGGCGTAGTCGGCCAATCGCTCTCGCAGCATCCGTCGGCCGCGGTGGAGTCGGCTCATGACGGTGCCGGTAGGGGTCTTCATCATTTCAGCGATCTCCTGGTAGGAGAAGCCCTCCACATCGGCGAGGTAGACGGCGATGCGGAAGTCATCGGGGATCGACTGGAGGGCGTCCTTGACGGCGCCCGCCGGCATCCGGTCGATCGCTTCCGCCTCTGCCGAGCGCGACGAGCTCGACGTCGCCGACTCGGCGGAACCGACCTGCCACTCCTCGAGTTCGTCGATGGAGCCCTGGTATGGGTCGCGCTGCCGCTTGCGATACGCGTTGATGTAGGTATTGGTGAGGATGCGGTACAGCCAGGCCTTGAGGTTGGTGCCCTGTTTGAAGGACCCGAACGCGGCGAAGGCCTTGGCGTACGTGTCCTGCACCAGGTCGGCGGCGTCGGCCGGGTTCCGCGACATGCGCATCGCCGCTGCGTAGAGCTGATCCATGAACGGCATGGCCTGCGACTCGAAGACGTCGCGCACATCGCCGTGCTCGCTGCCGTGGCTTCGGTCGTCAGCGGCCGGCTGGATCGCGGCATCCGCGTCCGGCCGGGTGTCATCACCCGTCACGTCGTCCATCGTGCGCCAGTCTAGGCGCGCGGCTTCGAGCGTGAATGCCATTGCGTGAGCCCCGATCCCTTTGAGAAAGTGCCGATACTCTGGAAACCGATGCTGATCTCAAAGTATTCCCAGCCCGATTTCGATCCCTATGGCGACAACCAGCGGAACGCGGGTGAACCGGGACCATGGCAGGCGCCAGTCGCGACGGCGCCCCTTGCCGCGCGCCTGCAGCTGCCCGGCTCGAAGAGCCTGACGAATCGCGAGCTCGTGCTGGCTGCCCTGGCAGACGGGCCGTCGACCCTGCGCCGCCCGCTTCGGTCTCGCGACAGCGAGCTGATGATCGAGGCGCTGCGGGCACTCGGCGTCTCGATCGAGGCGGTACCGGGCGACGGTGCATACGGCCCCGATCGGCGAATCACGCCCCCTGAAGAGCTGCTCGGCGGCACCTCGATCGAATGCGGGCTGGCGGGCACGGTGATGCGCTTCATGCCGCCGATGGCCGCACTCGCGCTCGGTCCCGTCGCCTTCGACGGTGATGAGTATGCGCGCAAGCGCCCGATGCGCGCGACCATCGAGTCGCTTCGCTCGCTCGGTGTCGACGTCAATGACGACGGACGCGGCTCGCTGCCGTTCAGCCTGTACGGCACCGGCCGTGTCACCGGTGGCGAGCTCGAGATCGATGCGAGCGAGTCGAGCCAGTTCGTCTCGGCCCTGCTGATGGTCGCGCCCCGCTTCGAAGAGGGATTGCTGCTGCGGCACACGGGCGACCGGCTCCCGAGCATGCCGCACATCGAGATGACTGTCGAGTGCCTGCGAGCCCGCGGAGTGACCGTAGAATCCCCGGAACCCGGCGTCTGGAAGGTGGCACGGCAGCCGATTCGGGCGCGCGATCTTACGATCGAGCCCGACCTCTCGAATGCGGCGCCCTTCCTCGCGGCCGCGCTCGTCGCGGGCGGCACCGTCACGATCGACGACTGGCCTGCGACGACCACGCAGGTGGGCGCTCACCTCGAGGAGCTGCTCCCCCGCTTCGGTGCAAGCGTGACCCGCCATGGCGACGCGCTCACCGTCGACGGCGGGGATGGCGTACGAGGCGGAGCTCAGCTGCCTGGTGTGGAGCTCGACCTCAGCGAGGGCGGTGAGCTCGCGCCCGCGCTCGTCGCGCTCGCAGCGCTCGCGGCCGGCCCCAGCCGCATCACTGGCATCGGACACCTGCGCGGACACGAGACCGACAGGCTCGCCGCACTCGCAGCCGAGATCAACGGTCTCGGTGGCGCGGTGACGGAACTGGAGGACGGTCTCGAGTTGCAGCCGCGCAAGCTCCACGGCGGGCCTTGGAAGGCATACGCCGATCACCGCATGGCGACATCCGGTTCGATCATCGGCCTGGCAGTCGAGGGAGTTGCGATCGACGACATCGCCACCACCTCCAAGACGCTTCCGGAGTTCCCCGAGCTGTGGCGAGGCATGCTCTCGCACGACGGCGCCGGGTCGGATGCCGCAGCGATCGGCAGCGTGTAGGCCGGGCAGCGCGGCATGAGCTGGTGGAGCGACGACGACGTCGACGAACCGTACGGCGAGTACGACGAGTCGGCGGTGCGCTCGCGCCCCAACCCCAAGGGGAACCGACCGCGCACCAAGATCCGTCCGGAGCACGCCAACGCGCAGGAGGGACGGGTCATCACCGTCGACCGTGGTCGTTACGGCGTGGTGGTCGATGAGGGCGGAGCTGACGAACGGACCGTCACGGCGGCGCGCGCCCGAGAGCTCGGCAAGAAAGCGATCGTGACCGGCGATGTTGTGGACTTGGTCGGCGATACGTCCGGCGAGCCGGGATCGCTCGCCCGCGCCGTGCGGGTGCGCGAACGAGAGACGCTGCTGCGGCGCAGCGCCGACGACACCGACGAGGTGGAGCGCGTCATCGTCGCCAATGCCGACCAGATGCTCATCGTGGTCGCTGCGGCGAACCCCGAGCCGCGCCAGCGGCTCGTCGACCGATACCTGGTCGCGGCCTTCGATGCCGGCATCCGACCTCTCGTGGTGGTCACGAAGACCGACCTCGCTGATCCGGCCGAGTTCCTCTCGAACTTCAGCGATCTCGACCTCGAGGTCTACCTCAGCCGCCAGGACGACCCGCCCGTTGACGAGCTTCGCGAGCGGCTCGCCGGGCACCGCACCGTCGCGGTCGGGCACTCCGGTGTGGGCAAGTCGACCCTGGTGAACGCTCTGGTGCCGGGCGCTGATCGCGCCACCGGGCGAGTGAACGAGGTGACCGGTCGCGGGCGGCACACCTCGTCGTCGACGGTGTCGCTCCGACTGCCGACAGGGGGGTGGATCATCGACACTCCCGGCGTGAGGTCGTTCGGCCTCGGCCATGTCGACCGCGGCAATGTGCTCCGCGCGTTCACGGATCTCGCGGCGATCGCAGAGGGGTGCCCCCGCGGATGCACGCATATGCCGGACTCACCCGATTGCGCGATCGAAGAGGCGGTCGAGCGGGGCGAGATCGCTCGCCATCGCCTCGACTCGGCGCAGCGGCTGCTGGCGGCGCTCGGCGCCTGAGCCCCGGCCGGCCCCACCGTGCTGGCGCTGGTGCTGGGCCGACGTTGGGCACGCCCTGGCCGCGCGCGCGGCGGCTACGCTGATGGCGTGACCGAGCACAGCATCGACGACGATCTCGCCTTCGCCCTCTCGATGGCGGGTGATGCAGACCTGATCTCGCTCGACCGGTACCGTGCCGCGAACCTCGATGTGCAACTGAAGGCCGACCGCACCCATGTGACGGATGCCGATAAGCGCGTCGAGGAGGTGCTGCGTCAACGCATCGCCGACTCACGCAAGGGCGATGCGGTCTTCGGTGAGGAGTTCGGTTCCGCAGGCGCATCCGCGCGTCAGTGGATCATCGATCCCATCGACGGCACCGCGAACTTCATGCGAGGGGTGCCGATCTGGGGCACGCTGATCGCGCTCGCGATCGACGGCGACGTGGTGCTCGGAGTAGTGAGCGCGCCGGCGCTCGGCCGACGCTGGTGGGCCTCGCGCGGCGAAGGCGCGTGGATGCAGCACGACGGCGGCGCGCCCCAGCGGCTCGCGGTCTCAGACGTCGCGACGCTGGCCGAGGCGAACATCAGCTACAACCGGCTGCAGGGCTGGGACGAGATCGGCCGCCTCGATCGCATCATCGAACTCACGCGCACCGTCTGGCGCGAGCGGGGCATCGGCGACATGTGGTCGTACATGCTCGTGGCCGAGGGCGCCATCGACCTGGTGAGCGAGCCCGACCTCAAGCCCTACGACATGGCCGCCATCGTGCCGATCATCGAGGAGGCGGGCGGCAGGTTCACCTCGATCGACGGTGAGACGGGCCCCTGGCACGGCAGTGCGCTCGCCACCAACGGCCTGCTGCACGACGAAGCGCTTCGCGCGCTCGCCGCTCGCTGAAGCTCAGCGCGAACTCACGCCGCGCCACCCGGCGGGGCCCCCTGCGCCGAGATGACAGAATCGGCGAGCGTCAAGCGGTTTGCGGCAGCAGATTGCGTCATCTCGCCGCAAAGGGGTGCGTCGCCGAGGGGTGCGTGAGCGATGGCTCGCGGGCGGGCGTGTCGCGGCGTGGTGTGGCATGGGCGGGTGTGTCGCGGCGTGGTGTGGCATGGGCGGGTGTGTCGCGGGCGGTGGGGTCCCGCGGTCAGGCGATGGGTCGGTCGCGGCGGAGGATGCGCACATCGGCGATGGCGAACACGGCAGCGACCAGCAGGATGCCGAGAGCCGCCGCCATGCCCGAGGCGTATGCCGAGCGGAAGCCCGCGGCATCCGCTCCCGTTCCGGCGAGCACCGCGTAGAACGTGGAGGCCGCGACGGCCACGCCGATCGCCGTGCCCACGCGCTGGCCCACCTGGCCGACCGAGCCAGCGACACCGCCCTGCACGACCGGAACCTGCGAGAGCGTGATGGTCTGGTTCGGCGAGATGACGCAACCAGCGCCGAGCCCGCCCAGCGTCATTCCGCAGGCAATGGCCCACGGCACCAGGTCGTGCGGAACGAGCACGCCCGCGATGACGACGATGGAGAAGCCGACGAACACTCCTGCAACGCCCACCGCGACCAGCTTGGGCCCGTACTGCTCGACCCGTCGTCCGCTCCACCACGACGTGAATGCGGAGGTGAGTGCGAACGGGATGCTCACCATGCCCGCGATGACCGGCGAGAAGCCGAGTCCCTGCTGCACGTAGAGCACCGTCAGCAAGAAGCTCGCCGGCATCGCCGAGAAGTAGGCGGTCGCGATCAGCGTGCCGTTTCGGAACGTGGCGAGGCGGAACAGCCGGAAGTCGATCACGGGAGACTTGCCGCGCCTGCGGTACGCGAGCTCCCAGTAGGTGAAGAGCGAGCCGAAGACGGCGAAGCCCACCAGCCACCACCACCGCGCAGGGTCGTCGGAGGGCCCCCCGGTCGTGAGCACGAACGGCAGCATCAGGCAGAACACGGTCGCACCGAGCAGACCGATGCCCACGAGGTCGAGCGAGCGGTCGCCCTGCGGCTTCAGCTGCACCGCCGGCAGCAGCTTGATCGCCAGCAGCAGAGCCAGCACCCCTAGGGGCACGTTCATCCAGAACAGCAGGCGCCAGCCGTTCTCGGGACCGCCCGCCGCGATGAGCACTCCCCCGAGGGTCGGGCCGATCGCGGTGGAGATGCCAATGATCGCGCCGAATACGCCGAACGCCCGGCCGCGCTCGGGGCCGACGAACAGTTGCTGGATCAGACCGAGCACCTGCGGCATCTGGATGCCGGCCGCGACGCCCTGCAGCAACCTGCCCACGACCAGCATCTCGATGTTCGGAGCGAGCGCGCACCAGAGACTCGCGAAGGTGAACGCGGAAAGGCCGATGATGAACATGGCCTTGCGGGAGCGGAGATCACCCAGCCGGCCGGCCGGTACGAGCAACAAGCCAAAGGCGAGCGCGTACCCCGCCACGATGAGCTGCAACTCGGTCGGTCCGCCGTTGAGCGAGGCTTCGATGGGCGGGATTCCCACGTTGATCTTCGAGATGTCGAGGATCGTCAGCGCCGCGACGGTCACGCAGACCGCGAATGCCTCCCACTTCGCGCGATCGGAATGACCAGGGGATGCGTGTGCTGAGGAATCTGTCATGGGGCTCCCCTCAGTTATAGCCCTACGCCCCCGTTCTTGCAGAACCTGCACGTTCTTGAGCGGCGTGTTCGACGAAGCGGCTCGCACAACGCAGCACCGATGCCCCGGCACCGACATGCCAGCGGCCGCTGACGGCTGCCTGTGGCACGGTGGATGCGTGCGATTCGAGTTCGATGCGGAGCTCTGGCGGTGGCAGGCCCGCCGACACGAGCTCTGGACCTTCGTCAGTGTGCCGGCTGAGGCATCCGCCGATATCCGTGAGGTCGCCGCTGGCCTCGCCGGCGGCTTCGGTTCGCTCAGAGTCGAGGCGGTCATCGGCGAGACGACGTGGCGTACCTCGATCTTTCCAGGAGGCGACGGCACCTACGCACTGCCCGTGAAGAAGGCCGTGCGCGACGCTGAGTCGCTCGACCTCGGCGACGTGGTGACCGTCGCGATCGAGCTCGTTGACGTCTGACCGACCGCTGTGAGAGCCGGCGGCCACCCTTCTCGCCGGGATGACAGGCTCGCACAATGGCCCCAGGAGAGCGAGCACCGTTCTCAAGGGAGGCACTGATGAAGGCATGGCAGTTCACCGGCACCAACAAGCCGCTCGAGCTGAATGAAGTACCCGAACCGACCGCCGGACCTGGACAGGTGGTCGTCGAGGTGAAAGCCGCGGGCGTCTGCCACTCCGACGTCTCGGCGATCGACGACCCGGGCTGGATGGCGCTCTTCCCGACGCTTCCCCGCACGATGGGCCATGAGAACGCCGGCGTGATCGTGGAAGTGGGCGAAGGCATGGACCAGTGGAAGGTCGGCGACCGCGTTGGCCTCGCCCCGGTCATGAGCGACGGTGACGCGCTCGGCTACGGCAAGTGGGACGGCGGCTTCGCGCACAAGCTCGTGGCCACCGCCGACAATCTCGTGCGGCTCCCCGACGAGGTGCCGTTCGATCTCGGGGCGATGGCGACGGATGCCGGCCTCACCGCGTATCACGCGATCATGACCGTCGGCGGAGCCAAGCCCGGCATGCGCGTGGGAGTGATCGGACTCGGCGGGCTCGGGTACATCGGCGCCCGCGCCGCCGTGCTGTCGGGCGCTGAGGTGTATGCGGCCGAGGTCAACCCTGAGACGCAGAAGCTCGCCGACGAGATCGGGCTATCGGGTGTCGCCGCGTCGATCGACGCCTTCAAGGACAAGAACCTCGAGCTGATCGTCGACTACGCGGGATTCGGCACCACCACGGCAGCGGGCATTGAAACGCTCGGCGAGTTCGGCACATTCGTGCAGGTCGGCATGGGCAAGCTGGAAGCGCACATCAGTACCTACCCGATCATCATCAATCAGTTGACCATCAAGGGTTCGAAGTCAGGGACGCGCGAAGACCTCGAGGGCATCTATGAGCTCATGAAGACCGGCAAGCTGAACCCTCCGATCAACCACATCACGCATGACGACATCCCAGACGCGATCGACAAACTGCGCGCCGGCGGTGTGATCGGTCGCTTCATCGCGATGTACGAGTGACCGCGCGATCGAACCTGCTCATGCGACGCGCGGGCTGAGCGCCGCGGTGCGGCAGACCGGGTCGGTGTGCTTCACCGGGAAGCACAGCGTCCACGGCGTCAACCGCGGTCGATAGCGTCAACCGCGCGGCACCGCTGCTCCCCCGTCGCCCTCGTCCTCAGTGCCGCGACGCCTGCTGCCACGACTCCGGCTGCTGCGGGCGAGTCGGGCTCTGGCGGCCCCCAACGCTGACCACTCGTCGCTCTGCGGCAGCGTCCACTGCTGCCACCGTGCGAGCAGGCAGAGCGCTCCGCCGACCAACGTCGCCACCACGGAACCGACGACGGGCATGCCGAGTTCGAAGAAGACCACCATGACAGCACCCGCGAGCAGTGCGCAGGTGGCGTACAAGGTGTTGCCGCCGAGGATCGTGGGGACCCTTCGCAGCACCACGTCGCGCGTGAACCCCCCGCCGACTGCCGTGACCGCGCCGAGCAGAACCGCCGGGAGCCAGCCCAGGCCGACGGCGAGCGCCTTCTGGGCACCGGCCGCCGCCCAGCATCCGAGCGCCAGTGCATCGATGTACGGCCAGACGCGATCCCAGATCGGTCCTTCGATCTTCACGAGGTAGACCACGAATGCCGCGGCGAGCGCGGTCGGCACATAGGCGTAGTCGGTGAGCGCGACCGGCGGACCGTGTTGCAGCAGCACATCGCGGATCATGCCGCCACCGAGGCCCGACATGACCGCGAGCGTTGCGGAGCCGAGCGGATCGAGCCGCGCTGAGCGGGCGATCACCGCGCCGAGCATGGCGTTGGCGAAGACCCCGATCAGATCGAGCACGCGGAGGGCCGCGACGACGGTGTCATCCACCGCGCGCGCTCCGCTGTCGATTTGCGCTCATCGGTCACAGGTTAGAACAGACCAGAGGCATCGACAGGACGCCCAACAGCGTGTGATCGCGACGATGGTGACCGTTGGTGGAGATGCGGGGAATCGAACCCCGGTCCACTGCTGTAGTCGTGCGCCTTCTACGGGTGTAGCCTGCTCAGCGTTCTGCTCGGCTCCGACCTTTGCTGCAGGCCTCTAGGTCGACGAGCCCAGCCTCAGTGCATGTCCCGCAACACCCTGAGACGCAGTGTCGCGGCAAGCTCCCTAGATGACGCCAGACACCGGGGCGGGAACGGACCCACGGGCTGACGGACTATCGGGCTCGCTTAGGCAGCGAGGGCGAAGTCAGTGCGCTTAGCATTGGCACTTATTGTTTGCGGAGGGCGTTAACGAGATAACCCCGCATCCTCGACCCGCTTCTCGCAGTCGTTCAGGCAATGTCGAAACCGATCATCCCCATGCGCACCGCGAAGTGGTCGCAATCACACGCTGTTGAGTTTCCAAGGCACCACCGGAGCGCGCGGCATCCGGTGAGCATCACAGTCTAGAACACGCAGGCCGGTTCTGCTATTCCACCGAGCCGACGCTTCGGCACACGCGCACGCGCGCTGACCTTGGGCGCTACTCGCCGAGGTTGCGGCGGTGCGACATGGCGCGGTCGGCCTCGCGCTTGTCCTGCTTCTCGCGCAGTGCCTGGCGCTTGTCGTACTCGCGCTTGCCCTTCGCCAGGGCGATCTCGACCTTGGCCCGACCGTCGTTGAAGTAGAGCTTCAGCGGCACGATGGTGTACCCGCCCTGCTTGACCTTCGCCTCGAGCTTCAGGATCTGCTGCTTGTGCAGCAGCAGCTTGCGCTTGCGCCTCGGCGCATGGTTGTTCCACGTGCCCTGGTTGTACTCGGGGATGTGCACGGCCTCGAGCCAGGCTTCTCCGCGGTCGATGTAGGCGTAGCCGTCGACAAGGGAAGCCCTGCCGTGCCGAAGCGACTTCACCTCGGTGCCCGAGAGCACGAGACCCGCCTCGATGGTGTCTTCAATGAGGTAGTCGTGCCGGGCACGGCGATTGGTCGCGACGACCTTCTCACCACGTTCCTTAGCCACAGCGCGCTCCAGCTCAATCGAGTCGACACGCCCGACGGATGCCGGGCAGCCGTCCAGTCTAGCGCGACGTGGCGCCCACTCAGACCCGGGTCTCCTGCTGCTCGCCCTGCTGCCCGCCCGGCGCCTGCTCCCCCGACATCCGCGCGATCCAGTCGGCCGCTTGCACGAGCGCCAGGTGCGATAGCGCCTGCGGCGTGTTCCCCGCGTGCCGGCCGGTATCGGCGTCGTACTCCTCCGAGAGCATGCCGACGTCGTTCGTGAGCGCGACGAGCCGATCCATCAGCCGGCGCGCATCATCGAGGCGCCCGGATCGTGCGTACTGCTCGACGAGCCAGAAGGAGCAGGCGAGGAAGGGATGCTCCCCCGGAGGGAATGCGTCGACGTGGGTCTCGTCGGTGAAGCGGTACCGCATGAGCAGCCCGTTGTGCATGAGGTCGTGCTCGATCGCGGCGACGGTTCCCAGCATGCGCGGGTCGTCGGCCTCGCAGTAGCCGACCTGCGGCAACTGCAGCAGCGACGCGTCGACCGCTTTCGAACCGTATGACTGCACGTAGCTGTTCCGCTCCTTGTCGAAGCCGCGCTCCTCGATCTCCGTTCGGATCTTGTCGCGCAGTTCCTGCCAGCGCTCGACCGGGCCGGGAAGTCCGTGCTGCTGCACCGCGTGGATGGCGCGGTCGAGCGCGACCCACATCATGACCCGCGAGTGCGTGAAGACACGCTTGGGCCCGCGCATCTCCCAGATGCCCTGGTCTTCGCGATGCCAGTTCTGTTCGACGAAGTCCATCAGGGCGCGTTGCAGGGGCCACGAGAACGCGTCTTCCTTGACCCCTGCCTCGCGCGCTTCGTCGAGGGCCACCATGACCTCGCCGATGACATCTCCCTGGAACTGCGCCACCGCTGCGTTGCCGACGCGCACCGGAGCCGCCCCCTGGTACCCGGGCAGCGACGTCAGTTCGCGTTCGGGGAGGAAGCGCTCCCCGGCGAGCCCGTACATGATCTGCACATCGTTGGGATCCCCGGCGATCGCCCGCAGCAACCAATTGCGCCAGTTCTGGGCCTCGCTGACATAGGAGTGGGTGAGGAACGCGCTCAGGGTCAGCGCGGCATCCCGCAGCCACACATAGCGATAGTCCCAGTTGCGAGGGCCGCCGAACTGCTCGGGAAGGCTCGTCGTCGCGGCGGCCACGATGCCGCCGGTCGCCTCGTGGGTGAGCGCGCGGAGCATCAGCAGCGAGCGGATGACCGGCTCGTAGTACGGGCCCTCGTGCACGTACATCGACGCCCACTTCTTCCACCACGCGAGCGTGTCGTCATAGGCCGCATCGAGGTCGATCGGGCCGGGGTCGTGCAGGTGCGACTCGAACCAGGTGATCGAGATGTCGATCGTCTCGCCCTCTGTCACTGTGTAGTTCGCCTCGTGAAGGTGGCCGCGGGCCTTCAACCGGGGACCGCGGCGCACGATCGCGTCGGGGCCGGCGATCGCGACGAGTGCCGGGTGGCCGTGCTCGTCGATCTGCCGCACCCAAGGGATGGCGGCCGCATAGCCGAAGCGCACGCGCAGCTCCTCGCGCATCTCGACCTCGCCGCGAATACCCCGAACGCGCCGCACCACGTCGGCGCGGTGGTCGCCATGCGGCATGAAGTCGAGCACCTCCACCTCGCCGGTGGCTGTCTGCCAACGGGTCGCGAGCACGAAGGTGTGATCGGTGTAGCCGCGAGAGACCTGCGCGTCAGCGTCTGCCGGGGCGATCAGCCACCGCCCGTGCTCCTCATCGCCGAGCAGTGCGCCGAACATCGACGGCGAGTCGTATCGCGGCAGGCAGAGCCAGTCGATGCTGCCGTCTTTCCCTACGAGCGCCCCCGTGTGACAGTCGCTGATCAGCGCATAATCCTCGATGGGCAGGCTCATGGTGCCATCCTGTGCGCCGGGCGTACGCTCGACAACATGGCCCCCGAAGGAGCTCGCGATCACCAAGCGGATGCCGCGTCGAACCCGGGCGAACCGGGTACAGGATCGGCGCGAGCCTCCCGGAGCGCTGGTTCCCGTCCGTCCGATTCCCCTCCCGCCGAGCCGCCTCGCATCGAAACGCTGCTCGTGCTGGGCGCCAGCGGCGACCTCGCCTCCCGTCTGCTGCTGCCGGCCCTCGGCCAGCTCCTGACAGTGGAACCCGACCGCCGCATCCTGCTGGTCGGCGCCGGGGCCGAGCAGTACGACGAAGAGCAATGGCGCACGCGCGTGTCGGATGCCTTCAGATCGTCACAGGCCTCCGGCGACGCTGTCGACGAGCTGCTCTCGCACACGCGGTACCGCTCGGCCGACCTCACGTCCGACGATGGCGTGCGGTCGGTGCTCGACGAGTGCGAAGGCGCAGTCGCGATCTACTTCGCGCTTCCGCCCGCGATCACCTTCAGAGCATGCCAAGCACTCGAGCGGATCGGTGTGCCCGACGGCTCGGTGCTCGGTCTCGAGAAGCCGTTCGGCAGCGACGCCGCGTCGGCACATGAGCTCAACGAGCTCGTGCAGCGAATCGTGCCCGAACGGTCGATTCACCGAGTCGATCACTTCCTCGGCCGCACGACCGTGCTCAACCTGCTCGGTCTGCGCTTCGCGAACCGCGTGTTCGAGCCGCTATGGAACTCGACCCACATCGAACGCGTCGACATCGTCTATGACGAGGAACTCGCGCTCGAGAACCGCGCACGGTACTACGATCACGCCGGCGCGCTCGTCGATATGCTGCAGAGCCATCTGCTGCAAGTGCTCGCGATCTTCGCCATGGAGCCTCCCGCAACCCTCGGTGAAGCAGATCTGCGCGACGCCAAGAGCACGACACTGCGAGCAACGCAGGTGTGGGGCGGGGATGCTGCTGGTTCATCGCGCCGAGCCCGCTACACCGCCGGCCGGATCGGCGACCGGACGCTCCCCGCGTATACCGACGAAGCCGGAGTCGATCCTTCGAACGAGACGGAGACGCTCGCCGAGCTGACCGTCGAGGTGGGCACGTGGCGCTGGGCGGGCGTGCCCTTCACCCTTCGCTCGGGCAAGGCCATCGGGCGGAAGCGCCGCGAGATCATGGTCACCTTCCGAGAGGCGCCTCGGGTGCCGAGCGGGCTCGAGGGCGAGGCGCCGGCGAACGTGCTGCACATCGCGCTCGCCCCGGAGCGGATCGCGCTCGAGTTGAACATGAACGGGCCGGGAGACCCCGAGACGCTGAGCCGCGAGGTGATGCAGGCCGACTTCGATCCAGGCAGGCTGAAGGCCTATGGCGAGGTGCTGCGCGGCATCCTCGACGGCGACCCTTCGCTCTCGATCCGGGCCGACACCGCCGAGCAGTGCTGGCGGATCGTCGAGCCGGTGCTCGAGGCCTGGCGAGCGGGCACGGTGCCGCTCGAAGAGTACGCCGCAGGCTCCAACGGGCCGGATGCGTGGCGCACCAGCATCCGCTAGACGCTATCCCTGATCCGGCTCTCTCTCGCGCCCTCCGCGCCCTCCGCGCCCCTTCGCCGAGATCGCACAACATGCGCAAATCATCGCGAAATCCCAGCAGATCGTGGCATCTCGACGCAATACTCGACCGCGACAAGAGGGGTGAGCGCGGCCAGGGGTGACAGTCGGAGCTGGTCGCGGGAGTCAGATGCGCAGGTAGCGCCGGATGGCGAAACTCGCGGAGATGCCGGCCAGCAGCACGCCGAGCCCGATGATGATCGGCACGACCATGAGCGCCTCGGGAACCCCCACGAGCGAGGTTGTCGCTGCGAGCGACGGCGCGAGGTAGCCCTGCACGAAGAAGTGCACGAGCCCGACGACGGTCGCACTCGCGAGCGCCGAGCCGATGAGCGCCGCGACGATGCCTTCGAGCACGAACGGCGTCTGGATGAAGCCGTTCGATGCGCCGACGAGTCGCATGATGCCGAGCTCTCGGCGACGTGAGAACGCTGAGAGCCGGATCGTCGTGGCGATCAACAGCACCGCCGCCACCAGCATGAGCGCGGCGATGCCGACCGCAGTGATGCTTGCCGCGTTCAGCAGGTCGAAGATGCCGTCGAGGTAGGCGCGCTGGTCTTCGACGTTCTCGACACCGGCCATGGTCGAGAGGCTCTCGACCAGGATCGCGGCCTGGTTAGGGTCTTTGAGGTTCACCCAGAACGTCTCGTTGAGGAACTCGGGCTCGACGAGGTCGGCCACGGGGTTGCCTTGGAACTGGCGCTGGAAGTTCTCATACGCCTGATCGCGGTTCTCGAACTCGAAGCGGTCGATGTACGGCGCGAGCGTGTCTGACTCGAGCTGCGCGCGCACTGCGTCGATCTGCTCCTCGGTCGCAGCCGAGAGCATGCAGTTGCCGCCGTTCGAGACCTCCGTGCAGAGGTACACGGCGACCTGAGCGCGGTCGTACCAGTAGCCCTTCATCTCGGTGATCTGAAGCTGCAGCAGCGCGGCAGCACCGACGAACGTCAACGAGATGAAGGTGACCAGGATCACCGAGATGACCATCGAGATATTTCGGCGGAGGCCCTGGCCGACCTCGTGCATCACCAGGCCGAACCTCATCGGGTGCCCTCCCCGTTGCTGCCGTCGAAGCGGTCACGGTCGGCACGATCGACGCGGTCGACTCGCTCGGGCCGTTCCATGGCGCCGGGGGCGCGGATGACCGTGTCGTCGAGGCCGTCGTCCCACGGCGCGGTGGGCTCGGCGAGCTCACCCGCGTGAAGCGGTGAATCGACCTCGAGTCGCGCCGCACGCGCGAGCGCTGCCGCAACGTCGTCGCCTGGGGCATGCTCGGGGCGCGGTGGCGTCGACGGGGTCGCCGTCGCTGGGGGCGGTGCGGGCTGGGCGTCGCGAGGCTGGGTCGAAGCGGGGGCGGATGCCGCGGCATCCGCCGGCGCGAAGCGTTCGGGCCTGGGAGGCGCCGGCGCCTGCCACGCCGGGGGTGCGCTCTGGGCGCTCTGGGCGCTCTGGGCGCTCTCGGCATTGTGAGGGCCGGGCGCGCTCGCGGGGCTCTGCACATTCAAGGGGCTGACGGGAGAGGAGACCGCGCCGGACGACGAAGCGCTCGGCATCGGCGCGGACGGCGCCTCGCGCACGGCGCCCGCCTGGTCGCGCGAAACGACCGGCATGGCTTGCGTGACGTACCCGCCTTCACGCTCATCGCGCACGACCCGCCCGCCGATGAGCTCGATCACGCGTCGCTGCAGGCGGTCGACGATCGCGACATCATGCGTCGCCATCACCACGGTGGTGCCGTTGGCGTTGATGCGCTCGAGCAGCGTCATGATGCCGGCGCTCGTGGCCGGGTCGAGATTGCCTGTGGGCTCATCGGCCAGCAGCACGGCGGGTCGGTTCACGATCGCGCGCGCGATCGCGACGCGCTGCTGCTCGCCGCCGGAGAGCTCGTGCGGGAAGCGGCCCGATTTGCCGGCGAGTCCAACGAGGTTGAGCACATCGGGCACAGCCTGCTGCACGAAGCCCTTGCTCTTGCCGATGACCTGCAGCGTGAACGCGACGTTGTCGAACACGGTCTTGTTCGGCAGCAGCCGGAAGTCTTGGAAGACGACGCCGATGTTGCGCCTGAAGTACGGCACCTTGCGGCTCGAGATCGTGTTGAGGCTCTGCCCCAGCACGTGAAGTTGACCCTTCGACGGCCTGTCTTCACGCAGCACCAGGCGCAGGAAGCTCGATTTGCCCGAGCCCGAGGCGCCGACGAGGAACACGAACTCGCCCTTGAGGATCTCGAGGGTCACCGAGTCGAGCGCTGGCCGCGAATTGCCCTTGTAGACCTTGGTGACTTCATCGAAACGAATCATGACCATCCGAGCCTAGGCAGCATCGAACGGATGCCGCGCAGCGACTCGCCTTCGACCGGTTCCGATACGCCGCGTGGTGCGAAACCTGGCCGGTCGTCACTCAGTCGTTGTCCTGCTTGCGCCAGCGGATGCCGGCGTTGATGAAGCCGTCGAGGTCGCCGTCGAAGACGTCGTCGGGCTTGCTCACCTCGTACTCGGTGCGCAGGTCTTTCACCATCTGGTAGGGCGCGAGCACGTAGCTGCGCATCTGGTCGCCCCAGCTCGCGGTGATGTTGCCGGCGAGCTCCTTCTTGGTTGCCGCCTCCTGCTCCTTCTGCAGCAGCAGCAAGCGGCTCTGCAGCACCCGAAGCGCAGCGGCGCGGTTCTGGATCTGGCTCTTCTCGTTCTGCATCGAGACGACGATTCCGGTCGGCAGGTGCGTGATGCGCACCGCAGAGTCGGTCGTGTTCACCGACTGCCCGCCGGGCCCGCTCGAGCGGAACACGTCGACGCGGATGTCGTTCTCGGGGATGTCGACCTGCTCGGTCTCCTCGAAGAGCGGGATCACCTCGACGGCGGCGAAGCTCGTCTGGCGCTTCCCTGCCGCACCGAAGGGCGACATGCGCACCAGTCGGTGCGTGCCGGCCTCGACGCTGAGCTTGCCGAACGCGTAGGGAGCGTCGACCTCGAAGGTGGCGCTCTTGATGCCAGCCTCCTCCGCGTAGCTGGTGTCCATGACCTTCGCGGGGTACTTGTGCTGCTCGGCCCAGCGCAGGTACATACGCAGCAGCATCTCGGCGAAGTCTGCGGCATCCACCCCGCCCGCTCCTGCGCGGATCGTGATGACGGCCGGGCGGTCGTCGTACTCCCCGTCGAGCAGCGTCTGCACCTCGAGGTCGGCGAGCGTCTTCTGCAGCCCAGCGAGCTCGTCGGCCGCCTCGCGCGCCGATTCCTCGTCATCCGCCTCATTGGCCATCTCGACGAGCACCTCGAGGTCGTCGAGGCGGCGCCGGATGCCGGTGATGCGCGCGAGGTCGGACTGCTTGTGGCTCAGCGCACTCGTCACCTGCTGCGCCTTGTCGGGGTCGTCCCAGAGGTCTGGCGCACCGGCCTGCTCGCTGAGCTCGGCGATCTCGGCTTCGAGTCGGTCGACCCCGATCACCGCGACGATTTCGCCGAAGGTCGAGCGCAGCTGGGCGATCTGGTCTGTGAAGTCGAGGTCGATCATGGCTGCACCAGACTACCGCCCGCGACTGTGCCGCATCAGCGGCGGGCGCGGCCGTAGGCTCGGACGAGTGAGCGCGGATGCCGGGAACTTCAAGTGGCGCACCGTCATGCTCGCCGCGGTGGCGCCCACCCTGGTCTTCTCGATCGGCGAAGGCGCCATCGTGCCGGTCATCCCGCTCGTCGCCACCGCCCTCGGCTCCGGGCTCGCCGGCGCCGGCCTGGTCGCGTCGCTGCTGACGATCGGTGCGCTGCTCGGCACCCTGCCAGGCGCCCGGGTCGTGCAACGCCTCGGCGAGCGCCGGGCCATGATCGGCGCGGCGGCCGTCTCGGCCGGTGGTGTGCTGCTCGCGGCGCTAGCGCCCAACCCGGCGCTGCTCGCCGCCGGCATCCTGCTCATCGGGCTCTCGGCAGCGGTGTTCGGACTGGCACGACTGTCGTTCATGACCTTGTACGTGCCGCTGCAGTACCGGGCGCGTTCGCTCTCGACGCTCGGCGGCAGCTTCAGGCTCGGCTACTTCATCGGCCCGTTCGCGAGCGCAGGCGTCATAGCGCTGTCGCATGACCCGCAGACGGCCATGTGGGTGCACCTCGCCGCGTGTCTCGCGACCGTGGCGATCCTCTTGATCGTCGAAGATCCGGAGGCGTCGTACCGCTCGCAACTGCGGGGGCGCGCGGTGGAATCCGCTGCGGTCGCGAGCCCCGAGGCCGCAGCGTCTCACGCGCCGACCGGTGTGATCGCGACCATGCGCAGCCGCCGCGACGTGCTCGCGCGCTTGGGGGTCGGGGCCATGCTGGTCTCGGCGCTGCGCATAAGCCGCCAGGTCATCGTGCCGCTCTGGGCGGTGAGCATCGGCATCCCTGCGGCAGAGACCGCGCTCATCATCGGCATCGCGGGCGCCCTCGACTTCGCGCTCTTCTACACCGGCGGGCAGATCATGGACCGGTACGGGCGTCTGTGGACAGCGGTTCCGTCGATGCTCGGACTCGCGGCCGGCCACCTCGCCCTCGCGCTCAGCCACGATCTCCCGAGCGCGCAGGCGTGGTTCATCACTGCGGCCATGGTGCTCGCGGTCGCCAACAGCCTCGGCAGTGGGCTGATCATGACGCTCGGCGCCGATCTCGCCCGTGGGCGGCATCCGGCGTCTTTCCTGAGCGTGTGGCGCTTCACCGCAGAGAGCGGCGGCGCCCTAGCACCGGTGCTCATCTCGGCCATCACGGTCGTTGCGTCACTGAGTTGGGCCGCTGCTGCCATGGGCGCGCTCGGAGTGATGGGAGCAGGCATACTGATGCGCTACCTGCCGCGGTTCGTTCCGAAGACGCACCGGAGCACGCCCCCGCCGAGCGGCGACGTCGGCGACTGAATGCAGCGTCTGACTCGGCGGGTGCCAGAGCGCCACCTGCGAGAGCTCGGATCAGCGCAGCGCTGTGCGAGCGTGCGCGGTGACCTCCAATCGGATGCCGTCGGGAACGAATGCGGTGATGAGCGGCGGCCGCCACCATGACGAGAGGGTGACGCGTGCGCTGGCGCCGTCGGGGCTGTGCGCCCTCTCCAACCGCAGCGACTCCAGGGCTGTCGTGGCGGCGCGCGTCAGGTAGGCGGTCGCCGCCGAGGCCACATCACCCGAATCGAGCACCGGACGGCGCGGCCCATCAGAGGCGACCATGGTGAACGCTTCCGCGCCGGCGAGGGCCGCGCCGTCAGCGAGGGTGAACAACCGCTTGCGCTCGACGTACAGACTCGTCGCTGCGGCCCCCACCAGCACCAGCACGAGCGCGAAGACCACCACCCCGAGGATGAGTGGCAGGATCGAGCCGCGTTCCGAGTCGGCACCGCCGCGCTCTCGGCGATCCGCCATTTGGTGAGCGCCTTCCGCCTCCACGCGACCCCGGAAGCGAAGCAGCTCGCGCCGTTTCCGGCCGGCACGTGCCGCGTTCACCGGGCGCCCCAGAAACGCGACACCGGCTGCGAGGCGGCCGCTTCCACAGCGACCGCGAACGGAGTCGAGGCGTCGATGGCCGGAATCAGTGGCAGCGGAACGCGCAGCGTAAGTTCGATCGTCACCGTGTTGCCGCGCGTGAGGCAGTCGGCCCTCGGTGCGCACGCGATGCGCGCTGCCGCCTGCGCGCGGCTGAACGCCACCCCGGTGAAAGCGTTGATGGTGCTCGCTAGAAGCACACGTCGGCGACGTGAGAACGTCCTTGGCGACGTAGTGAACCATTACCGAGTACGCGCAGCGCGTTGCAGCATCTGCAGCCCCCGATGCCTGGAGATCAGCGCGTGCTCGTCTCCAGCCTTCTCCGTAAGACGAGGATCTCGAAGGAAACGCCACGTCGCCCAAAGAGTGCTCTGATACGGCGGGTAGCCTGACGTTTCTCGCGAGCTAATCGCCTGTAACGCGGGTCTGAATCTCTGGCTGGGCTGATGCAGTCAGAATGTCGCCGAGCATGGACGGCACGCGGGCCACCGGCTCAGAAATGGGCGTGGCGGAGTTGTCGGTATCAGACATAGGTCACCCCCTTAGATCCATTTGAGTGCGGCGAACCCCGAGATGAGGGCGCTCGAAATCATAGTGACGATGAGCAGCGCAATGGCCGCCTTCGTCCAGAACGCTTTGCGGGCCAGGTCCCCTTTGAGCGCTTCGATCTGTTTGAACAAGTCGCGGACAAGCGCGGCTTCGAGGGTGACCGCAGCGAACGAGAGCAGAGTATCGAGCGGCACGAGGGTCACGTCCACCGTTTTACTCTTCCAGAGCGCAACTGCGCGCAGTGCGCACAGAGCCGTGATGACAGCCAACGCGATGGGAATCCAGCTCCAGCCATTCACAATCGAAGCAGGTTGTACGAGCGCAAGCAAGGCTGCGGCGGCTAGGACAAGCGAAGCACGGTTGATCATGTTGCTCTGCTTGGCTAGCAGCTCGTCCGCGATCCGCAAACCGTACAAGTGCACGAGCTTGAGCTGCTCAGCGGATGCTGCCTCGACGGTCATGGGGCAAAGCGTAGTAGTCGGGTACGACACGCCGATCATGCGGGCACACAGACCCACGCATACATCCCCTTACAGCGCGGCGGGCACGGGAGGGGCGCTAATGCGAGCTGAAGACGAGAACGATCTGCTCGCGGGTCACCGGCGTCAGTGCACTCCTATCTGGACTTCGTTGAGGCAGCACGACCGGCTGCAACGCGCTCTAGCCAAGATCTGCGCTGATCCGCGAGGCGGCGTGCTCGACTGGAATTACTAGATGAGCGAAGCTCGACCTCTCGACGGTTCCGTTCTAGTCCCACCTCGACGCGGTTAAGAACGGCAATCTCATAGGGCTCTGCTACCTGTGACATCGTTTGCCTCCTCGGGTCCAACGTTAGACCTTGATACCGACATTCCGTCAGGGCTCTGCATAACCGCAAGGCCTTGCGGACCGGCATCGAAGGCGTACACCATCGCCATGCCGCGAGCCATAGCAAGGAGCGCAGCTCTCTGAGCGCCACCGATTGAGCCCGCCTCGCTGGAGTTCGTGCTTAGCATTCCGAACTGGGCGAGTCCGGCCTTCACCGGAACGGAGATGAAGGTCTTGTAAACCTTCCTGTCCCAGTCCACGCCGTGCACGACATCGCCTTCGCTGAAGACAACCGCCTCATTGTCTGGACCGTCCATCACCTTCCAGATGGGATGTTCAGGTTCATCCTTTTCGATGAAGGGCCTCATTGGCGTGTCACTTCTGCCATAGGCGGTGCCGTGCACCGGCGGTCCGAGTGTTCGCCAGCCTTCGGCGTCTCTGGTCAGAGGGAAGAACGAGGCGCGTCCACCCTGCACACCGACCGCTCTGGCGGCAACGGAAGCGAGCGTCTTGCGAAGAATCTGGATCGCGCGCTCTCGTGCCGCCCCCTTCGTTTCCGCGACTTCGATCGCGTGCTCCAGGAACGTGTTGAGGTCGAGCACGCTCCGTTCGGCATCGTCTTCGGCTGCTCGAAGTAGGAGGTCTCCGTGGCGTGCCTCGCTCGTGTCTGCAATCCGATCAAGCACGACGGCCACACCCGCCGCGATCGCTAGGTACACCCACGCTGCCCGCCACTCGGGAGTTTGATCACCGTTCTCGTCTAGAAACAGGACCGGGCCAGCGATCGCTACGACGGAACCGAGGAGAGTAAACCCTGTAAGGACCCAATGGTCCCTCAGCCAAACAGCCATCGGCCCGATGTACGTCAGAATCCATCCCAACCGGGGGTCTGGGGGGTCTCGCTTGACCGCACCTGACGTTTTCGCACCTTTAGCCACTCTCGCACAGTGACACAGGAGCAGTCGGCAGTGCAACATCATCAATCAGCCGCTCCGGACTAAAGGGAAGTCGCTGCTCCCGGGGCCGAGGATGATGCAGTAACTACCCGAATACTCGGCACTGGGCCCGAGCCCGTGTCGGTTGCGTCGGCGCCGGGGCCGCGCCGACAGACTTATGGTCGTGTTCTCACTCACGACGCCAACACCGACGCCAACTCCGCTTTCGGCACCAACGCCAACGGTGACGCCCAGCCCATCGCCCTCGCCCGCCCCCTCCAAAGTCGATACCGACAGCGTGACCGAGATGCTGAGGGACCTGGTCTCGCTGTTGGATGAGCGCTTCGGCACGAACCTGCTCAACGAGTCCGTCGCTCCCATCGCGACGATTGTGCTCGCGCTCGCGGCGGTCGTGGTCGCCGTCTTCTCCTGGCACACAGCGAAACGAGCGAACAACATCGTCGAGCAACATCGAGAGGAGGACCGCTCGGAGAGGGAGGCACGATTCCGGCGGGGCATTGCCGTTGACGTGCGGGAGTGGCTCAGCGAGTCCATCTGGCGGGCCAAGTACGGTGTCTACCTCCGTGGGCACGACGACGACGGCAAGGACCTGCGGGCTCAGCGGAAACGGATTGAAGCGCGGCTGGAACGCGAGGGCGAGGAGAATGGACTGCGGCTCATGAAGCTTATCCAGCGGAGATTAATCTCACTCGACATGGCGTCAACCACCATGTCAGGCAAGGAACTTGCGCGTTCCCGGCATCCATCCCGCTTGTACATGGAGCGGGATGAACTCCTCCCCCTATTGAAAAGGTGGACTGCCGATCCCGCGAGCATCGAGACCGAGCTGGCGGCCGAAGAGAGTGGTGAGACGATGAAAGCCAAGGCGCGGGCGCAGGCGTTGCGTCGAATGCTGGACAAGCTCACTGCGGAGGCGGAAGTCGGGTCTGGGGCTATCGCTGACTTGGAGGAAGAGTCTCGCGATCCGTCTCCAACCGCGCGAAGCGAAGGAGATCATTAGCCCAGCTCTGCGCGGGGGCTGGCCCGAGTTGGCGAGACGGCGCCGCCGATAGAGTGCGCACATGCATCAAGACGCTCTGCAAACCGCCTTGCAGATCATCGCGGGGGTTGCCACACCCTCGGCCGCCATCATCATTTCCACGGTGGTCGCCGTGGAGCTGGCGAAATGGGAGCGGCTGGCAGCCACGGCGGCCCGTGCCGTGGAGCGAGCGCAGATGGCAGCCGACAGGCTCGAAGATCGGAGCGACGACGCTTTCATCCGTGTCCTCATCGCGCTCGCGACTTAAGCACGGTCAATCTGCGGGCCGAGTCCGCCGCCGAACCCTTCCGAGAACTCCGTGTCGGCCTGACGCTGTTGGAGGCGGCCAACGGACCGCTCGACACATGACCAGCACCGAGTGGCTCACCGCATGGCAGCCCTGAAACGAGTCCCTGGACGACCAGGCCTATCGAGCGCTCCAGGTCGTCGTCGATATGGTCGAGCGCTCGTCATTGAGCACCTCGAGCTGGTCCGCCGAGACCGCGAGCGATGCGATCGAGGCAGCGCGCACGTTGTCGGCCTGGCGTATCGCCGATATTCAAGCAGGCCGAGATTGCCCGACGCACGGGCATCCCAGAACGCCAAGTGCGACGGACGCTCTGACCTTCCACGAAGGGCGAGCCTTCACGAATACTCGGAAGGCTCGCCCTTCTCGCGAGACCGGCGGTCATCCCACGGCATCAGCGGGTCGCGCGGGCGCGGCTCGAGTTGCCAGCCGCAGCCGGGGCATAACCACTCACGCTCCTCCGCGCGCATGACGGCATCGCACCATATGCACGACGGAATGCGTAGGTCCGGATCGCTCATCGTGCCGACGATATCCGAGCTCGAGGGCGTCCGGCCAGGCCTCTAACTTCCCTCGACGCATGACCAACGGCTCCAACGGCACGCACGGGCATCGGGCGGAGGTCAACTAGCGGCAGGGTCGAGCTCCAGCCAGGTGAGAGGGAGTTTGAGACCCGTGTAACCATTCGGCCATCATGACGACTCGACGAGCAAACCTCAGGAGTTATTCACACCGCTGAGACGCTTACGAGCGCGGGCCGACTGAGCGGCACAGGACGGGAAGAAGCAAACCCGCGTTGACCAGGCAAAAGAAGCGCTGCTCAGAACCGTTGCTCCGCTTCAGAAGCGGGAGTACCGTTCGCAGCAGTCGGGCCCGAACGACTTCCGCCCGACATTGGCTTCGGGAGGCTCTCATGCGGGTTCGCACACTGTCGAAGGTCGCGATCGCGGCCGTGGCTGTTGGAATGCTGGCGTCGTGCGCGACGGGTTCCAATCAAACCGCCGATGACGACATCAAGTACGACCGCGATGCGACTCTGAGCGGAAACCTTCAGGTGATGGGATTCGGCGGTGTCGACGAGATCGCGACCACGCGCTATGACCTTGCGACGAAGGCGCTCGGCGACGGTGTGACCGTCAAGCTCATCGAGGGCGACCTCGACATGCAGCAGTTCCTCTCGGCGGTGGCAGCCGGTGACCCGCCGGCACTCGTGTATGCGAACCGCGACCAGATCGGTTCGCTCGCGGCACGCGGCGCGATCATGCCGCTCGACAAATGCATCGAGGGCGAAGACATCGGCACCGACCAGTACCTCGAAGCGGCGCTCGACCAGGTGACGTTCGACGGCAAGGTCTACGGCATCCCCGAGTTCAACACGGTGCAACTGACGATGGCGAACGCCGACCTCCTCTCGGCCGCGGGACTCACCATCGACGATGTCAACGGCTCGGATTGGGATGCCGTCACCAAGGCCGCAGAGGCGATGATGAAGAACGATGGCGGCAAGCTCAGCGTCATCGGGGTCGACACGAAACTGCCCGAGTTCTTCCCCCTCTGGGCGAAGTCGAACGGTGTCGACCTGATCTCTGAGGACGGCCGCACGGCGCAGCTCAATGACCCGAAGGCGGTCGAGGCGCTCGAGTTCGCAGTGGGCATCTACGACCTGCAGGGCGGATTCAGCGCCGTCAAGGCGTACCGCGACTCCGCCGACTTCTTCGGCGGCGGCAACCAGTACGCGACCAATGTGCTCGGATCCATGTGGATGGAGCAGTGGTACATCAACGTGCTGAACGATGTGTCGCCCGACGCGCCTATGGCGTTCGACACCTTCCACTCGAAGGACGGGGAGAGCCTCGCCTACGCCAGCGGCTCGGCGTGGGCGATTCCCGCCGGCAGCAACGAGACCGCACCCGCGGCGTGCCGCTTCGCACGGGTCATGACCGAGGTCGACAGCTGGGTCGCCGCGGCGCAGGCCCGCCTCGACCTCAGGAACGCTGACGGCAAGCCCTTCACCGGCGTGCTGACCGGCAACGCGGATGCCGACGAGAAGATCCGCGAGATGGTGACCACCGGCGGCGAGCCGTGGGACACCGGCGTGAAGAAGATGTACGAGGCGAACGACAACACGTTCTCGCTTCCCGCAAACCCGGCCGACGCCGAGTTCAAGACGGCCTGGCAAGACGCGGTGAACCGCGTGCTGAACGGGCAGGAGGATCCGCAGACTGCGCTCGACAAGGCGCAGGACGAGGCGCAGAAGGCGCTCGACGCGGCGTGGAAGAAGATGGAGAACGGGAAGTGATCGATGAGCGTCACCGAGCTCGCGCCCGCGGCATCCGGTATCGATCCTGAGCGGCAGCGCACGCGGCGCGCGGCCCGCCGCCGCAACACCCGCGCGGCGCTGCTGTTCCTGAGCCCCTGGATCATCGGCTTCCTGGTCTTCACCGCCTGGCCGATCGGCTACAGCGCGTATTTGTCGCTCACCGACTACGACGTCATCAACGACCCGTCGTTCATCGGGTTCGACAATTACGTGCAGCTCATCGAGGATCCGAAGATCGCGTTGGCGCTGTGGAACACGTTCATCTTCACGGTGCTGCAGGTTCCGCTGTACGTGATCGTCTCGATCGCGCTGGCGGTGCTGCTGAACCAGGCCGGGCGCCGGTCGTCGGGCTTCTTCCGCACGGTGTTCTTCCTGCCGAAGATGACCCCTCCGGTCGCGGTCGGTGTGCTGTTCCTGCTGCTGTTCAACGGGCAGAACGGGCTCATCAACCACGTGCTCGGCTGGTTCGGCATCAACGGTCCGGCGTGGACGACCGACCCGGCATGGGTGAAGCCGGGCCTCGCGATCATGAGTCTGTGGACCGTCGGAGGCTCGGTGATCATTCTCCTCGCCGCGCTTCGAGCGGTGCCCAACCAATTGTACGAATCGGCGCGGATCGACGGGGCGAACTTCTGGCAGCAGACGACGAAGATCACGGTGCCGATGATCAGCCCGACCATCTTCTTCATCGTGGTCGTCAACACCATCGCGGCGTTCCAGACCTTCGATGAGGCGTACACAGCCTTCTTCGGTAGCGGCAACACCACCTACAGCAACGATGCGGCGTTGTTCTACGTGATCTACCTGTTCCAGCAGGCGTTCCAGTTCCTGCACATGGGCTATGCCTCGGCGATGGCCTGGCTGCTGTTCGTCGTGATCATGGCGGTCACCGCGATCCAGCTCTGGGTGAGTCGTCGAGTGGTCTACTACGAGGCGGACGTGCGATGACCCAGCAGGTCTCACGACCCATGGGCGAACCGGTGCCCGCTCCCACGGCTGCTCCACTCGGCTTCGAGGCGGGCATGCGGTCGCGGGCCGAGAGGAGCAGCGGCCTAGAGCAGGATGCTGTCGAATCCGAGCCCACGGCAGGATCCAAGCCACCGCAGGACCGCCAGCGCCGTCGCAAGCCGTTGCTGGTGCGCATCGCCGTCACAGCGCTGCTGGTGGTGTTCGGTGTCGTCTTCACCTACCCGTTCATCTGGTTGGTGAGCGCATCCTTCAAGCCTCGTGGCGAGGTGTTCGACAACCAACTCATCCCGAACACGTTCACGCTCGAGAACTACGTGACCGTGTGGCAAGAAGCGCCGCTCGCGCTGTGGTTGTGGAACACCCTGCTCGTGACGGTGCTCGCGGCGGTGACGGTGACGATCTCGAGCGCGATGGTCGCGTGGGGATTCTCGTACTTCCAGTTCCGCGGAAGAAATGCGCTCTTCGGATTCGTACTCGCCACCATGATGCTGCCGGGCGCCGTCACGATGATCCCGACGTTCCTCATCTGGAACGGGCTCGGCGCGACAGGCACGCTCTACCCGTTGTGGGCCGGCAATCTCTTCGGGAGCGCGTTCTACATCTTCCTGCTGCGGCAGTTCTTCCTCGGCATGCCGCGCGACATCTTCGAAGCTGCCCGCATCGACGGCGCGAACAACTGGACGATCTTCACGCGGATCGCGCTGCCCTTGATGAAGCCGGCGCTCGTGGTGACACTGCTCTTCGAGGCACAAGCGGCGTGGACCGACCTCATGCGCGGGCTCATCTACCTGCGCGACTCAGACACCTTCACGGTGCCTCGGGGGCTCAAGGCGCTGGTCGACCAGTTCGGCTTCGGGGGCGAGTGGCACTGGGAGATTCTGGTGACGGCGAGCGTCATCACGACCGTGCCGATGATCATCCTCTTCTTCATCGGTCAGCGGAGCTTCGTCGAGGGCATTGCGACGACCGGCAGCAAGGGTTGAGGCTAGGGAAGGGGCACGGGTGTGCTCACTTCAGCCGCGCGAGGCCAGCACTGGAGAGATCGCCTCCGCCAGTTCCCTCTGAACATCCAGCGGGGCGTGCGCGTCGAAATCAGCGATGAGCCGCGCCGCCGCGTCCGGGAGTGCGTCTGGGCCCACGATTCGGAACATCTCGCCCGTCACGGCGCTCTTTTCGAGCACTGCGGCGAGCCGCTCGTTCACTACACCGGCGGGGTCCGTCCCCGCGAGCTTTGCGAAGCGGATCGCCATTTCGTGTTGTTCCCGGTAGCCGGTGTGATGGTTCTCCTGGATGCACCGGCGCACGCCGTCGCGGAGTTCGCTCTCGGTGGGCATCGGCGCGAGCCCGGCCCAGGCGTACGCGAGGTACCGCGCCTGCTGCTCGAGCACGACCGGATACGGACCCAACTGCGCCCAGAGGCCGAGGAAGGCGAGCCCGGGCAGTTCCGGGTGAAACGTGAACTCGGAGAGGTTCATGCCCTTGCGAGTCAGAGCGATGATGTCTGAGATCTCGTCGTCCAGGTACGGCAGGTTGAGGTCGAAGCCTGTTCCAACGATGATCGCGTCGGTCTCCTCCTGTGTGCCGTCGAGGTAATGGACGATATTGCCCTCGAGGTGGCTGATCCACGGGCGCACTGTGATGCGGTCTTCGGCGATCAGATTCAGATAGTGCTGACTCCCGGTCACGCCGGCCTTGGCAAGGTCATCGTGCGGAGCGGGTGCGCCGTAGCGCGCGGGGTTCCCGCCGATGCGAAGAAGGAGTTCCTTCGCGTCGGCCAACAACGTCTCATCGGGTGTGTCAGCGAGGCGCAGCGCACCGGCGCGAGTGAAGACGAAGTACTCGAGGGGAGCGCCCGCGACCATCTTCGGCATCACGAACCTCTGCCTGCGCTGCGCCAGCGAGACCGAAGCGGCGCCGCCCATTGCCTGGTCGCTCGCGATCTCGAGTGACGAGATCGAACCGCCGCACACCAGCACGCGCATGCCACGGAACCGTTCCGGCTCCTTGTAATCGAAGGTGTGGACGACACCACCGGCGCCCGTGAATCCATCGAGACCGGGGATGGCGGGGATCTCTGGCTTGTTGAAGCGCCCGCTCGCGACGACGGCGCGGTCGAATCGCGCGGTGTGCTCCTCGCCGCGCTCATCCGTCCATGTCACCGAATATCCGGCATCCGCGCGCTCGAGGCGCGTGACGGTCGAGTTGAAGCGGATGCACCGGCGGAGGGCGAATTTCTCGGCGAACTCGTTGATCATCGCGAGCACTTCACCGTTACGGGGGAACAGCGCGGTGCCGGCGGGGTACTGCACGTCGGAGAGCTTTGTGGCGAACTTTCCAGTGTTCGTCCGCATCTGCGGCCAGACGCCGCTCTTCGGGTTGGCGCGGTTCCACTGCCCGCCGAGATCCGAATACGCTTCGAAGATCGTCGGCTGGAAGCCGTTCGCCGCGAGGTAACGCGCGGCGGAGAGGCCGCTCACCCCGGAACCGACGATGGCGACGGTTTCACTGCTCATGCTGGTGTGTCTTCCCTGTTGTGGGTGTCGGCGTTCCGGACGCACTCTGGATACTGAACGCCGCCTCGGCCGCTTCGTGACTGGCCCAATAGACGTCTCGGGGGGCCGCGGCGTCACCGATCACGTGCACCGGGATGCCGGGCATGTCCGCCTTGAGGCGTGCGCCGAGCTCCCAGAGCGACCTGCGCCCGCCGACCACCACGGTTGCGGCCTCCACCGCAAGGCGCGCACCATCCACCTGAGTGACGATGGAGCGAGCATCGATGTCCTCGACAGTCGATAGCCGGTGCACGGTGATCTTGTCCACGGCGACGACCTTCGCCTCGATGAAGGATCCGAGCGGAGCGGGGCGATCGGCCGCGAGCGCGGTTCCCTGCTCCACCAGGTGCACTTCGACCCCGCGGCGCGCGAGCAGCAACGCCAGGTGGCAGCTGGCGGAGTCCCCCGTCGTGACCACCACCGGACCCTCGACGGTCTCGTGCTCCGCGAATGCCTCGAAGACATCCAGCATCCGGACGCTGCCGTCGTTTAGTCGCACCCGAGGAAGGGTGCCGCCGGCGCCTGTCGCGACGACGACCGCGTCGGGCGCAAGCTGCGCCACGAGTTCCGCGTCGGCGGTCGTCGAAAGCCGGACGTCGACGCGATGCTTCTTGAGCTGGCGTTCGAGCCATCCGACCAAGAGCGCGTGGTCGGGCTGCGTCGCCATCGAATTCAGGATCTGCCCGCCCAGCCGCGTTTCTCGTTCCACGAGCGTGACCTCGTTTCCCGTGCGCGCGAGCACGCGGGCTGCGTGCATTCCGCCCACCCCACCCCCGACGACGAGCACTCGTCTCGGGGTCTCGGTCGGCGTCATGCGGCGGCTCTCCTCGTGATTGGAGTGCGGGTTGGCGGCGCACTGCACCGGAGTGCGGGCGACCGACATCCAGAGACACGCGTTGCACGCGATGCACGGAAGGATGTCGTCGGCGGCCTCGCGCTCGATCTTTCTCACGAGATGAGGGTCGGCGTGGAAACCGCGGGCGATGGTTATGTAGTCGATGCCGTACTCGAGCATCGCCTGCTCGGCGACGACCGGGTCGCTGAGCTTCTGCGCGACACCGACCGGCAGCTCCCCGACCGCCGCCTTGATCGCGGCCGCCTGCGGCAGGAACCCCCCTCGCGGCGCGTCTGCCCCCTGGAAGATGACCGACATCGACTCGTACGTGCCCCCTGCCACGTCGATCATGTCGATGCCGGCATCCTTGAGCATGCGAGAGAACTCGACGCTCTCGTCGAGCTCGAGTCCGCCGTCCACATACTCGACCGCCGAGATGCGATAAGCGATCGGGTAGTCCGCGCCGACGACTTCGCGCACGGCCTCAAGAATCTGCAACGGGAACCGAGCACGGTTCTCGAGCGACCCTCCGTATTCGTCGGCTCGCCGATTCGATTGCGGAGAGAGGAACTGCCCGAGCAGGTAGCCATGCGCGCCGTGAAGGGTGATCATGTCGACACCCGCCTCGAGACACCGGCGCGCCGCCGAGCGATAGGCGCGTTCGACATCGTGGATGTCTTCGAGCGTCATCTCCCGAGGTGTGGCACCCGGTCCCATGGCCCTGCTCGCGATCGCGGACGGGGCGATCGCCTGACGGCCGCTGGCCGATGAGCTCGACTGTCTGCCGCCGTGGTGAAGTTCGAGCGACAACTGCCCGCCACCGGCATGAACCAGATCGGCGAGTCTGCGCAATTGCGGAATGACGCCGTCGTGGTGAGACCCGACCTGGTACGGATTGCCTCGTCCGCCTTCATCGACATAAGTTGACTCGAGGTTGATGAGCGAAGCACCGCCCCGCACCCGCTCGGCCACGTATTCGATGTATCGCTCGCTCAGCGATCCGTCCGGGTGAGCCATGGATTTCTCCATCGGCGCGACCATGAGGCGGTGGCGCGTGCGCATCGAGTTGATGCGCCCGGGTCGAAGAAGATTCTCGAACATCAGCCCGCCGTTTCCGGAACCATCGGCCGGCATCGGTGTGCTTCCGGGGTCGTTCGCTGAATCGGCAAGCCCGTCAACCTCCTCGTCAACTGATCGCATGAGCCGCATCGCGGCTTCCGACAGATTGCCAGCGCCGGCTTAGTATGCGCTTTGGGAGTAGAGACAAGAGCACACCGTTTCTTGGTGTTTGTCACGACCTCCCTTTGCGGTTTTCACGATCGTGCGCACGGGTGCCGCGTTAGGATGAACCGCTTGAGCGGATGAGACGGAGTTCCACGATGGAGACCGATTTCGACGGGACGATCGTCGCGCATCCAGACACCGACGTGGTCGACACGATCCTGGGCCGCGTGCGGCCTCTGCTCCCCCATTACGCGACGATGGCGGCGGAGGAGTACGGGCGACGATTTCAGGACTACGCGCGACTGTCACCCGCGGCGTTCGAGTCGGTGATCGAGTCGTCGTTCGCCAACCTGCGGGCGCTGGTCGAGGCGATAAAGTCCGAAGCCGAACGGCCGGCCTTCAACTCGGTCTCGTGGGAGCGCATCGGAGCGATCAGGATGCGGCAAGGCATCTCGATCGAGTCCCTGATGCGCTCGTACAACGTCTGGGGGCGATTCGCGTGGGCGATGTTCCTCTCGCAGATCAGACGGGATGATCGCCGCGAACTGGAGACTCTTCTCTACATCTCTGCGAGGCTGTTCTGGCACATCGAGAACGCGACGGGCAGCATGGCGGCCGGCTTCATCCGAGAGGCGCAATCGACCTGGTCGAACCGAGAACTCACGCGGAACTCGCTCGTGGACGCCCTGATCACCGGCAAGCTCGACGGCGGCGCGCTGAGCGCGGAGCCGTACGGGAAAGACCTGGCGTCGAGCTACGTCGCGATCGCCATGCTGCCGAGGCGAGCGGGTGCTGCGCAGTCGCCCTCGCTTGAGGACCATGTGCGACGCGTCTACCAGATCGCGACGAGGATCCGCTCGGACCATCGTGCGTTCGCCGGGGTGCGAGACAGCAGCGTCTTCCTGCTGTGGCCGGTTGACGATGCCGTCGGCCAGAAGACCCTCGGCCCCGTGGCCAGAGAACTCGCCGAACGCTTCTCGACGATGGGGGTCGGAGTGGGCGCGGCCCACCCAGGGCTCGAAGACGTGCGGCTCTCGTTCGAAGAAGCGCAGGAGGCCTCCCACATCGCCGTCGCGCTCGATACCGGTGAGCCGCTGAGCTTCAACGACCTGCGGCTCGAGAGACTGGCCCGGAGCAGCGGCCTCATCCAGGAGATGTCGCGCGACGCGCTCGGGCCCCTCCTGGAATACGAACGTCGGCGGCCGTCGGCGCTCGTCGACACGCTGCGTGCGTACATCGACGCAGGAGGGAACATCTCGGGAGCCGCCGAGAGCATGTTCGTCCACGCGAATACGGTCATCTACCGGCTCAAACGCATCGCCGAGATCACCGGGCTCGATCCCCGCGAGTCACGCGGGCTGCTCGTGCTCTCTCTTTCACTGCTCGCCTACCAGATCGGGACCGACCGGCCGGGCACCGAAGGCTAGCGACCCGCGAACCGCAGGAGCACCGCCTCGCCCTGACCTCCGCCCCCGCAAAGCGTGGCCACACCGAACTCGACCGCATCCCGCCGCATTTGCAGAGCCAGCGACATTATCAAGCGGAACGCTGAGCCGCCGAGCGGGTGGCCGAGCGCGATCGCGCCGCCATTGACGTTGACCGTTTCCTCGTCGAGGCCGAGGTCTCGCTGAGTGGCGATGACGACGCCCGCGTATGCCTCATTGACCTCCCAGAGCCCGATGTCAGCGACCGAGAGCCCCGCCGCCGCGAGCACTTTCTCCGCCGCGCGCGCCGGTTTCAGATGCAGCGACACGTCGGGACCCGCGACGACGGAGCTGGCGACTACCTGGACGATAGGCTCGAGCCCCAGGCTCGCCGCATAGTCGGCGTTCGCCAGCACACCCATCGATGCGCCGTCGGAAAGCTGAGAGGCGTTGCCGGCGGTGATGGAACCGCCCTCGGCGAACACCGACCGCAGCGACCCGAGACGCTGCAGATCCGTATCGGACCGGATCCCTTCATCATCGCCGACGGAGTCGACCGGAACGATTTCGTCGGCGAAGCGGCCCTCCTGCCTCGCCTGTGCCGCGCGTCGGTGACTGCGCAGGGCGAAAGCATCCTGTTCCGCGCGACCGATGCCGAGGGCGGTGTTCGCCGTCTCAGCGATCACTCCCATCCCGTCACCGCTGATCGCACAGGTCAGTCCGTCGTGCACCATGAGGTCGACCAGATCGACGTCTCCCGCCTTGACCGCGCCGCGAAGGCGCACGGCGTGCGGCGCCCGGGTCATCGAGTCGGCCCCGCCCACGAGTGCGGCCTGCGATTCGCCGAGGCGGATCGCCATCGAGGCGAGGCGAACCGCCGACGCTCCTGCGAGACAGACGTCGTTGAGAGTGATCGCGGGAACCTGCAACGACACCCCGGCGTCGAAGGCTATCGATCTCGCCGGGTTCTGGCCGCCGGCGGCTTGGAGCACCGATCCGATCAGCACCGAATCGACGGATGCGTCGCCGGCCCGCGACAGAGCCTCCGCGGCCGCGGCCGCCCCGAGCCGCCGCGCCGAAACGCCGGCCAATGCGCCGTTGAGCTTGCCGATCGGCGTGCGAGCGGCCGACACGATCACCGGCGGACGCATGCGAGGTCCTCCGTGAAGCACACCGCGGTGCCTTCGAGAGCGACGACCCCGTCGTCTCTCGTGACCGTCGTCGCGATCTTGGTGATGGGCTTGTCGTCGCGCACCTCTGTCACCGTGACCGTGCCCGTGATCGTGTCGCCCGGGCGCACCGGCGCGAGGAACTTCCACTCCACCCCGAGGAATACCGATCCTGGCCCCGGCAGGCGCTCGGCCACGACGGCGTTGAGGATCGCGGTCGTGATGCCGCCCTGCACGATGATGCCGCCGAACCGCGAGGCCGACGCCGCCGGTTCGTCGTAGTGCAGCGGATTCATATCTCCGCTGATCCGGGTGAAGAGCTCGATGTCTTCGGGGAGGATCGTGCGGCTGAGTTCCGCGCTCTGTCCCACTTGCGGCATCCGCTCTGACCAGTTCGACATTTTCAATCGCTTTCTTCTCTTTCGTCCCAGCACATGGCTGAGCCTGACCATCGCCACGGCGCCGAAGACCGGCCCGGGCACGAGCACCAGGAACGCCCACTGCCATCCCGCGCTCTCACCGATCGCGCCCACCAGCAGAATCGACCCGATGGTGAGACCGAAGCCGACAGCTGTCTGGGCGGTAAGGGCTGTGCCGATCCTGTCTGAGCGCGCGGTCTCGCTGAGCGCCGTTGAGAACACGCCGGAATCGGCGATCACGCTCGCGCCCCACAGCAGGAGGATGGCGATCGCCACAGGCGCGGGCAGCAGGCCGAGCAGCGGTGAGAGCAGCGCACACGACCCGCTCGTCGCAAGGGCGATGCCGGCGGCCGCGGGGCGGCCCACCGCATCGGCGAGCCAGCCGCCGATCAGCGCCCCGGCGACGCCGGCGAGCCCGATCACGGCGAAGATCAGCAGAGCGGATGCCGCCCCGGAACCTGCGACTCCCGAGGTGACTGCCAGGTGGGGCGCCCACGCCCAGAACGCGTACAGCTCCCACATGTGCCCGAAGTATCCGAAGTTCGCGTACCGCGGTCCCGGCTCGCGGAACATGCGCGCGGCGTATCCCAGGTCGATCCGACCAACCGTCGGCACCGCGAAGGGTCCTTCGCGCACCCCGAACACGCTTAGCGCGGCGGCGATCGCCGCTGCTCCCCCGGCGATCGCCATCAGCGATCTCCAGGGCAGGCCGTCGAGCCCGGCTATCACATGCGGCAGTGCGGTTCCGAGCGTCAGTGCTCCGATCAGCACCCCATAAGCACGCGCCCGCAGCGACTTGGGCGTCCAGGTCGCCACGACTTTTAGTCCCACGGGATAGACGGCCGCCAGGCACGCGCCCGTCAGGACGCGGAGGATCGCCACCCCGATCGCCCCGTCGACGAGCAGGGTCGCACCCGTGCTCGCCGCCGCACCGAGGCACCCGATGGCCATCAGACGACTCGCGCCGATTCGATCCGCGATGCCCAGCCATGCCGCGAGAACCGCGCCGATCACGAAACCCGCCTGTACCCCGACCGTCAACCACACCGTCTGCAGCGTCGACAACGACCACTCCGCAGCCATACCCGGTGCTGCTGCTGTGGCCGAGAACCAAGTGCTGATCGCCAGCACCTGCACGACCGCGATCAGCGCGAGTTCGAGACGACGAGACACGACGGTTCATCCCTCACGGATGACCTCGAACCGATGGATTCCGTCACGGTCAGGGTTTGCGAGCCGGACGAGATCACCCACGGTCACGGCGGTGGGGGGATCCACCCGTGCGAGAAGTCGTGGACCCTCTTCGAGCTCGATGATCGCGATCGTGTAGGGCGCCTCCTCGAGCCACGCCGGGTGGCCGGGCATGGTGATGTCGGTGAATGTTACGATCCGCCCGCGGCCGGAACCATCGAACGACTCGACTTGCCGCGACCAGCACTTCGCGCAGAGCGACCGGGGATAGTGCTGCGCCTGCCCGCAATCGAGGCACCGCTGAAGCAGAAGCCGCCCCTCCGAGGCCGCTTGCCAGTACGCCTGAGTGAGTGGCGTCGTGACGAGACCGGGGCGAGGAACACTGGAACCGGATGCGTCGGGCACGTCATCCCCTCCGTTCGAGCATGAGGGCGACCGCTTCGCTGAGCGTGGCGCCGTTCCCGGTGACGAGCGCGCGCCGCGCCCCTTGCATCTGCCTGCCCACTGCGTCGCCGCGCAACTGCCTTACGGCCTCGACGATGTGCCCCATGCCGCCCGCGAGATCGGACTGCCCGCAGCCCAGCTGCCCTCCATGGGGGTTCAGCGTCACATTGCCCTCGGGGCTCGTGTCGTTGCGTCGCAGCCACTCGGCGGCGGTCCCTCGCTCACAGAGCCCGGCGTCCTCAAGTGTGACGAGCACGACGATGGAATAGCAGTCGTAGAGCGACAGCACCTGCGCATCGGCCGCCCCGAATCCCGCCTGCTCCGACGCGCGGGCGATCGCCGTCGCGAGCGGCGAACGGTCGAAGCTCTCGGCGTGGCTCAGCGCCCTATGCGTGATGTATTCGCCCGCCCCCTGAAGCGCTACCGATGCACGCGGGTCGCGAGCGGCTCGTTCGGCGGTCGTCACGATGACCGCCGCTCCCCCGGCGCACGGCATCACGACTTCGAGCAGATGGAGCGGCGACGCCACCACCGGCGATTCGAGCACGTCCTCGACGGTGATGGGCCGGCCGTAGAACACCGCATCGCGGTTGCGCTGGGCGTTCTCCCTCGCGCGAACGGCGACGAGAGCGAGGTCTTCAGCGGTCGCCCCATGGTCGGCGAGGTAGCGCTGCGCGACCATGGCGTATGCCTGGTTCGCGCCGCTGGCGCCGTAGGGAACCTCGAATTCCCGGATCGGATTGCGGTTCGGCGACCGCAGCGAACGCTCCGGATCCCTCGTGTTGGCGAGCACGCAGAGCACGGTCTCCGCTTGACCGGCGGCGATGGCCGCGGCTGCGCGCCAGACCATGCCTGTGCCGGTCGCTCCGCCGAGATCGACGATGTCGGCGAACGTCGGCCTGAGACCGAGGTACTCGGCGACCGTGGCGGGCACGTGCTGCGGCGTCTCGCCCACGTGCGGTCCCACAATCAGTCCGTCGATGTCGGCGGGAGCGATACCCGCATCGTGAGCCGCCATGGCCGAGACTCGGCCGATGAGTTCCAGAGTGGTCGTACCGCTCGAGGTGCGCTTCGGCGGCAGTTCGGCCACTCCGGCCACCGCATAATCCGACCATCTCATGAGGCCACGGCCCGGATGTTCTCTAGGGGAGCCTGGCTCTCGAGCGATGAAGTGTCGCCGAGTTCAAGTCCCAGATACGCCTGGCGCACCAGGCGCCGTAGCACCTTGCCGCTGCGATTCCGAGGCAGATGATCGACGCAGTGCACCGCCTGGGGGAGCAAGGCCGGGCCGAAGTGCGTGACGATCCTCGCGGCGACCTCGTCGGCGACGTCCCGGTTCTGATCCACCGCGACGAAAAGCACGAGTGTCTCGCCCTTTACCGGATGAGGGATGCCGATCGCCGCGGACTCGTGAACTCCTTCGATCGCGTTCACGACGGCTTCGACCTCTGCCGGGCCGATTCTCTTGCCCGCGATCTTCAACGTGTCATCGCTGCGACCGAGGATGAACCAGCAGCCGCGGGAATCCGCGGCCACCCAGTCCCCGTGGTACCAGCGGCCGGGCCAGCGCGACCAGTAGGTGTCGTGAAATCTTTCGTGGTCGTTCCAGAACGTGAGCGGCATGCCCGGCGAAGTGTGGTCAAGCGAGAGCTCGCCCACCCCGCCGTAGATCGGAACCCCGTCCGAGTCGACGATGCACGCCCCCATGCCAGGCAGGGGACCTGCGAAGCCGCAGGCGACGATCGGCATCGCCACCGTGTTCGACAGGATCGCGCCCGAGACCTCGGTTCCACCGCTGTAGTTGATGATCGGCAGCCCCTCGCGCCCGACGCGCGAGAACAACCACTCCCACGCGTCTGGAGTCCAAGGCTCGCCGCTGCTCGCGAAAAGGCGGATCGAGGCGAGGTCCACCGACTCCGGGTCCTGCTCCACGCGCTGAAGCGCCCTGATCAGCGAAGGCGAAAGTCCGAGCAATGTGACGCCCGCCCCCGCGCACGCCCGCCACAGCACCCGCTCATCCGGAAAATCCGGGGTGCTGGGCAGGAGCGCCACGGCTGATCCCGCGAGGAGCCCGCCGAGGCTGAAGATCGGCCACATGATCCAGCCGGGGTCGGTCACCCACGCGAGCGTGTCGTCGTGGTGCGCGTCCAGGCTCAGCATCACATCGCTCGTGGCCTTCACCGCGAAGCCCGCATGGGTGAGCACCACGCCCTTGGGGACCCCCGTGGTTCCGGAGGTGAAGGCGATCAGAAGCGGATGCTCGGCGTCAAGACGCTCCGCCTCGAAAGGAGCGACCATGGGGAACGAGGCCCAGTCCGTGCCGCGCCGAGGCTTGGCGCTGTCTCCCAGCATCGGCACCGTTACGACATGCCGGACACCCGGGCATAGGGCGAGCAGCTCCTCCGTCGACGAGGCAAGATCGATCTCCCGCCCGCGGCGGCGATACCCGTCCGCCGTGATGTGGACGCTCACATCGGCAAAGTTCAGCCGAACCGCCACAGCATCCACTCCGAATCCGCTGAATACCGGCACCGCGATCGCGCCGAGCTTCGCGATCGCGAGACTCGCCACCAGAGCGGGGACGCTCATCGGCAATTGCATCGAGACCCTGTCGCCGACGCGCACTCCGAGCCCGCGGAGTCCGGCCGCGACGCGGTCGACTTCGGCCGCCAGGTGCTCGAAGTTCAAGGCGCCCGAGTCGCCCTCGCCGTCGTCCCATCGCACGGCGAGATCGGCACCCCGGCCGCGTCGGACCCAGCGTTCCACGGCGTTCTCGGCCAGGTTGAACTGGCCGCCGATGAACCAGCGCGTTCCTTCGGGGAGCGAGAGGTCGTCGGCGATCGCCGCGTAATCCCGCTGCCAGTCGAAGTCGAGCCACTCCGTCACCAGGTCCCAGAAGGCCGCGGGGCGCTCCGAGCCGAGCCGATCGAGTTCGGTCAGATCCCGGCATCCGGCGAGCCGCATGAGCTCGACGTGCCGGCTGCCGTCGACGAGATCGTCGGAGGGGTGCCACCGCACCGCGGTGGGCGCGCTCTCGTCACCATTCACGGACAAGCCTCTCGCCCTCCCTGATCGCGTCGTGCATCGTACGCGCCGCCACGGCGTCGCCGATCCGGGTGACACTCGGATGCTTGCCCTTCAAACCGAAATAGAGTCCTGTGTCGGGAACATGCCATCCCGCGAGCACGATGCTGTCGAAGGTCTCGGCTTTGTTCTTCCCGTGGTCGACAAGCGCCGCCGTGTTACCGTCGACCGAAGCGAGCGTCGTGAACGGACGCGCATCGATACCCGATCGAAGCAGCCTGCCGATGAGCTTGTGCTGCGTGTACGGGCCGAGCTTCGCCCCCACATATGGGTGGGGTGTGATGAGCGTCACGTCGTGGCCGGCCTCGTCCCAGCCGAACGCCGACGCTATGGCCTTCCAACCGCCCTCGCCGTCGTCGACAACGAGAATGCGCTTGCCCACCGAAGCACCGCGCTCGAGCACGTCGAGCACTGTCGTAACCGCGTCACCATCGAGCCCGGGTACTTCGTGATTGCCGAACGCAAGGTTTCCCACGACGATGCGCTTCGCAGTCGCTCCGGTCGCGATGACCACGCGATCCGCATCCTCCGCCAGAACGGACTCCACCGTCGCCGTCTCGCCCAGCCTCACTTCGACGCCGAGCTTGCGGATCTGATGGTCGAGGTAGTCGATCGCGGGACGGATATCTTCGCGGCCGGGCAGCGCGGCGGCGAACTGCAGCTGCCCGCCCGTGGTCTCGCGGTGGTCGACGATAGTCACTCGGTGCCCGCGTCGCGCCGCAATCTCGGCGGCCTTCATCCCGCCCGGCCCGGCTCCGACGACAAGGATCCGCTGACGCTCGGTGGCCGGCTTGAGAGTGCCGATCCCCATTGTTCGTTCGTAGCCGGCCGACGGGTTGATCGCGCACGTCACGTGATGACCTGCGGCGAGCTTGTCGAGGCATCCCTGGTTGATGGCGATGCACCAGTTGACGTCGTCAGCGCGCCCCTCTGCCAGCTTGTTCACGGTCTCGGGGTCGGCGATGTGCTGCCGCGTCATCGCGATCATGTCGACCGCACCCGACTCGATGATCCCGGTCGCTTCACGTGCATCGTTGAGACGCCCGACCGCGAACACCGGTACCGGGCCGGTGACCGCGCGAATGCCAACAGCCAGATCCAGCCAGAGACCCTTCGGATGCTGCATGTCAGGCACGTTCTGGCCCTCTGATGCATAGGTGCTCGCCTTTACCGTGAGGTAGTCGAGCTTGCTCGTGTCGGCGAAGAGCTTGGCGATCCTCCGGCCCTCGCCCTCGTCGATGCCGTCGGGGCTGAAGTCGGCTCCCTGCGTCTGCATCCCCACGACGTAGTCGGGACCCACAGCATCGCGCACCGCGTCGATGACTTGGAGCGGCAGTCGCATCCGGTTCTCGAAGCTTCCGCCGTACTCGTCCGTGCGGAAATTCATATAAGGAGACATGAAGCTCGAGAGCAGATATCCGCCGTAGCCGGAGTGGATCTCCACGCCGTCCATTCCGGCTTCCTTGATGCGGATAGCAGTTTCGGCGTGTCCCCGAACGACTTCCTCGATGTCCTCGAGCTCCATCTCCTTGGGCATCTCTTGATTGATCGGGCATGGTGCCGCTGACGGCGCCCACAGGGCGGTCTCCGTCCAGAGGCTCGTCTGCTGCCGACCCGAGTGGCCGAGCTGCACGAACATCTTCGCCCCGTGCTCGTGGACCGCATCGGCGATCCTGCGCAGGCCGGGAATCACGTCATCTGTGAACGCGTTCACATCGCTTCTTGAATTGCGAGATGTCGGATGGATGGACGGGAACGCCATGACTATCAGCGAGCAGCCGCCCTTGGCACGGTCACGGTAATAGGCAACGTGCTGCTCAGACGGAAGGTTGTCGACGCCGAAATCGGTGACGTGACCGGTCATCAGGATCCTGTTGCGCAGCGTCACCCGGTTGATAGTGAGCGGTCGGAGAAGCGGGGCGAACTCATTCATCGGTGGTCGCCTGCCGAGGGTGCTGAACAAGTTCGACGGTGTTGCCGTCAGGGTCGCGCAGGTACACGATCCACGTTCCTTCCCAGCCTCCGCTGGGGATGTACTGGGGATCGGAGACCGGTCGAGCTCCAGCTCGCGAGAGTCGTTCCAGAGCGCCCTCGATGTCGTCCGTGTTCACGGCTATGTGAGCACTGCCGACATCGTGGTGGCGCAGGTCGTTGGTCGCGACACCGTCATCGGGCCGCGCGTACTCGAGCAGTTCGAGGATCGCCCCGTCGCCCGTGTCCACGAAAGCGACCCTGAGCAGCGTGTCTGCGGTCGCCGTGACCTTCTCGATCCATTCACCGCTCGACTCCGAGATCGAGTCGGGCCTGGGGAAGCCGATCTGGTCGCAATAGAACTCGAGCGACCGCTCGATGCTCTTGACGGTCAATCCGAAGTGGTTGAGGGTGCTCATGCTGATGGGCCTCCTAGGCATTGGTGTGGAGATAGCCCGCTCGGGCTGAAGAGTTCGGCGATGCGCGAGGGCGGGGCTAAGACGCTTCACGTCGGTTCTTGAACCCCGCGGCGTCGCGCACCTCGAGAGTGTGTGCCACCAGCGTTTCCGCGAACGCCGGATCGTTGATGTGGGCATCGATCTCGATCACCTTGATCGATCTCGGCAAGGTCTTCGAAAGGCCGGTCAGGAATGCTGCGGTGGCGTTCGGGTCGAAGAACTCCCCGCCCTCCTTGTCGAGCTCCGAGACACCCTTGAGCGGCACGACGACCACCGTCGGCGCTGTCGCCGGCGCGAGGCGCTCGCCCATGGTCTTGCCCAGGAGCAAGTTCTCGGCGGGGGTCGTGCGAACCAGCGTCACGAGGTCGTTGTGCGGAAGAAGCTTGCGACCGCGATAGACATCCGGAACGGTGTCGAGCGGTCCGAAGTTGATCATGTCGATCGCGCCGGCGGAGACCACTTGCGGCACGCCGGCCTTCGCCGCGGTGCGGAGGCGCTCGGGACCGGCCGGGAACATGCCTCCGAAGAGCTCGTCCGCGAGTTCGGTCGTGCTGATGTCGAGCACGGTCGAGACGAGCGAATCGGCGATGAAGCGCTCGAGCGACTGCCCTCCCGCCCCGTTGGCATGCACGACGAACGCGTCGAGACCCTCCGCCTCGACGAGCCGGCGCGCCGCAGACACGCACGGGGTCGTGACGCCGAACATCGTCAGCCCCACTCGACTGCTCGCGTTCGCTCGCAAGTCGATCTGGTTGCTGTCGGCCGCTGCCACCGCCATCGATGCGAGGCGTGAGGCCATCGACTGCACCACTGCGCCGCTGCCTTCGATGTCCACGATGGGGTAAAGCATCACAACATCCGTCGCATTCATCATCGGCCGGGTGTTTCCGGCGACGACGGTCGACATAAGGAACTTCGGGATGCCGATGGGCACGACACGGGTGAGCATCGAGAACACGGTCGCCGCGTTCGATCCGCCGATGCAGACGACCGCGCCGACGGAACCTGTGCGGACGAGGCGCTCGGCCAGCGCAGCCGCTCCTTCGCCCATCGAGTGAACCGCGACGGCGCGCCCGACCCCGGCGAGCGAGGCGTGGTCGTATCCCGCCTCGCTCGCCACGGTCGCGGCGTCGTAGTCGAGCTCCGGAGCACCATGCGCGAACACGCTGGTGTCAATCGCGACCGGGGTTCCCCCGAGTCGCCTGATCTCGTCGAGCAGCAGTTCCAAGGGTTCTCGCTTTGCGTCGAAAGCACCCACCACGAGAATCGATGCCATGGTTCCGGCCTTTCCTCAGCGCTTCATCGAGATCGACTTGAAGCCGCTTACGGTCTCGGTGAGCGCTCGCTCCACGGGCAGACGCTCCATGGTCGATGCGCCGATGAACCCGTCGACGCCTGCTTCGTGGATCACGCGAGCCGCATCCGCGGGGGTCTCGATGGGCCCGCCGTGCGAGACGACGAGCACATCCGATCGCACCTCGCGAGCGGCATCGGCGATCTCCTTCGTGAGCCTCACCGACTCATCGAGCGACTTCGCCAGGCCCTCCGACGCACCGATCGACCCGCCCGTTGTCAATCCCATGTGGGCGACCACCACGTCGACGCCGGCATCGACCATCGACTGCGCTTCCTCGGGCGTGAAGCTGTATGACAACGTGAACATGCCTTGCTGATGCGCCGTCGCGATCATCTCCACCTCGCGGTCGTAGCCGAACCCGGTCTCCTCGAGGCTCCGTCGCCAGTGCCCATCGATGATGCCGTGCGAAGGGAAGTTGATCACGCCCGAGAACCCCGCCGCCTCGACCCCGCGCAGGAATCTCGACATCACGCGAGTGGGGTCGGTTCCGTTGACACCGGCGATAACTGGGATGTTCTTCACCACCGGTAGCACCTCGCGCTCCCCCATCTCCATGACGATGGCGTTCGCGTCGCCAATGGCGAGCAGACCGGCATTCGACCCGTGACCGCCCATCCGGTACTTGCCGGAGTTGTAGATGAGAATCAGGTCGGCCCCGCCGCGCTCGGCGAACTTCGCGGAGATTCCGGTGCCGGCGCCCGCACCGACGATGGGCGATCCGCTCTCGGCCGTCTTGCGCAGCCGGGAGAGCACTTCTTCACGGGTGTACATCAATTGCCTTTCTTGGCGAAGGGAAGGTCGGAGCGCGTGGCCGCGCGTCAGTCGATCATCAGCAGGCCGCCGTTGACGTGCACGGTCTGCCCGGTGATGTAGCTGCTGGCGGCAGCGGCGAGGAACACGCAGGCGCCGACGACGTCGTGTGCGAGCTGCATCCGGCCGACGGGGATGTACTTCTCGTACTCATAGATCAGCGCGCGGCGGTCTTCGTGCATCTTGGTGTCGACGACACCGGGGGCGATGGCGTTGACCCGGACGCCCGAGGTCGCGCCGTCTTGCGCAGCGGATCGGGTCAGCGCCTGCAAGGCGGCCTTCGAAGCGCAATAGTCGGGTCCGCCGCCGTCCTGGTTGAACGCCGACGCGCGGGACGACCACGAACTGCCCATGTTGATGATGCTTCCGCTGCCCTGATCGATCATCGCCTTGAGCGCCTCGCGCATGATGCGCATCGGAGCGCGCAGGTTGATTCCCATCACCCGGTCCCACTGGTCGTCGCCCATGTCAGGGAAGTCGGCGGTGCTGAGGATCCCCGCGTTGTTGACAAGGATGTCGACACCGCCGAGCTCACGGGCCGCCTCGATGATGCGGGCCGGCGCGTCGTCCGCGGTCACGTCGAGCGAGATGGTGCCGATGATGCCGCCCTGGCTCTCCAGGCTCGCCCGCGCTTCCTCCACACCGTCCTTGTTGAGGTCGACGAGAAGCACCTTGGCGCCGTGCTCCATCAGGCCCCGCGCCATTTCGTATCCCATGCCGCGCGCGCTTCCGGTGACGATTGCGGTCTTTCCTGTGAGATCGAACATTCCCTTGTAAGTGGTCGGAATCTCGTGCATCTTGCTGTCTCCGTTCAGATCGGTTAACTGGTCATTAGTGATGGCAGCGTCATCGTCGTCGACGCGGCCCCAGGGTGTAGCTCATGAGGAGTGCCACCACGAGCAGGGCCCCTTGGACGAAGCTTTGCGCGTAGTAGGGGAAGTTGAACATCGTCAGCCCGTTGATCAGCGTCGCGACGAAGACCGCGCCGACCAAGGTTCCGACCGCATTGGGCTTGTTGGCTCCGAGCACGGCGTAGCCCACGAGCGCCGCCGAGATCGCCTGCAGGAGGTAGGCATCGCCGACCGCCACGTCGCCTCGCCCGAGTCTGGCGACAAGTAGAACTCCGCCGATCGACGCAAGCAGACCGGAGATGACGTAGGCAAGCACGCGATAACGGCGCACCCGGATGCCGACTGCTTCCGCCGCAACCGGGTTTCCCCCCACGGCGTACAACGCGCGACCCCACCGGGTGAAGTTGAGCAGAACAACCACGAGACCGAAGACCACCGCCGACACGATCACGCTCGCGGGGATGCCCAGGAATCGGCCTGAACCGAGCCACTCGAACACCTCGGTGAAGACGCCCGGCGCGGGCTTTCCGTCGATTGTCATTCCAACGGCGACCGACTGCCCGTTGACCCACCATAGGGTCACGCCGTTGACGAGGAACATCGCTGCGAGAGTCGCCACGAGGTCGGGAATTCTCGCGATGACGATCAAGAAGGCATTGAGTAGGCCTACGCCGACGCCGGCCAGCAGCGCGAACAGAATCGCCGTCGTTCCCGTCATCGCGAACTTGACCATTGTTGTCGCGGCGACCATCACCGACAGGCTCACGGTCGCACCCACCGATAGGTCGAAGCCGCCGACAGTCATCGAGACCGTCGCGCCGAGCCCAACGATCGCGACCACGGCCGATGCCTGCAGAATGAACAGGAAATTGTCGACCGTGCGGAACGCGGGTTGGGTGACGGCGAAGAAAACGATCATGAGCACCAGCACAAGCACGAGCCCGTACTTGAACGTGAACGCGGCGAGTTTGGGCCCGATGGCAGGTCGACGGTGTTCGTCGCCTGGCAGAGGCGCCGATGCTGTTGGGACGTCGGCGGGTGCGGTGGTCGTCATGATTGCGGAGCTCCTGACGTTGTGGTTCTTTGCACTTCGCTCATCGCGTCGGCGAGTGCTTCTGAATTCATCTCGAAGGCCGGTGAATCGCTGACGATGCGCCCATCGACCATGACGAGAACTCGATCTGCGACTTCCAGCACCTCTTCGGGATCTGAGCTCGCGACAATCACGGCCGCGCGCTCGGAGTATTCATGGAGTTCTGTGGCGATCACGGCCCGTGCGCCGATATCGACGCCGCGGAAGGGTTCATCGAGGATCACCAGGCTCTGTTGTTCAACCAGCCACCGGCCGACGAGAGCCTTCTGCTGGTTGCCGCCCGATAGCGTCTCTATCGCGGCATCAGGGCCCGCAGCCTTGACCGCGAACTTGGCGATCACCTGCTCGGCGAACGATCGTTCGCGTGCCCGATCCATGAAGCCAAGCCGACTCACCTTGCCCATGCGGCCGATTGAGAGATGCCGCGACACGGACTCATCGGGGAAGATGGCCTGCACGGCCCGCTCTTCAGGCATCATTACGACGCCCTTCGCGATTGCGTCGGCGACGGATTTCGGCTTGTACTCCGAACCATTCAGAGTGATCACGCCGCTCTCCAGCGGGCGGGTCCCGGCCAGTTGCTCGAGTAGTTCGGTCTTACCGGCTCCGACCAGTCCAGTCACGCCCAGTACCTCGCCGCGTCGCACTTCAAGGTCAAAGGGTGCAGTCTCCTTGCCGGAACGGACGCCTCGCAGCCGCATGACCACGTCCCCCGGGGCGTGCTGCCTGCCTGCGCCCAGCGATGTCGACGCCAGATCGCCGAGGATTGACTGGGTGACCGCTCTAAGATCCAGGGGCTGCTGGTGTTCGGACACGACTGAACCGTTGCGCAGGACAACAGCACGATGGCACAGCTCTTCGATCTCACTCATCCGGTGCGAGACATAGAGCACGGAGATGCCCCGGTACTGCAGGTCGCGCACCGCGCCGAAAAGCAGCTCGGCCTCTCTGGATGAGAGGGTCGAGGTCGGCTCGTCGAGGATCAACAGATTGGGGCTCTTCGCCAATGCGCGGCCAATGGACACCTGCTGCCGATCGCTCGCGGAGAGCTGTTCGACTGGTAGGTCGAGTGGCAGTTCCAGCTCGAGTTCTTCGAGCAGAGCACGAGCCCTGCGGCGAATCTTCCGGTAGGTGAGGAACGGGTTCGGTTGGAACAACCCCAACGTGTCCAGCATCAGGTTCTCGGCCACAGTCATGCCGAAGACAACACCATCGTCGATGTTCTGGTGGACCGTGACGATACCGAGTTGTTGCGCCTGATTCGGGGAGGTGAACTCGCGACCTTCTCCCTGCACGCTCACAGTGCCGGATGTCGCCGGCTGCAAACCCGACAGGATCTTGATGAGAGTGGATTTTCCAGCGCCGTTCGCTCCGAGGAGTCCGAGAGTCTCGCCCTTGCGGATATCGAAGGACACGCTTCTCAGCGCGACCGTCGCACCGAAACGCTTGCTCAGCTGGGAGATCTCAACGAACGGCGCGGTCCGGGAGGACTCGGCAGCGCCGAGCCCTCCCGGAGTGTGATGCTGAATCACTTCGCCATCCACGGCGCGCGCATCAGGTCAGGCGTGAAGAGGTCAGGCACCTCCGCGATGAGCTGGTCCATGTTCTGGATCGAGGCCGCTCGCAGCTGATCCTGCGTGATGATCGCCGGTGGGATCGAGAGCACGTTTCCGTCGACCTGATCTGCGATCTTCAGCGCCATGGTCCGCATCGACACTTGTCCGACGTTGACGTGGTCGGTCGTGCCGGTGACTACCCAGGGGCTGCCGTCCTTCGTCATCACGGCGATGTCCGCCGTCGAGATGTCGATCCCGTACACCTTCACCTTGTCCTGAAGGCCAAGCTCCTCAACCGCGAGGACAGCGCCCTTCGCGAACTCATCCCACGGCGCGACGATGGCAGTGACGTTGGGATTCGCGGTCAACGCCGCCTTCGCCTGATCGGCTGTCTCTGCTGCCGTGTTGCTGCTGACTACTCCTATCTGCGCAACCTGGTTCAGCCCGCTGTGCTCTGACAGGAACGACTGGTACTCGACGTCGCGGTTGTCGAGAGCCTGGTAGCCCGGGACATAGCAGTAGATGATGTCGGCATCCTCACCGGTGTGATCTAGCATCTGAGCGAGGATCTCTTTCATCATGAGGTCATCGCCCTGGTCCATCGCCAGCACATTTTCTGAGGGCTCCACCTGCACGTAGTACGAGACGACCGGAATCCCCGCGTCTTCGGCAAGCTTCAGTCCAGGTGCGAGGCTGTCTCCGAAGCCCCAGCCGATCAGGATGCCGTCTGGCTTCGACGCGACCGCTTGCTCCATATACAGGGCTTGTTTCGCGTTGTCGCCATCAGCGTTGTAGACGTCGAGCTTGATGCCGAGTTCGTCGGCCTGCTGCTGCACACCATCGATCCAGTCTTGGTAGACATCGCCGACGTTGAGTTGCCGAACGACCGCGACGGTCACCTCGCCGTCCGAGAAGGGAGCCGGCACTTCCTCGGTGGCCGAAGACGAGACAGTGGCCTGAACGCGCTCGTTCGTAGCCGGGTCCCCAGTGTCGTCTGGGGCGGGCGCAGCAGGAGCTTGAGAGCATCCTGCAAGTACCGTAGTGACCGCCAAGATGGTCGCGCCAAGCGCAAGCCTGCTTCGCATCAATAGCCTCCTTGCTATTCCGGTGTTCGCTGTGCACGGGGCGCCGTCGCACCGGCGCTTTCGATAATGGCAAATCGACATCGAGCCTCCGATGGCTGGAGGACAAGAACCTCACCCGTTGTTTGGGGAATCCACAAGGCCCCCGATGCAGCTTCCCCGCTACATTCAGGAATTCGGCGGGCGGAACAAGGTGAGGATGCTGGTGGCTACGAGCTTTGGATCCCAATCGCTGCGCCGGTCACGCGGCGGCGGGCGCGGGGTTGTGGTCGTGAGCGCGGTAGTCGCGGTTCTGGCTGGCGCCATCCTCGCGGTTCAGGTCCGCGTGAATGGCGCATTGGGAGCAGCGCTCGGAGACGCACTGGTGGCCTCCGCGATATCGTTCGCGGTGGGTCTTCTCGGCGCGGCGGCGGTCGTCGTCGGCAGCCGGAAGGCACGCCGTGGCTTCCGGCTCCTGCATCATGCGATTGCGACACGGCGCGTACGTTGGTGGGAGTTGCTCGGCGGCTTGTCTGGCGTGCTGTACATCTTCTCGCAGGGACTGACGGGAGCGTCCCTGGGTGCCGCACTGTTCACTGTGGGAGTAGTCGCAGGCCAGACACTGAGCAGCCTGATAGTCGACCGTCTGGGTTGGGGCCCGGCAGGGCCGATCACCATGACTCCGACACGACTCATCGCGGCTGCACTTGGGCTCGCGGCGGGACTGCAGGCGGTGGTCGGCGGCCTGGCTTTCGCTGACAATCTCTTACTTCTTGCGTTTCCTTTCGCAGCAGGCCTCAGCCTCGCCTGGCAACAGGCGGTGAACAGCACCGTCGCAGTCGTCTCCGAGGAGCCACTCGGCATCACCCTGATCAACTTCGCACTCGGCGCGGTGTTACTTGCTCCGGCCGTGCTACTGCTGCCCTCTTCGCGTCAGGCACTGTCAGGCGCATGGCCGTCTGAAGTATGGATCTACTCCGGGGGCCTCTTCGGCGTGGCCTTTGTCGTGCTGGCGACCGTGATAGTCGCGAGGTCTGGTGTGCTGGTGTTCGGGCTGGCCTCGATCGGAGGGCAGCTTGCGGTCTCGGTGGCCCTTGACCTGTTGTTCCCCACCGGTCGCCCTTTCCAGTGGACATACTTGCTGGCAGTGGTGACGGCCTTCTCGGCCGCTGCAATCGCACTCCCCTGGCGCCAACGCACCCGCTCCTCGACGTGAGCGACGCTGCGCTCTTCCCAACACTCGTCGCCATGGCTGCGGTGCTCGTCTCGGCAGTGCTCCACGGAATCTCTGGCACTGGTTTCGCGCTGGTCGCAGTTCCCGCCTTCGTGATTCTGTACGGCGCACACGACGGCATCCGCATCGGGCTCGCGCTCGGTCTGATGGTCTCGGCGTTCGCGCTCGTGTCCACGATCCGCATGGTCGAGTGGGCTCGCGCTCTGACACTTCTCGCGCCGGCGCTCGTGCTCATCCCCGCCGGAGCCTGGATCGTCTCGAGGCTCGACTCTCGATTGCTCACCTTAATCACCGGGGTTCTTGTGATCGTGCTAGTGCTCTTTGCCCTGAGAGTTTCTGCAACTTCCGACCGTGGCGGGAGCCGCTACCGATGGCCGATAGCGCTGGCGGTCGGAGCCGGGGCAGCGCTGGTGCATGTGACCAGCGCCCTTTCTGCGCCTCTTCTCGCCGCACATGCCATCCACATCAGCTGGCCGCCGAAGGCGTTCGCCGCCACGGCGCAAGTGACCTTCATCGGCTACAACATCCTGTCGCTAGCATTCCTGCAAGTGGACGGAGGAAATCTCAGCACAGCTGGTCTGCTCCTCCTCCCCCTCGCAGCGGGTCTAGCAATCGGCATGACCGTCCGCTTCAGGTTGAGCGACCGAGTGGCTATCTTCGTTCTGAGCGTCGTCGCCATGGCTGGGGGCGTCGCCGCAATCATCAAAGTTGCGCTGATCTGATCCTCAACACACTGCAGCCTCCGGGCGTGCCGCTCTCAAGACGGTGTGTACGAGAGCACCGGTGCGCTCATGAGCAGGATGCGCTCGTCCGCGGCGTCGGAGTGCAGCTCCACAGTGCGGGTCGGATCACCTCCGCTCGCGATGAACTTCGGGGGCGAGTGGCACTGGGAGATCCTGGTGACCGCGAGCGTCATCACGACCGTGCCGATGATCATCCTCTTCTTCATCGGTCAGCGGAGCTTCGTCGAGGGCATCGCGACGACCGGCAGCAAGGGCTGAGGCGCGCGACGGGGGCCGCGATCAGAACGGTGTGAACGACAGCGCGGGGGCTCTGAGCAGCACGATGGTCTTGTTCTCGGGATCGGAATCGAGTTGCACAGTGCGCGTCGGCTCGCTCAGATCCGCGATCAACTCGGGCTCGCTCGGGTCGATGCGGTACGCGGTTCCACCGGTGTTCAAAGGCTCCTCCACCCCGACACCAGCGGCACGCACCTGGTCCACGCTCGACCCGACCGCGAGGCCCGCCGCAGTCTGGATCGAGATGCCGCCCACCTTTTCAGCACGCACTTCGACGGCGGCGGGCAAGAAGTAGTCGCTGCGCGACATCTCGCCGAGTCTCGCGATGGACAGTGAGAATGCGTCCCAGGTGTACACATCGAAGTCGGCGAAGTGCGTGCCGTCGCCGGGCTGGAACGACTGGCTGGAGCGCATCCCGAACACCTCGTCCAGTTCAGTGACGATGTCGCCTGGATCGTCCGCCCATGCGAACTCGATCGTCGATCGACCACCGCTGTCGAGCACGGAGAATCCCTCTGCCTCGATCACGATCGTCGCTGGCACAGCGGATGCCGGCGATGCAGTGCCAGTTGCCGGAGAGCCGGTCGGAGCGCTCGTCGGAGTGACCGGAACCGCCTGGGCGCACCCGACGAGTGCGAGCAGGAGCAGCAGGGCGGGTAACGGCACGAAGCGCTTCACGCTCAAGTTCTAGCGGCCTGGCTCTGCGATCCGCAAGAGCGCCGCAGCGCAGACTTCTTCGGCGAGGAGCCATGTCGCCGCGGCCCCTACACTGGAGTCGCCGCGCGGAAGTGGTGAAATTGGCAGACACGCAGGATTTAGGTTCCTGTGCTCTCGGGCGTGCGGGTTCAAGTCCCGCCTTCCGCACGAAGCGAGTCCGGCACCTTCAGGTGTCGGACTTGATTCGTTCAGAGGGCGTCGCGCGAATTCGCCCTGCGGGTGGGCCCCTGCCGCCGGAGGCTCCGCACGACGCGAAGCGGCGTGTGGAGAAGCGGTAGGGACAAGTCCCGCCTTCCGCACGAAGCGAGTCCGGCACCTTCAGGTGTCGGACTTGATTCGTTCAGAGGGCGTCGCGCGAATTCGCCCTGCGGGTGGGCCCCTGCCGCTCGAGGCTCCCCAGCCGGGGTCTTGGTCAGCGTCCGCGCCACCTGCGGACATCCGCGCCAGGTACACATGGCGCGAACGTGAATAGCTGGCGCGAACGCAAGCTTGACGAGCGAATCGACGTGACTACCAAGATCCGGCTGTCGCAGCAGCGCAACTCCGCGGGAGTGGCCGCCACCGCGTGGCACGGCGCCCGCACGCGATTTGGGGGTGGATTCCCCGCTTAGAAGCTCGATCCCGCCAGTACGCTTGTCTCACCCGAAGCAGTTCACCCCGAACCGTTTTCACGACCCGCTCGATGACGGAGGTCATGCATGCCCATCATGGCGTCCGGCCTCTTCGACATCGAAGGTCTGCTGCACGGTGCGGGACCATGGGCGCTCGCCGTGGTCTGCGCGATCATCTTCGTCGAGTCGGGGCTGCTCGTCGGGTTCCTGCTGCCCGGTGACACGCTGCTGATCATCACCGGCGTGCTGCTGTACCAGGGATTCATCGACGTACCCGTGTGGCTCGCCTGCCTGTTGATCTTCGTCAGCGCGTTCCTCGGTGACCAACTGGGGTACTACATCGGCGTGAAGAGCGGGCCCGCGATATTCGAGAAACGCGCGACCGGCTTCTTCAGCCGGGCGAGCATCGAACGCACTGATCGGTTCTTCACGAAGTATGGCGGCTTGGCCGTGACCATTGCACGCTTCATCGGCGTCGTGCGCACGCTGACACCGGTCGCGGCTGGGGTCGGCCGCATGCACTACGGGCGGTTCGTGGCCTACAACGCGCTCGGCGGTCTCGTGTGGGGGGCGGGGCTCACCTTCACCGGCTGGGCGGTCGCCCACATCCCCGCCGTGCGCGACTTCGTGACGCAGTACCTCGAGTTCGTGCTGCTCGGGGTCATCGCGCTCACCCTCGCCATCATCGGCACGCATTGGGTGCGCATGCGACTGGCGATCCGTCGAGAGCGGTCGTCGAATGCCGGGCACACGAGCCCAGGCCAGCCGAACCCAGGCCAGCCGAACTCCGCGGAGCAGCATGCAGAGGGCGCACGGGCGGTCGAGCCGTCGGCCGTGTCACTCGACCTCAGCGCGCCGCATCCGCACCGCTAGGTCCGCTGACCCAGATCGCACCGACAGCGTCTTCGCCGAGATCGACCGGCTGCGAAGCCGAGCCTCGATCGTCGGATGCCGCGTGCACCCGCACCGTGAACGCCCCGCCGAACGGCACGCGTCCTTCGACCTCGAGCTCGGCGCCAACGACGATGCCGCGCGCCTCGAGGTGGCGGAGCAGCGCAGGATCGCGATCGCTCACCCGGCAGACCACCCCGCGAGTGCCGCTCCCGGCATCCGCCAACGGCATCGCGCGGGGCGGCGCCAACGTTCCGTCGGCCGCGGGGATCGGATCGCCGTGGGGGTCGACCGACGGCCGGCCGAGCTTCTCGTCGATCGCGTCAAGCAGCCGGTCGCTGATGGCGTGCTCGAGCACCTCGGCCTCGTCGTGCACCTCGTGCCAGCCATAGCCGAGCTCGCGCACCAGCCAGGTCTCGACCAGCCGGTGCCGGCGCACCATCGCGAGCGCGCGCTGCCGCCCCGCCTCGGTGAGCGTGATCGCCCCGTACCGCTGATGCGTCACGAGGCCCAGTGCTGCCAGCTTCTTCACCATCTCGGTCACCGACGATGCCGCGAGCCCCAGGCGGGCGGCGAGTTGCGACGGTGTGATCGGGTCTGGCTGCCACTCGGTATGCGCGTAGATGACCTTGACGTAGTCCTCGATCGCGGTCGTCACGCCGCCACCACCTCTCTCCGGCTGCGGATCCAGTTCACCACGACGCCGCCGCGCGGACCGAATAGATAGGCGAGCAGGAACGCCGCCGACTGGGTCAGCACGACGGCGCCGCCAGCAGAGGCGTCGAGGTAGTAGCTCAAGTAGAGGCCGGCCACTGCGCACACCACGGTGATCGCCATGCTGAGCCACAGCATCCGGTCGAAGCGCTTGGTGAGCAAGTACGCCGTGACGCCCGGGGTGATCAGCATGGCGACGACGAGCAGGATGCCGACAGCCTGCAGCGCGACCACGACGGTCAGCGCAAGCAGTCCGAGCAGCAGCATCGATAGCCACCGTGTGTTGATGCCGATGGCGTCGGCGTGCGCCCGGTCGAAGGCGTACAGGGTGAGATCGCGGCGCTTCAGGAGCAGCAGCGAGACCGCGATCGCCCCGCTGCCGAGCACCTGCCAGATATCGGCGTCGCTCACTCCGAGCACGTTGCCGAACAGGATGTGCCCGAGATCCGTTTGGCTCGGCGTCTTCGAGATGATGACGAGACCGAGCGCGAACAGCGCCGTGAAGACCACGCCGATCGCGGCATCCGACTTGATGCGGGTGGTCGCGCGCACCCCGCCGATGAGCGCGACCGCGCCCGCTCCGAAGATGAACGCGCCGACGGCGAATGGCCAGCCGAGAATGTAGCTGATCGCCACTCCCGGCAGCACCGCGTGGGAGACCGCATCGCCCATCAGCGCCCACCCGATCTGCACGAGCCACACGCTGAGGATCGCGCAGGTGAGCGCGGCGACCACGGTGACGAGCAGCGCGCGGGCCATGAACGCGAATTGCAGCGGCTCGATCAGCCACGAGATCCACTCGGTCACGCCGACTCCAACCCGAATACGAGTGCCAGCCGCTCCGGGCTCAGCGCCTCACTCGGCTCGCCGCGGAAGAGCACGCGGTTCTTCAGCAGCACCACGTCGTCGCACAGCTCCGGCACGCCGGCGAGGTCATGGGTCGAGATGAGGATGCTGCACCCCTCGTCTCGGAGTTCCCGCAACAGCGCGGAGATCGTCGCCTCCGAGGCCTTGTCGACGCCGGCGAACGGCTCGTCGAGCAGCAGCAGGCGAGCCCCTTGAGCGATCGCCCGCGCCACGAAGACGCGCTTGCGCTGACCACCGCTCAGCTCGCCGATCTGGCGGGAGGCGAGCTCGGTGAGACCCACCCGGTCGAGTGCCTCGCCCACCGCTGCCCGATCACGCCCATGCGGCCGTCGGGTGAGGCCGAGTCGGCCGTAGCGGCCCGTCATCACCACCTCGCGCACCGAGATGGGGAAGTCCCAGTCGACGTTCTCCGACTGCGGCATGTAGGCGACGAGCCCTCTGCTGCGCGCTTCCTTGGGCGCAGCGCCGAAGAGCCGAACCGAACCCGCAGTGGTCTTGACCGTGCCCATGATCGCGCCGAAGAACGAGCTCTTGCCCGAGCCGTTCATGCCGAGCAGCCCAGTGATCGTGGCCGAATCGAGCGTCAGGTCGACGCCCTGCAGGGCTTGCACCGTGCCGTAGCGAACGGCGACTCCGCGTGCTTCGAGCGTCTGCGCGGATGCTGCCGAGTCCACGTGGTGGTCCGCAGCGGTGGGCGTCATCGTGCCCCACCCCCGAGACCCTCCGCGATGAGTGCAACGTCGTAGCGGAGCAGGTCGAGATAGGTGGGCACCGGCCCGTCTGCCTCGCTGAGCGAGTCGACGTAGAGCAACCCGGCGAATGCCGCGCCGGATTCGCGCGCCACTTGCTGCTGGGAGGCGGGGTTCACCGTGGTCTCGCAGAACACCGCCGGCACCTGTCTCTCCCGCACCGTCTCGATCGCCTGCTTGATCTGCTGGGGTGTGCCTTGCGTGTCGCTGTTCACCGGCCAGAGGTAGGCCTCGTCGAGACCGAGGTCGCGCGCGAGGTAGCTGAACGCGCCTTCACAGGTCACCAGCATCCGGTGGTCAGCGGGAATCGATTCGACTGTTGAGGCGAGGTCATCGGCGATCGCTTGCAACTCGGCCTTGTACGCGATCGCGTTCCGCTCGAACTCCTGCGCGTGCTCGGGCAGCAGCTCGGCGAGTGCGGCCGCGACGTTGTCGACATATGACTGTCCGGCGATGGGTGACATCCAGGCGTGCGGGTTGGGCAGTCCTTCATAGTCGCCGGCCTTGATGGCGATCGGCTCGACCCCGTCGCTCAGCACCGCGTGCGGCACATCGAGTCGGTCGACGAACGACTCGAACCAGCGCTCGAGCCCGAGCCCGTTGTCAAGGATGAGCGAAGCGGATGCCGCGGCGCGAAGGTCTGAAGGCGTGGGCTCGTAGCCGTGGATCTCGGCTCCGACTTTCGTGATGGAGGCCACCTCGATGCGATCGCCGCCGACGACGCGAGCCATATCGGCGATGACTGTGAACGTCGTGAGCACGGTCGGACGTCCGGTCTCGCCGGTGCCGGGCGCCGCAGCGTCGGTGCTCGAAGTGGTGCAGCCCCCGAGGGCCAGAGCCACCACCAGTGCCCCGGCTACGGCACTCAGCGCCGCGTGCAAACGCGGCCGGTCGCTTCGGTTAGGCGTGTGTCTGAGTTTCGGCACACCGAAATCTTAGCGCCATGCGTTCATGCGCCGACAAAGATTCTTCTCAAGGGTGCGGCTGGTGACTGCCGTGCGTCGCGTGCTCGATCGGCTCCAGCTGGATGGTGGAGTGGTCGACGTCGAAGTGATCGCGCAAGCAGTCGTCGAACTCACGGAGCATCGCCCCCGCGCGCCCCTCGGCGAAGACCTCGGCCTCGACCACCACGTGGGCAGAGAACACGGGGGAACCAGACGTGATCGACCACACGTGCACGTCGTGCACATCGACGACCCCGTCCACTCCGCCCAGGTGCTCGCGGATCGTCGCCACGCTGATATCCGCCGGCACGCTCTGCGCCAGCACGCGGAAAACGTCTCGAAGCAGCACGAACGCCCTGGGGGCGATGAGCAGTGCGATGGCGACGGATGCCGCAGCATCCGCCTTCGTGAAGCCGGTCGTCACGATGACGATCGAGGCGGCGATCGCGAGCACCGAGCCGATGAGGTCGCCGAGCACTTCCAGGTAGGCGCCACGCATGTTGATCGAGCTGTCTCGTCGATCATGGAGCACCAGGAGCGCCGCGACGTTTGCTGCGAGGCCTGCCGCGGCCACCACGAGCATGGCGGTGCCCGCGACCTCGGGCGGCTCCTCCGCCACCAACCGTCGCACCCCCTCGATGCCGACGGCGAGCGCTACCACCGCCAGGATGCTGCCGTTGATGAGCGCGCCGAACACTTCGGCACGCTGGTAGCCGAAGGTCTGTCGGTCGTTCGCCGGCCGAGCGGCGATGACGGTCGCGATGAGCGCGATCGTCAGGCCGAGCGAGTCGGAGAACATGTGCCCGGCATCGCCGAGCAGTGCGAGTGACCCGCTGAGCACCGCGCCGACGATCTCGACGACGAGGAACACCACGATGATCGCGAGCGCGATCGCCAGCCGTCGCCGGTTGGAGTGCGTGTGCTCGTGGGTCATCTCTCCAGGCTACCCAGCGGGGAAGCGCAACGATTCAGGGCACCGGGGCTCGACAGCGCGCACGTTTCGATCGCCTCTGCAGGGCGCGCGGGTCGGTCATGCCGCGGCGGTTGCCTCCTCGCGGGTGATGGCTATCCGAGACGCTCGCGCACCATCGGCATGATCGCGGCGAACGCGCGCGTTCGGTGGCTCACAGCGTTCTTCTCTTCCGGAGTCATCTCTGCCGACGACACGTCGCTGCCGTCCGGCTGGAACACCGGGTCGTACCCGAACCCGTGCTCCCCCGCCGGCGCGTCGAGCACCCGGCCGGGCCAGATGCCGAGCTCCACGTGTTCGAACTCGCCGTCGACGAACGCGGCTGCGCATACGAACTGAGCCGAGCGGTCCGCCGCCCCCTCGAGGTTCCGCAGCAGCAGTTCGTAGTTGTCGCGGTCGTCGCGGGTGCCTGCGTACCGGGCCGATTGGATGCCGGGGGCGCCGCCAAGCGCGTCTACCGCGATTCCGCTGTCGTCGGCGAGAGCGGGAAGCCCCGTGTGCTTCGCCGCCGCGCGCGCCTTGATGAGCGCGTTCTCTGCGAAGGTCGCGCCGTCCTCGACTGGTTCGGGGCCCTCGTAGCCGACCAACTCGTGCATGCCGAGTCGATCACCGAGAATGCGGCGCAGTTCGGCCACCTTGTGCGCGTTATGCGTGGCCAGCACGATCCTCGTGCCCGGCCGACGGGCGTCCGCTGCCGCTTCGATCCGCTCTTCGTTCGCCATCGCGCCTCTAGCTCTCGAGCGCTTCGCGCTGCAGACGCGTGAGCTCGGTGGTGCCGGCGAGCGCGAGGTCGAGCAGCGAATCGAGCTCGGTCCGATCGAACGGCACACCCTCGGCGGTGCCCTGCACCTCGATGAACTTGCCGCTCCCGGTGGCGACGACGTTCATATCGGTGCCCGCGCCGACATCCTCCACATACGCGAGGTCGAGCATCGGCACCCCGCCGATGATGCCGACGCTGACAGCGGCGACGCTGTCGGTCAACGGTGTGGCCTTCGCGGGGATGTGCTTCTTGCCGCGGGCCCACTCGACAGCATCCGCGAGCGCGATGTACGCACCCGTGACCGCGGCGGTACGAGTGCCCCCGTCGGCCTGCAACACGTCGCAGTCGATGACGATGGTGTTCTCACCGAGCGCCTTCGTATCGATCACGCCTCGCAGTGAACGGCCGATGAGCCTCGAGATCTCGTGGGTGCGACCACCGACGCGGCCCTTGATCGACTCGCGGTCGGAGCGCGAGTTCGTCGCACGGGGCAGCATCGAGTACTCGGCGGTGACCCAGCCCTTGCCCTGGCCGGTGAGCCAGCGGGGTACCCCCGGGGTGAACGACGCGGTGCACAACACCTTCGTGTCGCCGAACGACACGAGGCAACTGCCTTCGGCCTGCTTGCTCCAGCCGCGGTCGAATGCAACCGGGCGCAGTTGGTCGGCGGTGCGGCCATCGGTACGGATCATGTGCTCGCTCTCTCTTCAGGGGATGCCGAGTCGGTTCGTGAGGTTGCGGCTGGCGCGCTGCCCGAGGCCGACGCGCGCTCCGCGATCGGCACCGCGCCCGTCTCGAAGGTCTCGACCCGGTTGACCTCCGGTCCGAGGAAGCGGTGCGCAAGACGGAGGAAGTGCTCTTTGTCAGCACCGGTCGCCTCGAACAAGTGGCGAGGCGGTGTCTGGTCGCGGCGCAGCATCCCGTGCCTGACGAGCACGCGGTAGACGTCGAACGCCGTCTCTTCAGCGCTCGACACCAGCGCGACTCCGCGCCCCATCACGTACTGCAGCGCGGCGGCCATGAGCGGGTAGTGCGTGCACCCGAGCACGAGCGTGTCGATATCCGACGACTTCAGCGGCGCCAGATACTCCTCGGCCACTTGGAAGAGCTCTTCGCCGCTCGTGATGCCGCTCTCGACGAACTCGACGAAGCGGGGGCATGCCTGCGTCAGCACCTGCAGATCGGGGTCGGCGATGAAGGCGTCTTCGTAGGCGCCCGAGCGGATGGTGCCCTCGGTGCCGATGACCCCGATGCGCTTGTTGCGGGTCTTTCGCACCGCAGCGCGCACCGCCGGCTGGATGACCTCGACGACGGGAATGCCGTGCCCCTGCGTGAACCGTTCGCGGGCATCGCGGAACATCGCAGCGGATGCCGTATTGCACGCGATCACGAGCAGCTTCACGCCCGCGTCGACCATGTCGTCGAGCACCTCGAGCGCATAGCGTCGAACATCTGCAATGGGCTTGGGGCCGTAGGGCGAATGCGCGGTGTCGCCGACGTAGAGGATGCGCTCGTTGGGCAGCTGGTCGAGGATCGCCCGGGCCACGGTGAGTCCGCCGACACCGCTGTCGAAGACTCCGATCGGCGCGTCGCTCACAGGGGTCAAGCCTAGTCGCCGCTCCAAGGCGGCAGTGCTGCGGTCGGTAGGCTGACCCCCATGAGCACGGCCCTGCTGACCGACCGGTACGAACTCACCATGCTCGATGCGGCGCTTCGCAGCGGCCACGCCGAACGGCGGTGCATGTTCGAGACGTTCGCGCGGCGGCTCCCCCAGGGCAGGCGCTACGGCGTCTTCGCAGGCGGTGGGCGGCTTCTCGACGCGATCGAGCAGTTCCGCTTCGGCGACGAGGAACTCGAGTGGCTTCGCCAGGAGCGGGTGGTGCACGACGACACGCTCGAGTGGCTCGCGAACTACCGCTTCTCCGGCAGCATCCGCGCGTACCGCGAGGGCGAGGTGTACTTCCCCGGATCGCCGGTGCTCGAGGTCGAGGCGAGTTTCGCCGAGGGCGTGCTGCTCGAGACGCTGATTCTGAGCGTGCTCAATTACGACACGGCGATTGCGACCGCCGCAGCTCGGATGGTGTCCGCAGCGGCCGGTCGCCCCCTGGCAGAAATGGGGTCGCGTCGAGTGGGCGAGCGCAGCGCCGTCGCTGCCGCGCGCGCGGCATATATCGCCGGCTTCGGCGCCACCAGCAACCTCGAGGCGGGGAGGAGCTGGGGCGTGCCCACCATGGGCACCGCCGCGCACTCGTTCACGCTGCTGTACGACAGCGAGCGCGAGGCGTTCTCAGCGCAGCTCGACGCCATGGGCGCCGGCACGACGCTGCTGGTCGACACCTTCGATGTCGCACGCGCCATCGACCTCGCCGTGGAGCTCGCCGGACCGGAGCTCGGCGCGGTGCGTCTGGATTCGGGCGACCTGCCAGTGCTCGTGCACGAGGTGCGTCGCCAGCTCGACTCGCTCGGAGCGACTGGCACCCACATCACGGTGACGAACGATCTGGACGAGTACGCGATCTCGACGCTCGCCGCGGCGCCGGTCGACTCGTACGGCGTCGGCACCTCGCTCGTGACCGGCTCAGGCTCGCCCGCGGCCGGAATGGTCTACAAGCTCGTGGCGCACACCGACGGAGACGGCTGGGTGCCGGTGGGCAAGCGCTCCGCCGGTAAGGCGAGCGTGGCCGGCCGCAAAGATGCGGTGCGTGAGCTGTCGAGCGGGCGGGCGCGGGCCGAGATCGTCCACGTCGAGTCGGATCCCGAGGCATCCGTTGGTCGGCTGCTGCAGGTGCCGCTCGTGGTCGACGGCGAGATCGACGAGCAGTGGCGGGGGCCCGCCGGGGTGCAAGCGGCCCGTGAGCACCGCGCGATGGCGGTTGCTGAACTCCCCCGCGACGCGTTTCGCCTGAGCCAGGGCGACCCGGCCATCCCCACCGTCTACCGCTGAGCTCCGATCGCCGCCGACCGCCGACCGCTGACAGCCGACCGCTGCTGATCGGCGTCTGCCTCTGGCTGCTCAACCGAATCGCTCGTTAACGGCGGATGCCGGGAGCGTGGGCTCCCGGCATCCGGAGGTCTGCGGCGTCAGCGCCGCCGCAGCGCGAGGTCAGCGCAGGCTCAGCGCGCGGCCGAACCGTCGACGTAGTCCTCGTCCTGCTGCTTCCAGGCGAAGAGCGAACGCAGCTTCTTGCCGGTCTGCTCGATCGGGTGCGCCTCGCCCTTCGCGCGCAGCGCGAGGAACTCGGGGGCACCGGCGTCCTGGTCGGCGATGAACCGCTCGGCGAACGCGCCCGACTGGATGTCGGCGAGCACGGCCTTCATGTTCTCCTTGACACGCGGGTCGATGACGCGCGGGCCCGAGACGTAGTCGCCGTACTCCGCAGTGTCGGAGATGCTCCAACGCTGCTTGGCGATGCCGCCCTCCCACATGAGGTCGACGATGAGCTTGAGCTCGTGCAGCACCTCGAAGTACGCGATCTCGGGCTGGTAGCCCGCCTCGGTGAGCACCTCGAAGCCGTACTGCACCAGCTGCGACGTGCCGCCGCAGAGCACGGCCTGCTCGCCGAAGAGGTCGGTCTCGGTCTCCTCGGTGAAGGTGGTCTTGATGCCGCCGGCACGCAGGCCGCCGATCGCACGAGCGTACGACCAGGCGAGGTCCCACGCCTTGCCCGACGCGTCGACCTCGACCGCGGCGATGACCGGAACACCACGCCCGGCCTCGTACTCGCGACGCACGGTGTGGCCCGGGCCCTTCGGCGCGACCATGAACACGTCGACGCCCTCGGGGGCGGTGATGTAGCCGAACCGGATGTTGAACCCGTGGGCGAACATCAGCGCCTTGCCCGGCTTCAGCGCCGGCTCGATGTCCTCGGCGTAGAGCTTCCGCTGGTGCTGGTCGGGAGCGAGGATGACGATCACGTCTGCCTGCTCAGCCGCCTCGCGGTTCGAGAGCACGGTGAAACCGGCCTCCTCCGCCTTGGCGATCGACTTCGAGCCCTCGCGCAGGCCGATGACGACGTCGACGCCTGAGTCGCGCAGGTTCTGCGCGTGGGCGTGGCCCTGCGAGCCGTAGCCGATCACGGCCACCTTCTTGCCCTGGATGATCGAGAGGTCGGCGTCCTTGTCGTAGAACACTTCGGTCACTGTTGTGGTTCTCCTTGTTCGTTGTGGATGATGCCCGCTCGCGCCTTCGGCAGACGACTGAGCTGCGGATTCGTTGGTTGCCTGACTTGCCTGTTCAGCTCTTGAACACGCGATCGCTGATGCTCTTCGAACCGCGCCCGATGGCGAGCAGTCCGGACTGGGCGATCTCGCGGATGCCGTAGGGTTCGAGCACGCGCAGGAACGCCTGCACCTTGCCGGAATCCCCCGTGACCTCGATCACGAGCGAGTCGGTGGCGACATCGACGACGCGTGCGCGGAAGAGCGTGACGGCCTCGAGGATCTGCGAGCGAGTGACGTTGTCGACGCGCACCTTGATCAACAGATGTTCGCGCTGCACCGATTGTGCGGGGTCGAGCTCAACGATCTTGATGACGTTGACCAGCTTGTTCAGCTGCTTGGTGACCTGCTCCAGCGGGCCCTCTTCGACATCGACCACGACCGTGATCCGCGAGAGGCCCTCGATCTCGGTGCGGCCGACCGCGAGCGATTCGATGTTGAACCCGCGGCGGGCGAACAGCCCTGCGACCCGGGTGAGCAGACCCGGCTTGTCTTCGACGAGCAGTGACAGCACGTGCGACATGGCCTACTCCTCCTCCCACTGCGGCGCGTGATTGCGCGCGTACTGGATCGCCGAGTTGGTCGCGCCCTGGGGCACCATCGGCCACACCATCGCATCGCGCGACACGATGAAGTCGATCACGACCGGACGGTCATTGGTCTCGAGCGCCAGCTTGATCGCGTCGTCGACCTCCTCGGGCTTCGTCACGCGGATGGAGAGCGCGCCGTAGGCCTCACCCATCTTCACGAAGTCGGGGATGAACGCCTGCTGCTCGCCGGCCTGCAGGTCGGTGAACGAATGGCGGCCGTCGTAGAAGAGCGTCTGCCACTGCCGCACCATGCCGAGCGACGAGTTGTTGATGATCGCGACCTTGATCGGGATGTTGTTGATCGTGCAGGTGGCGAGCTCCTGATTGGTCATCTGGAAGCATCCGTCACCATCGATCGCCCACACCACACGATCGGGCTGTGCGACCTTGGCGCCCATGGCTGCGGGCACGGCGTAGCCCATGGTGCCTGCCCCGCCGGAGTTGAGCCACGAGTTGGGGCGCTCGTACTTGATGAACTGCGCCGCCCACATCTGGTGCTGACCGACACCGGCCGCGTACACGCCCTCGGGCCCCGTCAGCTCGCCGATGCGCTCGATCACCCACTGCGGCGACAGGAGCCCGTCGTCGGTCGGGGTGTAGCCGAGCGGATACTGGGTGCGCAGCAGCTCGAGCCTGCTCCACCAGTCGCTGTAGTCGGGCGTCTGCTTCTCGGCGGCCTTCTTGAACGCGTCGATCAGGTCGACGATCACTTCGCGGGCATCGCCCACGATGGGCACGTCCGCCGTGCGGATCTTCGAGATCTCTGCGGGGTCGATGTCGACGTGCACTACCTTGGCGTGCGGCGCGAAGTCGCTCACCTTGCCGGTGACTCGGTCGTCGAACCGCGCGCCGAGCGAGATGATCAGGTCGGACTCCTGCAGGCCGAGCACCGCCGTCACCGCGCCGTGCATCCCGGGCATGCCAAGGTGCTGGTCGTGGGAGTCGGGGAACGCACCGCGTGCCATGAGAGTCGTCACCACGGGAGCGCCAGTCAGTTCGACGAGCTCTTTGAGCTCTGCTGACGCGCGCGAGCGCACGACACCGCCGCCCACGTAGAAGACGGGCTTCTTCGACTCGACGAGCAACTGTGCCGCGGCATGGATCTGCTTGCCGTGGGCCTTCGTGACCGGCCGGTATCCAGGCAGATCGACCTTTGGCGGCCAGATGAAGGGAGCGGAGTTCTGCTGAGCGTCCTTCGTGACGTCGACGAGCACGGGACCGGGACGCCCCGTGGTCGCGATGTGATACGCGGCCGCCATCGTCGCGGGGATGTCTTCGGGCCGGCGCACGAGGAAGGAGTGCTTGGTGATCGGCATGGTGATGCCGACGATGTCGACCTCTTGGAAGGCATCGGTTCCCATGACGGTCGAGAAGACCTGTCCGGTGATGGCGATCAGGGGCACCGAGTCCATATGCGCGTCGGCGATCGCGGTGACCAGGTTCGTGGCGCCGGGACCGGACGTCGCGATCGCGACGCCTGGTCGGCCGCTGGCCGAGGCGTAGCCCTCGGCGGCGTGGCCCGCGCCCTGCTCGTGGCGCACGAGGATGTGGCGGATGCCCTTATCGCTCATGAGCTCGTCGTAGAACGGCATGATCGCGCCGCCCGGCAGGCCGAAGACATCAGTGATGCCCAGCTTCTCGAGCGATCTGAGGATCGCGCCGGAGCCGGTCAGGATCTCAGGCTCTGCGGCATCCGCCGGCCCTGGCGCGGGTCGTGGTTCTGCAGCCATGGAGGAAGTTCTCTTCTTTCGATGGGAGTGGTCTGTGACAGCCGCCTACCCGGTGATCGCGCCCTTCGCAGCGGAGTGCACGAGCTTCGAGTACTTGGCGAGCACGCCTCGGGTGTAGCGCGGGGGAAGGGGAGCCCAGCCTTGACGGCGGGTTTCCAGCTCAGCCGGGTCGACCAGTAGGTCGATCGAGCGAGCTGCGATATCGACCCGTATCAGATCACCATCGCGCACAAAGGCGATCGGTCCAGCGTCGACCGCCTCGGGAGCTATGTGGCCGATGCACAGGCCGGTTGTGCCGCCGGAGAATCGACCGTCAGTCAAGAGTAGTACATCTTTTCCGAGCCCCGCGCCCTTGATCGCCGCCGTGATGGCGAGCATTTCGCGCATTCCGGGGCCGCCCTTCGGGCCCTCGTAGCGGATGATCACCACGTCGCCGTGGCCGATCTTCCCCTCGGTGAGGGCGTCCATGGCCGCGCGCTCGCGCTCGAACACGCGCGCCGGGCCTTCGAACACCGCGGCGTCGAAGCCGGCGGTCTTCACGACGGCGCCCTCGGGCGCCAGCGATCCGTGCAGGACCGTGAGGCCGCCGCTCTTGTGGATCGGGTTGTCGAGCGTGCGCAGCACTTCGCCGTCGAGCGGGTCGGGGTCGAGTTCGGCAAGATTCTCGGCGACCGTCTTGCCGGTGACCGTGAGGGCGTCGCCGTGGATGAGGCCGGCATCCAGCAGCGCCTTCATGACGACCGGAACACCACCGTGCCGGTCGACATCGTTCATGACGTACTTGCCGAACGGCTTGAGGTCGCCGATGTGCGGCACGTTGTCGCCGATGCGGTTGAAGTCGTCGAGCGTGAGTTCGACCTCGGCCTCGTTGGCGATCGCGAGCAGGTGCAGGATGACGTTCGTCGAGCCGCCGAACGCCATGGCCACGGCGATCGCGTTCTCGAACGCCTTCTTGGTGAGGATGTCGCGGGCGGTGATGCCTTGACGCAGCAGGTTCACGACCGCCTCGCCCGACTGCCGGGCGTAGTAGTCGCGACGGCGGTCGGCCGAGGGCGGCGAGGCCGAGCCCGGAAGGCTCATGCCGAGGGCCTCGGCGACGCTCGCCATGGTGTTCGCGGTGTACATGCCACCGCACGCGCCTTCGCCCGGGGCGATGGCGCACTCGATGCGCTTGAGATCCTCGGGGCTCATGGTGCCGGCCTTGCAGGCACCGACGCCCTCGAAGGAGTCGATGATCGTGACTTCCTTCTCGGTTCCGTCACTGAGCTTGACCCAGCCCGGCGCGATCGAGCCGGCGTAGACGAATACGGCGGCGAGATCGAGGCGCGCGGCAGCCATGAGCATGCCGGGGAGCGACTTGTCGCAGCCGGCGAGCAGGACAGACCCGTCGAGGCGCTCGGCCATCATGACGGTCTCGACCGAGTCGGCGATGACCTCGCGACTCACCAGCGAGAAGTGCATGCCCTCGTGGCCCATGCTGATGCCGTCACTGACCGACACCGTGCCGAACTGCAGCGGGTACCCGCCTCCCGCGTGCACGCCCTCCTTCGACGCCTGCGCCAGGCGGTCGAGCGAGAGGTTGCACGGGGTGATCTCGTTCCAGGAGCTGGCGATGCCGATCTGCGGCTTGTCCCAGTCCTCGTCACCCATGCCCACCGCGCGGAGCATACCTCGCGAGGTGGTGGCTTCGATACCGTCGGTGACGGCGCGCGAACGCGGCTTGATGTCGATTTCGGCCATGGCTACGAGTCTAGAGCGCGCGGGATGTGCACTCGTCCGCTCGGATGCCGCAGGCATCCGTCATCGCGGTGGCGCTGCAGCGGGGACGGGAGTTGCCGCCGCCCCACCCGAAGCCCCTGCGGCCGAATGCGGCTCAGCGCTCCGGCCCGCGCCGCCGCTGCTCGCGCGTGGCCTTGTCGACTGCCGGCCCGAGCTCGTCGACCAGGGTGTGCTCGTCGCTGAAGTTATGCGTGCGGTATGCGGCTCGACCGATCATGTGCGCCGAGATCGGCGCAGTGAGCGTCTGCAGCACGACCACCGGTATGAGGATGAGGACCGTGACCCACGAGCGCTGGTCGAGCGCGATCGCCGCCAACACGAAGAACAGGCCCATGATCTGCGGCTTGGTCGCTGCGTGCATGCGGCTCAGCGCGTCAGGGAAGCGCAGCAAGCCGACTCCCGCGGCCATGGAGAGGAACGCGCCGAGCGCTAGGCAGATCAGTGCGGCACCATCGAGGATCGCGTCGAGGTTCACAGTGGACCTCCCTTCTCGGGCGCGGGGTTCCCCGCCTGCTCGGGCGCTTCGGGCCCGGATGCCGGGTGGTCGGCCGTGGGCCCGCGTCCCAGCGGCCTTCGTCTGCCGCTCTCATCTTTCGGTCGGTCCTGCTTCGAGACGTACCTGGCCACCGAGATCGACGCGAAGATCGCCGTCGAGGCGAGCACGATCATGAGGGGCACGGTGTCGAGGTGATCGTTGTAGACCATCTCGACGCCGACGACGATGACCAGCGTCGTGAGCAGCATGTCGGAGGCGATCATGCGGTCGAGGATCGACGGTCCGCGAACGATGCGGTAGAGCGCGAAGAGCGAGGCGAGCAGCAGCATGGTGCCGCTGAACCAGAACAGCAGGGATGCCGCGCTCATGCGCCCAGCCTCCTCAGATCGTTGCGATCGCCCACCGCCCGGATCAGCAGTTCCTCGATCCAGCGGACTTCGCGTCGCATCGCCTCGACATCCTTGAGCGTGCGCGTGTTCAGCACATGCAGGTAGAGGGTCGACTGATATCGATCGACCTCCGCGACGAGCGAGCCGGGGATGAGCGAGATGGTCATGCCGACCATGGTCAGGATGAAGTCGGACTTCGTGCGGAGCTTCACCCGCACGAACGAAGAGTGCGGCACCCCGCGTGGATCCAACGCGAGGAATGCCACCTGGAACGACGCGATGACGAGCTCGCGCAGGAAGTACCCCAGGTAGCGCAGCAGCCACCACGGGTTGACGCGACCCGAAATATCAACGGGCGGCAGGTAGAAGACGCGCGTCACGATGATCGCGAGCACCACGCCGACCACGACGTTCAGTGCCGTGACGTCGCCCCAGAGCATCAGCCAGAAGACGACCAGGCCGATCATGACCGGCAACTGCCGCAACCGGAGCCGCCTGATGAACCCGTGCTCGGCGGGACTCATGGGGCACTCCCGTTCACACTGTCGACCGATGCGTCGGCTTCGGCGCTCGTGCCGGGTCCGAGCACGGAGTCGATATAGGTGCCGGGGCCCGTGATGTTCTGCCCGGCGCGATCCGCGAACGCGTAGAGCGGTCCAGCGAGCACGGTCAGCGCCACGCTCACCGCGACCATGGAGGTGGTAGCCACCGTCATGAGGCGCGGAATGCGTCGCTGCTCGCGCGGCGAGCCCATCTCCGGCGCCGAGCGGAGCAGAGCGGTGATCGTCGAGTCGTAGTCCTCGACTTCCTCGCTGCGGCGCCAGAAGGCGAGGTTCCAAACTCGCGCGAGCGCATAGAGCGTCAGCAGCGATACGGCTGCTCCGACCCCCATGAACACATACGCCAGCGCGCTGCCTTCGCGGGCGCTCGCGTCGAAGAGCGCCAGTTTGCCGATGAAGCCTGAGAAGGGCGGGATGCCGCCGAGGTTCAGCATCGGGACGAAGAACAGCACCGCGATCACCGGCGCCGACTTCAGCAACCCGCCGAGACGATTGATCGACGTGCTTCCACCGTGGCGCTCGATCAGCCCTGCGGAGAGGAAGAGGGTCGTCTGCACGACGATGTGGTGGACGATGTAGAAGATCGCTGCGCTCATGCCCGCGGCCGTGCCGAGGGCGACGCCGAGCACCATGTAGCCGATGTGGCTGATGAGCGTGAATGAGAGCATGCGCTTGATGTCGACCTGCGCGACAGCTCCGAGTATCCCGACCACCAGCGTGAACAGGGCGACGACCATCAAGGCCGTATTGAGCTCCGGCAGTGGGAAGAGCAGTGTCTCCGTGCGGATGATGGCGTAGACGCCGACCTTGGTCAGCAGGCCCGCGAAGACAGCGGTGACCGGTGCGGGAGCCGTCGGATACGAGTCGGGCAGCCAGAACGCGAGCGGGAACACGGCCGCTTTGATGCCGAAGGCGACGAGCAGCATCACGTGCAGCACGATTCGGAGGTCTTCGGGCACCTCCTGCATCCGCAGGGAGATCTGCGCCAGGTTCACTGTGCCGGTGGCACCGTAGATCATGGCGATCGATGCGAGGAAGAGCAGCGACGACAGCAGGCTCACGACGATGTACGTGATGCCGGCGCGGATGCGCTGCTCGGTGCCCCCCAGCGTGATGAGCACGTAACTGGCGACGAGCAGGATCTCGAATCCCACGTACAGGTTGAAGAGGTCGCCGGCGATGAAGGCGTTGAAGACGCCGGCCGAGAGCACGAGATAGGTCGGGTAGTAGATGGAGACCGGCGTCTCCTCATCACCGTCGGCAAGACCCTGGCCGACCGAGAAGAGGAGCACCCCCAGCAGCACGATCGCCGACACCATGAGGAGCAACGCCGAGAGCCGGTCGACGACAAGCGCGATGCCGAACGGGGCGGTCCAGCCGCCCACCGACATGGCGAGCGGTCCATCGTTGTCGACGATGCCGAGCATGACTGCGCTCAGAACGAGCACAGCGCCGAGGGCACCGACCGTGATGAGCTGCTGCAGCCGTGGACGGCGGCCGAATACCAATGCGCCGGCCGCGCTGAGCAGCGGCACCAATACGACGAGGGGCACCAGGGCGTTCATCGTGCGTCCCCCTCGGTGCTGTCGTCACGCGGGTCTTCGTCACGGTGGCCGTCGTGATCGGCCGTCGCACCGTCGGCGGCTGCCTCGACGGAGGTCGCGTCGCTCGGAGAGCCCGGGTACGCAGCATCCGACCCGTGGATCTCGTCGGTCATGGCAGCCGCATCGGCATCGAGCGAGCGGTGCACCGCACCCAATTCCTCCTGCAGTGCCCGCGCTTGCACATCGTCGGCGAACTCGGTGTCGCTCGTGTCGACCTCTTCGATGCTCGTCTCAGCGATCGCGCTGCTCTGCTTCGCGATCTCGATGTCGTCGAGGTCGTCCTGCACGATGTCGACCTTGCCGAGCCGCCATGAGCGATAGATGAGCGCCATGAGGAATGCGCTCACGCCGAACGTGATGACGATCGCCGTGAGGATGAACGCCTGCGGCAACGGGTCGCTCATCACAGCGGGAGCACTGCCATCGTCGCCGAGCAGGGGCGCAGCGCCGAACCCGTCTGACATGAGGAAGATGAGCAGGTTGGTCGCGTTGCCAGCGAGGAGGAAGCCGAGCAGCACCCGCGTCATGCTTCTCTCGAGCATGAGGTAGATCCCTGCCGAGTACAGCACGACCATCAGGGCGACGAGCACGAGAGGCATCATGAGCGCACCTCCGTCTGCTCGGCGTCTTCTTGGTGGCGGTCGACTTCGGCCCCGAGGCTGCGAAGCACATCGAGCGTCAGCCCGACGACGACGAGGTAGACGCCGCTGTCGAAGAGCGTCGACGTGACGAACACGATCTCGCCGAACCAGCCGAGGTCGAGTTCGAACCACGTCGAGGTGAGCGCGTCGGCGCCGAACAGCAGCGGCACGGCTGCCGTGCCCGCCGCGAACAGCAAACCGGCGCCGAGCAGCTTTCCGGCGTCGAGCGGCGCCGCAGCGCCGAGCTCGTGCCGTCCGCCCGCCAAGTAGCGGCTGACGAGCGCCAGGCCGGCGACGAGTCCGCCCGCGAAACCGCCGCCCGGTGCGTTGTGCCCAGCGAGCAGCAGGAAGATCGACAGGAGGATGATCGCGTGGAACACCAGCCGCACGACCACTTCGAGCATGATGGATCGGTTGCGGGCGGCGAGGGTGCGTCCTGCCAGCAGCCAGGACCCGCGCTCGGTGGCGTCGTTGGGGTCGGCGACTCGGCGAAGCGTCTCGCGCACGCGCTCCTGGGCGTCGCGCCGCGAGAGTCTCGGCAGGTAGTCTCGTCGTCCGCTCACGAAGATGAGGCTCGCGACACCCGTCGCGGCCGCGATCACGACGCTGAGCTCACCCATGGTGTCCCAGCCACGGAGGTCCACGAGCATCACGTTGACCACGTTCTGCCCGTGTCCGCCCTCGTACGCGAGACGCGGCATCTCGTCGGAGATGGGCGCGTCGACGCGAGCTGCAAGGGCTGCGAGAGCGATGGTGCCCATGAGCAGACCGACCGCGACTCCGATCCCTGCGCGGGCGAGCCGGTGCACCGAGCCGTGCCTCTCGCCGAGGCGCGCGGGAAGCCTGCGCAGCACGAGCACGAAGGCGATCAGGGTCACCGTCTCGACGAGCACCTGCGTCAGCGCAAGATCGGGCGCGCCCAACAGCGCGAACAGGGCGGCCATGCCATAGCCGGAGACACCCACGAGCACGACCGCTTGGAAGCGCTTCTGCGCGGTGGTCGCCGCGAGGGCGGCGATGATCACGAGGATCGCCACCGCGCCTTCGACCGGATGACTCATGAACGTGAAGGTGTCTGGCCAGGTGCGGTTGAGCACCAGCGGGACGCCGACGAACGCGAGCAGAGCGATGAGGATGACGCTGAGGTAGAACGGCAGGGAGCCCCGCTGCGTCGTCACGGTCACCCGCGCCGCTCCCCTGTCGACGCCGCGGAGGATGCGCCAGTACATCTCATTCGACCCGAGCGCTTCGGGCACATGCCACCCGGATCTGTTGACCCAGCCGGAGACCAGGAGCGCCCCCGCACCGAGCACGAGCACCAGCACTGAGAGCCCGAGCGCGGGAGTGAGCCCGTGCCACAGGGCCAGGTGATACGGCTCACGAGCCGGCGGGAACGAGTCGGCGTAACCGGCGACCCAGCTGTCGACGACGTTCGGGAGCAGACCGAGCACCAGACCCGCCGCCGAGAGCACCGCGGGCGCGATGAGGAAGTCGACGCGCTGGCGGTGAAGCGGCGGGGCCGACTCGACACCCGGCTTGCGTGAGAACGCGCCCCAGATGAGTCGGGCGGTGTATGCGACGGTGAGGATGCTGCCCACCGCCACACCCGCGAGCGCCACCCAGCCGACCGTAGATCCCTCCCCGGCCATCGCGAGCAATGAGTCGAAGACAGCTTCCTTGGCGACGAACCCGATCAGCGGAGGCAGCCCCGCCATGGAGGCGGCGGCGACGATGGCGATGACCGCGAGCGCCGGCGCATCACGTCCGAGTCCGCTGAGCTTGCGCAGGTCGCGCGTGCCGGCGCGGTGGTCGATGATGCCGACGACAAGGAACAGTGTCGACTTGTAGAGCGCGTGGGCGATGAGCAGAGCCAACCCCGCGAGCGCGGCATCCCGCGATCCAGCCCCCACCACGACGGTGAGGAAGCCGAGCTGACTGACCGTGCCGAACGCGAGGAGCAGCTTCAAGTCGTATTGCCGGAGGGCGCGCCCCGCGCCGATGAGCATCGTGATGACTCCGAAGAGCACAAGCACCTCGCGCCAGCCGGGGATGTCGGCGTAGCCCGGCGCCAGGCGTGCGATGAGGTAGACGCCGGCCTTCACCATGGCGGCCGCGTGAAGGTAGGCGCTGACCGGCGTCGGCGCCGCCATCGCTGCCGGCAGCCAGAAGTGGAATGGGAACAGCGCAGATTTCGATACCGCGCCGAGCAGCACGAGCATGATCGCGACGATGACGATCGCACCCTCTGGCGGGTTCGCGACGAGCGCGGAGAGCTGGGTCGTGCCGGCCGTGACCGCGAGCAGCACGAAGCCGACGAGCATCGCAAGCCCGCCGAACGTCGTGACGAGCAGCGCCTGCAGGGCGGCTCCGCGACTGGCCCGGCGGCCGGTGTAATGCCCGATCAACAGGTAGGAGAAGACGGTGGTCGCTTCCCAGAACACGAACAGCAGGTAGACGTCATCGGCGATGACGAGGCCGTACATGGAGCCGGCGAACGCCAGCAGGATCGACGCGAAGCGGGGAAGACCCTCCTCATCGGCGTCGAAGTACCGCATGCAGTAGAGCAGCACCAGGGCGCCGACGCCGGTCACGACGAGTGACATGACCCAGGCCAGCACATCCAGTCGGGTGCTGACCTGCATCCCGAGCTCCGCGATCCACAGGTACTGCTCGCGAACACTGCCGCCGGCCAGCACCGTCGGCGCCTGCGCAATCGTGTAGACGAATGCCGCTGCGGGAATAAGCGCCGCTACCGCGAAGGCGGGCCGCCCGATCGACCGGGTGAGAGGGTAGAGAACGAGGGAGGCGACCGCGAAGACCGCGAGGATCACCAGCATCCAACCCTCCCTCAGTCATGACTCTCACGCATGCTGGTCCGTCGAAGGTCGAACCGCTACACCCGTCGCCGGGAACTATTTTAGACGATGAGCAGTACTCATTCCCGCCGGTGCACATACGCGGACCGCTGCTCAGCCAGCTGGAGCAGCACCTCTGCCACATCCGCGGGAGCCGGCACGCAGAACTGCGCGTGCGTCGGCGGGGCCCCGCACTTCAACCCGAGGTCTCCGTCCTCGAGCGCTGCGAGCGCGTCTTCATCGGTGACGTCATCACCGGCGAACAAGACGGCATCGGCGCCCGTGAGGGTGCGCAATTCCACGATGCCATCGCCCTTCGTCGCCGGCCGGACCGCGAACTCGAGCACATTCTTGCCCGCGCGCTCCGTGATGTCGCTGAGCGAGGATGCCGCGACCGCTGCGCGAGCGGACCGCTGCGCCTCTGCCGCCGCATCGTGGGTCACCAACCGTGTGTGCACGGCGAACCCCACGGGCTTCGCTTCGAGCCACACGCCATCGTGCTGGTCGACGCTCGCTGCGAGCACTTCGCCGAGCAGGCGCCGCCGCTCGAGATCGTGGGTGCCGAGCAGCGAGCGCTCGCGCCCCTGGTAGCGCATCTCCACGCCGTGCGACCCGACGAGTGTGACCGAATCCGTCACACCGGCGACTCGCTCGAGGCTCGGCAGACCACGGCCTGAGACGAGCGCGACCGGAGTGCGGGGCAGCAGCGCCAATCGGCCGATCGCCTCCTGGGCAGCCGGCAGCATCCGCGCCTGCTCCGGGTCGTCGACTTCCGGAGCCAGCGTGCCGTCGAAATCGAGCGCGACCAGCAACGTCGGTACCTGAGCGACCCAATGGAGTGCCTCTGAGAGTGAAGCGGCGGTCACGCTCACGCTCCTGATCCCGCCTGCTCCAGGACGGGATCGACGTGCGACTCGTCACGCGCGGCACTGTTTCCGCGAGCTTCGCGTAGCACGTCGAGAAAGCTCGACGACCATCTCGCGACATCATTCTCGAGCACGCGCCTGCGCATGGCACGCATGCGCCGTCGCCGATCGGCCTGCGGCATCCGTGTCGCCTCGAGGATCGCCGCCTTCAAACCGTCGATGTCGTGCGGGTTGACGCGAAGGGCCGTTCGCAGTTCGTCGGCGCTCCCGGTGAACTCGCTCAGCACGAGCACCCCGTCTTCGTCGAAGCGCACCGCCGGGTATTCCTTGGCGACGAGGTTCATGCCATCGCGGAGCGCAGTGACGAGCATCACGTCGGCGGCGAGGTACAGGGCGACCATCTCGTCACGGGGGTAGCCGTGGTGCAGGTAGCTCACGGGCTGGTGGCGGATCGACCCGAAGTCGCCATTGATGCGCCCCACGGTGAGCTCGATCTCGTCGCGCAGTTGGCGGTACGTCTCGACGCGCTCCCGGCTCGGACTCGCCACCTGCACGAAGCTCACCTCTTCGGGGTCGAGCTCGCCGGCTGCGAACAGCTCCCCGAGCGCCTTCAGCCGGTGCTGGATGCCCTTGGTGTAGTCGAGCCTGTCGACACCGAGGAGGATCTTCTTCGGGTTGCCGAGATCCTCCCGGATCTGGCGTGCTCGAGCTTGCACATCCGGCCGCTTCGCGACCTCCTCGAACGCTCGCGAATCGATCGAGATCGGGAAGGCGCGCGAGATGACCCGCCGGAAGGGTTTGCCGTCCTCTTCGATGTCGATGGCTCCGGCACGGCGCACCGAGTGGCCGAGCAGCCGGCGAACGGCAAGGCTGAAGTTCGCGGCATCCCCCACCCGCTGGAAGCCGATCACATCGGCGCCCAGGAGGCCCTCGATGATGCGTCGGCGCCACGGCAGCTGCGAGAAGATGCCATATGGCGGAAATGGAATGTGGTTGAAGAACCCGATGGTCAGATCGGGCCGGCTCTCGCGAAGCATCATCGGCACGAGCTGCAATTGGTAGTCGTGCACCCACACCGTGGCGTCCTTCGCCGCGAGCCGCGCTGCCGCGTCGGCGAAGCGCCGGTTCACGCGCACATACGCGTCCCACCACACTCGGTGGTAGCTCGGCGGAGCGATCACGTCGTGGTACAGCGGCCAGATCGTGTCGTTGCAGAAGCCCTCGTAGTACCGCTCCACCTCGACCGCCGTCAGCGAGACGGGCACCAAGTGCATTCCGTCGTGGTCGAAGGGGTCGAACTCCAGATCGGGGCGACCCGGCCAGCCGACCCAAGCACCTCCACTGGCCTGCATCATCGGCTCGAGCGCCGTGACGAGGCCCCCCGGTGAGGCTTGCCAGTACTCGGTGCCGTCCGGCGACGTCTGTCGGTCGACCGGCAATCGGTTCGACACCACGATGAAGTCGTATTCGCCCTGCTTCTCCGAAGCCATCGTTGCGGATCGTCTCCTTCTGCCCCGCTGGCGGGGCGTTGTCGCGCCTTCAGGCTAACAGTGTGCCTCTAACGGGGGTTCCCCAGGGCGGCCCCGGACGGCCGACGTAGACTCGAGACGATGATCAGCCTCGGCATGAGCACCTCGTGCGTGTATCCGCGCGGCCCTGAGCATGCGTTCCAACTCGCTCGGCAGGCCGGTTACGACGGGCTCGAAGTCATGGTGACGAATGACCCGGTCACGCAGGATGCCGACGCGCTGAACGCTCTCGCAGAGCGCTTCGGCATGCCCATCCTCTCGATCCACGCTCCGGTGCTGCTGCTCACCACGTTCGTCTGGGGCCGCGATCCTCAGGTGAAGCTGGAGAAGTCCGCCGAGCTGGCTGCCAAGGTCGGCGCAGACACGGTCGTCGTGCATCCGCCCTTCCGCTGGCAGGCGGGATACGCCCGCAACTTCGAGCGCATCGTGCGCGAGACGGCCGCGGCATCCGGTGTCGAGATCGCCGTCGAGAACATGTTCCCGTGGAAGGTGCGCGGCTCGAGTGTGAAAGCCTACGCACCGAGTCCGGATCCGACCGACATGGACTGCGACGCCATGACGCTCGATTTCTCGCATGCCGCGCTCTCCGGGGCCGGCTCGCTCGAACTCGCCCGCCGCATGGGTGATCGTCTGCGGCACATCCATCTCTGCGACGGCTCCGGGTCGATGGACGAGGGCCGGGTGTTCGACGAGCACCTGGTGCCCGGCGCGGGTCACGAGCCGGTGGCGGAAGTGCTGAAGATGCTGATCGACAGCGGCTGGAACGGTTCGATCGTGGCTGAGGTCAACACTCGAAAGGCTCGCACCGAGAGCGAGCAGCTCGACCTGCTGATCGCGACCAGATTGTTCGCGAGTCGCATCATCGGTCGTCGTCGACCGAGCATCCGTGCGAGGGCGAGGCGAGCGGTCGCTTCGCTCCGTCGATGACGCGACCAGTCGGCAGGCTGAGACGAGCAGCGGTCTACGCCGGCGGCTTCATGGGCCCTTTCGCCGGCGGTATGGCGGCGGCGATCCTCACGGAACTCGGCGGAAGCTTCGGAATCAGCGCGGCAGCCGCGGCCGCTTGCATCCCGGCGTATCTGGTCCCCTTCGCGTCGATCATGCTCGTCTCCGGTTCGATCGCCGAATCGGTCGGCCGCGCTCGGGTGCTCCGCATCGCGTACGCGAGCTATGTCGCAGCGGCGCTCATGTGCGCGCTCGCTCCCACTTGGGGAGTGTTCATCGCGGGCTGCGTCCTCGCGGGCTCGTCCAATGCGTTCACCACCCCGATCCTGCTCGCCACACTCGGAAGGAGCGCGGCGAAGGCGCGGCTCGGCAGGGCGCTCGGGCTCTATAGCGCTGCCCAGTCCCTGGGCCAGCTCTCGGCGCCCGGGTTCGGCGGCCTCGTGGCCGTGCTCGATTGGCGGTTCGCGTACGGTGCAGTGGCGCTGGTGGCACTGGTGCTCTTCATCATCGGTGTTCCAGCGGATGCCGGCAGTGGCCGGCTGCGCCTCCGCTCGCTCGTCGACGGCATCACACTGCCCGTGCTGCGAATCGGCGGCGCACAGTTCGCGATCGGCTTCGGAGCCCTGGGTATGGCGTTCCTCATCGCGCTGCAAGCCGGGACCGAGTTCGGTTCAGGCCCGGCGGAGCGAGGCCTCATCGTCATGTGCGGCGGGCTCGCGGCCTTCGTCACCTCACCCCTCGCCGGGAGGGCGGTCGACCGCTGGGGCACGAAGCGGGTCATGCTCGCCGGGCTCGCAATGACCGCGGCGGCCATCGCTCTCCCGCCGCTCACTCATGCTCCGTGGGCGATCGCGCTCGTCTGGTCGTTGGCGTTCGCGTCAGCGCAGCTCGTGACGGTGTCATCGAATGGCGCCGTACTGGCTCTCCCCAACGGCGGGGCAGGCGTCTCGGTGACCCAGGCGTTCCGGTTCTTCGGCTCAGCCGTCGCGCCGGCGGTGGTGCTTCCGATCTATATCGCGCAGCCCGGCTGGGGATTCTGGGTTCCCGCCATCGCGTTGATCGCCGCGATGTCGCTGCTCGCGATCAGCTCGGGGAGGCGTCCCCGGCAGGGGTGAGGCAGCGCATCGTTTGCACGCCCGCGCGTCGGCACACGGGACGCCTCGACTCGAGCCGCGCTAGCGCCCTGGCCGCCAGCGATCGAGCAGGTCGGTCTTCAGCATGACGATCCCTCTCGCCGAGGCGGCGAGCACGGCCATTGCGGCCAGGAGCAGCAGCGGCAGGGTCGTGCCGATCGACGGCTCCACGAAATCGAGCAGCAGAGGCACAGCGAACCCGAGGTACGTGAACACGTAGAAGACGCCGATCACCATTCCGCGCGTGGCCACGGGCGCGAGAAGGTCCACGTCGACGAGTCCTTCTCGCAGGCACAGGCCGTAGGCGGTGCCGAGCACCACGATCGCGACCAAGAACAGCCAGACGGGCGGATGCTGCACATAAGCCGTCACCGTGAAGCCCGCAGCCGCGAGCCCGGCTCCGCACACCCCCGCGATCGGTCCCCAGGCGAAGCGGCGCGCCAGCGCTTGCGCGCCGATGCCTGCCCCGAATCCCAGTATCGAGACGAGACCGGCGACGAGTGCTGTGGATCCCGCGGGCAGGTCCATCCGGCTCGGGAGCACGATGAACGCGACGGTCGCGGTCGAGAACACCCAGAGCGCCATAGGAAGAGCGACCGAGAACGCTCGGCGTGCGCTGCGGATGCGGATCGGCGCGGATGCCGGCACGGCCACACCGCCGCCCGGGGCTCGAGCCTGCAGTGGTGACCCCCCGGTCGAGGCGCGAGACAATACGACGAGCGCCACCGCGACGACCGACAATGCAGAGGTGGCGACGAACGGGACGGTCATTCCGGGGTCCAAGGGAAGCACTGCGGCGAGGATGCCGCTGGCGAAGGGGCCCGTGGCGAAGCCGGCGGTGAGGATGATGCCGGCAAGTGTCGCGCCACTCGCGCCTCGCAGCATGACGGCCCAGACGGTACCGGCGCTCACCGCGAGCCCGATGCCGCCACCGACCACGAGGCGTCCGGCCAGCACGCCGAACTCGGCGTGCCAGACGGCCATGGCGAGGTTGCCGGCTGCGGCGATCGTCGCACCCGCCAGCACGATGCGTCGAGGTCCGATTCGGTCGGCCAGCGCTCCACCGCCAAGCAGACCCGGCAGCAATCCGATCGCGTAGATCGCGAAGGCGCTGTTCACGGTGACGCTCGGCAGTTCGCCGGCGGTTCGGAGCACCGGAACCAGCGCGGTGAAGTGGTTCGCAGCCCACCCCGTGGCGAAGAGGAGCAGCGCCACGCGCCAGAAGACTCGATCGCCGCTGACTCGGCCCGCCCCCGGCGTCATGAAGCTCTCTCCTTGAAGTACTACGAGCCCCTCAGACGCTTCGCGTCTTCGGGTTAAACAGAGCTGGCCACCCCGTTGGGGTGGCCAGTTCCGGAATGAGGTCCGGCGGTGTCCTACTCTCCCACAAGGTCGCCCTTGCAGTACCATCGGCGCA